>CAVPUF010000002.1:0-247418 GCA_963708885.1 uncultured Actinomycetota bacterium
CACAACTTATCGCCCAGACGCTCATCCTCTATGTGATCGTGCTGCTCGCAGTGCTGTGGATTGGGCGCCGCATCGCCCAACCGCTGCGCGCGCTCGCCGCCGCCACGCGCGACTTCCACCCGACGGACGGTGCCGAGCCGGTCGAGGAACGCGGGCCAAGCGACGTCCGCGCGGTGATCGCTGCCTATAACGCGCTGCGCACCCGTGTCGTCGCGATGCTCGATGAAAAGGATCGCATGCTCGGCGCGATCGGGCATGACCTGCGCACGCCTCTGGCCGCATTGCGCGTGCGGATCGAATCGGTCGAGGATGAAAATGATCGTGCGAAGATGGCCGACACCATCGATGAGATGACCCGCACGCTCGAGGACATATTGTCGCTCGCGCGGCTGGGCCGGCCGAGCGAACCGCCGGTCGAGGTCGACCTGGGCGCGCTGGTCGATGCGGTGATCGATGATTTCCGCGACCTGGGGCACGACATCACCGCCGAGGACCCGAACGGCTACCGATACGGCTCGCGCCCCGCGCTGATGAGGCGCGCGGTGCGCAACCTGATCGAAAATGCGATCAAATATGCCGGTAGCGCCGAGGTGAAGGTGACGCATACCGCACATGGCGCACGCATCGACGTGCTCGATCGCGGGCCGGGCATCGCGCCGGATCAGATCGAGGCGGTATTCGTCCCGTTCATGCGGCTGGAAACATCGCGTAACCGCGACACCGGCGGCATTGGCCTCGGGCTGGCGCTGACCAAGGCGATCGTGGGAGGAAGCCGGCGGCCGCATCGCGCTGACGAACCGCGACGGCGGCGGGCTGGCCGCGACGATCGAACTGCGCCGGGGCTAGGCAACCGGCGCGCTGCTCAGCCGTTCGTGCAAGCGGAGTTGGGAGTAAGGGCGAAAATGCCGTGCATGAACGGAAAATCGAGGGCGGCGAGATGGTCGCCGAAGCGCGCTGCCAGACGCCGGGCTGCACACTGAGTGAGGGTTCGGTGCTAGAGCGCGCGCGATGATCAAGGTCGCCAGCTACAATATGCGCAAGGCGATCGGCACCGACCGGCGCCGCGTCCCGAGCGCACGCTCCAGGTGCTGCGCGAGATCGACGCCGACGTCATCGCGCTGCAGGAGGCGGACCGCCGCTTCGGCGCGCGCGCCGGCGTGATCCCGCTCGCACCTGCTCGCCGATCATAGCGCCTGGAAGGCGATCGCCGTTCGGCGCGCGCGCGCGATCGCATGGGCTGGCACGGCAACGCGCTGCTGGTGCGCAAGGAGGCGGACGTCGTCGATTGCGAGGCGATCCACCTGCCCACGCTCGAGCCGCGCGGCGCGGTGATGGCCGATGTCGCCTCAACGGCGAGACGCTGCGCGTCGTCGGCATGCATCTCGATCTGTCCGGCCTGTGGCGGCGGCGGCAGGCGCATGCGATCCTCGCGCATGTCGAGCGCACCGGCCGAGCGCAGCCGACGGTGCTGATGGGCGACCTCAACGAATGGAGGCGGCATCGCGGCTGCCTGCGCGATTTCGCCCGCGACTTCGCGACCGCGCCGACCGGCCCGAGCTTCCACGCCCGCCGCCCGGTCGCGCGGCTCGACCGCATCATGGTGTCGCGCGACCTGCGCGTCGCCGATTGCGGCGTGCACGCCAGCGCCGCCGCGCGCACCGCATCCGATCATCTGCCGATCTGGGCGAAGATCGAGCCGCCTGACGCCGGGACGATGCGCGAGAAGGAACTGCGCCTCGCGCTGGTCTGCTACGGCGGGATCAGCCTGGCGGTGTACATGCACGGCATCACCAGGAGAAATATCGAGGTGCAGCCGAGGCGACCCGCCGGGCCACGCCGCCGGCGGCTGTGGCTCGGTGGGCCGCTGGAAGGCCAGCTCGCGCATCCCCGGCTCCCGGCCGATCACGACCCAGTCGTCGCGGTCCTCGAGGACCTGCATCCCCAGCAGGTCGGCGTAGAACCCGGCGAGCGCCCGGGGCTCGGCACACTCGACCACGGTCTTCTCGAGGCGGAAGGACATCACTCCTCCTCGTCGGTGTCCTCGTCGTGGGTGCCGGGCCGGGGCGCCCAGGGCAGCTCCTTGGCCGGGCGGATCACGATCAGCCGGTCGCCCCGGGCCAGCTGGGTGACCACGGGGTCGAAGTAGCGATACACCTGGTCGTCCCGCACCACGGCGATGACCTGGTCGGGCAGGCTCTGCGGCTGCAGCCCCACCTCGGCGACCAGCAGCTCCCGCTCCGCGACCTCCAAGCCCTCGCCGAACGACATCAGGTCCTCCATCACCATGCCCAGCGTCGGCGACAGCGATGAGAGCCCCAGCAGCCGGCCGACCGCGTCGGCGGACGTGATCACGGTGTTGGCACCCGACTGCTTCATCAGCGGGGCGTTCTCGTGCTCCCGCACCGACGCCACGATCAGCACGTTGGCGTTGAGCTGACGCACGGTGAGGGTCGAGAGCACGTTGGAGTCGTCGCGGTCGGTCGTGATGATCACCTGGCTGGCCACGTCGACCCCGGCACGCTGCAGGACCTCGCGTCGCGTCGCGTCGCCGGTGACGACGGCGAGACCGGCCGCGTGCGCATCGGACACGGCCTGGCTGCCCTTGTCGACGATGACGATCGCGTCCCGCTCGATCCCGTTGTTGACGAGGGTCTCGACGGCACTGCGCCCCTTGGTGCCGAAGCCGACGATCACCACGTGGTCGGTCATGTTCTTCCTCCAGCGAGCGATCCGGATCGTGCGCCGGCCCTGGACGGCCAGCACCTCGAGCGTGGTACCGATGAGCAGCACCAGGAACGCGATCCGCAACGGCGTGATCACGAACGCGTTGACCAACCGGGCGGTCTCCGAGACCGGCGCGATGTCGCCGTACCCGGTCGTGCTCAGCGTGACGGTCGAGTAGTAGATCGCGTCGACCAGGTTGATGCCGTACGCCGGGGGGTCGTTGGCGTCCCGGTAGCCGCCCCGGTCGACGTACACGAGCAGCACGGTGACTGCGGCGATCCCGAACGCCAGGAACAGCCGGCGACTCAGCGACCACCACGGGGAGCGCACCCGGTCCGGCAGTACGACGTACCCGTGCGAGGGGTGGTCGGCATCGGGCGGCACGACGCGAATCTAGTCCACGGGTTCGTCGGTGCCCGACCCGCGTGCCCGCCGCTGCCGGAGGCGCTGGACGAGCTCGAGCCTGGCCCGCGTCGTCTGCTGCTGGGGGAAGACCGTGTCGAAGGCGGCGTTGAGGGCGGCGCCGACGAGGACCGCGAGCGACAGGATGTAGAGCCACAGCAGCACCGCGATGGGCGCTGCGAGCGGGCCGTAGATCGAGCGCGAGTCGGCCGCCGTGACGGTGAGGAACTCCCGCAGCAGGAAGCTCCCGAGCAGCCACACCGAAAGGGCGAACGTGGCACCCGGCAGGTTGATCCGCCACTTGGTGCGCACCGGGATCGAGACGTGGTAGAGCGTGGCCAGGAAGCAGATGCTGAGCACCAGCACCGTGGGCCAGTAGAAGCTGACCAGGAAGTCCGCCCGGTCGGGCAGCCAGTGGTGGACCAGGCTCGGCCCGGCGACGACCAGGGGCAGCGCCACCACGCCGGTGACGATCGCGAGCAGGTAGAGGCTGAACGACAGGGCCCGGGTCTTGACGATCCCGCGGTGGCCGCCGAGCCCGTGCATGATCGTGATGGTGTCGACGAAGACGTGCATGGCGCGCGACCCCGACCACAGCGACAGCACGAAGCCGACCGAGATCACGTCGAACCGCCCGCCGCGCAGCACGTCGTCGATGGTCGGCTGGATCACCCGGTCGACCGCGGAGTCGGTGAGGAAGCGCGCCGCCAGGTCGAGGATCGCGGTGCGCACGTGCTCGACCTGATCGGGACTGAACGACTGGGTCACGTAGCCGATCGCACCCGCGAGCGCGAAGATCAGCGGCGGCACCGAGAGCACGGTGAAGAACGCCGCCTCGGCCGCCAGGCCGGTGACGCGGTGGCGCATCGACGAGGCGACGGTGGAGACGATGATCCGCCACGTGGTCTCCCGCGCCCGCAGCACCCACCCCGGCCAGGCAAATCCCTCCCCCGCCGGGGGCTCGGCCCCACGAGAAGGCTCGGCCCCGTGCATGGGCCTACGGTAGCCACATGAGCTCCCCCAACCGGGCAGCCACGAACCAGCCGCCACCGCTCGTCGGCCACAACGTGGTGACGTCGGACGCCGCGCTGGTCGAGGCGGTGACCCGTCACGCCGGGCCCGAGGTGCTGGAGGACCTGGTGGCGCTGGGCGCGGCCGCCGGCACCGCCGAGGCGCGGGAGCACGGGATGCTCGCCAACCGCCACGAGCCGGAGCTCACGCCCTACGACCGCTACGGCAACCGGATCGACGAGGTCGTCTTCCACCCCTCCTGGCACTGGCTGATGGAACGGGCGGTGGGGCACGGCCTGCAGGCGGCACCCTGGGAGCAGCAGGCGGCGGGCGCTCCCGCCGCGCACGTACGACGGGCCGCCGGTTTCATGGCGTGGTCGCACACCGACCCGGCACACGGATGCCCGATCTCCATGACCTACGCGGCGGTCCCCGCGCTACGGGCCGACGAGGCGCTGGCCAAGGAGTGGACACCGGCGCTGGCGGCGACGGCGTACGACCCGGGCATCCGACCCGTCTCCCAGAAGCGCGGCGCCCTGGCCGGGATGGGGATGACCGAGAAGCAGGGCGGCTCCGACGTCCGCGCCAACGTCACCGAGGCGCGAACCACCGCGGTCGACGGCGAGTACACCCTGCACGGCCACAAGTGGTTCACCTCGGCCCCGATGAACGACGTGTTCCTGGTCCTGGCCCAGGCTCCGGACGGCCTGACCTGCTTCCTGGTGCCGCGGGCCCTCCCCGACGGCGCCCGCAACCGGCTCGACATCGTCCGGCTCAAGGACAAGCTCGGCAACCGCGCCAACGCGTCCGCGGAGCTCGAGCTCGTGGGCACGCTCGGACTGCGGCTCGGCGACGAGGGCCGCGGCATCCGGACCATCATCGAGATGGTCGCCGCCACCCGCCTGGACTGCGTGCTCGGATCCACCGCCCTGATGCGGCACACGCTCAACGAGGCCTCGTGGCACGTCGCCCACCGGTCCGCGTTCGGTGGCCTGCTCGCGGACAAGCCGCTGATGCAGAACGTCATCGCCGACCTCGCCGTCGAGACCGAGGCCGCCACCGCGCTCGCCATCCGGCTCGCCGCGGCGGTCGACGCCGGCGACGACGCCCACGAGGCCGCGCTGCGGCGGATCGCGCTGCCGCTGGCGAAGTTCTGGGTGTGCAAGCGCACGCCGGGCTTCGTGGCCGAGGCGCTGGAGTGTCTCGGCGGCAACGGCTACGTCGAGGAGTCCGGCCTCCCGCTGCGCTACCGCGAGGCGCCCCTCAACTCCGTCTGGGAGGGGTCCGGGAACGTCAACGCCCTCGACGTGCTGCGGGCCCTGTCCCGCGAGCCCGAGGTGCTGCACGCCTGGATCACCGAGGTGGGGCACGCCCGGGGCGGCGACGCCCGCCTCGACCGCGCGGTCGACGACACGCTCGCGCTGCTCGGCGACACCGGGTCCCTCGAGGTCGGCGCGCGCCGGCTCGCGGGCCGGATGGCCGCCTGTCTGCAGGGAGCCCTCCTGGTGCGGTTCTCCCCGCCCGAGGTCGCCGACGCGTTCTGCGGCTCGCGCCTCGGCACGTCGTACGACGGGACCTACGGCGCCCTCGCCGGCCCGGTGTCGGATCTGGCGACGATCGCGCACCGGGCCACCCCGGAGGTGCCGTGACCGTCGTCCCGATGCTGACGTACGCCGACGGGCCGGCCGCCATGGACTGGCTCGCCCGAGCGTTCGGCTTCACCGAGCGGACGCGATGGCTCGACGACGCAGGCCGGGTCGCCCATGGCGAGATGCTCGCCGGCGACGGTCTCGTGATGATCGCCTCCACCAACCCGGCGTACGAGGGGCCGACGGCGCATCGCGCGCACTGCTCGGCCGCCGACCGATGGCTCGACACACCCTGGGTCGTGGACGGCGTCCTGGTCCACGTCGACGACATCGAGGCCCACTTCGCCCGGGCGATCGCCGCGGGCGCACCGACGCTGTCCGAGATCGAGGACGGCGGCCCCGGGCGCCTCTACCGGACCGAGGACCTCGAGGGCCACCGCTGGATGTTCCTGCAGCCGGGTTGAGCTCGGATCGCTCTCGACCGGCGCGAGCGGGCGACCTACTGTGGCGATCACAGCCGTCGCCACCTCGTCAGGAGCCCCGCATGAGCACCACCGCAGACGTCGACCAGGTCCGCCAGTCCATCGCCTACGGCGCCATCGGCTTCGGTGCCCTGGCGGTGACGGCGCCCGGGGCGTTCAACGCCCTGTACGGGCTCGAGGGCGACGGCAACCTCCGGACCATGGTGCGCCTGTTCGGGACGCGCAACCTCGTGCTGGGCGCCCTCACCCTCCTCACCGAGGACCGCGGGCAGCGCAAGAAGTTGGCCGTGCTCACGGCCGCACTCGACGTCGTCGACACCGCCATCATCGCCAAGGCGGGCTCGGACGTCTCGGCACGGGCACGCATCGGCGGCGCCCTGACGACCGCCGCCTTCGCGGCGGCATCCGCCTACGTCGCGGCCAACCTCTGACGCAAGGCCGACGTACCCGGGCGGGCACAACCCTCGGGATACCCGCGACGCACGGGTAGTCGGGCGCGTCTCGTCGAGCTTGTGCCCGCGCGGCTACGGCTCAGCCGAGGTCGAGGCCGGGGTAGAGCGGGTGCGCGTCGAGGAGCTCGGCGCTGGCGGCCCTGACCCGGTCGGCGATGCCGTCCTCGAGGGTGTAGGAGGCCTTGGAGGGCGCGCCCGCCTTGGTGGTCCCGGGCTGCGTGTGGGACAGCACCTCGACCATCAGCTCGGCCACCCGGTCGAAGTCGGCGGCACCGAAGCCGCGCGTGGTGAGCGCCGGCGTACCGAGGCGGATGCCCGAGGTGTACCAGGCGCCGTTGGGGTCGGCCGGCACGGAGTTGCGGTTGGTCACCACGCCGGAGTCGAGCAGCGCGGACTCCGCCTGCCGACCGGTGAGGCCGTACGACGACACGTCGAGCAGCACGATGTGGTTGTCGGTGCCGCCGGTGACCAGGCGGGCGTCGCGCTTCAGGAACCCCTCGGCCAGCGCCTTGGCGTTGTCGGCGATCGACTGCGCGTAGACCTGGAAGGACGGCTGCCGGGCCTCGGCCAGCGCCACGGCCTTCGCCGCCATCACGTGCGAGAGCGGGCCGCCGAGCACCATCGGGCAGCCGCGGTCGACGTCCGCCGCGAAGTCCTCCTGGGCGAGCACGAGGCCGCCGCGCGGCCCGCGCAGCGACTTGTGCGTGGTGGTGGTGGTGATGTGGGCGTGCGGCACCGGGTCCTCGTCACCGGTGAACACCTTCCCGGCGACCAGGCCGGCGAAGTGCGCCATGTCGACCATCAGGGTCGCCCCGACCTCGTCGGCGATCTCGCGCATCTTCGCGAAGTTCACCCGCCGGGGGTACGCCGAGTAGCCGGCCACGAGGACCAGCGGCCGGAACTCCTTCGCCTTGGCGCGGACCACGTCGTAGTCGAGCAGCCCGGTCTCGGGGTCGGTGCCGTACTGCTGCTGGTGGAACATCTTGCCGCTGATGTTGGGGCGGAAGCCGTGGGTCAGGTGACCACCCGCATCGAGCGACATGCCGAGCAGCCGCTGGTTGCCGAACTCGTGGCGCAGCGACTCCCAGTCGGCCTCGCTCAGCTCGTTGACGTTCTTGGCGCCCAGCCGCTCGAGCGCAGGCGTCTCGACCCGATGGGCCAGGATCGACCAGAAGGCCACGAGGTTGGCGTCGATGCCGGAGTGCGGCTGCGCATAGGCGTACGGCGCACCGAACAGCTCGCGGGCGTGCTCGGCCGCGATGGTCTCGACGGTGTCGACGTTCTGGCAGCCGGCGTAGAAGCGGTGGCCGACCGTGCCCTCGGCGTACTTGTCGGAGAACCACGTGCCCATCGCCAGCAGCACGGCCGGTGAGGCGTAGTTCTCGCTCGCGATGAGCTTCAGCGAGGACCGCTGGTCGGCGAGCTCCTGCCGGGTCGCCTCGGCGATCCGCGGCTCGACGGCCGCGATCACCTCCAGGGCCGCGTCGTACGCGGTCGAGGCGGTCTTGGCCAGGGTCTCCGCAGAGGGCGCGTCACTCATGGCAGCCAGCCTAGGGCTTGCTCGCGGGCTAGGCTCGCGACGCCACTCGACCCGACGCCCGAAGGGACCGCCATGAGCGACCTGACCCCCGACTCCGTCGCGTCCGCGCGCCTCGCCGAGGCGGGCAAGGTGTGGACCTCGGACCTGTCGGTGAGCGAGTTCGCGCTCCTCGACGCCGCGGGCTACCGGCCCCTGGAGTTCGTGATGGGCAGCTCCGTCTACCACATCGGCTGGCAGCAGCAGAACCTCCGCCAGTCCACCGAGCTGGGGGTGCTGTCGCAGGCGATGTACACCGCCCGCACCAACGCGATGGGCCGGATGCTCGCCGAGGCGGCCCAGGTCGGCGCGGACGGGGTGGTCGGCACCCGGCTCACCTTCCGGCAGCACGGCGTGAGCGCGGAGCACATCGAGTTCATCGCCGTCGGCACGTCGGTGATCTCCAAGGACAACCCCGGGGCGCTCCGCAGGCCCGACGGCGCGCCGTTCAGCAGCCACCTCAACGTCCAGGACTTCTACACCCTGCTCAAGACCGGCCACGCGCCGGTGGAGTTCGTGATGGGGGTGTGCGTGTGGCACGTCGCCGCCCAGGGCTTCATGCAGACCCTGCGCCAGATCGGCCAGAACATCGAGATGCCGCAGTGGACCCAGGGCTACTACGACGCTCGTGAGACCGCGCTCTCCCGGATGCAGGGCGAGGCCGAGCGTGTGCAGGCGACCGGCATCACCGGCGTCGAGTGGTCGGCCAGCGAGTGGATGTGGGGCACCCACACGCTCGAGTTCTTCACCTCGGGCACCGCGGTCCGGCAGGTCGGCCCGGCCGACGGCTTCGACCCCGGCTTCGTGCTCCCCCTGCGGTGACCTCCTCACTGCCCGACGGCTACGTCGACCCCACCGACCCGACCGCGATCGGGGCCGTGCTGCGGGCCACCGTCGACACGGGAGGGCTCGACGCCGTCACCGACCTGCTGGGACGGCTGCCCGGCACCAAGCAGACCCCGCCGGTCAGCAAGGGGTTCCTCCGCGCGGCGGTCCCCGCTGCGGTGTGGCTGGGGCCCGAGAACTGCTGGTCGTGCACCGAGCCACCGACCCTGCTGCACGTGGTCAGCGGCGTCGTGCTGCACCGCGAGGTCGTCGACCGAGGCCAGGTGGCGGCGGCCCTGAGCCGCGTCGTGGCCGACCTGGTACGCCGTACCGGCGCGGTCGCCGACGCCTCGGCGGTGCTCACCGCGGCCCGCGACGTGGCCGCCGGCGCCTGACCCTCCAGCACGTCTCACACTCTGGAACTCCGTCTCATTCCTCGGGATTCCGGTTTGTGGAACGAGGGTCCACGCCCTGAGACTTGACGCCATGATCACCGCTGCGACCGGGACGCACCTCGTGGTACGACGCCACGTGGACCTCGGACTCACGCGCAGCATGATCTGTTGGCCTCGCTGATCGCCGCCCCTCCCCCCGCGCCCACCGTCGCGCGCGGCACCCCCCAGCCAAGGACCGACACCCATGTCTGACCACCGCTACTCCGCCGTCCCGGCGGCCACGACCGAGATCCCGCGTCCCAAGCGCGGTGAGGGTCAGTGGGCGCTCGGTTACACCGAGCCGCTGAACAAGAACGAGCAGTCGAAGAAGGACGACGACCCGCTGCACGTGCGGGACCGGATCCTCCACATCTACTCCAAGCGCGGGTTCGCCTCCATCGACCCGGCCGACCTGCGCGGTCGTTTCCGCTGGATGGGCCTCTACACCCAGCGCGCGCCGGGCTTCGACGGCGGCAAGACCGCGATGCTCGAGGAGGAGGAGCTCGACGACGAGTTCTTCATGATGCGGGTGCGCAGCGACGGGGCGCTGCTCTCTCACCGGACGGTGCGGGCCCTCGGCACCATCGGGCTCGACTTCGCCCGGGACACCGCGGACATCACCGACCGCGAGAACATCCAGTACCACTGGATCCGCATCGAGGACGTCCCCGAGATCTGGCGGCGTCTCGACGACGCGGGCCTGTCGACCGTGGAGGCCTGCGGAGACTCCCCGAGACCGTTCCTCGGGTCCCCCGTCGCCGGCATCGCCGCGGACGAGATCCTCGACGGCACCCGCGCCCTGCAGGAGATCCAGCGGCGCTTCCTGGGCAACCCCGACTTCTCCAACCTGCCGCGCAAGTTCAAGACCGCGCTGACCGGCCACCCCAGCCACGACGTCTGCCCCGAGACCAACGACGTGTCCTTCGTCGGCACCGTCCACCCCGACCACGGCCCCGGCTTCGACCTCTGGGTGGGCGGTGGCCTGTCCACCAACCCGATGCTGGCCCAGAAGGTCGGGGTCTGGATCCCCCTCGACGAGGTGGCCGACGTCTGGGAGGGCGTGGCCTCGATCTTCCGTGACTACGGCTACCGGCGGCTGCGCTCACGGGCGCGCCTGAAGTTCCTCGTCGCCGACTGGGGCGTGGAGAAGTTCCGCGAGGTGCTCGAGAACGAGTACCTCCACCGTCCGCTCGTCTCGTGCGAGTCCCCCGCGTCGCCGGTCGGGCACCGCGACCACATCGGCGTGCACGCGCAGAAGGACGGTCTCGCCTATGTCGGCATCGCCCCGACGGTCGGGCGGGTGTCCGGGTCGATGCTGGTCGCGTTGGCCGAGCTGATGGAGGAGTACGCCGTCGCCGGCGCCCGCCTCACGCCGTACCAGAAGATCGTGCTGGTGGGTGTCGAGCCGTCGGTCGTGGACTCCCTGCTGCCGCGACTCGACGCGATCGGCCTGTCCGCGCGGCCGTCGAACTGGCGGCGCAACACGATGGCCTGCACCGGCATCGAGTTCTGCAAGCTGGCGATCGTGGACACCAAGAACCGCGCTCGCGATCTGGTGGCCGAGCTGGAGCGCCGCTTCCCCGACCTGGACGTGCCGATCACGGTCAACGTCAACGGCTGCCCCAACGCCTGCGCCCGTACCCAGGTGGCGGACATCGGGCTCAAGGGCCAGCTGGTGATGGACGGTGACCGGCAGGTCGAGGGTTTCCAGGTGCACCTCGGGGGCGCCACCGGGCTGCAGGCCAACTTCGGCCGCAAGCTCCGCGCCCACAAGGTGACGAGCGCCGGGCTCGACGACTACGTGACGAGCGTGGTGACCAGCTTCCTGGCCGACCGCCGGCCCGACGAGTCCTTCGCGACCTGGGCGGCCCGCGCCGACGAGCAGCTGCTGCGGGGCGAGGGTCTCGACCGGCTCGACCGGCGGCTCGTGGGCCAGGCGGTCGCGTCATGACCGAGCGGGCCGTTCCGTTCCACTGCCCCTACTGCGGCGACGAGGACCTCCGACCCCACGAGGCCGCCCACGGGGCGTGGGAGTGCCGGGCCTGTCTGCGGGCCTTCTCCCTGAAGCTGCTCGGTCTCATCAGGCCGGCGGTCCCGCGATGACCGCCCTCACCACCGCCCGGGCGCGCAGCTTCCGCGGCACGCACACCGAGGGCCGCAGCCCCGAGGAGCTCCGCGAGCTGGTCTCCCACGTCGGCGCGGAGCTGGAGCTGGCGCCGGCCGAGGACATCGTCGAGTGGGCCGTCGCCACGTTCGGCAAGCGCTTCTGCATCACCTCGTCCATGGGCGACGCGGTGCTGGCCCACCTCGCGTCGCGGGTCGCGCCCGGGATCGACGTGGTGTTCCTCGACACGGGCTACCACTTCGCCGAGACGATCGGCACGGCCGACGCCGTCGGCGCGACCTTGGACGTCACCCTGATCCCGATCACCCCGGTCCAGACCGTCGCCGAGCAGGACGCCGAGTACGGACCCGAGCTCTACAAGCGCGACCCCGACCTGTGCTGCAAGCTGCGCAAGGTCCAGCCCCTGACCGAGTCGCTGCTCGGGTACGACGCGTGGGCGACCGGCCTGCGCCGGGCCGAGACCCACAACCGCGTGATCGCACCCGTGGTCGGGTGGGACGCACGCAAGGGCAAGGTCAAGGTCTCTCCCCTGGCCCGCTGGACCGACGAGGACGTCGATCGCTACATCGAGGAGCACGGAGTCCTCGTCAACCCGCTCGTGTACGACGGCTACCCGTCCATCGGGTGCGCTCCCTGCACCCGCCGGGTCGCCCCCGGCGAGGACTCGCGGAGCGGCCGGTGGGCCGGCACCACCAAGACCGAGTGCGGGATCCACTGATGGCCCGCCCCGAGACGAACCCCCACATCGACAGCGCCGTCGGTGGCCACGCAACGAAGGTGAACAACGAGAGGAGGCCGCGCTGATGGCCGCTCCTGCACTGGTGGCTCTGGCTCACGGAAGTCGTGACCCGCGGTCCGCAACGACGATCAAGGCGCTCGTGGACGAGGTCCGCGCGCTCCGCCCCGACCTCCGCATCGAGACGGCGTTCCTCGATCTGGCCAAGCCGCTCGCTGAACACGGTCGTGGACAAGCTCGCCCGCGCGCGGTTCGAGGAGGTCGTGGTGGTACCGCTGCTGCTGACCGACGCCCACCACGCCAACGTCGACGTCCCGGCCGCCGTCGCGGAAGCAGACGCGCGTCACGAGCACGTCCAGGTGCGCGCCACCTCGATCCTCGGGCTCGAGCCGTGCTTCCTGGAGGTCCTCGACGTCCGCATGCGCGAGGCGCTCAAGGCCGCGCGGGTACGCGAGCTCGACGCGCTCGTGCTGGCCGCGGCCGGCTCGAGCGACGCACTCGCCAACCAGTCGGTGGCGCGGCTGGCACGGCTGTGGGGCACCCACCACAAGCTCCCGGTGACCGCCGCGTTCGCCTCGGCCGCCCCGCCCGCCACCGGCGAGGCCGTGCGCGCCTTCCGCAAGGAGGGGCGGCGACACATCGCGGTCGCGTCCCTGTTCCTCGCGCCGGGCTTCCTGCCCGACCGCGCGAAGGAGCTCGCTCTCGAGGCCGGGGCCGTCGCGGTCGCCGACCCGCTCGGCGTCCACGAGGCGGTGGCCCGCACGGTCCTCGCGCGTTACGCCGTGGGCGCCGTGGAGCTGGTGCCGGTCTAGTCGTGCCGACTCAGCCGACCAGGCGCTCGAGCAGGTGCTCCAGCTGGCGCGCCGGGTCGGTGGTCACTCCTCCGTGCACGGCGCCCGGTTGGAGCACCGTGCTCCGGGGCGCCTTGAGGAAGCCGAACCTGGTGCCGGCGGGCTTGCCTGCCGCAGCGCCGACGCTCGGGTCACCGGCACAGACGCCGTCGACGAACGCCAGCGCGTCACAGACCGCGTCGAGGTCGAGGGCCGGGTCGAGGACGGCCAGCCGCTCGCGGTCGACGCTCCACGCGGAGTCGAGGTAGCCGGCCGCCTCGCAGTAGAGCACCACCCCGACGTTGAGGAACTCCTCGCGGTCGACCCGGGGCACGCAGCGCAGGACGACGTACTGGTAGGGCATGCCGGTCATGCCGCGTCCACCCCCGGCAGCCAGGCACGGGTGGCCAGCCGGGCGGACAGGAACGCGACATAGGCCGCGCGTACGGCGTCGGGCGTGGCGGCTCCCGGCAACGGCTCCAACCAGGCGTCGGGAACGTCGGCCGCTGCCGCGGTGAGATCGGCCTCGGACAGCCCGATCGTCGCGTCGACGGCCGCGAGACCTTCCACGTGAGCACCGAACACGTGGTCGCGCACGTCCCAGGCCTGGGCGGCGAAGCGTGCGGGGTCGCCGACGCCACCCGACCAGCCGTGGTGGAAGTAGAGCGAGGCACCGTGGTCGATGACCCACACGTCGCCGTGCCACAGCAGGAGGTTGGGGTTGCGCCAGGTGCGGTCGACGTTCGCGGTGAACGCATCGAGCCAGAGGATCCGCGCGGCGGTCTCCGCGGGCGTGCTGTCCTCGCCCTCGTAGCCGAACGCACCCGGCAGGAAGTCGATGCCGAGGTTGAGGCCGGGGCTCGCGTTGAGGAGGTCCTGGACCTCCTCGTCCGCCTCGTAGCGGGCGATCGCCGGGTCCAGGTCGAGGGCGACGAGGCGTGGGGTGCGGAGACCGAGCCGGATCGCGAGGGCACTCACGATCACCTCGGCGACGAGGACCCGCACGCCCTGGCCCGCGCCACGGAACTTGCAGACGTAGGTACCGAGGTCGTCGCCCTCGACGATCCCGGGCAGGCTGCCGCCCTCGCGCAGGGGTGTGACGTAGCGCGTGACGCGCACCGGATCGATCACGAGACCGGTGTCTCCTCCACCAGGCGGCGACGCTGCTCCTCGACGTCGAAGTCCGGCGGCGGCCAGCGCAGCCCCATGCCGCGCAGGTGCTCGAGCAGGAGCTGACCGATGACCAGGTTGCGGTACCACTTGCTGTCGGACGGTACGACGTACCACGGGGCGATCTCGGTGTTGGTGCGCTCCAGGGCGATCTCGTACGCCGTGCGGTAGTCGCCCCAGCGCGCGCGCTCGTCGACATCGGCCGGGTTGAACTTCCAGTACTTGTCCTCGTTGCCCAGCCTCGCCAGCAGTCGCTCGCGCTGGGTGTCGGCCGAGATGTGGAGCATGCACTTGAGGATGACCACGCCCTCGGAGGCGAGCTCGGCCTCGAACCGGTTGATCTGGTCGTAACGGTGCTCGACGGTGTCGGGCCTCACCAGGTCGTGGACCCGCACGATGAGGACGTCCTCGTAGTGGGACCGGTCGAAGACGCCGACGTAGCCCGGCGGCGGGACGGCGTTGCGGATGCGCCACAGGAAGTGGTGCTTGCTCTCCTCGGCGGTCGGCGCCTTGAAGCTGGTGATCTTCACGCCCTGCGGGTCGACCAGACCGACGGTGTGCCGCAGCACGCCGCCCTTGCCGGAGGTGTCCATCCCCTGGAGCACCAGGAGCACGCGGCGCTGCGACCCGGTGGTCCTTTCGGCCCACAGGCGCTCCTGCAGGTCGGACAGCTCGTCACCGAGCGCGAACAGCGCGGCCTTGCCCTTCGCCTTGCCGCCGTCGAAGGCCGGCTTCGCGCCGGTCGGGATCGCGTCGAGGTCGACGGGACCGGGGGGCAGGCGGTGGAGATGGGCGTTCACGCGGCGTCCGTCGTCATGGGCACATCATGGCGGATCGCCCGGTCACGCCTCGTCGGCCGGCTCGTCCGCGTCGTCGTCGAGACCGCCGAGCTCGTCGCGGACGACCATGAACGCCAGGCCCGCCGGGTAGCCCTTGCGCGCCAGGACGCCCGCGAGTCGCCGGGTGGCCGTGGCCCGGTCGACACCGCGGACGGACCGCAGCTTCTTGCGCACCAGCGCCCGGGCCGCCGCCTCCTCCTGCGCCGGATCGAGGTCGTCGAGCGCGGTGCGCGCGGTCTCGTCGTCGACGCCCTTGCGCCGCAGCTCCTGGGCCAGGGCCCGCCGCGCCAGCCCCCGGCTGCGCTGCCGGCTCTCCACCCAGGAACGCGCGAACGCCTCGTCGTCGACCAGGCCGACCTCGCAGAACCGGTCGAGCAGTCGCTCGGCCAGCTCGTCGGGCACCTGTCGCTTGGCCAGTCGGTCGCGCAGCTCCTGGCGGCTGCGCGCCTGACCCGTCAGGGCGTCGAGCAGGATCTTCCGGGCCACCGCCTCGGGATCCGCATCCGGGCCCTCAGCGACCGGATCCGGCGGCGGGTCGGCCGGAGTGTCTCCGGTCCAGGCCCGCACGCCCAGCTCGACGTCACCCGCCCAGCTCGAGGCCACACCTCGCCCCGGTGGTCGGAGCGTCGTCGAGACCCGCCGACCGGGCTGGCCCGCTAAAAGTCATCGACACCGATGGGCTCGTCGGACAGGTCGTTCGCCGGCGCGTCGACGGTGGGACCGACCCCCAGCTTCTCCAGGATCCGCTTCTCGAGCTCATTGGCGAGATCGGGGTTGTCGGACAGGAACTGGCGAGCGTTCTCCTTGCCCTGGCCGAGCTGGTCGCCCTCGTAGGTGTACCAGGCGCCGGCCTTGCGGACGAGACCCGCCTCGACGCCGACGTCGATCAGGCCGCCCTCGCGGCTGATGCCCTTGCCGTACATGATGTCGAACTCGGCCTGCTTGAACGGCGGGGCCACCTTGTTCTTGACGACCTTGACCCGGGTGCGGTTGCCGACCATGTCGGTGCCGTCCTTGAGGGTCTCGATGCGTCGCACGTCGAGCCGGACCGAGGAGTAGAACTTCAGCGCCCGGCCACCGGTCGTGGTCTCGGGCGAGCCGAACATCACGCCGATCTTCTCGCGCAGCTGGTTGATGAAGATCATGGTGGTGTTGGAGTTGTTGAGGGCACCGGTCATCTTGCGCAGCGCCTGGCTCATCAGCCGCGCCTGGAGGCCGACGTGGCTGTCGCCCATCTCGCCCTCGATCTCCGCGCGCGGCACGAGCGCCGCGACCGAGTCGATCACGATCAGGTCGAGCGCACCGGAGCGGATCAGCATGTCGGCGATCTCGAGCGCCTGCTCACCCGAGTCGGGCTGGCTGACGAGCAGCGCGTCGGTGTCGACGCCGAGGTTCTTCGCGTAGTCGGGGTCGAGCGCGTGCTCGGCGTCGATGAACGCCACGATGCCGCCGGCTCGCTGGGCGTTGGCCACCGAGTGCAGGGCGACGGTCGTCTTGCCCGACGACTCCGGGCCGTAGATCTCCACCACCCGGCCGCGCGGCAGGCCACCGAGGCCGAGCGCGACGTCGAGGGCGATCGAGCCGGTCGGGATGACCTCCAGCGGCGCGCGGGTCTCGTCACCCAGACGCATCACCGAGCCCTTGCCGAACTGCTTCTCGATCTGGGCGAGCGCGACGTCGAGCGCCTTCTCGCGGTCTCCACCAGCCATGTCTGTCCATCCTCTTCCGGGGCCCGTCGCCCCGTCTCACGGTGTCGGTCGTTGTGATCTCGTCGTCCGGCCAGACGCTAGACCGGGGCACCGACAGCCCGCATGCGCGCGTGCGCGGCCTGTGGAAAGAGCTCGGTGAACCGTTCGCCTGTACGCCCCATCTAACCCGAACACGTGTTCGACCAGCCTCCGACACGCCGACAAACCGATTGCGTGGGACGGCCCCGCCGGGCCACCGTGATCTGGTGCCCGACCTCGAGATCCGCACCGTGGATCCCCACGACGACGCTGACATGGACGCCTTCCAGGAGGTCTATGCCGAGGCCGAGCACGCCGAGGACCCGGAGGCCCCGCTCTACTCCCGGGAGGACGCGGTCACGCTCCTGCTGTCGTCCGGAACGGGCGGCGAGCTCTGGGAGGGATACGGCGCCTTCTCCGGCGACCGGATGGTCGGCGAGCTGATGGTCACCGGCAACCTGCTCGACAACCTCCGGGTCGCCCGGGTCTGGATCTGGACCCATCCGGCCCACCAGCGACACGGCGTCGGCACCGCGCTCTCGTCGTACGCCGACGCCCGGGTGCGGGCGCTCGGTCGCAGCGTCTGCCACGCGCAGGCCAGGATCGGGGTCGACCGCGCCAACGGCAACCGCGCCTTCGCCGACCGGATGGGCTACGCCCTGGCCAACACCGAGATCGAGCGGCGACTCCCGCTGCCCGCGGACGCCGCCCTGCTCGACCGGCTCGCCGCCGAGGCCGCGCCCCATCACGTGGACTACGAGATCGTCACCGTCGTCGGACCGGTGCCCGAGCACCTGGCCGCGTCGTACGTCGCCCTGAAGAACCTGATCACGGTCGAGATGCCGTCCGGTGACCTCGAGGTCGAGGCCGGGCAGGAGACGGCCGCGGAGCTGACCGTGCAGGAGCGGTACCTGGTCGAGGCCGGGCGCACCCGGGTCGCGTCGTACGCCCTGGACACCGGCGGGACGGTCGTCGCCTACAGCGTGGCCGCGACCAGCAACCCCCACCACGACCACGTCGACCAGTGGGGCACGCTCGTCCATCCGGCCCACCGCGGACACCGGCTCGGGATGGCGGTCAAGTGCGCCGGGCTGCGGGCGCTCGCCGAGCACTTCCCGGACAAGCGGTTCGTCGTGACCACGAACGCCGAGACCAACCGTCACATGGTCGCCATCAACGAGGCGCTGGGCTTCGGGATCACCCAGGTGTACGGCGACTTCCAGAAGCGGCTCGACCCCACGCCCTAGCGTTCCGACGGCGGCAGCTGCAGCGCTCGCCAGACCGCGGCCCACACCCGCTTGGGAGGTTCGCCCGCGTCCAGCGCCTCGGAGACGGTGCGCTCCCCCAGCTCGGCGATGACGAACTGGTCGGCCCAGGCGTGGGCGTACGCGGGGCCGAGAGCGGCGTCCATGCGTGCCCAGAACTCGGTGTGTCTCACAGCGGCCTCACGAGCGCGTCGCCAGCACCTCGAGCCACTGCTCGCCCCGCGTTCCCGGGTGTCGGCCGACGTGCTCGACCGACCAGCCGGCGTCCCGCAGGGTGTCGCGGAGCGCTCCCTCACGCCAGTAGGTGAAGTGGCGCGGTGCCGCGATCCGGCCGTGCGCGGACCAGCCCTCGCCGTCCCCCTCCTTCAACGAGGCGTAGAGGACGCCGTCGTCCGAGGTCACCCCCGCGAGCCGCGTCAGGACGGTCGGGAGGTCCTCGCGCCGCACGTGGAGCAGGCTGGCGTCGGCCCAGACCCCGTCGTACGGCGTGCCGGGCGCGGCCGGGTCGGACAGGTCTTCGGTGAGCGGGTCGACGACGTCCGCCCGGTGTCCGGCCGACCTGAGCAGCTCGACGAAGCCGCGGGCGATGTCGGTACGCCGGACCTGGAGCCCGGCCTGCTCCAGGGCGTCGGCGTCGCGACCCGACCCGCTCCCGATCTCGAGCACCCGGGACCCCGGTCGCAACACCCCGGCGAAGCGGCCGATCGCGGCGACGACGGGGTCCGGGAGGTCCTGGGTGGCGAGACGGTAGTCGGCGGCACTGGCGTCGTACGCGCGGACCGTCGCCGCCACTGCCGCGCCCCGTACGTCGTGGACATGGTGCACGACATCGTGCAGGTGGTAGCGACCCAGCGACTCGACCGTGAACTCGCTGCCGTCGCTGCGCACCCCGCGCCGGTGCCACGACAGCGGCGGCACCGAGGCGTAGAGGTCGCTCACCGCGTACGCCGCGGCCACCAGGGTCGGGCCGACGATCGAGGGCAGCTGGCTGCTGTAGCGGCTGCCGACCGCGGTCTCGTCCTGGTCCCAGTTCGGGAAGTGCGGGGTGTCCTCGACGAGCATCGACGAGACCCGGTCGTGGAAGATCTGGTGCACGTCGTGGACGTGGCAGGCGTACTCCAGGGTGGACCACCGGTCGGGCCGGGTGCGTTCGGCGGCGTGCGGGTCGGCCATCAGGGCGAGCCACACCTGGGCGTTCCTGCGGAAGGCGTGCGGCAGGTCGTGCCGCTCGACCGAGCCGACGTCGAGACCGCACTCCTCACAGGGGCGCTGGAGGACCCAGGTCCAGTCCTTCGTGTCCGGCTCGAAGGCGGCGTCGTGGCTCGTCACGCGGCACATCCTCGCATCCGTCGCGCGAATCCGCCCGCGGCACCGCGCCGGGGCTCCTCAGGTGACCAGCAGGCCCTCGAGGCGTCGACGCACGACGACGAGGCCGATCAGTCCCATCGCGAGGAGGTAGACGACGGAGACGCCCGACTCCCACGTGATCACGCCGGTGGTCAGCTCCCGGCAGAGCACGACCCCGCGGTAGAGCGGCGTCACCTCGATGACCCAGCGGAGGACACCGTGGTAGCCGGTGATCGGGAAGAAGGTGCCCGAGAAGAGGAAGAGCGGCAGCTGGACGAGGGTGATCTTGTCGAAGTCCTGCCAGGACTTCATCCACGTCGTCAGCCCCATGCAGACCGCGGCGAACGCGAAGCCGATGAGCAGGCTCGCGGGGAACGCCAGCACCGCCCACCACGAGTGGACCAGACCGAGCCCCCACATGACCACCAGGAAGGCGAGCGAGTAGCAGCCGCCGCGCAGCTGACCCCAGAGGATCTCCCCGCGGGCGATGTCGGTGGTGCGCAGCGGCGTTGCGAGCATCTGGTCGTAGAGCTTCTCGTAGCGGAGCTTGAAGAAGACGCTGAACGTCGAGTCGAGCAGCGCGCCGTTGAAGGCCGAGGCGGCCAGCATGCCCGGGGCCACGAACTCGGCGTAGGGGACCTGATGGCCGTTGAACTCGAAGGCGTGGATCAGCTTGCCGACCCCGATGCCGATCGAGAGCAGGTAGAAGACCGGCTCCAGGAAGCCGGTGAGGAACATCTTCCAGCCACGGCGGTAGACCAGGTAGTTGCGCAGCACGAGGAGCCAGGTCGCGGACAGACCCGTCAGCGGGCTCCGGATGGCTCCACGCTCGGCGACGGCGGTCATGCGAGCAACCTCGCCCGGAGCGAGCGGAGGGCCAGCCACCAGCCGACGACGGCGAGGACGCCGAGGACCGACAGGTTGACCACGGCCGTGGACCCGACCACCGTGTCGAGGCACAGCATCCGGATCAGGTTGACGCCGTGCCACAGCGGCGTGCAGCGCGCGACCCACTCGCCGACGGTGCCGAGGTTGGTGATCGGGAAGAAGGCCCCGGAGAAGAGGAAGAGCGGGATCAGGCCGAGTCGGTAGATCAGCGTGAACGCCTCCGGGCTGCTGGCATGCGCACTGAACGCGAACACCCAGGTGCCGAACGTCAGGCCCACGAGCATCGTGGCCAGCCAGGCGAGGACCGGCCCCCACCACGTCGCGAAGACGCCGAACGGCGCCATCACCAGGAAGTAGACGCCGCACGTCGACCCGACCCGGAACAGCACGAAGCAGAGCGCGGCGTTCGCGAGGTCGCGCGGCTGGAGCGGCGTGGCCAGCTGGGCGAAGAACGTGCGCTGCCACTTGAGCGCACTCATCACCGGGTAGGTCGTCTCGCCGACCGCCGTGGTCATGGCCTGGGCGGCGATCAGCCCCGGCACGATGAACGCGAGGTACGACGTCGCTCCGTCGAGCCGCTGCGGCGACACGTGGACGTACTTCCCGAGGAGCACGCCCATGGCCAGGACGTAGAAGAGCGGTGAGACGAACGACGAGAAGACCGGTGCCCTTCCAGGTGCGGAGGTAGACCGTCGCGAGGTAGTCGATCTGGCGGCGGATGCCCTCGACCGGGCCGAGAGCGCGTTGGCGGGGGATGTCGACGACGGCCATCAGTCGACCAGCGTCCGGCCGGTGAGCCGCAGGAAGACGTCCTCGAGGGTCGATCGGCGTACCAGCGTCGCCACCGGCCGGAGGCCGCGCTCGTGGACCTGCGCGAGGACGTGCTCGCCGTCGTCGCTGTAGACCAGGATCCGGTCGGGGAGCACCTCGACCCGGTCGCCGAGGTCGGCGATCTTGTCGGCCGTCGCCTCGTGGTCGCCGACGGGGAAGCGCAGCTCCGCCACCTCCCGGGTCGAGTGGGCGCGGATCAGGTCGAGCGGCGAGCCCTCGGCCGCGATGACGCCGTGGTCCATGACCACGAGGCGGTCGCACAGCTGCTCCGCCTCGTCCATGTAGTGCGTGGTGATGACGAGGGTCACGCCCTGCTGCTTCAGCCGGAACAGCCGGTCCCAGAGCAGGTGCCTGGCCTGCGGGTCGAGACCGGTGGTCGGCTCGTCCAGGAGCAGGAGGTCGGGGCGGTTGATCAGCGACCGGGCGATGGTCAGCCGGCGCTTCATGCCTCCGGACAGGTCCTCGACCTTGGACGCGCGCTTCTCGGTGAGCTGGACGAACTCCAGCAGCTCCTCGGCACGCGACCGCACCTCGCCCTTGGGGATCCCGAAGTAGCGACCGTAGATGTAGAGGTTGTCGAACACGTTGAGCTCGATGTCGAGGGTGTCCTCCTGCGGACAGACACCGAGCCGGGACCGGATCGCCGGCCCGTCGGCGGCGGGGTCCAGGCCGAGGATCCGCAGCTCGCCGCCGCTGACCGGCGAGACCGCGGCGATCATCCGCATCGTCGACGACTTCCCGGCGCCGTTGGGCCCGAGGAAGCCGAACGCCTCGCCGCGTCGTACGTCGAGGTCGATGCCCTTGACCGCCTCGACGGTCTCACCCGACCTGCCGCTGAACGACTTGCGTAGGTCGCGGGCGTGGATCATCGCTTCGTCCGGCACAAGGCACGACACTACAAACGAGCGCCGACAGCCCTCGAACCGGCTGCTCGACGGCCGGGGAGGACCCCGTTTTCCGCGCTGAGCGCGCCCGCCGAGCTCAAGGTCCTACGGTGAGCCCATGGACCGCCGCCACGCCCGCTCCGGATCGCCGTACGAGGACACGATCGGTTTCAGCCGCGCGGTGAGGGTCGGCAACACCGTGGCCGTCTCCGGCACCGCGCCGGTGTGGCCCGACGGCCACGTGGACCCCGACCCCGCGGTCCAGGCCCGCCGCTGCTTCGAGATCGCGCTGGACGCCCTGGCCGAGCTCGACGGTCGACCGGAGGACGTCGTCCGCACCCGGCAGTACGTCGTCTCGCGCGATCTCGCGGACGCCGTGGGGGCCGTCCACGGCGAGCTGTTCGGCGACGTCGGGCCGGCCAGCACCATGGTCGTCGTCGCCGGCCTGCTCGACCCTCGTTGGGTCGTCGAGATCGAGCTGGACGCCATCGTCGTCTGACCGCCGCCCGCTGTCGGCGGCGTGCGCAAGGATGGATCCGTGCCGGAGGCGTTGGACCAGTTCAGCGCGCCGACCCGCGAGTGGTTCCGGGCGGCGTTCGCCGAGCCGACGGCTGCCCAGGTCGGCGCGTGGGAGGCCATCGCCGGGGGCCACCACGCGCTGGTCGTCGCGCCCACCGGCTCCGGCAAGACGCTGTCGGCGTTCCTGTGGGCGATCGACCGGCTGCTGACCGAGCCCGTTGCCGCGAAGCCGGACCACGGCAGCGCCCGGGGCACGCGGGTGCTCTACGTCTCGCCCCTCAAGGCCCTGGCGGTCGACGTCGAGCGCAACCTGCGGTCGCCGCTGATCGGCATCCGACAGACCGGTGAGCGCCTCGGCGCGCGGCTGCCCGCGGTCACCGTCGGCATCCGGTCGGGCGACACCCCGGCGGCCGAGCGCCGCACCCTCGTGCGCACGCCGCCCGACATCCTGATCACGACCCCCGAGTCGCTCTTCCTGATGCTCACCAGCCAGGCCCGCGACAGCCTGCGCCACGTGGAGACCGTCATCGTGGACGAGGTGCACGCCGTCGCCGGCACCAAGCGCGGCGCCCACCTCGGGCTCAGCCTCGAGCGACTCGACGCGCTGCTGCCCGCGCCTGCGCAGCGGATCGGCCTGTCGGCGACCGTCCGGCCGCTGGAGGAGGTGGCCCGGTTCCTCGGTGGGAGCACGCCGGTCGCGATCGTGGCCCCGCCGTCCGCCAAGCAGTGGGACCTCAGGGTCGTGGTCCCGGTGGAGGACATGACCGCCCCCGCGCCGTACGACGACTCCGGCGACGAGGACGCGGACAACCGCGCGGCGGCCTCGATCTGGCCCCACGTCGAGAACCATGTGGCCGACCTGATCGGCCAGCACCGCTCGACGATCGTGTTCGCCAACTCCCGGCGGCTGGCCGAGCGCCTCACGGCCCGGCTCAACGAGATCGCCGCCGACCGGCTCGGGCTCGACCCCGACACCGACGCCTCCCCCGCCCAGGTGATGGCCCAGTCCGGAGCCTCGTCGGGAGCGGAGGCCGATCATCGCGAAGGCCCACCACGGCTCGGTCTCGAAGGAGCAGCGGGCGCTCATCGAGGACGACCTCAAACGCGGTCGCCTCCCCTGCGTCGTGGCGACCAGCAGCCTCGAGCTCGGCATCGACATGGGCGCGGTCGACCTGGTCATCCAGATCGAGTCGCCGCCCAGCGTCGCCAGTGCCCTGCAGCGCGTCGGCCGCGCCGGTCACCAGGTCGGCCAGGTCAGCCGGGGGGTGCTCTTCCCCAAGCACCGAGGCGACCTGGCCCAGACCGCGGTGGCGGTCGAGCGGATGCGCTCCGGACTCATCGAGTCGATGCGCATCCCGACCAACCCGCTCGACGTGCTCGCGCAGCAGATCGTGTCGATGGTCGCGATGGAACCCTGGGCCGTCGACGACCTGTTCGACCTCGTCCGCCGCTCCGCGTCCTACACCCAGCTGCCGCGCGGCGCGTTCGACGCGACCCTCGACCTGCTCAGCGGGCGCTACCCCAGCGACGAGTTCGCCGAGCTCCGGCCGCGCGTGGTGTGGGACCGCGTGACCGGGCAGCTGACCGGCCGCCCGGGCGCTCAACGGCTGGCGGTGACCAGCGGCGGCACCATCCCCGATCGCGGGCTGTTCGGTGTGTTCCTGGTGGGCTCCGGCACCGAGCAGAGCGGGCCCGGTCGCCGGGTCGGCGAGCTCGACGAGGAGATGGTCTACGAGTCCCGGGTGGGCGACGTCTTCGCGCTGGGGGCGACCAGCTGGCGGATCGAGGACATCACCCACGACCGGGTCCTGGTCACCCCGGCTCCCGGCGTCCCCGGCCGACTGCCGTTCTGGAAGGGCGACTCGCTCGGCCGGCCGGCCGAGCTGGGCGAGGCGATCGGGGCGTTCACCCGCGAGCTCGCGTCCGCCTCGCGCGAGCGCGCGACCACGACCGCGGAGGAGCGGGGGCTCGACCCCTGGGCCGCCGGCAACCTCGTCGGCTACGTGCACGAGCAGGTCGAGGCGACCGGGGTCCTGCCCAGCGACCGGACCCTCGTCGTCGAGCGGTTCCGCGACGAGCTGGGCGACTGGCGCCTCGTCGTGCACTCCCCCTACGGCACGCCCGTGCACGCCCCGTGGGCGCTGGCGATCAACGCACGCCTGCGCGAGCGCTACGGCGTCGACGGCCAGGCGATCGCCTCGGACGACGGCATCGTGATCCGGATCCCCGACACCGACGCGGAGCCGCCCACCGGCGACGTGATCGCCTTCGAGCCGGACGAGATCGAGGACCTGGTGACCCAGGAGGTCGGCGGCTCGGCCCTGTTCGCCGCGCGCTTCCGCGAGTGCGCGGCGCGCGCCCTGCTGCTGCCGCGTCGCGACCCCGGACGACGCTCACCGCTGTGGCAGCAGCGGCAGCGGAGCGCGGCTCTGCTGGAGGTCGCCTCCAAGTACCCGTCGTTCCCGATCGTGCTGGAGGCCGTCCGCGAGTGTCTCCAGGACGTCTACGACCTGCCGGCCCTGGTCGGGCTCATGCGACGCGTCCAGCGACGCGAGGTCGGCATCCACGACGTCGACACGCATCAACCGTCGCCCTACGCACGCAGCCTGCTCTTCGGCTACGTCGCGCAGTTCGTCTACGAGGGCGACTCCCCCATCGCCGAGCGACGGGCGGCGGCCCTCGCCCTCGACCAGGGACTGCTCGCCGAGCTGCTGGGCCGGGCCGAGCTGCGTGAGCTGCTCGATCCCGACGTCCTCGCCGAGATCGAGGCCACGCTGCAGCGCACCGACCCTCAGCGCCGGGCGCGCGACGCGGAGGGGGTCGCCGACCTGCTCCGCTGGCTCGGCCCGTTGACGTCCGACGAGGTCGTCGCCCGCACCGTCGAGGGCGGAGACGCGGGCGACTGGCTGTCGGGCCTGGCCGACGCACGGCGCGCGGTCGTGCTCAGGATGGCCGGGGAGGACCGCTGGGCCGCGATCGAGGACGTCGGCCGCCTGCGCGACGGGCTCGGGACACCCGTCCCCCCGGGAGTCCCCGATGCCTTCACCGAGCCGGTCGACGACCCGCTCGCCGACCTGGTGAGCCGGTTCGCCCGGACCCACGGCCCCTTCACCGTCGCCGACGTCTCCAGCCGCCTCGGGCTGGGGGCCGCGGTCGCCCGCCACACGCTCCAGCGCCTCGGCGCCCAGGGGCGGGTGCTCGAGGGCGAGTTCCGGCCCTCCGGCTCCGGAGCGGAGTGGTGCGACGCCGAGGTGCTGCGGATGCTGCGCCGTCGGTCGCTGGCGCGACTCCGTCAGGAGGTCGAGCCGGTCGAACCCGCTGCCATGGGCCGGTTCCTGCTGGCCTGGCAGCACGTCAACCGCCCGCCGCGCGGTCGCCCACGCGGCGTCGACGGCCTGCTGCAGGTGGTCGACCAGCTGGCGGGGTACGCCGCGCCGGCCTCGGCGTGGGAGTCGCTGATCCTGCCCGCACGGGTGCCCGACTACGAGCCGGCACTGCTCGACGAGCTCACCGCGTCCGGTGAGGTCACCTGGGTCGGACACGCAGCCCTGCCCGGGACGGACGGCTGGGTCTCCCTCCACCTGGGCGACCAGGCATCCCTGACGCTCCCGCTCCCCGACCCCGACCTCGACGAACCCGAACGCTGGGGCGACCTCCATCGGGCCGTGCTGGACGCACTGGCGCCCGGCGGTGGGTGGTTCTTCCGTCAGCTGGCCTCGGCGACGGGCGCGACCGACCGGGCCCTCGCCGACGCGCTGTGGGATCTCGTCTGGGCGGGCCGCCTCACCAACGACACCCTCGCGCCGCTGCGGGCGCTGACCGGGTCGGGGGCGAGCAGCCATCGCACTCGTCGGTCCGTGCCACGGGCCCGGCCGTCGCGCCCGCGGCGTCCGGGCGGCCTGCTGCCCGCACCCCCGGCCACCTCGGGCAGGTGGGCCCTGCTGCCGGAGGTCGACACCGACCCGACCCGGCGCGCCCACGCGACCGCCGAACGGATGCTCGAGAGACACGGAGTGGTGACTCGCGGCGCGGTGATGTCCGAGCGCACCGTCGGCGGCTTCGCCGCCGTCTACAAGGTGCTCTCCGCCTTCGAGGACTCCGGCCGATGCCGTCGCGGCTACTTCGTCGAGGGGCTGGGAGCCGCCCAGTTCGGCACCGCGGGGGCGGTCGACCGGCTGCGGACGTTCGCCGAGATCTCGGCCGGCTCGACCACCGACCGTCACGCCGACGGCAAGCCCGAGGCGGTCACCCTGGCCGCCACCGATCCGGCCAACCCGTTCGGCGCGGCCCTGCCGTGGCCCGAGCGTGAGACCTCGGGCGGACACCGGCCGGGCCGGAAGGCCGGCGCCCTCGTCGTGCTCGTCGACGGGGCGCTCACCCTCTACGTCGAGCGCGGCGGGCGCACCCTGCTCACCTGGTCCGACGACGCCGCCCTCCTCGGCCCCGCTGCTCAGTCGCTCTCCGAGGCCGGCCGTCGGGGGGCGCTCGGCCGGATGACGGTCGAGAAGGCCGACGGCGAGCAGATCCTGGGGGGCGGGTCGACGCCGTTGCGGGAGGCCCTCGACGCCGCCGGCTTCGTCTCGACGCCGCGGGGGCTGAGGCTGCGTGCCTGAGGGCGACACCGTCTGGAGGACCGCCAGGAGCCTCGATCGTGCCCTCGGCGGCCGGGTGCTCACCGCGACCGACTTCCGGGTGCCGGCGTTCGCCACCTGGGACCTGGCGGGTGCCACCGTGCGCGAGACGGTCTCCCGCGGCAAGCACCTGCTGACCCGGATCGACGGAGACGTCCCCTGGACGCTGCACACGCACCTCAAGATGGAGGGCAGCTGGCGCATCTTCGACCCCGGCGGGCGGTGGGCCAGGCCCGCACACACCGCGCGGGTCGTGCTCTCGACCGCGGAGGCGGTCGGCGTCGGCTTCTCGCTCGGCGTGGTCGAGATCGTTCCCCGCGACGGCGAGCACGAGGTCGTCGGCCACCTGGGCCCAGACCTGCTCGGACCCGACTGGGACCCGGCCGAGGCGGTGCGTCGGCTCGCGGAGCATCCCGACCGTCCGATCGGGGCCGCCCTCCTCGACCAGCGCTGCCTGGCGGGGCTCGGCACGATCTACGAGTCCGAGGTCCTCTTCCTGTCCGGGGTCTCGCCGCTCACGCCCGTCCGCGCCGTGCCAGACCTGGAGCGCGTGGTCCGCCTCTCCCAGCGGCTGCTGACGTTCAACCGGGAACGGGGCGCCCCCGTCACCACCGGCAACACCGCACGCGGCGAGCGGCTCCACGTCTACCTGCGTACCGACCAGCCGTGCCGCCGCTGCCGGACCGCCGTCGTCAGTGATCTCGTGGGTCCGCCGACCCAGGAGCGCCGCACGTACTGGTGCCCGGTCTGCCAGCCCCGGACCGGTTGACGAAGGCGCGCGTCAGGCCGCCGAGGCGACGACGGTGCGGCGACCGGCGATCGGCGTGGGCGCCGTCGCGGCCTCCTCGACCGCCACGGCCACCGAGACGTCGCGGAGCACCTCGGACAGCGGGGCGTCGAGGGCGTGGCACAACGACGCCAGCAGCTCCGAGGACGCTTCCTTCTGGCCGCGCTCGATCTCGGAGATGTAACCCAGGCTCACCCGGGCCTCGGCCGAGACCTGGCGCAGGGTCAGACCCTGCTCGAGACGCCGCTCACGGAGGACGTCGCCCAGCAGCCGGCGGAACAGCGCCATGTGGGTCCTCCCGTGGTCGTGGTGTCTGAACTGTGGACGAAACGCTACCCGAGTGGGGGTTGTTCCCCACGCAGAATCCCACACAGTGCGGACAGCGCCTCCCGACACGCCCGGTCCTGGATCTGGTGCCGATCGCCGACCAGCTCCATCGACACCACCCCGACCCCGTCGGGGCCGGCCACGCCGACGAACACGGTGCCCACCGGCCTGCCCTCCTGCGAGTCCGGGCCGGCCACCCCCGTCGTGGCCAGGGCGTACGTCGCGCCGGTCGCCTCCCGGCATCCCGCGGCCATCGCGCGGGCGCACTCGGCCGACACCACGCCGTACGTCTCCACGAGCCCGGACGGCACCCCCAGCAGCGACACCTTGAGCTCCGTCGCATAGGTCACGAAGCCACCCAGGTAGCTCGCCGACGCTCCGGGGACGGCCGTCACCGCGGCCGCCAGACGACCACCCGTCAGCGACTCCGCGGTGGCGAGGGACGCGCCGGCCGCCGACAGCAGGGCGAGCACCTCCGCGGCCTCGCCGTCGCGTGCAGGGCGGCGTCTCATGCCCCGACCCTAAACCGGCCGGATACGCTCCCGCCGTGAGCCGACCCATCGAGGACTACGCCATGATCGGTGACCGGCACACCGCGGCCCTGGTCGCGACGAACGGCTCGATCGACTGGCTCTGCCTCCCCCGCTTCGACTCTCCGGCCTGCTTCGCGGCCCTCCTGGGGGACGAGGACCACGGCCACTGGCAGCTCTCGCCGGCGGGTGACGAGTCGGGGTATCGCGTCTCGCGGCGGTATCTGGGCGACTCCGCGGCGCTCGAGACGACGTTCATCACCGGCGACGGCGAGGTCACCCTTCTCGACGTGATGCCGACCGGCGACGGCCGGATCGACCTGGTACGCCGGATCACCGGCGTCCGCGGCACGGTCCGGATGCGGCACGAGTGGGTCGTGAGGTTCGATTACGGCACCGCCCGCCCGTGGGTGCGACGGCGGCCGCAGCAGGACGACCAGCCGGTGATCACCGCGGTCGCCGGACCGGACAAGCTGGTCCTCCGTGGACCGCGTCTCCCCCACCCCGACGACCACCGCCACGTCGACGAGTTCGACGTGCACGAGGGCGACTGCCTGACCTTCTCGCTGACCTGGCTGCCGTCGCACCTGCGGACCCCGGGCCCCCACCGCTACACCGTCGAGGAGACGATCGACGAGGAGGTCGGCTGGGTGCGGTCCTGCGACCTGTCCGGCGTCCCGCACCAGGACGTCGTACGTCGCTCGCTGCTGACCCTGCACCTGCTCACGCACGTCGAGACCGGCGGCATCGTCGCGGCGCCGACCACGTCGCTGCCCGAGGACTTCGGCGGCGAGCGGAACTGGGACTACCGCTTCTGCTGGCTGCGCGACGCCTCTCTCACCCTGTCGTCGCTGATCTCGGCCGGAGCGACCGAGGAGGCGCGCTTCTGGCGCGACTGGCTGCTGCGCGCCGTGGCCGGCGACCCGGCAGACCTGCAGATCATGTACACGGTCGACGGCTCGCGGCGGCTGCCCGAGCTGACGATCGACGAGCTGCCCGGCTACGCGGACTCGCGTCCGGTGCGCATCGGCAACGCGGCGGTCGACCAGAAGCAGAGCGACGTGCTGGGCGAGGTGATGATCGCGCTCGGCGACGCCCGCGAGTCGTCGCTCGGGGTGAGCGACAACTCATGGGAGCTGCAACGCGTGCTCGTCGACCACCTGGCCGAGACCTGGCAGGAGCGCGACAACGGGCTGTGGGAGATCCGCGGGCCGCTCCAGCACTTCACCCACTCCCGGGTGATGGTCTGGGCGGCCTTCGACCGGGCGGTCCGTGCCGTCGAGCGGCACGACCTGCCCGGCGACGTCGACCGGTGGCGGACGGTGCGGGACGAGGTCCGCGACGAGGTGATGGCCGAGGGCTACGACCCCGACCGCAACTCGTTCACCCAGCACTACGCGACCCAGGAGGTCGACGCGTCGCTGCTGATGCTGCCGCTGGTCGGCTTCATCGCCGGGGACGACCCACGGATGCTGGGCACCATCGAGGCGGTGGAGAGCGACCTCATGCGCAACGGGCTCCTGCTGCGCTACCGCACCCAGACCGGCGTGGACGGGCTCAGGGGCGACGAGCACCCGTTCCTCGCGTGCACGTTCTGGCTGGTCTCGGCCTATGCGGCCGCCGGCCGGAAGCACGACGCTCACGCGCTCTTCGACCGGTTGGTCTCGCTCACCAACGACGTCGGCCTCCTGTCGGAGGAGTACGACCCGCGGGGTCACCGGATGGTCGGCAACTTCCCGCAGGCCTTCAGCCACCTGGCTCTCATCCAGGCCGCCTTCAGGCTGCGGGAAGCCGCCGACTGACCGCTACTTCGGGCCGTTGGTCACGGTCACCGTCACCGTGGTGGAGCCCGGCTTGGTCACCTGGTCGCCCAGGTAGCTCACCTGGACGGTGCGGGTCCCGGCGCTGGTGAACGGTCCGACCGTGACACTCGCGGTGCCGTTGGTCAGCTGGGCGCTCCCGACCTGCTGCCCGCCGATCGACAGCTGGACGGTGCCGGTCGGAGTCACCCCCTGGGCGCCGGTCACCGTCACGTCGACCCGGGACGAGTCCTTCTTCTTCTGGATCGTGTCCGGTGTGGCCGTGGCCGCGACCGTGGAGTCCTGCTGCGTGAACGGCGCGCTCAGCCCGACGAGCTCCGGGTTGTGGTCCGAGGCTCGGAACTGGTTCGACTGGTAGAGCAGCTCGGCGTTGTAGTTGTAGCGGCTGTACTCGAAGCCCACCGACTCCTCGGCGTTGATCTGCCAGACGTCGCGCCCCGTGATCATGTTCGCCGCCGCGGTGTTGGCCAGGACGTGGTCGAGCGAGCCGGCCATGCCACCGAACTCGTACGACGTGTCCTGGGGGTCGTCGCTGGGCTGGTTCACGAACCCGTTCTGGTACAGCACCTGCATCGGGTCCTCCTGGGTGTAGGAGTTGAAGTCACCCACCAGGAAGATCTTCTTGGTGCCGTCCGCGGCCGCGGTCGACCTCGCGAAGTCGACCAGTGCGTGCGCCTGCCTCACCCGGTCGCCGTTGAAGGCTCCCTGGATCCCGTTGGCGTTGTCACCGGTCGCCGGCGGCGAGCTGTCGCCCTTGGACTTGAGGTGGTTGACGATCACCAGGAACCCGTCGGAGTCGAGTGCGCCCTTGCGCTTGAACTCCTGGGCGAGCGGCTCGCGCGCGTTGGCGAAGGCCTGGCCCGGGTCGGACTGGTTGGAGAGCACCTTCGAAGGCCCGAGGAGCTGCACCTTGTTCGGGTTGTAGATGAACGCCGTGCGGATCACGTCCTGCTCGGCGGTCGGCGGCAGGTCGGCCGCTGCCGGTGACGGCGCGAACGCCCATCGGGTGAAGCCGGCGTCGGCGTTGAGCGCGCTCACCAGCTTCGCGAGCGCGTCGTCGCGGTCCTTGCCGAACTGCACGGAGTTCTCGATCTCCTCCAGGGACATGACGTCGACGTTCATCGTGTTGATCGCCTTGACCTCCTTGACCAGCTGACGGTCGAGGTTGGTCTGGTCCCAGGCGCCGCGCGGCCCGTTGGGGCTGCACTGGTTGACGTCGATCGGGTTCCCCTGCCGGTCGGTGTACGCCGTGCAGGCGTTGGGGTTGCCGGTCTGCGCGTCGTACTCGGCCGCCGACGTCGGGAAGAAGTTCTCGACGTTGAAGGTGCCGAGCTTGAGGTCGCCCCCGACGTCCTGCGGCTGCAGGTTGGGGGTCCGGGTGTCGCTGAACGTGGCGACGTCGGTGCCCGCGTCGGTCACCTGGTGGGTCGGCTGGAGCTCCCAGAGCCCGTTGCGGAAGTCGAGGATCACGGGCTGATGGAGCGTGGCGGTGGACCCGATCCGGACCGGGTTGTCGGGCCGGAGCCACGGCATGACGGTGTTCTTGCTGGTCGTCAGGTAGTTGGCGCTCGACCCGTCGTTGAGCACGACGCCCCGCGCCGCGTTGTCGGCCTGGACGGCGGCGACGCCGGCCGGGTCGATGCTCGGGTTGAACAGGTCGGTGGGCTGCCAGAGCTGGTGGTCACCGGTGGCCAGGCCGATCTCGCCGAACTGGTTGGTGTCGAAGTTGTCGGTGACGGTGAACTGGTCGGTCGGAGCGATCAGCTCGCTCTCGTGGGCCTCGCGACCGGCGTCGGTCGTCGGGTAGGCCAGGGAGAGCGGGGTGACCCCGGTCGGCGCCACGCCCTCGTCCTGGAGGTCGGCGGCGTTCACATTGAGCTCGGTGAGCCCGTTGAACTCGCTCACGGTTCCGGTCACCTTGACCAGGTCACCGACCGTCGCCGCCACCGCCCCGCTGGGCTGGTGCACGAAGACCGCGTCGGACTCACCGGGGGTGGCATCGGCGCCGGAGCCGGTGCCGTCGGTCTGGATCGTGTAACCGAAGAAGCCGCCCGTCGGGTACGCCGCCGTCACGACGCCCTCGGTGATCACCGACTGGCCGACCAGCGGGGACGTGTCGCCGCTGCCCTGGATCTCGGCGATGGTGTGCGGCGTCGGCGGGGGCGGCGGCGTGGCACCGCAGGCGGTGCCGCAGGCCGTCGGGGTGGGAGCACCGGCCGTGAAGTCGGCGGCGTTGCTGTTGGTGTCCGTGCCTGCGGCGTCGCGGCTGATCGACGTCGCGTTGGCCGTGGCGGGGCCCTTCGCGGTCTCGAAGCTGGTGGCGGTGGTGCCCCAGCCGACGAAGTCGAGCACGTGGGGGTTCGAGATGTCACCGGTGCCCGGGTCGAGGGCGGACGCGGTGTCCGCGAGGAAGACCTGGCCGGCGGTCGCCGCCACCATGATGGAGCCGGAGTGGTCGGGCGACGGCAGGTCCTGCGTCCCGCCGGCGCCGGCCGACTCCTGCACGAGGTAGGTGTCACCCGCCGGCAGATCGACCGACGGCAGCGGGTCGATGCCCGAGGCGCCTGCCGGGCCGGTGGCGCCGCCCGAGCGGTACTGCAGGCTCAGGCCGCCCAACGAGATCGTGTGGGAGGTGGTGTTCCGGAGCTCCACGAAGTCGTTCTTGAGGGTGGCGCCGCTGTTGCCGCCACCGCCGTACACCTCGTTGATGACGAGGCCCGGACCGGCGGTGTTGGCCTCAGCGGGGCTGACACCGGCGAGGCCGGCCAGGGCGACGGCGAGACCGGCCGCGCCCGAGAGGACGCGCCGAGAGCGCGCGCGAGAGACGTGTCGCATGGAGAGGGGGGTCCTTCCGAGATCCGAGACGTCGGGCCAGCCCCGACGGGTGTGGTGCGCGTCACCCTAATACCTGGGGACGCCGTCCACGCCACCCGGCGGAGACCTGCGCGTGAACACTCCACGACGGACCGGCTGCGCCCCGCATCACGGTGCGGCGTCGCGGCTCCGCGTCACGTGGTGCGCAGGGCCCCGCGCTGGCGCCAGACGTCTCGGAAGAACTCGTAGCCCGACCACATCGTCATCGCCACCGCCACGCCGAGCACCACCTCGAAGGCGTAGAAGAGCACGACCCCCGGGTCGTGCAGCGGCGGCTGCACCTGGCGCAGCGGCAGGGAGAGACCGGTCAGCGCCACTGCCTGCAGCACCGTCTTGACCTTGCCGCTCTGGGCAGCGGCGACCACGACCCGCCTCAGGATCGAGAGTCGGAGCAGGGTCACCGACCACTCGCGGACCAGGACCAGCACGGTGACCCACCACCAGATGTCGCCCACGATCGAGAGCCCGACGAAGGCCATCCCGGTCATCGCCTTGTCCGCGATCGGGTCGGCGATCTTGCCGAAGTCGGTCACCAGGCCACGGGACCGCGCGATGTCGCCGTCCACCTTGTCGGTGACCATCGCCACGAAGAAGAGGGCGGCCGCCACGCACCGCCAGGCGACCGAGTCGCCGCCGTCCTGGAGCAGGGCGACGCCGTAGAACGGGACGATCAGGATCCGGACCCCGGTGAGGACGTTGGGGAGGTTCCAGTTGCCGGACGTGCCGACCTCGTCGGTCATGTCCGCTCCCGCGTCGGCCTCGCCACCAGGTCGGCACCCTCGGCCGCAACCACGAGGGCCGGAACCAGGTCGCCCACGGCGTGCGGGCCATCCGTGAGGCGCGTCGTGCCGTCGACCTCCGGCCCCTGGTGATCCGAGCGGCCCTCGGCCACGCCGTCGGCGACCGACTCGACGAGGACGACCACCGACTCCCCCACGCGCTCCTCCGCCCGCTCGCTCGTGAGCTGCTCGACCAGGTCGGTGACCCGCTCGACCCGCGCCCGGATCTCGTCGTCGTCGAGCTTGCCCGGGAGTCCGGCCGCCTCGGTGCCGTCCTCGTCGGAGTAGCCGAACACGCCGGTGACGTCGAGACGCGCGGCCACCAGGAAGTCGCACAGGGTCTGCAGGTCGTCGTCGGTCTCGCCGGGGAAGCCGACGATCACGTTGGAGCGGACGCCGGCGGCGGGTGCCAGGGTGCGTACCCGCTCGAGCAGGCCCAGGAAGCTGTCCGGGTCGCCGAACCGCCTCATCCGCCGTAGGACGCTCGCGCTGGCGTGCTGGAACGAGAGGTCGAAGTAGTCGCTGACCCCCGCGGTGCCCGCGATCGCCTCGACCAGGCCGGGCCTCGTCTCGGCCGGCTGGAGGTAGGACACGCGCACGCGCTCGATGCCGTCGATGCCGGCCAGCTCGGGCAGCAGCGTCTCCAGCAGCCGTAGGTCGCCGAGGTCCTTGCCGTACGACGTGCTGTTCTCGCTGACCAGGAACACCTCGCGGACGCCCTCGGCCGCGAGCCAGCGGGCCTCCGCGATCACGTCGGACGGCCGACGGCTGACGAACGAGCCGCGGAAGCTCGGGATCGCGCAGAACGAGCACCGGCGGTCGCAGCCGCTGGCGAGCTTCAGCGGCGCCATCGGCCCGCCGTCGAGGCGGCGGCGTACGGTGCGGGGCCCGCTCGCGGGCGCGCCGAGGCCCAGCTCATCGGTTCCGCCGCCGGTGGAGATCCCGTGGCCCGGCACGGACAGCCCCGTGGCGTCGCGGTCGGCCGGCGAGATCGGCAGCAGCTTCCGGCGGTCCTGGGGGGTGTGCGGGTGCAGCACCTCGCCCGCGAGGATGGACCGCAGCCGGTCCGCGATGTCGGGGTAGTCGTCGAAGCCGAGCACCGCGTCCGCCTCGGGGAGCGACGCGGCGAGGTCCTTGCCGTAGCGCTCGGCCAGGCAGCCCACCGCGACCACGGCGCGGGTGCGGCCGCCCTGCTTGAGGTCCGAGGCCGCCAGCAGCGTGTCGACGGAGTCCTTCTTCGCGGCCTCGACGAAGCCACAGGTGTTGACCACGACGGTCTCGGCGTCCTCGGGGTCGTCGACGAGCCGGAAGCCGTCGGCGGCGAGCCGACCGGCCAGCTCCTCGGAGTCGACGTCGTTGCGGGCACAGCCCAGGGTCACCAGGGCGACGGAGACGTCACGGTTCGTGGTGGTCATCGACGTCGAGTATGCCGTCCCGAGCCCGCGCGACCGGATTCGTCGCGCGGGCGGACGTCGTCAGCGGTGCACGACGTACGACGCGGAGGCCGGCCTTCCCGCAGGCCCCATGTGCCCGCGGTCCTGGCCTGCGACCCGCACCGTCACCGATCCGTCACTCGACTGGACCCGCACCGGCGGAGACACCTGCACGGTGTGCTGCTGCCCGTAGGCGAGGTCGCCGGAGAACACGACCTTGCCCAGGCCGTTGTGGACGACGACCCGCGCTCCCCCGCCGGCGGCGGTCAGCACGACGGGGACCGGCTTGGCCGCCGGGGCTGAGGCGAAGTTCGGGCCGCCGGAGCCACTGAGGATCGCCCGGTCCGGGACATGGTGGGGGCCGCCGGTGACGAGGCGCGCGACCGACCAGCACAGGATCAGCGCCATCACGGCCGCGACCAGGACGGACCAGTTGGGGCCGCCGCGCGTGGCCCGGATGGATCCGGCACCCGCCAGCTCGGCCTCGAACACCCGGCGGGGGTCGATCGGCGCGTCGGCGTAGCGCTCGTCGTAGGTCTCCAGGAGCGGCGTGGCGTCGAGACCGAGCACCCGGGCCAGGGTGCGCAGGTGTCCGCGGGCGTAGAAGTCGCCCCCGCAGGCGCTGAAGTCGTCGACCTCGATCGCCTCGATCACGTGCGGGCGGATGCGGGTGCGGTCCGCCAGCTGGTCGACGGTGAGCCCGAGGCGCTGTCGAGCCGCGGCGAACGGCGGCCCGATCACCGGGTCGTCGGCGGGCTCCGCGGCGTAGGAGTCGATGAGCAGGGGCACGCCGATCTCGGTGGCCTCGTCGGGCGGGGCGTGGAGCTCGCCCCAGACCTGGGTGTCCTCCTCGAGGGGGTCCAGCTCGACGCGGGCTTCGTGGCGCAGCTCGGCGCGGGCCGCGACCGCCGTCTGACGCGCGGGCTCGGGGGTCTCGCTCGCCACCAGCTCGGGTTCGTCGCCGGTCTCGTCCTGGGGGTCGTCGCTCGGTCGGCGCTCGAAGCGTGTGGCGAGGTCGCCGATCAGGCGGGCGAGCGCCGGCCTCGGGTCGGGCAGGCGGCGAGCGGGTGGCGCGGCCGGGATCTCCATCCCGTGGGCGGCCAGCACGTCCGCGACCGTGACGAGCGTCTCCTGGGAGATCGGGGTCTCGGTGTCGTCGGCCGCGGCCTCGAGTGGCTCGACGAGTGCCGCCGGGTGCTCCACCACGGGCTCCACGACCGGTGTGCGACCGTCGGCCAGCGCACGCAGGGCGGTGGTGAGCTCGGGCTCGGCGCCGAGCACCCTGGTGGCCAGGCCGAGCGGTACCGCCAGGGGTGCGCGGTGCAGGCGCCGGTTGAGCCGGGCGGTCCGGCGGGCGCTGGGGTCGAGGTCCTCGAGCACGCGCTGCACGTAGTGCGGCCGTACGACGAGGGCGCCGTCGCGCCACCAGACCTGACGCCGCCGGTGCTCGATCTCGTGGAGACCGCCCCAGGGCAGGCCGACCCACTGCCGGCCGAGCCTCAGCCGCACCCCGAGGTCGTCGGCGACCAGGAGCGGCGTGCGGGCGTCGAGCAGCGCCGCGAGGTTGACGACGCCGATCGCTCCGAGCATCGCGAACAGCGCCCAGTCGAGCGGGCCCCCGTGTCCCACGGCCCGTGCCAGGTAGGCGATCGCGACCAGCGAGGCGCCCCCACCGAGCACGACCGCGAGTCCGGCTCGGCGGCGTACCTCGACGAGACGGTCACTCGCCGTCACCGGTGCACCGATGGTCTCCAGGACGACCTCGTCGGGCCGCCCGTCGGTCACATCCACGTCCATGTCAGTCCCCCATCTCGCCTTGCAACGTGGCGATCACGCCGTCGATCTCATCCGGTTTGACCAGGACGTCGCGCGCCTTGGAGCCCTCCGAGGGGCCCACGACGCCGCGGCTCTCCAGGATGTCCATCAGCCGCCCGGCCTTGGCGAAACCGACCCGCAGCTTGCGCTGCAGCATCGAGGTCGAGCCGAACTGCGTCGACACGACCAGCTCGACCGCCTGGATGACCAGGTCGAGGTCGTCACCGATGTCGTCGTCCAGCTCACGCTTGCTCTGCTGCGGTGCCGTGACGTCGTCGCGGTAGGTCGGCTGCAGCTGCTTCTTGCAGTGCTCGACGACCTGGTGCACCTCGGCCTCGGTGACCCAGGAGCCCTGGACCCGCACCGACTTCGAGGCGCCCATCGGCAGGAAGAGCCCGTCGCCCTGACCGACCAGCTTCTCGGCGCCGGGCTGGTCGAGGATCACCCGGCTGTCGGCGAGGCTGGAGGTCGCGAAGGACAGCCGCGACGGCACGTTCGCCTTGATCAGGCCGGTGACCACGTCGACGCTGGGCCGCTGGGTGGCCAGCACCAGGTGGATGCCGGCGGCCCGGGCGAGCTGGGTGATCCGGACGATCGCGTCCTCGACGTCCCTCGGGGCCACCATCATCAGGTCCGCGAGCTCGTCGACGACCACCACGAGATAGGGGTACGGCGCGACCTCGCGCTCGCTCCCCGGCGGCACGGTCACCTTGCCCGCGCGCACCGCCTTGTTGAAGTCGTCGACGTGCCGGAAGCCGAAGTTGGCCAGGTCGTCGTAGCGCAGGTCCATCTCCCGCACCACCCAGGCCAGCGCCTCGGCAGCCTTCTTCGGGTTGGTGATGATCGGCGTGATCAGGTGGGGGATGCCCTCGTAGGCGTTCAGCTCGACCCGCTTGGGGTCGACCATGATCATCCGCACCTCGTCGGGGGTCGAGCGCATCAGCAGCGACGTGATCATCGAGTTGATGAAGCTCGACTTGCCGGAGCCGGTGGCGCCGGCCACGAGCAGGTGCGGCATCTTCGCGAGGTTGGCGACCACGAAGCCGCCCTCGACGTCCTTGCCCAGGCCGACCACCAACGGGTGGTGGTCGGACCGTGCGGTGTTGCTCCGGAGGACGTCTCCGAGCGAGACGATCTCCTTGTCGGCGTTCGGGATCTCGATGCCGATCGCCGACTTGCCCGGGATCGGGCTGAGGATCCGGACGTCGGCGCTCGCCACCGCGTAGGCGATGTTCTTGGAGAGCGCAGTGACCTTCTCCACCTTGACCGCGGGGCCGACCTCGACCTCGTAGCGGGTGACGGTGGGGCCTCGGGTGTAGCCGGTGACCTGTGCGTCGATGTCGAACTCGTCGAGCACCTGGGTGAGGCGTCCGACCACGTCGTCGCTGGCCTTGGAGCGGGCCTTGTGCACCGAGCCCGGCTTGAGGACCTCGTTGCCGGGCAGGCTGTAGACGATGTCGCCGGACAGCTCGAGCTGCTCCATCCGGGCCGGCAGCGGGGCGTGCGGCGGCGGCACCAGGTCGGCCGCGGTGTCGTCGTCCGCGGGGGTCACCGCGATCGCCTCGGTGTCCGGCTCGTCCGTCAGCGCGGCCTTCCTGCGCTTGCGGAGCTCGCGCTCGGAGAGCACCGGGCTGTCGTAGGCGGGGTCGCCCATCTCGGGGTCGATGTCGGTGCCGAGCGGCCGCCGGCGGCTGCGCACCGGCTGGGTCGGCAGGTCCGAGTCGGCCTCGGGCGCGGTGCGGCCGAGCACCCGGTCACGGAACGCCGCGAGCCTCACCGGGACCTGGTAGACCGGTGTGGCGGTGACCACGAGGATCCCGAACACCGCCAGCAGCAGCAGGAGCGGCACCACGACGTACGGCGTGCGGAGCAGGTCGAGCAGGAGGCTCGAGACGACGTAGCCGATCGCGCCCCCGGCGTCCTGCAGGTCACGGGCGTTGCCGGCGACGGGACGCGGGTTGCCAGCGGCGATGTGGACGACACCGAGGACCCCGAAGCCGAGGGCGACCCACCCGACCACCTGGCGGCCGGCCGGGCCGTTGGTCTCCGGGTCGCGCATGTTGCGCCAGCCGATCCAGACCAGCATCAGCGGCACCAGCCAGCCGACCTTGCCGACCGAGCCGGCGACGACGGTGCGGGTGCCGCTCATGAGACCGCCCGGCAGCTGCCACCAGACGGCCGCCGCGCAGACGACGGCGAGACCGAACAGGAAGAGGCCGACGCCGTCGCGGCGGTGCTCGGGCTCGAGGTCACGGGCGGTCTTCCCGATCCGGCGCGCCGTCGCGCCCACCGCGTGGGCCAGGCCGAGCCATACCGCCACCAGGCCGTGCGCCAGGGCCGCGAAGCCGCGCAGGACCGGTCCGCGTCCCGATCGGACGCGGCGGGGTGCCGGCCGACGACGTGCGGACGTGCGTGATCGCTTCGACGTACTCCGTGAGCGCGAGGTGGAGCTGCCACGGCCCTGGGAGGACCGCGTGGACGCAGCCTTGCTTCGCGAACCCGGCGGGGAAGACGTACGGGTCGCCATGGTGAGGAATCTAGGCCACCGTCACTCCAGTCACACGGATCACACGCCGCACGGGCTCCACCGGCTCCGCCGCCCGGTCAGCGGCGCTCGAGCAGTCCGCGGAGGTAGGCCGCCTGGCCGACGTGCTGGTTGACCTCGTCGACGACGCTCACCAGGCGCACGCCCAGCGTGACCGGCGGGTCCCAGCGCTCGTCGACGACCTCGTCGAGGTCGTCGGGGCCGAGACCGGCGACGTAGGCCGCCGTGCGTCGGGCGACCGCGTCGTAGTAACCCGCCAGCAGCTCGCCGCTCGCGCGCACCTGGCCGACCTGCTCCACGGAGTGCCCGTAGCCGTGGTCGGCGACCGGGAACGGCAGCGCGAACCGCTCCGCCCACCCACCGTCGACCCACACCTGGGTCGTGCCCGCGACGTCGGAGACGTGGTCGTCCTCGATCCGGGACAGGTGCCAGATCAGCCAGGCGATGGAGTTGGCCCCGGGATCGGGCCGCCAGGCCAGCTGCTCGTCGTCCAGCCCGCCGACGACGTCGGGCACCTGCTCCCGCACCCGCCCGAGCGCGTCGGTCAACAGCTCGCTCACGTTCATGCGCCCACTCTTGCACCGGGTACCGACAGGGCTGCCATGCTGCGCCGGTGACCGGCTCCGCGTTCGTCTGGCTGCTCCCCGCCGCCCTCGCCGTCGTCGACTGGTACGCCGTGTGGCGCGGCGACCGGCGTACGGAGCGGTGGGCCAAGCCGGCCACCCTGGCCGCCCTGATCCTGACGGCCGTGGTGCTGGGCGCCACCGACTCCTCGGCCGGGGTCTGGCTGCTGGTCGCGCTGGCCTTCGGGCTCGCGGGTGACGTGTTCCTCCTCGAGAGGTCCGACAACCGGTTCCGCCTCGGCCTGGCCGCGTTCCTGCTCGGACACCTGGCGTACGTCGTGTCCTTCGTCCGGCTCGGGCTCGACGCGCCCAGCTGGGCCTGGGTCGCGCCGGTCGCCCTCGCCGCGTGCCTGATCGCCACCCGGCAGGTCCCGGCGTCCACCTACCTGCGGGGCGGTCTGGCCCTGGCCGCTCCCGTCGCCGTGTACACCGTGGTGATCGGGGCGATGCTGATCTTCGCGTTCGACACCGGCGTCCCCCTCATCGCGGTGGGCGCATCGGTGTTCGCGGTCAGCGACACGGTCCTGGCCCGCGACCGCTTCGTGCGGCCCCGGCCCTGGGCCCCGGTGGCGGTGATGGTGACCTACCACGTCGGCCAGGCCCTCATCGTCGCCGGCGTGCTCGCCGCCATCTCCTGACCGGGACCCACGTCCCGGGTATCGTCCGCACTGGGGGGCGAGGTGGCGCGTGCTCCTGCGAGGTGGTGGAATGCACGCCAGTCACCGGGACGAAGGGGAGGCCTGTGGAACCCGTCAGTCTGGTCACCCGTACCGACGTGGTCGAGGAGTCCGTCGTCGTGTCCGTGACGGGCGACGTGGACCTGGTGTCCGCTGCCCACCTCCGCGAGGTGCTGGAGGACGCTCTTCACCTCTCCTCCCATCTGATCGTCGACGTCTCGGGCATGACGTTCATCGACTCCTCGGGCCTCACCGCCCTGGTCCACGCCCATCGCCGGGCCGCCGACAGCGGCGGCAGCATGACCGTCCGACGCCCTTCCCCCATGCTGAAGCGACTGCTCGGCATCACCCGCCTCGAGACCGTCCTGGTCGTCGACGACGCCGAGGCGGACCCCTCGACGACCGACGGGCAGGCCTAGGCGCATGGCCGACGCGGCTGCGCCCGCCCTGGGCGTCCTGCTCGTGCACACGGCCGACGCCCAGGCCATGACCTTGCGGGAAGCCCTGTCAGCGCGCTCCGGGCTGGAGGTGGTCGGCGAGGTGCACACGACGCGCGAGGCGATCTCGGCAGCGGAGCGGCTCCAGCCGCGGGTCCTGGTCATGGACGTCGGTCTGAGCGACGTCACCGGGCATGGGGTCCTCAAGTCGATCCGGCAGGTGGCTCCCGGCATCCGGGTGGTCCTCCACGCGAGGGCGGCCGACGTCGACGACGACGCCGGGCTCCGCCGGTGGGCCGGTCAGCTCGTGGACGTGATCCTCGATCCGGAACGGCCGGCTGCGCTGGCGACGCGACTCGTGCTGCCCGGTGAGCCGTCCAGCGTGCCGATGGCGAGGTCGTTCATCACCGAGCTGCTGGGCCAGTGGGACCTGGACGGGCCCGTGCCCGCATCCGAGCTGCTGGTCAGTGAGCTGGTCGCGAACGCCATCCAGCACGTGCCCGGTCCGTGCGCACTCGAGCTCACCTATCGCGGCGACGTGCTCCGCATCGCGGTGTCCGACTCGGGGCCGGGCATGCCCGACCTCCAGGTCATGGGTCCCTCGTCCGAACGCGGGCGCGGACTGCACATCGTGTCCGCGTTCTCGACCGCCTGGGGCGTCGACCAGCTCCCGGACGGCCGCAAGCTCGTGTGGGCCGAGCTCGACCCGGACGAGGTGGTCGCATGAGCGTCCACCACCTTCCGACGCCCGGAACGAGCGAGCACCCCTCCGACCTGCTCGACAGCGAGGCCCACCTGCGCCACGTGCTGACCACGATCCGGCATCGCCTCGGCGTCGACGTGGTGACGGTGCTGCGGCTCGATCCGGCCTCACATCACCTCGTCACGGTGCTCACCGAGAGCGCGGTCCGGACCACCGTGGTCCACCACCGGGTCCCGCTCGGCCGCGGCCTGGCCGGCCGCGTCGCGCAGCTCGGCACCCCGATCAGCCTGGACGAGGTGTCGAACGACGACCTGGTCAACCCTGCCTTCCTGGCGCTGGGAGTGCGCTCGGTGTGCGGCGTGCCGATCCTGAACGGCCGTCGACTGACCGGTGTCCTCAAGGTCGGCGTCCGGGAGCGCCGCCATTTCCTGCCGGAGGAGATCGCCCTGACGGAGGAGCTGGCCGTGCAGGTGAGCGAGGCGCTGGAGGACTACTTCGCCGCCGACGAACGGATGGCGGCGGCGGCGCTGCAGCGCAGCCTGGTCCCGTCGTCCCTCCCGGTCCTCGAGGGTCTGGACCTGGCCGGTCGCTACCTTCCGGGCGAGAGCGGCGTCTCCGGCGACTGGTACGACGTGTTCACGCTGCCGGGTGGTCGTGTGGGCATGGTGATGGGCGACGTCGCCGGCCACGGCCTGCCGGCCTCGGTGGTCATGGGTCGCCTGCGCAGCGCGCTGCGGGCGTACGCGCTCGAGTACGACGAGCCCGAGGAGGTGCTGGCGCATCTCGACGCGAAGATCATGCATTTCGAGCCCGGGGCCATGGCCACCGCGCTGTACGCGATCACCGAGCCCCCCTTCGACGAGATCCGGATCGCCTCGGCCGGGCACTTCCTGCCGATCGAGCTGTGCCGGGACGGAGTCGCCCGCCAGGTCGAGCTGCCGGTGAGCCTGCCGCTGGGCGTGGACCCGGGATACCCGCGGGCCAGCGGAGTGGCGAAGCTCGAGCCCGGCTCCGCTCTCGTGATGTTCACCGACGGCCTGCTCGAACGCCGCACGGTGAGCTCGCCGCGCAGTGCCGAGGTGTTCGGCTCGATCGACGACGCTCTCGACGAGCTGTGCCGGATCCTGCGGTGCGAGGACGCCGATGCGATGTCCTCGCGCATCCTCGACGCGATGCTGACCCTCGAGCCGCCGAGCGACGACGTGGCACTCCTCGTCGTACGCCGCGAGCCGCTCGACGCGTAGTCGCGACGCAGCCGGGCCTACGCTCCCGGGTGACTGCCCTGACCCGGCGACACGAGCCCGCACTCGTAGGCGAGCACGACCGCCTGGACGCGGTCACGGACGCCGAGCTTGGCGAAGACCCGGGTGACGTGCGTCTTCACCGTGGGCTCGGACAGGTACAGCTGCGCGGCGATCTCGGCATTCGACCGGCCCCGGGCCAGGAGTCCCATGACCTCGGACTCGCGGGGAGTGAGGCTGTCGAGAGCCGCCGGTCGCGCTGCGCCCGGTCGCGGTCGGCTCAGGTAGTCCTCGATGAGCCGACGCGTGATGTCGGGGGCGAGCAGCGCTTCACCGGCTGCGACGGTCCGGATCGCCCCGGCGAGCTCCCGCGGGGGCGCACTCTTGAGCAGGAAGCCGCTGGCACCCGCGCGCAGTGCCTCGTAGACGTACTCGTCCTGCTCGAACGTCGTCAGGATGAGCACCCTCGGCGGTGTCCCGGAAGCCGCCAGGATCTCGGAGGTCGCCGCGATCCCGTCCATGCGAGGCATGCGGATGTCCATCACCACGACGTCCGGACGGGTCGTCGCGGCGAGCTCCACCGCCGCTCGGCCGTCCTCGGCCTCACCGACCACCTCGAGATCAGACTGACCCTCGAGGATCGACCGGAAACCGCCGCGCACCAGCGCCTGGTCGTCGACGATCAGCACCCGGATCATGCCGGCTCCAGCGGCAGGGTGACCCGGACCCCGAAACCGCCCTCGGCTCGCACCCCGGCCTCGATGGTGCCCCCGTAGACCGCCGCCCGCTCGGTCATGCCGACGAGCCCGTGGCCGGTCGCCCCGATCGGGCCGCGCCGACGACCGTCGTCGACGACCTCGATCTCGAGCGAGCGCGTGAGGTAGCGCAGCTCCACGCGCGCCCTCGCCGCGCCTCCCGCGTGCTTGAGAGTGTTCGTGAGCCCTTCCTGCACGATCCGGTACGCCGTCAGGTCGACGCCCGGCGGGAGCGGGCGCGGGTCGCCGCTCACCACGAGCTCCACCGGAAGCCCGAGCCCTGACATCCGATCCGCCAGCTCGGGCAGACCCGCCGTACCCGGCTGGGGCGAGAGTCCGAGCCCCGATCCTCCGTGGCCCTCGCCGCGGAGCAGACCGAGCATGCGGCCGAGCTCGGCGACGGCCTGCTGGCCGGTCTCCTGCACCGCGCGGAGCGACTCGCGGGCGCGGTCAGGCGCGCGGACGAGCAGCTCCTCCGAGGCTCCGGCCTGGACGACCATCACGCTCACGCAGTGAGCCACGATGTCGTGCAGCTCGCGGGCGATCCGGTTGCGCTCGTCCTCGATCGCCGACGCCAGCCGGGCCTCCCGGTCGGCGTCGAGCTGCTCGAGGTGCTCGGCGTGCTCGGCCAACACCCGGTGCCGCTCGTCGCGCCCGCGCAGCATCCTCCCGACGACGAACGCCACACTGAGGGGCACCAGGGTGAAGGGGACGTTGCCCGCCGTCGCCACCGCGGGGACGCGCAGCATCATCACCAGCACCGTGGTCACGGCGACCGCCGCTCCGAGGGCCGCCGCGCGGCGACCAGCCCAGCGCGCGACCGCGTAGCAGGCCAGCAGCAACGGGACGAAGTGACCCCACAGCGTGATCGTCAGCCGGGTCACCAGCTCCGGCCCGGCGATCACGGCCGCGACCACGGCGAGCGTCGCGAGAGGCTGGCGACGCCACCACATCAGGGCCAGGGCGGCCACCGCGACGACCACGGCCGTGGCTGCGTCGGACCCGTAGTGCGTGGAGTTGTCGAGGTTCAGCCCCAGGTCGACCTGCGCGAACACCGCCAGCACGACCCCGAGAGCCACGTCGGGCAGCCGCGGCGCGCGGTCGTCGCGGGGAGCCGGCCCGGACAGGGAGGCGGCGGTCATGAAGTGGACGGTAACCCGCGAACACCCGGCCGCGGCATCGTCCTGACGTATGACGTGCGAACGCGACCGGGGTCGCACCGGACCGATCCCCTGGCCCGACGACAGCGGGCGCCCCCGGCGGTGACGCTGGCCGGGCCGCCGCAGGGGCGACGCTGGAAGACTCGTCGAAGGGACCTCTCATGACCCGCACCCATGCCCGGCTCGCCGCCTGGTCGCTGATCGTCGGCACCGTGGTCGCCGCTGCCGGCTACCTCGCCGGATTCCTGGTCAACGGCAACAGTGACTCCCGGTTCGCCGGCTCTGACTGGAGCACGCTCTACACCGTCGCCCTCGTCGGCGACGTGCTCGTCACGCTCGGGCTCCCGGCGCTGTTCGCCGCGCAGCGCGGACGGTCCCCGCGCCTGACCCTGATCGGGTACGTCGGCCTGTTCGTCCCGATGGTCGTGCTCAACCTCGGGGAAGGCACCGTCGAAGGGTTCGCCAAGCCCTACCTCGCGCACCACGGCGGACATCCCCAGACAAACCTGCCCGGCCTGACGGCGTACGAGGCTCCGGCGCTGCTGATCATGCTCATCGGGCTGATCTGCCTGGGCATCGCGGTGATCCGGGCGGGTGCGCTCCCCCGGTGGGTCGGCGTCCTCTTCATCGTCACGCCGCTCCTCGGAGCGGCCGGTCTCCCGGGCGCGGCCGGTCTGGTCGCCGACTGGGTCTGCTTCGCCGCGCTCTTCGTGGTGGGGGTCCACGTCCTCCGCGCCGACAGCGTGCCGGCGCTCGACACCCCCGCCGCGCCCGAGGTGGCGGCGGGGCGCACACGCTAGGCCTCGATGACCACCGGGATGATCATCGGGCGTCGCTTCAGCTCGCGGTTGACCCAGCGGCCGACCACGCGTCGTACGGTCTGCTGGAGCTGGTAGGGGTCGGACACACCTTCGCGGATCGCGGCGTCGAGCGCGTCGACGATCGGCTGCTTGATCGCCTCGAACGCCTTGTCGTCCTCGGCGAAGCCGCGGGCGTGGATCTCCGGTCCGCTCGAGACCTTGCCGCTGACCGAGTCGATCACGACGATCACGGAGACGAAGCCCTCCTCGCCCAGGATCCGGCGGTCCTTGAGGTCGGACTCGGTGATGTCGCCGATGTTGGAGCCGTCGACGAAGACGTAGCCGCAGTCGACCTTGCCGGCGATGCTCGCGACGCCGTCGATCAGGTCGACCACGACCCCGTCCTCGGCGATGACGACGTTCTCGACCCCGGTGGCACGGGCCAGCTCGGCGTTGGCCTTCATGTGGCGGTACTCGCCGTGCACGGGCAGGACGTTGCGCGGCTTGACGATGTTGTAGGCGTAGAGGAGCTCCCCCGCACTGGCGTGGCCGGAGACGTGGACGAGCGCGTTGCCCTTGTGGACGACCTTCGCGCCGAGCCGGGTGAGGCCGTTGATCACCTTGAACACGGCGTTCTCGTTGCCGGGGATCAGGGAGCTGGCGAGGACGACGGTGTCGCCCTCGGCGATGTGCACGAAGTTGTGGTTGCGCTGGGCGATCCGGCTCAGTGCGGACATCGGCTCGCCCTGGCTCCCGGTGGAGATCAGCACCTGACGCTCCGGCGGCAGGTCGGCGAGGTCCTTCGCGTCGACCATGACACCGGGCGGCACGCGGAGGTAGCCGAGGTCCTGGGCGATGCCCATGTTGCGGACCATCGAGCGACCGACGTAGCCGCACTTGCGGCCGTGCGCGACCGCGGCGTCGAGCACCTGCTGGACGCGGTGCACGTGGGAGGCGAAGCAGGCCACGATGAGCCGTTGGTCGCTGTCGTGGAAGACCCGGTCGAGGACCGGTGCGATGTTCTGCTCGGAGGTGGTGAACCCGGGGACCTCGGCGTTGGTCGAGTCGGTGAGGAACAGGTCGACGCCCTCCTCCCCCAGCCGGGCGAACGCCCGCAGGTCGGTGATGCGGCCGTCGAGGGGCAGCTGGTCCATCTTGAAGTCGCCGGTGTGGAGCACCAGGGCGGTGCCCGTCCGGATCGCGACGGCGAGCGCGTCGGGGATGGAGTGGTTGACGGCCACGAACTCCAGCTCGTAGGGGCCGAGGGTGAGACGGTCGCCCGCCTTCACCTTGTGGTGGATCGTCTCCTTGAGCCGGTGCTCGCGCAGCTTGGAGTCGAGCAGGGCGAGGGTGAGCTCGGAGCCGACCAGCGGGATGTCACCGCGCTCGCGGAGCAGGTACGGCGTCGCGCCGATGTGGTCCTCGTGGCCGTGGGTCAGGACGAGGGCCTCCACCGCGTCGAGGCGGTCTCGGATCGCGTCGAAGTCGGGCAGGATCAGGTCGACGCCCGGGTGGTGCTCCTCCGGGAACAGCACCCCGCAGTCCACGATGAGGAGCCGCCCGTCGTACTCGAAGACGGTCATGTTGCGGCCGACCTCGCCGAGACCGCCGAGCGGATAGATCCGCAGACCACCCTTCGGCAGCTCGGACGGTGCGGAGAGCTCGGGATGAGGATGGCTCAAGGGGTTTCTCTCTGTTGGAAGGAACTGGTCAGATGAGGTGGGAGGCCTCGAGGCCGGCGCGGAGCGCCACGACCTCGTCGTCGGTGAGAGGGACGAGCGGCCCGCGGACCTGGCGGTTGTCGAGGACGCCGAGCAGCTGGAGGGCCGCCTTGGCGGTGGTGGCGCCGTAGTTGGGAACGCCCATGATGGCGCGGGTGGCCGGGAGGAGCCTGGCGTAGGTCTTCAGGGCCGCGGTGGTGTTGCCGTCGAGGAAGTCCTCGATCATCGACCGGATCTGGTTGCCCGCGACGTGGCCGACGACGCTGATCACCCCGCTCGCGCCGTGGGCGAGCCAGCCGAGGTTGGCGACGTCGTCGCCGCTGTAGATCGCGTAGCCCAGGTCGAGCAGCTCGACCCCGCGGGCGTAGTCGCCGACCGCGTCCTTGATCGCCACGACGGTGTCGCTCTTGATCGCGGCATAGGTCTCGATGCCGATCTGGGTCCCGGTGCGGCCGGGTACGTCGTACAGGATCACCGGCGTACCGGTCGCCGCGGCGACCTGCTGGAAGTGGTGGAGCACCCCCGCCTGGCCGGGCTTGTTGTAGTAGGGCGTCACCAGCAGGAGTGCGTCGGCGCCGAGCTTCTCGGCCTGCTGCGCGAGCTCGATGCTGTGCGCCGTGGCGTTGCTGCCGACGCCGGCCACGACCGTCGCCCGGTCACCGACCGCGTCCTTGACGGCGCGCAGGATGTCGCCGGTCTCCGCCACGCTGGTCGTCGGGCTCTCCCCCGTCGTACCGCTGACGACCACCCCGTCGTGCCCGTGCTCGACCAGGTGGTGGGCGATGGCGGCGGTGCCGTCGAGGTCCACCGCCCCGTCGTCGGTGAACGCCGTGGCCATGGCCGTGAGCATCCGCCCGAAGGGTGCCGGCGTGGTCATGGGATCAGGCTACTCGGGACCGTCCCCGGGCGCCGACCACCGTGCCGCGCCTCCCCCGGGGCCGACAGGCACGCTGGCGGTGGTCTCGACTCCGCTCGACCACCGACCGGACTCAGTGGTCTCGACTCCGCTCGACCACCGACCGGGCTCGTGGTCTCGACTTCGCTCGACCACCGATCGGACAAGTGGTCTCGACTTCGCTCGACCACCGAACGAGGTCGACCACCGAGCCAGGTCGACCACCGAGGCCTCCGTCAGAGGTGCGCCATCACCTCGGTGGCGAGCAGGTCGAGGTGGTCGAGGTCGTGGAGGTCGAGCAGCTGGAGGTAGATGCGCTCGGTGCCCAACGCGGCGTACCGCGCGATCGTGTCGAGCACCTGCTGCGGCGTCCCGGCCAGACCCTCGGCTCGGAGCTCGTCGGCCGTCTGCCCGATGGCGGCGGCCCGCCGCTGCACCTCGGCCTCGTCGGCACCGCAGACCGTGGTGAGGGCGTTGGAGTAGACCAGCGTCGACGGGTCGCGGCCGATCGTCTCGCAGGCGGCGCGCACGCGTCCGAACTGGAGCGACGTGGTCTCGAGGTCGACGAAGGGCAGGTTGAACTCCGCCGCGTAGCGGGCCGTCAACGCCGGCGTCCGCGTGGCTCCCTTGCCGCCGATGATGATCGGGGGACCGGGCTGCTGAACCGGCTTCGGCAGCCCGGGCGAGTCCTGCACGGAGTAGTGCGAGCCGTCGAAGCCGAACGTCTCCCCCGGTGACGTCGACCAGAGGCCGGTGAGGATGGCGAGCTGCTCCTCGAGCCGGTCGAAGCGCTCACCGGTCGGCGGGAACGGGATCGCGTACGCCGCGTGCTCGGCGCCGTACCACCCGGCACCGATGCCGAGCTCGACCCGGCCGCCGCTCATCCGGTCCACCTGCGCGACCGAGATCGCGAGCGGTCCCGGGTGCCGGAACGTCGCGGACGTCATCATCGTGCCGAGCCGGATGGTGCTGGTCTCGCGGGCCAGGCCGGCCAGCGTCACCCACGAGTCGGTCGGGCCGGGCTGCCCGTCGACACCCATCGCGAGGTAGTGGTCGGACCGGAAGAACGCGCCGAACCCGAGCTCCTCGGCCCTCCGAGCGACCGCCAGCTGGTCGTCGTAGGTGCCGCCCTGCTGGGGTTCGACGAAGATGCGCAGCTCCATGGGCCCACGATGGCACGGACGTGGGTCAGCGCTCGGGGCGACCACCCGTGGTCCGGCAGGCCGCGGCGGCGAGGGCGTGGCCGTCGCGCAGGCAGACGGCGGGTGCCGCGTCGCGGGCACGGGCAGCGAGGAAGCCGGCTGCGAACGCATCGCCGGCGCCCGTGGTGTCGAGCTCGGGACGGTCCAACGGCTCGGCGGCCATCGCGGCCGTCGCGTCACCGTCGCTCCACGCGGCGTCGCCGGACCCGGCGGTGACGACGACCTGACGGCCCGCTCCGGCCAGCTTCCGGGCCAGGTCGGCGGCCGAGCCGCCGGAGGAACCGGTGAGGACCCCGGCCTCCTTCTCGTTGGCGAACAGCAGGCTGCCGTCCGGCAGCATCTCGAGGAACGCGGAGGCGCCGAGGGTGGCCAGCGGAGCGGCCGACGCGGCGCCGACCGAGACGGTGAGGCCGGATCCGACCGCGGTGGTCATCGCGTGCAGCGCGGCGTCACGCGCGTCCCGCAGCAGGGCGTAGCCCGAGACGTGGAGGTGGTCCCCCGGACGGAACTCGTCGGTCGGGACGTCGTGCTCCATCAACGCGAGGTTGGCCCCGGGGTCGGGCACCATCGTCCGCTCCCCCGTCGGCGCCACCAGCACCAGGCAGGTGCCGGTCGGCCGCGTCCGGTCCACCCGGAACCGGACGTCGACCCCGAGCTGGTGGAGGCTCTCGATCTGGGCCTGGCCCGCGGCGTCGTCGCCGATGGCACCGACGAACGTCGAGCTGACGCCGACGCGGGTCAGCCAGGCCGCGGTGTTCGCGGCCGAGCCGCCTCCGACGTACGCGATCACGCCGGGGCTGTCCGATCCCTCGGCCAGGGGCCCGAACAGGCGCGCGACGACGTCGACCATCAGGTCGCCCAGGCAGAAGAACGTCATGGCCGGGACCCGGCGGCGTAGGCCGTCGCGACCTCGGCCGCGAGACGGGCGTTCGACCGCACCAGCGCGACGTTGGCGCGCAGGGACTCACCACCGCTCTCGCGGTGGAACCAGTCGAGGAGGTACGGCGTCACGTCCTTGCCGTGGACCTCGTCGCGCTCGGCGCGGGCCAGACCTGAGGCGAGCAGGCGGTCGTGGAGGTCGCGGTCGAGCTCGTCGTCCGGCGAGATCGGGTTGGCGAGCACCAGGCCGACATCGGCCGTGTCGACCCGGCCGCGGGCAACCAGGATCTCGGCGACCTCGGCCGCGGACTCGACCCGCCAGCCGACGTCGTGGCCGGAGTCGGCCAGGTAGAAGCCCGGGAAGCGGTCGGTGCGATACCCGAGCACGCCGACCCCGAGCGTCTCCAGCCGTTCGAGCGTCGCGCCCACGTCGAGGATCGACTTGACCCCGGCGCAGACGACGAGCACCCCGGTGCGCGAGAGGGTGGTCAGGTCCGCCGACTCGTCGAACGTGTCCTGGGCCCCGCGGTGGACCCCGCCGAGCCCGCCGGTGGCGAAGACCGTGATGCCGGCGGCCGCCGCCAGGTGCGCCGTGGAGGCGACCGTCGTCGAACCCACGCCCCCGCGCGCCGCCACCGCGGCGAGCTCCCGCACGCTCACCTTGACCGCGGACTCGTCGTTGGCGAGCCGGTCGAGGGCCGCGTCGTCGAGCCCGATCCGCGCCTCGCCGTCGACGACCGCGACCGTCGCCGGGACGGCCCCGCCGTCGCGGACGGCCTGCTCGAACTCGCGGGCGAGCCGGGCGTTGTCGGGTCTCGGCAACCCGTGGCTGATGATCGTGCTCTCCAGGGCGACCACGCCCCGTCCCTCGGCCAGCGCGCCCCGGACCTCGTCGTGCACCTGCACGTGCTCCCCCTCAGCTGCTCGTCGGGCGGTCGAAGGCCCGTCGGACCAGGTCGAGGGCCTCATCCTGCCGGACACCCAGCGCGCGCATCGTGTCGGCGTAGGACGCCGCAGCCTGCTTCGCGGCACGGTCCACCCCGTCACCGCTGACCACCGTGCCCGCACGCCCCCGGGTGGTGACCACTCCCGCGTGCTCCAGCTCGCGGTAGGCCCGGGCCACCGTGTTGGTCGCGACGCCGAGCGTGTCGGCCAGCGCGCGTACGGGGGGCAGCCGCGTGCCCGCCGACAGGTCACCCGACCCGACCTGGGCGGCGATCTGGGCCCGGATCTGCTCGTACGGCGCCTGGTCCGAGGTCGCGTCGAGGCGGATCCGGGGGCCTGGGCTCACCCCCGCAGCCTAGAAGGCGCCTCGGGGGTGTCTCCCGCTCGGTCAGCCGTGGACGCGCGCGCAGCGGGTGGCCGCTGACCGAGTCGAACACCGCCCGATGACCGAGCGGGGAGGCGAGCCGGACCCCGACGTCGACGAGCGCGCAGCTCATCATGCCCGGGCCCATCGCGCCGACGTGCAGCGTGACGGTGACCCGATCACTGGTCTCGGTGGCGTGCAGCGTGCCGCCGCAGGGGACCATCCCGTGCAGCCGCATGCCGTCGGCCGAGACGTCGATCGGCCCTCGCCAGGCGACGTCGGCGGCGCAGCGGCCGCCGGCCGGCGGGGTGCACGCGGCGGGCTTGGGGTCGGCGGACGAGGAGTCCGCACCGTGTCGCCAGCACCCGGAGAGCACGACACTGAGAACGGCCGCCATCAGGACGGCCACCATGACGTTTCGACGCATGCCCGTTGGACGCTCCCGTCTCAGGTTCGGTTCCGCCCCACCCAGGCGATCCTCTCCCACCAGACCCAGTCGAAACCGTCACCGGCCTCGCGCCGGGTCTCGCGCCACTCCTCGAGCGAGAACTCGGGGTAGTGCGCGTCCCCCTCCGGCGATCGATGCACCTCGGTGAGCACCTGGTGAGTGGCTCGCGGCAGCGCCTGCTCGTAGATCTGCGTGCCGCCGGCGACGAACGTCTCGCCGGGCTGTTCCGCGGCCAGGTCGAGGGCGTCGTCGAGCGAGTGGGCGACCAGCACGCCGTCGGCCGACCAGCCGGCGTTGCGGGTCACGACGATCGTCGTCCGGCCGGGCAGCGGTCGGCCGATCGAGTCGTACGTCGCTCGGCCCATCACCAGGGTGCCGCCCAGGGTGGTCGCCTTGAAGTGGGCGAAGTCGGCGGGGATCCGCCACGGGATCGCGCCGCGGTCGCCGATGACGCGGTTGGCGGCGTAGGCCGCGATCAGGGTGAGGTGGTCTCGACCTCGCTCGACCACCGAAGAGCCCCGCTCGACCACCGAACCGGAGCCCCGCTCGACCACCGGGGAGCCCGGCGCGACCACCGAGGAGTCGACATCCGGGGAGCCCGGCTCCACCACGGCGTCGTCGTCAGACGGCAATGGGGGCCCTGATGCCCGGGTGGGGGTCGTAGCCCTCGACCGTGATGTGCTCGAGGTCGAAGGCATCGATCTCGGTGACCGAGGGGTCGAGGTGCAGGGTGGGCAGCGGCCGCGGGTCTCGGGTGAGCTGCAGCCGCGCCTGCTCGATGTGGTTGGAGTAGAGGTGGGCGTCGCCGAGGGTGTGCACGAAGTCGCCGACGCGTAGTCCGGTCACCTGGGCGACCATGTGCGTGAGCAGGGCGTAGGAGGCGATGTTGAACGGCACGCCGAGGAACACGTCGGCCGAGCGCTGGTAGAGCTGGCAGCTCAGCGCCCCGTCGGCGACGTAGAACTGGAACATCGTGTGGCAGGGCGCCAGCGCCATCTGGGGGATGTCGGCGACGTTCCACGCGGAGACGATGTGGCGCCGGCTGTCGGGGTCGCGGCGGAGCTGGTCGAGCACGAGCTCGATCTGGTCGACGTGACGACCGTCGGGCGTTGGCCAGGAGCGCCACTGGTAGCCGTAGATGGGACCGAGGTCTCCGTCGGCGTCGGCCCACTCGTCCCAGATCGTGACGCCCCGGTCCTGCAGCCACTTGACGTTGGTGTCGCCGCGGAGGAACCACAGCAGCTCGGCGAAGACCGACCGGGTGTGGATCCTCTTCGTGGTGACGAGAGGGAACCCCTCCGTCAGGTCGAACCGCAGCTGATGGCCGAACACGCTGCGGGTGCCGGTGCCGGTGCGGTCGGACTTCTCGACCCCGGTGTCGAGGATCCGGTCGAGGAGATCGAGGTACGCCTGCATGGGCTCACCCTAGATCGGGCGACCGACGGTCGTCAGGGACGCGCGCGGAGGTACTGGTCCGGCCAGAAGGCGTCGGCTCCGAGTGCCTCGGCGGCCCGCTGCGGCCAGTGGGGGTCGCGCAGCAGCTCGCGAGCCAGGAACACCGCGTCGGCGTCGCCGTCGCTGACGATCTTCTCCGCCTGCTGGGCCTCGGTGATCAGACCGACCGCCGCGACCGGGAGCCCCGAGCCGCGCCGCACGTGCGTGGCGAACGGCACCTGGTAGCCCGGCTCGACCGGGACCTGCTGGTCGGGCGAGTTGCCGCCGCTCGAGACGTCGACCAGGTCGACGCCGTGGTCGGCGAGCCGCCGGGCGACCTCCGTCGTCTCGTCGGGCTCGAGGCCGCCCGCGACCCAGTCGGTGGCGCTGATCCGCACGAAGAGAGGCAGGTGGGCCGGCCAGGCCTCGCGCACGGCGTCCACGACCTCGACCAGGAGGCGGCTGCGACCCGCGAGGTCACCGCCCCAGGCGTCGGTACGACGGTTGCTCAGCGGGGACAGGAACTGGTGCAGGAGATAGCCGTGGGCGGCGTGGATCTCCACGACCTCGTAGCCGGCGGCCAGCGCACGCCCGGCGGCGTCGGCCCAGACCCGCGGGTGGTCGGCCAGCTCCCCGGCGGTGAGCTCGCGCGGGGCCGGCCAGTCGGCGTACCCGACCGGGGAGGCGCCGACGGTCTGCCACCCGCCCTCGGCGACGGGGACGTAGCCACGGCCCTCCCAGGGACGCCGGGTCGACGCCTTGCGGCCGGCGTGCGCGAGCTGGATGCCCGGCGTCGCTCCCTGGCTCTTCACGAAGTCGGTGATGCGCCGGTAGTCGGCGGCCTGCTCGTCGTTCCAGATGCCCGCGTCCTGCGGGGAGATCCTGCCCTCGGCGGTGACGGCCGTGGCCTCGGACATCACGAGGCCCGCTCCGCCCTGGGCGAAGGCACCGAGGTGGACCAGGTGCCAGTCGGACGGCCGGCCGTCGATCGACGAGTACTGGCACATGGGCGACACCCACACCCGGTTGCGGATCGTGGTACCGCGGAGGGTCAGGGGCGAGAAGAGGAGGCTCACGGGGGCTCCAACCGCCCCGCGAGACCGGATGTTCCGCCACCCCTCCGGGCGGCGGAGGGCTCAGGCCGTGACTCCCCTCTCGGCGAGCAGCTCGTCGCGGCGGAAGGCGTAGCCGACCATCCACGTGGGGTCGAGCCGGAACATCACGACGTCTCCCCAGGAGAGAGGCGAGGAACCGTAGTGCGCCGTCCAGTGCTCGGCGACCTCCTGCAGCTCGTCACCGGCCAGCTCGACGGCGCGGCCGTGGCTGAAGACGGCGAGCTGTTCGCCGTCGATGTGGGCGATCGAGACGCCCGGACGGGCGGCGAGATGGCGTGCCTTGGCCGCGGTCCGGCTGGTCGAGAAGGTCCACGTGCCGTGCAGGAAGTGGCCGTCCATGGCGCTGATCCGGGGCTCGCCGTGCGCGGTCACGGTGGCCGCCGAGATCACCTTCATCCCGGTGAGCAGTCCCGCGATCTGGGTCGCGGACAGCGTCCGGCCCTCGTGGATGATGCCGCGCAGGTGCTCGCCGGCGTGCGCGTGGGACGTGTCGAGCAGGACCTGCAGACGGGCCAGCTCGTCGGGTGTCTCGAGCATGGGGTCGACGTTAGACCCCGACCGACACCTCGCCCTTGATCGTCGTTGCCGCGTCCCCGCCCACCCAGACGGTGTCGCCGTCGCGTTCGACGTACACCCGGCCCGCCCGGCCCAGGACGGTGCCCTGCGCCGCGACGTACGACGTGGGCAGACGGTCGCCGGCGAGCCACTGGGCGATGCCGGCGTTGAGGCTGCCGGTCACCGGGTCCTCCACGATGCCGATGCCGGGACAGAACGCCCGCACTTCCACCGCGCACTCCGCCCCCTCCGGGTGGGGGCCCACGATGCCGACGTCGAGCTGACCGAAGGCGGACCAGTCCGGCCGTACGGCGAGCACGCTCGCCGCGTCCCGGAGCAGCACGCCGACCCAGCCGGGTCCGTTGTCGATCCAGGCGAGGTCGACCACGTCGCCGTCGTCGAGGGCGAGCGCGCGGACGACTCGTGCCCGGTCCTCGCTGCTCACGGGCCCCGACCGCAGCAGCGGCGGCGCCTCGAACGCCAGCCTGTCGGCGGCCCGGAGCCGGACCAGACCGGCCCCGCACTCCTGGACCACCGTCCCCTCCGCTCTGGGCACTCCCCCGGCCTCGAGCCACGCGTGGGCACTGCCGAGGGTGGGGTGGCCGGCGAAGGGGAGCTCCGCGCCCGGCGTGAAGATCCTCAGCCGGTAGTCCGCGTCGGGATGCGTCGGCGCCAGCAGGAAGGTCGTCTCCGACAGGTTGGTCCAGTGCGCGAAGCGACGCATCTCGTCGTCGCCGATCCCGTCTGCGTCGTGCACCACCGCCACCGGGTTGCCGCGGAACGGCTCGGAGGAGAAGACGTCGACCTGGCTGAACCGGTGCATGGCCCGACGCTAGCGCCACGGCCCGCGCCCGCTACGGCATGCTGGCCCGCATGACGGACCTCAGGAGCTGGGCGCAGCAGGTGGCCTCGTGGCGGCGGGAGGTGCACGCCCTGTACGCCGCGGTGCGGGCCGAGGTCGACCCGGTTGCGGCCCACGGGCTCTGGGTCGAAGGGCGGACCGAGCTCTTCGACACCCACCCGGCCTCCGCGCGGCAGCCGGGACAGCGGCTGCGCCACGCGCCGTACGACCCGGCGTACCGCTTCGAGCTCGAGCTCCAGCCCGCCGAGCCGGAGGAGTGGCGGCCGACCACCGGCAGCGACGGCGAGGTGCCGTTCCGTCGGGCGGGTCGCTTCGAGATCCCGCTGATCGGCGGGCTGGACGTCTGGTGGCTGGGCTCCTACGGCAACGGGATCTTCCTCCCCCTGCGAGACGCGACCGCGGGCCGCACGACATACGGCGCGGGCCGCTACCTGCTCGACACCGTCAAGGGCGCCGATCTCGGCCGCGAGGGCGACGCCTGGGTGATCGACCTGAACTTCTCCTACAACCCCTCCTGCGCCTACGACCCGGACTGGGCCTGTCCCCTGGCACCGGCCGGCAACCGCCTGGAGGCCGAGGTCCCCGTGGGGGAGCTCGACCCCGCGACCGACTGACCAGGCGGCTCAGCCGCGCAGGCCGACGCCCTGCTCGACGACGTACGCCGCGAACGCGCCGACGTCTCGGCCGCGCTCGACGAGGTCGTCGTACTGAGGCTCGAGGGCACCCTCACGCACGTGGAGCGACTCGCGGAGGATGCGGTGGAACCGCTCGGGGTAGAACCCCAGCCCCCAGCGGACGGCCCGTGACTTGGCGGTCTGCTCCCCGGTCACCAGGAGGTGGTGGAGCCGCGCCACCCCCGGCACCACCCACTCGCAGGCGAAGGGCACCGACGCGCGTTCCGGAGATGCGGTGCAGGTCTCGGCGTGGCCACGCCAGTAGGTGTCGAGGTTGTCGATGGTGAAGGCGCGGAGGACCGCGTCGTCGGTCCAGATGCCGAGGTCCGGGAGCGGCGTACCGGTGACCGTGATCCCGTGCCGCGCCAGCTCGTGCCACGCGACCGGCGAGATCTCGTGCCTCCCGCGCTCGTGGAACGTCCCGACCCCGACGGTCGGCACGTCCGGGCACTCCCGCGGGTGGCAGGCCAGGTCGGAGGCGAGCACGTGGGCGCCGTCGAAGCACGGCGCCTCGTCGTGACTCTTCGCCACCGTCGCGTGGGCCGCGCGCAGCGCCTCGAGGTCGTCGGGCCCGGGCCGCCGGGCGAGCGTCGCGAAGAAGTCGACGTCGCTCTTCCCGACGACCCACTCGCCGAACCCCAGACCTCCGCGGAGGTAGAGGCCGGTGACGAGTCCGTCCGGCACCGAGGAGAGGAACGTCGCGCACAGCGCCTCGACGGTGGTGGGCAGCGCCATTCAGGCCGAGAGCGACATGGGGCCGTAGACCGCCCGGTCGTGCTCGTGCAGCGTCACCGCGTCGACACCGGCGGCCGCGAGCTCGGCCCACACCTCCCCGACCCACGACTCGGCGTCCGCCTGGCTGGCGAAGCGCTGGTCGGAGTACTCCTCGGGGACCCGCGCATCGCCGCCCGCGGCGTCGTGCAGCTGCCACCACCAGGGCCGCTCCGCGGCAGGGGGTGGCCGGAACGTGGCCGGCTGCTCGGGGAGGTTCATCCGAGGCCCCCGCGGGTGTCGTGCGACGGAGGAGCGAGGCGGGGGACGCGAAGAGCGGCGTGGGTGTCGTTCACTGGTCACGCACCGAGGTGTCGACGAACGGGAAGCGCTGGGACGCGAAGATCTCGCGCCGGGTGCGGATCTGCACCCCGAGCTCGGCCTCCGGATCGACGAAGGTCGGCACCAGGGCCATCCCGATCCCCTTCTTCAAGGTCGGCGAGAAGGTCCCGGAGGTGATCTCGCACAGCGGTACGTCGGGAGTCAGGCTGACGAGCATCCCCGGTCGTGGGATGCCGCGCTCGAGGGCCACCAGGCCGCGGAGCTTCCGCTTCGGTCCGGCCTCCTTCTCCGCGACCAGCGCGTCCTTGCCCCAGAAGGTGTCCTTCTTCCAGCCGACGGCCCAGCCGATCCCGGCCTGGTTGGGGGTCACGTCGAGGCTGATGTCCTGACCGTGCAGCGGGTAGCCCATCTCGGTCCGCAAGGTGTCCCGGGCCCCGAGGCCGCACGGCAGCATGTCGTGGGCCCGACCGGCCTCGAGGAGCCTGTCCCAGAGCGATCCCGCCACCTCGTTGCGCGCGATCAGCTCGTAGCCCCGCTCGCCGGTGTAGCCGGTCCGGCACACCACGACGCCGGTGTCCTCGAACTCCGCCTCGACGAACGACATGTAGCCGTGGCCGGAGGGGAAGCCGATGGCGTCCAGCACGTCGTCGGACCTGGCGCCCTGGACGGCGAGGACGACGTAGTGGGTGTGGTGGTCGAGCACCTTCACCCCCTCGGGTGCCCCGGCCGCGAGACGCCGGCAGACCTCCGCGGAGTTGGCGGCGTTGGGCACGAGCAGCACGTGGGTGTCGTCGTGGAAGTAGGCGATCAGGTCGTCCACGATGCCGCCGGTGGCCGCGTCGCAGCACAGCGTGTACTGGGCCTTGCCGGGAGCGATCTTGTCGAGGTCGTTGCTCAGGGTCGCGTTGACGTAGGCCGCGGCGCCGGGTCCGGTGACCATCAGCTTGCCGAGGTGGCTGACGTCGAAGATGCCGACGGCCTCGCGGACCGCCGTGTGCTCCCTGACCACGCCGGTGGGGTACTCCAGCGGCATCGACCAGCCCCCGAACTCGGCGAACTTCGCGCCCAGCGCGACGTGCCGGTCGTGCAGCGGCGAACGCAGCAGCTCCGGGGTCGGGAGTGACTCGTCGGCCATGTGCGCGAACCTACACCGGCCCACGCCGATGCCAGGGACCCACGCGTCGGGGTGACTATCCTGCCTCGGTGACCTCCTACCACCTCCGCGGCGCGAGCCCGGCCAAGACGCGGGCCGACGCCGTCGTCGTGGGTGCCCTGCAGACTTCGAAGGGCGTGTCCCTGGCCGACGGCGGCGAGGACGTCACCGACGCGTTCGGTCGCTCGCTGCGACCGCTCCTCAGCACGCTCGGCTTCACCGGCAAGGCGGGCGAGGTGGCGCGGGTCCCCACCGGCGGCAAGCTGGCCACTCCCCTGCTGGTGCTCGTGGGGATGGGCAAGCCGACCGAGGACCGCGCCGCCGGGCTGCTCGCCGTACGACGTGCCGCCGGCGTCGCGGCGCGCTCCACGAGCAACGCGGCCTCGGTCGCGCTGGCGCTGCCGGCAGGAGACCCGGCCCTGGTCCGCAACGTGACCGAGGGCTATCTCCTCGGTGGGTACGCCTTCGGCCGCTACCAGTCGAAGCCGGCGGAGAAGAAGGCCGGCACGGTCACCGTCCTCAGCCCGGTGGCCCGGCGTCAGGAGGCCACGACGGCGTTCGACGAGGCCCAGGTGGTGGCGGCCGCCGTCAACGCCACCCGCGACTGGGTGAACACCCCGGCCGGCGACCTGACCCCTCCGCTGCTCGCGGACGAGATCGCGAAGGCCACCAAGGGGACCAAGGTGACGGCGACCGTGCTCGACGAGGCGGCCCTCGCCGAGCTCGGCTGCGGAGGGCTGCTCGGCGTCGGTGGCGGATCCAGCGCGCCGCCGCGGCTCGTGGAGCTGCGCTACAGCCCGGCAGACCCCGTGTCCCACCTCGCCCTCGTCGGCAAGGGCATCACCTTCGACTCCGGCGGTCTCACCATCAAGACCGGCAGCGGCATGGAGACCATGAAGTGCGACATGGCCGGCGCCGCCGCGATCACCCAGGCGACGCTGGCGATCGCCCGACTCGGCCTGCCGGTCCAGGTGACGGCGTACGCCTGCCTCGCCGAGAACATGGTCTCCGGCAGCTCGATGCGACCGGGCGACGTGCTGACGATGTACGGCGGCACCACGGTGGAGGTCCTCAACACCGATGCCGAGGGCCGCCTGGTGCTCGCCGACGGCCTGGCACGGGCCGTCGAGGAGAAGCCCGACGTGATCATCGACGTGGCCACCCTGACCGGGCACATGGTGATGGCGCTCGGCACCAAGGTGGGCGCGGCCTTCGGCGACGACCGGATCGTCGGCTCGCTCATCGAGGCCGGCCAGGAGTCGGGCGAGAAGCACTGGCCGATGCCGATCCCGCCCGACATCGTCGAGCGGGTCCACGGCAGCAAGGTGGCCGACCTCGCCCAGCACGACTGGACCCGCTGGGGCGGCGGCCTGCTGGCGGCTGCCTTCCTGCGCGAGTTCACCGGCGAGGTCCGGTGGGCCCACCTCGACATCGCCGGGCCCGGCTTCAACACCGGGTCGGCGACCGGCCACCTGACGGGCGGGGGCACGGGGTTCGGGCTGACGACCCTGGTCGACTACGCGCGGTCCCTCAGCGCCGCTTCTGCCGACTGATGTACTCCCGCATCCGCTGCGGGATGCCGACGACGCCCGCCTCGTACGCCGTGACGCCGCGGCGGCTGCAGAACTTGTAGGCCCAGTCCGCCGACGGGACCCGCCGCCGCGTGTACTCACCGTCCCAGGCGACGAGCAGCAGCGTCACGTCGCTGACGGCCGTCCGCGGCTCGACCCAGCCCTCGACACCTTCGCGGGTCTCGATGAAGTCGATGAGGTGCTCCTCGTCCTGGTCGGTCGAGGCGCGGACCCGGGTCGATCCGGTGCGTGCGGTGTCGCCGGCGGGACGCTTGAAGCGTGGCCCGCGTCGGGCGCGGCCGAACAGGTTCACGCACCCAGTGTGCCAACTCCCTGGGAGCGGCGGGAGCACCTTGCGGAGCGTCGAGCAAACAGTGCAAGGATGGGAAAGTGACCGACGGAGAGTTCGACGTACTCGTTCTCGGGGCCGGATCAGGCGGCTACGCCTGTGCGCTCCGTGCCGCTCAGCTGGGCCTGTCGGTCGGTCTGGTCGAGAAGGGCAACCTCGGTGGCACCTGCCTCCACGTCGGTTGCATCCCGACCAAGGCGCTGCTCCACGCGGCCGAGGTGGCCGACCTGGCCCGCGAATCGGGGCAGTTCGGAGTCCGGGCGTCGCTCGACGGCATCGACATGCCGGGCGTCAACGCCTACAAGGACAAGGTCGTCTCCCGCCTGTTCAAGGGCCTGACCGGCCTGATCAAGGGGCGCGGCATCACCGTGATCGAGGGCGAGGGACGCCTGACCGGGCCACGCCAAGTGACGGTGGGAGACACGACGTACGCCGGGAAGCACGTCGTCCTGGCCTCCGGCTCCTACAGCAAGTCCCTGCCGGGGCTGGAGGTCGACGGCCGGCGGGTGCTCACCTCCGAGCACGCCCTGCTCCTCGACCGGGTGCCGACGTCGGTCGTGGTGCTGGGCGGTGGCGTGATCGGCTGTGAGTTCGCCAGTGTGTGGGCCAGCTTCGGTGCCGAGGTGACCATCGTCGAGGCGCTGCCACGCCTCGTGGCGGCCGAGGACGAGGCGTCGTCCAAGGCACTCGAGCGGGCGTTCCGCAAGCGCAAGATCCAGGTCCGCACCGGGACGCCGTTCCAGAGCGCGAAGGTGACCGACGACGGCGTCGCGGTCACCGTCGAGGGCGGCGACGTCCTCGAGGCGGAGCTGTTGCTGGTCGCCGTCGGCCGCGGACCCACGACCGACGGCCTGGGCTACGACGAGCAGGGCGTGGCGATGGAGCGCGGGTTCGTCCTCACCGACGAGCGGTGCCGGACCAACCTCGACGGCGTCTACGCCGTGGGCGACATCGTGCCCGGGCTCCAGCTGGCACACCGCGGGTTCCAGCAGGGGATCTTCGTGGCCGAGGACATCGCGGGCCTCGACCCGACCCCCATCGACGAGGCCGGCATCCCCCGCGTCACCTACAGCCACCCCGAGGTCGCGTCGGTCGGTCTCGACGAGGCGGCCGCGCGGGCGACGTACGGTGACGACGCGGTCGAGACCGTGACGTACGACCTCGGCGGCAACGGCAAGAGCCAGATCCTGCTCACGCAGGGCTTCGTGAAGCTCGTACGCCGGACCGACGGCCCGGTGGTCGGCGTCCACCTGGTCGGAGACCGGGTCGGCGAGCTCATCGGGGAGGCCCAGCTGATCTACAACTGGGAGGCACACCCCGAGGACGTGGCGCCGCTCGTGCACGCGCACCCCACGCAGAACGAGGCCCTGGGCGAGGCGCACCTGGCCCTGGCCGGCAAGCCGCTCCACGCCCACGCCTGACCCTCGAGACCTGACCACCAGCCCGCGACGATAGGAAGTCGGACACTCATATGGCCACCGAAGTCAACCTCCCCGAACTCGGCGAATCCGTCACCGAGGGCACGGTCACCCGCTGGCTCAAGCAGGTCGGGGACGAGGTGGCGGTCGACGAGCCGCTGCTCGAGGTCTCCACGGACAAGGTGGACACGGAGATCCCGTCCCCGGTGGCGGGCACGCTGCTCGAGATCAGGGCCCAGGAGGACGACACGGTCGAGGTCGGGGCCGCGCTGGCGGTGATCGGGGCCGCCGACGAGTCCGCCGGTGACGCCGGAGCCGGCGGCGGCGCGGACGGCCAGGCCGCGGAGGCTCCGACGGAGGAGGCTCCTGCGGAGCAGGGCGCGGTCGAGGAGCAGCAGCCCCAGGAGACGCAGCAGGAGGAGCCCCAGCCCGCAGCCGCCGAGGCGGAGCAGGCCCCGGCCGAGCAGGCCGCGGAGGAGCAGCCGACCGAAGAGGCGGCCGAGGGCGACGGCGCCACGCCCCTCGAGGAGGAGCAGTCCGAGCGGGAGACCGCCCACGAGCAGGCCGAGCAGGCAGACACGCCGGACGAGACGTCGGCCGAGGCACCCGCAGAGGAGTCGCCGGCACCCGCCGCGGCCTCGGGCGCCCAGCCCTCCGGCGGGGGTGAGAGCACGGTGGTGCGGCTCCCCGAGCTGGGCGAGTCGGTCACCGAGGGCACCGTGACCCGCTGGCTCAAGCAGGTCGGCGACCAGGTCGCGGCCGACGAGTCGCTGCTCGAGGTCTCGACCGACAAGGTCGACACCGAGATCCCCTCTCCCGCTTCGGGCACCCTCCTGGAGATCAGGGTCAACGAGGACGAGACCGTCGAGGTCGGCGCGGAGCTGGCCGTGATCGGGTCCGGCGACGCGGCCGGATCCTCCGCGGGTGGTGGCGACGGTGCGGCCCCCGCGGAGCAGGCGGCACCCGCCGCAGAGCCGGCCACCGAGCCCGAGCCTGCTGCCGAGGCAGCCCCGGCGGAGCCGGCCGCCGAGCCCGAGCCCGAGCCGGCGCAGGCCGCTGCCGCGCCCGAGGCCCCCCAGCCTGCCGAGACCGCGCCGGCGGCCCGGCAGACGGACGGCGGGCGCGAGGCGTCGGCGTACGTCACGCCGCTGGTCCGCAAGATGGCCACCCAGCACGGCGTGGACCTCGCGTCGATCGTCGGCACCGGCGTGGGCGGTCGCATCCGCAAGCAGGACGTCCTCGACGCCGCGCAGAAGCAGGGCACCGACACCACACCGTCGCGGCCCGCTGCGGCGGCCGCGGCCGCGGCGCAGCCCGCGCCGGCGGCGCCGGCCGGTCAGCCGGCAGCGCAGGCACCCGCCGCGGCTGCAGCCCCCTCGCCGCTGCGCGGCAAGACCGAGCCCATGTCGCGCCTGCGCAAGGTGATCGCCAGCCGGATGGTCGAGTCGCTGCAGACGATGGCCCAGCTGACCACCGTGGTCGAGGTCGACGTCACCTCCATCTCGCGGCTCCGCGACTCGGCCAAGGCCGACTTCGCCACCCGCGAGGGCGTGAAGCTGTCCTTCATGCCGTTCTTCGCCAAGGCGGCGATCGACGCGCTGAAGCAGCACCCGAGCCTGAACGCCGCGATCGACACGGAGAAGGGCGAGGTGACGTACTACGACCGCGAGAACCTCGCGATCGCCGTCGACACCGAGCGCGGGCTGCTCACCCCGGTGATCAAGGAGGCGGGCGACCTCTCGATCGCCGGCCTGGCCCGCAAGATCGCCGACGTGGCGGAGCGCACCCGCACCAACAAGATCACCCCGGACGAGCTGTCCGGAGGGACCTTCACGATCACCAACACCGGGAGCCGTGGCGCGCTCTTCGACACCCCGATCATCAACCTCCCACAGGTCGCCATCCTCGGCACCGGTGCGGTGGTCAAGCGCGCGGTGGTCATCGACGACCCGAACCTCGGCGAGACGATCGCCGTACGCCAGATGGTCTACCTCGCGCTCACCTACGACCACCGGCTGGTGGACGGCGCCGACGCCGCCCGGTTCCTGACCGACGTCAAGGGCAGGCTCGAGGCCGGACAGTTCGAGGTCTGAGCATGCAGGTGGTCGTGGGGGGAGCCTCGGGGTTCCTCGGGACCCACCTGACCAGCGAGCTCAGGTCGCGCGGCCACGCCGTGACCCGGCTGGTACGTCGGGCGGCCGCGGCCCCGGACGAGTCGACCTGGGACCCGGCCCTCGGCGTGGTCGACCCGGCCGTCATCGAGGCCGCCGACGTCGTCGTCAACCTGGCCGGGGCGCCCACGATGGGCAACCCGCACTCGGAGAAGTGGGCGAACGCGCTCCGGGAGAGCCGGGTACGAAGCACCGCCACCCTGGCCCGGGCGGTCGCGACGAGTGACCGGCGCCCGGCCTTCCTGGCCGGGAACGGCATCTCGATCTACGGCGACCACGGCGCGGAGACCCTGACCGAGGCCGCAGACTCGCGGGGCCACGCTCTCCTGACCGAGGTCGCGCGGGCGTGGGAGGCGGCCGCCCATCCGGCCCGGGAGGCGGGCGCCCGGGTCTGCATCCTGAGGACGTCGCCGGTGATGGACCGTCGCAGCGAGCCGCTGAGGTCCTTGCGACGGCTGTTCTGGCTCGGCCTCGGCGGCCGGCTGGGAGGCGGCTCGCAGTACTTCCCGATGGTGTCGCTGCGCGACTGGGTGGGGGCGGTGGCCCACCTCGCCGAGCATCCCGACGCCGACGGACCGTTCAACCTCTGCTGCCCCGAGACCCCCACCAACGCCGAGTTCACCCGTGCCCTGGCCCGTGCCCTCGGCAGGCCGGCGTTCATCCCGGTGCCGTCGGTCGCGATCTCGGTCGGCGCCGGCCGGATGGCCCCCGAGCTGCTCGGCTCCGTGAACGCCTCTCCGCAGGCCCTCCTCGACTCCGGCTACGAGTTCCGCGACCGGCACGTGGCCTCGGTGCTCGGTGCGGGGCTGGGTCAGCTGTCGTAGACCTCGACGACCCGCCACCCCGCCGCCGACCGCCGCAGTGCGATCACCCGGGTGGCCGGTCGGCTCTGGGGTAGCGCGGCCCGGATCCCAGGCCCCCGGACCACTCCCCCGACCAGCCGGTCGACCACGAGGAGGACGAGCGTGCACCGCGAGCTGCGGCGTACCCGCACCTCGAGCACCTGGCGCCGCATCCACCGCACCCGAAGCCCCCTCGTCCGGTACGCCGCCAGCATGGCCGCATCCCGAGCGCCCGCTGCCGACCCGCGCACATAGAGCCGCGCCAGGGCCTGCGGGTCACCGTGGGCCCACACCGCGGCGCGACGCCGGTCCCAGCGGCGCAGGACGCCCAGCGCACGCTGGGTCGTCGACCCGGAGACGGTCGGAGCCGCCGCCGCCTCACGTCGTACGACGTGGTGCCCGGCCGACGACCACACCTGCAGGGCCGCGATCGTCAGGACCGTCACGAGGGTCGACAGCAACATCGGGGTCCGCTTCTGCATCCCATCACTGTGAGCCGACCGGCGCGCTCCCCGCGGGCGCTCTCCACAGCCCCCTACCGTGGCCCCGTGGCCTTCACCCGACGCACCGCGCTGCTGGCCTCGGGAGGAGCCGTCGCCGCCGTCCTGGGCCTCGGCGTGGCGGTAGAGGAGGGGGCACTGCCCGGCCGCACCCGCCTGCGCAACGCGCTCGGCCTGAACGGGCCCTCCGGCCACATCCCCGACGTGACGCCCGGGAAGGTCGTCAGCGGGTCCTTCGTGTCGCAGCACCGGCTCGGCGCCGAGACCGGCTGGTCGATCATCTATCCCGGCGAGAGAGCGGAGCGGCTGCCCGTGATGGTCGTGCTGCACGGGCTCGGCGGCGATCACACGTCCGCGATCACCGAGCTCGGCATGGACCGCTTCCTGCCGGCCGCCGTCGCTGCGGGCGTCCCGCGCTTCGCGATCGCCACCGTCGACGGCGGCACGACGTACTGGCACCCGCGACCGAGCGGCGAGGACGCGGGCACGATGGTGCTCGACGAGTTCCTCCCGGGACTCGCGCAGCGCGGCCTGGACACCGACCGGACCGCGTTCCAGGGCTGGTCGATGGGTGGGTACGGCGCCCTGCGCCTGGCGGGGATCGTCGGCTCCCGGCGGGTGCGGGCCTGCGCCGCTCTCAGCGCAGCGGTCTGGACCGACGCCTCCGGGGCCTCGACGTCCGGCTTCGCCGACGCGGCCGAGTACGAGCGCTACACGCTCTTCGGGCACCAGTCCGACCTGGACGGCATCCCGGTGCGGCTCGACTGCGGCACCGACGACCCCTTCTACGCCGCCGACAAGGCGTACCTCGCCGGCTTCCACACGCCGGTCACCCACACCTTCCAGGCGGGCGCCCACGACGCCGCCTACTGGACCCGGATGCTGCCGGCCCAGCTGGCGTTCGTCGGGGCCGCGCTAGGGTCGTGAGGGTGAGCGAGGTGGTGTTCCGCGAGGGCGGTTTCGGCGACGACGCCGTGGGCTACCTCGCCGCGTGGGACCTCCAGCGCGAGATCCACGAGCAGGTCGTCGCCGGCGCAGCTCCCGGCACGGTCTGGCTCCTCGAGCACCCTCCGGTCTTCACGGCCGGCAAGCGCACGGCGCCCGCCGACCGGCCCGCCGACCCCGGCGGCGCTCCCGTGATCGACGTCGACCGCGGCGGGATGGTCACCTTCCACGGACCCGGCCAGCTGGTCGGCTACCCGATCGTCCGGCTGCCCGACCACGTCAAGGTCGTCGACTACGTCCGCCGCCTCGAGGAGGCCCTCATCCGTGTCTGCGCCGACCTCGGCGTCGCGACCGCCCGGGTGCCGGGACGCAGCGGCGTGTGGCTCCGCGCGGACCGGGACCGGCCGGAGCGCAAGATCGCGGCGCTCGGGATCCGGGTGAGCCGGGGCGTGACCATGCACGGCTTCGCGTTGAACTGCGACGTGGACCTGTCCTGGTACGCACGGTTCGTACCGTGCGGCATCTCCGACGCCGGCGTCACGTCGCTCAGCGCCGAGCTCGGTCGTGACGTCACGGTCGCGGAGGTGCTGCCGAGCGTGCGCCGCCACCTGACCGACCTGCTGTCCTGGACGTCGTACACCCCGACGCCGGACTACGAGCCGCGACCCGAGCCCGGACGTACGCCGCGGGTGCCGGTGCTGGGGCTCTCCGGCTGACCTCACGCGTGGGTGAGGACCGCGGCATAGCGGTCGATGACGCCGGACTGCCAGCCGCTGCTCAGACCGTCGCGCAGCTGCACCCAGTCGGGGCCGTGCCGGTCGAGATGCTGGTGCTCCAGCACGACCCGCGTGGTGGACGGGCCGACGGCGGTGAACGTGACCTCGACCTCGCTGCACCTCGCCGGATCCGTCTCGAGCTCCCACGCGGTGTTGATGTCCCAGCTGAACACCACGCGGTGCGGCGGCTCGTAGGCCAGCACCCGGGACCACCGGCACTCGCTGCCGTCCGTCCCCACGTCGTACACGTGGCCGCCGACGACGGGGTCGAAGACCATGTGGTCCAGCGGTGCCTCGATGATGTGGTGGTCGGGATCCCACCAGGTGCCGATGCCCTCGGTGAAGACCGTGAAGGCCCGCTCGATCGGGACCTCGACGGTCGTCGCGGCGGAGACGGACGTGCTCGTGTCGGTGCTCATCGGTGCTCCTCACTCCGTTCTGCGGTCCTCTTGAAGGCCGCCAGCGAGCGGTTCCAGAAGCCGTCCAGATAGTCGCGCAGCCCCTCCAGCCCCTGAGGGTCGAGCTCGTAGATCCGCCGTGTCCCGGCGGTCCGCGGGCTCACCAGCCGGGCCTCGCTGAGCACCTTCAGGTGCTGCGACACCGCCGGCCGGCTCACCGGGAGACCCTCGGCCAGCTCACCGACGGCACGGGGCCGCTCGGCGAGCCGCTCGAAGATCTGCCGCCGCGTCGGGTCGGCGAGGGCGGCGAAGGCGAGAGCTGCTTGGTTAGTCATTGCTTACCGTAAGTTACTACTTACCGACTGGCACGACAACCCTGGTCGCCACCCCCCGGGAAGGCCACGTGTCGTACCCCGGATGAGAATTTCTCGCGCGCCCTCTCGCCACCGGCCCCCGGAAGGGCCACGATGCTCGCGTGTCCCTCACTGACGACCTGACGACCAACCCCATCGCCGCCGAGCACTACGGCGCCCGCACCGCCGCGGTCGAGCCCGGCGGCGTCGAGATCATCCCCGACAGCGAACGTCACGGCCGGCCGATCAACCTGCTGTGGACGTGGATCTCCCCGAACCTCGAGTTCGCCACGATCGCAGTGGGGATCATCGGGCCCCTCTTCTTCGGGCTGTCCTTCTGGCAGACCGTGGCGGCCATCGTCCTGGGCACGGCCCTCGGGCTCCGCCAGCCACGGGGTGCTGTCGAGCTGGGGCCCGCTCTCGGGGCTGTGCCAGATGGTGCTCGGCCGGACCGCGTTCGACGCCACCGGCAACGTGCTGCCCGCCGGGATCAACGCCCTGGTGGCCGGCGTCGGGTGGTTCGCCGTCAACAGCATCAGCGGTGCGCTCGCCCTGCACGTGCTCGTGAGCGGGCACATCTCCAAGCAGCTGTGCCTGGTGGTCATCGTGGCCGCACAGCTGGTGGTGGCGTTCTTCGGGCACAACCTGGTGCACGTGTTCGAGCGCTACGCCCTGCCTCTGCTCGCCGTGGTGTTCGTGATCGGTGCCGTGGTCGTGTTCAGCAAGGCGCACCTCGGGGCTGCGGGCTCGCCGATCCCCGGGGCGTTCCTGATCGAGACCGCCGCCGCGTTCGGGTACGCCTGCGGCTGGAACCCCTACGCGTCGGACTACACCCGCTACCTGCCCGCGGACACCGACCGCAGGATGGCGGGCGTCTTCGCCGGGCTCGGGATCTTCGTCTCGTGCGTGCTGCTGGAGTCCGCCGGCGCCGCCATGGTCTCGGCCGCGGGCAAGGCCGCCGACGTCAACCCGGGGCCCTACACCGACCTGATGCCCGACTGGCTCGGCAAGGCCACCCTGCTCTGCATCGCCCTCGGTGCGGTCTGCGCCAACGCCCTCAACATCTACTCCGGCGCGATGTCCGCCCTCACGCTGGGGATCGTGCTCCCGCCACGCCGGGCCCGAGCGATCGTGGCGGTCTTCTTCGGCGTCCTCGGCCTGATCCTGGCTCTGTTCGGCATCAAGAACGCCGGCCAGAACTACGAGAACTTCCTGCTGATCATCGCCTACTGGATCGGGCCCTGGCTCGGCGTCGTGTTCGCCGACCGCTGGCAGCGCCGGGGGCAGGACTTCACGCGCCTCGCGCTCAACGACTACTTCAAGAACCCGCGCGGCATGGTCGCGATGGCGCTCGGCATGGTCATCTCGATCTGGCGGCTTCTCCAACCAGACCAAGTACATCGGCTACTTCGCCAAGCACCACCCGGCGATCGGTGACATCACGTTCCTGGTCGGGTTCCTGGTCGCGGCCGGCCTCTATCTCGGTCTCACCACCCTGATGCCCGAGCGCAACAACCCGGGCCCTCCCGCCGCATGACCTCCGACCGGGAGATGCTCGCCGTCGCCGTCGAGGAGGCGCGCCAGGGCCTGGCCGAGGGTGGCGTGCCCGTGGGGGCAGCCCTCTTCGGCGCGGACGGATCCCTGCTCGGCCGTGGCCACAACCGGCGGGTCCAGGACGGTGACCCGTCGGTGCACGGCGAGACGGCGGCGTTCAAGAACGCCGGCCGGCAGCGCAGCTACCGCGGGACGACCATGGTGACCACGCTCTCGCCCTGCTGGTTCTGCTCCGGTCTGGTGCGACAGTTCGGCATCTCGCGGGTGGTCATCGGGGAGGCGGAGACCTTCTACGGCGGTCACGACTGGCTGGCCGAGCACGGCGTCGAGGTGGTGCTGCTCGACGACCCCGAGTGCGTGCGGATGATGAACGAGTTCATCGCCGCCAAGCCCGAGGTGTGGTTCGAGGACATCGGGCAGGACTGAGCCGGCCGAGATCCGGTCGTGGTGCGGACCGACCGGTAGCATGGACCGACGTGACTCAGTCCCCCACCCGTCCCGACGGCCGCAAGCTCCTGCGCCTCGAGGTCCGCAATGCCGAGACCCCGATCGAGCGCAAGCCGGAGTGGATCAAGACGCGCGCCAGGATGGGCCCGGAGTACACCGCCCTCCAGTCGCTGGTGAAGTCCGAGGGCCTGCACACGGTGTGCCAGGCGGCCGGGTGCCCCAACATCTTCGAGTGCTGGGAGGACCGCGAGGCGACGTTCCTCATCGGCGGTGACCAGTGCACGCGCCGCTGCGACTTCTGCCAGATCGACACCGGGAAGCCCGAGCCGCTCGACCGCGACGAGCCGCGCCGGGTGGCCGAGTCCGTGCGGAAGATGGAGCTCCGCTACGCCACGATCACCGGCGTCGCCCGCGACGACCTCGCCGACGGTGGAGCCTGGCTGTACGCCGAGACGGTGCGCGCCATCCACGATCTCAACCCCGGCACCGGCGTGGAGAACCTCATCCCGGACTTCAACGGCAGGCCCGACCTGCTCGCCGAGGTGTTCGAGAGCCGGCCGGAGGTGCTGGCCCACAACGTCGAGACGGTGCCCCGGATCTTCAAGCGCATCCGCCCCGCCTTCCGCTACGACCGCTCCCTCGGCGTGATCACCGCTGCCCGCGAGTTCGGGCTCGTCACCAAGTCCAACCTGATCCTGGGCATGGGCGAGACCCGCGAGGAGGTGAGCCAGGCGCTGCGCGACCTCCACGGCGCCGGCTGCGAGCTGGTCACCATCACCCAGTACCTCCGCCCCTCCGCCCGCCACCATCCGGTCGAGCGCTGGGTCAAGCCGGAGGAGTTCGTCGAGCTCGCCGCCGAGGCGGAGGAGATCGGGTTCTCCGGCGTCCTGTCGGGACCGCTCGTGCGTTCGTCGTACCGGGCGGGTCGGCTGTACCGTCAGGCCATGTCGGCTCGCACGCCGGCCTGACCACCACCACGATCACGGAGTAGTTCCCGTATGGCCCAGACGCCCAAGCCGGCCGAGCCCCAGAGCCTGAGCCGTCGTCAGCAGTTCGCGCAGACCTACCAGATGGCCAAGCGCAGCGACAAAGCCATCGGCCGCTGGGTGGCCGGGGCCGGGGTGCTCGGTGCGCTCGTCGGCTTCGGGCTGTTCTGGGTGGTGATCGGACAGCGCAGCACCCTCGGCCTGATCCTGTCCTTCGTCGGCGCCGTGATGATCGGCGTGCTCGCGGCGCTGATCATGTTCTCCCGCCGGGCGCAGCGGGCCGTCTACGGTCAGATGGAGGGCCAGGCCGGCGCGGCCGCCGGTGCTCTCGGCCTGCTCAAGCGTGGCTGGACGGTCGACAACGCGATCGCGTTCAACCGCCAGCAGGACGTCGTCCACCGGGTCGTCGGTCCTCCGGGCATCATCCTGGTCGGCGAGGGCAACCCGGGTCGCGTCAAGGGCCTGCTGTCCTCCGAACGGCGCCGCCACGAACGCGTCGCGACGGAGACCCCGGTCCACGAGATCGTCTGCGGGAGCGACGAGTCGCAGGGGCAGGTGCCGCTGTCGAAGCTGGCACGCCGCATCCAGAAGATGAAGCGTCAGGTCAAGCCCGCCGAGATCACCGACATCCTGGCCCGGCTGAAGGCGATCGACTCCTCCCGACCCGCCGTGCCGATGCCCAAGGGGCCGGTGCCGACGTCCATGAAGGGCATGCGCGGCAACATGCGGGGCCGCTGAGCCCCTCGCCGCGGCGCCGGTGGGTCAGCTGCTGAACGCCGAGCTGGGCATGGTGACGACCTCGGACGCCGGCGGCGCCGTGATGTGCGCCGGGGCGCCGTAGTCGGAGTACGTCGCGGACATCCGCAGGTACTTCTTCATCAGCATCACGAACCTCACGAAGCGTCCCTGGCCGTCCAGCCACACGTCGTACGTCGCGGTCTTCGGCAGCGACGCGGTGGCCGACGACGGGAGGCCGCTCAGGTGCGGCGCGGCCGAGAGGTCCATGAGGGCCCGGTAGTGCCGGATCTGCTGGCCGTGGACCGTCTGGGTGCCCAGGTCGACGACCTTCTGGAACAGGCGCGGCGACATCTGGGCGAGCATGCCCTGGGGGTCGAGCTGGCCGAGCGTGCTCCCCATCGAGCCCAACGGCCCGTTGGGGTCGCTCAGGTCGACCTTGTAGAACGTGCCGGTGCTGCCCGGCGCGCTGACGTAGACGGTCTGTCCGATGAGCCGCATCTCGGTGGGGGCGCCCATCCCCGTCACGTCCATCGTCATCCGCATCGCGGGCGACGATCCCGTCATGTCGATCACGCCCGTGATCGGGACCCGCTGTCCCGAGACGTCCATGAGCATCGCGACCTTGGCGGTCGTGATCTTCCGTGCTGCCGCCTTGACCGTGGCCAGGAACCTCGCGCTGTCGATGGTCCGCGGCCTGGCCGGCGCCGACGAGCCTTTGGTCGGCGAGGTCGCCGGCGTGCTGGCGTGGGGGTCCGTGGCGACCGAGGCGGTGTTGTGGGTCCCGCAGGCCGTCAGCGACGACACCGCCAGCGGCACCAGGGCGGCGGCCGCGGCCCGGCGCAGGGTCAGGGTGTGCATGGGTCCTCCGGGCTCCACGGTCTCGACTCCGTCCGAGCGGCGGACGGCGTAACGCCCGTCAGGAGCGCCCGAGCGATGCGGGGAGCCTAGCCGCGCGCCGTCGGGTCCGACTCCGGAACGCGTAACGGAACGGTTGCGGACCGGCAGACCAGGTCGTGCAGCCCACGGCCGTCGGGACGGAAGACCAGGGGCGGGATGACCAGGCAGATCAACACCTGACGCAGCAGCGCCGTGAGCAGGCTGAGCGGCCGCCCGCTGCCGTCGACGCGCACGACGCGGAGCCTGGTCGCGAGCTGCCCGAAGGACCCGCCGGAGAGCGCCATCAGCAGGGCGGACTCACCGATGAACAGCAGCGTGAGGTAGATCGACGGGACGCTGCCGTTGCCGAACCACGAGCGCCCGTAGATCAGCAGCATCACGCCCCAGCAGGCCGCGTAGTCGACGAGCAGCGCCAGGATGCGGCGCCCCCAGGACGCCGTCTCGAAGGGCAGCTCGGTGGCGGGCACCCGGTCAGGTTAGCCAGCGCCCGGCGCTCGCCGACCGCCGGGCGGTCACCTGTTACGTCCGTGAAACAAACCGGATACGGTCAAGAAACTGCCCCCGCCTACGGTGACGACGTCCGCCGCACTGACGCGGCCGGACGCCGCCCGCAACGATCCGGAACACCAGGCCGCACGCCGCGGCCGAGGAGGATGAATGTTCGCCAACAGCGACGAGCTGCTCAAGTTCATCAAGGACGAGGACGTCGAGATGGTCGACGTACGCTTCTGCGACCTCCCGGGGATCATGCAGCACTTCACGGTGCCGATCTCGTCGTTCTCGCAGGACGTCTTCGACAACGGGCTCAACTTCGACGGCTCGTCGATCCGCGGCTTCCAGGCGATCCACGAGTCGGACATGTCGCTGTTCCCCGACCCGACCACGGCGTACCTCGACCCCTTCCGGACCGCCAAGACCCTGGTCGTGAACTTCTTCATCCACGACCCGCTCACCGGTGAGGCCTACTCCCGCGACCCCCGCAACATCGCGCGCAAGGCGCAGGCCTACCTCGCCTCGACGGGCATCGGTACCAAGGCGTTCTTCGCCCCCGAGGCCGAGTTCTACGTCTTCGACTCGGTCCGTTTCGAGACCAAGGTGAACGCCGGGTACTACCACATCGACTCCGAGGCGGGCGCCTGGAACTCCGGCTCCGAGGAGAACAACCGCGGCTACAAGGTGCGCTACAAGGGCGGGTACTTCCCGGTGGCGCCGTACGACCACTTCGGCGAGCTGCGCGACGAGATGGTGATCGAGCTGGAGAACTCCGGACTCACCGTCGAGCGCGCCCACCACGAGGTCGGCACGGCCGGCCAGGCGGAGATCAACTACCGGTTCGACGAGCTGCTCAAGGCCGCCGACGACGTGATGAAGTTCAAGTACATCATCAAGAACGTCGCCTGGCGCAACAACAAGACGGCGACCTTCATGCCGAAGCCGATCTTCGGTGACAACGGCTCCGGCATGCACTGCCACCAGTCGATCTGGGACGGCGACGAGCCGTTGTTCTACGACGAGACCGGGTACGCCGGGCTGTCCGACATGGCCCGCTACTACATCGGCGGCATCCTCGAGCACGCCCCGTCGCTGCTCGCCTTCACGAACCCGACGGTGAACTCCTACCACCGGCTGGTGCCGGGCTTCGAGGCCCCCGTCAACCTGGTCTACAGCCAGCGCAACCGCTCGGCCTGCGTGCGGATCCCGATCACGGGCTCCAACCCGAAGGCCAAGCGCATCGAGTTCCGCTGCCCCGACCCGTCGGCCAACCCCTACCTCGCGTTCTCCGCGATGCTGCTCGCCGGCATCGACGGGATCAAGAACAAGATCGAGCCGCACGAGCCGGTCGACAAGGACCTCTACGAGCTGCCGCCGGACGAGCACGCCGACATCCCGACCGTCCCCGCCACCCTCAACGCGGTCATGGACTCCCTGGAGGCCGACCACGAGTTCCTGCTCGAGGGCGGGGTCTTCACCGGCGACCTGATCGAGACCTGGATCGACTACAAGCGCACCAACGAGATCCAGCCGGTCGCCCTGCGCCCCCACCCCCACGAGTTCGAGCTCTACTACGACATCTGACGGGACCGCTCGAACTGGCGTCGAGCCCGAGGATTGGGCGGCCCTCGTAGTGCGGTTTGGTCCCAAACCGCACGGATCCGACGGCTGAGTGCGCGGTTTGGGACCAAACCGTGCACTTTTCGTCGGTCCCGGTCGCGTCCGGCCGAACGGCGCGGTCATGCCGCGCGCGTGGGGCGTTCACGACGTTGCGCCAACCGCCGGCATGGGCCCGTTCCCGGGTCCACATCGGTGGGTGGGTGTCGGCGACGTCCTCTAGCGTCTGAGGCGTGACAGCGTCGGTGACCTGGAAAGGTGTCTCGGCCCGGCGGATGGCTCGCCAGCACCTCACCGAGCCGGCCGGCGGCGGGGCGCCCGCAGACATCGCGGGTGCGATGTGCGGCGCCCATGCCCAGATCCTCAGCGCCGCCGAGCTGTCGATCGGGCTACGCATCGCGGGTGCCGACCGGGAGGATGTCCGACGCGCCCTGTGGGAGGACCGCACCCTGGTGAAGACCTTCGGGCCGCGTGGAACCGTGCATCTGCTGCCGGCCGTCGACCTGCCGATGTGGACCGGGGCGCTGTCCGGACTTCCCGGATCCACTCCGCAGCACCCCGACCCGGTCCGCTTCACGACCGAGCAGGCCGAGGAGGTCCTGGCGGCGATCGATGACGCGCTGGTCGACCGTGAGCTGACGGTCGACGAGCTCACGGAGGAGATCGTCGACCGCGTGGGGGCCTGGGCCGGCGAGAGGACGATGGACGCCTTCCAGGACAAGTGGCCGCGCTGGCGCCAGCTCACCAGCACGGCCGCGCATCGAGGCGTGTTGTGCTTCGGTCCCTTGCGCGGCCGCAGGGTCACCTATACCCATCCACGGCGCTGGCTTCCCGGGTTCCGCCCCGACGACGCCGAGGTGGCGCTGCAGAGCCTCGTCAGCCGATACCTCCATGCCTATGGGCCCTCCACACCGGCGCACTTCGCCCAGTGGCTCAGCATCCCCGTGAAGCTGTCGATCGATCTGTTCGCCCGGGCCGAGGCAGTGAGCCTCGAAGGCGGTGAGTGTGCCTGGGTCAACCCTGGGGACACGACGGCTCCGGACGACGGCCCGCACGGAGTCCGCCTGCTCCCCTACTTCGATGCCTTCGTCGTGGCCTCCCAGCCTCGGCTCCGGCTCTTCCCGGGCGCCGCCGCGACTCGGGGGCTCGCTCGCGGCCAGGCGGGCAACTACCCGGTCGTGCTCGTCGACGGCGTCGTGGGCGGCGTGTGGCACCAACGCCGCACCGGCACCAAGGTCGCCCTGACCGTGGAGCTGCTGGGTGACCTGTCCCCGAGCCAGCGGCGTGCCCTCGACGACCAGGTGGGGCTGGTCGGCGCGGTGATGCAGGCAAGCCCGACGATGGCGCTCGGCCCGGTCACGGTCGGGCCGCATGCGTGATCGGGAGCCATGCGCTGGCGCGGGACTGAGATGAGCCATGAGCGGGCGTCATACACGGCCGTGCGCGTGCCGGGGCAGCCAGGTCAGAAGCTCAGCAACCCCGCGAGTTCACGAGCTCGGCACCCAGATGCACCGAGATTGCTGAGTGCGTTCCAGTTGGGTCACCACGCCACGTCCGCCCGATGATCGCCAGGAGCCTGGACTCATGAGCGCAGGTGGGTCGGGTTGCTGCCGCTGCCCGCAGGAGGTCCGAGAGATCGGGTTCGACCCCGAGCTGGAGGCGATCCTCCTCGAGGCCCGTGGCCGACGCTCTCAGGACGTCTGATCTGCGTCAGGAGCGGGTGTGGAGGTAGAGCCAGACCGCGAAGAGGACGACGACGCTGAGGCAGCCGAGCGCGATCCCGGTCCAGGCGGCCCAGCGGCCCTTGAGGGCTCCGTCGGCGGCGCTGATGCGCTGGAGGGCCTTCACCCCGACCCACACGGCGGGGACGCCGGTCAGGACGCTGAACACCAGGCTCAGGAGGCCGAGGGTGAGCGCCGTCCGGGCGCGACCCTCCATCGAGCCCGGGGCGACCTGAGCGTCCGGGTCAGGGTCCACCCCGGAGTGCGGTCCGGGCGGGAAGTCGCGGAACGCAGGTGTGTTCGGATTGCCTGGAAGGATGGTCACGGAGCCCCCCGCTGAGAGTGTGGGGGCCCACAGTACGCCGGTGGCTCGGGTCGTGTGCCCGAGAACGCGCTGGAGACCGTTCTCGGGCACACGACCTGCTCCGAGGATGGCCCGGCCGTTCTGCGGTCCGGGCCATCCGTGAGCGCATCCCGGGCCGAGCGGGTCAGGATGCCTTCGTGATGACGTGCAGGGTGATGTCCTGGTCGCCCTGACGATGCCCGGGGGTGCCGGACAGCGTGCCACGGGCGCCCTGGTACGCGCCGGTGCCGCCCACGATGACCCCTTCGGAGGTGCCGTCGGTGGCGTTGACGGTGACGCGGGCCCGCAGCTGGCCGCGCTGCAGCGCGACCGCCACCGCGCACTTCGCGGTGCTGGTCGAGAAGTCGAAGGCGCAGGCGTTGGCGGAGAAGCCGATGACCTTCCCCGAGGCGAGGATCTTGTCCGACTCGACCAGGCGGTTGCGGCCGAGCTGCTTGCTGGCCAGCTGACGGGCCACGAACTTCATCGTGGTCGCGTGCCCGCTCGGTCCGGCTGTTCCGGGTCCGGCGGGGCCGACGGCCAGGGCAGCACCTCCGAGCAGGACCAGGGCTGCTGCGCCGGTGCGGGTGGCGTTCTTCATGATGTCTCCTTCGATCCGTTGGGCGTCCGGTGACGCCGGCTCCGACGATCGGGCCTCTGCGTTCCCACGGACGAGAGGCGGCACTCCCATCGGGGGCGGGAAGTTCTCCCAGCGCAATCGGGAGGGAATCCCTTGCTGCGGACGCCGCCGACGCCCACCCTTGGCTCATGCGTTCACGGCCACCGTCGGCAGCGGTCACCTGGTGCCTCGTCGGCGTCGCGCTGCTGACCTCCTGCCTGGGGTTGGCTGCGACGATCGCGGTCGGCCGCGCCGAGGGACAGGCCGCCCTCGACCTGACCTTGAGCGTTCTCGTGGTCGTGGGTTTCTGCGTCATGGGCGCCGTGGTGGTGTCGGCGCGACCCGGTCACCTGGTGGGCTGGTTGCTCCTGCTCGGCGGCTTCGGCTGGGCGGTCGGCAACGGCGCCATCGACCTGGCGGGCCATGCCGTCGCTACCGGTTCGTCACTGCCCGGGGGCGCATCGGTGTACGCCTTGGTCGGTGCGGCGGTGCGTGACATCGGCTGGTACGCCGTGGTTCTCGGCCTGCCCATCTACTTCCCGACCGGGGCCGTCGCCGGCCGGTCGTGGCGGTGGTTGCCGCGGTTGATGGGCGTCGTGCTGGTGGCCTCGGTGGTGAACTCCCTGGTATCGCCCACTGCGGACCTCGGGATCGACGGCTGGCACAACCCGATCGCACCCACCGGTCCGTGGCGCGTTCTCGACACGCTCAGCTTCCCGCCGAGCCTCCCGCTCGCCCTGGGAGTGGCGATCGCGGCGCTCTTCCAGCTCCGCCACCGCTGGCGCATCGGCTCACCGCTCGAACGCCAGCAGCTGGCCTTGTTCGCCCTGGCCGCAGGCCCGCCGGTGCTGGCCGGACCGCTCTCCTTCGTCCCCGGCATGCCTGACCTGTTCACGGTCACCGTGCTGCCGCTGCCGTTCGCCATCGCGTATGCCGTCCTGGCACGCGGGCTGTACGACCTCCGCACCGCGACCAACCGGGCCGTCGTGTGGGTCGTGCTGTCGGCGGTGGTCGCCGGCATCTACGCACTCGTCATCGCCTCGGTGGGAGGGGTGTTCGGTCTCAACGCTGCAGCGTGGCTCCCGGCGGTCGCCGTGGGCGTGGTCGCCGTGTCGTTCGCACCGCTGCGCGATGCCCTCCAGGGTGCTGTCAACCGGGTGCTCTACGGCCGGTGGGAGGAGCCGTACGCCGTGCTCGCGCGTCTCGGCCAGCGCCTGGAGGCGACCGGCGACCCGGAGCGGCTGCTCGCCGAGGCCTGCGTCGAGCTCGGTGGCCTCGGCCTTCGAGGGGTCCGGGTCGACGACGTCGCCGGTGAGGTGCTGGCCTCCTCCGGGGACGTCGTGCCGGACGAACCGACCGAGGCCATCCCGCTGACGGTCTATGGCGAGCGGGTCGGGACGTTGCACTACGCGGCACCCGGCACGCCGCTGCGCCCCGGCGACCGTCGGCTGCTGGAGGACCTGTGCGTGCAGCTCGGTGGTGTCGTGCACGACCGGCGCCTCACCGTCGAGCTGCAGCGAGCGCTGGAGTCGGTGGTCCTCGCGCGGGAGGAGGAGCGGCGTCGGCTGCGCCGCGACCTGCACGACGGGCTCGGGCCGGCTCTGGCCGGTCACCTGCTGCGGCTGGACGTCGTCGCCCGTGAGCTCGTACCCGGCTCCCGGGCCGCGGAGCTGGTCGACGCGCTCCGCGATGACCTTCGCGTCACCGTGGTGGACGTTCGCCGGGTCGTCGAGGGACTCCGGCCTCCCGCGTTGGACGACCTCGGTCTCGAAGGTGCCTTGTCGCAAGCCGTTCAGCGGTTGACCGCCGGCGCAGGGGTGGACGTCGAGCTGGCGATGTCCGACCTGCCCCCGCTGCCGGCCGCCACCGAGGTCGCCGCCTTCCGCATCGTCACCGAGGCGGTGACCAACGTCGTACGCCACGCGCACGCCCGGCACTGCCGGGTCTGCGTCACCGTCGCCGACGGGTGTCTGCGGCTGGAGATCGCCGACGACGGTGACGGCCTGGCAGACGGTCCCAGCACCGGGCACGGGCTGCACACGATGCGCGAGCGCGCCGAAGAGATGCGTGGCTCCCTCCGGTTGGTCTCCGCAGCCGGTACGACGGTCCTGGCCGAGCTGCCGGTCGGGCAAAGGGTCGTCCCCGAGGCGGCCTGGTCATGACCGTGCGCGTCGTCGTGGTCGACGACCACCCGGTGTTCCGAGACGGCCTCGCCGCGTCGCTGGCGTCGCTGCCGGAGGTCGAGGTCGTCGGGACTGCCGGCGACGGTCTCGAGGCCGTCGAGCTCGTCGAGCGGGTCGGCGTCGACGTCGTGTTGATGGACCTGAACCTGCCCTCGATGTCAGGCGTCGAGGCGACCTCCCGCATCGCCGCGCTACCCGACCCGCCCGCCGTACTCGTCGTCACGATGGTCGATGACGACGACACCGTCGTCGCCGCCCTCGGCGCAGGGGCACGCGGGTACGTGCTCAAAGGGTCCAGCAGCGACGAGATCGGAGCAGCCGTGACCACCGTGGCTGCCGGCGGCGCGGTGTTCGGGCCTGGAGTGGCCTCACGGTTCCTGACCGCCTCGCGAGTGAGGCAGACCCGGGACTCCGCCGGAGACGTCGCCATGGCGGCCCGTCTCACGGAGCGGGAGAGCGAGATCCTGCTCCTGCTCGCCGAGGGCCAGAACAACCAGCAGATCTCCCGGGCGCTCGGGCTGCGGGTGAAGACGGTGCAGAACTACGTCTCACGCATCCTCGACAAGCTCCAGGTCTCCGACCGGACCCAGGCTGCGCTGCGCGCACGGGACGGCCGTGCTCCCGGATGACGCCCGCGCCGCCTCCGGGAGAGACGGCCCGGGTGGGGCGCATTCCGCAGTGCCGAGCGGAGGCACCGGAGCCGGGGCCGGACCCCTGTGGTCGCGTCACCGCCGCCGGCGAGTCGGAGACCCCGGCCCAAAGGTGCTATTCCCGCATGCCGTGGGACCGCTGGAGGATTCTGGCGTGGGGTGACTCTGACGTGACTGGGGGCGCCGCAGGGAGGGCCACCTCGATCCAACCGGGGAGCCCGCCATGCACACCAGAACCGTCGTCACCACCCTTGCCGCCACCCTGCTCGCGGTACCGATGGCGCTGATCGGCCCCGCTCAGGCGACCGGGGGCCACGTCTCGCCCTCCCCCGCCGCGGCCGGCGCCACGCGGCCCGTCGTCATGTCGTGGCACGCGTCCAAGACCACCTTGCCCTCCGCCGGCGGCACCGTGACGTTGACGGGCAAGGTGAGCCACGCCACCAGCTGTCGGATCAGCGCGTCACCCCCGGCGCCGGGCCTGCCGAAGACCAAGAGCTGCGGGTCGGGCGCGGTGGGGCTCACCGTTCATCTGCCGAAGGACGTCTACCAGACCGCGACGCACTACCGACTCGTGATCACCGCGTCAGACCGTGCCGGTCACTCCGCGGCGAAGGGCGTCACGGTGACGGTGAGCGGCACGAGATACCTCACCGGAGTCGCCAGCGTGGTCGGTGATGACGTCGGGATGAACTACTGCGCCGTGCTGGTCGCCGGAGGGGTCGACTGCTGGGGGTACGACGCGAACGGCCAGCTGGGCGACGGGTCCGACCAGGTCCAGTTCCACAGCCGCCCGGTGTCGGTGCGCGGTGTCAGGGGTCACGGACGGCTGACCGGGGTGAAGTCCGTGGTCAGCGCGGACGGCTACACCTTCTGCGCGCTGCTGAAGTCCGGCAGGGTGGACTGCTGGGGGCAGGGCTCGCTCGGCGAGCTCGGCAACGGCCACCTGACGGCCTACGCCCGTTACCCCGTCCAGGTGCACGGGGTGGGCAACACCAGGAAGCTCTCCGGGGTCGTGTCGATGGTCGCCAACAACACGACGTACTGCGCGCTGCTCGGCACCGGGCGGGTCGACTGCTGGGGTCGCGGGGCAGACGGCGCTCTCGGCAACCACGCGACCGCCGACCGGGCCACCCCGGTCGCGGTGCACGGCGTCGGCAACTCGGCCGCACTGACCTCGGTCTCGAAGCTGGTCGCAGTTCCTGCCGAGGTCATCTACGCCAGCAGCAGCTTCTGCGGCTTGCTACGCAGCGGCCAGGTCGACTGCTGGGGCAGCAACACGGATGGTCAGCTCGGCGTCGGTACCACGAACGACAGCACCGTCCCCGTGGCGGTGCGCGGCATCGGAGGAGCCGGGAGGCTGAACGACGTGACCAGCCTCAGCGCCGGCTACCAGAGCGTCTGTGCCCGACTCGGTTCCGGCAAGGCCGACTGTTGGGGCAGCAACGGTGGCGGCGGCAACCTGGGCAACGGGTCGTCCGGGCCGGACTCGTGTGGCGGGAGCCCCTGCGCCACCACACCGACCGCGGTCGTGGCCGACGCCGGCCTGGCCCCGCTGACCGGCGTACGCCTCGTGGTCAACGGCGGATCCGACAGCTCCAACTGCGCACTGATGACCTCGGGCCAGGTCCGCTGCTGGGGTCAGGGCGGCGACGGCCAGCTCGGGTACGGCGCCGGCTACAGCAGTGACGTGCCCGTGACGGTCAACGGCGTCGGCGGCGTCGGGACGCTGGGTCAGGCAACGGGGCTCGTGAGCAGCGGAGACGGCTACTGCGCCGTCCTGCGGTCGAAGCACCTCGACTGCTGGGGGCTCGACGAGGTCGGGCAGACCGGAAACGGCCAGGCCAGCCAGCCCCAGACCTGCTTCTTCCCGGGCACCGAGCCGTGCTGGCAGTCGCCGGTCGCAGTTCTCGGTCTCCACGCACGGGGCCTGCTCCCGGATGTCACGGCCGTGAGCAGCAACACCAGTGGCTACTGCGCCGTTCTCACCAGCCATCGAGTGGACTGCTGGGGCTACAACGACGTGGGACAGCTCGGCGTCGCGACCTCGACCGGCCCCGACTCCTGTTACGGCAACGTCTGCGCAGCCAGTCCCGCGGCAGTTCGCTCGGTCGTCCGCTGACAGACGATCGAAGCCGGGTGCGAGAAGCGTCCGAAGGCGCCACGCCGTCGTTGATGCCGTCGATCGCGCCGGCTCGTCGTACCCTCGCCCGCGGAACCACCCCCTCCGCGAAGGCTTCGCATGCCCCTGTCACACCCCGCGCGAACGGTGCTCGCGGCACTGGCCGCCGCAGTAGTGGGTGCCGGACTCGCCTCCGGCACCGCGCCCGCCGTGGGCGCCTTCTCGCCGACACAGTCTCGCGCCGCCCAGGCCGGGACTCGGTCCCTCCCCCCTGTCGTCACGCGAGCGGTCCTCCGTGACGGGAGGATCTGCGGCAGGTACTGCGACGGCACGCCGGCAGCCCTCTCGGCCCCGTACCGGGAGGCCGCCAGCGTCGTGATCCACGGGCGGGTCGTCCGGCTCGACATCGACGACACCGACCAGACCGCGTTCGCGGGCATCAGCAACGGGGACCCGACCGACGAGGTCTGGCTCGACCGTTCCTGGAACGGCGGCCGGTCCTGGGACAGCAAGATCGGCGACACCCGGATCCCGCGTTCCTCGCGCGGCGCCACCACGACGCAGTGGAACCTGGACAAGGGCCGGGCGACGAGCGTGGTGCGCGCCTGCGGCAAGGCCGGCAACCGCCCCCAGATCGCGTGCACCGGCTGGCGCCCGTCCCAACCGCTCCCGAAGCCGGGCACGGCCTGGGACCGCGGCGCGGTCGACGCGTTGATGAGCCTCTACGACAGGCGGACCGGCCTGTGGCGAGGCACCGGATGGTGGAACTCGGCGAACGCCTTGACGTCGCTCATCGACTACATGAGGGCAACGCACGATCGGCGCTACCGGTGGGTCGTGGCGAACACCTACGACCGCGACCGCTCCGCCAAGACCGGGGACTTCACCAACGGCTTCCTCGACGACACCGGCTGGTGGGCGCTGGCCTGGATCCGCGCCTACGACCTGACCCACCGGCCGCGCTATCTGCAGACGGCGCGGGTCGACGTCGACCACATGTGGAGCTATCACGACGACCGGTGCGGTGGCGGCGTGTGGTGGAGCACCGCGAAGAGCTACAAGAACGCCATCACCAACGAGCTGTTCATCAAGGCGGGGGCCGAGCTCCACAACCGCATCCGCGGCGACCGGACGTACCTCAGGGAATCGCTGGCGACGTGGCGGTGGTTCAGACGCAGCGGGATGATCAACGCCCGGCACCTGGTCAACGACGGCCTCGACGCGGGCTCGTGCACCAACAACCACGGGACCCCCTGGAGCTACAACCAGGGCGTCGTCCTCGGGGGGCTGGTCGACCTCGCCCGAGCGACCCACGACCGGCGCTACCTGCGGCAGGCCGTGGCTCTCGCGGACGCCTCGACCGGCGCGAGCTCCCTGAACGCGCACGGCATCCTGACCGAGCCGTGCGAGGCGACCGACTGTGGCGCCGACGGCCCCAGCTTCAAGGGCATCTACGTCCGCAACCTCGGCGAGCTCGCGCACGCGACGTCGTCCCGGACCTACCGGGCCGACCTGCGGCGCGACGCAGCCTCGGCCCACGACCACGACCGCACGCCGTACCACCAGTACGGCGTCCACTGGGCCGGCCCCACCGGGCCGATCACCGGCGCCACCCAGCAGAGCGCCGTCGACCTGATGGTGGCGGCCCTGCACTGAGCGGTGAGCACGCGAGGTGAGGGAGTCCGGCTCGTCCTGAGGCGATGATCGGCACGCCGGGGAAGTCGCCCCTCCAGGGATCTAGATCGCCCACCGGATGCGGGTGTAGTAAGGCAGGACAACGCACTCCGGCCTCGGCGATCGACCCGTGCCGCCGAGGCAGTCTGCACGAGCACTGTGGAGGTTGTCGGTGTCATTCCGTCGTCACGCATCTCGAGGGGGCGCAGTCCTGACCGGTCTTGCTGCCCTCGCACTCGTCACGGCCTGGGGGCAACCCGCCGTGAACGCCGCTCCGCGAGCGGTCCAGGCAAGGGCCGGCACGTCCGCGGTGAATACGCACCCCTACGGCAAGGCATACCAGCGCACCGTGCGACTGGTGAAGGTGTCGCGTTTCAGCGACTCCGCGCTGAAGCCGGGACAGCACCCGAGTCGCAGTCACATCCTGCCGCAGCTGGTGCCGCCGCGCCGGGCAGGTGGCTCTGCACGCCTGGCGCGGGCTCCGCACGCCGCGTCCACCAGGCTCGCGGCGCGCCATTCCACCGAGCTGCTGGCGAACTTCGACGGGCTGAACGCCATCCAGAACAAGGCCACCGCCGGATTCGATCTCGAGCCACCGGACGAGGGGCTCGGTGCCGGCCACGGCTTCGTCGTGAACTTCATCAACGTCACCGGCGCGGTCTACAACACCCACGGCGGCATGGTGCAGGGGCCGTTCTACCTCAACACCTTCTTCGGTGAGGCCCCCGACGCGAACACCTCGGACCCGCGGGTGTTCTACGACCCCAACACCGGTCACTGGTTCGCGACCATGATCGAGTACACCTTCAACAGCGACTTCACCGCGATCACCGAGTCGCACGTCGACCTGGCCGCCAGCAGCTCCAGCAACCCGACCGGAGCCTGGCACGTGTACCACGTGGACGCGAGCAGTCCCACGCACGGCGGCTGCCCATGTCTGGGCGACTACCCGATCCTCGGCATGGACGGCACGAACGTCTACATCAGCACCCAGGAGTTCACCTCCGACCTGCAGAACTTCAACGGCGCACAGCTCTACATCCTCCCGGAGTCGGAGCTCACGTCCGGCGCCTCCTCGGTGCACCAGGCCACCTTCGAGAACCTCCAGGCAGGAGGCAGCCTTGCCTTCCGCGTGCAGTTCGCCCAGGAGCCCAAGGCGTCCCCGGCGGAGTTCGCGATGAGCACCCTCGACCCGACCGGTGCGGGCGACAACCGCATCGCCGTGTGGGCGGTGACCCATCGTGGTGCGGTCGCTCACGGCGGCATGCCGTCGTTGAGCGACAGGGTCGTCTCCAGCGAGGGCTACTTCCCGCAGCCGCCGACCCAGACACCGCCAGGATTCTGCGACGGCGACGCGTGCGCCGAAGGAGGTGAGGCCACGACCGGTCTGGTCGACAGCGGCCCCGACGCGATGTTCGAGACCCAGTACATCAACGGCGACCTCGTCGGCGCCCTGGGCACCGGGATCAACGTGGCCGGTGACAACGGTCCCGACGCCGGCATCGGATGGGTCGTCGTCTCGCCCCACGTGCGGAACAGCCTGCTCACCGGGTCGACCCACGTCTCGAGGCAGGGCTACCTGGCGAGCCGGGGGCTCGGACTGCTCTACCCGCACATGAACATGACCCGCAACGGCAGCATGGTGATCGCGTTCGGGCTGGGTGGTCCCCAGACCTTCCTGTCCGCCGCCGCCGCCACCGCGAAGCCAGGGCATGGGTTCGGTCCGATCAGCGTCATCGAGTCGGGTGCCACCACGGACAACGGCTTCACCGGGGCACCGAGCGAGGGTGGGTTCGGACGATGGGGTGACTACTCCAACGGGCAGATCATCGCGGGCACCAACCGCGTCTGGTTGGCCACGAACTACATCCCGAACGAGGGCGACGGCAACGCCAACTGGGGCAACCGCATCTGGGCGCTGCGACTGAACTGAGCCGCCTCGCGCCCCCACACGTGGCCCGGTCCGCCTCTCGCGGACCGGGCCACACTCACACCGCGACCCACGTGCCACGGCCTGACACCGGTCGGCGCGGAACCGTAGCCGGTCCTGGCACGTCTCCCCCACATGCGAGTCGGTCGAGTCCTCACCGTCCTCCTGGTCGGCTGGTTGCTCGGCGCCTGCGGCAGGCAGGCCCTCCACGGGCAGGAGGGACCGGGAGCGACCCCGCACCGGTCGGGGATCGTCGGAATGGTCCACCTCGGCCCACAGTGCGCCGTCGACATCGGGGCTGATGCGTGTCGGGACAAGCCCTCGGCCGGATCGACGGTCACCGTCACCCGCCAGCACCCGGTCGGCAACGGTGCCGGCGAGCCCACGGTCGCGCAGACGACCACCGACGCGGACGGTCGATACCGGGTCGCGCTACGACCGGGGAGGTATGTCGTCACTGCCCATGCCGGCATGTCGTGCCGGCCGATCGAGGTCCGGGTCGCCACCGGCACCTACTCGAAGGTCGACCTTCGCTGCGACACGGGGATCCGCTGAGCCCGGGCTCGACCTCACCTGTCCCCGGTCTCACGACTAGCCTGCCGCGGGTGACCATCGACTCCGGCCCGTTCGCCCGACGTCGGTCGGGGGTGCTGCTGCATGTGTCGTCCCTGCCGGGCGGCACGCTCGGCCCCGACGCCTATGCCTTCGTCGACTTCCTCTCGACCGCCGGATGCAGCGTCTGGCAGGTCCTGCCGCTCGTGCCGCCGGACGAGGAGGGCTCCCCCTACCGCGCTCTTTCCGCGATGGCAGGCAATCCCGGACTGCTCGATCCGGCCAGGTCGAGCCCGCGGTCCGACGACCCGTCGTACCGCGCCTGGTGCGAGCGGGAGGTCGACTGGCTCGAGGCCTACGTCGAGTACCACACCGTCCGCACCTCGCTCGGCGGCACGCCCTGGCCCGAGTGGGAGCCGGCGTTGCGCGACCGCGACCCGGCGCGGGTGGCCGAGGTCCTGGCCGAGGCGCCGGCCCTGGCCGAGGGGGTGCGCAGCGCGCAGTGGCGCTTCGCGCGGCAGTGGGACGACCTGCGCGCGTACGCCGCGGACCGCGGGATCCTGCTGTACGGCGACCTGCCGATCTTCGTCGCCCACGACAGCGCGGACGTCTGGGCCCATCGCCACCTCTTCCGCCTGGACCCGTCGGGACAGCCGACGACCGTGACCGGCGTTCCCCCGGACTACTTCGCCGCCGACGGTCAGCGCTGGAACAACCCCCACTACGACTGGGAGGCGATGGCGGCGGACGGCTACGCCTGGTGGCGACGGCGCATCGCGCGGCAGCGCGACCTGTTCGACCTGGTCCGGGTGGACCACTTCCGAGGCTTCGAGGCCGCCTGGCACGTCCCGGTCGAGGCCCCGACCGCCCAGGAGGGCTGGTGGGAGCCCGGGCCCGGCCTGGACCTGATCGGTCCCCTCATCGAGGCCGCCGGCCCGGGCTCCCTCGTCGCGGAGGACCTCGGCGTCATCACCCCCGCGGTGGAGGCGCTGAGACGGGCCGCCGGTCTGCCCGGGATGAAGGTGCTGCAGTTCGCCTTCGACGGCGACCCCGCGAACCCGCACCTCCCCGAGCACCACGCGGAGCACTCGGTGGCGTACACCGGCACCCACGACAACGACACGACCCTGGGCTGGTGGCGGTCGGTCCCCGAGGACACCCGGGCCCTGGTCCGGTCCACGCTGGACGACCCGCGGGAGGACCTTCCCTGGGCCCTGGTCCGACTCGCCCACTCCTCTCGGGCCCGGCTGGCCGTCGTACCTGCCCAAGACCTCCTCGGTCTCGGCAGCGAGGCGAGGATGAACACCCCCGGGGTGCGGCACGGCAACTGGGCGTGGCGCGCCCAGGAGGGAGCCCTCGACACGGCCCTGGCCACGCGACTCGCCGAGATCGTCACGACCACCGACCGGGAGCACCGCGGCTGACGACGGGAGCGCGCCGACCTCAGCGCCCGAGCCGGGCCAGCTTGGCCTGGATCAGCCGGCGGACCAAGGCGTCCGGCAGGGGCTCGTCGACGGCGAAGTGCAGCGACCCGGGCGTGCGTTCGTACCCCTCGAGCTCGTCCCCGAGATCGGCGAGCACGACTCCGCTGTGGGGAAGGTAGGCGAGGTGGTTCTTGAACGCCGCGAGCCCGGCCACCACCTTCCCGCCGACCGAGAACGCCGGCATCCCGTAGGAGATGCCTTCCTCGGCGTCCGGCACGACGTCGAGGATCGAACGGCGCACCGCCTCGAGGGTGCTGCGCTTCGGCTCGTCAACCCCGGCAAGGTACGCATCGACCTCGTCTGCGCTCATGCCCGGAGTCTCACTGCTGCCGTCGACGGAGGGAAGCCGGCATGGAAGGCCAAGCGCCGGGCGCTTCCCTCACCAGGTGAGCTCGATCTCCAGCTCGTTCTCATCGCCGAGCTCGACCTCGATCTTGAGGTCGACCTCGTCGGGCACGCGGACGGTGATGCGCTGGCCGGCGCGCTGGAACTCGACGGAGTTGTTCCGGGCGAGGGCGTCGGCAAGGGCATGGAGCCGGGTGGCGGCGTCCTCGCGGCTCAGGTGCTGGCTGTCGTCGATGTCGAACAGGTCCATGTCGTCTCCCCACTCAGGCCCGGTCACGGGCTGCCACCTGAGGCGTGGACCTCTCGTTGCCTCCCACGATCGCTCGACCCGCTCCGCAGCGCCCGAGCGCACCCCGTAGCCAGAGGTGGAGGTGCCCAACCCACGCCGACCGTAGGGCGCCCTCCCGTCGGCGGACCTCACCCTGTCCGGGTGAAGCGAGCCGATGTCGGGCTTCCCTACGTTCCATGTTCGGAAGATGGCGGAATCACTCCACGATCGCGCCGGTTCCGATCTGGAAGGGCGTGCCATGGACGCGATGACCAACAACTTCGGCGAAGTACTGCTCTGGTCCTTCTGGTTCTTCATCTGGATCGCGGCGATCATGGTGTGGTTCCGGTGTCTCTTCGACATGTTCGGCGACCACACCCTCAGCGGCTGGGGGAAGGCGGGCTGGGCGGTGCTGCTCATCTTCGTGCCCTGGGTGGGCGCCCTGATCTACCTGATCGCGCGCGGCCGGAGCATGACCGATCGTCAGATGAGCAGGGCCGCGGACATGCAGGCCGCCCAGGCCGACTACATCAAGCAGGTCGCCAGCACCCAGTCCTCACCGACCGACCAGATCGCCAGCGCGAAGTCGCTGCTCGACTCCGGGACCATCGACCAGCGCGAGTTCGACGCCCTGAAGGCCAAGGCACTTGCCTGAACGCCGAGCGGTCCACGAGGCCATTCCCGTTCAGGGCCGATGACCGGGAGCCCGCGCGTTGCGACAGCGCGTCCACATCCGCTGGTGCTCGAGATCGACACGTGGCCGTGGCTGAATGCCCTCAGCGACTCCGAACGGCGTCCGGTGGACCTGGGGAGTGTTCGGGCGGTCGTCTGGGACTCGATCGCCGCCGCCGGCTACGACGTGGTGTGGCTGATGGGTGTCTGGCAACGCAGCCCGGCAGGGATCGCCGTCGCTCTCGCGGATCCGGACCTGATGGCCTCCTTCAGGGCCGCCCTCCCGGACCTCGCTGACGACGACGTGGTCGGGTCGCCGTACTGCGTCCGCGACTACGTGGCCGACGATCGCCTGGGCGGACCGGCTGGTCTGGCCGCGGCCCGGGCCGCGCTCAGCAGCCGCGGCGTCGGGCTGTTGCTGGACTTCGTCCCGAACCATGTGGCTCCCGACCATCCGTGGGTGTCTGCCTTCCCCGACCGCTTCGTCCTCGGGGACGCCGGCGACCTGGAGCGGGATCCGACCGGGTTCGTCGAGCTGGACGGACGCGTCCTCGCCCACGGTCGGGATCCCTTCTTCCCGGCCTGGCCCGACGTCGTCCAGCTGAACGCGTTCTCCCCCGAGCTCCGCACGGGGGTCGTGGAGACCCTGCGCGGGATCGCCGACCAGTGCGACGGAGTCCGCTGCGACATGGCCATGCTCATGATGGACGACGTCTTCGCGCGCACCTGGGGGGATCGGGTGGGGCCACCCCCGACGCCGGCGTACTGGCCGGAGATCGTCGAGGCCGTACGCGCCAGCCATCCGGAGTTCGTGTTCGTGGCGGAGGCGTACTGGGATCGCGAGTTCGCACTCCAGCAGGAGGGGTTCGACTTCTGCTACGACAAGCGGCTCTACGACCGGCTCGTGAGCGGCGCTGCCGCGCCCGCGGTGGCCGCGCACCTGTCGGCCGCGCCGACGTACCAGGCTCGATTGCTGCGCTTCCTGGAGAACCACGACGAGCCCCGTGCCGCCTCCGTCCTCGAGCCCGCGCAGCATCGAGCGGCTGCGGTGGCGACCCTCACGCAGTCCGGAGCGCGGCTCGTGCACGACGGCCAGGCCCAGGGGCGGCGCACACGGCTCCCGGTGTTCCTGGGCCGTTTCCCCGTGGAGCCGGACGACCCCGACCTGGCCTCGTTCTACGGCAGCCTCCTGGGCGCACTGTCCGACCCGACGTTCCACGATGGCCTCTGGCAGCTCTGCGAGACGGCTGGGTGGGAGAACAACGACACGGCCGAGCAGATTCTGTCGTGGGGCTGGACGGGCGGTTCCCGATGGCTCGTCGTGGTCAACCTCGGCGCCGCCCGCGCCGCCGCCCGCGTCGCCGCACCGTGGGCCGACCTGAGAGGACGGGACGTGCTGCTCCACGACCCGACCCAGGACGTCTCCTTCGACCGCACCGGCGATGACCTGAACGACGGGTTGTACGTGGAGCTGCCCGGCTGGGGCTGGCACCTGTTCCGGGTGGACCTGGCTGAGGGCGAGGATCCGGCTGTCGACCAGAACCCTCCGAAGGGAGACGCGAGACCATGACCCAGGCGGACTCGAGGAACACCACCCGGCTCACCGCCGAGCATCGCCGCCTGGCGGAGGCCACCGGTCGGGCCGAGGACGACCTCTTCGACGCGAATCCCTGGTACGAGTGGGGTCCCTACCTCGCCGAACGCGCCTGGGGCACGGTCCGGGAGGACTACAGCGCCGACGGGGACGCGTGGTCGTTCTTCCCCCACGACCACGCCCGGTCCCGCGCCTATCGGTGGAACGAGGACGGGATGGCCGGGATCTCCGACCTCCGCCACGAGCTGTGTCTGGCGCTGGCGCTGTGGAACGGGCGCGACCCGATCCTCAAGGAGCGGATGTTCGGCCTCACCGGACCTCAGGGCAACCACGGCGAGGACGCCAAGGAGTACTGGTGGTACCTGGAAGGGCTGCCCAGCCACGCCCTCCTGCAGTGGCGCTACCACTACCCGCAGGCGGCGTTCCCCTACCAGCGCCTCGTGGAGGAGAACGCCCACCGGGGACGGACTGACCCGGAGTTCGAGCTGATGGACACCGGTGTCTTCGAGGACGGGCGCTACTGGTCCGTGGACGTCACCTACGCCAAGGCCTCGGCGTCCGAGGTCTACATGTGCATCGAGGCCACGAACCACGGACCGGAGGAGGCGTCGTTGCACGTCCTGCCGACGCTCTGGTTCCGCAACACGTGGCGGTGGTCGCAACGGACGGACCTGCCGACCCTGTCGCTCGACGGTGACTCCGTGCTGGTCGACCATCCTCAGCTGTCCGGCTATCGCCTCCAAGGCGGCCCTGCGCCGGACGGCAGTCGACCAGAGGCGCTCTTCTGCGACAACGAGACCAACGTGCCGCGCCTGTTCGGCGGCGCCCCGGTCACCGAGTACCCCAAGGACGGCATCAACGATCACGTCATCGCGGGCGCGGACACCGTGAACCCGAGCCGGCGGGGCACCAAGGCCGCGCTCTGGTACCGGCTCACGGTGCCCCCTGGCGGTCGCGCGCAGGTACGGCTACGCCTCCATCGACCTGCCGCGACCGAGTCCGCGCCGTGGGACGACGAAGCGTGCGACCGCGTGCTCGCGGCCCGGCGACAGGACGCGGACGAGTTCTACGCCGCGTTGGCCGAGGACCTCGACGAGGAACGCAGCCGGGTGTTGCGACAGGCCTCCGCGGGTCTGGTGTGGAGCAAGCAGATGTATCCCTACCGGGTCAGCCGATGGCTCGACGGTGATCCCGCCGGGCCTCCCCCGCCGGAGTCCCATCGACACATCCGCAACGCGGGCTGGCGTCACCTCGACGCGTTCGACGTGCTGGCCATGCCCGACCCGTGGGAGTACCCCTGGTTCGCCGCCTGGGACCTCGCCTTCCACGCCATCGCCTGGGCGCACCTGGATCCCGCCTTCGCGAAGTACCAGGTCACCGTCCTGCTGCGCGAGTGGTTCCAGCACCCCAACGGCGCGCTGCCGGCGTACGAGTGGAACTTCGACGACGTGAACCCTCCGGTGCACGCCCTCGCGGCTCTGCGGGTCTTCGTCATCGACGGGGCCACCGATGTGGCCTTCCTGGAGCGGATCTTCCAGAAGCTGCTGCTGAACTTCACGTGGTGGCTCAACCGGCAGGACCCCGACGGCAACAACCTCTTCGGCGGAGGCTTCCTGGGGTTGGACAACATCAGCCCGGTCGACCGGTCCCACCTCCCGGACGGCGTGCGCATCGAGCAGGCGGACGGCACCGCATGGATGGCGTCGTACTCGATGGCGATGCTGATCCTGGCCCTGATCCTGGCCTCCGAGAACCCGGTGTACGACGACATGGTCGTGAAGTTCCTCGAGCAGTCGCTGCTGATCTCGGACGCGCTCGAGGACTCCGGCCTGTTCGACCCCGAGGACGGGTTCTTCTACGACCGGCTGATCGACGCCGCCGGGAACCGAACGTCCATCAAGGTGCAGACCCTGGTCGGCGTCATCCCGGTCCTGGCAACCGTCTCGGTGCCCCTCGACCAGGTCAAGCGACTCGCCGCCCTGCGGAAGCGAGCGGCACGTCGTCTCGACGACTCCGAGCGCGGGGAAGGGCCGATCCTCCCCGTCGGCGGAGCCGAGGGTGCGAGCCGGGCGGTCGTCGCCCTGGTCACCCCCGAACAGGCGCTGCGCACCATGCAGCACGTCTTCGACGAGGATGGCTTCCTCTCCCCTCACGGCCTCCGCTCGATCTCCCGCCGGCACCTGCAGCCCTACGCGGTCCCCGGCCTTCCGGGGGCGGTCATCGACTACGAGCCGGCCGAGTCCACGACGTCGATGTACGGCGGGAACTCGAACTGGCGCGGCCCGATCTGGATGCCGACGAACTACCTCGTGGTGCGCTCCTTGCTGCTGTACGACGAGATCGTCGGGCCTACCTTCACGGTGGAGTACCCCACGGGCTCCGGACGGCGGCTGTCCGTGGCCCAGGTGGCGAGCGACCTCGCGGACCGGCTCATCAGCATCTGGCTGCCCGACGCGTCGGGTCGGCGCCCCGTCTGGGGGGCACAGCCGCTCTTCACGGAGGACCCGGCCTGGAAGGACAACCTGCTTTTCTTCGAGTACTTCCACGGGGACAACGGCGCCGGCCTCGGAGCCAGCCATCAGACCGGGTGGACCGGTCTCGTCGTCGACCTGCTCCTCGACCCACCGAGCCGGGCACGACGGATCTTCGACCGACGCCCCGACGGACCGGCTGCCTCGGCCGGCGGATGACCGGCCGCCTCAATCGAGCGCGTGCAGGAGGGCGACCGCGAGGGCCCGGTAGCCGAGGTCTGTCGGGTGGATGTTGGCGAACGACGTGCACTCCCAGGTCCGCGAGCACAGGAACGCCCTCTCGGCCGGGGACCCTGCGGAGTGGTTGATCGCGGTGAAGGCGTCGGCGACGCTGGCGTGGAACCTGGCCGCGAGCTGGTCGACGACGCTCGAGGCGACGGTGGTGAGGGCGTCGCTGCCCGGCAGCGTGATCGCCAGCGGGTTGTAGTAGTTGAACAGGACGATCCGCGCGTTCGGTGCCAACGCGGTGAGCTGAGCCAGCAGCCTGCCGTAGTTGGACGCGATCGTGGCGAGGGTGGCCGGCACGCCTGCGGTGATGCAGCCCGTGGGGTCGGGGGCGTTGCGGCACGCGTTGACGAGCGCGAGCAGGTCGTTGGAGCCGATGTCGATGCTGATCAGGTCGACCTCGCCGGGATGCGCGCGCAGGAACGCGAACGCGGCCGCGGCCTGCGAGGGTGCGCCGCCGTAGGAGTCGTGGAGGGTGCCCGGCCACGGGCAGCCCCCGGCGAGCATGGTGCCCGTCGTCTCGCCGGGGCAGCCGTAGTTCACCAGGGTCAGGTGCGGGCGCATGCCTGCGAAGTCCTCGGCGTACCCGCGGTAGTCCGCGGCGTTGAGATCGCCGGCCGCGACCAGGTCGGGCTGGTAGCCGAAGGCCAACGAGTCGCCGAGCGAGAGGTAGTAGTGCGGGCTCGTTGCGGGTCCGGCCGCGGCCGGTGCCACCGTGCCGGCGGCACCCAGGGTGAGCGCCGCGACGAAGGCGACGGTGATGGCGAGAATGCGGCGAACGGACACGGCTACCTCCCAGCGAGTCGTCCGACCTCTCCCACGCCCCGCAGACCACGCGGTCCCGGTCCTGGGGCTCCCTCCGGAGGTCGGTCCATCGCCATCCTGGCACGCGAACCCCAGCCCTTCCTTCCGCCGGAGGATCGACGAGTGCGAGCATCGCCCGGTGACCACGGTGACCGCGGAGGCGCTGGCGCTGTTGCGGCCGCGGCTGGTCTCCTTCTGCTACCAGATGTTGGGGTCGCCGTTCGATGCCGAGGACGCCGTCCAGGACGTCATGGAGCGGGCGTGGCGGTCTCGCGCGTCGTACGACGCCTCGCGTGCATCGCTGTCCACCTGGTGCTACCGCATCGCGCACAACGTGTGTGTGGACCGACTGCGGGGTGCGCCACGTCGCCCTCTCCCGCGCGACCTCCAGGACCCCGGCATCGAGATCGGCGCTCCCCTGGTGCCGGCGCTCGACGTCCCTTGGTTGATGCCCGCTCCGAGCGCGTGGACCGCCACCTCAGAAGTGGAAGCCGCTGCGGAGCAGGCAGCGGACGTGCGGCTCGCGGTCACCGCGATGCTCCAGGCGCTTCCCGCCCGCCAGCGGGGCGCGTTCGTGCTGCGTGAGGTGCTGGGCTGCACCGCCGCCGAGACAGCGTCCGTGCTGGAGACCAGCGTGCCCGCGGTCAACTCGGCACTCCAGCGCGCGCGGGCGACCTTGGAGGCGGCCGCCGGGACCGTCGCTGCTCCCCCATCACTGACACCCGGACAGATCGAGCGCTACGCCCGAGCGATCGAGCGGGCCGATGTGGAGGCCCTGGCCGCACTCGTGGCCGACGACGTCGTCCTGGAGATGCCCCCGGTACCCGCGTGGTCGCGCGGACGCGAGCCCTACCGGGCGTTCATGCGGCACCTCTTCGGCTGGCGAGGCACCGCCTGGCAGACCCGCCCGGTCGGAGCCAACGGCCAACCCGCGCTCCTGCTCTACCTCCTCACACCCGAGGGACCCGTTGCGCACACCCTCCAGCTGTTCGACGCAGACGCGGACGGTGCCATCGGCCACGTGCTCGTCTACCAGGACCCGCGGCTGTTCGCCCTGTTCGAGACCCATCACCCCTCTCTGCGATGAGTCCGGCCGGTCCGGTTCGTAAGAACAGGTGACCACCCAGACACTCGCGGAAGGAAGTCCCATGGGACGCCTCATCGTCATCCAGTTCGTCACCCTCGACGGCGTCGTCGAGGACCCCGACGGCAGCGACGGGTCCGCCTTCGGCGGCTGGGCCATGCGGCACGGGCCGCAGGGAGTGGCCGGCGACAAGTTCCGGCTCGGGCCCATCCTCGAGCACGGAACGTTGGTGTTCGGTCGGCGCACCTGGGAGCACTTCAGCACTCTCTGGCCGCATCGGGACGACCCGTTCTCGCTGGCCATGAACGCCGCCGACAAGGCGGTGGTCACCCACCGCGGGATCGACCCGGCGACGTGGTCGAACTCGCGCGTCATCGACCGGCCGTTGGCCACCTGGGTCCGCCAACACCTGTCCACCACGGACCTGGTCGTCATCGGCAGCCATTCGGTCGTCGCCGAGCTGGCCACGGCCGACCTCGTCGACGAGTACCGGCTGCTCACCTTCCCCACGGCCGTGGGGTCGGGACGGCGCCTCTTCACCGAGGGTCGTCGGCTCGAGCTGGTCAGCACCGAGCACGTCGGCCCCGGTGTCCTGTCCGTCCTCACCACACGAGAAGCGTGAGACCGTCACGCCGTCGGCCGCCCGCCCCAGGCGGTTCACCGGTAGGTCTCCCCCGCGTACTGTGAGCGCCAGGCTGGAGTGAAGATCGAGACCTCGATGGCTGAGAGGCGAGCATGGAGCGGACCCGCACCCCGAGCTCCCTGAGGCGCTCCCTCGAGTGCACCTAGGCGCGCGCTCGTGGCGCTTGCCGTCTGCCTGCTCTTCGACCCCAAGTCCGACCTCCTGGTGCGGGGCCTCTGGTCGCGCCTGGAGGACGCGGGAGTCCCCACGCTGGCGACGCACACGCACGGCCGCCACTACCCCCACCTGTCCTACGCGGTGCTCCGCAGCTGGGATCTGGTGCGGGTACAGGAGGCGGTCGCCGCGCTGCCCGCGGCCGAGCCCTTCAGGATGTCCTTCCACGGCACGCTCGCGTTCCCGCGCGGTCGCGCGGCGCTGGCGCCGGCGATCAGCGCCGACGTGGCGGTCCGCCAGTGGCGCATCGTCACCGCCCTCGGTACCACCGGTGCGGAGCTGCATCGCCACTACGAGGCGGACCAGTGGGTGCCGCACGTCTCGGTGGCCACGCGCGCCCAAGGCCCGAAGCTGACCACCGTCGTCAAGGCCATTGCCGACGTGCTGCCGCTGACGGTCCGCGTCGACCGGGCGGCACTGGTCGACAGTGGCACCGGCCAGACCTGGCCCCTGCCCCACATCCCCTGATCAGTCTTACGAGACGAAGGGACGGCCGCGCAAGGCATCCGTCAGGACACCGACCGCGAAGAAGAGGTCGTGGCGCCACGCGGCGAACGCGCCGGGAGCCGGCCGGGGATGTCCCGGCCGACGTGGCTCGCGAGTGCGCCTGCGCATGCTGTGAGGAGCGGCCGGCCCGGGCCGGTGATACGCGACCCCGTCGAGAGGCTGCCGCCGGCACACTCAGCCCGCGTGCCGGGGTTCCGCTCACCGGACCTCGGCCAGTACCGCCTCCCGGAACCGGGCTCCGGCCTCGGCGACGTCATCGATGCGGGTCTGCCAGCTGGTGACGAGCCGGACGCTCGTCGGACCCATCCGATAGAAGAGCAGACCTGCCTCGGCCGCGGCATCGATCGCCGACGCCGGCAGCTCGACGAAGGCCATGTTGACGTCCACGCGCTCCTGCAGACGCACGCCGTACGGCGCCAGCGACTGCAGGCCGGCCACGAGCTCGGCCATCCGCTGGTTGGCGTGGGTGGCCAGGCGCAGCCACAGCCCGTCGGTGAGGTACGCCGCCACCTGGGCCGACTGGAACCGCATCTTGCTGGTGACGTGACCGGACCGCTTGGTGCGGTACACGAGCTCCTCGGCGATCCGGTCGTCGAAGGCCACGATCGCCTCGGCGCTCAGCGCCCCGTTCTTGGTGGCGCCGAGCGAGAGGACATCGACGCCGGCCCGCCACGTCACGTCGGCCGGTGAGCACCCGAGGGAGGCGACGGCGTTCGCGATGCGTGCACCGTCGAGGTGGGCCCGCAGCCCGAACTCCCGAGCGATCGCGATGAGCTCGCTGACCTGATCGGGCGCGTACACGGTGCCCAGGTCACTGGGCAACGTCAGGGACAGCACGCTCGGCTGGCTCTCGTGCGGGTCACCCCACCTGACGGCTTCCAGTGCCGACCGCAGCCGCTCCGGCTCCATCAGCGCGTGAGCACCGTCGACGCCCTGCATCACCGCACCGCCCCCGAACAAGGACGTCGCCCCGCCCTCGGCGGTGATGATGTGCGCCGACGGATGACACAGGACCGCGCCCCACGGGGGCGTGGCCGCCGAGAGCGCGAGCGAGTTCGCGGCCGTCCCGCTGGTGACCGGGAAGACCCGGGCAGTGGGATGCTCGAAAACCGTCCGGACGACCTCCTGCAGGTGGGCGGTGAGGTCGTCTCCGCCGTAGGCCAGGGCCGAGCCGGTGTTCGCCGCCTGCACGGCCGCGAGGATCTCCGGCGCGACGCCCGCGGCATTGTCGCTGCGCAGCTCGATCACGCCCCCACTCTGCCTCCTCGGGACGGCGGGTCAACGACCGGCACGCGTCGCCGCGTCGTTCTCGAGCTCGCAGGTGGGCCGACCGCGCGACGTACGGGTCCGTGCCGCCCGAATCCACTCGCCCGGCGACGTCACCCGGCCTAGCATCGAGGCGTCCGTCCCCGGTACGCGGGCTGCAGACCGTGACAGGGCAGCCGAGGTGAAGCGGGATCGGAGCGCGATGGTGAGCACCAGCACGAGGGCTCGCGAGGTCGGGCGCACCGTGGAGGTCGCCTGTGACGAGTCGGGTTTCGTGGGCGGATCACTCTTCGGCGGCACCCGGGTCTTCGCGCACGCGAGCGTGCACCTCGAGCTGGGCGCTGCGGTCGACCTGGCCGACGAGGTCAGACAGCGCACGGGTGCCGGATCGGACGAGCTCAAGGCGTCGATCCTGACCCGGCCCTGGGGCCATCCCGTGGCGGAGTGGCTGTGCGCTCCGGACGGACCGCTCCAAGGGCGTGCCTTCGTCCACGTGACCGACACCCGCCTGTTCGGGCTCGCGCGACTCGCCCAGGTGTTGCAGACCGACTCGCTGCCCGAGGGGTGGTGGAGCGCCCACGAGGACCCGGGCACTTGGGAGCTGGCGCTCCGGCTGCACGCTCTGGTGGCTCGACTCCCCCAGCCGCAGGAACGCCGGATCTTGGACGATGCACGCGATCTCCTCTGGCTGACCCGCAGCCGGCGCCCGCGGACGCCGATCGAGACCTGGGCCGACTCCGTGGCTGCCATCGCGGACGGGCTCGAGCCCGGCGACCGACGCTTCCTGGCCGGATGGGGCATGCCCGAGGCACTTCGACGTGCCCGCGACTATCTCGCCACACCCCCGAGATCCCCGCTGACCGAACCCCTCCTGCCCGCCCTGCGCTGGGCCGTGCACCACTGGAGTGCCCTCGGCGACGTGAACGTCGTCCACGACGAGCAGTCCGCCCTCACCCCCTCACGAGTCGCGGCCATCGCCGAGGAGCTCGAGGCCTCCCGGCCGGGACGCCGGCTGGCCGGATTCAGCCGCGTCGACTCGCGTCAGGACGCGCGGGTACAGCTCGCGGACCTGGTCGCCGGAGTCGTCCGTCGCACCGTGGAGGAGCAACTCTCCGGGTCGCGGTGCGCACCGCGCGTGCCGGTCGACCACCTGGTCGCCGAGGGATCCCCGGTCATCGAGTACGCCGCGCGTCCGGCCTGACCTGCCGGCGCACCCGGCGCGCAGGTCCGGACCGGTCAGGCCTCGAAGCGCCAGCGGGTGGCGCCCCCGGGATCCGCGCTCGCGACTCCGAAGACGGTGTGGACGCTGACGCGGTACAGGTTCCACGGTGGCGGCCCCCCGCTCGGCGCGGTGAACGGCGCGGTGAACGCATCGCCCTCCACCTGCGCCGGCCAGCCGCCCTCGCGGTACACGGCGGCCAGCCGCTCCAGGGTCGTGGCGTCGACGACCCTGGCCGCCTCACCCTCCATCACCAGGTCCATGCCCGAGACCGAGACCGAGACCGTGCACGCCGGGTGGGCCTCGAGATTGCGGGCCTTACGCGTGCCCGGCCCGGCGACGACGTACACGTCGCCGTCGAGCCACACGGCCCCGACCCCCGCGGCATGTGGGTTGCCGTCGGCCCCCACCGTGCCCAGGAAGAACGTGATGGCCTGGCCTGTCTGGCTGCTCAGCGCCTCGTTCGCCCGGCTCCACGCCAGGGCCGCGTTGCCGTACTGGTCGAGGTTCTTCGTCTCGACGGGTTCTCGCTCGCTCATCCCTCCACCTCCGGTCCGGGAGTACGGCGCCTCCAGCCGACCTGCGCCTCGCCGCTCCGTCAAGGGGACCACACCGAACGCCCCGACGGAACGCGCCCCAACCGCTCACCCCCGGGTGCCCCTGGTCGAGCCGCGCCTCGTGGTTCGTCGAGCCGCGCCTCGTGGCTCGTCGAGCCGCGCCTTATGGCTCGTCGAGCCGCGCCTTATGGCTCGTCGACCCGCGCCTCGTGGTTCGTTGAACCGCGCCTTGTGGTTCGTCGAGCCGCGCCTCGTGGCTCGTCGAGCCGCGCCCGCCGGTCGAGCTCGTCGAGACCAAGCAGCTCTTCGGTGGTCGAGCTCTCCTCGGTGGTCGAGCGGAGTCGAGACCACCACCGAAGGTCTGCGCGGGCCTCGCTGCGTGCTCTTTGGTTGCGGTTTCCTTTTATTGATTGATGCTGGTTGCGGTTTGCGTTTGGTTGCGGTGCCTCTCACCGTTTGCTTTCCGGGTTCGCCGTTGGTCTGGGCTACTCGCTTCGGTTGCGGTTTCTTGGCTCCCCCGGGTCATCGGAAAGTATTTTCAAGAATCTTCTGCGAAATGTCTCGGATCCTGGGATAAACCCTGTGGATAACCCACCCGATTGTCGGTGGTCGCTGATTCGATATCCTATGTCGATCCACCCGCACCACCCCGACGCCGCGCCGCCGGCGGTGCTGGCCGAGGCGGTCGCGATGCTCCGGGGCGTGGCGGAGACGCTGTGGTCGGCGCGGTCCGACGACGAGCTGATCTCGGTGGTGGAGCAGGCCCAGCGGCTGTCGTCGGTGCTGGCCGCGGTCGAAGCCGGTGCGGTCGCGGAGGCCGACCTGCGGGGTCTGGCGAAGGACAAGCTGCACTACGGCTCGACCGGGGACTGGCTCACCCACACCGGCGGCCTCCGCCGGGGCGAGGGGAAGCGGCGGGTGGTCCGGGCCCACGCCCTCACCGGACCCCTGACCCGCACCCAGGCCGCGTCTGGTGGCGGGGGAGGTGTCGGCGACCCAGGTCGACCCGATCGTCGACGCCGTCCACGGCCTCCCGTCCGGGGAGCTGGTCCGGGCCCGCGGGGAGCAGGCCATGCTCGAACACGCGGCCAGAGCCTGGATGCCACCGAGCTGGCCCGGCTGGGCCGGCACCTGGCCCACGTGGTCGACCCCGACGCCACCGACCGCCGCCTCGAGGCCCAGCTGGACCGGGAGGACCGGGCCGCCCACGCTGAACCGGTTCCTGGCGATCACCGAGGACCGGGCCGGCGGGGTCCGGATCAAGGGCTACGGCAGCACCGAGGACGCCGCCCTCCTCAAGGCCGCCCTCCTCCCCCTCACCTGCCCCACCCCGACGGTCGACGACGAGGACGGCGGGGGAGGGGCGGGATCCCCGGGACCACGGCGCCCGGCTGTGGGACGCCCTGATCGCCACCGCCCGGCACGCCCTCACCACCGGCCTGCCGCCGGAGACCCACGCCACCCCACCCCGACTGGTGGTCACCCTCGACCACCAGACCCTCCTCGACCAGCTCACCGCCCGCGGGATCGGCACCACCGAGGACGGCGCCGAACTCTCACCCGCGCACGCTGCGGCGGTTGGCCTGCGACGCCGAGATCATCCCCGCCGTCCTCGGCAGCCGCGGCGAGGTCCTCGACATCGGCCGCACCCGACGCCCGGTCACCGCCGTCCTCTGGACCGCCCTGGTGCTCAGGGACCGGCACTGCACCTTCCCCGGCTGCACCCGACCCCCGGTGATGTGCCACGCCCACCACCTCACCCACTGGGCCGACGGCGGCGACACCTCGCTCGACAACCTCGCCCTGCTCTGCGGCCACCACCACCGGGTCATCCATAGCTCGCCCTGGCAGATCCGGCTCAACCCGCATGACAAACGACCCGAATTCAAACCACCACCCAAACCCGGCATCGCAGCCCGCATGGATCCGACATCGACCACGCCTCAACACCTGAGCGGCCGCGACCGGCCGGTGCCCTTGGTCTCGACAAGCTCGACCAGCGTGCCCAGCCGACCAGCGGACCTTCGCTCGACCACCGAACGGGGCGAGCCCCATCCGCCGCCGGGCGACCGTGCGCTTGGTCTCGACAAGCTCGACCAGCGGGCACGGGCTCGACCAGCGGGCACGGCTCGACCAGCGGGCACGGCTCGACCGGCGGGCTCGGCTCGATCAGCGAGTCCATCGGCTCCCCACGCCTTCGCTGTCGGCTGACCCCTCGCCGCATCCGAGCGCTGGTGGTACATCTAGTACGACAGGGGATTTCCCGGACTCGTTGCGAGGACAGGGAGCCGGGGAGAGCAGGGCAGCCTCGAGCATCGCCCGCGGTTGCCATGCGACACGGGGACTCAATGAGAGGAGCCATCATGGCCACCACCTCCGCCCGCTCACAGCCACCGCTCTCCGCAGAGGAGCTGCTGGCGCTCGACAACGTTCCGGCCCAACGCGAGGCGCCTCCGCACGTCGTACAGCAGCTCGCGACGCGCCTGCTGCTCCTCAGTGGCGGTGGGGAGCACATCGAGCGTGCGGTCTCGGATGCCGACCGCCACGCCGACAGCTTCTCGGTGCCCCTTCCCGAGTCGGTGACGGTCGGGCTGCCCGGCCGGACGCTCGAGGTCTTCGACCGGGAGGCTGTGCGGAAGGCGGTCGGCGAGGTCCACCATGCCGAGGGGTACCAGCCCGAGTGGGCCGACCTCGTCTACCACCCGAAGGTCGCCGCCAGGCCACCGCGCCGGCGGATGCGCACCTTCGACGGCCGGCAGGTGACGCCGTTGGCGAACCAGGAGTTCATCTACGGTCCCGACGATCGGCACATCTACTACCCGTCCGGCTACCCGTGGCAGTGCATCGGGAAGGTGGACGTCTACCCGAACAGCGAGTCCGACAACCCCACCGAGTGGGGCAGCGGTGTTCTCATCGGTGACCGGATCGTCCTGACGGCCGGCCACGTGGCGGCTGCCCCCAGCAATCCGCACGACTGGAAGATGCGGTTCACGGCCGGCATGTACAACGGCAGCTCCGTGATCGGGCCCGGTGCGGTGTCCTACGTCTCGGACGGCCAGTGGTGGGGCGACGGTGTGTCCGGCCACGACATCGGCCTGCTCCGGCTCTACGAGCCGCTCGGTACGTCGCTGGGCTACTTCGGTGCCAAGACCTACGACAGCTCGTGGAACAACGGGAGCTATTGGATCCTGTCCGGCTACCCCTACGACATCGCGAGCGCCAACAGCCCCTCCCGGCAGTTCGGGATCGCGGTGCTCGACGAGGACTCCGACATCGAGAACAGCGCCGAGCTCGAGCACCACGGCGACACCGCCAGCGGCGACTCGGGCGGACCGTTCTTCGGTTTCTGGGCCAACGACCCGATCCCGTACGCCGTCGGGACGACCAGCGGCCACGAGACCATCGGCGGTCCGTCGTGGACCGGCGGCGAGGACAACAACATCGAGGCCGGCGGCGCGCTGATGGTGCAGGTGATCGCGGCGGCGCGGCAGAACTGGCCGGCCTAGGACCCCGGGGGGATCTCCTCCACCCAGGACCGAACGGCGGCCTGTACCGGCCGCAGCAACGTCCGCTGGGACGCGCCCGGGAGCGAGGCGAGCTCGGCCAGCAGCTGACCGAGCCGCTTCGCCTCGGCCTCGGCGATGCCGGTGCGGAGCAACCGCGCGACCGCGTCCTCGCCGCTGGACGGGGCTTCGCCGGGTCGCTCGAGCAAGAGCCACAGGGACCGGCTCCAACCGCCGACCTCCCAGTCCGACGCCACGTCGGCCAGGTCGTCGACGATCCAGAACGCCTCCCCCATCAGGGCCGCCGCTCGGTCGACGACCGACCGTGTGGGATCGCTCGCCGCCGCGTTGCCGAGCTTCGCGAGCGTGGCGACGGCGGTCGCCGGCAGCGCGCTCTTGGCGTGCAGCGCCTCCCACACGGCGGCCGGGGGCGGCTCGCCGATGCGGCGTTGCTGCAGGCTGACCAGCTCCCCGCGGTACATCGCGTCGATCACGCGGTGGAAGCGTGCGACATCGTCGGGTCGCCCACCGAGACGTCGCGCGCCGGACATGACCTCGCCGGCGACGGCCGCCACCGAGTCGACCGCCAGATCGCCGGACGACGATCCCGGTCGGGCCGGGGGCGCTCCCGAGAGCGCCTCCGGGTTCAGCCGGTCCGCCAGAGCCGTACGCCGCTCGGGGAAGGTGTCGACCACGTGGTCGAAGAGCACGATGCCGACGCTCAGCAGCGCTCCCAGCCGGGCGACCTCCGCGGTGCGGCGCGCGCGAACCCCCGCGAGGGCGGCGAAGCCCGCGGCCTGCTGCCAGCCGTGGCCGAACACCCGCGCGATCGCTCCCGTCGTGAGCCCGACCGAGGCGGCGACGTGCGTCGGTTCGTGACCGCACACCCTCAGCACGGTCGGCCGGAGGTGCCGCCCGGCCGCGTCGGCGGCTTCCACGCGGACCAGGTCGAACCGCGCGTCGTCGAGGTATACACCGGCGTCGAGCAGCGCCCTCGTGAGGAGTGCGCGCAGCCCGCTCACGGCGCCGCAGCGGCGGCACGTGCGAGCAGCGAGACGCACGCGGCCGTGGTGAACAGGCGGTGATGGTCGTGCACGACGACGCCGGTCCCGAGAGCGTCCGGCCGCCAGCCCCGATAGCCCTCCGGTTCGGCGACGCCCGGCGGCGGGATCCGCATGGCGGCGTGCCCGGGCCAACCGCCGTCGGGCTGCTGCAGGTCGACCAGGTCGAGCAGCCCGCGCCTCACGATGTCGTCGTGGGACCCGGGATCCCCGGCCAGGAGGTGCACGGCGAGGGACAGCGCGGCGGCGAAGGCAGAATGCTCGCGTCCGTCGGCACCCCAGCCGCCTTCGCCGGGCTGCTCGGAGCGGCTCCACGCTGCGGCTTTCACCACAGGCTCACGGTGCCCCAGCACGTCGGCCAGGGCCGCCGACTGCAAGGTCGGGTAGTGCCGGTCGACCCACCAGTACGAGTCCCAGGCGCCGTCTGCAGCCTGCCGCGGCCCGACGTACTGCCACGTCAGCTCCGCCTCCTGCCGGAAGCGTCCGTCGGGGACCCGGGCGAACGCCCGCCCCGCCGTCGCGGTCACCTCGAGGTGGCAGGCGCACCAACCTCGAACGTCGAGGTGGGGCCCGGAACGCAGGTAGCGCCGGATCGGGCCCGGATCGCGGTACGTCGAGACCCCGCCCGTCCCCGGGTCCTGGAATCCCTTGAGGCAGCGCCCGGCTCGCTCCATGGCGTTGCGCTCCAGCCCCCGTGCGGCGAGGAACAGCAGACCCCAGGCGGTCGAGTCGGCGTCGCTCGGCACGTGGCGGTGGTACCCCCAGCCGCCGTCGCGGTGCTGGCGCCGCAGCAGTGCCTCGGCGGCCCGGTCGATCGGGGTGCCGCGCACCCCGGCGTCGACGAGCTGGACGCCGATGAAGCCGGTCGGCCAGTCGCTCGCCTCACCGGCCAACGTCTCGAAATCACGCCACAGACCGTCGCTGCCCTGGCGGCCCAGCAGGAACTCGACACCGCCGGCCAGGGCCGACTCGACAGCGGTGGCGGCGAAGGTCGCCACACCTCCCCCTCACCCGATCGCCGTACGGACCCAGGCTAGTCCCTCGGGCTCCGGGGCGAGATCCTGTCCTGGTGGCCACCGACCAGGAAGGGCCCCTCATGGGACCGAACGACGCAGATCGCACCGCCCGATGACCGAGCGCACGCTGATCCTGCTCCGGCACGGGAAGTCGGACTGGTCCGGCGACGAGCCGGACCTGGACCGCCCCCTGGCCAAGCGCGGCCGACATCAGGCACCGGAGGCGGGCGGCTGGCTGGCGGCGAACATCGGGAGCATCGACCTGGCGGTCGTGTCACCGGCCGTTCGTGCGTGGAGCACGTGGGACCTGGTGTCCGGGGCGCTCGAGGTCTCTCCGCGGACGCGGATCGACGATCGCGTGTACGCCGCGTCCGCTCGGGAGCTGCTCACGGTCGTGCGGGAGCTCCCGGACGACCTCCTCACGGTCGTCCTGGTCGGCCACAACCCCGGCATGGAGGACCTGGCCTCCCTCCTCACCGGGGCGCCGATACCGATGCCCACCTCGGCGCTCGCCGTGATCACGATGTCGGGCTCGTGGTCGGCCGCCGGGCCACAAGCGGGCGTGCTGGTGGCGGCGGGCAGGCCACCCACCACGTGATCGGGTCTCGACTGTCGCGCGCGACGGATGCACTATCGAGGTGATGGCGTACGACGTGACGGTGATCCTCGATGACCGGCCGGGCCAGTTCGCGCGGCTCGGCGAGGTCGCGGGGGCCGCCGGGGTGAACATCGATGGCTTCGCCGCGTTCACCGGCGAGGGCAAGGGCGTCGTGCACGTCCTCGTGGCCGACGACCGGCTCGAGACGTTGCGCGACGCGTTCGCCGCCGCCGGTCTGCCGGTGGCCGACGAGCGTGAGGTGTTCGTGGTCAGCGTGGCCAACGAGCCCGGCGCCCTCGGCGAGGTGGCCCGGCGCCTGGCCGACGCCAACGTCAACATCGACCTGGCCTACACGACGTTCGGGGGGATTCGTCTGGTCTTCGGCACCGACGACGTTCGCAGCGCCCGGGAAGCCCTCGACGCCTGAGGACCCATCGGCACGAGTCAGGTGATCGTCCGCCGGCCCGGCTCGCTACCGAGTACGACGTACCCGGCGACGCACCTGCCACAGGCGCAGGGTGCCGGCCGTCACCGCGATGGTGAGACCGGCGACGACGGCGATCAGGACCGCGACCGCGAGCGGCGGGTGCCCGTTCCATCCGAGGAAGGACACCTCGACGCGGCGCGTGTTCTGGGCGATGAAGATGACGAGCAGCAGGAGGACGACGACGAGCCCCGCGACGGCTGCCCAGAGGCGACTCATCTGGGACGAGCGCAGCGGGTCCTCGGTCTCGACGTCGCCGGTCGTGTCGCTCGGCGTCGCCGGGCCGTCAGTGTCGTCGGGCATCGACTTGTCTGCTCCGCTCTCGGGCTGGGAACCAGCCACCAGGAAAGCACGGAGCCACCCATGCGCGAACCACCCCAAGGGAAGAGAGCCACCCGCCGCATGAGCCCGTCGAGGCCACCACCCCGCCGGGCCCGGCTCGGCCGGCAGGCCCGGTGCGGCTGCTGAACGAACCTCGCGCGGGCTAAACTGGCTCTCACGACCTTCCAGGGGACGGTCCACACCGGTCGCTGTTTGTCAGGAGTCCGGCGAAACAAGGACGAGGTGGCCGCTCTGGTCCTTCACCTGGGGGATGACCGGGTCCGGTCCACTCCCTAACGTGGAGAGATTCCCCGGATCCCCCACCGGGGGATAGTGCCTCCCCGGGTGCCCCATAGCCGGGGAGGCACGCCTGGGCCCGGCTGCGGCGGGCCGCGTGACCCCACCACCCGAGACGGACTGTCGTACGACGACTACGCGACGTCCGCGTCGAGCTTCCTTCTGATGGGTGCCGGAGGGCGTACGCCTGGCTGGTCTCGCTGCTCTGGCCGGCACGGGACGCGTCCGTGCGGCCGGCGCGGCCGCTGCCCTCCCGTCGTGCCATGGTCGGGTACGGCGTGCGCCTGGGCGCCGCGGCGGCGATCGCCTACCCGACGGCGTCCGCGCTCGGGCTCCTCGTCCTGCACACCGACCCGCCGAACGCGACGTACGTCGCGTACCTGTTCGCGTGGCTGCTCCCCTCGCTCCTCGACCGCCGCGGATCTCGTCGTGCCACGAGGTGAGGGGACGGGGGCCGGTCTCAGGCCGGCTCGGGCCGGGTCAGGCCAAGAGCTTCGACTTCTGCACGGCGAACTCCTCGTCGGTCAGCACGCCCTTGTCGTGGAGCTCACCGAGCTGGGTGAGCATCTGCACCAGGTCGGTGCCGGCCGGCGCGGCGGGCTCCGGCGGGGCGTACGCCGGCTGCGCCGGCTGTGCGTACTGCTGCTCCTGCTGTTGATCCGCCTGCTGCGACCAGCGATTCGCCTGACGGCGCGAGACCCGGTTGGACACGGCGGTGGCGGTACCGGCGACCACGGCCGTGCGTGCGACCCCGCGGATGAGTCCTGGCATGTTCGTTTCCTTCCTTGATGAGTCGATGGCTCGAGGTGCTGGAGCAGTGCCCGGTCAGCCGGCCTCCGCGCCTTCGAGCAGCGCGTCCAGGTCGGCGAGCGGGATGCGCCCGCTCGCCACGAGCTCGGCGCCTCCACGTCGGAGCGCGCCGACGAACGGGGCCGCCCAGTGGTTCTCGTAGACGAGGATCCCTGCCGAGTTGCCGGGCTCGATGACCGACCCCGCCTCGGTGAGGTCGTCGTCGTCCAGGAGTCCGGAGGACGCCCCCTCGAAGACCGCGAGGTCGAGCTTGCCGTCACCGTCGAAGTCCGCGATCTGCAGCGCCGTCACCGACCCGTCGGTGTCCTTCCGCACGAACACGAGGTCCAGGATGCGGATGATGCCGCGGTCGACGAGGTCGACCAGGATGGGGAACCCCTCGCCCGTCATCCGGTTCCCCGGAAACTCCACGACCACGTAGTCGATCGGTCCCATCTCGTCGTCGAATGCCATGTGTGTCACCGTCCGTCACGTCGTCGGCGGCTGGCGCCGCCCTTCCGACCGAAGATAGGAGGCTCGGGATCGCCGTGGCTCACCCGCAACGGGCGAGCCTCACCCCGCCCGGGGAGGGAGCCGGACAAGCGTCGTGGACGACGGTGAGGAGTGCTCATCGCAGCGGCGGCACGCGGGACGAGCCAAGAGGCGCTCTAGGCCGCGCACGGGGGAACACGGCCTAGAGCCCCGAGAACGCATCGCGAGCATGGTTCCCCGTTCACGGCTCTCCAAACGCAAAATCTTTGGAATCTCCAGCCCCACACCCCTGGCCCGTTCGGACGGGTCGTGACGGGTCTTTCGGGCCGCCCTGCGTAGTCCGGGCCCGACGGAGATAGTCCGTGCGTGCTAGCCGGGCACGTTCGTTTTCCCGATCGTCACGCAACTGGTTCCGTCGTTAGCGTGGTCACGTCGCGTAGCCCCCCCAAAGCCCAGGCGACCGAGCAGCGCCCCACCTCACTCCCTGTGGTGGGGCGCTTCTGGTGTGCGGGGTCGACGTACGTGACGTTTCCCGCCCCGCGGATCGGGAACGGGTTCCACGTGAAGAGACGACAGATCGGCAACGACCACGTCGGACGCGTCGAGGTGGGCGCGATCGGGCTCGGCCTGATGACCTTCGACCAGTCAGGGACCCAGCCGCGGGACCAGCTCGCCGCGACGGTTCGCGCGGCGATCGACGCCGGGGTGACCCTGTTCGACACCGCGGACGCCTACGGACCGGGTGACGAGCTGGGCGCGGACGCGCAGGGCGCCAACGAGCGCCTCATCGCCGGGCTGCTGGACGAGCTCGGCGTCCGAGACCAGGTCTTCCTGGCCACCAAGGGCGGCCACGTCCGGACCGACGGCGGCGGATGGGCGACCGACAGCCGTCCGGAGCACCTGCGCGCGGCCGTGGACGCGAGCCTGACCAGCCTCGGCGTCGACCAGATCTCGCTGTGGCAGCACCACCGTCCCGACCCCGACGTCAGCGACGACGAGGTGTTCGGGACGCTGCGAGAGATCCACGACTCCGGCAAGGTGCGGATGGTGGGGCTCTCGAACGCCGACTCGGACCAGATCCGCCGCGCGTACGACGTGCTCGGGGGCGCGCTGGTCAGTGTGCAGAACGAGTTCTCACCCGCGTTCCGCAGCAGCCGGCCGGAGATCGACGTCTGCGCCGAGCTCGGCCTGGCGTTCCTGCCGTGGAGCCCGTTGGGCGGCCTCGGCGACGCGAAGGACCTCGCCGACCGCCATCCCGCGTTCGCCAAGGTCGCCGGAGCGCGCGGCGTCAGCGCGCAGCAGGTCGCGCTGGCGTGGGAGCTCGCCCAGTCGTCGGCGGTGATCCCCATCCCGGGTGCCAAACGACCCGAGTCGATCACCGACTCGGCGGCTGCGGCCGACCTGGAGCTCACCCGAGGAAGAGCTCGCGCTGCTCGACGCCGACTGAGACGCGCGCCGGGCGGGACTACATCGACATGTCGGTCGAGTCGCAGTGCAGGCCCATGCGGAGCGTGCTCCCGGGACGGAACTTGTGGGGAGCCGGGGCGACGAACCGGTCGTGACCGGCCAGGCGCACATGCGCGGGATGCGTGGGAGCGGCCGGGGCCTTGGCGGCCTGGGCGCCATAGGTCGTCGCAACGAGCACGGCTCCCAGGGTCGCGGCAGCCAGCGTGCTGGTGAGGCGGGTGAGCGGCATGGTGCCTCCCTCGGAGCGGTGCCTCCACGCTAGGACGGTGACGCTCCCCACTCAAGGGCTCCGCGGGTCTCGAACGCGTCGACGACCTGCGAGGGGGTCGCTCCGGCCGCCAGGAGCATCCGGAGCAGCACCCGGGCCTGAGGTGGCCCGAGCAGCCCGCCGTTGACCAGCCCCCGTCGCTGCAGGTCGATCTCGGCGCCCACCCCGGCGTACGTCGCGCGGAGCACCGGCCCGCCGCCGGTGCGGCTCGTCAGCACCACGGGGATGTGCGTCGCCACGTCTCCGAACCGCTCCGCGAGCCACCTCGGCACGTGCCCGACCCCGAGCGCGGCGACCACGAGGCCGTGATGGGTCTCGTGGCAGCGGTCGAGCAGCAGGCCGTCGTCGTCGAGGCTGACCGTGTAGAGCGCGACCCGGGTCTCACGGAGCGCTGCCTCATCCGGGACCTGGAGGGGCTGCGGCCGGGGAGCGCGAGCCAGGATCCGCACGTGGCCCTCGTGCACGTACCCGACCGGGCCGACATCCGCAGAGCCGAACGCCGCGACGCTGGTGCTGTGTCGTTTGCGGACCCACCGCGCCAGGTGGATCTCGTCGTTGAGGACCACGAGCGCTCCGAGACCGCGCGCCTCGACGGCCGCTGCGACCCGGACCGCCGCCAGCAGGTTCGCCGGCCCGTCGGCTCCGGCCAGCGTCGGGTTGCGCATCGCGCCCGTCACCACGAACGGCTCCTCGTGCGGCCAGACCAGGTCGACGAGGTACGCCGTCTCCTCCAACGTGTCGGTCCCCTGGGTGACCACCACGCCGGTCGCTCCGGACGCGACCGCCCGCCCCGCCGCGTCCACGACGTCGAGCACCTGCGCGAACGACAGGCTGGCGCTGGGTACGGCCTGCACGTCGTGGACCTCGACCTCGGCACCCGCCTCCGCGAGCCCGGGGACGTGCGCGACCAGATCCGCTCCGGTCAGGCGGGTGACCACGCCCTCGCCGCCCGCCGAGCGACCAGCCATCGAGATCGTGCCGCCGAGGGTGAAGAGCGCGACCGTCATGGCCGGAAGCCTGTCAGACCGGCACTGCGCACGACGTACGCCGCGGCCCGGTCACGCCCTGGTCAACGCCCGATCGATGTCGACCGGCGCGACGGTCACCCCTGCGTCACCTCGGCCAACCAGGCGGCCACGCGGGCGGGCTCGTGCGCGAGCGCGGCGTCGTGGACGGCGACCTCGGTCACGGCGAAGCCCGGGACGTCCGCGGTGGACCAGCCGCCGCAGGGCTGCACCTTCTCGCGCTCCATGAACGCGATGACCCGCTCCACGATCGCGTCGGGATCGGCCTCGGCGTAGATCTGGAAGGTGTTGGTGTGCGGCGGGTCGGGCCAGACCCGCAGCCCCACGGCCGACGCCTCGCTCGCCAGCTTGCGCGCCCAGGCGGCGTACTCCCCCATCCGCGGCAGCCGGTCACGCAGGCCCGCGAGCGCGGACACGGCCAGCGGCGTGAGGTGGAACAGGGTGCCGCCCATCCGCTTGCGCCAGCGGCGGGCCTCCTCGACGACGTCCTCGGGACCGGCGAGCGCGGCCCCGGCGAGCGCCTCGAGGCCCTTGTAGAACGACACGTAGACGCTGTCGAACTGCCCCGCGATCTCGGCGAGGGGTCGGTCGTAGAACGGCTGCGACTCCCAGATCCGGGCTCCGTCGGCATGAAGAGGTACGTCGAGCTCGTGGGCCGCCTCGGACAGCGCGGTGAGCTCGTCCCACGACGGGAGCAGGCAGCCGGCGTCGCGCAGCGGCAGCTCGACCAGCGCGGCACCGAGGCCCGGTGCGAGCCGTCGCAGGTCGTCGGCGGTCGCGGTCGAGCGACCGGTGGTGAGGTGCTCGAACTCGAAGCCGTGCAGGCGTCGCGGCCCGTCGTCCTCGTGGGTGAGCAGGTGCGAGAGGTCGGGGATCGCCACCCGCTTCGACCCGGTGCGGTCGCACCAGACGCGGAGTGCGGCCTGCTGGGCCATGATCCCGCTCGGGAAGAACGCGGCCGCCGGCTTGCCGAGGAGCTCGGCGACCTCCGCCTCGACGAGGGCGACCGGTCCGCGCTCGGCGTACACGTCCCACTCGGTCAGCTCCATCGCGGCGGCGTCCTCCGCCAGGGTCTGCAGCACCTCGACCGGCGTGCGCGACGCATGCCAGAAAACGGTCGAGTCGCAGGCCCGTGCGGCCGTACGGAAACGCTCCATCACCTCGTCGTCCACCGGACCAGCCAACCAGCACCGGTCGCGGTGCGCCAACCGCTGTTCAGGTCAGCATGCGGGTGGCGTCGGGGATGCCCTCTCCGCGCTCCACGCCCTCGACCATCTCCTGCAGCGCGGTCAGGGCGACCCGCTGCGGGTAGGGGCCGAAGCTGACGCGAGCCACGCCCAGCTCCGACAGGCGGGACAGGGCTGGACTGCCCGGCACCGGCAGCATCGTCAGCCGTTGCGGACCGAGCTCGGCGACCAGGGTCACGACCTGGTCCTCGGTCAGCCGCCCCGGGACGAAGACGACCGGCGCCCCGGCGTCCAGGTAGGCCCGACCGCGCTGGACGGCGTCGGCCAGGCTCTCGTCCGGCGGCCGCTCACCCGCCCGGAGGAACGCATCGGTCCGCGCGTTGAGCACGAAGTCGGGCACGCCCTCGTCGGCCGCGGCCCGCATCACCCTCTCGACGATCGCCGCGGCCTCGGCCGTCGGCCGCAGCTGGTCCTCGATGTTCGCACCCACGACGCCCAGCCCGATCGCCCGCCGGCACGTCTCCGCGGCGTCCCCGTAGCCCGCCTCGAGGTCCGCCGTGACCGGCAGGTCCACGGCGGCGGCGATCCGGCCGACGGCCTCGAGCATGAGGTCGCGCGGGATCTGCTCGCCGTCGTCGTAGCCGTACGACGCGGCGATGGCGTGGCTGGCCGTGGCCAGGGCACGGGTGCCCGGCGTCTGGGCCACGACGCGGGCGCTGGCGACGTCCCAGACGTTGACCAGCGTGAGCAGGACGGGGTCGGTGTGCAGCGCCAGGAGCTGGGCGGCGCGTTCGGCGGTCGTCACAGGTCTGTCCTCACTCCCAGAAGACCCGGTCCACGACGGCGCGGGCGCGCCGGGTGGTCCGGAGGTAGTCGTTGACCATCTCGTCGGAGCGTCCCGGTCCGTAGCCCAGGATGCTCGCCACGGCCGCCCGCTCGCGGGCATCCCGGGGCAGCTGGTCGCCGCTCTTGCCGGTGACCAGGGTGATCGCGTTGCGCAGCCGGCTGACCGACCGCCAGGCGCGGTCCAGGGCGTCCGCATCGGCCGCGTCGAGGAGGTCGGCGTCGCGGGCCGCCGCCAGCGCGGTGAGGGTGCGCGGGCTGCGCAGGGCCTCGACGCGACCGGCGTACTTCAGCTGGAGCAGCTGGACCGTCCACTCGATGTCGGCCAGCCCGCCCCGCCCGAGCTTGAGGTGCGTGTGCGGGTCCGCGCCGCGCGGCAACCGCTCCCGGTCGACCCGCGCCTTGATCCGTCGTACCTCGACGACGTCGGCCTCGGAGATGCCGTCGACCGGGTAGCGCAGAGGGTCGACCAGTGCCTCGAACCGCGCACGCACGGCCTCGTCGCCGACCACGGCGTCGGCCCTCAGCAGCGCCTGCGACTCCCAGACCTTCGACCACTTGGCGTAGTAGGCGTCGTACGACGCGAGCGTGCGCACCAGCGGACCCTGCTTGCCCTCGGGGCGCAGGTCGGCGTCGACGACCAGCGCCGGGTCGCTCGCCGGCGCGATCAGCAGCGCGCGCAGCTCGTTGGCCACGGCGTGCGCGTACGCCGAGGGGTCGCCGTCGGCGTCGTCGTCCGGCTCGTGGACGAACATGACGTCGGCGTCGCTGCCGTAGGAGAGCTCGAACCCGCCGTAGCGCCCCATCGCCACGACCGCCATCCGGGTGGGGGCGTGGTCGAGGCCGCGCTGCGCGCGGACCGAGCGGCCGGCGACCTCGAGCGTCGCCTCGAGGGTCGCGTCGGTCAGCCGCGACAGGGCGGCACCCACGTCCGCCACCTCGGTCTCGCCGAACAGCTCTCCGACCGCGATCCGGAACAGCTCGCGGCGCCGCAGCGCTCGGATCGACCGGACCGCCTCCGCCGGGTCGGGCTGACGGTCGGCCGTCGCGCGCATCTGCGCCACCAGCGTCTCGGAGCTGCGCGGGGTGAGCTCCTCCCCCAACATCCGCACGCCCTCGGGCTCGCGCTCCAGCAGGTCGGTGGCATAGCGCGACGTGGCCAGCAGCCGGGCCAGGCGCTCGGCGACCTGGCCCTCGTCGCGGAGGGTCTTGAGATACCAGTGGGTGGACCCGAGACTCTCGCTGATCCGGCGGAAGCCGAAGAGACCGGCGTCGGGGTCGGGGGCGTCGGCGAACCACACGAGCATCGCCGGCAGCAGGGCGCGCTGGATGGACGCGGTCCGGCTGACGCCGCTGGTCAATGCTTCGAGGTGACGGAGGGCCGCCGCCGGGTCCCCGAACCCGAGCGCCGCCAGCCGTTCCCCGGCCGCCTCGGCGGTGAGGCGTGAGCCCGCCGCAGGTACCCGTGCCACTGCCTCCAGCAGCGGTCGGTAGAACAGCTTCTCGTGGAGGCGACGCACCTCCAGGCGGTGGTGTGCCCAGGCCTCCTCGAGCGCCCGCGCGGGCTCCTTGACGAAGCCCATGCTGCGCCCGATCCGTCGCAGCGACACCTCGTCCGCCGGTACGACGTGCGTGCGGCGCAGGTGCTGCATCTGGATGCGGTGCTCCAGGGTGCGGAGGAACGCATAGGCCTGATGCAGCGCCTCGCCGTCCTCGCGTCCGACATAGCCACGCTTCGTCAGGGCGTCGAGCGCGCCCAGGGTGGACGGGTCGCGCAGGTGCCGGTCGGTGCGCCCGTGCACCAGCTGGAGGAGCTGGACGGCGAACTCGACGTCCCGCAGGCCGCCGGAGCCGAGCTTCAGCTGGCGCTCCGCGTCGCGGGCGGGGATGTTCTCCACCACGCGGCGCCGCATCGCCTGGACGTCACCGACGAAGCCGTCACGTTCGGCCACCTGCCACACCTGCGGCTCGACCAGGTCCACGAACTGCTGCCCCAGGCCCAGGTCGCCGGCGACGGGCCGCGCCTTGAGCAGCGCCTGGAACTCCCAGGTCTTGGCCCACCGCTCGTAGTAGGCGCGATGGCTGGCGATGGTGCGGACCAGCGGGCCGGCCTTCCCCTCCGGACGCAGGTTGGCGTCCACCGGCCAGATGGTGCCCTCGACCGTGTGCTCGGAGCAGATCTGCATCAGGTGGGAAGCCAGCTGGGTGGCGACGCGGGCGGCCGTCGCCTCGTCGGCGCCGTCCGCGGGCTCGAAGACGTAGAGGACGTCGACGTCGGAGACGTAGTTCAGCTCGTGGCCGCCGCATTTGCCCAGCGCGACCACGGCCAACCGGACGGTCTGCGAGCCCGGAACGCGTGCGCGGGCCACGGCCAGCGCGGCCTCCAGCGTGCCGGCGGCGAGATCGGAGAGCTCGGCGGCCGCGTCGTCGACCCCGAGATGGTGAGCCAGGTCGCGCGCCGCGAGCCGGGTCAGGACCCGGCGGTACTCCACGCGCAGCGCGTCGACCGCCTCGCGGTCGGGCAGCGTGGCCGTGGGTGCCTCGTCGTCCGGGGCGGCGCCGACGGCGCGGAGCAGCGCGGCCCGCACGGCGTACGCCGCCGGGCGGGTCGAGCCGAGGAACGGGTCGGCGAGCTCGCGCCACTGGTCGGGGTGTCGGCAGAGGTGGTCGGCCAGCGCCTGACTGGCTCCGAGGACGGACAGCAGCCGCATCGACGTGCCTTCGTCGTCCGCCAGCTCGGGGATCAGGCCGGGGTCGGCGCGGCCGGACAGCCGGGTGAGCTCGGCGAGCGCCTGGTCGGGGTCGGCGGTGCGAGCGAGGATCGCGACGAGGGGTTCGGCGCCCTCCCCCAGCACGGCGAGCTCGTCGCGTGCCCGAGCGGGGTCCTCGAACCCCAGACGCAGCAGGCGGGTGTGCACCGAGTCGCTGCGGGGGTTCACCGCGTCAATCTAGCCACTCGTGGTCGTGGGCGGCGTGGTCATCGGGTGGCCCCACGTGCGGCGGCCTTGTCCTCGACCAGGTCGGTGCGAGTCTCAGCCCTGCCTTCGCCGATCGCCCACGAGCTCGCCGAACCGTGCGGCGAGCGGTCGCCACGCCCGCTCGAGCTCGGGGGCGGCCCGGTCGAGGGCCACCAGCTCGCGCTCCGCCAGGTCCGGATCGACCGCGCCGTCGGCGGCCCACCGCCGCACCACCGGCTCGTCGACCTCGGGGTGCCACTGCACGCCCCACACGGAGGGGGCGAAACGGGCCGCCTGGATCTCGCCGCTCGCGGCCCGCGCCATCAGCCGGGCGCCGTCCGGCAGCCGGGTGACGACGTCGTCGTTCCACTGCAGAGCCCGCCGGGGGGTGGCCACCGGCGCGAAGAGTGCGTCGAGGTGGGCGTCTCCCTCCCAGCCGACGTCGAGGAGCCCGAACTGCTTGCCCCGCGGGTTGGGCGTGACCTCGCCCCCCAGCGCGGTCGCAACGAGCTGGTGCCCCAGGCAGATCCCGAGCGTTGGCACCCGGTCGCGGGCGGCTCCCCGGATCAGCTCCTTGGTGGCGCCGAGCCACGACACGGTCGCGTCGTCGTTGGCGCCCATCGCTCCGCCCATCACGACCAGCCCGTCGTACCCCTCCAGGGAGGACGGCACGACCTCGCCGCTGTAGGGGCGGCACGCGGAGACCTCGACGCCCTCCATCCAGGTCCCCATGAGGTGGATCGGGTCGTCGGTCTCGTGCTCCACCACCAGGACTCGAGGACTCACGCGCCCAAGGTAGTGGGGTCAGCGCACCGCGTCGCGCCGGCGTCCGAGGACGGCGTCGGCGCGGCTCGTCGAGCGATACACCGTGGAGGGCGGTCGGGTGGGCAGCACCTCCCGCTGGACGAGCCGGGCGTCCTCGAGGTCGCGCAGCGCGAGTGCGAGCGCCCGAGGGGTGACCCCGGGGAGGGCCGTCCGCAGCTCGGAGAACCGCTGCGGCTCCTCGAGGGCGGCCAGGACCGGCACCGACCACTTCCGCAGGAGCGTGTCACGCGAGGTGGAGAACACCACCCGGCGGGCCAGTCCGGCCGCGTCGCGGCCCGCGTCGGTGATCATGTACTCCGGGCGCAGCGGGTGCCCGTAGCCCTCGTTGGGCCGCACGTAGTCCAGGCTCGCCAGCGCGTCGAGCGCCCGCCGCAACGAGTCCCGGCCCACCCCGAGCTTGCGCTGGAGCTCCACGAAACGCACGGCGCCCCGCTCGTCGAGCAGCGCGAGCGCGGGCACCGCCCACCGATGGTGGAACAGCTCCACGAGGTCCGTTGACACAGAAAACAACTTAGTATAAAAACGTGTCATGACGATCGATTTCAACCCGGAGAACTGCGTCGTGTCGGTCAACGTGTCCGACTACGACCGCTCCCTGGCGTGGTACCGCGACATTCTCGGATTCCAGGTGGACTACGAGCTCGCCGACTACGGCTGGTGCGAGCTCCGGACGCCCTTCGGCTTCACGATCGGGCTCGGCCAGTCCGAGGAGGTGTCCCCCGGCAACGTGGTCCCCACCTTCGGGGTGCACGACATCGACGCGGCCATCGCGCACCTGCGGGAGCACGACGTGAAGGTCGAGGACTGGCACGAGATCCCGGGCATGGTCCGGCTGTCGACGTTCTTCGACCCGGACGGCACACCCTGGATGCTGGCGCAGACGCTGGACCACAAGCCCGGGCGCCGCTGATGGAGCTCGACTCCTACGCCCTCGTGCTGCTCCGGGCCGGCCCGCGGGCCCACGAGCTGCCGGAGGACGAGCTCGAAAGCCTGCAGGCCGCGCACCTGGCCCACCTGGCGTCGATGCGTCGCGCCGGGAAGCTCGCCGCCGCCGGGCCGTTCTCGGACCAGCCCGACGTCACGTTGCGAGGGCTCTGCCTCTACACCTGCGACGTCGACGAGGCGCGCGAGCTGGCCGGGAACGACCCCTCCGTGCGGGCGGGCAGGATGGCGGTCGAGGTGATGACGTGGTCGACCCCGAAGGGGTCGGTCACGTTCCACCCGGTCTGAGCCCCGGTCAGAGGACCGGTCAGAGGACCGGCAGCATGCGGTCCCGCTCGAAGGCGGAGACCTGGGTGCGGTACTCGCGCCACTCGGTGCGCTTGTTGCGCAGGAAGAAGTCGAAGACGTGCTCGCCCAGGGTCTCGGCGAGCAGCTCGGAGTCCTCCGCCACCGAGATCGCCTCGGACAGGCTCGTCGGGAGCGGGGCGATGCCGAGACTCTTGCGCTCCCGCTCGGTCAAGGTCCACACGTCGTCCTCCGCCTCGTGCGGCAGGTCGTAGCCCTCCTCGATCCCCTTCATGCCCGCGGCGAGCACCACGGCGTACGCGAGGTAGGGGTTGCACGCCGAGTCGATCGTGCGCAGCTCGACACGGGTCGAGACGCCCTTCTGCGGCTTGTACATCGGGACCCGCACCATCGCCGAGCGGTTGTTGTGGCCCCAGCAGATGTACGACGGCGCCTCACCGCCGCCGAGCAGCCGCTTGTAGCTGTTGACCCACTGGTTGGTGACGACGGTGATCTCGCTGGCATGGCGGAGGATCCCGGCGATGAACTGCCGCCCGGTCTTGGAGAGCTGGTACTCGGCGCCGGCCTCGAAGAACGCGTTGCGGTCGCCCTCGAAGAGGGACACGTGCGTGTGCATCGCCGACCCGGGGTGGGCGGTGAACGGCTTCGGCATGAACGTCGCCCACACGCCCTGGCTGAGCGCCACCTCTCGGATGACCGTCCGGAACGTCATGATGTTGTCGGCCGTGGACAGGGCGTCGGCGTACCTCAGGTCGATCTCCTGCTGGCCCGGGCCGCCCTCGTGGTGGCTGAACTCCACCGAGATCCCCATCGACTCCAGCATCGTGATGGCCTCGCGGCGGAAGTCGGCGCCCTGCGACTGGGCCGTGTGGTCGAAGTAGCCGCTCCGGTCCACCGGCACCGGGTCGCCGCCCGGCGTCGGGGTGTCCTTGAACAGGTAGAACTCCACCTCGGGGTGCGTGTAGAAGGTGAACCCCTGCTCGGCGGCCTTGCCCAGCGTCCGCTTGAGGACGTGGCGGGGATCGGCGTACGACGGCGAGCCGTCGGGCATCACGATGTCGCAGAACATCCGCGCCGTGCTCGGGCCCTCGCCGCGCCACGGCAGGATCTGGAACGTCGACGGGTCGGGACGGGCGAGCATGTCGGCCTCGTAGACGCGGGCGAAGCCCTCGATCGCGGAGCCGTCGAAACCGATGCCCTCGTCGAAGGCGCCCTCGAGCTCCGCGGGGGCGACCGCCACCGACTTGAGGAAGCCGAGCACGTCGGTGAACCACAGACGCACGAACCGGACGTCCCGTTCCTCGAGCGCGCGCAGCACGAAGTCTTCCTGCTTGCCCATGGGCGCAGTGTGTCGCAGGCGTGTTACGGCCGTGTTGCGGGGCGTTCCTGTCGCTGGGCCGGCGGCGAGCAGTAGAAGGCGTCCTGGTTGGCGATCGTGCCCTTGAACGTCCTCGTCATCGGCTTCCAGCTCGCCAGGGTGTGCGTCGCGTAGGCGAGCGGGATGCGGGTGGGGTCACCGGTCAGCGTCTTGGCCGCGACCCGACCGACGTGGAAGTCGAGGGTGACCACGTCGCGCGTCGTACCGGCCCAGCAGCCCTCGGCCCGGCGCCCGTGGCGAGCGGCCGTCCGACCGACCCAGGAGCCGACCCGGTGCCCCCGATAGCGGGTGACGATGTTGGGAACCGCTCCGGTGTCGCCCTGCCACGGCGCCCGGAGCACGAACGACAGGCCGTGGGTACGGGAGGTCAGCATGCGGAACGTCACGCGGTGGTCCGCTCCGACGCGCTGCGGGGGCGAGGTCCAGACGTCGGGGTTGCCCGACACGGCGCGCTGCAGGGTCACCGTGCACCGGTCGCACCCGGTGATGTGGAGACGCAGGTGCGTGTGCGCCGCCGGGGCGGCCGACACGTGCGCCCCCGACGACGGTCGCGTCGCGGCGGGCGCCGGGGCCTGGGACGTCGTGGCCAGGACGGCGGCGGCCAGCGTCACCGCGACAGCGGCCACTCGAGGGAGGCGTGCCATGGCTGCTCCTCAGGGTCCGGGCGGTCCCCCGTGGGCCGCCCTCTCCTCTAGGACATCCCGGCCCAGGAAAAGGTTGCCACCGCTCAGCCGCGCGGGACGTGGGCGTCGAGGTCCGCCAACCAGGCGGTCGCCGCCGCGTCGCTCGGCATCCGCCAGTCGCCGCGCGGACTCATGGTGCCGCCGGCCGTCACCTTGGGACCGTTCGGCAGGGCGCTGCGCTTGAACTGGCTGGCGAAGAACCTGCGACAGAAGACCTCCAGCCAGTGCCGGATCGTCGGGAGGTCGTAGGCCGGGCGGCTGTCGGGCGGGTAGCCCGGCGGCCACTCCCCGCCCGCGGTGTCGTGCCAGGCGTGCCAGGCCAGGAAGGCGATCTTGCTCGGCCGGTAGCCCCTCCGGAGCACGTGGTAGAGCGTGAAGTCCTGCAGCGCATAGGGTCCGGTCGAGTCCTCGGTGGCCTGCGCGCGCTCGCCCTCCACGACCGGGATCAGCTCAGGGGTGATCTCCTGGTCGAGCACCTCGGCGAGCACGGCGTTCACGTCGTCATCGAACTGCCCGCTGTCGATGACCCACCGGATGAGGTGCTGGATCAGGGTCTTGGGGACGCCGGCGTTCACGCCGTAGTGCGACATCTGGTCCCCGACACCGTAGGTGCACCACCCCAGGGCCAGCTCGCTGAGGTCGCCGGTGCCGACGACGATGCCGCTGCGCTGGTTGGCGAGCCGGAACAGGTAGTCGGTGCGGAGTCCCGCCTGGACGTTCTCGTAGGTGACGTCGTACGCCGTCCCGCCGTCGGCGGCGGGGTGGTCGAGGTCCTTCAGCAGCTGCTCGGCCGCGGGCTTGATGTCGATCTCCTCGAACGTCACCCCGAGCGCGGCCGCCAGCCGGGTCGCCAGCGACCGGGTGGTGTCGCCGGTCGCGAAGCCGGGCATCGTGAACGCGAGCACGTCGCTCCGGGGGCGCCCGAGCCGGTCCATCGCCCGGGTCGCGACGATCAGGGCGTGCGTCGAGTCGAGCCCGCCGCTGACGCCGATGACCGCCTTCGGCTGCCCGATCGCCTGCAGTCGCTGGACCAGCCCGCCGACCTGGATGTGGTAGGCCTCGTAGCAGTCCAGGGCCAGGCGCTCCACGTCGTCCGGGACGAACGGGAAGCGGTCGACCGCGCGGCGCAGCCCGATGTCACCGGACGGCGGTGCCAGCTCGAAGGGGACGGTCCGGAACGGGGCCCTCGCCGGGCGCGCAGAATCGAGGCCGCGCCGGTTGTCGTCGTGGGTGCCCTGCCGGATGCGTTCCTGCCGGATCCGGTCGAGGTCGACGTCGACGACGGTGCGACGTGGCCCGTCGGGGAAGCGCTCGCTCTCGCCCAGCAGGTCGCCGCACTCGTAGACCATGGTCTGGCCGTCCCAGGCCAGGTCGGTGGTCGACTCGCCCTGCCCGGCCGCGGCGAAGACGTACGCCGCGTTGCCCCGGGCGCTCGCGCTGCGCACCAGGAGGCGTCGGTCCTCGGCGCGGGCGATGGTGATCGGGCTGCCGGAGAGGTTGGACAGCACGGTGGCACCGGCGAGGGCGGCCTCGGCGCTCGGCGGCACCGGCACCCACATGTCCTCACAGATCTCGACGTGCAGCCGGAGGTCGGGAAGGTCGCTCGCGGTGAAGATCAGGTCGGGCCCCAGGGGCACGTCCTGGCCGGCGACGCGGATCGTCGTACCTCGGAGGTCGTCGCCGGGGGCGAAGTGGCGGCGCTCGTAGAACTCGCGGTAGTTCGGCAGGTAGGACTTCGGGGCCACGCCGAGGATCCGGCCGCCCTTGATCACGACCGCGCAGTTGAGCAGGCGGGTGCCCCGCACGAGGGGTGCGCCGACCACGAGCACCGGCAGCAGGCCGGCGGAGCCTCGGACGATCGTGCTGACCGCCTCGTCGACCGCGACCAGCAGCGTGTCCTGGAGCAGGAGGTCCTCGACGGAGTAGCCGGAGAGGCACAGCTCGGGGAAGACCGCGACAGCGACACCCTCGTCATGGCACTCCCGGGCCTGGGCGAGCACGGTCTCGGCGTTGGTCGCCGGGTCGGCGAGGGCGACCGGGATGGTGCAGGCGGCCACGCGTGCGAATCCCTGCGCGTACGCCGAGTAGAACTCCACGCCGCCAGTCTAGGGATCGGGCACCCTCATCAGCGCTTCCCGGACCCGGCCCGGCGGAGGGGGTCTCCGGTAGCGGCGTACGTTGGTGGCATGAAGCTCGGAGTTCACTGCGCCAACCTCACCTGGCCCGGGGGGCCGCCGGCCCTGGGTACGACCCTGGCCGGCGTCGCGCGGGCGGCCGACGAGGGCGGCGTCACCACGCTGACGATGATGGACCACTACTTCCAGATGGAGCACCTGGGCGGACCGGCCGAGCCGATGCTCGAGGGCTACACCAGCCTCGGCTTCCTCGCCGGACAGACCAACCGCCTGGAGCTCGGCCTGCTGGTCACCGGCGTGAGCTACCGCCATCCCGGCCTGCTTGCCAAGGTCGTCACCACGCTCGACGTGCTGTCGGGCGGTCGGGCGATGCTGGGGCTCGGCGCCGCCTGGTACGAGCGGGAGCACCGCGGCCTCGGCGTCCCCTACCCGCCCACCAAAGAACGCTTCGAGCGGCTCGAGGAGACGCTGCAGATCATCAAGCAGGGCTGGAACGGCGGTGGCACCTACGCCGGCAAGCACTACCGGCTCGAGGAGCTCGCCCTGGTCCCGCAGCCGCTGCAGCACGGCGGCCCGCGGATCCTGATCGGTGGCGGCGGGGAGCGGAAGACGCTCCGGCTCGTCGCGCAGTACGCCGACGCGTGCAACCTGTTCGCCACCGATCCCAGCGCGATCAAGCACAAGCTCGACGTCCTCCGCGGCCACTGCGACGAGGTCGGGCGCGACTACGACGAGATCGCCAAGACCATCGTCGGCACCCTCAACCGGCCGCTCGACGACGTGGACGCCTGGCTCGGGTCCATGCAGGAGTACGCCGATCTCGGGGTCGGCCAGGTCTGGGTCGGGCCCGATGCCGCCGACCCGGTCGGCTGGACCGGGCGGATGTGCGAGCAGGTCCTCCCGCGACTCGCCGAGATCGGTGCCTGACCCGCCCGCGCGTCCTCAGGCCACCAGCTCCGGGTAGCGCCGGCGCCATTCGTCGAAGTCCCAGCTGGTCAGGAAGTCCCGGGCCGACCGGACCCCGTTCGCGAAGAGACCGCGCTTCACGTCCTGGCTCAGCCGGAAGTCGGTCGTCCGCACCCCGCTGGTCTCGACGAACACGGTGCGGGCGCACACCGAGGGCTGGTCGACGTACAGCTGGTCGTGCGCGTTGGTCATCGTCTTGACCAGGGCCTCGGCGAGCGACACCGGGGTGTCCGCGTCGTGCCAGCTCGAGGTGACGGCCCGCAGCCGTGCCGAGAGCTTCACCCCGATCGTCGGGTGGTCCGTCTCGTCGTCGAAGATGTCGATCGGGTAGTTGGACAGCATGCCGCCGTCGGTGAGCACGATCTCGCGCCGGCCGCCGGTCATCCGCGGATCCACCGGCATCCGGACCGGGCGGAAGAAGAACGGGATCGAGGCCGAGGCCCGCACGGCCTCCGCGACGGGCATCGTGTCCGGGTCCACCCCGAGCAGCCCGTGGTAGTCCCACGGCAGCCGGAGCATCCGTCCGCGGCTCACGTCCGAGACGACGACGACCAGCGCGTAGCGGTGCTCCACCGGGTCGTGGCACGTGGTGCCGGGCAGCCGCAGATCCCCGAAGGTGACGACGCCCGCGTCCGCGAGCTGCCGCGCGACCCACCGGAGCAGGACGTTCCCGCGATGGATGCCCTCGTGGAAGAGCACGTCGAACCCGTTGCCGACGCCACCGAGCAGGCGCCCCGCCACGCCCTCGTCGAGGAACTCCGCGAAGTCGGTGTCGACGAGCATCGACTCGAGGCGCGGCCCCAACCCGGCTGCCACCAGGCTCGCCACGATCGCGCCCGCCGAGGTGCCCGCGACCCGGTGGAAGCGGTAGCGCTCCCCCAGCACGCTGACCGCGCCGGCCAGGCCCGCGCCCTTGACGCCACCGCCCTCGAGCACGAGGTCGCTGAGCTCCATCACCATCACCCCCAGGACGGGCCGCCGGTCGTTCCCCGCCGACCGGTCCGGCCCATCGACTCGAGGAGCCCGGCTCGGCGCGGCCTGATACGTCGTACGTCGGCGCCGGCCACCACCGTGACGAGCGACACAGGCCGCATCGCACCACCGGGTGACTAGCCTGAACCCGTTGCGTGGACTCCACCAGGGAGCCGCGATGACACCCGAGGAGCCCCAGAGATGAGCACGGGGATCAGCAACCCGTCCGACGACGTCGCCGCGCCGTACGGCAGCGGCCCCCCACGCGCGACGCCCCCCGTCCGGCGGGTCCGCACCCACCACCTGCGCCAGTTCAAGGAACGCGGCGAGAAGTTCTCGATGCTGACGGCCTACGAGCAGTACGCCGCCCAGACGTTCGACGAGGCCGGGATCGACGTCCTCCTGGTCGGCGACTCGGCGTCCAACAACGTCTATGCCAACGAGACCACCGTCCCGGTCACCGTCGACGAGCTGCTGCCGCTCACCCGGGCGGTGAGTCGCTCCGTCCATCGCGCGCTGGTCGTCGGGGACCTTCCCTTCGGCTCCTACCAGGGCTCACCCGAACAGGCCTACGCCACCGCCACCCGCTTCATGAAGGAGGGCCTGGCGCACTGCGTGAAGCTCGAGGGCGGCGTCGAGATGGCGGCCCAGATCACCCGGCTCAGCCAGGGCGGGATCCCGGTGATGGCCCACATCGGCTTCACCCCCCAGAGCGAGCATGCGCTCGGCGGTCCGCGGGTGCAGGGTCGCGGCGACGCGTCCGACCGCGTGCTGGCCGATGCCCACGCCGTGCAGGACGCCGGCGCCTTCGCGGTGGTGATGGAGATGGTGCCCGGCGACGTCGCGGCCCAGGTCACCAAGGAGCTCACGATCCCGACGATCGGCATCGGCGCGGGGGTCGAGTGCGACGGTCAGGTGCTGGTGTGGCAGGACGCCTTCGGCCTCCGCACCGGCCGCATGGCCAGCTTCGTCAAGCAGTACGCCCAGCTCCACGACGAGCTGCTCCGCGCCGCGCGCGCCTACGACGCGGACGTCAAGGCCGGCACGTTCCCCGGGCCGGAGCACACGTTCTGACCGCTGCGCCCTGAGGGCATCGCTGCACCCGGGACCGCCACCTGACAAACGTCACGGGCAGGTCGTGATGCGTGTGTGGGGCCACCGGGGTGGGTCTGCGTCAGGCTGGGGCCATGACCCAGACGCAGACCTCCGACCGGTCCCTGTCGGGCACCCCGAGCGGTGCGGCTCCCGCCGTACGGCTGTCCGGGGTGACCAAGGACTTCGGCGACGTGCACGCCGTACGCGGCATCGACCTCTCGCTGGAGCCCGGCGAGATCGTCGCCTTCCTCGGCCCCAACGGCGCAGGCAAGACCACCACCATCGACATGGTGCTCGGACTCTCGACCCCGACCGCCGGCACCGTTGAGGTCCTCGGCCTCCACCCCCGCCAGGCGATCGCCCGGGGGCTGGTGTCGGCCGTGATGCAGACCGGTGGGCTGCTGAAGGACCTGTCGGTGCGCGAGACCGTCGCCTACACCGCGAGCCTGTTCGCCGACACCGCCCCGGTCGACCAGGTCCTGAAGACCGCCGGCATCGAGTCGATCGCGGACCGCAAGGTCGGCAAGTGCTCGGGCGGCGAGCAGCAGCGACTCCGCTTCGCGATGGCCCTGCTGTCCGACCCGGCCCTGCTGCTCTTGGACGAGCCGACGACCGGGATGGACGTCGAGGGACGGCGCGCCTTCTGGGCGGCCATCCGCGAGGACGCCGCGAAGGGCCGCACCGTGCTCTTCGCGACCCACTACCTCGAGGAAGCGGACCAGTACGCCGACCGGATCGTGCTGATCAGCCAGGGCCGGATCGTCGCCGACGGAACCGGGAGCCAGATCAAGGCGCTGTCCGCGGGCCGCACGGTGCGGGCGACGCTGCCCGGCGCGGACGCCGTACGGCTCTCCGCCCTGGACGGGGTCGAGAGCGTCGACGTCCGTGGCGACGCCGTCTACGTCCACGCCCGCGACACCGACTCCGTGGCGCGCTACCTGTTGACCGAGACCGACGCCCACGACCTGGAGATCACCGCCCGGGGCCTGGAGGACGCGTTCCTCAGCCTCACCGGCGACCGCGACGACACCGAGGGAGCACCGTCATGACGACGCAGAGCATCGACCCCGCCACCCGACGGGTACCGCCGATGGGCGGCTTCAACACGACCATGCTCGGCATCGAGCTCAGGCGGATGGTCCGCAACCGGCGCACCGTGATCTTCACGCTGGTGATGCCGGTCCTGCTGTTCCTGATCATCGGCGCCAACGACAAATACAGCAACGACCGCGTGGGCTCCGGCAACGTGTCGGCGTACATCCTCATCAGCATGGCCGTGTACGGCGCGGTGCTGGCCTCGACCAGCGGTGGCGCGATGGTCGCCACCGAGCGGGCCCTCGGCTGGTCGCGCCAGCTCCGGCTGACCCCGTTGTCGCCGGTCGCCTACATCCTGACGAAGTCCATCGTGGCCCTCGGCTTCGGCGCGCTCTCGGTGGCGGCGGTCAACGTGGCCGGCCTGCTCAACGGCAAGGCCGAGATGCCCACCCACGTCTGGATCGCGGGTGCCGCCATCGCGTGGGTCGGTTCCATCGTGTTCGGGACCTTCGGGCTCTTCATGGGTTACCTGCTTCCGAGCGAGAACGTCATGCAGGTCCTCGGGCCGGTGCTGGCCGCGCTGGCCGCGATCGGCGGCCTGTGGTTCCCCATCTCGAGCCACTCGACCCTGGGCCACATCTCCGCGGTCACCCCGATCTACGGGCTCGCGCAGCTCGCTCGCTGGCCCTTGTACGGCGGCGCCCCCCACGCCGTCTGGCTCCTCAACCTGGTCGCCTGGCTGGCACTCTTCGTCGCCGGCGCCGCGTGGCGGATGAGCAAGGACACGGCACGGGTGTGAGCGCGACTAGCGTGGCCGCCGTGACCAGCACGACCGGCTCCACCGACCACGGGGCCGACCCGGGAGCCGGCCGGGACGTCCAGATCCTCCGGGCGTCTCCCGGCCGGCTCGGGCCGTGGATGGCCGCCATCTGGCTGGTGTTCCTGGCCCAGCCGCTCCACGAGGCCTGGACGCGGCTGCCGTCGGCACGCGGCTTCGCCGGGGTGGCGTTCACGGTCGCGTTCGGCGCGGCGTACCTCTGCCTGTGGGTGCGGCTCCGTCGGCAGCGGGCGCGCCTGATCCTCCGGCCCCCCTGGCCGGTGGCGGTGGCCTGGATGTGTCTGCTGGTCGCCCTCGCCGTCGGCACCGTGCTCACGGTCGGTCAGGCGGGCACGGCCACCTCGGTCTTCTGCGCGGTGTCCGCCGTGATGCTCTTCCCCGGCCGCGTCGCACTCGCGCTCGTGCTGGCCGACGCCGCGATCAACCTGGCGCTGGCTCGGGCCATCGAGGGGTGGACCGATGCGGGATGGCTCGCCTTCTCCATCCTGGCGGCGTCCCTGGCGGTCTGGGGGATCCTCTCGATGCTGCGCCGCACCAACGACCTGATCGTCGCGCACGAGGAGAACTCCGCGCTCGTCGTCGAGAACGAGCGGACGCGGTTCGCCCGCGACCTGCACGACATCCTGGGTCATTCACTGACCGTGATCACGGTCAAGGCGGAGCTCGCCAACCGGCTGCTCGACGTCGACACCGACCGGGCCCGCGCCGAGCTCGAGGACCTCGAGCGACTGAGCCGCGACGCGCTGGCGGACGTCCGGCGTGCCGTCGAGGGCTATCGCGAGCTCACGTTGCCCGGTGAGCTGGCGCGCGCCCGCACGGCGCTCGCGGCGGCCGAGATCCGGGCCGAGGTTCCGGGTGCCGCCGACGACGTCCCGACCGAGCTGCGTGAGCTGTTCGCGTGGACGGTCCGGGAGGGAGTCACCAACGTGATCCGGCACTCGGGCGCGTCCTGCTGCCGGGTCCTGCTGTCGCCAGACGCCGTCGAGGTGTGCGACGACGGGACCGGTCCCGAACCCGGCGACGCTCCGGGGTCCGGGTTGCTCGGGCTCCGCGAGCGCGCCGGTGCGCTGGGCGCCGGCGTGATCACGACGGACCTGCAGCCCGGCTACAGCCTCCGGGTCGTGCGGGCGTGAGCGACCGGACCATCCGGCTGCTGCTGGCCGACGACCAGGCGCTCGTCCGCGGCGCGTTGTCGGCGCTGCTCAGCCTCGAGAGCGACCTCGAAGTCGTCGCCGAGGTGGCCTCGGGGGACGCCGTCGTACCGGCCGTGCTGGAGCACCGGCCGGACGTGGCGCTGCTCGACGTGGAGATGCCGGGCCTCGACGGCATCAGTGCCGCCGCCGAGGTACGACGCGTCGCGCCCGGCACCCGGGTGCTCATCGTCACGACGTTCGGCCGGCCGGGCTTCCTGCGCCGGGCCATGCAGTCGGGTGCGGACGGGTTCGTCGTCAAGGACACGCCGGCCGCCCAGCTGGCGGACGCCGTACGACGGGTCCACCAGGGGCTGCGGGTGGTGGACCCCGCCCTGGCCATGGACAGCCTGGTCATCGGCGACTCCCCCCTCACGGAGCGGGAGACGGAGGTGCTCCGCGCGGCCACCGACGGCGCGGCCGTCGCGATGATCGCGACCCGCGTCCACCTCTCGCAGGGCACGGTCCGCAACCACCTGTCCGCGGCGATCGGCAAGACCGGCGCGGTCAACCGCTCCGAGGCCGTCCAGATCGCCACCTCCCGCGGCTGGCTCTGACCGCGAGCCGGCGCCTCAGCCGAGGGCGCCGCTGAAGACGACGAGACCCCAGACCAGAACCCCGACCACGGCGAGCCAGGGCAGGCGCCTCGGGTGGGGGCTCCACCACGCGCACGCGATCAGGAACAGCAGGAGCCAGACCACCACGAGCAGCACCACGCCCCACCAGCGGAGCACCGCGCCGCTCGCCAGGTCGAGGAACAGCACGCAGGCCAGGCCGATCATCCCGGCGAACGGCAGCGGGGAGATGCGCGGTGGTGCCGGAGGTGGCGTGGGGCGCGACGGCTGGCGGGCCGTCACTCGGTGGTACGCCGTCGGGACTGGCCGTCGAGCCCGGGCTCGTCGCTCCAGTTGGGGTCGCTGTCCCACTCCTGGTTGCGCTCCTGGGCCTTCTCCAGCGCGCGGGCCGCCTCGGCCTCCGTGGCATAGGGTCCGAGACGGTCGATCGGCGGGCAGCCGTCCGGTCCCTCGACCGCGTGGTGCTTCACGCAGAACCAGTACTTGTCCATGCTCCGGAGCCTACGGGCCGCCGGCGCCGAACCGGTCGCGCCTAGACTTCGGGGCATGACCTCGACCGCGATCGCCCCGGCCGCGATCTCGCCGCGTCGCGACGTACCCGCGGCGATCCCACGCCCCGAGTACGTCGGAAAACCGCTGCCGGCTCCGTTCACCGGCAGCGAGGTCAAGGACGCGGACACCATCGAGCGGATCCGCGCCGCCTGCCGGCTCGCGGCCCAGGCCCGAGATCTCGTCGGCTCGCACGTGTCCCCCGGCATCACCACCGACGAGCTCGACCGGATCGGTCACGAGTTCCTCTGCGACCACGGCGCCTACCCTTCGACCCTCGGCTACAAGGGCTTCCCGAAGAGCCTGTGCACCAGCGTCAACGAGGTGGTCTGCCACGGCATCCCCGACGCCCGCGTGCTCGAGGACGGCGACATCGTCAACATCGACATCACCGCGTTCCTCGACGGCGTGCACGGCGACACCAACGCCACCTTCCTCGCCGGCGAGGTCGACGAGGAGTCCCGCCTGCTCGTGGAGCGCACGCACGAGGCCCTCGACCGGGCGATCAAGGCGGTGCGGCCGGGTCGCCGCGTGAGCGTCATCGGCCGGGTGATCGAGTCGTACGCACGCCGGTTCGGCTACGGCGTCGTCCGCGAGTTCACCGGGCACGGCATCGGCACGTCGTTCCACAGCGGCCTGGTCATCCCCCACTACGACGAACCGCGCTTCGACGACGAGATCCGGGCCGGCATGACGTTCACCATCGAGCCGATGCTCAATCTCGGCACCCCCGAATGGGTCATGTGGGACGACGACTGGACCGTCGTGACCGCCGACGGCCGACGAAGCGCCCAGTTCGAGCACACCCTCCTGGTGACCACCGACGGCGCCGAAGTGCTCACCCACCCCTGATCTCGGCGCTCGCCCGACCCGGGGACGACGGCATCCGCCGCCCGCGGTCCCGCGGATCGTCCATCCGGTGAGGCGACCGGTTCTCCTCGTGCCGGCTCATCTTCGTGCATTGCAAGATCATGAGGCTGTTGTCGCTTCTCACTGCCGGTGCATGATGCGCCTGGCTCGTCACCCGGCGGCCGTCAGTGCGGGCGCCCACAGGTGCCCCGGAAGGACAGCTCTATGAGATCTCTCGGCAGAGACTGGCGCACCGCGCTGGTGGCCGGCTTGGGCACCGTCGCGGCGATCGCCGCCTCGGGTCTCGCGGCCGCAGCCCCGGCCAACGCGACCGGTTCTCAAGACCCCTACTCCCCGTCGTACCACCACCCGTACCGGCACGGTGCGGTGCCCACCCTGGAGACCAACTCCAAGATGAAGGCGTGGCAGCACGCCAACATCAACGCCACCGGCCCCAAGACCCTGTCGTACGGCGGCGGCGTCGACGGCATCGGCGTCAACAGCGGCCATTCGAAGGTCTACCTGGTCTTCTACGGCACCCAGTGGGGCACCCAGACGCGACTCCAACGGGATCAGCAGCTTCTCCGGCGACTCCGACCACGCGGCCGAGGCCGCGCAGAACATGTTCAAGGGCATCGGCACCAACAACGAGCGCTGGTCGGCGGACCTGACCCAGTGGTGCGACGGGCCGAACGTGGCCACCGGCGCCACCAGCTGTCCCGTCGAACGCCAACTTCGTGCCCTACCAGACCGGCGGCGTGCTCTCCGGCGTCTGGTACGACAACTCGAAGGCGTCGCCCTCGGCCGCGACCTCGGCACCAGCTCGGCCAGGAGGCCGTCGACGCAGCGGCACACTTCGGCAACACGACGGCCGCGTCGAACCGGAACGCGTACTACGTGATCCTGTCCCCGCACGGCACCAACCCCGACAACTACCAGGGCTCCTACTGCGCCTGGCACGACTGGAACGGTGAACGCTCGGCGGTGCGTCGTCGCCGTACGGCGACATCGCCTTCAGCAACCAGCCGTACAACATGGACGCGGGCGCCAGCTGCGGCGTCGGCTTCGTCAACTCCGGCAGCGCCGGGACCCTGGACGGCTGGACGATGACGCTCGGTCACGAGTGGCACGAGATGATGTCGGACCAGAACCCGGCCGGCGGCTGGACCAACCACACCGGTGGCACCTACAACGGCCAGGAGAACTCCGACGAGTGCGCCTGGCTGAGCTCCGGGCCACGGGCGGCGCGGCCAACGTCGTCGTTCGGCTCCTTCGGCACCTTCGCCGAGCAGGCCAGCTGGTCCAACGACACCAACGCGTGCGACCTGACGCACGCCATCGTCGGTGGCGGCAGCCAGGGCAACACCGTGACGGTGAACAACCCGGGCAGCCAGACCGGCACCGTCGGCACCGCCAAGTCGCTGCAGATGACCGGCGTCCGACTCGGCCTCCGGCCAGACGCTGACCTGGTCGGCGACCGGCCTCCCGACCGGCCTGTCGATCAACGCCTCCAGCGGCCTGATCAGCGGGACGCCGACCACGGCGGGCACCTACAGCTCCACGGTCACGGCCAAGGACACCACCAACGCCTCCGGCTCGACCACGTTCACGTGGACGATCGGCAGCAGCGGCGGCGGCTGCAGCAGCCCCGGACAGAAGCTCGGCAACCCCGGCTTCGAGACCGGCACGGCTGCTCCGTGGACGGCGTCCTCGGGCGTCATCGACAGCTCCACCGGCGAGCCGGCCCACTCGGGCAGCTGGAAGGCGTGGCTGGACGGGTACGGCACCACCCACACCGACACGCTGACGCAGTCGGTGACGATCCCGGCCGGATGCGCGGCGACGTTCACGTTCTGGCTGCACATCGACACCGCGGAGACCACGACGACGACGGCGTACGACAAGCTGACGGTCAAGGCCGGCAGCACGACCCTGGCGACGTACTCGAACCTGAACAAGAACACCGGGTACGCCCAGAAGTCCTTCAACCTGTCCTCGTTCGCGGGGCAGACGGTGACGCTCTCGTTCAGCGGCACGGAGGACGTCTCGCTCCAGACGTCGTTCGTGATCGATGACACGGCACTCAACGTGAGCTGACGTCCCCACCGAACGCCGGGCCGGTCCCCTCCAGCAGTGGCCGGCCCGGCGTTCTTCTTTCCCGGTTCCTGATTCGTGGTGTCTGGCCCTACGATGGCGGGCGCGGAGGGGCTGGTCGGGCGACCGCGGCGCGCGTCTCACGACGTGGCGTCGAGGAAGGTCCGGGCTCCCCAGGGCAGGGCGGTGGGTAACACCCACCCGGGGCAACCCGCGGGAAAGTGCCACAGAGAACAGACCGCCTGAACGTCACCGCTGGTCGAGCTTGTCGAGACCGACGGTGCACGTCACCGCTGGTCGAGCTTGTCGAGACCGACGGTGCACGTCACCGCTGGTCGAGCTTGTCGAGACCGACGGTGCACGTCACCGCTGGTCGAGCTTGTCGAGACCGACGGTGCACGTCACCGCTGGTCGAGCTTGTCGAGACCGACGGTGCACGTCACCGCTGGTCGAGCTTGTCGAGACCGACGGTGGTGCAGGTAAGGGTGAAACGGTGGTGCAAGAGACCACCAGCGACCCGGGTGACCGGGTCGGCTCGGTAAACCCCGCCCGGAGCAAGGTCGAACAGTGCACGCTCGAGGGCTGCCCGCCCGAGTGCACGGGTGGACCGCATGAGGCCGTCGGCAACGGCGGCCCGAGATGGATGGTCGCCGAACGGTGCGCCGCAAGGCGCCCGGGAACAGAACCCGGCCTACAGACCAGCCCCTCCGCCCCAGGCCTCTGACCTGCGGAAACGCAGGTCTAGGGGTGTTTGGTCCGCAGATAGTCCGCAAGAAGATCTGCGGGACAACCACCGCTCGATCGGCTCGGAGCCGTTCCGGTGCTGCATCGTTTCCGCTCTCGAGCGGTTGAATCAGGAGATGGGCCTCAAGCACGCCCTTCCTTCGCAGAAGCGCTTCACCGACGGCGTCGAGGTGCTCTTTGACTACGCCGAGACGTGACAGACATGGGAGCCGACCGGGGGATCGTGCACGTCAGGCCGCCGGGCGCGGCGCGCGCTGGCGGTGTGGGTCGGTGTCAGGCTCGTGAGCTGGGAGGTGCCGTTTCGGTTTGGAGTTCCCCAGCCTTGGCTGCCTCACGCGCCTCGCCCAGGTCGGCGAGAAGGGAGTCGACCACCACGAGGCCGCCTCCGAGCACGACCGCGGCGATCGGTACAGGCAGCCTTGTTCGACGTACGGCGGTCGTGGCCGCCATCATCACGGCCGACCACGACGTCACCGACGTTGCGAAGGGCACCGTGGCGCGCTTCCACGGCTCATCCGCATCGGGGATGATCGTGAAGACTTGGAGTCCTGGCTTGTTCAAGAACCAGCCACCCGTGAACCCCGCGAGCAAGATGGGCGAACGCGTGGACGGGTCCGCGGCCAGGCAGGCGAGGGCAACACCGACTCCCCGGACCACAGCTCCAGGTCGCACCTTCATGGCCGCACCTCCGCGCCGATCGTCTCGTGCCGAGCCACTCAAGGGCAATGACCCGTCCGCTCATCGGCTTGCGCTCAACGGGGTCAACCCAACATTTCTTGAGATGAGATCTGTTCGCGGCTGCGGACCGGACATGCAGCGAGGCCGCGCCAGCAGGCCGATGCCGGGCCACACTCAGCGAGGCTCGGAGGTCGTGGCCCCGACGCCGACCGAAGCGGGTGAGTCGCCGCAGAAAACGATCGTTGTCCGGCGATGCTGCTCGCGACTTCAGCGGAGGCGCCTCGGCCGCCTCGGACGTAGACCCCCACGCTCGTGGTCGCGACACTGGACGGTGTAGCCGGCGATCAGGAGGTGTCGTGTCCCGAGCCGAGCCGACGACCCTGCGTGAGCGTGCGTCTCGTTTGGGCTGGTTGACCGCGCTACTCGCCGGAATCAGCGGACTGCTCATCGTCGGCGCGGTGCTGGTGCTCTTGAGCCGTAGCGGGCGAGCCACTCGTGCACCCACGTTCCCCCTCGGGCTGCTGGATGCGCTGCCGGGAGGCGGGGTCCTCCTGGCAGCGGCGTTCGGCCTCGCCGGCACCTTTGTCGGGGTCGCGGCGCTCGACACGGCGGCCGCGATGCGGATTCTGAGCCGCTCGAGGCGCCAACCACACCGGCCGCAGGGGGCGGCCTTCGTGACGCGGCAGCTGCTGCTCGGGCCGGGCGTGCAGTACCTGGATCTGGACCGCCTCCCGGATTGGCCAGCCACCGCGCTCCCGTCCCGCGAGGACGCCGCAGCAGTCAAGCGGGTCCGGGTTACGGTTCTGGTGCCTGCTCACAACGAGGAAGCTGTCTTGGGCCTCACCCTTGAGTCGCTGGCCGCGCAGAGCCGGCCGCCGGACCGCGTCCTGGTCGTCGCCGACAACTGCACAGACCGGACCGTCGAGGTCGCTGACGCGCACGGCATCGAGGTCCAGGAGACCGTCGGCAACACCGAGAAGAAGGCCGGAGCCCTCAACCAGGCGCTGGCCCGCCTCCTTCCCGAGGCGACCGCAGCCGACGTGGTCCTGGTCATGGACGCCGACTCGACGATCGCGACCGACTACCTGGCCGTGGCGCTCGGGCTGCTGGAGGACGACCCGGACCTGATGGCGGTCAGCGGGTTGTTCTACGGCGAGGAGGGCGGGGGGCTGATCGGTCAGCTCCAGCGCAACGAGTACTCCCGCTACCAGCGTGTGGTGTCACGGCGGCCCGAGCGCGTGTTCGTGCTTACCGGCACGGCGTCGGTGATCCGCGCCTATGCCTTGCGGGCCGTCGCGGCGGCCAGAGGTCCGCTCATCCCTGGGCCGGCAGGCAGCGTCTACGACACGTTGGCGCTGACCGAGGACAACGAGCTCACTCTGGCGCTGAAGACCCTCGGCGCGAAGATGTACGCTCCGCCGCAGTGTGTGGTCACCACCGAGGTGATGACGACCTGGCGAGACCTGTGGCGCCAGCGGCTGCGGTGGCACCGAGGAGCGCTGGAGAACATCGGCGTCTACGGACTCACCCGGACCACCGCGATGTACTGGCGCCAGCAGGCCGGGCTGGCCTACGGCGTCGTCGCGTTCTTGTCCTACCTGGCGCTGGTCCTGATCACGATCCTTGCCGCTACCTCGCTGCGATGGTCGACGTTCTGGGTCGTGATCGGCTTCGTCTTCGTCGCCGAGCGCCTGGTCACGGTGTGGGCGGCGGGATGGCGGGCCAGGCTGCTCGCGGCACCGATCGTGATCGAACTCGGCTACGCGCTGTTCCTCCAGTTCTGCTTCCTCACCTCGTTGGTCCAGATCGGATCGGGCAAGAAGGCGGACTGGAACTATGTCCCACGCCCGGTGGAGGGCCTCGTCGTCGCCGTCGGGCTCGCACTGCGCGACCCAGCGGTCTTCATCTACGGCATCGTGCTTCCGGAGTCGCTGCTCTTCACCGACTGGTACGAGACCCTCGCGGTCTGGGTCGCGTTCAACACCTTGGTCTACGTCGGGCTGAGCCTCGTCACCCTCGCGCCGCCGCTGCCGCGCCACAAGACCCGCGAAGCGCGCACCGCGATCGCCGACATGGTCGGCCGGCTGCCCGTTCGGAATCGGCGCGATCGTGGAGTGATTCCACCATCTGCTGAACCTGGACCGTAGGGAGCCCGGGATCGGCTCGCTTCACCCGGACAGGGTGAGGTACGCCGTCGGGAGGGCGTCCTACCTTCGGCGTGGGTTGGGGCACTTCCCGCTCCTGGGTGTCGGGGTGCGCCAGCCGCAGCGGAGCGGGTCGAGTGATCGTGGAGGCAGCGAGATGTCCGCACCAGAGGTTGCAGCCCCGCAACCGGGCCTGAGTGTCGGTCCGACCAGTGAGTTCAGCCTGTTCTTTCGGGTCAAGGCGGGCCAAGGACCGTCGCTGCGGGCCGCGCTGTTGGACTTGCAGGACACCCCGGGTTACCGGCCCGGCGACTACGGGATGGCGGTCGCGACGATCCACGAGGCCCGGTTCGTGATGTTCGACGACGACACCCGCCTGGCGTTCGTGACCAGCTTCGATGGCCCGTGGGACGCCTATATGGAGGACTTCTTCACCTCGGGGCCGACCCTGGCGCTGTTCGACGTGATCTTCCGCCACGTCGAGGGGTACGACGGACTCCCGGACCTGGCGGCCTTGCGCGGGTTCGTGCTCGACGCCGAGCAGTCTGCCGCAGCGTATGCCCGGAACTACCCGGGGACCGTCAAGGAGATCCGGAAGGCACAACGCGTGAACGCCGCCTTCCAGCAGGTGCTCGACCACCCGCAGGCCGCCGAGATCCTTCAGCATCCGGCCTTGCAGCCGCTGCTGGATGAGGCCGGCGACTAACCGGTCGACGACGAGACGCCAACCTCATGTCGGACCACATCTCAGGGCCACGCGCCCTCTCGGACCCGGTCGCGGACATCACGGACGTGTATGCGTTCCCGAGCCCCGAGACCCCGGGGCGCCTCGTCCTCGTCGTCAACACACTGCCGATGGCGAAGCCCTCCGCAGTGTTCTCAGCAGGGCTGCTGTATCGCTTCCGGTTGCGTCCGCTGACCGCTGCGCACGGTTGGGTGTTCGTCCCGGGGGCGGAAGAGCTCGTGCTGGACTGCGTCTTCGATGCACCCGAGCACGTGGCGGACGGGCCAGGGGGTCACCAGCAGCGCGGGCGCTGTGTCGCGCCGAACGGCGAGCACGTCTCATTCGTTGTCAACGACGAGGACGGTGGTGCGGAGCGCGGCATCCGAGTCTTCGCGGGAGTCCGGTGGGACCCGTTCATCATGGACGCCCGCGCGGCGTTGGCCACGATCTCCACCCGCCAGCTCGCCTTCACCGAGCACGGCTCCATCTTCCTCGACGGCAAGAACGTGTTGAGCATCGTCGTGGAGCTCGATGTCGGGTTCCTGGGTGATCCGACCCTCGTCGGCGTCGTCGCGGAGACCCTGACCCGCGGCGAGTTCAACGTCAGGATCGAACGAGTGGGTCGGCCCGAGGTGAAGAACATGATGCTCGCGCCGAAGGACTTCGACCCGGTGAACCGCGATCTGGAGATCCGGGATCTCTACAACATGGATGACGCGTTCCATCTCGGCGACTCCTACTCCGGTGCCTTCCGCTCGCGGTTGGACGCGAACCTGGCGTTCTGGGACGGCCTCGACGGCAGAGTGGACTGGCCGCTGGACGACAAGGGACGTCACCCGCTCACCGAGCTCGTGATGGCCGACTTCCTGGTCGTCGACGTGACCAGGCCGTACCAGGAACAGGGCTCGTTCCTCGAGATCGAGCTCGCTGCACGACGGGGGGAGGAACACGTCACCTGCGGGGGGCGGACCCTGAACGACGACGTGATGGACACGATCTTCACCCAGCTCGTCAATGCCGGGAACGGCCCCACGATCCGCGATGGAGTCGACGCCGCCACCCATCCGGCCACGACCGTGTTCCCGTATCTGGCGTCGCCCAACCCGGACCCTCCCGCGGCTCCCGAGCATCACTGACCGAGGAAGGCGGGCGAGACAATGGACATCACGACGGGTGCGTCCTTGGAGCTCGATGACATCCAGGCCGGCGCCCTGTATGAGCGGCCCTCTCCCTATGTCGGCCTCTACCTTCTGCTCCGCATCGCGGACCGCGCCGACGGCCGCGATCTGGTACGACGGTTGCACGGGCTCGCCAACCCTGCCCGCTCTTCTGCCACCCCGGACACCTCGGTGACGGTTGCCTTCACCTATCAGGGGCTGAGGGCCCTGGGCGTGCCCCAGGAGTCGCTCGCCAGCTTTGCACCGGAGTTCCGGCAGGGCATGGCGGCCAGGGCTGAGGTGTTGGGTGACGTCGGCGAGAGCGCCCCCGAGCACTGGGAGAAGCCGCTCGGCAGCAGCGACGTGCACGTCGCCATCGCCGTTCTCTCCTCCGACTCGGCCCGGCTCGACGCCGTTGCCGAGCGTGCCCGGATGGCTCACGCGGACCTGCCTGGCATCGAGCTGGTGTGGCGTCAGGACTGCTACCAGCTGGACACGGGCCGGACCTCGTTCGGCTTCAAGGACGGCATCGGCCAACCCCTCGTCGAGGGCAGCGGACGGGCGCCCACCAACCATCGCGAACGGCCCCTCAAGGCAGGCGAGATCATCCTGGGCTACCCCGACGAGACCGGCGAGCTGCCACCCATGCCCACCCCCGAGGTCCTTGGTCGCAACGGGACGTACGTCGTGTTCCGCAAGCTCCACACGAAGGTGGCGGCCTACCGCGGCTACCTGCGTGAGCGGGCAGCGACGCGCGCCGAGGAGGATCGGTTGGGTGCGAAGATGGTCGGCCGCTGGCAGAGCGGCGCGCCGCTGGCCCTGAGCCCCGACGAGGACGACCCGGACCTGGGGAGCGACCCCCGCCGCAACAACGACTTCCAGTTCAGCGACGACCCACGTGGGTTCAAGTGCCCGGTCGGCGCTCACGCCCGTCGGGCGAACCCACGAGACGCTCTCGACCAGGAAGGCAGCGTGGACGTGCGGCTGCACCGGATGATCCGGCGTGGCACGAGCTACGGACCGATGCTCCCCGACGGCGTCATCGAGGACGACGGGGTCGACCGCGGGATCATGTTCGTCTTCGCGGGCGCCCACATCAAACGGCAGTTCGAGTTCGTGAAGACCCAGTGGCTCAACGACGGCATCTTCATCGGTGCCCCGCTCGAGTCCGATCCCCTCGTCGGCCCACACCACGAGTCGGGACGCTTCACGATCCCGCAACGGCCGATTCGACGCAGGTTGCAGGACCTCCCGCCGTTCGTGGTCACCCGGGGCGGCGAGTACTGCTTCGCGCCCAGCCTGAGCGCCCTGCGCTGGCTCGCCGACCTGAGCACCTGACGAGTTGCCACCGAGAGAAGGAACACGATGAGCTCACCAAGCACCGACCGCTGGGCAGCGCTCGACTTCGCCCCGCCGGCACCCGACGTCGTGGAGACCGAGGCGTCCGTGCTCCTGGAGTACCTCGCCGACGGACAGATCGCCCTGGTCACCCTCAACCGGCCGCACGTCGACAACGCGATCAGCACCGAGATGGGCGCGCTGCTCACGGAGGCATTCGAGGAGATCGCGGTCCGCACCGCGGTCCGCGTGGTCGTACTGACCGGTGCCGGCGAGCGTGCCTTCTCCGTCGGAAGCGATCTGCGGCAACGCAAGGCCATGACCAAGGAGGACTGGCTGCGCCAACGGCAGGCGTTCGACCGCACTCTGTACACGGTTCGCCAGCTGCGCAAGCCGATCTTTGCGGCGGTCAACGGGATCGCCTACGGGGGCGGCTGCGAGCTCGCCCAGAGCACCGACTTCATCATCGCATCGACAGCCGCGACGTTCGGACAACCCGAAGCCATGCTCGGTCTGGCGGCCGGCGGCGGATCGCCTGCCCTGTTGCCCCGTCTCCTGCCTCGGGGCAGGGCGCTGCAGATGCTCTTCACCGGAGATCCGCTCCCGGCCGAGGAGGCGTACCGGCTCGGCATGGTCAACGAGCTGCACGAACCCGACCAGCTGAGGGCTGCCGCGAAGCAGATCGCCCACAAGATTGCGGGCAACTCTCCGACCGCCGTCCAGTCCGTGAAGCGCGCAGTCCACCTGGGCGAGGGTCAACCGATCGAAGAGGCCATCGAGATCATGATGGATGCCCACTGGCGCTCCGCGGTCCACCCGGACCGCGTCGAGGGCATCGGCGCGTTCAACGACGGCCGCGAACCCACCTTCCAAGACTCCGACTTCTAGCACCGACCCACCCCGCTCTCGCCCAGGAGGTTCACCCATGACGACTGTCGACGACCTGGAGGCGACGCGCGGCTCGCTGGTGATGATCAACCCCGCCCCGTACAACGCCGAGGCACCGCCCGCCGCGCTGGTCGGCGACATCACCCCGACCGAGCTGCACTACGTGCGTAGCAACTTCGCCGTACCCGACCACGACGGCACCCTGAAGATCGAGGGTGCCGTCGCACATCCGGTGACCATCACCCTCGAGGACCTGCGCGCGATGCCGGCACACGAGCACACCGTCACGCTCGAGTGCGCCGGCAACGGACGACTCGACATGCGGCCACTGCCCACCGGTGAACCCTGGGGCGACTTCGCCGTGTCCACCGCCCGCTGGCGGGGTGCGCTCCTCCACCAGGTGCTGGCACAGGCTGCACCGTCGGCGAACGGGGTCGAGGTCCTCGCCCACGGCGCCGACCACGGCCCGTACCACCTGCAGGCGATCCTTCCGGAGACCGACCAGAACAACCTGTCCTTCACCCGATCCCTGCCCCTGGCGCACGCCACCGATCCGACGTCGGGGATCCTCATCGCCTACGAGATGAACGGGCAACCCCTGGGGCGGGACCATGGTGCCCCGTTCCGACTGATCGTGCCGCACTGGTACGCCGTAGCGTCGGTGAAGTGGCTGACACGGCTCGACGTGCTCACCGAGCCCTACGTCGGCGAGTTCCAGACCGGGCACTACATGTACCAATGGCCCGACAGGCCCCCGGAGCCCGTGACCCTCATGCGGGTACGCGCCCGGATCACCGACCCGATCCCCGGCTCGACCATCGGCCTGGGACCCTGCACCGTGCGCGGGAAAGCCTGGTCCGGGACCGGACCCGTCACCCACGTCGAGGTCAGCCTCACCGGCGAAGGCGACTGGCAACCCACCACGCTCGAGACGTCTCAGGACGGGTACGGCTGGCAGGACTGGACCTACACGTGGGACAACCCCACCGTCGGCCGGCACACCCTCCGCGCCCGAGCCACAGACGCGGCCGGCAACGTCCAACCCGACGTACCACCCTGGAACCGCCTCGGATACGGCAACAACGCCATCGAGGTCATCTACGTCGACTGCCGAGCAGCCAACGCTACCGGCAGCTCGGAGGCCACCTGAACTGTTCGAGGTCGGGGCTCGGCGGAGGCTGAAGCGGCCGGGCCACCGAGCAGGTCGTTGTCGCGGCCGACCCACACCGAGCCGGCCCAGACATCATGCGTCGCGCGGTCGGGGGGCCCCGTCTGTGTCGGTTTCCGGCTGGTCCTTGGACGGGTTGCGGAGGTCGTGCAGCGCATGGGGCAACAGGGGCGGATTGCTCGGGGTGTACATCCCGAACCCCATGTGCCCGTGCACCTGAGGCGGGAACACCCCGGAGCTCTTGCGGGCCCGGTGCAGTGGTGTCCGCAGATACCACCGCGTTCCCAGAGCCATCACCACGAGCACGAAAATGATCTCCGCGATCGGCACCATGACAGTCCCCCTCCGCCGAAACTGTCCGAAAAGTCTACGCCTCGCGTCGGCACGGCCATCCGGCACTTTCCGCGGGCGGCGCCAGGTCGCTGTGGCTGATCCAGGCTTCAGAGCCGCTGGTGACCCACGACTGCCATCACAGGGGGCCTGTGCCCGGCCCCCGGACCCGCCCCCCTACACCTCAGGCCAGCGGCCCGCTCCGTAGGCTGGCTGGGCGAGGGTCCGGGCTGCGTCCCTCGGGCAAGTACCGGGAGGAGCGGCGTGCAGGGCATACACCTACGGGTCGGCCGCCCCATACTGGCTGACTCGGTCCGTCGACCGGCTGCGGTTCTGCTGGCCGGCTGCGCGATCGTCGTCGCCGTGCTCGGCGTCCTGTTCGCCCACCAGACTCACGCAGATCGGCTCGACCGTGCCGTCGACGCTCCTGTCATCACCTGGTTCGGCGGCCACCCCGGTCTCGCAGCACGGCTCGCCTCTCCCGGTTCGCTGGTGCCCGCGGCCGCCCTCAGCGTGGCCATCGTCATCGTCTGCCTGCTCGCGGGCCGACTCAACGGAGCCGTCCTGGGCCTGCTGGCCGTTCCGGTCTCTGTCGGCCTGGTCGAGCGCGTGTTCAAGCCCCTGTTCGACCGGACCTACCTGGGCAACGTCGTCTATCCGAGCGGCCACACGACGGCCATGGTCGCGATAGCCGCGACGGTCACCCTGCTGCTGGCGGTTCCGCCAGCTCCGGGCACAACCAGGGTGCTGCGGCTGGCCGTCCCCGTGGCGATGTGCGTGTTGGCAGGCATCGTCGCCACCGCCGTCATCGGCCTGCGGTGGCACTACTTCACCGACACGGTCGGTGGCGCGGCCGTCGGCATCGGCACGGTGTGCGGGCTGGCGCTCGTGCTGGACCTGGCGAGAGTGCGGTCCTGGCTCGCCTGGGTCGGTCGTGACCGCCCTACGGTTGACGAACGTCGAGACCGACCGCGCACGACTGCGCCACCCGGCTGAACCGACCGCGGAGGCCACCGGCGTGCTGTTCTCCCACGGGGGCCCGGTTCGGTGGCCACGCCCTGTGAGGGCCACCAGACCGGGTGGTGCACCGTTGTGGCCCCGGAATCGCCTGGGTGAGGGCCACTACGGTGCACAGACCTGCCCCGTGGCCCTGGGCTCGACACGCTCGACCAGCGGGCGGGGTGGCGTTCGTTAGTCCTGCGCGTGGGTGGCGAGTCGGGCCTGGAGCGCGTCGTAGGCGATGGCCGGCGGTGGTGCGACGCCGTCACGGATGGCTGCGGCCGCCTGGGCAGCGGCGTGGATGGCGGCGCGGTACGGGAGGGACCCGGTGCTGACCCGTCGGATGCCGAGCTCGCCGAGCTGGCTGAGGGTCCGGCCGGGCATGGCGAGGATGTTGACCGGGACGTCCAGTGCGCTGCAGACGGCCCGCAGCAGGTCGGGGTCCGTGGCGCCGGGGAGGAAGACACCGTCGGCTCCCGCGTCCTGGTAGGCCTTCGCTCGGGCGATGGTGGCTTCGGGGTTGTCGTCCTGGTGGAACCAGTAGGTGTCGACGCGGATGTTCAGAAAGACCTCGGGATTCGCCGCCTTGACGGTGGCCACCTTGGCGGCGAAACCCCGCGGGTCGACGAGCCGTCCGTCGGTGCTGTCCTCCACGTTGACGCCGGCCACGCCGAGCCGGTGCAGCCGAGCGACGAGGTCCGCCACCTGATCGGCGTCGTCGGAGTAGCCGTCCTCGATGTCGACGCTCACGTGCACGGGGAGTGACTCGAGCTGTGCCGCGAGCCGGAGGTTGGCGTCGCGGGTGGCGCGTCCGCCGTCGGGTCGGCCCAGGCTGGCCGCAACCCCGAAGCTGGTCGTCCCGATCGCGGGGTAGCCGTCGGCCACCAGCACCAGAGCCGAGGTCAGGTCCCACGCGTTCGGCAGCAACAGTGGCAGGGGGCCGGTGTGGAGCTCGGCGAAGGTGCTCATCGGCTCTCCGCACCTCCTCCTCGCGGGTCGCGTGCAATGTATCGCCCGGAACATCTCGTCCCTGCGGCCTCGCGTCAGACCAGCTCGCCCATCAGGTCGGCGAAGGCCGCGATGTAGGCGTCGACATCCTCGTCGGCCGCGGCGACCGAGCAGGTCGGCCCGGCGCCGACGATGGCGTCCCAGACTCCCCGGTTCGCCAGGTAGACGCGCATCAGCCGACGCAGGGGAACGTCGAAGGTCTCCATCGCCTCGGTGGCGCTGCGCGGGAGGGCCGGACTGAACGAGAGGCCACTGCGCGGCCAGAACCGGTGCGTCGTCCACCCCAGCCCCGACCCGGCCACGACCTGGGAGAGCCCGTCGGCCAGTCGGGTGCCGAGACGTTGGCTGTGGGCGTAGGCGTCGTCGGTCAGGACCTCGCTCATGGCCGCCCGGGCTGCCGCCATGGAGAGCGGGTTGCCGAACAGCGTGCCGCCGACTGCGACCTGCGGCTTGTCGTCGTCGCGACCCCCGGGACGCTGCAGCACGGCCGCCACCTCCTCGGTCATCCCGTAGGCACCGAGCGGGATGCCCGCGGCGATCGACTTGCCGACCGTCACGAAGTCGCAGGCGAGCCCCCACCGCCGGGTGAGTCCTCCGGGACCGACGACCTGCGTATGGGTCTCGTCGTACGCCAGCAACGTGCTGGTACGCCGGGTCACCTCGCGCAGGCCCTCGTGGAAGCCGTCGTCCGGCATCAACAGGCCCACGTTGTTCGTGAGCGCCGGCTCGGTGATCACCACCGCCACCTCACGGCTCGCGAGCACGCGCTCCAGGGTCTCGAGATCGTTGAACGGCACCACGAGCGTCCGTGCGGTGACGTCGGACGGGAGGCCGTCCTCCTCCGGCACCAGGTGCCCGTCCTCGAGCTCGACGAGAACATCGTCGAAGTGACCGTGGTACTTGCCGTCGAAGAAGAGCACCTTCTCGCGGCCGGTCGAGGACCGCGCGATCCGGATGACCTCGGTGTTGGCGCTCGTCGCCGCGAGCGTGAACTGCCACAACGGAAGGCCGTAGCGCCGGGCCAGCTCGCCCGCGACCCAGATCGAGTCCTCGGTCGGCAGCAGGTACTGCGACCCCTGACGGACCTGCCGGCTCACGGCCTCGACCACCGGGCCCGGGCCGTAACCGGTGAACATGGACATGTCGGCGATGTTGAAGTCGGCGTACTCGTGGCCGTCGACGTCACGCAGGCGCGATCCGGCGGCGGACTCGATGAACAGGGGCGGATGGTCGTACGACGTGCGCAGCCAGCTCATCGGCACCCCGTTGGGCATCACGGCCTGACCGGACTCCCACAGCGCCTGGCTGCGCGGCCGCAGCTCCACGAAGGCGGCGTCCTCGCGCTCCTTGAGCGCCGCCACCCGCGCCGGGTCGATCCCCGATCCGCCCACGGCTGGAAGCGTAGAGCACCGGCCCGCGCGGCCAGGGGACGCCGAGCACCGAAAGCTCTGGGCCCTCCTCGAGCCGGAAGGCCCTAGGCGGAGGCTGTCGTCGACGCCAGCAGCCGTCGCGCGCGACGACCGAGGTCGCTCAGGTCCACCCGACCCGCGTCGGCAGCAGCCGCCAGACGCGCGGCCAGATCGAGGGCCTCGTCGAGCTCGGGCCCGGCGATGGCGGCCTCCTGGCCCATGTCGCGAAGGATGGTGACCTCGGTCCGCGAGGCGATCAACGGGTCGGCGACACCGTCGATCCAGACCCGGGTGCGCCGGCCGTCGCCGCGTTCCTCGCCGGTGATCCGCTCGAGCGCGTAGATGCGGTCCGCCCGCGCGAACTTGCCGAAGCCCAGGGCCACCATGCGCGAGTCCGATGCCACGAAGCCATCTTGGCATCAGCCGCCGACATCGGTCCCCCGCTGCCGCCAACCCGTGGCGCGGCCGGCCACCGGCTCCCCTCACGTCGGCCGTTCGGCGCGTTCGCGCCGTTCATGCCTCGCGGAGCACCTGGGCGACCGAGCGACGGCCCTCGGCTGCGGCCGCCAGGCTGGTCAGGGCAAGGCAGACCAGGAGCGTGCCCACGGCGAGGAGGAGAACGGCGGCGGGTCCGGGCGTCGCCAGGTGGGTGGCACCCAGCGCCTCCACGAGAAGGACGCCGATCGGGACTCCGAGGACCAGCCCGACGGTCGCCGGCAGGGCCTGCGCCACCACGATGCTGAGGATCGTCTCGGCCGGGGAGACGCCGAGAGCGCGGGAGACCGCCAGGACCTGCCTGGCATCGGTGCAGGTCGCGCGCGCGACGAAGACCAGGATCACGGCCACCATCGCCGCGAGCGGCACACACAGGGTGAGGAGCACGGTGTGCAGCATCGCAGCGTTCGGGTCTGCCGGGCCGCCGGCCGGACCGCGTTCGGCCCCGAGGCTGGACTGGGCGTACAGCAGAGCCACGCCTCCGCACGTCGCGACGGCCACGCTGCACGCGGCCAGCAGGGCTCGCCGGGGCCGACGCGTCGCCAGCCGCAGCCCGAGCAGGGCCGGTGTCGGCAGCGACGCCGAGAGCCTGATGAACGCGGCGTTGCGCCGCGGCCTCCGGCCGGCGTCCGCGAGGGCACTGACGGTGCTGGTGCGGGCGGCACGCCAGGCTGGAAGCAGGGCGGCCAGGAACACGATCCCCCAGATGGTCACGATGACCGTCACCACGTCGCGCGTGCTGACCGAGGTGGAGCCGGGCGATCCCAGCAGGCCGGCGCTGGGGTGCACCAGGTGCGGAGACAGCAGCCGCCCGGCCAGCAGCCCGAGCAGCGCGGCAGCCAGGCCGACGACGGCGTACGACGCGAGCAGGGTGCGAGCGACGTACGCCGGGGTCGCACCCAGGGCCTTGAGGGTGCCGACGCGGCGTACCTCGTCGGCCATGCGGCCGCCGACCAGCACCGCGACCGTGGCCAGCCCCAGCACGATCAACAGGGAGCTGCCGAACAGGACGACCGCTCGCTCGTTGCGGAGCAGCTCGGCGTGGCGTCGTGCGACCTCCTGCCACGGGAACAGGGTCGGACCCAGGGGTGATGCCACGCCGTGGGCGGCCGCGAACGCTGGTGCGCGGTCGGGATGGGCGAGCCGGAGGTACTGGAACCTCACGAGGGGTTCGCGGCGCGTCGCCAACGCGCGCACCGTCGAACGCGTCGCCCAGACGAGCCCGGGCTTCGCCTCGCCCCAGCCCGGTTGCGAGAGGATGCAGCCGATCGTGCAGACCTGGGGAAATGGGGGCAGCGCAGCACTCACGGCGATCCCGAGCACCGGCACCGACCGACCCCCGAGCGAGACCTTGTCACCGACGTGCACCCCCAGGGCCGTCGCGAACGCCCGCTCCATCACGACTCCACCCGGACGCACCCACGACCCGCTCAGCACCTCGGGACGGTCCACGGGGCCGGGCCTGGTGTCGCGCCCCTGCACCGCGGCCACCCCCCGGATCCCGTGTACCTCGAGAGCAGCCCAGGTCTCCGGAAGCAGCCCACTCGCCGCGCGCACCGACGGGGCATGGGCCAGCCGCCCCAGCGCTGCCAGACGCGCGGGGGGCATCGACCCTCCCGGCGCGGGGAACACGGTGCCGACCACGTCCGGTCCCGCGGTGGCCGCCCGGGTCTTCGCATAAGGCACCCCGGTCTGCCCGTGCAGCACCAAGCCGATGGTGAGGGTGGTCGCCGCGACCGTGAGCGCCACCAGGAGCAGGAGCGTCTCGGTCGACCGACGACGCATGTCACGCACGGCCAGGCGGGCCGTCAGGACGACACGACTCACCGGAAGTCCCGCGACGTGAGCACGCTGAACGTCGTCGTGGCGTCCGTGGACCGGTCGAGACTCAGGTGGTCGACCAAGGCACCGTCGCGCATGGTGATGACCCGGTCGGCGGTCGCCGCGGTCCGGGCATCGTGCGTCACCACCACCAACGTCTGCCCGGCGGCGCGGAGCTCCTCGAACAGTCGCAGCACCTCGACGGTGGCCGCGCTGTCCAGGTTCCCGGTGGGCTCGTCGGCCAACAGGACCGAGGGCTGGTTCACCAGGGCGCGCGCGACGGCGACGCGTTGCCGCTGGCCCCCGGACAGCGCCGACGGCAGGTGCCGGGCCCGGTCTGCGAGGCCCACGCGCTCCAGGAGCGCCGCAGCTCGGCTGCGCGCACCCCGGGACGAGGCGCCGGCCAGGAGGGCGGGCAGCTCGACGTTCTCCACGGCGGTCAGCTCCTCCATGAGGTGGAAGTCCTGGAAGACGAACCCCACCCGCTCCTTCCGGAGCCCGGCGCGGGCCCGCTCGGAGAGACGGTCGAGGCGCAGGTCACCGACCCAGACCTCACCGGAGGTCGGACGATCGAGCCCTCCCAGCAGGTGCAGCAGCGTCGACTTGCCGCACCCACTCGGCCCGGCGATCACCACCGACTCCCCTACCGCCACCTCGAGGTCCACCTCGTCGACCGCCCGGACGAGACCTTCACCCCGTCCGTAGTGCTGGGTGAGGCCGACCGTGCGCAGCGCGCTCATCGGCTCGCCGACCAGGACCGGTCGCACGCGTCCAACCAGGTGAGGTCGGCCTGCATGCGGAGCACCACGCCCTCCAGCAGCAGCGCGGCGTCGGAACCGTCCGGCTCGACCAGGGCCGCCCGCTGCGCATCACGGAGTCTCCGGACCAGCTCGCGGCGCTGTGCCGCGACCAGATCCACCGGGTCGGCCAGCCGGCCGGCGGCCGCCACCACCAGCTTCAGATGGAAGTCGGTCAGGTCCGGCCTCGCCCACGAGACGTCCGCGAGCCACTCGGCCAGCCGATCGCGGCCCGCCGGCGTCAGGTCGTACACCCTGCGCTCGGGTCGGTCCGCGTCGGCCGGCTCCCGGGTCGACGTGGCCAGGCCCGCCTGTTCCAGGCGCCCGAGCGTCACATACATCTGCCCGGCGTTGAATCCCGCCGACAACGGCCCGAGCGCGCGCTCGATCCGTGATCGCAGCTCATAGCCGTGCGACGGCTCCTTCGCCAACAGCGCCAGCACGAGTTCCTGTTGCATGCCGCTCCCTCCCTAACGGTTAGAGGTCGACCCAGGATAACCGTTAGCCAGTGGCTGGCACAGCCCATCAGGATCGGCAGATCCGCATGTACCTTGACTGTTACGTAACCACTTGCATACCATGCCGGTATGGAAGCTGCCCTGCGGGCGCTGGCCGACCCCAGCCGCCGGAGCATCGTGGCCCGGCTGTCTCGCGGGCCGGTCACGGCCGGCGAGCTGGCCGCCATGTTCCCGATCGCCCGACCGGGCGTGTCGCGGCACCTCCGCGTGCTGCGGGAAGCCGGACTCGTCCAGGTGCGGGCCGAGGCGCAACGCCGGGTCTACAGCCTCCGGGCCGAGCCGCTGGCCGAGATCGACGCCTGGCTCGGCCCCTACCGGGCCCTGTGGGAACAGAGACTGGACGCCTTGCACACCGAGATCGCCCGGGGGAAACGGGAACGAAGGAGCACCACATGACCGGCGACGAACGACTCCGCCTCCTCGGCAGCCTGCGGTCGGTGGACGGCGCGGGCGTCGTACGCATCGAGGACCGCTATCAGACCGAGATCGGCGACCTGTGGGAGGCGCTCACCGATCCCGGGCGCCTGGCCCGTTGGTACGGCGAGGTGGAGGGAGACCTCCGACCGGGTGGTCAGATCCGTACCTACAACCCCGGCGACGACATCGAGGCCAGGGGGCAGGTGGAAGCCTGCGAGCCCCCGCGGCTGCTGCGGGTGTCGTCCCGAGAGACCGACGAGTCCTACCGGCGCGGGCAGGGGGTGCCTCCGTTCGACCAGACCATCGAGGCCACCCTCGAGGCGCAGGGCGACCAGACGGTGCTGGTCATCGAGGTCCGGGGGCTGCCGCTGGACATGATCGCGTTCTACGGCGCGGGGTGGCAGATCCACGCCGAGAACCTCGGGGCCCACCTGGCCGGGCGTGAGCCGTCCGACCCCGGACCACGCTGGGAGCGGCTCGTCCCTCCCTACCAGAGCCTGGCGGCAGACCTCGGTGTCGGCTGAAGGTCAGACGTCCTGTCGCGGTCGGGTGGCGTGCCAGCCGAGCGCGAGGGCGGCGACGGCGAGGGCGAGCAGGATCGCGAGGTAGGTGACCTGGAGCGGCCAGTACTGGCCGACCGGGTGGTACCGACCTCCTCCGAGGTCCCAGGCGGTGGCCGGGATGCCTCGGCCTCCGGGCGCGTGTGACACCGGTGTCAGGTTGCGCACCAACCAGCCGGTGAGGAGGAACAGGGCGAGGAAGCTGACCAGCGCCGCGCCGATGGCGGGCAGGGTGCGCCGCAGGTAGGCGCCGATGGCCACGGCGAGGGCGAAGGCGAGCACGGCCTCGGCCGCCGGGGCGAGGTCGATCGAGAAGAACCAGATCCAGCGTGAGCTGGTCAGACCGCCTTGGTTGAGCGGAATCTGGGCGCGGTCGTTCGCGAAGCCGGCGACCAGTCCGGCCACCGCCAGGCCGATGGCGAGCACGACGGCCTTCGTCACGTACCAGGTACGGCGAGGGATGGACTGGGTCCAGGCCACGAGCTGGGTGCGCTGCTCCACCTCGCGCGCCACCAAGGGCGCACCGACGAGCACCCCGATGATCACCATGAGCAGCGGCAGGCCCTCCTCGAGGACGGGGATGGCGAAGTTGTAGGCGTGCGCGAACGCGGACTGCTCGCCGCCGGGGTAACGCGCCACCAGCGTGTGGCAGAACGCCGGCGGGGCGTGCACGACGTCGTTCCTCATGTTCGGGAGGGGGCAGCCCGCGGCGCGGAGCTGCGCCAGCCAGCGCGGGTACTGGGCCAGCCAGCGGTCGGCATTGCGCGCGACGATCGCCATCACGGTGCCGGCGGTCGCGAGCACGAGGGCGGTCCAGAGCAGCTGGCCGCGGTGCTGGCGCCACATCAGACACCTCATGCCGGCACCTCGGCGGGTCGGAGCTGAGGTGTCGCGAGGTAGCCGATGGCCAGCTCGTCGAACGTCGGCGCGGACTCCTCCAGCCCCGGGCCGAACCGCTCGCCCGCGTCCACGCGCACCAGCGCCGCCGTGCGCCCTCCCGAGCTGGTGACGCTGACGACGTTCACGGGCATCCGCTGGGGCCAGTCGAGCGGGCCGGTCACCATCCGGTGGCCCGCTCGCAGGTCGTCGATGTCGCCGGCGATCTGCACCCGCCCGGCCAGCAGCACGATCAGGTAGTCGCAGATCCGTTCGAGCTCCGCGATCACGTGCGAGGAGAACAACACCGCGACCCCGTCCTCGGCACAGGTCGTGAACATCGAGGTGAGGAACTCGCGTCGCGCCAGCGGGTCCAGGTTGGCCAGGGGTTCGTCGAGGAGCAACAGCTCCGGCCGTTTGGCGAGCACGAGGGTGAGCGCGACCTGCGCCCGCTGCCCGCCGGAGAGAGTGTTGACGCGGGCCCGGATGGGGATCTCCAGGGCCTGGATGCGTGTCCGAGCCAGCTGCGCGTCGAAGCCGGGGTTCATGCACCGGCCCAGCTCGAGCACATCCGCGACCCGCAGGCGCGGCCACAGAGGTGCGTCCTGGGCGACGTAGCCGATCTTCGGCAGCTGTCGATCCGGGGCCTTTCCGGCAACCTCCACGCCGCCCTCCGACGGACGCAGCAGTCCCGCGGCGATGTTCAGCAACGTGGTCTTGCCGGCCCCGTTCGGCCCGACCAGTGCCACCACCCGCCCGGCCGGCACCTCCACACTGCAGTCGCGCAGCGCCCAGCCGCCACCGGGGTAGCGATGTCCCAGCCCGCTCAGGGCCAGTGCCGCCGTCACGCCACACCGCCGGCGGGTTCCGCGTCGTGCGCGTCGTCATCGAGCGCGACCGACACCAGCATCCGGATCTGCTCGCTGCTCAACCCGGCCTCGCGCGCCCGCCGTACCCAGCGCAGCAGGGAGTCGCGCACCGCCGGCGGAGCTTCCAGCACACCGGGCGGCGGAAGCGCGGTGACGAACGTGCCCATCCCCTGCCGTCGCACCACGATCCCCTCGTGCTCGAGCTCGGCATAGGCCTTCACCACCGTGTTCGGGTTGATCGCCAGTGCGTCGACGACCTCGCGCAGCGGCGGCAGCTGGTCCCCGGCAGCCAGCCGCCCGAGCATCACCTCGCGCCGCACCTGCTCGATCAGCTGTCGATAGATGGGAACGCCGCTGCCGGCATCGATCCGAAACATGGAAGGCCTCGATCTGGAGTACTGACTGTACTAGCACAATAGTACTCTTGTTCGACCGCGTGTGCACCTGGTCAGCGAAAGTTTCTGAGCGCCTCCTCCCGGCTGCGGTACTGCTGCATCCGCACGACCTTGCCGTCTCGGAACTCCACCAGAGTGGCCGGTCGAAAGCCGGCTCCCGGGCCGTCCACGACGGTCTCCCGACGGCTCACCAGCAGCGTCGAGTCGTCGACGTCGACGATGTCGACGGGCGCGGGCGATCCCTGTGCCGCCCGCTCGGTGAGCAGGGCCACGACCTGCGTCTTGCCGTGGCAGTCCCAGTCCCCGGGCTCCCACCACAACAGCTCCACCTCCGGGTCCAGCAGGTCCGCCAGCTCCTGCACGTCCCCGCGCTGCCACGCCTCCAACCCCGATCGCGCCTGAGCCATCATCGGGTCCGGTCGGCCCATCTCGCCCTCCCTTCATGGTGCTGCGCCAAGCGTTCGCCTCGGGTGGCGTGGATTCAAGGAAGTCGGGCACTCCACGGCCTGGCAGGATCCGGGAATGCCTCCAGCGCCGCCCGACGTCCCGCTCCCGCAGGCACCCGCGCACCCCTGCCGCCCGACCAGTTCGACCGCTGGTACGGCGGCTGGGACCCGCTCTCCCCCGCGACCGTCGTCGAGTTCATGGAAGGCTTCGACCGACCCTGGTGGATCATCGGCGGCTGGAGCCTCGAGGCGTTCACCGGCGTCCACCGCGAGCACGAAGACATGGACATCTCGATCCTGTCCAGCGACGCCGAGGCGTTCCGGTTGTTCCTGGGCGAGCAGTGGACACCGTGGAACGTCGACGACGGCTGGTTCCGGCCCTTCGACCACCGGTTCACCGAGGTCCGGCCCGACAGCCAGGTGTGGGTGCGCCGCAACTCGCACTCGCCCTGGGTCCTCGACGTCCCGCTCACCCCGGACACGGACGGCCGCTGGACCAACAAGCGGCACCGGGCACACACCGAGAACCTGTCCGACGTCACCTGGGTGGCACCGGACGGGCTGCGCTACGCCAGACCGGAGGTCACGTTGATGTTCAAGGCTGCCCAGGCCCGGGAGAAGGACCGCGTCGACGCCGCTGTCACCCTCCCCCGGCTCGACACGCACGCACGTGAGTGGCTCTCGACCACCATCGCCCGGATGGACCCTCACCACCCGTGGGTCCTCGGCTGACCACCGACGGGCACCTGGGGATGCGGTCCCTCAGCTACCCGAGGCCTGCTCTGCCTCGTCGGGAGGTTCCCGGCCGAGACCGGTGCACCGAGGAAGCCCGCCAGCCCCGCAAGGCGTCGCTGGGCAGCACACCTAGAGGTAGGTGACGAAGAGGAACGCGAGGAACGCAGCGATGCTGAGGCACCCGAGCCCGATGCCGCACCAGGCGATGCCGCGACCCTTCAGATCACCGTCGGAGGCGTCGATGATCCGCAACGCGTGGGCGCCGACGACGACGGCGGGGATGCCGGTCAGGATGCTGAGCGGAATCGCCAGGACGCCGAGGATGAGCGAGTTCCGGGCGCGGCTGTAGGTGGCGCCGGCCGGGTAGCCGTCGTAGGGCGAGGTGGGAAGGCCGGGGACCGGGCCCGGCGTGTATCCCGCGTAGAACCCTGCGGCGCCGGGGTCGTTCTGGGACGAGCTCATCGGCGTCCGCCGAACCTGGTGGAGACGATCACGTCGACACCCCCGGGAGTGAGCGCGTCACGGCGACGCCTCATGGGTGGAGTGTAGGCGGAACAGGTCACTCCCGTGCCCTCTCCGCTGTCTGGCCGCGCTCACCCGCGTGGTCGTCAACCGGCACCGGGCGCTCGACGCTTGACCGGGCGTCTGCGCGGACTCCCGTGACAGGGGCGGTGATGCGCCGCCTTTCGTCGCGCCCGGGCCCTAGGATTCGCCGGGTCGAGTTCGTAGAGGGAGGTCCGGTGCACCGCAGGGCGTGGACGTGGGCTGCTGTGGCAGGTCTGGTCGTCGGAGTCGGCCTCTTCCTCTCCGGGCCCCATGAGACCTCGTTCGTGATGGCATCCGGCGACCCGCACCTGCCGTCGTCGATCTATTGGCTTCCCCCGTACCGGCTGCTCGGCATCGCGATCTTCGTGGGCGGGTTCGTCGTACTCACGGCCACGACCGCGTACGCGGCAGGCCTGCGGAAGGGACGCTCGGCGGCGGACTGACGCGGACGATGGACGCCGGGCCCGGCACGGCGCCCTGGTCGACACCGGCATGCCCGGTCCATGGAAGTGGTTCCGGATCCCGCGAACACACGGCATGATGGTCGACCGAGAGGAGCGCCCCCGACCCTCGTGCATGAATCCGCACGCCCCACGCGTTCGCACCGGATGACCTGTCCACCCTGCTGCCTGACTGTCTCGGCACCCGCGCGCGGTGAACTGCGCCCCCCTCACCATCGGCACCAGGGCGGACCAAGACAGAGAGATCCTGGAGGCACCAGATGAGATCGAAGTCCCCCCGTCCGCACCTCACCGTCGTGGCCACCTTCGTGGCCGCGGCTGCGCTGGTCGTCGCCACCCTCGGAGGAACGGCCGCCTACGGAAGGCCCGCCTCCTCTTCCGCAGCGCGGACATCGTCATCGGCGAACGTGGCGTCCGGCGCGACCCCAGCGTCACGGGTCGTCTTCTCTCACCACGTGGCCGAGTGGAACGTCCTGTGTCCTGACGACCATTTCGGCATGGACGACCCCATGGTCTTCCCGGGAATGCCGGGCATGTCCCACATGCACACCTTCTACGGCAACACCTCGACGGATGCCGACAGCACGAACTCCAGCCTTGCGGCGAACACGTCGAGCTGCGGGCGGGGGATGGGGACGAGCGACCACTCGGCCTACTGGGTGCCCTCCTTGATGAAGAAGAACGCGGACGGCTCGTCCTCGGTGGTCAAGTCCCAGCAGCTGATGACCGTCTACTACCGTCGCGCCGGCGGCGGAATGGGTCCCGCAGTCCAGCCATTCCCGGTGGGGCTGCGCATGATCGCCGGTAACTCCATGGCCACGTCGGACCAGTCCCTGTCCATCGTTCAGTGGGACTGTGGCGGTGGTGGCGTGGAGAGTCCCCACATGTACAAGTGCCCGGGCGGCCCCTCCTCCCCCATCCACGCCTCCGTCGTGTTCCCGAGCTGCTGGGACGGCGTGCACCTGGACAGCGCGAACCACAAGTCGCACATGGCGTACCCGTCCCGCACCGGGAAGTGCCCTGCAGGGCATCCCGTGTCGCTGCCTCAAGTGACCTACGAGATCGACTTCCCCGGCATCGCCGGCGGCCCTGCCTACTCTCTCGCGAGTGGGGGGATCTATTCGCTCCACGGCGACTTCATCGCCGTCTGGCACAACCGGGTCCAGAACGCTCTCCTGGCCTCCTGCCTCAACATTCCGCGTGAGTGCGGCGACATGAACCGCGACGGACACTGGTTGTTCAGGCCGAACTACGACCCGGAGCCGATCCGGATCAACCTGAACGACTTCCCGAAGTCGTCGCCGTACCACTTCGCCAGCTGCCGGGCCTTGCACCAGAAGTTCAAGCACGGCGTGGCGAGGGGGCGCAAGGCTGCCCTGAAGCAGGTTCGCGACGGCTATGGCCGACCCACGTACGGTCGGTACGGCCGCCCGGTCTACTGGGCCAACTACAAGAGACTGGACCCCGACCGGGACGGCACCGCCTGCGAGGCGTGAGAACCGCCACCGGCCCGCAGGGTCACGCCGGGTCGGTCCCGGCAGCCAGCCCTTCGTAGTAGCGCTTCATCGCGGGCAGGTAGTCGTCCACGCTCGGTGTCGGCAGGTCGTCCCGGGCGGCCACCAGCATGTCCAGGTAGTACTCCCAGCCGGGACCGTACGCGCCGACCTCGTCGGTGGGGTCGAGATGGTGCACGAGCCTGAGCTCGGTCTCACCCTCGCTGTGCGACAGCAGCAGCTCGATCCGCATGGTGCCCGACTCGCTCGACAGGGCCAGTCGCCGTGGCGGGTCGCAAACGTCGATCCGCTTGTCGAGCCACGGCGCCTGATCCTCGAAGCCCATCTGCACCTTGATCATCCGGCCGGGGGCGGCGTCACCCTTCCACGTTCCGAACCATCGGGCCGTGCGCTCGGGTTCGGTGACGCTGGCCCACACGTCCTCGAGGGGTGCCCGGAAGGTGCGGCTGACGACGAGTGCGCTGCCGTCGGCGGTCTGCACGAGCCGACCTGTGGGTGCCTGGGTCATGCCGTGTTCTCCTCTCGTCGACCCGCCGTAGCCCGCCCGCTGCGCTCGCGGCTGCTGCGGTGGACCTCGGTCTCCAATGCGTCGAGGCGACGCTGCCACCCGGCCACCAGGGTGAACTGGTCGAGCCACTCGACGAGGCCGGCCAACTGCGACGCGTCCAGCTCGTAGAAGCGTTGGCGGCCGACGACGGTCTGGCGGATCAGCCCGGCTTGCCGGAGCACCCGCAGGTGCCGGCTGACTGCGGGCCGGCTGATCGCGAACCGATCCGCGATCCGCCCGGCGGCGAGGCGCCGATCGCGCAGCATCACCAGGATGTCCCGCCGTACCGGATCGGCGATCGCCGCCGCCACGTCGTCCATCGGAAAAACGTAACTGATATGTTACGCGTCTGCCAAGGCCCGTCAGGTGGGCACGTGGTCGTGTTCGGCGAGGTCGGGCACAGCGTCGCGCAGACGACGCAGCGCGTCCCGGATCTGCGACTTCACGGTGCCGGGCGAGATGCCGAGCGCCTCGGCGGTCTGGCTCTCGGTGAGGTCCTCGTAGTAGCGCAGCACCACGACGGCCCGCTGCCGTGGAGCCAGGAGGTCAAGGGCTCGCAGGAGGACGAGCCGGTCGTCGGCCGGCTCCTCGCGGCTGATGACGTCGGGCGGGGTGCCGGTGCTGAGCTCACGCCATCGGCGACGGCGCCAACGAGACACGTTCTGACGGACCAGGATGGTGCGCACGTACGGCTCCGGGTCGCCCTCCAGTCTCCCCCAGGCGCCTACTGCCTTGATCAAGCTCTGCTGGAGGAGATCCTCGGCATCGTGGTGGTCGCCGGTGAGGAGATACGCGGTCCGCAGCAGCGCGCCGTACCGAGCGGTCACGAAGGCCTCGAAGTCGTCACGCACGGGAACCCCTGATGGACCACCAGGCCACGCCCGCGGCGGCGGCGACGAACAGGGACAGGCCGAGGAGAGTCCAGGGGTCCCAGGGCGCTGGGGGCGGCCCGACCGGCACGGACGGGGAGTCGAGGAGCTCGGAGGCGAACTGCGTCTCGCCGATGTTCGCGTGCTCGCCGGACGGCGACACCAAAGGGGTCACGTGTCCGGTGTCGACGTCGACCTTGACCAGCCGCGACTCGTACTGCACGTGGTGGGGGGCGTGCTGTGAGGCGAGGAGGGTGTGGTCGTCGTACCACCCGACGACACCGAAGAAGCTCCCGGCAGGCACCACGTGGTCGAGCGTCACCGTGGGAGCAGGCCCGCGCCGACTCGAGTGGAACGCACCGGTCACGATGGTGCTGGGACTCAGCGGGCTGCCGTTGCCCCGGACGGCGGCCGCCATCCGTCCGTTCGGACTGATGAACAGCTGGGCGTTGTCCGTGCCCTGCACGACCGCACGCGCCGCGCCGGCTGGCTTCGACGGGTCGACGACCCACCAGGTCGAGCGGCCCTGCTGGCGCACGACGGCCCGGCCGGTGGCGGCGGTGGTTTCGGTCCAGTCGAGACGGCTCAGGCGGGGGTCGCTCAGCGGCCGGGGTGCCGCGTCGCCCGACGACCACACGTAGACCCGGTCGCCGGAGGTGGAAGCAGTGCCCGAGCCGCTATCGGGTCGGAGGGCGAACACCACCGTGCTGTCGTCGGTCCAGCCGATGAAGCTCGGGGTGAAGCCCGCCAGAGTGGGGACCCGGAAGCGTTGCAGGCCGCCGGTCTCGACGTCGTACACCTCGATGCCGGTGACCGGGGGGTCGACATGCGTCGTGCCCGTGGGGTCGGGACCGAGCCACACCGCGAGGTGCCGTCCGTCGGGTGACAGGGGCAGCAGCGCGCTCTTGCCGCTGTCGCCTGCGCCAGGGATGTCGAGGAAGCCGTAACGCGTCGACGAGGCGGTCACGCCGAAGAGGGAGAGGCGTCGGCCGAACATCGAGCTCCGCCAGGCTCCACTGAGCGCGATCAGCCGCCCGGGCGGCCCGTCGAACGCGTGCATCCAGGAGCTGGGCAGGTAGAAGGTCTGCGGCAGCTGTGCGGTTCCGGACGAGTCGGCGGGTGGCACGTCGTGGGCACGGGCGCGCACGGTCAGACCGGCCACGGAGACCGCCAGGACCAGCGCGGCCACGACCAGCGCCGAGGTCGCCCGGGCGCGGCGGCGACGGCGTACGCCGCGAGCCCAGAGGTCCGGGGGCGGGACGGCGTGCGGTGTGCGCTCCGCCAGCTCGGTGAGCCGTTCCCGTAGGTCGGTCTCCATGCTTCCCCCTTCCGAAGACATCCTCACCCCCTACTACGCCGTCGGGGAGCAGTTCGGAGGGGTCGGACGTTCGGACGAGTGGCCGGCTCGGAGGACGGAGTCAGGACGGGCGAGGCTGGAGCACGTCCACTTGGGCCGACGAGGATCGCGCCGCACCCGCCCACGAACTCTCGATCTTGGCGATGCTCGCGCACGTCATCGGCCCCTAGCGTGACGACCGTGTTGCAGTACGACGTCGGCGTCGTCCACGGCAGCCTCCTCGGAGGAGGGCACACGCGGAGTGAGCGTCGACTCGGGGACCTGTTGGCTGCCCAGGCGGCCGACGGGCGGCAGGCGCCGTTCATCACCGGAGAGGACGAGCTGAGACTCGGGCGCGACCTCACTGTCTCGCAGGTGGACCGGCCGTGAGCGTCGGTCGGTCGTTCCACGACGTCCGGGAAGGTGCCGGGATGTCCACGCGCGACGCGGCGGACCTCCTCGGCCTGACCGAGTCCGCCTACATCGCGCTCGAGGCCGACCAACGCTCCTGCACCCACCTCGAGCAGTGCCTCGTCACCCAGGCCTTCGCGTCGTTGATCGACGACAGCCGGCGACCTCCGCCGCCAGGGGACTTCCGAGCAGCGGTGCCCACGAGCACTCCGGGCAACCGTGCACGCGGGCGCCACCTGGCGGAGAGGACCTGATCGGACTTCTTCGTCCGACGCGCGGGCACCGGCTCGCGTCGTGTGCCCAGGGACGCGCTCCAGAGCGGTCTCAGGCACACGACCTGGTGTGGCTCTCCGGAAGCCCCCCTTCGTCGAGCGGCAAGGCCTCTCCCACGACCGCTCCTCAGCGCGCCGGGCAGCGGGAGGTCAGTGCCCCGCCGCGGCACCGGGCGATGGACCCGTGAGAGAGGATCTAGGCCGCGGTGCCCGGTTCGTACAGGGCGTTGACGATGAGCCACCGGTCGCCGAACCGAGCCAGGTGCAAGTACTCGATGAAAGGCTTCGACACGACCTTCACTGCCGCGATGTCCTTCGAGATGTCGAGCACCGTGACGTCTTGGCCGCGCTCGACGGTCGTGTGCGGACCGCGGCCGACGATCGCCACCAGTCCCTCGGCGTCGTCCTCGTGGAGCACCAGCGTCGGAGCACCCGGTTCGGACGCGGTGCGCTTGGCAAGAGCCGGGTGCAGCACCTCCCGCATGCGATCAGGGTCACCGTCGAACCAGGATTCGAAGTACTGCGTGGCGACATCGACCACTGCCTGCTGGTCACCATCCAGCTTGTCCACCATGTCGAACCTCCTGCCCTCGTCGTTCGATCCTCGCACCGGCTGCGTCGTCCGCTGACCGTCTGTGACCGGGGAAAGTGGTCACACAACTCGCACCTTCCACGGAGTTCTGGGAGGCCGAGCCCGACGACCAGTTCTATCTCCAGCGCCACCCCGACGGGGAGACGTGCCACTTCCCCCGGCCGGGCTGGAAGCTCCCACAGCACGCGGCAACCAGCTGAGCGACGCGACCCCGGCCCGCGACCTGCTGGTCTCGGGGCGGCTACGGCGGACACGAGGCGCGTAGGTCTCTCGCGTCCTGTCGCACGCCGGGTTCAGGCGTCGAGCCGAGGCAGGGTGGGCCACCGATGACTCGCCCAGTGTGGCCAGGACTCGAAATCGGCAGGGGGCTCCGGGATGGGGCCGCCCGACAGCTCGTGTGCCGACGGCGGCTGGCACAGGGACACGAAACGGTCGTGGTCCTCGCTCGTCATCTCGAAGGTCGTCTCGGGGGCCTGCACCCAGCGAAGGTCACAACGGGCCCGACGCTCGGGCTCCGGGATCCTCAGGTACTCCATCTCGAAGGTCGCGTTCGCCAGCTCCGTGATGGCGCGGATGGCGTAACGCTCGTCGGGCGACCAGCATCCGAAGTCCAGGACCACGGACGCCCCACTGACGAGCACCTGGTGCGCGACCCAGATCATGCGTCCCTCGAGGATGTCGCGACGGCCCTGGGCGTCGCTGTCCCCGAACAGCGGTGCCATCCAGTCGTCCGGAGTGAGCCTCAGGATCGAGTGTTCGGCCGCCAGTTCCCGCGCCCGGGTGGTCTTGCCGGCTCCGGGGAGACCCACGGTCAGGAACAACGTCGGACAGAGGTGGGCCACGGGGAACGACTGTGGCTCTCGCTACCCGCGTGGTGCAAGCCGATTGGCTCGGCCGACTCACGGCGGTTGCGTCACCTGTGCGGCGGCTCCATGCCGTCCTGAGTAGGGGTCGGGGACACCGGGTGGCATCTGGTCGGCCGGCGGCACGCCGATCGGATGGGCGCGGCGGACGAGCATGCGCCTGTGCCGTTCTGCCTCCACCGAGTCACGAGCATCGTCGTTCCCGTCGACACCGACGAGCCACACCAGACCCCGCCCGTACCCGGGGTTCCGCTGCTCCGCCGCCGCGTCGTCGTACACCAGTGCGATGGCGTAGGTGAGGGATGTCGCCCGCTTGTCGCTGAGCCCAGTCGATGGCCTGGACGAGGTCGACGCCGGTGAGGTCGTAGGTGTCCGTCCATCCAGGGGTCGACGCCGCCCCGCTCCCGTGCAGGTAGACCCTGAACCTGGGCCGATCGTCCTCCCAGCCGGAGTCGCGCTCGTCGACCCGCACGATCCGGATCTCATCCATGCCGCCAGTCTCCCAGCCGCGAGTGATCGATCGATCCTCGTCGGGCTGACATTCCGGAACGGAAACGTCCGGAATGCCGTTTAACGTGTGCCCCATGGACGACAAGGCAGCGAACCCGACGATCGAAGCCGCGCACCAGACACCGGCACCTCTGCTGGAGTGGATGCTCGACTCGGACCCGGCCATCCGGTGGCAGGTCATGCGCGACCTGACCGGCGCATCGGTCGACGAGGTGGCGACGGAACGCCGAAGAGTCGAGACCGAGGGCTGGGGTGCCAGGTTGCTGGCCGCCCGTGACCCGGACGGTCAGTGGATGGGCGGCGCCTGCTTCCCGGGCAGGGGTGACCCGCCGACGGACGGCAGCCAGCCCTGGACGGCGACGCTTCCCGTCATGCTCGAGCTGTACGACCTCGGGCTCGACCCGGCATCGGAGACCGCTCGTGAGATGACGTCGCTGGTCGCTGCGAACAGCCGCTGGGAGTACAACGCGGGGCCTTTCTTCGAGGGCGAGGTCGAGCCGTGCATCAACGGCCACACGGTGACCCTCGGTGCCTACTTCGGTGCGGACGTCGACGGCATCGTCACCGTCCTGCTCGCCGATCAGCTCGAGGACGGCGGATGGAACTGCGAGGCCGAACGTGGCGCTACGGTGGCGTCGTTCGCCTCGACGATCTGCGTGCTGGAGGGTCTGCTCGCCTACGAGGGGGCAGGACGCGGGTCCGACGCGACGCTCGCGGCCCGCCGTCGTGGCGAGGAGTACCTGCTCGAACGCTCGTTGTTCCGGAGCAAGAGGACCGGCCAGGTGCCGGACCAGGCCTGGCTGGAGTTCTCGTTCCCGACCAGATGGCACTACGACGTCCTGCGTGGGCTGGAGTACTTCCAGAGAGCCGATCTGCGGGACCCGAGGCTCGGTGAAGCGATCGATCTGGTGCGCTCCAAGCGCCAGGACGACGGCACCTGGCCGCTCGAGAACACCCATCCCGGCGCCGTTCATGTTGCGTTCGAGGACGGCGACGGGCGGCCCAGCCGCTGGAACACGCTTCGGGCACGACGAGTGCTGAACTGGTGGGACGGACCGGCCCACCAGGGGCTTGGCTGAGCATCGGCGATCCGGGCGAGCGACCTCAGCGGGGAGGCGTCCACGAGACGATCCGGGTCCGGCCCGGGTCGTAGCATCGCGGTGTGGCCGACGAGACCCCCGCGCGTGCACGCGACACCGAGTCGGCGGAGTGGGTCGACCGGCTGGGCGCACGCGGCAGGGTCCGAGAGTCCGCGGTGCGCGACCTGCATGACCTGTTGCTGAGGGCCGCGCGTCGAGAGGTGCGCAGAAGAGCAGCGGGTTCGGGCGTGGCCGGTCCGGAGCTCGACGATCTGGCCACCCAGGCCGCCGACGACGCGACGTACGCCATCCTGGCCAAGGTCGATCAGTTCCGCGGAGAGAGTCGGTTCACGACGTGGGCCTATCGCTTCGTCGTGCTCGAGGTGTCGCACAAGGTCGGACGTCATTTCTGGCGGCAGCCCCGCGCCGAGCTGAGCGACCAGGACTGGGACCGGCTTCCCGCCGTCCTGGGCACCCAGCCGGACCTCGTGGCGGAGGCACGGGAACTGACTGGCGCGGTCCGGCGGGCGGTCGAGGACGACCTGACCGATCACCAGCGACGGGTCTTCGAGGCCGCAGTGCTCCAGGGCGTCCCGCTGGATGCTCTGGCCGTCCGCCACGACACGACCCGGAACGCGCTGTACAAGGCGCTGTTCGACGCACGACGTAAGATCCGGACCCGTCTGGTCGCCAACGGGTATCTGGAGGATGACCACGGGAGGGAGGTGCCGGCTCATGAGTGACTGGCCCGAGCTGGACGCCTTCCTCGAGACCGACCCCGGCGACGTGGGCTGCGACGAGGCCATGCGGATCCTGCACGTCTACGTCGAGCTGATCGCGAGTGGGGGGGACGCCGCGGCCCGCTACCCCGGTGTGGCCTCGCACCTGCGGCAGTGCGGACCGTGCTCGGAGGACTTCGAGGGTCTGTTGGCGCTGGTCACCGACCCTCCGACCCAGGGTCTGGGCCGGAGGCTCAGGAAGAAGTTGCCCGGGGGCCGGTAAGAACTCCCGAGCCCACGGTGCGAACCCCTGGTGTCAGGCACACACCTACGCCAGGAGGACCCATGCTCACCTCGGTACGACGAACCGGCCTCGCGAGCCTCGCGCTCACGGCCTCCCTGATCACCGTCGGCGCCGCCGGCCTCGCCTCGCCGGCCTCGGCTGATCCGGCACCGCACCATGGCCCCGGCACGGTGTTCGTCCAGTCCGACGACCCGGCCGGCAACACCGTCGTCGCCTACGACCGCGCGGCGGACGGCAGCCTCACGCAGGCCGGGACCTACACGACCGGGGGGCTCGGGGGCGTCCTCGACGGCTCGGTCGTCGACCATCTCGCGTCTCAGGGATCGCTCGCCCTCGACCGCGAGCACCACACGCTGTACGCCGTGAACGCCGGCAGCGACACCGTGACCGTCTTCAGGGTCAGCGGTGACCGGCTGACGCGCCGCGCGGTCGTGCCGTCAGGCGGCTCGTTCCCCGTGAGCATCACCGTCCACGGCGACCTCGTGTACGTGCTCGACGCCCGCAACGGCGGGAACATCCAGGGCTTCCGTCGTGGCGCCGACGGGCTCGTGCCGATCGCTGGTTCGAACCGAGCGCTCGGGCTCGACAGCTCCGCGACCCCGGAGTTCGTGAACACCCCCGGTCAGATCTCCTTCTCGCCCGACGGGTCCCAACTCCTGGTGACCACGAAGGCCAACGGCAACGACGTCGACGCGTTCACCGTCGGCCGCTCGGGCGTGCCGAGCACCTCGCCCACGGTGAACAACCTCCCGGGCGCGGTCCCGTTCGCCGTCAGCTGGGACCGCTTCGGCCGCGTCGTGCTGGCCGAGGCCGGCACGAACTCCGTCGAAACATTCCGGCTCGGGGACGACGGTCTCCTCCATGCCATCGCCACGGCGGCGACCGGGCAGGCCGCGACGTGCTGGATCGTCCGCAGCGGTGACAGGTTCTACGCCTCCAACGCCGGCAGCGGCACGCTGTCGGGCTACCGCGTGGGGATCGACGGCCAGCCGTCCGCGTTGGGCACGACCGGGACGGACCCCGGCACGGTCGACGCCACGGTGACCCCGGACGGGAGGTACCTCTACGTCCAGGCGGGCAAGGCCGGCCAGGTCGACGCGTTCCGCGTCGGGTGGGACGGCTCGCTGACGCCGGTCGGGTCCGTCACGGTGCCGGGCGCCGTCGGCGGGGAGGGCATCGCCGCCGGGTGACAGCGACACGCCCAGGTACGGGCCCGTCGCTCCACGCGTCGCGTGGGCGGCGGGTCCGGCCGCGCGCTCAGGCTGCTGGGCCGTACGACGCGGACGCCTGGATACGCGGGGTGCGGCTGGGCCGCAGAAGGGCGCGCAAACTCGCGGCTCGAGCGCGATCGAGGCGCCACGAGCGGTCCTGGTAGCGGGACCCTACAGCCGAGCCATCTTGTGGAACGGGCTCGTGATCCGAACTGCTCGCGAGCCGAAGTCGACCGTCACCGCGGCCGCCTCGACCTGGATCACCCGCCCCATCCCGTAGGAGTCGTGGGAGACGAGGTCGTCCACCGAGAACTGTTCGATCGTTGGCTCGGGATCGGGCTGGAACGGGCTACTGGCCAGGTGCCGCCGTGCCCCTGCTGGTGCTGTCATCACCTCCAGTATCCCCCTTCCTCGGCCGCGCAGCGAACCGGCAGCCGGAAAGGAACCGTCTCGGCGGAGTGACGCGGGGCCTGCGGGCTCGGATCGGACCCCGCGCGAGCCCTACCGTGGGGTGGTGAGTGACGACTCCTGGGCCGGTCTGGCCGACCAGTTCGCGGACGCGGCGTACTCGACGATGAAGGGCCGCGTCCGCACCCATGTGCTCCACCAGCAGCTCCTGGAGCATCTGCCGGAGCCACCGGCCACGGTGTTGGACGTCGGAGGCGGTGCGGGCCATCAGTCGTTCCCGCTGGCCCGGGCCGGCTACGACGTGACGCTGCTCGATCCGTCGTCCGCGATGCTGGACAAGGCTCACCAGCGACTCCAGGAGCTGGCCCCGGAGGCCCGGCGACTGGTGACGCTGGTGCAGGCCGACGGCGAGAACGCCGACGAGGCGGTGCAGGGTCGCCGGTTCTCCGCCGTGCTCTGTCACGGTGTGCTCGGATACCTCGAGCAGCCCGAACGGTTGGTCGACCAGCTGTGCCGGTGCGCCGCTGCCGGTGGCGTCGTCTCGATCATGGCCGGGAACGCCCACGCGATGGCGGTGCGCCCCGCCCTGGAGCGTCGGTGGGACGACGCCCTGGCCTCGTTCGACGCCAGGCGGGAGATCGGAGTGCTCGGGGTACCCACGCGAGCCGAGACGGTGGAGGAGCTCGGCGAGCTCCTGCGGAGCCGCGGCGTGGAGCCGGTGCGCTGGTACGGGGTCTGGCTGTTCGTCGACTGGCTCGGCTTCAGCGGGGCCGAGCTCGACGCGACCGATGCGGCGGCGTTCGCAGCGGTGGCGGCGGTCGAGCTCGAGGCTGCCCGACGAGATCCTTACCGCCGCCTCAGCCGCGTCTTCCATCTGGTCGGACGCAAGGGTCCGGCCTGACGGTCACCACCGGTCGCGATGGAGCCTGGTCTCCACGGGGACCGGCAGGAGCCTTGCGCGGCACCACTCGGCGGCGAAACCATGGGGCGATGCAACCAAGCGCCGGCGTGGAGACCGGCGAGCTCGACGAGCTGGTCGTCACCGTCGTCGTCGACAACGCGACGGACATCTTGTCGTCCATCCCGACGGGCATCCCGCAATTCTCGGAAGCGGTCCACCTGCTCGGCGGTCCGTCCATCGGGACTCAGGACGGGCACGCCATGGTGGCCGTCTTCGAGCAGCTGTGTGTCGCCACCCACGGCTTCTCCGCCCTCGCCAGGGGACGCCGGGGCGAGGACGTCGCCACGGTCCTGTTCGACGTGGGCCCATCCGGTGAGGTCTGGTTGGGCAACGCCGCCCGCCTGGGCATCGACCTGGGGGAGATCGCGGTGCTGTTCGCCTCCCACTGGCACGGCGACCACACGGGAGGGATACCGACCGTGGTCGGTGCGATCGCCGAAGCGCGCGACCGCGCCGGCAAACCGCCGCTCGTCGTCGATCTGCACCCGGACCGACCCGATCGGCGCGGGTTCCTCTCCCCGCTCGGCACGTTCGCGATGCTGCCGGGGGAACCCACCTTCGCGGAGATCGAGGCGGCGGGCGGGAAGGTCGCCACGCACGCGGACGTCCACGCCGTCGCCGGCGGGTTCTTCCTCTCCAGCGGGGACATCCCGCGCAGGACCGACTACGAGACCGGTTTCGCCGGCCACTACTCCTGGCGCGAGGGACGGGCCGCTGCCGACCCGGAGATCCACGACGAACGCTTCCTCGCCGCTCACGTACGCCGCCGGGGGACGACCGTCCTCTCCGCGTGCTCCCACGCCGGCATCGTCAACGTCGCGCTCGAGGCTCTCCGTCTGCTCCCGGAGCGGCCGATCGACCTGCTGCTGGGGGGCTACCACCTGGCGGGACCGTCCGTCGAGGACCGGATCGGCTCCACGGTCGACGACCTGGCCCGCCTCGTCGGACCACACATCGTCGCGCCCGGGCACTGCACCGGCTGGCGGGCCGCGAGCGCCCTCGCCACCGCGTTCAGCCCCTCCGGCTTCTCCCCCTGCGTCGTCGGGACCCGATTCCACCTCGGGGAAGGGCCGTCAGCCCCCTCCCGCAGCCGGACGTGAAAGCGCCCCACCCACGGGACTTCACGCAGCAGGGCGGGGCGCTGGACCTTCACGGGGGAGAAGGCCTCGAGCGATTATGTCGAGCGCGGAAAGCCCCTGGGAACGCCGCACGAGTGGCCAGTTTGTCAGGAACCTGGACGCGGTCGCGGTGCCCGTCGCGGCATCCGTCGGGCCGTGGGCGAGCAAAGGCGCCCCCGCCCTGCTGCTGCGTAAGCCCCGTGAGCGGGGGCGCCTGATGCCCCGCAAGATACGCCTGTCGTCCAGATTGTGAAATAGCGAACCGCCCCGCAGTCGGTGTCGGGGAGGGGTGCCGGCCCAGGGCGACGCCTCGCAGCGGGTCGGGGGAGGCTCGCACGCGAGGCGCCGTTCCGGGACTCGCGACCCGGGGAGCCAGCGAACCAGCGCGGGTCACCGAGCCGCATCACCCAGGAAAGGCAAAAGCCCGGTGCCCGGGTGGAACCGCACGATCCGAGACGGGTGCCGGAGCGCTGCACGGGGTGCCCACTCCCCCGCCGACTCCCCAGATTCGGAGCAGAGGCGCGCCGCCGCCGCGTGCCTTTGCCCGAAATTGATGATGCCGCCGGGATGCCGGCGAGGCAGCCTCTTGGATGCCTCTTGAGGGCGCCTCCGCGACACGGCCGTCGGGGGACATGGACCGGTCGCGGGGCGCGGCGCCCTCTGTCAGTCGCGGGCCGCCCGCCTCGACGCCCGGAGTCCTCTCTCGGGCACCACGTGGACGCCGACGCGTGGTCCGTCCGGTGCGCTCAGCCCGTGATGGCCTTGACCGCCTTGTGGATCGCACCCGGCTGCGTGGGCCGCCGCGGCGCCTTCTTCCGGGCGAGGACCATCTGCGCCCCCAGCTCCTGGAGCTGCTTGCGTCCCAGCCCCGCGCGGACCTTGGGGAACCACTCCTGCTCCTCTTCCTCCATGTGATGCCGCACGTTCTCGATGAGCACGGTCGTCTTGGCCGTGAACCGCTCGTCCTCCGGCTTCATCATCGAGAGCTCGAGCACCAGGACGTCCGCCACGTGGTGCTCCTCGTAGGACTCCAGCACGTCGGCCTCGACCTCCGGCAGCAGCTCGAGCACCCGCGGGTACATGACCTCGTTCTCGATGTAGGTGTGCACGGTCAGCAGCTCGATGATCCGGTTCACGAGGCGCCCCTTGGTGGCGAGCGCCGTGTCTCCTGCCCTCTCGAACGACTGGAACGCCTTGCGCATCTCCTTGTGCTCGTCCTTCAGCATCACGATCGCGTCGGTGGCCATGGATCTCCTCGAAGTCGGTGGTGAGCACCCGTACCCGAGGCACGACCGGACATGCAGCGACGCCGCGGGCGGCCTGCTCTCAGCCGAGGCGGAAGCTCACCGCGCGTGAGGCGACATCGGCCTGCGCCAGCGTGACCTGGGCGTCGGTGCCGAGCGGCAGTGCCGCGTCCGAGGTGACGCGGGCCTCGACGGCGGGGTCCTGGATCGTGACCGTCCCTCGATGCTCGTCCTTGTCGTCGACGTCGACGATGACCCCGTCGAAGGTCTGCCCCACCCGGTGCTGGAGCACCCCCGCCTCGACCAGGTCGAGGACGGCGGACTCGTACTGATGAGCCCGACGACCGGAGTCGCGCATCGTCTCCGGTACGACGTGCAGCTTCTCGAGCACCCAGCCCGGCACCTCGGTGCCGTCGCACAGCGACAGGCAGATCTCCCCGGCGTAGCGGTCCACGAGTCGGCGTATCGGCGCGGTCACGTGGGCGTACTCCGACGCCAGGGCGGCGTGGATCGGCTCGGCCGGCACCTCCCCGTCGAAGCCGACGTAGCCGCTCCCCCGCAGCAGCCGGGTGCACGCCGTGATCATGGCCGCCTGGTTGGGCTTGCCGGGGTCGAGGGTGCGGATGAAGTCGGGGTACAGCTGCTCGGCCGGCCAGTCGAGGTGGAGTGCCCGGGCCGTGCGGTGGAGGCGCTGGACGTCTCGCGGATCGGGGGGCGGGAGGGTGCGCAGCAGACCGACCCGCGCGTAGACCATGAGGGATGCGGCGGCGAACCCGGTCAGCAGGGAGATCTGTGCGTTCCAGTTCTCCGCGGGCAGGAGCGAACGGAACTCCAGCGACCAGCGGTCGCCGGAGATCTCGACCTCCTGCTCGGGGATCGGCAGCGAGATGCCGCCTCGCGCCGCCTCGCGTTCCAGCCTGAGCTCGCCGATCTCCTTGAGCAGCACCAGCGTCTCGTCTGCGGTGCCCTCGTCGACGGCCTTCTGCACGCTCGCGTAGTCGAGCTTGGCGGTCGACCTCACCCGCGCGCGCTCGACGTGGACGTCCGTGCCCTCACCCGTCTCGTCGACCCGGATCGTCCAGAGCAGCGCCGGCCGCACCTGGTCGGGGAGCAGAGAGGCCGCGTCCTCGGAGATCACCGTCGGGTGCAACGGCAGCTTGGAGTCCGCGCCGTAGAGCGTCTCGCCGCGCTGGTTCGCGGCCAGATCGACCGGGTCGCCCGGCTCGATGAACGCCGCGAGGTCAGCGATCGCGTAGTGGACGACGTAGCCGTCACCGTCTCGTTCGAAGTGCAGGGCCTGGTCGAGATCCATCGAAGACGGCGGGTCGATCGTGACGAAGGGGATGTCCGTGCGGTCGAGGTCGGGCAGCCGTGGCTGGGCCGCTGCGCGCCTGGCGGCCTCCTCGACCTCGGGCGGGAAGTCCGGGGACACCTCGAGCTCGGCCTGGATCTTGGCGATCCCGTCACGTAGCGAGCGGGCCCCCACCTCGTCTTCGGCGTGGACCCGGACCACTCGACTGGACGACATGCCCCCCACCCTAGTGTTTGCCCGTGCTCATCCTGGTCCCCCCGAGTGAGGGCAAGGCCGACCCGCGACGAGGCGCCCCGCTCCGGCCCGACACGTGGTCCGCGGCCCTGGCTCCGGCTCGCGAGCAGGTGATGACCGCCCTGGTGCGACTGTGTGAGGGGGACGTCGGCACCGCGTCTGCGGCGCTCGGACTCGGACCGACGCAGGTGGACGACGTACGGCGCAACGCACGCCTGCGCGAGCTCCCCACGGCGCCCGCCGAGCGGATCTACACCGGCGTGCTCTACGACGCTCTGGGCCTCACGACCCTGGACGCCTCCGCGCACCGACGAGCGCTGGCCCGGATCGCCATCACGTCCTCGGTCTACGGGCTGGTCAGACCGGGTGAGCGGATCGCGCCGTACCGCCTGGGTGGCGGGGTGAGCCTGCCCGGGCTCGGCGGCGTCGCGGCGCACTGGCGGGGAGCGCTGGACCCCGTGGTGCGAGACCTGGCCGGCACCGGGCTCGTGGTCGACCTCCGGTCGTCGACGTACGCCGCTTTCTGGCGGCCCGCGGCCGACCTCGCGCCGCGCGTGGTCACGGTGCGGGTCCTGCACGAGGTCAAGGGGAGACGACAGGTGGTGAGCCACTTCAACAAGGCCACCAAGGGCCGGCTGGTCCGTGCGTTGCTGGAGGACGGGCGCGACCCGCGCTCCCCCGCGGCCTTCGCGCGCGTGCTCGGCGAGCTCGGCTGGAACGTCGAGAGCGGGCCGCCGACCCGAGCCGGCACGCAGCTGGACGTCGTGGTCCGCGAGCTCTGACGCCGCCGTCGATCCAGGGGCCAGATCGCTACCAGCGTTGCGGGTCGAGCATCTGCCCGGCGCCCGGCGGCTGGGCGTTGTAGAGGCGCAGGGAGCCCCGCGGACCGGCGCTCCCTCCCTCGTCGTCCTCCCCGAAGAACGACACCACGCTGACCGACGCGGTGGAGAGCTCCATCCGGAACAGGGCGGTCAGCGGTGCGTCGACGGCGCGTGCCACCAGCGTCTTGATCGGGGTGACGTGGCTGACCACGATCACGGTCCTGCCGGCGTACGTCGCGAGCACCCGTCGCAGGCCCTCGGTGACCCGCTCCTCGACCTCCCGGAAGGACTCCCCTCCGCCCGGTGCGACGTCGAGGGACCCGAGCCACGGCTCCACCTCGTCGGGTCGCTGCTCGCGCACCTCTGCGAACGTCATCCCGTCCCAGGTGCCGAACTCCATCTCGGCGAAGCCGGGCTCCTCGACCAGGTCGAGCCCCAGCCGCTCGGCGAGGATCTCCGCCGACTCCCGGGTGCGGCGTACCGGGGAGGTCACGACCACCTCCACCGAGCCACCCAGCGGCGCCAGCCACTCCGCGACCTCGCGGACCTGCGCCCGGCCCTCGTCGGTCAGGCCGGGGTTGCTGCTCGCCAGGCCGCCGGAGAAGCGCTTCTCCGCGGTGTGTGCGGTCGCACCGTGGCGCACCAGTACCAGGGTCGTGACCGGTCCGGCGGGCGGCGACCAGCCGCGGTAGCCCGCCACGTCCTCCCGGGTGCGTTGCTGCGGGCTCTCGATCTCCTCGACCAGCGAGTCCGCCTCCTCGTCGGGGTCGTCGTCCTCCCCCGTGTGCAGCGTGACCCCCGACCGCAGTCCGTCGAGCGCCTCGTTGGCGAGCCGGTCGGCGTGCTTGTTCAGCTCGCGCGGCACCCAGGTGTACGTCGTCCCGAACGGTGCCAGCCGGTTGGCCTCCATGGCGAGCGGTCGCATGTCCGGGTGCTTGATCTTCCAGCGCCCGCTCATCTGCTCGACCACGAGCTTGGAGTCCATCCGCACCTCGATGTCCGCCTCCGGCGCCACCTGCTGGGCCATCCTCAGCCCGGCGATCAGGCCGCTGTACTCCGCGACGTTGTTGCTGGCCACGCCGATGGTGGTGCCCTCCTCGGCGAGGACGCGGCCGGTGTCGGCGTCCTTGACCAGCGCGCCGTACGCCGCGGGGCCGGGGTTGCCGCGCGAGCCGCCGTCCGCTTCGATGACGACCCGCTTGACCGTCTCGCGACCCGGCTCGCTCCGGGTGGTCACAGCCCGCTCTCGGAGGTCCGCACCAGGATGCGGCTGCACTCGTCACAGCGGATCACGTCGTCCTCGGCGGCGGCGCGGATCGTGGCCAGCTCCGCGTGGTCGAGGTCGAGGTTGCACCCGCTGCAGCTCCGCGCGCGCAGGAGTGCCGCGCCGACGCCTCCCTTGCTCTCGCGCAGCCGGTCGTAGAGGGAGACCAGGTCGTCGGGCAGGCCGGTGACCGCGGGGCCGCGCTGCGACTCGACCTCGGCCAGCTCCCGGTCGATCTCGACCAGCCTCGCGTCGCGGGACGCCGTCAGCTTCTCGATCTCGGCGTCCGTGTCGGCGAGCTGGGCTGTGAGGGAGTCGAGGCTGTGCTGGGCCTCCTCGACCCGCTCCATCACCTCGATCTCGTCGTCCTCCAGCGCGGTGATGCGACGCTCGAGCGACACCATCTCCTGCTGCATCCGCTGGAGGTCCTTGGGATTGGTGACGAGGCCCTGGTCCATGCGCTGCTGGTCGCGCTCGCGTCGTACCTTCACCTGCTCGACGTCGGCGTCGACCTTGGCCTGCTCACCGCTGAGGTCGTCGACCGCGATCCGGGCGTCCCGGGCCCGGTCCTCGAGGCGGGCGCGGGCGTCGGTCACGTCCGCCAGCCGGGCGATCTCGGGGAGCGAGCTGCGCTGGTGGCGCAGCTGGTCGGCCCGGGAGTCGAGGGTCTGGAGGTCGAGCAGTCTCACCTGGGCGGACGGGTCGGCCTTCACACGCGCTCCTCGACGTCGGGGGTCATCACCTACGGGCCTGCCACACGTCGGTACAGAGCGTGCTCACCCGGATCTCCACCGTATCGCCCAGGGCCGCACCCAGACGCACGGCCAGCTCCGGCAGCCAGGTCCACTCGGCCGCCCAGTGCGAGACGTCGAGCAGGGAGGGGCCGCCCTTCTCCAGGAACTCCCCCGCCACGTGGTGGCGCAGGTCGCTGGTCACGTAGACGTCGGCGCCGCTGCCGAGCGCCTCGTCGAGCAGGAAGTCACCGGCGCCCCCGGTCACGGCCACCCGTCGTACGACGCGGTCGGGGTCACCACCGACGAGTACGCCGCGCGCGGTGGCCGGCAGGGCCCGGGCCACCAGGTCCGCGAAGCCGCCGAGCGTCGTCTCGTCCACCTCTCCGACCCGGCCCGCGCCGGTGGCCGCCGTCGCGGGGTCCGCGAGCTCGACGACGTCGTACGCCGGCTTCTCGTAGGGATGCGCCTGAAGCATCGCGCGTACGACGCGTTCGCGGCCGGCTCTCGGGAGGACGGCCTCGATCCGCGCCTCCTCCACGCGCTCCAGATCACCTACCCGTCCGATCACCGGACGGGACCCCGCGAGCGGGCGGAAGCGGCCCTCACCGAGCGACGTCCAGGAGCAGGAGTCGTAGTCACCGATCCGGCCCGCGCCGGCGTCGGCGATCGCGGTCCGGATCCGATCGGCCTCCGCGACCGGCACGTAGACCACCAGCTTGTCCAGGGGCGGTCCGCTCGGGGCGACCGGTCGCACGTCCCGCAGGCCGAGCGCGCGCGCGAGCGCGTCCGAGACACCCGGGGCGCCGTGGTCGGCGTTCGTGTGGGCCGTCAGCAGGCCGCAGCCCGCGCGGGTCAGCGTCGCCAGCGTGCGGCCCTTGGGCGTCGTCTCGGCGACCCCGTGCACCCCGCGCAGGAACAGCGGGTGATGGGTGAGCACCAGACCGGCGCCCCACTCGGCGGCCTCACGGGCCACGGGCAGGGCCGGGTCGACCGCGAGCAGCACGCGCGACACATCGCCCTCGGGGTCCCCGGCGGCGAGCCCGACGGCGTCCCAGTCGTCGGCGGTCTCGGGTGGGTACCACTCGTGGACCAGGTCCACCACCTCGCCCAGCGTCGCCACGCCCCGACCCTATCCACCAGCCACGGGGTCAGTTGACCTGGCGGTCGCGACCCTCCCAGTACGGCGCACGCAGCTTGAACTTCTGCAGCTTGCCGGTCGCGGTGCGGGCGAGCACGTCGCGGAACTCGACCGTCGAGGGTGCCTTGTAGCGAGCGACCTTGGACTTCACGTAGTCGATCAGCTCCTGCTCGGTGAGGTCGGAGCCCTCGGCCTTGACCACGAGGGCCTTGATCGTCTCGCCCCACTTCTCGTCGGGTACGCCGATCACGGCGACCTCCGCGACGTCCGGGTGGCTGAAGATCACGTCCTCGACCTCGATCGACGAGACGTTCTCGCCGCCGGTGATGATCACGTCCTTCTTGCGGTCCTGGATCGTCAGGTAGCCGTCGTCGTCGATGAAGCCGCCGTCGCCGGTGTGGAACCAGCCGTCGGCGAGCGCCGTCGAGGACTCCTCCGGCTGCTCCCAGTACCCCTCGAGGACGACGTTGGACCGGGCCAGCACCTCGCCCTCGTCGTCGACCGCGAGCGTGACCCCGATGGCCGGCGTACCGGCACGCACCAGCTTGTGGGCACGCTTCTCGGGCTCGAGGTCGTCCCACTCCTGGCGGCTGCGGTTGACGGTCAGGAGGGGCGAGGTCTCGGTCAGTCCGTAGATCTGGAGGAACTCCCAGCCGAGCTCCGCCTCGACGCGCGCGATGGTCTTCGTCGGCGGCGGCGCCCCGGCGACGATGATGCGGGTGCGGCCGCGACCCGGGATCTCCCCCTCCCAGTGCGGCGCGGCGTCGAGCGCCGCGGCGACGACCGCGGGGGCCGCGCACATCACGGTCACGCCGTACTGCTGCACCCGGCGCAGGATCTCGGTGCCGTCGACCTTGCGCAGCGCGACCTGTGGGACGCCGCAGCCGGTCATCGCGAAGGGCATGCCCCAGCCGTTGGCGTGGAACATCGGCAGCGTGTGGAGATAGACGTCGCGGTCGGTGACGCCGGCGTGCAGCGCGAAGGTGACGGCATTGGTCCAGATGTTGCGGTGGGTGATCTGGACGCCCTTGGGCCGCGCGGTCGTCCCGGACGTGTAGTTGATCGTCGCGGTCGCGTTCTCGTCGGGCTCCCATGCCTGCGGCTCCGCGCCCTCGGCGTACAGGTCGTCGTCCTCGCCCAGCACGAAGACGTGCTCGGCCTTCAGCCCCGACAGCGCGTCCGCGAGCTCGGGGTCGACGTAGACGACCCGGGACCCCGAGTGCTCGACGATGTACTGCACCTCGTCGAAGGACAGCCGGAAGTTCACCGGGACGAGCACGCGACCGTAGCCGCAGACGCCGAAGAAGGCGGTGAACAGCCGGGCGCTGTTGTGGGAGACGAAGGCGACCCGGTCGCCCACGGCCACGCCCAGCCGGTCGTGCCGGGCGGCCATCGCCCGCGCCAGCTCGTCGACACGCCGGTAGGTCAGGTCCCCGAGGGAGTCGGCCGGCTGGTCCGGCTCGTCGGCGAGGCCGACGCGGTCGCCGTAGACGGCCACCGCGCGCTGCAGGAAGTCGTTGACGCTGAACGGGACGATCATGCAGCGAGATTAACCCCGCGGACGCTGGCGAAAGGTTGGCCCGCGGCGCGGGCGGCGACCCCCGATTGTGCATCCCCTCGCGCCCAGGTTAGCCTTACCTAAGTCAGCACGACGCACGTGACGCCAGGCGAAGGGACATCATCACCGTGGGTATCGGCAGCACACTCCTGCTCGGCTTCATCGCCGGCGTCACCATTCTGATCGGGATGCCGCTGGGCCGGATGCGGCGCCCCAGCGAGGCGCTGCGGGTGACGCTGAACGCGCTCGCCGTCGGCGTCCTGCTCTTCCTGGTCTGGGACGTCCTCTCGGCCGCCTGGGAACCGATCGACGCGGGACTCGCCGCTCACCACGAATCCGGCGCCGGACTCGGCTCCACCGTCGGCTACGGCGTGCTGTTCGTCCTCGGCCTGACCGTCGGGCTGATGGGGCTGCAGCAGTACGAGGCGTGGATGGGCCGCCGACTCCGGCGTGCCCGGAGCCGTCAGTCCATCGGCCCTGGCGCGATGGCGAGCCAGGAGCTCGCACCGCGGGGCATCAGCGGGTGGTCGGCGGCTCGGCAGCTCGCCCTGCTGATCGCGGTCGGGATCGGCCTCCACAACTTCGCCGAGGGCCTGGCGATCGGCCAGGCGGCCGCCGGCAACGAGATCGCCCTCGCCACCCTGCTGGTGATCGGCTTCGCGCTGCACAACGCCACCGAGGGCTTCGGGATCGTCGCCCCCCTGGCCGCCGACACCGAGCAGGACCCCGACAGCCGCCCGAGCTGGGGCTTCCTGCTGATGCTCGCCACCATCGGCGGTGGCCCGACGTTCCTCGGGACCGCCGTGGGTCACACCTTCACCAGCGAGCCGCTCTCGGTCATCTTCCTCACGCTGGCCGCGGGGTCGATCATCTACGTGATCGTGCAGCTCCTGGCGATCGCCGGGCGCAGCACCCGCAAGGACCTGATCTACCTCGGCGTGCTGCTCGGCCTGCTCGCGGGCTTCCTCACCGACGCGATCATCACCGCCGCCGGGGTCTGACCCCGAGCCCCGCCCCACCGGGCAGGCATCCCGGCCAGGACAGCTGCTCGGGAGTGGCTGTCCCCGCCGCCCTGGGCCGTCGGCCCCATCGGGGGCGCGCGGTCGCCGCGTCGGTGGGCACGGCGGCATGGCCGCGACGCCTTCCGGCGTCCGCCTGGCGGACGGCCGGCGGGGTCGCGGTGCGGGTGAGGGCACGGCCTCACCCTTCGAGGCGGCGACGCCGGGCCGGACACCCCCTACGGTGGTCGCGTCTGGCCACACCTGCCAGGCGGCACGTCCCGTGGGTGCGGGCCCAACACACCACGGGGCGTCCTGTGGATGAAGGTGCGCGGCGGAGGTCGTCGATCGGGAGACCAGCGACCTCCGCCGGGGGGACCCGGCCGCAGACGTGGGCGCAAAGGGATTCGAACCCCTGACATCTTCCTTGTAAGGGAAGCGCTCTACCGCTGAGCTATGCGCCCGCAGAACGCGCGCACAGACTACGGGAGCAGCGACCCGACGGAGGCCTCGTCACGACGGGACCGCCTCGCCGCCGAGGCCGAGTCGTGCCAGGGCCTCCGCCAGGACGGCGGCGGGCGGTGCATCGGCGCGGACGATGACGCCGGGTTCGTCCTCGGCGAGCGGCTCGAGCGTGTCCAGTTGACTGGGGACGAGCGACGACGGCATGTAGTGCCCGGCCCTCCGCTCCACCCGCCGCTCGATCAGCTCGGGGTCGGCGGTGACGTGGCAGAAGCGGACGCCCGGTCGGCCCCGGCGCAGCCGGTCGCGATAGGCGCGCCGCAGGGCCGAGCAGGTGATCGTGGCGCTCGACCCGGCCGCCGCGCGCTCGTCGATCCAGCGCCCGATCGCGTCCAGCCAGGGCCAGCGGTCCTCGTCGGTGAGCGGGACACCGGCCCTCATCTTGTCCACGTTGCCTTCGGGGTGGAGCTCGTCACCCTCCAGGAACTCCCACCCCAAGGACCGTGCGAGACCGCGCGCCAGGGTCGTCTTCCCGCTCCCCGAGACGCCCATCACGACGACGAACTGGGGCTCGAGCACGGAGGTCAACCTACGCTCGGCGCGAGGGTGAGGCGTGCACCCGTAGGGGTAGCAGCGAGCCTCGGAAATGAGTCGAGCCGCTGGCGTCTCGGGTCACCAGCGGCTCAACGAGAAGAACAGTAGCGACCGGAGTCGTGGAACTCCACACCTCCGACACAATTTGGTTGAAAACCACCCAACTGGTCTAGTCCAGCTGGTGGAGCTGGGCCAGGTGCTCGTCCAGGTCGCGGGCATCGGCCAGCTCGTGGTGCACCGACCAGCGGATGATCCCCGTCTTGTCGACCACGAACGAGGAGCGGCGCGCCACCCCGCGCTGGGTGTCGAACACGCCGTACGCCGACGCGACCGCGCCGTGCGGCCAGAAGTCGCTGAGCAGCGGGAAGTTGAGACCGTCGGTGTCGGCGAAGACCCGCAGCGAGTACGTCGCGTCGGTGGAGATCGCGAACACCTCGGTGCCGAACGTCATGAACTCGGCGAGCCGGTCGCGGATGCCGGTCAGCTCTCCGGTGCACACGTTCGAGAACGCCCAGGGGAAGAAGACGAGCATCACCGACTTGCTGCCGGCGTACGACGACAGCGAGACGTCCTGACCGAACTGGTCGCGCAGCCGGAAGTCGGGCGCCGGGGTGCCCACCGCAGGCGCGGGGGCCGGCGAGTCAGTCGAGTTCAGCGAGCTCACGTTTGAGAATCTTGCCAGTCGCGTTGCGCGGGAGCTCATCCAGGAACACGATCTCGCGTGGAACCTTGTAGCGGGCGAGGTTCTGCTTGACCCAGTCCTTGAGGTCGTCCTCGCTCGGTTTCGACCCCCCGACGACGACGAAGGCCTTCAACCGCTTGCCGAACTGCTCGTCGTCCACGCCGATCGCGGCCACCTCGACGACCGACTCGTGCCGGGACAGGCAGTCCTCGACCTCCTGCGGGAAGACGTTCTCACCACCGGAGACGATCATCTCGTCGTCCCGGCCCTCGACGTAGAGGCGCCCGTCCTCGTCGAAGCGCCCGACGTCGCCCGACGACATCAGGCCGTCGATGACCTCCTTGGCCTCGTCGCCGCCGGTGTAGCCCTCGAAGAGCATGCCGTTGCCGACGAAGATGCGGCCGGTCTCACCGGTGGGCACCTCGGCCCCCTCCTCGTCGAGGATCTTCACGACCGTGGCCCACGGCGGCTTGCCGGCCGAGGTGGGCGCCTCGCGGAGGTCGCGGGGTGTGGCGATCGAGGCGTACGCGACCTCGGTGGAGCCGTAGATGTTGTAGAGGTTGTCTCCGAAGTCATCCATCCACTCGACGGCGAGGTCACCCGCGAGCGAGGAACCGGACGCCGCGGTGACCTTGAGCGTGGGCAGCGAGTAACGGTCGAGGGTCTCCTGCGGGAGGGCCAGGATGCGTTGCAGCATCACCGGGATCACGACGAGCGAGTCGCAGTGCTCCTCCTCGACCGTGCCGAGGCAGCCCTCGGGGTCGAACCTGCGGCGCAGCACGACCGTGGAGCCCAGCAGCATCGAGAGGGCGAGGTGTGCGAAGCCCCAGGTGTGGAACAGCGGCGCGGCGATGTGGGTGCGCCACCCGTACTTCAGCGGGAGCCGCGAGAGGAGCGAGACGGCGGCGCCGATGCCGGCCTCGCTGCGCGGAGCCCCCTTCGGGGTCCCGGTGGTGCCCGAGGTGAGGATCACGACGCGGGCATGGCGCTCGGGCGGGTCGACGTCGGAGTCGTCGTACGACGAGATCAGGGCGTCGAGGGAGTCGGTCGTCGTGTCGTCGTCGACCCAGCCGAGGATCCGGGTCTCGATCTCGGCGGCCGAGAGCAGCCCGGTGAACTCCTCGTCGTGGATCACCACGGTGGGGCCCTCGCGGCCGAGCACGTCCACCAGCTGCGGACCGGCGAAGGCGGTGTTGAGGAGCAGGATGTCGGCACCCAGCTTCGCGGTCGCGACGAAGGCGTCGACGAAGCCACGGTGGTTGCGACACATCAGCGCGACGCTGTCACCCTCGCCCACGCCGCGCTCGGCGAGGGCCCGGGCGAGCGCGTTGGAACGACGGTGCATCTCGCCGAAGGTGAGCGAGCCGAGCTCGTCGATCAGCCCCACGCGACCGGGATCGCGCAACGCCATCGCGGTGAACCCGCCGGCCGGACCGGTGCCCCAGTCCTTGAGCGCCCTGCCGATGCGGGCCAGGGTCGTCGGGGGGATCGGTCGCACGATGCCGGAGCCACCCAGCACCCGGGCGCCCGTGCCGACGGCCGTGGCCGCGCCGAGGGCGCGCCCGACGAGCTGCTGGGTGACGAGCGCGGCCCGGGTCACGCGGGTGTCTTGGGCGTGACGAGGCGCGTGGCCGACCAGTCCTTGCTGACCGCGGCCGTCGTGGTCAGGGCGAGGCCCGCGACGGGCGCCGCCTCGGTGATGTCGGCCGGCTCCACGGCGTTGGGGCGGCCGACCTTGGGGGTGAGCAGCCAGATGACACCGCCGCCCACGAGGTCGGTGAGGGAGTCCACGAGCCCGTCGACGAGGTCGCCGTCCTCGTCGCGCCACCACAGCACGACGGCGTCGACGACGTTGCCGTAGTCGCTGTCGACCATGTCGGAGTCGATGGCGTCCTCGATGGCGATGCGGAGCTCGTCATCGGTGTCGGAGTCCCAGCCCAGCTCCTGGACGACCATGCCTTTGCCGAGGCCGAGCCGCGCGGCGGGACCGGCAGGGGTGTCGGTGTGGGTAGAACCGCCACCAGCGGTCGCGCTCAACGGGTTCCTCCAGATTCTCGGGCGCCGGCGGCACGTCGTACTCCACCGGCTGGTGGCAGTAGTCCACCCGACTCCGTGCCGCCGCGCAACCTGTGCCGAGGACTGGACCTACCGACCGGTAGATTTCACCCGGGTTCGACGCGTGCAACGATGACGGGGTGAGCCAGACTTCTCCCCCCAAGGCCGAGGCTCCCGCCGAGGCCGCTCAGACCCGCGCGGTGATCCACGAGGGCCTGCCCACCCAGCTCCCGGACATCGACCCCGAGGAGACCCAGGAGTGGCTCGACTCCTTCGACGACCTCACCCAGGCCCACGGGCGGGAACGCGCGCGCTACATCATGCTGCGCCTGCTCGAGCGGGCACGCGAGCGACAGGTCGGCGTCCCGGCGCTGACCAGCACCGACTACATCAACACGATCCCGCCCGAGCGTGAGCCGTGGTTCCCCGGCGACGAGGACATGGAGCGCCAGATCCGCCGGCTGATCCGGTGGAACGCGGCGGTCATGGTCTCCTCGGCCAACCGCAAGGGCCTCGAGGTCGGCGGTCACATCGCGACCTACGCCTCGGCCGCGAGCCTCTACGAGGTCGGCTACAACCACTTCTTCCGCGGCAAGGACCACCCGGGCGGCGGCGACCAGCTGTTCATCCAGGGGCACGCCTCCCCCGGCATCTATGCCCGCGCCTACCTGATGAAGCGCCTCAGCTCCGACCAGCTGCACCGCTTCCGCCAGGAGGTCCAGCACGGTGCGGGCGCCGGCCTGTCGTCGTACCCCCACCCGCGGCTGATGCCGGAGTTCTGGGAGTTCCCGACGGTCTCGATGGGCCTGGCCGCGCTGAACTCGATCTACCAGGCGCGGTTCAACCGCTACCTGAGCAACCGCGGCCTCAAGGACACCAGCGACCAGCACGTGTGGGCGTTCCTCGGCGACGGCGAGATGGGCGAGCCGGAGTCGCTCGGCGCCATCGGCCTGGCCGCCCGCGAGGAGCTCGACAACCTCACCTTCGTCATCAACTGCAACCTGCAGCAGCTCGACGGCCCGGTCCGCGGCGACGGCAAGATCATCCAGGAGCTCGAGTCCTACTTCCGCGGGGCCGGGTGGAACGTGATCAAGGTCGTCTGGGGCCGCGAATGGGACTCCCTCCTCGCGCAGGACGTCGACGGCGTCCTGGTCAACCAGATGAACAAGACCCCCGACGGTCAGTTCCAGACCTACTCGGTCGAGACCGGCGCCTACATCCGCGAGCACTTCTTCGGTGGGGACGTGCGCCTGCGCAAGATGGTCGAGAACCTCACCGACCGCGACATCGAGCTGCTGCCGCGCGGCGGCCACGACTACCGCAAGGTGTACGCCGCCTTCGACGCCGCCTCCCAGCACGTCGGGCAGCCCACCGTGATCCTGGCCCACACCATCAAGGGATGGACGATCGACGCCCTCGAGGGCAAGAACGCCACCCACCAGATGAAGAAGCTCAACGCGGCGACCCTCAAGACGTTCCGCGACCGGCTCGAGCTGCCGATCTCCGACAAGGACATCGACGAGCACTACGAGTTCGACGGGTCCGCGCCGTTCTACCACCCGGGCGAGGGGTCGGCTGAGCTCGAGTACCTCCGCGACCGCCGTCGTGCCCTGGGCGGCGGGGTGCCGATGCGCCGGGTCAACCCGCGCCCGCTGGCGCTGCCCGGCGACACGATGTACGACGAGCTCAAGCAGGGGTCGGGCAAGCAGAAGATCGCCACGACCATGGCGCTGGTCCGGCTGCTCAAGGACCTGATGAAGGACCCGGAGGTCGGCCAGCGGATCGTGCCGATCGCCCCCGACGAGTACCGCACGTTCGGCATGGACTCGATGTTCTCCTCGGCCAAGATCTACAACCCGGCCGGCCAGCTCTACGAGTCGGTCGACCGGAAGCTCTTGCTGGCCTGGAAGGAGTCCCCGCAGGGGCAGATGCTCCACGAGGGCATCTCCGAGGCGGGCTGCGTCGCGTCCGCGACGGCCGCGGGCTCGTCGTACGCCACCCACGGCGAGCCGATGATCCCGTTCTACATCTTCTACTCGATGTTCGGATTCCAGCGGACTGCCGACTCGATCTGGGCGATGGCCGACCAGCTGGCGCGCGGGTTCCTGATCGGCGCGACCGCCGGGCGGACGACGCTCACCGGCGAGGGCCTGCAGCACGCCGACGGGCACTCGCCGCTGCTCGCCCTGACCAACCCGGCGGTCGTGCACTACGACCCGGCGTTCGCCTACGAGATCGCCCACATCGTGCAGCACGGCCTCGACCGGATGTACGGGTCCAGCGACCAGCACCCGCACGGCGAGGACGTCATCTACTACCTCACCGTCTACAACGAGCCGATCTCGCAGCCGGTGGAGCCGGAGAACCTCGACGTCGAGGGGCTCCTGAAGGGCATCTACCACCTGGCCGCGGCTCCGAGCGGCCTGTCCGAGGACGCCCCGCGCGTGCAGCTCTTCGCCAGCGGGGTGGGGCTGCCGTGGATCCAGCGGGCCCAGCAGCTGCTCGCCGACGACTGGGGCGTCGCGGCCGACCTCTGGTCGGTCACGTCGTGGAACGAGCTGTCACGTGACGCGCTGGCCGCCGAGGAGTGGAACCTCATGCATCCGCTGGAGGAGCCGCGCACGCCGTACCTCAGCGACAAGGTGAAGGATGCACCCGGGCCCGTGGTCGCGGTCAGCGACTACATGCGCGCCGTGCCGCAGCAGGTCGCCCAGTGGATCCCGCAGCGGTTCCACACGCTCGGCGCGGACGGGTTCGGCTTCGCCGACACCCGGGCGGCCGCTCGCAGGTTCTTCAAGATCGACGCCGAGTCCGTCGTCTGCCAGGCGCTGGCGGCCCTGGCCGAGGAGGGCCGGATCGGCCGCGACGCCGTGCAGAAGGCGCTGGACCACTACCGCATCGACGACCCCACCGCGGTCTCGGGCGTGAAGCAGGAGGGCGGCGACGCCTGACGCCGGACCGGCGTCAGGCTCCCGAGACCTCGGCGTCGGCGACCGCGGCCAGCGGGGCCGGCCGGTCCGCGCCCTGCTGGAGGAGCCGGCGCCAGCGCGCACGGGAGTAGGACGCCGGGCGCGTGGTCTTCACGAAGTCGTGGAGGACCTTCACGAACCGCTCGGGATGGTCCTTGTGCGGGAAGTGACCGGCGTTGGGCACGATCTCGATGCGGGCTCCGGGCGCCAGCTCGGCCGCCCGCGCCGCGTGGCTGACCGGGATGACGCGGTCCTGGTCGCCCCAGATGACGCACATCGGCATCGCCTCGGTGAGGTAGGCGCGGTCGGCCATCGTCACGATCTGGCCCTGCCAGTCGACGACGGCGCGGACGACGTGCCGGATCGCGGCCCGTGCGGCGGGGTCGCGGAACGACCCGTAGATCTCGGCGACCTCGTCGAAGTCCCGGAACTCCTTCAGGCCCGTGCGCGACAGGGCGCGCAGCCCTGCCGAGCCCAGGTGCCGCACGCCGGGCAGGGTCAGCAGCCCCATCACCTGGTAGAAGCCGGTCGTGGTGATCGCGCGGATGGCCGGGGACACCTCGGGGCCGAGGCCACCGGATCCCACGAGCACCAGCCGCTCGGTGCGCTCCGGGAACTGGTAGGCGAACTGCATCGCCACACCGCCGCCGAAGCTGTGCCCGACCACGGTGGCCTTGTCGACGCCGAGCACGGTCAGCAGGTCGCGCATGCCGTTGGCGAAGCCGCCGACGCTGTAGTCCGCGCGCGGCTTGTCGGACTCGCCGTGGCCGAGCAGGTCGGGCGCGATCACGGTGTAGCGGCGCGCCAGGGCGTCCATCACGGGGAGCCAGGTCGTGTGGTCGCACCCGAGGCCGTGCAGCAGGAGCAGCGCGGGTCCCTTGCCGGCCCGGACGAACGCCCGGCGATACCCGTGGATGGTCACGTACTGCACGTCGTGCTGGCGCATCCGCAGATCGGCCTCCTGGTCGCGGTCCTGCCGGATTCAACCAGACGTACCCGCCGTCCGTCTGGCGGAAACCCTGTGTTCACAGGCGAATTCCTCGGGCCGTGGCCTCCGTGACACCGTAGGTGGCCCTCACTAGGGTCGAGTCGTGACCGCGCGCGCCGTGTCGGAGCCCTCTGCGGAGGGCGGTTCGCGGGAGCGTGCGGCCGAGGACCTCCGCCGGGCGACCGGCTCGCTGAGCTCCGCCGCGATCTCCCGGATGCTCACCGACATGCCGTGGTTCGCCGAGCTCAGCGCGGAGAGTCGCTCCTGGGTGGGCCAGATCCTCCAGGCCGGCATCAAGGGCTTCGTCGACTGGTTCCGGCTCGACGACGAGAACGCCAGCCCGGGCGACACGGCCGCGGCGGTCTTCGGCGCGGCTCCGCGGACCCTGACCGGGGTGATCACCCTCGGGCAGACCGTCGACCTGGTCCGGCTGGGCATCGAGGTGGTCGAGTCCCACGTCGACGAGATCGTCGACCCGGCCGATGCCCCGGCGGTCCACGCGGCGGTGCTCCGGTACGCCCGCGAGGTCGCCTTCGCGACAGCGGAGGTCTACGCCCGCGCCGCGGAGGCCCGCGGTGCCTGGGACGCCCGCCTCGAGGCCCTGGTGGTCGACTCGGTGCTGCGCGCCGAGGCCGACGAGGCGGTCGCGTCCCGGGCGAGCGCGCTGGGCTGGGCGCACCGCGGCGGCGTGACCGTCGTCCTCGGGAACGTCCCCTCCCCGCGCAGCGAGGACCTCTTCGAGCTGGTACGACGGGCGGCCCGGGCCGCGGGCATGGACGCGCTGTGCGCCACGCAGGGCGACCGGCTGGTGGTGATCCTGGGTGGCATCGACGACCCGGACCGGGCGGCCCACGCCGTCGTGAGGTTCTACGGCGAAGGCGCCGTCGTGGTGGGCCCCCGTGCCGACGACCTCGCCTCGGCGCACGTCTCGGCCCGGGCCGCCCTGTCGGGCCTGCGCGCGGCCGTCGGGTGGCCGGACGCACCGCGACCGGTCGGCAGCGACGACCTCCTCCCCGAGCGGGTGCTGGCCGGTGACGGGCACGCTCGGCGACACCTGGTCGACGAGGTGTTCGTGCCGCTGCGCCAGGCCAAGGACACCCTGATCGACACGTTGACCGAGTACTTCCAGCAGGGCCAGTCCCTGGAGGCGACCGCCCGCGCCCTGTTCGTCCACCCCAACACGGTCCGCTACCGCCTCCGGCAGGCCGCCGAGCTCACCGGGCTCTCGCCGACCGACGCGCGCGAGGCGCTCACCCTGCAGCTGGCGCTGATCCTGGGGCGGCAGGCCCGCCGCGCAGCCGAGGAACCTTTGTAGGAACCCTACAAAGTTCGACGGGCGAGTTTCGTGCGCGCCGGATGCGCGCCGCCCCGCGGAAACCCGCAAGGCTGGAGTCGTGCTCGTCATCGTCGCTCCCGGTCAGGGAGCACAGACCCCCGGTTTCCTCTCCCCCTGGTTGGAGGACCCGACGTTCGCCTCCCGCTTCCAGTGGCTGTCGACCGTCGCCGACCTCGACCTGGCCCACTACGGCACCGAGGCGGACGCGGAGACCATCCGCGACACCAAGATCGCCCAGCCGCTGCTGGTGGCCACGGGACTGATCGCTGCGCTCGAGCTGTTCCCGCATCCCGCCGACGCCTTCAGCCAGATCGGCGCGGTGGCGGGCCACAGCGTGGGAGAGATCGCGGCCGCCGCCGGCGCCCGGGCGATCACCGCCGAGCAGGCGATGGTGCTCGTGCGCGAGCGTGGCAACGCGATGGCCCAGGCCGCCGCGGCCACTCCCACCGGGATGACCGCCGTGCTCGGCGGAGACCGCGACGAGGTCCTGGCCGCCCTCGAGCAGCACGGGCTCACCGCCGCCAACGACAACGGGCCGGGCCAGATCGTGGCCGCCGGCACCCTCGAGCAGCTGCAGGCCCTGGCCGACAGCCCGCCGGCCAAGGCGCGGCTGGTCCCGCTCAGCGTGGCCGGCGCGTTCCACACCGAGCACATGGCTCCCGCCGTCGGTCACCTCGCGACGCTGGCCCGCTCGGTGTCGACGCACGACCCGCGCACGCCCTTGATCTCCAACCGGGACGGCCAGATCGTGCACGACGGCCGCGAGGTGGTCGCGCGCATCGTCGGCCAGATCGCCCGGCCGGTCCGCTGGGACCTCTGCATGGAGACGATGTCGGACCTCGGGGTCACCGGGCTGCTGGAGATGCCCCCGGCCGGCACCCTGGCCGGGATCGCCAAGCGCGCCCTGCCCGGTGTCGAGACCTTCGCCCTCAAGACGCCGGACCAGCTGGACGAGGCGCGTGACTTCTGCGCCAAGCACGGCGAGGCGTCGATGATCGACACGACCCCGACCTGGCTGATGGTGGTCTCGCCGATGAAGGGCACCTTCCACCGGGCGCCGGAGGCCGCCGAGGCCGGGATCCTCGCGGCGGGCGCCCCCGTCGGCGACGTGGCCAGCTCGCGCGAGCGCACCGAGGTGCGGGCGGCGCACGGCGGCCAGGTGGTCGAGTGGCTGGTGGAGGACGGCGACCTGGTCTCGCCCGGCCAGCCGCTGGTCCGGCTCCACCCGGAGGGGGCCGCCTGATGGCCACCGTCACCACCGCCACCGGCGCGCCGTACGCCGCGGTGCTGGGCATCGGCAGCTACCGCCCGTCCCGCATCGTCCCGAACGCCGACATCATCGACGCCATCGACTCCAGCGACGAGTGGATCCAGCAGCGATCGGGCATCAAGCAACGCCGGTTCGCCACCCCCGAGGAGACCGTGCAGATGATGTCGGTCGCGGCATCCCGTGCGGCACTCGAGCACGCCGGTGTGGCCGCGGAGCAGATCGACTGCGTCATCGTCGCCACCGTCACCCACCTGTTGCAGACGCCCGCCATCGCGACCGCGATCGCCTACGAGCTGGGCACCGACCAGGCGGCGGCGTTCGACATCTCTGCCGCCTGCGCGGGCTTCTGTCACGGCCTGGCCCTCGCCGACCAGATGGTGCGCGGCGGCGGCGCCGGGCACGTGCTCGTGATCGGGGTCGAACGCCTCTCGGACCTGACCGACTCCACGGACCGCGGGACGGCGTTCATCTTCGCCGACGGCGCGGGCGCGGCGGTGGTGGGTCCCAGCGACTCCCCCAGCATCGGCCCGGTCGTGTGGGGCTCGGACGGCGAGCAGTTCGACCTGATCCGGCAGGACGAGGACTGGCGCGACGCGATGGCCGCGGACAAGCCGGAGATGCCGCACCTGAGCATGCAGGGGAACCCGGTCTTCCGCTGGGCCTCGTTCACGATGGCCAAGGTCGCGCACCAGGCGCTCGACCGGGCCGGCATCACCCCCGACGACCTCGACGTGTTCGTGCCCCACCAGGCCAACATGCGGATCATCGACGCGATGGCCCGCGCCATGAAGCTTCCCGAGCGGGTGCGCATCGCCCGCGACATCGCCGAGCAGGGCAACACCTCGGCGGCCTCGATTCCCCTCGCCCTCGACCGCATGATCGACGAGGGCGAGGCTCGCAGCGGGGACACCGCGCTGCTGATCGCGTTCGGTGCCGGCCTGGCGTATGCCGCCCAGGTCATCACCGTTCCGTAACCCCAAGCCCGGCACGTCTGGGAACCATCCGCAACCACCATTGGTGACAACAGAGAGCAGGAACCACAGCATGGCCACCACCGAAGAGATCCGCGCCGACCTCGCCGAGATCGTCAACGAGGTCGCGGGAATCCCCGTCGAGGACGTCCAGCTCGACAAGTCGTTCGTCGACGACCTGGACGTGGACTCCCTGTCCATGGTCGAGGTCGTCGTGGCGGCCGAGGAGAAGTTCGGGGTGTCGATCCCCGATGACGAGGTCAAGAACCTCAAGACGGTCGGAGACGCCGTCTCGTTCATCGAGAACGCCCAGGGCTGACCGGGCACCGCCCGTCGCCCTCCATCCACAACCACTCGCGAGGACACCATGTCGAAGAAGCGCGTCGTCGTCACCGGACTGGGGACGACCTCCCCGGTCGGTGGCGATGTCTCGTCCACCTGGGACGCCCTGGTCAAGGGCCAGTCCGGCGTCCGCCACCTCGACGACGCCTGGGCCGAGGAGCTGCCCGTCAAGATCGCCGGCCGCATCGCGGTGGAGCCCACCGAGGTGCTCGAGCGCGTCAAGGCCCGACGACTGGACCGCTCGTCGCAGTTCGCGATGGTGGCTGCGATGGAGGCGTGGGCCGACGCCGGCCTCGAGGGCGGTGAGAACGTCGACAGCGACCGGCTCGGCGTCGCCATGGCCTCGGGGATCGGCGGCGTGACCACGCTGCTCGCGAACTACGACGTCCTGCTCGAGAAGGGGCCGCGCCGGGTCTCGCCGCTCGCCGTCCCGATGCTGATGCCCAACGCGCCGGCCGCCAACATCAGCCTGTACGTGAAGGCGCGCGCCGCGGTGAACACCCCGGTGTCGGCCTGCGCGTCCGGGAACGAGGCCATCTCCCTGGCGTTGGACCAGATCCGGCTCGGCAGGGCGGACGTCGTCCTCGCAGGGGGCACCGAGGCGGCGATCCATGCGCTGCCGATGGCGGCGTTCGCGAACATGATGGCGCTGTCGAAGAACGCCGGCGACCCGACCACGGTCTCGCGGCCCTGGGACCTCGCCCGCGACGGGTTCGTGCTGGGCGAGGGCGCCGGCGTCCTCGTCCTGGAGTCCGAGGAGCACGCTCGGGCTCGCGGTGCCCGGATCTACGCCGAGGTGCTGGGTGCCGGCATCACGGCCGACTCGCACGACATCGCCCAGCCCGACCCCGCGGGTCGTGGCGGGGCGCGGGCGATCGTGCGCGCGCTGGAGGAGTCGGAGATCTCCGCCTCGGACATCGCCCACATCAACGCCCACGCGACCTCGACCCCGCAGGGCGACATCGCGGAGGGGCTGATGATCCACGCCACACTCGGCGGACACGCGGACGAGGTGGTCGTGACCAGTACGAAGTCGATGACCGGTCACCTGCTCGGCGGCGCCGGCGCCCTCGAGGCGATCGCCACCGTGCTCGCGCTCCACCACCGGATCAGCCCGCCGACGATCAACCTGGACAACAAGGATCCGCAGGTGGAGCTGGACATCCCGACGAGCGCACGCGACCTGCCCACGGGCGACATCGCGGCGCTCAACAACTCCTTCGGCTTCGGCGGCGCCAACGTCGCGGTCGCCTTCGGGAGTGTGTGATGCACCGCCCGGGGTTCGGCGCGCACCGGTTGTGCTCCCCCGCCCACCGCCTCGAGGGGACTCTGCGATGACCGCCACGGCGACCAAGCCTCCGCGCACCGAGGACCCGCGCCACCCGCTGCACCGGCTCACCGCGCTGCTCGACGAGGGCACGTTGCGGTTGATCAGCCCGGAGGACGACAGCGGCATGCTCGCGGCCGTCGGGCGCGTGCACGGCCGCCGCGTGGTGGCGTTCTGCTCCGACGCGACAGTCATGGGCGGCGCCATGGGCGACGAGGGCTGCAAGGTCGTCGTCAACGCCTACCACCGGGCGATGACCGAGGGCACCCCGATCATCGGGCTGTGGCACTCCGGGGGCGCCCGACTGGCGGAGGGTGTGCTCTCGCTGCACGCGGTCGGCCGGATCTTCCAGGCGATGACCCAGGCGTCCGGCAAGATCCCGCAGATCTCGGTCGTGCTCGGCCCGGCCGCGGGCGGCGCGGCGTACGGCCCGGCACTCACCGACGTGGTGATCCTGGGCCCCGACGGCCGGATCTTCGTCACCGGCCCCGACGTCGTGCGCTCGGTGACCGGCGAGGACGTCGACATGCTCCGGCTCGGCGGCCCCGAGCCGCACGGCCGGCGGTCGGGCGTGGTCCACATCCTCACCCAGAGCGAGAGCGAGGCCCTCGAGCGCGCCCGCATCGTCGCCTCGCTGCTCGGCTCCCAGGGCAGCCTCGACGTCGAGGCCGTCGAGGACCGCGACCTCTCACAGGTGCTGCCGGAGTCGAAGAAGCGCGCATACGACGTGCACCCGCTCGTCGACGCCGTGCTCGACGAGGGCACTATGCAGGAGCTCCACGAGCGATGGGCCCCCAACATCGTGACCGCGCTCGGGCGCCTGGGCGGGCGCACCGTCGGCGTGGTCGCCAACAACCCGCTCCGCCTCGGCGGCTGTCTCGACTCACTGTCGGCGGAGAAGGCCTCGCGCTTCGTCCGGCTGTGCGACTCGCTCGGAGTCCCCCTCGTCGTGCTCGTGGACGTCCCGGGCTACCTGCCCGGCGTCGGCCAGGAGTGGGACGGCGTCGTCCGGCGTGGCGCCAAGCTGCTCCACGCGTTCGGCGAGTGCGTCGTCCCGCGGATCACCCTGGTCACCCGCAAGACCTACGGCGGCGCCTACATCGCGATGAACTCGCGGGCGCTGGGCGCGACCCGCGTCTTCGCGTGGCCCGGGGCCGAGGTCGCGGTGATGGGAGCCGTGGCGGCGATCCGGATCCTCCACCGGCGCAAGCTCGCCGACGTCGCGCCGGAGATCCGTCCGCAGATCGAGGCCGAGCTCGCAGCGGAGCACGAGCGGCTCGCGGGCGGCGTGGACAAGGCCGTCGAGATCGGGGTCGTCGACGAGGTCGTGGACCCCGCCCACACCCGGTCCGCGATCGCCCGCGCCATCGACGCGGCCGTGCAGACCGACGGCGTACGACGGGGTGCCCACGGCAACATCCCGCTGTGAGACCCCCGGCGTGACGTAACGCACGTCACGCCGGCTCGTTGAACCCCTCGGACACACGAGGAGGGGTGTCATGCAAGGCTCACGCGGCCGCCGTACCGTGGCGGCCATCGTGCTCGGTGCGGCGCTGGCTCTGGAGGGCACGTCGGCGTCCTGGGCCTGGACGACGGGCTACGGGCACGTCAGTGCCCCGGACGGAGTGCTGCGGGGCGGCTGTCACCGCTACCCCTACCACTACGTCGTGAAGCCCGGCTCGAACGACTGGATGCTCGAGACCTGGCTGTACGACCCTCGCGGGAAGCACCGGGGGGCGGGCGACATGGCCGACGGCTCCGACCCGAAGGCCGGACGCGACACCTTCGGTCTCTGTCGGTCGACCGTGGTGCCCGGTCGCTACACGATCACGGCCCGGCTGCGGTGGTACACGCCGGGACCGTTGCCGATCGACCCACCGACCCAGCACACGCGGTGGTTCAAGCCGGCGCACTTCCGGCTCCGGCGTCCCTGAGACGGCTCAGACCACGTGGTGCAGCCAGCGGACCGGCGCGCCCTCACCCGCGTGCCGGAACGTCTCGAGCTCGTCGTCCCACGGCTTGCCGAGGAGCTTGTCGATCTCGTTGAGCAGGGTGGTGTCCCCGAGGGCCGCCTTGACGACCGCAGCCTTCAGCCGGTCCTCGGGGATCATGATGTCCCCGTGCAGGCCGGTCACGGCGTGGAAGACGCCCAGGTCGGGGGTGTAGGAGAAGCGGGCTCCCTCGGACTGCGAGGTGGGGTCCTCGGTGGCCTCGAAGCGGAGATGGTTCCACCCGCGCAGGGCCGAGGCGATCGCCGCCGCGGTCCCCGGCTCGCCGGCGAAGGAGAGCTCGGCGCGGTAGGTGCCGGCCTGGGCGGGCTGCGGGGACCAGTCGAGGCCGACGGCAGCGCCGAGCACGCCCCCGACCGCCCACTCGAGGTGGGGGCACAACGCCGAGGGCGCCGAGTGCACGTACAGCACGCCGCGCGTCGTCGGGACGGGACGGCTGATGATGGGTGCGGTCACCGTGTTCTCCTTCATCCGCGGCATCGGAGCGACGCCTTCCCCAGCGGGCTCTGCGCGGTGTGAAGCTCACACGAGTGACAGGTGTGTAGTTGTGCAGTCATTGTGACCGATGGGACGACGAAACGCCAGCGGCGACACCGCGTGGCTGGACGGGTCAGTCGAGCCGCTTCTCGATCGCATCGGCACGGTCCGCCGCGTCGGTGAGCTCGAGGGAGTCGATCGCGTCGGTGCGGTGGAACCAGGCCAGCGCATCCGTCTCCCGGCCCGCGGACTCGAGGGTGTCGGCGTAGGCGTAGCGCAGGCGCACCACCCACGGCTCCCGGCTCTTCGACTGGAGCGGGGCGAGCTCGAGGGTGCGCAGGGCGGCGTCGAGCTGGCCCATGTCGCGACGGGCGCCGGCCTCGACCAGCGTCATCTCCGCCTTCGCCTCGGGACGGAAGTGCGCCACGGCCGGGCTCTTGGCCAGCTTGAGGGCCTGCTCGGGCTGGCCCAGCGCGCGGTGGCAGTCGGCCATGATCGGCAGGTAGTCGGTGGCGCCGTTCATCCGCTTGGCGGCGCGCAGCTCCGCGAGCGCCTCCGCGTAGTGGCCGGCGGCGTACGCCGCCTCGCCGGTCGCCTCGCGCACGACCGCGAGCCGGGACGCGCGTGCGCGTGCCGCCAGGGTGTGCTGGTACGCCGTCTCCGGGTCGCTGTCGATCAAGGTGCCGGCGGCCGCGAGGTGCCGGGCGACGCGCAGGGCGAGTCGGTCGGGCAGGCCCTTGAGCTGGCCGCTCACCGAGCGGTCGAGCTCGCGGCCGGTGATCTCCTCCGGGAGGGGCGGACCGTCGTACCGCTCCTGCTCCTCGGATCGCGGCCCCTGGTCCGACGCCGACCGCGACCAGTCACCCTTGCGCGGGGGACGGCCGCTGCGGCCCTGGCCCCCGCCGCGCGAGCCCTCGGATCGGCCACGGGACCCCTCGAAGCGTGGCTTCCCGGACTTGTCGCGGGCGCTGTCGGAGCGGGGCTTGTCGGAACGGGGCTTGTCGGAACGGGGCTTGTCGGAACGGGGCTTGTCCGAGCGGGGCCGGTCGGACCGAGATCCCGTCGGCTTGCCCGCGCCCGCGCGCCCGCCTTGGGAATGCCCGCGCGCGGACCCCTCGTTCGACTGACGACGGCCGTCTGCCACGCTCGTTCACTCCTACGGGGAATCGCTCGGTACCGGGTGCCGAACTGGCCCCACGATAGCGATGGGGGCCATCCGTAGATGACCCCCATCGGCAAAAGATTGTTCGGCGGCGTCCTACTCTCCCACATCCTGTCGGGTGCAGTACCATGGGCGCTGGCTGGCTTAACTTCCGGGTTCGGGATGGGTCCGGGTGTTTCCCTGCCGCTATGGCCGCCGTAACGGTGTGAACCTTGTTCTGTTGTGACAGGTCAACCCTTCCCCGTTGTTCCCCGCCGTGTGGTGGGGGGTGGGGGGTGGGTTGTTGGTTCAGATTCTGGGTAGTGGACGCGTAGCAACTGTCGTTGGTGGGTGTGGGTGACAAGCCCTCGGCCTATTAGTACCGGTCGGCTGGGCATTGCTGCTGTACACCTCCGGCCTATCAATCCCGTGGTCTGCGGGTGGCCTTACCCCATCGAGTGGGTGGGAAACCTTATCTTGAAATGTGCTTCCCGCTTAGATGCGTTCAGCGGTTATCACGTCCGGACGTAGCTAACCAGCGGTGCCCCTGGCGGGACAACTGGCACACCAGAGGTTCGTCCATCCCGGTCCTCTCGTACTAGGGACAGCTTTTCTCAAGTTTCCTGCGCGCGCGGCGGATAGGGACCGAACTGTCTCACGACGTTCTAAACCCAGCTCGCGTGCCGCTTTAATGGGCGAACAGCCCAACCCTTGGGACCTGCTCCAGCCCCAGGATGCGACGAGCCGACATCGAGGTGCCAAACCATCCCGTCGATATGGACTCTTGGGGAAGATCAGCCTGTTATCCCCGGGGTACCTTTTATCCGTTGAGCGACACCCCATCCACATGGTGGTGCCGGATCACTAGTTCCGACTTTCGTCCCTGCTCGACATGTCTGTCTCACAGTCAAGCTCCCTTGTGCACTTACACTCGAAACCTGATTGCCAACCAGGCTGAGGGAACCTTTGAGCGCCTCCGTTACATTTTAGGAGGCAACCGCCCCAGTTAAACTACCCATCAGGCACTGTCCCTGGTCCAGATCATGGACCTAGGTTAGACATCTAATACGACCAGAGTGGTATTTCAACGTTGACTCCACTCCCACTGGCGTGGGGGCTTCACGGTCTCCCACCTATCCTACACAAGCCGTACCAAACACCAATACCAAACTATAGTAAAGGTCCCGGGGTCTTTCCGTCCTGCCGCGCGTAACGAGCATCTTTACTCGTACTGCAATTTCGCCGAGTCCATGGTTGAGACAGCGCCCAAGTCGTTACTCCATTCGTGCAGGTCGGAACTTACCCGACAAGGAATTTCGCTACCTTAGGATGGTTATAGTTACCACCGCCGTTTACTGGGGCTTAAGTTCAAAGCTTCACCCAACAAGTTGGGTTGACTCGTCCCCTTAACCTTCCAGCACCGGGCAGGAGTCAGTCCGTATACATCGTCTTGCGACTTCGCACGGACCTGTGTTTTTAGTAAACAGTCGCTTGGGCCTGGTCTCTGCGACCCTCCCCGCTTCCCACCGCAAAGGGTGTTGACGGTTCGGGTCCCCCTTCTCCCGAAGTTACGGGGGCATTTTGCCGAGTTCCTTAACCATGGTTGTCTCGATCGCCTTGGTATTCTCTACCTGATCACCTGAGTCGGTTTGGGGTACGGGCGGCGCATGGCTCGCTAGAGGTTTTTCTTGGCAGCATAGGATCACCCACTTCGCCCCTACGGGCTCCGCGTCAGATCTCACAGTCCACATCGAAGTGAGGGCGGCGGATTTGCCTACCACCCCTGCTACGTCCTTGCCCGTGGTCTACCATCGCCACGGTTGGGCTACCTTCCTGCGTCACCCCATCGCTTGACTACTACCGGTTCGGGTCCCACGCTCCGCCCCGCCGCCGCCCCCCGAAGGGATTGGTCGACGAGGTTTCGGATGGTTAGCATCACCGGGCTCGTCAGGGTCGCCATGTTGCCGGTACGGGAATATCAACCCGTTGTCCATCGACTACGCCTGTCGGCCTCGCCTTAGGTCCCGACTTACCCAGGGCAGATTAGCTTGACCCTGGAACCCTTGATCATTCGGCGCACGTGTTTCTCACACGTGATTCGCTACTCATGCCTGCATTCTCACTCGTGCCGCCTCCACCCCTGGATCACTCCGGGACTTCACTGGCGGCACGACGCTCCCCTACCCATCCACACACCTGAACCAACCGGACATGCCGGCGGCTTGGTACACGCGTGAATGCCATAGCTTCGGCGGATGACTTGAGCCCCGCTACATTGTCGGCGCGGAATCACTTGACCAGTGAGCTATTACGCACTCTTTCAAGGGTGGCTGCTTCCAAGCCAACCTCCTGGTTGTCACTGCGACTCCACATCCTTTTCCACTTAGTCACCGCTTAGGGGCCTTAGCTGATGGTCTGGGCTGTTTCCCTCTCGACTACGGAGCTTATCCCCCGCAGTCTCACTGCTGCGCTCTGACTTACCGGCATTCGGAGTTTGGCTAACGTCAGTAACCTGGTCGGGCCCATCGGCTATCCAGTGCTCTACCTCCGGCAAGAAACACGCAACGCTGCACCTAAATGCATTTCGGGGAGAACCAGCTATCACGGAGTTTGATTGGCCTTTCACCCCTATCCACAGGTCATCCCCCCAGTTTTCAACCTAGGTGGGTTCGGTCCTCCACGTCGTCTTACCGACGCTTCAACCTGCCCATGGATAGATCACTCCGCTTCGGGTCTTGATCGTGCTACTCAACCGCCCTGTTCGGACTCGCTTTCGCTACGGCTCCCCCACACGGGTTAACCTCGCAACACAACACAAACTCGCAGGCTCATTCTTCAAAAGGCACGCCATCACCCACCCACCCCCAAAAGGGGGCGCCAGGCTCTGACGGATTGTAGGCACACGGTTTCAGGTACTATTTCACTCCCCGCCAGGGGTACTTTTCACCTTTCCCTCACGGTACTTGTCCGCTATCGGTCATCAAGAAGTATTTAGGCTTGACGGGTGGTCCCGCCAGATTCACACGGAATTTCACGAGTTCCGTGTTACTTGGGAATACGCGTTCACGAAGAGTGCGGCTTACACCTACGGGACTATCACCCTCTACGGTGCCACTTTCCAATGGACTTCAACTTCACCACACCTTGATCACTCCGCAACCGGCCGGCAGCCCGGTAACAAACACGCCCCACAACCCCGCACACACAACCCCTGCCAGGTATCACGTATGCACGGTTTAGCCTCCTCCGCTTTCGCTCGCCACTACTCACGGAATCACTGTTGTTTTCTCTTCCTGTGGGTACTGAGATGTTTCACTTCCCCACGTTCCCTCCACACACCCTATTTCATTCAGGCGCGGGTAACTGGACATGACTCCAGCTGGGTTTCCCCATTCGGACACCCCCGGATCAACGCTCGGTTGCCAACTCCCCAGGGCTTATCGCAGGCTCCTACGTCCTTCATCGGCTCTTGATGCCAAGGCATCCACCATGTGCCCTTCACAGCTTGTCACACACACCACCAACCCCCACCACCCCACACACACGCACGGACGACACCCAGACCCCCGCCACCCACAAGATGACAGCTGCCACCGAAATGACAAAGAGGCCCGGACGCCACCCCACGAAAACACGCGTGAGATGACACGGGCAGGCAGTGCACACAACACACTACAAAGATGCTCGCGTCCACTATCCAGATCTCAAACAACAACCCCACACCAGACCCCACCCCCACCCACCGGCAGAAACACGAACCGGCCGGGTCAACGGCCCCTCCCGGGCGTCCCGGGCACCACCCGACCCCACCCCCACTCAGGGGGACCCCCACACGGGGGACCCCACATGGGGGACAGGGACCGGCCGGCACCACCGACGCGGGAAGGGCAGCCGAAGAAACAAACCCCCACACACACCCCCACACCACGGCCACCCGGATACCTAGATATCCAGACGGCCGGTGCAGGGGGGTGTCCGGGTCTGATTCCTCAGAACCCCAACAGTGTGCCCCCACCCGAGCTCGGATGCCCCCGGCACCGGGTCGGCACGAGCCGACCCCACCGGGGGTCCCGACACCCACACCCACCACCCAGAGGGCGGCGTGTGTGAACGGGGCGGGGGAATGTCGATGATTCCACTAGTGAACACCACCACGAACGGGGCCGCACGAACGGCGACCCCCGGGGGTGAATGCTCCTTAGAAAGGAGGTGATCCAGCCGCACCTTCCGGTACGGCTACCTTGTTACGACTTCGTCCCAATCGCCAGCCCCACCTTCGACCACTCCCCCCCGCAAGCGGGTTGGGCCATGGGCTTCGGGTGTTGCCGACTTTCGTGACGTGACGGGCGGTGTGTACAAGGCCCGGGAACGTATTCACCGCAGCGTTGCTGATCTGCGATTACTAGCGACTCCGACTTCATGGGGTCGAGTTGCAGACCCCAATCCGAACTGAGACCGGCTTTTTGGGATTCGCTCCCCCTCACGGGATCGCAGCCCTTTGTACCGGCCATTGTAGCATGCGTGAAGCCCTGGACATAAGGGGCATGATGACTTGACGTCATCCCCACCTTCCTCCGAGTTGACCCCGGCAGTCTCCCATGAGTCCCCAGCCACCCCGAAGGATGCTGCTGGCAACATGGGACGAGGGTTGCGCTCGTTGCGGGACTTAACCCAACATCTCACGACACGAGCTGACGACAGCCATGCACCACCTGTACACCGACTAAAAGGGGCTCTATCTCTAGAGCTTTCCGGCGCATGTCAAACCCAGGTAAGGTTCTTCGCGTTGCATCGAATTAATCCGCATGCTCCGCCGCTTGTGCGGGCCCCCGTCAATTCCTTTGAGTTTTAGCCTTGCGGCCGTACTCCCCAGGCGGGGCGCTTAATGCGTTAGCTGCGGCACGGAACCCGTGGAATGGATCCCACACCTAGCGCCCAACGTTTACGGTGTGGACTACCAGGGTATCTAATCCTGTTCGCTCCCCACACTTTCGCTCCTCAGCGTCAGGACATGCCCAGAGAACCGCCTTCGCCACCGGTGTTCCTCCTGATATCTGCGCATTTCACCGCTACACCAGGAATTCCGTTCTCCCCTGCATACCTCCAGTCTGCCCGTATCGAAAGCAAGCCACCAGTTAAGCCAGTGGATTTCACTCCCGACGCGACAAACCGCCTACGAGCCCTTTACGCCCAATAATTCCGGACAACGCTCGCACCCTACGTATTACCGCGGCTGCTGGCACGTAGTTGGCCGGTGCTTCTTCTGCACATACCGTCACCACCTTCACAGGCGCTTCGTCTGTGCTGAAAGAGGTTTACAACCCGAAGGCCGTCATCCCTCACGCGGCGTTGCTGGATCAGGCTTCCGCCCATTGTCCAATATTCCCCACTGCTGCCTCCCGTAGGAGTCTGGGCCGTGTCTCAGTCCCAGTGTGGCCGGTCACCCTCTCAGGCCGGCTACCCGTCAAAGCCTTGGTAGGCCATTACCCCACCAACAAGCTGATAGGCCGCGAGCACATCCCCCACCGAAAAAACTTTCCACCAACACACCATGCAGCAGTTGGTCGCATCCAGTATTAGCCACCCTTTCAGGCAGTTATCCCAGAGTGAAGGGCAGATTACTCACGTGTTACTCACCCGTTCGCCGCTCGAGTACCCCCGAAGGAGCCTTTCCGCTCGACTTGCATGTGTTAAGCACGCCGCCAGCGTTCGTCCTGAGCCAGGATCAAACTCTCCATCGAAACAAAAAGTTTCAAACGAAAAACTATCTCCAAGCCAAAAAACGAAAAACTAGCAATCGCCAGAATCATCGTTCATCAACTCAAAAAGAAACCACCACCACAACCCCAAAAGGCCATGGCAACGGGATCATACAAACCAATTCATCGACAAACACACTGTTGAGTTCTCAAAAATCAGACGCGCAACAACTCCACCCGATGAAGGGCTTCGCTGAGAGCTGGGTGGCCGCCTCGGGGCCGGAAGCCCGACCTCGCGGTCTTGCCTCCCGCCGCACCCTGGCGACAGGTGAGAACATTATGGGGTCGTCAGCGACGACGCAAATCGAGATCGGGTGACCCGAGCCACAGCCGCATCGTCGCAGGTCAGCGGCTCGGCGGTGCTGCCGCGCACCGGGGCTGCACTACCGCTCGAGGAGGTCGGGGGCCCCGTCCGGCCCGGTACAGCCCGCCAGCGCCAGCACCTCCCGGAGCTCGGCCGAGAGCTCGGTGAGCAGACGGACGACGCCGCGCTCACCCTCCACGGCCAGCGCGTGGAGCACCGGGCGCCCGAGGAACACCGCGCGGGCACCCAGCGCGAGCGCCGCCATCGCGTCGAGCCCACTCCGGATCCCGCCGTCGACATACACCTCCGCCCGGTCACCGACGGCGGCCACCACCTCGGTCAGCGCCCGGGCGGTGCTCACGGTCCGGTCCAGCTGCCGGCCCCCGTGGTTGGACACGTAGATCGCCTCCGCCCCCGCGTCGAGGCACCGGACGGCGTCATCGCCTCGCAGCACGCCCTTCACGACCACCGGGATGCCGGCCTGCCGCCGGAGCCAGGCGACGTCGTCCGCGGTCAGGTCGCCGGCCCACGCGTCCGGCTTCGGGTCCGGGAAGTTGGTCCGCCACCAGCTCAGGTCGATGCCGGTCCAGTCGCCCTCCTCCGCGGCGTACTTGCTGCCCGGGAACGGCGTGTCCACGGTGAGCACGACGGCTCGGGCGCCGGCGGCCACCGCCGCGTCCAGCACCGGCCGGAAGCGCTCCCGGTCGGACGGGAGATACGCCTGGAGCCACCACGTGCCGTCTCCCAGGCGCTCGAAGGTGGTCCCCGCGTTCGACGCGACGACGTGCAGGCACCCGGCCGTCGACGACCCCTCGCTGACGGCTCGCTCGCCGTGCGGGTGGATCGCCCGCTGCATCGAGGTGGGGGCCACCGCCAGGGGTGAAGCGACAGAGGTGCCGAGCAGCGACGTCCGGAGATCGACCGTCACCTGCCCCTGCAGCACCCGGGGGCGGAACCGCACGGACTGCCAGGCCGCGGTCGCCTCCGAGACCGTCACCTCGCCGTACGAGCCGCTCTGCACATAGCTCCAGACCGCCGGCGGCATCGATCGCGCAGCCCGGGCCTCCAGGGAGTCGAGCCAGCGGAGCGGAGGGTCCGGCGCGGGCTCGAGCGGCATCTCAGCCGACCTCGACACCCGCGAAGTTCTTCTTGCCCCGACGGAGCACGAGCCAGGAGCCGTCGATCAGGTCCGACTGCTGCGGCTCCGCCTCAGGGTCCTCCACGCGCACGTTGTTGAGGTAGGCGCCGCCCTCGCTGATGGTGCGTCGGGCCTCGCCGCGGCTCTTCGCCAGGCCGGTCTCGACCATCAGGTCGACCACCGGCAGCAGGCCGGGCACGGCGGCCGAGCCGGCCTCGCGCAGGGCCGCGGCCAGGGTCGCGGTGCTCAGCGCGTGCAGGTCTCCCCCACCGAAGAGCGCCGCAGCGGCCGCCTTCGCGTGCTCGGTCTCCTCCGCGCCGTGGACCAGGGTCGTCACCGCGTCCGCCAGTGCCTTCTGACCGGAGCGGAGCCAGGCCTGGTCCGCGGTCTCGGCCTCCAGGGCCTCGATCCGGTCGCGGCCGAGGAACGTGAACAGCCTGAGGAGCTGGCCCACCTGGGCGTCGTCCACGTTGAGCCAGAACTGGTGGAAGGCGTACGGCGACATCATCTCGGAGTCGAGCCAGAGCGCGTCGCTCTCGGTCTTGCCGTACTTCGTGCCGTCCGGCTTGGTGACGAGCGGGGTGACGAACGCATGCGCCTTGCCGCCGTCCGCGCGCCGGATCAGCTCGACGCCGCCGGTGATGTTGCCCCACTGGTCCTCCCCACCGTGCTGCAGCGTCACGCCGTACTCGCGGTAGAGGTTCAGGAAGTCCATCGACTGGAGCAGCACGTAGCTGAACTCGGTGTAGCTGATGCCGGACTCGAGGCGCCGTTTGACGGTGTCGCGTCCGAGCATCCGGTTGACCGGGAAGTGCTTGCCGATGTCGCGCAGGAAGTCGATCGTCGAGAGCCCGGCGGTCCAGTCGTAGTTGTTGACCACCGTGGCGGCGTTGGGACCCTCGAAGCTCACGTACGGCTGCACCTGGCGGTGCACCCGCTCGCTCCACTCCTTGACCGTGTCGAGGGAGTTGAGGGTGCGCTCACCGGAGTCCTTGGGGTCGCCGATCGTGCCGGTGGCGCCGCCGACGAGGAGGTACGGCGTGTGACCGGCGTCCTGGAGCCGGCGCGCGGTCGTGAGCTGGAGCAGGTTGCCCATGTGGAGGCTCGGCGCGGTCGGGTCGAAGCCGACATAGAACCGGACGCTCCCCGCCGTGAGGGTCTCGCGCAACGCCGAGAGGTCCGTCGAGTGAGCGATGAGGCCGCGCCACACGAGGTCGTCGAGCAGGGTCGGGTCTGGGTCCGCGCCGGTCACTCCGGGCCTTTCGTCGGGTGCTGTCGGGGCCAGCCTGCCGCATCCGCGGTCGATGCCTCCACCGGGTTCCGGGCCGCCCACCCGTCGAGGACGCGACGTCGGTCACATGGCCCCGGCTGGGCATGGGTTCCGCCTCTCCCGGGAACGTGGGGGTGATGAGCACGCTGCCCTACGCTGGCGAGCGGCCGGGGAGGCGGAAGGACGGACGTTGATCGCAGGCAGGTACGACCTCGACCGAGAGATCGGGCGCGGCGGCATGGGAGCGGTCTGGCTCGGTCGTGACACGGTGCTCGGACGCGAGGTCGCGCTGAAGCGGATCGGGATGATCCCGGGCGCCACCTCCCCCGACCTCGAACGCGCCGAACGCGAGGCGCGCCTCGCCGCCCGCCTCAACCACCCGCACGTCGTCGCGGTGTTCGACCTCGTGGCCGAGGGCGACGAGACCTGGTTGGTCATGGAGTACGTCGAAGGGGTCACCCTCAGCGCGGTGATCAGGCGCGACGGGGCACTGGCTCCCGACGAGGCCGCCCCGCTGATCCGGCAGGCGGCCGACGCCCTGGCCGCCGCTCACGACGCGGGGATCGTGCACCGCGACGTCAAGCCGTCGAACATGATGGTGACCCCCGGTGGCGAGGTGAAGCTGACCGACTTCGGGATCGCCCGGGCCGAGGCCGACGCGTCACTCACCCAGACCGGCCTGGTGACAGGGTCGCCGGCCTACCTCGCCCCCGAGGTCGCCTCCGGCGCCACGGCCACCGAGGCGTCGGACGTCTGGTCGCTCGGGGCGACGCTCTTCCACGCGCTCGCCGGCCACACGCCGTACGACGTCAGCGAGAACCTCATGGGTGGCCTCTACCGGATCGTGCACGAGGAGCCCCCGCGGCTCGACGACCCGGGCTGGCTGGCGCCGGTGCTCGAGCACACGATGACGCGTGAGCCGTCGGACCGGTGGACGATGCCCCAGGTCCGCGACTTCCTCGACCAGGGACACGATCACGACATCACGATCCATCCGGTCCCCTTCGGCGAGGTCGACGGCGACGGCACCCGGGTGCTGCAGCCGACCCCCTCCGAACCCGTCGCCGTGCCCCCGATCGTGGCGGACCCGTCGCTGGTGGCGCCGGCCGAGGCGCCGCGCCGACGTGGTTCGCTCTGGCCGTGGGCGGCAGCGGCGGCGGCCATCCTGGTGGCGGTCGTGGTGATCGCCATCGCGGCACTCACGCATCACGGCTCTCCCAACACCGCGACCCCCCCGACCTCCCCGGGGACACACTCCAGCAGCCCGAGCTCACCCGGATCGTCGGGGCCCTCCCACGCCTCCCAGGCCGCAGCGATGCGCCAGTTCATCACCAACTACCTGTCCACGGTGACCTCCGACGACAAGGCCACCTACGCCATGCTCACCCCTGCCTTCCAGCGCGCGAGCGGCAACTACGGCGGGTACCACGGCTACTGGAAGACCATCGACTCGGCCACGCCCACCAACATCCAGGCGGACCCGGCGACGATGACCATCAGCTACGACGTCGCCTACATCAAGACCGACGGGTCCCCGGCGTCCGGCCACGTGATCCTGCACCTGGTGCCGAAGGGGTCGTCGTACCTCATCAGCGGCGAGTCCTGAGGGGCGGGGGTCGTCCGCACGACCAGCGCCTCACCCCTCCGGCTCACCCCTTGGGGCGTCTTCGAACGGCCGCTACGCACCTAGGGTCGACAGCAACCGCGCCGCCCCCACGGCGTACCTGAGAGGGAGCCTGCATGCGCAACCTGGTCGCTGCGATCATCATCGTCTGGCTGGTGATCGGCCTGATCGCCGCGTTCCAGCGCGGCTACGTCACCAACAACAAGAGCGAGAGCTGCAAGACGTTCGGCGACACGGCGCTCACCGTCGTCGCGGGGCCGCTCAACTACGTCGGGACCAACCCGAAGGTCCACTGCAGCACCCCGCAGCCGTCGAAGTGACCCTTTCCGCCGGTCGAGCCCGTCGGCAGGGCGAGCGCTCTCGGGTCACGCCCGGCCGTCGAGGAACATCCGGAGCCGCGCGAGCGTCTGCTGCTCCTCGCTGACGCCGTGCCCGTTCAGGGCCCGGCAGACCCAGCCGAGCCGCAGCGCCGGCTCGACCGCGGCCGCGAGGTCGCCGTCGTAGGTCTCGGCGAACGGCCGCAGGTAGAGATCACGGAGGGGACGGACGTCGACGGAGTTCTCGACGTCGTGCAACCCCCAGGAGATGAGGCCCTCGAGGGTCACCGACAGCGTGAAGAACGGGTGCGACACGCAGGCATCGCCCCAGTCAAGGATCCGGAGACGCCCGTCTCGGACGAACACCTGGGCGTCGTGCAGGTCGTCGTGCTGGACCGTCTCCGGGATCTGGTACGCCGCGAGTCGGTCGCGCAGCTCGACGACCTGGGGCACCGCGTCGCGGAACCGGCCCTCCGCGCCGATCTCCTCGACGAGCTGGGCGTAGCGATCCGGGAGCCCCGCCAGCCGCAGGTCGGGCACCCCCATCGCGAGCAGGGTGTCGACGTCGCCGGTGAGCGCGACCTGCAGGGAGGCGTAGCGCGGCAGCACGTCGCGCCAGCCGTCCAGCCACGCCTCCTCGGGCGACACCTGGCGCAGGGTGGTACCCGCATCGGCCATCAGCATCCACCCGAGCGCGTCGTCCGAAGCCAGCAACGGCGGTACGACGTCCGGTCGCCGCTCGGCGAGGAGCGACACCAGCGCGGCCTCGTGGCGGAGCGGCCCCGTGTTCGCCTTGAACCAGACGTCGCCGCGGTCGGTCGGGATGCGCATCACCGTGGACCAGGAGGTGATGTGCGGCTGCTCGATGTCGCCGGTCGGCGCGAGGCCGAGCTCCGGGAGCCGGGCCCGGATCCACCCGTGGGCCCGCTCGATCCAGTCGGGCTCTTCCCACGGACGGTGCATGCGAGGAACGTACGCGTCGCGTCCGCGGCGCGGTCGGGGTGACGATCCGGAAGGCCAGCCGACCCTGAGCGAAAAAGCCGTCTGCGGAGCGGCGCTCTGACTTGAATCCGGGAGTACCGTCAATGGTGATTCCTCCCCGGTCCCGAGACACGGGGGAACGTGCCCAGGACCCAGGTACGCCTAGCCTGAGGTGCGTCAGCGCCCCGCCGGCCGATTTGGGGGAGAAGCCGCGGGGCGCGTTTCGTGCTCGTAGCCCCGAAGGGTCACACACAAGGCCGCGCCCCGCTCTTTTGGCTCCCCCCCGGAGGGCGGGGCGTTCTCTGGTCCAACGCTCGATTCCGCGCCTGTGGAAGCGTCCGGGACCAGCCGACGGGAGCACGTGGACCCGGTGGGCAGGTGGCCGGGCCGGCAGATACGCGTCTGCACATGCCTTCGCGCGACATTGCCGGCCCTACCAGTGAACGCACGGTCGTGTTCACATCGCGGGCCAGCGGGTTTACGTTGGTTGTCTACGAGGCTTGGGACGGGGAAACCATGCCGATCACTGCTCAGCATCTGGGGCGGGGCGCCGGCGCCCTGATCCTGCTCATCGCCGTTGTTCCGCTCGGCATGGTGGCATTGGCGTCGCCAGCGGCGGCGGATACACCGATCACCACGGGATGCGCCCCCCATACGACGACGGTGGGGACGACGATCACCCTCACCGCGGACTGTACGACGACGCAGGCGCTGACTGTTCCCGACGGCTTCACCCTGGACGGGAACGGGTTCACGATCCACGCCGACGATCCGCCGGCACCCGCCCACACCTACACCGGGGCGGTGGTCACCAACGCTGCCGGGGCCACGTCGATGCACATCCAGAACCTCACCATCACCGGCCCGGCCGCCGGATTCGCCTTTCCTCTTCCGGCGCCCAGCTGCAACTCGCCGTTCCCAGGATTGTTCGGGATCTTCTTCAACGACGCGAGCGGCTCGGTGAACCACGTCAACATCTCGAACATCTTTCAGCAGAGCACCGCCCCGAGTTCCCCAGCCTGCGTCGTGGGTCACGCCATTCGAGCCGACGGCGTGACCGCACAACGCACGGTGAACATCACGAACACCCAGGTCAGCAACTACCAGAGAGGCGGCATGTTCGCGTCGGGCAGTGTGACGATGAACGTGTCGGCGAGCACCATCGGACCAGGGTCCTCGGTGCCGTTCTCGATCGCCCAGAACGCCGTGCAGTGGTCCAACGGCCCCACCAACTCCAGCCCAGCCGTCGGGGCATCGGGCTCGATCACCGGGAGCACCATCGCCGGCACCAGCTTCGCGGACACCCACCCGGTGGACCCCGCGACGGCCGCATCAACGGCCGTGCTGCTGTTCGGATCCCAGAACGTGACGGTGGATCACAACACGATCACGGGCGGGAGTGACGTCGGCATCGATGTGGAGGGCGGAAGCACCAACAGCACGATCTCGTTCAACGCCATCAACCGACCCACCCCGCCCACGCCCGACATCTTCGGTATCGGGACGTTCGTCGACTCGGGTTCGACACCCACCACCAGCCTGGTCTGCAACACGTGGAGCGGCTGGCAGACCGACCTCGAGGGCGCGATCCAGATCGGCTGCACCCCGCTGCCCGCAGGGGCCGAATGCGCGGCCTACTCGGCCACCGCGCCGACAGTCGAGGGCGACGCCACCGAGCCGTTCACGTGGTCCGTGGCCTCCGGGAACCTCCCGCCCGGCCTCACCCTGGCGTCGAACGGCGACATCACGGGAACATCTCCTGACAGCAGTGCGGGGACCTACACCTTCACGTTGCAGGTGGTGACCGCCAACCAGATGACGGCGACGTCGCCCCAGCAGATCACGATCGCGCCCGGCTGCCAGGTCGCGCCGAGCAGACCACTCGTGCGCACCGTCACCTCACACGGTCGCGTGGCACCCGGGCAGCCGTTCTACGACCGGGTCCACGTCCGGAGGCTGGCCGGAGGCCAGGGCGCCACCGCGGTCGCGCGGCTCTACGGACCGTTCACCTCCCGCGCAGCAGCCAGTTGCCGCCCGGGACTCGGGGTCCGGACGAAGACCCTGCACGTGCACAACGGCTGGAACCGAACACCCGAGGTCCAGGTCACCGCTCCGGGCGTCTACACCTGGCGCGTCACGCTCCGCGCCAACGCCGCCAATAGATCCGCGACCCATCGGTGCGGGCAGGCCGTCGAGACCTCCACGGTGGCCAAGCGGGCCTACGTCGCCCCGATCGTCAACGGTGGATTCTCCGGCACCATCGCGTCGCCGGACCTCGCCCGGCGGGCACCCGCACCCGTCACGATCCAGATGCCGGCCATCGGCCTCAACGCCTCCGTCCTCTCCGAGCGCATCAGGCGCGGACGGATGACCCTCCCCGCCAACGTCTCCGAGGTCGGATGGCTACGGAAGTCCGCCGGCATCGGCGACAAGATCGGCACCACCGTCATCGCCGGACACGTCTCGGACCGCCATGACAACCCCGGTGCCCTGTTCCACCTCAGCCGAGCCGGTGCCGGGGAACGGGTCACGGTCACCCGCGCTGGGACGCCGTACCACTTCCAGGTCGTCGGCAAGGCGACCTTCGACCGCCGGCACCGGCTCCCCCAGCGATACTTCGTCACCACCGGCCGACACCGCCTGGTGCTCATCACCTGCACCGCGAAGGTGGTCTTCCCCAACGGGCACTTCCACTACACCCGCTACGTCGTGGTCGTCGCCAACCAGATCCGCCACCACGGGTGAGACCGGCGGGACCATCGCCCCACTCAACGGATAGCGACACCTTCTCCGAGCCGACCGAGGCGACCTGGTCGGCGTGAACGTGCCTCGGGACATCTGGAGGTCGTCCCGCTGAACAACGGCACCGTGTTCCGAGCTTCGGCCAGGTCGACGCCAGCATGTTCACCGGTGACTCGGTACCTCCAGTGGAGGGTCAGCGCCTCGTCGTCGACCTCACCCGTTCTCGGTACCGTCAGGCGTGGCCACGAAGGAAGGTGCGTCCGCGGTCCCGGCATGGCGGGAGCTGTTCGCCCGTGGCTTGGCGAGGACGACGACCGGCCTGCTCCTGATGGAGGGCCTGGTGGCCGTCCAGGTGCTGGTGACGGTCGCGGTGCTGCCGGCGGTGGTCTCCGACCTGGGCGGGGTCCGGCTGTTCGGAGCGGCTCTGAGCGCGTCGCAGGTGGCCACGGTGATCGTCCTTCCCTTCACGCCGAGGCTGGTGACGGCGTGGGGGCTACGGGGTGCCTTCTACGCAAGCCTGAGCGCCTTCGTCGCCGGCAGCCTCGTGGTGATCGCCGCTCCGACGGCAGGGGTGTTCGTGTCCGGGCTCGTGGTCCAGGGCGCCGGTACCGGCGCGCAGTACGCGCTGCTGCTGGCGATCTTCACGCGCCGGTACCCGTTACGTCTGCGTCCGCGGATGTACGCCGCGTTGGCGGTGGCGTGGGCACTCCCGGGGCTGCTCGGCCCCGCGTATGGCGGGTCCGTGGCGTCGACGCTCGGATGGCGCTGGGCGTTCGCCCTCATCCTCCCCCTCGTGCTCCCGGCGGTGTGGATGCTGCACCCGTCACTGACCCGACCCGAGCCGCGCGGTGCGCCCTCGGAGGAGGTCAGCCCGGCGACCACTCCGGTGCTGATCGTCTTCGCGGTGAGCATGCTCGCGCTCCTGACCGCCCTCACGGCCTCCGGGCGGGTGGGCGCACTGCTGGTCATCCCCTTCGCGGTCGCGGCCGTGGCGGCGCTGACCCGCATCCTCCCGAGAGGCACCTTCGCGGCGCGGCGCGGGCTCCCCGCCGTCATCGCGTCCGGGTTCCTCGCGAACGCCGCGTTCTACTCCGTCGACGGGTTCCTGCCGGCGTACCTCACCCGTGTCGCGGGCCTGACGCTCACGGTGGCGGCGCTGGTGGTCACCTGCGGCACCCTGGCATGGACCGTGGGGACCTGGGCCCAGGCGCGACTGGCGAACACCTGGCCGATCCCGCGGATCGCGACCCTCGGCGAGGCTCTCATGCTCCTGGGCGTGGTCGTGGTCATCGCCGGCGTCTTCAGCAGCTCCGCGATCGTCGTGTACGTCGCCTGGGGCGTCGCCGCGCTGGGGATGGGCATGACGTACCCGGCGATCGGGGTGCTGGCCACCGAGGTGGCGTCCGGCGGCGACGAGGTCACGACGCTGGCCCAGTACCAGCTGGGCGACGTCCTCGGGTCCGCGGTCGGACCGGCCGTCGTCGGCGTCGCCGTCACCACAACGGCCTCCCGGGGCCTCCACCTCCAAGACGGCCTGCTGATCGGGTTCAGCGCGACCTGCGCCATCGTGCTCGCGGCGCTGTTCGTCTCCACACGGCTGCCGCCGACCTCCAGCACCCGCGCCGTGCCGGGATCCGACGGAGCCTCCACACCCTCGAACGTCGAGAGGACGCCCGACATCGACCCCGACGAGAGGCCGCCCGTCAGGTTCGGCCCGCGCTGAAAGTCGACGTGCGGCGACGCCCAGCAGGGTTCGCCCAGGTCGACCCTGGTGGGGCGGGCGGGGCTCGAACCCGCGACCGAAGGATTATGAGTCCTCAGCTCTGACCGACTGAGCTACCGCCCCGCCGGACATTGTGCACGGATGGGTGGTCTCGACTCCGCTCGACCACCGAACGGTGCTCTTGGTCTCGACAGGCTCGACCAGCGAGCAGGTGGTCTCGACTCCGCTCGACCAGCGAGCGGTGCCCTTGGTCTCGACAGGCTCGACCAGCGGATCGGCGTCTCGACTCCGCTCGACCACCGAACGGTGCCCTTGGTCTCGACAGGCTCGACCAGCGAGCAGGTGGTCTCGACTCCGCTCGACCACCGAACGGTGCCTTGGTCTCGACAGGCTCGACCAGCGAGCAGGTGGTCTCGACCCGCTCGACCACCGAACGGTGCCCTTGGTCTCGACAGGCTCGACCAGCGAGCAGGTGGTCTCGACTCCGCTCGACCAGCGGATCGGCGTCTCGACGCCGCTCGACCAGCGGGCTCGAGCAGCGGCTCGGGCGGGGCGCTGGGCGTCGATCACCGACGACCCGGTTGAATGTGCTGCGATGAGGTCTCGACTTCGCTCGACCACCGGCCGGCCGGAGGCACGCCCTGGGGCGGTCGCCCCGGCCGCGGCCGACGGCGTACCGGAGGGCGGTCCGTCGCCGACCGACCGGTGGTGGTTGCTGCGGGTGCTGGCCCTGGTGCTGGTGTTCGCGCTCGTGGCGGTGATCCGTTCCCGCCAGGTCGACATCCCGTTCCGTGACCCCGGCGGCCGGCTGTTCACCGCCAAGATGCTGAGCACCGCCAGGCTGCTGGTGGTGTTCGTGGTCATCGACGTGGTCGTCCGGTGGCTGCGGGCCCGGAAATCGGGGGCGACCCCGTGGAGCGTCGCCCGGCATCGGTGGACGTTGCGTCGCATCGGGCTCGTCCTGGCCGGACTGGTGGGCTACTTCGTGGTCTACCTCTGCTATCGCAACCTGAAGAGCTGGGTCGCCTTCCTGTCGCCCCACGACCAGACGCTCCGGCAGTGGGACCGATGGCTCTTCTTCGGCCACACCCCCGCCGTGGTCCTGCACGATCTCCTGGGCCAGGACGTCGCGGCCCGGGTGCTGACGGCGGTCTACGAGTCGTTCACCACCCTGGTGACCGTGGCCCTGGTCGCCGCCCTGGCGTTCACGCCGACGGTGCGGCAGGCCTACGTCTTCGTGGTGGCCGCGATGTGGGCCTGGATCCTCGGCGTGGGCTCCTACTACCTGATCCCGTCCATCGGCCCGTTCCACTCCGCCTCCCACGACTTCGCCGGCCTGACGCACACGTCGATCCAGACCACGCAGGCGACCTACATCCAGCAGCGCGACCAGCTGCTCGCTCATCCGCACGCCGCCGACGCGTTCGCCCAGATCTCGGCCTTCGCCAGCCTGCACTGCGCGCTGACCTGTCTGGTCTGGCTGATGGCGCGCTACTACGGCCTCCGGCTGCTGTCCTGGCTGGTGGCGGTGTTCCTGGTCGGGACGATGCTGGCGACCGTGTATCTGGGGTGGCACTTCGCCGTCGACGTCCTCGCCGGGCTGACCATCGCCTGGATCTCGGTGCAGCTCGGAAAACTCACCGTGACCGGAACCGTCAGAACGCCTCCGGCCGCGTCCGCCAACCCCTAGAATCCGAGCACTCGGAGGGTCAGCATGGAGGAGGTCCGAGTGAAGAATTTCCTCATGTTGATGGCCATCGTCTGGTTCGTGCTCGGGGCATCCGCCGCCCACGACCGCGGCTACTTCAACACGCAGGACGACCGCACGTGTGCCTTCGTCGGCAGCGCGGCGCTGACCGTCGTCGCGGGCCCGGTCAACTACGCCGGTCTGAAGCCCCAAGCCCACTGCTAGGCGGCTCGCTCACGGGGGGATGCTCCGCGAGCGTGGCCAGCCACTGGGCCGCCACGGGTCCCCAGTCCGCGAGCTCGTCGTCGGAGAGGGCCGGCTGGCACCTGACCCACGACTCGATCCGACCCAGTCGGCCGAGCTGCAGCGCCGCCGGGAGAGCCGTCCGCAACGTCGTCAGCGGCACCAGGTCGCTCCACACCTCGAGGGCGGCCTCGGCGACCCGCCACAGCCGCGGATCGTCGGGACCGGCCCCGAGCTTCTCGCCGAGGATGTTCAGCGGGATCAGCAGCACTCCCAACGGCTCGGTCATCAGCGAGTCACCGAAGTCGAAGAAGCGCAGGCGTCCGTCGACGTCGAACACGTTGTTCTCGTGCAGGTCGTTGTGGTTGAGGGTGATCGGCAACCCCAGGGCCCCGACCTCCTCGGCCCAGCGGCGTACGGCGGGCTGGTTGGCGCGCAGACGCACCGCGAGGTCGTCGTCGAGCCGCCGCGGGTCGCCGCCCGGCAGCGCGGCGTACTGCTCGATCCGGGCCGCCACGTAGCCCGGAGCATCGGCCGGCGTCAGCTCGGTCATGCCGATCTCCGCGAGCACGTCGTGGTGAGGGATGAGATCGCGCTGCAGCAGGGCCGCCTCGCGGGCCAGCCGGACCCAGTTCTCCAGGTCACCTCCCGCGGTCTCGTGGAACACCGGGCCCTGGTCGGGCGTGAGCAGGAAGCCGTCCCGGGCGGCCGTCACCGGGACGACCCGGTCCGGCACCAACCGCGCGAGGCGCTCCATCAGCGGCACCTCGACCTGCTGTCCCGGGCAGTTCTGCTTGGCGAACCAGCTACCTTCCGCCGTGGTCACGCGCCACACCGTCGCCCAGCCGCGCAGCTTGTGCTGCTCCATGGTGAGCACCCTGCCCAGGACCGACTCGCACCAGGCCCGCAGCCGGTCGTGGAACTCCGGTGTCGACCAGCTCGCCGGGAGTGAGGCGTCGCGCGGCGGCAGGACGTCGTACCACTCAGGCACGCGGGTCCTTGAGCTGCATCTCCAGCTCCACCTCGACGGGGCGGAACCCGAGCTCGCGGTTGATCCGCTGCATGGGGGCGTTGTCGACGGCGTTCCAGGTGTGGATGATGCGGCGTTCGGGGTGGTCGGCGGCGAGGGTCCGGAGCACGGCTGCCTTGAGCGCCAGGCCGAGCCCGTGACCGCGGTGGTCGGGCATCACCAGCGTGTCGTCCTGGACCACGTAGTCCGCGTCGTGCGCCAGGTGGACCTTCGTATAGCCGCCGAAGACGCCGTCGGCGGTCCGGCGGGCTGCTGCGACCACGTCCGTGTAGGACTCCGCGGTCCGCTCCTCCCCCTCGCGCACCCGGGCCACGTCGAACACCACGGGCTGGAGGTCGACCTCGCCGGCCGGTACGTCTCGTGACATCTGGGTGAGCATCGCGGCGTAGCCCTCGACCAGGTCGTCGGGCGCATGGTCGCGCCAGGTGACGATCTCGTAGCCGGGGGTCCGCTCCGGGATCGCCGCGAGCCGCTCGGCAGGATGGGGCAGGTCGAGGACCAGGTGGTCCTGGCGGTGGACGACCTCGTAGCCGAGCGCAGTGGCAAAGGCCGTCGCTCCGGACGGCTCGTCGGCCCGTGGCTGGTTGACCTCACCGAGGAACGTCGTTCGCCCGGCGGCACGCCCCCGCTGCAGGACCTCGTCGTGGAGGGCCCGGCCGACCCCCCGTCTTCGCGCCTCCGGCAGGACCCTGACCTCGACCATGCCGAGGTGCAGGTTGTCCTGCATCGGCAGCACCAGATCGGCGTTGCCGATCATCCGGCCCTGCTCCCGGGCCACCCACATGGTCGGGTGGTAGTAGGGGCTGGGACGGCGCGCCCTCATCTCCAGCTGCCGGAAGGTGCGCGGCACGACGTGGGAGCGGTCCGCCGCGTTGGCCGCCAGCTCGACCTCGAAGAAGTCGCGGAGCGCGGCGTCGTCCGAGGCGTCCAGCTCGGAGATCTCGGTCACGAACCCACCCAACCGCTGTCGAGCCTGTCGGGCAAAGGCATTACGCGGCATGCTCCTGTCCCATGGACAAGCCACCACCGCTCACACCACTGCCCGAGGACTGGAGCCGTGCGCTCGCGGTCGTCGCGCATCCCGACGACATGGAGTTCGGCTCGGCCGCCGCGGTCGCCCGATGGACCGGCCAGGGCAAGCAGGTCGTCTACTGCATGGTGACCTCGGGTGAGGCCGGCATCGACTCGATGCACCCCGACGAGTGTCGGAGGGTCCGCGAGGCCGAGGAGATCGAGTCGGCCCGGATCGTCGGCGTGGACACGGTCGAGTTCCTGCACCAGCCCGACGGGGTCCTCGAGTACGGCGTGCCGTTGCGAAGGGAGATCGCGCACGTCGTACGCCGGCACCGGCCCGAGATCGTGATCACCGGGAACTTCCACGAGACGTTCGGCGGCCGGATGCTCAACCAGGCGGACCACATCGCCACCGGTCGCGCGGTCCTCGACGCGGTGCGAGACGCGGGCAACCGCTGGGTCTTCCCGGAGCAGCTCGTCGACGGGCTCGAGCCGTGGGGCGGCGTGCGACAGGTGTGGGTCGGTGGGTCCGACCGTGGCCGGCACGGTGTCGACACGACCGACAGCTTCGACGCCGGGGTGGCCTCGTTGGCCGCGCACGCGGCGTACATCGAGGGCCTGGGCTGGGAGAACTGGGACCCCCGCGAGTTCCTGGAGGGCTTCGGCCGCCAGATCGGGCAGCAGATGGGCGTCGCCTTCGCGGCCGCGTTCGAGGTCTACCCGATGACCTGGGAGGAGGAGTGATCACCTCGGACCCGGCGATCTCGCTCGACGGCTTCATCGCCGGGACCGGTCAGGGCCTCGAGAACCCACTCGGCTCGGGCGGCGAGCAGCTGCACCGCTGGATGTTCGAAGAGCCGGACCTCCACGCGCCGGAGTTGTCGGCCATCACGGAGGCGGGCGCCTTCATCATGGGGCGGAACATGTTCGGCCCCGGCCGTGGGGCGTGGGACCTCGACTGGAAGGGCTGGTGGGGGGACGATCCGCCGTACCACGGGCCGGTGTTCGTGCTGACCCACCACCCGCGCGATCCGGTCGACATGGAGGGGGGCACCACCTTCCACTTCGTCACCGACGGCATCGAGGAAGCCCTGCGGCTCGCCCGCGAGGCCGCCGGAGACCGACGCGTCTCGGTCGCCGGCGGGGCCTCGACGATCAACCAGTACCTCGCCGCCGGCCACATCGACGAGCTGCGGCTGCACGTGGCCCCGGTCGTGCTCGGCGACGGGGAGGCCCTCTTCCGCGACCTCGCCGGACTGACGTTCACCGTGGTCTCGGCTCGGTCGACCTCGCTGGTCACCCACGTGACGCTCCGTCGTGAGGGCGGATGACGTAGCTCCAGGCACCGCCGAGCTCCCGCCGAAAGCGCACGATCAGCGGTGGAGCGCCTCCCTCCCATGCTCCTCACGGGTACGACGGCAACGGTCGGCGTCGACCGGTTGACCAGCGCTCTCGAAGGCTGCGACCGCCTCCTCGAGCAGAAGGTCGGCCCGTCCATGGTCGTCCTCGGCCATGGCGAGGTGGGCACGGGACTCGAGGAGAGCGGCTGCCCAAGCGGTGCCGGGCCACGTCTGAGTGGACAGGTTCGCGACGTCGATGAGCTCCCGAGCGAGATCGAGGTCTCCGACCTGCGAACACGCGATCGACGCGGGGATCGCGAACATCACGACACAGAAGCTGCACGAGTCCTGTTCGCCCAGCGCCGATCGTGCCTGGTCGACGATGGCGCGGGCCGCCTGGGGGGAGGTCGCCGCGGTGATCATGGTCCCGTAGATCCGGTGCATCAGGTGGTGGGCCATGATCGACCACCGCGCCAGTGGCAGGGCCCGCTGAAGGAGCCGGTGGGCCTCGATGGCGTCGCCCTGGGCGAGGCGCACCTCCGCAAGGCGTTGCAGGCTGTGGGCCTCGCCGGCAGGGGCGTCGGTGTCGTGGTGGAGCTCGACCGCCTCCGTGAGCTCCCGCTCGGCGAGCTCGAAGTCACCCATGAGCATCGCGGCCTCACCGATCAGGGCTCGAGCGAAGGCGACGCCGCGCAGGGCCCCGGCCCGGTCGGACTGGACGAGCAGGTCCTGGGCGTCCTCGATCAGCTCCTGGTAGGGCACCTGGCCGTAGAGCACGTACTCGGCCACGCACAGGTGGGCGTCGAAGAGCATCGCTGCGAGCCGCTGACGGCCGCGGGTGCGCCGCAGCTCGAGCCGGAACCTCTCGAACCACTCACCCCGCGAGTGGGCGATCAGACCTTGCAGGGTGACCAGGTCGAGGTAGGCCATCGGGTCGGACGTCGCATGCAGCATGTCCGCGCCCTCGTTGGCGATCTCCCACGCCGAGTCGACGTCGCCGGCGAAGAACGCGATCTGTCCTCGGGCCGCGAGGATCGGCCCGTCTGCAGCGTCGCCCTCCGCCTCGAGCCCGGCCAGGGCGTTGACGGCGATGTCGACCTCACCCGCCATCTGTGCGGCCCGGGCGAGGTGGGCGCGGACCAGCCGGTGCTCGGTGCCCCTCGTGATCGGCACCGCCTCGAGGTAGGCCGACACGGCGTCCGGTTCGCCGAGGGCCTGCAACAGGTCACCACGTCGGGCCAGCAGGTGCGGGAGCTCCTCGGGTGAGGCGTGGTCGCGAACCGCGTCGATCAGGGTCAGCGCGTCTCGATAGGCACCGAGCGCCCCGGAGGTCTCGACCGCCCTGAGGGCGTAGGGCACGGCGCGCGAGTACAGGCCGGCGGCGACAAAAAGGTGCGCCAGTCGCGAGGGTGGTCCGCCGAGCGTGGCCGCCCGGTCCGCGACGTCACGCAAGGCGCCCGCGCGTCGGTGCGGGGGCAGCGCATCGATCAGCCGTTCGCGCAGCAGGGGGTGCCGGAATCGGTAGCCCCCCTCGGTGGGCTCGACGAGCTGGGCCGAGACCGCCTCCTCGAGCTGCGCGTACGTGTCGTCCTCGGAGGTGTGGGACAGGGCGAGGACCTCGTCGGTGGTGAACGAGCCGCCGAGGAGCGCCAGTCGCTGGAACGTGTCGGTGGTGGGCAACGAGAGCCCCGGCACGCCCGACAGGTCGCTGCGTTGCATGCTCCGGGCGAGCTCGAGCACCGCGAACGGCAGGCCTCCGCTGGCGTGGACGATCTCCTCGATCCGTGGTGGGTCCAGCTCGCCGAAGCCGTCGGCGAGCAGGCGGCGTACCGCCTTGGCATCGAGCGGAAGGAGCTCGAGCCGCGAGCCGGCTCCCCTGCGCAGCAGGCTGTCCTCCACCTGACGGGCCGTCTCGGGGATCCGCGGCCGGTGGGCGGTGACGATCAGCACCTGCTCGGCCATCGCGCACCTGGACAGGTAGTGCAGGAGGCGCACGTCCGACCGTACGGACACACAAAGGTGAAGTAGGGCCCCCTTCGATCGCACTGATCCCGCGGGCGTCAACGTGTGTCCGGAGGCCGCTGCCCTCCACGCATGAGTTTTTACATATATGCTATTGTAGACGTCCATGCCGCGGTAGGCCCGCGGCATCCGGGTGTGCCGCCCGACGGCGAGGGTGACGGATCGACCGGCGCGGACCAGCTCGTCGGCGATCTGGACTCCCGAGGAGGATGCGCCGACCACCAGCACGCCACCGGGCGGAAGCTGGCCGGGGTTGCGGTAGTCACGTGCATGAAGGAGCACGGCATCCCCGAGCCCCGCCTGCTCGAGGGCTGCGGGTACGGCGGGTCTGCCATGCGGTCCGGTCGCGACCACCAGGTTCCGGACGCGCCAGGTCTCGGCGTCGGTGGTGACGGCGTACCGCGAGGCGGGTCCGCGCCCCGAGGCGCGCACCCGCTCCACAGCGGTGCCACCGATGACCGGCGCGGCGAACTGGGCGGCGTAGTCCTCGAGTGCTTCCACGAACCGGGTCGCCGTGTGGAAGCCGTCCGGGTCGGAACCGCCGTAGACGGAGCCCGGGAGGCGGAGCATCCAGTTGGGGGTGACGAGCCGTAGGGAGTCCCAGCGCTCGGTGCGCCACCGCTCGCCGATCCGACCGCGTTCGAGAACGACGTGCTCGTGTCCTGCGACGGTGAGCAGACGGCTGGTCGCGAGACCGGCATGACCGGCCCCGACGACGAGCGTCTCGACGGTGGGCATCGTGGGCACCTTCCTGGGGTGAGTGGCGACGTCAGCCGGTGACGACGTCGATGACGACAGGCGTGGCTCCGGTCAGTGCGTCGTACACGGCAGAGCGTCGACGCGACTGCTCGACCAGTCCGCGAAGGGCCTCGTCACTCGCGTCGCCCTCGATGTGGAAGGTCACCTTGATCTGCTCGTAGCCGTTGCGGACGGTGCCGTCGGACAGACCGAGGATGCCGAGCAGGTCGATGTCGCCCTCGACGAACGACGAGACGCGGTTGAGGGAGATCCCCCGGGCGGCGGCCACGTTCGCGATCCCGGCGGTGAGGCAGGCCGCGATCGCGTGGAGCAGGTACTCCACGGGACTGGGACCGTGGTCGGTTCCGACCAGGACCTCCGGGTGGTCGGCGACCAGCTCGGTCGGCTCGCGATGCGCGAGCTCCTGGCCGACACCGTGGAAGCCCGAGATCGTGGACGTCGAGTGGGTCCCGCTGACCCAGGTGTTGTCGGCGCGGAACTGGAAGCCGGCGATCGGCGGGTTGCCCCGGACGGCCTCCCGCGTCGCGAGCAGCTTTCCGATGTCGACGCCGTTCACGTGCGGGTTCTCGGTGGCGGTGGTCATGGCTTCTCCTCGTGACCGGCGTGGCCGGTCGGGTCGGTTCTCCGAGATGGACGCCGTGGACGTTAGGAGGCCGGCCTTCCCGTGACCTTCCCGTCCGCCCGGCCGCGCTCCGGCCGCAGGAAGGTCGCGGGAAGCAGCTCACGAGAACGTCCTCCGGAAGAAGAACCGCCGGCGGAGAGACCGCCAGATCTGGAGCAACGTCATGAACACCTGGATGAGCGGGTATGTCGCGTACCTGGTCGAGCGCGAGCTCGCGGAAGCGCGCCGCTGGCACCACCCGCCCCGCAGCCTCGAGCCACGCCGACGTCGGCGGTGGCGTAGTCGGCGCGCCAGATGAGCGTCACCTCCGGCCCGCTGCCCGCATGCAGGCGAGGCCGGCGCGCCGGAACCAGTCAGATCCCACGGGACGCCTCGCCGAGGCGACTCCCAGCGTCCGCATCGGAGAAGAAGCCATGACACAGAGCCGTGAACACACCCGCGCCGCAGCATCCGGCAACGCCGTGAGGTCCGGCCCGCTGGGCCGGTTGGGTACCTCGATGATCGACCATCGGCGGCCGGTCCTGGCCGTGTGGCTCATCGTGCTCCTCGGGCTCGCCGTGTTCGCGCCCGGCGTCGAACGTCACCTCTCGGGCGCAGGCTGGCAGGCGGACAGCTCCGAGTCGGTGACGGTCCGCCAGCTGGTCCAGGAGCACTTCGCCGGCAACGGCAGCTATGCGATGCAGGTCGTGGTGCACAGCACCACCGGACCTCTGGCGGACGGGGACGGGGAGCGGGTCATCGAGAACGTCAGCCGAACCCTCCGGGCCGATCCGCGGATCGCCGACGTGGTGCCCCCGGTGCCCGGCGTCACCGTCTCGAAGGACGGCCGGACCGCGGTGGTTCTCGGCGGTGCCGGAGTGGACACGAACCAGATGGTGCGGGTGGCTGCCGACCTCAAGGACCGGCTCGAGGCGCTCTCGACCTCCGACGTGGAGGTCAACCCGACCGGCGCCTCGGTGCTGTGGTCCGACTTCAACGAGGCGAACCTCCATGCGATGTTGTCCTCGGAGCTGTCCTCCTGGCCGGTCACGATGCTGATCCTGGTGCTCGCCTTCGGTGCCCTGGTCGCCGCCGGGCTGCCCCTGGTGTTGACCCTGGCCGGGCTGGTCGCCTCGGCCGGGTGCCTCGTCCTCATCAACCAGGTCGTTCCGGTGTCCATCTGGGCGATGAACTTCGCGATGATGTTCTCCCTCGCCCTGGGCATCGACTACGCGCTGTTCCTGGTGGTCCGCTACCGGTCGGCTCGCGTGCAGGCGTCGCCCCGACAGGCCGTCGCCGAGACCATGGACACTGCGGGCAAGGCCGTCCTGCTGTCCGGCGCAACCATGCTGGTCTCGTTGTCGGCGGTTCTGCTCGTCCCGTCGCCGTCGTTCCGCTCGGCGGCCGGCGGCATCATGCTCTCGATCGTCTTCGTCCTGGCGGCGACCCTCACTCTTCTCCCCCTGACTCTCGTCGCCCTCGACGACAGGCTGAACCGCTTCGCCCTGCCCTGGGCCCGCACCGGGTCGGCCAGCTCGCCGTTGTTCGCAGGATGGGGCGAGCGGCTGTGGCGGCGCCCGATCGCCTGGGGCCTGGGGGCGCTGGTCGTCCTGCTCGCCGTCGCCGCGCCGGTGCTGGGCCTCCGCACCGCGATGCCCTCGATCAAGGTCCTCCCGGACCATGCCCCGGCGCGCATCGGCTACCGGCAGGTCCAAGAGGCGTTCGGTCCCGGCGCCCCGGCGATGCTCCAGGTCGTCGTCGACCGTGCCGACACTCCGAGGGCGGCCGCGACGCTGTCCCAGGACCCCGGGATCGCCGGCGTCCTGCCAGCGACACCCGCATCCGACGGCACCGCCCGCGACATGCTCCAGGCCGTCCCGACGATGGATCCGTCCGACCCGGCTCTGGGCCGGGTCGTCGACCGCCTCCGCGCCGACCTACCAGCGTCCGCCCTGGTCGGAGGGTTCGCCGCCGAGGACCTCGACCTGAAGGCGCAGCTGGACCGCTCCACACCCTGGGTCATCGGCACCATCCTGGTGCTCGGCTTCCTCCTCGTCCTCGTCGCCCTCCAAGCACCCCTCATCGCCCTGCTGGGGACCTTGGTCAGCCTGCTGTCCACGGCCGGGGCCTTCGGACTCGCCCGCCTCGTGTTCCAGGACGGCTACGGATCCGGGCTGCTCGGCTTCGAGCCCCAGGGGTTCCTCGACGCCTGGGCACCCGTGTTCTTCTTCGCGATGATCTTCGCCATCGCGATGGACTACACCGTGTTCCTGCTGGCGGCTGCCAAGGAGCAATGGGAGCTCACCGGAGATCCGCACCGGGCGATGGTCGGCGCCCTGGCCCACTCCGGACGAGTGATCTTCGCCGCAGGCGGGGTCATGGTCGCGGTGTTCTTCACCTTCGCCCTCGCCGCCCAGCTACCGGTCAAGGAGATGGGGACGATCCTCGGACTCGCCGTCCTGCTCGACGCCTTCGTCGTCCGGCTGACCCTCCTGCCGGTGTTGCTCCGAGTCACCGGTGCAGCAGCCTGGTACACACCCCGCTGGCTCCGCCGTGTCCTTCCGACCGTCACCTTCTCCCACGGTGACGCGTGACCACACGCCTCAGACCGCCCTGTCCGCCCTGGCCAGAAACGGCGCCGGCCCGCGTCACCCACGCGTGCCGTGACCGTGTCTCCAGGCGAGACCGCCGGCCCGCGGTGGCGCGTCGATCCGCGCCCGCGTCGTCGGTGCCGCGTGGCACTCTCGAAACGTGGCGGTGCGACCGGAAGTACCTGAGTGGGTGGTGGAGCGAATCGGACAGGTGCTCCGACCGCTGCCCCGGTGTCGTGAGGAAGGGGCCTGGGTCGGGATCCGGTGGCGGGTGGGGCCCTCGACCGTGGCCCACGTCTACGGCGGCGACGACCAGGTGCTGCGGGTCACGTTCCGCGCCGAGCAGGACGAAGTCATGGCCTTCGAGAACCTCGACGGTCCTTACTTCCGGGCGGGATGGGGTCGCAACGTGGTCGGGCTCCTGCTCGACGACCTCACCGACTGGGAGGAGCTGCGCGAGCTGCTCACCGAGTCCTACTGCCTTCAGGCCCCGCGTCGTCTCGCCGCGCTGGTGCACCGGCCGCCGCGACGAGCCCCCGGAGACCCGCCGTCCCCGAGGTGAGCTCAGCCGCCGCATCAGGCGGACGGCCGCCCTCCTGATCGGTGCGGCGCCTGGGCGGGCCGGCGCGGCAAGGTGGCTACGGTGTCGCCATGCCAGCCAGCTCCAGGATGTCGTCAACTCTGGTGATCCTGCTCTCGGGTGCCTCCTCGGCAGGCAAGACGAGCCTGGCGAGATCGCTCCAACCTGTGTCGTCAGCTGTTCAACGGGACGCCGAACGCGGCGTACATGGCGTGGAAGGCCAGGGTTCCTTGGACGAGCAGGACACACGTGACCACCGCGGTGACCAGGCCTGCGAGCCATGGCCGGCCCGGGATCCGGGTCACCAGCCATGCGCCGAGCAGGGCGATCGGGCCGAGCGCTGGTAGGTAGAACCGGACCACCTGGACGGAGACATTCGTGGGGTCCGTGGTCCAGGTGTAGGTCGCGTACAAGCCCCAGATCGCACACCAGATCGCTGCGAGGGACAGGCCGATCCACAGATCTCCGCGGGCTTCCGCGGAGGCGGGGTCGTCGTCTCGGCGGACAGCGATCCAGCGGAGCACGATCCACGCCAGCGAGATGATCCCGAGCACGACCACGGGCATCGCCTGCAGGAGGGGGGACGGCATCACCCGCAGGTTCGGAATGATCGCGTGCAGCGCGAACGTGACCTCGCCTGGTGGGTAGCCCGTGGTGACCGGGCCTCCGTAGGCGACGGTGTCGAACACCGCCACCCCGGCGCCGAAGACGGCCACCGAGGACAGCCACCAGCCCAGGGTGCGCCGCGACAGCCGTGCCGGCCGCCGCCACGCGATCGAGACCATCATCACGGCGCAGCCGAGGACCACGATGTCGGTGTAGCGGACGAACGTCGCCGCCTCGAGAGAGACGAACCCGGCCAGGCCGACCCAGGTGCGCCGTGCCACGGCCGCGTCGGCCGCGAGCACCGCCCAGAGCACCAGCCCACACCCTGCCGCGACCAGCGAGGCGTCGGTGAAGGTGGGCATGTAGTCCCGCCACGCGAAGGCCAGCGCGGCTCCCGACGAGCAGTAGAGCCCGACGGCTGCGCTCCCTCCGAACGGGCCGAGCCAGCGCCGGGCCCCGACGAAGAGACCCACACAGGCCAACGCTCCGAAGAACAACGGTGCCGACCGGATGATCCCGAGCTTCTCGAAGGCAGCGGCCAGGTAGGGGTAGCCCGGGTCCTTCTCGCTGAGGTACCGCCCGGGCGCCACCTCCACCCACTGGTTGGGCGGGGCCGCCGGGTTGTCATCGAGGCTGCCCGCCAACGTCTGCGCCTGCGCGAACGACAAGGTCAGGAAGTGGCCCTCGGTCACCGCGACGATCGATGCTCGGTAGGCGCCGTCATCGGGCTCCGCACTCTGGGGTGCGACCGACAGCGTCACGACACACAGGGCAGCGAAGGCGGCGGCAGCCAGTGCCACGTCGACCCACCCCGCAGAGAGGGTGCGTGCACGGGTCGGTGGGGAGCCGGCAGCCCCCTCGTGCCTCAGCGGGTCCTCGCGGCGAGCCGTTCCTGCGCTCATGCCTCAGTTTCTACGCCGGCACACATGACACCAGCGCTACCGATCATGTCGGGTCGATGTCACCCGGATCGGCGCATACTTGGGCGGTGCGAGTGCTGGTGGTCGAGGACCATGCAACGCTTGCGAGCCGCATCGCCCAAGGGCTCCGCCAGGCGGGGATGGCCGTGGACACGGTGCATGACGGAGCGGCCGCCCTCGAGGTCTCGGCAACATCGGCGTACGACGTGATCGTCCTCGACCGTGACCTCCCGATCGTGCACGGCGACCGGGTGTGCCGGACTCTCGCGGGCACGGGGCCGCGGATCCTGATGCTCACCGCCGCCGCCGAGGTCGAGCACCGGGTGGAGGGGCTGGAGCTGGGTGCCGACGACTACCTGGGCAAGCCGTTCGCGTTCACCGAGCTGGTTGCCCGGGTCCGCGCGCTCTCCCGCCGCGCACCGTCCGCGCCGCCTGTCATGCACCACGGCGACCTCACGGTCGATCGCGCCCGGCACCGCGCCGCGCGCGGCGCCCGGTCGCTGACGTTGACCCGCAAGGAGTTCGGGATCCTGGAGATGTTGATGGCCGCGGACGGCACCGTGATCAGTGCCGAGCAGCTGCTCGAGCACGTCTGGGACGTCAACGTCGACCCTTTCAGCAACATCGTCTCGGTGACCATGACCCGGTTGCGCCGCAAGCTCGGTGACCCTCCGCTCATCGAGACCGTGGTCGGCAGGGGATACCGGATGTGAGCCGGCAGCCGAGGCTGACCATCCGGGCCCGCCTGACCCTGCTCTACACCGGCCTGTTCGCCGTCTGCGGATCCGTCGTGGTGGTGGTCAGCTACACCCTGGTCGCACGCCTCGAGCCACCGGGACAGAGCCAGCATGCCCCGGCCGTCTTCTTGGCACGCTGCCGGTCCGCGCTCCACAGTCCCCACCCCGACGGCCGCATCCTCGCCAAGTGCACCTCCTACTTCGAGCTGCAGGGCGCCCAGCACCAGCGCCACCTGACACTCACCCACCTGCTCGCGTACTCCCTCGCCACCCTTGCCCTCACACTTCTGCTGGCGGCGATCCTGAGCTGGATCGCCGCCGGGCGGGCGCTGCAGCCCGTGCACGCCATCTCCGCCACCGCCCGCACCGCCTCCGAGCACAACCTGTCGGCACGGGTCGCCCTGGACGGCCCGCACGACGAGCTCCACGAGCTCGCCACCACGATCGACGCCATGCTCGACCGACTCCAGACCGCGTTCGAGGCCCAGCAACGGTTCATCGCCAACGCCTCCCACGAGCTGCGCACGCCCCTCGCGGTCATGCGCGCCACGGTCGACGTCGTGCTCGATGACCCTGATGCCACACCGGACGACCTGCGCGACATGGCAGTCGACATCCGCGCCGCCGTCGATCACGCCGAGCGCCTCATCGGCGCCCTGCTCCTCCTCGCCCGCAACGAGCGAGGTCTCGACACCCACGAACCCGTCGACCTGGCCACCGCGACGGAGGACGTGCTCGACACCACCGACCGGGGCGATCGGCATGTGCACGCCACCCTCGAACCGGCCCGCATCTCCGGCGACCCCCTGCTGGTCGAACGCCTCATCGCCAACCTGATCGACAACGCGGTCCGCTACAACACCCCCGACGGAGAGATCTGGATCACCACCGGAACCACCAACGGCACCAGTCACCTCACCGTGACCAACACAGGACCCCGCCTCACCCCCGCCGAGATCGATCAGATCTTCGAGCCGTTCCACCGGCTCACCGACCACACCTCCCGCGACGGCTTCGGACTCGGCCTCACCATCGTCGCCTCGATCGCCACCCTCCACGGGGGCACCACCACCGCGCATCCCACCGACAACGGACTCTCCATCACCGTCACCCTCCCCGCTGCGGCCCGCGAGGTGCCCGGACCTTGAGGAGGATGGATGGTGCGACGCGCGGCCCTGCGCGATGCAGCGACGGGCGATCGGTCTGGTGTGGCTTGTAGTGTGCGACGGTGCGAGCCAGGACGCGTAGCAACGTCGTCACGATCGTCGTGGGTGCGGTTGCTCTGCTCGGCGGACTGCTCGGCGGCGCGGTCGGCGCGTCGGCGAGCGCCAGTGCTTCAGCCATAGCCGTACGCGTGACCGGTCTCTCGCGGCACCACGAACCGACCTGGGGCGGCGACTGGATCACCGTCCACGGGACGGGCTTCACGCAGTCCGGCAGGCGCGCGGTCGCCGCGGTCTACTTCGGCCGCTTCAGGGCCAGCTACACCCGGGTGATCGACACCCACACGATCAGGGCGCTCGATCCCGAGGTCGACGGCCGTCGCAAAGTGGTCTGGGTAGTGGTGCAGCAGCGCAACGGCCACCGGTCGGCTGTCACGTCCGCCGGCAGGTTCGTCTTCACCGTCCCGACCGTGCGGACGCCGGCACACAACGGCTTCTCGACGCTGCAGTCGCGGGCGCGCGCGGCGAAGGTGATCCGCCGCGTGCGTCAGAGCAAGCCGGTCCCGCTCGTCCGTCGGTCGCCGACGTGGAGGCTGGCCGAGGGCAGGACCGCCGTCGAGCGGGCACGGCGATGGCTGGGTATGCCCTACTCGTGGGGCGGCGGTCACGCTTCGGGTCCGACTCTGGGAAGCCCGTACGGCGACGGGCTGCTCGGCCGCTTCGACGCGACGTTCCGCGGCTTCGACTGCTCTGGTCTGACGCTCTTCGCGTGGGCGCCGTACCGGGGGATGGCGCACTATGCAGCGACCCAGCACGCGGCCGCCGGCCGTTTTCACCCGACCGTGAACGAGCTGGAGCCCGGCGACCTGCTCTTCTTCTCGGTCGGCGGGCCGGTCATCGATCACGTGGTGATCTACGCCGGGAGCGGCAGGGTCATCCAGGCGCCTGAGTCCGGCCATCAGGTCGAGGTCAGCAGCCTGGCCCGTGTGCTCAGCGTGGAGCCACGTCACTTCGGGGCCACTCGGCCGGCCTCGCGCAGTCGTGGGGCAGGACCGAGCATCACCTCGGTGTCGCCCAGCCAAGGCACATCGGCCGGAGGCGAGACGGTCACGATCCGGGGGAGGAATCTGCTCACCACCTCGCGGATCCTCTTCGGCGCCGTGGCGACGTACTCCTTCACGGTCGTGTCGGCCTCCGAGGTCCGGGTACGCGTCCCCGCCCACCAGACAGGCGCGGTCCACGTTCGCCTGGGCAACGCCTGGGGTCTGTCCGCCACGACGGACGGCGACCTCTTCACCTACGCCACGCCGACCAGCTGAGGGCGGCTCAAGCGCCGGGTTCGCGATTCGTGCGCTCGCAGGTGAACCCGCGACTCGTACGCTGCCGGGGCTAGGTGATCCCCCCAGCCAACTGGCGGCCGAGGGCGGAGTCGCTGACCTGGTCGACGGCGAGGTGAGGGAGCCAGTTGATCCGGATTGCGGTGACGTCCCAAGGCACCCCCTCCTCGGTGTCCTCGAGCAGGCTGATCGAGGTGTTGGCGAGCTCGAAGGCACCGTTCATGTGCTCGACGCCGAGGAGGCGGCCGAGCAGTACGTTGCCGAACCAACCGTGGGAGACCAGACCCACCACGTCGTCCGGGTCGTGGGTGTCGCGCAGCGCGCCGATCAGCCGGTCGGCGCGCGCGACGTACACCTCCCGCTCGCGCTCCACCTCGCCCCGCCACCACCCGTCCTCTGTCAACCAGTCCGGCAGGTGAACCCGATCGGACAACGCAGCGATGACGCTGCTTCCCGAGCCCGGGTGCGCCACCTGCTCGCCGGTGCTCTCGAGCAGGTCGTAGGGGCCGCCGACCTCGAAGAGGTCCCGGCTGAGCGTGAGCGGCAGGTCGAGCGCGTCGGCGAGCGGCGCCGCGGTCTGAACGGCCCGCACCATCGGCGATGCGTAGAGGTGCGTCAGCGCCCACGGCAGGCCCGGGGAGGTGGCGTACGCCGCCAGCGCGGCCGCCTGGGCCTCGCCCAAGGCGGTGAGCCGGCTGTCGACCTCGCGTCCGATCTCGTCGCCGGTCTCAGCCCACCGTGCGTTGTTCGTGGATTGGCCGTGGCGGATCAGCACGAAGCGCATGGCCGGGAGTCTCGCATTCGGCCCGACCGTGTTCGGTACCGGGCGCGTTCCGGCAGCGTCATCCTGCCGCGAGTGTGCGCGTCGACTCCGGGGCGATACCGCGCGAACCCAGCGACCTGGTGCGTCGATGAGCGTGTGCGGCCGACCGTGCGCGGGGCTCCGTCTGAGCACCGGTTTGGTCCCAAACCGCGCGGATCCGACGGTTGCGCGTGCGGTTCTTGACCAATCGGTGCAGCTTTCGTCGGTCCCGGTCGCGTCCAGCCGAACGAACGGCACGCTCAGGGCGCGATGAGGTGACCATTCGACCTGCTGCCGGCGCTTCAGAGCCGCCTGCGTGCCGATGACAGCGCGTTGAAGCTCAGGAGTGGTGCGTCCGGATCGCTTCGACCAGCACCCCGCGCAGGCGTCGGTGGGCAAGCGGAGGCACCTCATCGCCCTGTGAACCACCGGATCTCGTCATGCTCCTCGGGAGCGACGTTCGTCGGCGTGTCCTGCCAGTCGCCGACGAGCCAGGCGCGGAGGAACACCGGGTCTGCTCCACGTCCGGTGATCAGCCGACACAGGTGAGACGCCGAGCCCGTCACGATCCGCACGCCGAGCTCCTCGTGCAGCTCCCGCGCGAGCGCGCTCAGCTCGGACTCGCCGGGCTCGATGTGGCCACCGGGTAGATCCCACACGTTCGGATAGGCGCGGCGGTTCGGACTCCGATGCACGAGCAGGACCCGACCTTCACGGACGAGCGCTCCGACGACGACCTCGTGCATGGGGGGATTAGAACAGGAACGACCGACCGTCCCACGTCCAGCACGGGCCTAGGGGCATCCGCCCGCTGCTGCTGTCCGTGTGACGCACCACCGCCGTGCTGCCGTTCCAGCCGGATCAGATGCGCCCGGCACGCTGACCGCGATCTCCTACCGGGCCTGCTCCTGCGGTCACCCCCGACAGTGAGTGAGTGTCGGGTCGATCCGAGGCTGACGCGGCCGTGCCGGCATCGCTGCCCAGCGCGCCCCGCCGTGAACAGTTAGCCTCGAGGTGACACGAAGGCAGGGGGTGTGCCAATGCCGCTCGGGAAGGTCATTGCAGAGACGGTGGCCGACCTTCGCGACCGCGTGGAGGTCTCGTGGCACCACGACACGTGGCATGTGACGGCGAGCTCGTTCGAATCCGCGCTCGACTACGTCGAGACCTGCTTCGACGATGCCACTGTCCTGGCGCGTCGCGATCACGGCCGCCGATGGCCGCGGGTGACTCTCGAGGTCTCCACCGATCCGGCGCTGGCGGCGACGGCTCCGCCGCTGATCGAGCTGGCTCACCCGCCGGAGCCGGCCGCAACGCTCCCGCCTGCTCCGAAGGGGCCGATCGAGCCCGCAGAGCCCGAGCCGGTGGCAGCGTCGGCCCTGCCGTCCGATCTCGAGGCGATCTTCGCCGAACAGAACGATCCGCCGCGAAGGTGACTCGCCGAGGCTTGACCGGCGGCCGAGTCGTGCGACCTGCCGCCGCGAGAGCTCCGCGTCAGCTCGCCAGGAGGGGTGTGGGCCAAACGTGGGTCGTGCCAGCCCGTCAGGTCGTGCTCGGCGGGCCGTCCAGCACTCTCGGGACGTACTCGACCAGCTGGATCCGGCCGTCGAAGGTACGACTGTCGGTCATGTCGAGCGCGACGTCCGGGTAGCCGTCGTAGATCCGTTCGCTGCCGGTGGCGCCGGTGATCACGGGGAATATCACCACGCGGAACCGGTCGACCAGTCCGGACTCGAGCAGGGTGCGGCACAGGGAAAGGCTGCCGATGGTGCGCATGGACCTGTCGCCGTCGCTCTTCATCTTCCGCACGGCCTCGGCCGCGTCGCCGGTGACGAGGGTGGAGTTCTCCCACGCCAGCGGTTCGGTCAGGGTGTTCGAGAACACGACCTTGGACATGCCTCCCAGTACGTCCGTCCCGGGCTCGCCGTCCTGGGTGAAGCCGTACATGAGTCGATAGGTGTTCGCGCCCATCAGCACGGAGTAGTCCACCTCGGGGCTCTCGCCCAACCAGGCGAGATACTCGGGTCCCTCCAGGCCCCACCAGCCGGGCCAGCCCTCCGCGGACGCGTACCCGTCGAGAGACGTGATGAAGTCGACCAGAAGCTCAGGCATGCGTGTTCCTCCCTGTTGGCTCACCAGTCTGCACCGGTTGCTCCGGAAGCGAGCTCACCTGCGTCGCACTGCCGGTCGAGCAGGTGGTACGGCGTTCGCGGTGGTGGCGATCGAACCCCTCAGCCTTCCGCGACGGGACGTCCGACCACCATCGTCGCGAGGATGTCTGGTGGGAATGATGCGGCTGTCTGGACGTCGAGCTGTGCTCCGAGGCCATCCAGGACGCGCGTGAAGAAGGAGCGTGCCGCGGCCGCGAAGACGATGTCCGCGACGTCTGTGTCGGTGAGCCCGTGGGCGCGCAGCGCATCGACGTCGTGCTGCCGGATCGACGATGCGTCCAGGGCCACCTTGGCCGCGAACTCGTAGACGGCACGGTCCTGGTCGCTCAGCGCTGCGCCGCTCGGGTCCGCCGCGAGGGCGATCATCGTGGGCTCGTCGTCACACTCGTCGCGCAGGAACTTCGAGTGGGCGGCCGTGCAGTACGTCGAACGCAGTGCGCGCGCGGCGCCGATCGTCGCGATCTCGAAGCGACGGCGGTCCATCGCATCGCGCACCGCCTTGTTCAACGAGTTCCAGGCGCTCGCGACCTCGGGTCGGGTCGAGAAGGCTGCGGCGAAGTTCGGGAGAAATCCCCAGGCGCCTCGCTGCTGCTGGTAGAAGTCAGCGAGCGCGCCCTCGGCACGCTCCTCGGGAACCGTGTCTATGAACATGCTTCCCATCTTGTCGGGCCCGGCCCGAGCTCACCACTGTTCCGCCCCCGCTGCCGAAGGTGACCCCAGGCGCGAGGGCGCCGTGATCCGAAGGATTTCACCCCGCGTACGCCGCGGCGAGCCCGGTCGGCCGCCGCGACACCTTCCGCCGCTACTGGTCGTGCGCAGGGTCGATCCCGAGGGAGTCGCGCAGGAAGGTGACTTGGAGGAGGAGCAGGTTCTCGGCGACGACTTCGTCGTTCGCCATATGGGTCATGCCGGTCAGTGGCAGGAACTGGTGCGGCCGGCCGGCGGCGAGCAGGGCCCCTGACAACGCGAGGGCGTGTGCGGGATAGACGTTGTCGTCGGCGAGGCCGTGGATGATCATCAGCGGCTTGGAGAGGCTGGCGGCCAGCGGGATCAAGCTGTTGCGCTCGTAGACGTCGTGGTCGGTGTCGGGATGTCCGAGGTACCGCTCGCTGTAGCAGGTGTCGTAGAGCCGTTCGTCACTCGTGGGTGCGCCGGCGATGGCCGCGGCGAACACGTCGGGGCGGCGCAGCACCGCCAGCGCTGCCAGGTAGCCGCCGAAGGACCAGCCCCGGATGGCGACCCGGGTGGTGTCGACGTCCTCGGGGAACCGTGCGGCCACGTCCAGTACGGCGACGGCCTGGTCGTCCGCGGTGCCGACTCTGTCGTGGAGGGCTCGCCGGTCCCAGGCGGGGCCGTTCCCGGCCGTGCCGCGTCCGTCGCAGACGATGACGACGAAACCTTGGTCGGCGAACCACTGAGAGGTCAGGTAGGCGTGAGCGCTGTTGACCACCCGCCTGCCGTGCGGGCCGCCGTAGGGGTCCATCAGCACCGGCAGCCGACGGGACCCAGGCAGGTGGCCGGTCGGGAACAGCACCGTGGTGGGCATCCCGGTGTCCCCGGTGCGGAACGTCTGGGCGTTCGGGATCAGCGGAGGCGCCAGGGCATGTGACGCGATGGCCACCGTCGTGTCGTCGTGGAGCCGTGCCTTGGTGACGACCTCGGGCCCCTCCAGGGTGCGTTGCGAGATGACGACGACACCGGCAGCCGCCGCCCCGACGGCGTGACCGGTGGGCTCGCTGAGCACCTCCACCGTGCCGTCGAAGCCGAGCCGGGCCACCGCCCGGGCACCGAGTCCGGGGATGATCGCCGCGATCACCGCGCCGTCGGTGACGCCCAGCACCTCGTCGACCAGCAGGTCCGGAGGGGTGCAGGCGGCACCGTCGAGGTAGAGGCGGCGCGTGTCCCCCACGTCGGCGCTCGTCAGCAGGCGACCGTCGGGCAGGAGCTGCGGCGTCCCCGGCAGGAGCTCCACCCAAGCGTCGTCGGAGACCTGTTCCCGCAGCGTCGTGCGACCGGTGGCAGGGTCCAGCGTCCGGTACTGCAGGGTTCGCTGATCACGAGTGAGCACGGTGATCACCGGCTGCGCCTCGGTCCACAGCACGTGAGCCAGGTACTCGAAGACCTTCCCGTCCAGCTCGACATCGCTGCGCCAGTCCACCGGCACCGGCGGCCCACCGTCGAGAGGCACCACCGCGAGCGACACCAGAGCATTGCCCTTGCCGCACTGGGGATACCTGGTCGCTCGTGGAGGCTGCTCGGGATGGGCCGGGTCGGCGATGTACCAGACCGGCACCGGGGTCTCGTCGTACCGCTCCACGAGCAGGGACTCACCGTCCGGGGCCCACCAGAAACCGTGAGCCCGATCCAGCTCCTCGGCCGCGACGAACTCGGCCAGGCCCCACACCACCTCCTCGGGCTCGTCCGGCTCCGGGCCGATCAGCAGCCGGGAGGCACCGCCGGCGAGGTCGATCACCTGCACGCCGCGATCGCCGGCGAACGCGACCCGGCGACCCGTCGGATCCAGGCACGGATCCACCACGGCAGCCCCGGCCGCCAGCTCTCGCACCCCGAGGTCGCCGACCAGGTCGACGACGAAGAGACGCGACGACAACGCGAACACGGCCTTCGTCACCGCCTCGTCGGCGCTGAACGCCGTGATCCCCGCTGTCATGACCCGGGCACGTTCTCGCCGCGCGCGCTCCTGGCTCGTCAGCGCCTCACCGGAGTCGGCCAGGAGCACGGCCGGATCACAGACCTGACGCTCGGTCCCCGTCTGCACGTCGCAGACCCACAGGCCGAGCTCGCGCGTGGTGCCCGACTCCGAGCGCAGGAACGCGACCCGCCGGCCATCCGGACTCACCAGGAAGTCGCGCGGCAGCCCCAGGCTGAAGTTCAAGGTGCGGGCGGACAAGCGAGGAAAGGAGTCCGCGGCCACCGGCCGATCCTCGCACACCTCGGGTGCGTCGGGGCGCCGCCGACAGCGGGACGTCACCTCGTCGACTGGGTGGTGAACCAGGCGTTCGGAACCGGGGGGAAGAAGCCCCGTCCGACCCGTCCACGCAGGTCAGAGGGGTGATGGCTCCCCCGGTTGGACTCGAACCAACAACCCTTCGTTGCCGCCTCGTGTGCGACGAGCCATCGACGGTCTGGGACGACTGTCACCGAAAAAGAGCCTTTGACCTGGGCAGATGCTTGATCTCGCCACTTGACGGCCACGTTCGTCGACGATCGTTCGCGGGAGTTTTAGGCCTGTTTTTGGACACCTTCGAGTCCCCTCAGAGCCCGCCCGCGGGGTCAGCGTCGGGCTCTGGCACACCAGCCCACGTCTCCGCCTGGGCCGGACCTCGTGCTCCCTCGATCGGATCGGGGGCAGGTCACGCCTGGGGGTTGTTCCGTCGTTGTTCGCGGATGTAGCGGCGGAGGTCGCCGACGGTGGTGACCAGGTGGCGGCCGATCTTGAAGAACTCGGGTCCTGTGCCGGTCTGGCGCCACCAGCGCAGCGTGTTGATCGGCACTCTGAGGATGTCAGCGGCCTCGGACAGGGTCAGCAGCTCTTCGGGGTCGCGCTCGGGGAACGGGACGTGGTGGCGGATGCTGCTCGTGCTCATGATGTCTCGCCTCGCTTCTTGCTGGTTGCGGTTGCCCCACCCTCATCAAGCGTGGTCCGAGGGTGGAGTGGACACCCGTCCCCAACCGTCCATGGGGCCGGCGGAGAAGGCTCCCTCATCGGATAGGTGCGCAGACCGAGCCAGCGAACCGACCAAATACACTCGATCGGGTATCACACCGGGTATGGTGACCGGATCAGCACCATCGACGACGGCGACTTCTACCTCCTCGAGGTGGCCCGACGGGTCGCCGGGCTGACCCAGAAAGAGCTAGCCCGCCGCTCCGTCACCTCGCAGGCCACGGTCTCGGCGTACGAACGCGGCCTGAAGACCCCGTCGGTGAAGGTGGCGGCCCGGCTGTTGGCGGTGATGGGCTGGGAGTTCACTCTCCGATCCAGAGTGAGGTTCACCGAACATCACCCGACGGGGATCGTGGCGTTCTGGGCGCCGGACCGGCTGTGGCGGGTCCCGACGCCGGACTGCTTCGCCACCCTCCGGGTCCCGGACCTGATCGGCCACACCGACCAGAACGAGTGGAACCTACGAGATCCGGCTGACCGGCGACGCGCCTATGAGATCCTGATCCGCCGCGGCCTGCCGCAGATGATGATCCGCTGGCTCGACGGGGGCTTCCTGGTCGATCTATGGGACCAGCTCGACCTTCCCGACCCTGTCCGCGACGCCTGGGCGCCGGCCATCACCGACGCGACCCGATCCCACTCCAGCAACATCTTCTCCTGGCACGGCGACGACGAGGACCCCGAGACCGCCGACCTGGCCCGGATCATGTCGATGGAGTTCCTGCCGAAGCCGCCTCCCCCGCCGCCACCCCGACGGTCTCGGTTCGATCCGCGCCCATGAGCGCTCGCTTCATGCGGCGAGGCCCGGAAAGCGTTTCTCCCATAGTCGACGACACCGCTCGGGCAGCATCGACTCCGGCCGGACTCGACGCAGGAGACCCTCGTTGAGTCATGCCTCCTGGTCTGCCGTGGTGCCGTCTCGAACCAGGGCTTGATAGGTCGTTTCGAGATCCGCCGGGTCACCTAGGTGTACTCGGCCGGGAGTTGGTGACGGTGCGGGCTTGTGAATGAGGAGAACCTCCCGGCTTGGTGAAGAGGTCTGACGTCTTCACGAACCAGGAGATCTTCGTGGCCGACGCTGATGCGCGTTTGAATTACGCGCCGCCGAGGACTCGAACGTCCACGAGCGGGTATAAGCCACACGTGGGGCATCGTTGCCCGAGCCGAAGGTGGAGATCCGCCCCGGGTGAGCCTTCGGATCGGAACGCCAGGCGACGTCGAGGTGCAGAGGGGACAGGCGCAGTGCATTCGAACAGTCCGGCGACCGGTCAGGTGCGGCAGTCGGTCGAATTTGCCGCGACCTCGGTTCGGGACGTGAGGGGCCGGCTCGCGCGTTGGCTGGAAAACCTTGGCGCCTCGGCTCGAACCGTTGAAGACGCCCGCCTGGTGCTCAGTGAGCTGGTCACCAACGCGCTGCAGCACGCCGGCCCGCTGCCGGGCGGCACGTTGGACGTGGCATGGGAGCTGCTCGACGGGGTCCTGGAGATGTCGATCCGTGACGGCGGCGGCCCCGATGTTCCCCACGCGGTCGATCCCGGGCCCCTGGCGGACGGTGGACGGGGCCTGGCCATCGTGACCGCTCTGACCGACCGGTGGTGGGTCAACGCTGACAGCGACGGACACACCGTCCACGCGAGCCTTCGCCTCTCCTAGGTCGTGGGCAGGGCACCCGGGGGTTGGCGCCTCCAGGTCAAGTCCACCCTTGAAGGTCGTTCGTGCTCCCGGCAGCGGGTCCACTCAGGTGCCGGCAGGGCCTCATGCGTGGCGGGAAGACCGCGGTGCGGGGGGACAGTCGCCCCGCGGGTTGTTGGGCCCGGCATCCACGAGGCACCCCCAATTCAGCCGGCATGCGGCGAAAAGCCTCCACGTGGCGTGCGCCGCGCCTTGCGGCATCATCTCGGTCTTGCCGAGCTCGGGGTCTTGCCGTACCAAGGTGCTGAGGTTCGCGGTGACGGCGCCGAAGATGTTCTCAAGACGGACGTCGTCGCCCGCGCGAGCGGGGTCCGCGTGGGCGACGGAACCGTTGCCGCTCACGCAGTGTCCACGAGCGGGTCTGGGCGGACGGACCTCCGATGGATGGACCGGAGTCCCACCTGGTCTGATATGTCGCGCAGGTCGCGGCTGCGGCTCCGGTGCAGATCACGACCAGGCACACTGGGCCGAGTCGTGCCCAGCCGTCACCAGCGACGCTCGGCGCCTCTTGAGCAGCGACGCCCGGTTTTTGACCTGGTGTGCGGCGGTCGGTGCTGTCCCCAGTCCCTGGTTCCGGGCGGTGGATGCCGTGGCCATGTTTGCCTCCTGGAGTTGTCCAGGGAGCACCGACTGTGCCCATGCCGATGGGCCCCGAGATGCTTTCGGGTGACAGGCACCGGCAGGTGGGTACGGGTCATGCGTGACCACATCAGACGGTCCGCGGGTCGACACCGTGGTGATTGACATCGATGGAACGTTGATCGACTCGGTCTACGCCCACGTGTGGTCGTGGCGTGAGGCATTCCGGGTCCACGGTGTCCAGGTGGCGTCCTGGAAGCTACACCGCGCCATCGGCATGGGAGGTGACCGTCTGGTGAGTGCGGTGGCCAACGATGCCGTCGAGGCGAGCATCGGGGACGAGGTCAGGCAGCGCCAGTCCGAGCTGTACGACGACTTGGCCGCTCATGTGTTCCCCACCGCGGGCGCCACGGACCTGTTGGAAGCCCTGAAGCTCCGTGGGTTACGGGTTGTGTTGGCCAGCTCGGGCTCGGGCGCCGACACCGAACGCGCAGTGGTCCTCCTCGAGGCCCGCCGCTGGATCGACGCCAGCATCAGTGGGGACGACACACTGGAGACCAAGCCGAGCGCCGAGCCGGTGCAGCGCGCCGTGGACAGCGTCCATGGTAGTCGCGCGCTGATCGTCGGGGACGCCTCATGGGACATGCGAGCCGCGCGTCGAGCCGGTCACCGCGCTGTGGGTCTGCTCACGGGAGGCATTGCCGGGTGCGAGCTCCTCGAAGCGGGTGCGTCGCGGGTGTTCGACGATCCGGCGACGCTGACCGCAGGTTTGGACGACGTACTGGGTCCTATGACATGAGTTCCGGCCGATAGGTGCTGATCTCTACGCCTGTGGAGGCTGGCCACTGCGCGTCGTCGGTGGACTGGGTGAGGGTCGACCTGACTCACGACTCTTGCAGGCCGCTGCTCCGGGGGGCCCTTGGAAGGCGCCGACGTCGTGTTCTCCGCGTGGGGCTTTCGGCCCATCGCACACGACGAGCCCTCTTCGAGGAGCGGTGTCGCTGACACCCGACCGGTCCTGCAGGCACGGGCCGGCGTGACACCTAGTCCACCTGTGTTCGATCGGTGTCTACTCCCCAGCACCATGCCGGGCCGGTGGACGAACGTTGCCGTCAGTAGGGTCCGCAGGCCCCGGTGCACCGCGGCATAAGGCGGCCGCGGAGCGACGACTGCGTGACGCGCACGACGGCGGGATGCATCAGACCGTGGTCCGTCGGATGCATCCCGGCATCGTCGGCCAGCGATCGGCCTGGCTGCTTTGTTGCGTTACGGGTGGCACCTGCTCTCATGCTGTCGTCTCTGATCGAGCACGTCCCCATGCAGCCTCTGGCCCGGCGGCTCCTGGTCCCGATTGTGCCGGCGACGCGATCGCGTCGGCGGCACCCGGATCGGAGGGTCGCGGCGCGTTCACACCTCGCGGCCGATATACCGACCACCGAGCGGACCGCCCGGGCCTCGACGTCCGGGCTTGCACCTGGGCTCGTCCGTGCTGCGACCGCTCACGCCCGTCGCCTGGCACGACGGCCTCCAGCAGGTGGACACGGGTGGCTCGACCTCGCGTCCGCGCTATCCCCTCCTCTGGGCTTCGCGAGCGCGGCGATCTGCGATGGTCACCCCTCCTGATGCGGAGGACGTCCTGCGCTCCGCGTGATCGGCACGCGACGAGACGCTGTCATGCAAGGCCCGGTTGGCCGACGCAGCGAACCGCGACATCTGGCTGGACCGTGGTCGTTCGGCGGGAGTGCGATCCAGCAAAGCGACGACACCGGCGTCGTAGTGGCGGACCTCCGTGACCACCAGGCCCGCTTCTCGGATCTCGTGATCGAGGGACGTCACCTGCAGCGGGGATCCGAGCTGCAGCAGGGCAGCGCCAGGGCGAGCCAAGTGGCCACCGATCAGGACCAGACACTGGCGAGCCACGTCCAACCCGTCCACTCCCCCGTCGATGGCGCTCAACGGGTCCTCGGGGAAGCGACCGGTGTCTGCTCGCCGCACCCAAGGAGGATCGGCGATGACGAGGGCGAACTCCTCCCCTGGTTCGAGCGCCGAGGCCATCCACTCCCCTCGGACGTCGACCTGTTCGTCCAGACCTGCCGTCCAGGCGTTCTCGGCAGCGTATGCGGCTGCCACCGGATCGGCCTCAACACACACGAGCCTCCGCCGGGTCTGCTGGACGGCCGCCAAACCGATCTGGCCTGCACCGGCGCACAACTCCAGGACTGGTCCCGCAGGCAGGCCCGCTAGCACCGAGACCGCCCACCGCGACTGCTCGGCCGTCCACGCTCGTGGACGCAGCACCCGGTCGTCGAAGGCGATGCTGAGCCCCTCGAACTCGATCACCTCACGATCGACGGCGTCCGGACGGCTGGTCATGTCCTACGGTCCGGTCGCCGAAGCGCCTTGTGAGTCCCGTCGCACCAGGGGGTACGACCCGACCTCAGACACAGACACACAGCGACCACAGGACGAGTCACCTCGTGCCGGACGCCTGCTTCGTCCACGACCTCGTCGGCGCCTCTCACCAGGGCAGGACCGTCAGGGCACACCCGCACGACCACACTCACGAGGCCCAGCCCTGGTTGCGGTCCTGCCCTGACCACTGAGCCATGAGCTCGTCCCCCGACATCCGGTCCAGCAGCAGGGCACACGCTGCACCGAACATCACTTCGTCCTCGAGGTCGGGATGGCCCTCGACGAAGGCGCCGCAGAGGTCCCGCGCAGCGACCTGCTCGTGGATCGAGTCGGCTTCCACGTGCTCGAGGAAATAGGTTCTCGACGCCGACGGCATCTCCAGACGTTCCAGTCCCGCCGCGATCCTGCGTGACGGCACAGAGCTGGATGCCTCGAAAGCCGCGAAGTGCCCGATCCCGCATGCCCGGAGACGCCGGTTGAGTGCGAACAGGGACATCACGTTCGCCGAGGCGAGGGAGACCGCCGACACCTCGGCGACATAGGCACCGTACGACGAGTCGAGACCGATCGCGGCGAGAGCGTCACCGAAAAGCCGCTGATGGAGATGCTTAGGATTCCCGGCCCCGTACTCGTCGTACTGGATCTCGGCGAGGGCGACCTTGGCCGCCCCTTCCAGCCTGGGCAGCAGGAACGACTGGGGGTCGGACTCCTTGAGTTGCTGAAGGCTCCGCTCTCGGAAGAAGTCACGCATCTGGTCGCCCGAGGCCTCCCGCCGCAGGTACGCCGACAGCCGCGGACCGTCGTCGTCCGCGACGAGCTGGAGCAGCCGGTCACCGATCGAACCCTCTCGGGGCGCCGTCGCCAGGTGCTCAGCCGTGCCGTCCCGGAGCTCCTGCTCGAACCTACGCTCGATCCCGGCACGGAGTCCGAGGACGTCCGGATCCCACTCGCGACCCTCGTCGACCTCATCGAAGCCTCGATAGAACAGCTCGTAGGCCATCCAGAGCGCCAACTGCTGATCACGGTCACGCAGGACATTGACCGCGGGCGTCGTCGGCAGTTCTGCTGAGCGCGCACCGATGACGGCATCGACCATCGCCTGACTGACTGGTCCGCACGCCGCGGGAAGTTCCATCGCGATCCTTCCGGGCCGGGCCATCCGGCGAGGAGAGTGGGCACGCTCTGTACCCATCACGACGGACGGGTATGCGGGACCCGCTCCGATTCCGCTCAGCTGAGCTCGGCAAGGACCTGGGGAACCTGGTCGACGAGCTCACGGGCCAGGAAGCCGACCCCGCCGACCGCTGAGGACAAGCGCTCGCCCGCCGCGGCATGCAGGTACGTCGCCCAGCAGGCGGCCTGCTCGACCTCGGCATCGCGCCCGAGGAGACCGACCACCAGGCCGGCGAGCACGTCGCCGCTCCCGGCCGTGGCAAGCCCCGCGTGTCCTTGCGGGACACGCCAGCTGCGACCATCTGCCGCGGCAACTGTGGAGCGCGAGGTCACACAGCTCTCGTAACGCTCGGCCACGCGCGGGACGTCGCGGTCGGTTGCATCTCTCTCTTGCTCGGCCAGGAGCTGGAGCTCGGTGGCGTTCGGAGTCAGCACCGGAGTGCGAGGGCGCGCCTTCACGAGCTCTGCCACTTCGTCGGTCGTAGCCAGGGCGCCAAGGGCAAAGGCGTCCAGCACCAAACCCACCTCTGCCGGAACACGCGGAAGCAGTGTCGTGAGTAGGGCAGCAGCCTCCGTGGCGTCATCCAGCCCTGGGCCGATCAGCACCGCATCGGACGAAGAGACGACATCGTCGAGCCGCTCGGCCGCGGCCGCACCACGGACGGAGCCACCGAGGGAACAGGGCAGCCCGATCACCCCTGCCTCGGGGAACGCGGCTGCCATCGCCGAGGCCACCGAACTGGCCACCGCGAGCTGGACATGTCCGGCACCGACGCGCAGCGCGGAGAGCCCGGCCAGCGCGACTCCGCCCGGCGTGCCCGCGGCGCCGCCGACGACCACCACCCGTCCTCGGGACTTCTTGGACCCCGCAGGGTCCGGCAGCGGCCAGCCCCTGAGCAGCTCGGGAGTGACCAGCGCTGGCTCAGACATGCCGTTCCCCCCGGTGCTCGGTGATCGGGAGGCCGGCGGCCTGCAGATGTCTCACGTCGTCGTAGGAAACGATCTGCCAGCCACCGCCGTCGTCCCGCACGAAGCGACTGACAGCGGCGTTGCGAAGGGGAGTAGTGCGAGCCACCTCGAGCACTTCTTCCTCGTCCAGCCCTTCGCACAGGTAGCGCAGCAGGGCAATAACGACGTCGTGACTGACTACCAGTACCCTCTTCCCGTCCCATGCAACATCGGCCTCAGCGAGCCAGCCGCGTAGCCTCAGCACCACGTCGGCCCACGACTCGCCGCCCGCCGGCCGGTGGTAGAACTTTCCCTGCCAGCGTCGGCGCGCGTGCTCCTCGGGATAACGTGCGGTCACCCCCGCCTCGGTGAGGCGGTCCAGGACGCCCAGCTCACGATCCCTCAAGCGCTCATCTCGGCGGGTGGGCAGCACCAGGCCGGCGCTCGCGCAAGCCAGCTCCGCGGTCTCGAGGGCACGCGCGTACGGCGAGCACACGAGCACCTGCGGAACCCGGTCGAGACCCGAGCCAGCCAGTGCCGTGCCGACGGCCCGGGCCTGCGAGCGGCCCAAGCTCGACAGCACGACATCGGGGTCGCGCGCCGGGACGTCGATCTCCTCGGCCCCGGCCGCATCCGCATCCGCGGCGGCCTGGTTGCCCTCGCTCTCGCCGTGACGTACCAACAGCAACTCCGAGATGCCCATCGACAAAACGTAACCCGCCGCATGCTGACGCCTTGCGATGGTGCCAGTTGCCGCTTCTCACACCCGCAAGCAGATGCATCTTTCCGCCGCCGCCGGGGTACTGTCCACGTGCGTGCTCGTCGAGTCTTTCCTTCGGGTAAGACACGCTCATGCCCGTGGGTGCGAGCGCGGCGGGCACGCACCATTCGCGAAGGCAAAGCACTATTGGCCTGGTGGCGCAGGAGTGGGCCGAACCACCGCCAATTGATCTCCTGCCGTTTCGGCGTCACGGTCGGCATCGGATCGAATCGCAGAGCGTCCCCGGCGAGCGTCAACGGGAACGGCGGGGCGTCCACTTCCCCCGCTTTAGGGTGAGGCGCGCTTCCGGGCGCAGCAGAGAGGATGGGTTCCCCCTCCACCGGACGGAGGAGGTGGGCGCTCCCGGCGGCACGACCTTGAGAGCTCATCGAGCCGCTAGGGACGTGCCCTCGGGCGTGCCGATGCCCGCCGGAGTCTCGGGTTCCCGGCGGGCATCGGGGGGCGCGATACCTTCGCGTGGCCTCGCTCCCGTGACCCTCGTGCCCTTTGTGATGCGGCCGCCGGCCAAACCAGGATGTCGGGACTAAAGTCCCTCCGGCTCCAAGCGACGATCCACGTCCACCGCCAAGGACCCTGTCCAATCAGGCACACCTTGACGGGCGTCGAAAAGTCCAGTGGCCAGCGAACCTGGGACGTTCTCATCTCTTCCCGGTGAACTCGGGCGCAACCAGCGCCGACTGCCTTGATGTGGGCTATCCCTAGCTCCGCCAAGCGAACAACTAGCGCACTCACCACGCCGGTTCCTCAAAGCGGTCACGGATCAACCGCCGCGACCTGCCAGCGGAATAGGAACACCTTCTGGGATCCGTCACGCGGCGGGCTGGAAGAGCACCTTGACGGCACCGTCCTGCTTGCCCTGGAACATCTTGTATGCCTCGGGCGCCTGGTCGAGTGGGAGCCGGTGAGTCGCGAACGAGTCGACGCCGAGCGGGTCGTCGTTGCCGAGGAGCGGCAGGATGTCGTCGACCCAGCGACGGACGTTGGCCTGGCCCATCCGTAGCTGGACCTGCTTGTCGAACATGGTGAGCAGCGGCAGCGGGTCGGCGGAACCGCCGTAGACGCCGATGAGCGAGATCGTCCCGCCACGGCGTACGGCGTCGAGGGCGGTGTAGAGGGCAGCCAGCCGATCGATGGCGGCCTTCTGCATGAACGGCTTGGCCAGGGCGTCGGGAAGGACCCCGGTCATCGACTGGGCGGCCTTCGCCAACGGTGCCCCGTGAGCCTCCATGCCGACGGCGTCGATCACCGATTCCGCGCCCCGCCCGTCGGTGAGTTCGCGCACTACGTCTCCCACGTTCTTGGCGTGCTCCTTCAGGTCGAGGGTCTCCGCACCCCGCTCTCGCACCCGCTCCAGCCTCTCCGGGACGAGGTCGACGGCGATGACCCGCCGGCCGAGGTGCCGGGCGATCCGCACGCTCATGTCGCCAATGGGGCCGGCTCCGAGAACGACAAGGGTGCCGTCCTCGGGCACGTCGGCGTACGCCACCGCCTGCCACGCGGTCGGGAGGACGTCGGACAGGTACACGAAGCGCTCGTCCGGCGGCCCTTCGGGGACCTTGATCGGGTTGTAGTCCGCGTACGGCACTCGCAGCAGTTCCGCCTGGGCTCCCGGAACCGCGCCGTACATCTCGGTGTAGCCGTAGAGCGCCGCACCCATGCCCTGTTCGCGCACCTGGGTGGTCTCGCACTGGGTCTGGAGACCCTGTCGACAGAAGTAGCAGGTGCCGCACGAGATCTGGAAGGGCATCACGACTCGGTCACCGGGGGCGAGGCCGGTCACGGCGGGGCCCACCTCCTCCACCACGCCCATCGGCTCGTGGCCGAGGATGTCGCCGGTGTTCATGAATGGGCCGAGGACCTCGTACAGATGCAGGTCGGAGCCACACAGTCCGGTCGTCGTCATGCGTACGACGGCATCGGTCGGCTCCTGGATCTTGGGGTCAGGGACTTCCTCGACCCGAACGTGCCGTCGTCCCTGCCAGGTGACAGCCTTCATCGGTCTCTCCTCCGCTGGTCGGTCATGAGGTGGTTGCCTGAGGCAGGATCTGCTCGCCGTAGAACTCGATCATGTCTTTGTAATGCGGGCCCATGTTCGCCACATAGAGCGCGTCGTAGCCGGCGTCGCGGTACTTCTGGATCTGTTCGAGGTGCGGCCCCGGATCCGGGCCGGCCACCACCGAGCCCTTCGTCGTCTCGCGGGTCACGAGACTGCTGGCCTGCTCGAAGTGCTCGGGGTTCGGCAGCACCTGGGCCAGCTCGCCCGGTAGCCCGGAGTTCGACCAGAGGCGGTGCGCGTGCTCCCATCCCTCGTCCTGGGTCGGCGCGAACGCGACCTTGGCGCCGCCGTGTGCGGGTTTCCCGCCCGAACCGTCCTTGAACCGACGCACCATGCTGAGGTCCGGGGCGGTGTTGATGTAGCCGTCGCCGATCCGGGCGGCCAGGTCGATCGCCTTGGGACCGAACCCCGAAACGTAGATCTCCGGTGGCATGTCCGGCACGTCGTAGATGCGCGCGTGGTCGACGCTGTAGTGCTTGCCCTCCCAGGAGACCACCTCACCGGTCCACAGCTCGCGTATCAGCGCCACTGCCTCCTCCAGCATTTCCAGGCGACGGTCCACGGGCGGCCACGGATCACCGAGAATGTGCTCGTTGAGCGCCTCCCCGGTCCCGACGCCGAGGACGAACCGGCCTCCGAGCAGCTCGCCGGCGGTGGCCGCGGCCTGCGCGATCACGGCAGGGTGGATGCGGATGGTCGGGCAGGTCACGGCCGTCGTCACGGGTAGCGAGCACACCTGGCTGAGCGCCCCGATCACGCCCCAGACGAACGGGCTGTGCCCCTGCTCGTCGTTCCACGGGTGGTAGTGATCGCTGATCCACAGTGCCTCGAACCCGGCCCGCTCGGCCCCGGCCGCCTGCTCCAGCAACTCCGCGGGCCCGTACTCCTCACACGACAGGAAATAGCCGATCTTCATGACTTCCGGGTACCCCGTTGCAGCATCCGCATGAGCCGAACATCTACCTACACGAGGGGAGTAGGTCCACCGCTCTCGGGTACGTCGTTCGAGCAAGGTCCCGTGCGAGAGGAGATGTGCGATGCCGAGCAAGTCCGCGAACGTCAAGAACGAGAAGCAATACGAGGCCCTGAAGGACAAGGGCATGTCGAAGGAGCGGGCCGCCAGGATCGCCAACAGCCCCGGCGCCTCGCGCCGCGGCGGCAAGAAGAGCGGGTCGGGCGGCGACAGCTCCCAGGGCGGGACCACCGCACTGAAAAAGAAGGCCGGCCGCAAGGGCGGCAAGGCCACGGCGGAGAAGCGCTGACCATGACCACGACACCCCAGGAGCCTGGCGACCCCGACGTCGTCCCGAGCGGGATCCTTCGACCAACCCGATCCCCACGCCCGAGACGGACCCGATCGAACCGGACTCCTCGCCGGACGAGCGGCCGGACGCCGAGCTGACCCTGCCATCCTGACGGCCGGGCACGAGGCCGGATGACCGAGATCCCTGCGACTCCACTGACGTCCCTGTAGCGGAACCGTCTACCCGCCGAGACCGACCAGCAGCTGACCACGCGCTCGGACGACGTGGTGGTCGCCGCCGGCCTCATCGGCCTCGTCGCCGCGGTCCTACTGGCCCGATCAGGACGCGACGTGCGGTGATCGAGGCCCGCGATGTCGGCACCGTCACCACGGGGGACGTGAGCGAGGTGCCATGACGGGGCTCGACCGTAGGCCGCAACGGTCCTGCTCACGCCACGGCCGATACGTCGCGGTACTCGGTGGGGCGACTCAACATGAGGAGTCCGGACCCGGGCGGGTGCGCCAGAAACGCCGCCGCCGATCGAGGCTGGGAACGATCCTTCGGTCGTTCGCGCCCCGACACCGCGGGGCTCGGGGTGATTGAAAGGGCGCGGGTCACGGAGGCGGCGCAGTGCCTCAGCCTTGGTACGCGAGGTCGAGGGCGACGGCGTGCCGCTGTGCGAGGACCCCGCAGGTGAAGGCGACATCGTCCGGCGCACCTCGTGCCAGATCACTCAGAGCGTCGATCATCATGCGGTGGTCCTGGATCTCGCCGAGCTCTTCCTGCCGCCGCTCCTGTTTCTTGGCGATCTTCTGAGCCGGCTTCCCGAGTATCGGGCGGGCCAGCTCGGCGGCGTAGCGGGTCCGTTTGGCCGCTTTGCGGGCACGGTGCAAGGCGGGTCCACGAACGTCCGGAGCGGCTGACCGGGCCTGACGGAGCCTCTTGTCGGACTTCCTGCGCGCCTGCTCCAGGAACCCTTCGGCCGCGTCCAGGTCCACGTCAGCTGCCGGTGTCCAGGGCGACTCTCGCTGCCAGCGGTCGAGCTCGTCCAGCAGGGCCTGGTACCTACGGCCGTCCAGGGACCGGAGGACCTGGCGCCAGCGGCGCTCACGGGTGGTCTCCCATCGCTCCAGGAGTTCCCGGCCGGCCACAGGGGCCAGCGCGGAGCCGGAGTCGAAGAGGAGGTCCTGCTCGAGATGGCTCCGGAACACGTCAAGGTCGCGCACAGCGCCGAGCACCCCTGCGTACCACTTCAGCTCCTTGTCCAGCCAGGCGGCGCGATCCGGATCGAACAGCGGCGCGAAGACCCGCACGGTGCTCCGGATGCGACGTACTGCCACACGCGTCTTGTGGACCGCGTTCTCACCTCGACGCATCCGCAGGTCTCCCCAGCCCAGTCGCTCGTACTGGGTCTGCAGGTAGTCGTCAACGGGCCCGCGGAGACCGGTGGGGCGGCGACGGGTGGGCTCTCCCATGGCGTGGACGTACTTCGAACGCGCTTCTGACGGCGTGCCCCCGGCCGCCATCACCAGGTCCGCCAGCCGGTCCATGGTGCCGCGGTCGGCGGCCGACGCCAGCTCGATCTCGACCTCGCGCCACTGCGTGTTACTCCCGGCCGCCTCGATCTCCGCCAACACCCGATCGTCGGCGACCTCGGCCACGAGATCGCCGCTGTCGGTGCGCACCTGGTGGGCCTCCCGGGTTGTTCGCAGCACAGCCTGCGGCGCGAGGGGCTGACCCAAGCGCAGCCCACGCACAAGTGACACGAGCTCCTCAGGCGGCTCCTGCGGCTCTCCCTTCGCATGCAGCTCGAGCCGTCCCTCAGGATGAGGGACCTTCAGGTGCCACCCGTCGTCGGAGCCTCCCGTCCGGTGCCGCAGGGTGACGCCGCGAGCCTGCAGGAGAGCGTCATCGGTGTCGAAGTAAATGGCCCGCAGCTCGTGCCGCTCAGTGCCGGACTCGGCGAGGTCAGGCAGATCGAAGTCGGCTGGAACGTCGAACTTCCGCTCCCGCTCGAGATATGCCTCACCCATCACCTTCCAGTACCCATTCGACGCGACGGCCATGATCCACGGCGACCGGATGGGTCGGAGCATCGCGAGATGCCCTCATGACCCCAACCGACGCAAGAGGCGTCAGCAAGATCGGATCGGACGCAGATCATCCGGCGCGAAGCAGCCTGCTCCCCTCACCTCGAACCTCGGCGACAACTACCCGCTCCCCGCACTCAAATGCTCGCCCGCGGGAAAACCGGCGGCCACCAGGCCTGCTGGGGAGAGGTCGCCGACGTGGTCACGGAGAGCTGTCGGATCTGTGCCCCAAACCTGGCGAGGCTGCTGGACGAGGCGGCGGACGAGACTGCACGGCCACCGCCAACCGGAGCGTCGCACCGGGCCGACGGCGGGCGCGCCCCAACCCGAGTCGGGACGCTGACCCGGTACGGGGGAGGCCGGGCTGCCGCAGCCCAACGGGGGAGGGAGCGGGCGCGCTTGTGCCGAGACTAGAGCCGAGGATCGCCCCCGGCGACCACCGGATTGGGGAAATCGCCCGCCCCGCCGTTCCCGCTCGCGGGGCCCGGCCGGAGTGCGACCGTGTCCCGGCTCGCCCGAAATGCCCCTGACCTCGGCATCCGGGCGCGTTTGTGTGGACGCCGCGAGGGGTACGTCCGCTTTGCTCCGTCTCGGGCTGCACAGGACTGAGACGGAGCGCCACAGACCCGGCGAGATCCCGGGAGGACGCGCCCTTGGCCGTGCTGGGGGGTGTTGCCGGGGCGCGTCCACTTCACCCCAGCGGGATGGGGGGCCGTGAGTGGCTCCAGGCCTAACCGCGTCGGCAGTTCGGTTCGGCCTTTCCCGAGCCGGCAGCGCCGCGCCGCTCGCGTTCACACGGTCGGCGGAGGCTATGCCGGTGACCAGCCCGCCGGTTGCCCGAGACTCCGGCGGGCATCGTCACGCTTTCATCGTCCTGGAGGTCGCGATCGACTGGGTAGGCGTGGGGCGTGGGTACCGCGAATTGGGGGGCCAGCCTGGCGGTCGGAGCCATCGTTGTGGCCGTACCCACGCTCGCTCTGCGAGCAGTGCAGGACGACCAATGACGCGGGAATTTGCCCTGATACCCACTCGCACGACGCCGGATCACGGGACGTTGGGTCCGGGGGCTGCGCCGTCGCGACCCTGGCACCGACGGCGCCACCGCGGAACCCGCTGGGCACGCGCGCTCGCGGGACGCCCGGTGGCGGTCCTGCTCACTGCCGTCCGCCCTCCTGGGCGTGGTCTCGCTCCCGCAGTCGCACGTTGAGTGGGGCGGCGCAGTCCCGATACAGGGCATGACG
>CAVPUF010000003.1:0-1572312 GCA_963708885.1 uncultured Actinomycetota bacterium
TTGATTTCAATCAGGAAGGTCAACGAACAAATTTCACCCGCAAGCTTCGTGCAAGCTATACTGCGCTTCTGTTCCGCGCGGCAGGCATCGGGAGATTGCAATGACCCTTCCTCAGGATTTCGGCAAAGACGTCGAGAAAATGCAGGCCGCGGTGAGCGCGACGGTGAAGTCGCATTGGAAGGCCTTCCTGTTCGAAGGCATCGTGCTCGCGGTTCTCGGACTTGCGGCGATGATCGTGCCGCCGCTGGCGAGCCTCGCCGTCACCATCTTCCTCGGCTGGATGTTCCTGATCAGCGGCATCGCCGGACTGGTCGTCACGTTCTGGGCGCGGCAGATGCCGGGCTTCTGGTGGTCGCTGTTTTCGGCAGCGCTTGCCGTTCTCGCCGGCCTCGATCCTGCTCGCGCGGCCGATGCAGGGCGTGCTCACGCTCACCATCGTGGTCGGCGCCTATTTCCTCGCCGAAGGCGTCGCCACCATCATGTACGCGCTGGAGCACCGCCGCGAATTGTCCGAGCGCTGGTCCTGGCTGCTGGCGGCCGGGCTGATGGACATCGTGATCGCCTTCCTGATCATCTCCGGCCTGCCCGGCTCGGCGGAATGGGCGATCGGCCTTCTGGTCGGGATCAACCTGGTGCTCGGCGGCGCATCGCTGGTCGGCATGGCGCTCGCCGCGCGCAAATCCTGAGCGCAATCCGAATCGGCAACAGCGGCGCGCTGCCCGACGATTAGGGGATGACAAGGCGCTGCGCGTGCCCTATATAGCCCGCATGATCAACCTCGCCGCCAACAGCTATTGGTACTTTAGCTACGACAGCTCGCTGGCGGTGGGAGGATCGCGCTCAATCTGACGAATTGCAGCCAAGAAGTCCGAACAGCCGCCAGACCTGGCGGCTTTTTTTATTGCCGGCAGGTCTCCTCACAAACAGGAGCCATAGCCGTGTTGAGCACCACCGACGATCTTCGAATCAGCGAACTGAAAGAACTGAGTACGCCGCAAGAGGTGATGCGCGAGATCCCGCGCACCCTGACCGCGACGCGCATCGTGATGGCGTCGCGCAACGCCATCCACGCCATCCTGAACGGGACCGACGACCGCCTGCTGGTCGTCGTCGGCCCCTGCTCGATCCACGATCCCGCCGCCGCCGTGGACTACGCCGAGCCGCCTCGCCGCCCTGCGCGAGAAGCTCGCCGACCGCCTCGAGATCGTGATGCGCGTCTATTTCGAGAAGCCGCGCACGACGGTCGGCTGGAAGGGACTGATCAACGATCCCGACCTCGACGGCAGCTTCAACATCAACACGGGCCTGCGTCTCGCCCGCAACGTGCTGTCGGCGGTGAACAATCTCGGCCTGCCGGCCGGCGCCGAATTCCTCGACATGACGACGCCGCAATACATCGCCGACCTGGTGGCGTGGGCGGCGATCGGCGCGCGCACCACCGAGAGCCAGATCCATCGCGAGCTCGCTTCCGGACTGTCCTGCCCGGTCGGCTTCAAGAACGGCACCGACGGCAATGTCCGGATCGCCGCCGACGCGGTGAAGTCGGCGTCGCATCCGCACCATTTCATGGCGGTGACCAAGGGCGGCCGCTCGGCGATCGCGGCAACCACCGGCAACGAGGACTGCCACATCATCCTGCGCGGCGGCCACACAGCCGAACTACGACCGCGCCAGCGTCGATGCCGCGGCGACCGAACTTGCGCGCGCCGGCGTCGCACCGCGGATCATGATCGACACCAGCCACGCCAACAGCGGCAAGAAGCCGGAGAACCAGCCGCTGGTGGTGGCCGATATCGCGCAGCAGATCGCCGGCGGCGAGCAGCGCATCATCGGCGTCATGATCGAGAGCAACCTGGTCGCCGGCCGCCAGGATGTCGTGCCCGGCAAGCCGCTGACCTATGGCCAGAGCATCACCGACGGCTGCATCGACTGGGACACGACGGTGTCGGCGCTGAACCTGCTGGCGGACGCGGTCGAGGCGCGGCGGAATGCGCGATCGCGCAAATCAAGGGAGCGTTCGGCCTAGATCTTCAGGCCTGATATCGTGAAGCGGGGCGCGGCGTCGTTCGCCGTGCCTCGCTCCCGATTGGCGCGATCGAATGCGGCTAGCAGCCGCGGCAGATGCTCTTGATCTTCTTGTCGAGAGCAGCGTTTTCCTTGCTCAGCGGGTCGTTCGGATCGTTCAGATTTTTCTCGTTGGGCACGTCGCCGACGCGCGGCTGGCGGTGACCGACCGGCGCCTCGATCGACGGTCTTGCCCGAGTTCTTCGGAACCGACGACGATCCGCCTTGCGCGAATGCACCCGAGCCGCCGATCAGAACCATCAGCGCCATCGACAGGATTGTTTTTCGCATCTTGGTTCTCCCGTTCTCGTTTCTCCGTCTATCGCGCCGGAGCGTCGATCGTTGCGCAATTGCGACGCCCCTGGGCGGCACAATCCTGCACCTTCCGTATATCGGCCATGGTGCCGAGCAGCCAGACTCCGGCCGCCACCAGCACCACGAAAAATCCGAGCAGCACCGCGTTTTCGACGCGCGCGATTGCCCTCGTCTTCCGGCGGCTCCGGTTTCCTCGCTCCCTCGTCGGCCATCGCTCTGGCTCACGGCGGCGGAGGATAGAGATGAACGTCGCCGCAATAGTCGACGACACGATACCGCGTTTCCGAAGATAGTTCACCTTCTGCGGAATTCGCATGCGACAAATAATTCGGCCCGATCGGCGCCTTGCCGTGGCCGCCGGGGATATCGAGCACGTAATCCGGCTGGCACAGGCCGGAGACGCGTCCCCGCAAGGCTGCGCATCAATTCCTGGCCCTGCGCGATCGTGGTGCGCAGATGCGCCGTGCCCGGCGCGAGATCGCCGTGGTGCAGGTAATAGGGCTTGATCCGGCATTCGACGAAGGTCCGCATCAGGGCTTCCAGGGTCGCCGCATCGTCATTGACGCCGCGCAGCAGCACCGACTGGCTCACCAGGGGAATGCCGGCATCGACCAGCCGCGCGCAGGCGGCGCGGGCTTCGGTGGAAAGCTCGCGCGGATGATTGGCGTGAACGGCGACCCAGGTCGTCGCGCCCGTCGACCCGCAGCGCCGCGACCATGTCGTGCGTCGATCCGCGCAGGTGCGGCGACGGGTACGCGGGTGTGGATGCGGATGATCTTGACGTGATCGATCGCGGCCAGATCGGCCATGATCTCGGCCAGCCGCCGCGGCGACAGCATCAGGGGATCGCCGCCGGTCAGGATCACTTCCCAGATTTCCGGATGCGCGCGGATGTAGTCGAGCGCGTCGCGATAGGCGGTCGTCCGACAAGCGCGGTCGCCTTGCCCGGCCCGACCATTTCGCGGCGAAAGCAGAACCGGCAATAGACCGCGCAGACATGCACCAGCTTGAACAGCACCCGGTCGGGATAGCGATGCACGATGCCGGCAACCGGCGAATGCGCGTCGTCGCCGATCGGATCGGCGTTTTCGCCCGGCGCGCTCACCAGTTCCAGCGCGCTCGGAATGAATTGCCGCGCGATCGGATCATCGGGATTTTCGCGATCGATCAGCGCGGCGATGTCCGGCGTCACGGCGATCGCGTAGCGCGCCGCGACCCGTTCGAGGTCGGCGAGGTCGGCCGCCGGCGCAAGCCCGCGCTCGATCAGCTCGGCCGGTTGCCGCAACGTCGCCGCCAGCTTGGGATCGATCCTGTTCATGGCTCTGTTTACGTCTCTCCTGCCGGCGGCGTCCATACCACCTGATCGACCCGCAGCGCGCCGCTGGCCAGCATCACCAGCCGGTCGAAACCGAGCGCGACGCCGCTGGCCTCCGGCATCGCGGCAACCGCGTCGAGAAACTCCTCGTCGAGCGGATAGCGCTCGCCGTAGCGCCGCGCCTTTTCGTCCATGGCCGAGGCAAAGCGGCGGCGCTGCTCGGCCGCATCGGTCAGTTCGCCAAATCCGTTGGCGAGTTCGACGCCGCAGGCATAGACCTCGAAACGCTCGGCGACGCGCGGATCGGCGGCTTTGGCGCGCGCCAGCGCCGCTTCCGGCGCCGGATATTCGAACAGCACCGTCAAACGTCCCTGCCCCAGATGCGGTTCGACATGCTCGACCAGCACCTTGCTGAAGATGTCCGACCAGGTGTCGTCGTCGGCAATCCGCACCCGCGCGCCGGCCGCGGCCGCAAGCGCTGCACGATCGCCCTCGCCGTCGGCAATCGTGGCCAGCAGGTCGATCCCGGCAAAGCGCTCGAACGCGGCTGCGACCGTCAGCAGTTCCGGCTCGGCGAAGGGATCGGCGGTTTTGCCGCGAAACGAGAACCGTGCCGATGCCGGTCGCCTGCGCCGCATGCGCGATCACGACGATGGTATCGGCCATGATGGCGTCATAGCCGGCATTGGCGCGGTACCATTCCAGCATGGTGAATTCAGGCAGATGCAGGTCGCCGCGCTCGCGGTCGCGGAACACGCGCGCGAACTCGAATATTTTGGTCTCGCCGGCGGCGAGCAATTTCTTCGCCGCGAATTCCGGCGAGGTTCGCAGGTAACGCGTCGCGCGCGAGCCATCGCTGCGGATCAGTTCGGTGCGCGGCGCATGCAGATGGGTCTCGTTGCCGGGCGAGACCTGCAGGATTGCCGGTCTCGACCTCGGCAAAGCCCTGCTCGTCGAACCAGGCGCGCAGCGCCCGCGTGATCGCGCCCGCGCCATCAGGAACGGCTTTCGGTCGGCATGCCGCGACGCCGACCACCAGGGCGACGGCTGGTCGGTCGCCAGCCATCAGCACGCGCCCTTAACAGGTCGCTGCAGGCAGCCAATCAATCCGCTCAGAAATACTGCTTAATACCATTGATATTACTTAACTTTCTGTACGCCAAGGTGGCCACTGACGCAGACCCGAACGCCTCCATCCGCGTGCCCGGCCTTTCTTGTCGAAACGCACGCGCCTTGTCCATTCGTTCGCCTGAATTCGATGACGCGCTGAACCTCGGCGAGCCCCTCGCTAGTCCAATCACCGAATTTGGCAACAGGATACGGTCATGGCTGCGAGCTGGTTACTGAGAACGGGACTTATCGTGCTGTTGGGCTTCGCCGCCGTGGCGCCGGCCAGCGCCGCCAGCCCCGGCAGCGAACTGGACCAAACTGGACGATCCGGAGGATACGTTCACCTCGCCCGATGGCCAGGTCATCATCGAGCAATATTGGAAGGACAAGGGCGAATACGATCGCCGTCTACGAGTACTGGGCCTTCGACGCCAAGCATGAGCATGGCGTGCTCCTGAACCGCGACGAATACACCGATGATGCACGCTATCCCGCCGGATTTCGCTTCAGCCCCAACAGCCAGTGGGTGGTGCGGATGCAGAAGCTCGGCTCAGGCACCCACACGCTGTTCCTGTACCGGCGCAATGGATCCAAGTTCTCGGCGGCGACGCCGAAGCCGCTCGGCGACATGGTCTGGGACTATTTCTACAGCCAGCCGATTTCCCGCCAGATCCATCGGAAATCCCGGGATCGCAACTCGATCGATCACCCTCAGATCCATCTGGTAAAGGGAGCGGACGACAACTACGCCGCGCAGGGAAGGCATTGGCCGGACAGCCGCTACCTGGTGCTGAGCCTGTCGTTCGACGCGCAGGGTGAAGACCATCCGCTGCCCTGGGTCGAGGACTGGCAATGCGTGTTCGACACCAAAACCGACAAGTTCTCGATTCCCGCCGATTTGGCCAGGAATAACGCCGAGACGATCAATTACCCCAAGCCCGAAGCGGAAGTAAGCGCCGGCCAAATCCGGCCGTTTCCGGCATGATCCGGGCGGCCCATCAACGCCGGTAAAACGCTGGCATCCGACGGCCAAAATCAGTATGTTGCAGCCCGAAACCGCCTCCTTGGCCCCACGGACACCATGTCCGGATTGGGCCGGAGGCCAGAAATTCGGGAAAAATCGCTTTGAAAGTCATCGCCAGTTCTATCCGCAAGGGCAACATCATCGAGCAGGACGGCAAGCTTTATGTCGTGCTGACCGCCGAAAACATCCATCCCGGCAAGGGAACCCCGGTCAGCCAGATCGAAATGCGCCGGATCGGCGACGGCGTGAAGATTTCGGAGCGCTACAAGACCACCGACCAGGTCGAGAAGGCCACCGTCGAGGATCAGAACTTCAACTATCTCTACGAAGACGCCGACGGCTTCCACTTCATGAACAACGAGAACTACGATCAGGTCCAGGTCTCCAAGGAGATCGTCGGCTCGTCCGCGCCCTATCTGCAGGAAAACATGACCGTGAAGCTTTCGCTGCACGACCTGAATCCGGTCGCGATCACGCTGCCGCAGCGCGCGACGCTGGAAGTCGTGGAGACCGAGCCGGTCACCAAGGGCCAGACCGCCTCTTCGTCCTACAAGCCCGCCATCCTCTCCAACGGCGTCCGCACCGCGGTGCCGCCGCATATCGGCAACGGGAACGCGGATCGTGGTCATGACCGAGGACGGCTCCTACGTCGAGCGCGCCAAGGACTGAGCTCACGCAGTTGCAACGGGGCACGCGCCGGGGGGCGATGCATTGAGTAACAAAGGCTGTCCGCTTGCTCACGCGTTGGCTGGCAGCCCTCTGTTTGCTCCCTGCCGGCGCAGCCTCGGCGCGTCCGCCGACGAGTTCCGGACCCCTTCGATCTCGGCGGTGCGCGTCGAATGGCGCGCGGTGCTCGATCAGCTCCGCACCGAGATCAACACCCAGCCGGCGATCGCCTCCGCCTTCACGTTCTCCGGCCAGCGGCGGGTGCCCGCCTCCGATCCGCGTTCGACGCCGGCACTGGTGCAGTTGAACGCGATCACCTCGCCGATCTTCACCGGCATCGGGCGCAGCCCGGTGCCGGTGCTGCTGCCGTTCGATACCGCGGCCTATCTCGAGGCGCGCGCGAGCGGCGCGCCGGACGACGCTCTCGGTGTCGCGCTATCAGGCCGACTTCCGTCCCGCCGATCTGTTCTACGCCGGCCCTGCCGGCTACGACGCGCAGTTTTCGCTCGAGCCGGGCGCCGGCGACGGCATGCCGTCGCGGACCTTCGCCAGGCCGGTCGAGGTGCAGATCACCGGCTCGATCCTGATCTACGATCTCGCCGATCCGCACGGCGGCAAGGGCGAACCGGTCAAGGCGCTGGCGGCGCAATTTCCCGACCTGCGCCGCTTCATCCGCGAAGGCTATGTGCGTTACGCCTTCACCCGCTTCGGCGTGCCCTATGTGGTGTCGATCCAGTGCCTCGATTCGACGCCGCGCGCGCGGCGGCTGGCCTGCCGCGAGGCCTATCCGGTCGCCGAGCGTTTCCTGAAGGCGCTGCGCATCGCCGGCGGCCTGCCCGTCGCGGCCGCGCCGGGACATTTCGTCCGACCTCGCCGAACGGCCGACGACGGCTTTCGCCCGATTTCACCTATCGTCCGAGCGGCGACATCATCGCCAGCAGCGGCTCGCGCAAGCAGGGCGGCCACGCCGACTGGACCGCCTATTCGCAGATCCGCTTTCCGCTGGAGAAAGCGCCGGCCTTCGTCCGCTCGCAATCCTTCGCACGGCGCGCCAGATCGGAGCAGCCTGCCAGCGGCTATCCGTGGCGGGACAATTTCTGCGAGGCCCGCAGTTTCAACGTCGGACAATGCGCCAGCGGCTTCGGCCACCAGGGCGAGGACATCCGCCCGGCGCCTGCCCGATCCAGACCGAGGGCACGCCGACTTGCGATCCGAAGCAGCAGGGGGTCGTCGCGGTCCGCGACGGCGTCGTGATCCGCTCGCCGAAGCAGCAGGCGGCGACGCTGCAGATCAACACCGCGCAACGAGCACATCCGCTTTCGCTACATGCACATGAACCCGTCCGCGCATGGACGCCGACGGCGTTCTCAACGGACGCCGCGTCACCGAGGGCGAAAAGATCGGCGTGGTCTCGAACTATCTCGATCGCCCCAACGGCACCTCGCTGCACCTGCATTTCGACGTGCAGGTGTTCACGCGCGACGGCTGGATCTGGGTCAATCCCTACACCACGCTGATCTCGGCCTATGAGCGCCTGATCCGCGGCCGCGGCCGCGAGATCGGCATCGAGCCTCCGGCGCCCGCCGCCGTGGCGCATGCGCTGCCGGAGGACGTCGTCCGTCACGACCCGCACGAAGGCGGCGAGAACTGACCTTTCACGACGCCGCCGCGCCGACCGCCCTCTGCCGCGCCGGCGGGGTCCAGCGATAGGCGGCGCCGAACCTGTTCCAGACATTGATCGAGGCGATCGCCGACGTGAGATAGGCCAGTTCCTTCTCGGAGAATTCGGCGCTCGCCTGCGCATAGACCTCGTCGCTGACGCCGTCGGCGAGCAAGGTCAGCGCTTCGGTCCAGGCCAGCGCCGCGCGCTCGCGCGGCGAAAACTGCGGCGCCTCGCGCCACACCACCACCAGATTGAGCTTGTCGGCGGGCACGCCGAGGCTCTCGCCCTGCAGGATGTGATACTGCACGCAGAAGGCGCAGCCGTTGATCTGCGAGGCGCGCAGCTTGATCAGTTCGAGCAACTGCTTGTCGATGCCGGCCGCGGCCGCGACCTTGCCGAGCGCCAGCACGGCCTCGTAGACGTCCGGCGCCAGCGTCATGAAATCCTTGTATTCCTTGCGGGCGTGTGACATCGTTCTCTGCCTCATGTTATCAGTGCTCTGATTTATTATAAGAGCCCTGATATGATCCGCAAGATCGCGACCTGCGTCGAAAACCGCGACGCGCGGACGGCGAAAAACGCCGCCGAGAAACCGCGCAAAAATCCCGCCGCTCCGGCGATCGCCGCCGATCCGCCCGCCGCCGCCCGGCCAGGGCAAGCGCGGCGAACAGGGCTACCTCGCCTATCTGCTGCGGCAGGCCCAGGCCGCGACCCGGCTGACGATGGAACGGTCGCTGGCCGACCTCGGCGTCACCACGCCGCAATTCGTGGTGCTGACCATGCTGAAGGCCTATCCCGGGCTTGTCCGGCGCCGATCTCGCGCGGGTGGCGCTGCTGACGCCGCAGACCGTCGGCGTCATCATCCGCAATCTGGAACGCGACGGCGCCATCCGGAAGACGCCGCATCCGGTGCACGGCCGGGTGCTGCAGTGGACGCTGACCCGGCGCGGCGCGACGCTGCTCGACAAATGCCGGCGTCACGCGCATGGCGCTGGAGCGGCGGCTGGCGGCCGGGCTCTCGGCGCCAAGGCGCAGGCCACGGTGCGGCGCTGGCTGTCCAAAATCGCCACAGATTTGCGGATGCAATATTGCCGGTTCCCGCGGCGTCTTGGCTTTTGGCGCGCGCCGGCCGCGCCGCTAGACTGGCCGCATGAAACAGCCTGATTCTCCGACCTCGCCCGACCCGCCGCGCCGCTGCTGCAGGCCGGCCTCGGCGCCGGCGCCCTGCTCGCCACGCCGCTCGCGGCGTTCGCCGCCGCGCCGCCCGGCTTCGACGCATGGCGCGACAGTTTTCGCGCCCGCGCGCTCGCAAAGGGCATTTCGGAAGCGACCTGGACCCGGGTGATGGGCCGCATCGAGCCCGACATGTCCGTGTTCAAGCAGATGCAGAAGCAGCCGGAGTTCAACGAGCAGATCTGGCAATACATCAACCGCCGCGTCTCGGACTGGCGCATCATCAACGGCCGGGAGGCGCTGAAGAAGAACGAGGCGCTGTTCGCGCGGATCGAGCAGGATTTTGGCGTCGAGCGCGGCACGCTGCTGGCGCTGTGGGGCGTCGAGTCCGCCTATGGCGATCCGCTGGTGCAGCAGAACCACATGCGCCGGTGTTTCCCTCGCTGGCGGCGCTGGCCTGGAACGAGCCGCGCCGCCGCGCCTATTGGGAAACCGAGCTGATCAACGCGCTGAAGATCGTCGATCGCGGCTGGAGCACGCCGGAGGAGATGCGCGGCTCCTGGGCCGGCGCGATGGGCCATACCCAGTGGATGCCGGAAGTCTGGCTCAATGTCGGCATGGACTACGACAGCGACGGCCGGGTCTCGCCGTTCGGCAAGCCCGACGATGCGCTCGGCTCCAGCGCGCGCTTTCTGGTCAACCGCGGCAAATATCACCGCGGCGAACATTGGGGCTATGAGGTCCGCGCGCCCGGCGCGGCCGCGAGCGGCAGCCGCACCTATGCGGCATGGGCCAGCGCCGGCGTCACGCGCGCCGACGGCCAGCCGTTCCCGCAACCGAATGCGTCGGCGCAGATGTGGGTGCCGGTCGCGGGCGGCCCGGCGTTCCTGCTGGGTCCGAATTTCTACGCGGTGAAGAGCTACAACCCGTCGATGAACTACGCGCTGGCGATCTGCCATCTCGGCGACCGCATTCTGGGCGCGCCGCCCTTCATCCAGCCCTTCCCCGGCTCCGAGCGCGCGCTGACGCTCGCCGAAGTGCAGGAGATGCAGACGCGCCTGACCAAGGCCGGCTTCGACACCGGCGGCACCGACGGCCGCGTCGGCAACGACACCATGAAGGCGGTGAAGGATTATCAGACCAAGATGGGGCTGCTGCCCGCCGACGGCTATGGCGGGCTGAAGGTGCTGGCGCGGTTGCGGCAGGGCGGCTAGCGCGTAGTCGCACGTCGTCATTCCGGGATGGCGAAGCGACAGCCCGGAACTCTCGACCGTTCCGGATTCGCGCCTCGCGACGCGCCCCGGAATGACGCATTACTGCCCCGCCACCCCGCCCGCATTCATGCCGCCGTCGATCACGAGTTCCGTCCCGGTCACGTAGCGCGACGCATCGGACGCCAGATACAGCACGCCCTGCGCGATCTCGGTCGCCTGGCCGGCGCGGCCGAGCGGCGTCGCCAGTTTGGCGCGTTCCTCGGGATCGATCGGCGCATTCTGTCCGCCGCCCGCGGCTTCCGTCGGAATCTTGCCCCAGATCGGCGTGTCGATGATGCCGGGATGCACCGAGTTGACGCGGATGCCGTCGCCGAACGACGCGCATTCCATCGCGATCGCCTTGGCGAACAGCCGCACGCCGCCCTTGGTCGCGCAATAGCCGGACAGGCCCGCCGCGCCGCGCAGGCCCGCCAGCGACGACATCATGATGACGGAGCCGCCGCCGGTCTTGCGCATCGCCGGCAGGCAATGCTTCACCGACAGGAACACGCCGTCGAGATTGATCGCGGTCTGCCGCCGCCAGTCTTCCAGCGACATCATCGTGATCGACGGCACCGCAATGCCGATGCCGGCGTTGGAGACCAGGACGTCGAGCCGGCCGTAGCGCTTCATCACTTCGGCCACGACCTCGATCCAGCGCGCCTCGCTGGTGACGTCCTGATGCAGGAAGATCGCCTCGCCGCCGGCCTTCTTGATCCGCGCGACCACTTCGGGCCCGTTCAGATCGTCGACATCGGTGACCGCGACGGACGCGCCCTCGCGCGCCAGCAATTCGGCGACCGCAGCGCCAATGCCGGATGCGCCGCCCGTCACCAGCGCGACCTTGCCTTGAACCTGCCCTGTCATTTCCACTCCCATGTTTGTTGTTGGTCTTGTTGAGTCTCTACCTGATCACCGCCGGTCCCTGATCCGGCACCGCGACATCGATCACGCGCAACTGCACCCGCTCGGTGCCCTGCTAGCGATCGACCGCGAGCGATCCCGCGACATGCAGCGGCTGGCCGCGATTCTGCGTCAGCGCATTGCCGAGCTTCTGTCCGATCGAGCGAAACGCGATGCCGTTGACGATGGCGCCGTCGCCGGACTTGAAGCGCAGGCGCAGATGCGCCTGCCCGACTTCATCGGCATAGACCAGTTGATGCGACGGCAGCGCGATCACCGGCTCCGGATTGCCGGCGCCGAACGGCCCGGCGCGATTGAGCGTCGCCGCGAATTCCGGCGTCACGCCGCGCGCGCTGACCGCGCCGTCGATGAACAGCTCGTTCTCGTGGCGCGAGTTGGCGACGTCGGCGGCCAGCGCGCTTTCCATGAAGGCGCGAAATTCCGCGAGCTTCTCCTTGCGCAGCGTGACGCCGGCGGCCATGGCGTGGCCGCCGCCCTTCATCAGCAGTCCGTCCTTCACCGCCTGCCGCACCGCCTTGCCGAGATCGACGCCGGAGATCGAGCGGCCCGAGCCGGTGCCGATGCCGCCGGGCTCCAGCGCAATCGCAAAGGCCGGCCGCGAGAATTTCTCCTTCAGCCGCGAGGCGACGAGGCCGACCACGCCGGGATGCCAGCCTTCGGAGGCGGTGACGATCACCGCGCCCTTGTCTTCGAGCCCGAGCGAGGCCAGCGCCTCGGCTTCGGCCTGCGCCTCCGCCGCCTGCTCGATGAGGCGGCGCTCGCTGTTGAGGCGGTCGAGTTCGGCGGCGATCCGCGCGGCTTCCGAGACATCGCCTTCCAGCAGCAGCCGCACGCCGAGATCGGCGCGCCCGATCCGGCCGCCGGCATTGATGCGCGGCCCCAGCATGAAGCCGAGATGCCAGGCCTCGGGCGGGCCGTTCAGCCGCGACACGTCCATCAGCGCGGTGTGGCCGACATGGTCGCGGCGGCGCATCGCGATCAGGCCCTTGGCGACGAAGGCGCGGTTGAGCCCGGTCAGCGGCGCGACGTCGGCGACGGTGCCGAGCGCCACGTGATGCAGCATGCCCAGCAGATCCGGCTCCGGCCGCTCGGCGGTCCAGAAGCCGCGGCCGCGCAGTTCGCGATTGACCGCCACCAGCGTGATCAGCACGAGGCCGACGGCGGCGAGATGGCCGAGGCCGGAGAGATCGTCGGGCCGGTTCGGATTCACCAGCGCATCGACCTCGGGCAGTTCGTCGCCGGTCTGGTGATGGTCGATGACGACGACGGACATGCCGAGCTTGCCGCGCTTCCGCCAGCGGCTCGAGGCTGGTGGTGCCGCAATCGACGGTCACCAGCAGCGTGGCGCCCTTGCCCGCGAGCGCGCGCACCGCCTCGACATTGGGGCCGTAGCCTTCGAAGATGCGGTCGGGAATATGGATCAGCGGATCGAGCCCGCAATGGCGCAGATGCCAGGCCAGCAGCGCCGCCGAGGTCGCGCCGTCGACGTCGTAGTCGCCGAAGATCGCGACCTTCTCGCCGCGCGTCGCCGCGTCCGCGATGCGCTTGGCCGCGGCTTCCATCTGCGTCACGGTGTAGGGATCGGGCATCAGTTTGCGGATGGTCGGATCGAGAAAATCCTCGACCGCGTCGATCTCGACATCGCGGCCGGCCAGCACCCGCGCCAGCATTTCCGGCAATTGGTAGCGCTGCGCGATCGCCAGCGCCCGCGCCGCGCCGCGCGCATCGAGCCGGTCGCGCCACAACTTTCCCGGTCGCGGAATGCGACACGCCGAGAAACGCCGGCGGCGCTTCAACGGGAATGGCGGATGCGGGAAGCGTCATGATGCTTTCAGTTCGGGGCCGGCCTCATGCCCTACCTGCGCGTTTCCGATTTCAATGTCAAAGCAAGCAGACGTGAGTTTTCCACCCGCGGCGCCGATGCGCCCGAGGATTTGAAAGATATCTTGCGTCCTCGGAAATCAGAGGGCGCGGGGAAGACCGGATGCGCGCTGCACCCGAGGTCTCGCAGGCGTGTTGCACAAGAATATGCTGCCCACGAGCATACAGGTTCAGCGGAGAACATCCGGCCTCCCCCACGCAATGGCTTTACGGCTTATACGAGATCGTCCTGGTGACCGGCTTTCTTGCCACCATCATCCGCTGCGAGGCGTTCGCCTCTCGCCGAACTTGACGCCAGCACCGGGGCGTCGGACCCAAACGATTTCACCGTACGCAACAGGTTGCGCTCGTCATGTTCGCACCCTGCGTCCACCGCTCCCGCCGCGCGTTTGTGACGACGGCCGACGCCCCTCTGGTGGGACAGGATGGCGGAGTCATAAATCTGATTTGCCCGACGGACCAGCGAAATATTTTTGTCGCGATTCCAGGGCTTGACACGATTTCTGATAATCCGAAGTGATTTGCCCGTCGGGCTGATTTGTCGCAGCCACGCGGAAATTTGTCTTGCGCGTGCGCGCGAAGCAGTTTCTGGCGCGACGCGCCAAACTTAACAATGCTCTTCAGGATGGGTTGAGCGCAGCGAAACCCATCGACTGCTGTGCGTGAAAGCGATGGGTTTCGCGAAGGGCTCAACCTTGAAAAGGACGCCGCCTCCCCCTTCGACAGTCGCTCAACGTATCGCAGGGATGCCGGCAGGGAATACGCATCGGCCTTGCCGGGTTGTTCCAAAGGCGTCATGCTCGCATCCAAAATAACGACCCCCGAGAGGGTCGACCTGGGAGGCGATCATGACGAGCCAGGAGTTCGACCGGCGTGGCTTCTTGAAGGGCGCCGTCGTCGGCGGCGCCGCTGCCGCCAGTGCAGCCGCGATTGCCACCCCCGAAATAGCGCAAGCCGAGACCGCGGCGGCAGCAGCCACCGCTCCGGCGGCCGCGGGATACGCGTTCTTCAATCTCGACGAGGCCGCCTTCGTCGAGGCGCTGGTCGATCACATGATCCCGGCCGACGAGATCAGCCCCAAAGGCACCGACCTCGGCGTCAACGTCTATATCGACCGCGCGCTGGCCGGCGGCTGGGGCAAGGGCGACCGGCTCTATATGCAGGGGCCGTGGAAACAGGGCGCGCCGAGCCAGGGCTACCAGCTGCCGCTGACGCCGGCGCAGCTCTATCGCGCCGGCATTGCGGCGACCAACGCGCATTGCGTCAAAGACCTACGGCAAGTCCTTCGACCGGATCGAAGCGGCGCAGCGCGAGGAGGTGTTGACCGGCCTCTCCACCGGCAAGATCACGCTTCGACGGCGGCCTGCCGGTGCGGCGCGTTCTGGACGCACGCTGTATCGAGACCGTGATCGAGGGCATGTACTCCGACCCGATCTATGGCGGCAACCGCAACAAGGCGGGCTGGGCGATGATCGGCTTCCCGGGCGTGATCGCCGTGCATCGCGACCATGTCGAGCAGTATCGCGACAAGCCGTTCCCGATCAAGCCGCTCGGCATCTCGGACATGAGCTGAGGGGGACGTCATGGCCACGAAACTTAAAGAAGTCGATGTCGTCATCGTCGGGCTCGGCTGGACCGGCGGCATTCTCTCCAAGGAGCTGGCGGAAGCCGGGCTGAAGGTGGTCGCGCTCGAGCGCGGCGCACCGCGTTCGACGCGAGAGCGATATTCGCTGCCCAACATCCGCGACGAGCTGCGTTACGTCGTGCGCCACGACCTGATGATGAACACCGCGCGCGACACGCTCACCATCCGCAACAATCCGCCGCAGGAGGCGCTGCCGATGCGCCGGCTCGGCTCGTTCCTGCCCGGCGAGGTGGTCGGCGGCTCCGGCGTGCACTGGAGCGGCCACACCTGGCGCTGGACCGACATGGAGTTCAAGATCCGCTCCAAGTACGAGGAGCGCTACGGCAAGAAGTTCATCCCCGACGACATGACGATCCAGGACTGGGGCATCACCTACGCCGAGCTCGAGCCCTATTACGACCGGTTCGAATACACAGCGGCGGTCTCCGGCAAGGCCGGCAATCTCGAGCGGCCAGATCGAGCCCGGCGGCAATCCGTTCGAGGCGCCGCGCAAGCGCGACTATCCGCTGCCGCCGCTGACGCCGATCCTGGCGAGCGAGATGTTCACCAATGCGGCGCGCGATGCCGGCTATCACCCCTTCCCGCGGCCGTCGGCCAACGCTTCGCAGCCCTACACCAATCCCGGACGGCGCGAAGTTCGGCGCCTGCCAGTATTGCGGCTATTGCCAGCGCTTCGGCTGCGAAGCCAACGCCAAGGGCAGCCCGCATGTGACGGTGATTCCGGTCGCGATGCGCAATCCGAACTTCGAGCTGCGCACCCATTCCTGGGTCACCAGGATCATGAAGGATTCCGACGGCAAGAAGGTCACCGGCGTCACCTACACCAATGTGCTCAACGGCGAGGAATTCGAGCAGCCGGCCGGCATCGTGCTGCTGTGCGCCTATGCGATCAACAACGTGCACCTGATGCTGCTGTCGGGCATCGGCGAGCCCTACGATCCGGTCGCGCAGACCGGCGTCATCGGCAAGAACTACTGCTATCAGACCGGCGCCGGCGCGACGCTGTTCTTCGAAGGCCGGCACTTCAATCCGTTCATGAACGCAGGCGGCTCGAACGTCACCATCGACGACTTCAACACCAACTGGGACGTTCGACCGCGGCCCGCACGATTTCGTCGGCGGCTACAATGTCGGCGGCGGCTTCAACACCGCCGCTGCCGATCGGCTACCGCCCGGTGCCGCCGGGCACGCCGCAATGGGGCAGCGCCTGGAAGCGCGCGACCGCGAAGTGGTACCAGACCGCGATGAAGATCGGCGCCAGCGGCAGCGTGATGGCGAACCGCTACAATTACTTCGACCTCGACCCGACCTACGCAACGCGTTCGGCCAGCCGCTGATGCGCATGACCTTCGACTACAAGGAGAACGAGCACAAGATGGGCCGCCACGCCGCCGAGGTCGTCAACGACATCGCCAAGTCGATGAACCCGACCGTCATGAACCCGGCCGCGGCGCGCACCGATCCGTGGACCGTCGTGCCTTACCAGAGCACGCACAACACCGGCGGCACGATCATGGGCACCAATCCGCGCAGACAGCGTCGTGAACAAATATCTGCAGAGCTGGGACTGCCACAACCTGTTCGTCGTCGGGCGCGAACGTGTTCCCGCACAACTCGTCCTACAATCCGACCGGCCCGGTGGGCGCGCTGGCCTACTGGACGGCGGATGCGATCAAGAACCGCTACCTCAAGAATCCGGGTCCGCTGGTGCCGGCATGAGCGTGATTGTGACGCGTAACGGCCGCAATGGCTGATCGCGCTGCTGCTGGCCGCGTAGCGGCCCGCGCGGACGGCGATGCGGCGCACGGCGAAGCGCAAGTTCGTGGAATGCGCCACCTGCCACACACTGGACGCGGGCGGCAACGACGTGGGCCCGAGCCTGCACGGTCTGTTCGGGCGCAAGGCCGGCGAGTCGTCGAGATTTCCGCTACTCGCCGGCGATGAAGCGCAGCGGCATCACCTGGACGCCGCAGACGCTGGACCCGTTCATCACCGATCCGCAGAAGGAGGTACCCGGCAACCGCATGCCCTACGCCGGCATGGCCAGCGCCGCCGACCGCGCCGACCTGATCGCCTATCTGCAGACGGCGACGAAGTGAGATCCGTTGGCAGCTCGTCGGATGGGTGGAGCGAAGCGATACCCATCAGCTTCATGTGCGTGTATGATGGTTTCGCGATATCGCTAATCGCATCCTACGCGCTCCTACACGTTGCTGCCGTCATGCCTGAGGCTTGTCCGGGCATCCACGTCTCTTTAAGCAGTCTCGGACCAACCTCAAGACGTCGCAAGTGCGCCGGGACATCTGCAGCGAAGACGCGCTTCGCGCTTTTGCCCGGCCATGACCGACAGCACTCAGAACGAGATCTTCAGGCCGCCATTGCCGTAGAAATCGTTGCCGCCCTGGCGCGCAAAGGTCTGCGAGACGTTCGCGGTCAGCGCGACGGTGTTCGACACCGGCGCCACCACACCGGCCGCGACGCGGCCGTAGACGTGTTGCGACGTCGAGTTCGGCACCGTCCAGTTGTTGACGATCAGCGGAGCCGAGGTCGCGCCGAACTGGATGATGCGTCCGTTGCCGATGAAATCATCGTCCATCGTCAGGTTGACGTAGGGACTGATCATGCCGGCCGTAGACCAGGAACGGAAAGCGGAACTGCGCGCCGACGCTGCCGATCAGCGCTTCCGCGGTCTGCTGGCCGACGTTCAGGGCCAGCACCGGATCGCCGTTCTCGGTGTAGCCGTTGACCCTGGCCCGCGCGTAGAGTCAGGCCGCCGATCGGACCGACCTGGATCTTGCCGACGTCGAACAGATAGCCGACCTTGCCGGCGGCAACGAAGCTGGTTCCGTCGGGGTTCGAGGTGATGGTGTCGACGACGCCCGGCCGGCTGTTGCGATAGTTCTGCCAGCCGACGGTGGCGAGACCCTGGGCGAAGAAATGCGCGTTGGTCCATGCGCCATAGGCGCCGAACTGATAGGCGTTCGCTTCGGTGGTGCCGGCATTGTTGAAGAACCGCGCCTTCGGATTGGAGTAGTCGAAGGCCGCGCCGACAAAGGCGTTGTTGTTGATGCGATACTCGGTCCCGATGGTGCCGCCGACGCTGTCGAGGTTGAAGCCGTTGGACGCCACGGTCGCCTGACGGTCGCTGTAGGCGCCGTTGCCCAGCATATAGAACGACCACGGATTGACGCGGCGGCCGGGATGCGGCGCCTTGGTGTAGGGCACCTTGGTGTAGGCGGCGTAGGCGTTCATCGACGACGCGACACCATCGACATCTCGCGGAAATTGTCGAGCTTGCCGAACAGGGTGGATGCAAAACCCATCGCCGACGTTCATGCCGACGTCGCCCTGCGCCGGCAGCGTCAGCGGCGCATTGAGGCGGTTGACGATGTATTCGCCGATGATCGCGAAACCGAGCGAGGTCAGGTGGACGCCGTCGAAATAGAACAGGATACTGGTTCTGCAGCGCCGGATTTCCGATGCAGGCCAGCGGACAGGCGCCGACATTGGCGACGCCGTAACGCGACGGGTTCGCCTTGATCAGGCTTCCGAGCAGCGAGACGTCGACCAGTTCGACGCGGACGCCGGAGCGCGCGATGGCGGCCAGCGCCGCCTGCATCTGGGCGTTGTAGTTCTGGCTGATAGGCGGTGCCGATCGATGCGGCCGGGATTGCCGGTCGCTTCCGGCAATTGGCCGACATCGCCGGTCGTGAAAACGAGATTGCGCGCACCGGCGCCGACCAGCGCATTGATGCCGGCCAGCGCCTGGGTGGCGCTATCGGTGGCGGCCGCGGGAACGCCGGCCAGCGTGCCGCCGGTCTGATAATATTGCCGGGCATCGTTGCCGCCGATGCTGATTTCGACGAGATCGGACGACGAAATCTTCTTGCCCGAGGCGACGAAGCCCTGCCACTCCTGCGTGAAGCCGGGAATGCCCGGACCGACGATGTTGGTCGGTGTCCGGTCTTGGCGCCGCCGATGGCAAAGTTGTTCTGCGGAATCCCCAGCAGCGCCGACGTGGTGTCGACGAAATTGGTGCCGCCGCTAAACCGGCCGGTGGGATATTGCACCGGGTTCGGCGTGCCGAGGATTTTGAACAGGTTTCCGGTGTCGGCGTAGCTGTCGCCGAAGGCCTGGATCGTCGTGAAGACGGTCTGCGCGGCGGCCTCGTCGCCGAGCGGAAAAAGCGCCGCGCCGGCAGCGACCACAGCGCACAAGCAATGCCGATTTTGTCCCGGTACGCATGTCCCCATCCCCAACTGATTATTATTGAGGCAATGGTTCCAAGCTACCGCGACGCCGACAAGCACGATTGATACAATCGAAAATGGTTTTCGCCGGGTGTGCTTTTGCAACACCAGTTTGCATTGCACGCGAATGCACGCGCCAGGATTGGTCCGCTCGCCCCGCGCATAGGTGTTGATGCTGCGCAGCAGCGCTAACGTGCTGCACCGCGTCCGGGAGCACGAGCGCGAACTACGATGCGAGTTACGTAATTAAACACGCGTCATTCGATCACCTCGTCCGCTGTGGCGAGGAGAGCTGCGGGGATGGTCAATTCCATCGCCTTCGCGGTTTTCAGGTTGAGGATCAGCTCGAACTTCGTGACTTGCTCCACCGGCAGATCGGCGGGCTTGGCGCCTTTCAAAACCTTGTCCACGAAGTACGCGCCGCGGCGATACATATCAGGAAGGCTCTCGCCGTAGGACATCAGACCGCCGACCATCACCCATTCCTTCGCGACAAACATGCCCGGCAGCCGCTTCTGAACGGTGAAGTCGATGATCTCCTTGCGGTGCTGAAGGGTCAGGGCGTCCTGCAAAACGATAAGTGCATCGGGACGCTCCTGGGCCATCACGGCAAACGCGGCCTCGATGTCCTTGCGGCTCTCGAACCTCGAGGGATCGAAGCGCCACTCCGAGCTCGCCGGCCGCGCTTTGCGTCTGTCTCCACGGGTACGCGAGCGCCGGGTTGGCCGCATTCCAGAGAACGGCCCCTCGCGGATAGCCCCGGGCATCACTTCCTTGAGTATCGCCAGGCGTTTGGTGCTGAGCGCCGCAGTCTGGGCCGCGCCCCCGGTAACATTGCCGCCCGGATGCGCAAGGCTGGCGACCACCCCGCTCTCGACCGGACTGATGGCATTCGGGAACACGACGGGAATGGTCGTGGTCGCGTTCTTGACGGCGAGCGCTGCCGGCGTCGTGGTCACGATGATGACGGTCAACGTTCAGCCGAACCATCTCCGCGGCGAATTCCGGGAATCGCTCCGCGTGGCCCAGCGCATAGCGACGCTCAACGACCAGGTTGCGGCCCTCCGAGTATCCCATCGCCCGGAGGCCGTCGAACAACGCGTCGTAGAATTGCTCGTATCCCTGGGCGATAAATCCCATCCGCCAAATTTTACTCTGCTGCGCAAGCGCATCGAGCGGCCAGGCAGCTATCGCGCTGCCGACAAGGATAACGAAATCACGCCGTCGCATGGGTTCGCCCCCAAGGCCGACCAACTTTCCTCGATGGATCTTATATCTGTAACGGATGCGCGGCTAGGTCACTGGTTGGCGGAACTACGGCGACAGGGAATTACGGTGACAGTGCACCTAATTCCCTGTGGCTTTACGTTCTGCCCGCGTGCGACGCAGCGCAAGCGCGCTGCACCGCGTCCGGGACAACGAGCCGCCTCAGCACCCCATCTGGTCGGCGATGCCGCCAAAGTCCTTGGCGACGACGTCCCAGTCGCCCCTCGCCTCGAAATCGTATTTCTGGTGCGGGCCGTATTCGGTCGGGCGCGGCGACGAAGGCGGTCTTGAGGCCGAGCTTCTGCGCGGCCTTCAGGTCGTTGTTGTGGGCGGCGCACCATCATCACCTGCTCCGGCTTCAGGCACAGCAGTTTTGCGGCGCCGAGATAGGTTTCCGGATCGGGCTTGTAGTGCTCGAACAGTTCCGCCGACATCACGAGGTCCCACGGCAGGCCGGCGAATTTCGCCATGTTGGTCAGCAGCGCGACGTTGCCGTTCGAGAGCGGCGAGATGATGTATTTCGTCTTCAGCCGCGTCAGGCCCGCCACGGTGTCCGGCCAGGCATGCAGGCGATGCCAGCCCATGGTCAGGTGATGCAGGTCGGCTTCCTTCAGGCCCTGAATCGAAAACTGCGCGACCAGTTTTTCCAGCGACTGCCGATGCAGCGTGTCGAGGATCTGTAGCCGCGCTCGGGATGCTTGCGCACCTCGTCCATCGAGGCGGAATAGACCGCGCGCCAGCCGTCGACCAACGCGGTCCAGTCGGCCTTGATGCCCGACGTCTCCGACCATTTGGTGAAATCGTTGATCAGGCTGGTGCGCCAGTCGACGCAGGTGCCGAACACGTCGAACACCAGCGCCTTCACCGCGGAAATATCAGACATGTTCACTCCCGTTTTTTCTTTTCGTTGTTGTCATTCCGGGGCGATGCGAAGCGATCGAACCCGGAATCTCGAACTTCCGGGTTCGCATGCTTTCGCATCGCCCCGGAATGACGACGATTAGAATATCTTCCGATACTGCATGAACCCGGAATCGTCGGCGACCTGGTCGTAGAGAATCCGCGCCTGCGCATTGCTGGTCTGCGTCAGCCAGTGCACGCGGCTGGCGCCGGCCTCCTTCGCCTTCGCATACACCGCTTCGATCAGCGCGCGGCCGAGGCCGAGCCCGCGCGCGGTGTCGGCGACGAACAGGTCCTGCAGATAGCAGTAGTTGCCCGGCGTCCAGCTCGAGCGGTGAAACAGGTACTGCACGATGCCGGTCAGCTTGCCGTCGACATAGGCGCCGAGCAGGAACATCGGCTCGGCGGGATCGTGAAACCGCTGCCAGGCGACATCGCTGGCGCCGGGCGCCAGCGTCGCCTTGTAGAACGCGAGATAGCCGTTCCACAGCGGCTCCCAGGCCGCGCGCTCGTCCGTTGCCGACGGGGCGAATGACGACGTTGGCGGCCATGGCGATCACTTGGCTCGCCTCAATCCAGGTGGAACTTGTCGAGCTGACGGTGCTCGGCCTTGATGTAGCGGACGGTGCCGGTGACCGAGCGCATCACCACGGTTTCGGTCTCGATCACGTCCTTGCGGAACTTGACGCCCGAGAGCAGCGAGCCGGTGGTGACGCCGGTGGCCGCGAACAGGCAGTCGCCCTTCGCCATGTCCTCGATGCCGTAGATGAACTTCGGATCCTTGACGCCCATCTTGTGGGCGCGCTCGCGCTTCTCTTCGCTGTCGAGGATCAGCCGGCACTGCATCTGGCCGCCGATGCAGCGCAGCGCCGCCGCCGCCAGCACGCCCTCGGGCGCGCCGCCGGTGCCGATATACATGTCGACGCCGGTGTTCTCGGGGTCGGCGCAGTGGATGACGCCGGCGACGTCACCGTCGGTGATCAGGCGCACCGCGGCACCGGTGCCGCGGACGCGCGGCGATGATGTCGGCGTGGCGCGGACGGTCGAGCACCAGCACGGTGATCGCGGAAGCGTCGACGCCCTTGGCCTTGGCGAGCCGGCGGACGTTGTCGGCGGGCGACGCGTCGAGTTCGACCACGCCCTTCTTGTAGCCCGGACCGACCGCGATCTTCTGCATGTAGACGTCGGGCGCATGCAACAGCGTGCCGCCATCGGCCATCGCCATGGTCGCGATCGCGCCCGGCATGTTCTTGGCGCACAGCGTGGTGCCTTCGAGCGGATCGACGGCGATATCGACCTGCGGGCCGGCGTTGAGGCCGACCTTCTCGCCGATGAACAGCATCGGCGCCTCGTCGCGCTCGCCCTCGCCGATCACGATGGTGCCTTCGATCGGCAGCTTGTTGAGTTCGCGGCGCATCGCGTCGACCGCGGCCTGGTCGGCCGGCCTTTTCCTGGCCGTGGCCGCGCAGCCGCGCCGCCGAGACCGCCGCGCGCTCCGTCACGCGCACGATCTCGAGCGTCAGGATGCGCTCGAGCAACAGCTGCGGCGGAACGGAAATATGGGTCGACATCTCGGCAACTCCCTTAGAGCTTTGTGGCGGCCCCGTTGGGCCGCAATCGATCGTCTGGTTCGCGCGTTCCGCTCGTGGAAACGCGCGCTAGTTCTTTTCGATCCGTATCACCTGCGGCCGGCCTGTGATCACCTTGTCGCGCTGCACCGCTTCCAGCGCGCGATGGATCGCGTCCTCGGAGGTCGCGTAGGTAATCAGAATGACCGGCACCGGTGAAGCCTTCTTCGCCGCGTCCGTGGCGTCGACGCCATCGGGATGGCGCTGCACGACCGACTCCAGCGAAATCTTCTCTTTCGCCAGACGGGTGGCGATCTTGGCGACCGTGCCGGGCAGATCGCGCGCCATCAGGCGGATGTAGTAGCCGCCCTCGTGGCGCTCCATCGGCGCCTTCTTGGTGTCGCGCAGCCGCTCCACCGGACGCCCGAACGGCTTGGCGCGAATGCCGCGCGCGACGTCGGCGATATCGGCAACGACGGCGGATGCGGTCGCAGCACCGCCGGCGCCGGGGCCGACCAGCGTGATCGGCGGAATGCCTTCGCCGTCGATGGTCACGGCATTGGTGACGCCCATCACCTGCGCGATCGAGGACGATTTCGGCACCATGGTCGGATGCACGCGCTGCTCGATGCCCTTGGCGGTCCGCACCGCGACGCCGAGCAGCTTGACGCGGTAGCCGAGTTCGTCCGCGGCGCGCAGATCTTCCGGCGCGATCGAGGAGATGCCTTCGACATAGACCGCGCTCTGCGCCACCTTGGTGCCGAAGGCGAGGCTGGCCAGGATCGCCAGCTTCTGCGCGGTGTCGTGGCCGTCGACGTCGAACGACGGATTGGCTTCGGCATAGCCGAGGCGCTGGGCGTCCTTCAGGCATTCGGCAAACGACAGGCCCTCCTGCTCCATCCGGGTCAGGATGTAATTGCAGGTGCCGTTGAGGATGCCGTAGACGCGATTGACGCCGGTGCCGGCAAGTCCCTCGCGAAGGGTCTTGATGACCGGGATGGCCGCACCGACCGCGGCCTCGAAATTCAGGGCGCCGCCGTGCTTCTCGGCGGCCCTTGCCAGCCGCAGGCCGTGCTTGGCGATCAGCGCCTTGTTGGCGGTCACCACCGACTTGCCGGTCTTCAGCGCGGCTTCGATCGCCGACAGCGCCGGCTCGCCGGAACCGCCCATCAGTTCGACGAAGCAATCGATGCGGGGATCGTTGGCCAGCGCCAGCGGGCTGTTGACCCAGTCGATGCCGCGCAGATCGAGCGTGCGCTTCTTCGCTTTCGAGCGCGCGGTGACGGCAACCACGCGGATGCCGCGCCCGCTGCGCGCCGACAGCGTTCTCGCCTGCTCTTCGATGAGACGGACGACCGCGGCGCCAACGGTGCCGAGCCCCGCGATGCCCACTCTCAGGGGTGCGACCATGACTTGAAAGAACCTGCTGAAGGAATTAGCGCCGGTTGGCGAGAGGAACCACGTTGTGCAACGTTTCAATGCCGCTTTCAAGGAAGCGGCGCACGCCGCGCGCGGCCTGGCGGATTCGCTGCTCGTTTTCCACCATGGCGATGCGGACATAGCCCTCGCCATGCTCGCCGAAGGCGACGCCGGGCGAAACCACGACGCCGGATTTCTCCACCATCAGGGTCGCGAACTGCATGCTGCCGACGCTCTCGAAGGCCTTCGGCAGCGGCGCCCAGGCGAACATCGAGGCCTGCGGCGGCGGGATATCCCAGCCGGCCCGGCCAAAACTTTCGACCAGCGCGTCGCGGCGCTTGCGGTAGGTATCGCGCATTTCCTTGATGCAATCGTCCGGCCCGTTCAGCGCCGCGGTGGCGGCGACCTGGACCGGCGTGAACGCGCCGTAATCGAGGTAGGATTTCACCCGCGCCAGCGCGGCGATGATGCGCTCGTTGCCGACGGCAAATCCCATGCGCCAGCCCGCCATCGAGAACGTCTTCGACATCGAGGTGAACTCGACGGTGACGTCGATCGCGCCGGGAACCTGCAGCACCGAGGGCGGCGGGTTCTTGTCGTCGAAATAGACTTCGGCGTAAGCGAGATCCGACAGGATGAAGATCTCGTGCTTCTTCGCGAACGCCACCAGATCCTTGTAGAAATCGAGATCGGCGACATAGGCGGTCGGATTGGAGGGATAGCAGACGATCAGCGCGATCGGCTTCGGGATCGAATGGATGATCGCGCGCTCCACCGCCTCGAAGAACTGCGGCGTCGGTTCCGACGGCACCGAGCGGATCACGCCGCCCGCCATCAGGAAGCCGAAGGCGTGGATCGGATAGCTCGGATTGGGGCACAGCACGACGTCGCCGGGCGCGGTGATCGCCTGCGCCACGTTGGCAAAACCTTCCTTGGAACCCAGCGTCGCCACGACCTGGGTTTCCGGATTGAGCTTGACGCCGAACCGGCGCGCGTAATAGGCGGCCTGCGCCTTGCGCAGACCGGTGATGCCGCGCGAGGCCGAATAGCGGTCGGTCCGCGGCTTGCCCAGCGTTTCCTTCAGCTTCTCGATCACATGGGGCGGCGTCGGCAGGTCCGGGATTGCCCATGCCGAGGTCGATGATGTCGGCGCCGGCGTTCCGCGCGGCCGCCTTGGCCCGGTTGACCTGTTCGAACACGTAAGGCGGCAGACGGCGGATGCGGTAAAAATCTTCCATGGGACCCTTGCTCCGACAACCGGCGAGAGAGAATCGGGGGAACCTTGGCGTTTCGAAGCCGAATTCGGCTCCGTCCAGAAGTCGCGCTCAATCAAGGATTTAGAGCGAATTCAGGCGCAAGATCCCGGGCTCTGGACCCGCTATGCGGTTGAATGGGGTTCTTTTACCACGGGAGCCGGGCAGCGCCAGCGATTAGAGCGTTTTCGAGCGAAGTGGACACCGGTTCGCGTCAAGAAAACGCGTCAAAACAAGAGCTCATTTTGTGCCGGTTTTTGGTGGCCGGTTGCCGGTCGCAGCGCCCGTGGACGCCTGGCGGTCCCGCGCGGCCGTCAGTTCTGCCTGAATTTTGGCCAGCTCGGCGGGCTTCATGGCCGCCTCGTCGCGGTCCGGCGGCAGATCGTGGACCGGCAGATAGGCGCCGGCTTCCTTCGGACGCTGCGGCGCGTCGGCCGGCAGGCCAACGCCGGGCATATCGGCGATCTGGCTCGAGCAGCCGCCGAGCGCCAGCGCCGATGCAAACAGCGCCGCCATGCGACCACAGCCTTATCGTTCGATCCACCGGCATCCGTCCGGAAGTCCCCTGCTTATCGTCCCATCGCCTGCATTCGTCGCCGACTGCGCACCGCGCGACGTTTGCGTCTCACTGGTACGAGCCTTGCAGCGCAAAAGTCGTCACGGCTGCGTCCCATTCAGCCGCAGCCTTCAACCGTTCAAACTGATTGTCGCCCGAAACGATTAAAGCCCGAACAACAGAAGCAAATCCGACCGGTGCGGCTTCAATGTGTCAGAACGCGCGAAACTTTATCGCAGTGCAGCAGGATTAACCCAAAAACCTCAACCGCGTTGGCGCCAATCGACGCGGTGACGAACCCGAAATGAAGTTATAGTGTCCCCAATCATGACTGACGTTAACACCGAAACCCAGGCTCCGAAAGCGTTCAACGCCGAAGCCTTCGCCATGAACATCGCGAAGGCGATGGAGACCAGCGGCCAGGCGCTGGCGGCCTATCTGAAGCCGCGCGAGAACGGCGAGGCGAAGGACAAGCCGCCGAACGAAATCGGTGAGGTCATCAAGACCTTTTCCACGGTCGCCGAATACTGGCTGTCGGACCAGGACCGCGCCTCGGATCTGCAGACCAGGATGGGCAAGGCCTATCTCGATCTCTGGGGTTCGGCGGCGCGCCGCATGGCCGGCGAAGAGACCAAGCCCGCGATCGAGCCGTCGCCGCGCGACAAGCGCTTCAGGGATCCGGAGTGGCGGTCGAACCAGTTCTTCGATTTCGTGCTGCAGCTCTATCTGCTCACCACGCAGTGGGCGCAGGAGCTGGTGAAGAACGCCGACGGCGTCGATCCGCACACCCGCAAGAAGGCCGAGTTCTACGTCCAGCAGATCACCAACGCGATCGCGCCGTCGAATTTCGTCTTCACCAATCCGGAAGTGCTGCGCGAGACGCTGGCCTCGAACGGCGGCAATCTCGTGCGCGGCATGAAGATGCTGGCCGAAGACATCGAGGCCGGCCACGGCACGCTGCGCATCCGCCAGTCCGATCCGTCGAACCTCGTCGTCGGCGTCAACATGGCGACGACGCCCGGCAAGGTGATCTTCCAGAACGAACTGATGCAGCTGATCCAGTACACGCCGACCACGGAGACCGTGCTGCGCACGCCGCTCCTGATCGTGCCGCCGTGGATCAACAAGTTCTACATTCTCGATCTCAAGCCGGAAAAATCCTACATCAAGTGGTGCGTCGATCAGGGCATCACCGTGTTCGTGATCTCCTGGGTCAACCCGGACAAGGAACTCGGCAAGAAGACCTTCGACGACTACATGAAGGAAGGCCCGCTGACGCGCGATGGACGTGATCGAAAAGGTCACGGGCGAACTGAAGGTCCACACCGCCGGCTATTGCGTCGGCGGCACCCTGCTCGCCTCGACGCTGGCCTGGCTCGCCGAGAAGCGGCGCCAGCGCGTCACCTCGGCGACGTTCTTTGCCGCGCAGGTCGACTTCACCCATGCCGGCGATCTGCTCGTGTTCGTCGACGAGGACCAGATCTCGGCGCTCGAACGCGACATGCAGGCGTCCGGCGTGCTCGACGGCGGCAAGATGGCGATGGCCTTCAACATGCTGCGCTCGAACGACCTGATCTGGTCCTATGTCGTCAGCAACTACCTGAAGGGACAGCCGCCCTAGCAATTGGCGATGTTTTTTTTTTGTTGCTGCCGCTCGCTCTGCTAGCCTTCGTTCAGTTTGGTCTTGTCGCCGAAGAGCAGCGGGGATGAGTGATATCTACCGGCAGGGCCAGGATCAGGCGGTCGCCGGCCGGCCGGTGGTGGCGGTGGAGCGCGGCGGTGATCGACGCAGCACGGTTGCCGTCGGCTCGCGTCGAGCTGGCGGGCGATCCTCGCCCAACGGCCCAGGGCGAGCTGTTCGGTCATCGCCAGCCAGGCAGATGGGAGCCCTGAAACGTGGAGTTGCTGGAGGCAGCCTGTGGGTTCCCACCCCGAGGGGCTGGGAACTGTCACAGAGGGCACAGCAGCCACACAGCCATGGGACAGACCGGTCACACCCCAGGCACAGCCACACAGAGGCGGTAGCAAGGACAGGCCTCCTGGGCACGGGAAATGAATGACAGCATCATCTGATCCACCGATGGTTTCTCTTAACAGCTTTAGATAGACACCACAGAACTTTTACCAAGCCAAGCAGGAGAATTGATCGTCCCACTGGCACAGCAAAAAACTATGAGAAGGCATCTCATACACTCACCTCAGCCAGGTCAGGGTCAGGGCCACGTTGATGTCTGCACTCAGAAGTAGCAGGCCATTCTCATGCCACCCATTCAGTTTGGGGCCTTGCCATCCAGCAGAGCCAGCACCTGGTGCATGACTCGTTCCCGCCCTGGACTCATCAGCAATACCTGCACGCACACGGAGACACAGGCCAAGGTCACAGAATAAAGATGGACCATAGGCATAGGCGGCAGAGCTAACAAAATATTTGGTCTGTGAGGTTAGGTTGGGTCAGACTGAATCTGTAGATAGACAGCAGAAGTGTTCCTCTGGGCACTCCCAGCTCAGCAGTCCTCAGGCACCAGCCACCATGGGACCAGGATGGAGATGGTGCCAGGGCAGGATGGACAGCATAGCCCTGCAGTCAGCAGCAGTTTGGCTAGTAGCATGGCCAACACTTAGATTCAGCACCACAGCCAGTCACATGTTCACCCAGAGATCTAATCCAGGCTGACCAGTCATGTTGGTTCACCCAATGTGGCGTGCAGCAGAGCAGATGCATCAGATAACACATGGACAACTCAATGGAGTCTCTGAATGTGATTTGCCATGCATGTTCCTCAGCAGCAGACAGTGGGCTGGGAGAATCTCAAGGGTGTGTTGAGGCAGCAGTGCACACACTGATAGTTTCTTCAATCCATAACTATTCATACAAGCTCTACAACAATGGCTCCCAGATTGTGAGGACATTGGACTGACAGGATATGTGGATACAGTTCCACCACTGGCGATCACCGCGCACTCAACAGGCCAGCACCACACCTACTGTGGCTCCGTAACATGAGACATCCGTCTTTGCTGGCGGCGGTGTGAAGGGGACACAAGCAGCAAATCCTCACCTTGGCCGCCACGTGACCGCCTTCAACTGCGACATGTCATCCAACAGGCGTGGCGATTGAATGGCAGCTTCTCATCCGCCAAAACAGTATTGAGTAAAGTGAAGGTTTAATGTACACTTTCTCAAACACAACAATGTCCCACACTTTGGTGCACAACAACCGTCTGGCTCGCCAGGCATCCGCAGCCACCAAATGTGGCTCGTCGTCCTCGCTCCCCGCCGCCCGTTCTGCCCACTTGCAATTGATAGGAATAATTACACAAATAAACTCATATACACACACACACTCTGGCACGTCAGATCAACAACGTCCAGGCCGCCAGTCCACCACATGGCCGATTCCGGGCAGTTTGCCCGGGTCCGTTCGTCATTCGCCCTCACACAGCATCGTTCACCGCATGTTTAAAACAAACAACCACACACACATAATCAAATATTGGTACAATTTCCAGAAGGAGCCAGATCAAGGCTGATGGAGCAGTGGGAGGGGTGCAGCAGGCCAAATTGCACACACAGTGTGACACATCCCTGCTGATCTCACCTCAAGGTGGTGGTGTCAGGGTTTGGGTTGGATTAGAGATGGAGGGCCAGGGTGAGGGGTGGCATCACATGACAACAGACTGCAAGGGAAGCTGGTGAATATCACTCACTTCAAAGGCTAGTGTTTTGGTGCAGGTAAGGAGTGAAATGGAAGCGTTGATGCTCCTGTCACAAGTCTAAAATCACCATTTACAGAACTTTTGCACCACTATTCATCTCATTATGATGCTTAGTTCAGTGTTTTATGGAAAATGCTAAAACCAGTTGTCCACTGGAGTTTGTGTACTTTTAAAGACTATACAGCATATATCTCAACTTCAACTATTTTCTTCACAGGCTGACGGCGATCATTCCATCGGCGGAATCGGCGTAGCCAATCGCGGTGGTCTGGGCGGCGTTTTGTGCCGCGGGGATGGAACGTGATCACTCCGGTGTTCGAGGTTGGCGTCCCGTTCCAACTGCCGTTGTTGTAGCCAGCTTTGAGATATGCCTGGATCAGCGACAGCGGATTGGACGAGCTGTAGCTGATGAAGACGGTGCTGCGGCCGATCTCCAGGTTCGTGTTCGCCAGCGGATTCGAGGGCGAGAGGCCGTTGATGATGAACGTGCCGTTCGAGGTGCAGCGTGCCGGGAAGTGGGCTGCTGTTGGTGTTGTCCAGCCGGATCACGTCGGTGCTTCCATTGCCGCTGATCGTCAGCCCGCTGGCATCGGAGATGGCGAGCTGGCCGAGGCTGGAGCCGTTGAGGAACCAGTCGATGTGCTGAAGATCGGCATCCTGCATCAGTGTGATCGAATCGGCGGCGGCGGTGCCGGCGATGAAGATTTCCGGCGTGATATTGGCGGCGGTGGAGGCGCTGGTGTTGGCCATGTAGTTGCCGGCGTCGGTGCCGCTGAGGCTGATGCCGTTGACATTGACGGTCTTGCCGTCGCCGACGTTCTTGTCCGCCGAACAGCTGGCGCTGGGAAGCGTTGTCGGTCGAGGTTGTCGCCGCTCACACGGTATCGGAACGGTCGTGCAGCGGTGGTGCATGCCATAGACCCAGGCTGACGCCCAGCGCCCTGATCGTCGAGACCAGGCGGATCGACGCGGTCGTGAGGGCGGTGGTGCTGGTGAGGATGGTAGCGGCGTCGGTTCACCGCTGAGGCTGATGTGCACTTGTCGCGCTTGCGCCCGTCGGCTGTTGAGCATCTTGTAGAAAAGATGCGAAATGTGAGGAGTCGGTGAGTGTAGCGGAGGTTGTCAGGAAGCATAGCGGGGAGAGCTTGTAGCGACGGTTGTAGCGATAGACCTTCGATTGCCCGGCGGCAGTCACCGTCAGCGTCGCCAGCAGGTAGCCAGTAGTAGTGGTTGTGGTGTTGGTGAGCGTGTAAATTGAGAATCGACGCCGCTGACGTCATCACCGCCAACGTTCACGGTCTTGTTGATTAAGCATTATTATCGGTGAATACGGCGCTGGCGTAGGAGTCGGTGAGTGTCGCAGGTCCGGGTATCCGGGAGCGTGACGGTCGCGCTGTTCGTCACCATCGTAAACGCGGTTTAGCCCGCGGCGCTGACGGTTAGCGGACAGACAGTGGGGGTGCCGATAACGGTAGTATTCGTAGGATGTAATTCCCCACGTCGAGACCGCTGATGGCGATCCGCTGGCCGACGGAAATGCTCTTGCCGGTGCCGACCAGTTACTTGCTCGCAGAAAGTTGCGGTAGCGGCTTTCTTCGGCCAGCGTGTCGCCGCTGAGGCAGTTGTCGAAGAAATTCACCGTCGCGGCGGTGGTGCATCATCAGACCTTGTTCACCGCCAAAACAGCGCGACAGCGACCGCGGTGATGTTCCTGTCGCTGGTGGTGGTCGGGCTGAAGAAGGTATAGTTTGCGGAATTTGTACCTGTCACGTTCAGAGAGCCGCTGACATTGACGGTTTTGCAGTTGCCGGCGTTCTTGTCGGCAAAAGCCGCCGAAGACGTGAGCATCGAGAAAGCGTCGCCGAGGCGATTGTACGAGGAGGCGTCACCGTCGTCGGCATGGTGCTGGCCTCGTCGCGGTTTCTGTTCCTCCAGCGCCGTGATCTTCAAGCATGACAAGGATGCTGGCGGTCATGATGACGATGGCTGTTCACCGCTGATTGGAAGATCCGGGCCGCTGACGCTAATCCAGGTGGCACCACCAGTCTTGAGCACAAGCTTCTGCAAGATGGGAAGGTGGAAACTATAACTTCGTGGAGGCTGCGGCAGCCGATGACATTGACTAATCCTCGGCAGTAGCACGTCATCAACTCTCCTGCCCACAAGCATTTGTGACGTAGAGAGAATTGTGATGCTGGGGTGTCGTGACTGCCGGAGAATGGCGTCAGTACGTCATTGCCGCCATCGGTTCCGGACAGCCCGCTCGCTGTCGTTGATGGTCTTGCTGGTCCAATGGTTTTGCTGGGAAACGTTCCAAGTCGCAAGTTTCAGTTCGACAAATCGCCGTTGAGGCAGTTGTGGGACGAGAAGTATGGCGGCGGTGGTGCGCGTCATAAAGATTGTCCACGCCACTCACGCTGCTGACGGTAAGACTAGCAGCGTGACGTTCGCCTGCGCAGTACATCGAGTTGAAGGTGTAATTCCCCGAATCGGCTCCGCTGATCCCGACCGCCAGCACGTTGATGCCCGTCCAGCATTTCTTGTCGGTCGAGCTCGCGGGGACCGTCGTGTCGGCTCACCTAGACACCAGTTTATCCAGATGTCATTGTTAGAAGTAACACTAGCCATGGCTGTCATCGTCGATTTTGATACAGTTGCAGTAGGTGCTGATTCGGAGATGATGCTGTCTAGGTCGTCGAGCCGCCGGTTCGTGGAGCATTGTAATTTCCAGCATCAGCACTCATTGAACATGCCCGCTGACGCTGACGCTTTCCTTGCAACATATGTCGCTGAACGACGCTGAAGTGTAGCTGATGAAGATCACCCGCCACGCGATCGTCCGAAAAGCAACGGTCGCGAAGATGGTGCCGTCATCGGTTGTCTCCAACCAGCGTTGCGCTGCCGGCATCGCGCTCGATCATGCGCAAGCGCGTAGGGGGTCGAGTTCAAGCGTACCAGCAGCGCTACCGCGGCCTTGACGGCGCTGACGTTGATCGTCTCGCAGGCCCAACGTTCTTATCTCGGCAAAATTAAAAGCCATTGGTAACCTCGAGCCAGTCGCCGCTCACGCGGTTGTCGAGGGCGGCGTGACAGTCGCGGCGGTGGTGCCATCATCGGTTTTGTTGACGCGCGTCGCGGTGGCCGAAGAGCGTGCGTGCAGTGATACTGGCGTTGGTGGTGGCGGAGGGCTGTTGACCAGCACGCATTGCCGAGGTCGAGATCGCTGACGCCGATGCCGGTAACGGAGATGTGGAAGCTGCCGTGCGGAACGTTCTTATCCGCGAATGCGGCGGCGGCGTATGGCTCGCTGAAGGTGCGCGCCGCCGGCTGCTGGAGACTCTGCAGGAGCGTGACGGTCTCCCGGGCAGCGTCGTAGCAGATGATCCTGTTGACGCCGCCGGTGCAGAAAGTACGTCGGCGAGGACGGTCGATGTCGAGCTGAGCATGGCCGCATCGTCTGGAGGTTAGGTCCACGTCAGTCCCGCTCAGGCTGATGCGCTAACGGAAATGGCCTTGGCGGTTCCCTCGATCTCTTGTCGGCAAAGTGGCGAGGGCGTTGAGGGTGGTGAGGGTGTCACGGTGATACGGTGTGTTGGAGAGCGTGGCGGCTGCGGCAGTGGTGCCATCGTGGCTGCTTGACGCCGCTTGCGTGGTAGCTGGAGCGAGCGGGCGGTGATATTGGCGGCGTTCGTCGCAGTGGTTGTCGAGCGTGTAGTTGGCGGCGCTGCCGCGCTCGTGGAAGCCCGCTGACGGTGGTAGAGTGCACAGCGCCCACATTTTTGTTGACCAAATATCGCAGGAAGCCGAGCTGTCGGTGACCGAGTCGCGCCGAAATGGTTGTCGGAGAGCGTGACGCTCGCGGCGGTGGTACCATCGTCGTTGATCCCGGTGGCGCTGGCAGCCGGCGGCTTGCGCCTGGAGGTGGTGGCTTGGAGGTCCGGCGAGGGCAACGGCACTGTTGTCGTGGGCAGTTCGCGCCGAAGGGAACGGGGGCGGTAGCGGCCGGCGCTGACCAGCGCACCAGGCCAGCGGCGTCTGTCCGCTCAGGGCGGCGAAGCTCGCGTACGTCCCGCTGTGATCGCTCGACGGGGCTGGGCCGGCACGCCTCGAGGCTCGAGGCTGGGGTGTTTTGCGAGCCGGCGCAGGCGACGGTTGTGGCTGGATGTGATGAATGAGCTTGTGTTGTATGTGCGCCCGGCGGCGTGCCGAGGTACGGCGGGTGCTGCTGGTCGCCGGAAGAGTGAAGATTGTTCCTGTAAGGCGCCGTCGGTTGCGGTGAGCGTGTAATTGCCGACGGGGCCAACGATCAGATTATTGAAGGTCGCAATGCCATTGACGGCGGCGATGCCGGCAGTCAACGCGCCGCCGCTGAAAGTACCGCCGCTAGGCGCAGCCACTGATTTCGTCGTACCTGATCAAATTCCATTGCCATCCAGCAGCAAGCACCAGCGGAGTGCTGATCACCAAAGCAAAAACAATATGTAGAAGGTGACAAAGTTCAGATGGTTGCCAGAGGGGTGATCGTGTAGATCTGGCCGGTGAAATTTCCGTTGCCGCTGTTGAGGAAAATGCCAGCGGTGTGGAAAGATTGGTTTATGAGATATCCGGCAAGTGAGCATTCAAATCAGCAGTAGTCAGGCTGATGGGGAAGCAATTGGTTTTTTTTTTTTTTGTTTTACTCATAACATGTTCATAACCGGCACAAGACCACTACCAGGTGCCCGCCTCCTTCGAGGGCGGTCAGATGCCGCTGCACATGCGGCTGCCGAAGCTGAAGGGGTTCAAGAACCCCTTCAAGGTCGAGTTCCAGGTCGTGAACCTCGACAAGCTCGGCGATCTGTTCCCCGAGGGCGGGTCCGTGTCCGTCGAAGACCTCGTGGCCAAGGGCGCCGTCCGCAAGGGCCAGCCGGTCAAGGTCCTCGGCCAGGGCGACCTGTCCGTGGCCTGCCAGGTGAGCGTCCAGGCGTTCTCCGCGACCGCCAAGGAGAAGATCGAGGCGGCCGGAGGCTCGGTCACCGTCGTCTGACCGCGGCAGGGCGCGGGTGGCGGGCCGAGTGCCCACCGGCCCGCGCCTTCCGCATTCCCGCCCGCTGTGAGCCGACTGTTAGGCTTCCGGCGGCCTCTGCGGACGGTGTGCGCGGGCCCGATGTCGCCGCTCGGGCGGTGTGAACAACAGGTCGACGCGCGAGTGCGAGACCAAAGGAAGAGGATGCAGTGCTAGGCGCCTACGTCAACGCGTTCCGTACTCCGGACCTGCGGCGCAAGCTGTTGTTCGTCCTGATGATCATCGTGTTCTTCCGGATCGGCTCCCAGATCCCCGCCCCGGGCGTCAACGTCTCGCACGTCCAGGACTGCATCAGGGGCGTCAGCAACACGGGCATCTACAACCTGATCAACGTCTTCTCCGGCGGCGCGCTGCTCCAGCTGACGATCTTCGCGCTGGGGATCATGCCCTACATCACCGCGAGCATCATCCTGCAGCTGCTCGTGGTCGTGATCCCGCGGCTGGAGGCCCTCAAGAAGGAGGGCCAGGCCGGCCAGACCAAGATCACCCAGTACACCCGCTACCTCACGCTGGGCCTGGCGCTGCTCCAGGCCACCGGCATCGTCGCGCTGGCGCGCTCGGGCAACCTCCTCCAGGGCTGCAACGAGCCACTCCTCTACGACAACACGACCAAGACCTTCCTGGTCATGGTCATCACGATGACGGCCGGTACCGCGGTCATCATGTGGTTCGGCGAGCTGATCACCGACCGCGGCGTCGGCAACGGCATGTCCATCCTGATCTTCACCCAGGTGGTCGCGCGCTTCCCCAGCTCGCTGTGGTCGGTGGCCAAGTCGAAGGGCTGGTGGGTCTTCGCGATCGTGATCGCGATCGGACTTGTCATCATCGCCGCCGTCATCTTCATCGAGCAGGCGCAACGCCGGATCCCGGTGCAGTACGCGCGGCGGATGGTCGGCCGCAAGATGTTCGGCGGCTCCTCGACGTACATCCCCCTCAAGGTCAACCAGGCCGGCGTCATCCCGGTCATCTTCGCGTCGTCGTTGCTCTACCTGCCGGCGATGGCCTCCCAGTTCAACCAGAACGGCAACGCCGGCTGGTCGGTGTGGATCCAGCGATACCTGGTCCGCGGCGACCACCCGCTCTACATGCTCGCCTTCTTCGGCCTCATCGTCTTCTTCACCTACTTCTACGTGTCGATCACCTTCAACCCTGAAGAGGTGGCAGACAACATGAAGAAGTACGGCGGCTTCATCCCCGGGATCCGGGCGGGCAAGCCGACCGAGGACTACCTGTCCTACGTCCTGTCCCGCATCACGCTGCCGGGCGCGCTGTACCTCGGTCTGATTGCCCTGATCCCGCTGATCGCGTTCGTGCTCATCGGCGCGGACCAGAACTTCCCGTTCGGCGGAACGTCCATCCTGATCATGGTCGGTGTCGCGCTCGACACCGTGAAGCAGATCGAGAGTCAGCTCCAGCAGCGGAACTACGAAGGGTTCCTGCGCTAGCCATGAGAATGATCCTCCCTCCCCACGGAGTTCTCGGACTCCGCCGCTTCGCTCCCCCCTCCGACAACGCCGCGGGGGCCCCGAGCCACGGGCGTGTGTTCTCGGAATGAGGATGATCTTGATGGGCCCACCCGGCGCTGGGAAGGGCACCCAGGCGAGATTCGTGGCCGACCACTTCGGCATCCCCGCGATCTCCACCGGCGACATCTTCCGCGCCAACGTCTCCAACGGCACGCCCCTGGGCAAGAAGGCCGAGGAGTACATGGACGCGGGCGAGTACGTCCCGGACGAGGTGACCAACCTGATGGTCCGCGCCCGCATCGACGAGCCCGACGCCGCGCCCGGGTTCCTGCTCGACGGCTACCCCCGCACCCTCGCCCAGGTCGAGGAGCTCGACGGGATGATCCGGTTCACCGGGCACGCCCTCGACGCCGTGGTCGTCCTGACCGCCGACGAGGACGAGATCGTCGCGCGGTTGCTGCAGCGCGCCGAGACCGAGGGCCGGGCCGACGACACCGAGGACGTCATCCGACGCCGCCAGGAGGTGTACGCCGAGCAGACCGAGCCGCTCATCGAGGTCTACCGGCGGCGCGGGATCGTCCACGAGATCGACGGCATGGGCGAGGTCGAAGAGGTCACCAAGCGGATCTTCGACGCGCTCGACGTCGTACCCCAGTCCTAGGACGGGAGGCACACCGATGGGTCTGCTCGACCGCGGCGTGGAGATCAAGACTCCGGCCCAGATCGACCTGATGCGCGAGGCCGGACTGCTGGTCGGCCGGACGCTGGAGCTGCTGCGCGACGCGTGCCGTCCCGGCGTCACCACGGGCGAGCTCGACGCCCTCGCGGAGGAGCACATCCGCTCGCACGGCGGCGTCCCGTCGTTCCTGGACTACGGCCACCCGCCGTTCCCGGCCACGATCTGTGCCTCGGTCAACGAGGAGGTCGTCCACGGCATCCCGGGCTCGCGCGCACTGGTCGACGGCGACGTCATCTCCATCGACTGCGGGGCCATCGTCGAGGGGTGGCACGGTGACGCCGCGATCACGGTCGGCATCGGCGACGTCCCCGACGAGGTGGTCGAGCTGATGCGGGTCACCGAGGAGTCGTTGTGGGCCGGCATCGCCGCCGCCCGCCTCGGGGGCCGGGTCACCGACATCTCGCACGCGGTGGAGGCGTCGGTGCGCTCGCACGGCGACTACGGCATCCTCGAGGACTACGTCGGCCACGGGATCGGGACCGCCATGCACATGCCTCCCAACGTGCCGAACGTCGGCCGCCCGGGCCGCGGGCCGAAGCTCGTGCCGGGGCTCGCGCTCGCGGTCGAGCCCATGGTGACCCTGGGGACCAAGGAGACCGACGTGCTCGCCGACGACTGGACCGTGGTCACGGCGGACGGGTCGCGCTCGGCACACTTCGAGCACACCTTCACGCTCACCCCGAACGGCGCCTGGGTGCTCACCGCGATCGACGGCGGTGAGGCGCGACTGGCCGCGCTCGGGGTCCCGTTCGGCGGGCGCTGATCCCGGTCCGAGCCGACGCTCTTCGAGACGCGTCGCTCAGCCCTCGCAGGCTCGGTCCGAGCCGACGCTCCTCGACCTCCCGCCCTGATCAGCGGCCTCGCACGCTCGGCCGCTGGGGCGTGGGTCTCGAGACGCGTCGCTCAGCCCTCGCAGGCTCGGTCCGAGCCGACGCTCCTCGACCTCCCGCCCTGATCAGCGACCTCGCACGCTCGGCCGCTGGGGCGTGATCGATAGGTTCGGCGTATGGACGTCGTCCCGTGGGTCTGGTGGACCACCATCCTGGTGACGTCCGCGATCCTCGTGTTCGACGTGTTCGTGATCGGCCGTCGGCCACACGAGCCCAGCCGGCGCGAGACGATCACCGCCCTGGCGGTCTACGTCGGGCTGGCCGTGGTCTTCGGGCTGGGCGTGTGGCACTTCGCGGGGAGCGAGTACGGCGGGGAGTTCTTCGCCGGATGGCTGACGGAGTACTCCCTGTCCATCGACAACCTCTTCATCTTCATCGTGATCATGGGCAAGCTCGCCGTCCCGCGCGAGCTCCAGCAGAGCGCACTCATGGTCGGGATCGTGCTCGCGCTGGTCCTGCGCGGCATCTTCATCGCGGTGGGGGCGGCCGCGATCGCGCAGTTCAGCTGGGTCTTCTACATCTTCGGGCTCTTCCTGGTGATCACCGCGGTCAACCTGTGGCGCGGGGCGGGCGCCGACGACGAGGCGGGCTACGACGAGCCCCGGCTCGTCGGCTGGGCCCGTCGCCACCTGCCGTTCAGCGACGACTGGAACGGCGCCCGGCTCAGCGTCCGCCGCGACGGACGGCGGATGTTCACGCCGATGTTCGTGGTCGTGCTCACCCTGGGCATGACCGACCTGCTGTTCGCGCTCGACTCGATCCCGGCCATCTACGGGCTCACCAAGGAGCCCTACCTGGTGCTCACCGCCAACATCTTCGCGTTGATGGGGCTCCGCCAGCTCTACTTCCTGATCGGCGACCTGCTCAAGCGGCTGGTCTACCTGTCGTACGGGCTGGCCTTCCTGCTGCTCTTCATCGGCGTCAAGCTCGTGCTCCACGCCCTGCACGAGAACGCGGTCCCGTTCATCAACGGAGGGCAGCCGGTCTCCTGGGCGCCCGACATCCCGATCTGGGTCTCCCTGGTCGTCATCGTCGGGACGCTGGCCGTCACCACCGTGGCAAGCCTCGCCTCGGACCGCGCGCGAGCCACGACCTGAGCGAGGCCCGAGGCCTAGTCCGCTCGCGGGGAGGGGGCGGTCTTCGTGGTGGTCTTGCGGGGTCGACGGTTGGACGTCTTCGCCGCGGTCTTGGCGGCCCGGGGCCGTAGCCGGACCCGCGGGGCCTGTCCCTCGGGCTGGGTGACCTCGAGGTAGTCCTGGGCCCGGGCGAGCGCGCTCAGCTTGGAGTACCCGTAGTTGCGGGGGTCGAACGAGGCGTGCGTGTTCGTCAGGTAGTTGCCCATGGCCGCCATCGGGGCCCACCCGTCGTCCTGCGAGGTGGTCTCGACGGCGGAGGTGAGGATCCGCCGGAGGTCGGGCAGCGGGGGCTCGTCGTGGGCGTCCGGTTCGTCCGCGGGGACGTCGTCGGCCCGGCCGAGCACCTCGAGGTAGATGAACCGGTCGCAGGCGGCGACGAGCGAGGCCGGCGTCCGCCGGCGCCCCATGCCGTAGACCGTCTTGCCCGACTCCCGGAGCCGGGTCGCGAGGCGGGTGAAGTCGGAGTCGCTGGACACGATCGCGAAGGCGTCGAGGTTGCCGGAGTAGAGCAGGTCCATCGCGTCGATGATCAGGGCCGAGTCGGTGGAGTTCTTCCCGGTCGTGTAGGCGAACTGCTGGACCGGCTGGATCGCGTGCCGGTGGAGCTCGTCCTTCCACCGGACGAGGTTCTGCGTCGTCCAGTCGCCGTACGCCCGCTTCACCGTCGGCACGCCGTAGCGCGCGAGCTCCTCCAGGAGGGCGCTGGCATGGCTCGACGAGGTGTTGTCGGCGTCGATCAGGACGGCCATCCGGGCGTCTGCGTGGTCGGGCACTCGGGCTCCTCGGGGTCGGTCGCCACGCTAGCGGAGGCCCCCGCGCGCCGCCGCCGGGCGCGGTCGTGGCGCGGGACGGACCCGGTCACTCCGATTAGGGGTTGTGACCATGTGCGTCCTAAACTGGCGTGTCGGCCCAACTTGGGTCTGTTTCGCGGTGCCTCGCGGCTGCCCGGACACACTTCACGACTCGCGTGAGCGGGCGTGCGTGCGCCCGGGAAGAGGCGCGGGAAGCGGCCACGAGAGGTCCACCGGCTCCACCTGGAGGCGGAGGTTCCCGGGTCCGACGGTAGACGACTGACCAACAGATAGCGGAGGACATGCCGAAAAAAGAAGGTGTGATCGAGATCGAGGGCACCGTCGTCGAGGCTCTCCCGAACGCGATGTTCCGGGTCGAGCTGAGCAACGGGCACAAGGTCCTGGCCCACATCAGCGGCAAGATGCGCCAGCACTACATCCGGATCCTCCCCGAGGACCGCGTGGTGGTGGAGCTCTCGCCGTACGACCTCACGCGGGGTCGGATCGTCTATCGCTACAAGTGACCGCGCGCGGCACGCGCCCGCGAGGTCACCAGGAATCGAACAGCCGACCAGAAAAGGATGGCCATGAAGGTCAACCCGAGCGTCAAGAGAATCTGTGACAAGTGCAAGGTGATCCGTCGCCACGGCCGCGTCATGGTGATCTGCGAGAACCCCCGCCACAAGCAACGTCAGGGCTGAGTGCCGCCACGTAGTCCCGACGGAGTCGGGACTACTCAGCGGCACGAACGCCGAAGCCCGCTTGCGGGCGAGGCGGCCTGACAGCAACAACTGAACAACCACCACAACGTGATCGCTAGCCCGTCAGTACAGACGGGTGAATCACCTCCGGCGCAGTGGCCGGAGCTCGAGGTGGGCGCCTTGCGAGCAAGCTCGCTCGGCATCTCGCTCGAGACGCGACACGACCGAAACCGCTGTGAACTACCGAAGGGAACGCCAGACACATGGCACGCCTCGTTGGTGTGGACCTCCCGCGCGACAAGCGCATCGAGGTCGCACTCACCTACATCTACGGCATCGGCCGTACCCGCGCCCAGCAGCTCCTGAGCGTGACCGGGGTCAACCCCGACCTCCGGGTCCACCAGCTCGGCGACGAGGAGCTGGTCAAGCTCCGCGACGCGATCGAGGGCAACGACGAGATCAAGATCGAGGGTGACCTCCGCCGCGAGGTCCAGGCCGACATCCGGCGCAAGATCGAGATCGGCAGCTACCAGGGGCGTCGTCACCGCCAGGGCCTTCCGGTCCGCGGCCAGCGCACCAAGACCAACGCGCGCACCCGCAAGGGCCCCAAGCGCACCGTGGCCGGCAAGAAGAAGGCCAAGTGACGTCCGTGGTCTCGACTCCGCTCGACCACCGAGCCGGTCCGCTCGACCACCGAGCCGGTCCGCTCGACCACCGAGCCGGTCCGCTCGACCACCGATCCCCCTCGATCCCTCGACCCGTTTCCGTTTAGGAGAACTGCATGCCTCCCAAGAGCCGTCAGGCCGGCGCCAAGAAGGTGCGTCGCAAGGAGAAGAAGAACATCGCTCAGGGCGAAGCCCACATCAAGAGCACGTTCAACAACACGATCGTCACGATCACCGACCCCACCGGTGCGGTGATCTCCTGGGCCTCGGCCGGCACCGTCGGCTTCAAGGGCTCGCGCAAGTCCACGCCGTTCGCGGCGCAGATGGCCGCCGAGGCCGCCGGCCGCCGGGCCATGGACCACGGCATGAAGAAGATCGACGTCTTCGTCAAGGGCCCGGGCTCGGGCCGCGAGACGGCGATCCGGTCCCTCGGTGCGATCGGCCTCGAGGTCGGCACCATCCAGGACGTCACCCCGACCCCCCACAACGGCTGCCGCCCGCCCAAGCGCCGGCGCGTCTGACCCCGAGACTGAGAAAGAAGGACTGAGCCATGGCCCGTTACACCGGCCCCATGACCAAGAAGTCGCGCCGTCTCGGTGTCGACCTCGTCGGCGGCGACTCGGCGTACGAGCGTCGCCCCTATCCTCCCGGCCAGCACGGCCGCGGCCGGATCAAGGAGAGCGAGTACCTCCTCCAGCTCCGCGAGAAGCAGAAGGCCCGCTTCACCTACGGCGTGCTGGAGAAGCAGTTCCACAACTACTACACCGAGGCCTCGCGCCGGCAGGGCAAGACGGGTGACAACCTGCTGCAGCTGCTCGAGTGCCGCCTCGACAACGTGGTCTACCGGGCCGGGTTCGCCCGCACTCGGCGCCACGCCCGCCAGCTCGTCACGCACGGTCACTTCACCGTGAACGGCCACAAGGTCGACATCCCGTCGTACCAGGTCAGCCAGTACGACGTGATCGACGTGCGCGAGAAGTCGCTCGAGATGACCCCGTTCATCGTGGCTCGTGAGACCCACGGCGAGCGCGTCGTCCCGGCGTGGTTGGAGGCGATCCCGACGCGGATGCGGATCCTCGTCCACCAGGTCCCGGTCCGGGCCCAGATCGACGTCCCGGTCCAGGAGCAGCTGATCGTCGAGTACTACAGCAAGAAGTGAGCGCGAGCTCCGGTCGTCCGGACTCGGCGGAGCCGAGGCGGAACGACCGGAGCGAGACCGAAGCGAGCTTGCTCGCGAGGTGGCCTGAGACTCGGCCTGACACAACACAACTCCACACCGCCGCCACCAGATGATCTGAGCCCGTCATATAGCGGGTGGGCTCGGAAAGGAAAGATTCAGTGCTCATCGCACAGCGCCCGACCCTGTCGGAAGATTCAGTCGACGAGTTCCGTTCGCGATTCGTCATCGAGCCGCTGGAGCCGGGTTTCGGCTACACGCTCGGCAACTCGCTGCGGCGCACCCTCCTGTCGTCCATCCCCGGAGCCTCCGTCACCAGCATCAAGGTGGACACGGTGCTCCATGAGTTCTCCACCATCGAGGGCGTCAAGGAGGACGTCACCGAGGTGATCCTCAACCTGAAGGGTCTCGTCGTCTCCTCGGAGCACGACGAGCCGGTCACCATGTACCTGCGCAAGTCCGGTGCGGGCGAGGTCACCGCCGGTGACATCCAGCCTCCTGCGGGCGTCGAGGTCCACAACCCCGAGCTCAAGATCGCCACGCTGTCCGACAAGGGCAAGCTGGAGATGGAGCTCGTCGTCGAGCGCGGCCGTGGCTACGTCTCCGCGGTGCAGAACAAGGGTGCCGACAACGAGATCGGCCGGATGCCCGTCGACTCGATCTACAGCCCCGTGCTGAAGGTGACCTACAAGGTCGAGGCGACCCGTGTCGAGCAGCGCACCGACTTCGACAAGCTCGTGATCGACGTCGAGACCAAGCCGTCGATGAAGCCGCGCGACGCCATCGCGTCGGCCGGCAAGACGCTGGTCGAGCTGTTCGGCCTGGCCCGCGAGCTCAACGTCGAGGCCGAGGGCATCGACATCGGTCCGTCGCCGGTCGACGAGCAGCTGGCCGCCGACCTCGCCCTCCCGGTCGAGGATCTGCAGCTCACGGTCCGCTCGTACAACTGCCTCAAGCGCGAGGGCATCCACACCGTGGGTGAGCTCATCTCCCGCTCGGAGCAGGACCTGCTCGACATCCGCAACTTCGGCGCCAAGTCCATCGACGAGGTGAAGGCGAAGCTGCACGAGATGGGTCTGTCGCTCAAGGACAGCGCGCCGGGCTTCGACCCGCAGGCTGCCCTGGCGGCGTACGGCGACGACGAGGACGACGCGTTCATCGAGGACGAGTCGTACTGACGGCGTGCGCTCCGCGCACGACGTCAGTCCACGAGGACCGTCGCAGCGAGCCTGCTCGCAAGACGGCTTTGACACTGACCAAGAGCACCATCTACCCCGGTACCTGACACGGCCGAGGAGAATCGAGAGAGAGCCATGCCCAAGCCCAAGAAGGGGCCCCGCCTCGGCGGCAGCCCGGCCCACCAGCGCCTGATCGTGTCCAACCTGGCCACCCAGCTGTTCGAGCACGGCCGGATCACCACGACCGAGGCCAAGGCGCGCGTGCTTCGTCCCGTCGCGGAGAAGCTGATCACCAAGGCCAAGCGTGGTGACCTGCACAACCGTCGCGAGGTGCTCAAGACGGTTCGCGACAAGTCGGTCGTGCACACGCTCTTCACCGAGATCGCACCGACGTTCAGCGAGCGTCCGGGCGGCTACACCCGGATCACCAAGGTCGGCAACCGCAAGGGCGACAACGCCCCGATGGCGGTCATCGAGCTGGTGACGGAGGCCTACGAGCCGAAGGGTTCGCGTCCGGCCAAGAAGACCGCGGCGAAGAAGTCCGCCCCGGCCAAGGCCGAGCAGAAGCCGGCTGACGAGGTCGCGGAGACGCCCGAGACGGTCGAGGACCCGGTCGAGGCGTCGGCCGAGGCGATCGACGTCGAGCCGGCCACCGAGGTGGAGGGCGTCGACGCCGAGGTGTTCGAGGAGACCGAGGGTGGTGTGTCCGGTGCGTACGACGGGTCGCACGCGCCGCTCGAGGACGAGTCGCAGGCGCCTGACGGCTTCCCGATCAAGGGCAACGAGGACTCGAAGAAGTTCCACGAGCCCGACGGCCAGTGGTACGAGCAGACGGTCGCGGAGGTGTGGTTCGACTCCGCCGAGTCCGCCGAGGCGGCCGGGTTCACCCGCGCCGGCGACTGACCACCGCACGTCCTGTCGAGGGCCCGTCACCGATCGCGGTGGCGGGCCTTCGTCGTTCCCTCGCTCAGACCGCTTCGGTCCGGGCCCGCTCGAGCTGTTCGAGCGCCCATCCGGCCAGGATCGCGAGCAGTACCGGCAGGATGGCCAGCGCCATGCCGTACGCCTCGATGGCCCGGAAGCCGTGGTTCAGCGTGACTCGGAAGACCCAGTCGGTCCGCTCGATCCACCAGCGCAGAGCCGGCGCCAGCGGCACCGCGAGGAGCCACCACCACCCCCCACGGCGGGCGACGCCCCAGGCGAGGGACGCGAGGGTCGGGACGGTCAGCAGCGAGACGTAGCCGAGGAAGGTCCCGAGCCGGTGGTGCATCACGGCGTCCGCCGGGGTGTGGACGAGGTGCGACAGCACGACCGACACCCCCCAGGCCACGAGGCCGGCGCCCAGGGCAAGGGCGACGGCGGCCACACGGCGTCCGCGGGAGAGGCCGATCAGGAAGACGCCCACGGCCAGGAGGAGGAACTCCGGCAGCACGATGAGCACCCGCAGCAGGCCGAAGGGCAGCCGGGAGCCCAGGACCAGGTGCTCGATGACCCAGGGGTACCAGAGGGTGGCCAGGAGGAGCTCCGCGAGCACGAGGGCCACGCCGACGGTGAGCGCATCGCGGGGGTGCACGGTCACGCCGCGACGGTCGTCGGTGGTCAGACTCATGCCCGGCAGTGTGCCTCATGCAGCGGGGTCGTCCGCCCGAGATGCTGCTCGAGGAGCACCAGGGGCCGGACGACCGGTGGTCAGGCCCGGGTACGGCGAGTAGTGGCGGCCTCGATCAGCCAGCAGACCACGGCGGCCGCCACGGCCGGCGCGATATGGGGCAACCCTGACACCTGCTCCGCCACCAGCCAGTGGTGGGTCTGCGTCTGCCACCACGCCGAGTGGACGAAGAGCTCGTGGAACGCCGCGGAGAGCGCCGGCGCGACGAGGAGGCCGACGAGCCAGATCCGCCCCCAGCGTCGCGCCACTCCCCAGGCCAGAGCGATCAGGGCGGGCAGTACGAGCGTGTTGGCCCAGAAGTAGACGGACTCCCACGGGGAGCTCGAGCCGTCATCGGGCCACACGTAGTTCAGGAAGACCTCGTACTGACCCCACATGTACCCCGCCGTGGCGAGGGCGATGACGGCCCCGGCGACGCGACGCGTCCGGGTGCGGCCCCAGAGCAGCAGCACGACCGCATAGGGAACGAAGAACAGGAGTGCGTAGACGAGGTTGACCAGCCACCACCGCACCATGACGAACCGTCGGTTGAGGATCTTCTCGTCGAGGCGGAAGAAGCCCCAGTGCACATAGGCGATCGTGCCGATGACGACGACGCACGCGACGAGCGCGCAGAGGGCGAGCGGTTGCCGGCGCACGGTGGCGGTGGACGGTGCGGGCTCCCCGAGCGTCGTGGTCATGGCGGGCAGTGTGCCTCATGCAGCGGGTCGTCCGCCCGAGATGCTGCCAGAAGAGCACGACAGGCGGACGACCCCTTCCGTGCATGCCGGGTGCCGGGTGCGACAGGGTAGGGGCATGGCAGCCGTCCTGGTGGTGGGGGAGTCCCTGGTCGACATCGTGCAGCGGGCCGACGGCTCCTCCGTGGAGCATGCCGGCGGGAGCGCGGCCAACGTGGCGGTCGCGCTGGCGCGGCTGGGCCGTGCGGTGGAGTTCGTGACGGCGTACGCCGACGACGAGCGCGGTGCCGTGCTGGCGCGCCACCTCAACCAGTCGGCGGTGGCCGTGATGGGGGACCCGTTCGCCCTGGCCCGGACCGCCACGGCCGTGGCGACCCTCGCCGAGGACGGCAGCGCGTCGTACACGTTCGACATCGAGTGGCGCCTCAACCCGGTCCCGGAGCTGTTCCCGGTGGCGGTGCACACCTGCTCGCTGGGGGCCGTGATGGCTCCGGGAGCGGCCGACGTACGACGCCTGCTCGAGCGGCTGCGCCCCGACACCACGATCAGCTACGACGTGAACGCCCGCCCGGCGGTCACCGGGACCGGCCCCGAGGTGGTGCGGGCCGTGGAGGAGGTGGTCGCCCTCTCCGACCTGGTGAAGGCCTCGGACGAGGACCTCGCGGTGCTCTACCCCGGCGAGAGCCTGGAGCGCTGCGTCGAGCGGTTCCTGGGGCTGGGGCCGACGGCGGTGGTGGTGACCCGGGGCCGCCGCGGAGCGGCCTGGTTCGGCGGCGACACCCGGGTCGACGCCCCCGCCGTCGAGGTGGAGGTGGCCGACACGATCGGCGCGGGGGACACCTTCGGCGCCGCGGTCATCGACGGGCTGTGGGAGCTCGGGGCGCTCTCCGGGCGCCTGGGCGGTCTCGAGGACGCCGAGGTCGAGAGTGTGCTGAGACGGGCCGCGCGCGCGGCCGCCGTCACCGTGTCGCGGCCTGGCGCGGACCCGCCGTACCGCCATGAGCTGCTCTGATCGTCGCGTCGCCCGTCCGGGGAGGCGCTCCGGATGCGGACGGGAGGATCAGAGACTGCCGTCGGCGAGCAGCGCGTCGAGCTTGGCGTAGCCCTCGTTGACGCCGACGTCCATGCCGCTGCGCAGCCAGCCGTCGCGGTCCTCGAAGCTGTCGCACAGCGACTGGGCGTGCAACCGGGTCCGGCCGTCTCCCAGGTCCTCGAGGGTGAGCGTCTCCAGGGCGACGGCGTCGGGCATGCCCTCCCAGGTGAACGTCTGGACGATCCGGTCCGTGCGGACCGTGTGGAAGCTGCCCCGGAACGACTGGGTGTCGTCGCCCGCGGCCAGGGAGTACCGCCAGCTGCCGCCGTCGGTGGGATCCCAGTGCGTGATCGTCGGCCGGCGGCTGCCCGGGCCGATCCATCGCGCGAAGAGCTCCGGATCGGTGTGGGCCCGGAAGAGCTGCTCGGGCGTCGCGGCGAAGTCGCGGGTGATGTGGATGGCGGGAACGGTCGGGTCGGCCTCGATGGCGGCCTCGTCGTACGTCGTGCGGGTGTCGGTGGTCATGATGCTGCTCCCTCCTGGGGTGGCTCGGTGCGGTCGGTCTCGGGGGAGTCCATCGCCGCCAGCACGTCGTCGAGGCGCTGGAAGCGCTCCTCGGCCCGTTGGCGGTAGCGCTCGATCCATTTCGTCATCAGGTCGAACACCTCCGCCTCCAGGTGGACGGGACGACGCTGGGCGTCGCGGCTGCGGCTGACCAGCCCGGCCTCCTCGAGCACCTTGAGGTGCTTGGAGACGGCCTGGACGCTCACGTCGTACGGCGCGGCGAGGTCGCCGACCGTGGCGTCACCGTCGGTCAGCCGGGCCACCATGTCGCGCCGGGTCGGGTCGGCCAGGGCGGCGAAGACCCGGGAGAGCTGGTCGGTCATGGACACCTTCCTCAACCATGTGGTTGAGGATCAACGTAGGACGAGGACGAGGGTTGTCAACCCTTTGGTTGATTACCGGGGGTGGTCTCGACTCCGCTCGACCACCGAGTGGTCGTCGACCACCGAACTGGCTCGGCCGCGGAGGTGGGGTGGTCTCGACTTCGCTCGACCACCGAGTGGTCGTCGACCACCGGACGCGCTCGACCACCGGACGCGCTCGACCACCGAGCGGTCGTCGACCACCGAACGCGCTGACCGCCGAGCGGTCAGGGGTGGGAGTTGCTCTCGCCGCTGGCGATGGCCTGCTTGAGGGCGGTGTTCAGGTCGGGGCTGAAGGCCGGCTGGCCGTTGCCGTAGACCGCGATCACGTGCCGCAGGATCGGGAACGAGTTGCCGCCCGTGGCCTGGGTGTAGACCGGCTCGACGTAGAGGACCTTCCCGCCCAGCGGCACCGTCAGCAGGTTGCCCAGCACGACCTTGGAGTTGCCGCCCCGCTGCAGGGTCAGCTGCTGGGAGATCTTGTTGTCGGACTCGATGTCGTTCTGGATCTGCGCCGGCGACTCGGCGGACTGCCCGGCAGGGAAGTCGAGCATGGTGAACTTGCCGTAGTCGGGCCCGGGCTGCGCGTTGACGGTGAGGAACCCGGCCAGGTCGCGGTAGTTGAGCGTCACCATCGGGGTCGACAGCGCGTAGCGGGCCGAACCGTCCCCGGTGGGCGACAGCGACATGTAGACCGACGGCATCGTCGGCGGGGACACCGTCACGGTGCCGCCCGTCAGGTTGAGGCTCTTGGTCGCGGCGACGGTCGGGTCGTTGGGGACCTTCCAGAAGTCGCTGCCGTTGTAGAAGTCACCCGGGTTGGTCACGTGGTACTTCGTGAGCAGCGTGCGCTGGACGTTGAAGAGGTCCTGCGGGTAGCGCAGGTGGGGCAGCAGCGCGGACGGGATGCTGCTCTGCGGCTGGACGAGGCCCGGGAAGGCGCTCTCCCACGTCTGCAGGACCGGGTCGGGATGGGCCGCCTGGTTCCAGGAGTACAGGGTCACCTTGCCGGTGTAGGCGTCCACGACGGCCTTCACCGAGTTGCGCATGTAGTTGATCGACGTGTTCGGCTGGACGACGGTCGATCCCGTCCGGGTCAGCGAGTTGGTCGTCGCGTTGCGCAGGTTGACCAGCTGGGAGTCCGGGTAGTTCGAGGTGGTCGTGTAGCCGTCCACGACCCACTCGACGTGACCCTTGACGATCGCGGGGTAGACATCGCCGTCGAGCGTGAGCCACGGAGCCACCTTGGCCACCCGGGCCCGGGGGTTGCGCACGGTCAGCAGCTGCGACGAGCCGTTGATCTCGCTGGAGAAGAAGATGTTCGAGTCGTGCATCTTGATCGCGTACAGGAGCCGCGTGAAACGCGACCCGATCGGCACGCCGCCGTTGCCGGCGTACGTCGTGTGCACGGCGCTCGAGGAGCCGGTGCTGCTCGGGTAGTCGAACTCGAGGTTGGTCGAGCTCCCGGGTGGCTCGCCGACGATGGAGTACGGCGGTGAGTTCTGGCCGAAGTAGATCTGCGGCGTCGCCACCGGGATCTGGTTCTGGGGAGGGAGGCCCCCGTTGATGAAGAGCGGGATGCCGGTCCGCTGGTCCATCTGGTCCGTCGGCGCGGCCACGACGCCGTAGCCGTGGGTGTAGACGAGGTGCTTGTTGCCCCAGGTGCTCCGGGGGATGCCCGCCAGGTTGAGCTCGCGGACCGCGATCGCGACGTCCCGGTTCTGGCCGCCGAGCGGGTAGTGGTCGATGTCGAGGGTCGACTTGAAGCCGTAGTAGGCCTGCAGCTGCTGCTTGACGTTGAACGTGGGCGTCAGCTGGTTGGGGTCGAGCAACCGGATCTGGGCGGTCCGGGAGGCCTGCCGGAGGAGCGCCTTGCCGTGCAGGGTCGGCCCCGCGCCGTACTCCTGCGTGGCCACCTGGTGGTCGAGCGCGAACGCCGACATGGTGGCCGCCTGGTTGTGCACGATCGGGGTCCTGTCGAGCTTCCCGGCGCTCGGCTGCTCGCGGTACTTGTAGACCAGCGAGGGCCACACGCCACCGATCAGCACGGCGGCCACGGCCAGCACGGCGACGCCGGCCACGAGGTAGCGCAACCGTCGCATCCACACGTTCGCGAAGAGCAGCAGGGCGCACAGGATCGCCACGACCATCAGGATCGTCTTGCCCGGCAGCACGGCGTGGGAGTCGGTGTAGGAGAGGCCGGTCACCGGCCCGCGGCTGGACGTGGTCAGCGTGTAGCGCCCCAGCCAGTACGACGCGGCCTTGAGCAGCAGGTACACCCCGACGAGGAGCGACACCTGCGCCTTGAGGGCCCCCGTCATCCGGCGTCCGCGGCCGCGGATCCGGAGCGCGCCGTACAGGTAGGCGGCGATCAGCGTGACCACCAGGCAGGTGACCACGATCGAGCTGAGGTAGCCGACCACGGCCTGCTGGAAGGGCAGCACCGAGACGAAGTACGACACGTCGCGGTGGAACTGCGGGTCGGTCTGGTGGAACGGCTGCGCGTGGCGCCACATCAGGTACTGCTGCCAGCTGTGAGTGGCACGGGAGCCGATCCGGACTCCGAGATAGAGCGCCAGGACGGCGACGATCCACGGCCGCAGCCGGGAGTCGACCCGGAGGTAGCGGTGCCGCCACTTCTGGCGGACCGGGTCGGGACGGAACCGGGGCCGATGCCGGATCAGCATCAACGCGCTGGCCACGACCGCCACCGCGGTGAGGACGCCGAAGACCGCGAACAGCAGGATCTGAGAACCCAGGATCGTGCCGTAGACCGAGTCCGCGTGGACCGAACGGAACCACAGGACGTTGGTGCGGATGTTCACGAACGCCATGAACGCGTAGTAGAGCGAGACCAGCACCACCGCGGCGACGACGAGCCGGATCCCGATCCGCTTCACCCGCGACGGGTTGACGGCGGAGAGGCGGTCTCTGCTGACCGCTGCAATCCGGTCGGGGGAAGCCGTTGGCACGGGCGGAACCCTACCAACGGGACGGTGACGGACCCGCTTCCGCGAAGCCCTCCCGGGGCCTGTCGTGGTGCGGCTCACACGCCCCGTTCAGACGGCCGACGGCTCCAGCCAGGCGTGCACCAGGGGTACGACGGACGCGCCCTCACCGCTCGCGCTCGCGACACGCTTCATGGAGCCGGCGCGGATGTCGCCGACCGCGAAGATCCCGGGCACCGTGGTCTGGAGGTTCTCCGGGGGTAGCCCGTCCTGCCAGGTCTCGCACGGCACGTCCCGGCCGGTCAGGACGAAGCCTCGTGGGTCGCGCGCGACGTCCTCGGGGAGCCAGTCGCAGTGTGCGACCGCACCGAGCAGGAGGAAGAGGCCGCCGGCGTCGCGACGGGCCCGGTGGCCGGTGGAGGTGTCCTCGACCTCGATCCACTCCAGCCGTCCGGAACCGCCGCCGTCGACCACGGCCCGGCAGCCCTCGACGGTGATCCGCGGGTTGAACTGGATCTCGCCGATCAGGTAGGCCGACATGGTCGCCGACAGATCGGGGCGGCGGACCAGGATGGTGACGCTGCGGGCGAACCGCGCCAGGTGGATCGCCGCCTGGCCGGCGGAGTTGCCGCCGCCCACGACGAAGACGTCGAGCCCCTCCATCTCGCGCGCCGCGGTCATCGCGGCGCCGTAGTTGACCCCCATGCCCACCAGCCCGTCGATCGACTCGACGCCCAGCTTGCGATAGGTCACCCCCGAGGCGATGACGACGGCCCGGGCGTGGACGTCACCGCCCTCCGTCCGGACCACGTGGGGGTCGCCGTCGCGGCCGACCTCGAGCGAGGTCGCGGGCCAGCCGGTGTAGAAGCGGGTGCCGAAGCGGATCGCCTGGTTGCGGGCCCGCTGCGCGAGCCGCATCCCGGAGATGCCGCGGGGGAAGCCGAGGTAGTTCCGGATCATGGAGCTCGTGCCGGCCTGGCCCCCGATCGCCTCCGCCTCGACCGCGACCGTGGTGAGCCCCTCGGACGCGCCGTAGACGCAGGCCGCGAGGCCCGCCGGACCCGCGCCGACGATCGCCAGGTCGACCACGGAGTCGACCTCGATGTCGTCGGGCCGGCCGTAGATCGACATCGCGACGTCGCGTACCGACGTCACCGGGTAGGGGTCGCCGTCCCACCGCTCGACGAGGGGGTACGTCGGCGTCACGTCGCCCAGCTTCGCGACGATCTCGCGGCCGATCTCGCTGTCGGGGTCGTGCACGAGAGCGGGCACGCCGATCCGGTCGAGGTAGTCGCGGACCGCGAGGGTCACGCCGTCGTTGGTCGGCGAGACGATCCGCAGGCTCTCCACCACCGGTGCGGCGACCGTCGAGCCCCAGTCGGAGAGCAGCTCGCAGACCGCGGTGTGGAACTCCTCGTCCCGGGCGCCGCGCGGCATCAGCAGGTAGGCGTCGTACTTGCCCTTGGCGAGCGCCGGGCGCAGGGCCTCGGCGTCCGCGCGGAAGCGGGTCCAGTGCGCGGCGATCAGCCGCCGCGCGGTCGGGACGTAGGTGCGCAGCTTCTGGAAGGTGTGCAGCACGTCGTCGTCGGGGAGCACCGACTCCGAGACGACCAGCGCGAGCTGCCGCTGGTCGTGGGTGAGCTCCTTGACGATGGCGCCGCCCTCGGCCGCGCTGCGGGCCGCGCGCACGTCGTAGTCGCGCGCATAGCGGCCGAACTCGTCGAGCAGGAACTCGGAGTTCTCCTCCGACAGCAGCAGGATGCCGGGTCGATCGTCCACGCCTCCGATCGTAGGCCCCGGAGTCGAGGCCGGCCGCCCGCAGGAGCCGCCCCTCATAGGATGCGGGGCGTGCGGCTGCGGATCGACCTCGCCTACGACGGCGGCGACTTCCACGGCTGGGCCGCGCAGCCGGGGCTGCGCACCGTCCAGGGCGACCTCGAGTCGGCGCTGGCCACGGTCCTCCGCGTCCCCGAGGTCTCCGTCGTGTGCGCCGGGCGCACCGACACCGGGGTGCACGCCCGGGGACAGGTGGTGCACGTCGACGTCGAGCCGGGAACGCTGGCTGCCGCGGCCGGTCGGCACCAGGGCCTTCCCGAGGAGGCGCTGGCACGCCGGCTCGACGGCCTGCTGCCCGCCGACCTCCGGGTACGCCGTGTGGTCGCCGCCCCCGAGGGCTTCGACGCCCGCTTCTCGCCGGTCTGGCGGCGCTACGCCTACCGCGTCACCGACGCGGTCGCGGACCCCCTGACCCGCCGTCACGTCCTGGCGTGGCCCCGGCCCCTCGACGTCGACGCGATGGAGGCTGCCGGACGCCCGCTGCTCGGGCTCCACGACTTCGCGGCCTTCTGCAAGCAGCGCGAGGGGGCGACCACCGTCCGCACCCTGCTCGATCTCGGCTGGCGCCGCGACGGCGACCTCCTCACCGGGACGGTCCGGGCGGACGCCTTCTGCCACCACATGGTCCGTTCGCTCGTCGGCTGCCTGATCGCCGTCGGCGAGGGACGCCGCCCGATCGCGTGGGCGGGCGACGTGCTGGTGGAGGGCGTCCGCGACGCCGCCGTCACCGTCGTACCACCGCACGGCCTGACGCTCGAGGAGGTCGGCTACCCGCCCGACCACGAGCTGGCCGTCCGGGCCGGTCAGACACGCGCCAGGCGCGGCCCGTGAGGCCGCCGAAGGCGTCCGTGCGGCAGAAGGGCCGGCCACCGCAGCCGCTCGAGGACCGACCGTGACGGACCACTACTTCTCGGCCGACCCCTCCGTCCCCTTCGCCCGTGAGCCGTTCAGCTGCGAGGTGTGGGGCCACCGGCTCGACCTGGTCAGCGGGTCCGGGGTCTACAGCCGCGGTCGGCTCGACGTCGGTACCGCGGTCCTGTTCCGGGAGACCGAGCCGCCCGATCCGGGCCATGTGCTCGACCTCGGCACCGGGTACGGCGTCATCGGCCTGGCGATCGCCGCCGCCTGGCGGGCGGACGGCGTCCCGGCCGGAGCGGCCTCCGGTGTCACCGGCGTCGAGGTCAACCAGCGGGCGGTCCTGCTGGCCAACCAGAACGCGGCCGCGCTCGGCCTGCAGGAGCGCTTCGTGGCCGGCGACCCGTCGGCGGTGCCCGCGGACCTGCGGGTGGACGAGATCTGGTCGAACCCGCCGATCCGGATCGGGAAGCCGGCGCTGCACGAGCTGTTGCTCCACTGGTTCGCCCGGTTGCGACCGGCTGGGCGTGCCGTCCTGGTGGTCGGGAAGAACCTCGGAGGTGACTCGCTGCAGTCGTGGCTCACCGACCAGGGGTACCCCACGTCGCGTCTGGCCAGCGCCAAGGGGTTCCGGGTCCTGGAGTCCCGCTCCGGCTGAGTCCGGCCGGACGACAACCTCGGGGCGCCTTCGTGCGTCAGACAGTGCAGGGTTTCGATCTGGTCACGAGTCCGTCCGGCTCCTTGCCGTGCGCCGGTGGGACCGTTTGACTTCCGGGGCCCGGTCACGGTCCGGTCACGGGCCGGGGCGACGCCGGGTCGGGCAGGGGGAAGGGGCAGCGTGGAAGGCACCGTCGAGCGCATGGGCGGCCTCTCGGTCCGGTGTCAGGGCCTGGTGCACCTCTACAAGACCTTCGAGGGCCACGACGTGGTGGCTCTCCAGGGCGTCGACCTCGCGGTGGAGGCCGGCGAGCGCGTCGCGTTCCTCGGCCCGAGCGGCTCGGGCAAGTCCACGTTGCTGACCCTCTTCGGTGGCATCCAGCGCCCGAGTGCGGGACGGATCTTCCTCGGCGACGAGGAGATCTCGCGGATGAGCGAGCGGCAGCTGACCAAGGTCCGCGCCTCGCGGGTCAGCACGATGCTCCAGGGAGCGACCCGCAACCTGCTGCACTACGCGACGGCCCGGCAGAACCTCCGCTTCAGCCGCGCGGCCAGCGGCGATCCGGACCACACCCTGGGCGACGCCGAGCTCCTGCAGCGGGTGGGGCTCGAGGCGCACGGCGACCAGGTGGTCTCGTCCATGTCGGGTGGCGAGCGGCAGCGGCTCGCGCTCGCCTGCAGCGTGACCAGCGCGCCGCAGCTGCTGCTCGCCGACGAGCCGACCAGCCAGCTCAGCCACGAGGACCGTGATCACATGCTCGACCTGATCCACGGCCTGGGCAACGACTTCGGGACCACCATCCTGGTGGTCACCCACCAGCCCGAGGTGGCCCGCACGTTCCCGCGCACCGTCACCATGCGCGGTGGCCGGGTCGGCATGGAGGGCCGTGAGGGCGCGGAGTACGTCGTGGTCGGCGCCGAGGGCGTCGTCCACCTGCCCGCCCACATCGCCCGGGCGTGGCCGCAGGGCACGCTGGTCCGGATCGAGCCCGAGGAGACCGACCGGCTCCTGCTCAGCCGCTCGCAGGAGAACGAGGAGGTCGGGCCGTGACCATGCGGGAGACGCGGGCGCCGTACGCGCCGTCCGACGAGGCGGGGTCGGGCGAGCTGACGCTCGAGGACGTGTCGTTCCAGGTGGGCGGGCGCTGGGCCCTGGAGCGGCTCACCGTCTCGCTCCGTCCCGGCGAGGTGACCGCGCTGTCCGGGCCGTCCGGGTCCGGGAAGACGACGCTGCTCTCCATCGCCGGCGGGATCCTCAAGCCCACCACGGGGTTCGCGTCGTACGCCGGACAGCACCTGTGGCAGGGCGACGGCGATCCCCGCCACGAGGTCGCCTTCGTGCTCCAGGTCTACGGGCTGGTGCCCATCCTCAGCGCGCGCGAGAACGTCGCCATCGCGCTGCGTGCCCGCGGCGAGAGCCCGCGCGTCGCGGACGAACGGGCCGACGCCGAGCTCTCCCGGTTCCACATCGGCGACCTCGGCGACCGGCAGGTCGAGGAGCTCTCGGGCGGCCAGATGCAGCGGGTGGCCTGCGCCCGTGCCTTCGCCGTGGCCCCGGAGATCCTGCTCGCCGACGAGCCGACCAGCGAGCTGGACGAGGGCAACCGCGAGCACGTCATGGACCAGCTGCGACACGAGGCCGCGCGGGGCGCGATCGTGGTCGTCGCCACCCACGACCCGGCCGTGGTCGACGCCGCCGATCGTCGGCTGGTCCTCGACGAGGGGCGGCTCGTCACCGGCGACGACGCCCCGGCCGAGCCCGGCGGACGGTAGGCCGGCGTTGCTCCTGCGAGGCGCCCGGGCCCACCTGCTCACCTCCTGCGCCACCCTGCTGCTCGCGTTCGTGGTGGCGGTCGGCGCGGTCGGCGTGGTCGGGGCCTCCCGGGTCGGGCACACGCCGGCGGCGGTCGCCGCGATGCTGGCGCTCTACGGCGGGGTCGCCCTCGCCGAGCAGTCGGCGCGCTCGGCCGCGGACCGGGGCCACGACGTCGCCCTGGCGCGGCTGCGGGGCATGACCGGTGCCCGCCTGGTCGGGTTCGCGGCCGGGCCGTTGCTGGTCGTGAGCCTGCTGGGAGTGGCCGCGGGTGCCGCCGCCGGCACCGTGCTCGCGGGCCGGATCGCCCACGGCTGGCACGCGTCGTACTCCCTGGCGACGCCGGAGGTCGTGGTGGGCGTCGCGCTCGTGCTCGGGGCGTGGGTCACCATCGCCGTGGTCGCCGCGGCCGTGATCAGGAGGCCGCTGGCGGACGCCCTGTCGGCGCACCCGCGACGCCGCACGGGCTCGTGGGTGACCTCGTTCCTCGAGATCCTGATCGTGGCCGCCGCGGTCCTCGCGGTCTACGAGGCGCACCGGGCCGGACCCGGGTGGGTGCCGCTGGTCGCCCCGGCCCTGGTGGCCCTCGCCGCCGGCCAGGTCGTCGCGTGGCTGCTCCTGCTGACGCCGAGGGTCGGGAGACGGCTGGGCGTGGCGCTCACGAGCAGGCGCCTGCGACGCGATCCCGACCCCGGCTCGGTCGTGCGGCTCCTGGTGGCCGCCGCGGTGCTCCTCGCGGTCACGCTCACCGGGCTCGGGGCGGCGGCCGCCTGGCGCGACGACTCGGCGCACCTCCGCGCCGGAGGCCCGGTGATCGTGCCGTTCCCGGGTGCCCTCCGCGCCTATGCCGCCTCGCACGACGCCGACCCCCGCGGTCGGTGGCTCATGGCGGCGGTCTCGGTCGACGACCTCCGGCCCGACCACCGACGCGTGTTCGTGGACGCGGAGCGCTGGCCGGCCGTCGTGGGCGACTTCTTCGCCTCGACCAGTGTCTCCGACGCCACCTCGCACATGTCCGCGCTGGCGGCTCAGCCGGACCCGGTCATGTTCCGGGGCGCGACGGTCCGGGTCCGGGTCGCCGGACTTGCGAGGACCCCACGAGGCACCGTGGTGCTGAGCTACCTCAGCGACGCCGGGTTCCCACAGGGAGCGCGGGTCCCGGTGACGCACGCGGGATCGGCGACCGCGCCGCTGCGGCAGTGCCGGGTCGGGTGCTCCCTGCTCTCGGTCACCGTCCACGGGCCTGCGGCCTTCGTCGTACGCCGGGTGTCGGCCGCCTCGACGGACCTGGTCACCCGGCCGGTCGTCCATCACGCCCACCGCACCACGACCGTCGTCTCGCTCGACGACGGCGTGCGCCAGCCGGGCCTGCAACCCGCCCTGCAGGTGCTGGCGACGCCCGGCGTGCGGGTGGGCACCACCATCGACGGCATCGACGGCACCTCGCCCTCGGTGACGGTGGTCGGGAGCGTCGGGGCGGTGCCCTTCCTGGGCCGCGACGGCACCATCCTCGACCTGTCCCGGGTGCTGCGCGGCGCGGTGGGCACGGTCGCGGCGGCCAGGTCGGTGGTGGTGGCGCGTGCCGACACCCCGCCCGCGGTGCTGGCGACGCTGCGCCACGACGGCGGCGGCCGACCCACGTCGTACGCGTCCGCGCAGCGCGCGCTGGCCTCGACGCCGCAGGCTCGCGCGGACCGGCTCGGCCTGGTCATCGCCGTCGGCGTGGCGTTCATCGCCCTCACCCACCTGGGCGCCTGGCTCGCCGGCCAGACGGGTCGGCGACGCGCCGAGGTCGCGGGGCTGCGCGCGGCCGGCGTCGTCCCACCCGTCGTACGCCGGGCCTACGTGGTCGAGGCCCTCGTGCTCGCAAGCGTCGTGCTGGTCGCGGCCGCGGCCGTGGCGGCAGCGACCACCACCGCACTGCTGAGGCCCATGGACCTGGTCGGCGGCTGGTCGGCCGCACCCGTCCTCGACCTGGCGCCGCGGCCCTGGACGCTCGCGGGCGTCGTCCTGGGCGTGGCCCTGGTGACGGCCGGCTCGTGCGTCGTGGTGTTCACGCGCTTCGGCCGGGCGGCCCGGCCCGCCGCCCTGCGGGGAGCCGACCAGTGACCCGCTTCCGCTGGCTGCTCGCGACGAGCCTTCGTGGTCTCCGGTCCCGGTGGATCCTCTCCCTGGGGTCCCTGCTCCTCACCGCGATCGCGATCGCCTCCGCCGTCGTCGGCCCGAGCTACCAGCTCGAGGCGGCCAACTCGTTCGTGATCTCGCAGCTCGCGGCGCAGCCGCCGATCAACACGGGGATCACCTACGACTACCACCCGCCCCGCCACGAGTCCGTGGACCACGCGATCACGACGGCGCTGGACCGCACCCGGCTCGAGTCCGGGCCGGCCTACCGGCAGGGGCACGGGATCGTCTGGTCGATCCTTCCGGTCACCAGCTCCGTGGGCGCGCACGCAGACGACGCTGGTGCCGACGCTGCTCTCGGTCCCGGGCGCCTGCCGTGAGGTCCGGCTCAGCGGCAGGTGTCCCACGGTTCCCGGCGAGATCGCGGTGCTGAGCGCCGACGCGGCCACGCTGGGCCTCCACGTGGGCAGCCGGTTCAACCCCTACGGCGACCGGACGCCGTTCACGGTCGTCGGCATCTACCGGCCACCGGCCCACGACGACGGCTTCTGGTTCAGCCTCGGCCGGCTCGAGACGGTCCCCGGCTCGCGGACCGCCCCGGCCCACCCTGCCCCGTGGATCACGTCGCAGGCGGGCATCGAGCTGAGCGGGCACCCGTGGTTCCTCACCGTCGACCAGCGCCTGCGGATCACCCCCCGGCTCACCCCGGACGACGCGGCGGCCGCGGCGCTGCGCCTCACCGCCCTCACCCGCGCCGCGAGCCACGACGGCCTGCTGACGGGGCTCACCCTGGAGCCCGGCAACGCCCTCCCGTCGATCGTCCACGAGCTCCTCGCCCGCCGCGGTGTCGCGCGGTCGACCGTGGCCCCGGCGGTGCTGTCGCTGATCCTGGTCGCCCTGGTGCTGCTGTCGCGGCTGCTGTCGGCGGCGATGATCCTGCGACGCGGCGAGCTGGCCCTGGCCTCGCTGCGCGGCTACGGGCGGCGTCAGCTGTGGTTCCTCGGGATGCTGGAGCCGCTGCTGATCCTCGCCGCCGCAACCCCCATCGGCGTCGCCGCGGGCTACCTGGCGTCGCGCGCCCTGGCCGGGCGGTGGCTCGTGCCCGGGCTGCCGGTGCCGTTCGTCCTGGCCAGCGGCGTGGCCGTGGTCGCGGTCGTGCTGGTGACCGGTGCGGTGGCCGCCCTCGTGGTCCGGGATGCGGTGAACGAGCCGCTCAGCTCCCAGATCGCGGGGGTACGCCGCCCCACCCGCGCCGGCCGCGTGGTGGTGATCGGGCGGCTGGTGCTCGTGGCGGCGGCGCTGGCGGCCCTGGTGACCGCCTGGAGCAGGGGCCGCCCCCAGGCGCCCGACGCGACCGACCTGGCGCTGCCGATGCTGCTGGCGATCGCGGTCGGGCTGCTCAGCAGCCTGCTCGTCCTGGCCGTGGCCGGCCTCTGGGTGCGCTGGTCGGCGCGGCGACGCGCGCTGTCGTCGTACGTCGCCTCTCGGACCGTGCGTCGCCGGCGCGAGGGCACCCTGGTGATCCTCCCGGTGACCGCGGCCCTGACCGTCGCGGTCTTCACCGTCGGCGTCTCGCTCGCCGCGTCCACCTGGCGGGCCAGCGCCGCCGCCACGGAGGTGGGCGCCCCGCTGTCGTTCCCCACCTCGCTCCCGCTGTCGCGGGCGGTCGGCCTCACCCACGAGATCGACCCGCGCGGTCGCTGGCTGATGGCGGCGGGGGTCAACTACCCCAACGCGGACGAGGCCAGCCTCACCGTCCTGCCGCGGGTCGTGCTCGACACCCCACGCCTGGCCCGCGTCGCCACCTGGCCCGCGGAGTGGACCCCGGGGGTGTCCGCGGCGGCCATCGCGCGGGAGCTGGGCCCCCGGCGTCCCTCCGTCGTGCTGCGCGGCTCGCGCGTCAGCATCACCGTGGACAACCGGGTCCGCGGCGACTATCCGCGTCTCGGGCTCTCACTGGCCCTCCTGGACGACACCGGCGCCCCGCGGGAGGTCGCGGTCGGCCCCTACCGGTCGGGCCGCTCGACAGCGACCGCTCGGCTGCCGGGGTGCAGCCAGGGCTGCCGGCTGCAGACGATCAGCTTCGGCGGCCCGGACGCCCTGGTCGAGGCCATGCACGGCCGGGCCACGCTCGAGGGCCTCACCGTGGACGGGAACCGCGTCCCGGGTGCGCTCGACGCACCGTGGCGGGCGGCCGCGTCGCAGGTGGGCTCCGGCATGTCGATCAAGACGCCCCCACGGCTGCACCGGGGACATCTCGTGGTGTCGTTCGACTCCCGCAACCCGTCGGCGTACGCGGGCATCAGCCCGACCGACGTGCCGGCGGTCGTCCCGGTGCTGTGGGGTCGCTCGGCGACGCAGATCACCCGGCTGCCGACCGGGTCCTCGGGGCTCTTCCGGATCCGTTCGGCCGGGACGGCCGAGTCCGTGCCGTTCCGCGGGCCGTCGGGGCTGCTCATGGACTTCACGATGTTCATCCGCAACGCCGCGCTGGAGAACACCAACAGCCAGGTCTACATCTGGGCACGGGCCGACACCCCGCCGGGGATCCTCGGCCAGCTCTCGGCGCGCGGCCTGTCGAGCCCGCGGACCGAGGCGCAGGCGCGTCACGTGCTCGACCAGGACGCCTTCGCCCTGGCCCTGCGGCTCTACGTCGTGGTCACCGCGCTCGTGATCCTGCTCGCCTTCGCGGGGCTCGCCGCCAACCTCGCGGTGCAGCTCCCCGCCCGGCGGCACGACGCCGCGTCCCTGCGCGTCGTCGGCGTGAAGCGACGCTCGGTGATGGTCGCGGTCGTGGCGGAGTTCCTCGTCGTGCTGGGCGCGGCCGCGCTCGCCGGCGTCGCCGCAGGTGCCCTCGCGCAGTACGTCGTCGTCCGGTCCGTCACGCTCGGCTTCGCCGACACCGCGCTGACCCCGCGGGTCCTCCCGTCGTTCCACCTCGGGACCGGAGTCCGGCTGAGCCTCGTCGTCCTGCTCGTGCTGCTGGTCCTCTCCGCCGCGTTCGCGGTGCTCACCGTCCGCGGCGCCCGCACCTCGTCCCTCCGGGAGAACGCGCGCTGAGGCTCACCGACCATCCGGTCGTCCGCCTCAGCCGGGAGTCGCCCGAAACGGGGGTGCGGCGCGCGGACGGGTCACGGACAATGGCTTCTCGTGGGTCACGTGGATGTCGCCGGAGTGCGTTACGAGCTGCCCGACGGCCGGGTTCTGCTGAACGAGGTGTCGTTCCGGGTGGGCGACGGCGCCAAGGTGGCGCTGGTCGGTGCCAACGGTGCCGGGAAGACCACGCTGCTGCGCATCATCACCGGTGACCTCGTGCCCCACGCCGGGGTGGTCACCCGCACCGGTGGTCTCGGCGTCATGCGCCAGATGGTCGGCAGCGAGCTGGGCGACGACCCCAGCGTCGCCGACCTGCTGCTCTCGGTCTCGCCGGAGCGGGTGCGCCAGGCGGCGGCCGACGTCGGCCGGTGGGAGCTCGCGCTGATGGACACCGACGACGAGAAGACCCAGCTCCGCTACGCCGAGGCCCTGGCGGAGTACGCCGACGCCGGCGGCTACGACCTCGAGGTCGTCTGGGACGTCTGCACGGTCCGCGGCCTCGGCCTGCCCTACGACCGGGCCCAGTACCGCTCCCTGTCGACGTTGAGCGGCGGCGAGCAGAAGCGGCTGGTCCTCGAGTACCTCCTCGAGGGCCCCGACGAGGTCCTGCTGCTCGACGAGCCCGACAACTTCCTCGACGTGCCGGGCAAGGTCTGGCTCGAGGAGCGCATCCGCCAGTCCGACAAGACGATCCTGTTCATCAGCCACGACCGCGAGCTGCTCGACCACACGGCCACGCGCATCGTCACCGTGGAGCTCGGCGCCTTCGGCGGCGGCAACAGCGCCTGGACCCACCCGGGCGGGTTCTCGTCGTACCACGACGCGCGCCGCGACCGGTTCGCCCGCTTCGAGGAGCAGCGCCGTCGGTGGGACGAGGAGCACGCCAAGATCAAGGCGCTCGTGCTCCGGATGAAGATCAAGGCCGAGTACAACGACGGCATGGCCTCGCAGTACAAGGCCGCGCAGACCCGGCTGCGGAAGTTCGAGGAGGCCGGTCCGCCGACCGAGCAGCCCCGCGAGCAGCAGGTCACGATGCGCCTCAAGGGCGGCCGCACCGGCAAGCGCGCGGTCGTGTGCTCGGACCTGGAGCTCCTCGTGCCGAGCGGCGACGGGACCATCGGGCTGATGAAGCCCTTCGACCTGGAGGTCTGGTACGGCGAGCGGGTGGCGGTGCTGGGCAGCAACGGCTCCGGCAAGTCGCACTTCCTGCGGCTGCTCGCGGCGGGAGGCTCGGACCCCGACGTCGAGCACCGGCCGGTGGACTCGATGAGGATCGACCCGGTCCGGCACACCGGCAACGCCAAGCTCGGCGCCCGCGTGCGACCGGGGTGGTTCGTGCAGACGCACGCCCACCCGGAGCTGCTCGGGAGGACGTTGCTCGAGATCCTGCACCGCGGGGACGAGCACCGCGACGGGATGGGCCGCGAGGCGGCCGCACGGGTGCTCGACCGCTACGAGCTGGCCCACGCCTCCGAGCAGAGGTTCGAGTCGCTCTCGGGCGGCCAGCAGGCCCGCTTCCAGATCCTGCTGCTCGAGCTGTCCGGTGCCACGCTGCTCCTGCTCGACGAGCCGACGGACAACCTCGACGTCCAGTCCGCCGAGGCGCTGGAGGCCGGTCTCGAGGCCTTCGAGGGCACGGTGGTGGCGGTGACCCACGACCGGTGGTTCGCCCGCGGCTTCGACCGGTTCCTGGTCTTCGGCTCGGACGGCGACGTGTACGAGTCCGACGGGCCGGTCTGGGACGAGTCCCGGGTCCGCCGGGCCCGCTGAGGCGCGGCGTCAGCAGCGGTCGGGCTCGGCCGGACCGAGGTGGTCGAGGATGAACCAGCCGACCGGGACCCAGCGGGTGCCCACCGCGAGGTAGCCGCGGCCCAGCAGCAGGTCGTGCGACCCCGGGTCGACCCGGACCAGGATGTCCCGCAGCCGCCGGGCCACGCCGGGCTCCGGGTGGTCCGGTGCGCCGTAGTCGAGCAGCACGCCGTCCGGGGCTCGGCCCTCGGGGCGCGGCAGGACGACGAACGGCGCGTAGGCGACCCGGCCGTCCTTCCGCCGGTGCGCCGTCCACGGGGTGTCGAGCGCCGACCCGCGCACCTGCTTGTTGTAGCCGAGCACGGTGCCGTCCGGGGCCTTCTCGAAGCCCTTGACGAAGCGGCGGATCCCCAGCAGGGCGGACGTGCCCGGGCGGTTGACGCCGCGGTACTCGCGGCCGGCCAGGGAGTCCGGGTCGGGTGGGGTGCCGGCGGCGTGCACCGCGGCCAACCGGCGCAGCGGCATCCGCAGGAGGGCCTGGAAGTCCTGGGTTCCCTCGGTCATGGTCGCATCCCTTCCGTCACGTGTGCCGCCACCCGGGTCGCGAGCGCCTGGACCGTCAGCATGGGGTTCACCCCGATCGGGGTGGGGAACAGGCTGGCGTCGGCCACCGAGAGCCCGCTCCGGCCGTGCACCGAGCCCCAGGGGTCGCACACCGACGACTCCGGGTCGACGCCCAGGCGCGCCGTACCCATCAGGTGCACGGTGTTCGTCACCAGGTCGCCGGGCCCCCAGGGTCCGGACGAGAGGCGCTCGACGTCCGCGGTCGTGCGTACGGCGTGACTCGAGCCGAGCGGCACGTGGACGGTGGTGGCGCCGGCCGCCAGCAGGGCCCGGGTGAGCAGCAGGGTCGCCCGGACGATGGTGTCGATGTCGCGCCGACCCAGGGGATAGGTCACCAGCGCCCCGTCGCGTCCGATCGCCCGGACCCTTCCTCGGGAGGTGTCCTCCACCAGGACGCCGGCGGTCACGACGTGGTCGTAGGACGCCATCATCGCGGCGAGGTCGGGACCGTCCATCGGCATCGCCCGGGCCACCAGGGACGGCGGGATGTTCACCGCGGCCATCACGATGCCGTCGTCCTCGAACTCGCGCACCTGGTAGGCCTGGTGCGCGCCCCGCCAGCCCACGACGGGGTCGTCGAACACGGCCGCGACCGCCAGGCCGGGGTGCAGGGCCAGGTTCCGTCCGAGGGCCGGACCGCGCACGCCCGAGCGCTGCAGCAGCGCCGGCGTCTGGATCGCGCCGCCGGCGGACACCACGTGACGGGCCCGGACCCGGAAGGGCTGGGAGGGTCGCGGGTCGACGGCTCCCTCCGGCACGGTGGTGCGACCGACGACCCCCACCGCCCGGTCCCCGTCGAACATGATCCGGTCGACCCGGCAGTCGGACCACACCGTCGCCCCGAACGACGTGGCGCGGGGCAGGTAGGAGACCAGGGTCGACTGCTTGGCCCCGGTCGGACAGCCCCAGGTGCAGACGTTGCACCCGCCGCAGTGGACCTGGGCCCGGGTGTTGTCGATGACCCGCCAGCCGAGCGCGGACGCGCCCCGGCGCAGCAGCTCCTGGTCGCGCCCGATCGAGCCCGGGTCCTGATGGGAGACCGAGAGCAGCCGCTCGACCCGGGCGTAGTGGCCGGCCAGCTCGTCGGCCAGGTCGTGCTGCCTCAGCTCCCGCGCCCAGCCCGCGACGACCCGGTCGGGGGCCCGGAAGGCCATGGCGCCGTTGACGGTCGTCGACCCGCCCACACAGCGACCCTCGGCGTAGGCCACCGGACTCCGTCCGACCGTCGCCGTGACGGCGCTCTCGCGGTAGAGCCCGATCAGCATCTCGGCGGTGGAGGTCGTGAAGCTCTCCGTGGGGTGGTAGCCGCCCTCCTCCAGCACCACGACGTCCAGCCCGGCCTCCGCCAGCTCGGCCGCGACGACGGCGCCCCCGGCGCCGGAACCCACGACGACGACGTCGCACTCGAGGTCCTGCCAGGGGTCGCGATGTGCCTGGCGAGGAGGGGCCGGCTCAGCCGGTGTCGCGGACGGACCCGTCCCGCCCACAGGCGTGAGCAGCAGCCGCCGGTGCGCCGCGATCTCGGTGTGCCACCGCTGGTCGCGCTCGCGCGCACGCTCGGCGACGAACCCGTCCGGGTCGTAGCCGACCTCCAGGCGTACGTCGGGCTGCTCGTACCACGCGACCACGGCGATGTCGCGGAGCAGACCCGCGACGCGCCAGGTGCGGGGGCGCGAGGCCCGCAGCCACTGCACGCACGCCAGGGCGGAGGCGGGATCGAGGGCCGAGAACCGGTGCCAGCCGAAGCGGGGACGCACGGACGCGGACTCCAGGGCGGCCGCGGCGGCCGCGAGACCCGCGCGGGCCGGCCGGGGCAGTCGCCCCATGAGGCGGTCGGCGAGGCGGCACGATGCCTCGACCGTGGCGGGTCGGGCGGCGGCGCCGGGGCAGCAGGCCAGGATCATCGCCCGGACCGCGGCGGGGGTCGGATCGAGGTTCGCCGTCCTCACAAGGCGGATTCTCGCACCGGAGCCCGTCCAGGTCAGCGATCCCGCGGTCCGGTTGGACGAGGCCCGGGTACGGCGCCGGCGCTGACGGCGTACCCGAGCCTCGAGATCAGGAGTTCGTGGTCGTCGCGTCCGAGTCGAGCGTGACCTGCACGGTGTGGGTGCTGCCGCCTCGGGTGTAGGTGACGTCCACGGACTGGCCGGGCCGGTACGACCGGATGATCGCGACCAGGGAGTCGGACGAGGTGATCTGGTGGGAGTCCACCTTGGTGATCACGTCGCCGGCCTTGAGGCCCGCGTTCTGCGCCGCGGAGCCGCTGTCGACCTTCTGGATCTTCGCGCCCTCGGTGATCTGGGAGCTGGTGCTGCTGGCGGCGGTCTCGACACCGATGCCGAGGCGCGCGTGGGTCGGCGTCTCGCCCTTGATCATCTGCTGCACGATCGGGAGCACCTCGTCGATCGGGATGGCGAAGCCCAGGCCGATCGAGCCGGGCTCGCCCTGGCTGGTGGTGTTGGTCGCGGTCTGGATGGCGGCGTCGATGCCGACGACCTCGCCGGCGAGGTTGACCAGCGGGCCACCGGAGTTGCCGGGGTTGATCGCCGCGTCGGTCTGGATCGCCGGGTAGACCGTCTGGTTGCCCTGGCTGACGGTGCCGACGTCCACCGGCCGGTTCAGGGCGCTGACGATGCCGCTGGTGACGGTGGCGTCGAGCCCGAACGGCGAGCCGATCGCGACGACGCTCTGACCCACTTGGAGGCTGGAGGAGTGCCCGAGGGTCGCCGGCGTGAGGTTGTGGACCCCCTGGGCCTGGATCACCGCGGTGTCCGTGAGGGGGTCCGTGCCGAGGATCCTCGCGGGGGCGTGGGAGCCGTCGTTGAAGGAGACCGTCAGCTGTCCGCTCTTGCCGGCCAGGGCGACGACGTGGTTGTTGGTGAGGATCTTGCCGTCACTGCTGAGGATGATCCCGGAGCCGGACCCCGCTCCGCTCGGACCGCTGACCGCGATCATCACGACCGAGGGCAGCACGTTGTGGGCCACCTTCTCGACGGAGCCGCTGGTCGCGGTCTGCGCGACGGACCCACCGGCCTGCGTGAGCACCGGCGACGAGCCGTTCGAGTCCTGGTGCGTCGAGGTCCAGATCGCGGCCCCGCCCACGCCGGCCGCTCCGCCGACGAGCAGGCTGGCCACCACCACGGAGGCGGCCAGCCCCTTTCCGCGTACCCGACCGGTCGGACGGTCCGGAGGGAGAACCGGACCACCGCCAAGGGTGGGTCCGGCGGAGGTCCGCTCCTCCTCCCCACGGGACGCGGGAGCCCCGTACCCGTACGGCGACCAGGTCGCGGGCGGTGCGGGCGGCTCTTGACTCCACTCGTGACCGCGCTGCGGGTCCTGCTCGCCGTACGGAGGCTCGTTGCTCATGCCCCAGAGGGTGCCGGGTCAGTCTGTGACGTTGCTGAGACGCTGCTGGGCGGCGTCCAAAAAGGCAGCCGGCGAACGGCGTCCCCAGGTCGCACCACTCCTCCGGTGATCACGCGGGCATTGAGCCCGCGCAGCCGGAGCCGGGCTCCCTGGTCGCTGTTGACGAAGGCGAGGGCGTCCTCTCCGAACCGGGCCAGGAACTTCCGGCAGCCGCTGTGCGGCTTGGCGCTGACCTCGAGGACCACGTCGTCGCCGACCGCGATCCGGCTGCCGGCGGGCAGCCGGTCGTGCGAGAGGTCGAGGTCGACGTACAGCTGGTCGCCGGCGAGCGCGCGCTCGGCGTCGGTGTCCGCGAGCAGCTCCACCATCCGCGAGCTCATCACGGTCACCATGGCGTCGCGGTGGCGTCCCTCGGCCACGGCTCGGGCGGTGGCCCGGGACAGCCAGTTGTCGCCCACGACCCCCTGGTCGACGTCGACCACGGCCTCGCCCAGGAGCTCGCGCTCGCCCTGCCGGGGGCGCCGGACGACGAGGGTCAGCGTGCCCACGTCGGCGGGCGCGGCACGCAGGTGCTCGAGGGCGGCCTCGAGCCGGGCGGCGGTGGGCATCGGCATGACCCGATCCTCCCAAGCCGCGCGACCCGGTGTCGCCCCGGTTCCCGCGTGCCGCGCGTCGGCTCAGGGCTTGGTCGCGATCACGTAGCGGAACACGTTGTCCTGGCGGAGCGAGCCGTCGGGCTTCCGGTCGGCCTCGAGCACTGTCTCGATGACCCGGCGCACGGCATCCTGCCCCGCCGCGTCGATCACCTTCTGCAGCGGACCGGCCGACGTGTGGGCCGTGACCGCATGACCGAGGTCGCGGAACACCAGCCGGCACTCCGCCTCGTCGCCCGCCACGACGGTCAGGCCGGCCTTCTCCAGCAGGCTCTCGACGACGCCGGGGTCGCTGCAGCCCAGGGGAGCCGGCGTCCCCGGCGGTGGGGGTGCGAGCGAGCGGAGCCGCGCGAACAGCCCCTCGGTCTCACAGCGGTCCGGGTCGCCCCAGATCCCGATCGCGACCCGGCCACCGGACCGGCACACGCGACCCAGCTCGGCGACGGCGCGGGCCGGGTCGACGGCGTACTGGATCGAGTTGAAGGCGGTGACGACGTCGAACGAGTCGTCGTCGTACGGCAGCTCCTCGATGTCGCCGGTACGCAGCTCGGCGCCCGGCACGCGCTCGGCGGCGACGGTCAGCAGCGGGCCGCTGGCGTCGAGGCCGTACGGCGTCGCGCCGGCGGCGGCGGCCGTGCTGAGGGCCAGACCGGCGCCACACCCGGCGTCGAGGACGGTCCTGCCGCGCAGGTCGCCGAGGGCGGCGACGGTCGCGTCGTACAACGGAGCCATCTGCGGCTCGATCTCGGTGGACCAGGTGCGGACGTGGCGTCCCCACAGCTCGCCCTGGACGGTGGCGGTTCCCATGTGCTTCTCCTCTGCTCGACGGCCGGTCGTCCGACCGCCGACGAGACTCCGCGCGAAGGGAGCGAGCAGCATCCGTAGCCACTACGGAACCGGGTCGGGGGTGATACTGGGCGCCATGCCCGGTGCCCTGTCCGAGCGGGAGTCCGAGGTGCTCGCGCTCCTGGGCGAGCACCTCAGCCACGCGGAGATCGCCGAACGCCTGGTCGTGTCCGTCCGCACGGTCGAGAGCCACGTCGCCTCCGCGCGCCGCAAGCTCGGCATCGACGGCCACCGCGAGCTCGTGAGGTACGCCGCCGAGCACCGCCCCCGCGCCGGCCGCCTGCCGAGGCCGCTGACGCCGTTCATCGGCCGCGCCGCCGAACGGGCCGCCCTGCGGGGCATCGTGCGCGACCGGCGGCTGGTCTCGCTCGTCGGCCCGGGAGGGGTCGGGAAGACCCGCCTCGCGATCGGTGTGGCCCGAGATCTCGCCGACGAGTACGCCGGCCGGGTGTGGTTCGCCGACCTCGTGCCCGTCACGGAGTCCGTCGCGGTGCCCGGGGCCGTGGTCACCGCGTGCGGGGTCGGGCACCTTCCCGGCCGCTTCCCCGAGGACGTCCTGGTGCGCGGCCTCGGTGGACCCCCGGGCCTGCTCCTCCTCGACAACTGCGAGCACCTGCTCGACGCCGTGGCCCTCCTGGCCGAACGGCTGCTCTCGGACTGTCCTGGGCTGCATCTGCTGCTCACCTCGCGGGCGCGGCTGGCGCTGCCGTTCGAGCACGTCCACCACGTGGAGGGCCTGGTCGGGGAGGGAGACGGCATCGAGCTCTTCGAGCAGCGCGCCCGCACGGCGGGCGCACCCCCGCTCGACGCGAGCGACCGAGCGCGGGCCGTGGCCGTCTGCGACGCGGTCGGGGGGCTCGCCCTGGCGATCGAGCTGGCCGCCGTACGGCTGCCGGCTCTGGGGCTGGACGGCTTGGAGGAGGGGCTGACGGGCCAGCTCGACCTGCTGGTGGGAGGCGCGCGGCTGAGCCCTCGGCAGCGGTCCATGGAGGAGACGCTGGACTGGAGCCTGCGGCTCCTCGACGACTCGGCGCGGGCGGTCCTGGCCAGGCTGGCGTGCTTCGCCGGGGGCTTCGACGTGGCCGCGGCCGTGGCCGTGGCGGCGTACGGCGAGGTGCCGGCGAACGCCGTCCGGGAGGCCCTGGCGGCGCTCGTCGAGCAGAGCCTGGTCGTCGCGCTGGGTCCGCGACGCCGGCTGCTCGAGCCCGTCCGGCAGTACGCCGCGGACCACGCCGGTCCGGGTGACGCCGACGCCCGACGCCGCCACCTGCAGTGGACGGCCACCCGCTGCGAGGAGCTGCTGCCACGCCCCGAGGACGACGCCGTCCCCGAGCTGGCCGACGAAGTCCGGGCGGCGGTCGGCTGGGCGTCCGGACGGGCGCAGGAACGCCCCGCCGCGTCGATGCTGTCGACGGCCCTGGCGGAGCTGCTGTTCCGGCGCGGAGCGGTGCGCGACGCCCAGATGGCCTTCGAGCAGGCGGCCGCCCTGGCGGACGAGCCGGGGGACCGGGCCGCGCTGCTGACCTCAGCGGCCTCCGCAGCTCGCTGCCGCGTGCTCGGCGAGGAGGCGCTGCGGCTCGGCCTGCTGGCCCTCGACGCGGCCCGGGCGTCGGGCGACGAGCCGACGATCGCGAGCTCGCTGGCGAACGTGGCGGAGACGATCCTGCGCTTCGAGGGGATGTTCTCCGAGCCGCCGCCGCAGGCGCTCGCGAGAGCCGTCGTGGACGAGCTCGAGGCCCTGGCCCCGCGTCAGTCCGCGGCGTACGCGGCGATGCACCTGGTCCGCACCTGGTCGGAGGACCCACAGGCGCCGGACGCCGGGGAGGCGGGCAGGGGAGCGGTCCAGGCCGCGCGCGAGAGCGGCGACCCGGTGCGCGTGAGCGCCGCCTTGGACGTGGTGACCTTCCTCCAGGTGATCGCGGGACGACTCGCGGCGGCCGAGGCGACGGCCCAGCTCCGCCTCTCGGCGCTCGGAGGCCTGCCCACGCGGCCGGCCGTGGCGCTCGAGCTCAAGGATGCCCTCCACATGGCGGTCCAGCTCGACTGCGGCACCGGCGAGCTGACGCGGGCGGTCGCCGAGTCGCGTCGGCACCGGGGCCTGCCGTTCCTCCGCGAGCAGCGCGACCTCGCCGTGGAGCCCGTGCTCCTGCCCCTGGCGTTGGCCGGGCACCACGACGAGCTGTTCGCGGCCGCCGAGGAGTTCGCCGACGACTGGGCGGCCTCGGGCCGGCCGGTGGCACCGGCTCGCGCCGTCGGCCCGTACGCGGTCGCCGTCGCGCATGGGATGCGCGGGCACGACGACGAGAGCCGGCGCTGGTACGACCTGGTCGCCGCGATGACGGACCGGCCGACCGCGCGGGCCGGGCGCGGCACCGGGTACGCCGTCGTCCTCGACGCCCTCCTGATGCTGCATCGCGACCAGCCGGACCGGGCCTTGGACGCGCTGTCGGCGTCGGCCGAACCGGCGTCCGAGTGGTACGCCCGGCTGTGCGCCTGGTGGGCGTCAGCGCTCCGGGCCGAGGCCGCGGTCCTGACCCGCGCCCGGGACGCTCCGCACCTGCTCGACGAGGCCGAGGCGACCTGCTCGTCCAGTCCGGTGCTGTCCGTCGTCGTCCGACGCGCGCGGGCGGTGTCGGCCGGAGACCGGGCCACGCTCGCTGCCGTGGCGGACCGCTTCGGCGAGCTGGGCGCGCCGTACCAGCAGGAGCGCACCCGGCACCTCGCCACGTCCTAGGCTTCGGCCGTGAGGAGACCCTGGCGGAACTGGGACTGGAACGTCCGCAGCTGCGGACGCCACGGTCACGTGACCTGGGCTCCGACCGAGGAGCGGCTGGCCCAGCGCCTGCAGGTCGACACCGTCGAGGGCGTCGCCTGGCGCTGCCTGCGCTGCGGGTCGTTCGTCCCGGGCCCGCCGCACGGCTCCGGCCCGGCCGCGGACGCGCCGCTGGTGCTGCGCGGCAAGGCGCTGCGCGACGCGTTCATCCTTCGGCTGCTGGCCGCGGAGCGCCTCATCCGGGGGGTGCTGCTGGTGGCCCTCGCCTACGGGATCTACCGGTTCAACGGCGCTCAGAACTCCCTCGAGCAGGTGTTCCAGAGCGACCTCCCGCTGCTGAAGCCCTTCGCCGACCGTCTCGGGATCGACCTGCAGTCCGCCGGTCCGGTCCGGCTGATCCAGAGACTGCTGACGACGGACCACACGACCCTCAAGTGGATCACGATCGGCGTGCTCGCCTACGGCGTGCTGGAGCTGGTCGAGGGGATCGGCCTGTGGCTGATGCAGCGCTGGGGCGAGTACGTCGCCGTGATCGGCACGGGGGCCTTCATCCCCCTCGAGATCTACGAGCTGGCCGACCGGGTGACCTACCTCAAGCTGGGCGCCTTCGTGCTGAACGTGTTCGCCGTGGTCTACATCGTGTGGACCAAGCACCTCTTCGGGTTCCGGGGCGGCAAGGCGGCGTTCGAGGCCGAGCGACACTCCGAGTCGCTGCTCGAGGTCGAGCAGGCAGCGGCGTAGTGCTCGGAATGGCGCCCGTCCTGGTGGTCAGGCCACCTCGCGAGCAAGCTCGCATCGGTCTCGCTGCGGACCTGTGCCCCTCCTTCGTCGGGGCACAGGTCCTCGCTCAGGCCCAGCGCTCCGAGGCCGGGACGAAGTCGAGGGTGCGCTGACCGGTGTAGATCTGCTTGGGCCGCGCGATCTTCTGCTCCTTGTCCTGCACGAGCTCGAGCCACTGGGCCAGCCAGCCCGGCGTACGCCCGATCGCGAAGAGCACCGTGAACATCTCCGGCGGGAACTGGAAGGCCTCGTAGATCAGGCCGGAGTAGAAGTCGACGTTGGGGTAGAGCTTGCGCGAGACGAAGTACTCGTCCTCGAGCGCGATCTTCTCCAGCTCCTGGGCGATCTCGAGGAGCGGGTTGACCCCGGTGACCTCGAAGACGTCGTCGCAGGCCTTCTTGATGATCGTCGCCCGGGGGTCGTAGTTCTTGTAGACGCGGTGGCCGAACCCCATCAGCCGCTCGTCGCCGTTCTTCACGCCCTCGATGAAGTCGGGGACGTTGTCCTTGGTCTTGATCCGGCGCAACATCCGCAGCACGGCCTCGTTCGCGCCCCCGTGGAGCGGGCCGTAGAGCGCGGCGACGCCGGCGGCGACGGCGGAGTAGGGGTCGACCTGCGACGAGCCGACGGAGCGCACGGCGTTGGTGGAGCAGTTCTGCTCGTGGTCGGCGTGCAGGATGAACAGCACGTCGAGGGCCTTGACCAGCCGTTCGTCGGCGCCGAAGCGGTCCTCGCTCATCCGGAACAGCATCGACAGGAAGTTGGCGGTGTAGCCCAGCTCGTTGTCCGGGTAGACGAACGGCTTGCCCTGCGCGTGCCGGAACGACCAGGCCCCGAGGGTCGGCATCTTCGCGATCATCCGGACGATCTGGAGCTGGCGGGTGTCGTCGTCGCTGATGTCGCGGGCGTCGGGGTAGAACGTCGACAGCGCGCCGACCGAGGCCATCAGCATGCCCATCGGGTGGGCGTCGTAGCGGAAGCCCTCCATGAAGCTCTTCACGTTCTCGTGGACGAAGGTGTGGTAGGTGATGTCGTGGACCCAGCTCTCGTACTGGGTCTTGCTCGGCAGCTCCCCGTGCACCAGCAGGTAGGCCACTTCGAGGAACGTCGACTTCTCGGCCAGCTGCTCGATCGGGTAGCCGCGGTACTCCAGGATCCCCTCGTCCCCGTCGATGAACGTGACCGCGCTCTTGCAGGACGCGGTGTTGACGAAGCCGGGGTCGTAGACGGCCAGGGGGGACCCTTCGCCGTCCTTGATCTTGCCGAGGTCCGAGCCCTTCACCGTGCCGTTCTCGATCGGAACGTCGTACTCCTGGCCGGTGCGGTTGTCGCGGACAGAGAGGGAGTCAGTCACGTTTCCAACCTAGTCCGGGCTCCTGCGGAGAGCGAATCCGGTTGGCGGCGACTCCTCGGAGGTCGGGCGAAGTCGCCTCGGTGGTCGAGCGGAGTTCCTCGGTGGTCGAGCGGAGTCGAGACCACCCCACCGCGAGGACCGGTCGTTTTGGCGCCCGCCGCGCCCACCCGGTAGATTGTGCGGTCGCGACTCCTGCCGCTCCCGTGTGTCCGCACGCGGGGGCAGACCCGGACGAGGTTGAGCCGGGCAGTGTTCGTCAGAGGCCGCGGCACCACCCGCTCCGCGACCACGGAGCACCCCGGCCGGGACCACCGGCCGGTTCCACGAACGAGTAAGGCAGACGCACGTGCGTACGTACAGCCCGAAGCCCGGCGACATCCAGCGCGAGTGGCACGTCATCGACGCCACCGACGTGGTCCTCGGCCGGCTCGCCGTCCAGACCGCGAACCTGCTGCGCGGCAAGCACAAGCCCACCTTCGCACCGCACATGGACATGGGTGACTTCGTCATCATCGTCAACGCGGAGAAGATCGTCCTCACCGGCGACAAGGCGACCAAGAAGCTCATGTACCGCCACTCCGGCTACCCCGGCGGTCTCACCGCGACCCCGATCGGTCACCAGCTCGAGAAGGATGCCCGCAAGGTCATCGAGCAGGCCGTCTGGGGGATGCTGCCCAAGAACAAGCTCGGCCGCCAGGTGCTGAAGAAGCTCAAGGTGTACGCCGGACCCACCCACCCGCACCAGGCCCAGCAGGCCAAGCCGTTCGAGATCGCGCAGGTCTCCCAGTGACGCAGAGAAGCGAAGGTAACCCCGTGGCCGACGACACCACCACCACCGAGACCGAGACGTTCCAGGCGGACGAGCAGGGCGTGGCGTACACGTCCGAGAGCGCCGGCGCCGCCGAGGCCGCGCGCCCGGCGACGATCGCTCCCGCCGCGGCGACCGGCCGTCGCAAGGAGGCCGTCGCCCGCGTGCGGATCATGCCCGGCACCGGTGTCTGGACCGTCAACGGCCGCACCCTCGACTCGTACTTCCCGAACAAGCTGCACCAGCAGGTCGTGAACGAGCCGTTCGCGGCGCTGGGGCTCGAGGGTCGCTTCGACGTGATCGCCCGCATCCACGGCGGCGGCATCACCGGCCAGGCCGGCGCGCTGCGTCTGGGCGTGGCCCGGTCGCTCAACGCCATCGACGTCGAGGCCAACCGGCCGACGCTGAAGAAGGCCGGGCTGCTGACCCGCGACGCCCGCGTCATCGAGCGCAAGAAGGCCGGTCTCAAGAAGGCCCGCAAGGCGCCGCAGTTCAGCAAGCGCTGATCCGCGGCAGATGCCTCGCATCTTCGGCACCGACGGGGTCCGGGGGCTCGCCAACGGTGTCATCACCGCCGAGCTCGCGGTCGACCTCGGGGTGGCGGCCGCCCGCGTGCTCGTCGACCACGGTGGATACACCGGGCAGCGCCCGGTGGCCGTCGTCGGTCGCGACACCCGCATCTCCGGGCAGTTCCTCGAGCACGCGGTCGTCTCCGGGCTCGCCTCGGCCGGCGTCGACGTCCTGCGGCTGCGGGTCCTGCCGACCCCCGGCGTCGCCTACCTCACCGACTCGCTGGGTGCCGACCTCGGCGTCGTGATCTCGGCCTCGCACAACCCGATGCCCGACAACGGCATCAAGTTCCTGGCCCGGGGCGGCGTGAAGCTCGACGACTCGCTGGAGCTCGAGATCGAGGCGCGCCTCGGCGAGGACTGGGATCGCCCGACCGGGGCCGACGTCGGCCGGGTCACGCCGTACGGCGCGACCGTCGAGGAGTACGCCGACCACCTGGTCGGCACCCTCGACCACCGCCCGGCCGGCCTGCGCGTCGTGCTCGACTGCGCGAACGGAGCCGCCGCCGAGGTGGGTCCTCCGCGCTGCGCGCGGCGGGCGTCGCGGTGGTCGCGATCAACGACCAGCCCAACGGCCTGAACATCAACGAAGGGTGCGGGTCGACCCACCTGGGGGGACTGCGCGAGGCGGTGCTCGAGCACGGTGCCGACGCCGGCTTCGCCCTCGACGGCGATGCCGACCGGTGTCTCGCCGTCGACCACACGGGCGCGACCGTGGACGGCGACCAGCTGATGGCGCTCCTGGCGCTCGACCTGCACGAACGCGGCCGGCTCGCCCACGACACCGTGGTGGCCACCGTGATGAGCAACCTCGGGTTCGTCCAGGCCATGAAGCGGGCCGACATCACCGTCCATCAGACCGCTGTCGGCGACCGCTACGTGCTCGAGGCGATGCGTGACGGCGGCTTCACGCTCGGTGGCGAGCAGTCCGGGCACATCATCATGAGCGAGCACGCCACCACCGGTGACGGCATCCTGAGCGCGCTGCACGTCCTGCAGCGGATGTCCCGCTCCGGCTCCTCGCTGCGTGAGCTCGCCTCCGTCGTGACCCGGCTGCCCCAGGTGCTCGTGAACGTCTCCGGCGTCGACCGGGCGCGCACCGACGACCCCGAGCTCTCCGACGCCGTGGCCCGTGAGCAGGACAAGCTCGGGGACAGCGGCCGGATCCTGCTGCGCCCCTCCGGCACCGAGCCGCTGGTCCGGGTGATGGTGGAGGCCGCGTCCTCGGACGAGGCGCGCGGGGTCGCCGACCGCCTGGCCGACGTCGTACGCCGCCGCCTCGCCCTCTGACCCCTTTCGACCGCGCGCTGCTGACCGGGGCCGTCACCTTGTTCGGGTGACCCCGGCACGCGCGGCCGGTGGTGGTCTGGGGTGATGAGCGAGACAGATTCGGCCGGCCGGACGTCGCCCACGCGTTCCGACCGCACCGTTCGCGTCGTGGGCTGGATCGTCGCGGTGCTGGGGGTCGTCTTCCTGGTGGCCGGGGTGGTGACGTACGCCGTGGTCTCGAACACCCTGGCCGCCGAGAAGATCACCGTGTCGTCGGACGCCGCGCACTTCGGCGGCAAGGAGGTGAAGGGCCCGTTCACCGCATACGCCCAGGCCAACGTGATCGCCAAGCATGCCAAGGAGATCGGCGGCGGGAAGACCTATGCGGAGCTGCCGCAGAACGACCCGAACCGCACGACCGTGATGACCGCGTCCTTCCTCCGCGCCAGCCTGTTCACGTCGGTGGTGGCCTTCGGTGTCGCGGCCTTCGTGGCGGTGGTCGGCGTCGTGCTGATCCTCCTCGGCTGGGTCCTCGTGCGACTCGGTCGCTGACCCCTTCGATCGTCCGCCCCACGTGGGGCTCGTGCAGCACCTCAGGCGGACGACTCGGGGGGCGTGACGCCCGGTCGGCGTCAGAGGCGGTGGACCCGCGACTCCCACGGTCGCAGGGTCAGGTCGTACGGCGCGCCATGGGTCGGCAGCAGCACCTCGGACCCGGCCAGCTCGGGGAGCGCGGCCGGGTCGACGGTCGCAGGGGAGGACGAGCAGTTCGCCAGCACCACCAGGACCCGCTCCCCGAGCGTCCGGGTGAACGCCCAGACCTGCGGGTGGTCGGGCAGCAGCAGCGCGAAGCGACCGTCGACGACGATCTCGTCGTGGTGCCGGAGCTCGATCAGCCGTCGGTAGTGGTGGAACACCGAGGAGGGGTCGGCGACGGCGGCCTCCGCGTTGATCGCGTCGCGGTTCGCGTTGGCCGGGAGCCACGGCGTACCGGTGGTGAAGCCGCCGTGCTCGCCGGCGTCCCAGAGCATCGGGGTGCGGGCGTTGTCGCGGCTCTTGGTCGCCAGGGCCACCAGCACCTCCTCGGCGGGTACGCCGCGCCCGACGGCGTCGGCGAAGTGGTTGAGCGACTCGAGGTCGCCGTACTGCTCGATCCGCGTGAAGCCGGCGTTCGTCATCCCGAGCTCCTCGCCCTGGTACACGTACGGCGTGCCCCGGTGCAGGTGCAGGACGGTGCCGAGCGTCTTGGCGGAGGCGACCCGGTGCTCCGGGGAGTCGTCGCCGAAGCGCGACACCACCCGCGGCTGGTCGTGGTTCTCGAAGTAGAGGGAGTTCCAGCCGACGTCGGCGAGGGCAGCCTGCCAGCGGGCCAGCGATCCCTTGAGGTCGGGCAGGTGCAGGTCGCGGAGGGCCCACTTGCCCTCACCGGGCCGCTCGTCCTGCCACATGTGCTCGAACGTGAACACCATGTCCAGCTCGCGGCGATCCGGGTCGGTCACCGAGCGGGCGATCTCGGGGGTGCTCATCCCCATCTCGCCGACGGTGATCAGGTGGCCGGCCGAGAGCCCGACCTCGCGGTTCATCTCCGCGAGGAACTCGTGCAGCCGAGGCCCGTGGGCGACCCCCGCCGGCGCCGCCAGCTCACGCCCGGGGGCGGGTACCCCGTCCGGGAGGGCGGGGTCCTTCGAGATCAGCTCGATGACGTCCATCCGGAAGCCGTCGACACCGCGGTCGACCCACCAGCGCATCATCGCGTGGACGGCCTGCCGGACCTCGGGGTTCTCCCAGTTGAGGTCGGGCTGCTTGCGGCTGAAGATGTGCAGGTAGTACTCCCCGCTGCGCTCGTCGTACTCCCAGGCGGGGCCGCCGAACAGCGACTCCCAGTTGGTCGGAGGGCCCTCGCCGCGGGGCGGCCGCCACCAGTACCAGTCGCGCTTCGGCGACGCCGGATCGCGCGACTCGACGAACCACGGGTGTTCGTCGGAGGTGTGGTTGACGACGAGGTCCATGACCACGCGGATGCCACGGTCGTGGCAGCCGGCGATCAGCGCGTCGAGGTCGGCGAGCGTGCCGAACAGCGGGTCGACGTCCTGGTAGTCGCTGATGTCGTAGCCGTTGTCGTCCATCGGTGAGCGGTAGACCGGGCTCAGCCACAGCACGTCGACGCCGAGCAGCGCCAGGTGGTCGAGACGGCTGGTGATCCCGGGGAGGTCGCCGATGCCGTCGCCGTCGCTGTCCTGGAACGAGCGCGGGTAGACCTGGTAGACGACGGCGTTCTTCCACCAGCCGGGGGAGCGGAGCGGGGAGGCCATGGACCGCCAGCCTTCCACGGGCCGGTCAGTCGTCGCCGACCGCCCGCCGAAGCGCGGTGTACGACGCCACCAAGGCACGCCGCTCGGCCGCCAGGTCGGGGTCGTCGGCCCGGCAGCCGGCCGCGACCCACGCGTCCGAGTGGTCCATCGCCACCACCCGCTGCTCGGCCGCCTCCCGGACGACGGCCGGCGGCACGTCGTAGACGTAGGAGTAGAGGTCGACCAGCGACTGCACCAGCGTCTCGTCCGACACTTCCGGATCGTGCTGGCGGACGCGGTGGAGGCGCCACCACTCGACCTCCAGCTCGGAGGCGTGGACCGGGTCGAGCCGGACACCGTCGTGCTTCGCCACCAGGGCGTAGAACCGGCGCATGGAGGCACGGGCACCGTCGGGGTCGTTGTCCGGGTACGGCGCCCACAGCTGGTTGGCGCGGAGCACGTGGAAGGCGCCGACCAGGGTGCGCACCGGGTCGGTGCCGAAGCCGGTGCGCACCATGCCGACAGCCGCGCGCAGGAAGGTGAGCCACTCGCGCCGGTAGTACGCCGCCCACGCGTCGGTCTCCTGGTTGCCCAGGCGCACCGGGTCGAACGTCCGCGGGCCCCAGCCGGGCCGCCAGAAGCTCGCCTTCACAGCTTGCGCAGCCTCACGTAGCGGACGGAATGGTCGCGGTCCTTGCGCAGCACGAGCGTGGCGCGGGAGCGGGTGGGCTTGATGTTCTGCTCGAGGTTCGGGCCGTTGATGGTGTCCCAGATGTGCTCCGCGGTCACGGTGGCCTCGTCGGTGGCCAGCTCCGCGTAGCGCGAGAAGTACGACGCGGGGTCGGCGAAGGCGGTCTTGCGGAGGCGGAGGAACCGTTCGACGTACCACGCCCGGATGTCCGCGGCGGCCGCGTCGACGTAGACGCTGAAGTCGAAGAAGTCGCTCAGCGCCAGGCCGCTCCGGCCGTCCTCGCCGGGGCGGGCCGGCTGGAGCACGTTCAGGCCCTCGACGATCACGATGTCCGGAGCCCGCACGACGACCGGGTCGTCGGGCACCACGTCGTACACGAGGTGGGAGTACGTCGGCGCCTCGACCTCGTCCTTGCCCGACTTGATGTCGACGACGAACCGCAGGAGAGCGCGCCGGTCGTACGACTCCGGGAAGCCCTTGCGCTCGAGGATGCCCCGGCGCTCGAGCTCGGCGTTGGGGTGCAGGAACCCGTCGGTGGTGACCAGGGCGACGTTCGGGTGCTCGGGCCAGTGGGCCAGCATCTGCTGGAGCACCCGCGCGGTGGTGGACTTGCCGACCGCGACCGACCCGGCCAGCCCGATCACGAACGGCGTGCGCGGCGGCTGCGGCCGGTGCAGGAACTCCTCCTGCTTGCGGTGGAGTCGCCGGGCGGCCTTCACCCGCAGGCTCAGCAGGCGCGAGAGCGGCAGGTAGACCTGGTGCACCTCGTCGAGGTCGAGCTGTTCGCCGAGGCCACGGAGCCGGTCCACCTCGGCCGCGGCCAGGGGCTGGTCGAAATGCTCTCCGAGCTCGGCCCACGCGTCACGGTCGAGCTCGACGTACGGCGACGGCTCGCTCCCGTGCACACCGTTGGGCATGGCGGGCATTGTTCCAGCACGCCCTCCACCGCCGTGCGGAGCGGTGCTGTGGGCCGTCGGAACGCGGGGAGCACGGCGAGCGCGAATCGGGGACTGGCAGGCCCCGCCGATAGACTCCGGCCTATGTGCGGCATCGTGGGGTACGTCGGCGACAAGCAGGCGGAGGACGTGGTCATCGAGGGGCTCCGACGCCTGGAGTACCGCGGCTACGACTCCGCGGGCATCGCCCTGGTCACCGACGGGCGCCTGGCTGCCGAGAAGCGCGCCGGCAAGCTCGCGAACCTCGAGAAGGCCCTCGTGGAGTCGCCGCTGCCGCCGTCGACGACCGGGATCGGCCACACCCGGTGGGCCACCCACGGCGCTCCCAACGACGTCAACGCGCACCCGCACCTGGGCAACGGCGGCCGGGTCGCCCTCGTCCACAACGGCATCATCGAGAACTTCGCGGCCCTCCGGGCCGAGGTCGAGGCCAGGGGCGACGACCTGCTGTCGGAGACCGACACGGAGATCGCCGCGCACCTGGTCGAGGCGGAGCTGGTCAAGGGCGGCGACCTCACCGACGCCATGCAGCGGGTCTGCGGCCGGCTCGAGGGTGCCTTCACGCTGGTCGCCGTCGACGCCGAGGACCCGAGCGTGGTCGTCGCGGCCCGTCGCAACTCCCCGCTCGTGGTCGGCCTCGGCAAGGGGGAGAACTTCATCGGCTCCGACGTGGCCGCGTTCATCGAGCACACCCGCGAGGCGCTGGAGCTGGGTCAGGACCAGATCGTCACGATCACCCGCGACGACGTGTCGGTGATCGGCTTCGACGGGACGCCGGCGGAGGGCAAGCGCTACCACGTCGACTGGGACCTCTCGGCCGCCGAGAAGGACGGCTACGACTGGTTCATGCGCAAGGAGATCTTCGAGCAGCCGCGGGCGATCGCCGACGCGCTGCTCGGCCGGCACGACGCGGAAGGCCGCCTCCAGCTCGACGAGGTGCGCATCTCCGACAGCGAGCTCCGCGAGGTCGACAAGATCATCATCATCGCGTGCGGCACGGCGTTCTACGCCGGCCTCGTCGCCAAGTACGCCATCGAGCACTGGACCCGCATCCCGTGCGAGGTCGAGCTCGCCCACGAGTTCCGCTACCGCGACCCGATCCTGACCAGGTCGACGCTGGTGGTGGCGATCAGCCAGTCGGGGGAGACCGCCGACACCCTGCAGGCGATCCGGCACGCGCGGCTGCAGCGGTCGAAGGTGCTGGCGATCTGCAACACGAACGGTTCCACGATCCCGCGCGAGTCCGACGCCGTCATCTACACCCACGCCGGTCCCGAGATCGGCGTCGCGTCGACCAAGGGCTTCATCACCCAGGTGATCGCGGCCTACCTGCTCGGCCTCTACCTCGCCCAGGTGCGGGGCACGTCGTACGGCGAGGAGATCGCCCGCGTCGTGGCCGAGCTCCACGACATGCCCGGCCACGTGCAGCGGATCCTCGACGGCGCCGACGAGCTCTACGCCCTCGCCGACGAGCTCAAGGACGCCAAGTCGGTGCTGTTCCTGGGTCGCCACGTCGGCTACCCGATCGCGCTCGAGGGCGCCCTGAAGCTCAAGGAGCTGGCCTACCTGCACGCCGAGGGCTTCGCCGCCGGCGAGCTCAAGCACGGGCCGATCGCGCTGATCGAGCCGGGGCTCCCGGTGTTCTGCGTGGTGCCGCCCCACGGGCGCGACCAGCTCCGCGACAAGATGCTGAGCGCCATCCAGGAGATCCGGGCCCGCGGCGCGCGCACCATCGTGCTCGCCGAGGACGACGACCCGGAGATCACGGCGTACGCCGACACGCTGATCCGGTTGCCGACGGTGTCGACCCTGCTCCAGCCCGTACCGGCCGTCGTCCCTCTGCAGCTGTTCGCCTGCGAGCTGGCCACCCGGCTCGGCCACGACGTCGACCAGCCGCGCAACCTGGCCAAGTCCGTCACGGTCGAGTAGGGCCTGACCTTCCCGTGGCGATCGTCGGCGTCGGCATCGACGTGGTCGACATCTCGCGCTTCGAGGAGTCCCTGCGGCGCTCACCCGGCCTGGCCGCGCGGCTCTTCACCGAGGCCGAGGCCTCCCGGCCGCCCGCCTCGCTGGCCGCCCGGTTCGCCGCCAAGGAGGCGCTCGCGAAGGCGCTCGGTGCACCGGGCAACATGACCTGGCACGACGCCGAGGTCGTCTCCGAGTCGTCCGGGCGCCCGCGCCTGGCCATCTCCGGCACCGTGGCCGCCCGGGCCGCCGAGCTCGGAGCGGTCCACGTCCACCTCTCGCTCTCGCACGACGCCGGGATCGCCTCGGCCGTGGTGGTCCTGGAGTCGTGACCCTCCGGCCACTTGCGGGGTCGTGTGCCTGAGCACGCGCCGGAGCGCGTCCAGAGGCACACGACCCGGAGAGGCGCGGGGGCGCGTCCGGAGGCGCTCGACCGGTCGTCTCAGGCCGCGTCGTGGGGGTGGCGGCGGGGTACGCCGAGAGCGATCAGGTCGGTGGCCACGTCCTCGGTCTCGTGGCGCAGCTCGTAGGCGCTGCAACGGACCACGATGCGGCCCCGAGTGGTGATGCCCCGCGCCCGTTTGAGGTCGGCGCCCCAGGTCATCACGTCGAGGTGGAAGGCACCGTCGACCTCGAGCACCAGGACCGTGCCGTCGGGCAGGTCCCATTCGCAGTCGGTCCACCGACGCCTGCCCGAGCGGTCGCACCGTGGGCGCTGTCGGTCGGGCAGGACCAGGCCGAACGTCCGGCACATCCGAGCGACGTCGAGCTCAGCGACCGAGTGCGCGCCGCCGTCGATGTCGCGCAGCGTCCCGCGCAGTGACCGGGCCCGCCGGAGCGGCCGCAGGGAGTCGATCCACTCCACGAGCCGGGTGGCCGTGGTCAGGCGTTGCTGGACGCACGCCGCGAGCACACCGTGGGCGGCGCGCACCGGTGCCTCGTAGCCGGCGTACAGCAGTACTGCGGGCTCGAGTCTGGCCGTCGGCATCCCCGGACGTGCCGCGTTGAGGAGCTCGAAGGGCCGGCGGCTGCGGAAGAAGGCGACACCGGGCACCGGTTCGAAGCTCAGCTCGTCTTCGACCAGCACCGTGATCTGGGGGCGTTCCCAGCCGCTCAAGCCCCAGAGAGCCGCGGCGGAGAGGCCGCCGAGGAGGCTCCTCGGTCCGGCGTGGAGCACGCCGAGCCAGCATCTCTGGAGCCAGGTGAGCTGACCGGTCGTCGTGCCGACGACCCGAGGGGTCCGGACCACCCAGCGCCCGGCGGCGACCTCGTTGCGCACCCGGTCGGCGTCGATACCCAGCCGGAGCAGCTGCCGGCGGGCCACCAGGCCCTCCTGCCGCCGGAGGAGTGCGTCGAGCTCGCTCATGTCTGGAATGTGCCGGAGATCGCGTCGCGGTGCGCCGATCCATCCACAGGGGCCACGTCACTCTCGGGTCGTGTGCCTGAGCACGCGCCGGAGCGCGTCCAGAGGCACACGACCCGCACGGGCCGCGGAGCGCGCCCTGGTTAGGTTGGGTCCATGAGGGCCGCCCACACCGTCGACCAGGTGCGTGCGGCCGAGGGGGCGCTGATGGCGACCCTGCCCGCGGGAAGCCTCATGCAGCGGGCGGCCGCCGGGCTGGCGACCGCGGTCATCGACCTGATGGGGGGCGCCTACGGGCGGCACGTGCTGCTGCTCGTCGGCCGCGGTGACAACGGCGGCGACGCGTTGTACGCCGGCGCGGTGCTCGCACGGCGCGGGGCACGCGTCGAGGCGGTGCTGGTCGCGGACGCCGCCCACGAGGCGGGCCTGGCGGCGCTACGGAGCGCCGGCGGCCGCGTCGTCGAGCCGGGCGGCGAGGCATGTCCCGACGTGGTGGTCGACGGGATCGTCGGGATCGGCGGGCGCGCGGGGCTGCGGCAGCCGGCGCTGGACGCCGTGCGAGCCGTGGCCGGCGTCCCGATGGTGTCGGTCGACGTGCCGAGCGGGGTCGAGGTCGACACCGGCCGGCTCGACGGCAGCCACGTGACGGCCGCCGTCACGGTGACCTTCGGCACCCACAAGGTCTGCCACCTGGTCGAGCCCGCCGCCTCGGCGTGCGGCGTCATCCAGCTCGTCGACCTCGGGCTCGACCTGCCCGAGGCGGCGGTCACGGCGCTCCAGGCCGACGACGTGGCGGCGCTGCTGCCCCGGCCCCACGCCTCCGCGCAGAAGTACACCCGCGGTGTCGTCGGCGTCCGCGCCGGCTCGGCCCGCTATCCGGGCGCGGGCGTGCTCTCGACCTCGGGAGCGGCCTGCGGGCTGGTGGGCATGGTGCGCTACGCCGGCGGCGCACCCGACGCCGTGCGCGCACGGCATCCCGAGATCGTCGTCGGCGACGGGCGCGTCCAGGCGTGGGTGGTCGGGTCGGGCGGCGACGCGGACGCGGCGGAGGCCCTGACCGCGGCCCTGCGGGACGACGTACCTCTCGTCGTCGACGCCGACGCCCTCCAGCACCTCGAGACTCCCCTCGACCGTCCGGCCCTGCTGACCCCGCACGCCGGTGAGCTGGCCTCGATGCTCGGGGTCGAGCGCGCCGAGGTCGAGGCCGATCAGCTGGCGTTCGCGCGCCGCGCCGCCCGTGAGTACGCCGCCACCGTCCTCCTCAAGGGGCACCACACGCTGGTGGCCGCCCCGAACGGGCGGGTACGGGTGACCACCACCGGGACGCCGTGGCTCGCCGTCGCGGGCGCCGGAGACGTGCTCGGGGGCCTCTGCGGGGCGCTGCTCGCGGCCGGCCTCTCGCCGTACGACGCCGGCTCGGTCGGTTCGTGGCTCCACGGCGCCGCCGCCACCCTGGCCTCCGGGGGAGGACCGATCTCGGCCCCCCAGGTCGCGGACGCCCTCCCCAGGGTCGTCGCCGACCTCCTCGCCTGACCTGTGGACTCCCTTCAGCCAGCGGACGGCGGGCGGATGGGAGGATGGGCACATGAGTCGCGAGCGGGTCCGCCGACCCGAGATCGTGGTGGACCTGGGGGCGATCCGGCACAACGTCGGTCTCCTGCGTGACCTCGTGGCCCCCGACGGGGCGGACGTGATGGTCGTGGTGAAGGCCGACGGCTACGGTCACGGCCTCGTCGAGGCCGCCGGGGCCGCCCGTGCGGCGGGGGCCCCCTGGCTCGGCGTGGCCACGATCGCCGAGGCCGTCCGGCTGCGCGAGGCCGGCGACACCGGCCGGATCCTCTGCTGGCTGACGGTGCCCGGCGACGACTGGTCCGCGGCGGTCGACCGCGACGTCGACGTCACGGCGTACACGGTCGCCGAGCTGGACGAGATCCGGGCCGCGGTCACCGGTACGCCGGCGCGGGTCCAGCTCAAGATCGACACCGGCCTCTCCCGCGGCGGCTCGACCGCGGAGCTCTGGCCCGACCTCCTCACGGCGGCCCGCACCGGTGAGGCCGACGGCGTGTGGCGGATCACCGGCATCTGGTCGCACTTCGCGTGCAGCGACGAGCCCCTGCACCCCGCCAACGACAGCCAGGAGAAGGCCTTCCGCGGGGCGCTCCGGGTCGCCGACGCCGCGGGGGTCACCCCGGAGGTCCGGCACCTCGCCAACTCCGGGGGTGCGCTCCTGCGGCCGAGCAGCAGGTTCGACCTCGTGCGGTGCGGGATCGCGTCGTACGGCCTCGATCCCGCGCCCGGCCTGAGCCCCGATCTCGGGCTCCGGCCGGCCATGACGGTCACCGCGCCGCTGGCGCTCGCCAAACGCATCCACGCGGGGGCGGGCGTCTCCTACGGCCACACCTGGGCCGCGCCGGGCGAGACGCGCGTGGGGCTGGTCCCGCTGGGGTACGGCGACGGGGTGCCGCGGCATGCGGGCAACTCCGCCGAGGTCTGGGTCGACGGCAAGCGCCGGCCGATCCGGGGCCGCATCTGCATGGACCAGTTCGTCGTCGACCTCGGGGACGACGAGGCGGGGCCCGGCGACGAGGTCGTGCTCTTCGGCCCGGGCACCGCCGGCGAGCCCACCGCCGACGACTGGGCCCGCGCGTGCGGCACGATCCACTACGAGATCGTCACCAGGATGGGAGGCCGGCTGCGCCGGCGCTACGTCGAAGGAGACGCATGACCATCGCAGGAACCCGTTCGTCCCTCGCGGGGGACCCCGCGTGAGCGCCACCCGGAAGGTCCTCTCGGTCGCGGCCGGTGCCGTCGGCGTCGCCGCGGCCGGAACGGCGTTGCGGGTCGCGCAGCGCCGCAAGGTCATCGCGCGTCGGCGGCGCCGGTGACGAGACCGACTTCGGCTCGCTGCGCTCCCAGCCGATCACGGTGATCGCCGACGACGGCGTACCGCTGCACGTGGAGGTCGACGAGTACGACGGCACCGGGCGACGGCGCGCCACCAAGGCGCCCGAGCTGACCGTCGTGTTCGTGCACGGCTACTCGCTCAACCTCGACTCGTGGCACTTCCAGCGCGCCGCCTACCGCGGCCAGGTGCGCACCGTGTTCTACGACCAGCGCTCGCACGGCCGCTCCGGCCGCTCCGATCCGGGCCACGCGAGCATGCAGCAGCTCGGCCTCGATCTCAAACAGGTCCTCGACACGGTCGTCCCGCACGGTCCGGTCGTGCTGGTCGGGCACTCGATGGGCGGCATGACGATCATGGCGCTGGCCGAGGAGTACCCCGAGCTGTTCGGCGACCGCGTCGTCGGCGTCGGCCTGATCTCCACGACAGCGGGCGGTCTCGAGCCGCACCGGATCATCGCGCCGATGCTGCCTTCGACGGTCGGTGGAGCCCTGGCCGAACGGCTGATGGCGGTGCTGGCGCGCGGCCACCGGACCGTCGACGGGTTCCGGCGGATCGGACGCTCGATCGCGATGGTCGCCACCGACGAGCTGGCGTTCGGCGACGACGTGCCCGCGTCGTACGTCGAGTTCGTCGACCAGATGCTCTCGGCGACGCCGTTCGAGGTCGTCGCGGAGTTCTTCGCCAACTTCGCCTCCCTCGACAAGTTCGAGACCGTGAAGGCCCTCTCGGTGGTGCCCACGACGATCATCTGCGGCACCGCCGACAAGCTGACGTCGATCGGCCACAGCCGCAAGCTCCACGCCTACATCGCCGGCTCGAACCTCCTCGAGTGCGAGGGCGCCGGGCACCTGGTGATCATGGAGCGGCACGAGGAGGTCAACGCCGAGCTCGACCACCTGCTCGCCGCGGCGGGCGACGTCGTCGACCGCCGGTGACGCCGGAACTCGCCGTACGCCGGGTCGGGCCCGAGGCGGCCGCGACGGTGCTCGCGATCGTGCGCGCGGCCTTCGCCGCCCGTCCGCCGGTCGACCCTCCGGCCGACGCGCTGGCGGAGACCGAGGAGACCCTGACGAGGGCGCTGCAGCACGGCGGCCTGGTGGCGAGCCTCGACGGCGACGACGTCGGGGCCCTGGTGCTGGCGCCGGCCGGTGGCACGCTGTGGCTGCGACGGGTCGGCGTGCTCCCCGGCATGCGTGACCACGGGGTCGCGTCCGCCGTCGTCGCGGAGGCGCTGGCCGGGGCCGAGAGCTACGACGACGTGGCGGTGCTGGCCCGGGTGGAGCTGCCGGGGACCAGCAAGTTCTGGCGGGAGCACGGCTTCGTGGAGACCGCTCGTCGCCCGCCGTACGTCGAGCTCCGGCGGCCCGCGCCGACGGCGTACGACGTCCCCGACACCGACGCGATGCGTGCCCTGGGGCAGGCGCTGGCCGGGGTGCTCCGGGCCGGTGACGTCGTGGTGCTCTCGGGCGAGCTGGGCGCCGGCAAGACCACATTCACCCAGGGACTCGGCGCCGGGCTGCACGTGCGCGGCGACGTCACGTCGCCGACGTTCGTGATCGCGCGCGTCCACCCGTCGCTCACGGGCGGCCCCGCCCTGGTCCATGCCGACGCCTACCGGCTGGGTGGCGTCGCCGAGCTCGACGACCTCGACCTCGACACGTCACTCGACGAGGCCGTCACCGTCGTCGAGTGGGGCGAGGGTCTGGCCGAGGGGCTCGCCGACGATCGGGTCGAGGTGCGCATCGAGCGGGCCGTCGCCGACGGGGCCTCCGAGCTCGACCCGCGGCGGGTGGTCGTGTCGCCGCTCGGCGCGCGGTGGCTCGGCGTCGCGCTGCCGCCGGCGGTGCAGCCGGCCGAGCGGCACTTGTAACGCGCAGTTACCCGCGCTACCGCGCTGCTGCAACGGCGCACGAGCGCAGGTAACTGCGCGTTACAAGGGGCGCGACCCCGTGGAAGGCTGGCGGCATGCTCGTGATCGCGCACCTCAGCGACACCCACTTCGGCAACGACGTGCAGGACCCCACCTCACGCGCCAAGGCCGTGATGGACCACCTCCTGGCCATGAACCCCCTGCCCGACGTCCTCGTGGTCTCCGGGGACGTCGCCGACCACGGGCTCCCCCAGGAGTACGACGCGGCGCGGGCCTGGCTGGACCGGTGGGACGGGCCTGTCGCGGTCTGTCCCGGCAACCACGACGTGCGGACCGCGTTCGTCGCCGGCCTCGGTCTCGAGGCGCGCTCGGTCGTCGAGGCGGCGGGTGCGAGGTTCCTGATGCTCGACTCGCTGATCGACGCGGACGAGACCGGTCGCGTGGATCCGGGCCGCCTCGGCGACGACCAGCTGGACTGGCTCGACGCGCGGCTCGCGGAGGACCCGCGTCCGGCGTACGTCTGCCTCCACCACCCACCGACCACGATCGGCCTGGGTCTCATGGACCCGATCCGGCTGCTCGACGGCGAGGCGCTGGCGACGGTCCTGACCCGACACCCGCACGTGGTCGCGACCCTCGTGGGTCATGCCCACACGATGGGCGTGACGACCTTCGCCGGACGTCCCCTCCTGATCGGGGGAGGCGTGGTGTCGACGGTCACCGCGGACGCCGAGCAGGTGCCGACCCTCTGGTACGACGCCCCGCCCAGCTTCGCGCTCCACCTGGTCGACGACGACGGGCGCGTGACCACCCACTGGCGCGCGCTCCCGGTGGGCCCTCAGTAACCTCGGGAGCGTGCTCCTCGCCTTCGACACGGCCACGCCGTACGTGACCGTCGCCCTCCGCCACGAGGACGGCGACGTCGTCGAGCGCCGGTCCGAGCAGCGGATGAAGCACGGCGAGCAGCTCGCCCCGCTGATCGAGGCCGTGCTGGCCGACGCCGGGGTCGTGCGGCAGGACCTCACCGCGATCGCCGTGGGGATCGGCCCGGGCCCGTTCACCGGGTTGCGGGTCGGCCTGGTCACGGCCCGCACACTGGGGTTCGTGCTCGAGCTTCCCGTGTACGGCGTGTGCTCGCTCGACGTGGTGGCGATCCAAGCCGCGCTGGGCGACGACCCGATCGGCCGCGACTTCGTCGTCGCGACCGACGCGCGCCGCAGGGAGGTCTACGTCGCCTCCTACGACGACCAGGGCCGCCGCCTGGACGGCCCCGAGGTGCGGCGACCCGTCGACGCCGCGACGGACCGTCCGGTGGCGGGCGAGGGCGCGGTGCTCTATCCCGACGCGTTCCCGGACCGGCGCGGACCGGCCGCGCCCAGCGCCGGCTGGCTGGCGCGGGTGGTCGCCGAGGAGCTGGCCGAGCTGAGCGACCCCGAGCCCCTCTACCTCCGGCGTCCCGACGCCGTCGCGCCCGGGGCCCCGAAGAGAGTGTCGTGATCCGCCCGGCCGCCCCCGAGGACGCGGCCGCCATCGCGGCCCTCGAGCGCGTCGCGCTCGGGTCTGACGCCTGGTCCGAGACGCTGGTGACGGAGGGCGTGGCCGGACGCGTCCCGACCACCCTCTACCTCGTCGCCGAGGTCGAGGACGTCCCGGTCGGCTACGCCGCCGCGAGCATCGTCGCCGACGTCGCCGAGCTGCAACGGATCGCCGTCGACGCGGCCCACCGTCGTACCGGCGTCGCGTCCGAGCTCCTCGCGCGCGTCGAGGAGGAGGCCCGGACGCGGCACGTCGACCGGGTGCTGCTCGAGGTGCGCGAGGACAACCGGGGCGCATGCGCCTTCTACGCGGCCCGCGGCTTCTCCGAGATCGACCGGAGGCCTCGCTACTACGCTGACGGGACGACCGCGGTGATCCTGGTCCGAGACCTCGAGGAGGATGCGTGAGCAGCATCAGCGTCCGCTACATCGTCCACGACGTCGACGCCGCGATCGACTTCTACTGCGGTCAGCTGGGCTTCACGGAGGCGATGCATCCGGCCCCGTCGTTCGCGATCCTGACGCGCGGCGAGCTGCGCCTCCTGCTCAGCGCCCCGAGCACCCAGGGCGGCGGCGGACGGCGGCTCGCCGACGGCAGCATCCCCGAGCCCGGTGGGTGGAACCGCTTCTCGCTCGAGGTCGACGACGTGGCGTCCGAGATCGGGCGGCTGAGCGACGCCGGGGTGTCGCTGCGGAGCGAGCTGATCGAGGGCGTCGGCGGCCGCCAGGTCCTCGTCGAGGACCCGTCGGGCAACCTCGTCGAGCTGTTCGAGCCGACCCGGCCCGAGGCTCGCCTGTGACCTGACACCGACCTCGCCGTGACACCTCGACACAATGGTCCCGTGAGCGACGGACCGCTGATCCTCGGCATCGAGACCTCCTGCGACGAGACCGGCGTCGGCATCGTCCGGGGGAACACGCTGCTCGCCGACGCCGTCGCCAGCAGCGTGGACGAGCACGCGCGCTTCGGGGGCGTCGTCCCCGAGGTCGCCAGCCGCGCCCATCTCGAGGCGATGGTGCCGACCATCGAGCGTGCCTGCGAGACCGCCGGCATCACGCCGTACGACGTGGACGCCGTCGCGGTGACCAGCGGTCCCGGGCTGGCCGGCGCCCTCCTGGTCGGGGTGGCGGCCGCGAAGGCCCTGGCGTGGGGGCTGGGCAAGCCGCTCTACGGCGTCAACCACCTGGCCGCGCACGTGGCGGTCGACCAGCTCGAGCACGGCCCGCTGCCCGAGCCCTGCCTGGCCATGCTGGTCAGCGGCGGCCACTCCAGCCTGCTGCGCGTGGAGGACGTGACCACCGGGGTCGACCCGCTGGGGGCGACGATCGACGACGCCGCCGGCGAGGCCTTCGACAAGGTCGCGCGCCTGCTCGGCCTGCCGTTCCCGGGCGGACCGCACATCGACCGCGCGGCGCGCGACGGCAGCGTCACCATCGACTTCCCGCGAGGCCTCACCAGCCGCCGCGACCTCGAGCGGCACCGCTTCGACTTCTCGTTCAGCGGTCTGAAGACGGCGGTGGCCCGGTGGGTGGAGACGCAGCAGCGGGACGGCGTCCCGATCGACGTCGCCGACGTCGCGGCCTCGTTCCAGGAGGCGGTCTGCGACGTGCTGACCCGCAAGGCCGTGGACGCCGCCCAGGCCCAGGGGATCGACGACATCCTGATCGGCGGCGGCGTCGCCGCGAACTCGCGGCTCCGGGCGATGGCCACCGAGCGCGCGGAGGCTCGCGGCATCCGGGTCCGGGTGCCGCGGCCCGGGCTCTGCACCGACAACGGCGCGATGGTCGCCGCCCTCGGGTCCGAGCTCGTCGCCCGCGGTCGCCCGCCGTCGTCGCTCGACCTGCCGGCCGACTCCTCCCAGCCGGTCACCCAGGTCGTCGCCTGAGCCCTACCGCTCGCCCGGGAGCACCAGCGGGGACCGCGCGACGTCGCCCGGCACCGACGGGACGGCGAGCTCCATCGACCCGTCGACGCCGAACCGCACCACCGACCAGCGGCCGCCCTGGAACACGGTGCCCAGCAGGTGCGTGTCGTCCTCCCACACGGAGGTCTGCACGAACGCCTGGGCCCGGCGCGTCGACAGGTGGTCGAACGCGAGGTCGCCGTTCGCGCCGTACGCCGCGAGGACACTGCTGCCAGCGCCGTCGTGGTACGCCGTGTCGGCGGACACGTACGAACCGTCGGGCGAGAAGGCCAGCAGGGTGTGGGAGCAGGTCTGCCAGGCCACGGGCCCGGACTGCCCGGCGATGCCCGAGCAGCTGGAGCCGTCCTGCCGAACCCTGGTCAGGCCCACCTCGGTGCCGGAGCCGGCCAGGCTGGTGACTCCCACGAACCGGGCGCTCGGCGCAGCCCGGTCGACGCCGCCGTCGGACGACACCAGCCAGTCGGCGGTCGCGCCGGTGGCCTGGTCGTGGGTCCGGACCAGCACCTGGCAACCGCCGGCACCGGCCGGATCGGTGCTGGCGCAGTCGCCGGCCGTCACGGCCTGCACCTGGAGCCCGTCGCCGGGAACGTGGCCGGCCATCCGGAAGGGCTGGGTGGCGCCGGGCCGCCAGATCCGTGGGTGCCCGTCGGGGCCGATCCACGCCGCGGTCGTGCCGGACGGGTCGGCCACCAGGCCGTCGCCGGCGGGGTAGGGACCGCGACGTGCGCCCTGGGGGTCGGTGACCTCGACGTGGGTCGTCCCTTGGTCGCTGCGGGTCAGGAACACGACGGTGCCGTCGGTGAGCAGCACGTACCGGTCGACCGGATCCGCCGTCGCCACCGGCACGGACGAGCCGCCGGGCAGATGCAGGGTTCCGCCGCGGAGGAAGCCGACCCTCGGGGCCGCTCCGGTCGGAAGGCCGGTCACCTCGAGCGGGGCCCGTGGATCGGCCTGGGCCGTGGGGGTCGGTGAGACGTCCTGCGTCGCGGGCAGCGGCTCGTTCCGGTGGCCGCCGAGCTCGTGACCGGCGACGGCCGCGGTCGGCACGATCAGCACCACGGCGGCGACCACGCCGGCGACGGCCGTCGCGGCGCGGCGGCGGCGGATCGTGCGGGCCCGGCCGGTGACGTCTGCGAGTCCCACCGTCGAGCCGTGCATCGCGTCGGCACGGTTCCGGAGCTCGTCGTGCAGGCTGCTGGTCAGGTCGTCGTCGTTCATCGGTCCTCCTCGGATCCGCGGGGGTCGAGGCTCTGGGGGGCGCGCTCGCGGAGCGTCGCGAGCGCGCGGCTGGTCTGGGACTTCACGGTGCCGACGGAGATGCCGAGGACGGCGGCCGTCTCGGCCTCGCTCAGCTGCTCGTAGTAGCGCAGGACGACGACCGCCCGCGCCTTGCGGGGCAGGGTCTGCACCACGTCCCACAGGGCCGAGCCGGTGCCGTCGTCGTAGGCGTCCTGCACGGCGCCGTCGAAGGTGGTGTGGTCCTGGCTGTGCTCGCGCCTCTTCCAGGCGCGACGCCACAGGGAGTTGTGCTCGTTCACCAGGATCCGGCGTACGTAGCCGTCCATCGACCCCTGGTGCCGCACCTTGTCCCACGAGAGGTACAGCTTCGCGAAGGCGGTCTGGGTCAGGTCCTCCGCGTCGTGGCGGTTGCCCGTGAGCAGGTACGCCGTGCGCAGCAGGCTCGCCTGCCGCGCGGCCAGGTACGCCGCGAAGTCGGCGTCGCGCGCGCCCTGGCGGTCGTCCGCTGCGAACACGGCCACAGCCCCCGTCGGTGCTCGTTCGGCGGGTTGATCCATCGGTCCCTCCCTCGTCCCGACCAAGACGCGGGTGGGGCGAGGAAGGTTGCAATCGTGGCAGAAGCGCCGGGTCCGCGCCGTCCGGAGCGCTACGGGCGCGTCGCGAAGCGGTAGTAGTCGGTGCCCTGATGCACCGGCGTGGCGCGGGTGACGTGACCCTGCAGGTCGAAACGGAGGATGGCCTGGTCCGTCGCGGTCGCGGCCCGGGCGAGCACGCTGTCCCCGGTGTCCCAGACGACGTCCTGGAGGCTCACGCCGGCCGGGACGTCGAGCCGGGTCACCAGCCGGTGGGTCCGGGTGTCGAAGACGGCGTGGCCGCCCGGTTGCGTGGACTGCTCGCCGAGGACGTACGTCCCGTCGGACGAGAACTGGCCGAGCGCCCAGCCCTCCGGGGCCCGCCACCGCACGGCTCCGGTCTGCGCGTCGACGACCCCACCCGTCCCCGTCGCCGGGTCGAGGACCCCGCTGACGACGTCGGCGTTCTCGTCCGAGCCGAGCGCGCGGGCCAGCGCGGACAGCGAGGTGGTGGTGCCGTCCCAGGCGACGATCGCCGGCGTGCTGCCGGTCCCACCCGACCGGTTCACGACGACACCCTGCTGCACGATCCCCACGGGGAGGTCGAACTCTCCCGGTGGTGTGGCGACGTAGCCGGGCCCCGCCTGGCCCATGGTGTTGGTGACCCCGCCGTAGAGCCTGCCCCCCGACGTGCCGGAGCACGTGCCCTTCACCCAGTACGCCGACTGGGTGCGGTCGGTGCTCAGCGCGAAGCCTTCGGCCCCGCAGCCGAGCGGCTGCGCCGCCCCGTTCACGACCAGGGCGAGATCGGCGACCGACGAGCCGGGCCGGGGCGTCGCCGTGAGGATCCCGCCGCGGCCGAGCGCGGCCGTGCTGGCAGAGGCGAACGCCGGCGTGGCCGTCCGGCCCCCGCCCATGGCGTGGTAGACGTCGCCGGCGAGGTAGTCGATGCCCGGCGGCGCCCCCTTCGGGAGCGACGCCAGATCGGTCGTCGGCGGCGCGCTGGCGCGCTGGGTGGGCGACTGCGACGGGCTGGAGGAGAGCTCGTGAGACGGCTGGGGCGAGCTCGCGGGCGAACGGCCGAGCCACAGGGCGCTCGGGACGGCGACCGCGGCGACCGCTGCCGCGGCGGCGAGCACCGTCGTACGACGGCGGCGGGCGCGGATGACGCCGGCCCGACGCGCGACGGTCGACATCGGGGTGGAGGGGTAGTCGGTGTGCTCGGTCCGGTCGCGGAAGGCGTCGGTCAGCAGGTCCTCGGGGTTCATCGCTCCTCCTCCCCGGAGAGCTCGGGATGGTCGGGCAGGTGGGTGCGCAGCGCCGCCAGGGCGCGGCTGCTCTGGGACTTCACGGTGCCCAGCGAGATGCCCAAGAGGTCGGCGATCTCGGGCTCGGTCAGCTGCTCGTAGAACCGCAGCACGATCACGGCCCGCTGACGGGGCGGCAGCGAGCCGACGAACGCCCAGACGGCCTCCCGCTGCCCGTCGTAGCCGCGCTCGGGGGCGGGACGGTCCGGCAGCTCGGCGGTGACCTGCTCGCGGCGCCGCACCGGACGGCGCCACGCCGTCCGGTGCTCGTTGATCAGGATCTTGCGGGCGTACGCGTCGACGCGACCGCGGTCCTGGATCCGGTCCCAGGCGAGATACAGCTTGGCCAGGGTGTTCTGGACCAGGTCCTGCGCCGTGTGCACGTCGCCGGTGAGCAGGTGAGCGGTGCGCTGGAGCGCCGGCTCGCGGGCCGCGAGCCACGACTCGAACTCCACGTCGCGCGTCGAACGCACGTGCGTGGTCACCAAGCCTCCCCCTGCGATCGCGTGTGGCTGCATCCGTTCACCATCCTGCTCGGCGGTCACCCCCTACACGAGATCCGCGCCCGGAGGGTTGCATCGGGGGGTGGCGGGGTAGTCCGTGACGAGCGCCGGTCCCTGGTCCCGTGACCCGGATCGACGCCCGGACGGGCGTCCGCGCCGCGGCGGGCGTCACGACGTACGCCCCGCTGAGCGGCCGGCCCAGGGACACGTCTCCGGCACCGCCGGCACCCGGCGCCAGCACGAGGAGCGCGGCGAAGGCCGTGAGCGTGAGCGGCTTCAGGAAGTTCGGGTTCACGCGCCTGTGACGCGACGTACGACGGACAAGTTGCCGCTGATCCGGGGTGGTGGTTGCCAAGCGCCCCCGTGGTTGCCATCGTGACCGCACGGTCCCACGAGTCGGAGGAGCAGCGGATGCAGCAGGTCCAGGCGGTGGTCGCGCACGCCAAGGGCGAGCCGGTGAGCATCGAGACCATCAACGTCCCGGACCCGGGTCCGGGCGAGGCGCTGGTGCAGGTGCAGGCCTGTGGCGTCTGCCATACCGACCTGCACTACCGCGAGGGCGGCATCAACGACGACTTCCCGTTCCTGCTGGGTCACGAGGCCGCGGGCGTCGTGGAGGCGGTGGGTGGGGACGTCACCTCCGTGGCCCCGGGCGACTTCGTGGTCCTGAACTGGCGGGCGGTGTGCGGCAACTGCCGGGCCTGCACCCGCGGCGAGCCCTGGTACTGCTTCGCCACCCACAACGCCACCCAGAGGATGACGCTCCAGGACGGCACCGAGCTCTCGCCCGCCCTGGGCATCGGAGCGTTCGCGGAGAAGACCCTGGTGGCGGCCGGCCAGTGCACGAAGGTCGATCCGTCGGCCCGGGCAGCAGCAGTCGGCCTGCTCGGGTGCGGCGTGATGGCCGGGCTCGGGGCGGCGATCAACACCGGCGGCGTCTCGCGCGGCATGAGCGTCGCCGTGATCGGCTGCGGGGGCGTCGGTTCGGCCGCGATCGCCGGGTCGGCGCTCGCCGGGGCGAGCACGATCATCGCGGTCGACCTCGACGACCGGAAGCTCGAGGGTGCCCGGCGCCTCGGCGCGACGCACACGGTCAACAGCGCGAACGACGACCCGGTGGCCGCGATCCAGGCGCTCACCGACGGCCACGGCGCCGACGTGGTGATCGACGCGGTCGGGCGGCCCGAGACCTGGAAGCAGGCCTTCTACGCCCGCGACCTCGCCGGGACCCTGGTCCTCGTCGGCGTCCCGACGCCGGACATGAAGGTGCCGGATCTCCCGCTGATCGACGTGTTCGGCCGCGGCGGCGCGCTCAAGTCCAGCTGGTACGGCGACTGCCTGCCCTCACGCGACTTCCCGATGCTGGTGTCCCTCTACCAGCAGGGACGACTCGACCTCGACGCGTTCGTCTCCGAGGAGATCGGGCTCGGCGACGTGGAGGCGGCGTTCGACACGATGCACAAGGCCCCGGAAGACGGGCAGAGCGTGCTGAGGAGCGTGGTGATCTTCTCGTGAGCCTGCGGGTCGACCACGGCGTCACCAGCGGCACCTTCAGCCTGGACGGCGAGACGTTCGAGGTGGACAACAACGTGTGGGTCGTCGGCGACGACGAGACGTGCGTGGTGATCGACGCGCCGCACGACGTGGGCGCCATCCTCGACGTGGTCGACGGCCGCCGCGTCACGGCCATCATCTGCACCCATGCCCACGACGACCACGTGCTGGTGTCGCCCGCCCTGCGCGAGGCCGTGGCCGCGCCGATCCTGCTCCACCCCGACGAGCGGCCGTTGTGGGAGCTCACGCACCCCGACCACCTCTGGGACGTCGACCTGTCCGACGGGCAGAGCATCCCGGTCGCGGGCTCTTCGCTGACCGTCCTCCACACCCCGGGACACTCGCCGGGGTCGGTCTGCCTGCTGGCGCCCGACCTGGGCTGCGTGTTCACCGGCGACACGCTCTTCCACGGCGGGCCGGGAGCAACCGGCCGGTCCTACAGCGACGCGGACCTCATCGTCACCTCGATCCGGACGCGGCTCCTCGCCCTGCCGGGGGACACCGTCGTCCACACCGGGCACGGCGACGACACCACGATCGCCGCCGAGCGCAGGTCCTTGGGCTGACGACCGACGGTCAGGCGGCCGCGGGCTCGGCGGCCACCTCGGCGTCGGCCCGGCGCATGGCGCGCTCCTGCCGGCGGACGCCCCAGAAGCCGAAGAGCAGGTAGCCCACGAACCCGATCACGAGCGCGACCGGGACGCCCAGGTTGGCGTAGGCCCAGGCGCCGCCCCGGCCGCCCAGGTCGAGCCAGTGCCCGTGGACCGAGAGGCTGCCGATGTCGACGTTGAGCGTCTCGCCGCCCAGGAAGTAGCCCAGCCAGCTGAGCCCCTTGCCCTGGCCCGTGGTGTCGATGACCAGGCCCCAGCCGGCGGCGGTTCCCAGCACCATGAACAGCACGGCGCTGAGCCGGAAGCTGCCGTAGAGGCCGCGCGCGGTGAACAGCGACGCCTCGTGGTAGTCCCGCCGGCGCATCAGGAGGTCGGCGAGGAAGACGCCGCACCAGGCCGCCATGGGGACGCCGAGGACGATCAGGAACGCCTCGAACAGGAGGATGAAGGTGCTCGACGAGTAGAAGACGATGTAGATCGCCCCGAGGATCATCAGCACGCCGTCGATCCCGGCGGCGACCCATCGCGGGGTCCGCAGGCCGAGGGTGAGCAGGGTCAGCCCCGAGGAGTAGATGTCCATCATCGCCCCGCTGACGAGCCCCGCCACCGCGACGACGGCGAACGGCAGCAGGAACCACGTCGGCAGGATCGTGGTGAGTGCACCGATCGGGTCGGAGCCGATCGCGGTGCTCAGCTGGTGCGACGAACCGGCCAGGAGGATGCCGTAGGCCACCAGGATCACCACCGGCAGGCTCCCCCCGAACGTCGGCCACCAGACCACGCCGCCGGTGGACGCCGTACGCGGCAGGTAGCGCGAGTAGTCCGCCCCGGTGTTGACCCAGCCGACGCCGAATCCGGTCATCACCAGGATGCCGGCCCCGACCACCGCGCTCAGGGTGCCGTGGGGAAGGGCCCGGGCGGTCGAGAGGTGGATGTGGTGCCAGGTGAGGACGACGTAGACCGCGGTGACGAGGATCAGCGCGATCGTGAGGTACTTCTGGAGTCGCATGATCAGGTCGAAGCCCATGATCCCGGCCAGCACGATGACGCCGGCCACCACCACGAAGGCGATGATCTTGGTGCCGTTGCCGTGGCTCCACCCGAGCCGCTCGAAGACCGTCGCCGTGGCCAGCGTGGAGAGCGCGACGAGCACCGTCTCCCAGCCGACGAGCAGCACGTAGGAGACGAGGCACGGCAGCGTGTTGCCCCACCGGCCGAACGCCGCGCGCGAGAGCACCAGCGTGGGCGCCGATCCGCGCTTGCCGGCGATCGAGACGAGGCCGACCAGGAAGAACGAGAAGACCGCGCCGACGACCGCGGCGGCCAGTCCCTGCCACAGCCCGATCCCGAACCCGAGCACGAAGGCGCCGTAGGAGACCGCAAGGACCGACACGTTGGAGGCGCACCACGGCCAGAACAGGTCGGAGGGGCGTCCCTTGCGCTCGGACTCGTCGATGACGTTGATCCCGTTGGCCTCGATCGGGCCGCGGCGGGCGGGAGTCGACGGGCCTCGCTCCGGTGGAACCGACGAGGTCTCCTCGATCGTGGTCATGCCGTTCCTCTCCTCACCAGGTCCGCCAGCAGCGGGCCCGTCCGTGCGGCGGACGCCTCGGCGACCGCCACCACCTCAGCGGGGTCGATCCCCGCATCGCCGCCCTCGACGGCGGTCACCGTCGAGAGACCGACCACCTCGATCCCCCATTCTCGCGCGGCGATCGCCTCCGGCACCGTCGACATACCGAGCACGTCCGCTCCGGCTCGACGGGCCCACTCCGCCTCCGCGGGCGTCTCGTAGTGCGGCCCCGGGAGCCAGGCGTAGACCGCCTCGGGGAGCGACGGGTCCAGCTCGCGGGCCAGCGTCCGCAGACGTCGCGACCAGCAGTCGGTGAGGTCGACGAAGCGCGGACCGACCAACGGCGACGTCGCGGTCAGGTTCAGGTGGTCCCGCACCAGGACGGGGCGACCGAGCTCCCAGTCCGGCCTCAGCGAGCCGTTGGCGTTGGTGAGGACCGCGGTCGTGCAGCCCGCCGCGGCCGCCACGCGCACGCCGTGCACGACGGGACCCAGTCCCAGGCCCTCGTACAGATGGGTGCGGCCGAAGAGCACGAGCGTCGGCACGCCGCCCACGTCGTACGACGCGACCGTGCCGCGGTGACCCTCGGCCGTGGGTGCCACGAAGCCGGGGAGGTCCGACATCGGGAGCGTCGCCACCGGGCTCCCGAAGGCGTCCGCGGCGGGACCCCAGCCGGAGCCCAGTACGACCACGGCCCGGTGGCGAGGTACGCCGGTCAGGGCGGCGAGCCGCTCGGCAGCCGCCCTGGCGAGGTCGTCATCCACGGCCACCACCCTGTCATGACCGACGGTCGTCGCGATCGTCACCGGTCGGTGGCAGCACCTCGGCGTTCCAGGGCGTCGTGAGTGCTACACATAGCCCATGAGCGACACCTCCATCCGGGTCTTCCTCCTGGATGACCACGAGGTCGTGCGGCAGGGTCTCCGGGCTCTGCTCGAGTCGGTGGGGGACATCGAGGTCGTGGGTGAGTCCGGGTCAGCGGCCGAGGCGACCGCGAGGATCCCGGCGCTGCACCCGGACGTGGCGGTCCTGGACGCGCGGCTGCCGGACGGGTCGGGGATCGAGGTGTGCCGGGCCGTCCGTGCCGTCGACGCCGACGTCAAGGCGCTGATCCTCACGTCGTACGACGACGACGAGGCGCTGTTCGCGGCGATCATGGCGGGCGCGGCGGGCTACGTCCTGAAGGAGATCACCGGTCAGGACCTGATCGGCGCGGTGCGCCAGGTGGCGGCCGGGAACTCGCTCATCGACCCGACGCTCACCGCGCGGGTTCTGGAGCGGGTGCGCCACGGGCCGGGCACGGCTCCCGAGCTGGCCGGCCTGACCGAGCAGGAGCTCAAGCTGCTCGCACTGATCGCGGAGGGGCTGACCAACCGTCAGATCGGGGAGCGGATGTTCCTGGCCGAGAAGACCGTGAAGAACTACGTCTCGAGCATCCTGGCCAAGCTCGGCCTGGAGCGGCGGACGCAGGCCGCCGTGCTGGCGTCCAAGCTGCTGGCACCCGATCGTCACTCCTGACGATCCCCGGGCGCCAGCGGGACCCGCCAGCGCAGCGCCATCCCCTGCGGCTCCCGGGCGTCCAGCTCGAGCACGCCGCCGAGGGCGGTGGCTCGGCGGCGGGCGTTGCGCAGGCCGCTCTGTGTCGCGTCCGGCCCCATCCCGACCCCGTCGTCCTGGACGACCAGGCACAGCTCACCGTCGCCGACGACGAGCTCGACCTCGGCGCGCGACGCGTGGGCATGCCGGGCCACGTTGGACAGCGCCTCGCGCAGCACCGGCAGCAGCTGGTCGCGCACCGGTCCGGTGACCGCGGTGTCGACCGGGCCGCTGGTCCGTACGGTCGGCGAGAACCCCAGGACCGGCACGTAGTCGCGCGCGAGCGCCCGCAGATCGGCGCGGAGGGAGCCCGACCCGTGCGCCTGCAGCTCGAAGATCGTGGCGCGCACGTCGCGGATCGTGCCGTCGAGATCGAGGACGGCCTGCTCCAGACGCTCCCGCACGCCGTCCGGAGCCCCCCGGAGCGAGGCGGCCTGCAGCTGCATGCCGATCGCGAACAGCCGCTGGATCACCACGTCGTGCAGGTCTCGGGCGATCCGCTCGCGATCGGAGATCACGGCGAGCTCCTCGCGGTCGCTGACTGCCTGCGCCCGGTCCAGCGCGAGCGCCGCGTGGTCGGCGAAGCTGATCAGCAGCCCGCGGTCGTCGACGTCACGCAGCCGATGCTCGCTGGGGTTGAACAGCGCGACCAGGAGGCTGGTCTCGGCCAGGTGGGAGCGCAACGGCACCACCGTGGAGGTGAGCCGCCCCAGGTCGACGTCGACCGGGTCGGTGAGCCCCGCCCGGTCGATCTTCGCCAGCACCGACTCGACGGCTTCGGTCACGTTCGCCGCGTCCTCGGGCTCGCAGGCCAGGGCGCGCACCACGCCGTCGCGCGCGGGGCTCACGACGGCCGTTGCGCGCGCGAGGGCCACCCTGCGCGCGGTCCGGGTGATCTGCTCGAGGGCGACGTCCCACTCGATGGGCGGTTGCAGGGAGTCGGTGAGCGCTGCAGCGGCTTCCAGCCACTGGCGCCGACGTTCGCTGAGTCCGTAGGCGCGCGCGTTCTCGATGACCAGGCCGGCCGCGCTGGCCAGGGCCACCGCGAGGCGTTCGTCGGTCGCGGTGAATTCGCCGCCCCCCCTTTTCTCGGTCAGGTACAGGTTGCCGAACACGCTGCCGCGGATGTGGACGGGGACCCCGAGGAACGAGCCCATGGGGGGATGGTTCGGGGGGAAGCCGTACGACGCCGGATGGGTCGCGAGGTCCCGTAGCCGGATCGGGCGCGGATCGGAGATCAGCAGGCCGAGGATGCCCCGCCCGTGCGGGAGGTCACCGATCCGCTGGCGCTGCTGGTCGCTGAGGCCCGTGGTCACGAACTCGACGAGCTGGTCGTCCCCGCCCACGACGCCGAGCGCGCCGTAGCGCGCGTCCGTCAGGGTGGTCGCGGACTCGACGATCCGGGTGAGCACGCTGCGGAGGTCGAGGTCCGAGGAGATCGCCATCACGGCGTCGAGGAGCGCCTGGCTCGAGCCGGGCAGCCCGTCGGACGGCGGGCCGGTCGCGGGCTCCGGCTCGTCCGGCGTGGGGTTCACCCCCTCAGTGTGACGGGTCCCCCTCGCGGCGGGTCAGGCCGGAGCCCGCAGCCGACGGGGGACGCCGGCGTCCACGGCCGTGCCCCGGTCGAGGCGGATCTTGACGTCGACCAGCGAGGCGCCGTCCGGGGTCGCCATCACCGGGTTGAGATCGACCTCGGCCAGCTCGGGAACGTCGACCGCCAGGCGGCCCAGGGCCACGATCAGGTCCACGAGCTGGTGCTCGTCGGCGGGTTCGCTGCCGCGGTACCCCGCCAGCAGGGGCCAGATCCGAAGCGATCGGAGGGCTCGAGCGGCGTCCTGTGCGGAGACGGGGGCGAGCAGCAGGGCGCGGTCGTCCCACAGGTCGGTCGCGGTGCCGCCCGCGGCGACCATCACGAGGGGACCGAGCGCCGGATCCCGAACCACACCCAGGGCGATCTCCGTGCCGCCCACCATCGGTTGGACCAGGACGGGCACGTCGGGATCGGCCACCTCGTGTGCGAACTGCTGGACCGCGGAACGCACGTCATCGAGCGTGGTCACCCCGGGACGAACCAGGCCGCGGTCGGTCTTGTGGACCACGTCCGGGTCGGCGACCTTGACCGCCACCGGAAGTCCCACCCCTGCGGCCGCGGCTGCCGCAGCCTCCGGACCGCGTGCCACGACGCCCGTCGGGGTCACGTCGTACGGGGCGAGGAGCGCGGCGGCCTCGATCGGCCCGAGCCAGCCCGGTCCGGCCTCGGCCAGGTGTGTCGACACCCACTGCCTGACCCGTGTCAGCCGGCCGGGCTCGGTGGCCGGGGCGAACGTGCGGGGTGCCTCCCGCCAGGCGGCGTACGCCACCGCGTGCCCGAGGGTCCGGACCGCCGACTCCACCGACGGCAGCACGGTGACGCCAGGAAGTGGAGGAGTCGCGAGCCCTCCGAGCAGGACCATGAGCAGTGGCTTCCGGGGGTGTGCGAGGCGCGCCCGGCGGATCGAGGCGAGGGTGGCCGTCGGCTCGAGGGTCCGGGTACTGACGAGGACGACCAGGACCGCGTCCACCTCGTCGGAGTCCAGCAGCTCCGCGGTGATGTGACCCAGATCCTCGGCGCCGCCACCGGCGCCGGCATCCACGGGGTTGGTGGTGCCGACGGTGCCGGACACGTGCTCGCCGATCCGGGCCCGCAGCTCGGGCGACAGCGCCGGAACCTCGAGCCCGTGTCGCGACGCGGCGTCGGCTGCGAGGACACCCAGGCCGCCGGCGTTGCCCAGCACGGCCACACGCGGCCCGTCGGGGAGGGGTTGCTCCGCGAGCATCAGCGCGGTCTCGGTCAGCTCCTCGGCGTCGCGGCAGCTGATCACACCGGCCTGGACGAACAGGGCGTCGACGCGGACGGACGGGGTGGCCGCGGCGGCCGTGTGTGAGGCGCCCGCCCGCTGGCCACCACCCGAGCGACCGCCCATCACCGCGAGCAGGGGCTTGCGCTCGGCGAAGCGACGGGCCACCCGCGCGAACTTCGCAGGGTTGCCGAACGACTCCAGGTAGAGCGCGGCGGCAGTCACGTCGGGGTCGTCGAGCCAGGCCGCCAGCAGGTCGTTGCTCGACACGTCCGCCTTGTTGCCCAGGGAGACGAAGTGCCCGACGCCGAGCCCGAGGCGGTGGGCCAGGTCGAGCACGACGATGCCGACGCCGCCCGACTGGGACGCGATCGCCAGTCCGCCGGGCGGCGGGCTGGAGCCCGCGAAGGTGGCGGCGAGCCGCACGTCGGGCTGGTTGTCGAGGAGGCCCAGACAGTTCGGGCCCACCACCCGGATGTCCTGGGCACGCGCGGCGCGAGCCAGCTCGCGCTGGAGGGTCACGCCCTCGGGTCCCATCTCTGCGAAGCCCGAGGTGATCACCACGGCCGCCCGGGCTCCGGCCTCGGCCGCCTGCTGCACGCACCGGATGACCCGTTCGGGCGGCACGGCGACCATCACCAGGTCGACGGGTCCCGGCAGGTCTTGGAAGGACGGGTACGCCGGGACGCCTCCGATCGCTGTGGCGGACGGGTGGATCACCACCAGCTCGCCACGGAAACCGCCCTCCACGATCGAGTCGATGACGGCGGCGCCGACGCCGGTGCCGTCGCGGCGAGCACCGACCACGGCCACCCGGCCCGGGCGCAGCAGGGCGGTCAGCGAGGCTGCCTCGGCCCGGGACTCACGGGTGTCGGCGGCGAGCAGGGCGGCCTCGGAGACGTGGGTGTCCATCTCGACGGTGACGACGCCCCGCTCCAGGTGCCGGGACACGCCGAACCCGGCGTCGAGGAACACCCGCATCATGGCGCCGTTCTCGGCGAGCACCTCCGCGGAGAAGCGGTTGACGCCGACGAGCCGCGCGGCGGCCGCCAGGTGCTCGAGCAACAGCATCCCGACGCCGTGGCCGTGCATCGGGTCCGCGACCAGGAACGCGACCTCGGCCTCGTCGCCGAAGCGCTCCGCGGTCGCGATCCCGACCAGTGACCGATCGAGCCACAGGCCCAGGGCGATCACCTGACCGGCGCGGTGGTCCGCCAGGAGATGGTCGACGTAGGCGTGGCCGCTGGCGCGGCTGGCGCTGAAGAAGCGCAGGCGCAGGCTCTCGAGCCCGACCTCGTCGTGGAGCGCCAGCAGAGCCGCGCGGTCATCGCCTCGCAACGGCCGGACGACGGCGACGGAGCCATCGACGAGCAGGACGTCCGCGGGAGCCGTGGCGGGCAGGTCGGGCTCCGTGCACGGGGGAGTGGGCTGGCCGGTGGTCATCGGGTATCTCCTGCGTTCGGACCGGGATCAGACTGCGCGGCGTACCGGGAGCGTCGCCATCGGGTCCCAGTCGCGGCCCAGCTGGCGTCCGGTGAGCTCCGACCAGCGCATCCGGAGGTAGAGGGTGCGTGCACCGGCCACCCAGGTGTTCGGGTTCCAGGTGGCGCGGATGTTCTCGAGCTCTCCGGCGGCGGTCACCATCTCGGCCCGTCCTCGGGCCACGACGCTCCAGCCGCGCTGGTACTCGTAGTCGAAGTGGTCGACCTCGAGCGCGAGCATCGAGCCGCGGACCTGGCTGCCGAGGAGGCTGTAGGGCGTGGTCCGGAGCACCAGGGCACCGTCGACCACGGAGTAGTTCACGGGTACGACGTGCGGCCCGGTCGGGGTGCAGACCGCCACCCGCCCGACGAGCCCCGCTCGCAGCAGGTCCTCACACTCGGTCTCGCTCAGGTCGAACGACTCGTACATCGAGCACCTCCAGGGTCCGTGACGTCATCTCCCCTCCATGCTGCGCTCGTCCTGCTGTGCCACTCAGGGCCGATGGTCCCGTCGTGAGAGTCCCTATGTCCTCCTGCGCGGTTGCCCCGCTCCGGCTGACCCACGAGGGATCCGCCGAAGGTCCCGACGAAAGGGGCAGAAGGCCTCGCCGGCCGGGGACGTGCTGCCCTACGAGCGGGTCGAGCCACCCACGAGTCTGAGGTCACCGGGAGTTCGGACGGTCCGAAAGCCCAGACAGAGAAGGTGAATCCTCATGCGCGCCACGCTTGACAAGTTGATCTCCGGTGCGGGGTTGCTGCTTGCCGTCGTCCTGCTCATCGGTGGAGGCCTGCTGACCTGGGCCAGCTCGTTCATCGGTAGCCAGGTGCACGACCAGCTCGCGGCCCAGCACATCACCATGCCGTCCGCACAGACGGGCCTGTCCGGCCTGCCGGCTGCGGACCGCAACGCGCTTTCGCCGTACGCGGGCCAGCAGTTGACGACGGGTCCCCAGGCTCGGGCCTACGCCGACCACTTCATCGCCGTACACCTGAGCGAGGCGGCGGGTGGGAAGACCTACTCCGAGGTCAGCGGCCAGTACATCGCCCAGTGCACGGCCACTCCTGCCCAGGCGGCGACGTCCACGTGCCAGACGCTCAGCGGTGTGCGCCAGACGATGTTCATGGGTGAGACCCTGCGCGGTCTGCTGCTCTACGGCTTCGCCTTCGCCACCATCGGCACGATCGCCGGGATCGGTGCGGTCGTCGCCTTCGTCGGCTCGGCGCTCCTGTTCCTGCTGGCCGGGTTCGGTTTCTGGCACGCACGCCGTGCCGGGCACACCGTGGCCACGGAGGACCAGGTGGTGGGCGCGCTCGCCTGACTCCGGCGGTCCACCCGGAGCCGGTGTCCCCACCGTTTGGGGGCACCGGCTCTGCGCGTCTCGACCGACGTCCGAATCGCTGGTCAGCCGGCGACGGCGCGTCGTCTCGCTCGGACCAGGTCCTGGACGCCGATCGCGATGGCCAGCGACACGAAGCAGATCGCGGCGATCACGGCATGGCCCAGCGCCCGGGAGTAGGACGCGGCGCTGGTCCCGGAGAGCGAGGTGAAGAACACCGCGCCGATCAGCGCCTGGCCGATCGCGAGCCCGATCCGCTGGCCGGTCTGGAGCACACCGCCGGCCGTGCTCCCCATCTGGGGGTCCACGTCCATCAGCGCCAGCGTCTGGTTCGGCGTGATCACGGCCCCCTGGCCGCAGCCCATCACGAACAGCGGCCCCGCCAGCGCGAGGGTCGCATGGCCGTCGGGCACGTGGCGCGCCACGACCGCGAGCGCGATCGCGCCCAGACCGAAGGTGACCGCCCCGCCCACCACGAGCGGGCGACCGATCCGGGTGACGACCCGGCCGGCCAACGGCGCGGAGACGGCGCTCCCCACGGCGTACGCCGTGACCCCGAGCGCCGACTCGAGCGCGGTGTAGCCGAGCCCGTCCTGGTAGTAGATCGCGAGCACCAGGGGCAGCCCGGCCATGGCCGGGAAGAAGGTGAGGGCCAGGGTGATCCCGGAGACGAACGACGGGCGGCGGAACAGGCGCAGGTCGACCAGCGGGTCGCGGGACTCGGCGGTCAGCCGGCGCTCCCGGCGCAGGAACAGACCGAGGAGGACGACGGTCGGGACGCCGAGCCAGGCCAGCCGGGTGTCGTGGAGGGCGTCGTACTCGACGCAGGCGAACAGGACGCAGAACGTCGCCAGGCCGAGGAGGCCCGCACCCAGGAAGTCGAGCCGGTGCCGCTCGGTGCCGGACGCCGCGGGCAGGTACCGGCGCGAGAGCGCGAGCACCACGACCGCGACCGGGAGGTTGATGAAGAACACCAGCCGCCAGCCCAGGGTCGGGCCGCCGAGGGCGATCAGCGCGCCGCCGACGACGGGGCCGATCGCGGTGCCGAGACCGACGGTCGTCCCCAGCACGCCGAAGGCACGCCCGCGGTCGTTGCCGCGGAACATCTGCTGCACCAGACCCGACGTCTGCGGGTTGATGAGGCCGCCGAAGAGTCCCTGGACCACCCGGGCCGCGATCAGGATCCCTGCGGTGGGCGCGAGGCCCGAGAGGACCGAGGCGACGGCGAACCCGGCGACGCCCACCTGGAACATCAGCCGCCGGCCGTGCACGTCCCCGAGCTTCCCGCCGAGCACCGGCACCAGCCCGAACGAGAGGGTGTAGCCGGACACGATCCACTGCAGCTCGGCCGGGCCGGCCCCGGTGCTCCTCGCGATGGACGGCAGGGCGACGTTGGTGACGCTCACGTCGAGGAGGGTCATGAACATCGCGCTGCAGCAGACGACCAGGGCGATCCACCGGCCCCGGCCGTCCTCGACGTTCACCGGTCGATCGTGCCAGAGCGGCCAAGCTCTCAGCCCGCGCCGACCCGCACCGGGTCGCTGTCGACCGTGGCGCCGGCGGGTCGCGTCAGTCGCCCGGGCCACCACGCGCGCTCGCCGAGGAGGACCAGCGCCGCAGGGAGCATGACCAGCCGGATCACCGTCGCGTCGATCAGGATCGAGGCCGCCAGCGCGACGCCCAGCATCTTCATCTCCAGCATGCTCAGGGTGATGAAGATCGTGAACACCGAGACCATCACCGCCGCCGCACTGGTGATGACGCCGGCGGTGTCGGTGATCCCGCGCCGCACGGCGAGGTGGGTCGGCAGTCCGCGTGCCGCGTGCTCGCGGATCCGGGCCAGGACGAACACGTTGTAGTCCATCGACAGCCCCACCAGCACGACCATGACGAACAGCGGGATCCAGTCGATCACGAACCCGGGGCTGGTGAACCCGAGCGGCCCGGCCAGCCACCCGTCCTGGAACACCAGCGTCAGGATCCCGAACGCGACGCCCACCGAGAGCAGGTTGAGCACGGTCGAGACCAGCGCCACCGACAGGCTGCGGAACGCAGCCGTCATCATCAGCAGGGTCAGGAGCAGCACGAAGCCGATCACCCACGGCATCCGCGTCTGCTGACGCGACGCGAAGTCCATCGACGTCGCCACATCGCCGCCCACCGCGTACCTGGTGTGCAGACCCGACAGCGCCTCGGGCACGAGGTGGTCACGCAGCTCGGTCACGTCCCGGCCCGACCGTGGGTCGGACCACGAGAACGGGATCGGCACGGTGAGCAGCTCGGTGCGGCCGTCCGGCGAGGTCTCGAGCGACCCCGGGCCGGCGGTCCCGAACCGGCCGGTGGCGGCGGCGGACGAGGCGAGGCCGTGCAGCGCGGAGACGACGCGGTCGTGCTCCGGTCGAGACGCCCGGACCACCACGGTGGCGGTGGTGCCCTCCGTCGGGAACTCGGCGGCGATGGTCCTCAGGGTCTGGACCTGCGGGATGGTCCCCGGGAGCGTCTCCAGGCTGCCGTCGTGGATCCGCATCCCCAGGGCCGGTGCCGCCAGCCCCACGAGGACCACCAGCGACAGGAGCAGGGCGGCCGCCGGGCGACGTACGACGGGCGCCAGGATGCGCCCGCTCACCCCGCCCGCACCGATCCGGCGGTTGAGCCGCCACAGGAGCGGCAGCCGGGGACGGTCGACCCAGCGGCCGAGCTTGACCAGGAGCGCCGGCAGCACGGTGACCGAGCCGATCACCGCCACCGCGACGACGACGATCGCGCCGGAGGCGAGGGAGTCGAACGTGGCACCCCCGACCAGGAACAGCCCGGCCATGCAGGCGATCACCGCGGCGCCCGAGACGAGGATCGAGTGGCCCGAGGTGGCGGCCGCGATCTCCACGGCGTCCCGCGTCGTCCGGCCGGCGGCCCGCTCCTCGCGTTCACGCTTGAGATAGAACAGCGAGTAGTCGACTCCGACGGCCATGCCGATCAGGACGATCATGCTCGTCACCGTCGGCTCCGCGTGGATCAGGTGCGAGAGCGGGGCGGAGATGCCCATCGTGGCGGCGACCGAGGTCAGGGCGAGCAGGACCGGCACCCCCGCCGCGATGAGCGCGCCGAAGGCGAGCAGCATCAGCAGCACGGTGACCGGGAGGCTGATGCCCTCGGCGGAGTGGAGGTCGTGGGCGACCCGCTCGTTGATCGCCGCGTTGACCGAGAGGTTTCCCGCTTCCCGCACGGACACCCCCGGGTGGCGGGCGGCGACGCGGGCCACGGCCCGCTGCACGGGAGTCGCGTCCGTGACGGACTTCCGGAGGTGGACGTCGACCAGCATCGCTGTCCGGCCGGCGTTCCACTGCGGCCCGGCCACGCGGACGACACCGGGAAGGCCGGTGGTCGCGCCGGTGAGGTCGTGCGCGACGCTCCGCGCCTCGCCGCGTGCCAACGCCCCGCCTCCCGGGGTGGTCACGACGACGCTCTCCACCTGGCCGCCCGGGAAGCGGCCGGCCGCGACCATCGCGTCCGCGCGTCCCGACTGGCCGATCCGGTAGTCGGCATCCGTGGTCTGCTGCGTCGGGACGACGAAGGCCAGGCCGACCGCGATCAGCACGAACGCGAACCAGGCGCCGATGGCCCGCCAGGGGTGGGTGGCGCTCCAGCGGGCGGCCCGGAGGGGCAGACGCGACACGAAGCTGTGGGTGGACATGGCGGGCTCCTCGGATCTGTCGTGGGTGACCTCTCCAGGGTCGCGAGCACGGGGCCTCGGGTCAGGGGCCCGAGCACCCCGATCGACGGTGGTGCCAGCACCCCTGTCCCGACACGTCGCATCCGGGACACTGGGGGCATGAGCACCACGGGCAGCGCCGGGCGCCTGCGCCTGACCGGGTACGCCGGGCGCGCAGCTGCTGTTCGCCGTGCCGGCGCTGGTGGTCTTCGTGCTGAACGCGGTCGGCGGTGCGCTCGCGCTGGTCGTGGTCGGCATCCCGATCCTGCTGCTGACGCTGCCGGCGACGCGAGCGCTGGCCAGGGTCCATCGCCGGATGGCGGCACGGGTGCTCGGGTCGCCGGTGCCGGCCGACTACCGGTCCACCGAGGGCTCGGGCGTGCTCGAGCGGCTCCGCACCTGGGCCGCGGACCCGATGACCTGGCGCGAGGAGGCATGGCTGCTGGCGACGTTCGCCCTCAGCCTGACGATGTCGCTGGTGGTGGTGCTGCTGCTCGTCCTCGTGGTGACGGGTGCTGCGTGGTACTTCGGGGTGGGCCCGATCATGACCGCGCGCAGCCGGATCGACCGCTGGTTCCTCAGCTACGGGACCACCGAGCGGCTCGAGCAGCGCGTCGAGGTGCTCACCGAGACCCGCAACGAGAGCCTGGACCACTCCGCCGCCGAGCTGCGACGGATCGAGCGCGACCTGCACGACGGCGCGCAGGCGCGGCTGGTGGGGCTCGGTCTGACGCTCGGCATGGCGGCCGACCTGCTCGACCGGGACCCCGAGGGAGCCCGGCGGATCCTCGATGAGGCGCGCCGCACCACGGGCGCGGCGCTCGGTGACCTGCGCGGCGTCGTCCGGGGCATCCACCCGCCGGTGCTGGCCGACCGTGGTCTGCACGACGCGATCGAGGCGCTGTCGCTCGACCTGGCACTCCCGGTCACGGTCACCGGCGTGCTGGCCGAGCGGTTGCCGGCCCCGGTCGAGTCGGCGGTCTACTTCGCGGTCGCCGAGTGCCTCGCCAACGTCGGCAAGCACGCGGGGGCCGCGCACGCCTGGGTCGAGCTGTCGCTCGATCCCGGCTGCCTGATGGTGGTGGTCGGCGACGACGGCAGGGGAGGGGCAGACCCGGGATCGGGCACCGGCATGCGGGGGGTCGCGCGACGGCTGGCCGCCTTCGACGGCACGATGAGGGTGTCGAGCCCGGCCGGCGGGCCGACCCTGGTCCGCCTGGAGGTCCCGTGCGCGTCGTCCTCGCCGAGGACCATGCCCTCCTCCGGGAGGGCCTGATCCGGCTCCTGGAGTCCCACGGGTTCGAGATCGTCGCCGCCGTCGAGGACGCCCCCGCGCTCGCCGAGGCGCTGTCCGGACCCGATGTCGACGCCGCCGTCCTCGACGTGCGGCTGCCGCCCACGCGCACCGACGAGGGGCTGCGGGCGGCGGTCGACGCGCGACGCCGCCGACCCGGCTTCCCGGTGCTGGTGCTGTCGCAGTACGTCGAGCGCATCTACGCCCGCGAGCTCCTGGCGAGCGGCCAGGGCGGCGTCGGCTACCTGCTCAAGGAGCGCGTGAGCGACGTCGGTGAGTTCGTGGAGGCCCTCCGCCGGGTCGCGTCCGGCGGGACCGTCCTCGACCCCGAGGTCGTGGCCGCGGTGATGGCGCGGCAGGAGCCGGTGGAGAGGCTGACCGCCCGCGAGCGGGAGGTGCTCGCCCTGATGGCCGAGGGCCGGTCCAACGCCGCGATCGCCGCCGCACTCGTGGTCACCGAGAAGGCGGTCGCGAAGCACACCAACAACATCTTCGCCAAGCTGGACCTGCCACCCGCGCCCGACGACAACCGCCGGGTGCTGGCCGTGCTGGCCTGGCTGAACCTCTAGAAGGGCTTCACCAGCAGGGCCAGGGCCTCCCCGGCCGCTCGGGTGAGCACGATGGTCGCCTCGTCGTCGCCGTGCAGGTCGAGGCGTGCGCGCAGCTGTTCCGGTGACACGTCGACCCCGCGCTTCTTGATCGTCAGGCTGCCGACGCCGCGCTCGCGCAGGGCGGCCCTGAGCGGGCGCTCCCGGTAGGGGAGCTGCTCCACGACGCGGTAGCCGCGTGCGAACGGGGTCGTGAACGCGCCCGGTCCCGTCACGTAGGCGATCCGGCGGTCGAGCAGGTGGCCGCCCACGCCCGCGGCCACGGCGGTCACGAGCCCGGCGCGGATCACCGCGCCGTCGGGCTCGTAGAGGAACTCCGCGACCGGACCCACGTCGGCGCCCGGGTCGTCCTCCTCCGTCAACGTCGCCAGGCCGCCCCGACCGATGACGGTCGCCCGTCGCGCGGCGGTGGCGAGCGGCGGCGACCACAGTGCGGCCTCCTTGACCTCGCCGCCGTCGCTGACCCACTCGGCCTCCGCGCCGTGCGGCACCAGCGAGTGCGGCACGCCCGGAGCCACCTTCACGCAGGCGTGACCGGACATCAGCGACTCGACGAAGGACCACGGGGGCGTCCACGCATCCGGGCGGAAGGTGCGCCCACGGCCGCCGCGGCGGGCGGGATCGGCGTACGCCGTGGCGAAGGGTGAGACGTCGAGCGTCGTCGCGTCGCCGACGCTCACCGCCCCGCCGAGGTCGAGAGCCGCGAGGTTGGCCCGCGCGATCTCGGCCCGGAGCGGGTCGAGGTCGACCCCGGCGGCGGTCAGGCCGGCCCGGGCGAACGCCACCAGGTCACCGCCGATGCCGCAGGTGAGGTCGATGACGCTCGGGCCGGCCGCGGCGACGCGGGCGGCCCGGTGCCGGGCGACCGAGGCCCGGGTGGCCTGCTCGAGGGCCTCGCGGGTGAAGTACATCCGCGCCGCGTCGTCGCCGAACTTGTCGGCGGCGCGTTGCCGGAGCTCGACCTGCCCGAGCGCCGCGGCGACGCGGGCACCGGTGTCGGCCGCGGGGCCGGCAGCGGTGTCGGCCGCGACCCGCTCGCGCAGCTGCCGCTGCACCCCGAGCGGCGTCCCCTCGGCCTCGGTGGCGTCCCGGAGCAGCGCCTGACCCTCCGCGGTCAGCAGCCAGCGGAAGGTCTCGAGGTCCACCACGCCATCCTGTCAGTCCGCCCCGATCGGAGGCGCACGGGACGACGTTGGCACTCGGTACCGGTGAGTGCTAGTTTCGGCATTGGCACTCTCGACCCGAGAATGCCAACGCTTGCCACGACGTACGACCCCCGCGACGGCGTACGTCACCGCAGGCTCCAACGTCCGGGAGCCCCGGCTCCCGAGTCCTACTCAGTGGAGAAAGTAGAGGTTGATCAGAAGTGTCGGTCAACATCAAGCCCCTCGAGGACCGCATCGTCGTCAAGCCGCTCGAGGCCGAGCAGACCACGGCTTCCGGCCTGGTCATCCCCGACACCGCCAAGGAGAAGCCCCAGGAGGGCGAGGTCCTGGCGACCGGCCCGGGCCGCATCGACGATCACGGCAACCGCGTCCCGCTGGACGTGGCGGTGGGCGACAAGGTCATCTACAGCAAGTACGGCGGCACCGAGGTGAAGTACGGCGGCGACGACTACCTCATCCTGTCGGCTCGCGACGTGCTGGCCGTCGTTTCCTGATTCACCGGGTCGTGTGCCCCTGGTCGCGCTGACGCGCGCCCTCGGGCACACGACCCGTCCTCTTCGGTGGTCGAGCGGAGTCGAGACCATCCCGTTTGCGAAGGAAGCATCTGATGCCCAAGATTCTTGAGTTCGACGAGAGCGCGCGCCGCTCTCTGGAGCGCGGCGTCGACGCGCTGGCCAACGCCGTCAAGGTGACCCTCGGGCCGAAGGGCCGCTACGTCGTCCTCGACAAGAAGTGGGGCGCCCCCACGATCACCAACGACGGCGTGACCGTCGCGCGGGAGGTCGAGCTCGACGACCCGTTCGAGAACCTCGGCGCCCAGCTGACCAAAGAGGTCGCCACCAAGACCAACGACGTCGCGGGTGACGGCACGACGACCGCGACGGTCCTCGCCCAGGCGATGGTCCACGAGGGCCTGCGTGCGGTCGCGGCCGGCTCCAACCCGATGAGCCTCAAGCGCGGCATGGACGCCGCTGCCGAGGCCGTCGGCGACGCGCTCCGCGACGCGGCCCGCGAGGTCGACTCCAAGGAGGACATGGCGTCGGTCGCCACGATCTCCAGCCGCGACTCCCTGATCGGCGAGCTCCTCGCGGAGTCCTTCGACAAGGTCGGCAAGGACGGCGTGATCACGGTCGAGGAGTCCAACACCATGGGCACCGAGCTGGAGTTCACCGAGGGGATGCAGTTCGACAAGGGCTACATCTCGGCCTACTTCGTCTCCGACCCCGAGCGGATGGAGGCCGTCCTCGACGACCCCTACATCCTGCTGCACCAGGGGAAGATCTCGGCGATCAACGACCTGCTCCCGCTGCTGGAGAAGGTCATCGCCGCCGGCAAGCCGCTCTTCATCCTCGCCGAGGACGTCGAGGGTGAGGCCCTGTCGACCCTGGTGGTCAACAAGATCCGTGGCACCTTCACCGCGGTCGCGGTCAAGAGCCCGGCGTTCGGCGACCGCCGCAAGTCGATGATGCAGGACATCGCGGTGCTCACCGGCGGCCAGGTCGTCTCGCCCGAGGTCGGGCTCAAGCTCGACCAGGTCGGCCTCGACGTGCTCGGCACCGCGCGCCGCGTCGTGGTCACCAAGGACAACACCACGATCATCGACGGCGGCGGCGACTCGTCCGCCGTCGAGGGCCGGGTCAACCAGATCAAGGCCGAGATCGAGAACACCGACTCCGACTGGGACCGCGAGAAGCTCCAGGAGCGTCTGGCCAAGCTCGCCGGCGGCGTGTGCGTGATCAAGGTCGGCGCCGCCACCGAGGTGGAGCTGAAGGAGAAGAAGCACCGCATCGAGGACGCCGTCTCCGCGACGCGCGCCGCGATCGAGGAGGGCATCGTCCCCGGTGGTGGCTCCGCGTTGATCCATGCGGTGTCGGTGCTCGACGGCGACCTCGGGCTCACCGGTGACGAGGCGGTCGGCGTGCGCATCGTCCGCAAGGCCGCCGACGAGCCGCTCCGCTGGATCGCCGAGAACGGCGGCGACAACGGCTACGTCATCGTCACCAAGGTCCGCGAGGGCAAGATCGGCGAGGGCTTCAACGCCGCCACCGGCGAGTACGGCGACCTGGTCGCCCAGGGCGTGCTCGACCCGGTCAAGGTGACCCGCTCCGCGCTGGTCAACGCCACGTCGATCGCCGGCATGCTGCTGACGACCGAGACGCTGATCGTGGAGAAGCCCGAGGACGAGGAGCCCGCCGCGGCCGGCCACGGCCACGGCCACGGTCACTGACCCGGCACCCGCGCAGAGACACGACGCCGACCCGGCTCCCGGCCGCACCCTCACCGGTGTGGCCGGGGCCGGGTCGGCTCTGTTCAGCCCTCCCACGGATCTTCGCAATCCACCACGGCCGGGGGCCGGATGTCTTTACCATGACGAGGTGTCCGCCGCCGCCACTCGTGTGCTGGCGGTCGTCCCTGCCCTGAACGAGGAGCTCTCGGTCGGGCGGGTCGTCGACGACATCAGGGCGCACTGCCCCACCGTCGACGTGCTGGTGGTCGACGACGGCTCCGGCGACGACACCACGGAGGTGGCCCGCCGGGCCGGGGCCCGGGTGTGCACGCTCCCCTTCACCCTCGGGGTCGGTGGCGCGATGCGTACCGGCTACCGCTACGCGCTGCGCGAGGGCTACGACGCCGTGGTGCAGATCGACGGCGACGGTCAGCACGACGCCTCCTACATCCCCGCCCTCCTCGAGGCTCTGACCGATGCCGACGTCGTGATCGGCGCCCGGTTCGCCGGTGTCGGCAGCTACGAGGTCAGGGGTCCGCGGCGCCGGGCGATGGCGATGCTCGCGACCGTGCTCACCCGGATCTCCGGCGAGGGTCTGTCCGACGTGACCAGCGGGTTCCGGGCGACCAACCAGCGCGGGATCCGGGTCTTCGCCGAGCACTACCCGTCGGAGTACCTCGGCGACACCGTCGAGTCGCTGGTCATCGCGATGCGCACGGGCTGCCGCGTCCGCCAGGTCCCGGTGGCCATGCGCCGGCGTACGACGGGCAACGCGAGCACGGGCACCGTCCGCTCCCTCCTCTATCTCGCGCGCGCGGTCGTGGCCCTGGGCCTCGGCCTGATCCGCCGGTGGCCGGCCGCTCTCGAGGTCGTGCCCCAGGAGCTGCGATGAAGGCGACGATCGTCCTCGGCCTGGTCGGCTCCCTGACCACGCTCGCGCTGCTCTTCGAGATGCTCCGGCGGCGCCGCCTCCGCGAGAAGTACGCCGTGTTCTGGGCGCTGGTGGCGCTCGCCACCCTGGTCCTGGCCGTCTTCCCGGGGCTGCTCAGCTGGGCCGCCACCCTGGTCGGGGTCGCCGTCCCGTCGAACCTGCTGTTCTTCGGCGCCAGCATGCTGCTGCTCGTGGTCAGCGTGCAGCACAGCTCGGAGCTCGGCCGGCTCGAGGAGCGCAGCCGCACCCTCGCCGAAGAGGTCGCGCTGCTCCGGATGCAGCTGACCGAGGGTCAGGCCCGCGTGGAGCCCACCCCGGCCGTCGAGGCACCCCCGCGCTGAGGCCCGCCGCCACGGCGCCGGTGACCGGAGCGGGTGCCCGCCGCCGGTAGGATGAGGGCGTGGAGCCACCCCAGGAGTTGCCCGAGAAGTTCGCCCGGATGGGGCTCACGTACGACGACGTGCTGCTGCTGCCCGGCTACTCCGAGATCGCGCCGTCCGACATCGACACCACCACCCGGCTGACCCGCGGGATCACGCTCAAGGCACCGCTGGTCAGCGCCGCCATGGACACCGTCACCGAGAGCCGGATGGCGATCGCGATGGCGCGGCAGGGCGGCATCGGGGTGCTGCACCGCAACCTCTCCATCGAGGACCAGGCCTACCAGGTCGACCTGGTGAAGCGGACGCAGACCGGCATCATCTCCAACCCCGTCACGATCGGCCCCGACGCGACGCTCGAGGACCTCGACCGCATCTGCGGCGAGTACCGCGTCTCCGGACTGCCCGTCGTCGATCCCGACCAGCAGCTCCTCGGCATCATCACCAACCGCGACCTGCGCTTCACCCCCGTCGCGGAGTGGGCGACCACCAAGGTCGACGAGATCATGACCCCGATGCCGCTGGTCACCGGTCAGCTCGGCATCACCCGCGACGAGGCGACCGTCCTGCTCCGCAAGCACAAGCGCGAACGCCTCCCCTTGGTCGACGCCGAGGGACGCCTCGGCGGCCTGATCACGGTCAAGGACTTCGTGAAGGGCGAGCAGTTCCCCGACGCGTCGTACGACGCGGACGGGCGCCTGCTCGTCGGTGCCGCCATCGGCTACTTCGGCGACGCCTGGCAGCGGGCGACCACGCTGATCGAGGCGGGCGTCGACGTCCTCGTCGCCGACACCGCCCACGGCCACGTCCGCCTCCTGCTCGAGATGGTCGAGCGGCTCAAGACCGACCCCGCGACCCGGCACGTCCAGGTCATCGGGGGCAACGTCGCGACGGCCGAGGGGGCTCAGGCGTTCATCGACGCCGGAGCCGACGCGGTCAAGGTCGGGGTCGGCCCCGGGTCGATCTGCACGACGCGCGTCGTCACCGGCGTCGGCGTACCCCAGGTGACCGCCGTCCACGAGGCCGCCCGGGCCGCCCGGGCCGCCGGCATCCCGGTGATCGCCGACGGCGGACTCAAGCACTCGGGCGAGATCGCCAAGGCGATCGTGGCCGGGGCCGACGCGGTCATGGTCGGCTCCCTGCTGGCCGGCTGCGAGGAGTCGCCGGGCGAGCTGGTCTTCGTGAACGGCAAGCAGTACAAGTCCTACCGCGGCATGGGCTCCCTCGGCGCGATGTCGAGCCGTGGCAAGAAGTCCTACTCCAAGGACCGCTACTTCCAGGCGGAGGTGGCCAGCGACGACAAGATCGTCCCCGAGGGCATCGAGGGCCAGGTCGCCTACCGCGGGCCGCTGGCCGCGGTCGCCCACCAGCTGCTCGGCGGTCTCAACCAGTCCATGTTCTACGTCGGCGCCCGCACCGTCCCCGAGCTGCAGGAGAAGGGCCGGTTCGTGCGCATCACCCAGGCGTCGCTGGCCGAGAGCCACCCGCACGACGTCCAGATGACCGTCGAGGCACCCAACTACACCGGCCGCTGACCGGGCTCCCGGCTGTTGTCCTCCGGCTAGCCTGCTCGCCGTGCCCGTCGTTCACGAGATCCGCCGCTACCCGGTGAAGTCGATGGCCGGTGAGGCGCTCGACGCCGTGGAGGTGGACGCCCGCGGGCTGGTCGGTGACCGGTGGTACGCCGTGGTCGACGGCGACGGCAAGCTCGCCTCGGGCAAGCACTCGCGGCGGTTCCGTCGCCGCGACGCCGTCTTCGACTTCGCGTCCCGTACGACGAGCGAGGGTGTCCGGGTCAGCGGCCGCGGGGGTGACTGGCTCGCGGGCGAGCCCGACCTCGACCGAGCTCTCAGCGAGGCGATGGGCGACGCCGTCCGCGTGCTCGCCGAGACGCGGACCCCGCACCAGGACGCCGGTGAGGTCTCCCTGGTCGGCACCGCCTCCCTCGACTGGTGCCGCGAGCACCACGACGTCGACGCCGACCGGCGACGCATCCGCCCCAACCTCGTCATCGACACGGATGAGCCGTTCGTCGAGGAGACGTGGACCGGTCTGCTCACCCTGGGGTCCGCGCGTCTCAGGGTCGCCCACCGGATCGAACGGTGCCGCATGATCGACATCGCGCAGGCCGGCCTGCCGCCGGACGGCACCTGGCTCAAGGCGCTGGCCGACACCCGCGAGCTCTCGCTGGGCATCTACCTCGACGTCGAGCGGCCGGGCCGGATCCGGGTCGGCGACGACGTGACGAGGGGCTGAACCCCTCCTTGCCAAGATGGAAAGTGAGCCCCATACTTTCCGACATGGAAAGTACAAGCCCGTCCACGGACCCCTTCGACGCCGCCGCGGAGCTCGCCCGGGCGGAAGCGATGCGAGCCCACCTCGCTGACGCCCTCCGGCTGCCCTCGTGGTTCCACGAGGCGATCGGCGCGGCGCTCGCCCTCCAGATCGGGACGACCGCGTACGCCCTGGCCGATCCGGCGCCGGGGATCTCGGGGGTCGTCGCCCTCGTCGTCGGTCTCGCGGTCTTCGCCGGCGTCGCCGGGGTGCAGCTCCTGCGCTTCCGGCGGCTGAACGGGGTGTGGGTGCGAGGACTGGCCGGTCGCGTGGTCCTCGGCACGTCCACGGCGTCCTCCCTGGTCTACGCCGCGTCGATGTCGGTCGCCGTGTGGGCGTCCATGAGCGGCCAGTGGTGGCTCGTGGTGGGCGCGTCGCTGGCCGGTGGCGTCGGGTACGCCTGGAGCGGACGCCGCTGGTGGGCCTCCTACCGGTCCGGTCCCGAGCAGCACGCCGGCACCGAGTCCGCGGCGTACCTCCTCGGCGCGGTGGTGCTCGGGTTGGCGGGCCTGGCGGTCCTGGTGGTGGGCCGCGGGTGAGCGCGCTCGACCCCCACATCCATCCGCCCGCTCGTCTCCAGCTGGTCACCCTGCTGACCGCCGTGACCGAGGCCGAGTTCTCCACCCTCCGCGAGGCCCTCGGTGTGAGCGACTCGGTGCTCTCCAAGCACGTGTCGGCCCTGGCCGCCGTGGGCTACGTCCGCAGTCGCAAGGGGACGCGCGCGGGACGTCGTACGACGTGGATCGGGCTGACCAGCCAGGGCCGGGACGCGCTCCGGGAGCACGTGGCCGCGCTCCGGGAGCTGATCCGAGCCGTCGACTGAGGTCCGCCCGGGAGGGGTTCAGCCCTGGAGCTGGAAGAATGCGGCGAACCCGCCGGCACGGGGCCCGAGGAGCGCCTGGTCCGCCGCGGCATCACCGATGGAGCGCCACAGGAGCCGTCCGGAGCCGCCGGGCGTGGCCAGCTGCACGTTCCCGACCGGCGCCGGGACGAGGACCGGACTGGTCGTCTCGGCCCGTGCGGCATGGCTGGGTGCGGCAGTCGTCCGCCAGCGCGACGAGCCGGGGGTCGTGGACCGGACGGCCACCTCGCCCGAGGTGAGCGTCGCAGCGAGCCAGAGCCGGCCGGAGGCCTCGACCGCCGACGAGGGTGAGGCGTAGGGGGACCAGAGTCCGGGCACCTGTGAGCCGCGACCCCAGCCGTCGGTGCGCACGCCGGTCAGGCGGGAGACCAGGGTCCCGCGTGCGGTCACCGCGGCGAGCCACATGCGCCCGTCCGCGGCCGTCAGGGCCGGCGTCGAGGTCACCGACCAGGTGCGGTGGTCGACCGCGTGGAAGCGGGTCCACCGGGTCCCGCCGGCCTCGGTGTGCCGCTCCTGCAGCGTGCCCCGACGGGTGACCGCGACGACCCACAGCCGGCCGGCCGGATCGGTCGTGACCGCGGGGGCCGCCTGGGTCGACCAGGAACCGGCCAGACCCATCAGGTCCGGCCGGCTCCAGCGGTCGGGGTGCGCGGACGACGTGTGACGCTCGACCAGGCTGCCCGAGGCGGTCACCGCCAGCAACCGCAGCCGGCCCTGCGCGTCCACGGCCAGGGTCGGGGTCGAGGTGGTGGACCAGTCGCCCCGACCGGCGGGTCGCAGCCGGCTCCAACGGGGCGTCGATGATGCGTCGGTGTGCGCGGTGAACAGCCCACCGGTCCGGGTCACGGCCGCCGCCCACACGCGTCCCTGGGGATCGGCCACGAGCGAGGGCGCGGCGTTCGGCGACCACGAGCCGGCCGCCCCCAGGTGGAGGTCGCGCCCGGAGGGGCCGCGCACCGTCAGGTCGCCTCCACCGTCGGTCCGCGCCGTCCACGACTGCGCGCGCCGGTCCACGGCGACCGCGGCCGCCCGGGTCGACCCGAGGGTCGGGGCCGGCGAGACGTCGTCGATGTGCAGGTAGCGGAAGTCCGACGTCGGCACCGTGCGCTCGTCGTAGCCGCCGGGCACGTAGTAGTTGTACTCCTCGACCGTCACCGTGCCGTCGCCGACGGCGGAGACCCAGGCCACGTGGCCCTTGGCGCCGTGGTCGGTCTGCGCGACGGCGCCGACCGCCGGGACGTCGTCGACGAGGTAGCCCAGTGCCCGGGCGGTCTCGTCCCAGTTCCGGGCGTCACCCCAGGAGACCCCGGCCATGTCGTTGGTGAACCCGCTGTCGCCGTTGGTCTCCCGGAGGCGCCAGGCCACGAAGCTGGTGCAGTTGCGGAGGGCGAAGCCCCAGGGGTCGCCGTACGTGCCGTTGTAGAGCCAGATGTTCCTCGCGCACACCCGCGGGGGCGGCGGGGTCTTGGGTGGCTTCTGGGCGGGACCGTGCGGGGAGTGGCCCGGACCGGGCTTGGTGGGAGCTCCGTGCCCGTCGCCCGGCTTCGTCGGGGCTCCCGGCTTGGTGCCGGGCTTTCCACCGGGCTTGGTGCCGGGGTGGTGCGGCAGCGGCACCAGGGGGCACTGGCCGAGGCCGCGGTAGGGGTAGTCGTCGTCGGCGTACGACGCCGGCGCGAGGCCGACCAGGCTCATGATCGTGGTGACCCCGAGAAGCACCCCGACGAGCCGGCGGCCGCGCCGACCTCCTCGGGGAAGTGACATGCGGGGCTCCGATCACGTGTGGCACTCGAAGGTGGCATGGGGCGTCGGCGCCCCGCCGGAGAACGCCGGAACCTTTACCGCCGAACCGCGTCACGCGCCGGCCCGGACGGGCCGTCGATAGGGTGAGCCGGTGACCGAGATCGAGATCGGCCGCGCCAAGCGCGGGCGCCGGGCGTACTCCTTCGACGACATCGCCATCGTGCCGAGCCGGCGTACGCGCGACCCCGAGGAGGTCAACGTCGCCTGGCAGATCGACGCCTACCGCTTCGAGCTCCCGATCATCGCCGCCCCCATGGACTCGGTGATGTCGCCCGACACGGCGATCGCGCTCGGCCGCCACGGCGGGCTCGGTGTGCTCAACCTCGAGGGCCTCTGGACGAGATACGACGACCCGTCCGACCTGCTGGCCGAGATCGCCGAGCTCGACGGTGGGACCGCCGTCCGCCGGATGCAGGCGATGTACGCCGAGCCGGTCAAGCCCGAGCTGATCACGGCGCGGCTCCGGCAGATGCGCGAGGCCGGCGTGACCGTGGCCGGCGCGCTGAGCCCCCAGCGCACCAAGGAGTTCGCCAAGGCCGTCGTGGACGCGGGCGTCGACATGTTCGTCATCCGGGGCACCACCGTGAGCGCCGAGCACGTGTCCGCCCAGGCCGAGCCGCTCAACCTCAAGGAGTTCATCTACGAGCTCGACGTCCCGGTGATCGTGGGCGGCTGCGCGACCTACCAGGCCGCCCTCCACCTCATGCGCACGGGGGCGGCCGGCGTCCTGGTGGGCTTCGGCGGGGGCGCCGCCCACACCACGCGCACCGTGCTCGGCGTGTCCGTGCCCATGGCGAGCGCCGTCGCGGACGTGGCCGGCGCGCGCCGCGACTACATGGACGAGTCGGGCGGACGCTACGTCCACGTGATCGCCGACGGCTCGATCGGACGCAGCGGCGACCTCGCGAAGGCCGTCGCCTGCGGAGCCGACGCGGTGATGATCGGCTCGCCGTTCGCGCGGGCGAGCGACGCGCCCGGCCAGGGGTTCCACTGGGGCGGCGAGGCCGTCCACGCCGAGCTGCCGCGCGGGGAGCGCGTGGAGATCGGCACCGTGGGCACGCTCGAGGAGATCCTGTTCGGCCCGTCCCGCGTCGCCGACGGCACCATGAACCTCATCGGCGCCCTGCGCCGCGCCATGGCGACGACGGGCTACACCGAGCTCAAGGAGTTCCAGCGGATCGAGGTCGTCGTCTCCTGATTCGGCGTGTCTGCCGCGTTCCGAGGTGAACAAAAGCAAAATTCCCGGTGACACGTACGTGAACGGGGTTTACATACTCCTGGGTATTGCGCCCGGGCGCCCGGTTCGGAAATGTTGAAGGGTAGCCGTCGCTCGGTCGATGGCGACGCAGGGTGGCCGGGGGGCCGCCCACAGGGGGAAGATGTCGATCACCGCAGCGTGGCCCACGTCGTACGACGACGCGGGGGCCGACCAGGCCTCGTTCCGGCTCGCCCTGGCGGATCTCGCGGTCGAGGGGCTGGTGTCCGCCGGCGGCGAGCGGGCCGAGCGGTCGGGTCCGCGAGCGCTGCCCGACGCCCTGAGAGTGCTCACCGACCGCGAGCTCACCGTCCTGCTCGCGATGGCCACCGGCGCGAGCAACGCCGAGATCGCGGCGCAGCTCTTCGTCTCGGTCGCCACCGTCAAGACGCACGTCGCGCGCGTGCTCTCCAAGCTGGGGCTGCGCGACCGCGTGCAGGCGGTCGTCTTCGCCTACGAGTCGCGCCTCGTCGTCCCGGGCTGACGCCCGCAGCGCCAGGCATCACGGCTGGCGCGCTTCCAGCCGCGCGACCACCCCGCCAGCCGGACTCGACGAACGCCGTGCCGCCCGGCCCCTGCCCCCACAGCACCTCGTACCACGGCCCGAGCCGGTGCCAGTCGAGCGCGCGGCCGAGCTCGTCGTCGGTGACGCCGTACGCCGTCGCGACGGCCTCGGCGAACGGCTCGGGCGTGCCGTAGAGCGCCCAGGCCAGATCGAGCGCCGGGTCGCCGACCCGGGCGTCGCTACCAGTCGATGACGCCGGCGAGCCGGCCGTCGTCCGACAGTCACGTGGTCGGCCGCCGAGGTCGCCGTGGATGAGGGTGGTCGGCGTCCGCAGCGCGATCCGGCGCAGCAGCTCGCCGCCTGCTCCTGCAGCTCCTCGGGCAGCAGCGGCAGCACGCGGTGCAGCATCCGCTCGAGCGTCGCCAGGAGCTCGGCCCGGGCCGCGGTCCTGGTCGGGGATGCCCGACTCGACGTAGATGCTGACCGGCATGTCGTGCAGGCCCCGGAGGAACTCGCCCGAGACGGCGCCCGTCCTCCGCGGTCGAGCGTCGAGCGCGGACGCCGAGCTCGCCCCGGCACCAGGCGGTGCCGGACGCGGAGCGGCTTCTCGTCGAGCACGATGGGGACCGGGACCTCGAGCGGGAGCAGCGGCGCGAGCCGCGGCATCAGCCGGATCTCGTTGCGGAGCTGCTCCTCGGCGTCGGGAACCGGGGGACGCGGTCGAGCCAGCGTCCCTCCGACCTCGCGATCGATGTCCCAGCCCCTCGTGCGCCTCGCCGCGGTCGGCCCGCGCCCGCGAGCCAGTCTCCGAACAGGGCGCACCGCGTCCGGCATGAACGGCACGTCAGGGTCGGCCATCAGCTCGAGCAGCCGCTCGATGCTCAGCCACGCGCCGTACGCGACCTCCTCCGGCTGCGGGCGTGATCGGGCCGTCCCACGTCGTGACGAACCGGAAGGCGTGGTACGTCGTGCGGTCGTCGGGGTAGTCGGCCTCGCCGAGCGGCTCGAGCTCGCTGGTGACGCCGAGCTCCTCGGCCAGCTCGCGACGCGCCGCCCTCGAGCGGGTCCTCGCCGGCCAGCACGACGCCGCCGGCGGTGAAGTCCCAGTGGGCCGGGTAGAGGTCCTTGGTCGCGGTGCGCCGGTGGACGTAGACGCGGCCCGTACGGGTCGCGGACGATGACGCCGGTCGCGGCGTGGCGCAGGTTCTGGGCGCGCATGACGGAACGAGGGGCGCTCCCGTCAGGACGTCCCCCGTCGTCGTAGATCGCGACGACCTCGTCGCACGGGACCATGAAACCTCCGGAGAAGGGTCCCGGCGCTCGCGAAGTCCGGCAGTTGTCGCCGGCGTGGCCGGCTGCGGTGACGCGGTGGCGGCGGGACCGCGCGGGCTTGAGAGGATCACCCCGTGGCTGCCCGTCGAGCGCTCTCGGGCCCCGCGCGCGCGCGGGCGCACTGGGGAACTCGGCGCGCCGCGCCGGAGGACCCGCTCGACGTCCTGGTCGTCGGCGGCGGAGTCGTCGGCACCGGCGCGGCCCTCGACGCGGTCTCGCGAGGGCTCTCGGTCGGGCTGCTCGAGCAGCGCGACCTCGCCAGCGGGACGTCGTCGCGGTCGAGCAAGCTCGTCCACGGGGGACTGCGCTACCTGGAGATGCTCGACTTCGGGCTGGTCCGCGAGGCGCTGGAGGAGCGCGGGCTGCTGCTGACCCGGCTGGCACCGCACCTGGTGCGCCCGGTGCCGTTCCTCTACCCGCTGCACCGCACCGTCGAGCGCCCGTACGTCGGGCGCCGGGCTCGCGCTCTACGACGCGCTGGCCATGGCCGGCAAGCTACGAGATGGGGCTGCCCAAGCACAAGCACCTGTTCCGCCGGCAGGTCGCGCGGATCGCGCCCGACCTGCGCACCGACGAGCTCTCCGGGCGCGATCCGCTACTACGACTGCCAGGTCGACGACGCCCGGCTCGTGGTCACGCTCGCGCGGACCGCGGCCCACCACGGTGCCCTCGTCGCCACGCGCACACGGGTGACCGGCTTCCTGCGGGAGGGCGACCGGGTGGTGGGCGTGCGGGCCACGCGACCTCGAGAGCGGCGCGCCGACTCGAGGTGCGCGCGCGGGTCGTCGTCAACGCCACCGGGGTCTGGACCGACGAGGTCCAGCGGTTGCTCGGCGGCTGACCGCACGCTGGACGTCGAGGCCAGCAAGGGCATCCACCTCGTGGTGCCACGCGACCGGATCCGCTCCGAGTGCGGCTTCGTCACCAAGACCGAGAAGTCGGTGCTCTTCGTGATCCCCTGGGGGCGCCACTGGATCATCGGCACCACCGACACCGCCTGGGACCTCGACCTCGCGCATCCGGCGGCCTCGCGGACCGACATCGACTACCTGCTGCAGCACGTCAACCGGATGCTGAAGGTGCCGCTCGACCACGACGACGTCGAGGGGGTCTACGCCGGCCTCCGCCCCTTGCTCGCCGGCAAGCCGGGCCGGGGGGTGGGTCGGCCGGCGAGGCCGAGGCGCGGTCGGCCACGGCGAAGGTGTCGCGCGAGCACACCGTGGCGAGCCCCGTGCCGGGCCTGGTGCTGATCGCCGGCGGCAAGCTCACGACGTACCGGATCATGGCGCGCGACGCCGTCGACCTGGCAGTCCGCGACCGGCCGGAGGTCGCGCCGTCGCACACCGAGCGCGTGCCGCTGCTGGGCGCCGACGGCTTCTGGACGCGCACCAACCAGCGGGTGGCCCTGAGCCGCCGCGCCGGCCTGCGAGGTCGGACGGATCGACCACCTGCTCGGCCGCTACGGCGGTCTCATCGACGAGGTGCTGGAGCTGATCGAGCGGCGGCCAGACCTCGGCGAGCCGCTCCCCGGCACCGAGGACTACCTCGCCGCGGAGATCGTGTACGCCGTCACGCACGAGGGCGCGCGACACCTCGACGACGTGCTCGCCCGTCGTACCCGGATCTCGATCGAGACCTTCGACCGCGGCACCGTCGCGGTCACCGCCGCCGCCGACCTGATGGCCGCCGAGCTCGGCTGGGACCCCGCCCGCCGCGACGACGAGGTGGACCACTACCTGCGCCGGGTCGAGGCCGAGCGCCAGTCCCAGGAGAAGCTGACCGACCAGGAGGCCGACGAGGCCCGGGTCAGCGCCCCCGAGATCGTCTGACCGTTGAGCCGCGCCTTGTGGTCGGTCGAGCCGCGCCTTGTGGTCGGTTGAGCCGCGCCTTGTGGTCGCGTTGAGCCGCGCCTTGTGGTCGGTTGAGCCGACAGTCCGCACCGTTTCCCGCGGCTCACGCGCCACAACCCGCGGCTCACGTGACCGTTTCCCGCGGCTCACGTCGCCACAACCCGCGGCTCACGTGACCATTTCCCGCGGCTCACGTCGCCATAACCCGCGGCTCAACGGTGGGGGCGGCGGGACCGACCGGTGGGAGGGGGTTACTCGGGGGTAGCCGCTGACGTCGGGGCCGACATACCCTCGGTACATGAGCGCCCAGCACCCCTCCTCCGGACCCTCTCGTCGAGGGACCGCACGATCCCGAGCACGACCCGACCGCGTCCTACGCGCTCGACCGCAGCTACGTCGGGGGGCTGACCGGCCGCCTGGTGGCGAGCTCCGGCGGGTCGGTGGAGGTCCGCTCGCCGCTCAACGGCCAGCCGCTGGCGCACGTCCCGCAGTCGAGCGAGGCCGACGTCGACGAGGCGTTCCGGCGCGCCCGGCGCGCCCAGGAGGAATGGGCCCGTACGTCGATCGACGCCCGAGCGGCCGCGCTGCTCCGGCTGCACGACCTGGTGCTCGACCGGCAGGCCGAGATCATCGACCTCATCTGCTGGGAGTCGGGCAAGGCCCGCAAGCACGCGTTCGACGAGCCGTTGCACATCGCGTTGACCGCGCGCTACTACGCCCGTACGGCGCACGACCACCTCGACAGCCGGCGCGTTCGCGGGGTGATCCCGGCCCTGACCCGGGTCGAGGTGAACCGGGTGCCCAAGGGCGTCGTCGGGATCATCTCGCCCTGGAACTACCCCTTCACGATGGCGCTGTGCGACGGGCTGCCCGCCCTGCTCGCCGGGAACGCGGTCGTCGCCAAGCCCGACGCCCAGACCATGCTGTCCGCCCTGCTCGCGGCCGAGCTGCTCGAGCAGGCCGGCTTCCCGACCGGACCTGTGGCAGGTCGTCGCCGGCCCCGGCGCGGAGATCGGCCCGGCCCTGATCGGGCGCGCCGACTACATCTGCTTCACCGGCTCCACCGCCACCGGACGGACCGTCGCCCAGGGCTGTGCCGACCGGCTGATCGGCTGCTCGCCTCGAGCTGGGCGGCAAGAACCCGATCCTGGTCCTCCGCGACGCCGACCTCGAGAAGGCCGCCGAGGGCGCGGTGCGGGCCGCGTTCTCGAACGCCGGCCAGCTGTGCGTCTCGATGGAGCGGCTGTTCGTGGCCGACCAGGTCTACGACCGCTTCATGGAGCGGTTCGTCGCCCGCACGGAGGCGATGACCCTCGGCGCCGACCCTCGACTGGGGCAACGACATGGGATCGCTGATCAGCCGCCAGCAGCTCGAGACGGTCGACGGCGCACGTCGACGACGCGGTGGCCAAGGGGGCACGGGTACTCACCGGCGGTCGCGCCCGGCCGGACCTCGGGCCGTTCTTCTACGAGCCGACCATCCTCGAGGGGGTGGTGCCCGACATGACGTGCTTCGGTCAGGAGACCTTCGGCCCGGTGATCTCGGCGTACCGCTTCCACGACGAGGCGGACGCCGTGGCGCGCGCGAACGACGGGGAGTACGGCCTCAACGCGTCGATCTACAGCCAGGACGGGCCGCGGGCCCGCGCCATCGCACGCGGGATCCGGTGCGGGACGGTGAACATCAACGAGGCCTTCGCGGCGACCTTCGGCAGCGTGGAGGCGCCGATGGGGGGCATGCGCCAGTCCGGCCTCGGACGACGGCAGGGCAGCGAGGGCGTCCTGCGCTACACCGAGTCCCAGTCGGTCGCCACCCAGCGGTTGATCCGGATGGCGCCGATGATGGGGATGTCCGAGCCGATGTACGCCAAGGTGATGACCGCCAACCTGCGTCTGCTCAGGAAGCTGGGCCGGGCGTGACGGTCCCGACGGGCTCGACGGAGACCGGCTCGAGCGGCGAGGTGCTCGACTACGACGTGCTCGTCGTCGGCTCGGGCTTCGGTGGCTCGGTCACGGCGCTGCGGCTGACCGAGAAGGGCTACCGGGTCGGGGTGCTCGAGGCCGGGGCGAGGTTCGAGGACCAGGACTTCGCCGACACCTCGTGGGACGTCAAGCGGTTCCTCTTCCGTCCCGAGGTCGGCTGCTACGGCATCCAGCGGATCGATGCCCTGAAGGACTGCGTGATCGTGTCCGGCGCCGGCGTCGGCGGCGGCTCCCTGGTCTACGCGAACACGCTCTACGAGCCGCTCCCGGCGTTCTTCACCGACCGCCAGTGGGCCCACCTGACCGACTGGAGGGCCGAGCTCGCGCCGTACTACGACCAGGCGAAGCGGATGCTCGGCGTGGTCGAGAACCCCCTCCGCACACCGGCCGACGAGGTGATGGAGAAGGTCGCCACCGAGATGGGCGTGGCGGAGTCGTTCCACCCCACCCCGGTCGGCGTCTTCTTCGGAGGCCCCGGTGACGAACGGGGACAGGCGGTCGCGGACCCCTTCTTCGGCGGAGCCGGGCCCGAGCGCCGGACCTGCATCGGCTGCGGCGAGTGCATGAGTGGCTGCCGGCACAACGCCAAGAACACGCTCGTGAAGAACTACCTCCACCTCGCCGAGCAGAACGGCGCCCGCATCCTCCCGCTGACCACCGTCACCCGGGTCGCGCCGCGCGCGGCCGGCGGCTACGACGTGCACGTGCGGTTCACCAAGGACAAGGTCGGCCGGCGGTCCGCGCGCAAGGTGCTCACCGCCGAGCAGGTGGTCTTCGCGGCCTCGGCCCTGGGCACGCAGCGACTGCTCCACCGGATGAAGGACGAGGGACATCTGCCCCACCTGTCCTCGCGTCTGGGCTACCTCTCGCGCACCAACTCCGAGTCGATCGTCGGCGCGATCGCGCCCGACACCGAGGTGGACTACAGCCAGGGCATCGCGATCACCTCGAGCTTCCACCCCGACCAGAACACCCACATCGAGCCGGTCCGCTACGGCAAGGGCAGCAACTTCATGTCGCTCATGCAGACGGTGCTCACCGACGGCGACGGGCCGGCGCCCCGCTGGCGCACCTGGCTGCGCGAGATGTGGCTGCAGCGCGGACACGTCCGCGACCTCTACGACCTCAAGCACTGGTCGGAGCGCACCGTCATCGCCCTGGTCATGCAGAGCCTCGACAACTCGATCACGACCTACACCAAGCCCATCCCCGGCACGCGCAGGCGCTACCTCACCAGCAGGCAGGGCCACGGCGTGCCCAACCCCAGCTGGATCCCGGCCGGGAACCGCGCGGTGCGCCTGATGGCGAAGGTCATGGGCGGCACCGCCGGTGGCTCGATCGGCGAGCCCTTCAACCGCCCCCTGACCGCGCACTTCCTGGGCGGCTGCGCGATCGGCGACTCGCCGGCGACCGGCGTGATCGACGGCTACCAGCGGGTCTACGGACACCCCGGCCTGCACATCGCCGACGGTTCGGCGGTCTCGGCGAACCTGGGCGTCAACCCCTCGCTCACGATCACCGCCCAGGCGGAGCGGGCCATGGCGTTCTGGCCCAACAAGGGCCAGGCCGACGCGCGCCCCACGCTCGGTACGACGTACCGGCCGGTCGCTCCCGTCGCACCCGTGCACCCCGCCGTCCCCGAGGCAGCGCCCGGCGCCCTGCGGCTCCCCATCGTCTCCGTCTCCTGACCCGGCCTCGGTGGTCGGGCGTCGCCGAGACCACGTGCCGTAACTCCCGGCGCGCGGGTTCGTTGAGCGGTCGGGTCCGGCCCTTCGAACTCCCTCCCCCGGCCGGGCCCGCTCCGGGCGCTGCTCCCTCAGACCCGGACCCAGAGCCCGGCCTCGCTCCCTGATCGGCCGGGCTCTGGCGCGTCCGGCGGCGGAGCCGACACGGCCCACGGATAGGCTGTGGTCATGACGCGGGCCACCGGCGAAGCGGAGCACGACCTGGTCCTCGTGGTCGACTTCGGGGCGCAGTACGCCCAGCTGATCGCCCGCCGCGTGCGCGAGGCACGGGTCTACTCCGAGATCGTCCCGCACTCCATGCCGGTCGCCGAGATGCTCGCCCGCAGGCCGGCGGCGCTGATCCTCTCCGGCGGCCCGTCCTCGGTCTACGCCGAGGGTGCTCCGGCGGTCGACCCCGAGATCTTCACGGCGGGGGTGCCCGTCTTCGGGATGTGCTACGGCTTCCAGCTGATGGCCCAGGGACTCGGCGGCGCCGTCTCGCCCACCGGGGCTCGCGAGTACGGGCGTACGCCGCTCAAGGTCGACCGCAGCGGCACGCTGCTCGCCGACGTGCCGGTCGACCACACCGTCTGGATGTCGCACGGCGACTCCGTCGTCGCGGCACCCCCCGGCTTCGACGTGCTGGCCTCGACCCGGGTGACCCCGGTCGCCGCCTTCGAGGACGTGTCGCGCCGCCTGGCCGGCGTGCAGTGGCACCCCGAGGTCCTGCACACCGAGCACGGGCAGCAGGTGCTCGAACACTTCCTGCACGACATCGCCGGCTGCCGCCCGACCTGGACGATGGTCAACATCGTCGACGAGCAGGTCGACCACATCCGCGCCCAGATCGGAGACGGCCGCGCCATCTGCGCGCTCTCGGGTGGTGTCGACTCCGCGGTCGCGGCCGCCATCGTGCAACGCGCGATCGGCGACCGGCTCACCTGCGTGTACGTCGACCACGGGATGATGCGGCGGGGCGAGACCGAGCAGGTACGCCGCGACTTCGAGGCCGTGTTCGACTCTCTCGACGTGGTCGACGCGTCGGACCAGTTCCTCGGAGCGCTCGAGGGGATCGTCGACCCCGAGGAGAAGCGGAAGATCATCGGGCGCGAGTTCATCCGCGTCTTCGAGGCGGCCGAGGCGCGGGTCTTCGGCGCCTCCACCGAGACCGTGACCGGCGGCCCGCAGACGGCGTACCTCGTCCAGGGCACGCTCTACCCCGACGTCGTCGAGTCCGGCGGGGGAGCCGGGACCTCCAACATCAAGTCCCACCACAACGTCGGCGGCCTTCCCGACGACCTCACCTTCGAGCTCGTCGAGCCGCTGCGCACCCTGTTCAAGGACGAGGTGCGGATGGTCGGCGAGCAGCTCGGCCTGCCGCCGACGATGGTGTGGCGTCAGCCGTTCCCCGGCCCCGGGCTGGGCATCCGGATCATCGGCGAGGTCACCCGCGAGCGCCTCGACATCCTGCGCGCCGCCGACGCGATCGCCCGCGAGGAGCTCACCAGCGCCGGGCTCGACCGCGACATCTGGCAGTTCCCGGTCGTCCTGCTCGCGGACGTGCGGTCGGTCGGCGTCCAGGGCGACGGCCGCACCTACGGCCATCCGGTCGTGCTCCGGCCGGTGACCTCCGAGGACGCGATGACCGCCGACTGGGCCCGGCTGCCCTACGACCTGCTGGAGACGATCTCCACCCGGATCACCAACGAGGTCGCCGAGGTCAACCGGGTCACCCTCGACATCACCTCGAAGCCGCCGGGCACCATCGAGTGGGAGTGAGCCACCCGCGACGGAGATGACCAGGTGGCCCGATCGGCACCACCGACCTCTTGCTGCGACCCGTCCTCGGAGAGATGATCGCGGGAGTCGTCGGGGTGGGCGAGGGGGATGGTCGAGATGGTGCGCTTCCGATGGGCCGTGCTGGTGTGGGCGTCGGCGCTCGCCGCGGCGATGATGAGTCCGATCGCCTCGAGCGAGGCCGCGGGCGGGCAGGGGGCGTGCATCGCGCACCACCCGGCGTACGTCGAGGGCGTCTTCGAGACCCACTACACGGCCGGCTGCTCCGGGCACGACGAGCCCGAGCTGATGCCGCTGTCCGATCGGCCGGGGTCGGCGAAGAACCTGACCTGGACGTTCGACCTGCCGAAGAACGGACCGCACTTCGACGTCGACGCGGTCGGGCCGACCTTCTGGTTCGGGGGACCGGTCGACGACCCGAACAGCCTGTTCGGCCAGGGCTTCGAGGAGCTGCAGTTCTACCCGAACGCCGTGGTCACGAACTGCACGCCGAACGGTGGCTACGAGGTGAAGCACCAGATCGGCTCGTGGTCGGTCTGCTCGCCCGTGTGGTCGATCCACGCCACCGGCCAGAAGCCGGTCTTCCACGAGCCCGCGGCCTTCAACGCGATGCTGACGCGCTCCGGGTCGAGCGCCGCCCTGGTCATGCACCAGGGCGACCGGGTCACGGTCCGCTTCTTCGTGACCGCGGCGCAGGACGGCTGGCACATCACGGTCACCGACCTCACCACGAGCCAGTCCGGCACGATCGTCCTCGCCAGCAAGCAGGACGGGCCGCTGATGCCGTCGTACTCGGTGCAGAAGATCGGCAACTCGCTGAAGTGGGGAGCGACGAACGACGCACCGGCCGCGTTCGTCTGGGAGATCGGCCACACGTCGCCCTTCACCTCGCCGGCCGCCGCCTTCTGCTGGCCGGGCGAGGCCGGCTGCTACTCCTACGACGCGCCCGCGTGGCAGGACCACTCACCGCCGATCCACATCGACTCGGTGACCTTCGCCGGGGGCGCCAAGCCGTCCGGTTGGGCCGTCGTCTCGGACTACGGCGGCAAGGCCGAGGTCACCGATCCGACCGAGACCGGCTCGACGTGTGCGGGCTACGGCGGACCGTTCTGCATCTATCCGTGGTTCAGCCAGAACCGTGACGGGTCCTTCAGCTACGGCGTCGACTACCCGACCACGGCCGACGACTTCGGCCGGGCCGACCAGTTCCAGCAGACCACGCAGTGCGGCGGCGCGTTCGGACCGGACACCACCTACTGCGTCACGCGAGTTCCCTGACCGGCGGCCGGCGGCGGCCCGCTGGAACGGAGGAGCGCGTCCCGCCGGTGTACAACTGGACCTTCCGGCGGGGCGCGCTCACCCTCCGGTGGAGGGCCCCACTCATCCTAGGAAATACCTCGGGATCCGTCACGGCCCTCGCCAGCGGTTGGGACGGCTGCGGTGGGAAGCCGGGCGTTCTCGCAGGTGGCGCTAGCGTCGGCGGGGTAGGAGGTGCTCATGTCGATCCCGCTCCTGTCGGACCTGGGTGCCACCAGCCCGGTGGTCACCGCACCCATGGCCGGAGGCCCGACGACGCCCGCGCTGGTGAACGCCTCCGCTCGGGCGGGTGCGCTCGGATTCCTGGCCGGCGGCTACCTCACGGCGGAGTCGCTGGGCGATGACCTCGAAGCGGTGCGCGCCGAGACCGACCTCTTCGGCGTCAACCTGTTCGCACCGAACCCGGTACCGGTGGACCCGGCGGCCTACGCGACGTACCGCGAGAGCCTGCAGCCCGACGCGGACCGGTACGGCGTCGTCCTGCCGGTCGATCCCGTCGAGGACGACGACGCCTGGCGCGGCAAGATCGACCTGCTGCTGGCCGAGCCGGTGCCGGTCGTGTCCTTCACCTTCGGGATCCCTGACGCAGGCTCCCTGACCGCCCTGCGCAAGGCGGGCAGCCTCCTCGTGCAGACCGTCACCACGGTCCCCGAGGCCCGGCGGGCCGAAGAGGCCGGCGTCGACCTGCTGGTCGTCCAGTCGTCGGCCGCCGGGGGACACTCGGGCACCCTCACCCCGGGTCGGACGCCGGCGCAGCGTCCCTTGGTCGACCTGGTGCGCGACGTCCGTGCCGCCGTCGCCCTGCCGGTGCTCGGCGCCGGCGGGATCGCGACCTCCGAGGACGTCGCGGCCGTCCTGGCCGCCGGGGCCGTGGGTGTCGGGGTCGGCACCGTACTGCTGCTCTCCGACGAGAGCGGGGCATCGCCGGCGCACCGCGTCGGCCTGCGCGACCACGCTCGCGAGACCCTGGTGATGCGGGGGTTCACGGGCCGGCCGGCACGAGGGCTGCGCAACGCGTTCTCCGAGACCCACGAGGCCGCCGCACCGCTGGGCTATCCCGCCCTGCACTACCTCACCCGGCCGATCCGGCGTGCCGCGGCCGCCGCCGCCGACCCGGAGCGCGTGAACCTCTGGGCCGGGACCGGCTTCCGGGCAGCCCGCGAGGCTCCGGCGGCCGACATCCTCCGCGCACTGGTGCCGACCGCGTAGGCCAAGGTCGGGCACGCGTTTCGCGGTGCCCCTCAGCCGTTTCACGGGTGCGACCCGTACCCTTGCCTCGTGCCGCTGCTGGAAGCCGTCAAGGGAGCCGTGCGCCGCAAGCTCGTGGCGCGGGCCGGCGGCATCGACCTCACCCAGCTCGACCGCGTCCCCGACCGGCTCACCTGGCCGCTCGACCGGGTCGTGGCCGACCCCGTCCCGCGCGTGGGCCAGCTGCGCGACCGGGAGCCCGTCTCGAAGCTGATCACGTTCCTCGGGATGGACGTCTGGCTGGTCACCGGCGACGTCGAGGCGCGCGAGGTGCTCGGCGACCTCACGTCGTACTCGACCGACATCCGGCCCTACTACGGCAAGTCGGGCGCCGCGGACGGCGACATCGGCGGCCTCGGCTTCACCGATCCGCCCGCGCACACCCGGCTCCGCAAGCTGCTGACCCCCGAGTTCACGATGCGGCGGCTGGCGCGGCTCAAGCCCGCCATCGACCGGATCATCGAGCAGCAGCTCGACGAGACCGAGCGGGCCGCGGCCGAGAACGACGGCGTCGCCGACCTGGTGCAGACCTTCGCGTTCCCGATCCCCTTCCTGGTGATCTGCGAGCTGCTCGGCCTGCGTGACGAGGACCGCGAGACGTTCCGCAGGCTGGGCTCGGCACGCTTCGACGTCACCCACGGCGGCCAGGCCGTGATGGGCGCGGTCGGGGCCTCACGAGAGTTCCTCTTCGCCGAGTGCGCGCGGCAGCGCACGGACCCCGGTCCCGGGCTGATCGGCCAGATCATCCGCGAGCACGGCGACGAGATCGGCGACTTCGACCTCGGCGGCCTCGCCGACGGCGCGTTCACCGGCGGCCTCGAGACCTCGGCCTCGATGCTCGCGCTCGGCACCGTGGTCCTGCTCGGCCGCCCCGACCTGTACGCCGGGCTGGCCACCGACCCCGGCACGGTCACGCCCGTCGTCGAGGAGCTGCTCCGGCACCTCTCGGTGGTCCAGGTGGCCTTCCCACGGTTCACGAAGTCCGAGGTGACCGTGGCGGGGCGGCGGATCCGGGGCGGGTCGTGCGTGCTGGTGCACCTGCCGGCCACCGACCGGGACCCGCGGGCCTACCCGGCCGGCGACGCCCTGGACCCGGCACGGGCGACGTCCTCGCACCTCGCCTTCGGCTACGGCTTCCACCGCTGCGTCGGTGCCGAGCTGGCCCGGATGGAGCTGCGGGCCGCCTATCCCGCCCTCGCCCGACGCTTCCCCGACCTCGCCCTCGAGGTGCCCGCCGAGGAGCTGCCCTACCACGCCAAGTCGATCGTGTACGGCGTCGAGTCGGTGCCGGTGCGTCTCCACCGCTGAGTCGCCGCAGACCGTCCGGGCGGCCGCCCCGCTGTCCGGGGCGGCCCTCCCAGCGATCGGGCTACACGTCCAGCGACTCCACCTCGTGCGCGGCCTCGACGGGGCTGGGCTCGACGCGGTGGTCCAGCTTGCTGGGCCACCAGATGGTGCGGCCGACGTCGAGGTTGATCGCGGTGACCAGCACGGACCGGACGATCAAGGTGTCGAGGAGCACGCCGAGGGCGACCGCCATGCCGATCTCCGCGAACGCCACCAGCGGCAGCGTCGCCAGCACCGCGAACGTCGCGGCGAGCACCAGGCCCGCGGAGGTGATCACGCCTCCGGTGGCCCCGAGGGCGATCAGCGACGCCGGTCGCGTGCCGTGTGCCGGCGTCTCCTCGCGCACCCTGGTCATCAGGAAGATGTTGTAGTCGATGCCCAGGGCGACGAGGAACACGAACACGAACAGCGGGAGCGAGGCATCCGCTCCGGCGAACCCGAACAGGTGTCGGAACACCAGGGCACTGATGCCGAGCGAGGCACCGAACGACAGCACCACGGTCGCGATCAGCAGCAACGGCGACAGCACGGCTCGGAGCAGCACCATGAGCACGATCATCACGACGAGGAGCACCAGCGGGATGATCACGCGGTTGTCGCGTGACGACGCATGCTCGATGTCGGTGTTGATCGCCGAGGCACCGCCGACCAGGGCGTCGGCCCCGTTGACCTGGTGCACGGCGGCTCGGACCGCGTCGACCGTCGCGAAGGCGGTCTTCGACGTGGGGTCGGACTCGAGGGGTGCGGACACCAGGGCGACGCCGTTCTTCACGATCGGGGGAGACGGCTGCCCGAGACCGGGGATGCCCTGCATGGCCGAGCTGACCGCCTGACCCTGCGCGGCGTTCGCCACCACCATCACCGGGCTCGCCGTGTCACCCAGCCCGTGGTCGGTCATGACCTGCTGGCCGGTGACGGAGTCGAAGCTCTTGGTGTAGGCGTCCTTCGTGGCCAGGCCGTGGGCGTTCAGCTGCAGGATGCCGAGGCTGCACACCGCCAGCGCGATGGCCGTGCCCAGCCACACCGCGCGTGGTCGCGGAGCGATCCGCCGCCCCACGCGGGCCCAGAAGCTGGTGGCGCTCGGCTCGACGGACCCGAAGCGCGGCCGGCGCGGCCAGAACACCCACCGGCCGAAGATGACCAGGAGGGCGGGCAGCAGCGTGATCATCACCAGGAGCGCCACGGCGATGCCGATCGCGGCCACCGGGCCGAGGCCGGCGGTCGAGTTCATCTCGGCGACGACCAGGCAGAGCATGCCCAGGATGACCGTCAGCGCGCTCGCCACGATCGCCGGAGCCGCCCGGTGGAGGGCGAAGGCCATCGCCTCGTGCCGGTCCTCGTGGCGGTGGAGCTCCTCGCGGTAGCGCGCGACGAGGAGCAACGCATAGTCCGTCCCGGCGCCGAACACGAGCACGGTCAGGATGCCCTGGCTCTGCCCGTTCACGGTCAGGCCGGCATGGGCCGCCAGCAGGTAGATGACGCCCTGTGCGGTGGCCAGCGCCACCGCGGCGGAGAACACGGGGAGCAGCCACAGGACGGGGCTGCGGTAGGTCAGCAGCAGGATGATCACGACCACGATGACCGTGCTGTAGAGCAGCTTGCCGTCGATGCCGGAGAACGCCGCTGCGGAGTCGGCGGCCTGTCCGCCGGGACCGGCGACGTAGACCTTCGCGCCCGGGAGCTGGGCGATGGCCAGGATCTGTTTCTTGACGTCGGGGAGCTTGTTCCACCCGTTCTTGCCGAAGTTGAACGTGACCGCGCCCTGGGCCGCTTGCCGGTCGGACGAGACCTGCACGAGCCGGCTCGGGGGCACGGTCGAGCCGTCCGGCGCCTTCGCCGGCACCGAGCCCTGGATCTTCTGGATCTGGTCGAGCTGCCGGCCGATCGTGGCCACGTCAGCCTGCGTCAGGCCGGAGGGCTTCTCGTAGACCAGCACCGTGGCGATGTCGTTCTGGTTCTGGAACGGGGCGAGCTTGGCGAGCGCCTTGGTCGACTCCGCGCTGGCCGGCAGCCACGAGGACGCCTGGTTGTCCTGGACGTTGGTGAGCTTGCCCGCGAGAGGGCCGGCCACGCCGACCACCAGCAACCAGAAGACGAGCACGAGCCACTTGGTCACCCGACCGGTGAGACGACCGGCGATCTGTCGATGCATGGATCTAGTTCAGCAGATCCCACCGACAGCCGTCATCGGGGTTTACCCCGAGTTCGCCGGGGTTTGCCGAATCGTTGTGGGACGGCGCGGCCGTCACCGGTACGCCGGGGAAGCTCAGCCGTACAGGCGGTCGATCACGTCGGCGTACTTGGTGTGGACGACGCGCCGCTTCAGCTTCAGGGTCGGCGTCAGCTCCTCGGACTCCGCGGTCCACTCGACGGGGAGCAGCTCGAACGACTTGACCTGCTCGGGGCGCGACAGGCGGGCGTTGGCGTGGTCGACCGCCTCCTGCGCCATCGCGAGGATCTCCGGCTTCGCGGCGAGGTCCGCCAGGTCGGTGAACTCGATCCCTCCCATCTGCGCGACCGCGGGCGCGACGTCGGCGTCCAGGGTCAGCACCGCGACGACGTACGGCCGGTTGTCGCCGTAGGCCAGGGCATGGCCGACGATCGGTGACTCCTTGAGGTAGTTCTCGATGTTGGAGGGCGCGATGTTCTTGCCGGCCGAGGAGATGATCAGCTCCTTCTTGCGGTCGACGATGGAGAGGAAGCCGTCGTCGTCGATCGCCCCGATGTCACCGGTGCGGAGCCAGCCGCCCGCGTCCACCAGGTCGGCGGTGGCCTCGGGACGGCGGTGGTAGGCGGCGGTGATGATCGGGCCGCGTGCGAGCAGCTCGCCGTCCTCGGCGATCCTCAGCTCGATGCCGGGATAGGCACGACCGACGGTGCCGAGCCGGAAGGCGCCCGGGCCGCAGGCGGTGGCGCCGCCGCAGGTCTCGGTCATCCCCCAGATGTCGTAGACGGGCATCCCGAGGCCGGCGAAGAAGTGTGCCACCTCGAGCGGCATCGGCGCTGACGCGGAGGCGGCCCAGACCACCTGGTCGAGGCCGAGCATGGCCTTGATCGGGCCGAGCACGGCCGCGTCGGCCTCGTCGTACCGCGACCGGAGCTCGGGCGGCGTGGAGTGGCCGACCTGGAGCGACCCGACGTACTCCCGCCCGACCGCCATGGCCGCCTCGACGGCAGCCTTCTTGCCGGCGTCCGGCTCCATCGCCAGCAGCCCCGACAGCCCGGACCGGATCTTCTCCCAGACCCGCGGCACGCCGAAGAACTCCGTCGGGTGCACCTCCCCGAGAGCGCCCAGCAGCAGGGTGGGGTCGGCGACGAGGTGGACGTGGCCGTTGCCGCGGTGCAGCGGGATGTACAGGCTCAGGATCCGCTCGGCGATGTGGGCGTAGGGCAGGTAGGACAGGGTCCGGGTCGTGCCCTCGGGCCGGGAGATCCGCAGGCCTGCCTCGCAGCCGTAGAGCACGTTGTGATGCGTCAGCTCGACACCCTTGGGGTCGCCGGTGGTGCCGGAGGTGTAGAGGATCGTCACGGGTTGGTCCGCACCCAGCGCGGCGCGGCGGGCGTCGACCTCGTCCGTCGGCAGCGCGTGACCCTCGGCGACGAAGGCGTCCCACGTCGTGAAGCGGGGATCGTCGAGGACCGCGTCCGCGATGCCGACGACCGCGAGCACCCCGGCGTCGGAGGCGAGGGTCTCGCGCCAGCGAGCCAGGTGGTCGGCGGTCTCGACGAAGACGGCTGCCGGCCGTGCCTGCCCGGCGATGAACGCGATCTGCTCCGGCGAGAGCGTGTTGTAGATCGACATCGGAACGGCACCTGCCAGCACCGCACCCAGGTCGGCGACCAGGTGCTCGATCCGGTTGGTGGCCATGATCGCCACGGTGCGTCCCGGCTCGACACCAGCGCTGACCAGCGCGGCGGCGACGTCGCGGGCCCCGTCGTGCACCTGCTGCCAGGTGAGAGTGCGCCACTCGTCGCGGCCGTCGGCCTTGTCGCTGTACGCCGGCTGGTCGCCGTACCGCTGGACGGTGTCGGCGAGTGCGTCCGCGAGCGTGCGCCCCTGGATCAGCTGCTCGATCTCGGCCCGCTCGGTCACGGTCGTGTCAGTGGGGGAGGTCATGCCGGTCATCGTGGCACCCGGTCGGTGACCCGGGTAGCTCCCGCCGGGTCAGAGGCCGAGCGACCGGCCGATGATCTCCTTCTGGATCTCGGTGGTCCCGCCGTAGATCGTCTGGACGCGGGAGTTCACGTAGGCGCGGGCGATCGGGTACTCCGTCATGTAGCCGTAACCGCCGTGCAGCTGCACGGCCCGGTCGACGATCTTGTTCTGCAGCTCGGTGAGCCACCACTTCGCCATCGAGGCGGTCTTGGCGTCGAGCTCGCCGCGGACGTGGCGAGCCACGCAGTCGTCGAGGAACACCCGCGCGATGTGGGTCTCGGTGGCCATCTCGGCGAGCACGAAGCGGTTGTGCTGGAACTTCCCGATCGGGCGGCCGAACGCGGTCCGGTCCTTCGCATAGCGCAGCGTCAGGTCCAGGATCACCTCGCAGGCCATCGCCGCGGAGGCCGCGATCGACAGCCGCTCCTGGGCGAGGTTGGTCATCAGGTGGAGGAAGCCCTCGCCCTCCTGGCCGAGGAGGTTCTCCTTCGGCACCCGCACGTCCTCGAAGAACAGCTCGGCCGTGTCCTGGGCGTGCTGGCCGATCTTGTCGAGGTTACGGCCCCGCTCGAAGCCCTCCATGCCCCGTTCGACCACGAGCAGGCTGATGCCCTGATGCCCGGCCTCGGGGTCGGTGCGGGCGACCACGATCACGAGGTCGGCGAGGATGCCGTTGGAGATGAAGGTCTTCTGGCCGTTGAGGAGGTAGTGGTCACCGGCGTCGACGGCGGTCGTCCGGATCCCCTGCAGGTCGGAGCCCGCACCCGGCTCGGTCATCGCGATCGCCGCGATCGTGGTGCCGGCGCAGAGCCCGGGATACCAGCGACGCTGCTGCTCCTCGCTCGCGCTCGAGACCAGGTAGGGCACGATCATGTCGTTGAACAGCGGGAAGGCGCAGCCGTAGACGCCACGCCGGGTCATCTCCTCGTTGACGACGAGGTTGTACCGGAAGTCCGGCGTACCGCCGCCGCCGTACTCCTCGGGCAGCTGCAGCGCCAGGAGCCCCTGGGCGCCGGCCTTGGCCCACACCCCCCGATCGACGATGCCGTCCTGCTCCCACTGGTCGTGGAACGGCACGGCCTCCTTGTCGAGGAAGGTGCCGACCGTCTCGCGGAAGGCCTCGTGCTCGGCGTCGAAGATCGCGCGCGTCATGCGGTACGCCTCTCGTTCAGGTCGTCGAGCATGGACACGGGCCCGAGGTCCCGGAGCGAGTAGCCGTGCGGGTACGTCGAGGGCCGGTGGTGGTACGCGGTCCGCCGGGGAGGGGCGAGTCGCAGCAGCACCGCGCGCAGCCGCAGACCACGGCGTACGGCGGCCACGAACCACGCCGGCTGCTGCGGCATCCCGAGCGCGAGCCGCAACGGCTCGTCCATCAGGGCGATGGTCACCCGGCGGGCGAACGGCCGGAGCGGGCGCGGCGCGACCTGGGCGGCGACCCGGAGCGTCGCCTCGGTCACGCGTCGGTTGGCCTCCGTGAACGCGAAACGCTCGGCCTCGTAGTCGCGCAGCAGGGTGAGGTATCCGGCGTACGTCGTGGGCAGGCCGGTGAGGCCCATCAGCTCGCCGAAGCGGGTCGTGAGGTTGGCCAGCGCCTGCAGCTCCACCGGGTCGAGGTCGCGCCAGCCGTAGGCACGGATCCACTCGACCGGCCCGACGATCGTCGTCGCGAGGACGAACCGGAACTCGTCGTCGGGGATGTCGTAGTGGCCGTGGATGCGGTTGAGCCGTCGGAGTGCGGCGCGGCCGCGGGTCGACTCGATGCCCTCGACCGTGGCCTCCTCACCGACCAGGAGGGTGTCGTCGTAGCGCTTCACGCCGTCGTGCTCGAACTCGCCCGTCCGGTCGAGGAGGGCGGAGATGGTCGGGATGCCGTAGTCGCGGAGGAACGCGATGCCCGTGCCCTGGGTGTAGTCCCACGGGAACTCGTGCCGGCTCACCAGCCAGGCGATCCGGTCCCGGTCGTGCTCCGGGTCGAGCGTGCGGATGTGCCGCAGGACGTCGTAGCGGCGCGGGTGCGCGAGCCTCACGCCACCATCTCCTTCAGCTGACGGATGGTCTCGGCGGGGTCGTCGGAGGCCGGCATCACCTGGAGGTTGGTCACCCCCGCCTCGGCGAACGCGGCGATCCGCTCCTTCACGTACGACGCGGGGCCGACGAGGTTGCCGAGCTCGAGGAGGTCGGCCGGCACCAGCGCCTCGGCGTCGCGCTTGTTGCCGCCGAGGTAGAGGTCCTGGATCTCCTCGGCCTCTTTCTCGTAGCCGTACTGGCACATCAGGTCGTTGTAGAAGTTCTTGCCGCGGGCGCCCATGCCACCGACGTAGAGGGCCACCATCGGGCGCACGAAGTCGAGCAGGGCCTTGGTCTCGGGGCCTTCACCGATCGCGACCATGCCCCCCGCGCAGATCTCGAGCGGGCCGAGACCCTCCTGGCGCTTGGCCTGCCCGCGCCTCAGCGCGTCGCCCCACACGTCGCCGGACCGCTCCGGCACGAACAGGAACGGAAGCCAGCCGTCGGCGTACTCGGCAGCACCCTCCACGCTCTTGGGTCCCAGGGCGGCGATGTAGAGCGGGATGCTCGGACGCTCGGGCTTGGTCAGGAGCTTGAGGGGCTTGCCCAGCCCGGTGCCCTGTCCGTCGGGCAGCGGGAGCGTGAAGATGCCCTCGTGGACCAGGGTCTCGCGGCGCAGGCCGCGGCGGACCAGGTCGATGATCTCCTTGGTGCGCCCCAACGGCCGGTCGTAGGGGACGCCGTGGAACCCCTCGATCACCTGCGGTCCGCTGGCACCCAGCCCGATGATCGCGCGGCCACCGCTGACGTTGTCGAGGCCGGCCGCGGTCTGCAGCAGGGCGCTGGGGGTGCGCGAGTAGACGTTGAGGATGGCGCTGCCGATCTCGACGCGGTCGGTCTTGGCGGCCAGGTAGCCCATGAGGGTGGGGGAGTCGAAGCCGTAGGCCTCGGGCACCCAGACCGTGTCCAGCCCGGCCTGCTCGAGGGCGACGACCTGGTCGGCCGCCTCGCGGGGGTTGCCGGCGTACATCAGCTGGGTCGAGATCTTCATCGTCACCGTTCAACTGTGACAGGACCACTGTCACGGTCGCAAGGTCGGCGAGGGGGCCACGTCGTGGCGACACCGCGTGCACGAGCGGTGGGCTGGGACTGGTTCGGAGTCCCAGCATCGGTCCTGGCTCACCGCTGGCCGGTGTTCACGACGTCGTTCAGCGGCCGAGCCCGGCCAGCACCTCGGCACCGGGCAGCTCCCCGAGCAGGGGCCCGGGCACCAGGAGCTTGGAACGACGTACGCCGGAGCCGATCACGGCCGTCCCGATCTCCAGGCAGGCGTCATCCACGAGCAGGCGGTAGCCGTCGGGGAGGCCGATCGGGGTGATCCCGCCGTACTCCATGCCGGTCTCGTCCACGGCACGGTCCATCGGCAGGAACGATGCCTTGCGGACGTCGAGGGTGCGCTTGACCAGGCCGTTGACGTCGGCCCGCGTGTCGGCGGGTACGACGCACGCGGCGGTCCGCTCGGCGCCGTCGCGACGGCCCATCACGACCACGCAGTTCGCACCCGCACCCAGCGAGATGCGGTAGGCCTCGCTCATCGCTGCGGTGTCGGCGAGGGCCGGGTCGATCTCGACGACCGCGATCTCGGCCGTGTGCGACCAGCCCTCGAGGGCGGCCAGGACCGGCGGCGCGAGCAGCCCGGGGTGGTCGAGGGCCGGCAGGGACTCGAGCGAGCCCAGGCGTGGCAGTGACATGGCGTCACTGTCGCACGCCCGGGCCCCGCTCCCGGGGGACCGCTCCCGGGTCAGTCGCGCGAGCCGCGCAGGCGAGGGGCGGTCGCGGCCAGGCCGACCGCACCGGCCGCGACCCAGGGGATCGGCAGCAGCCAGCGCAGGTCGGAGGCGGAGGCGGCGCCGCCCTCGATCAGGGCCCAGATCAGGGCGAGCCCGAGGAGCGCGATGCCCATCACCAGGTGCCCGACGTTCACGGGGTGCCGGCCCGATGCGGATGTCTCGTTCATGGTCACTCCTCTAGTTCGAGCCGGTCGAGAGGTCGATGCCGCCGACGTGGAGGTCCGCGTCGATGGTCAGGTGTGGCGCACCCCGGCCGCCGCTGTGGACCGAGTCCACGGTGGTGTTGACGCCCCCGGAGTCGTGCCCGAACGCGTTGATCCCGCCGGGTCCGCTGATCCGCGAGTGGACGACCACGGAGACGTTCGACGGCACCCGGATGTCCAGATGGCCGACGCCGGCGCTCACGTGGATCACCCGGCCGTCCAGCGCCGCCGGGTCGGTGACCCGCGTCAGGTCGACGACCAGGTTCCCGATGTCGAGGTGGTAGCTGTTCTGCACCGCGGCCGACGTGACGGGCCGGACGACCTCGCGCTGCGGGTGCCACTGGTCACCGATCGTGCTCCCGGCGGTGACGAGCGCGGCCACCAGGCCGACCAGGATCAGGCCGCCGGCGCGGCCCCAGAAGGCGCCGATGAGCAGGAACACCCCGCTCAGCGCCAGCACCAGGGCCGGGTAGGCAGACGGGGCGACCGTGGCGCCGGCCAGGTCCACGATGCCGAGCACGCCGAGCGCGACCGCCATCACGGCCAGGGCGAACCAGAACAGGATCGGGCCGCGCTTGCGCGGGTTCACGGGGCGGGGCTGCACCGCGTACGACGCCGTGGCACCGGGGGCGACCCAGGTCGGGGCCGGCGTCGTGTCGGTGGTGGTCACGGCGCCGGTGTCCGCGAGCCCGGCGTCCGCGACGGGCGGGACCGCACCGGGCGTCGGGACCTCCGGCGACGCGCCGGCGTGCCGGTCGCGGCGCGGGAGCTGGGTGGCGACCAGCGCGACGATGCCGACGATCAGCAGCCACCCCCACGGGTGGCTGTTGCCCCACCAGCCGTTGCTGACCAGGAGGACCAGCGCGAGGGCGCCGACCAGGACGAGCGCGACGGCGCGGCTGCGCCGATCGAGCCGGACGCGGCCCCAGTCGCTGCCGTCCTCGGGGAGAAGGAGCCAGCAGGCGACGTAGAACAACAGACCGACGCCGCCGAAGAACGTCAGCACCACGAAGGCCACGCGCACGATCAGCGGGTCGATGTCGAGGTGCCGGGCGAGCCCGCCGGCCACGCCGGCGACCCTGCGGTCGACGGTGACGCGACGGATACGGCCGAGGTCGCGGATGTCGTCCCAGCCGACGCGTGGCCCGGAGTCGGGTCCGGGTCCCTGGGGGTACTGGGTGTCGGGCGGTGTCGTGCTCATGGGACAACCGTGCGCCCTCGGGACGCTCCACACCATCGGGGAGACCCCTGATCCGCCCCGCGTGACCGGGGGTCCGGCTCAGGGGACGACCGGGGTCTGCCCTCGTGGTCCGGGGCACGATGCTCTGCGACGATGGAACGACCATGAGCACCTCCTCCCTGCCCGCGAGCGACGTACGTCGTGCCGTGCGCGACACCCGCCAGCCGATCATCGGCGGCGTCGCGGCCGGGCTCGCCCGGCACCTCGCGGTCCCGGTGGTGTGGGTGCGTGCCGCCTTCCTGGTCACCGCGGTGCTGGGCGGGAGCGGGATCCTCTTCTACGCCGGTCTCTGGCTGGTGCTGCCCGCCGAGTCGCCCTTCGACGTCGAGGCCCCCGGCCTCGAGACCGCGGCCCGGCAGGGGCGGCGCCCCGGTCGCATCCGGCGGCTGGCCGACTCGGGTCCGGCCATCGCCCTGATCGCCCTGGGACTCGGTCTGGTACTGACCGCCGAGGCGATCTTCGGCAACGGCCTGGTCATCTGGGCCCTCGTGCTCGGCGTCGTCGGCATCGGCCTGCTCTGGCGGCAGGCGGACGAGGCGCAGCGGTCGCGCTGGCTCGACCAGTCCGAGCGTCTCAACCCGGTCCGGGCGGTCTTCGGGTCGGGCGGCTGGGCCGCGTACCTCCGGGTGGGGGCGGGGGTCGTCCTGGTCGCGGGCGCGGTCGCCCTGTTCGCGGTGCGCGACGGACACGCTCGCGACCTCTACGACGTGCTGATCTCGACCGCGCTCGGCGGGATCGGCCTGGCCATCGTCCTCGGCCCGTGGGTCTGGCGGCTCACCAACGACCTCGCCGCCGAGCGCGCGGAGCGGGTCCGCACCCAGGAGCGCGCCGACCTCGCCGCCCATCTCCACGACTCGGTGCTGCAGACCCTCGCGCTCATCCAGAAGAACTCCGGCGACGCCTCGACGGTGAGCCGTCTCGCGCGGTCCCAGGAGCGCGACCTGCGGGCCTGGCTGTTCGACGCGACCCCGACCGGGGGCACCCTGGCCGGTGCCCTGCGCGAGATCGTGCGCGAGATCGAGGACACCTACGGCACCGACGTCGAGCTGGTCACCGTCGGGGAGACGGCCGTCGACGAGCGGCTCGCGCCGATCGTGGCGGCGACCCGCGAGGCCGCGACGAACGCCGCCAAGCACGCCGGCACGAGCGTCATCGACATCTACGCCGAGGTCTGCGCGACGCAGGTCGAGGTGTTCGTCCGCGACCGCGGCGCCGGATTCGACCCCGAGAGCGTTCCGGCCGATCGCCAGGGCGTGCGCAACAGCATCGTCGACCGGATGTCGCGGCACGGCGGTACGGCCGAGATCCGGTCGTCGCCCGGCACCGGAACCGAGGTGCGGCTGCGGCTGCCCCGACAGGAGGGAACCTCATGAGCAACCCGGTACGGGTCCTCATCGTCGACGACCACGCCATGTTCCGGGCCGGCGTCCGTGCCGAGCTCGGCACGGCGGTCGACGTGGTCGCCGAGGCGGCGGACGTCGACGAGGCGATCCGGGTCGTCATCGCGACCCGGCCCGACGTCGTGCTCCTCGACGTGCACCTGCCGGGCGGCGGCGGGGCCGAGGTGATGCGCAGGCTCTCGACCTCGATGGCCGCGGCCGACGGCCCGCGGTTCCTGGCGCTCAGCGTCTCCGACGCCGCGGAGGACGTGATCGGCACGATCCGCGCCGGCGCCCGCGGCTACGTCACCAAGACGATCACCGGGCCCGAGCTCGTCGACGCCATCCGCCGCGTGTCCGAGGGCGACGCGGTGTTCTCGCCGCGCCTGGCCGGCTTCGTCCTCGACGCGTTCGCCGGGACCATCGAGATCTCGGCGGTCGACGAGGACCTCGACCGGCTCACCGAGCGCGAGCGCGAGGTGATGCGGCTGATCGCACGGGGCTACGCCTACAAGGAGGTGGCCCGCGAGCTGTTCATCTCGATCAAGACCGTGGAGACCCACATGTCCAGCGTCCTCCGCAAGCTCCAGCTCTCGTCACGCCACGAGCTGACCCGGTGGGCCTCGGACCGGCGTCTGCTCTGAACCTCGTCGACCTCCCGCTCTCGGCCAGCCGCAACCCCTAGCATGCGGGGCATGAAGGTCGTGCAGGTGGTCCTGCTCGTGCTCCACCTGCTCGGTGTCCTCGCCCTGCTCGTCGGTCTGCTCGTGCAGGTGCGTCAGACCGAGAAGCGCGTGACCGGCCCCATGCGTGACGGGATCGGCACGACGTTCCTGGCCGGCCTGCTCCTGGTCGGGGTGCTCGAGGCGCGCGACCAGACGTTCGACCACGCCCGGGTCGCGGCGATGTTCGCCGTGGGGCTGGTGATCCTGGTCCTGGTGATGGCCAACGTCCGGAAGCCGGCCATCCCGGGCTGGCTGTGGTGGTTGATCCTGGTGCTCACCGTGGGGAACATCGGCGTCGCCTACCTGGCCTGAGCCGGGGGGTGCCGACCCGTAGGGTGGTCGGGAGATGAGCGACACCCTGCCGACCATCGGCCAGCCGCTGGGCCAACCGCTGGGCCAGCCGCTGGACCGGACTCCCGGCGACGACACCGAGACACCGGCCGACCGTTCGCGCCGGCCCTCCGCCGACGACCTCCTCGCCGGGCTCAACGAGCCGCAGCGGGCCGCCGTGGTCCACGAGGGGACCCCGCTCCTGGTCGTCGCCGGCGCGGGATCCGGCAAGACCCGGGTGCTGACCCGCCGGATCGCCTGGCTGGTCTCCCAGCGCGGCGCCCACCCGGGCTCGATCCTGGCGATCACGTTCACCAACAAGGCCGCCGCCGAGATGAAGGAGCGGGTCGAGGCCCTGGTCGGCCCGCGGGCCCGGCTGATGTGGGTCTCCACCTTCCACTCCGCGTGCGTGCGCATCCTGCGCAAGGAGATCGACAAGGTCGGGTTCAAGTCCAGCTTCACCATCTACGACGCGGCCGACTCCAAGCGCCTGATGACGATGGTGCTCAAGGACCTCGACCTCGACCCGCGCCGCTACCAGCCGGGTGCGGTCCTCCACTGGGTGTCCACTCACAAGAACGAGCTGCGCGGCCCCGAGGAGGTCGCCGCCGACACCCACAACAAGTTCGAGGAGGCCTACTCCTCGGCGTACGCCCGTTACCAGCAGCGCCTGCGTGACGCCAACGCGCTCGACTTCGACGACATCCTGATGGCCACCGTCGACCTGTTCGCGACCTTCCCCGAGGTGCGCGAGACCTACCGCCGCCGCTTCCGGCACGTCCTGGTCGACGAGTACCAGGACACCAACCACGCGCAGTACGCGCTCATCCACCAGCTCTGCGCCGACTCCCTCGAGGACCCCATCTCGGCGGCCGAACCGGTGGACAGCCCCCTCGAGCGGGTGCCTCCCGCCGAGCTGATGGTGGTCGGCGACGCCGACCAGTCGATCTACGCCTTCCGCGGGGCCAACATCCGCAACATCCTCGACTTCGAGCAGGACTTCCCGAACGCCACGTCGATCCTGCTCGAGCAGAACTACCGCTCGACCCAGACCATCCTCAACGCCGCCAACGCCGTCATCGGGCACAACCAGGGCCGCAAGCCGAAGCACCTCTGGTCGGACGCCGGCTCGGGGGCCAAGATCGTGGGCTACGTCGCCGACGACGAGCGCGACGAGGCGCGGTTCGTCTCCGGCGAGATCGACACCCTCACCGACGCGGGCTCCCGCCCCGGCGACGTCGCGGTGTTCTACCGCACCAACGCCCAGTCCCGGGTCTTCGAGGAGGTGTTCATCCGGCTCGGCATGCCCTACCGCGTGGTCGGTGGGGTGCGCTTCTACGAGCGGCGCGAGGTGCGCGACGCGCTCGCCTACCTCCGGCTGCTGGTCAACGCCGACGACGAGGTGTCGCTGCGGCGGGTCCTGAACACCCCCAAGCGCGGCATCGGCGACCGCGCCGTGGAGGTCGTGACGTCCTTCGCCCAGCGCGAGCGGATCACGCTCTGGGAGGGTCTGCGACGCGCGGAGGAGGCGCCGGGGCTGGTGACCCGGTCCCTGACGGCGATCCAGGGCTTCGTCGCCCTCGTCGAGGAGCTGCAGTCGATGGTCGAGGCCGGCGAGCGGGCCGACGTGGTCCTGGAGTCGGTGCTGGCGCGATCGGGGTATCTGGAGGAGCTCGAGGCGTCCGACGACCCGCAGGACGGCACCCGGCTGGAGAACCTCGCCGAGCTCGTCGCGGTGGCCCGCGAGTTCTCCGACGACCCGGTCGCCGGACCGTCGGCCGACCCGGCCGACGTCGACGCCGGCGCGGTGGCGCCTGGCCTCTCCGACTTCCTCGAGCGGGTCGCCCTGGTGGCCGACACCGACCAGATCCCCGACGCACCGCACGACGACGACGGCGGCATGGTCACCCTGATGACGCTGCACACGGCCAAGGGGCTGGAGTTCCCGACCGTGTTCCTGACCGGGCTGGAGGACGGCGTCTTCCCGCACTCGCGCAGCCTCGACGACGGGGGTGAGCTCGAGGAGGAGCGCCGGCTGGCCTACGTCGGGGTCACCCGGGCCCGGGAGCGTCTCTACCTGTCCCGGGCGCTGGTCCGGTCCGCCTGGGGAGCGCCGGCGCACAACCCCGCCTCCCGCTTCCTCGGTGAGGTGCCCGGCGACCTGGTCGACTGGCGGCGTACCGAGGCCGACCAGGTCCACTGGCAGCGCCCCGACCTGTCGCGTCAGGGCGGGTTCGGCTCACCGACGGCGGCGGGCCGGCGGAACTTCACCGCCGCCGCGGCCCGCGCCGACGCGGCCGCGAAGTCCAAGCCGGCCCGCGAGGTGCCCTCCTTGCGCCCCGGAGACCGGGTGGTGCACGACTCGTTCGGGCTGGGCACGGTCGTCGCGGTCGAGGGCGTGGCCGAGAAGGCCGTCGCGTCGATCGACTTCGGGTCCGAGGGCGTCAAGCGGCTGCTGCTGCGTTACGCGCCGGTTGAGAAGATGTAGCTGTCTGTCCGAGCGGAGCGAGGACGACAGCGACATCTTCTGAAGGTGGTCGAGCGAGCCGGGCGACCGAGGAAACGAGGTCGCGACCGGCGTGTCGAGACCCGGTGACGCCCGCGCCGACGGCGACCACCCGGCGTGCCGGCCGGAGCGGTCCGGATCAGGGCGAGAGCCCGTGCACCTCGAGCGCGGTGAAGGGGTCGACCGGGTCGCCGCCGCCGGGGTGGACCTCGAGGTGGAGGTGCGGACCGGTGACGTTGCCGGTGGAGCCGATGTAGCCGATCACCTGACCGGGCCGCACCGTCGCGCCGACGGTGGTGCCGAAGGAGTTCTGGTGGCAGTACCACAGCTCGGTGCCGTCGGGGAGCCGCTCGATGGTGCGGTTGCCGTACGCACCGGAGTAGCCGACCTCGGTGATCACGCCGCCGGCCACCGCCATGATCGGCGTCCCGGTCGGAGCGGCGAAGTCGAGGCCGGTGTGGAAGTGGACCCACAGCGGGCTGTAGTCGCCGAAGCGCGCCGTCAGCTGGTAGGTCCCGGCCGCCACCGGGAGCACCCACTGGTTGAGCTTGACCTTGGCGGCCTGCTTCTCGGCCTTCGCGGCCAGCTGCGTGAGCGCGGCGTTGCGCTCCTTGACCTGGGCGTCGGCCTCGGCCAGGAGGCTCGAGCCCGAGGCAGCGGCCAGCGTCTGCCGGTTGGAGTCGCGGCTGACCACGGTCGCGCGGCCGCTGACCAGGCTCGCGGAGCCGATGGCGCTGCTCCCGGAGAGTGCGCTGGCGGGGGCGAGATGGTGGGCGGCGGAGGAGCCGAGACCGGCGTGGGCACCCTGGAGGGCACCGCCGACCGAGAGCGCCAGGATCGCGACGCCCATGAGCACCGGCGCGCTGGGCAGGTGCGGGATCAGGGAGCGGCGACTCGCGACGCGCCGGCCCGTCGAGCGGCTCGAGGTCCGGGTGGCCGACGAGTGACGGGTGCCCGGCCTGGCGGCGGCCGGCGAGGCGCGCAGGGCGGGGTCCACGGTCAGCGTCGGCGCGGGGGTCCGACGGGGCTTCTTCTCGGCGATCCGGCGTCCGGTGTAGGGCTCCGGGCGGACCTGCTCGACGGAGTGGCGGGCGACACGCTTCCCGCTCGATGGGGCGACGCGCTTGCCACCCGCACCGGCGCGGTGGTCACCCATGGGCGTGCTCCAGGAGGGTCGGGACGAGTCGGGTTGGCGAGCCTCGACAGTAACGGATAGGTCACGGCGGAAGAAATCAGGTCGGGACGTCCGGTGGACGCCGGCCGAACGCCGGGTGACCGGGGCGCACGCCCGGCGCGACGTCGTACGCCGTCGGTTAGTCTGCGCGCATGGCCTCCAGCACCCCCTCGACGCGGATCCGCATCGTGGTGGCCAAGCCCGGCCTCGACGGCCACGACCGCGGCGCCAAGATCGTCGCGCGGGCCCTGCGGGACGCCGGCCACGAGGTGATCTACACCGGGCTGCACCAGACGCCCGAGCAGATCGTCGAGACCGCGATCCAGGAGGACGCCGACCTGATCGGACTGTCGGTGCTGTCGGGAGCCCACATGACGCTGTTCCGCCGGTTGCTCGAGCTGCTGAAGGAGCGAGAGGCGTCGGACATCCGGGTGTTCGGCGGCGGGATCATCCCCGAGGAGGACATCCCGGTGCTCGAGGAGCTCGGCGTCGCGAAGGTGTTCACCCCCGGTGCGACCACGGGCGAGATCACCGGCTGGGTCGCGGGCGCCTTCGCCGACTGACGGCGACGACATCTGGCGCGATGCGCTCGTCGCAGGACCTCCCGCGGACGACCGTCTGATCGCCGCTTCCGCGCGCCGTCGCGGCCCTTCGTCCACCGTGTGCCCCAGGTCACCCCGGCCCCGGCTTGGCCGCCCACGGCGGCGCGGGACTAGGGTGCCGGAGGACTTGACTCGTCCTCGCAACGGGGACGTCAGCGCACGTACGCCCGGACCCGGGCAGGCGGAGGTTGATCGTGGATCTGATGGAGTTCCAGGCGAAGGAGCTCTTCGCCAAGCACGGGGTACCGGTCACGGTCGGCACCGTGATCACCTCACCCGACGAGGCCGAGGCGGCGGCGGAGGCCGAAGGCGGCCGCGTGGTCGTCAAGGCCCAGGTCAAGACCGGCGGGCGCGGCAAGGCCGGCGGCGTGAAGCTCGCTCAGGACCCGCAGGACGCCGTGACCAAGGCGCGCGAGATCCTCGGCATGGACATCAAGGGGCACACCGTCCACCGGGCCCTGGTGGCCCCGGCCGCGGACATCGCCGAGGAGTACTACTTCTCGTTCCTGGTCGACCGCGCCAACCGCGACTATCTCTGCATCGCCTCCACCGAGGGTGGCGTCGAGATCGAGGTGACGGCCCACGAGAACCCCGACGCCGTCGCCAAGGTCTCGATCGACCCGCAGGTCGGCGTCGACGACGCGAAGGCCGCCGAGATCGTGGCGGCCACCGGGTTCGACGCCGCGATCGCCGACCAGGCGAAGCACGTCATCAAGAAGCTGTGGGACGTCTTCGTCCTCGAGGACGCGACCCTCGTCGAGGTCAACCCGCTGGTGAAGCTGGGAGACGGCTCGCTCGAGGCGCTCGACGGCAAGGTGTCGCTCGACGACAACGCGGAGTTCCGGCACGAGGACCACGCCCGCTTCGAGGTCACCGAGGACGCCGACCCGCTGGAGCTGGCCGCGCAGGCCAAGGGCCTGAACTACGTCAAGCTCGACGGCGCCGTCGGCATCATCGGCAACGGCGCCGGCCTCGTCATGTCGACGCTCGACGTCGTGGCCTACGCCGGCGAGAAGCACGGCGGTGTGAAGCCGGCGAACTTCCTCGACATCGGCGGCGGCGCCTCGGCCGAGGTGATGGCCAACGGCCTCGACATCATCCTGAACGACGAGCAGGTGCGCTCGGTCTTCGTCAACGTCTTCGGCGGCATCACGGCCTGTGACGAGGTCGCCAACGGGATCGTCGGGGCGCTGCAGAAGCTGGGCGACGAGGCGAACAAGCCGCTCGTCGTACGCCTCGACGGCAACAACGTCGAGGAGGGCCGGCGGATCCTCCAGGAGGCGAACCATCCCCTGGTGACGCTCGCGGACACGATGGACGGGGCGGCCGACAAGGCCGCCGAGCTGGCGAACTGAAGGGCGAGGACACACCGATGGCGATCTTCCTGACCGACACCTCCAAGGTCATCGTCCAGGGCATGACCGGCTCCGAGGGCATGAAGCACACCCAGCGGATGCTCGACTCCGGCACCGACATCGTCGGCGGCGTCAACCCCCGCAAGGCGGGGCAGACCGTCGACTTCCAGGGCGCGTCCGTGCCGGTCTTCGGCACCGTCGCCGAAGCCATGGCCGAGACGGGCGCCGACGTGTCGGTGGTCTTCGTGCCGCCTGCGTTCACCAAGGACGCCGCGATCGAGGCGGTCGACGCCGGCATCCCGCTGCTCGTGGTGATCACCGAGGGCGTACCGGTCCACGACACCGCGGAGTTCCGCGCCTACGCCGAGTCGTCGGGCCGGACCCGGATCGTCGGCCCCAACTGTCCGGGCCTGATCAGCCCCGGCAAGTCCAACGCCGGCATCATCCCGGCGGACATCACCAAGGCCGGACGCATCGGGCTGGTCTCGAAGTCGGGCACCCTGACCTACCAGATGATGTACGAGCTGCGGGACTTCGGCTTCTCGTCCGCCATCGGCATCGGCGGCGACCCGATCATCGGGACGACGCACATCGACGCCCTGGCCGCGTTCGAGGCCGACGACGAGACCGACGCGATCGTGATGATCGGCGAGATCGGCGGCGACGCCGAGGAGCGTGCCGCGGCGTACATCAAGGACCACGTGACGAAGCCGGTCGTCGGCTACGTCGCCGGGTTCACCGCCCCGGAGGGCAAGACGATGGGCCACGCGGGCGCCATCGTCTCCGGCTCCTCCGGCACCGCGGCCGCCAAGAAGGAGGCCCTCGAGGCCGTCGGCGTCAAGGTCGGCAAGACGCCGTCGGAGACGGCCGAGCTGATGCGGCAGATCCTGGCGGGCTGACCGGAGTCAGTTCATCGCCGCGAGCCGCTCGCCGGCCCGCGACACCAGCGCGACGAACTGCCGGGTCGTCATCGTGTGGGACCCGTCGGCGACGAACCCCACCTGGGCGACGGCGCCGCCGGAGCGGACGATCCCCATGGAGAAGTTCAGCATCTTCTTGTCGGTGACCTGCGTCCGCACCCGCCAGGCCGTCAGGTAGCGCTGGTGGGCGATGCGCTGCACCTTGGTACCGGGCTGGCGCCGCGGGCACGACGCGAGCTCGGACCGTACGGCGGCCATGAACGCGGCAGCCTTCGCGTCGGGGAGCCGTCCCTCGGTCTCCGTGAGCCCGAACTCGGCGGGTAGATGGGCGCCGGGGACCAGGAACGTGCGGGTCGCGTCGTGCTTCCAGGCTCCGCCGTGGAAGGTGCTCCGGTCACAGCCGGTGGCCGCGGCGTTCTGGAGCGCCTGGCGCGGGGTCGTGCCGGTCCAGGGGCGGTCGACCCCGACGACCGGCGGCAGGTCGAACTCGCTGAGCATCATCGGCAGCGTGCCGGCGGCGGGAGCGGGGATCACCGTGGCCTGCGGCAACGTCGAGCACGGGCCGCCGCCTGGCGCGACGCACAGGTCGTCGACAGCCGAGGTGAGCAGTCGCAGGTTGGCGCCGAGGTCGGGCTTGGCCGCGTTGCCGGTCCGGGTCAGGGTCACCGTGTTCATCAGCCCGGTGCGCGCCACGCCGAGCACCATGGTCGCGTCCGGGTGCTGCCAGGCGCGCAGCGCGTACTGCTCGGCCTCGTCGCCGAGGCCGGTCACCCGGCGCACCGACAGCAGCTGCATCTGCGGCACCAGACAGCCCGCGAACCATCCCGTCGTCGCGGCGAACCCCTGGGTGGCGCCGGCCGTGTCCGAGGAGAACTCCACGGTCTGCACCGCCGCCATCGGCGGATGACCGTGCCGCGTGCGGGCGGTGAAGTTGCGGACGAGGGAGGTCGATGCCTGCGGGTCGGCGTAGGCGGCGCGCTGGCAGGGCAGCGTCGCCTGCTGGGCGGGATCGGTGCCGGTCACGCGCCAGCTGAGGCCGGGCACGGCGCGCGAGACCTGCGTGCGGGTGAGCAGGGCCGCCGGGGTGATGGCTCCCGAGCCCAGGGACGGCTCCGCCTGCCCGACACCCGACACCGGCACGGACGTGAGGCGCTCGCCCGCCGTGGACAGCGTCGGGTGGACGCCGTGGGTGTCGGCGACCAGGAAACCGCTGCCGACCAGGGTCGCCACGACCAGGACCGCACCGACCAGCGCGTGCGTACGCCGACGGGTGGCGCCGGCGCGGCGGACGATCGTGGCGCGTGGCCAGCGCTGGTCGGCGCAGTGCGCGGCCAGCTGGTCGAGGAGGGGCCGGAGGGACGGCGACGGCACCCCACGGAGCAGCGAGAACTGCGCGGTGGCCGTCTGCAGGCGCCGCTCGGCCTCGTCGAGCGGCAGCCCGACCTCTCGTGCCATCTCCTGGCGGGAGGCCGTGGTGAGCTGGGTGAGGAGGAGGGTCTTCCGGGAGACGACCGGCAGCTTGGCCAGGGCGTCGAGGGTCGCGCGCAGCTCGGGGTCGAGCTTGCGGTCGCGGTGCCAGATGCGGGCGGTGTGCCGACGCTGGGCGTGGGTCCACGCATGCGGGCGCACCCAGGACTCCGGGTCCTCCAGCCGCCGGAGCTTCGACCAGCGGTGCCAGGCGGCGATGAACGAGTCGCGGACGGCGCCGCGCGACGCCGGCAGGTCACCGGTGAGTGCGAAGGACTGCACCAGGAGCCGGTCGCGGGCCGCGGCGTAGAAGGCGTCGAACCGCTCGGCATCGGACATGGCGGGCCCACGGTACTTCGCACCGCCCCGGGGTTCCTAAGCGACGACAGGGAACCGCCGGGCCCCGGCGTGGCAGCCCCGGACGCGGGTGGCCGGAGGGTGATGATGAACGGGCCATGAGCACCCCACGGCGTTCTTCGCCTCCCCCGCTCCGCTCCTCCGCCGAACAACGCCGCGGGGACCCCGCATGACCTCGCTGCTGCCCGCCCCGCGTCGGACCCGCACCCCGGGCGACTCGCGGTCGGATGCGGCCCACCGGCGTCCCCTCGTGCTGCTGGCGGTGCTGGCCGGGGCCGGCGCGGCCACCGCGACGCTCCTCGTCTGCCTCGCGGCCGGGGTGGTCGGCTGGTTCCTCACCGACGCCGGCGCTCACGGGGCGCCGCGCGACGGGCTCCGGGTCGGCGCCCTCGGCTGGTTGCTGGGCCACGGGTCGGGCGTCCACGTCACGGGTGCCCACGTGACCGCGGTACCCCTGGGGCTGAGCCTGCTGGCCGCGATCGTGGTCTGGCGGCTGGGCCTTCGGCTCGGCGACTCCGTGTCGGGACACGGTCCCGACGCCGACGCGATCGCCGACGGCGTGCGCGACTGGACGGTCGCCTCGGCCACGGTCGTGTTCACCCTGGGCTACGCCGCCGTCGTCCTCCTCGTGCACCACCTCGCCGCGACGCCCGCCACGTCCCCCTCGCTCGCGCGTGCCCTCGGCTGGACCCTGCTGCTCTGCGGAGGCCTGGGCGGCACCGCGGTGGCCGTGGGTTCGGGCCGCGCCGCCATCTGGACCTCCTTCCTCCCCACGTCCGTGCGCGCCGCCACGGCCGCCGCCTGGCGCACCCTCGTCTGGTACGTCGTGGTCTCGGCCGTGGTGCTCGCCGTCGCCCTCGTCGTCGACTGGGACGGCGCGGCCAACGTGATGTCGCAGCTGCACACCAGCCCGGGGGCGGCGACCCTGTTGGTCGCCCTGTCCGCGCTGCTCCTCCCCAACGCGACGGTGTTCAGCGGCTCCTACCTCCTCGGACCCGGCTTCGCCGTCGGCGCGCACACCCTCGTCACGCCCACGGCGGTCGTGCTCGGGCCGCTGCCGCTCTTCCCCCTCCTCGCCGCGCTCCCGCACACCGGTCCCACGCCGGGCTGGTCGGTCGCGCTGCTCGCCGTGCCGCCCCTGGTCGCCGCGGCCGCCGTGCATCGCACGCTGCGGCGCTATCCGACGACCCGCTGGGACGAGGCGGCCCTCCGCGGCGTGGGTGCCGGTCTGGGGTGCGCGGTGGCGTTCGCGGCGCTGGCGATGATCTCGCGCGGCGCGGTCGGTCCCGGACGGATGGAGCAGGTCGGTCCGTTCGTCTTCGAGGTCCTCCTGCACGGGATCGTCACCTTCGGGATCGGCGGGCTGCTCGGCTCGCTGACCGCGACCTGGCGCGTCCGCCGCGCCGCCTGAGGGCAACGCCCCCTCGAAGTCACCTGATTCGCTAGACTTTGGTGGTGCTGCGAACCGATGTCCTCCCGCTGCCCCGGTACGACGACGCCCGGGTGGTGGTGAGCGCCCCCGGCGACGGTCCCGGGAACTGGGCGGGCGCGGCGAGCGCCACCCTGGTCGACGACACCGTGTTCCTCGCCTACCGCCTCCGGCGTCCGCTCGCGGACGGTCGCGGGGTGTCGGTCGTCGTCGCCCGCTCGAGCGACGGCCTGGTCTTCGAGACCGTGGCGGAGCTCCACCGGCGCGACTTCGGCGCGGAGTCGTTCGAGCGACCCGTGGTCCTCCGGAGGCCGGACGGCGGCTGGCGGCTCTACCTGTCGTGCGCGACCCCGGCCACGAAGCACTGGTGGATCGAGGCCCTCGACGCCGACACGCCCGAGGAGCTGCCCCGCGGGCGTCGTACCCGCACGCTCCCCGGCGACGGGCACACCGCGGTCAAGGACCCCGTGGTGCTGGTGGACGACGACGGGTGGCGGATGTGGGTGTGCTGTCACCCCTTGGACGAGGTGGGGCACGAGGACCGGATGACCACCCGCCTCGCCGTCAGCGGCGACGGACTGCGCTGGGAGTGGGACGGCCTGGAGCTGGCGCCCACGCCCGGCACCTGGGACGCCCGCGGCGCGCGGCTCACCGCGGTGCTCCGCGCCGACCCGCTCACGGTGCTCTACGACGGGCGCGCCACCGCGGAGCAGAACTGGTACGAGACGACGGGGACCGCCACCGAAAGGGCGGGGCGCCTGGTGCCCGACGCGGCCGGGCCGGTGGCCAGCTCACCGTACGCGGACGGGGCGCTCCGGTACGCCACCGCGGTGGCGCTCCCGGACGGCGGCACCCGGTTCTACTTCGAGGCCGCCCGCCCCGACGGCGCCCACGACCTCTACACGTCCGTCGTACCGGGCTGAGGCCGCTCGTCCCCTCGCCCTGCAGCCACCATCGGGAGCTGGTGTCCCCGGGGAGCGGTGAGCTGGGACCGATCCGGGGCGCTGGGACCGGTCCTGGCCCACCGCCCGTCGCTGGGGTCTGCCGGGCCTCACGCTTCGGGTGATTCAGGCGTCCGCGCGACGCCGCGCCTGGAACGTCGCGCCGTCCCGGTGGGCACGCCAGGTGTCGAAGCTCTCCCCGGAGACCGCCTCGAGCAGCTCGATGTCGGGGAGGAACGGCTCGAGCAGCGTCGTCCGCTGCTCCGGCGTCAGCTTGGGCCGCGCGGGGTTGCCGCCGGTGTGCAGCTGGTCGATGAGCGGGCGGCTGACGCGGCGCCACGCCTGCGGCGGGAACAGGGCACCGGCCCTCGCGCCGGCGCGGATCACCGGCCCCAGCGTGCGGGTGCGTGGCCCGGGGGTCACGAAGGGCCGGGAGTTGTCGGACGGCACGGTGGAGACGAGGCCCTCCGCGACGCCGAGGAACGCGCAGACGCGGTCGAGGGTGTGGTCGGGCCGGTCGACGAGGTCGCGGTAGCGCAGCAGGAGCACCTGCTCCGCGTCCATCTGGTCGTACAGGTCGGCCACCTGGCGGCCGTACATGCCGAGGCTCCGGTAGTGCCAGAAGGGCGCCCAGCCGGCGTCGATGCGCTGCTGCTCCAGGTGGCAGGCCTCGACCACGTCGGGGCACGGCTCGAGCCCGTCCACCCACAGATGCATCCAGTTCGAGTAGGCGCGGTCGACCGGGTCGCGCAGGACGGCGACCAGCTTCGCCCGGGGGATGTCGGCGGCGATGCGGCGACGGGCGTCCCGGTTGTACAGGTAGAACGGCGTGCTCTCCCCGCACAGCACGTCGTCCGGGGTCTCGGCGAAGAGGGCCCGGTAGCGGGGCCGCTGCCACACCCACTCCTGGTTGCTGTGCGCGTCCCCGGGGCCGCGGTAGGCGGGCGGCGGGGAGTCGCCGCACATGTAGTACTTCGGCTCCTTGACCGTGCTCAGGAACAGCTGCGGGTGCCGGGCCAGGGCCGCGTGCAGCGCGGTGGTGCCCGCCTTCGGGGCCCCGATCACGCAGGAAGTCGGGCAGCCGGCCGCCGGCCCGACCCGTGGGAGAGCTCGCCATGCCATAAGTCTAGTGACTTGATCAACTTATGGCACACCCGGAAGGACGGACTCCTCCCCGCCGCACGACGACGCCCCACGTCGTCGTCGTACGACGCGTCAGGGGGTCAGCGGCACCCGGAGGTACGACGGCGCGCCGGCCGGCGAGGCGAACGTCAGCGTCCCGCCCGGTGTGGTCTCGTCGGTGTAGCGAGGGTCGACGGTGTTCACCACGACCGCCAGGTGGTCGCCGGCCGGGGCGGTCCAGGCGATCGCGTCCAGCGGGAGGGTGAGTGTCCGGGTCCGCGCGCCGGAGAACGTCCAGGGCTTCCAGTCGACCATCCGGGCGAGGCCGTTCGGCGCCACGTCGTACAGCTCGACGATCAGGTTGGTCGTCGGCGAGGTCGACCGGACCGTCGTCCGCACCACGGGCATCCCGCTGACGTGCGCGGCCCGACGGAGGGGCCCGCCCTCCCAGACTCCGGCGGCCTGCCGGGACACGGTGCCGAAGGGGACGGTGGGCGGCATCCCGTTCTGGGTGAGGGAGCCGGAGGCGCCGGCGACGCCGGTCTGCGCCGTGGTCGGCACCCCCGTGGTGATCGGCGTCGACCAGCCGGTGGCCGGCTTCGCCCGGAGGGTGCCGGCGCCCGTGAGGTGGTAGGTCCGGTGCGCGCCGGTGACGGCGCTCCAGTCGCGGAAGCCGCGCCAGCGGCCCGAGGCGACGTCCTTGAGGTGCACCGTCCCGTCGGAGGCGATGCCGTTGTGCCGACCCTCGAGGAAGCGGTCGAACCATCGGTAGACGTGGTCGAGGACCTCGTTGTCGCCGCCGACCAGCCCGCTGCTCTCCGGGCTCGCGTGGTCTCCGGCCTGGAGCTCCAGGCGCTTGTGACCACGGAGGCTCCGGAACAGCCGGACGTACTCGTTGGGCGGGAAGATCCCGTCCTCGAACCCGTTGGCCAGGAAGACCGCGGTGTGGTGCGCGTTGAGCCGGCCGACCCGGGTGATGGGGGAGCGCACGGGCGACAGGGCCGCGAGGTCGGACTTCACGGTGCCGTACTCGTGGGCGGCGTACTCCCGCAGCAGGCGCTGGAGATCCGGCCCGGGACGTCCCGTCGTCTCCGCGAGCGCGGCGAGCGCCAGCATCGCCTCCTGGCTCAGGGTGTGGTGGACGTCGGTCGAGTCGGCGATGCTGCCCCAGCCGCTGAGCGCCGCGACCGCCTTGATCCTCGGGTCCCGCTCCGCCGCCAGCAGGGACATGCCTGCGCCGTAGGAGATCCCGGCCGCCCCGATCCGCCGCGGGTCGGACGGGGTGTGGGCGAGCGCCCAGTCGATGACGGCGCTGACGTCCTTCTGGGTGCTGGGCCCGGCGATGTCGATGACGCCGCCGGAGTCGTAGAAGCCACGGGACGTGTAGCTGACGACCTCGTAGCCATCGTCGGCCAGGTGCCGGGCCGGCGCGGCGTACTCCGGGGCGTTCACCCCCCAGCTCGACGGCATCACGACGAGTGGGAAGGGTCCCTTCCCCGCGGGCGTGACGACGAGGGCCGAGAGCCTGGTGCCGCCGTACCCGGGGATGTAGGTGTAGCTGGTGGTGACGCCCGCCGCCCCGGAGGCCACGGCAGGGGCGCCTGCGGAGACGAGGGCGGCGAGGGTCGCTGCGGCGAGCGTCGTGCGCATCGGGCGGGGCATGACCGTTCAACGCCGCGTCGGGGGCCCGGGTTACGCGACCGTCCCGTCACTAGACTCCCGCACGTGCCCGCCACCCCCCTCCGCGTCGTCGTCCTGGTGTCCGGCTCGGGCACCAACCTGCAGGCGCTGCTCGACGCGACCGCCGGCCCGTCCTACGACGTCCAAGTGGTCGCCGTGGGCGCCGACCGGGACGGCATCGAGGGGCTGGCTCGCGCCAGACGAGCGGGCGTCCCGACGTTCGTGCACCGGGTCAAGGACTTCCCGAGCCGTGAGGACTGGGACGAGGCGCTGACCGCGTCCGTGGCGTCGTACGCACCCGACCTGGTCGTCTCGGCGGGCTTCATGAAGCTGGTCGGAGACGCCTTCCTGACGAGGTACGGCGGCCGGTTCCTCAACACCCATCCCGCGCTGTCGCCGTCGTTCCCGGGGATGCACGGACCGGCGGAGGCGCTCGAGTACGGCGTGAAGGTCACCGGCTGCACGCTCTTCGTCGTCGACGCCGGCGTCGACACCGGCCCGATCGTCGCCCAGAGCGCGGTGCCCGTGCTGGAGGACGACACGGCCGAGTCGCTGCACGAGCGGATCAAGGCCACGGAGCGGCTGATGCTGGTCGAGGCGGTGGGGCGGATCGCGCGCGACGGGTTCTCCGTCGACGGCCGGGTGGTGCGTTTCGGTCCGTGACCCGAGCGGTTATCGTGGTGCCACACGACTGGCGCAGGTGGGCAACCACCAGGGAGTGCCCCGCTCCGGGGACCGCAGAGGGAATCGACCGCCTGGGTGCCCTCATCGACCTCGAGGAGTGTTCGTGTCCGACCAGATCCCCCTCCGGCGTGCCTTGGTGTCCGTCTACGACAAGACCGGGCTCGACCAGCTCGTCCGTGGCCTGGCCGAGGCCGGTGTCGAGCTGGTGTCGACCGGTGGCTCGGCCGCCCGGATCGAGTCGCTCGGCCTGCCCGTCACCCGGGTCGAGGACCTCACCGGCTTCCCCGAGTGCCTCGACGGCCGGGTGAAGACCCTGCACCCGAAGGTGCATGCCGGCATCCTCGCCGACCGTCGCCTGGAGTCCCACGTCCAGCAGCTGGCCGACCTGGGTGTCGAGCCGTTCGACCTGGTGGTGTCCAACCTGTACCCGTTCGCCCAGACCGTCGCCTCGGGTGCCTCGCCCGACCAGTGCGTGGAGCAGATCGACATCGGCGGGCCGTCGATGGTGCGCGCTGCAGCGAAGAACCACCCGTCGGTCGCCATCGTCACCAGCCCGGACCGCTACGACGACGTCCTCGCGGCCGTGGCCGCAGGAGGCTTCACGCTCGAGGAACGCCGGCGTCTTGCCGCCGAGGCCTTCGCCCACACGGCGGCGTACGACGTGCAGGTCGCCTCGTGGATGGGCAACGTGCTCGCCGACACCAGCGACGGCACCGGCTTCCCGGCGTTCACCGGTGCCACCTGGCAGCGACAGGCCGTGCTCCGCTACGGCGAGAACCCCCACCAGCCGGCCGCGCTCTACGCCCACTGGCGGGGCGGCCTGGCGGCCGCCGAGCAGCTGCACGGCAAGGAGATGTCCTACAACAACTACGTCGACACCGACGCCGCGCGGCGGGCCGCGAACGACTTCGCGGACCCGGCCGTGGCGGTCATCAAGCACGCCAACCCGTGCGGCATCGCGGTCGGCAGCGACGTCGCCGAGGCGCACCGGCGGGCCCACGCGTGCGACCCGGTGTCGGCGTTCGGCGGCGTGATCGCCGTCAACCGGCCGGTGTCCCGGGCGATGGCCGAGCAGGTGGCGGAGGTGTTCACGGAGGTGATCGTCGCCCCGGACTACGAGGACGGCGCCGTCGAGATCCTGCAGGGCAAGAAGAACATCCGGATCCTGCGCTGCCCCGCCGACGAGCACCCCGACCCGGTGGAGTTCCGTGGGATCTCGGGCGGCGTGCTGATGCAGCGCGTCGACCGCGTCGACGCCGAGGGCGACGACCCCGCCACGTGGACGCTGGCCACCGGCGAGGCGGCGACCGACGAGGTGCTCGCCGACCTCGCCTTCGCCTGGCGGGCCTGCCGCGCGGTCAAGTCCAACGCGATCCTGCTGGCGCGCGACGGTGCCTCCGTCGGCATCGGCATGGGTCAGGTCAACCGCGTGGACTCCTGCCGCCTCGCCGTCTCGCGCGCGGGGGAGCGGGCCGCCGGCTCGGTCGCGGCATCGGACGCGTTCTTCCCGTTCGAGGACGGCCCGCAGATCCTCATCGACGCCGGCGTCCGCGCGATCGTGCAGCCCGGCGGGTCGATGCGCGACGAGCTGACCGTCAAGGCCTGTCAGGCCGCGGGAGTGACCATGTACCTCACCGGCACCCGGCACTTTGCGCACTAGACCGCGCGACAGCGCGGTCGCGAGTGCGCAGGTCGAGCGAGCGCCGCGACCGAGGGACGAGGTCGCGACGCGCGTGTCGAGACCAAGCACGCTCCCCGGCAGCGCGGTCGCGGGTGCGCAGGTCGAGCGAGCGCCGCGACCGAGGGACGAGGTCGCGACGCGCGTGTCGAGACCGAGCACGCTCCCCGGCAGCGCGGTCGCGGCGTGCGCGGTCGAGCGAGCGCCGCGACCGAGGGACGTAACGAAGACAGAACAGCCCGAGACCCAACCAGCCCTCGGTGGTCGAGCGAAGTCGAGACCACCCTCGACGCCCGAAAGGCAGCCGATGACCGCACGCATCTTGGACGGCACCGCGACCCTGCGCACCATCAAGGCCGAGCTCGCCGAGCGCGTGGCGGCCCTGAAGGAGCGGGGGATCACGCCCGGGCTCGGGACGGTCCTGGTGGGCGACGACCCCGGCTCGCACTGGTACGTCGGCGCCAAGCACAAGGACTGCGCCTCCATCGGCATCACCTCCATCCGCCGCGACCTGCCCGCCGACCGCGACTCAGGCGGAGGTCGAGGCCGTCATCGACGAGCTCAACGCCGACCCGGCGTGCACCGGCTTCCTCGTGCAGCAGCCCACCGGTCTCGACGAGTTCGCGCTGCTGTCACGGGTCGATCCCGACAAGGACGTCGACGGCCTCCACCCGATGAACCTCGGCCGGCTGGTGCTCGGGCAGTCGGGCCCGCTGCCGTGCACGCCGGTGGGGGTCATCGAGCTGCTGCGTCGTCACGGGGTCGTGATCGCCGGTGCCGAGGTGGTCGTGATCGGCCGCGGGATCACCGTCGGCCGCCCGCTCGGCCTGCTGCTCACGCGCCGTAGCGACAACGCGACGGTGACCCTCTGCCACACCGGGACCCGTGACCTGGCCGCCCACGTGCGCAACGCCGACATCGTGGTGGCCGCGGCGGGCGTGCCGGGGCTGATCACGGCCGACATCGTCAAACCCGGGGCGGCCGTCCTCGACGTCGGGGTCTCCCGGGTCGACGGGAAGATCGCCGGCGACGTCGCCGCCGACGTCGCCGAGGTCGCCGGCTGGGTGTCACCCAACCCCGGTGGGGTCGGCCCGATGACGCGGGCGATGCTGCTCACCAACGTCGTGACGATCGCGGAGGAGGCACACTGAGCACCGTGGAGCACCGCGAGCCCGAGCCGTTCGTCGAGCCCGGTGACGAGCCGGTGCCGGAGTCCGCGGAGCCCCCCGGCCGTCACTACCCGTCGACGATCGGGGGCGCGTTCTACCTGCTGGTGCTGGTCGGGTCGGCGGTCGGGCTGGGCATCGTGGCCCACGGGAACTGGCGCCTCGGCGTGAAATGGATCGCCTCGTCCCTCATCCTGGCGGCCCTGGCCCGCCTCGTCCTCCCCGCCCGCGACGCCGGGATGCTCGCCGTACGACGGCGCTTCCTCGACGTCTTCTTCCTCGTCGTGGTGGGGGCAGCCCTGTGGTTCCTGTCCACGAGCATCCCCAACCAACCGCCCCTCTGAGCGGGCGTTCGTACGGTCGGCTCAGATGAGGCCGAGGCTGGTGACCGCGTCCCGCTCGTCGGCCAGCTCGGCGACGGAGGCGTCGATCCGGGCGCGGGAGAAGTCGTCGATCTCGAGGCCCTGCACGACCGACCAGTCACCACCCGACGTGGTGACGGGGAACGACGAGATCAGGCCCTCGGCCACCCCGTAGGAACCGTCGGAGACGACCGCCATCGACACCCAGTCGCCCTCGGCCGATCCGGTCAGCCAGTCGCGAGCCGCGTCGATCGTCGCCGACGCGGCCGAGGCGGCGGACGACGAGCCGCGCGCCTCGATGATCGCGGCGCCGCGCTTGGCGACGGTCGGGATGAAGGTGTTCTCGAGCCAGTCCTGGTCGCCGACGACCTCGGCGGCGTTGCGTCCGGCGACCTCGGCGTGGAAGAGGTCGGGGTACTGCGTCGCGGAGTGGTTGCCCCAGATCGTCATCCGGGTGATGTCCGAGACGGGGGCACCGGTCTTCGCAGCGAGCTGCGAGATCGCGCGGTTGTGGTCGAGCCGGGTCAGCGCCGAGAAGCGCTCCTGCGGGATGTCGGGCGCGTTGCTCATGGCGATCAGGGCGTTGGTGTTGGCGGGGTTGCCGGTCACCCCGATGCGGACGTCGTCGGCGGCGACCGCGTTGAGGGCCTTCCCCTGAGCCGTGAAGATCGCCCCGTTCGCCTCGAGCAGGTCGCCGCGCTCCATGCCGGGGCCGCGGGGGCGGGCACCCACCAGCAGGGCGAGGTTGACGCCGTCGAAGATCTGCTCGGGGTCGGCCCCGATCTCCACGCCTGCCAGGGTCGGGAAGGCGCAGTCGTCGAGCTCCATCACCACGCCCTCGAGCGCCTTGAGCGCGGGCTCGATCTCGAGCAGCCGCAGCTCCACCGGACGGTCGGCACCGAGCAACGACCCGCTGGCGAGCCGGAACAGGAGGCTGTAGCCGATCTGACCGGCGGCGCCGGTGACGGCCACCTTGAGGGGTGCTGGGCTCACGGAGGACTCCTCGACTGGGACGAATCGACGCCCACGACGCTAGCAGCGCGCGCCCTTCCCGCTTCACGCGGGCTGGCATGCTGCACCCATGACCCGCGGGGCAGCCCGGGCCGCCCACGCGGTCGCTCTCGTCCTCGCCGCCGGCGTGGTCGCCGGGTGCGGCGGGTCGCCCCAGCCGCTCGGCCCTTCCGGCGTCGACGACCTGACCATCCCCACTCCCCGCCCCGACCCGGCCGACTTCAGCAGCCGCGTCGACAACCCGTTCTTCCCGCTCAGACCCGGCACCCGCTGGACGTACCGCCGCGACACGATCGCCGCGACGCAGACCCTGGTCGCCACCGTCCTGGCGGCCCCCCACCCGGTCGACGGCATCGCGACCACGGCCCTGCGGTGGCAGGTGCTCCGGCCGCACGGACGTGCGACGACCGTCGCCGTCCGCTGGTACGCACAGGACCGGGCCGGCAACGTGTGGTGGTTCGGCCAGCGCCTGCGACCGCACCGCCTGCGCGTCGACCAGCTCGCGACGCAGTCCTGGACCGCCGGTCGTGGCGGGGCCCGGGCAGGGCTCCTGGTCTCCGCGACGCCCCGCGTCGGGGACGGCTACGACAACGCCTACGAGCAGGGAGTCGTGGAGAGACGCTCGACCGTCCTCTCGATCGACGCCACCGTCGCGGTGCCGCACCACACCTACCGGCGGGTCGTCGTCACGCGGGACCTGAGCAGCCTCGAGCCGACGCTGGTGGTCCAGTCGTTCTACGCTCCCGGGGTCGGCCTCGCCGCCCAACAGGCGGTCTCGTCGGTGCAGACGCAGCTGTCCCTCGTGCGCGAGACGCGGCCCTGACTACTCCGGGCGGACCTGGGTGTCGTCCGGGCCGGACTCCGAAGGGCGCGACTGACCCTGCGTCGGCCCGCTGCCCTGGTCCCACTGCTCCTGGAGCTGGTCCGGCAGCCCGTAGCCCGGAACGCCGGCCGGCACGGCCGTGCCGAACCGCCAGCCCGAGCCCTGGACCGGATCTGCTCCCTGGCCGAACACCAGCGGGTAGAGCACGCCGGCGAGCGCGCCGCCGATCATCGGCCCCAGGATGAACAGCCACACCTGGCCCAGCGCGTCCGACCCCGAGAACAGCGCCGGTCCGATCGAGCGGGCCGGGTTGACCGACGTGCCGGTGGCCGGGATCGCGACGTAGTGGATGGCGGTGAGCGTGAAGCCGATCGCCAGCGGCGCCAGCGCCGGGTGCTCGTTGCGGATGTCGGTCACCGCCAGGATCACGAACACGAAGATCGCGGTCAGCACGAGCTCGAGCAGCAGGGCCGCCCACCAGTGGATGCCGGACCCGTGTGACCCGTAGGAGTTGGCACCCATGTGGCCCTTGGCGACGAAGCCCGGGTAGCCCTTGGCGACCCCGAAGAGCGCGGCCGCACCGGCGGTGGCGCCGACCAGCTGCACCACCATGTAGATGCCCGCCTCGGCCCACCGGATGCGTCCACCCAGCGCCGCCCCCAGCGACACGGCCGGGTTGAAGTGGCCTCCGGAGATCCGGCCGACGGAATAGACCATCACCATCACCGCGATGCCGAAGCTGAGGCCGATGGCGGTCTCCGCGAAGACGTTGATCCCCGCGACCCCGGGGTACGTCGCGTTGATGATCACCACCGATCCGACCCCGAGGAACACCAGCACGAAGATGCCGAGGAACTCGGCGGCCAGTCTCTGCGTCAGGGTGGGCGGTGCTGGGTTGAAGGTCTCGGTCATGCGGGTCTCCCCTCCCGGATGAACGACCCGATCTCGGGCCCGCTCCGACGATAGACCCGCAGCGCCCTGGTTTGCCTGACCACGAGCCGCCCAACTAGCGTCCCCAAGGTGACCGATGCCCCCCAGAAGCCCGCCATCATCTACACCCACACCGATGAGGCGCCGCTGCTGGCGACGTACTCCTTCCTGCCGATCGTGCAGGCGTACGCCGGGCAGGCCGGCGTGGTCGTCGAGTCCCGGGACATCTCGCTGGCCGGCCGGATCATCGCCCGGTTCCCCGACCGGCTCACCGACGAGCAGCACCTCGACGACGCCCTCGCCGAGCTCGGCGAGCTCGCCAAGCGGCCCGAGGCCAACATCATCAAGCTGCCGAACGTCTCGGCGTCGCTGCCCCAGCTCAAGGCGGCGATCGCCGAGCTCCAGTCGCAGGGCTACGACCTCCCGGACCATCCGGACAACCCGTCCACCGACGAGGAACGGGACGTCCGGGCGCGCTACGACAAGGTCAAGGGCAGTGCGGTCAACCCGGTCCTCCGCGAGGGCAACTCCGACCGGCGGGCCGCCGACTCGGTGAAGCGGTACGCCCGCGCGCACCCCCACTCGATGGGTGCGTGGAGCCCGGACTCCCGGACCAACGTCGCTCACATGACCGCGGACGACTTCCGCTCCTCGGAGAAGTCCGTGGTGATCGAGCGCGACGGCGAGCTGCGGATCGAGCTCGTCGCCGACGACGGCACCACGACCGTGCTGCGGGAGTCGATCCCGGTGCTGGCCGGTGAGGTGGTGGACGCGACCGTGATGCGGGTGGCAGCGCTCCGCGAGTTCTTCACCGAGCAGATCGCCCGCGCCAAGGACGAGGGCGTGCTGCTGTCGGTCCACCTCAAGGCCACGATGATGAAGGTCTCCGACCCGATCATCTTCGGCCACGCCGTCCGTGCCTTCTTCCCCCGGCTCTTCGCGGAGTACGGCGACGCGCTGGCGGCCGCGGGCCTGTCGCCCAACGACGGTCTCGGGGGGATCCTCAAGGGCATCGAGTCCCTCGACGACGCCGCCGGGATCAGGGCCGCGATCGACGCCGGGTTCGCCGAGGGCCCCGAGCTGGCGATGGTCGACTCCGACAAGGGCATCACCAACCTCCACGTGCCCTCGGACGTGATCGTCGACGCGTCGATGCCGGCCATGATCCGCACCAGCGGCCACATGTGGGGCCGCGACGGCCAGGAGGCGGACACCCTCGCGGTGATCCCCGACTCGTCGTACGCCGGCATCTACCAGGTCGTCATCGACGACTGCCGCGCCCACGGGGCCTTCGACCCGGCCACGATGGGCTCGGTGCCCAACGTCGGCCTGATGGCGCAGGCCGCCGAGGAGTACGGCTCCCACGACAAGACCTTCGAGATCCCGGCGACCGGCCAGGTGCGGGTGACCGACGGCGACGGGACGGTCCTGATCGAGCACACCGTCGCGGCCGGTGACATCTGGCGCGCCTGCCAGACCAAGGACGTCCCGGTCCGCGACTGGGTGCGGCTCGCCGTGGAGCGCGCCCGCGCCACCGGCGCCCCCGCGGTCTTCTGGCTCGACGAGAGTCGGGCCCACGACGCCAACCTGATCGCCAAGGTCCGGGCCTACCTGCCCGACCACGACACCGACGGTCTGGAGATCGAGATCATGGCGCCCGTCGACGCCATCGCCTTCTCCCTGGAACGGATCCGCCGGGGCGAGGACACCATCAGCGTGACCGGCAACGTCCTCCGCGACTACCTCACCGACCTCTTCCCGATCCTCGAGCTCGGCACCAGCGCCAAGATGCTCTCGATCGTGCCGCTGATCAACGGCGGTGGCCTGTTCGAGACCGGCGCCGGCGGGTCTGCCCCCAAGCACGTGCAGCAGCTGGTCAAGGAGGACTACCTGCGGTGGGACAGCCTCGGGGAGTTCCTCGCCCTCGCCGAGTCGTTCACCAAGTACGCCGCGGCCAACGACAACCCGCACGCGCGGATCCTGGGCGAGACCCTCGACCGCGCCACCGGCACGTTCCTCGAGGAGAACAGGTCCCCGGCCCGCAAGGTCGGCTCGATCGACAACCGCGGCTCGCACTTCTACCTCGCGATGTACTGGGCGCAGGAGCTGGCGAAGCAGGACGACGACCCCGAGCTGGCCGCGAAGTTCACCGACCTCGCCACGACCCTGAGCGATGCCGAGCAGCAGATCACCGAGGAGCTGATCGCGGTCCAGGGACACCCGGTCGACCTCGGCGGCTACTACCGACCCGACGACGCGAAGGCGTCGGCCGTGATGCGCCCGTCGGAGACCTTCAACGCGGCGGTCGCCTCGCTCGGCTGAGAGCGATCGCCTGCCCCAGCCCTGGGACGAGCAGCCCTCGGACGAGCGCCGTGGAATTCGTCAGGGGGCCGGCCGCCTTCACACTGGTGTGAGCATGACGACGACCACCACCCCCGAGACCGGCGTCCGGACCACCCGGGTCGGCCTCGCCGTCCTCGCGCTCGCCATGGGCGGCTTCGCGATCGGCACCACCGAGTTCATGGCCATGGGCCTGCTGCCGCAGGTCGCCGACGGCGTCCAGGTCTCGATCCCGACCGCCGGCCACCTCATCTCGGCCTACGCCCTGGGGGTCGTGGTCGGCGCTCCCGTCCTGGCCTTCTTCGGCGCGAAGCTCCCGCGGCGGGGGCTCCTGGTCGCCCTGATGGTGGCGTACGCCGGCGCCAACGCGCTCAGCGCGGTCGCCGGGAGCTTCGGTCTGCTCCTGTTCGCCCGCTTCCTGGACGGCGTCCCGCACGGCGCCTTCTTCGGGGTCGCGTCCCTCGTCGCCGCGAGCCTGGCACCGCGCGGGCGGGAGGGCCGGGCCGTGGCCATGGTGATGATCGGCCTCTCGGTGGCCAACGTCGTGGGTGTCCCCGCGGCGACCTGGCTCGGTCAGCACGTCGGCTGGCGCGCGGCGTTCTGGGTGGCCGCGGGGCTCGCCCTGCTGACCGCCGTGCTGGTGACGACGTTCGTGCCGTCGTGCCCGGGCGACAGCGGGGCGACCGGGCGCCGCGAGCTCCGGCTCTTCGCCGAGCCGCAGGCGTGGCTGACCCTGCTCGCTGGAGCCGTCGGCTTCGGCGGCATGTTCGCGCTCTACTCCTACATCGCCAAGGTCGTCACCGAGGTCGGCGGCCTGCCCGACGGTGCGGTGCCGGTGTTCCTGCTCGCCTTCGGCCTCGGCATGGTCGCCGGCACCTGGGTGGCCGGCGCTCTGGCGGACTGGTCGGTCTTCCGGGCCCTGCTGGGCTCGTCGCTCGCGATGGCGGTGCTCCTGCTCGCCTACGCCGCGCTGGCTCCGGCGGGCTGGTGGGCGCTCATCCCCGCGTTCCTGGTGGCCGTGGCGTCCTCCGTGCTGGTCGTCAACCTGCAGCTCCGCCTGATGGCCGTGGCCGGCGATGCTCAGACGCTCGGGGCCGCGATGAACCACTCGTCGCTGAACATCGGCAACGCGCTCGGCGCCTGGATCGGCGGCCTCGTCATCGCCGCCGGGTGGGGCTACCGCGCACCGTCGCTGGTCGGGGTCGTGCTGGCTCTCGCCGGTCTGGCGGTGCTGCTGCTCTCGGCGCGGGTGCACCGGCGTACGGCGGCCGCAGCGGGTTGAGCGCGCCCCGTCAGGAGCCCGGCTGGGGGCAGGTGCCGCCGCGTTGGTTGCCCGACAGGACGTCGAAGTCGGACGTCAGCACGTAGGTGCCGGCCCGGTGCGCATGGAGCAGGGTCCACTGACCGTCCTGCGAGAGGCAGCCGAAGGCGCGCACGCCCATCGACACCGGCAGGGTGCCGTCGAGCACGGCGAGATGGCTCGACCACCGGATCTGGATCGGCACCAGGCCGGGCTGCGAGACCTGCAGCCGGACCTGGTTGCCCAGCACCGAGATCACCTGGGCGTTGGTGGCGAGAGGCGCGGAGTTGGCCACCCGGTAGAGCTTCCAGTTCGGGTTGGACCACACCTCGTGCAGGTAGGGCAGCCCGGTGGCGATCAGCTTCGCCTCGTCGACCGAGGCGAAGTCCAGCTTGGTGTTGGGGACGGCGACGTACGCCACCGCGAGCTGGTCGAGCCACTGCTGGTACGACGCCGGGGTGAGCGCGCCCTCCTGGTAGAAGATCGGGTTGTCGACCATGTCCGCCTGGCGCTCCCAGCCCCGCGCCACGGGCATGGACACGCCGACGTAGCGCGACGCCCCCTTGGTCTGCGGCTCGACGACCTCGACCCGCTGCCCGACGGAGTTGCCGGCGTAGAACCGCTGGTGCAGCTGCTGGAGCAGGGGCTGGTAGTAGCTCTGCGACGCCGAGGGGGAGTGCGCCTCGGCCAGCTGCCAGGTGACGTCGACGGTCGGGAACACCAGCGCGAGCCCGGTCAGGATGATCACCAGCCTGGGCGGCCGGTGGCCGTAGCCCACGATCAAGGGCGCGGCGAGCAGCCACACCATCCGGGTCAGGTTCAGCCCGACGCTGTTCGGGACGACGAGGCAGAAGACCAGCCCGAGCGCGACGATCACGGCGCCGGCGCGGATCGTCGGCTGGCGGCAGGCCACCCAGACCAGGGCGATCCCCACGATGGCCAGGAGGATCTGCAGGGGAGGCGACGCCATCACGCCAGGGTTGTGGAAGAGCACCGCGAGCGTGCCCAGCGACAGCCCGGTGGCCCCGCCCACGAAGAGCGCCTCGCGGCGACGGCTCCGGTCGGTGACCAGCACGGCCGCGGCCACGATCCCGGTGAACAGGCCGGCGAGCGGGCTGCCGAGGACGCTCACGACCGTGGCGAGCGCCGCCAGCCAGGGGTGGCGGCGGACCAGGGCGAGCACGGCGAGCGTGGCGGCGGCGAGACCGACCAGGAAGGTGATCCGGCCGCCGAAGAGGTTGAGCAGCACGGTCGCGGCGAAGACGACGCTCGCGGCCCTGGGCCGCTCGGCGTCGCGCAGGAGCTGGTGGCCGGCCCACATGCAGATGGCCGAGGCCACGGCGCCGGTGGTCGCGACACCGATCGTGGCCATCAGGGCGGGCGCCACCACGGAGTACGTCGGCAGCTCGAGGCCGCCGTACCAGCCGGGCCACCAGGTGATCGACCCGAGCTGGTGGAAGACCGCCGCGCGCGTCGCCTGGGCCGCGAAGTCGGGAACCGGCGGTACCAGGATCAGATAGAGGCCCAGGCCGACGGCAGGCACGAACCACGTGAGCATGCGTCGAGTGCGCAGCGACGAGATCGCCGTCGGCAGACTCACTTCATCCCCCTCGTGTCGGGCCCCCTTGTGCCATTGTGCCAAGTGGGTGCACCCAGCCCGAAATTCACCGGCCCCGACGATACCGAGACGCTCGCCACTCCTCCAGGAGCACGTCGTACCAGGCCAGGTCGGCCCGGCCGCCGTGCACCTCGGCGCCGAGCCGCTCGGTGCCCCACGACGCAAGGCCGTTGGACTCGATCACGTGCCGCGAGGCGGCGTTCCCCACGGCTGCGGCTGCCCTCATCCGCCGCAGCCCGAGATCCTCGAAGCCGTAGCGGAGCACTTCGGCCATCGCCCGGGTCATCACGCCGCGTCCGCGTGCGTCCGGGTGGGCCCAGTAGCCGATCTCCGCCTCCTGGTCGGGGACCACGTCGAACACGCTGATCGAGGCCAGGGCGACGTCGTCGTCGGCGTCGACGACCGCCCAGGCGACCCCCTGACCCGTCGCCCGGTTCTCGGACTGGTGCCCCAGCCACGCGCGAGCCTCGCCCGCGTCGTACGGATCGGGCAGACGCCCCAGCCACTGCCGGGTGCGGGCGTCGGAGCAGGCCTCGACGATGCGGGGGACGTCGGACTCCCGCCAGGGCCGTAGCCGGACGCCCTCGGCCTCCAGGAGCGGTACGTCGAGCCACGTCCCGCGCGGCAGCCGGTCGTCGGTGGCGAGCAGGGTGCCGACCCAGCCGTCCCGCAGTTCCCCGCGCTGCGGGAGGTAGCGCCGGATGGTGCCGTCGAAGGAGAACCCCACCCGCCAGGCCAGCTTCCGCGACGCCCAGTTGCCCACGTGCGCCCGCCAGACCACCGTCTGCACGCCCTGTTCCGCGAACCCCCAGTCGAGCAGCAGTCGGACTGCCCGTTCCATGGTCCCCGTGCCACGGACCCGCGGATGGGAGGCGTAGGCGATCTCCGCACGCGCGTCGCCCTCGTCACGCAGCTCGACGGTGCCGGCGTAGGCGCCATCGGTCTCGACGGCGAAGGCCCAGCTGCTCCCGTCCGCCCATGCGGCCGGCGTGCGCTCGGTCAGGAAGCCGCGGGCGTCCTCACGGGAGTAGGGGACAGGGATGGTCGTCCACCGCTGGCACAGCGGATCCTGGCACTGCTCGTAGCAGCCCTCGAGATCGTCCTCGCGGTGGGCCCGCAGCGTCACGGTGCCGTCGGTCAGGGTCGGAACGCGTGCGGGGGGCATGGCGCCCACCCTGCCAACCCGTGGGAGCCTGTCGCCACCGGAAAACCGGCCCTATCGTGGTCGTCGCCATGCGTGCCTCGCTCGTCTCCCTCCTGGTGGTCCTGGTGTCGTCGCTCGTCGTCGACGCCGGTGGGGCCGCCGGTCCCGGTGCGTCCGCCGCTCCGGTCGTGGCCCCCGTCCCGTCGGCGCAGCCCGGGGTCGCGCGGCTGCGCCCCGACGGCCGCTGGCTGCTCGACGCGCACGGCCGCGTGCGGATCCTGACCGGCGTCAACATGGTCGCCAAGCGGCCGCCGTACGCCCCGGACGCCCTCGGCTTCGGTGCGGACGACGCTCGCTTCCTCGCCCGCCACGGCTTCACCTCCGTCCGGCTGGGGGTGCTCTGGCAGGCGGTCGAGCCCGAGCCGGGCAGCTACGACAACGCCTACCTGAGCCGTCTGCGCCACACCGTGCGCCTGCTGGCCCGGCAGGGGATCTGGACGCTGCTGGACTTCCACCAGGACATGTTCAACCAGCGCTTCCAGGGCGAGGGCGAGCCCGACTGGGCGGTGCAGGACGACGGCCTCCCGGCCACGCCGCAGGAGGGATTCCCCGACAACTACCTCGTGATGCCGGCCCTGGAACGAGCCTTCGACCACTTCTGGGCCAACGACCCCGGACCGGGCGGCGTGGGCCTCCAGACCCGGTACGCCGCCGCGTGGGCGCACGTCGCGGCGTACTTCTCGCACACGTCCCGGGTGCTCGGCTACGACCTGTTCAACGAGCCGTGGCCGGGCACGCCGTGGTCGTCCTGCGTCAACCCGCACGGCTGCCCGGCGTTCGACGCGACCCTGCAGGCCTTCACGGATCGGGTGATCCGGGCCATCCGCGCCGTCGACCCGCGCACGCCGATCTTCTACGAGCCCGACGTGCTGTTCAACAGCGGCGCGGCCACCCATGTCCTGCCCCACGGCCGGCGTCTGGGCTTCTCCTTCCACGACTACTGCCTCAACGCCTCGCCTCGGGGTAACACCCTGCCGCCCGGCTGTGCGGCGGCCGACGACGTGGTCTGGGCGAACGCGGCTCGGCACGTGCGGACCAGTGGCGATGCTCCGCTGCTCACCGAGTTCGGGGCCACCCGGAACTTCGCGATCCTGCGCGACATGCTGCGCCGAGCGGCGAAGGCTCGCACGGGGTGGCAGTACTGGGCGTACTGCGGCTGCCACGACCCCACGACGTCCGGGCCGGGGGCCACCCAGGCGCTGGTGCGTGATCCGAGCCGCCCCCTGCGCGGTTCCAACGTCGAGCGCCGCAAGCTGCGCACCCTCGTGGTCCCCGGGCCGCGGGTCGTCGCGGGAACTCCGCTGAGCTACCACTACCAGTGGCACACGCACGTGTTCCGCCTCTCCTGGAGCTCCGCCCGCGCGAGCGGGCACGGCCGGTTCCACCGCGGCGCGCGTACCCGCCTGTTCGTGCCGCGGCTGGCCTACCCGCACGGGTACGTGGTCTCGGTCACCGGCGCCCGGGTGCCGACTCCTCGGCACGGGCAGACCCTCGTGCTCGTGGAGAGCCCCCGCGTCCGGCGCATGGCGGTCGTGCTGCGCCCGAGGTGAGGTGGGCATCGGAGCCGCCGGCGTCACCCCGCGGCGTCCTGCTCGTTGCGCCAGGTATGCGAGCCGTGGTGTACGGCGTGGTGCTGGCCGTGTGGCTGTCCCTGGCGCCGGCGATGCTCGGGAGCGCTCCTCCCGGGCCTGCGTCACCACGCCCGACCGGTGGGCCCCATGGCTTCGGGCGCCTGACACAATGCGCCCCATGCCCAGCGCGACCACATCCCCGGAGCTGACCGTCCCCGAGGTCGCCACCGGGGCCCGGCCGCGCGTGCTCTCGGGCATCCAGCCCACCGCCGACTCGTTCCACTTCGGCAACTACCTCGGTGCCCTGCGCCAGTGGGTCGACCTCCAGCGCGAGTACCAGCCGTTCTTCTTCATCGCCGACCTGCACGCGATCACCCTGGAGCAGGACCCGAAGGTCCTGCGTGAGCGCACGCTGCGCGCGGCCGCCCAGCTGGTCGCGATGGGGATCGACCCCGACCGCTCCGCGATCTTCGTGCAGAGCCAGATCCCGGCCCATGCGCAGCTCTGCTGGGTGCTGCAGTGCATGACCGGGTTCGGCGAGGCCCGCCGGATGACCCAGTTCAAGGACAAGTCGGCCAAGGGCGGCGAGGGCGCCGCCAGCGTGGGGCTGTTCACCTACCCGGTGCTCCAGGCCGCCGACATCCTGCTCTACCGCCCGCACTTCGTCCCGGTCGGCGAGGACCAGCGGCAGCACCTCGAGCTCACCCGCGACCTCGCGCAGCGTTTCAACCACCGCTACCGGAAGACCTTCCGGCTGCCGGAGCCCTACATCCTCAAGGCGACCGCCAAGATCACCGATCTCCAGGAACCCACGGCCAAGATGTCGAAGTCCTCGTCGTCGCCGGCCGGCATCATCGAGCTCCTCGACGACCCGCGTGTGAGCGCCAAGAAGATCCGGTCCGCGGTGACCGACTCGGGCACGGAGATCCGCTTCGACCCCGAGGAGAAGCCCGGCGTGTCCAACCTCCTCACGATCTACTCCGCGTTGTCGGCCCGCGGGGTGCGTCGACCTCGAGGAGGAGTACGCCGGGCGTGGGTACGGCGACCTGAAGAAGGACCTCGCCGACCTCGTGGTCGAGTTCGTCACCCCGTTCCGCGACCGGACCCTCGAGCTCCTCGAGGACCAGGACCACCTCGTCGGCATCCTCGAGCGCGGACGTCAGCAGGCCGCGGAGATCGCCGAGGCGACCCTGCGCGACGTCTTCCAGCGCGTCGGGTTCGCCGCCGCTTCCCGCGCGACCGGCGCCACCGGCGCCTAGGATCGTCTGATGCCCACCATCGGCGTCTCGATCGCCGTCCCCGAGCCCTGGGGGAGCCGGCTCCAGGACTTCCGGATCGCCAACGGCGACTCCCAGGGGGCGTCGATCCCGACCCACATCACGCTCGTGCCACCGCTGCCCGTGGACCCGGAGCAGCTGCCGGCCGTGGAGCGGCACCTCGAGCAGGTGTCGCGGCAGGCGACGGCGTACCGGATCCACCTGCGCGGCTCCGGCACGTTCCGGCCGGTGTCGCCCGTGGTCTTCGTCAGCCTCGCCGAGGGCATCTCCCAGACCGAGCAGCTGGCCCAGCTGTGCCGTCGCGGTCCGCTGGCCCTCGAGCTGCACTACCCGTACCACCCCCACGTCACGGTGGCGCACCTCCTCGACGACACCGGTCTGGACCGGGCCTTCGACCAGCTGGCCGGCTTCGACTGCGCCTTCACGGTGACCGACTTCCATCTGTACGTGCACGACCCCGACCAGGGCTGGAAGGCCACCCGCGACTTCGCCCTCGCCGGCCCGGAGGCCTGATGGCGTCGCCGCTGACGCGAGCGAAGGCGGCGATCCACCGTGCGCGTCACCGGTCACCCCTCCTCGACCACGCGGTCCGCACCCAGCAGCACTACAACCGCGTCAACGGCAGCGGACAGGCCGGCGCGATCACCTACTACGGGTTCCTGTCGTTCTTCCCGATCCTGGCGATCGCGTTCTTCGTCGTGGGATCCCTCGCCCAGGTGTTCCCGTCCGCACGCGACAACCTGGTCAAGGCGATCTCCGACGTGCTCCCCGGCATCGTCGGGCCGGGCGGGATCTCGCTGCAGACCATCGAGCAGTCCGCGACGACGGTCGGGCTGCTGGGCCTGCTGGGTCTGCTGTACGCCGGGCTGGGCTGGCTCTCGAGCATGCGGACCGCGCTCGAGCTCACCTTCGAGGTGCCCCGCAGCGACTACCCCAGCTTCGTGATGGGCAAGGCGCGCGACCTGGTCTCCCTGGTCGTCGTCGGAGTGACCATGATCGTGAGCGTGGGCGTCACCGAGGCGGTCGTCCACTACACCGGGCTGGTGGTGGACCTGGTCGGCGCCGGGCGCCGCCTCTCGTGGCTCGTGGGCACGCTCGGCGTCGGCGTCGCACTCCTGGCGGGCCTCCTGGTCTTCTACGCCCTGTTCCGGCTGCTGGGACACCCTCCGGTGCCGCGCCGTGCGTTGTGGCAGGGGGCGCTGCTCGGCGCGATCGGCTTCGAGGTGCTCAAGCTCGCGTCCGGCTACCTGCTGGCGGCGACCAAGAACCAGCCGGCCTTCCAGGCCTTCGGGATCGCGCTGATCCTGCTCGTCTGGATCAACTACTTCTCCCGGGTCGTGGTGTACGCAGCCGCCTGGGCCCAGACCTCGCCCCTGGCCCGCGCGGCCCGGGCCGCCGAGCGGCAGCCGATGTCGTCGGACACCCTCGCGCTGCGCGCCCGGGTCGGCGCCACCCGCACGGCGGAGCCCTCCGACGGACGTCCGGGGCTCCCTGCCACCGGTGGGGGATCGGCGGCCGGGACGGCCGACCCGCGGGTGGCCTTCGGCGCCGGGGCGGCCACGGCCCTCGGCCTGGTGGCGGTGTACCGCCACCTGCGACGCTGACGCCGGCCGAGTCCGGAATGTCACACCACCCTGGTACGGCGTACGGACGGCACGCGCGATAAGTTGCTGTGCGCTCGCGCCCGTCGCCGCTCGTGGCGCGGAGGGTTTCGGAAGGACAACGATGTCAACTGGCGTGCACGGCCCCACCAGGGCCCGCATCGAGGCGAAGACGCTGCGGACGGACCGGTGGTGGGTCTACCCCGTCACCACGTTCATCGTCTTCACCGCGTTCGTGATCTACGCGACGATCCGGGCGTTCATGGGCAGCCACTACTACCAGGCGCCCTACCTCTCGCCGTTCTACTCGCCGTGCCTCGGCGACTGCGTGAACGGCAGCTCGGACTTCGGCCAGCCGTTCGGCTGGTGGCCGCTCTCGGCGGCGCTGATCGTGCTGATCTTCCCGCTCGGCTTCCGGATGAGCTGCTACTACTACCGCAAGGCCTACTACCGCGCCTTCTGGCTGAGCCCGCCGGCCTGCGGTGTCGCCGAGCCGCACGGGTCGTACTCCGGGGAGACCCGGCTCCCGCTGATCCTCAACAACATCCACCGCTACTTCTGGTACGCCGCCGTCGTCGTCGCGCTGATCCTCAGCTACGACACCGTGCTCACCTTCCGCGACGCGCACGACCACTGGTTCCACATGGGGCTCGGCTCGCTGATCTTCCTCGTCAACATCGTGCTGATCTGGCTCTACACGCTGTCGTGCCACTCCTGTCGGCACATCGTCGGCGGCCGGCTGCGGCACTTCAGCAAGCACCCGGTCCGCTACAAGGCGTGGACCTGGGTCTCCAAGCTGAACGGGGACCACGCGCGCTACGCCTGGCTGTCCCTGTTCTCGGTCGCCATCGCCGACCTGTACGTGCTCCTGATCTCGTCGGGAGCGTTCTCCGACCCGAGGTTCTTCTGACATGACTGGAACGTCCGACACCCCCATGGAGGACCGGCACCCGATGACGGGCAACCGCATGTCGTCCGACGAGGACCGAGGCATCGAGAAGCACCAGTACGACGTCGTGGTCATCGGCGCGGGCGGGTCCGGCCTGCGGGCCGCCATCGCCGCGCACGAGGCGGGATCCAAGGTCGCCATCGTCTGCAAGTCGCTGCTCGGCAAGGCCCACACCGTGATGGCCGAGGGCGGCGCCGCGGCGGCGCTCGGCAACCTGTGGCCGGACGACAACTGGATGGTCCACTTCCGCGACACCATGCGCGGCGGGAAGATGCTCAACAACTGGCGGATGGCGCAGCTCCATGCCCAGGAGGCCCCCGAGCGGGTCCTCGAGCTCGAGGACTGGGGCGCGCTGTTCGACCGCACCAAGGACGGCCTGATCTCCCAGCGCGACTTCGGCGGCCACCGCTACGCCCGCCTCGCCCACGTCGGCGACCGCACCGGTCTGGAGATGATCCGCACGCTGCAGCAGCGCGCGGTCCAGCTCGGCATCGACGTGTTCATGGAGTGCACGATCACCGACCTGCTCCGCGACGGTGCCAGGGTCTCGGGCGCGTTCGGCTACTGGCGCGAGACCGGGCGCTTCATCACGTTCGAGGCGCCCGCGGTCATCCTCGCGACCGGCGGCATCGGCAAGAGCTTCAAGGTCACCTCGAACTCCTGGGAGTACACCGGCGACGGGCACGCGATGGCCCTGCGCGCCGGAGCCACGCTGATCAACATGGAGTTCGTGCAGTTCCACCCGACCGGCATGGTGTGGCCGCCGTCGGTGAAGGGGCTGCTGGTCACGGAGTCGGTGCGCGGTGACGGCGGCATCCTGAAGAACTCCGAGGGCAAGCGGTTCATGTTCGACTACATCCCGGACTTCTTCAAGGCCGAGACGGCCGACAACGAGGAGGAGGCCGACCGGTGGTACGAGGACAAGAAGAACAACCGCCGGCCACCCGAGCTGCTGCCGCGTGACGAGGTCGCGCGCGCGATCAACTCCGAGATCAAGGCGGGCCGCGGCAGCGAGCACGGCGGCGTCTACCTCGACATCGCCTCGCGTCGTACGCCGGAGTTCATCCGCAAGCGGCTGCCGTCGATGTACCACCAGTTCAAGGAGCTGGCCGACGTCGACATCACCCGGGAGCCGATGGAGATCGGCCCCACCTGCCACTACGTGATGGGTGGCGTCGAGGTCGAGCCCGACACGGAGATGAGCGGCCTCGAGGGCCTCTACGCGGTCGGTGAGTGCTCCGGCGGGATGCACGGGTCCAACCGACTCGGCGGCAACTCCCTCTCGGACCTGCTGGTGTTCGGGAAGCGCTCGGGCGACGCGGCCGCGTCGTACGTCGCGGGACTCGGCGGTGCGCGGCCCGCCGTCGCCGACGCCGACGTGAAGGCGGCCGAGAAGCTGGCGCTCTCGCCCTTCGACGGCTCGGGCACCGAGAGCGAGAACCCCTACACGATCCAGCAGGAGCTCCAGCAGACGATGAACGACCTGGTCGGCATCATCCGCACCCGGGCCGAGCTGGAGAAGTCGCTCGAGGAGATCGAGAAGTTCAAGGAGCGCGCCAAGAACCTGCTCGTCGAGGGCCACCGGCAGTACAACCCCGGCTGGCACCTCGCGATCGACCTGCGCAACATGCTCCTGGTCTCCGAGTGCATCGCGAAGGCCGCGCTCGAGCGCGAGGAGTCGCGCGGCGGTCACACCCGCGACGACCACCCGGGGTTCGACGACGCCTGGGGGCAGAAGAACATCGCGCTGACGATCAACTCCACGGGCGACGGCGTCGACCTGACCACCCAGCCGTTGCCGGTGATGCCGGACGAGCTGGCAGCGTTCTTCGAGGAAGGGCACTGAGAAGAAATGGCCTACAAGCTCAAGATGCGGCTCTGGCGCGGCGACCAGTCGGGCGGCGACCTGCAGGACTACGACGTCGAGGTCGAGACCGGCGAGGTGGTGCTCGACGCGATCCACCGCGTGCAGGCCACCCAGGCCGGCGACCTCGCGGTGCGGTGGAACTGCAAGGCCGGCAAGTGCGGCTCGTGCAGCGCGGAGATCAACGGCCGTCCCCGGCTCATGTGCATGACCCGGCTCTCCGACTACGACGAGACCGAGACGATCACGGTCACGCCGCTGCGGTCGTTCCCGGTGATCCGCGACCTGGTCACCGACGTGTCGTACAACTACGAGAAGGCCAAGGAGCTCCCCTACGCCGAGCTCCCGCCGCGTGACGCCGACGGCAAGCGCCGGATGATGCAGGAGGACGTCGAGCGCGGCCAGGAGTTCCGCAAGTGCATCGAGTGCTTCCTGTGCCAGAACACCTGCCACGTCGTCCGCGACCACGAGGACAACAAGCTGAACTTCGCCGGGCCGCGGTTCTTCCTGCGCTACGCCGAGCTCGACATGCACCCGCTCGACACGCTCGACCGGCGCCAGGTCACGCGTGAGCAGGCCGGTCTCGGCTACTGCAACATCACCAAGTGCTGCACCGAGGTCTGCCCCGAGGGCATCCACATCACCGACAACGCGATCATCCCGATGAAGGAGCGCGTGGTCGACCGCACCTACGACCCCCTGGTGTGGCTGGGCAACAAGATCGGCATCCGGTCCAAGGAGTACGACGACCGCACCGAGGTCTAGGTGAGCGGCGCTCTGGCCGCCCTTCTACGTCGAGCCCCCGCTCGGCGGATCCTGCTTGGCCGCCACCCGCGCTGCCAGGTCGAGCGCCTCGCGCTCGGCGACGCGGACCGCGGCGTGGGCCTGTGCCACGTCCTCGGCCGTCGGCCTGCCCTCGGGGTGGTGATGGTGGCAGACCATCCAGCTCGTCCCCACGACCTGCTGCTTGGCGATCCGCCAGCATCCGTGCACGTGGCAGTTGTGCTTGCGGTAGATCCCGATCGCCGCCCCGAAGAGCGCCACCTCGCCCAGGTCGGCGCCGAACCCGGACCAGAAGTTGTACCAGCTCCGCCCGTCGGCGCCCAGCACGTGCGACAGCCCTGAACCCATGATCACGAGTGCTGATGCTCCCACCGCGCGACGCCGGCGCCCGGCAGGCGCGTCGGATAGTTCACACCGGCTGGCTCGCAGCGGAGCGGCACTCCTAACCTGTGGCGTATGACCGACGTGCAGGGCGGGCTCGACGAGCCCGAGGGGCTCCAGCCGGAGCCGGGTGCCCTGGCCCTCGCGTCGCCGGAGGACGACTGGTCGCGCTCGGACTGGGAGAAGGCCGCCGCAGCGGTCCTGCGGAAGTCCGGCCGGCTCGGCGACGACGACGTCGACGCCGCCGTGTGGTCGGCGCTGACGCACACGACGTACGACGGGATCCCGATCAGCCCTCTCGGCACGCCGGACCTCCTCGCCGGGCCGGCGACCCGAGCCAGGCCGGACCGGACCGGGCCGTGGGACGTGCGGGTCCGGCACGAGGGCGACAACCGGGCGATCCTCACCGATCTCGAGAACGGTGCCACGTCGGTCTGGCTCAGCGGTGCCGCCGACGTCGCACGGGCGCTCGAGGGAGTGATGCTCGACCTGGCGCCGGTCGTGCTCGAGCCCGGGTCGGACGCCGCGGCTCCGGCGGCGGCTCTCGTCGGCCTGGCCCGCGAGCGCGGGGCGGCGTTGCACCCCGACACCAATCTCGGCGCCGACCCGATCGGCGCGGCCCTCCGCGGCCGCAGCGCCGACGACGACCTGGTCGGGGTCGGCAGGACAGCCCTCGAGCACGGGGTCCGGGCGATCGTCGTCGACGCCACTGCTGCCCACGAGCTCGGCGCGTCCGACGCCCAGGAGCTGGGCTACAGCCTGGCGGTGGGCGCCGCGTACCTGCGCCTGCTCACCGAGGCCGGGATCTCCCTCGACGACGCCCTGGGTCTGGTCGAGTTCCGCTACGCGGCCACCGACGAGCAGCTGCCGACCATCGCCAAGCTCCGGGCCGGCCGCCGATGCTGGGCCCGGGTCGTCGAGGTGAGCGGCGGCGATCCCGGCCACCCGTCCGGAGCGGGCCGCCAGCGCCAGCACGCGGTCACCAGCCGCCCGATGCTGAGCGCCTACGACCCCTGGGTCAACATGCTGCGTACCACGGTCGCCGCGTTCGCGGCGGGCGTCGGGGGAGCCGACGCGGTCACGGTCGTGCCGTTCGACAGCCCGCGCGGTGCGCCGGACGCGTTCAGCCGACGGATCGCCCGCAACGTCTCGGCCCTGCTGGTCTCCGAGTCCCACGTCGCCGCGGTGGCCGATCCGGCCGGCGGCGCCTTCGCCATCGAGAGGCTCACCGACGACCTGGCCCTGGCTGCGTGGGAGGAGCTCGGCCGGATCGAGGAGGCGGGCGGGATCCGCGCCGCGCTCGACGACGGTTCGTTCCGGGGGCGGGTCGAGGAGGTCGCCCATCGGCGGGACCACGACGTCGCCACCCGGACCCGCCCGATCACCGGGCTCAGCGAGTATCCCTCCGCGGACGACACCCCGGCGGGGGGTGAGGGCGGCGACGGCGTGCGGCGCTACGGCGCGGCGTTCGAGGAGCTGCGAGGAACCCCCGCCGTCGGTCATGTCTTCCTGGCGACGATGGGTCCCGTCGCTGCCCACAACGCGCGAGCCGGGTTCGCCACCAACCTCTTCGTGGCGGGCGCGGTCACGGTCGACACGGCGGGTGCCACCCGTGGGGTCGACGACGTCCTGGCGGCGTACGACGGGCAACCGGTCGTCTGCCTGGCGGGTACCGACACGGCGTACGCCGAGTGGGGCGACGAGCTGGCGACCGCGCTCCGCGGGGCCGGGGCCCAGCGGGTGGTCGTGATCGGGGTCCCGACAGGCTCGACCGCCGCCCGCTCGTGGGCCGACGACACCTTCGGCCGCGGGGACGACGCCGTCGACTTCCTGACCCGGACCCGGGAGGCGCTGCGATGACCGTCCCGCGCAGCTTCGCCGCGATCCCCTTGGTGGGCGACGCGGCGGTGGTCCCGACGAGCTCGACCCGCGACGGGGGCTGGGCATCGCCGGAGGGCATCGACATCCTGCCGGTCTACGGTCCCGAGCATCTCGAGGGCCTCGACGCGCTGGACAGCTGGCCCGGGCTCACGCCGTACCTCCGCGGGCCGTACCCGACGATGTACACCACGCAGCCGTGGACGATCCGGCAGTACGCCGGCTTCTCCACCGCCGAGGAGTCCAACGCGTTCTACCGACGCAACCTCGCCGCCGGCCAGAAGGGGCTCAGCGTCGCCTTCGACCTGGCGACCCACCGCGGCTACGACTCCGACCACCCGCGGGTCCGGGGCGACGTCGGCATGGCCGGGGTGGCGATCGACTCCATCTACGACGCCCGGACGCTCTTCGAGGGCATCCCGCTCGACCGGATGAGCGTCAGCATGACCATGAACGGCGCGGTGCTGCCGGTGATGGCGCTCTACATCGCGGCGGCCGAGGAGCAGGGCGTGAAGCCCGAGCAGCTGTCGGGGACCATCCAGAACGACATCCTCAAGGAGTTCATGGTCCGCAACACCTACATCTACCCGCCCGGGCCGAGCATGCGGATCGTCGGCGACATCTTCAGCTACACCGCCGAGCACATGCCGCGGTTCAACTCCATCTCGATCTCCGGCTACCACATGCAGGAGGCCGGTGCGACGGCCGACCTGGAGCTCGCGTACACGCTCGCGGACGGGGTGGAGTACCTCCGGACCGGGACCGCCGCGGGCCTCGACGTCGACCGGTTCGCGCCGCGGCTGAGCTTCTTCTGGGCCATCGGCATGAACTTCTTCATGGAGGTCGCGAAGCTGCGCGCCGCGCGGGCGCTGTGGGCGCGCCTGGTCCGCGACTTCGGGCCGACGGACCCGCGCAGCCTGAGCCTCCGCACGCACTGCCAGACCAGCGGCTGGAGCCTGACGGCGCAGGACGTGTACAACAACGTGGCCCGCACCTGCATCGAGGCCATGGCCGCCACCCAGGGCCACACCCAGAGCCTCCACACCAACGCCCTGGACGAGGCGATCGCGCTGCCGAGCGACTTCAGCGCACGGATCGCCCGCAACACCCAGCTCCTCCTGCAGCAGGAGAGCGGAACCACGTGGACCATCGACCCGTGGGGCGGCAGCTACTACGTCGAGCGGCTCACCCACGACCTCGCGGAGCGCGCCTGGGCCCACATCCAGGAGGTCGAGCGGGCCGGCGGCATGGCCCGGGCCATCGAGGAGGGCATCCCGAAGCTCCGGATCGAGGAGGCGGCGGCCCGGACCCAGGCACGGATCGACTCGGGCGCCCAGCAGGTGATCGGCGTCAACACCTACCGGCTCGCCGACGAGGACGCTCTGGACGTCCTGAAGGTCGACAACGACGACGTCTACCGCCAGCAGATCGCCAAGCTCGAGCGGCTCCGCGCCGAGCGGGACGACGACGTCGTACGACGAGCCCTGGACGCGCTCACCCGCGCCGCCGAGGGGGACGACAACCTGCTGGCCCTCGCGGTCGACGCGGCCAGGTCGATGGCGACCGTCGGTGAGATCAGCGGCGCGCTGGAGAAGGTCTGGGGCCGGCACCAGGCCACGATCCGTACGATCTCGGGTGTGTTCAGGGACGAGTCCGGCAGCGCGGGCGACCAGCTCGTCCGCCAGGTGCTCGACGCGACGGCCGCCTTCGAGGAGGCCGAGGGCCGCCGGCCCCGGATCCTGATCGCCAAGATGGGCCAGGACGGTCACGACCGCGGCCAGAAGGTCATCGTCAGCGCGTTCGCGGACATGGGCTTCGACGTCGACGTGGGGCCGCTGTTCTCCACGCCGGAGGAGGTCGCGCAGCAGGCCGTCGACGCCGACGTCCACATCGTCGGTGTCAGCAGCCTGGCCGCCGGCCACCTGACCCTGCTGCCTGCCTTGAAGAAGGCCCTGGCCGACCACGGGCGCGGCGACATCATGGTCGTGATCGGTGGCGTGATCCCGCCCGGCGACGTGCCGACCCTGGAGGAGATGGGTGCGGCGGCCGTCTTCCTGCCCGGCACCGTGATCGCGCAGTCCGCCCTCGACCTGCTCGCCGGCCTGCGCGAGCAGCTCGGCCACTGATGACGTCTCCGGTGTCGCTGGCGGCCGACGTGCGTGCCGGGCGACGGGCGGCCGTGAGCCGAGCCATCACCCTGGTGGAGTCCAGCCTCCCGGAGCACCGCGCGCAGGCGCGCGAGCTCGTCGCCGCCCTCGGCGGGCCGACCGGTCCCGCGGTCCGGGTCGGCATCTCGGGGGTCCCCGGCGTCGGCAAGTCGACGTTCATCGAGACCCTCGGCCGCCGGCTCACCGCGGACGGCCACCGAGTCGGCGTGCTCGCGGTCGATCCGAGCAGCCAGCGCACCGGCGGCTCGGTGCTCGGCGACAAGACGCGGATGCCGCAGCTCGCGACCGACCCGGACGCCTACATCCGGGCCAGCCCCAGCGCCGGCACCCTCGGTGGGGTCGCCCGGGCCACCAGCCAGGCGATGCTCGTGCTCGAGGCGGCGGCCTACGACGTGGTGCTGGTGGAGACGGTCGGGGTCGGGCAGTCGGAGACCACCGTGGCCGGCATGGTCGACACGTTCCTCTTCCTGACGCTGGCGCGTACCGGCGACCAGCTGCAGGGGATCAAACGCGGGATCCTCGAGCTCGCCGACGTGATCGCGGTCAACAAGGCCGACGGCGACCGACAGACGGAGGCACGCGGCGCCGCACGCGAGCTGGCGGGTGCGCTCCGCCTCGTGCACGGGAAGGGCTCGTGGGCGCCCGCGGTCGTCACCTGCTCGGGACTCACCGGTGACGGCGTCGACGACGTCTGGCAGCGAGTGCTGGCCCACCGCGAGCACCTGGGCGCCGACGGCCTCGCGGACAAGCGCGCGCACCAGCAGCTGGACTTCGCCTGGGCCCTGGTCCGCGACGAGCTGGAGCAGCGACTGCGACGGTCCGGACCGGTACGACGGGTGCGTGCCCAGGTGCGCGAGCAGGTGCTGAGCGGTGAGCTCCCCGCGGTCACGGCCGCCGACCGGATCCTCGCGGCGTACGACGGCGCCGAAGATGCTGAGACCGGCGGACCGGTCGACTAATCTCGTCTGGACATGTCCACGGAAGCAGCGCTCTCGCTCGTCGAGACGGTGGTCGACAAGCACGCCGACGACCTCGTCGACCTGAGACGCGATCTACACGCGCACCCCGAGCTGTCCTGGCTCGAGACGCGCACCTCCGACCTGGTGAGCCACCACCTCGACGAGGTCGGCTGGCGGATCTCGCGCACCGGTGACTCGGGGCTGGTGGCGGATCTGGGGGACTCGGGCGCGCGGGTCGCACTGCGCGCCGACCTCGACGCCCTGCCCGTGACCGACCTCACCGCCGACGCGTGGCAGAGCAAGGTCCCCGGGGTGGCCCACGCCTGCGGCCACGACGTGCACACGACGGCGCTGCTGGGCGCGGGCCTGGCCCTGTCCGAGGTGCACGCGGCCGGGCTCCTGCCCGGGCGGGTCCGGCTGCTGTTCCAGCCCGCCGAGGAGGTGATGCCCGGTGGAGCGACCCGGCTCATCGACCTCGGTGCCCTCGACGACGTCAGCCGCATCTTCGCCCTGCACTGCGACCCGACCATCGACGTCGGCCGGGTCGGGCTCCGCGAGGGACCGATCACGGGGGCCGCGGACAGCCTGGAGGTCCGGGTCAGCGGGAGCGGGGGTCACACCAGCCGACCGCACCTCACCGAGGACCTCACGTTCGCCCTGGCCAAGATCGTCACCGAGCTGCCGGCCGTGCTGTCGCGGCGCCTCGACCCTCGGGCCGGGGTCAGCGTGGTGTGGGGCCGGGTCGAGGCCGGCCGGGCCGGCAACGTGATCCCGGACTCCGGCCTGCTCGGCGGCACGGTCCGGATGCTCGACTCGGTCGCCTGGAGCGACATGGAGCAGCGGGTCCGCACCTACGTCGGCGAGATCGTCGCGCCGTACGGCGTGGACGCGGTCGTCGACTACAAGCGCGGCGTCCCGCCGGTCGTCAACGACCCGACGTCGGTCGCGCTGCTCGCGCGGGGCGTGGACGCGGTCCTGGGTCCCGAGGGGCGCGCGCCGACCGCGCAGAGCCTCGGCGGCGAGGACTTCGCGTGGTACCTGACGCGGGTTCCCGGTGCGATGGGCAGGCTCGGGACACGCACTCCTGGCGGCCCGACGTACGACATCCACCAGGGCAACCTGCGGGTCGACGAGCGCGCGACCGGCATCGCGGCCAAGCTGCTCGCCGCGGTCGCCCTCGGCGCCCTGTGACGCGTCGTCGACGCGCTTCTTGACGCCTCGGTGAGGCCCTCGTGGCCGTTTCGGGTCACCGATCGATAACACTCTTCTGACCCGCCCTCAGGTGGCGACTCCGGCCACATGTGTGCACTAGGGTGTGCCGAAGATTTCTTGCCCCACGGGGGGCGGGACGAACGAGGAGAATCTCTTGCGCCACGCACTGAAGGTCGTCGCCGTCGCGGGGGCCGTGTCCCTGCTCGCGGCGGGGTGTTCCAAGCCATCCAGCTCCACCGCCAGCTCGGGCAACAGCTCAGGTAACAAGGTCAGCGCGTGCATGGTGCTCGACACCGGCGGTGTCGACGACCACTCGTTCAACCAGTCGTCGTGGGCGGGTCTGCAGCTGGCCCACAACGTCAACTCGAACATCACGATCTCCTACGTGGCCTCGAACTCGCAGAACGACTACACGCCGAACCTCACGACCGAGACCAACAAGGGCTGTGACACGGTCATCGCGGTCGGCGGCCTGATGGCCTCGGCCGTCGCCAAGATCGCGAAGCAGAACCCCACCCAGCACTACGCCGAGATCGACAGCAGCAACCAGGGTCTGTCGAACGTCTACGGCCTGCAGTACAACACCGCGCAGGGCGGCTTCCTCGGTGGCTACCTCGCCGCCGCGATGAGCAAGACCGGCAAGGTCGCGACGTACGGCGGCCTCAACATCCCGCCCGTCACGATCTACATGGACGGCTTCTGGGAGGGCGTGCAGTACTTCAACAAGACCCAGCACAAGAACGTCGCGGTGCTCGGCTGGAACGAGAAGAACCAGAAGGGCGGCGTGTTCGCGCAGTCCTTCATCGACGCCAACAAGGGCAAGCAGATCACCCAGTCGTTCGAGCAGCAGGGCGCCGACGTGGTGTTCCCCGTCGCCGGCGGCACGGGCGTCGGCTCCGGCGCGGCAGCCGCCGCGTCCAACGGCAAGCTGATGGTCGAGTGGGTCGACACCGACGGGTGCGTGAGCGTCCCGCAGTACTGCAAGTACTTCCTGACCAGCGTCACCAAGGGCCTCACCCGGTCCGTCACGACGTACGCCAACCAGGTCGCGGCCGGCACGTTCCCGAAGGGCAGCTACATCGGCACCCTGGCCAACCAGGGCACCGGTCTCGCGCCGTTCCACGACTTCGCCTCGAAGGTGCCGTCGTCGGTGCAGTCCCAGCTCAACACGATCAGCTCCGACATCCAGTCGGGCAAGATCAAGATCACCTCGCCCAGCCAGCCCAAGTAGGCCGGGACGAGACATCGTTCGATGACCAGTGGGGGAGCATCGGTGGCCCGGTGCTCCCCCACGGTCGTCTGACCGCCGACGAAGGAGCCCTCACCCGTGAAGCTGGAGCTGCGGGGCATCACCAAGCGCTTCGGGTCACTGACCGCCAACGACGCCATCGATCTCGTGGTGGAGCCGGGCGAGATCCACGCGCTGCTCGGCGAGAACGGCGCCGGCAAGAGCACCCTGATGAACGTGCTCTACGGCCTGTACGAGCCCGACGAGGGCCAGATCCTCGTGGACGGCGAGCCGGTGGTCTTCGCCGGCCCCGGCGACGCCATGGCGGCCGGCATCGGCATGGTCCACCAGCACTTCATGCTGATCCCGGTGTTCACGGTCGCCGAGAACGTCGAGCTCGGGCACGAGCGCACCAAGGGCTTCTTCCGCTTCCTCGACCGCCGGTCGGCGCGCAAGGAGGTCGCGGAGGTCTCCAAGCGCTACGGGCTCCAGGTGCCGGTGGACGCCCTGGTGCAGGACCTGCCCGTGGGCGTCCAGCAACGCGTGGAGATCATCAAGGCGCTGCTGCGCGACGCGAAGGTGCTCATCCTCGACGAGCCCACCGCCGTCCTCACCCCGCAGGAGACCGACGACCTGATGGACGTCATGCGGTCCCTCAAGGCCGGCGGCACTTCCATCGTCTTCATCACCCACAAGCTGCGTGAGGTGCGGGCGGTCGCCGACCGGATCACCGTCATCCGGCGCGGGAAGGTGGTCGGCGAGGCGATGCCCACCTCGTCCTCCGCCGAGCTCGCCTCGCTGATGGTCGGCCGCCCCGTCAAGCTCGAGATCGACAAGGAGCCGGCCACTCCCGGCGAGACGATGCTCTCGGTCCAGGGCGTGACGATCGCGGACCCCCGCGGTCAGGTCGCCGTCGACGACGTGTCGTTCGACGTCAAGGCGGGCGAGATCTACGCCCTTGCCGGAGTGCAGGGCAACGGCCAGACCGAGCTGACCGAGGCGCTGGTCGGGCTGGCGGCGGTGCAGATCGGGTCCATCACGCTCGACGGCCAGGACGTCACTCGCGCCGATGTGGACGAGATCCTGGGCATGGGTGTCGGCTACGTGCCCGAGGACCGCCTGCACGACGGCCTCGTGAGCAGCTTCTCCGTGTCGGAGAACCTCGTCCTCGACCTCTACCACCGGCCGCCGTTCTCCCGGGGTCCGGCGCTCGATCTGCCCCGGATCCGCCAGAACGCCGAGGAGCGCGTCCAGGAGTACGACGTCCGCACCTCGTCGATCGACCATCCGGCGTCGACCCTCTCGGGCGGCAACCAGCAGAAGGTCGTCCTCGCCCGCGAGCTGTCCCGGCCGCTTCGGCTGCTCGTCGTCGCCCAGCCCACCCGCGGCCTCGACGTCGGTTCGATGGAGTTCGTCCACCGCCGGATCGTCGCCGAGCGCGACAACGGTGCCGCGGTCGTCCTGGTCTCGACCGAGCTCGACGAGGTGCTCGGGCTGGCCGACCGGATCGGTGTGATGTATCGCGGGCGCATCATCGGCGAGGTGTCGGCCGGCGCCGACCCCGAGGAGATCGGCCTGCTGATGGCCGGAAGTGCCGGCGAGTCCGCGAAGGAGGGCGCGTGACCGAGCAGCAGCCGCCGACCGCCGAGAGCGGTTCCGAGCACTCCGAGGCCCCGCCCGCGGGGGTGGTGACGGAAGTGGCCGCCGACGGAACGCCGATCGAGACGGCGCAGCGGTCCGGGCCGTCGGGCTTCCTCGGCTGGGTGACCAGCGGCAACACGGTGGTCGTGACGATCCTGTCGATCTTCACCGCGATGGTCATCGGCGGACTCCTGATCGCGGTCTCCGACCCGCAGACGCAGGCGGCGTCGAAATACTTCTTCTCCTACCCGTGGGACACCTTCAACTACGGCTTCCACGCGATCTGGAAGGGCTACGTCGCGCTCTTCCAGGGCTCCGTCTACAACCCGCGCCTCGCCGCCAACCACACGTTGGCCGGCTACCTCTACCCGCTCTCGGAGACCCTCACCAACGCCACACCCCTGATCCTCGGCGGTCTCTCGGTCGGCCTGGCCTTCCGGGCCGGCATCTTCAACATCGGCGGTCAGGGCCAGGTGATCATGGGCGCGATCTTCGCGGGCTACGTGGGCTTCCACTGGCACCTGCCCGTCGGCATCCACCTCGTCGCCGCGGTGCTCGCCGGTGCCGTCGGCGGAGCCATCTGGGGCGGGATCGCGGGCTGGCTCAAGGCCCGCACCGGCGCCCACGAGGTCATCACCACGATCATGCTCAACTACATCGCCCTCAACATCCTGGCCTACCTGCTGTCGGTGAAGGGCTTCCAGGCGCCGCCGTACGGCCAGGCGATCTCCAACCCCATCGACCACAACGCCGCGCTGCCGCCGCTGCTCGGAAGCTCGTTGCGCGTGCACGCCGGGCTGATCATCGCGCTGGCCGCGGCCTGGGCGATCTGGTGGCTCCTGGAGCGGAGCACGCTCGGTTTCCGGCTCCGGGCCGTCGGCGCCAACCAGTTCGCCTCGCGCACGGCGGGCATGAGCGTGAACAACACCTTCCTGGTGACGATGCTGCTGGCCGGCGCCCTGTGCGGCCTCGCCGGAGTCAGCCAGATCCTCGGCACCAACACCCAGATCACCGGCGACATCGACGCCGGGATCGGCTTCGACGCCATCACGGTCGCCCTGCTCGGCCGCGCCAAGCCCGGTGCCATCGTGCTGGCGGGTCTGCTGTTCGGGGCGCTGCACGCCGGCGGCACCCAGATGCAGGCGGCGACGGGCACCCCGATCGAGCTGGTCACGGTGATCCAGTCGCTGGTCGTGCTGTTCCTCGCGGCGCCCGCCCTGATCCGCTCGCTGTACCACCTCCGCGGCACCGGCAGCGGGGTCGGCGCGATGCTGGCGAAGGGGTGGAACGGATGATTCCCACCGCTGCGAAGGGAGGCCACGCATGAGCGCCACCACCGTGGACGACGAGCTGGTCATCGCCCCGACGCACGAGATCCCGGAGACGATGCGCCGTCGCCTCGCCAGCGGGGGCTTCCTGATCGTCCTCGGCGTGCTCGTCGCGGTCTTCCTCGGCCTGACCCTCCACACGGGCCACGACGCCCGTCTGCGCCTCGGCGCCCAGGGCGCCAAGTACGTCCCGACCATCGTGCTGCCCGGCCTGGTCACCAACGTCCTCATCGGGCTCCTGCTCGTCGCCGCCGGCGTCTACCAGGCGGCCGTCGGCTTCGGCCGCAAGCGGTTCGTGATGGTGCTGTCCATCGGGCTCGGGCTCGCCATGCTCGCCTTCCTGATCTGGATGTCGGCCCGCGGCAGCGGCTTCGCCATCGACATGGTCGGGCTGCTGAACGACCAGGGCACGATCGGGCTGACCGTGCCGCTGATCCTGGGTGCCCTGGCCGGCATCATGTGCGAGCGCTCGGGTGTCATCAACGTCGCCATCGAGGGCCAGATGCTCGCGGGCGCGTGGTCCTCGGCGCTGATCGGCTCCATCATCGGGTCCCAGTTCGGCAGCATGGTCGGGTTGCTGGCGGGCGCGCTGGCCGGCGCGCTCATGGGCTGGATCCTGGCGGTGTTCGCGATCAAGTACGTCGTGAACCAGGTCGTCCTCGGCGTCGTGCTCAACGTGTTCGCAGCCGGCCTGACCGGCTTCCTCTACGACGCGTTCATGCAGCCGCACACGGAGGCGCTGAACACCCCCCAGGTGCTGAACCCGATCAACATCCCGGTGCTGTCGAGCATCCCGGTCATCGGCCCGCTGCTCTTCCAGGCCAACATCGTCGTCTACCTCGCCTACGTCCTGATCGTGGTCGTCGACGTCTGGCTGTTCCGGACCCGGTGGGGCCTGCGCACCCGGGCGGTCGGGGAGCACCCGAAGGCAGCGGACACGGTGGGCATCAAGGTGCTGGCCATGCGCTACCGCAACGTGGTCATCGGCGGTGCCATCGCAGGTCTCGGCGGCGCCTACTTCACGGTCGGATCGGTCGGCTCCTTCCAGAAGAACATCACCTCGGGTGACGGGTTCATCGCGCTGGCCGCGGTGATCTTCGGCCGGTGGAGCCCGCGGGGAGCACTCGGCGCGTCGTTGCTGTTCGGGTTCACGACCGCGATCCAGCCGCTGATCGGCTCGCACGTGTCGTTCATCCCGTCCAACGCGATCGGGATGCTGCCCTACCTCGCCACGATCCTCGCGGTCGCCGGTCTCGTCGGGAGGGTCCGGGCACCCGCTGCCGACGGTGAGCCCTACGTCAAGGGATGACGGGTGGCTGACGACTTCGACTGGGACGCCCTGCGTACGGAGGCCGTCGACGCGTCCCGGCACGCGTATGCGCCGTACTCCCACTTCCCGGTGGGCGCCGCCGGCATCGCCGAGGACGGCCGGCTCCTGGTGGGCTGCAACGTCGAGAACGCGTCGTACGGCGTGGTGCTGTGCGCCGAGTGCGGCCTGGTCAGCTCGCTCCACGCGACCGGCGGCGGCCGACTGACCCACGTCGTCTGCGTGAACGGGCGCGGTGACGTGATCATGCCCTGCGGCCGGTGCCGCCAGCTGCTGTGGGAGCACGGCGGCGCGGAGCTGCGGCTGATGACCCCGGCCGGCGTACGTCGGATGGTCGAGGTGCTCCCCGACGCCTTCGGCCCCGACGACCTGGAGGCCGTCGATGGCCCAGCCTGAGACCCGCCACGACGCCGTCGAGGTGATCGCGTCGAAGCGCGACCACGGCGAGCTCTCCGACGGCCAGATCGACTGGGTGGTCGACGCCTACACGCGCGGCGAGGTCGCCGACGAGCAGATGGCGGCACTGGCCATGGCGATCCTGCTCAACGGCATGACCCGCCGCGAGATCGGCCGCTGGACCTCGGCCATGATCGCCTCCGGCGAGCGGATGGACTTCTCGTCCCTCTCGCGGCCCACCGCCGACAAGCACTCGACCGGCGGGGTCGGCGACAAGATCACCCTGCCGCTCGCGCCCCTGGTCGCGGCGTGCGGGGTCGCCGTACCGCAGCTCAGCGGGCGCGGCCTCGGGCACACCGGCGGGACGCTCGACAAGCTCGAGTCGATCCCCGGCTGGCGGGCGACGCTGTCCAACGACGAGATGCTGGCGCAGCTCGAGTCGGTCGGGGCCGTCATCTGCGCCGCGGGCGACGGCCTGGCCCCGGCTGACAAGAAGCTCTACGCCCTGCGCGACGTGACCGGCACGGTGCCGGCGATCCCGCTGATCGCCTCGTCGATCATGTCCAAGAAGATCGCCGAGGGCACCGGGGCGCTGGTCCTCGACGTGAAGGTGGGCACCGGGGCCTTCATGCGCACCGCCGACGAGGCGCGGGAGCTCGCGACGACGATGGTCGCGCTCGGCCAGGACGCCGGCGTCCGGACCGTCGCCCTGCTCACGGACATGTCCACCCCGCTCGGTCTGACGGCCGGCAACGCGATCGAGGTCGCCGAGTCGGTCGAGGTACTCGCCGGCGGCGGCCCTCCCGACGTCGTCGAGCTGACCCTGGCGCTGGCCCGGGAGATGCTCGCGGCCGCCGGCCGCTCCGACGTCGACCCGGCCGACCGCCTCGCCGACGGCTCGGCGATGGACGCGTGGAAGGCGATGATCTCCGCCCAGGGGGGCGACCCCGAGGCCGCGTTGCCCACGGCGCGCGAGTCGCACGTCGTCACGGTGCCTTCGTCGGGGGTCGTGACCCGGCTCGACGCCATGGCCGTCGGCCTGGCGGCCTGGCGGCTCGGTGCCGGACGCGCGCGCAAGGAGGACGCCGTGCAGGCCGGCGCCGGTGTGGTCTGGCACGCGCGGCCGGGCGACCAGGTGCGCGAGGGGGAGCCGTTGTTCACCCTGCTCACCGACGATGCCGACCGCTTCGACCGCGCGCTCGAGGCGCTGGACGGCGGCTACGACATCGGCGCCACCCACGTCCCCCAGGACCTCGTCATCGACCGCATCGGCTGACGCCGGCCCCGCTTTGTGGTTCGTTGAGCCGCGCCTTATGGCTCGTCGACCCGCGCCTTGTGGTTCGTTGAGCCGCGCCCGCTGGTCGAGCCGCGCTCGTGGTCGGTCGAGCCGCGCTCTGTGGTTGGTCGAGCTCGCCCGCTGGTCGAGCGGAGTCGAGACCACCCGCTCCCGCTGGTCGAGCTTGTCGAGACCAAGGGCTCTGTCGAGGCCCCAGCTGCCTTCGGTGGTCGAGCGGAGTCGAGACCACCACCGAGGCTTGCTCGGGCCTCGCTGCGTGCTTTTGGTTGCGGTTTGTTTTATTGATTGATGCTGGTTGCGGTTTGCTTGTGGTTGCGGTGCCTCTCACCGTTTGCTTTCCGGTTCGCCGTTGGTTGGGCTACTCGCTTGGGTTGCGGTTTCTTGGCTCCCCCAGGTCAGCTGGAAAGTATTTTCAAGAATCTTCTGGGAAATGTCTCGGATCCGTGGGATAAACCCTGTGGATAACCCACCCGATTGTCGGTGGTCGCTGATTCGATATCGTATGTCGATCCACCAGCACCGCCCCGACGCCGCGCCGCCGGCGGTGCTGGCCGACGCGGTCGCGATGCTGCAGCAGTACCGCGGAGGTGCTCTGGTCGGCGCAGTCCGACGAGGCCCTGATCGCGGTGGTGGAGCAGGCCCAGCGGCTGTCGTCGGTGCTGGCCGCGGTCGAAGCCGGTGCGGTCGCCGAGGCCGACCTCCGGGGGCTGGCGAAGGAGAAGCTGCACTACGGCTCGACCGGGGACTGGCTCACCCACACCGGCGGCCTCCGCCGGGGCGAGGGGAAGCGGCGGGTGGTCCGGGCCCACGCCCTGACCGGACCGCTGACCCGCACCCGGCCGCGTTGGTGGCGGGGGAGGTGTCGGCGACCCAGGTCGACCCGATCATCGACGCCGTCCACGGTCTCCCGTCCGGTGAGCTGGTCCGGGCCCGCGGGGAGCAGGCCATGCTCGAACACGCCCAGAGCCTGGATGCCACCGAGCTGGCCCGGCTGGGCCGGCACCTGGCCCACGTGGTCGACCCCGACGCCACCGACCGCAAGCTCGAAGCCGCGCTGGAGCGGGAGGACCGGGCCGCCCACGCCGGCCGGTTCCTGGCGATCACCGAGGACCGGGCCGGCGGGGTCCGGATCAAGGGCTACGGCAGCACCGAGGACGCCGCCCTCCTCAAGGCCGCCCTCCTCCCCCTCACCTGCCCCACCCCGGCGGTCGACGACGAGGACGAGCTCGGGCGGGGAGGCGCGGGATCCCCGGGACCACGGCGCCCGGCTGTGGGACGCCCTGATCGCCACCGCCCGGCACGCCCTCACCACCGCGCCTGCCGCCGGAGACCCACGCCACCCCACCCCGACTCCTGGTCACCCTCGACCACCACACCTTGAAGGCAGCCCTGGCATCCCGCGGGATCGGCACCACCGAGGACGGCGCTCGAACTCTCACCCGCCACGCGTGCGGCGGTTGGCCTGCGACGCCGAGATCATCCCCGCCGTCCTCGGCAGCCGCGGCGAGGTCCTCGACATCGGCCGCACCCGACGCCTGGTCACCGCCGTCCTCTGGGTCGCCCTGGTGCTGCGGGACCGGCACTGCACCTTCCCCGGCTGCACCCGACCCCCGGTGATGTGCCACGCCCACCACCTCGTCCATTGGGCCGACGGCGGTAGCACGGCGCTCGACAACCTCGCGCTGCTCTGCGGGCACCACCACCGGGTCATCCATAGCTCGCCCTGGCAGATCCGGATCAACCCCGACGACAAGCGACCCGAATTCAGACCACCACCCAAACCCGGTGTCGACCCCGCATGGATCCGACATCGACCACGCCTCGACACCTGACGTCTGCGACCGGCCAGGTGGTCTCGACTTCGCTCGACCACCGAATGGGGCCGAAGCCCCTTCCGCCACCGGGCGACCGTGCGCTTGGTCTCGACAGGCTCGACCAGCGGGCCCAGCTCGACCAGCGGGCTCAGCTCGACCAGCGCGGCCTCGACCCGGCTCGACCAGCGGGCTCGAGCTCGACCAGCGCGGCCTGCTCGACCAGCGGGCCCGCTCGACCAGCTTGCCAACGTTCGACCTGCGGGCCTGCTCCACCGGCCGTCGCGGCTATCGGGCCGGGGGGACCGTCGTACTCATCACGCAGTGGTTCTTCCCTTTGGGACGCTCGTAGGTGAAGCCGGCCTGCTCGAAGAGGCTGCGCGTGCAGCTGTAGAGAAGGGACGCGTTGATCTTCTTGCCCTGCGTGTCCTGCGGGTAGGCCTCCACGCGGCCGCCGCCGGCCTGGGCGATCAGGCCGAGGGCACCGTGCAGGGCAGCCTCGGACAGGCCCTTGCGCCGACACGTCTTGTCCACGAAGAAGCAGGTGATCCGGTAGTCGGCCGGCTCGACGAGCCCCGCCTCGTATTCCTTGCGGTGGTTGATGTTCGGCAGCTCGTCGGGGGTGCCGTACTCGCACCAGGCCACCGCCCGCTCCTCGTCGAACACCAGCGCGGCATGCGCCCGGCCCTCGCGGACCAGGCGCTCCTTGAGGGCGCGGTTGCCGTCGGCCGTGAAGGTCTTCTCGGCGTGCGTGGTGTGGAACCAGGTGCACCAGCAGCCGCCCCACACCCCGTTGTGCCGCTCGGCGAGGTCCGCGAACGCGTCCCATGTCTCGGTGGTCAGCGGTCGGATGGTGAGCTCGCCCGGATCAGCCGTGGTCTTCGCCATGCCTCAGGGTAGGGCGGTTTCCGGACGGTGCGCGTCCGGAAAGGAGGCGAGCTCAGGGAAGCAGCAGGACGACCGTCTCGGCGACGCACGCGGGCTTGGCCTGGCCCTCGATCTCGATCGTGTGGTGGAGGGTGAGCTGCTTGCCCGTGGAAAGGTCCGTCACCTCGCCCATCGTGACCCGGTCGCGGATGCGGGAGCCGACGCGGACCGGGTGCGGGAAACGCACCTTGTTCACGCCGTAGTTGAGCTTGGCGCCCGGCGTCTCGAGCGAGAACACCTGGCTCCCGAGGAGCGGGATCAGCGAGAGCGTGAGGTAGCCGTGCGCGATGGTGCCGCCGAACGGCCCGGAGGTCGCTCGCTCCACATCGACGTGGATCCACTGGTGGTCGCCGGTCGCGTCGGCGAACTGGTTCACCCGATCCTGGTCGATCTCGAGCCATTCGCTCGCGCCCAGCTCCTTGCCCGCCAGTCCGGTGAGCTCGTCGAGGTTGTCGAGGATGCGCATCCGCAGGGCTCCTGAGGTCGAGGCGTGGTCTGGTTGGATCGGGGCATGGCCGAACCTACCCGCCCGAGCCGGGATGAGATCCTGCGGGCTCCGAAGGTGCTGCTGCACGACCACCTCGACGGCGGTCTGCGGCCGCAGACGGTCCTGGAGCTCGCCGAGCAGGCGGGTCACCCACTGCCCGCGGCCGACGCGGAGTCGTTGGGGCGGTGGTTCGCCGAGTCCGCCGACTCCGGATCCCTCGTGCGCTACCTCGAGACCTTCGACCACACCGTCGCGGTGATGCAGACCGAGGAGGCGATCGAGCGGGTGGCGCGCGAGTGCGTCGCCGACCTGGCCGCCGACGGCGTCGTGTACGCCGAGGTCCGCTACGCGCCCGAGCAGCACGTGACCGCGGGCCTGTCGCTCGACCAGGTGGTCGGCGCGGTGCGCTCCGGGTTCGAGGCGGGCATGCTGCATGCGGACGGCCGCATCGTCGTACGCCAGCTCCTCACCGCCATGCGCCACCAGGCGCGGTCACGCGAGATCGCCGAGCTCGCCGTGAAGTGGCGCGACGCCGGCGTGGTCGGCTTCGACATCGCCGGCGCCGAGGCGGGGTTCCCGCCGACCCGGCACCTGGACGCGTTCGAGTACCTCCAGCGCCAGAACTCGCACTTCACGATCCATGCAGGGGAGGCGTTCGGGCTGCCCTCGATCTGGGAGGCCATCCAGTGGTGCGGGGCCGACCGGCTCGGGCACGGGGTCCGGATCGTCGACGACATCACGGTGGACGACGACGGCACCGCCCACCTGGGCCGGCTCGCGGCGTACGTGCGGGACAAGCGGATCCCCCTCGAGCTCGCGCCGGCGTCCAACGTCCAGACGGGCGCGGCGCCGTCCATCGCCGAGCACCCGATCGGCCTGCTCACCGCGCTGCGGTTCCGGGTCACGGTGAACACCGACAACCGCTTGATGAGCCAGACCTCGATGACGGCAGAGATGGCCGCGCTCGTGGACGCGTTCGGCTACGGGCTCGAGGACCTGCGGTGGTTCACCATCAACGCCATGAAGTCGGCGTTCCTGCCCTTCGACGAGCGGCTCGCGATCATCGACGACGTCGTCAAGCCGGGGTACGCCGCGCTCGGAACCTCACCCTGACCGGAGATCCTCGATCCGCGCGGCCGCCTCGTGCGGGGACACCACCGTGCAGCCCTTGGTGGCGGCGTCGGCGATCACCCGGCGCTGGTCGTGCATCAACGCCCAGCCCCGGCGGACGAGGACGACGGGCGGCTTGCGGTGCTCGCGGAGGTCTCGCGTGAGCCGTCGCCAGAACGTCACCAGGGGGTGCTGGCGCAGGCACAGCGCGGCGGCCAGGACCCCGCGCTCCTGGCAGGCGGCGACGATCTCCTGGGCGAAGATGCCCTCGGCCACGAACAGGGGAGCACCCTCGAGATCGACCTCGTGGGTCCCGCGGGGGCCGTTCCGCGCGATGTCATAGACCGGGGCGATGGTGCGGCCGGTCGTCGCCAGCTCACAGATCGCCTCCACCGCCTCGTCGGCGTGCCACGAGCGCGGGTCGTCCCAGTCGACCAGCCCGGCGTTGGCTCCGTGGAGGATCAGCGGCAGCGCGCGATCGGCCCCGCTGCGGTAGAAGTCGTCGAGCCGGAGCACCGGCAGGCCCGTCGCCTCGGCGAGCCGCGACTTCCCGACCCCCGACGGTCCGGCCAGGACGACGACGCGGGCTACGACCGGACCGGGGAGCACGGCGTCATTGTGCCGGAGCGTGGGGGCGGATGCCCGGTCGGGCCCTCTTGCCCGATTCGCCTGCGGAGCCCGGGTGCCGGACTCGATACTTCTGAGTGGCTCTCGGAGCCGCGACATCCAGACCACGCGACCCCTCGGAGACCCCCATGCACGTGTCGTCCCCCCGACTCGGCGCCTCGCGCGCCGCGGCGCTCCTCGTCGCCCTCGCCTCGGGGGTGGCACTGACCGTCGCACCTCACCCCTCCGCCTCGGCGAGCCTGCCGGTGAGCCGCATCGCCGTGAGCGCGCACCACCGCCCGAAGCCGGTGATCAAGGTCAAGGTCGATCCGCGCCTCTTCGGCGTCCACGACGCCAACCTGCACTCGCTGAGCCGTCCGGGGACGGGCTCCATCCGGCTCTGGGACACCGGCACGACGTGGGCGGCGATGCAGCCCACCCAGCTCACCACCAGCTTCACCCGGCTGGACCAGATCGTCGCCGACGCCCACGCCAACGGGACCGAGGTGACGCTGGTGACCGCCATGACGCCCGCGTGGGCCGGCGCGGCGGGGGTCACCCCCGGCCCACCGACGCCCCGGACGTCCACGCCTACCAGGCGTTCGTCAGGTCGGTGATGCTGCGCTACAAGAACTACCTGGGCACCGGGAAGCCCGGGATCGCGAACTACCAGGTCTGGAACGAGGCCAACATCACCACGTTCTGGACCGGGACCGTGCAGCAGATGGCCGGCCTCACCAAGGCGATGTACGACGTGCGCAACGCCGTCGACCCGAGCGTCAGGGTCATCGCGCCGGCCATGGTGACGCGCCTCGGCTACCAGCAGCGGTGGCTGAAGCGGTTCTACGCCCAGAAGGTCGCCGGCAGGCCGGTCTGGAAGTACGTCGACGCGATCTCGCTCAACCTCTACCCGCTGGACACCTACCCGTCCGGGCGGACGACCCGGCCGGGGACTCCCGAGGACTCGGTCACCCTGCTCCACCAGGTCCGGACCCTGCTCACCGCCGACAAGGTTCCCGCGTCGCATCCCGATCTGGAACACCGAGGTCAACTACGGCATGCGGAGCGGGCAGTTCGGCGGCACCCCGGCGGTCGCGATCCCCGAGGCGATGCAGATCTCCTACGTGATGCGCACGTTCCTGCTCAACGCGGCCCAGGGCGTCAGGCGCGTGGACTGGTACGCCTACGACATGGGCAACCTGTCCTCGGCCGGACCGCTCGGCAACACGCTGCTCACCGACCCGACGAACCGGGCCGCGGGCATCCTCACCCCGGCCGGCCTCGCGTTCACCCGGATCCAGTCGTGGATGCACGGGACCCTGATCGGGACCACGTCGGCACGTCCCTGCGCCCGGGACTCGCGCGGCACCTACACCTGCGTCATCAAGTACGCCTCCGGCATGGGTCGGGTCTACTGGAACCCCTTCCACACGGTCCGGGTGCGGCTGGTGTCGTCGGCGCGCAAGAAGGTGGACGAGTACGGCATCATCTCGTCGGTCAAGGGCGGTTCCCGGCTCCGGGTCGGCTACGCGCCGGTGCTGGTGAAGTCGCGCCGGTGAGCACGGCACCAGGCTCGTTGTCAGGCTCCACCCCGATCTGACCCGGAGGAGCCGTGTCCCTGCTGTTCGCGTCCGGCCGTCGCCGCTCGGCCCTGGTGGCGTGGCTGGTGACCGTCCTGGGCATGCCGATCGGTACGGCCGCGCCCGCACTGGCGCAGCACGTCCACCTCTCGCACACGCTCTTCGGGATGCACGACGGGTCGTTCACCCCGACCGAGCCGTCGTACGCCACCCTCCACGAGGGTTCGGTGCGCCTGTGGGACGTCGGCGTCTCGTGGCCCGAGGTGGAGGTGGCTCCGGGCGTCTACCACTGGGGGCTCCTCGACCACCGGGTGGCGGACGCTCAGGCGGCGCACGCCAGCGTCACCATGGTCGTGGCCATGACGCCGTCCTTCTACGGCCCGTCACCCACCAGGCCACCGCGGAACCTGCAGCGCTACCGGAGCTTCGTGGCGGCGCTGATGCGGCGCTACCGGCACTTCCACGGATCCCGGGGCATCGACGCCTACGAGGTGTGGAACGAGGCCAACATCAGCACCTTCTGGACCGGTTCGCCGCTCCAGATGGCTCAGCTCAGCAGGGCGATGTACGACGTACGCAACCGCGTGGACCCGCACGCCAAGGTGATCGCGCCTCCGATGGTGGCCCGGCTGGGCTACCAGCTGGCCTGGCTGAGGCACTTCTACGGCCTGCGCCTGCACGGCACCCCGGTCTGGCGCTACTACGACGCCCTGGCGTTCAGCCTCTACCCGCTACCCAGGTACGGGAGGCGGGCCGGCGGCCCGGAGGACGTCGTCACGCTGCTCCGCGAGGTCCGCGCGCGGCTGCACGGCGCCGGGGTCCCGCGGCGGAAGCCGATCTGGAACACCGAGGTCAACTACGGTCTGCAGTCCGGAGCGCTCGGCGGTCACCGCGCCGTGCGCATCTCGGACGCCAAGCAGGCGGCCTACGTCGTCCGCACGTACCTCCTCAACGCCGCGAACGGCGTGAAGCGGGTGTTCTGGTACCGCTACGACATGGGACTGCTCCAGGGCGGAGGGACGCTCTCCAACACCCTGCTGTCGACCCCTGGCGTCCCGACCCACGTCACCCCCGCCGGGCATGCCTACCGACTCGTCCAGCACTGGATGACGGGCACGCTCGTCGGCCCAGGGGGTCATCGTCCGTGCCAGCGGGACGCGCGCGGGACCTACACCTGTGTCGTCTCGTACGCCGGTGGCACGCGGCGCATCTACTGGAACCCGTACCATCAGGCCCCGGTCACGCTGGCGCGCAGCGCCCGCACCAGGCAAGGGGTCTTCGGGGCGACCTCGTCCGTCAGGGGCGCGTCGCGCCTCACGGTCGACTACCGGCCGGTCATGGTCGACTCGCCGCGCAGGTGACCCGCTCGGGCCGCGGAGCAGCGGCCGACCACGCCGCTAGACCCCGATGGGGTGCCACACCGTCTTGGTCTCGAGGAACCGGGTCATCCCGTCCAGACCGGGATCTTCGGTCCAGTCGGGCTCGGCCGCCGGCGCGCGGCGTACCCGCTTGAGGTTCTCCGCGGCGGCCACCTCCAGCGCCCGGGCCTGCTCGGCGTCGCCCGCGAGACCGGTCAGATCCAGGGCGTTGACGTCCATGTGCGAGGCCAGGGTCGGCGCGGTGTTGGCCAGCGACCCGGTCAGCACGTTGACGACGCCGCCGGGCACGTCGGAGGTGGCCAGCACCTCCGCGAACGTCACGGCCGGCAGCGGCCGGTCGGGCGAGGCGGCGACCACGACCGTGTTGCCGGTGACGATCACCGGCGCGACCACGCTGATCAGCCCGAGCAGGCTCGACTCCGCGGGTGCGATCACGGCCACGACGCCGGTGGGCTCGGGCGTGGAGAGGTTGAAGAACGGGCCGGCCACCGGGTTGGCGTTGCCGACGACCTGGGTCAGCTTGTCGGCCCATCCGGCGTACCAGACCAAGCGGTCGATCGCCGCGTCGACCACCCGGGCAGCGGCGGCGGCGGTGCCGCCCTCGCCCTGCCGGACGGCGTCGACGAACTGCGGCCGACGGTCCTCCATGACCTCGGCCACGCGGTAGAGGATCTGCGCCCGGTTGTACGCCGTCCTGCCGGACCACCCCGGGAAGGCCTTGCGCGCCGCCGCCACGGCGTCGCGGGCGTCCTTGCGCGAGGCCAGCGCCGCGTTCGCGACGAAGCGGCCCCGGGCGTCGTTGACGACGTAGGAGTGGCCGGACTCGGAACGGGGGAAGTCGCCGCCGATGAACAGCTTGTAGGTCTTGCGGACGTCGATCCGGCTCATCGCAGGTACCCCTCCAGGCCGTGGCGGCCGCCCTCGCGGCCGTAGCCCGACTCCTTGTAGCCGCCGAAGGGGCTGGTCGGGTCGAACTTGTTGAACGTGTTGGCCCACACCACGCCGGCGCGCAGGGAGTTCGCCATCTTCAGGATCAGCGAGCCCTTCTCGGTCCAGACGCCGGCGGACAGCCCGTACGGCGTGTTGTTGGCCTTCTCGACGGCCTCCGCCGGTGTGCGGAACGTGAGCACCGACAGCACCGGACCGAAGATCTCCTCGCGGGCGATCCGGTGGGCCTGCGTGACCCCGGTGAAGATCGTCGGCGGGAACCAGAACCCGTGGTCGGGCAGCTCGCAGGGCGGCGACCAGCGGCCCGCGCCCTCCTGCTCGCCGATGTCGGACAGCTCGCGGATCTTGGCCAGCTGCTCCGCGGAGTTGATGGCGCCGATGTCGGTGTTCTTGTCCAGCGGGTCACCCACGCGCAGCGTCGTCATCCGCCGCTTGAGGCGGTTGAGCACGTCGTCGGCCACGCTCTCCTGGACCAGGAGCCGCGAGCCCGCGCAGCACACGTGGCCCTGGTTGAAGAAGATGCCGTTCACGATGCCCTCGACCGCCTGGTCCAGGGCGGCGTCGTCGAAGACGATGTTGGCCGCCTTGCCGCCGAGCTCCAGCGTGACCCGCTTGTCGGTCCCGGCCACGGCCTTCGCGATGGCCCGGCCGACCTCGGTCGACCCGGTGAAGGCCACCTTGTCGACGTCGTCGTGGGACACCAGGGCTCGGCCCGTGTCGCCGGCGCCGGTGACGATGTTCACGACCCCGGGCGGCAGCTCGGCCTGCTGGCAGATCTCGGCGAAGAGCAGCGCGGTCAGGGGCGTCGTCTCGGCCGGCTTGAGCACCACCGTGTTGCCGCAGGCGAGCGCGGGAGCGATCTTCCACGCCAGCATGAGCAGCGGGAAGTTCCACGGGATCACCTGCGCGGCGACCCCGAGCGAGCGGGTGCCGTAGCCGGCGTACTCGAGCTTGTCGGCCCAGCCGGCGTAGTAGAAGAAGTGCGCGGCGACGATGGGGACGTCGACGTCGCGGGTCTCCTTGATCGGCTTGCCGTTGTCGATCGACTCCAGCACGGCGAGCTCGCGGCCGCGCTCCTGGATGATCCGGGCGATCCGGTAGAGGTACTTCGCCCGCTCGCGGCCCGGCATGCGTCCCCAGACCCGGGTGTGGGCGCGGCGCGCCGTCTTCACGGCCAGGTCGATGTCGGCCTCGTCGGCCTCCGCGACCTCGGCCAGGACCTCCTCGGTCGAGGGGCTGATCGTCTTGAAGCTGCGGCCGTGGCCGTCGACGAACTCGCCCCCGATGAAGAGGCCGTACGACGGCTTGATGTCGACGATCGCCCGCGACTCGGGGGCGGGGGCGTACTCGAACGGGTTGCGTCCGTCGGTCGAGCTGGTCGAGACCACGGTGCTGCCCCTTTCAGTCCAGGGTGAAGTAGTCGGGGCCGGAGTAGCGTCCGGTCTGCATCTTGGTGCGCTGCATGAGCAGGTCGTTGAGCAGCGTCGACGCGCCGAACCGGAACCAGTCGGGGTCGAGCCAGTCCGGGCCGGCCACCTCGTTGACCATGACGAGGTACTTGATCGCGTCCTTGCTGGTGCGGATCCCGCCGGCCGGCTTCACGCCGATCATCTGCCCGGTCTGCTCGCGGAAGTCACGCACCGCCTCGAGCATCACCAGGGTCACCGGCAGTGTCGCGGCCGGCTGCACCTTGCCGGTGGAGGTCTTGATGAAGTGCGCCCCGGCCATCATCGCCAGCCAGCTCGCGCGACGTACGTTGTCGTAGGTCTGCAGCTCGCCGGTCTCGAAGATCACCTTGAGGTGGGCGGTCTCGCCGTTGGGCCTGGCGCAGGCCTCGCGCACGGCCACGATCTCGTCGTGCACGAGCTGGTAGCGCCCGGCGAGGAAGGCGCCGCGGTCGATCACCATGTCGATCTCGTCCGCTCCCGCGGCCACGGCGTCGCGCGTGTCGGCCAGCTTCACCTCGAGAGAGGCGCGGCCGCTCGGGAACGCGGTCGCCACGGAGGCGACGTGGACCCCGCTCGCGCCCAGCGTCTGCTTGGCCGTGGCCACCAGGTCGGGGTAGACGCAGACGGCCGCCGCGGAAGGGCAGGTCGGGTCGGCCGGGTCGGGATGCATCGCCTTGGCGGCCAGGGCGCGCACCTTGCCCGGGGTGTCCTGACCCTCGAGCGTGGTCAGGTCGACCATCCGGATGGCCAGGTCGATGGCGTACGCCTTCGCCGTGGTCTTGATCGAGCGGGTCCCGAGGCCCGCCGCTCGGGCCTCGGCCCCGACCTGGTCGACGCCCGGGAGCCCGTGGAGGAATCGTCGCAACGACGACTCGGACGCGGTGACGTCCGCCCAATCGTGAGGCACGGCCCCCGTGGTCGTGGCGGTGCTGGTCATCACGCCAGCATAGAGTTGCCAGTCCCGGGCGCGGTATTCGCAGGAGGGGCCGTCCTGGCCCTCGCCCCGGGTACGTCGCGAGGAGGTCGTCCAGGTGTCCGAGGAGGTCCAACGCTTCCGCCCGACCAACGGCCGGCTGATGGGGGTGATCGGGCTCGTCCTGTGTGCCTTCGTCGCCGGCCTGTTCGTCGTCTGGGGCTCGCCGCGAACGGCAGTCCTCGGGGTGATCGCGTGCGCGTTCGCCGCCGTGCTGGTGTGGGCCGCCATGCTCAGGCCGAGCGTCTCGGCGGCGGCCGGCCGCCTGCAGATGAAGAACCTGTTCCACAGCGTGTCGATCCCGCTGGCCGCGGTCGACACGGTGGTGGTGCGCCGTTACCTGCTGGTGCGCGCCGGCGGCACGAAGTACATCTCGCCGGCCATCAGCCGGCCGCTGCGCAAGACGGTGCGCAAGGAGATGAAGTGGAGCGGTGGGGGCGCCCAGCTCCTCGCCCCCGGTCTGCGCGTCGGCGACGACGCGGCCGCGTTGCAGACGCAGGACCCGGCGGGTGTGCAGGACCTGGACTATGCCGACTTCGTCGAGCAGCAGATCGTCGCCCTGGCCGACGACGACCGCGCTCGGCGGGGGATCGCGCCGCGCTCCGAGGAGGAGTACGAGCTCGGAGCCGAGACCGAGCGGCACACCGCCTGGCTGGAGATCGGAGTCCTCGTCGTGCTCGGCGTGGCGTTCGTGGTCGTGCTGTTCGTGTGACTCAGATGCCGGCGGCTGCCTTGATGTCGTCGCGCAGGGCGTCGAGCCGGGCCGCGGCCGAGATCCGTGCGGCGTCCACGCCGGCGCCGGCGTCCACCGGTACGACGACCTCCAGATAGCACTTGAGCTTCGGCTCGGTGCCGCTCGGCCGCACGATGACCCGGGCCCCGCTGCCCAGCCGGTAGCGGAGACCGTCGGTCGGCGGGAGCGCCGCTGACCCCTGGGACAGGTCGTCCACCGACTCGACCGGGAGGCCGCCGAGGCGGGTGGGAGGAGCGGCCCGGAGCCGCTCCATCGCGGAACCGATGGCGGCGAGGTCGGTGACCCGGACCGAGAGCTGGTCGGTGGCGTGGAGCCCGTGCGCCAGCGCGAGGTCGTCGAGCACGTCGATGAGGGTCCGGCCCTGGGCCTTCTCGGCCGCGGCCAGCTCACAGAGCAGCAGCAGCGCGGAGACGCCGTCCTTGTCCTTCACGTGCTCCGGGTCGACGCAGTACCCCAGCGCCTCCTCGTAGCCGAAGACGAGCCCCTCGACCTTGCTGATCCACTTGAAGCCGGTGAGCGTCTCGGCGAAGGGCTGGCCCGCCGCGGCCGCCATCTTGCCGAGCAGGCTCGAGGAGACGATGGAGCAGGCGTAGGTGCCCATCCGTCCGCTGGCCAGGAGGTGGTGGGCGAGCAGCGCCCCGACCTCGTCGCCGCGCAGCATCCGCCACCCGTGGGCGTCCGGCACCGCCGCCGCGCACCGGTCGGCGTCCGGGTCGTTCGCGACGACCAGGTCGACGCGACGCTCCGCGGCGAGGGCCGTGGCCAGGTCCATCGCTCCGGGCTCCTCGGGGTTGGGGAACGCCACCGTCGGGAAGTCCGGGTCGGGCTGCTCCTGCTGCTCGACGACGTACGGCGGGTCGAAGCCGGCCGTCTCGAGCACCTGCGTGACCGAGGTGCCGCCCACCCCGTGCAGGGGTGTGTAGACCAGGCGCAGGTCGCGAGGGCCGTCGCCGGCCAGGCCGGCGACGGTGTCGAGATAGGCGTCGACGACGTCCTCGCCGAGGACCCGCCACCCGTCGCTGCGGGGCACGTCCGCGAGCGGTCCGACCGCGGCGATCCGGGCCGCGATCTCGGCGTCCGCCGGTGGCACGATCTGGCTGCCGTCACCGAGATAGACCTTGTAGCCGTTGTCGCGCGGCGGGTTGTGGCTGGCGGTCACCATCACGCCGGCGACGCACCCGAGCTCGCGGATCGCGAACGCGAGCAGGGGAGTGGGCAGCGGCCGCGGGAGCACGAGGGCACGCAGACCCGCCCCGGTCATCACCTCGGCGGTGTCGCGGGCGAAGACGTCGGAGAGGTGCCGGGCGTCGTACCCGATCACCACCGCGGCGTCGCGGCCGGCGCCGCTGTCCCGGAGGTACGCCGCCAGCCCGGCCGCCGCGCGGGTCACGACGACGCGGTTCATCCGGTTCGACCCCGCTCCGAGCTCGCCCCGCAGGCCGGCGGTGCCGAACTCCAGCGTCCCGTCGAAGCGGTCCGCGAGGTCTCGACGTCGCCGGCGTCGATCAGCCGCTCGAGCTCGGCGCGCGTCTCCGCGTCGGGGTCCTCGGCGGCCCAGGCCCGGGCTCGCGCCATCAGGTCGTCCACCCCCGCAGGTTAGTGGGAGCGCTGCGCCGGGTCGACGACGTGACGCACGAACCCCCCGGGCGCGGGTGGGTCCGGGCATGATCGGGGGCGTGAGCGAGCTACCGCGGCCGGACGGGCGAGGCGTCCCCGTGGCGACGCTCATCCGCGAGCTCGACGTGCTGGTCGGCCGCCCGCGGTTCGTCGAGGTGTGCGTCGATCTCCTCGGGGGCGCGCCCCGCACGGCGTACGTGCCCGAGCTGCGCTACCTCACCGGACACGGCTGGGAGCCCGGTGACCCGACCCTCGACCCGGAGGTCTGGAAGGACTACTGGGTCCGCACCTGGGGCGGGCGCGGACTCCTCTACTGCTGGGACGACGTGGCCACCGGCGCGGTCGTCGCCGGCCTCGGCGACGAGCACTACCGCCCGGCCGAGATGTGCCTCAAGGTCTCCGCCACGTACGACGTGGCCGGGTCCGGCCCGGGGGCCGCGCTGCTGGCCACGCACGAGCTCCCGAGGGTCCGCGCCACTGCCGTCCGCGCCCTGGGCGTCGTCGGCGACACCGAGCACGCGGAGGTGGTGCGCGCGGTGCTGGACGACCCGGAGGAGTGGGTACGCGAGCAGGCGGCCCGCGCCTACGCGCGGATGGCGAAGCGGCTCGACCTGCCGAGCCTCCCCTGATGGCGCCCCCTGTCAGCGCCGCTGCCTAGAGTCGCGGCACGATCCGGGTGAGCAGATCGCCCATCCGGGTCGCGGCGGCGCGGCCGGCCTCGAGCACCTCCCGGTGGTCCAGCGGCTCGCCGGAGATGCCGGCCGCCAGGTTGGTCACCAACGAGATGCCGAGCACCTCCATGCCCGCCTCCCTCGCGGCGATCGCCTCGAGGGTCGTGCTCATCCCGACCAGGTCGCCCCCCATCCGGCGCACCATCTCGATCTCGGCCGGAGTCTCGTAGTGCGGGCCGGGGAACTGGACGTAGACACCCGCGTCGAGGCTCTCCTCCACCTCACGGCACAGCGCCCGCAGACGGGCGGAGTAGAGGTCGGTCAGGTCGACGAAGTGCGCACCCTCGATGGGGGAGCGGGCGGTCAGGTTGATGTGGTCGCGGATGAGGACCGGGGTGCCGGGCGTCCAGCGCTCGTTCAGCCCGCCGCAGCCGTTCGTGAGCACGATGGTGCGGCAGCCCGCGGCCGCCGCGGTCCGCACCGGGTGGACGACCGCGGACACGCCCTTGCCCTCGTAGTAGTGCGTCCGGCTCAGGAAGACCAGGAGGTGCCGGTCGCCCGCGCGGATGCTGCGGATGCGCCCGGAGTGTCCCGCCACGGCGGCCTCCGAGAAGCCGGGGAGGTCGGTCGTGGCGATCTCCGCGGTCGCCTCGCCCAGTGCCTCGGCGGCGGGCAGCCAGCCCGAGCCGAGGACGAGGGCTACGTCGTGGTGGTCGACGCCGGTGAGCTCGGCGAGCCGGTCGGCCGCCTCCTGGGCGAGTTCCTGAGCGGTCACAAGGGTGAGCGTAGGTGGTCTCGACTCCGCTCGACCACCGAGTGATCGCTCGACCAGCGGGCGACGTCAGAGGCCGAGGGACCGACAGGGGCGCAGGCGCAGGGAGGCCACGTAGTCCGCCGGGGCGTCCGCAGCCTCGGCGGCGTCGGCGATGACCCCGAGGTACGACGCGCTGGGCAGGCCGCCCTCGAACGCGTCGAGCACGTAGGTCCAGGCGAGCAGCTCGCCGGTCATGGTCGACACCCGGACCTTGGCCTTGCGGTAGAGCCCGGTGGCGGTGGACTCCCAGCCGTCGAGGGCCGACTCGTCCTCGCGCGAGACGTCGTACACGGCCACGAAGACCTGCTCGAGCGGGTCCTCCACGATCGTCGACAACGCGCCGTCCCAGCCGAGGTCCTCGCCGCCGAAGGTCAGCCGCCAACCGGTCAGCCAGCCGGTCGTCTGGAGCGGCGAGTGGGGGCACCGAAGCCCCATCCGCCGCGGGTCGAGGTTCGACGCGTAGGCGGCGTAGAGGGGCACGGCGACAGGTTAGTGGGTTCCCCTAGGGTGGACGGCGTGAGCGAGCAGTCCAACACCCAGCACTTCGACGTCATCGTCCTCGGGGCCGGTCCCGGCGGTTACGTCGCCGCGATCCGGGCCGCCCAGCTCGGCAGGTCGGTGGCGGTGATCGAGAAGAAGTACTGGGGCGGTGTCTGCCTCAACGTCGGGTGCATCCCCTCCAAGGCGCTGCTGCGCAACGCCGAGCTCGCCCACGTGCTGACGCACGAGCGAGACGTGTTCGGCATCCAGGGCGAGGCGTCGATGGCGTACGGCCCGACGCACGAGCGGTCCCGCAAGGTGAGCGCCGGGATCGTCAAGGGCGTCCACTTCCTGATGAAGAAGAACAAGATCACCGAGATCGACGGCTGGGGCACGCTGCGTCCGCGCGAGGGCGACGGCCCCGGATCGGTCGACGTCGAGCTGAACGACGGCGGCACCGCGTCGTACACCTACGACGACCTCATCATCGGCACCGGCGCGGTCACCCGTCTCGTCCCGGGGACGACCCTCAGCGAGCGCGTGGTCACCTACGAGGAGCAGATCCTCGACCCCGAGCTCCCCGGCTCGATCATCATCGCCGGGTCCGGGGCGATCGGGGTCGAGTTCGCCTACGTGATGGCCAACTTCGGCGTCGACGTCACGATCGTCGAGTTCCTCGACCGGATGGTGCCGACCGAGGACGCCGACGTGTCCAAGGAGCTGCTCAAGCACTACAAGAAGCTCGGCGTCAAGGTGCTGCTGGGCACCAAGGTCGAGCAGATCTCGGACTCCGGGGCCGAGTCCGGCGAGAAGGTCAAGGTCACCGTGAGCAAGGACGGCGGCTCCGAGGTCCTGGAGGCCGACAAGGTGCTCCAGGCGATCGGCTTCGCACCACGGCTGGAGGGCTACGGGCTCGAGGCGCTCGGCGTCGCCACCGAGCGCGGCGCGATCGTCGTGGACGACTACTGCCGCACCAACGTCGAGCACGTCTACGCGATCGGTGACGTCACCGGGCAGCTGATGCTCGCCCACGTCGCCGAGGCGATGGGCATCGTGGCCGCCGAGACGATCGCCGGCGCCGAGACGATGCCGGTCGCCTACGACTTCGTGCCGCGGGCGACGTACTGCCAGCCCCAGATCGCCTCCTTCGGCTACAGCGAGGCCCAGGCCAAGGAGAAGGGCTACGACGTCAAGACCGCGACGTTCCCGTTCTCGGCCAACGGCAAGGCGCAGGGCCTCGGGGAGGCCGTCGGCTTCGTCAAGGTGGTCGCCGACGGCGAGTACCACGAGATCCTCGGGGCCCACCTGATCGGCCCCGACGTCACCGAGCTGCTGCCCGTGCTCACGCTGGCACAGAAGTGGGACCTGACCGCGGACGAGATCGCCCGCAACGTCTTCGCCCACCCGACCCTCACCGAGGCCGTCAAGGAGGCCGTGCACGGCATCGCCGGGCACATGATCAACCTCTGACCCGGCTCCCGGTGCGATCGCCGGGCGACGCGCACCGGTGACCCGGCAGGGCCTCGGCCGCCGGCTGCAAGAATGACCCGCATGGCAGCCCCCGCTCACGTCGTGATCGTCGGCGGCGGCCCCGGGGGATACGAGTCCGGTCTCGTCGCGGCCCAGCTGGGCGCGGACGTGACCATCGTCGACACCGACGGCGTGGGCGGCTCGGCGGTCCTCACCGACTGCGTGCCCAGCAAGACCCTGATCGCGACCGCCGAGCTGATGACCGACGTGGCGGGTGCCGCCGAGCTGGGCGTCAACCGGCCCGCCGTCTCGGTCGACCTCGCTCGGGTCAACGCGCGGGTCAAGCAGCTGGCGCACGACCAGTCCGACGACATCGCCCGCCGGCTGGAGAAGGAGGGCGTGCAGGTCGTCCACGGACGCGGCCGGCTCGACGGCCCCGACACGGTCGTGGTGACGGTGCCCGGGGGAGCCGAGAGCAGGCTCACCGCCGACGCCGTCCTCCTCGCCACCGGCGCGGCCCCGCGCACGCTGCCCGAGGCTCAGCCCGACGGCGAGCGGATCCTCACGTGGGAGCAGGTCTACGACCTGACCGAGCTCCCGTCGCACCTGGTCGTGGTCGGCTCCGGTGTGACCGGTGCGGAGTTCGCCAGCGCCTACCTGGCCCTCGGCGCCGAGGTCACCCTGGTCTCGAGCCGCGACCGGGTGCTGCCCGGCGAGGACGCCGACGCGGCCGGCGTCCTCGAGGAGGTGCTGACCCGGCGCGGGATGCACGTCCTGTCGCGCTCCCGGATGGCCTCGGTGACCCGGGCCGGCGACGCGGTCACCGTGACCCTGACCGACGGCCGCACGGTCGAGGGATCGCACTGCATCCTGGCGGTGGGCTCGGTCCCCCGGACCCGCGACCTCGGACTCGAGACGGCTGCCATCGCCACCGACGACGCCGGGTTCATCACGGTGGACCGGGTCTCGCGCACCAGCGCCCGCGGCGTCTACGCCGCCGGCGACTGCACCGGGGTCCTGATGCTGGCCAGCGTCGCGGCGATGCAGGGCCGGATCGCGATGTGGCACTTCCTCGGCGACGCGGTGTCGCCGCTGGATCTCAAGACGGTGTCCTCCAACGTCTTCACGGCACCCGAGATCGCGACCGTCGGCTGGTCCCAGGAGGCCGTCGACAAGGGCGAGATCGACGTCCAGGCGGTCCTGCTCCCGCTGGCCGGCAACGCCCGGGCCAAGATGCAGGGGGTCCGCGACGGGTTCGTCAAGCTGTTCTGCCGACCCGGCACCGGCATCGTCGTCGGGGGCGTGGTCGTGGCACCGCGGGCCAGCGAGCTGATCCATCCGGTCTCCGTCGCGGTCGCCGAGTCGCTCACCGCCGACCAGCTCGCGCAGGCGTTCACCGTCTACCCGTCGATGAGCGGATCGGTGGCCGAGGCGGCCCGCAGGTTGCATCGGATCTGACTTCGTGTTCACCTAGATGCTCGTCCCGACGGTCCCACCCGTCACGGGAGCCACAGCAGCCCTGCCACGGAAGACAGCCAGATGACCCCCCGCACCACGCCCAGGATCGTCCTGACGAGCCTGCTCACCCTGGCGTCGTTCGCGCTCGTCGGGGCCGATCCGGCCGGCGCCGCGACCGCCGGGGGCCTGCAGGTGCCCGACCACGCCACCCTGACGATCACCGGGCACGGGTACGGCCACGGGCACGGGCTCAGCCAGTACGGCGCCGAGGGGGCCGCTCGCAAGGGCCTGTCGACCCGCCAGATCCTGGCGTTCTACTACCCGCACACCCGGCTGGGCACGACGACCGACGTCGTCCGCGTGCACCTGACGGCCGACACCGACAACAACACGACGGTCGTCAGCGCCCCCGGGCTCAAGGTGCACGACCTCGGCAGCGGCACGACCTACGCCGTCCCCACCACGGGGGCAGCGGCCAAGGCGACCCGTTGGCGCTTCTCCGCCGCCTCCGGTGGTGGCACCCGGGTGTCGTACCGGACCGGTTCCTGGCACCTGTGGAGGACGCTCTCCGGAGACGGCGAGTTCCGCGACCACCAGCCCCTGAAGCTCGTCGCGGGGTCGAAGGTCGTGGCCTACCGCGGCAGTCTCCAGTCGCGCACCCCGACCAGCGGATCGGCCCGACACCGGATCACGGTCAACCGCGTGTCCCTGGAGGCCTACGTGCAGGGGGTCGTCCCCAACGAGATGCCCGCACTGTGGCACCCGGCCGCGCTGCGGGCCCAGGCGATCGCGGCCCGCACCTACGCGGCGTACGAGGTGGCCCACTCGACCGACCGCGTCTACCAGCTCTGTGACTCCAGCGCCTGCCAGGTCTACGGCGGGATGTCGTCGGAGTACCCCTCGACCAACGAGGCGGTCGCCAAGACCGCCGGACAGGTCCGGACCTACCACGGGTCGCCGGCGTTCACCCAGTTCTCCGCCAGCGACGGCGGGTGGACCAGCGACGGGGGCCAGCCCTACCTGATCGCGCAGAAGGACCCGTACGACGGGTGGTCCGGCAACGCGGTGCACACCTGGTCGGTGAAGATCTCCTCGCGCGCCATCGAGCGGAAGTGGCCTTCGCTGGGCAACCTGACGTCGATCGCCGTGGACCAGCGCGACGGCCACGGGCAGTGGGGAGGCCGGGTCGAGACCCTCACGCTCGGCGGCAGCAAGCACGACGTGACCATGACCGGCGACACCTTCCGGCTCACCCTGGGCCTGCGCTCCACCTGGTTCGACATCACCACCTGAGGAGCCCCGCCGCCCCGAGGGCCGATCTCGGTGGTCCAGCCGGCTCGAGACCACGGAATCCGTGGCGAGCGGATGCGCCGACGCTCGCTCCCGAAGCCCCTCGGTGACTAGGCTGAGCGGGCCATGATGATCCGGACGACGCCGTTCCACCCACGCCTGAGCGAGCTCAACCAGACCGGGCTCTACACGCACTGGGCCGGTCACCTCTCCACGCTGCGCTACGACCTCTCCGCGAAGCACGAGTACTTCGCGGTCCGGAACTCCGCAGGCTTCTTCGACACCTCGCCGCTGTTCAAGTACCGCATCACCGGTCGCGACTCCGAGCGCTTCCTGGCGGGGGTGATGACGCGCGACGTCCGTCGCTGCCGGCCCGGGCACGCGTTCTACACGGTGTGGTGCGACGACGCCGGCTACGTCCTCGAGGACGGCGTGCTCTTCCGGCACACCGAGGACGAGTGGTTGCTCACCGCGGCGGCTGCGAACCTCGGCTACCTCGAGAGCCTGATCGGCCGGCTGCAGGTCACCCTCGAGGACGTCTCCGCCGACTACGGCGTGCTGGCGGTGCAGGGTCCCCGCTCGAGGCGAGGTCCTGGCCCGGCTCGCACCCGAGGTCGAGGCGCTGCCGTACTTCGGTCTCACCCCGGCGAAGATCGGGGAGGCACCGGTGACGATCTCGCGCACCGGCTACACCGGCGACCTGGGCTTCGAGGTGTTCGTCGAGGCCGACGACGCGCTGCCCGTGCTCGACCGGATCATGCAGGCCGGCGAGGGCCACGGCCTCCGGCCCTTCGGCGAGGACGCGCTGCTGATGCTGCGCATCGAGGCCGGACTGGCGCTGATGAACGTGGAGTTCTCCTCGGCGCGGCTCGCCTTCACCGACGCCGAGCGGTTCACGCCCAAGGAGCTCGGCTTCGCGTGGATGCACGGCAAGGACGGCGCTGCCCTCGGCGAGGACCGGCCGTTCGTCGGCCGGCGCGCCATCGAGCGGGAGCTCCGTGACGGCACCTCGCGCTGGGCGACCGTCGGCCTGTGGGTCGACTGGCAGGAGTTCCAGCGACTCCACCTCGAGCGCGGCCTGCTGGTGCCCAAGGACGAGACGCCGGTGCCGTGGGAGTCGATGCTCTACGACGGTCCGGGCCACGACCGCGAGCGCGTCGGCTACGCCACCAGCCTCATGTACAGCCCCGTGCTGCAGCGGCACATCGCGATGGCGAGGGTGCTCCCGGCCTACAGCGCCCGCGGATCGGTCGTGCACCTGGAGATCACCGTCGACCACGAGTACCTCACGGTGCCGGCCACGACGGACCGGATGCCGCTGTTCAACCCCGCCCGCAAGACCGCCTCGATGCCCGAGACCACCGCTGGAGGAACGACGTGAGCAGCAACACCTACGACGCGATCGTCGTCGGGGGCGGGCACAACGGCCTCGTCAACGCGGCGTACCTCTCCCGGGCGGGGCTGAAGACCCTGGTGCTGGAGAAGCGCCCGTTCGTCGGCGGGGCGGCGATCACCGAGGAGCTGCAGCCGGGGTTCTCCTTCACGACGTTCTCCTACGCGCTGAGCCTGCTGCGGCCCGACATCATCCACGAGCTCGACCTGGTCAAGCACGGCTTCATGCCGCTGCTGATGCCCACGAGCTTCTCGCCGATGGAGAACGGCGACTACCTGCTGATGACCGAGGACGAGCAGTTCAACGAGCAGGAGATCGGGCGGCACAGCCGCCGCGACGTCGACGGCTACCACCGGTGGAGCCACGACGTCGACCGGGTGATCCAGCTGGTCAAGCCCCTGTTCGACCACGCGCCGCCCGACATCTTCAGCGACGACCCCGAGGACGCCGCTGACGTGGCCTGGCTGGTCAAGCAGCTGCGCGGCGCCGACCGCAAGACCCTGCACGACACGATCCGCTTCCTCACCGGGAGCGCCTCCGACCTGCTCGACGACTACTTCGAGTCCGACATCGTCAAGGCCTCGATCGCGTCGTCGTCGATCATCGGCACCAGGCTCGGCCCGATGTCCCAGGGCTCCGGCCTGGTCCTGCTCTTCCACATCATGGGCGAGCACGACGGCCACCACGGCGCCTGGGCGTTCCACAAGGGGGGCAACGGAGGCTTCACCCAGGTGCTGTCGAGAGCGGCGCAGGCGTACGGCGCGACCGTACGGCTCGAGGCCCCCGTCGACCACGTGATCACCCGGGACGGTGCGGTGACCGGGGTCGCGCTGACCGACGGCACCGAGTTCTCAGCCCCGATCGTGATCTCGGCGCTGGACCCGCGACGTACGTTCACCGAGCTGGTCGACCCGCGTGAGCTGCCTACCGACCTGGTGGAGGCGATCGACCGCTACCGCTTCCAGGGGACCTCGGCGAAGGTGAACTTCGCGCTCGACGACGTGCCCGTCTTCCCGGCGCTCAAGGGCCGCCTCGACCACCTGGGCGGGTTCGTGAACATCGGGCCGTCGATCGAGTACCTCGAACGGGCCTTCGACGACGCGAAGTACGGCTGGTACTCCCAGCGGCCGTTCATCGACGGCGCGGTGCAGTCCGTCGTCGACCCCGACATGGCACCCCCCGGCAAGCACGTGATGAGCTGCTTCATCGCCTACGCGCCCTACCACCTGAAGGGCAGCGACTGGGACACCGAGCGCGAGCCCTTCGGCGACACCGTGCAAGCAGTGCTGGAGTCGCACTTCCCGGGCTTCGGAGACCTGGTGCTGCACCGCGAGATCGTGACCCCGCTCGACATCGAGCGCGTGGCCGGGCTCACCGAGGGCAACATCTTCCACGGCGAGTTCCTGGCGCCGCAGATGTACTTCATGCGCCCGGCGCCCGGCTACGCCCGCTACAACACCCCGATCGAGGGCTACTACCAGTGCGGCTCGGGCACCCACCCGGGCGGCTGCGTGACCGGCGGCCCGGGTCGGCTCGCGGCGCAGCGGATCCTCGCCGACCGCGACCGCTGAGCCGCGTCCACGTTCCCGCGCCTCCGGCTGGGCGCGGGAGCTCCTCACCGGTCGACGGCACGCGGATGGCGCGGCTCGTACATCCCGACGTCGCCCCCGCCGGGCAGCCGGAAGCGGGTGAGGCGCCCCCACCGCTCCTCCACGATGTCCTGGGTGAACTCGACGCCTCGGGCGCGGAGGTCGCGCATGGTCGCCTCGACGTCGTCGCACATGAAGTACAGCTCGTGCCCGACCGGCCCGTCGGAGGGATGCACCGCGACCTCGGCGGGCGGCAGCTCGAAGATCAGCCAACCGCCGCCGGCGTCCACGTGCGGCTGCTCCAGCACGTCCGCGAAGAACGCGCGGTCCGCTTCCGGATCGCGGCTGAACAGGATGACGTGGCTGCCGTTGATCACGCCATGAGGCTACGCGGCCAGGTCTTCTCTCGCGGCAGCCCGAGCTCCGGACGCTACCCCGGGGGCGGGGTCAGGTCGTATCTCTGGATGATCTCGGGCAGCCACGACGGTTCTGCGAACTCGAGTCCGTACCGTTCGGCGAGCTCCAGTCTCGCCTCGGCCGATGGCGGTCCCGACGCGACGAGGTCGGCGAGCTCCCGGAAGAACCCCTCGAAACCACCGGGGCTGATGATCTCGATCATTCGTGCGGGGACGTCGCCCGCGTTCCACATGGCGTGCACCTCACCCCGCGGCTTGGTGATGTAGCCGCCGGCGCCGAGCACGACCTCACGCTCACCCGAGCGGAAGCCGATCCGTCCCTCGGTCACGATGGAGTACTCGTCCTCACGGTGGTGCACGTGCGGGGGCACGAGGACCCCCACGGCGAAGGGATGTTCGACGACGGCGACCATCCCGTTGGTGTCGGCCGTGTCCAGCTTCCAGATCACGCCGAGGCCGGGCACCAGGCCACCCTCCCGTCCCTCGCCGGGCTGGCGGACGGTCAAGGGCGGGGGCGTGGTCACGGACATCAGGACTCCATTTCGATATACACTGGTGTTCAGTGAATACCTGACCTCAAGAGGTGTCAACCGTTGGTGGAGGAACCACAGTCGGACTCGACCGCCCGGGCCGGGTACCGGATGGTCAAGCGCGCCGAGCACGTCGAGGAGACCCGACGTCGCATCGTTGCGGCCACCGTCGACCTCCACGGCACGGTCGGCCCCGCCCACACCACCGTCTCCGCGATCGCCGAGGTGGCGGGGGTGACCCGGGCGACGGTGTACCGACACTTTCCCGACGAGGGCGCGCTCTACGCTGCGTGTACGGCGCACTGGGCCGGCCGACAGCGCATGCCCGACCCGACGAGCTGGCGGGAGATCCTCGCGCCGAGGGATCGCGCGGAGGCGGCACTCGCCGATCTCTATCGGTTCTTCTCCGAAGCCGCGCCGATGCTCACGCTGACCACGCGTGACCGCGCCGTGCTCCCCGACTTCGTACGCCGGCGCAACCAGCGGACGACCCGGGCCCAGATCGAGGCGCTCCTGGAGGCCTGGCCACCGAGGCACCGCACCACGAGGCGGCGAGCCTTGATCGGGCACGCGATGTCGTTCGAGACCTGGCGGTCACTGTGCGTCGACCTCGGTCTGCCGCAACGGGATGCGGTCACCACGATGGCCCGCCTCGTCGTCGACTGCTGAACGGGAAGAACCTGCGGGGGAGGCGACGGCCGCCGCGATGGCCGTGGTGATGGGCACGGCGAGGACCAGGCCGATGGCGCTGGCGAGCGTGCGGACGATCTCCTCGGCGATGGCTTCGTTCGAGATCAGGTCGAGCGCGGGCCGGTTGTAGATGTCCAGGAGGAGCAGCACGATGATCGAGGCTCCGGCGTACGCGAACACGATGGTGTAGATGGTCGAGGCGATGTGGTCCCGTCCGATGCGCATGGCGCTGGTGAAGATGCTGCGACGGGACAGGTCCGGGGCCGCCGCGCGCAGCTCCCAGACCGCGGATGACTGCGTGATGGTGACGTCGTTGAGCACGCCGAGTCCGGCGATGATCAGTCCGCAGGTCAGCAGTCCGGTGAAGCTGAGGTCGGTCACGAAGCCCGACAACAGCCCGCCCGTCTCGTCGGGGACGCCGGACAGACGGGTCGCGTGCACGGCGTACAGGCCGATCCCGGCGGTGACACCGATGCCGGCAAGGGTCCCGGCCAGGGCCGTGCTGGTGCGCAGGCTGGGGCCGTGGGTGACGTAGAGGACCACGAACATGATGGCCGAGGAGCCGACCAGGGCGGTCCCGACGCCGGACTCGCCCGCGAGCAGCGCGGGGAGCATGAAGTGGGTGATCATCAGGGCGCTGTAGGCGAGGGCCACCAGGGCGAGGAGGCCACGGACGCGCGCGACGCCGATGACGACGGCCGCGAACAGGGCCGTCAACCAGAGGAGGGAGACGTGCCGGTCGGTGCTGAAGTACGTGTAGGTGGCCGGCTGGCCGGACTGCGGCGGCGTACGGACGAGCTGGACCGTGTCGCCGGTGCGCAGCCCCGAGCGGGCCACCTCGGCCGGAACGTCGACGGTGACCCGGCCGCGCGGAGCGGACGGAAGTCGTGCGGCGAGGTGTCCGCACGACGTCACCGAGGTCGGGGTGCTCTTCGTGGGGCAGGGCGGCTGTACCCGGGTGACCGTGGCGTGCGGAAAGGTGACCCCCGGCGCGGCGAACGCGGCCGACCTCGGGATGTGGGGTGCCTGGCTCGCATCCGGCCACAGTGCCCACAGCCCGACCAGGGTGGCGAGCGCAGCCAGGCCGAGCACCGACAACAGGGCGAGGCGCGGAACGCGGCCGATCGCGACCTCGTCCCCGCGGTGCGAGTGCGAGTGCGCGTGCGAGTGCCGGTGGCTGCCCATGCTCGTCTCCCTGCCTGTGCTGGGGTGCTCGGAGCAGACTGCCAGTCCTGGACGCCCCGGTGCAGCGGCCCCTCGTCGGCACGCGTGACAAGGCCCGCGTCGGGGGTGCACTGTGGCCGGTGTCAGCGTGCTCAGGGGTGACCGTATGGGTGTCTACGCAGAACGCGTGCTGCCGAGGATCATGAACGTGACCTGCGGCGCGAAGCAGTCACGTCCGTTGCGCGAGCGCGTGTGCGCCGAGCTGCACGGCGAGGTGGTGGAGATCGGTTTCGGCAGCGGTCACAACGTTCCGTTCTATCCGGACACGGTGCGGCGGGTCGCCGCCATCGAGCCGTCCGCGCTGGGCTGGAAGCTCGCCCGGGACCGGCTGTCGGCGTCGCCGGTCGCGGTCGAGCGGTCCGGGCTCGACGGCCAGTCGCTGCCCCTCGACGACCACAGCTTCGACACGGCGCTGTCGACGTGGACGCTGTGCACCATCCCGGACCCGGTCCTCGCCTTGACGGAGGTCCGACGCGTGCTGCGTCCGGGCGGCACCCTGCACTTCGTCGAGCACGGCCTGGCGCCGGACGACAGCGTCCGACGCTGGCAGCGCCGGCTCGAGCCGCTCACCACGCGGATGGCCGGGGGATGTCACCTGACGCGACCGATCCTCGAGCTGCTCGAGACGGCCGGCTTCGCGGTCGAGGAGGTGGACGTCTTCTACGAGGAGGGAGCCCCCAAGGCGATGGGCGCCGACTCACTCGGGGTCGCCGTCGCGTCCTGAGCCGTCGCCGCGGCGGGACAGGCGCGGGACGAACCGCGGCGTGACGGCGGCGGACAGGAGCGCGAGGTGGCGGACCGCGGGTCGTCTGCAGCACCCTGGGCACAACCGATCCGAGGGGGTGGCGGTGTGGAGCAGCGGCTGGGGTCGGCGCGCACGCCCGACGGGGTGGTCGTCGCGTACGCCAAGGCCGGCCACGGACGACCGCTGCTCTTCGTGGGCGGCTGGCTGAGCCACCTCGAGCTCAGCTGGGCCCTGCCCGAGGAGCGCCAGATGCTGGAGAGCCTGGCCCGAGGGCGGAGGCTGCTGCGCTACGACCGGCCGGGTTGCGGACTGTCGGCCGGGTCGGCGCCGGTCGAGCCGTCGCTGCACGGCGAGCTCGACGTGGTCGCCGCCGTGCTCGCAGACGCGGGTGTGCAGCGCACCGACATCGTGGCGAGCTCCCTCGGCGTCCCGCTGATGATCGAGTGGGCGGCACGGAACCCGGAGAGGGTCGGCCGACTCGTGCTGTACGGGGGATGGGTGCGGGGGAGCGACATCGGGACCCCGTCGGTCCGCGACCACGTCATCGGCCTGGTGGCCGGGCACTGGGGTCTCGGCGCCGACGTGCTGACCGACATCTTCGCGCCCGACGCCTCGGCCGGGACCCGCGCGGCACTGAGCGCCTACCAGCGCGAGGCAGCCTCGCCGGAGACGGCGACCGCGTTGCTCCGGCTCTGCTACCGCATCGACGTGACGCCGTCGCTCGGCCTGGTACGGGCCCCGACCCTCGTCGTCCATCGTCGGCACGATCGGGCGGCGCCGCTGGAGCAGGCGCAGCTGATCGCCTCGGACATCAGGCAGGCTCGGCTGGCGGTGCTGCCCGGGCGCTCGCACCTGCCCTACGTCGGCGACTCGGCGCTGGTCGTCCGGACCGTCAGGAGCTTCCTGGGGCTCCCGGTCGACGCTCCCACGGCGGCACCGACCCTGACCACGCGGCAGCAGGAGATCGCCGCACTGGTCGCCGAGGGGCTCACCAACCGAGAGATCGGTGAGCGTCTCGGGATCAGCGAACGCTCCGCCGAGGGCCACCTCGAGCGCATCCGACTCCGCCTCGGCGTCCGCTCCCGCGCGCAGGTCGCGGCCTGGTCGGTGGCCACCGAACCCGCATGAGCGGGGTGCGGGCCGCGCTCACGAGGTGAGGACGTCGGCCAGGTCGGCCCGGGAGCCGATGCCCAGCTTGGTGTAGACCTTGCGGAGGTGGTACTCGATCGTCTTCGGGCTGAGGAAGAGCGCCGCCGCCGCCTCCCGGGTGGTCCGTCCCTCGACCAGCAGCAGGCTCACCTGGAGCTCTTGAGGGGTCAGCAGGCTACGGGGGTCGGCGTCGCGTCGGTGAACGGTCTCGCCCGTGGCGGCCAGCTCGGCAGCCGCACGTTCGGCCCACCGCCCCGCCCCGAGGTCCTCGAACTCGTCCAGCGCCCGACGCAGCCGCGACCGCGCATCGACCCGACGCGCGCCGCGGCGTAGCCACTCGCCGTACGCCAGCCGCGTGCGCGCGGCCTCGAAACGGTCGAGTGTGGCCGCGTGGAGCTCGAGCGCGGCCTCGAAGTGTGTCTCCGCCGAGTCATCACCGGCCATCAGCCCGAGGGCCCGTTCCGCCCGGGCGAGCGCCCAGGGCTGGTCCTTCGCGACGGCGGCGCGGTGGTACGACGCCACCACGGTCTCCGCCTGGGCGTGCTGATCGAGACGCAGCAACGCGTCGACCAGCTCGGGCCCGGGCACGAGGTCGACGTCGGCGAGCTCGTGGAGCTGCATCAAGGCCTTGAGCCGGCCGAACTCCTGGACGGCGTGGGCGGGCTCACCCAGCGACAGCTCCAGGTCCCCCAGGGCGAAGCGGACCCACGCCTCGGCCATCGGGCAGGTGTATCGTCGCGCGGCGCGTGCGAGCACCTTCGTCGGCGTGCGTCCGGCACGGGCCCTCGTTGCCGCGGCGCGACTCCAGCCAGCACAGCCCGGCCAGCGACATCAGCTGTTCGGTGACCTGGCCGGTCTCCTCGGCCAGCCGCACCGACTCGCTGTAGTTGGCCGCCGCCTCGGCCCAGGCCGAGGTCGTGGCCTGGTCCCGCGCGACGTGGAAGAGCACGGCGGGCAGGGCACCGACGCCCGCCTCGCCGCGTACCTCCTCGACGTACCGTCGCAACGTCCGTCCTTCGGTGTCGTCGCGCAGGAACAGCGGCACCAGCATCACGCACGACAGCCGGTGCGGGTCGTGGAACAGGGAGCGCGTCGACTGGATGAGAGGGACGGCGGCGCGCAGTTCCTCGGCACCGCCGCCCTCTCCGGACAGGATGTGAGCCATGCCGGTGGCGATGTGCCCGAGAGCCAGGGCCTTCGGGTCGGTGACGGTCGGCAGCGAGCTCGTCGAGCCGACGCGCGAGCCGCGACGCGGCCGGGGCCCCGGCGAGGTAGAAGCTGGCGTGCACGGCGTCGGCGAGCAGCACGCACTGTTCCGAGCGGGTCGGTGCTGAGGTCGGCCGCCGAGACGAGCATCCCCGCGCCTCCTTCAGCCGGCCGGTGCGGGCCGCGATCGCACCGCGCAGGGCGAGCTCCCGGACCCTGGCGTGGGCAGCCGGCCCGTCCCGGGCGTGTCCGTCCAGCAGCCCGATCGCCCGCTCGGTCAGCCCCGCCGTCCAGGCCGCCTCGGCGGCCTGGAGCAAGCAGCTCGGCCCGGCGTTCGCGAGCGGGGCTGAGCCGCGCGGAGCGCTCGAAGGCTCCCGAGGCGACGGAGTAGGCGGTCCGGGCCCTCGCGCGTTCGGCGGCGTCGGCCAGCAGGTCGGAGATCGCGGCGTCGGGCTTCCAGACGGCCTCGGCCAGGTGCCAGGCGCGGCGGTCGACGTCCGTCTCGGGCAGCGAGTCGGCGACCGCCGCATGGGCGGCTCGTCGCTCGCGGGCTCCGGCGCTGGAGTACACCGCCGCAGCGCACCAGGGGGTGCCGGAAGCTGATCCGACCCGCCCGGACGGACACCAGGCCGGCGTCCTCGGCCCCGGCCAGCGCCTCGGCGTCGACATCGAGGGCGGAGCACGCTGCCGTGGCCACCAGCAGGTCACCGCTGCAGACGGCCGCCACCAGCAGGGCGGTCCGGCAGGAGCCGTCGAGCTGGTCCAGCCTGCGGGCGAAGGCCGCCGTGACCGTGTCGGGCACCCGTACCGGCAGCTCCGCCGGGTCGGTGGCGAGCGCGTCGAGGTCGTCGCCGGCGAGCTCGAGCAGGGCCAGGGGATTGCCCTCCGACACCGCGAGCAGCGGCTCGGAGCCGGCCGGGCGCCAGGGGACCGCCGGCCGCGCGGGTCACGAGCGCGGCGGACGCCCGCGCGTCGAGCCCGCCCAGGCGCAGGACCGGCGAGCCCCGAGACCAGGTGGTCGGCCTCCGGGCTGCGGGCGGTCGCGAGCACCACGATCGGGTCGGCCGTCAGCCTCCTCGCCGCGAACAGGAGCGCCTCGGCGGAGGGGCGGTCCAGGTCATGCAGGTCGTCGACGACCACCGCCACCGGCGCGTCCTCGGCGTACCGCGACAGGAGGCTCAGCACTGCTGCGCCGATCATGAACCGGTCGCCGGCACCGGGCTCGGTCTCCGCCACGGCGAGCGCGCCGGACAGCGCCGCCGCCTGGGGCGGGGCCAGCTCGTCGATCTCGTCCAGCGCCGGGCGGAGCAGCTGCAGCAGTCCCGCGAACGGGATGTGCCGCTCGGCCTCGAGGCCGGTGGCCCGGAGGACGCGCATGCCCTCGAGCCTGGAGACGCTGTCCTCCAGCAGCGCGGTCTTGCCCACGCCCGGCTCACCGGTGATCACGAGCGTCCCGCCGACACCCAGGCGGGCCGCGCTCACCAGCCGGCGGATCGCCTCGCGCTCGGCGTCCCTCCCCAGGACCTCCGGCTCCACGGGCGAAGTGTAGAGCCCCCCTGGCGCCACGGACAGGGCACGACTAGGGGGGTCGCCGGATGCGGTCGCCCGCGGAGGACGGCGAGCCTCGTCCTCGACAACCGCGAAGTACTGCGGCCACCGGCCGGGAAACGGAGCACCAGCATGACCATCACCAGCACGCCCGTCGACAACGGCGTCAACGTCGAGGCCCTCCTCGGCGCCCGTGACGCCTTCGCCGACAACCCCGGAGATCGCCCAGTTCAAGTGGCGTTCCTCGGTGACGCTGGGTGAACGGCACCCACAGCCGTTCCGACGTCGAGAGCTTCTACGGCTTCGCCGACGAGCAGGTTCACCACAAGTCGTTCACCTCGACGCCGACCACCCGCTGCAGTTCGCCGCCCAGGACAACGGCCCGACACCCGGTGGAGTACGTCCTGGTCGGCCTCGGCGCCTGCCTGACCGCCGGGGTGGCGGCCGTCGCCCAGCAGCGGCAGATCCAGCTGCGGTCGGTCAAGGCGACCCTCTCGGCCGACATGGACCTGCACGGCATCCTGGGAGCGGACCCCGACGTACGCAACGGCTTCAGCGGCGTGTCCGTCGACTACGAGATCGACGCCGACGCGACGCCCGACGAGATCCGGGCCCTCGTCGCACAGTCGCAGAAGCGTTCCGCGGTCTACGACATCGTGACCAACCCGACCGACGTCACCGTCACCGTGGTCTGATGTCGGCCGTCACCACGGTCGTCGTCGGGGCCGGACACTCCGGGCTCGCGATGAGCCGCCACCTCGCGGCCCGCTCGATCGACCACGTGGTCCTCGAGCGCGGCGAGGTGGCGAACTCGTGGCGGACCCAACGCTGGGACTCGCTCCGGCTGCTCACCCCGAACTGGATGACCCGCCTGCCCGGGCTGGGCCTACCAGGGCGACGACCCGGACGGGTACCTGTCGGCCCCGCAGGTCGCCGACTTCGTCACCGGGTACGCCGCCGCCTCGGCCGCGCCGGTGGTCACCGGCACGACGGTGACCGCGGTGCGGCCGGGCGGTCGGGGCTTCGAGGTGGAGACCGACCGAGGCACGCTGGGACGCGCGCACGGTGGTGCTGGCGGCGGGGACGACCCGCAGCGGTCGTCCCGCCGGTCGCCCGGCACCTCCCCGACGGCATCGTCTCGGTCCCGGCCCTGCGGTACCGCAACCCCGACCAGCTGCCCGACGGAGGTGTGCTCGTCGTCGGCGCGTCGGCGAGCGGCGTGCAGATCGCCGACGAGCTCGCAGCGCTCCGGTCGCGCCGGTCACGCTCGCCGTCGGCGAGCACGTCCGGGTGCCGCGGCAGCTACCGGGGCCACGACATCCTCTGGTGGCTCGACGCGATCGGCGTCCTCGACGAGCGGTGGGACGAGGTCGACGACCTGGTCCGCGCCCGCAACCTGCCGTCGCTCGCAGCTCGTCGGCGGCGCCCGCACCCTCGACCTCAACGCGCCTCCAGGCGTCCGGCGTGCGCCTGGTCGGCCGGTTCGCCGGCCGTTCGCGACGGCGTCGCCCAGTTCTCCGGCTCGTTGGCCAACGTCTGCGCTCTGGCAGACCTCAAGCTCGGTCGCCTGCTGGACACGATCGACGAGCACGCCGGCGGCCGGGGCGAGCGCCCCGAGCCGACGCACGTGCCCCGCGCGCCGCTCGGCATCGACCTGCGCTCCGGCGAGATCCGGTCGGTCGTGTGGGCGACCGGCGTCCGTCCGGACTTCTCGTGGCTCGACGTGCCCGGTCTCGACCACCGCGGCCGGCTGCTCCACGACGGCGGTGTCACCCGCTGGCCCGGGCCTGTACGTGATGGGCCTGCCGATGCTGCGGCGCCGCCGCTCGACGTACATCGACGGAGCCCGCGCCGACGCCGAGCGACCTCGCCGCGCATCTGCAGACCACCTCGAGCGGCCACGCGTCCACTGACCCGGGAGGCATCGTGAACGACGCATCCCGCTCGCGACCTCGCGTCGCGGCCGCCGTCGCCGACCGGGCCCTCGACCGGCTCGGGACCCACCTGACCGACGAGATCCGGCTGCGCGCGCTGCTGCCGGGCGGCCCGATCGAGGAGCACGGCCGCGACGCCGTCCTGGCGCGGTTCGACGACTGGTTCGGCAGCTACGACACCGTCGTGCTCGTCGACGTCGGCCGGTGACGACGTCGGCGACCGGGTGCTCGTGCACTACAAGCTGGTCTTCGACCCCGACGGCGACCGTCGCGTCCTCACCCAGACCGTCGTCTGCACGATGCGCGACGGAGCTCGTCGGCCGGATGGACCTGGTCTGCTCCGGTTTCCGGGAGTTCTGATGACACAGACGCCGCGAGCGCGCACTCGGATCGCTGGGGCGACTACGACCGCGACCACCCGTTCCCGCTCTTCGCGACGGTCCGCGCGGCCGGGCCGGTGCACGACGTGACCCTGGCCGACGGCCACCGGGCCTTCCTGGTCGTCGGGTACGACGCGGCCCGCGAGGCGCTGAACCACCCGGACCTGTCGAAGGACATGCACGCCGCGCTGGCTCGGGACGGTGGCGTCGTGGCCGAAGGACTGCCCGGGCCGGAGTTCGCGCGGCACATGCTCAGCGTCGACCCACCCGACCACACCCGGCTCCGCGGGCTCGCCGCGAAGGCGTTCACGCAGGACCCGGCTGGAGACGCTCGAGCCGCGCATCCGGCTGATCGTCGACGACCTCCTCGACGACCTCGAGGCGCAGGGTGGGCGAGCCGGTCGACCTCGTGGCCGGTTTCGCCGGCCCGTTGCCGTTCGCCGTCATCGGCGAGCTGCTGGGCATCGACCGCCCCGACCAGCGACGGCTGGCGGCGCTGGTTCGCCACGCTGCTCGCGCCGTACCCCGGTGCGAGCCGCCGGCCGACGCCGTGGCCGCGTCGGACCACATCGTCGACTTCCTGACCGACCTCGTCGACCGCAGGTGGGCCGACCCGACCCGACGGACCTGACCGGCGACCTCGTGCAGGCCTGTCGGGAGGGAGCGCTCGACCGGCAGGAGCTGTTGTCCACGCTGTTCCAGCTCGTCGTCGCCGGCCACGACACCACCACCAGCCTGATCGGCAACGGTGTCGTGGCGCTGCTCAGCCACCCGGACCAGCGCGACGCGCTCGTGGCCGACCCGAGCCTGGTGCCGCGTGCCGTCGAGGAGTTCCTCCGGTGGGACGCTCCGGTGCCGCACTCCACCTTCCGCTACGCCGCCCGAGACGTGACGATCGCCGGCACCGTCGATCCCGGCCGGGGTCCAGGTGCTGGTGTCCCTGGCGGCGGCCGGACGTGACCCGGAGCGGAACCACGACGCCGAGCGGTTCGACGTCCGGCGTGCCGGCGCCGCGCACCTCGCCTTCGGCCACGGCGTCCATCACTGCCTCGGGGCCAGGCTGGCCCGGCTGGAGGCGGAGATCGCGTTCACGGCGCTGCTCGCCCGCTTCCCGGACCTGAGCCTCGCCGTTCCGCCCGAGGAGCTGCACTGGGGGCACGGAGACGGGCTCGTGCTGCGCGGCCTCTCCGAGCTGCCGGTCTTGCTGGCCGGGTCGGAACGGCGGGAAACTGGCTCATGACCCGCGCGCGGATGGCGGACGCGGACGGCTTCGTCGAGCGGGGCGGAGTCAAGATCCACTACGAGGTCTACGGCGACGGCGGTCCCACGATCCTGCTGCTGCCGGCCTGGACGATCATCCACAAGCGCTTCTGGAAGCTGCAGGTGCCCTACCTGTCACGTCACCACCGCGTGGTCACCTACGACGGTCCGGGGAACGGCCTGTCCGACCGCCCCCTCGACCCCGCGGCGTACCACCACGACCGTCAGGTCGAGTACGCCGTCGACGTGCTCGACGTCACCGGCACCGACGCAGCCGTCGTGGTCGGGCTGTCCCGAGGCGCACTGTGGGCGCTCCAGCTCGCCGCCGAGCATGCCGACCGGGTGCAGGGCACGGTGGCGATCGGGTCGTCGCTGCCGCTCACCGACCCGCATCCGTTCCGGGTCGCCACCGGCGCCACCCAGCCCGTCCTCCTGCCGGAGTCACGGGTGCCGCTGGTCGCCCGTGACCCGATCGACCACTGGGCGAAGTACGACGACGCGTTCTGGGATCGAGCGGCACGAGGACTTCCTGTGGTTCTTCTTCGGGATGTGCTTCCCCGAGCCACGGTCGACCAAGCCGATCGAGGACTGCGTCGGCTGGGGGCTGGACACCGGTCCGGACGTGCTCACCGTCGAGCAGTCGGCCACGGTCCCGACGAGGGAGACGATCGAGGGCTGGTGTGGCGCGATCACGTCGCCGGTCCTGGCCATCCACGGCGATCGCGACATGATCACGCCGCTCTCCCGCGGTCAGCGGATCGCCGAGCTCACCGGTGGCGAGTGCGTGGTCATCGCGGGCGGCGGGCACATCCCGCTGGCCCGCGACCCGGTGAAGGTCAACCACCTGCATCCACGACTTCGTCACCCGCGTGGCGCCCGCCCCGCGTCCGACGACCTGGACCCTGGACGGTTGCCGCCCGAAGAAGGTGCTCTACCTCTCGTCGCCGATCGGACTGGGTCATGCGCGGCGCGACGTCGCGGTCGCCCAGGCGCTGATGGCGGCTGCGGGACGACGTACACGTGGACTGGCTGGCGCAGCACCCGGTGACGCGCGTGCTCGAACAGGCGGGCGAGACCGTGCACCCGGCGAGCGCGCTGGCTGGCCAGCGAGTCCGGCCACATCGAGGCCGAGTCCGGCGAGCACGACCTGCACTGCTTCGAGGCGCTGCGCCGGATGGACGAGATCCTGGTCAACAACTTCCATGTCTTCGACGACGTGGTCCGCGATGGCGACTACGACCTGGTCGTCGGCGACGAGGCCTGGGACGTCGACCACTACCTGCACGAGAACCCGGAGCTCAAGCGGTTCGCCTTCGCGTGGATGACCGACTTCGTCGGCATGCTGCCCATGCCCGACGCCGCGGAACGAGAGGCCTTGCTCACCGCCGACTACAACGCCGAGATGATCGAGCACGTCGAGCGGTTCCCCTGGCTACGCGACCGCGCGATCTTCGTGGGCAACCCGGACGACATCGTCCCGGACACCTTCGGTCCCGACCTGCCGACGATCCGGGAGTGGACGGAGCGGCACTTCGACTTCAGCGGCTACATCACCGGCCTCGCGCCGGACGACCTCGCCGACCGGGAGGAGCTGCGACGCGCTCTCGGCTGGTCGCCCGACGACCGGGTCTGCGTGGTCACCGTGGGTGGCTCCGGCGTGGGCGGACACCTGCTCCGCCGCGTCAGCGAGGCGTACGACGCCGCGCGCGATCTCGTGCCGGGACTACGGATGGTGGTCGTCACCGGGCCCCGGCTCGACCCCGAGACGGTCGCGGCCCGTCCCGGACTGGACGTCCATGCCTACGTGCCCGACCTCTACCGCCGGCTCAGCGCCTGTGACGTCGCCGTCGTCCAAGGTGGCCTGACCACGACCATGGAGCTCACCGCGGCCCGGCGGCCCTTCCTCTACATCCCGCTGCAACATCACTTCGAGCAGAACCTCCACGTGCGGCATCGCCTCGACCGCTACGGCGCCGGCCGTTGCGTCCCGTACGCCGACGCCTGTCAGCCGGACCGTCTGGCTCGGGCGATCGCGGAGGAGATCGGCACCGAGGTCAGCTACCGGCCCGTCGAGACCGAGGGCGCCGAGCGGGCCGCGGCGCTGCTGGCCGAGCTGCTCTGACGCGCGAGTCGTCGCCGTCAGCCGGACTCTGCCTTCTGGAAGACCGACCGGAACTGCTTGCCGAGCGTGCGCGGACCGGCGATCGGGATCAACGCCCCGATCAGCCTGCCCTTGAACGACCTGGGTTCGCGCGTCAACGTGACGTGCACGTCCGTGCCACCCGCGGCCGGTGTGAGCTCGTAGCGCCAGCCGCTGCCCGGCCCCCACAGGTTCGAGTCCAGGGTGTCGATCGCCACGGTGCCCGCGGTGGCGTCCCACGAGTAGCGTTCGCGCTCCCAGCCCATCGCGTTGCCCTCGGTGACCTCGGCCCAGTCCGGACCCACGTCGTGCACCTGGAAATGGGCCTCGTCCACGTTCGGCCACCGACTGGCCCGATCGGGGCCGAAGTCGGTCAACAGGCCGAGCACCTCGCTGGGCGACAAGCTGGTATGGACCGTGAAGTGCGTCTGGGGCATCGCGTCGTCCTCGTATCGGGCGGCGGGGGATCCGCCGTTCCAGGACATCATCCGCCCAGGGGTCGCGCCAGGGAGGGTGCCGTCCGAGGCTGACGACCACCAGAATGGTGGAGGTCCAGCCGCAAGAAGGAGAAGGTTTTCATGCCTCGCCAGAACATCAGCACCGCGAACGCGCCGGGTTCGCCTCTGTTCAGCCAAGGGGTCAGGGCCGGGCCCCACGTCGTCCTCTCCGGCATCGTGGGCATCGACCCCGCGACCGGCGAGCTGGCCGGGGCGACCATCCAGGATCAGACACGCCAGGCCCTGACGAACTGTGAGGCCATCCTGCGAGCCGGCGGCGCCGAGCTGGACGACGTCATCGAGGTCGGAGTCCTGCTCACCGACCCGGAGGATTTCCACGGCCTCAACGAGGAGTACGCACGGTGGTTCGCCTCGGAGCCACCCACCCGGTACGTCGCGAAGCTCGGCGTCGAGCTGCCTGGACTCCTCGTCTCGATCCGGATGACAGCATTCCGGCCCTGACCGGCAGACCCGTGGTCCTCAGCTGAGCCGGGCGAGGTGCACGGTGAGGTCGGACACCAGCCTCACCTGCGCAGGCAGCACGCTGAGGATCCGGCCGAGCACCTGCTCCCGCTCCGGAAGGGGGAGCTCGAGGTACGCCGAGACCGTGGAGAGGTGGCCGACGTAGTCGCGAGCCGACACCGTGGTGCGACGGGCGATGCTCGACTGACGTACGGCTGTGAAGAGGCCGGACCGGAGCAGCTCGGTGCCGGGCCACTGCATCGGGCTGTCCGGGGGCGTCCCGTCGGGCGACGGGACTTCGTCGTCGGTGAGGAACGGCGACCGTGCGGCACGGACTGCCTCCTCGAGATCGGCGTCGGCGAGGTGCACCTGTCCGCCGAACGAGGCGAACACGCCTTCGCGCTCGAGCATTGCGGCGACCCGCGGCCAACGATCGTCGGGCCTGGTCCAGTGAAGGGAGGCGGCGGCGAAGACCAGGTCGTACGCCGGGGTGAGGGGGAGATCCTCGAACGCGGACCACACCGTGGTGACGGTCTCGGGCACGTGCTTGCGCAGCTCCGTCAGCATCGCCTGGTCCGGATCCGTTGCGGTGACCGCGACCCCGCGCGCGGCGAACACCCGGGTGGCCTTGCCGGTGCCGGCGCCGATCTCGAGAGCCCTGCGGACCGGCCTGCCCGCGTAGGCGAGCACCTCGTCCACCAGTTCGTCCGGATAACCGGGTCGGAACCTCTCGTACGCCGACGCCACCGACCCGAAGCTCAGGGCGCGTTCGGTCATGCAGCCATCGTCACACGGCAGCCGACACCCAGGTGCCCGGGCGGGTCAGGGGGCGACGGGCGCCGGCGGCTCCGGCGCGGTCGCGTCGAGCAACGACAGCTGCTCGGTGAGGTGCTGACGCATCTGGGCGCGATGGTCGTCCTGCATCTGCCGGAGCGTGGCGATCCGCGCCTCGAGGGCCGCCTGCTTCTCCGCGAGTCCCGACAGAGCCGTGGTGCGCTCCCGGTCGAGCTCGGCGGCCTGCTCCTCCCTGGTGCGGGCCAGCTCGGCCGCGACCCGGTGCGCCTCGGTGCGACCAGCCTCCAGGATCGAATCGGCCGTGGTTCGTGCGTCGGTGACCAGCGTCTCCGCCTCAGCCTGTGCGTCGGCGACGAGCCGGTCGGCGGTCAGGGCAGCCACTTCGAGCATCCGCGCAGCGGAGCTCGTGGGGGTCTCCGGCGTCGAGGTGGGCTCGGCCGGCTCGGTCGCTGCCTCCGACTCGGTCGGTTCGGTGGCCACGTCATCGACCGGGGCGGGCTCGTCCTCGACCATGGTCGGGGTGGTGCTCTCGTCCATATCTTCTTCGAAACTCAACATGTGTCCCCCAAGGAATGACGTTCATTGCTCGCCAGTGTGCGCGCTGAATGTCCGGACCGGGGCCGGAATGCTCATTTCCCGAACGGCGTGTCTCGTGCCGAGGCGGTTGCCGGGTCAGGCGAGGAACTGGTCGAGCAGCCCCGGCTGGGCGGCGCGCGCCAGCGCCACGGCGTCGCCGTCGGTCAGGTCGAGCACGCGCACGCGCTGCCGGCCGCCGGCCGTCGTCGCGACGAGATCGGTGAGGCCGACGCGGCGCTGGAACCAGGTGGCGCGGAGGGTCCAGCCGATCACCGACGCCGTGGCCAGGGCCTCGCGGCGGCGGTCGAGGCTGCCGGACCGGGCGACCAGGTAGCCCTCGACCAGGGCATGCCCCAACGCGTGGGAACGGTCGGCGGCGAGCAGGACGCCGGCCAGCAGAGCCACGACCGCGAGGGGCAGCAGCCACGGCGTGACGGCGTACGCCGCCACGACGGTGAGCAGGGCGACCGCGGCGGACGGGACCAGGGCCCGGGTCCAGCGTCGCCGGAGTGCGGCGGGTCCGTGCAGCACGAGCGGCGCGGTCACCGGGCGCGGACGACCGAGGACCTCGACCGCGACCCGGTCGACCTCGGCCCGGGGCGCCGGCGGCACGAGCACCGAGCTGCCCTGCTGCCGGCGGTCCAGCCCGGTCACGATCGCCGAGAGGCGGGCACCCCCCGCCAGGCGCAGACCGAGCTGCTCGCCGATGCTGACGCCGGAGACCCGAGCGTCGTCGAGGCTCGTCACCCGCGTCGTGAACAGCCCGCGACGCAGGTGCCAGGAGCCGTCGCTCCTGGTGTGGGTCAGCTCGAAGCCGAAGTTGGTGACCAGGTAGCCGATCACCGCCAGCACGCAGAGCACGACCACCAGCGACACGAGCGCGAGCAGCACGAGCAGGGTCACCCCGAGGCGGGCCAGCTGGTGGGTGTCGACGGACGGGGCCCACTGCAGGGTGCGGAAGCCCTGCGCGACCACGCCGAGGGCGGCGCCGGCGATGACGACCCCGGACGACGTGAGCGGGGCGAACCGGACCCACGCCGGATCGAGCGTGAGGACGACGCGGCGGTTGCTCTCAGGAGGCGTCTCCGGGTCGGCCGACACGGACTCGTGGAGCAGCACGCTGCGCAGGCTCTCCGCGGTGGGCACGGACAACCCGTCCAGGTCGAGTCGGTCCTCGCGCTTGGACGCGGTGCTCCCGGTGCCGACCCGGACGGTGACCAGCCCGAGCGCCCGGTGGATCGGCGAGGCGGTCAGGTCGACGGTGCGGACCCGGTCGAGCGGGGTGGAGACGACGCGCTTGTTGAGCAGCCCGCGTCTCACCTCGACGCGGCCGGCGCTCAGGCGGTAGCTGGTGGTGAGGTAGCGGAGCACCCCCAGGGCGACGGGGACGCCGACCGCGATCAGGCCCCACGGTCCGCCGTCGGAGGACCTCCCGAAGAGCAGCAGCCCGATCACGAAGGGAAGGAAGCGCCCCACCTCCCGGACCGGGTGCACCAGCAGCATCCGCCGGTCGAGCCGCTGCCAGCCGACCGGGTCCGCCGGTGCCGCGGTCACGTCGCGTCGCCCGGGACGGAGTCGGCCATCCGGGTGAGGTCGTCGACGATCGCGAGGGCCCTGGCCCGGTCGAGCCCCTCGATCGTCAGCGCCCCCGCCGACGAGGCGGTCGTGACGCGCACCGTCGCGAGCCCGAACAGCCGGGAGGCCGCACCCTCCCGGTGGTCCACGGTCTGCACCCGTGACATCGGCGCGATCCGGCGCTCGCGGGCCCACCAGCCGGTCTGCGTGTAGACCGCCGTCTCGGTCACCTCCCACCGGTGGACCAGGTAGCGCCACTGCGGCACCACGGCCACGTAGCCGAGCAGGAGGGCGCCGACCAGCAGCAGCACCCAGACCGGGATGTGCCACCAGTTCCAGGGACCGCTGGTGAGGATGAGGAACGCCATCACGACGGCTGCCCGGATCGCGTCGACTGCCGTCCACATCAGCCGGGCCCGCGGGCTCACCCGATGGCGCGGCGCCCGCAGGAGACCGACGTCGGGCGCCGGGTCGGATCCGGTCATCAGTCCTTGAGCTCGCAGATGACGGCACCGTTGGTGACCGTGGCACCCACCTCGGCCTGGAGGCCGGTCACGGTCCCGGCCTTGTGCGCCTTCAGCGGCTGCTCCATCTTCATCGCCTCGAGGACCACGATCACCTCACCCTCGGCGACCACCTGTCCCTCCTCGACGGCCACCTTGACGATGGTGCCCTGCATCGGGCTGGTCACGGAGTCGCCGCTCGCCGCGGCCCCGGCCTTCTTGCCCGCCGCCCGCTTCGGCTTCTTCGCACCGGCGCCGCCGCCGACCGCCGCGCCGAGGCCACCCGGCAGCGAGACCTCGAGCCGTCGGCCGCCGACCTCCACCACGACGGTCCGGCGCTCGTCCGGCTCGTCCGCCTCGGCGGAGCCACCGGCGTACGGCGTGATCTGGTTGTCGAAGTCGGTCTCGATCCACGAGGTGTAGACCCCGAAGTGTCCGTCCGCGCCGATGTACGCCGGGTCGTCGACGACCGCGCGGTGGAACGGGATGACGGTGGGCATCCCGTCGACCACGAACTCGGCCAGCGCACGCCGGCTGCGCTCGAGCGCCTGCTGTCGGTCGCGCCCGGTGACGATCAGCTTGGCGATCAGCGAGTCGAACGCGCCGGGGATGGTCTCGCCGGCGACGTAGCCGCCGTCGACGCGCACGCCCGGGCCGCTCGGGGGCTCCCAGCGGGAGAGCGTGCCGGGTGCGGGCATGAAGTTGTTGCCGCCGTCCTCGGCGTTGATCCGGAACTCGATGGAGTGACCCTCGACGTGCGGGTCGTCGTATCCGAGCTCCTCGCCGGCCGCGATCCGGAACATCTCGCGCACCAGGTCGAGCCCGGTGACCTCCTCCGAGACCGGGTGCTCGACCTGGAGTCGGGTGTTGACCTCGAGGAAGCTGATGGTGCCGTCCTGGCCGACCAGGAACTCGCAGGTGCCGGCGCCGACGTACTTCGCCTCGCGCAGGATCGCCTTGGACGCCGCGTAGAGCCGTTCGACCTGGTCGTCGCTGAGGAAGGGCGCCGGGGCCTCCTCGACGAGCTTCTGGTGACGCCGCTGCAGCGAGCAGTCGCGGGTGGAGACGACGACGACGTTGCCGTGCTGGTCCGCCAGGCACTGGGTCTCGACGTGACGCGGCTGGTCGAGGTACTTCTCCACGAAGCACTCACCGCGGCCGAACGCGCTGACCGCCTCGCGGACCGCGGACTCGAAGAGGTCGGCGACCTCCTCCATGGTGCGGGCGACCTTGAGTCCGCGCCCGCCGCCGCCGAACGCCGCCTTGATCGCGATCGGGAGCCCGTGCTCCTCGGCGAAGGCGACGACCTCGTCGGCGTTCTCGACGGGGTCCTTCGTGCCGGCCACCAGGGGTGCGCCGACCTTCTCGGCGATGTGTCGTGCCTTCACCTTGTCGCCGAGGTTCTCGATCGCCTCGGGCGGCGGGCCGATCCAGACCAGACCGGCGTCGAGCACCGCCTGCGCGAAGGCGCGGTTCTCGGCCAGGAAGCCGTAGCCCGGGTGGACGGAGTCGGCGCCCGACTCCTGCGCCACCTTCACGATCTTGGCGATGTCGAGGTAGGAGTCCGCGGGAGTGGCACCGCCCAGGCTGTGCGCCTCGTCGGCGAGCCGCACGAACAGCGCGTCGCGGTCGGGCTCGGCGTACACGGCGACGCTGCCGATGCCGGCGTCCTTGCAGGCGCGGATCACCCGGACCGCGATCTCGCCGCGGTTGGCGATCAGGACCTTCTGCAGTGGCGTGACCTCGGGCAAAGCGTGCTCCTGCTCTCGTCGGTGCTCCGCCGTGCACACTATCGCCGTAGGCGTCCGGGCGCGTCGCCGTCCCCCGCGGCCTCGAGGGACCGACGGGGGACGGCGACGGCGGTCAGCCGATCTGATCCGCCTTGCGCAGGAGGTTGCGTGCCTGCGCGATCAGGCTCGTGCTGGTGCCGTGGTTGAGCTGGTGCCCGGCCGCAGCCTGCGCGAGCGCGTCCTTCATCTCGGTCGCGAGCCGGTCACGCCGGTCCGCGATCTTCTGCAGTGCCGCCTCGGTGTCGGCGTACTGGGTGTCGTGGCCCGCCGAACCGCTGGCCAGCGCCCGCGAGTCGGCCAGCAGCGTGGTCGTGGACAGGGCGCCCACCGAGGAGTTGATCTGCTGGTAGGCGGCTGCCAGCGGTGCTGCGTCGGTCACGGCCGGCGTCGGGTGGGCCAGCAGCTGCGAGATCACGCTGCCGTCACTGGTGTAGTCGTCGCTCAACCCGAGCAGCCAGAGCATGGTCGGCCGGAGGTCGACCTCCTCCACCCAGGTGCCGCGGGTCGAGGCCTCGGGCACGGTGCGGGTCGAGTTGGGGTCCTGCGACTCGTTGCTCTGCTCCGGCGTCGGCCCGTCGATCCCGAGATTCGCCACCCCCGGGCCCGCGAACGACGACCAGGTCACGTCGATGTTCGGCGAGTAGTACCCGTGGTTGTAGGCGAAGCCGGGGTTGACCGACACGGCCGGGGTGGCGGCGGACGGGGAGAAGAAGTAGTCCGGCACCGGGAACATCGTGTACGACGGCATCCGCAACGGATCCGCGGTCTGCATGTGCAGGATGCGTTCCTCGACCGCTCCCGCCTGGTACTTCACGATCTTCTCGCCGTGGACCCCGCTGTAGGGGTTGTCGGCGGTCATCGCGGCGGTGTCCCGTTCGAGCTGACGCAGCGCGGGGTCGTTCGGCCCCGGCTGGCCATGGGCGTAGATCGATGCGCCCTGGGGCTCGACGTCGAACGTGGTGTTCGCGCTCTGCGTGCCCTTGAGCAGGGCCCCGATGTTCGCCTGCAGCTCGCCGACCGTGTTCGCCGGGTAGTTGCAGAAGTTCCCCGGGCTGCCGTCGCAGGTCGACGGGGTCGGGGTGATCGCGCGTCCCACGTTGGCGCCGTCGAACTGGTCGTTCTCCTCGGCGCCGATCACGAACAGCGTGTTGGAGGTGTTGATGCCGTCCGCGGCGAGCCGCTTGAAGAACGTGTCGAACGCCTGGTTGTAGGCCGCACCGTTGTCGGCGTAGCACTTGTCGCCGGGGCCGATCGGCTTGCCCGGCCCGGTGGCGGCCGCGGTGGTGCAGTTGCTCGTCCCGGCCTTCCGCTCGTGCATGTCGGAGATGTAGCCGTAGGTGACCGGGATGCCGCTCTCCTGCATGTCCGCCAACATGGCCAGCGACTGGCTGGGGGTCGGGCTGAATCCGGGGAAGCCGGGGTGCGGCGGCGACAGGAAGGCGCCGTCGATCTCGTTGCCGTTCAGGTCGACGAGGTTGCCCGCCGTGTTGGTGACCTGGTAGCCGTTCCGGGTCAGGTTGGGCGTGCCCGCGCCGAGCTGCGGGGCGATGTACTTGGCACCGAAGAGGGCCTGGTAGCCCTGGTAGCCACCCGGTTCCGACGGGAGCGCATCGGTCACCGCCGACGGGGACGGCTGGGTCTGGCCGTACTTGACGGCCTGGGCGTCGGCACATGTCGCCGAGCCCTGGGCGCAGTGCACGGCCTCGCCGATGTAGTCGGCGACCTCGGGGTCCTTGAAGCTGTCGGGGTCCGCGTTGAGCTGCTGGACCTCGGGCGAGCCCGGGCCGAAGAGGGTCGGGATGTCGACGTTGGCGTTCTCGGCCACCATGTTGGCGGTCGAGAAGTCACCCACGTTGCAGCCCGCGCGGGTGAAGGGCACCCACGGCGCCGGCGTCTGCCGGTTCGGCGGCCCGCTGGCGGGGACCGTGTCGCTGTAGACCATCGACGGCGAGGTGTCGTGGCCGGGCGTGGGCGAGGGCGACTTGGTGTCGGCCACCGGGCTGGTCCAGTACGCGAACGACGCGGCCGGATCGGTCGTGCCGTCGGGGTTGTACGTCTTGTACGAGTTCGACAGTGGCTGGCCGTGCCGGTCGCCGTACAGGCCGGTGTAGATGCTCAGGCTGTCGTCGGCCGTGTGCGCGATCATCGGCGTGTGCGTGTTCGACAGGATCGTGCCGTTGTTCTTCATGAAGTTCATGAGGGCGGGCATCCGCTCCAGGTCGGACGGCACGTTCGGGTTGTCGCGGCCGAAGTGGACGTTGTCGAACACGATGTTGATCACGTGCGAGATTCCGTGGCCGAGCTGGCACGTGGGTGCCGTCGTGGGGGTCGCCCCGACGGCTGACGTTGCGACCCCCGTGAGGGCCGGGATGACGAGCGCTCCGGTCATCAGACCGGTGCAGGCAGCGCCTGAGAGAAGGCGCCGCCTCGTGGCATGCGTGCGTATGGACATGCGCGGGAGCTCCTTGCTGCCGAGTTGATGTGCTCGTCGGCCGACATTGCCACTCCGGGCGCTCGGCGTCACCCCCCTCCGGCTGAACTCCTGGCGTCGCACCGGAGACCGCGTGGTTGCATGGGCGCATGGACCTGCTCGACGAGCTCCGGGCCGCCCTGCCGGGCGACGTCGTCGTCACCGACCCGGCCGCAGTCGAGAAGTATCGGCACGACTGGTCGCGCGACCCCTCTGCCGGGACGCCGCTGGCCGTGGTCCGCGCCCAGGACGCCGGCCAGGTGCAGACGGCCGTCCGCTGGGCGGCGACGCACCGCATCCCGGTCGTGCCCCGAGGCGCCGGAAGCGGGCTGTCGGGAGGGTCGAGTGCCGTCGACGGCGGCATCGTGCTCAGCCTGGAACGGATGACGGCGATCGAGATCGACCCGACCTGCCAGGTCGCGGTGGTCGAGCCGGGTGCCTTCAACAAGGACGTCAAGGCCGCGGCCGCGAAGGAAGGGCTGTGGTACCCGCCCGACCCCTCGTCGTACGAGATCTGCTCGATCGGCGGCAACGTCGCCACCAACGCGGGCGGCCTGTGCTGCGTGAAGTACGGCGTCACGACCGACTACGTGCTCGGGCTCGACGTGGTGCTGGCGGACGGCACCCTGGTGACTCTCGGCGGGAAGCGGATCAAGGACGTCGCGGGGCTGAGCCTGCTCAAGCTCTTCGTGGGCAGCGAGGGCACGCTCGGCGTCGTCACGCGAGCCCTGCTGCGGCTGGTCCCGGCCCAGGCCGCGCGGTCGACGCTGGTGGCGACGTTCCCGAGCGTCCGGGCCGCGGCCGAGGCGGTGGTCGCGATGCGGGCGACGATGCGCCCGTCTCTCTGCGAGCTGATGGACCGGGCGTCCGTCAACGCGGTGGAGGACTACCGCTCGATGGGTCTCGACCGGACGGTCGGGGCGCTGCTGATCACGCAGTCGGACGCACCGGGGGAGGCGCGGAGGACCGAGATGGCGAGCATGGAGGCGGCCTGCTCGGGAGCCGGTGCGGTCGAGTGCTTCACGACCGACGACCCCGACGAGGGGGAGCTGTTCGTGCAGGCGCGGCGGATGTCGTTCCCGGCCCTGGAGTCGCGCGGCTCGCTGCTGCTCGAGGACGTCGGTGTGCCGATCCCGTTGCTGCCCGACCTGCTCGACGCGATCGGAGGCATCGCGGCGTCGTACGACGTGGAGATCCCGGTGGTGGCGCACGCGGGTGACGGCAACACCCACCCCAACATCGTCTACGACCCGTCCGATCCCGACTCCGAACGTCGGGCGCGCGCGGCCTTCGTGGAGGTGATGGCGGCGGCCATCGCGCTCGGCGGCACCATCACCGGGGAGCACGGCGTGGGCAGGGCCAAGGCCGTCGCACTGCCCGACCAGCTCGGCCCCGACGTGATGGCGCTGACGCGACGGATCAAGGACGCGCTGGACCCCGACGGCATCCTCAACCCCGGCGCCATCCTCCGTTGAGCCGCGCCTTGCGGTGCGTTGACCCGCGCCCTGTGGCTCGTTGAGCCGCGCCTCGCGGTGCGTTGACCCGCGCCTCGCGGTGCGTTGACCCGCGCCTCGCGGTGCGTTGACCCGCGCCTCGTGGCGCCACCAGCGGCGCCGAATGGCTAGCCTCGAACGCGTGATCACGCAGCGGCACCTCTTCGGGCCCGGACCGTCCAACCCCTACCCGGAGGCGACCGACGCCCTGGCCAGACCCCTGCTCGGGCATCTCGACCCGGCGTTCCTCGCGATCATGGACGAGGCGTGCGAGATGCTCCGCACGGTGTGGGGTACGACGAACCCGCGGACGCTGCCGATCTCCGCGACCGGGTCGGCGGGCATGGAGGCCGCGTTCGTCAACACGGTCCACGATCGCGACGTGGTCGTCGTCGCGGTGAACGGACTGTTCGGCCAGCGGATGTGCGACGTCGCGGCTCGCTGCGGCGCCGACGTGGTCCCCGTCGAGCACGAGTGGGGACAGCCGGTCGACGTCGACCGGGTCCTCTCGGCGCATCCCAGCCCCGCGATCATCGCGGCGGTGCACGCCGAGACCAGCACGGGCGTCCGCTCCGACATCGCGGCCCTCGGCGCCGGCAAGGGCGAGGCCCTGCTGGTGACCGACGCGGTCACCAGCATCGCCGGTATCGAGCTCGCCGCCGACGACTGGGGCATCGACGTCGGGTACGCCGGGACCCAGAAGTGCCTCGGCGTCGCCCCCGGGCTGGCGCCGTTCACGATCAACCAGCGCGCCTTCGACCGCCGGGTCGAGAAGCCCCGCAGCTGGTACCTCGACCTCAACCTCCTCGGCGGCTACGTCGGCGAGGCGTCGGCCAAGGGTGGCGGCCGCACCTACCACCACACCGCCCCGGTCGCGATGGTCGTCAGCCTGCACGCCGCCCTGACGCGGATCCTCGAGGAGGGCCTGCCCGCGGTCTGGGCACGTCACCACGACGCCGGCCGGCGCCTGCAGGAGGGCCTCGAGGGGATGGGCCTCGAGCTCTTCGCGGCCGAGGGATCCCGGCTCCCCGAGCTCACCACGGTGAAGGTGCCTGCGGGTGTCGACTCGGCCGCCGTCCGTCGTCACCTGCTCGAGGTGCACGGCATCGAGATCGGCGCCGGCGCCGGGAAGTACGCCGACTCCGTGTGGCGCATCGGGCTGATGGGGCACAACGCTCGCCCCGACGCCGCTCTCCTCGTGCTGGCCGCCCTGGACGACGCACTGGCTCAGGCCGGCTGAGGCTCCGTCCGACCGATGGCGTCGCCCACGATCTCCGCGAGCTCGTCGCGCGTCGGCCCCGGCGCGTACGTCGGGCGCCAGCCGCCGGCGTACACCTCCCGGGCGATCGGCTCGGCCGCCCGCAGCGACGCCGGCAGCGCCGCCATCGACAGATAGCCACCGGCGGACGCCATGATCTCGGGCCGCACCTCGGCGGCCGCGAGGATCAGGTCGGAGGGCAGCGGCCCGGCCGGGTCGACGTCGGCACCGTTCCAGCGGGCGACATGTGCTTCGTCCATGTGGATGTGGTCCTCGACCCAGGGCCTCATGGTGTCGGCGCTCCAGGCGTCGAACGCGGCCCCCGTGCCGGCCAGGTCGTCGCCGTCGTGGTCGAGCAGGCTCAGCAGGGCCTCGCACTGCCACAGCGTGGTGGTGATGCCGCGGCCGAAGACGGGTGTGGTCGTGGCGACACTGTCACCGACGAAGAACAGTCCCGGCAGGACGAGCTCGCCCTCTTCGTCGCGCTGGCTGCGGAAGACGTTGAGCAGGGCGCCGCCCGCGAGCACGTCGGTGACCGGCTCGGCCCGCTCGGGGTCGGTCCAGACGTCGAGGCCCGGGATCGCCGCGACTGCGGCCTCGAACGCGTCCGCGTGACGCAGTCCGCGCAGCTCCACGTCGTCGGAACGCCGCACGATCAGCACGGAGAAGAGCCCCTTCTCGTGCCGGAAGACGAGCGACAGGTAGCCGTCCAGGTCGGCCTGCCAGGCGATCGGGTTGGTCATCGGGCCGGGCTCGGCTCCCGGGTGCAGCCGGTAGACGCGGTCGACGTAGGCCTGCCCGCAGGGGCCGCCGATGCCGGCCCGCTCCGCCAGCCCGCGGGTGGCCCGTCCCGCGCGACCGGAGGCGTCGATGACGAGGTCCGCGGCCATGGGGACGCCGTCCACGACCACGCCGGCTGCCCGGGCGTGGTCGGCGACGACGGACTCCACATGACCATGACGCAGCGTGAAGCCAGGAGTGGCCGTCGCGGCGGTGCGCAGGCAGCGCTCGAAGGTCTCACGGCGCGAGCGAAGCCCGAGCCGGGTCACCGAGCCCGTCCGGGTGTCCTCGAGCTCGATGGCCTCGGCGCCCGCGGCGTGCCACAGCCCCACCGCCTCCGGCACCTCACGGCCGAGGGCCTCCACCACGGTCTGGCGGAAGGCGTGGGCGTGATGGAACTGCATGACCCCGCGTCGGGGCCAGGCGGCGTCGTCGGCCGGTCCGGGGTCGCGGTCCACGGCCGTCACCCGGTGGCCTCGGCGCGCCAGCGCGCTGCCCAGGAACAGGCCGGCCGGGCCGGCGCCGATGATCGCGATCTCCATGGTCTTCTCTCCCCCTCGCAGATTCACTACACTGAGGATGTAGCCAATCATCGATCCGCGTCAACGCCTTTTCAGGAGTCAGGTTGAGCCGTCCACGGACATATCACTCGCCCGCCCGGGCTGAGGCGGCTCGCGAGACCCGCCGCCGGATCGTGGCGTCGGCCCGGGACCTGTTCGAGTCGCGTGGGTACGCCGGCACCACGATCGACGCGGTCGCCGAGGCTGCCGGGGTGAGCCGGCGGACCGTCTTCCTCTCCGTCGGCTCGAAGGCGGAGCTGCTCAAGACCGCGTGGGACTGGGGAGTGGTGGGGGACGACGAGCCGGTCCCGATGGCCGACCGTCCCCACGTCCGGGCGATGCTCGAGATCACCGACGCGGTCCTCCTCGTCCGGCTGTGGGTGGACCAGCTGCTCGGCGTCGCGGACCGGCTGGCGCCCCTCGAGGTGGTGCTGAACCGAGCCGTCGACGCCGATGCCGAGGCGGCGGCACTCCGTGCCCGGATCGACGTGGAGCGTCGCGGCGGCGCCCGGATGTTCGTCGCCCACCTCGCGTCCGTCGGCGGGCTCCGTGACGGTCTGACGGTCGACGCGGGTGCCGACATGTGCTGGATCCTGATGAGCCCCTTGCTCCAGGCTCGTCTGCGCGCCGAGCGCGGCTGGAGCCGGAAACAGGTCGAGGACTGGCTGATCCGGTTGACCTCGTCGTCGCTCCTGCCTGAGCCCGCTCGCCGAGACCTCGAGGCGGCCCTAGGGTGACCGGCATGGCGGAGACCCGGTGGGAGCAGGCGCGCGCCGAGGAGCGGGCGGCGGGTCGGGGTGGCTACGGCGCGCGTTTCGCCGAGCTGATGGCCGAAGGCGCCGACATCGACGGCGAGGCCCGTCTGGCCGACGCGCTGGCGCCGCGCGGGGGCTGGATCCTCGACGCGGGCTCCGGGATGGGCCGGGTCGGCGCGTCCCTGCTCGGCCGGGGCCACCACGTGGTCGGGGTCGACTTCGACCCCGAGATCATCGCGCAGTCCCGCGACACCTTCCCGGACCTGCCGGTGGTCCCGTCCCGGCTCGACGAGCTCACGCCCGAGCTGCTGAGCGAGGCGGGCTTCCCGACGGCGTACGACCTGGTGGTCTGCGTCGGCAACGTGATGATCCTGCTCGCTCCCGACACCGAGCGGACCGTCCTGGCGGCACTCGCCTCGTTGCTCGCGCCGGAGGGCCGGCTGCTGGTCGGCTTCGCGCTGTCCGACGCGCCAGCTGCGGCCTCCCGCACGTATCCAGCACAGGAGTTCGTGGCCGACTGCACGGCGGTGGGCCTCGAGGTCGAGTCCCGCTTCGCGTCGTACGACCTGCAGCCCTTCACCGAGGGGAGCACCTATGCCGTCCACGTGCTCCGAGGTGCCTCTCGATGAAGTTAGCGATCGTTAACCAACGCCGCTAGCATGTGCGCATGACTTTCGAGCTGTCGCGCGAGCACGAGGAGTTCCGGCGCAGCGTCCGCGAGTTCGCGGAGGCCGAGATCGCTCCCCACGCCGCGCAGTGGGACCGTGACCACCACTTCCCGACCGACGTGGTGCAGCAGATGGGCAAGCTGGGCCTGATGGGCCTCACGGCACCCGAGGAGTACGGCGGCGCCGGCGAGGACGGCGACTTCACCAGCCTGTGCGTCGCGATCGAGGAGATCGGCCGCGTCGACCAGTCGATGGGGATCACGCTCGAGGCCGCCGTCGGCCTCGGCATCAACCCGATCCTGACCTTCGGCAACGACGAGCAGAAGGCGACGTGGCTGCCCGACCTCGTGGCCGGCCAGGCGTTGGCCGGGTTCGGCCTCACCGAGCCGGGCGCCGGCTCCGACGCGGGCGCCACCCGCACGCGCGCCGAGCTCGTCGGCGGCGAGTGGGTGGTCAACGGCGCCAAGCAGTTCATCACCAACTCCGGCTCCGAGCTCACCTCGTGCGTCACCGTCACCGCGCGCACCGGGGTCTCGACGAGCCCGACGAGCGGTGAGGAGCGCGCGGAGATCTCGGCGATCATCGTCCCCGCTGACACGACTGGCTTCACCGCCGAGCCGGCGTACGACAAGCTCGGCTGGCACGCCTCCGACACGCACCCGCTGACGTTCGCCGACGCCCGTGTCCCCGAGGGCAACCTGCTCGGCGAACGCGGTCGCGGGTTCGCGCAGTTCCTGGCCACGCTCGACGATGGCCGGATCGCGATCGCGGCGCTCGCGGTCGGCTGCATCCAGGCCTGCGTCGACGCCAGCCTGCAGTACGCCGGGGAGCGGCAGACGTTCGGCGTCCCGATCGGCCGCAAGCAGGGCGTCGCGTTCCAGGTCGCCGACCTCGAGGTGATGCTGCGCGCGAGCCGGCTGCTCACCTACCAGGCGGCGGCGATGAAGGACGCCATGCGGGGCGGGAAGGGTCCCCGGCCGGGCGAGCTCAAGCAGGCCGCCTCGGTGGCCAAGCTCTACGCCACGGAGTCCGCGGTGACCGCGACCCGGATCGCCACCCAGGTCTTCGGGGGCTACGGCTTCATGGAGGAGTACCCGGTCACCCGGCTCTACCGCGACGCCAAGGTGCTCGAGATCGGCGAGGGCACCTCCGAGGTGCAGCGGATGCTGATCGCCCGCGGCCTGGGGCTCCCGGTCGAGTAGTGCGCCTCCTGCGCGACCTCCCGCCGGAGGTCCGGGCGCTGACCGGAGTCGCCTTCATGGTGGCGCTGGGCTTCGGTCTGGTCGCGCCCGCGCTGCCGCTGTTCGCGGCCGAGTTCGGAGTCGGCAAGGCGGCCGCGGGGGCGGTGGTGAGCGCGTTCGCGCTGATGCGCCTGGTGATGGCGCCGTTCGTCGGTCGCCTGGTGAACCTGTTCGGCGAACGCGTCCTCCTCGCCACGGGCATCGGGGTCGTCGCGGTGAGCAGCGCCCTCGCCGGGCTGGCCCAGACGTACTGGCAGCTGCTCGTCCTGCGCGGCGCCGGAGGCATCGGCTCGATCATGTTCAGCGTGAGCGCGGCCAGCCTCCTGGTCAGAGTCACGCCCAGCCATCTCCGCGGTCGGGCCCAAGGCGTCTGGGCCGGAGCCTTCCTGATCGGCCTGGTCGCCGGGCCCGCCGTCGGCACGGTGGCCACGTTCTCGCTCCGGCTGCCCTTCTTCCTGTACGCCGGCACGCTCGTCATCGCCGGACTGCTCGGGCTCGGCGCGTTGCGGCACAGCGAGCTGGCCGCGCGTCAGTCGGTCCGGTCCGAGCCGCTGGCACTGCCCGTCGCCCTGCGCAACCGGGCCTACCTCGCTGCCCTCGCTGCGGCCTTCGCCGGCGACTTCGCGCTCGTCGGTGCCCGGTCGGCGATGGTGCCTCTCTACGTGCGGGACTCCCTCCACCTGTCGGCCGGCTGGGCGTACGCGGCGTTCCTCATCGTCAGCGTGGTCAGCGGCGCCCTCCTGCTGCCGACCGGCAAGATCGCGGACACGGTCGGGCGCCGGCCGGTGATCGTGGTGGGGCTCCTCGTCGGGGCCCTGGCCTTCGTGCTGCTCCCGGCGCTGCCGGCCATCGCCGGGCTGGTGACGGCCACGGTGCTGATCGGGGTGGCCGCAGCCTCCGACTCGGTGGCACCCGGGGCGGTGATGGGCGATGTCGTGGCGGGCAAGGGCGGCACCGTGGTGGCGGTCTTCCAGATGGCCGGCGACCTCGGCGCGGTCCTCGGGCCCGTCGTGACCGGCTGGGTGGCCGACGCGGCCGGCTACCCGCCGGCCTTCGCCGTGTGCGCGGCGGTGTGTGCCCTGCCGGTGTTCGCCGTGCTGGCCGCACCCGAGACCCTCCAGCACGACGGGAAGGTCTCCGCGGTCGCGGCCGAGGATGCGGCCCGGGACACCGCGACCGACGCGACCTGAGCCGCAACTTGTCCGCGCCGCGCCGCGTCGTAGAGGCGTGGTGGCGGAGAGGCGGCCCACGACGGCCCGGTGGGCGAGCGTGCTCGTCCTGCTCGGGGGACTGACCGGCTGCGGGTCGGCCTCGTCCGTCGAGGGATCGGACCCGCCTCCCGCCCACCACGCCAGCAGCAGCGCCTCCTCGGCCGTCCGCGTCACCGGGCGCAACGGACGGATGCTCGCGGCCGCCACGGCCATCGTGGACGGCGGGACTTCCCGGGTCGACGGCATCGCCGTGGTCCCCGGTCATCCCGAACGACGGATCGTCGAGTGGCACGTCTGTCGCGACCCGCACTGCTACCACCGGACCTACGCGCTCGCCGTCTCCGCCGACGGCTTCCGCACCCGACACGTGGTCGAGGTCGGCCCGTCGCGGGTCGCCAACGGGTGGTATCTCGCGCCGGCCGGACCCGACCACTTCACGATCGCTCCCAACGGAGGGCGCCGGCGCCTGGTGGACCTGACCGGTCGGCTGATCCCGATCCGGGTCACCGGCGGTTCCGGCCCACTCGTCGGACGCGAGGTGGCGGTGGCGATGGACAAGGGCGCCTTTCTCGGCGTCGATCCCGACACGGGCCGGGCACACCCGTTGTCCGTCCCGGCCGGAGCCGTCGAGGTGGAGGCCGCACCGTCCGGGCAGCTGCGCGCGCTGACCTCGGACGATCCCCGGTACTACTGGTCCGCCGACGGCGGCGCGTCCTGGCACGAGATCCCGCTGCCCGCCGCCGATGCCCACCTGGGGGCGGAGTTCGTGCCCACCCCGTCCGACGCCCTGCACGTTCTCGTCGTCGGTGGCGAGAACACCGTGTTTCCCTGGGACCGCGTCCTCGAGAGCACCGACGGCCGCACCTGGACGTCGTACGACGGACCGACCGACCCGACGGCCTACCTCGACCAGAGCGTGGTCCTGCCCGGTGGCCGGCTCCTGATGAACGTCGACGGGTGGAGCGACCAGCGCGGCAGCCGTCCGTCGGTGAACGTGCCGGGACTGTGGATCGGCGCCGACGGGGCTCACGTGCGGCCGGTACCGCTCGCCGGGCCCTTCGCCGAACAGGACGTCCACCGGTTCGTTCCGACGATCATCGACGCCGCCGTCACCCGGCACAGCGTCACCCTGTACGCGCTCACCCCCGACCAGAAGGGAGTGGTGTCCTCGACCGACGGCGGGACCACCTGGCGCCCCGAAGCAGCCCGTTGAGTCGGGGAACCGGAGGCTGACTCCATAGACTGCCCCCGTGTCCCGTCTACCACATGTGTTCGTGGAGATCGGGCGCTTCATGGTCACGGGCGGCCTGTCGACGCTCTCGTCGTTCGTGGTCTTCAACTTCCTGGTGCACGGCCTCTACCTCACCGACCGCCCGTGGCTGGCGAGCCAGGCGATCCTGGCCTTCGTCATCGGCAGTGTCGTCGGCATGCTCGTCAGCTACCGCCTGAGTCGGCACTGGACCTTCCGGCACCGCCCTCCGGTGCACGCCGACGGCGGGCGTACGGCGTTCTTCGTGATCAACCTGGTCACGATGCCGCTGTCCATCTTCTGCCTGTGGTTCAGCCGTCACGTGCTGCAGCTGACCGACCCGGTCGCCGACAACATCTCAGGGGTGGTGGTGGGTCAGCTGATCGGTCAGGCCGCGCGGTTCTACCTGTTCCGCAGGTTCGTCTTCCGCAAGCCCGTGGTGGTCACCGAGCTCGTGCACCGGCAACCGCTCCCGGCGCCGATGCACCGCGGCGCCGAGGCCGAACCCCCGGACGAGCGCGACCGCCAGCGCCAGCCCGGTCCCGCCGCCGACCCCGACCGCGTCTAGGCCCCGGAGCCCCGCGCCCAGAGGTCGGTCCAGGAGTGTCCGAGCCGGCCGAGGAGGTCGCGCAGCAGCGGCAGGCTGAGCCCGACCACGTTGTGGTGGTCGCCCTCGATCCCGGTCACGAAGGCACCCCCCAGGCCGTCGACCGTGAAGGCGCCGGCCACGTGCAGCGGCTCCCCGCTGGCGACGTACGCGGCGATCTCCGTGTCGGTCACCTCGGCGAAGTGGACGACCGTCGAGGCGGTGGCCGAGGCCTCGCGACCCGTCGCCGTGTCGCGAAGCGCGTGCCCGGTGTGCAGCACGCCGGAGCGCCCGCGCATCGCCTGCCACCGTCGTACGGCGTCCGCCGCGTCATGCGGCTTGCCGAGGGCGGCTCCGTCCAGCTCGAGCACCGAGTCGCAGCCGAGCACGAGGGAGCCGTCCGTCACGCGCGCGGCGACGGCCGCGCACTTCAGGTCGGCGAGCCGCAGCGCGAGCTCGGCCGGGGGCAGGTCGGTGACCCGCGACTCGTCCACGCCCGACACCACGACGGACGGCTCGATGCCGGCCGCGCGCAGGGTCGCGAGACGCGCGGGCGAGGCGGAGGCGAGCACCAGCGTCGTCATGTCGGCATTCTCCCGGACGCGACGAGGCCCCGGACCGGCGCCCGGGGCCTCGTTCGGTGCTGCCGTGGTCAGCTCACCAGGTCGGCGACCAGGTTCGCGACGTCCGGGCTGCCGAGGCCGGTCGGGTAGTCGTACCCGGTCCCGCCGTTGAAGCCTGGTCCGTTCCAGGCGTTGTTCCCGCTGGTCACGTCGTGGAAGTCCGTGGCGTAGCGGGGCGTGCCGAACAGCGCGTACAGCGCGGGGTTCAGCTGGCCGAGGCGGTGCCCGGCCTGCTGGTCGGCGAGCGCCGTGATCGCGGCCCACTGCGGCGAGCCGGAGCTGGTGCCGCCCACGAAGTAGAACCCGTTGTCGGCGGGGTTCGCGTTGAAGCCCTCGTAGACGAGCACCCCGGTGTAGACCGACGCGTCGTAGGACACGTCACTGGTCGACCGCATCGTGCCGCCGGTGACCGCCGACTGGTAGGCCGGCGCCGGGAAGACCGTGGACGGCGCACCGCCCGTGGCGCCGATCGGCCCGATCGCGCAGGTGAACGGGCAGTTCGCCTGATCGCCCCAGACCGTCTCGTTGACGTAGGTGCCGTTGTCGGTGGTGTAGAGGTTCGTGCCGCCCACGCCGGTCACCAGCGGGTCGGACGACGGGTAGTTGGCGCTCGGAGCCGGCTGGCTGAACGACGCGCCGTCGTCGCCCGTCGAGGCGAACAGCGAGATGCCCTTCGCGGCTGCGGCGACGAAGTTGTCGTGCGACTGCTTGAGCTGGGTGTTGTTCCCTCCGCCCGCGATCGCGGACTCGGGGGCGCCGTACGACATCGAGAGCACGTCGCCGAGGTTGTTGTCGACCGCGTAGCGGACCGCGTTGTTGAGCACGTTGCCGAAGTTGTTGCTGGCGACGACGAGGTTGATCCGAGCAGCCGGTGCGATCGCGTGGGCCCACTGGACGTCGAGGCTGGTCTCGCCCGCCCAGTTGTCGGGCTGGCCCTTGTGCGCGGTGCTGGTCTTGGGACAGCCGGTCGGGCAGTACACGTGCACGGTCGTGCTCGGGATGCCCATGGCCGCGCTGAAGGTGTCGAGGTCGCTCTGCACCGTCGGGCTTCCGTACGCGTCGACGATCGCGATGGACTCGCCCGCCCCGTTCCAGGAGGCCGGGATGTCGTAGGCCGTGCGGATCTCCGACGGCGTGTAGCAGGCCAGGCCGAACGCGGCCACGCACTGCGAGGGAGTCGGGAAGGCGTGCGGGTTGTAGCCCTTCGCCTGGACGTAGGTCGCCGGGCCGGTGTGATAGACGATCGTGCTGCTCGCCGCCTGCGCGGTGGCGCCGGTGACGGTGGCCGCGACGAGCGCGAGGGCACTGACCCCCACGAACGCGGCCGCGAAGCGCCGGGTTGAACGGCTGACTCTCATAGATGTTGCTCCTTCTGCCCCGTGGTCCGAGCGGACCGCCGGGCACGTTACCGGCGCACGCGAGCCGGGGACAGGACCTGGAACCGAAGAATTCGCTGAGGGCGGGCGCGGGCTCACCCGGCCAGGATGTAGTCGAGCCGGATCGGGGCGCGACGGAGCGTGGCGACGAGCGGCGGTGGTCGCGTCCGGTACACGTGACCCGTCGGAAGCGTGGTCAGGATCGCGTGACCGTCGGTGTCGGGGGAGGGACGTGCCTGCCAGCCCGGCGCCTCCTTGGCGTAGTTGCAGGCCTCGCACAGGCCCTGGGCGTTGGCCGATCCGGTCGGACCACCGGCGAGGTGGGCTCGGGCGTGATCGACATGGCGGATCGGGGCGTCGCACCACGGGGTGCGGCAGACGCGGTCTCGCAGGCGCACGAACCGGGCGAGCGTCGATCGGAACCGGCGGCCGCGTGCATCGGCTGCGACCAGCTCGCCGGTGTCTGGTCGGCAGTAGAGGCGTCGCAGCCACACCTCCTCGCGGCGGGAGCACGCGCCGACCACGAGCTCGCGGGCCAGCTCGGACGGCACCGGGCCGAAGCCCTCGAGGTGAGCGGGCTCGTCACCCGCGCCGAACAGGTCGTGGTCGGTCATCACCAGATCGAGCGTCACCGCGGTCGTCGTCCGGGTGTCGTCTGCCCCGCCGAGCGCGCGGGCGACCAAGGCGTCGGCCATCACCTGGCCCTTGCCTCGTGGGTCGCCCGCGGCGCGAGCGGAGTCCGCCGCCCGCACCAGGGCGGTGTAGGCGGCGACGCCCTCGGCGACCGGCAGCAGAGCCGTCAGCCAGGTCATGGTGTCGGGGGCGGGCCGCAGGGTCACGTGCCGGTCGGACTCGGCCTGCCGGCGCCGAGCCACGACCGACGCGGGGTCGAGTCTCGCGGCCTCGGCCTGGACCGCGGCCACCAGCTCACGCTCACCCATCGCCTCCAGCCGGGTCGGGTCGCCGGCCACCAGCGCATCGACCTGGAGACGCTCCTCCCGCGACAGACACGCGGTCTCCCGGGCGACCAGAGTCGCCTTCCACTCCGTGATCCTGCCGCAGCGCCAGGCGCTCCAGGTGGCCGGAAGCTCGGTGGCCACGATCCTGGCGAGGGCGAGGTGACGCTCTCCGCGGTACGGCGACTCACGGCGTGCCCAGGCCACCTGCGAGGCGATGCCGCGGTCCTGGCGTGCGGTCGGGACGCCCCTCGCTGCCTGCCGCGCGCGCTGGGACGAGTCGAGCACGTGGCTGTGGTGCGCCTGGGCCGCCGAGACCACACAGGCGAGCTCCTCGAGGGCCCGCACCGCATCCAGCCGCTCGGCCTCGTCCAGGTCGCCGGGGGATTCCAGGCTCGCGGAGAGGAGCCGCCTGAACGACGCGATCGCCCGAGCGTCCAGCCCCGCTACCCCGGTGGGTGGGGGTGGGGCGACCTCGGACGGTTCGAACATGTGTTCGATTCTACGTCACCCGGCCACGAGATGCCAGACCCTGGAGCAGCCTTGTGGACAGCCGGGGCACGGGCTATCCGGGGTTCGGGCGGTGCGGGGGCCGCTTGGTCTCGACAGGCTCGACCAGCGCGTGCGGGGCTCGACCAGCGGGTGCGGGGCTCGACCAGCGCGTGCGGGGGGGGCCGCTTGGTCTCGACAGGCTCGACCAGCGCGTGCGGGGCTTGGTCTCGACAGGCTCGACCAGCGGGTGCGGGGCTCGACCAGCGCGTGCGGGCGGGCCGCTTGGTCTCGACAGGCTCGACCAGCGGTGCGGGGCTCGCCAGGGTGCGGGGGCCGCTGGTCTCGACAGGCTCGACCAGCGGGTGCGGGGCTCGACCAGCGCGTGCGGGGCGGGGGCCGCTTGGTCTCGACAGGCTCGACCAGCGGGTGCGGGGCTCGACCAGCGGTGCGGTGCGGGGCCGCTCGGTCTCGACAGGCTCGACCAGCGCGTGCGGCGTCGTTCAGCGAGGCAGGCCGGAGGCCCGCCAGGCACCCGGACCGTGTCGGTGGGTGACCCGCGTCAGTCGCCGCGGGGCGTTCCACTCCGGAGGACGGCGTTCGGGTGTCTCCGGGCCGCCGCCGACGGAGGCCAGCACGGCGATCAGCGCGGCGAGCTCCTCCGGCGACGGGTCGCCCTTGACCACGCGCAGCAGCGGCGGCGCGGTCTCGACGGGCTCGACCGGCGTGGCGGGAGCAGGCTCGACCGAGGCATCCGGCGCGTCCGGCGGCTCGCTCACAGCGGGATGTTCCCGTGCTTCTTGGCGGGCAGCAGCTCCCGCTTGGTCTGCAGCAGCCGGAGGGCCTTGACGATCTCGAGCCGGGTCTCGTGCGGGGCGATGACTCCGTCGACGTAGCCGCGCTCGGCGGCGATGTAGGGGTTGGCGAGGGTGTCCTCGTACTCCGTGATCAGCTCCGCGCGCCGCGTCTCGGGCTCCGCGGCGTCCTTGAGCTCCGAGCGGTACAGGATGTTGACCGCACCCTGCGCACCCATGACCGCGATCTGCGCCGTCGGCCAGGCCAGGTTGAGGTCGGCGCCGAGATGCTTCGACCCCATCACGTCGTAGGCGCCGCCGTACGCCTTGCGGGTGATGATGGTGACGAGCGGGACCGTCGCCTCGGCGTAGGCGTAGATCAGCTTCGCGCCGCGCCGGATGATGCCGTTCCACTCCTGGTCGGTGCCGGGCAGGAAGCCGGGCACGTCGACGAAGGTGACGACCGGGATGTTGAAGGCGTCGCAGGTGCGCACGAAGCGGGCGGCCTTCTCCGACGCGTCGATGTCGAGCGTGCCGGCGAACTGCATCGGCTGGTTGGCGACCACGCCGACCGACCGACCCTCGACCCGGCCGAACCCCACCACGATGTTGGGGGCGAACATCGCCTGGACCTCGAGGAACTCCTCGTCGTCGAGGACCGCCGAGATCACCTCGTGCATGTCGTAGGGCTGGTTGGCGCCGTCCGGGATCACGACGTCGAGCGTGCGGTCGAGCTCGGTGACGTCGAGCTCCGCGGGGGAGTCGTACGACGGCGCCGGGTCCAGGTTGTTCTGCGGCAGGTAGGACAGCAGCGCCTTGACGTACTCGATGGCGTCGTCCTCGTCGGACCCCATGTAGTGGGCGTTGCCCGACTTCGTGTTGTGGGTGCGGGCGCCGCCGAGCTCCTCCATGGTCACGTCCTCGCCGGTGACCGTCTTGATCACGTCGGGGCCGGTGATGAACATGTTGGAGGTGCCGTCGACCATGATCGTGAAGTCGGTGACCGCGGGGGAGTAGACGTGGCCGCCCGCGCAGGAGCCCATGATCATGCTGATCTGCGGGATGACGCCCGACGCGTGCACGTTGCGCCGGAAGATCTCGCCGTACAGGCCCAGCGAGACCACGCCCTCCTGGATGCGTGCCCCGGCGCCCTCGTTGATGCCGAGGATCGGGCACCCGGTCTTGATGGCGAGGTCCATCACCTTGGTGATCTTCTCGCCGTAGACCTCGCCGAGCGAGCCGCCGAAGATCGTGAAGTCCTGGCTGAACACGCAGACCTGGCGGCCGTCGATCGTGCCGTAGCCGGTGATCACGCCATCGCCGTAGGGGCGCCGCTTGGCCAGCCCGAACGCCGTCGACCGGTGCCGCGCGAGCTCGTCCAGCTCGACGAACGAGCCCTCGTCGAAGAGCAGCTCGATCCGCTCGCGGGCGGTCTTGCGGCCCTTGGCGTGCTGCTTCTCGACGGCCTTGGCCGAGCCGGCGTGGACCGCCTCGTCGAGCCGGCGGTCGAGGTCGGCGAGCTTGCCGGCCGTGGTGTGGATGTCGATGCCCGAGTCCTCCGGCGGGACGTCGGTGCCCTCGCCCGGTCTTGCCTTCGTGTGTCGCGTCGGCTCTGCGCTCACCTGTCTGGCCTCCTCACGTCTGCTGCGCCAATCTAGTGCCCGTGAACGACACCCCTCCACGGCCACCCCTCGCCCCCTCCCGGCTCACCCCACCCGGGGCGGCCCGGGTGGAGATCCTGGATCGCGCCGGCTCCACCAACGCGCTCGTCGCGGACCGTGCCCGGACCGGTGAGCCCGAGTGGCTGGTGCTGGTCGCCGAGCACCAGACGGCGGGCCGCGGGCGGCTCGATCGGACGTGGCAGACCCCGGCCCGGGCCGCCCTCACGTTCTCGGTGCTGCTGCGGCCGCAGGTGCCCGCCGATCGCTGGCCCTGGCTCCCGCTGCTGACCGGGTACGCCGTCGGTGCAGCGCTGCGCAGCGTCGGTGCCGACGCCTGTCTCAAGTGGCCCAACGACGTCACCGTCGGCGACGCCAAGGTCGCCGGCATCCTGCTGGAGCGCGTGGAGACCCCCGAAGGACCCGCCGCGGTCCTCGGCATCGGCGTCAACGTCACCACGACCCGTGCGGAGCTCCCGGTGGCGGCCGCCACCTCGCTGGCGCTGCTGGGCGTCGAGGCGGACCGCACCGAGCTCCTCGGCGAGATCCTGCGTCGACTGGCCGAGCAGTACGACGAGTGGCGGGCCTCCGGGGGAGGGTCGCTCGCGGCGTCGTACCAGCGCGTGTGCACCACGATCGGTCGGGAGGTGCGGGTCGACCTCCCTTCGGGCGGGAGCCTGACCGGCTCGGCCGTCGGGATCGACGACGGGGGACGCCTGCTGGTGGAGTCCGCCGACGGGGTCGTGCCCGTCGCCGCCGGCGACGTCGTGCACGTACGTCCGCGGTCCGACCCGGCGGAGTGAGAGGATCAGCCGTGGCCATCTCTCCCAAGCTGCTGACCGACGGCGAGTCGGTCGTCATCGACACCCGCACCCATCCCAAGGCGCTGGTCGCGCCGGGCCTGGTCCTGCTGGTCACCCTGGTGGTGGCGATCTATCTCACCCGGCTCGCCAGCAACAGCATCGTCAGCCTGGTCGTCTGGATCCTCGCGTTGCTGGCGGTCGCGTGGTTCTGCGTACGGCCGTTCCTGGACTGGCTGACCGCCACCTACACGATCACCAACAAGCGCTTGATCACGCGCGAAGGTCTCGTGGCGCGTCGGGGCCACGACATCCCGCTCATGCGCATCAGCGACGTGGCGTTCGACATGGGCATCGTCGACCGGATGTTCGGCTGCGGCACCCTCGTGATCAGCGATGCCAGCACCCACGGCTCGGTGCGCCTCAACGACATCCCCCACGTCGAGGACGTCCAGCGGACGCTGACCGAGATGCTCGGCTCGACGGGGTCGGACAACGTCAGGACCGATGACGGTTCCTGACGAGCCTCCCGCCCCGGACGACCCCGGGGTCACGGTCGACGCCGGACCCACGCCGGCCCACCGGCTCGAGCAGGCGATCCTCGGCGAGGAGCCGGTCTTCAACGCCCTCGAGGTGGCGGACTCGACCGGGGCGACCATCGACCAGGCGCGGCGCCTGTGGCGTGCTCTCGGCTTCCCCGACCGGGGGTCGGAGCGGGCCTTCACCCAGGCGGACGCCGATGCGGTGTCGACCATGCTGCGCCTCGTCGACGGCGGCGTCATCGACTTCGACATGGCGGTCAACCTGACGAGAGCCGTGGGTCAGACGATGGCTCGGCTGGCCGACTGGGAGGTCGCCACCCTGGTCCACCGGGTCCAGGAGCTCGAGGCCGGCGACGACGCGACCGGCTCCCGCGCCACGGCGGCGCTCCAGATGGTCGAGGCGCTGAACGTGCCGTTCGAGGAGCTTCTCGTCTACGTGTGGCGGCGGCACCTGGCCGCCGCCGTGAGTCGCGTCGAGGCGCTCGGCGCGCACGACGCGGACCTGCACACCACCCAGGTCACCGTCGGCTTCGCCGACATCGTCAGCTTCACGGCCCTCACCAACCAGCTCGACCACGACCGGATCGGCGACCTCGTGGAGATCTTCGAGTCCCGCTGCGCCGACGTCGTGGCCGGCCAGCACGGCCGGGTGATCAAGAGCATCGGCGATGCCGTCCTGTTCGTGAACGAGGACCCGATCCGGGCCTACGACACCGCCGAGGGGATCATCGCCGTGGTCGGGCGGGACCCGCGGATGCCCGACGTCCGCGTCGGCCTGTCGACCGGCTCCGTCGTGATGCGGCTCGGAGACGTGTTCGGTGCCCCGGTGAACATGGCGGCCCGCCTGACGGCGGTCGCGCGACGCAACCGGGTGATCGTCGACCGGGCCACCGCGGACCTGCTGCCCGACGACCAGTTCGAGACGCGAGCGCTGCCGGCCAGGCCCGTGCGTGGCTTCGGTCTCGTCGAGCCCGTCGCCGTCCGACGGCACTAGATTTTACCTTCGGGGGGCCGCGAGTTGAGCCATTCCCCGGCGCCGGACGGTGTTGGGTACTTATTTTCTTTGCGTGCTCATTGTCCAGGACGTGCGCGTCGATCCCGCTTCCCGTCGGGTCTGGCGCGACGATCGCGAGATCGTCTTCTCGCGCAAGGAGTTCGACCTGCTCCACCACCTGATGGAGCGGGCCGGGTCCGTCGTCTCCCGCGACGAGCTGATGATGACCGTCTGGAACACCACGTTCTGGACGTCGTCCAAGACCATCGACGTGCACCTCGGCTGGGTACGCCGCAAGCTGGGCGACGACCCCAGCCAGCCGGCCCTGATCACGACCGTGCGCGGCCACGGGCTGCGCTTCGAGCTCGAGGCGCCCGGCCTCCCGGACGTCGTCCGGCCCGCGGAGGCGGCCGCGGTCTGACCGGCCGTACCCCCGACGTCCCGGTGCTCCACCTCCCCCTACGCTGTCGCGGGTGAGCCAGGCCCCTGAGACTGCGCCGGTCGTGGCGATCGTCGGCGGTGGCCAGCTGGCCCGGATGATGGCCGAGCCGGCCGCCGCGCTCGGCATCCCGCTGCGGCTCCTGGCCGAGGCTGCCGGCGTGTCGGCCGCGCAGGTGATCCCGGACCATCGGGTCGGCGACCACACCGACCTGACCACGCTCCAGGAGCTCGTCGCAGGCTGCCGGGTGGTGACCTTCGACCACGAGCACGTGCCCACGCCTCATCTGCACGCCCTGGCCGCCACCGGGGTCGCCGTGCGCCCCGGGCCGGGGGCCCTGGTGCACGCCCAGGACAAGGTCGTGATGAGGGAGGCGCTGTCACGCATCGGTGCGCCGTTGCCGCGCTTCCGGACCGTCACGGACGTGGACGAGGTCGGCGACTTCGGGTTCCCGTGCGTGCTGAAGACCGCGCGCGGCGGTTACGACGGCAGGGGCGTGTGGTTCGTCGGGGCGCCGGAGGAGTGCGCGCCGGCCTTCGACACCGCCGCGCGCACCGGCGTACCGATCCTGGCCGAGGAGCTCGTGCCGTTCCGTCGGGAGCTGTCGGCGCTCGTGGCCCGCAGCCCGAGCGGGCAGGCCGCGGCGTACCCCGTCGTCGAGTCGACGCAGCGCGACGGGATCTGCCGCGAGGTGGTCGCCCCCGCACCCGGCCTCGACCTTGCACTCGCCGCCACCGCCCAGGAGCTGGCGCTGCGGATCGCCCGGGAGCTCGACGTGACCGGGATCCTGGCCGTCGAGCTCTTCGAGACGCCCGACGGCCGGGTCCTGGTCAACGAGCTCGCGATGCGTCCGCACAACACCGGTCACTGGACCCAGGACGGCGCGGTCACCTCCCAGTTCGAGAACCATCTCCGCGCGGTCCTGGACCTGCCGCTCGGCTCGCCCGTGGCCCGAGCCCCGTGGACGGTGATGGTCAACATCCTCGGGGGCACCGGCCGCCTGTACGACGGCTACCCGCACGCCCTGGCGCGCGACCCGCGGCTGCGGGTGCACCTCTACGGCAAGGAGCCGCGACCGGGACGCAAGGTCGGTCACGTGAACGCCTACGGTGACGACCTGCATGATTGCCTGGAGCGCGCACGCCACGCCGCGGCGTGGTTCGCCGGGGAGCTGGGAGACGAGAGTGAGTGACGCATGAGTGAGACGGCACCCCGGGTCGGCATCGTGATGGGCTCCGACTCCGACTGGCCGGTGATGGAGGCCGCGGCGGAGGCGTTGAAGGAGTTCGACGTGGCCTACGAGGCCGACGTCGTCTCCGCCCACCGGATGCCGGACGAGATGCTCGCCTACGGCCGGCAGGCCGCCGATCGCGGGCTCTCGGTGATCATCGCCGGCGCGGGGGGCGCGGCCCACCTGCCGGGCATGCTCGCCGCCGTGACGCCGCTGCCGGTGATCGGCGTGCCGGTGCCGCTCAAGCACCTCGACGGGATGGACTCGCTGCTGTCCATCGTGCAGATGCCCTCGGGGGTGCCGGTCGCCACGGTGGCCGTCGGGAACGCCCGGAACGCGGGCCTGCTCGCCGTCAGGATCCTGGCCGCTGCCGACGCCGACCTGCGCCAGCGGATGCTCGACTTCCAGGCCGACCTGCGCACCACCGCCCACGAGAAGGGCAAGAAGGTCCGGTCCTCCAGCGGCAGCCGCAAGCTCGGTTTCTGACCGTTCGGACCGCGTCGCGTGGTCCTCTGACCCTAGACTTGACTAGTCATTCTAGGCCAGGTGTAGGTTGTCGCCGTCCACGGCCACCCCCCAGTTGTGACTAGCCCGTCTGGACCCAGTGGACTAGTCACGGCGCGCCGTCAGGTGAAATGTCGCTTTTCGGGCACGAACCACGGTAAAGACTCCTAATTTCCTTGGTATGTCATCCCCCCTGACTAAGTTCTCGGTTGCCATTTCCGGCATCCTTCTTGCCGGTACCCTCGCGGCCGCACCCGCGCACAGCGACACCACCCAGGCCCAGATCCTGGGGGGCGATCCCTGCAACGCCCAGGTCCCGACGCCGTCCGCGCCGCAGGCCTCGTCGCTCAAGATCGGCACGTTCAACATCCAGGCCGGGGGCTCGACGCAGGACTTCGCAGCGGGGGTGCACGCGTTCCTGCCGCACGTCGACATCGCCGGGCTGCAGGAGACCAACTCCAAGGACAAGGCGCAGGTGCTCGCCAACCTCGCGAGCTCGGGCTGGGACTTCTACCGGCAGTACCGCACCGACATCACCAAGCACCCCGCCGAGGGAGGGACGGAGCAGCAGCCCGTCGTGTGGCGGTCGGACCGCTTCGTGTGCACCTACGCCGGTCCCGCGCTCCTGTCGCCGATCTACAGCCTCAACGGCGAGCTCCCGGCGTTCGGCGACACCAGCAACCGCTGGTTCACCGTGGTCCACCTGGTCGACAAGGTCACCGGCCAGAAGATCGCGATCCTGAACGTGCACATGATCCCGGGCGTGATCATGAACGGCGTGCCCGTGCCCGGCATCCCCCGGCACTGGCAGCTCTACAAGATCCAGCTCGCCCACCTGGTGGCGCAGGCCCAGCAGCAGGAGGGCTACGGCCGGGTCTACGTGCTGGGTGACTTCAACGCGGGGTGGAAGGCCGATCGGCGGCACCACCTGGCCCACATGCCTTACCGGGAGTTCAAGTCCATCGGCTTCACGTCCATGTGGGCCACGGAGACCCCGGCCAACGGCCTGGGCACCCGGAGCGTCTCCCTGATCGACCAGGTGTGGTCGACCACGAAGGCCAGCAGCGCCAAGGTGCTGTTCGCGCTCCACCAGTACTCCGACCACCGGCCGGCCGTCGCGACCTACCGCGTGCCGGCCGTCACCACCCCCTGACGCGACCACCGCTCAGGCGGGCGGTCGTGGGTCACACCTCGGCGCCGGCCCGACGCCGCCACTCGATGGCGGGACAGGTGTCCATCACCATCGGCACCCCGGCCAGCGTGGTACGGCGGAACGCGTCCTCGTCGACCACCCCCAGCTGGAACCAGACGGCACGGGCGCCCACCCGCACAGCCTGATCGGCGAACTCGCCGGCCGCCTCCGAACGGCGGAAGACGTCGACCACGTCGATCGGGAACGGCACGTCGGCCAGGGTCGCGAACCCGGCTTCGCCCAGGACCCCGTCGCGGTCGTCGGCGAAGCGCGGGTGGATCGGCACGATCCGCTTGCCGCGGCGCTGCAGCAGCTCGGCGATGGAGTACGCCGTCCGGCCGGGATTGCCGGACAGGCCGACGATCGCCCAGGTCACGCAGTCGTCGAGCATGAGGTCGACCCACTCGGCGCGCTGCCAGTCACCACTCACGCTTCGAGCCTAGATCGCCGGACGCGGTGCACGGCGGGCACGGTGCGCGGCTGCCTTCATGCGGCTCTGGCAGCGGGTGGAGCAGAACCGGCGGCCCCCGTTGCGTGAGGTGTCAAGGTAGGCGCGGTCGCAGTGCTCGGCCCCACAGATCCCGAGCCGTCCTGAGTCCGGGGTCCCGAGCGCCATCGCGAGCCCGGCCGCGATCCCGGCCGCCCAGCCCACCCCGAGGCTGTCGTCCGGGCCGTGGAAGTGCAGGCTCCAGCCGACCCCGGCGGAGCCGTCGAGCTGTGGCCGGGCGCCGGTCGAGCGCAGCAGCCCGTTGGTCCTCCGCGCCGCCCCGGCCAGGTCGCCCGCGTCGATCGACTCGAGGACGGCGCGCGCCTCGGCGACGGTTGCGGCGATGAGCCGTGCGTCCTCGACCGTGATGCGGCTCGGGGGCACGTCGTACCCCTGGTGCAGGAGCGCGTCGCTCACCACCGTGCGCAGCGCGTCGTCGTCGGACGGCGCGGCCACGGGGCGGCCTCCGTCCATCCCCGGGGTCAGTCCGTCGACGAGCGAGACCGTGGTGGCCAACAGGGTGGCCACGTGACTGTCGAAGAGCACTTGACCAGTCATACCGGTCGATGTGAGGCTGGTCAACATGATGACTGTCGAAACACCGGTCACCAGTCATCCGGCGTGGCCCCGCCAGCTCCGGATCCTGATCACCGCACGGGTCGTGGACCGGCTCGGCGGCTTCACCCTGGCGTTCCTCCCGCTGCTGCTGGTGACGTCGTACGGCGCGTCGCTGCGCACGGCGGGGCTGGTGACGGCGGCGTTCGGCGCGGCCACCGTCCCCAGCCGGCTGCTCGGCGGCCGGCTGGCCGACCGGCTCGGACGGCGGGCGACCATCGTGCTCGGGCTCTCGGGCTGCGCGGCGGCCCAGCTCGCCCTGGCCGTCTCGCCCGGTGTCCGGACGGCGGCCGTCTCGGCGGTGGCCCTCGGACTCTGCTTCGAGATCTACGAGCCGCCCAGTCAGGCGCTGCTGGCCGACCTCGTCCCGCCCGATCGCCGTGCGTCGGCGTTCTCCGCCCTCGGGGCCGCGATGGCGGCGGCCGGGGTGCTGGCCGGCCTCCTCGCCGCGGCGCTGGCCGGGGCCGGCGTGCGGTGGCTGTTCCTGCTGGACGCGCTCACCTGTGTGTCCTGCGCGGCCCTCGTTCTGGTCGGCCTCGACGGTGGGCGGCCGGTGCCGCACGGCACTGCCGGGACGCGCAGCCCGTGGCGCGACCCGCGGCTGCTCGCGATGGCCGCGGTCGGCACGGCCTTCGCGACGGTCTACCTGGTCATGCTCGGCGGCCTCCCGCTCGCCCTGCACCAGGACGGCATCGCCCCGGCCTGGGCCGGAGTCCTGATGGCGGTGTCGGCGGTCACGGTGATCCTCGGCCGGCGCCTCGTCGGGCGCCTGGCGGTCACGCGCGGGCCTTTCCGCCGGATGCGCCTGGGCTACCTCCTGGTGGCGGCCGGACTCGGCTTCGCCGCGGTGACGTCCGGACTGCTCCCGGTCGGACCGGGCTACCTCTTCCCGGTCGTCCTGTGGAGCGTGGGCGACGTGATCCTCCTGGGCGAGCCGTTCGCGGTGGTGGCCGGCCTGGCCGGGGCGGCCGACCGGGGCCGCTACCTGGCGGCGTACGGCGTGAGCTGGGGGTTGGCGGCGACCGTCGCCCCGCTGCTCGCGGCAGCGCTGCTGGCCGCTGGCGGATCGGTGCTGCTGTGGCTGTGCTGCGCGGTGGTCGCCGCCGGGCTCGCGGCCGTCCAGGACCGGCTCGGGGCCGCAGTTACCCGACAGTAGAATCCGCCCATGAGCAACGAGTTCCCGCTGTTCGCGCTCTCGGAGGAGCACCGGGCGATCCGCGAGGCCGTGCGCGACGTCTGCGAGGCCAAGGTCGCGCCGTTCGCCGCCGAGGTCGACGAGGAGTCGCGCTACCCGGAGGAGGCCGCGAAGGCCCTGCAGGCGGCCGACTTCCACGCGCCGCACGTGCCCGAGGAGTTCGGCGGCGCCGGCGCCGACGCCCTCGCCACCGTGCTGGTGATCGAGGAGATCGCCCGCGTGTGCATGAGCAGCAGCCTGATCCCCGCCGTGAACAAGCTCGGCTCGTTGCCGGTGATCATCAGCGGGTCCGAGGAGCTCAAGAAGCACTACCTGACCAAGCTGGCCGCCGGCGAGGGCGGCTTCTCCTACTGCCTCTCCGAGCCCGAGGCGGGCTCCGACGCGGTCGCCATGAAGACCAGGGCCGTGCGCGACGGCGATGACTGGGTGCTCGACGGGGTGAAGCGCTGGATCACCAACGCGGGCGTCAGCGAGTTCTACACGGTGATGGCGGTGACCGATCCGGAGAAGCGCAGCCGCGGCATCTCGGCGTTCGTCGTGGAGCGGTCCGACGAGGGCGTGACCTTCGGCGCCAAGGAGAAGAAGCTCGGGATCAAGGGCAGCCCGACCCGCGAGGTCTATCTCGACCACGTCCGGATCCCCGCCGACCGGATGATCGGCGAGGAGGGGACCGGCTTCGAGACCGCCATGAAGACCCTCGACCACACCCGCATCACGATCGCGGCCCAGGCGGTGGGTGTCGCCCAGGGCGCGCTCGACTTCGCCCTCGGCTACGCGAAGGAGCGCCAGCAGTTCGGCAGGCCGATCAGCGACTTCCAGGGTCTGCAGTTCCTGCTCGCCGACATGGGCATGAAGGTCGAGGCGGCCCGCCAGCTGACCTACGCCGCGGCCGGCCGCAGCGAGCGCGGCGACTCCGACCTCACGTTCTTCGGCGCCGCCGCGAAGTGCTTCGCCTCCGACGTGGCGATGGAGGTCACGACCGATGCCGTCCAGGTGCTCGGCGGCTACGGCTACACCCGCGACTACCCGGTCGAGCGGATGATGCGCGACGCGAAGATCACCCAGATCTACGAGGGCACCAACCAGGTCCAACGGATCGTGATCGCCCGCCAGCTGCTGGCCGGCGTCCAGGCGGAGCTCTGACCGGCATAGGGTCGCGAGGGTGAGCTCCTCGTCGGTGCGCGCCGCGAACCAGACCGCCTACGACGTCGCCCGCGTCCGGGCCCACTTCCCGCAGCTGCGCGAGGGGGAGGGCACCGGTGCGGCTCACTTCGACGGCCCCGGCGGCTCCCAGACTCCCGACGTGGTCGCTCGGGCGATGTACGACGTGCTCGTCGCCCCGCTGGCCAACCGCGGCTCGGTCACGCCGGCGGAGCGCAACGCGGAGGCGGCCGTCCTGGGTGCGCGGTCCGCACTCGGCGACCTCCTGGGTGCGGACCCGGCCGGCATCGTCTTCGGCCGGTCGATGACCCAGCTGACGATGGACCTGGCACGGACCCTGGCCCGGGAGTGGGAGCCCGGTGACGAGGTCGTGGTCACCCGGCTCGACCACGACTCCAACGTGCGCTCGTGGGTGCTCGCCGCCGGAGCGCGCGGGCGCGACGGTGCGATGGGTCGACTTCGATACCCAGACCGGCGAGCTGGACCTGCCCGGGCTCGAGCGGGTGCTCGGTCCGCAGACCAGGATCGTCGCCGTCACGGCCGCCTCGAACCTGATCGGGACCATGCCCGACGTCCCGGCGATAGCCGCGCTGGTGCACGCCGCGGGCGCCCTGCTCTACGTGGACGGCGTGCACTACACCGCGCACGCGGCGGTCGACGTACGCGCCCTCGGCGCCGACTTCTTCGCCTGCTCGCCCTACAAGTTCCTGGGTCCGCACTGCGGCGTCGTCGCCGCCGCGCCCGGGCTCCTCGAGCGGCTGCACCCCGACAAGCTCGCTGCCGTCGCCGGACGTCGGTGCCCGAGCGGTTCGAGCTCGGGCACGCTTCCGTACGAGCTGATGGCCGGCGCCGCCGCGGCCGTCGACTTCCTGGCCGGCCTGACCGCTCACGAGGATCCGGGCGGGCCGGGGCGCCGGGAGCGACTCGTGGCCTCGATGTCGGCGCTCGAGCGCCACGAGGACCGGCTGAGGGGACGGATCGAGGGCGGGCTCGCGGGACTCCCCGGCGTGCGCCTGCACTCGCGCGCCGCCCGACGTACGCCGACGCTGCTCGTCACCTTCGACGAGCACGACGTCCGGGAGGTGCGCGACTTCCTCGCGGCCCGCAACGTCAACGCACCCGCCGGCTCCTTCTACGCCTACGAGGCCGGGCGACGGCTCGGGCTGGGTGATGCCGGGGGCCTGCGGATCGGGCTCGCGCCCTACAACGACGACGCCGACGTCGACCGCCTGCTCGAAGGACTCACCGCGTTCCTCGGCGGCTGACCGGGGCCGCTACTCCACGGCCAGGGAGACCTCGGTGGACTTCACCAGGGCCGTGACCTTGCTCCCCTCGGCCAGCGCGAGGTCCTCCGCCGCGTCGCGGGTGATCGACGACGTGATCACGCCGCCGTCGTCGAGCTGGATCCGGACCACGGCCATGGCCTCGCCCAGGGTGACGGACAGGACGGTGCCGGGCAGCTGGTTGCGCGTCGAGAACCTCATGAGCACATCGTCGGGGACACGCGGCCCGGCGACAAGGCGTGCGCTGTCCGGCCGTCCACCACGACGGGCGTGAGCCGGGCGCGGCATCTGCCCCCGCGTGCCTCGCCCGACCCATGCCGCGTGTCTGCCCCCCGATAGAGGCTCCCCGTGGGGGGCCGGGGCCGCTGTTCCCCCGAATCAGCGTCCCCGGCCTCTGCTGTTCAGGAGGCGGCGAGGACCGCGCTGATACCTCGTCGCCGGATTCTTTTCACGGCGACCGGAAGCTGCCGATGCCGGCGGGTCGAGCCGGTGGCTCAGACCAGGAAGGGCGGGGTGACGAACGGCGGCGTGGTGGGCGCCGCGTCATCGGTCGGCTGCGGCAGCAGCCACAGCCGGACCTCGCCGCTCGGCGGTGACGCGAACTCGAATCGGCCGTCGCGGTCGGCCTCGACGCGCTGGCGGGCCTGCGGGGCGTCCTGCCGCCCCAGGAAGATCCGGAGCGGCACGGCGGGGACGACCCAGCCGTCGAGGCGGCGCCGCCCCTCGACGCCGCTGATCCGCACCAGCACCCGGTAGGACGCGCCGGCGAACTCCAGCGCCACCGTGGTCTCCTCGTCGTGCAGCGCGGCCTCGGTGCCTCCGCGGGTGCCCGCGGCGAGGTCGATCCGCTCGACCAGGGTGAGCAGCTCGTACTCCGTCTCGAGGCCCTCCATCGCCAGGCGCGCGAGGACGCCGTCGGCGAGGTCGTCGGGCGCCGGGTCGATCTCCGCGTAGAGCCGCGCGATCGCCTCGAGCAGCTGGTCGTCCGCGACCGTCATGACGCACCTCCGAGCTCGACGCGAAGCTTGTCCAGGCAGCGGCGGCGCGTCGGGCCGATGCTGCCGACGGGCATCTGCAGGCCCTCGGCGACGGAGGAGTAGTCGGGGCGCGGCTCCCAGGCCACGATCCGGAGCAGCTTCTGGCAGCGCTCCGGCAGCCGGCCCAGGGCGCTCCAGAGCTGTGCCTTCTCGTCGTCGGCGACCACCTCGGCCTCCGGCGACCTCTGGGCGGGCATCCGCGCGTCGATGACCTCCTCCTCGACCGGGCGCGTCCGGGTCGTGGCCTTGCTCACCCGCCACGCCTCGCGGCGGGCCGTGGTGCACAGCCACCGGGTGATCGCCTGCGCGTCGCGCACGGAGTCGCCGGAGCCGACGAGCGTGAGCCAGGTGTTCTGGACGACGTCCTCCGCGGCCTCCCGGTCGAGACCCGTGGCCCGGACGACATGCCAGAGCACCGGGCTCATGATGCGGACCAGCTCGTCGAGCGCGGACTCCTCGCCGGCGCGCCAGCGTCGGAACGCGTCCGTCGCCGCGTCGTAGAGCGCCGACGATGTCGGCCCCCCCGATGCGCCGTGCATGGTCATCACACCCCCACAGGAGGCACGCACGAACCGTGGTGATACGTCGTGCGCGCGCCGTTCCGTCCCTGAAACTACCGCGACCACGGGTCGGGCGTCATGCGTGACGGGCCGGGTGAGACGGGCCTCAGCGCAGGCCGAAGAGGACCAGGCAGGCGGCGCCCGCCACGAGACAGTAGATGCCGAAGGGACGCAGGGTGTTGGTCTGCACGTAGCGAGTCAGCCAGCGGACCGAGATGTAGGCGAAGAGCCCGGCGAGCAGGGAGCCGAACAGGATCTGCGGCCGCACCCCGTTCCCGAGCGGTCCGAACAGGTCCGGCAGCTTGAGCACGCCGGCCGCGAGGATCACCGGCGTGGCCAGCAGGAACGCGAACCTCAGGGCGTCGTCGCGCCGCAGGCGGGCGCCCATGCCGGCCGCGGTGGTCACCCCGGACCTCGAGATCCCCGGTCCGAGGGCCAGGATCTGGAAGCTGGCGATCGCGACCGAGCGACCCATCGACATCTGCGAGAGGCGTGCGTCGGCGGCGATCCCGTCCGCGACCGGGTCGCTGGGGACCCCGGGTGGCACGGTCTCCTCGGCGGGCCGCCGCGCGACGTACCACTCGATGCCGATCAGGATCAGCCCGTTGACGAACAGGAAGCAGGCCGCGGGCACGGGCCGGCCGAGGTGCGTGCGCAGCCAGTGCTCGAACACCAGACCCACCAGCCCGACCGGGATGGTGCCGACGATCAGGCGCCAGATCAGCCGCTCGTCGGGGTTGCTGAGACGGCGGTGCCGGATGCTGGTGAAGAAGCCGGTGATGAGGCGGAGCCAGTCGCGCCAGTAGAACACCAGCAGGGCCAGAGCCGTGGCGACGTGGGTGCCGACGATGAAGGCCAGGTACGGCGACTCCGGCGCTGCGACGTTGAGGTCGCGCGCCCAGCTGCCGCCCACCACGGCCGGGAGCAGCACGCTGTGCCCCAGGCTCGAGATCGGGAAGAGCTCCGAGACGCCCTGGAGGCCGCCGACGACCGCTGCCTCGAGCCAGCTCAGGTGATGCACGCGTGCGCCTTCCAGCAGAGGGACAGAACCTCCCCATCATGGCGGCTGAACCTGTCAACCACCTGAACGGGTCGGCGCGGCCCCGGCTCCGTCGCCCCTCGCCCGATAGGCCTGCGCGCGTCGTACCAGCGCCGTGCGCAGCTCGGCCACCGACTCGGGCACCCGGTCGGAGCGGCGCCGGAGCAGTACCAGGCTGATCGCCGTCCGGTCGTGCGCCAGCGGGCGGAACGCGAGCACGCCGCACCGGGTCAGCGGGTCGTCGGCCACGCTGTAGTCGGGCAGGACGGTGAGGCCCATCCCGTCCGCCACCAGCAGCTTGCCCATCGCCGAGCCGGCGGTGCGGTAGGTGACGGCCGGGGGACGGTCGCCGAAGAGCCGCTGGGCGAACCGGTGCATCACGTAGCCCGGCCGCATCGCGACGAACCGCTCCGCGCGCAGCTCGCCGACGTCCACGGCGTCCCGCTCGGCCAGCGGATGGTCGACCGGCATCACCACGACCGGGTGGCCGCGCACCAGGAGAGTGGGCTCCAGCTCCGAGGGGAGCTCGTCGCCGGTCAGGAGGTTGACCAGGCCGAGGTCGAGGGTGCCCTCGAGGAGTCCGTCGACCACCCCGCGGTGCGTCAGGTCGACGACCTCCACGGTGGTCGACCGCCGGCCGTGCTGGAACGCCAGGACGGCCGGTGCGACCACCGAGGACGTGCCGGTGTTGACCGTGCCGACCCGGACGGTGCGGGTGACGCCGTTCTGGTCCCCGGCGGCCGCGCGCAGCCGGTCCACTGCCTCCAGCACGTCGGTCATGTGGGACAGCAGCTCACGCCCGGCCCGGTTGATCCGGGCGCCGGACCGGTGCCGGTCGAGCAGCGTCAGCCCGAGCTCGCGCTCGAGCTTGCCCACGCCCTCGCTGAGCGCCGGCTGGGAGATGTGCAGGTGCTCGCTGGCGCGCCGGAGCGAGCCGTGCTGCACCACCGCCGACAGGTACTCCAGCTGCTCCAGGCGCATGTCCCACCTCCTGGCAGGTGGGGGCTGGCGCAGGCGCCAGGGAGAACCTGGCGTCGGGGCCTTGGGTGCTGCCGGCCTGCCGTCTAAAGTCATGTATGTTGATCGACATTGCACAGAATAGCCGACCGACCAACAGGCCCTGACCCCAGCGTGCCACCCCGACCCGAGAGGCCGACCCCATGACCCAGACGAGCGACCGGGCCGCATCCTCGGCCCCGCCGTACCTCCGCGAGCCCCCGACCGCACACGGTCTGCTCGAGCGGCCGCCGTACCGCAGCGAGCTCCTCGGCCGGCTGCGCGAGGAGTGGGCGCCGCTCTTCCGCGAGATCGCCGCCGGGACGGTGCAGCGCGAGCTCGACGGCGCGCTCCCGTTCGAGCCGGTGCGGCGCCTCAAGGAGGCCGGCTTCGGGGCAGCGCGCGTGCCGCGCGCGTACGGCGGGCTGGGGGCGACCTGGCCGGAGCTCACGTCGCTCTGGATCGAGCTCGCGGCCGCGGACGCCAACCTCCCGCAGGCGTTCCGAGGCCATTTCGCCCTCGCGGAGGACCGGCTGTGGCAGCACCGGCGTGGTCAGGACCAGCAGGTGTGGTTCGAGCGCTTCGTCGCCGGCGAGATCGCCGGGAACGCGTGGTCGGAGGTCGGTGGCACCGCGATCGACACCCAGCAGACCGTCCTGGTGCCGCAGGTGGACGGCTACCGCCTGACCGGCACGAAGTACTACACAACCGGCAGCATCTTCGCGGAGTGGGCCGACGTCTACGCGCGGCGGCATCGCCCCGGTCAGGACGACGACTTCGCGATCGCGATCGTCGACACGCGGGCGCGGGGTGTGACCGTCACCGACGACTGGGACGGCTTCGGGCAGCGCGGCACCGGCAGCGGGACGACGACGTTCGAGCAGGTGCCCGTCCCCGCCGAGCACGTGCTCGCGTTCGAGCAGCGCCTGCCCTACCAGACCGCGGTCTACCAGCTGAACCTCCTGGCGACGCTCGCCGGGATCGCCCGGGCCGCGCTCGCCGATGCGGTCGACGAGATACGCCGCCGCGAGCGCAACTACTCCCACGCGAACGCGGCCCGGGTCCGCGACGACGCTCAGGTGCTGGCGCGGGTCGGCGAGATCGCGGCCGCGACCTACGCCGCCGAGGCGGTCACGCTGCGCGTGGCCGACGCCGTGCAGGAGGTCTCGTGCACGGCCCAGAAGGGCGAGCCGGCCGTCGCGGCGGCGAACGAGGCGGTGGAGATCGAGTCGGCGGCGGCCCAGGTGGTCGTGACCGAGCTCGTGCTGAGGGCCACCTCGGACCTGTTCGACACGCTGGGCGCGTCGGGCACGTCGCGGGCCCGGGCGCTCGACCGTCACTGGCGCAACGCGCGCACGGTCTCGTCGCACAACCCCCGCCTGTTCAAGGCGCGCGTGGTCGGCGCCCACCTCGTCAACGGCACACCGCCGCCCTACGCCTGGGCGATCGGCGCGACCCGACGGGAGTCGGTCCAGGCAGCAACCGGCACCGGCGAGCCCTCCACCCAGGACGGGTGACAGGAAACGCCGGTCACCCGGTCGGCGTTTCCGAGCGGCGCGGGGCGGTGTTCCGCTTGCCTGCGCGGCCTAAGGCAACAACTCTGATTGACATTCCCGAGAAGGATCGAGGAGACGTCCATGAGCAGCTATCCCCACGCCCCCGAGGCGCCGTTGCAGTTCGCGTACTGGGTGCCGAACGTGTCGGGCGGTCTCGTCGTGAGCAGGATCGAGCAGCGCACCGACTGGGGCTACGACTACAACAAGGTGCTGGCGCGGTTGGCCGAGAACAACGGCTTCGACTACGCCCTTTCGCAGGTGCGCTACATGGCGTCGTACGGCGCGGCGTACCAGCACGAGTCCACCAGCTTCAGCCTGGCACTGCTGCTGGCGACCGAGCGGCTCAAGGTCATCGCGGCCGTGCACCCGGGACTGTGGCAGCCGGGGGTGCTCGCCAAGTTCCTCGCCACGGCCGACCACCTGTCCGGCGGGCGGGCCGCCGTCAACGTCGTGTCCGGCTGGTTCAAGGACGAGTTCCTGCAGCTCGGCGAGCCGTGGCTCGAGCACGGGGAGCGCTACCGCCGCTCTGAGGAGTTCATCCGCTACCTCAAGGAGATCTGGACCTCCGACCGAGCCGAGCTGAGCGGTGACTTCTACCGACTCCACCGCTTCGACCTGAAGCCCAAGCCGATCGCCGGCGAGGGCCGGCCGCACCCGGAGATCTTCCAGGGCGGCAACTCCACCGACGCGCGCGGCATGGCCGGCCGGGTCTCCGACTGGTACTTCGCGAACGGGAACACGCCCGAAGGCATCGCGGAGCAGATCCGCGACGTCCGCGACGTCGCGCGCGTCCACGGCCGCACCGACGGGGGACCCCGCTTCGGCGTCAACGGGTTCCTCATCGCCCGCGACACCGAGGCGGAGGCCCGCGACACCCTGCGCGAGATCGTCGACAAGGCCGACCGCGAGGCGGTCGAGGGCTTCGGGTCCGCGGTCAAGCAGGCCGGGCAGAGCACCGGCGACAAGCGCGGGATGTGGCAGGACTCGGAGTTCGCCGACCTCGTGCAGTACAACGACGGCTTCCGGACCGGCCTGATCGGAACGCCCGAGCAGATCGCGTCGCGGATGATCGACTACAAGCGGCTCGGGGTGAACCTGTTCCTCCTCGGCTTCCTGCACTACCACGAGGAGGTCGAGTACTTCGGTCGTGAGGTCCTCCCGATCGTGCGGGAGCTCGAGGCGGCCGAGCTGGCGCAGGCCGGCCGATGACCTCGACCGTCCAGGACCGCGCCCACGGGGCGCCCACAGACTCCCCGGCGGCGTGGGCGCGCGTCGCCGGGGGGCACGTCCCGGTGCTCTCGGCGGACGAGGCCGTCCGGGTCGCGTCGGAGCTCGGGGACCTGCTGGCGGAGGGGTCGGCCCGGCGGGATGCCGAGCGCCTCCTTCCCGCGGACGAGCTCGAGCAGCTGTCCGCGTCGGGGCTCCTCGCGATCACCGTGCCCACGTCGTACGGCGGCCCCGGGCTGCCCGCCGCGATCGCGGCCGAGGTGTTCCGGCTGCTGGCCGCGGGAGACCCGAGCGTGGCGCAGATCCCACACAGCCACTTCGTCTACGTCAACGCCCTGCGACACCGGGCAACCCCGGCACAGCAGGCCTTCTTCTTCGACCAGGTCCGGCGGGGGAAGCGGTTCGGCAACGCGCAGTCGGAGATCGGCAGCAAGCACGCCCGCGACTACCGCACCGCCCTGACGCCCCAGGGCGACCGGTGGGTGCTGAACGGGGAGAAGGGCTACAGCACGGGCGCGCTCCTCGCCGACTGGATCCCGGTGCTGGCCCACCTCGACACGGTCGAGGACCCGGGGCAGGGCCCGCTGCACGTGGCGTGGGTCGAACGGACCGCGCCGGGCGTCACGGTCGTCGACGACTGGGACGGCATGGGCCAACGGACGACGGCGAGCGGCACCGTCCGGCTGGTCGACGTCGAGGTCGACGCCTCGCGGCTCACCCCCTACCACCTCACCTTCGAGTCCGGTCCCCAGACGTACGGCGCGTTCGCCCAGCTGCTGCACGCGGCCCTCGACGCGGGCATCGCCCGGGCGGCGCTGCGCGAGGCGGCCGGCTTCGTGACCACCAGGAGCCGCCCCTACGCCGATGCGCAGGTCGAGCGGCACGCCGACGACCCGCTGGTCGTGCACGCCTTCGGGGAGATGGAGCTCGAGGTCCGGGCCGCCGAGGCCCTGGTGGCCGAGGCCGGCCGGGCGGTCGACCGCGCCGACGCCGAGCTCACGGCCGAGCTCGCGGGTGCCGCCAGCCTGGCGGTGGCCGCCGCCCGCGCCGCGACGACCGAGGCATCCGTGCACGTCTCGAGCCGGCTGTTCGAGGTCGCCGGGACCCGCTCGGCGCTGGACAGCCTCAACCTGCACCGGCACTGGCGCAACGCGCGGACCCACACCCTGCACGACCCCGCTGCGTGGAAGGTCCAGCACCTCGGCGGCTGGGCCCTCGAGGGCCGGCTGCCCCCCAACCACGGCCAGATCTGAGGAGAGGAGCACCTGATGAGTGGTCTCGACGAGCCCGACCGGCGGCTCGAGAACGGCACCCTGAAGTTCCATTGGTTCCTGCCGACCAACGGCGGTGACGGGCGGCAGATCGTCGGCGGCGGCCATGGCCTGGGTCCGGGACCGTCCGGCCGCCCGCCGAGCGTGTCCTACCTCGGTCAGGTGGCCCGAGCCGCGGAGGACGTCGGGTTCGAGGCGGCGCTCACCCCGACCGGCGCCTGGTGCGACGACGCCTGGCTGTCGACGGCGATGCTGAGCCAGGTCTCGGAGCGGCTGAAGTTCCTGGTCGCCTTCCGGCCGGGACTCACCTCGCCGTTCCTGGCCGCGCAGATGGCCGGGACCTTCCAGAACCTCTCCGGTGGTCGGCTGCTGCTGAACGTCGTCACCGGGGGAGAGAGCCACGAGCAGCGGATGTACGGCGACTTCGCGGACAAGGACGCACGTTACGCACGCTGCGACGAGTTCCTCACCGTCGTCCGCGCGCTCTGGCGTGGCGAGACCGTCGACTTCGCCGGCGATCATCTGGAGGTCGAGGGCGCACGGCTCGGACAGATCCCCGACCCGGTGCCCGCGATCTACTTCGGTGGCTCGTCGCCCGCCGCCGGCGACGTCGCGGCTCGCCACGCCGACGTCTACCTCACCTGGGGCGAGCCGCCCGACGCCGTACGCGCCAAGATCGAGTGGGTCCGCAAGCTCGCGGCGAACGAGGGTCGCGAGGTGCGGTTCGGCCTCCGCATCCACGCGATCACCCGCGACACCTCGGCCGAGGCGTGGGCCGAGGCCGACCGGCTGCTGGCCGCGCTCGACCCGGGCGCGATCGCGAAGGTGCAGGAGGGTCTGCGGCGTAGCGAGTCCGAGGGCCAGCGACGGATGCTCGACCTCCACGCGGGTGACCGGGACGGCCTCGAGGTCTATCCGAACGTCTGGGCCGGGGTCGGGCTGGTGCGCGGTGGTGCCGGCACCGCCCTGGTGGGCAGCCACGAGGAGGTGGCCGACCGGATCGAGGAGTACGCCGACCTCGGCATCGACGAGTTCATCCTGTCCGGCTACCCGCACCTCGAGGGGGCGTACTGGTTCGGCGAGGGCGTGCTGCCGCTGCTGGCCGAACGCGGCCGCTGGCAGCACCCGGCCCCGCCGCGCTACGCGGGCTCGTCCGTGCCGTTCGCGGCCGCAGGGGCGGCCTCGTGACCGCGCACGTCGCGGTCGTCGTCGGCAACCCGAGGCCGGGTTCCCGCACGCTCCACGCGGCCGTGCACCTGGCCCGGGAGCTGACGGGTCGTGAGCCCGACCTCGTGGTCGACCTCGCCGAGCTCGGCGTACGGCTCCTGGACTGGTCGGACCCCGAGGTGGGGCGTCTCGTCGCGGATGTCGGGGACGCGGACCTGGTCGTGGTCGCCAGCCCGACGTACAAGGCGACCTACACCGGTCTGCTCAAGCTGTTCCTCGACCGGTTCGCAGCAGGGACGGGGCTCTCCGGGGTCGCGGTGCCGCTGATGCTGGGCTCCGGGCCCGAGCACGCGCTCGCGCCGGAGCTCGCGCTGCGGCCGCTCCTCACCGAGCTCGGCGCCGTGGTGCCGGTGCGCGGCCTCTACGTCCTGGACGGCCGGTTCGACCGCCCCGAGGCGTACGACGACTGGCTGGCCCTGGCGCGTCCCGTGCTGCGCACCTTCCTCGAACCCCCGCTCCTGGAAGGAGTGCCCTCATGACCGCCACCGCCGTGCGTCACGACCTCGACCCGCACACGCTGCGTTCCGCGTTCGGTGCGTTCCCGAGTGGTGTGGTCGCCGTCGCCGCCCAGGTGCGCGGCCGGCTGACCGGGATCGCCGCGAGCTCGTTCACCTCCGTGAGCATGGACCCGCCGCTGGTGTCGTTCTCCGTCGCCACGTCCAGCAACACCTGGCCGCTGCTGCGCGAGGCCGCGCACCTGGGGGTCAGCGTGCTCGCCGACCACCACGACGCGGTCTGCCGCCAGCTGGCCGGACCCGACGACCAGCGGTTCAGCGGCCTCCCGTTCCGGTCGACGCACGACGGCGCCGTCCTTCTCGACGAGGCCGTGGCCACGTTCGACTGCTCCATCGAGCAGGAGGTCGAGGCGGGGGACCACCTGATCGTGGTGCTGGCCCTGCACCGGGTGTCCGACGGCGGCGGATCGTCGCCGCTGGTCTTCCACCGCAGCGGCTTCAAGAAGCTCTCCGGCGACGACCTCGACCCGGCCAAGCTCGACGGTCGGATCAACGGCAAGGACGTCGACGCCGCCTGACCCGTCCTTGGTGGTCGAGCCCTCCCTCGGTGGTCGAGCGGAGTCGAGACCACCTCGTCGAAAGGAGCAGCCGTGGCTGCGATCGGACTGATCTACTGCGGCGCCGTCCTCTTCGTGAACGGCGCCATGCTGCTCGGCCGGGTCGACCCCCGGTCGGCGGCCGTCCTCAACCTCTTCGTCGGCACGCTCCAGGTCGTGACGCCGACCGTGCTGATCCTGCAGGCGGGCGCCGACACGCCGTCCCTGCTGGCGGCGTCGGGCATCTATCTCTTCGGCTTCACGTTCCTGTTCGTCGGCGTGGTGAACCTGGCCGGCCTGCCGGCCGACGGTGTCGGGTGGTACTCCGGCTTCGTGGCCGCCGCTGCGGTCGCGTACGCCGGCGTGAACTTCACGTCCGGGCACGACCCGGTCTTCGGGGTGATCTGGCTGGCCTGGGCCGGCCTGTGGCTGGAGTTCTTCCTGCTGATGGCCCTGGGTCGGGAGTGGCTGACCCGGCCCACCGGCTGGTCCCTCCTGCTGCTCGGTCAGGTCACGACGACCGTGCCGGCGTTCTTCGTGCTGACCGGCCACTACCGGCCGACCGACTCCCTGGCCGCCATCGCCGCCGTCGGGTACGCCGCGCTGTTCGCGGCCGCGTTCGCCCTCGGCCGACGAGGGAGCGCACGCGCCTCGACCGACGTGTCCGAGGAGCCCCGCGAGAGGGTGGCGGCCTGAGCCGTCGGCCTGGGATTGGAACCGCCCGTCTAGCCTGTCGGCGTGACCACTCTCGAGCTCACCATGCCGGACGGAACCGCCGAGGCCTACCTGGCCGGGTCCGGGCCGGGGGTCCTCTTCTACATCGACGCGATCGGGCTCCGGCCGCGGATCGAGGAGATGTGCGACCGGATCGCCGGCTGGGGCTACACCGTCCTCGCCCCCAACGTCCTCTACCGCTCGGGCACCGCCGCCGAGACCTCCCCGACGGGAGACCTGCGGGCGCCGGGGGCCCGCGAGGAGTTCTTCCAGCACACCGGGCCACGGATCGCGGAGCTCACCACGGATCGTGTCCTCGCCGACATCCCCGTCTACCTCGCGGCGCTGCGCGAGCACTGCGGTGAAGGACCGGTCGGCACGGTCGGCTACTGCATGGGCGCTCGCCTCGCCGTGCGCACGGCGAGCGCGGACCCGGCCGTCGTGGCGGTCGCCGGGTTCCACGGCGGGGGCCTCGTCACGGACGCCGCCGACAGCCCCCACGCCGGACTGCCCGGCGCGCGGGCCGAGTTCGTCTTCGGGCACGCCGACCAGGACCGCTCGATGCCGGCCGAGGCGGTCGAGAGCCTCGGCCGGGCGCTCGCCGAGGCCGGACTCACGGCGAAGAACGAGATCTACGCCGGGGCACCGCACGGCTACGCGATGTCGGACACCTCGATGTACGACGAGGAAGCCAGCGAGCGGTCCTTCGACGACCTCCACGCGCTGCTCGACCGCACCCTCCGGCGTTGAACGCGCAGGAACGCAGTACCGCGGACGAGTTCGCGGAGATGGCGCTGTCGCTTCATGACGAGGACAGCTTCGAGACGACCATCGAGCGCCTGCTCGACTTCGTCGTGAGGGAGCTCGACTGCGCCTACGCCGGAGTCATCGTGGTGCACGCCAAGGAGCGGATCGAGACCGTTGCGGCCACGCACCCGATCGTCGCGGAGCTGGACAAGATCCAGCTCCGGTACGGCCACGGACCCGACCTCGACGTCATCGGCGACCAGCACGGGGTCATCGTGCGGGACACGGAGACCGAGGATCGCTGGCCGGAATGGTCGCGGGCGGTGGCGGACGCCGGCGTACGCAGCATGCTCGGTACGCGCCTCTACACGACCGCCCAGACCATCGGCAGCCTGAACCTCTACGACGTCCGCGTCGGTCACTTCGGCGACGACGACCTCGAGGTCGCGCACGTCCTGGCCCGACATGCGGCGGTGGCCCTCGACAGCGCCCGGAACCACGACAACCTCTGGCAGGCGATCGGTTCGAGGCACCTGATCGGCATGGCCCAAGGCATCCTGATGGAGCGCTTCGCGATCGACGCCGACGACGCCTTCGGCGTGCTGCGCCGCTACTCCCAGGACGGCAACGTCAAGCTCCACACCGTCGCCGAGCGGGTGGTCGAGAGCCGGCGCCTGCCCGACCAGGCCTGACCTCGCCGTCCGGCCTCTCCCGCCGGGCGATGGAGTGGGAACCGTTTCGACGCGGCTGAGGTGGGCACGGGCCAGGTACCCGCTCCGTGCGGGGGGCTGCCCTCCGGGTTGAACAGCCAGCCGGGAGGGTTCTGCTCGTCCGGCGGCGTGTCGTGTTTGAGGATCCGCGCGCGCGGGTACGTCCCGCTCACGGCCCTTCGGGGGCCGCCCGGGACTGCCTGCGAGCCGACCGGGCGGCGGCACAGCGCCACGCAGGACGACCGTGCAGGGGGAGGCCGATGCGAGCCGCAGAGCAGACCCGCCACCCCCCGGGCGACGAGGGGGACTGGGCGGAGCAGACCCGCCGGGTCCTGACCCGCGACCTGCTGCTGCGTGCGGCCCGGGCCCAACCGGGCGAGAGGCAAGCGCTCCAGTTCCGGGCGCTTCACCTCAACCTGCCGCTCGTGGGCGACGCCGCGGATCGCCTCTCCCTCACCCCGCGGCAGCGCAGCATGGTCGAGCCCGACGCTCTCGACGGTCTCGTCCACGCACTGCGCACCTACGACCCGTACGAAGGCACGGACTTCGCCGACTACGCCGCCCCGTTCATCGAGAGGGAGATCGACGACGGTCTGGCCCGGTTGGCGCCGAGGCTGGTGACGGCGCCCCTCACCCGGTCCGAGGAACGCGGCCACGATGGCGCCGGCGGTCAGCGGTCGCTGAGGCTCGCCCTGCGCCGCGTCGCGTGGGTGATCGCGGGCCGGCTCTGACCGGACGGCTGCTCAGCCGGCGAACAGCTCCACCAGCGCCTCGTTGAACGCGGGGAGATCATCCGGCTTGCGGCTCGTCACGCGGTTCCCGGGCTGGACGGAGAGGAGCTTCGCGGTGCCGCCCGCCGCCGGCGAGTCTCGCACCGCCAGCCGTACGTCCACCGACGACCTGTCGTCGTCCCGCCGGGGTGGCCTCAGGTCCCACTCGGGATCCGGCGGCCGCACCAAGGCCCAGCTCTACGAAGAGGCGAAGCGCAAGAACGTGAAGGGCCGCTCGTCGATGAGCAAGGCGGAGCTCGCACGCGCGGTCGGCCGCTGACCCCACCCGACCGAGCACGCGTGACGCATGGTGCCGCGGGGGCGGGGTACGACGATCCCTGCACCGTGCCCTATCGAGGAGGATCACATGGCGAGCGGCGTCGAGACCGGGCAGATCACCACCGACATCCCGGCGAGGCTGGACCGGCTTCCCTGGGCCCGGTGGCACTGGATCGTCGTGATCGGCCTGGGGACGGTCTGGATCCTGGACGGCCTCGAGGTGACGATCGTCGGCTCGATGAGCGACGCCCTGAAGTCGCCCAGCACCGGTCTCGGGATGAGCAGCTGGGACATCGGGTTCGCCGGCGCCATCTACGTCGCCGGCGCCTGTCTGGGCGCGCTGTTCTTCGGCCAGCTGACCGACCGCTTCGGCCGCAAGAAGCTCTTCATGATCACGCTCGGCGTCTACGTGGTGGGCACCGTGCTGACGGCGTTCTCGATGAACCCGACGTGGTACTTCGCCTGCCGGTTCATCACCGGTGCCGGCATCGGCGGTGAGTACGCCGCGATCAACTCCGCGATCGACGAGCTGATCCCGGCGAAGTACCGCGGCCGCGTCGACATCGCCATCAACGGGTCGTTCTGGGTCGGCGCCGCGGCGGGGTCACTGCTCACGATCCCGCTGCTCGACCCGACCGTGATCAACCCGTCGTACGGCTGGCGGTTCGCGTTCGCGCTCGGCGCGATCCTCGCGGTCGGAGTGCTGTTCGTCCGCCGCAACGTGCCCGAGAGCCCCCGCTGGCTGTTCATCCACGGCCGCGAGGACGAGGGTGACGAGATCGTGCGCGACATCGAGCGCACCGTCCAGGACGAGACCGGCCGTGACCTGCCCGGCGTGACGAAGAAGATCACCATCCGGCAGCGCAAGACGATCGGGATCGGGTTGATCGCCAGGACGGTGTTCACGCTGTATCCCAAGCGGACCATCCTGTGCCTGTCGCTGTTCGTCGGCCAGGCGTTCCTCTACAACGCGTTCTTCTTCACCTACGGCGACACCCTCAGCACGTTCTTCGGCGTCACGCAGACCGGGTACTACCTGGCCGTGTTCGCGGTCAGCAACTTCCTCGGCGCGCTGGCCCTGAGTCCGCTGTTCGACCGGGTCGGCCGGGTCAAGATGATCACCGGCACCTACGTCCTGTCCGGGGTGCTGCTCGGGATCACCGGGTTCATGCTGGGCAGCCTCGACGCCAAGACCCTCACGCTGATGGGTGCGATCGTCTTCTTCTTCGCGTCGGCCGGCGCCAGCGCGGCGTACCTCACCGCGAGCGAGGTGTTCCCGATGGAGACCAGGGCGCTGTGCATCGCGTTCTTCTACGCCATCGGTACGGCGATCGGCGGCATCACCGGACCGCTCTACTTCGGCAAGCTGCTCAACGACGCCTCCGCCAGCAAGGACATCACCCACATCGCGGTGGGTTACTTCGTCGGCGCGGTGCTGATGATCGGCGGCGGGATCGTCGAGGCGTTCCTCGGCGTCAAGGCCGAGGGTCAGTCGCTGGAGGACATCGCGCAGCCGTTGACGGCCGAGGACGCCGAGACGGGCGGCCGCCCGGCCGCCGCGCACGCCTGACCACGGGTCGACTCGAGAAGGAGGAGCACACCGATGCCGATGCCACCGCCGAAGGCCACCACCGAAGGACCACGGGACAGGCAGGTCCTGCACGAGATGGGACAGATCGTGCGAGCTCTCGAGCAGCAGGGCCCCCAGGTCGTCGACGACCTCCGGCAGCTCGTCGGAGCGCCCTACTGGGAGGGGGGCCGCTTCGACCGTGCCGTCGCCCTGGCGGTCGCGGACGGGCTGGTGGTCCTCGGACCGGACGACCGGCTGCAAGCAGTCTGAGGGCGGGGACGGTACGTCCGTAGGGGTGTGTTTAGGGCGCCTCGACGGGTGGTAGACACAGGGAAGTGGTTGAAACCTCCTGCCACGTGTGCACTGACTCTTCCGGAAGGTGCGTCCCGTGTCAGCAACGCTTCTCGAGCCTCCGACGACGCTGATCGACGCGTTCGGGCTCGACCTCGAGCTCGAACGTCTCCCCCGCCGCGAGGCGACGCAGCGACTCCTGTCGGCCGCGGCCGCCGCCGCCGACGAGGACGAGCGCCGTGCTCACCTGGACCGCGTCGTCGAGCTGAACATGCAGGTCGCCGTGGACGTCGCGCGGCGCTACCGGTCCCGCGGGGTCTCCATCGACGACCTCGAGCAGGTCGCCTACCTCGGCCTGGTCAAGGCGGTGCGCGGCTTCGACCCGGAGCGGGCCACGGACTTCCTCAGCTACGCCGTGCCGACCATCCGAGGCGAGGTGCGCCGCTACTTCCGCGACCACGGCTGGGTCGTGCGGCCGCCTCGTACGGTGCAGCAGGCGCAGGCGCGGATCACCTCGGTGGAGTCCGACCTGTGCCAGGAGCTGGGCCGAGCCCCGCGGCCGACCGAGATCGCCGCGACCCTCGGCCTCGACCTCGACCTGGTCGTCGAGGCGCTGGCGGCCAACGGGTGCTTCGCTCCCACGTCGTTGGACAGCACGACGGCCGACACGGAGGCGGGTGTGGGCGACCGGCTGGGCGACGACGATCCCGGCTTCGACACCGCGGAGGCGCGGATCGCGCTCAAGCCGCTGCTGCGCCACCTCGACCGCCGCGAGCGGATCATGCTCGAGATGCGCTTCTTCAAGGGGGCGACCCAGTCCGAGATCGGCGAGGTCCTGGGGATCACCCAGATGCAGGTCTCGCGGCTGCTCTCGGCGCTGCTGGCGCGGCTCCGCGACGAGCTGGGCGACGTCGCCGTCTGACCATCGGGGTGATCCCGGGGGGCCGACCGGCGGCTACGCTCGGCGGACGCCGGGCACGGCCCTGATCGGGAGGCGAACGATGCGTGTGTGGCTCGAGTACGCCGTCTGGTGGCTGCTGCTCACGGTCGGCTACCTGGGACTGATCACCTCACCCACCGGCTGGGAGATCCCGGTCGGGGTCGCGATCGGGGCGGCGGTGGCGGGTGTCGCCGTGCTGGCCCGACGCGCCTTCGCGCCGGCCCTGCGGCCGCCGTCGTTCGTGCGGGGAGCGGTGCTGCTGCCGCTCGACGTCGCCTCCGACGCGGTCGGCCTGCTGAGACTGCTGCTGACCGGACGCGCGCTGCGTGACGACTGCGGGGAGCTGGACGGGTTCGAGCTGCCGGACGACACCCAGGCGACCAGGGCCTGGGCGGTCCTGCTCACCTCGGCGGCGCCCGGCTCGCTGACCGTCGACGTCGAGGAGCGCGGCGCACGCCTGGTGCTGCTCCGGCACCGGCTGACCGGAAGCAGCCGGGCCACCGCCCGGTTGGAGCGCCGATGACGCCGACCCTGGATCCGACCATGGGCTGGATCGCCCTCGTGCTGGTGGTGGCGGGCGCCGGGCCTTGCCTGCTCGCGGTGTGTCGCGGGGCGCCCGGGGCGCGGCTGGTCGCACTGCAGTCGCTGTCGGTGACGCTCACGGTCGTGCTGGTCGTCCTGTCGGTGGGCCAGCACCGCCCGTCGTACCTCGACGTGCCCCTGATCCTGGCGCTGGTCTCCCTCGCCGGCTCCCTCGTGTTCGCACGGCTCTTCGGCCGGGCGCTGTGACCGCCGCTCACCTCGTGTCGACCGCGCTCATGGCGGTGGGGGCGCTGGTGCTGGTGCTCGCCTCGGTCGGGGCGTCGATGCCCCGGAGCCCGTTCGTCCGGCTGCACTACCTCAGCCTCTCCTCGCTCGTGGGTGCGCCCCTGGTGCTGCTGGGCGTGCTCGTCCGCGACCCCGCCGACTGGTTCAAGCTGCTGCTTGTCGTCGTGCTCCTGGGCGCGACGTCCCCGGTCGCCGGCGCGGCGACGGCCCGCGCCCTCAGCCGGCGCGGGGAAGAGGCGTCCCCGTGATCGCCGACGTGCTGCTCGGGGTCCTGCTCCTCGCCGCCGCCGCGACGGGCACCGCCGTCGCCCTGACCCGCGACCCGACCCGGCAGGCGCTCGTGCTCTCCGCCTACGGCCTGGTCCTCGGCGTACTCATGGTCGCGCTCCAGGCGCCCGACGTCGCCCTGGCCCAGGTCGGCGTGGGCACCGCGATCGTCCCCCTGCTCGTCGTGCTCACCGTCGCGAAGGTGGACCGCGAGCTGGCCGACGACGATGAGGGCGATCCGTGACGCGCCAGCACGCCGGGCGCCTGCTGTTCGCGGTCGGCGCCACGGGTGCGGCGGTGCTGCTCCTCCTCGCCCTCGGCGACCTGCCGCGCCTCGGCGACGTGCCCCACCCCTACGCCGCGCGCGCCGTGCCCGCGGCGCTCGCCCGGCACACGGCCAACGTGATCTCCTCGGTGAACTTCGACCAGCGGGCCTTCGACACCCTCGGTGAGGAGTTCGTGCTGTTCGGCGCCGCGGTCGCGGCTCTCCTCCTGCTCCGCCGCCTGGGGGACGAGGACGAGGAGAAGGCCGCGCACGACTACGGTCCGCGCGACGTCTGGAGCGCGGTCAACCTCGCCGGATTCGCACTCCTCGCCCCCACGCTGATGGTCGGCTGCTACGTCGTGGCCCACGGCGCGGTCAGCCCCGGCGGTGGCTTCCAGGGCGGCGCCGTCCTCGCCACCGGGCTGCACCTCGCCTACCTCGCCGGTGACTACGCCGTGCTGCGCCGGCTGCGGCCGCTCGCGGTCTTCGACGTCGCCGAGGCGGTCGGGGCCGCGGGGTTCGTGCTGCTGGGGCTCTCGGCGCTCTTCGTGGGCGACCCGTTCCTCACCAACTGGCTGCCCACCGGGACCCTCGGTGCGCTCACCTCGGCGGGGATGGTCGAGCTCTTCAACATCGCCGTCGGCATGGAGGTGGCGTCGGCCCTGATCCTCCTGGTGGCGAAGTTCCTCGAGCAGGCCCTCCTGGTGCGCGAGGGCGACCGTGGCTGACGTGCTCGGGGTCCTCCCGTACGCCGTGGCGGCCTGGGTCCTCCTCGCCGGCTGCTACGGCATCGCGACCAGTCGCAACTTCATCCACGTGATCGTCTGCCTGTCCGTGGTCCAGTCGTCGACGTACCTCCTGCTCCTCATGATCGGGTGGTCGGGACACGCCACCGCGCCGGTCTTCGGCGACGTGCCGCCCGGCGTCCGGGTGGTCGACCCGGTCGTCCAGGCCCTGACCCTGACCGACATCGTGGTCGGAGCGGCGGTCACCGCCCTGCTGCTCGCCCTCACCATCCAGCTCGCCAAGCGCCAGGGGAGCATCGACCCCGACCGGATCCGTTCGCTCGAGGAGGACCTCGAGAAGTGACCGTCCTCGAGACCGTCACGGTCCTGCTGGTCGTCGGGCCGCTCCTGGTCGGCGCCGTCGTGGCCGGCTGCGCCGTGACCGGCGTCGGCCGGCGCTGGGCCGATCCCGTGGCGATCACCCTGGCGGCGGCGGAGACCGTTGCGGCCGCCTGGCTCGCGTCGGCCGTGGGCGACACGACGCGGGTGGTCTGGCAGGGCGGCTGGACGCCGGTCAAGGGCGAGCCGCTCGGTGTCGCCCTGGTGGTCGACCGCCCGGCGGCCCTCCTGGTGTGCCTGGTCGGGGTGCTGACCGTCGCGGCGCTCTCCTACTCCTGGCACTTCCTCGCCGACACCGGCGCGTCGTACGTCGTCCTGGTGATCGTCTTCCTGGGCGCCTGCGCGGGCTTCGTGCTGGCCGGCGACGTCTTCGACGCATTCGTCTGGTTCGAGCTGATGGGCGTGACGGCGTACGCCCTGACCGGGATGCGCATCGAGGAGCACCGGAGCGTCCACGGGGCCCTCTCCTTCGGCATCGTGAACACGGTCGGGGCGTCCCTCTCGCTGAGCGGGGTCGCGCTGCTCTACGCGCGCACCGGCGAGCTCAACCTGGCTGCCATCGGCAGGTCCCTGCGGTCGTCGCCGCCGGATCATCTCGTCATCGTCTCGTGCGCGCTGCTGCTCACCGGGGTGCTGGTGAAGATGGCGCTCGTCCCGTTCCATTTCTGGACCGCCGACGCCGAGGCCGTCGCGCCCACGCCGGTCTGCGTGCTCCTGTCGGGGGCGATGGTCACGGTCGGAGCGTTCGCGGTGGCCCGCTGGTGGTGGGTGGTCTTCGACGGCTCGGTGCCGGCTCCGGCGATCCGGCACGCGCTGATCGGCTTCGGTGCCGTCACCGCGGTGGTCGGGGCGCTGATGTGTGCCACCCAACGACACCTCAAGCGACTGCTGGCCTACTCCACCGTGGCGCACTCGGGCGTGATCGCCTGCGGGATCGGGCTGCTGAGCGGCCCCGGCCTCGCGGCGGCCGGGCTGTACGCCGTCGGGCACGCGTGCACGAAGGGCGCGCTGTTCCTGGTCACGGGCCTGCTGCTCAACCGTTTCGAGACCCTGGACGAGCACGAGCTCTATGCGCGCGGCAAGGGGATGCGGGTCGCGGCGGGTGCGTTCCTCGTGGGGGGCCTTGCCCTCGCCGGCTTTCCCCTGCTCGGGACGTGGGCCGGCAAGGCGACGTTCTCGACCGCTTTCGCCGACGCCCACCAGGAGTGGCTGGAGCTCGTGGTGATCCTGGTCTCCGCACTGACCGGCGGCTCCGTGCTGCGCGCGGGACTGCGGATCTTCGTCGGTCTCGGCGAGGTGCCCGATCCCGGGCCGGACACCCACGAGGAGCCCGAGGGCGACCGGCCGCCGCGCCGCGACGCGCTCCGAGTGCTGCTGCCGCCGGTGCTGCTTCTGCTGGTCGGACTGGCCTTGGCGGTGGCCCCCGGGGTCGCCGACACGGCGGCCACGTCGGCGGCGACCGTGGCCGACCCCGCCCGCTACGCCGACGCCGTGCTGCACGGGACCCACGTCGCCCAGCCCGCGGTCGCCGCGGGGTCCCTGTGGTCGTGGTCGACGGTCGGGCTCGGACTGCTCGCAGCCCTGCTGGCGACGGGGTTCGCGCTGTCGAGCCTCTGGCCGGCGCGGCGGCCCGGGCTCGTCGTCGCCGGGCTGCGTCCCGTCCGCAGCGCGATGCGCGGTCTCCACTTCGTTCATCGCGCCCATGTCGGCGACTACGTGAGCTGGGTGCTCGTCGGGTTCACCGTGCTCGGCGTCACGCTGCTGCTGTCCTGAGGGCGGGGTGCTCCCTCGGGGTGACCCGCCGGCTCGGTGCTTCCGGTAGACAGAGGCGCATGGCGGACGACGAATCGACCTCGACCGTGCTGGTGGCCGGTGCGGCCAACCTCCTGATCGCGTTCGCCAAGCTGGCCGCCGGACTGGTCTCGGGCTCGTCGGCGATGCTGTCGGAGGCCGCGCACTCGCTGGGCGACACGCTCAACCAGGTCTTCCTGATGACCTCGTTGCGGAAGAGCCAGAAGCCCGCCGACGAGGAGCACCCCTTCGGCTACGGCATGGAGCGGTACTTCTGGTCGTTGCTCGCGGCGGTCGGGATCTTCGTGCTCGGCGCCGGGTTCTCGGCGTACGAAGGGATCTCGGCGCTGACGAGCTCGGGCCCGGGCGGCGACCCCATGTGGGCGTTCATCGTCCTCGGAGGCTCGTTCCTCTTCGAGGGCACCTCGTTCGCGAAGGCGGTGCTGCAGCTGCGTCGCAACGCTGCGGACGCCGACGCAGCGATGATGCACCACCTCCGCACCGAGGCGGACCCCGCGCTGCGAGCGGTCGTGTGGGAGGACGGCGTCGCCCTCGTGGGTCTGCTGCTGGCCGCCGGGGGACTGGCGCTGGACACCGTGTCCGGCGGTCGCACCTGGGACGGCATCGCCTCCCTGGCGATCGCGGCCCTGCTGATCGGGGTCGCGTACGGCCTGGGCCGGCAGAACCAGCAGTACCTCATCGGCAAGGCCGCCTCGCCCGAGCTCCGCCAGGGCATCAGCGAGCTCATCACGGGCACGGACGGGGTGGACTCCGTCCTGGAGCTGATGACGATGCGGCTCTCACCCGACCAGGTGCTCGTCGCGGCCCGGGTCGACCTCGCCGACCACCTGTCACCGGAACAGCTCGAGCACTCCGCCGACGAGATCGACGACCTGATCCGCGAGAAGTTCCCGGAGGTGCGCCACGTGTTCCTCGACCCCACGCCCGACCGCGGCGAGGGATGACCCGGAATCGCTAGCCTGGGCCGGGTGACGCCGGAGGAGATCGCCCGCCGGAGCGCCGAGGCGATGTGGGCCGGCGACCGGGCCAGCCGGGCCCTGGGCATGCATCTCGACGCCGTCGGACCGGGCACCGCCACCCTGTCGATGACGCTCCGCGACGACATGGTCAACGGCCACGACATCGGCCACGGCGGGTTGACGTTCACGCTGGCCGACAGCGCGTTCGCCTTCGCCTGCAACTCCTACAACCGGTCCACCGTCGCCGCCGGTGCCGAGATCCGGTTCCGGAGGCCCACGAGCCTCGGCGACCGGTTGGTCGCCACCGCCACCGAGCGCGAACGCGAGGGCCGCGACGGTGTCTACGACGTACTCGTCACGGTGGGCGACGAGGTCGTCGCGGTGTTCACCGGGCGCAGCAAGGAGATCGGCGGCTCGCTCTTCACCGAGGACTGACCACACCCCCCGGTCCGTTGAGCCGCGCCTTGTGGTTCGTTGAGCCGCGCGTTGTGGTTCGGTGAGTCGCGCCTCGTGGTTGGTTGAGCCGCGCCTTGTGGCTGGTCGAGCCGCGCCTTGTGGTTCGTCGACCCGCGCCTTATGGCTCGTTGAGCCGCGCCCGCTGGTCGAGCTTGTCGAGACCGCCACCACCCCGCTGGTCGAGCTTGTCGAGACCAAGGGCACCTCTTCGGTGGTCGAGCGACGTCGAGACCACCACCGAGGCTTGCTCGGGCCTCGCTGTTGTCCTTTGGTTGGGGTTTGTTTTATTGATTGATGCTGGTTGCGGTTTGCGTTTGGTTGCGGTGCCTCTCACCGTTTGCTTTCCGGTTCGCCGTTGGTTGGGCTACTCGCTTCGGTTGCGGTTTCTTGGCTCCCCCAGGTCAGCTGGAAGGTATTTTCAAGAATCTTCTGGAAATGTCTCGGATCCGGGGATAAACCCTGTGGATAACCCACCCGATTGTCGGTGGTCACTGATTCGATATCGGTATGTCGATCCACCCGCACCACCCCGACGCCGCGCCGCCGGCGGTGCTGGCGGAGGCGGTCGCGATGCTGCAGCAGACCGCGGAAGTGCTCTGGTCTGCGCAGTCCGACGAGGCCTTGGTCGCGGTGGTGGAGCAGGCCCAGCGGCTGTCGTCGGTGCTGGCCGCGGTCGAAGCCGGTGCGGTCGCCGAGGCCGACCTGCGGGGTCTGGCGAAGGAGAGGCTGCACTACGGCTCGACCGGGGACTGGCTCACCCACACCGGCGGCCTCCGCCGGGGCGAGGGGAAGCGGCGGGTGGTCCGGGCCCACGCCCTCACCGGACCGCTGACCCGCACCCAGGCGGCGTTGGTGGCGGGGGAGGTGTCGGCGACCCAGGTCGACCCGATCGTCGACGCCGTCCACGGCCTCCCGTCCGGGGAGCTGGTCCGGGCCCGCGGGGAGCAGGCGATGCTCGAACACGCCCAAGTCGCTGGATGCCACCGAGCTGGCCCGGCTGGGCCGGCACCTGGCCCACGTGGTCGACCCCGACGCCAGCCGACCGCAAGCTCGAGGCCGCGCTGGAGCGGGAGGACCGGGCCGCCCACGCCGGACCGGTTCCTGGCGATCACCGAGGACCGGGCCGGCGGGGTCCGGATCAAGGGCTACGGCAGCACCGAGGACGCCGCCCTCCTCAAGGCCGCCCTCCTCCCCCTCACCTGCCCCACCCCCGCCGCCGACGACGAGGACGGCTCGGGCGAGGTCGCGGGATCCTCGGGACCACGGCGCCCGGCTCTGGGACGCCCTGATCACCACCGCCCGGCACGCCCTCACCACCGCCCTGCCGCCGGAGACCCACGCCACCCCACCCCGACTGCTGGTCACCCTCGACCACCAGACCCTCCTCGACCAGCTCGGCGCCCGCGGGATCGGCACCACCGAGGACGGCGCTCGAACTCTCACCCGCCACCGTGCGCAGGTTGGCCTGCGACGCCGAGATCATCCCCGCCGTCCTCGGCACCCGCGGCGAGGTCCTCGACATCGGCCGCACCCGACGCCTGGTCACCGCCGTCCTCTGGACCGCCCTGGTGCTCCGGGACCGGCACTGCACCTTCCCCGGCTGCACCCGACCCCCGGTGATGTGCCACGCCCACCACCTCGTGCATTGGGCCGACGGCGGCAGCACGTCGCTCGACAACCTCGCGCTGCTCTGCGGGCACCACCACCGGGTCATCCATAGCTCGCCCTGGCAGATCCGGATCAACCCGCATGACAAGCGACCCGAATTCAAACCACCACCCAAACCCGGCATCGCACCCGCATGGATCCGACATCGACCACGACTCAACACCTGAGCGGCCGCGACCAGCCGGTGCCCTTGGTCTCGACAAGCTCGACCAGCGGGCCCAGCTCGACCAGCGGACCTGCTCGCCCAGCTCGACCAGCGGGCTCGGCTCGACCGACGGTCGGTGGTCGGTCTCGACTGGCGGGCCCAGCTCGACCGGCGGCCGTCTCGACAGCTCGACCAGCGGGCCAGCCGACCACGGGCTCGGCCCGCGGGGTCACACGAGGCGCCTTGCCTGAGCGGAGCCCGTCATGAGTGACTGGGGCCCGTGCCCGACCCGTCGCCCGGCCTCGTCCCATCCCTGACCCGCGAGGAGCTCGAGGCGCTCCAGCTGGAGCGCCTCCGCGACACCCTGACCCGCGTCTACACGAACGTGCCCCACTACACGCGGGCCTTCGACGCCGCCGGCGTCCGGCCGGACGACCTGCAGTCGACGAGCGACCTGTCACGCTTCCCCTTCACCACCAAAGCGGACCTGCGCGAGAACTACCCGTTCGGGATGTTCGCCGTCCCACGGGATCAGGTGAACCGCGTGCACGCCAGCAGCGGGACGACGGGCAAGCCGACCGTGGTCGGCTACACCCGCGACGACCTCGACACCTGGGCCGAGCTGATGGCCCGGTCGATCCGCGCGGCGGGTGGCCGGCCGGGCGACGTCGTGCATGTCGCCTACGGCTACGGACTCTTCACCGGCGGGCTCGGCGCCCATTACGGCGCCGAGCGGCTCGGCTGCACCGTGATCCCCGTCAGTGGCGGGATGACCGAGCGCCAGGCGCAGCTGATCGTCGACTTCCGTCCGCGGATCATCATGGTGACGCCGTCGTACTTCCTGAGCATCCTCGACGAGCTCGAGGCGCAGGGCGTCGACCCGCGCGACACCAGTCTCGAGATCGGCATCTTCGGAGCGGAGCCGTGGACCGACGAGATGCGGCACGCGGTCGAGGCGCGCACGAACCTGCGAGCCGTGGACATCTACGGGCTCAGCGAGGTGATGGGCCCGGGTGTCAGCCAGGAGGCGGGGGAGACCCAGGACGGGCTGCACATCTGGGAGGACCACTTCCTTCCCGAGATCGTCGACCCGCTCAGCCTCGAGCCGGTTCCCGACGGCGAGGAGGGCGAGCTGGTCTTCACCAGCCTGACCAAGCAGGCGATGCCGGTGATCCGCTACCGCACCCGCGACCTCACCCGCCTGCTGCCCGGTACGGCGTACCCACCCTTCCGCCGCATGCAGAAGGTCACCGGCCGGACCGACGACATGATGATCGTGCGGGGCGTCAACGTCTTCCCGACGCAGGTCGAGGAGCAGATCCTCACCATCGACGGGCTGGCGCCGCACTACGTGTGCGTGCTGACCAGGCCGGGGAACCTCGACGAGCTCACGGTGCGCGTCGAGTCGACCGGCGAGCCGGCTCCCGACGCCGCCTCGGCGATGGGGGCCACCCTGGCCGAGCGGATCAAGCAGCGGATCGGCGTGACCGCCCGGATCGAGGTCGTGGCTCCGCACAGCATCGAGCGATCACAGGGCAAGGCCCGGCGGATCAGCGACCAGCGCGGCCGTCAGCCCTGACCGGGCGGAAGGCCCGACTTCGTGCACAGGTTCTTGCCGATCGCCGAGGTGTTGTCGGTGATGATGTCGTGGAACATCTGCTTCGACCGGGTCGGGTCCCAGTGGACGTAGAGGTCGCTGATCGGGACCGGGCAGGTGAGCTTGGTGTGGGTCATCGCCCAGCCGAAGTGGCCCATCGCGAAGACGCTCATGTTCTGGTCGACCTTCAGGGAGTCCGTCGCGGACATCCACAGGTTCCAGTAGCGGAACGGGTTGAGGAACGTCCACGGTGAGAGGGCCTTGTGGCCGACCGCGGACATCACCTCACGCTGCTGTCCGCCACGGGCGATGTCGCCGAGCCTGGGGTCGGCGTGCCGCGATCGTGCATAGGCGAGGGCCACGCGACCGTTCGCGTGCTGGCAGCCCTTCTTCACGTGGAGGTTGGCGAGCGGGTCGTTCATGGTGTGGCTCGGGCAGATCGTGATGCCGCCGACCGCGTCCACGATGTTGACGAAGCCACCGAGACCGATCTCGACGTAGTGGTCGATGTGGATGCCGGTGTCCTGCTCGACGGTCTTGACCAGCAGTCGGGGGCCCCCGTAGGCGAAGGCCGCGTTGATCTTGGTGATGCCGTGACCGGGGATCGGCACCGAGGAGTCGCGGGGGATCGACATGGTGAGCGTCGGTCCGCTGCCGGTGTGGATCAGCACGATCGTGTCGGTCCGCTGCCCGGCCGCGTTGCCGGTGTGCAGCGCCTTGCGCTGCGCGGGGGTCAGGCCCTTGCGTGAGTCGCTGCCGACGAGGAGGTACGTCGTACCGGGCTGGTCGGCGGGGCGGTGGCCGGAAGGGAAGGCGTTGACCTGGTCGACCTTCGACCACGCGAAGAACGGGACGGCGATCAGGTAGACCAGCCACAGGACGAGCAGTAGCCACAGGTAACGCAGCCGGAACCGCGGCCGACCGGCGCCCGCGAAGCGTCGACGCAGGCCCGACGCGAAACCGTTCCCGCTGCCGCTGCTGCTACCGCTGCTGCTGCCGCCACTCGGCGGGGGTGGTGGGACCGGACGCGGCGGGCGGGGACGGGACGTCGGCGCCGGGGGGCGTGCCGCCGCGCCTTGGGTACGCGGCACCGTGGGCATCACCCGGGTCTCGTCGGGCCGCGGCTGCCGGGGCACGGCACGGGTCGCGTCGGGATCGGGGTCGGGGCCGCCGTGGTCACCAGCGCCCCCACCGCTCGGCGATCGGCCGAACAGCCAGTCGTCGGACATGACGCGCAGGCTACCGCCTGGTGCCCAAACCCCCCTCGTCGGCGCGTCGCTCCCCGGTGTGACCGCTGTGGCTGGTGATACTGACGGGGCTACTTCCCCAGCACCGAAGGACACCTCACATGGGGCTGCCCGCTTCTTCCTCGTCTTCCGGGTTCCTCGACCCCGTGCTCGACCGGGCCACGGCCGCCGACCGCGCCGCCCGGGTGCGCTACCGCCGGGCGCTCATGCTCATGGTGATGACCCTGGTCGTCCCCGGGTCGGCCCAGCTGGTCGCCGGGAACCGGACGATCGGTCGCCTCGCGACCCGCCTCTGGTTGCTGCTCGTGCTGGTCGCGCTCGGGAGCGTGGTCGTGGCGTACGGCGACCACCAGTACGCGTTCTGGCTCGTGTCCGACACGACGGCGCTGGGCGCCCTGCGACTCGGACTGATGCTGCTGGCGATCGGGTGGGCCGCTCTCTTCCTGGACGCCTGGCGGATCGGCCAGCCGCTCTCGCTGTCGCTCACCCACCGGCGGGCCGTGGTCGGACTGAACGGCGTCCTCTGCCTCTCGGTGGCCGGCAGCCTGCTCTTCGGCGCCCACCTGGTCGGCGTGCAGCGGAACTTCATCCTCACGATGTTCTCCGGCGACACCGTGCACGGGGCGAACGCCGGTCGCTACAACGTGCTCCTCGTCGGCGGCGACTCGGGCGCCGGCCGGTGGGGTCTGCGCACCGACTCGATGACGGTGGCGAGCATCGACCAGGCGACGGGCAAGACCGTGCTGATCGGCCTGCCGCGGAACATGACCAACTTCCCGTTCGCCAAGCACTCGATCATGCACAAGGCGTGGCCGCACGGCTTCGACTGCGGCTACCCCAACTGCGAGCTGAACGGCATCAACACCTGGGTCGGTGACCACCTGTCGCTGTTCAAGGGTGTGAAGAACCCCGGCATGGACGGCACCATCTCGGCCATCGAGGGCATCACCGGACTGAAGATCAACTACTGGACGTTCGTGAACCTGGCCGGCTTCCGAGGCCTGGTCGACGCGGTCGGCGGAGTGACCCTGAACGTCCGCCAGCCGATCCCGGTCGGCGGCCTCGGTGCGGACGTGACCGGCTACATCAAGCCGGGGGTCCGCAAGCTCAACGGGTACGACACGCTCTGGTTCGCGCGCTCGCGCGACAGCTCCGACGACTACTCGCGGATGGCGCGGCAGAAGTGCGTGATGAACGCGATGCTGCACCAGATCAGCCCGCAGACCGTGCTGACCAACTTCGAGAAGATCGCGAAGGCGTCGTCCCAGATGATCTCGACCGACATCCCGGCGAGCGAGGTCGACACGTTCATGGGGCTGGCGATGAAGGCGAAGAGCCAGCCGATCGCGACGCTCTCGCTGGTGCCCCCCCTGGTCAACACGGCCGAGCCGAACATCAAGCTGATCAAGCGCAAGGTCGCCCAGGCGATCGCTGCCTCCCAGAAGCCGCCGTCCGCCGGGCACCACCATCACCGCAAGCGGCTGCCGACGGTGGTCACCGGTGGGTCGATCGGGTCCATGAACGCCGGTTACGCCGCCAACCACGCGAGCAACCTGGGCGCGGTCTGCTGAGCGGGCCGGAGTGCCTGGGATACTCGACCGGCCATGGCCACGAGTCGCGTCCCCGAGCTGGATGACGAGCTGCGGCGCCGGCTGGGGAGGCGGTTCGGGACGGCGATCGAGGTGTGGCTCGACGAGCTGCCACCGGTGCTGGCCGGCCTCGCCGAGCGCTGGGAGATCGAGCTCGGGGCGCTGATCCGCAGCGGCACCGTGTCGGTGGTGATCCGGTGCCGGACCCGGGACGGACGGCCCGCGGTGCTGAAGGTCGGCCCGCTGCCCGGGCGTGCCCGGGACGAGGCGGCGGCGCTCGCGGGCTGGAGGACGGTCCACGTCCCTGCCGTGCTGGCCGTCGACGACAGCGCGGGCGCGCTCCTGATCGAGGCGGTGGAGCCGGGGACGCCGCTGGCCGAGTCGACGGACTACCCCGATCCGGCGAGCCTGGCCGGGCTCCTGAGCGCGCTGCACGTGGAGGCGCCCGCCGACCGTTCGTACCCGCCGGTCGCCGAGCGCATCGACCGCCTCTTCGAGGCGGGCCTGAAGAACTACGAGCGCCGGCCGGATCTCGCGGACTGGATCCCCCCGGAGCTGTACGAGCGCGGACGCCGGCTCGCGTTGCGGCTGGCCGCGGACGCTACGACGACCGTGCTGCTGCACGGCGACCTCACCCCGGTGAACATCCTCGACGGGGGCGAGCGAGGGTGGGTGGCGATCGACCCGGCGCCCTGCCTCGGCGACCCCGCCTTCGACGCCGTCGACCTGGTGCTGTGGCGGGCGGAGGACCTGCAGACGATCAGCTCGCGGGTGACGCAGCTGGCCCACGCCCTCGGGACCGACGCCGGGCGGCTCTCCCGCTGGTGTGTCGCGTTCGCCGCGATGACCGCCCTCGAGACGGCCGAGGGGCCCGACGCCGACCCGGAGCGCGTCGACCTCATGCTCTCCCTCGCGGGCGCGGCGTCCTGACGCGACGGCGGACACCGGTCGGCGAGCGTCGCGCACTAGGGTTTCCGCGTGACCGATCCCGACCGCCGCATCGCCGCCGTGGTCGTCACGTTCAACCGGCTCGACCTGCTGCGGAGGCTCGTCGCGGTGCTCCAGGAGACGCCGGACCTCGATGAGATCCTCGTCGTCGACAACGCCTCCACCGACGGCACGGGGGAGTGGCTGGCATCCCTCGACGACGGGGAGCGGGCGTCTCCTCACGCGTTCCATGTCGGTGAACTCAGGTGGCGCAGGCGGCTTCCACGAGGGCCTGCGGTGGGCCGTCGAGCGCGGTGCCGACCTGGTGTGGCTCATGGACGACGACGCGGTCCCCGAGCCGGGCTGCCTCAAGACGCTGCTCGAGTACGACGGCACCTTCGACTTCTGGGGGCCGGCGGTGATCGCCGAGCAGGACCCGGCGCGCCTGTGCTTCCCGATCCGACTCCCGGGGAGCAGCCGCGTCGTCCACCGACTCAGCGAGGTCGAGGCCGCAGCCCAGGACGGGCTGATCCCCGAGGTCGTGATCCCCTTCAACGGGGTGCTCGTCACCCAGGAGCTCGTCCGACGCATCGGCCTGCCGCGCGCGGAGTTCTTCATCTGGGGCGACGACGTGGAGTACCTCTGGCGAGCTCGCCGCGACGGGGCCCGCATCGCCACCGTGGTGGACGCGCACTTCACCAACCCGGCCACCGACGACCTCGGCACGCCCATGGCGTTCGGGCGTACGACGTACAACCACACGCCGAGCGACCTCAAGCACTACTGCATGGCGCGCAACAACCTGCTCAACCTCCGCGAGTACGGCGGGTGGCTGCACGCCGCGGCCTTCGTGGCGAAGACCGTGTGGTTCTACACGTTCACCCGCCGCGACCCCTCCCGCATCGGCCTCAGCGTCGAGGCGTGGCGGGCGGCGATGCGCGGTGACTTCACCGGCCACCGGCGGTTCCTCGCATGACCGGCGACGTGACGCCGGCGACCTCCGCCCGACCGGGTGAGACCGTCGCCGTGGTCGTGGTCACCTACAACCGTGCCGACCTGCTCGGTCGCATGCTCGACGGCCTCGCGGCCCAGACGCACGAGCCCGATGCCGTGATCGTCGTCGACAACGCCAGCGTGGACCACACGCGCCAGATGCTCGAGGCGCACCGCGGCCTCCCACTCCAGCGCATCCACCTCGAGCAGAACACCGGCGGGGCCGGTGGTTTCCGCGCCGGCGTCGAGGCGGCGTACGAGGGGGGCTACGACCGGATCTGGCTCATGGACGACGACGTCGTGCCGGCCCCCGACTGCCTCGCGCTGCTGATGGCCGAGGACGAGGCCTGCGTGATGTCGGTACGCGAGGACATCCACGGGCACCTCGTCGAGAAGGCGGCGACCGCGTTCGACCTGGTCCACCCCTGGTCGATCCACCCGAAGCGGAGCATGGTCGAGACCGACCACCACGACCGGTCGGCCATGCCGCGGCGGGTCGAGCTGCACAACGTGGCCTTCGAGGGGTTCCTGATGCGTCGCGAGGTGGTCGAGGCCGTGGGTCTGCCGGACGCGTCGTTCTTCATCTTCTACGACGACGTCGACTTCGCCCTCCGGGCCCGCCGCGCCGGCTACCGCATCTGGGCCATCCGGGACGCGGTCCTCGTGCGCCAGCTGGACTTCGACCAGCAGCACGCCCTCGACACCTGGAAGGGCTACTACATGTACCGCAACCTCTTCGCGGTGCACTTCCGCTACGGCGAGAACGCGCTGGTCCGGGCCAAGCCCTGGGCCATCACCGCGGCGGTGGTGGCGCTGAGCCCGGCGCGGGGCGGCCGCGCCGAGGCCGTGAACGTCGTCCGTGCGCTGCGATCGGCCCGCGGGATGCGCGAAGCACCGCCGGCGCGGGTCGGCGCTCGCTAGGCCACGGTCTGCTGGGTGGGTTCGGCGGCCGACCGCGTCCGGTCGTTGCGGAACAGGTAGATCCCGATCATCGCGCCGCTCACGGCCGTGGCCTCGCCGGTGAGGAACACCCGCTGGCTGCTGGTCTCGCCGGTGATCATGAAGACGTGGCTGGCGTGCTCGAGGCGCCAGCCGGCTCGCTCGATCTCGCCCAGGGTGCCGGCCGAGCTCGCGGCCGCGCGGGTGCCGGAGGCCGCACCCCAGGACGCCACGCCGACGTGGCCGCCGACCTCGAGCTGGATCTCGAAGAACTCCTCGCCGGCCTCCTTGGCCGCGGTCGCCGCGCCGACCGGGCTGGCCAGCCGGGCTTTACGGGATCGCTCCTCCTCGGAGGCCTTCAGGAGGGCCTGGCGCGCCGCGTCCGCGCGAGCTTCCTCCTCCTCGCGGGCGCGCTTCTTCTCGGCCTTCTCCTCGGCGCTCTCGAACACGGCGTCTCCTTCCGACGTGCGCGGGACCCTACCCGCGCTGTGATCCGCGCCATGCGAGGCGCGGCGGGGGGCCCGCTCGATTCCAGGTTCGACCCCCGCCCCTCGCTAGACTGACGGGCCACGACCGATCAGGAGTCTGACCTTGTCCAAGCCCGACCTCGTCGTCGTCGGCTCGGGATTCTTCGGCCTCACCATCGCCGAACGGTGCGCCCACGAGCTCGGCCTCGACGTCCTCGTTCTCGAGCGGCGTCCCCACCTCGGTGGCAACGCCTACAGCGAGGTCGAGCCCGAGACCGGCATCGAGGTGCACAAGTACGGCGCGCACCTGTTCCACACCTCCAACGAGCGGGTGTGGGAGTACGTCAACCGCTTCACGACGTTCACCAACTACCAGCACCGCGTCTTCGGCCAGTACGACGGCCAGGTCTACTCGCTGCCGATGAACCTCGGGCTGATCAACCAGTTCTTCGGCCGCAGCCACACCCCCGACGAGGCGCGCGAGCTGATCGCCAAGCAGGCCAGCGAGTTCGACACCTCCGAGGTCGGCAACCTCGAGGAGAAGGCGATCAGCCTGATCGGCCGGCCGCTCTACGAGGCGTTCATCAAGGGTTACACCGCCAAGCAGTGGCAGACCGACCCGACCAGGCTCAGCGCCGACATCATCACCAGGCTCCCGGTGCGCTACAACTTCGACAACCGGTGGTTCAACGACACCTACGAGGGTCTGCCCACCGACGGCTACACGGCCTGGCTGACCCGGATGGCAGACCACCCGAAGATCGAGGTGCGGGTGGACACGGACTTCTTCGACGTCGCCGACGACTACAAGGGTGTCGTCCCGATCGTCTACACCGGCCCGGTCGACGAGTACTTCGGCAACAGCGAGGGTCGCCTGTCCTGGCGCACCGTCGACCTGGAGGCCGAGGTCCGGCACGTCGACGACTTCCAGGGCTGCGCGGTGATGAACTACAACGACCAGGACGTGCCCTGGACCCGCATCCACGAGTTCAAGCACTTCCACCCCGAGCGCACCTACCTCCCGGGCAAGACCGTGATCGTGCACGAGTACAGCCGCTTCGCCGAGGAGGGCGACGAGCCGTACTACCCGATCAACACCGCCGAGGACCGCGCCAGGCTGATGAAGTACCGCGACCTGGCCAAGCAGGAGCCGATGGTCCTGTTCGGCGGCCGGCTCGGCACCTACAAGTACCTCGACATGCACATGGCCATCGGGTCGGCCCTGAGCATGTTCGACAACAAGCTGCGGCCGCACTTCACCGACGGTGAGACGCTGGCCAGTGGAGGAGTGGACGCATGACGGACTCGACCGGCTCGACCGGCGGTCAGCACGCCCGGACGGCGACGCGCCTGCTCCAGCGGCAGATCCTCCCTCTGGACCGCGACTTCGACGTCCTGCCGTTGTACGTCGACCCCGAGGAGGCCCGGCTCGACGCCGACCGCTACGCCATCGGCGGCAGCCAGGCCGCGAAGGACCTCAACAACGCCGCGATCCGGCAGGCGACCGCGACCGGCGCCGCCCTCCACCCCGACCAGATCGAGTCGCGCACCGCGCTCCGGGTGAAGTCCGGGGAGCGGCTCTCGTTCGGCAGCTACTTCAACGCCTTCCCGGCCGGCTACTGGCGTCGGTGGTCCGTCGTCACCGACGTCACCCTGACCGTGGAGGTCGAGGGCCGGGGCGCCACGGTGATCGTCTACAAGTCCATGGCCAAGGGCCACTCCCAGCGGGTGGCCGCCGAGTCGACGTCCGACGACGCGCGCACGCGGTTCAGCTTCCCGTTGCCGCTCAAGCCGTTCATCGACGGCGGCTGGTACTGGTACGACGTGGTGGCCGGCGACGACGACGTGCTCGTGGCGTCGGGGGAGTGGACCGCCGAGGTGCCCGCCGACCGGGCCGACCACGGGACGGTCGACATCGTCATCACGACGATGAACCGTCCCGACTACGTCTCCAAGCTGCTCACCCAGATCGGCGACACCGAGGAGCTGCGGCCCTACCTCGACTCGGTGATGACGATCGAGCAGGGCACCCAGCCGATGCGCGACTCCGAGTTCTTCCCGGCCGCGGAGAAGTCCCTCGGTGACCTCCTGCGCGTGATCGAGCAGGGCAACCTCGGAGGATCGGGCGGCTACGCCCGCGGCCAGCTCGAGTCGGTCCGGAAGGGCACCGCGACCTACGCGATGATGATGGACGACGACGTCGTCTGCGAGCCCGAGGGGATCATCCGCGCGGTCACCTTCGGCGACCTCGCCAAGCGGCCGACCCTGGTCGGCGGCCACATGTTCAACATCTACAAGCGCTCCCAGCTCCACAGCTTCGGCGAGATCGTCCAGCCCTGGCGCTTCTGGTGGACCACCCGCCTCGACGGCTACAAGGAGTGGGACTTCGCCGACCGCAACCTGCGCTCCGCCCGGTGGCTGCACAAGCGTGCCGACGTCGACTTCAACGGCTGGTTCATGTGCCTGATCCCGCGCCAGGTCCTCGAGGAGATCGGTCTCTCGCTGCCCCTGTTCATCAAGTGGGACGACAGCGAGTTCGGCCTGCGTGCCGCCGAGGCGGGCTTCCCGACCGTGTCGTTCCCGGGTGCGGCCGTGTGGCACATCCCGTGGACCGACAAGAACGACGGCCTCGACTGGCAGTCGTACTTCCACCAGCGCAACCGCTTCGTCGCGGCGCTGCTGCACTCGACGTACCCGCGCGGCGGCCGGATGGTGCGCGAGTCGCTCAACCACCAGATCAAGCACCTCGTCTCCATGCAGTACGCCACGGTGGAGATGCGGCACCAGGCCCTCGAGGACGTCCTGGCCGGCCCCTACGCGCTGCACGGCCAGCTGCCCACGAAGCTCGGCGAGGTCAACGCGCTGGCCAAGCAGTTCAGCGACATGCAGCTGAAGCCCGACCGCGACGAGCTGCCGCCGGTCCGCCGGAAGAAGCCGCCCAAGCGCGGACGCGACTCGAGCGAGATCCCGGGCCGGCTGTCCCAGCTGATCACCGCCGGGCTGGCGCCGATCCGGCAGCTGCGCCCGGTGCGCGAGCTCGCGCGCGAGTTCCCCGAGGCCGACCTGACCGCGATGGACGCGCAGTGGTACCGGCTCGCGTCGTACGACGCGGCGGTCGTGTCGATGAACGACGGCACCTCGGCGGCCCTCTACCAGCGCGACCCCGACAAGTTCCGTGAGCTGCTGCGCCGCACCCTCGAGATCCACGGACGCATGCGGCGCGAGTGGCCACGCCTGGCGGCGGAGTACCGGGCCGCCCTGGGCGACATCACGTCGCCCGAGGCGTGGGAAGAGACCTTCCGGCCCTGGAGCGAGACCGGCGATGAGTGAGATCGTGGCCGGCCGCGCGGGCGGCGGGAAGGGCAAGGGCCGCGGCCAAGGGAAGGCGCCGGAGGTCCTGGTGGCGCGCACGCGCTACGTGCACGCCCCGCTGAAGCCACCGTGGTCCCAGCAGGGTCTGCTGGAGGTCTTCCAGCACCGCTACATCCTGACCCTGCTCGTGCGTCGCGAGATCGCGGCGCGCTACCAGGGCTCCGTGCTCGGCCTGATCTGGTCCTACGTCAACCCGATCACCCAGTTCTTCATCTACTACTTCGTGATGGGCGTCCTGTTCGGACGGGCCAAGACCACCCCGGCGTTCGCGATCCACGTGTTCGCCGGCCTGATCATCGTGCACTTCTTCATCGAGACCATGAACGCCGGCACGCGCTCGATCGTGCGCAACAAGGCGCTGGTGCAGAAGATGGCCGTGCCACGCGAGATGTTCCCGGTGGCCTCGATGCTGGTGTCGCTGTTCCACGTCGTGCCCCAGGTGGTGATCCTCCTCATCGCCACCTTCCTGTCCGGCTGGCGCCCCGACCCCATGGGCATGGTCCTCGGCGTGATCGGGCTGTTGATCGCGATGAGCCTCGGCACGGCGCTCGCGCTGGTCTTCAGCGCGGCCAACGTCTTCCTGCGCGACGTGGGCAACGCGGTCAACGTGCTGGGCAACTTCATCCGGTTCGGGGTGCCGATGATGTACCCGTTCACGCTGGTCAAGCTGCGGTTCGGGAGTCATCTCACGCTCTACATGCTGAACCCGATCGTCGAGGCGGTGCTCGACTTCCAGCGCGCCTTCTGGGTCGGTGCCACCCCGCATCCGGCGGTCACCTCGGCGGTGGACATGCCCCAGAACCTGCTGTGGCTCAGCCTGCGCGGTCTGGCCATCAGCCTGGTGGCGCTGGCGATCGCCCAGTCGTGGTTCACCAAGCTCGAGAGACGCATCCCGGAGCGCCTGCTGTGAGGCAGTCGATCGTCGTCCGCCACGTGTCGAAGACCTTCACGCTGCGCTACCACCGCACGCTCAAGCAGATGAGCGTGGCGATGCTCCGCCAGCAGGACGTCTCCGACTCGTTCCTCGCCGTCGACGACGTGTCCTTCACCGTCGGCCAGGGCGAGTCCATCGGACTGATGGGCCTCAACGGGTCCGGCAAGAGCACCCTGCTGAAGATGCTGAACGGGGTCATGCGCCCGGACACCGGCAAGGTGCTCACCCGTGGCCGGATCGCCGGCCTGATCGCGACCGGCGCGGGGTTCCACCCGCAGCTGAGCGGACGGGACAACGTCTTCCTGAACGCCGCCATCATGGGCATGTCGGAGGCCGAGACGCGGCGGAAGTTCGACGACATCGTCGAGTTCGCCGACATCGGCCGCTTCCTCGACTCGCCCGTCGGCCACTACTCCTCGGGCATGTTCGCCCGGCTCGGCTTCGCCGTCGCGATCCACGTGGACGCCGACATCTTCCTCGCCGACGAGGTGCTGGCCGTGGGGGACCGGCCGTTCAAGAAGAAGTGCCTGGCCAAGATGGACGAGATCCGCGAGAGCGGCACCACGCTCTTCTACGTCAGCCACTCCACGGCGAGCGTCCGCAAGATGTGCACCCGCGTCCTGGTGCTGGAGAAGGGCCGGCTCGCGTTCGACGGGCCGACCGACGAGGGCATCGCCTACCTCCACTACGAGGACGACGACAGCGACGACCCGGAGCTGGAGGGCGAGGAGGCCATGGACGAGGCCATGGGAGCCGACATCTAGGTCGGAAACCCGTGGGAAATCCGGGCTCGTCGGCGTGGCGACTGGAAATTACAGGTTTGTAGTTACTCAGAAACGGTTGCGGGCCTCCCTGTTACTGGTGTGAAACTTGCTACCCGTGTGACTCTTCCCCCGCACTGGAGTAGCCCTCATGACCCGCCATCGCGCCCGTTTCGTCACGGCCTGCCAGCAGCTGCTGGCCCTGGCCGTGGTGCTGGCTGCGCTCGCGCCCGCCGCGAACGTCGTCACGCTCGACGTGGTCGGGACGGGTCCGGGCGCGACCACGCTCGCCCGGCCGACCGCCCGGATGGCGGCGTACGCGGCCGAGGCCGTCCTGCCGTCCCGAGTGCCGACCGCACCCGTCAAGCCCGACGTCCGGGAGGTGCAGCTGACGGCGCCCGTGGCGACCGCCGGACGCGCGGTCCCGGTCACCACTGCGGCCCGGGTCGTGGCCTCGCCGGGCGGCGGGAGCCGCCTCACCACGACCCCGCAGCGGGTCACCGGCTTCGGCGAGGTCGGCGTCACCTGGGCACACGGCGTCTCGATCCCGCAGCAGGCGATCCGGGTGACGGCCCGGACCCGGACGCACGGCGGCTGGAGCGCCTGGCAGAAGATCCCCTACGAGCCCGATCACGGTCCCGACCCCGGATCGGCCGAGGCGCGTCATGCGCGGCCCGGCACCGAGCCGATGCTGATCGGCGAGGTCGGCACCGTGCAGGTGCGCGCGGTCAGCAGCCGGCCCCTCCCGGTCGACATGAAGCTGGCCGTGATCGCCCCCGGTCGTGCGCGGCACACCGCCACCGAGCGCGCGGCCATCGACACCAGCAGCCTGGGCGACGGCACCGCTGCGGACTCGGTCTACCGCACCGTCGACCCGCAGCCCGTCACCGGGGCGCCGGCGGGTACCGACAGCGCCCGGCTCGCCGCCGCGGTGTTCACCCCCGAACCCGTGATCTACTCACGGGCCCAGTGGGGCGCCGACGAGAAGCTCCGCTCGAAGTCGTCACTGCACTACGGCGACGTGCACGCCGGCTTCGTCCACCACACGGTGAACGCGAACAACTACACCCGTGCCGAGGTGCCCGGCATCATCCGGAGCATCTACGCCTACCACGTGAAGTCCCTGGGCTGGAGCGACATCGGCTACAACTACCTGATCGACCGGTTCGGTCGGATCTGGGAGGGCCGGTACGGCGGGGTCGACCGGCCCGTCGTCGGAGCGCACACCCTCGGCCACAACGACGACTCGTTCGGGGCGTCGGCGATCGGCAACTACCAGATCGCGCACCCGAGCCAGGCGCTGATCGAGGCCTTCGCGGAGCTCTTCGCGTGGAAGCTGTCGCTCCACGGGGTCGACGCCTCGTCCACGCACCAGTACGTCACGTCCGGGTGGTTCCAGGCGATCAACGGCCATCGCGACGCCTACGCGACGCTCTGCCCCGGGCAGTACCTCTACGACAAGATCCCGACGATCCGCCGACTCGCGGCGGCCGACCAACGCGGGTGGAGCGGGCGACAGCTCGAGTCCAACCTCGCCTCCACCCCCCAGCCGGACCTCGTGGCCCGGCGTGCCAGCGACGGGGAGGCCTTCGTCATCCCGACGGGCGGGCTGATCCGGTTCGCCCGGCCCACGACCGTCGCCACGGGCGTCTCCGGCGCCACCGGGTTGACGGTGTCGCCGGACCTGACCGGGGACGGTCGCAACGACCTGCTGGTCCGTCAGCCCGACGGCAGCCTGGCGCTCCGGCCCGGCACGTCGACCGGAGGCTTCGGACCGGTGGCCCGCGTCCTCACCGGCTTCCGCGGCAAGGACCAGGTGCTCGCGCCGGGCGACCTCAACGGAGACGGGCGCAACGACCTCGCGGCCCGCAACCCGGCGACCGGCGCACTGGTCGTCTACCTGCAGCGGGCGGACCACCGCTTCCGACCGGTCAGCGTGGGTACCTCGTGGAACTCCTTCGACCTGATCGCCGCCGTCGGTGACGTGACCGGGGACGGGCATCCCGACCTGGTGGCCCGCGACGCGGCCGGCGCGCTCTGGCTGTTCGCCGGGACCGGCAGGGCGTCCTTCGCGCCGCGCGTGCAGATCCCCGGGCTCTTCAGCCGGTTCGACGTGATCGCCGGTGGCGGGGACTACACCTCGGACGGGATCCCCGACCTGTTCGTGCGCCGGCGGTCGAACGGCGACGCCTACGTCCTGCCGGGTCGTGGCGACGGCACCTTCGGGCACGCGCTCGGCCCGTTCGCCGGCTTCGCCTCGGCAGCGGGGCTCGCCGTCGGGAACGTGGCCGGCAACGCCGCCCCGGACGTGGTCGCCGTCTCGGGCGACGCGGTCGAGGCGTGGGTCAACCCCGGGACCTTCGACCTGGGCAAGCCGCTCGACACCGGGGTGAACCTGGCGGGCAGCGACCAGATCCTGGTCGCCGGCGACTGGGACCGCGACGGCTACGGCGACGTGATCACCCGGCAGACCAGGTCGGGCGACCTCGTGCTGTGGCGGGGAGACGGGCAGGGCCATCTGCACCGGGCCGGGGTGCTGGCCACGGGCTTCGAGAACGTGGGCAAGCTCGCGGCGGTCGGCGACATGACGGGCGACGGCTACCCGGACCTCATGGGGCAGCCGAGGGGCGGCGTGATGATGATCTATCCCGGACGCGGGCTGGCGGGTCTGGGGAAGCCCTACCCGGCGTACCGGTCGATCGGGTCGGGTTCACAGATCGGGATCGGTCGCTGGGACACCGACGGGGCCCCCGACAGCCTGATCCGACGCGGGAGCACGCTCACGCTGTACCACGGCAACGGCCCGGGCGGGCTCTACGCGCCGACCCGGCTGCCGGTCGACCTCACGCCCTACGACTGGGTGATCGGGGTCAGCAACCTGCAGCTGACGGGACACCCCGACCTGGTGGTGCGTCAGCGGGGAACCGGACGGCTGTACGCGCTGCCCGGCACCGCGTCGGGGTTCCGCCACCCGATCTATCTCGGCGACGGGTTCGGAGGCTACGACCTGGCCGGGTGAGCAGGGTCGAAGCGGTCGGTGACGCGCTCGTCGGCCGCGATCCGCTCCCGCCTCTCGGCCGAGACGTGGGCGACGAGGACCAGGGAACCGCTGCAGGCCAGCGGTTCGGTGAGGGAGGCGAGACCGGAAGGGGAAGCCGGATTCGCCTCCGAGAAGAGGCGGCCGCCGCCGGTGAGAAGAGTCCCGGCGGCGGCCGCTCCCCACAGCTCTTGCTGGGTCACGCCCGCGACGGCGAGGTCGTCGTCCTCCGGCGCCGGCCACGCGACGTACGCGTCGGGCTGCGACCAGACCTCCACGCCGAGGTCGTGCACGCCGGCGGGGAGCGGGTCCGGGAAGCGCCTGGCCAGGGGGAGCAGGGCGCAGGCGAGCACCGGGACGGTCGACGCCTGCTCCGCCCAGCGGGCGATGCCGTCGGGGCCGGTGACCACCGCGTCGGCGTCGCCGTCCCACACCACCTCGAGGCCGCTGCTCCAGGCCGCACCGAGGACGACGGTGCCGAGCCAATGAGGAGGGAGGTCCACGAGCATCCGGCCACCGTGCTCGACCTCGAGGTCCTCGAGGAGCAGCGACGAGACCTTCGCGACCCAGTTGGCGTACGTCGCGACGGACAGCTCGGTGCGTTCGCCGGTCGCGTCGTCGTAGAAGGTGACCAGCGGACGACCGCGCCGGTCGGCCAGAAGCCCCGCCAGCATCTGCGGGAACGTCGTCATCGGGAAGCCTCCGGCGGGACGCGACCACCCTAGAGGTGCCGCCGGGTCGAGGAGACGCCCTAGGGTTCGCCCATGCCAGCGATCGAGCACTTCTGGGCGGTCGTCCCGGCCGGCGGCGCCGGGACGCGGCTGTGGCCGCTGTCGCGGTCGGCCTCGCCGAAGTTCCTCCACGACCTGACCGGCAGCGGCCGCTCCCTGCTGCAGGAGACCGCCGACCGGATGCGTCACCGCTGGCGCGGACCGTGTGCTGGTCGTGACCGGTGCGCGGCACCGGGACGTCGTGGTCGAGCAGCTGCCCGGCGCCGTCGCCGGTCGGGTGATCGGCGAGCCGTCGCCGCGCGACTCGATGGCGGCGATCGGGTTCGCCGCGGCGATGCTGGAGCGCGAGGATCCCGACGCCGTGCTGGGCTCGTTCGCCGCCGACCACGTGATCGCGACCGGGCCGCGTTCGAGACCGCGGTCCGGCTCGCCGTCGAGGTGGCCCGGGACGACTGGCTGGTGACGATCGGGATCGAGCCGACCTACGCCGCCACGGCGTTCGGCTACCTCCGCAGGGTGACCCGCTCGCCGACCATGCCGGGGCCTACGTCGTGCGTGAGTTCGTCGAGAAGCCGACCGCCGAGGTCGCCCGGGAGTACGTCGCCTCGGGCGACTATCGGTGGAACGCCGGCATGTTCGTGGTCCGGCCCCGACCGTCCTGCTCGACCTCCTCGCGAACGACCACCCCGACCTCGTCGACGGGCTCCGCCTGATCTCGGCCGAGCCGAGCCGGCTCGACGAGATCTGGCCGACACTGACCAAGCATCGCCATCGACCACGCGGTCGCCGAGCCGGCTGCGGCGCTGGCCGGGTCGCCACCGTGCCCGCCGATCGGGCTGGGACGACATCGGCGACTTCCACTCGCTGTCGTCCGTCCTGGAGTCGACCCGACCGGGCGCTCCCCGAGCCAGCGCCCTTGTGGTGCTGGGCGACGCGCAGAACGTCCTCGCCGAGGCGAGCAGCGGGGTCGTCGTCGCCGAGGGCCGGCCGGCTCGTCGCGCTGCTCGGCATCGACGACGTCGTGGTCGTCGACACCCCCGACGCCCTGCTCGTGACCACGCGCGCGCGCGCCCAGGACGTGAAGGCGGTCGTCGACCGCCTCCGTGCAGAGGGCCACGGCCTGACGTGAGCTCGTCCGGTCGCCGGCGCGGAAAACGCGGAAGAAACACCCGTTGGTCGGGGCGTCGTCCAGTTCTTCCGCGTTTTCATTCGCCGGCCGCCCAGTCGGGCACCGGCGCAGCGTCATCGGGCTCTCCTCGACCACGTCGCCAGCCGTGGGCGTACGCCGCGACCTCGGCCACCCACCGGGCGCGGGTCGCGGTCACGCGACGGCCAGCAGGCACCCGTCGCGGCGCACCTCGGCGCCGCTCAGGGCACGACCAGCCCGGCCAGCAGGTCGTCGCCCTCGTCGGGCGGCACCGGCGAGCCGAAGACGCGACGGTCGTCGGGGGGCCACGCAGCGCGGTGAGGACCGCCTCGCGCGTGCCGAGGCCGAACAGGTCGCCCTCGGCCGGGCGGAGCAGACCGGCGGCGCCGTGCGCCGTGCTCGTCGGGCGGGAGCACCAGGTCGTCGCGGCCGCGGACGACCACGAACGGGCGACGGCCGAGCTTGCCGGCGGCCAGCTCGGCGGCGCCGGCGATCTCGTCGGCTGCTGCTGGTGCGGTCACTGCGAGCTCGTTGCCGTAGGGGTCGATCCGGCCCACGTGGTCGTCGAGCACCAGGAGCCCGGCCGCTCCGACCGCGATGTCGGTCTGGCCCTCGCGCCAGGCCCGGCCGGCGGTGTCGGTGACGAGGACAGCGACGTTGGCGCCCGCCGGTGCGCGACCACGGACAGCCGGAGCAGGCGAGCCGAGGCGTCGGGTCGTCGGGAAGCAGCAGCACCCGGCCCGGCTCGACGTTGGAGGCGTCGACGCCGGCGGCGGCCATCGTCAGCCCGAGCCGGTTGACGACGACCGACAGCGGGCCCCGCCGGGCGACCAGGCGTCGCGTCTCCCGGGCGACGGCCTCGGCGCGGTCGCCGACGAAGACCCGGCCCTCGGCCTTGCTCACCACCTTGCTCGTCACGCAGACGACGTCTCCGTCGAGCAGACCGTCGTCGCCGGCCACCAGGAGCGGCAGGAGGAGGTCGGCGAGGTCGTCGCCCGACGTCGACCTCGCCGACGCCGTCCGGCGCCCAGAGTGTCAGCCTCACGCGCACCAGGGCGACGGCGGCCGCGGCCATCCGCGCCGTGGCGTCCGGGGAGGTCATCAGCAGCGGCACGGCCTCACAGGCCGATCCCTGCGTCCGCGCACCCGGGCCACGTCGCGATGCGTCGACGGTGTCGACCAGCCAGCCGTCGAGGACACCGCCTTCCGCGGACGGGCGCCGTAGTGCAGGCCACGGCGGCGGCGGAGACCTCGACCCCGATCGCGGTGAGCATCTGGTGGGCCATGCCGCGCACGTGGGTGCCACCGATGATCGGGGACAGCCCGACGACCGGCGCCCGGGTCGCCGTGACGGCCTCCCGCACCCGGGGTACGCCGAGGATCGTGCCGACGCTGACGACGGGGTTGCTCGGGGGGACGAGCACCAGGTCCGCGTCGGTGATGGCGTCGATGACCCCCGGGCCCGGGGTGGAGTCCTCGAGGCCGACCACGACCACCGCCTCGGCGGGCACCTCGGCGTGCAGCCGCACCCAGTACTCCTGGAAGTGCACGACGCGTCGGCCGCTCGCGGACTCCGGGTCCGCGATCGCGATGTGGGTCTCGACCCGGTCGTCGCTCATCGGCAGGAGCCGGACACCCGGCTGCCAGCGGCGGCACAGCGCCGCGGTGACCTCGGAGAGGGCGTAGCCGGCGTCCAGCATCTGGGTGCGCACGAGGTGCGTCGCCAGGTCGCGGTCGCCGAGGCCGAACCACGTGGGCTCCACGCCGTAGGCCGCCAGCTCCTCCTTCGCGCTCCACGTCTCGTCCCGTCGGCCCCAGCCGCGCTCGGGGTCGATGCCGTCGCCGAGGGTGTACATCACGGTGTCGAGGTCGGGGCACACCTTGAGGCCGTGCAGCCAGATGTCGTCGGCGGTGTTGGCGATCACCGTGACCTCCGCGTCGGTGTCGACGCCGGGCAGCATCCCGCGTCGTACGCCGTGGAGCAGCCCGCGCAGGAACGTCGCGCCCCCCACCCCTCCCGACAGCACCGTGATGGATCGCATGCGGGTAGCCTGCCGCACCCGTCGACGGCGCGGTCCGGGGCCCGGCCGGGCGTGGGGCGGGCGCGGGATGCTACACGCGGTCGCGCCGATCTCGCAGTCGAATGCCAATACCAGATGACGCCTTGACTTCCGGTGTACGACAGGCGTGTAATTCCCACAGTGTTCTTCGGACGGTATGGGCGTCCGAGCCTGTCACAACCAGGGTCGAAAGGGCGATGACCGTGAGGGAACTGTTTCTCCTCGACGCGGACGCCGAGGAAGCGGGATGGCAAGAGCGGGCTCTCTGTGCGCAGACCGATCCGGAGGCGTTCTTCCCCGAGAAGGGTGGCTCCACGAGGGAGGCCAAGAAGGTCTGCCTGACATGCGACGTTCGAGGCGACTGCCTCGAGTACGCCTTGATGAACGACGAGCGCTTCGGGATCTGGGGCGGTCTGTCGGAGCGTGAGCGGCGCAAGCTGAAGAAGCGGGCCGTCTGACAGCAAGGGCCGTGGGGCCGGTCGGGCGTCCCCACGGTGACCGGCGTCACCGCGGCCACGAATTCGGGGGCCTTCCGCGCCGCCGCTAGGGTGGGCGACCGTGGATCCGTCGGTCGTGGCTCTGCTCGTCAGCCACGACGGGACCCGGTGGCTCCCGGCCGTCATCGAGGGGATCCGGGACCAGACCGCACCCGTGAGTGGGGTCGTCTGCGTCGACACCGGCAGCCGCGACGACAGCGTCGACCTGCTGCTCGACGCCTTCGACGAGGTGGTCACGCTGCCCGGCCGTACGACGTACCCCGAGGCGGTGCGGATCGGCCTCGAGCAGGTCCCGGCCGAGACGGAGTGGCTCTGGCTGCTCCACGACGACAGCAACCCCGCGCCCGACGCGCTCGAGCAGCTGCTCGCCGCGGCCGCGGAGGACCCCGGTGTCGACGTCCTCGGTCCCAAGCTCCGCGAGTGGCCCTCGCTGAAGCGTCTCCTCGAGGTGGGCGTGACCATCTCGGGCACGGGTCGTCGCGAGACCGGCCTCGAGACCGGCGAGTACGACCAGGGACAGCACGACGAGGTGCGCCCCGTGCTCGCGGTGAACACCGCCGGGATGCTCGTGCGGCGGCGCGTGTTCGAACGCCTCGGCGGCTTCGACGACAACCTGCCGATCTTCGGCAACGACCTCGACTTCGGCTGGCGCGGCGCCTCGGCCGGGGTGCGGACCGTGGTCGTCCCGCAGGCCGTGGTGTTCCACGCCGAGGCGGCCCATCGTGGCGTGCGTCGCACGCCGCTCACCGGCCGCCACACCCACTTCCAGGAGCGTCGAGCGGCCCTGTTCACGCTGCTGGCGAACGCGCCCGCCCGGAGGCTGCCGTGGCAGGTGGTCCGGCTGTTCTTCGGGACGCTGCTGCGGATGATCGGCTTCCTGGTGGTCCGCTCGGCCGGCGAGGCGCTCGACGAGCTCGCCGCGCTCTTCTCGGTCTACTTCAGCCCCGGTGAGATCCGGCGCGCCCGCAAGGCGCGCGCCACGTCCGGCGAGCACGACCCACGCCCCTTGCTCGCCCCCTGGTGGCTGCCCTACCGGCATGGCCTCGACTTCGTCGGCGACATCGCGGCCGCGGCGACCAACCAGGCCCAGGACGTCGCGGACCGCCGGCGCGCGGCCAAGGAGGTCACCGCCCCGGTCCCGATCCGGCGGCCGGTCCTCGAGGACGACGAGGCCCCCGAGGACACCGGGATCGTCGCCCGCTTCTTCACCAACCCACTGGCCCTCGCGCTGACCGCGGTCGTGGTGCTCTCCGTCGTGGGCGCCCGCGAGGCGTTCGGGCACGTGACCGGAGGCGGGCTGGCGCCCGCCCCGGCGAACGCCGGGGACCTCTGGCGCCTGTGGATCGAGTCCTGGCACCCGCTCGGCACCGGGACCGCCGTGCCGGCACCGGCGTACGTCGCGCCGCTGGCCGTCCTGGGCTGGCTCCTCGGCAACAGCGCGGCGGTCGCGGTCTCGGCCCTGCTGCTGCTCGCGGTGCCCCTGGCCCTGTGGGGGGCCTGGCGCCTCCTCCGCGTGGTCGGCCGCCTGGTCGACCCCGGCGGCTCACCACGCTGGCTGGTCGCGCTCGGCGCGGTGACCTACGCCCTCGTACCGGTGACGTCTGGCGCGTTCGGGGCGGGACGGCTCGGCGTGGTCGTGGCCGCGGTGCTCATGCCCTGGGTGGCGCACGCCGCCCTCGGCTTCTCCGACCCCGAGAGCGACCGCCGGTGGCGTGCGGCCTGGCGCACCGGCCTGCTGCTGACGCTGGTCGCCTCGTTCGAGCCGGTGGCCTGGGTCTTCGCGCTGGTCCTGGCGCTGGTGGTGCTCGTGCTCGCGGTGGCGATCACTCGGCACCTGCCGCGGGAGCGGAGCGTGTGGGGCCCTCCGGCGGTGTCGCTGGCCGTCGTCCCGGTGCTGCTCGCCCCGTGGTGGCTCCCGGCCATCTGGCACGGCGCCGGCTCCCTGCTCCTGATGGAGACCGGACGCCAGCCCTACTCCTCCTTCGGGTTCAGCGACCTGCTGCTCGGGCGGTTCGGCTCGGGTCTGGGTGGCCCCTGGTGGCTCGGCGCCCTGCTGGTGGTGCTGGCCGTGCTGGCCCTGGTGCCCCGCGCGACCCGGATCCCGGTCCTGGTGGTCTGGCTGGTCGCCGCGGTCGCCGCCGTGACGGCCGCCGGCCTCTCGTTCGTGCCTCTGCCCCTGCCCGGCGGCTCGGTGCGTCCCGGCATCGCGGTGCTGCTGGTCGTGCTGCACGGCTGCTTCGTGCTCGCCGCGATGCTGGGCGCCCAGGGTCTGATCACCCTGCTCCGACGCTCGCGCGCCGAGCAGCACCAGGTGCTGCTGGTCGGACTCGCCGTGGTCGCCGCGATCGTCCCCGTGGTCGGTCTCGGCTGGTTCGTGTGGAAGGGCCCGGGAGACCTCGGCAACAGCGCGGACACCGGCATCCCGGCGTACATGGCCGACAGCTCGAAGGCCGCCGACGCCAACGGCATCCTGGTGATCCGCGGCGACGTGGCCGACGGACTCCGCTACACCATCAGCCGGGGCGACGGCGACACCATCGGGGAGAACGAGATCCAGTACGCCTCCCGGACCGATCCCGCCTTCGCGGCCGACGTCCACGCGCTGGTCTCGCGACCCACCAGCACCGTGGTCTCCGACCTCGCCAAGGCCGGCATCCGCTACATCGTCCTGCCCTCGCCGGCCGACGGTGCGGTCGCCGCCGGGCTCGACGCGACCGACGGCCTCGAGCAGGCGAGTGCGGAGAACCGCTCGACGCGGGCCTGGCAGGTCGGGGTACCGGTCGACCCGCACGCGGTCGACGGGCCCGGTTCGTGGCCGCGTGCGGTGCTCCTGGGCATCCAGGCCCTCGCCGCCCTCGTGGTCGTCGTGCTCTGTCTCCCGACCTGGCGGGCGCGACGGAGGGACGAGTCATGAGCCCGGGCAAGCGCACGCGCGTGCCGGAGGCGGCCCGACGTCAGCGGACCCGACGGCTCGACCTGACCACCGTCCTGGCCGTCGTGATCCCGGTCGTCACCGTGGGAGTCCTGGCCCTCGTGCAACCCCTGCCGGTGCACGACACGCGGCAGCCGCCGTCGCTGACGAACCTCACCAATGCCCTGGTCGTCTGCCCCTCTGCCCATCCCGTGTCGCCGGATGCTGCGGTCTCCACCGCGAGCGGCTCCTCCGGGTCCGTCACCGTGATCTCGGCCCAGGCCCAGCGTTCGATCCACGTCCGTACCGGCGACTCCACGCCGGTGTCGGCGGCGAGCTCGATGGTCGTGAAGGGCACCGACCAGCTCGCGCCGGGGCTCCTGGGCCTCCGCTCCGGCCTGGGTCCGGTGACCGCGCTGAACTGCCCGGTCCCGTCGCCCGACGAGTGGTTCACCGGCGTCGGCGCGCGCGCCGACCACGACTCGGTGTTCGAGCTGGTCAACCCCGACGCCGGCCCCGCGGTCGCCGACATCACGTTCCTGGGCACGCACTCCTTCAGCGCCCGTCGGCTGCGCGGCGTCACGATCCCCGGGCACAAGACCGTCAGCCTCGACCTCGGCAAGCTCTCACCGCGGCGGGCACTCCTCACCGCCCACGTGGTGGTCTCCCGGGGCCGGCTCGGGGTCAACGTGTTCGACACCTCGACGAGCCTCATCACGCACAAGACCCAGAGCGAGTGGCTCCCGCCGCAGCTCGTCCCGGCCACGTCCAACGAGCTGCTCGGGCTCCCGACGGGCCAGGGCAAGCGGACCCTCCAGCTCGCCAACCCGGGCGCCGACGTCGTGCAGGCGAACGTGAAGGTGGTCACCCGCGACACGAGCTTCACCCCGAAGGGGATGAAGCCGGTGTCCATCCCGCCGGGGGCCACCATCAAGGTCCCGCTCACCCGGGTGCTCGCCCAGGCGCTCAAGCAGGGCGTGGCGGGGATCTCGGTGGAGGCGGACGCCCCGGTGACCGCATCGATCCTGACCAGCCTGGCGACCGACCGCGTGCTCACCGTCCCGGACGACGCGGTCCGCCAGGAGGCGGCCACCCTGCTCCCGGTCGTCAAGGGCCGCAAGGGCAACCAGGTCTCCTCGACGCTCTACCTGTCCGGCGAGGCCGCCGGCTCGGCCGACGTGACGGCGTACGACGCGGCGGGCAAGCGGGTGCTGCACACGACCGTGGCGCAGCAGCAGGGCCGCACGGTGAAGGTCTCCCTGCCCGCCGGCACGGCGTTCCTCCGTGTGGTCCCGCACCGGACACCCGTGCACGGGGCGGTCCTGGTGACCGGCCGCGGTGCCTCGGTGATCCCGCTCCACGAGCTGCTCACGCGCGGGCTGGTGCCCCAGATCGCCCGGGGCCAGGACTAGCAGGACCTGCCGCGGCTGCTCAGTCGTCGCGCGAGTAGCGGGGGTCGACGTCCTCCGCGTCGATGCCGAGGAGCTCGGCCACCTGCTCGACGACCACGGTCAGCACCATGGCCTCGAGCTCGGCCCGGCTCTCGCAGCGGTGCTCGATCGGACGCCGGAAGAGCACCAGTCGCGTAGGGCTCTGGCCCTGACCGCGCACCAGGGACGCCAGCGGCACCGTCTCGCCCGACCAGTCGTCGGGCAGCTGCGGGGTGTCCTCGACGGCGTACTCCACCAGCCCGAGCCGGTCCTGCCAGCGCGTGTCGATGTCACGGACGGTCTCGAGCACCAGCTCGTCGAAGCGCTCACCGCGAGTCGGCAGCTCCGGGCGACCGGGCAGCGAGGGCGTGATGCCGGGGCCCCGCATCCCGCGTCCGCGTCGGTCGCGCGCACGACGCCGGGGAGCGGCACCGGCGCCCCCGGCCGGGATCACAGTGCTCACAGCACGAGCGTAGTGGACCAGCGAGCCTCATCCGGCTTCGCTCGCGCGGGGGGTACCGTCACCGCCGTGAGTCACGCCCGGCGATGTTCGCGCACCGCGTGCGGCCGCGCGGCGGTCACCACGCTGACCTACGTGTACGCCGACCAGACGGCCGTCGTCGGCCCGCTCGCGACCTACGCCGAGCCCCACTCCTACGACCTCTGCGAGGTCCACGGCGAGCGGCTGTCCGCCCCGCGCGGGTGGGAGGTGCTGCGCCTGGCGCCCGACCCGAGCACGCTGCCGCCGTCGCCGGACGACCTGCTCGCGCTCGCCGACGCCGTCCGGGAGGCGGGTCGCCCGGTCGTCGCCGCAACCCGGTCGCCGGGCGAGGCACCCGCCACGGGCGCCGGCCGCGAGACGGCCCGGCGCGGCCACCTGCGGGTTCTCACCTCGGAGTGACCGAGGCTCCGCCGGGGCGGGTGGTTAGGCTCCACCCGTGAGCACCACCGACCGGTCGAACACCGCCGCCGTCTTCAAGGCGTACGACGTGCGCGGGACCGTCCCGGACCAGATCGACGAGGTGCTCGCTCGTCGTACCGGCGCGGCCTTCGTGGCCGTCGTCGGCGCCGGCACCGTCGTGGTCGGCCACGACATGCGGCCCAGCTCCCCGGCCCTCGCAGCTGCGTTCGCCGAGGGCGCCGCGGACGCCGGCGCCGACGTGGTGATGATCGGCCTCGCGTCGACCGACCAGCTCTACTTCGCCTCCGGCCACCTCGGCCATCCGGGCGCGATGTTCACGGCCAGCCACAACCCCGCGCAGTACAACGGGATCAAGCTGTGCCTCGAGGGCGCGCAACCGGTGGGCGCCGACACCGGGCTGCACGAGATCCGCGACGCGGTGACCAGGCCCGAGCAGCAGTCAGCCCCACGCCCCGGCAACATCTCCCAGCGAGACGTGCTCGACGCCTACGCCGCCCATCTGCTGTCGCTCGCGCCCGTGAAGGGGCGTCGGCTCAAGGTCGTCGTCGACGCCGGCAACGGCATGGCCGGGCTCACCGCGCCGGTGGTGTTCGACCGGATCGGTCGCGAGGTCGAGCTCGTCCCGATGTACTTCGAGCTCGACGGCAGCTTCCCGAACCACGAGGCGAACCCGATCGAGCCCGAGAACCTCGTCGACCTCCAGAAGCGCGTCGCCGCGGAGAACGCCGACCTCGGCCTGGCCTTCGACGGCGACGCCGACCGGTGCTTCGTCGTCGACGAGCTGGGGAACGCCGTGTCGCCCTCCACGCTGACCGCCCTGATCGCGGCGCGCGAGCTGGCCAAGGAACCCGGCGCCGCCGTGATCCACAACCTGATCACGAGCCGCTTCGTGCCGGAGCTCGTGCGCGAGCTCGGCGGCACCCCCGTGCGGACCCGGGTCGGGCACTCCTACATCAAGGCCAGGATGGCCGAGACCGACGCGGTGTTCGGGGGCGAGCACAGCGGGCACTTCTACTTCCGCGACTTCTGGCGGGCCGACTCCGGGATGCTCGCCGCCCTGCACACGCTGGCGGCCCTGTCCGCGACCGACCTGTCCTTGTCGGAGCTGCTGGACGACTATCGCCGGTACCGGCTCAGCGGCGAGATCAACTCCGAGGTGATCGACACCGCGGCCGCGCTCGCGGCGATCGAGGCGGCGTACGCGGACGAGCCCGGGGTGAGCTTCGACCACTTCGACGGGCTCACCGTCACCACGCCGGACTGGTGGTTCAACGTCCGGCCGTCCAACACCGAGCCGCTGCTCCGCCTCAACGTCGAGGGCGCCGACGACGACACCATGACCCGCGTCCGAGACGACGTCCTCACCCGGATCAGGAGCCTGTGATGAACCTCGACCCCCAGCTCATGGCGATCATCGTGTGCCCCGACTGCCACGGGCACCTCGACGCCGTCGGCGAGGAGCTGGTCTGCCAGCAGTGCGGGCTCGCCTATCCCGTCCGGGACGGGATCCCGGTGCTGCTCGTCGACGAGGCGCGCCGGCCGGGCTGACCGACGATGGCGACCTGGTTCGACGAGTCCCGGCTGGACGACGAGGCGGCCCTCGCCGCCGCCGATGCACGGTTGCGCGAGCTGGCCGAGGCGGGGGCCCGGGTCCGCCGTGAGGCCACCGAGGCCGCACCCGGCATCGCTGCGGCCGTGCTGACCGCACGCGACGTCGCCCGTCCCCGGGCGATCGTCGCGGCCGGCCCCGACTCGCGGCTGCTGCGTGCCGTGCTCGAGCCCTGGTGCCCCGTGCCGTTCGTCGCCTGGCCCGGCCCCGCGCTGCCGGGGTGGGCCGGGGGGCTCGACCTGGTGGTCGTGCTGGCGCCCGACGGAGCCGACCGTGGCACCGCGGCCGCGGTCGCCGAGGCGGTACGACGGGGCTGCCAGGTCGTCGTCGCCTGCCCGGCCGGCTCCCTGGTCGCCGAGCACGCCGCCGGGCGGTGGTCGGCGATCCTGCCGACCCTCACCCGCGACCAGCTCGCCACCGCCGTGGTGATGCTGGAGTACCTCGACCAGGTCGGCCTCGGCCCCCGTGCCGACCACGGCGACGTCGCCACCGCCCTCGACGACGTGGCCATCGCGTGCTCGCCGCACTCCGACCTCGCGGTCAATCCGGCCAAGATGCTGGCCATCGCCCTCGCCGACACCAACCCCGTGGTGTGGGGAGGCTCGGTGCTGGCCGCCCGCGCGGCGCGCCGCGTCAGCGAGACGATCCGCCGTGCGTCCGGTCAGTCCGCCATCGCCGGCGACGCCGAGCACCTGCTGCCGCTGATCGAGGCGGCCCGGCCGCGTGATGTCTTCGACGACCCGTTCGCCGAGGGCGGCGGCGACGTGCGCCCGATGCTGCTGGTGTTCGACGACGCGGCGGACGACCCCATGGTCCGCGAGGACCGCGGCCGGCTCCAGGCCGCGGCGGCCGCGCACGGCGTACGGGTCGAGACCGTCACCACCGACGCCGACACCGAGATCGCCCGCTATGCATCCCTGGTGCTCAACGGGCGCTACGCCGCGGAGTACCTCCGCCTCGGCCAGGTCACCGACTGACCGCCCCGGTCCGTTGAGCCGCGCCTTGTGGTTCGTCGAGCCGCGCCTTGTGGTTAGTTGAGCCGCGCCTTGTGGTTCGTCGAGCCGCGCCTCGTGGTTCGGTGAGCCGCGCCTCGTGGTTGGTTGGTCGAACCGCGCCCGCTGGTCGAGCTTGTCGAGACCAAGGGGCGCCCTCGGTGGTCGAGCTGCCCTCGGTGGTCGAGCGACGTCGAGACCACCACCGAGGTCTGCGCGGGCCTCGCTGCGTGCTTTTGGTTGCGGTTTCCTTTATTGATTGATGCTGGTTGCGGTTTGCGTTTGGTTGCGGTGCCTCTCACCGTTTGCTTTTCCGGTTCGCCGTTGGTTGGGCTACTCGCTTCGGTTGCGGTTTCTTGGCTCCCCCAGGTCAGCGGAAAGTATTTTCAAGAATCTTCTCGGAAATGTCTCGGATCGTGGGATAAACCCTGTGGATAACCCACCCGATTGTCGGTGGTCGCTGATTCGATATTCCTATGTCGATCCACCCCCACCACCCCGACGTCGCGCCGCCGGCGGTGCTGGCCGAGGCGGTCGCGATGCTGCAACAGGTGGCGGGGACGTTGTGGTCGGCCCGCTCCGACGACGAGCTGATCTCGGTGGTGGAGCAGGCCCAGCGGCTGTCGTCGGTGCTGGCCGCGGTCGAAGCCGGTGCGGTCGCCGAGGCCGACCTCCGGGGTCTGGCGAAAGACAAGCTGCACTACGGCTCGACCGGGGACTGGCTCACCCACACCGGCGGTCTCCGCCGCGGGGAGGGGAAGCGGCGGGTGGTCCGGGCCCACGCCCTCGACCGGACCCCTCACCCGCACCCGGCACGCGTTGGTGGCGGGGGAGGTGTCGGCGACCCAGGTCGACCCGATCCTCGACGCCGTCCACGGCCTCCCGTCCGGCGAGCTGGTCCGGGCCCGCGGGGAGCAGGCGATGCTCGAACACGCCGAGCCAGCCTGGATGCCACGGAGCTGGCCCGGCTGGGCCGGCACCTGGCCCATGTGGTCGACCCCGACCAAGAGGACCGCCGCCTCGAGGCCCAGCTGGAGCGGGAGGACCGGGCCGCCCACCTGAACCGGTTCCTGGCGATCACCGAGGACCGGGCCGGCGGGGTCCGGATCAAGGGCTACGGCAGCACCGAGGACGCCGCCCTCCTCAAGGCCGCCCTCCTCCCCCTCACCTGCCCGACCCCCACCACCGACGACGAGGACGGGGAGGGGAGGGCGGGATCCCCGGGACCACGGCGCCCGGCTCTGGGACGCCCTGATCGCCACCGCCCACCACGCCCTCACCACCGAGCCTGCCGCCGGAGACCCACGCCACCCCACCCCGGCTGCTGGTCACCCTCGACCACCACACCCTCCTCGACCAGCTCGCCGCCCGCGGGATCGGCACCACCGAGGACGGCGCCGAACTCTCACCCGCGACCGTGCGCCGGTTGGCCTGCGACGCCGAGATCATCCCCGCCGTCCTCGGCGGCCGCGGCGAGGTCCTCGACATCGGCCGCACCCGACGCCCGGTCACCGCCGTCCTCTGGACCGCCCTGGTCCTGCAGGGACCGGCACTGCACCTTCCCCGGCTGCACCCGACCCCCGGTGATGTGCCACGCCCACCACCTCACCCACTGGGCCGACGGCGGCAGACACCGCGCTCGACAACCTCGCGCTGCTCTGTGGGCACCACCACCGGGTCATCCATAGCTCGCCCTGGCAGATCCGGATCAACCCCCACGACAAACGACCCGAATTCAAACCACCACCCAAACCCGGCATCCCACCCGCCTGGATCCGACATCGACCACGCCTCGATACCTGACGGCCGCGACCAGCACGTGCCCTTGGTCTCGACAAGCTCGACCAGCGGGCCCAGCTCGACCAGCGCGGCCGCTCGACCAGCGGGCTCGGCTCGACCAGCGGGCTCGGCTCGACCAGCGGGCTCGGCTCGACCAGCGGGCCCAGCTCGACCAGCGCGGCCTGCTCGACCACCGAACGGGGCGAAGGCCCTTCCGCCGCCGGGCGACCGGGCGCTTGGTCTCGACAGGCTCGACCAGCGCGGCCTGCTCGACCAGCGGGTGCGGCCCGACCGGCGGGGTCGGAAAGTGCTCGCGGCCCCGATGGCGGCGGGGCTAGCCTGCCGCCATGCGCCACTTCTCCGGCCACACCTGATTCCCGCCCGTCGTGCCCGGCACCCGGGGCTTCGTGCCGCGGGTGCTGCTGTACCACGCCTCGCGCGACCTGGTTCCGCTGTACGCCGTCTACTCGCTGCTGTTCGCCGACCACGGCATCAGCGCGGCGCAGATCTCGCTGCTGTTCGTCGTCTGGTCCGTGACCTCGTTCGTCTTCGAGGTGCCGTCCGGAGCCTGGGCCGACTCGTTCGACCGTCGCCAGGTGCTGGTGGCGTCGGCGGTCGTCTACGCGGCCGGGTTCTCGTGCTGGATGCTCTGGCAGACCTTCGCGGGCTTCGCGCTGGGCTTCGTGCTCTGGGGGCTCTCGAGCGCGCTGATGTCGGGCACCTTCGAGTCCCTCGTGTACGACGAGCTGGCCGAGCGCGGCGCGACCGACGCCTATCCCGGGCTGATCGGCTGGGCCCAGTCGACCGCTCTGCTGGCGAACCTCGCGGCCACCGCAGCCGCTGCCTGGCTGCTGCACGTCGGCGGCTACGCACTGGTCGGCTGGAGCTCCGTCGCGATCTGCGGACTCCAGGCCGTGCTCGCGGCCACCCTTCCGGTGTCGGTCCGGGCCAGACGGCCGGCGCACGACTCGCCCTTGCTCGAGACCGAGCGCGCCGCGTCGCGCTACCTCGCGATGCTGCGCGCCGGACTGTCGGAGTCGCGGCGCCACCCCGACGTACGCCGGGTGCTCCTCCTGGCCGCCGCGATGGTGGGTCTCACGGCGTACGACGAGTACTTCCCGTTGGTCGCCCGTGCGCACGGCGTGCCGACCGCGACCGTGCCGATCCTGATCGCGATCACGGTGGCGGGTCAGGCGGTCGGCACCGCCTTGGTCGGACGGACGGGCCGGCTCGGCGGCCGTGCCGTTGGTGCGGTCCTGGCAGTGGGCGCGGTCCTCGTCTCGGTCGGCGCGCTCGTCACGCCGTACGCCGGGTTCGTGGCCATCGCCGTCGGCTACGGGATGCTCAACAACGCCATGCTCGTGGGCGAGACCCGGCTCCAGGACACGATCACGGGTCCGGCGCGGGCCACGGTCACCAGCGTCCTCGGCCTGCTCGAGGAGGTCGTCGCGCTCCTGGTCTACGGCACGTTCGCGGCGACGGCGGACCTGCTGGGCTTCCCCCGGCTGGTCGCCCTGCTGGCGGTTCCGGTGTTCGTCGTCGCAGCAGCGGTGGCGCGGTGGTTGCCCGCGGCCCGAGGCGCTCGCGAGGATTCTTCGGTCGGCCGACTCGCGTCCTAACCTGAGAAGACGGGGCCGCGAGATCGGCGGCCGATGAGCGGGAGGCACCACACATGGACTTCAAGGTCGCGGACCTGGCCCTGGCCGACTTCGGTCGCACCGAGATCACGCTCGCCGAGCACGAGATGCCCGGCCTGATGGCGATGCGCGAGCGCTACTCCGAGAGCAAGCCCCTCACGGGCGCCCGGATCGCCGGCTCGTTGCACATGACGATCCAGACCGCCGTCCTGATCGAGACCCTGGTCGCCCTGGGCGCCGAGGTCCGGTGGGCCTCCTGCAACATCTTCTCCACCCAGGACCACGCGGCCGCCGCGGTCGCGGTCGGCCCGCACGGCACCGTGGACGACCCCCAGGGCGTCCCGGTCTTCGCCTGGAAGGGCGAGACCCTCGAGGAGTACTGGTGGTGCACCCAGCAGATCCTGCTGTGGCCCGGTGAGTCCGCCCCGAACATGATCCTGGACGACGGCGGCGACGCCACCATGCTCGTCCACCTCGGCGTCGAGGCCGAGAAGCGGGGCGAGGCGCCCGACCCGGCGTCCGCGGTCAGCCACGAGCAGAAGGTCGTCTTCGACGTCCTGGTGAAGTCGCTCCAGGAGAGCGACGACCGCTGGACCAAGATCGCGGCCGAGATCAAGGGCGTGACCGAGGAGACCACCACCGGCGTCCACCGCCTCTACGACATGATGAAGGAAGGGTCGCTGCTCTTCCCGGCCATCAACGTCAACGACTCGGTGACCAAGTCGAAGTTCGACAACAAGTACGGCTGCCGGCACAGCCTCATCGACGGCATCAACCGGGCCACGGACGTGCTCATCGGCGGCAAGGTCGCTGTGGTGTGCGGGTACGGCGACGTCGGCAAGGGGTGCGCGGAGAGCCTGCGCGGCCAGGGTGCCCGCGTGATCGTGACCGAGATCGACCCGATCTGCGCCCTGCAGGCCGCGATGGACGGCTACCAGGTCGCCACGCTCGACGACGTGCTCGACGTCGCCGACATCATCATCACCGCGACCGGCAACAAGGACGTCGTGACCGTCGCGCAGATGGCGAAGATGAAGCACCAGGCGATCCTGGGCAACATCGGCCACTTCGACAACGAGATCGACATGGCCGGTCTCGAGACGTTCGCCGGGATCGAGCGCACCAACGTCAAGCCGCAGGTGGACGTGTGGGCCTTCCCGGAGTCGGCCGGCGGACACTCGATCATCGTGCTCTCCGAGGGCCGGCTGATGAACCTCGGCAACGCCACCGGTCACCCGAGCTTCGTGATGTCCAACTCCTTCACCAACCAGGTGCTGGCCCAGATCGAGCTGTACACCAAGCCCGAGGCCTACCCGGTCGGCGTCTACGTGCTGCCGAAGCACCTCGACGAGGAGGTCGCGCGGCTCCACCTCGAGGCGCTCGGCGTGCGGCTGACGACGCTGACGGACGCGCAGGCGTCGTACCTCGGGGTGCCCGTCGAGGGGCCCTACAAGGCGGAGCAGTACCGCTACTGAATCCGTCGACTGGCGGGATTTCGGTGTCTCGACTGGCAAGATTGACGCCGTGACCCAGGGTGAGGACTTCCGGGCTCGCGTGCTCGTCGTGGATGACGACGCGTCCCTGTCCGAGATGTTGTCGATCGTCCTGCGTCAGGAGGGTTTCGACGCGCACCTCGTGGAGCGCGGGGACGAGGCGTTGGAGGCCTTCCACAGCTATCGCCCCGACGTGGTGCTGCTGGACCTCATGCTGCCGGGCAAGGGCGGCATCGACGTGTGCCGGGAGATCCGCGCCGAGTCGGGAGTCCCGATCGTGATGCTCACGGCCAAGGGCGACACCGTCGACGTCGTCGTCGGACTGGAGTCCGGGGCGGACGACTACGTCGTCAAGCCGTTCAAGCCCAAGGAGCTCGTCGCCCGCATCCGGGCCCGGGTACGCCGTAACGACGCCGCCGGCGCCGACTCGCTGACGGTCGGGCCCCTGGCCATCGACGTGGCCGGCCACTCGGTGACCCGGGACGGCAAGCAGATCAACCTCACGCCGCTGGAGTTCGACCTCCTGGTCTGCCTGGCACGCAAGCCGTGGCAGGTGTTCACCCGCGAGGTGCTGCTGGAGCAGGTGTGGGGCTACCGCCACGCCGCGGACACGCGGCTGGTCAACGTGCACGTGCAGCGCCTCCGCTCGAAGGTCGAGACCGACCCGGAGAACCCCGAGATCGTCCTGACGGTGCGCGGGGTGGGTTACAAGGCCGGCAGCAGTCCCGGGCAACAGTGAGATGGCGATAGCAGGGCGCAACGTGCCCGAGGCCCTCCGGCGAGGCCTCACCTTCTGGCGCCGTTCCATCCAGGCACGCGTCGTGGTCAGCACGATGCTGCTGTCCGCCGTCGTGATCGCCGCCGTCGGGTGGTTCCTGCTCCGGCAGGTCGAGCAGGGCTCTGGTCGCCCACCGGGTGGCCACCGTGGTGCAGGAGGCCGGGAACGAGACCGGCACGGCCCGCGCCCAGCTGAACGCCGTCCCGGGCACCGACTCGGACGCCAACGCGCAGGCGACCGAGCTGTTCGACTCCATCTTCACCAGTGGCGTGGCCCGCGGCTTCAGCGTCGTGATGGCCGGGCCCGGCTCGGGCAACACGTCGCTGGCCGACCGGGGCACCGAGCTGACGCCCAACCTGGACCTCAGCAGCGTCCCACCGTCGCTGGTGCGGCACTTCGACCAGCCGCCGCACAAGACGGCGTGGACCTACACGACGATCCGGTTCCGCAACGGGAAGGGGCGGGTGGTCAGCTCCTCGCCCGGCGTCGTCGTGGGCTCCCTGGTCACCATCCCGGCCGACGGGACGACCCGGACGCTGTACTACCTGTTCCCGCTCGACGACCTGCAGCAGACGCTGTCGCTGGTGACCCGGGCCCTGATCACGGCCGGCGTGCTCTTGATGCTGCTGATCGCGGGCCTCACCTGGCTGCTCACCCGGCAGATCGTGACCCCGATCCGGCTCGCGCGCCGGGTGGCCGAGCGGCTCGCCGCGGGTCAGCTCCAGGAGCGGCTGCGGGTCACCGGGGAGGACGACCTGGCGCGTCTGGCCACGTCGTTCAACCAGATGGCGACGAGCCTGCAGCGCCAGATCCGCCAGCTCGAGGAGCTGAGCCGCGTCCAGCGGCGCTTCGTGTCCGACGTGTCGCACGAGCTGCGGACACCCCTGACGACGGTCCGCCTGGCCGGGTCGGTCCTGCACGACGCGCGCACGGGATTCAACCCGGAGACCCGCCGTGCGGCCGAGCTCCTCCAGCGCGAGCTCGACCGCTTCGAGACGCTGCTGGTGGACCTGCTCGAGATCAGCCGGTTCGACGCCGGGGCGGCGGCCCTCGACCTCGACGACGTGAACCTCACCGACGTCGCCCGCCGCGTCGTCGACGGCACGGCCGCGCTGGCCGAGCAGCGTCACACGCGCGTGGTGGTCCGGGCACCGGAGACGCCGTGCATCGCCGAGGCCGACGTCCGTCGCGTGGAGCGGATCCTGCGCAACCTGGTCGTGAACGCGATCGACCACGCCGAGAGCCGCGAGGTCACGATCACGGTCGCGGCCGACGAGCAGGCCGCGGCGATCGCCGTCCGCGACCACGGTGTCGGCCTGGCGGTGGGCGAGTCGGCGATGGTCTTCAACCGCTTCTGGAGGGCCGACCCCGCCCGGGCGCGCACCAGCGGCGGCACCGGGCTGGGCCTGGCCATCGCCCTGGAGGACACCCATCTGCACGGCGGCTGGCTCCAGGCCTGGGGCAAGCCCCACGAGGGAGCCCAGTTCCGGCTCACCCTGCCGCGCCGGGCCGGGCATCCCCTGAGGCACAGCCCGCTCCCGCTCGTGCCCGAGGACGCCGCCGAGGTGGTGGCGTGAGCGCGCTCCGTCGTACGGCTCGCCTGAGTGGGCTCCTCGCCGCGCTGGCCGCGGCCGCCTGCCTCACCTCGTGCGTGCGCCTACCCACGGCCGGCCCGGTGGTGGTGGCCAAGGAGGGCGTGCAGGTCCCCACCGTCGAGGAGCCGTTCAACAACCCCCGCAAGCCGCAGCCCGGCGCGTCGCCCGGCGACATCGTCACCGGTTTCCTCGAGGCGATGGAGGCGACGCCGCTGCAGACGAACGTCGCCCGGCTGTACCTCAGCACGGACGGACAGGCCGCCTGGAACCCGCAGCGGGGCGTGGTGGCGTTCAACACGCACACGCCGCCCCTGGGCACCCGCAACGTGGTGATCAGGCTCAACGGCGCGAAGCGTGTGGGAGCCGGGGGTCAGTGGCAGGGCGCGGTCCCGTCCAGCGCCTCGACGGTCACCTTCCCCATGGTCCGGGAAGACCACCAGTGGCGGATCGCCCGGGCTCCCAACGCGCTGCTGGTGCCGCGCACCTTCTACGAGCGGGCGTTCCAGGACACGGCGCTGTACTACTTCGACCCGAGCGGCCGGATCCTGGTGCCCGAGGTCGTGCACATGCCCCAGGGGCCGCAGCTGGCGACCTCCCTGGTCCGCGCGCTGCTGCTCGGCCCGCAGGCCGCGCTCGTGGGGGTGGTCCGCAGCTTCATCCCGCCGGGTCTCACGGTCACCCCGATCGTGACGGACAACGGCGTCGCCGAGGTGAACCTGAAGGGGACCGACCCCGGTCCGTTGAGCCGCCAGACGACCCGCCTGATGCTGGCCCAGCTGGCGTGGACCCTCCGTCAGGACCCCTCCATCCAGACCTTCCAGGTCACCATCGCCGGACGGCAGGTGAGCGACGCCTCGGGTTCGTCGAAGTTCCGGGTCAACGGCGCCGACGTCGACCGGTACGACCCGGCCGGGGCCCTTCCGAGCCTCCAGGTCTACGCCCTCCGGGAGGGACTGCTGGTCTCCGGTCAGGCCAACCACCCCACTCCGAACGGCGGGCCGTTCGGCACCAGTCCGCAGGGGATCGGACCGTTCGCGGTGAGCCTGGACGACAACCAGGTCGCGGGCGTGACGTCCTCATCGCTGCTCCTCGGGCCGGTGCGCGGCAACGCGCAGCCCACCGAGGCCTTCACCGGGACGGGGCTGCTGTCACCCTCCTGGGACTTCGCGGGACGCGTGTGGGGGGTGCAGAACCGGCCCGGCGGTGCTCGCGTCTTCTACGTGACCCGGGGGCGAGGACACTTCGTCCCGGTCCGGGGCGTGACCGGGCAGGACGTCGTCCGGTTCCTGGTGTCGCGCGACGCCTCGCGGCTGGTCGCCGTGCTGCGCGGTGCGCGTGCGGACCGCATCGTGGTCAGCCGGCTCCGCTACAGCGCGGACGGCCGGGCGATCGGCGGCACCCGGGCGCGGCCGATCCCGTGGCTGGCCGGGGGAAGCACCCGGGTGCGCGACATCGGCTGGACCTCGCCGACCACGATCGCCGTGCTCGACCAGGTCTCGGGCGTGCAGGCCCAGGTGCGCATCTTCAACGTGGACGGCTCCACCTCACCCACCGAGACGCCGCCCACGTCGATCTCCGGCCGCGTGTCCTACCTGCTCACCTCGCCCTCCGGCGCGCAGACCCCGTTCGCCGTCCTCCCGCACGACCTGTTCGACCTCGCCCAGGTCGACTCGCCCCCCTCGCAGCCCTACAGCCCCGACCTGCACCACCTCACCTACGCGGGCTGATCCACAGGCGCCGGCGACGCCGTCGACACCGCCCGGCCGCTCGTGGTCGGCTCGACCCGTGCTCGACGCGTTCCGCGACCTGGTCCTCGGCAGCCGGTGCCTGGGCTGCGCGAGCCCGGGCCGGCTGCTGTGCGCGGCGTGCCGGCACGACCTCGCGGTGGCGCCCGCACCGGCGTGGCCGACCCCGGTCCCGCCGGGCCTGGTCTCGCCGTGGGCCGCCACGTCGTACGACGGCACCGTGCGCGCCATGGTCATCGGCCACAAGGAGCATCGGCTGCTCTCCCTCGCCGCCCCCCTGGGCGCCCTGCTCGGGGAGGCCGTGCTGGCGTGCCTCGCCGACCTGCGGCCCGAACCGGCGCCGGTGGTCCTGGTGCCGGTGCCGTCGCGTCCGACGACGGCCCGTCAGCGCGGGCACGAGCCGACGACCGCGATCACCCGGGTCGCCGCGGCCGTGCTGAGGACCCACGGCGTCGAGGCGAGCTGCCTCCTCCTGCTGCGCACCCGCCCCGGGCTCGCCGACCAGGCCGGGCTCGACGCGGTCTCTCGGGCCGCCAACCTCGCGGGTGCGCTGCGGGTGCACCCGCCGACCCTGGGCCGGCTGGCGCGCAGCGGCCGCCCCGCGCACGTGGTGGTCTGCGACGACGTCCTCACCACGGGAGCGACCGCGGCGGAGGCCCAACGGGCTCTGCGCGCCGTCGGGCTCGCGCCTCTCGCCGTGGTCGCGGTGGCCGCGACGAGGCGTCGTCGGGCCCCGGAACGTGTCGGGTGACACAGCCGCCGCCTGCGCCACGTGGGAAAGGTTCCACGATCACCCGACACGGGCTAGCGTCGGTACATGGAGTCCGTCCGGGTCCGTGGTTGCGTCGTTCCGGCGCCCCGGGTTCCCGGGGCATCGGGTCGACAAGCCGATGCCAGTCGCAGGCGAAGCGGTCCACGTAAGGCGGTCCGTCCAGGGGCTTCGGCCCTCGGCGGGCAGCCGATCACGGTGCGGCTTAGTCGTAAGTCCTGCCTCGCAGCCTCCGTCCGACACGGAGCCCTTTCGAGGGACCTGCGGGAGAAGGGGAGTAGTGGCATGCGAGCTGCGAGACCCTCAGCAGGCGGGTGTGGGGACGAAGACCAGGTCGGCCGGGCGGGCTCCTGCCAACCGCAACCGCACAACAGGAGGATTCCATGGACGTGGTGGTCACCGGACGGCACTGTGAGCTGTCGGATCGCTTTCGAGACCATGTTGCCGACAAGCTCGGCAAGCTCGAGAAGCACGACCACCGGATCATGCGGGTGCAGGTCGAGGTCGAGAACGAGCGGAATCCCCGCCAGGCCGACCGGGCCGTCAGGATCGAGCTGACCGCCTACTCCAAGGGCCCGGTGATCCGGGCGGAGGCGGCGGCCGTCGACAAGATGGGCGCCCTCGACCTGGCCGTCGACAAGATGGCGGCGCAGATGCGGCGCGCCAACGACCGCCGCGCACGGTCGCACCGCAACCGCGCGTCCACCGGCGAGCTGCCGGTGGCCACCGAGCCCGACACCGGGGCGGAGGAGGGCGTCACCCAGCGGCAGGTCGGCCCGATCACGGTCACCGGGGACGGCCCGCCGGTGGTGCGGGAGAAGACCCATGCCGCGCGGCCGATGACCCTCGACCAGGCGCTCTACGAGATGGAGCTCGTCGGGCACGACTTCTACCTCTACGTCGACCAGGACACGCACCGGCCGGCCGTGGTGTACCGCCGCCGCGGCTATGACTACGGGGTCATCTCCCTGGACGTCGACGGCGTCGGCTGACCATCCCTGCATGGCCCATCTGGGTCATCCGCAGCAGTCCCGATATCGCCCATCGGGCCCATATCCGCCCGGGATCGTGACATGCTAAGGCCGTGCCCCTTCCAGCGAACGACGTGCCGGAGCCGGTCCGCGTCATCATCGTCGACGACCAGGAGCTGTTCCGCCGTGGCCTGACCATGCTCATGGCGGCCGAGCCGGGCCTCGAGGTGGTCGGCGAGGCGGGCGACGGAGCCACCGGGATCGAGCTGGCCTCGCGCGTCGCACCCGACGTGGTGCTGCTCGACGTCCGGATGCCCAAGGTCTCCGGCATCGAGGCGTGCGTCGCGATCAAGGAGGCCGTGCCGGCCGCCAAGATCCTCATGCTCACCGTGTCCGACGAGGAGTCAGACCTCTACGAGGCGGTCAAGAGCGGGGCCAGCGGCTACCTGCTCAAGGACTCCTCCATCGAGGAGGTGGCGCAGGCGATCCGGGTCGTCGCCGACGGCCAGTCGCTGATCAGTCCGTCGATGGCGGTCAAGCTCATCGACGAGTTCAAGCAGATGTCCCAGCCCGACCGCGGCCCGGTCTCGACCTTCCGGCTCACCGAGCGCGAGCTCGAGGTGCTGCGGCTGGTCGCCCAGGGCCTCAACAACAAGGACATCGCGAAGCGGCTCTTCATCAGCGAGAACACCGTGAAGAACCACGTGCGCAACCTCCTGGAGAAGCTGCAGCTGCACTCGCGCATGGAGGCCGTCCTCTACGCGGTCCGCGAGAAGCTCGTCGACCTTCCGTGACCCCGCAGTCGTGCCCGAGGAACGAGGGCACGGCGTGAGCGGGGGCAGGTCGAGCAAGCGCGCGACCGAGGTATGCGAGGTCGCGACCGCGTGTCGAGACCTCGCCCTGCGCGCCCCCTCAGCGCCTGCGGACGACGTCCCACGTGGCCATCATGCCGTCGTCCTCGTGGTCGAGCATGTGGCAGTGGATCATGAACGGCCCGGTGAAGTCGGTGAACTTCGCGGCGACGACGACGGTCTCGCCCGGGTCGAGCTTCCAGGTGTCCTCGTAGCCGCGCTCCCAGGGCGGCGGTCTCTTGCCGTCGCGTGAGATGGTGCGCCACAGCTCCTCGTGGAGATGGACGAAGTGCGTCATGTCGGTGGTGTTGCGGAGCCGCCACTTCTCGGTGGTGCCCAGGACGACCCTGTGGTCGATGCGCCGGGGGTCGAACCGCTTGCCGTTGATCGACCAGTAGGACCCGTGCTGGTCCTTGCTGACCCCGAAGGTCCACGTCATCGCGATCTTCCGCGGCACCTTCAACGAGCGGATGTGGGCGAGCTCGTAGGGGACGTGCGCCGCCGGGGCCGGCGTCGTGCCGATCCGGAACTGCATCAGGGCGGCGTCGCGGCTGCCGTTGCCCATCGGGGGCGCCCCGGTGCGCGGGATCGACAGCAGCAGCACCTGCCGGGTCGTCTCCTTCCGGAAGTCGACGACGACGTCGGCGCGCTGTGCCGGACCGAGGAAGATGTCCTGCCGCGTCACCGGGTGGGGCAGCAGCCCCGACCCGGTGCCGATCTGGACGAACGGCCGACCGTCCGAGAGCGCGAAGTCGTAGGACGAGAACAGGGACGCGTTGAGGATCTGCAGGCGGTAGAGACCCGGCCGCACCCGGAGGTACGGCGCGAAGCGGCCGTTGACGAGCACCTTCGAGCCGACCGTGGCGGTGCCCGGGTCGGAGGCCTTCAGGCCGGCGGGCATGCCCGACATCGCGGGCATCGGCGACGGCGCCGAGGCCGGGTGGCGGAACGGGTCGACCAGCCGGTTGGTCTTCGTGAAGCTGCGGTCGGTGACCATCAGCGGCACGTCGTAGCGCCCGTGCGGAAGACCCCGCTTCGCGTCCTTCGGGTCGGTGGTCAGGAACATCCCCTGGAGGCCGAACCAGTTGTCGCGCGCCGTCCGGCTCATCTTGTGGTCGTGGTAGAACCGCAGCGCCGCGGGGAGTGGCCGGCCGCCGTCGGTGAGCGGGAAGTCGTAGGTGCGCTTCTTCCCGTGCTTGATGAGGAAGCTCATGGGCTGGCCGTCGAACCTCGACTGCTGGTGGCCGCCGTGCTGGTGGATGGTCACCGCGCCGACCGCCCGCGGGAGGCGGTTGACGAAGGTCACCTTGGTGTCGTGACCGGTCCGGCGCACGATCGTCGGCCCCGGGAACGAGCCGCCGAACGTCCACATGGGCGTGCGCGGCCCGTGCGGCAGGACGCGGACGTCGGCCTTGCGCATCACGATCGTGAGGTTGCTGCCGGTGAGCCGGCGCGGCTGGACCAGCGGCTGCTCGAACTTCGGCACGTTCGAGGGCACGGGCCCCCCGGTGCCGACGATCAGCGTGCCGGTCATCTCCGGATGGACCTGGCAGTAGAAGTCGTAGGTGCCGTCCCCGAGCGTCGACACCGGGATCGTCCGGGACGTGGGCGTCGTGGGGGTCCCCGCGGGGATCGCCACGTTGAACAGCTGGTCGCCGTTCGGCCCGATCGCCACCGAGGTGAACGTGTGGTTGCTCGCGGTCTCGTTCACGACGGTCAGGGTGCCGCCGGGATTGAGGTTCACGGTGCTGGGGGTGAACTGGAAGTGGTTGACGCCGGCGGCCTCGATCGTGATCGTCGCCGCGTCCACGCCGTCGGCGGCTCGGGCCGGGCCGGCCTGGGGACGAGGGGGAGCGGCGACGGAGGCGCCGGACTCACCGAGCAGGACGACGGTCGCCGTGCCCAGCGCCAGGGCGGCGCAGGCGGCCATCACGCGCGTACGACGTGCCAACATCTCGCGATTGTCAGTCACCGGGCACGACGGGGCCAGAGATGCCGGCCAACTCGGCCCGAAAATCATCCTTGCGGCGTACGCCAGGCCGCGCTGTCCGCGGCACCCGTTAGGTTCACCCCCGTGCGCTCGCTGTCCCAGGCCCAGGCCCGCAGGATCGCCCTGGCCGCCCAGGGCTTCCTCGACCGGCCCCACGAGGCGCCCACGATGCGCACCCTGTCCCGGACGCTCGCCCGCACGGGAGTGATCCAGGTCGACTCGGTCAACGTCCTCCAGCGGGCGCACTTCATGCCGCTCTACTCGCGGATGGGTCCCTACGACGTCGACCTCGTCCGCAGGGCCGCGGAGTCCGCACCGCGCCGGATCGTGGAGTACTGGGCACACGTGCAGGCCTTCATGCCGGTCGACCTGTGGCCGGTGATGCGGCACCGGATGGCGCGCTACCGCGACCAGCGGCACAAGTGGTGGGGGACCGTCGTCTCGGACGATCTCACCACCGGACTGCTCGAGGAGATCGCCGACCGCGGGGCGTCCACGGCGCGCGACCTCGACGACGGCCTGCCGCGCGCGAAGGAGCACTGGGGGTGGAACTGGTCGACCACCCGCCGAGCGCTCGACTACATGTTCATGGTCGGCGACGTGGCGATCGCCGGGCGCAACAGCCAGTTCGAGATCCGCTACGACCTGCCCGAGCGGGTCATCCCACGGGTCCACCTCGAGGCGCCGACCCCGAGCGAAGCGGACGCCAACCGCGAGCTGGTGCGGCGGGCGGCACGCTCCCACGGCGTCGCGACCGCGCGCGACCTGGCCGACTACTACCGGATGCGATTGCAGCCGAAGGCCGGCCTGACCGCGGCCAGGACCGCGATCGACGAGCTCGTCGAGGACGGCGAGCTCCTCCCGGTGACGGTGGAGGGGGTCCGGCGACCGGCCTACCTGCACCGCGACGCCCGGATCCCGCGCCGCGTCGACGCGCGGGCCCTGCTCAGCCCCTTCGACCCGGTCGTGTGGGAGCGCGAGCGCACGGAGGCGCTCTTCGACTTCTTCTACCGGATCGAGATCTACACGCCGGTCGAGAAGCGGATCCACGGCTACTACGTGCTCCCGTTCCTGCTGGGCGACCGGATCGTCGCTCGGGTCGACCTCAAGGCCGACCGCAGGACCGGGCTGCTCCTGGCGAAGGCGGCCTACGCCGAGCCGGGCGCGCCCGCGGAGACCGCCGAGGAGCTGGCGGCCGAGCTCGAGCGCCTGGCCGGCTGGCTCGGTCTGCACGCCGTCGTGGTCGAGCTGCGCGGCGACCTGGCGCCGACGCTGGCCGTCGAGGTGTCCCGCCTCGCCGGCTGACCGAGCTGCTCGAGCCGGTCGGTCAGCGGCGGAACAGCCGGCGTGGGCCGTCGTCGGCCGTGACCGCGGCCAGCACCTTCCGCGCCTTCGCCTCGGGCTCGCCGGGATGGAAGACGCGCTTGTCGTGCTCGGCCAGGCGAGCCAGCCGCGTCTCGAGGCGCGCCCGCTCGTCCTCGCCCAGGGAGCGGGGCGTGCTCAGCGCGGTGTCCGGGTCCACGTCCGCCAGGAGCCGCAGTGCGCCCAGCGTCTCGACGTCGTCCTCGGTGGTCCGTTCGAAGATCCGCATGAGGAGCGGACGGGCCTCCTCGGCCGAGAGGCCACGCGCCAGCAGGGCCTGCAGGGCGACCGCCGTGGGCTCCCGGGCGGGCCGGAACGCCGCCAGCGGGCCCGCGCTGAGCAGGGCGGTCCACTTGCGGACGAACTCCTCGCCCGAGGGCGACTCGAAGTGCAGCACGGTGAGGCCCGGGTCCTGATGGGTGGCGACCTCCTCACCCGAGGCATCGAGGGCGCGGTGCAGGGTCAGCCACACGTCGGTCGCGGGGCGGACGCCGGTCTTGCCCTCGACGTGGCCGTGGAAGTACGCGCCGTTGTTGGGCCGCTCGATCACGCCCAGGACGTGGAGCAGGGTCAGCTCGGGTGCCTCGAGGAGGGTCTTGAACGACGTCGGTTCGTGATCGGGGCTCATCCGGCTGACGGCCTCCAGGGGGGCCAGCTGGATGACGTTCGCGGAGGCCGGCACCCGGCCCGTCGCGGCCGGGTCCAGCCGGACGACCTCGTCGGCGTCGATGTGGAAGACCCATTCGGCGCCGTCGAGCGTCGTGAGCAGCGCCTTGACGAGGTTGGCGTGGATCCGCTGCCGGACGTTCAGGCGTTCGGGACGCCGGCCACGCCACCAGGAGTCGTCGGCCAGCACGCAGGTGACGTGGTCGTGCCCCTCGAGCAGGGCGCGGGCCTCCGGGGTCGCCGGGTCGTCGGGGGCATCGAGGAAGACGACCATGTGGTCGATGCCGCCGCCGAGGTTGCGCGAGACGAAGCGGCGGAGGTTGTCCGGGGTGTCCTTGACCGTGCTGACCGAGAACCTCACGAGGCGACCCCGGGGGCGCGTCCCGACCCGCCTGTCCGCAGCACCCGCTCAGCCTAGCGGCGGGGCGGCCAGCGAATCGGCCCGGCTCGCGCCGCTGGGTAGAGTTGGGGAGTCATCCGCCTTCGAGTCCGGGGAGCTGTACCCGTGCCTGCCATCATCGACAAGCTGCTTCGCATCGGCGAGGGCAAGATCCTGCGCCAGCTCGAGGCCGTGACCAAGGCCGTCAACGCGATCGAGGACGACTTCGTCGCGATGAGCGACGCGGAGCTCCAGGCCCAGACCGTGGAGTTCAAGGAGCGGCTGGCGGCCGGCGAGACGCTCGACGACCTGATGCCGGAGGCGTTCGCCACGGTCCGCGAGGCGGCCAAGCGGGTCATCGGGCAGCGCCACTACGACGTCCAGATCATGGGTGGGGCGGCGCTCCACCTGGGCAACATCGCCGAGATGAAGACCGGCGAGGGCAAGACCCTGGTCGCCACCCTGCCGGCGTACCTGAACGCGCTCGAGGGCAAGGGCGTGCACGTCGTCACGGTCAACGACTACCTCGCGAAGTACCACGCGGAGTGGATGGGCCGCATCCACCACTTCCTCGGGCTCACCACCGGCGTGATCCTGCCGTCGATGAAGCCCGACGAGCGTCGCGAGGCCTACGCCTGCGACGTCACCTACGGCACCAACAACGAGCTCGGGTTCGACTACCTCCGCGACAACATGGCCGGCTCCATCGAGGAGTGCGTGCAGCGCACCCACCACTTCGCGATCGTGGACGAGGTCGACTCCATCCTCATCGACGAGGCCCGGACCCCGCTGATCATCAGCGGGCCGACGCAGGACGAGGTCCGCTGGTACGACGAGTTCGCCAAGGTGGCGTCCCGGCTCACCCGCGACGTCGACTACGAGGTCGACGAGAAGAAGCACACCATCTCCGTGCTCGAGCCGGGCATCACCAAGGTCGAGGACCACCTCGGCATCGAGAACCTCTACGAGTCCGCGAACACGCCGCTCATCTCGTTCCTGAACAACTCCATCAAGGCCAAGGAGCTGTTCCGCAACGACAAGGAGTACGTCGTCATGGACGGCGAGGTGCTCATCGTCGACGAGCACACGGGCCGGATGCTGGCCGGCCGTCGCTACAACGACGGGCTCCACCAGGCGATCGAGGCCAAGGAGGGCGTCGAGATCCGCGAGGAGTACCAGACGCTCGCGACGGTCACGCTGCAGAACTACTTCCGGCTCTACCAGAAGCTCTCCGGCATGACCGGCACCGCCATGACCGAGGCCAGCGAGTTCGACAAGATCTACAAGCTGGGCGTGGTGCCGATCCCGACCAACGAGCCCCTCGTGCGGATCGACCAGCCCGACCTGGTCTACCGCACCGAGGAGGCCAAGTACGACGCCGTCGTCGACGACATCGCGGAGCGGCACGCGAACGGGCAGCCGATCCTGGTCGGCACCGTCTCGGTCGAGAAGTCCGAGCACCTGTCCCACAAGCTGCGCCAGCGCGGCATCCCGCACTCCGTCCTCAACGCCAAGGTCCACGCGGACGAGGCGAAGATCGTGGCGATGGCCGGGCACAAGGCGGCGGTGACGGTGGCCACCAACATGGCCGGTCGCGGTACCGACATCATGCTGGGTGGCTCGGTCGAGTTCCTGGCCGACGCCGAGCTGCGCAAGCGGGGCCTCGAGCCGGTGGGCGAGACCGCGGAGGAGTACGAGGCGGCCTGGCCCGACACCCTCGAGCGGATCAAGACCCAGGTCGCCTACGAGCACGACGAGGTGCGCTCGGCCGGCGGCCTCTACGTGGTCGGCACCGAGCGGCACGAGTCGCGCCGCATCGACAACCAGCTGCGCGGCCGCTCGGGCCGTCAGGGCGACCCCGGCGAGTCCCGGTTCTACCTGTCGCTCGAGGACGAGCTCATGCGGCTGTTCAAGTCCGACTGGGTCGACCGGATCCTCCAGGTCCTCAAGATCCCCGACGACGTGCCGATCGAGAACAAGCGCGTCACCGGCGCGATCGCCAATGCGCAGGGCCAGATCGAGGCGCAGAACTTCGACTCCCGCAAGAACGTCCTCAAGTACGACGACGTCATGGACCGGCAGCGCCACGTGATCTACGCCGAGCGCCGCAAGGTCCTCGAGGGCGCCGACCTCGAGGAGCAGATCGCCAGCTTCATCGACGCCGTCGTCGAGGGCTTCGTGGCCGGAGCGACCGAGGGCTTCGCCGAGGAGTGGGACCTCGACGCGCTGACCGCCCAGCTCCGGCAGCTGTGGCCCCTCTCGGTCGACCTGCGGGCGATGGCCGACGAGGTCGGCGGGGTCGAGGGTCTCGACCGCGACGAGGTCATCGAGGTGCTCAAGGAGGACGCGCACGCGGCGTACGCGCGGCGCGAGGAGGAGGTCGGCCCCGAGGTGATGCGCGAGCTCGAGCGCCGCGTCGTCCTCTCCGTGCTCGACCGCAAGTGGCGCGAGCACCTCTACGAGATGGACTACCTCCGCGAGGGCATCGGCCTGCGCGGGTACGCCCAGCGCGACCCGCTGGTGGAGTACCAGCGCGAGGGCTTCGACATGTTCTCCGCCGTGATGGACGGCATCAAGGAGGAGTCGGTCGGCTTCCTGTTCAACCTCGACGTCCAGCTGGTCGACGAGGACGAGGAGGAGCAGGTGGTCGAGGAGCCACTGCAGCGCGACCTCGCGTCGCTCGAGCAGCCCGACGCCCACGACCACCGGCCGCAGATCACGGCCAAGGGACTGGACCAGAGCCGCGTCCCGCAGAACCTCTCCTACTCCGCTCCCTCCGAGGACGCCTCGGCGCTGCACGTGCCGGCCGCGTTCGGCGGGGACCCCTCCGCGGGCGGGGAGCAGCCGCGGCCCGCGGGCCGGACGGTGACCAACGCGGACGACGAGTTCGCCGATGTCGGCCGCAACGCGCTGTGCCCCTGCGGCTCGGGCAAGAAGTACAAGCGGTGCCACGGTGCCCCCGGTGGCCCCACGGGGCTGACCGCGCGCATCAACGGCTGAGGCCGACCTCGCTGGTCGAGCTCGTCGGGACCACCGCCGGTCGAGCTTGTCGAGACCCAGTTCCTCCTGTCCGTGGTCTCGACACGCGGTCGCGACCTCGCCGGGCTCGGTCGCGCGCTCGCTCGACCTGCCTGACCACGGCGTCCGCGCCTGCGGCGCGTGCGCCTGTCCGTGGTCTCGACACGCGGTCGCGACCTCGCCGGGCTCGGTCGCGCGCTCGCTCGACCTGCCTGACCACGGCGTCCGCGCCTGCGGCGCGTGCGCCTGTCCGTGGTCTCGACACGCGGTCGCGACCTCGCCGGGCTCGGTCGCGCGCTCGCTCGACCTGCCTGACCACGGCGTCCGCGCCTGCGGCGCGTGCGCCTGTCAGGCAAACTCCAGGGCGGACACCTGCCAGCGGTCGCGGATGAGCTCGAAGCGGGCGGCGACGGCGCGCGAGCGCTCGCCGTACCGCACGTGCAGGCTGACCTCGGCACACCGCTCGGAGACGAAGCTCGCGTGCGCCGCCACGAGCTGGGGACGCACGGACTGGATGCCACCGCTGCCGGGTCGCCGCCCGACGGCCTGGGCCACCAGATGCGCCCGGCGCGCGAGGTCCTGGTAGACCTCGGGAGTCGTCCACCGCACCAGCTGGGAGACGGGGCGGTCGCCGCCGACGATCTCCACGACCGCGGCGCCGATCCGGGCGGCGTGCTGCTCGAACCACCGGCGCTGGGCCACGTCGACCCGCACGACGTCGGGTGGTGCCGAGTCTCCGGGCCGGGGCCGGACCACCGGCTCGGGCGGGTCCAGCCGCGGACCGAGGTCGAGGGCGAGGGTGCCCTGCACGGAGGCCACCGGTGTCGCGCGGAGCGTGAGGACGGCGGCCCCGTCGACGGTGGAGGAGGGCGCGTGGTGCGACGTCATGACGGGTCCTTTCCGGGGAGACGGAGCCGCTGCCCCGGCAGGATCACGTCGGGGTCGGGGCCGATCAGGGAGCGGTTGGCGGCGTAGATCGCGTGCCACCGGTCCACGACGAGTGCCGCGGCGGATCCCGGCGGAAGCTCCCGGGCTGCGATCGACCAGAGCGTGTCGCCGGGGACCACCCGGAGCGTGCGGGGAGTGTGCGCCGCACCGCGGCGCGGCGGGGCGACCGCCCGGTCGGGGAGCGGCAGCCCGGTCAGGCGTGGGTGCCGGTGATCGGCTCGCTCAGGCACGGTGGCCACCTGCGCGTGAGCAGCGACCGCGAGCGCGGGCTGGCCGACCCCGCTGGTGAGCGCGACGCCGCACGCGGCCAGCACGGCTCGTCGTACGCCGTGGGGAACCGCTCCGCGCGGCCGCACGGAGGCGGTGACGCCCCGACGGGCCTCGAGGACGACCAGGGTCGTGACCAGCCACATCCAGCCGGCGCACCCCAGCAGCACCACGGCCGCCAGCTCGCTCAGGGCGGCGTCGAGCGGGGTGGCCCCGGGGTGGCCACCCGTCACGGCCGGACGGGCCGCGGAGATCGGGCCCCACGTCAGCCGGGCGACGAGCGCGAGCCCGCCGGTCGCGGCGGTCCAGACCGCCAGGCAGCGGGGGCGGTGGAGGTGAGACCCGACATGCACCGAGCAAAAACCTTCCGTTTGCATGCGTTTGCTTTAGTCAAAGACGTTTTGCGTCGATTGACAACACGTCTGCGGCGAGCTGTGGAGAACCTGTCCCGCACCTCGAGGCGTGGCAGGGTGGCGCCGTGGACTGGGACGAGCAGCTGTTCGCCTTCCTCGACGACCTCGAGGGCCGGGCCGAGGCGCTCTTCGACGCGGACCGCGAGGACCAGCTCGCGGACCGCAGCCGGTCGGAGTACGCCGCGGTCACGTTGGCGAGCAGGCTGATGGCCTCGGTGGGCTCGGAGGTGGTGCTCGACGTCCACGGGGTGGGCCCGGTGTCCGGCCTGCTGCAACGGGTGGGGGTCGACTGGTGCCTGACCCACGGCTCGGCTCAGGACTGGGTCGTCCGGCTGGCCGCGGTGACCCGGGTCGAGGGCGCATCGGCGCGGTCCGTCCCCGAGGTGGCGTGGTCACCGGTCGCGCGCCTCGGGATGGCCTCCGCACTCCGCCGCCTGGCCGACGCCGGGGAGCGCTGCGTGGTGCACGGCACCGACGGCAGCATGCACGACGTCGTGATCGGCCGCGTCGGCCGCGACTTCGTCGAGGCGACGCGAGGCGCGGGCCACACGGTGCTGCTGGCCCACGACGCGATCGCGGCGGTGCAGAGCAGGCCCTGAGGGCCTGCACCGGAGGGCGAGCTGCTACGTGGCGTCCACGTCGTACGGCGGGAGCTCGCCCTCGGCGAGCGGGCGCACCGGCACCGTGGCGCCAGGGCCGTCGAGGTCGTCGTTCATCGCCTCGAAGATGTGCTTGCGGACGATGGCCCGGGGGTCGAGGTCGCGCAGCTCCAGGTCGGCGTAGTCGGGGCCGAGCTCCTCACGGAGCTCGTCGCGCGCCTCGTGGGCGAACTCGCGGAGCATCTTGGCCATCCGCCCCGCCTGGCGCGCGAAGTCGGGGAGCTTGTCGGGCCCGAACACGAGCACCGCGACGAACGCGATCACTGCCAGCTCCGGCAGCCCGACTCCGAACATGTCTCAGAATCTACTGGTCGGGGACAGCCCTAGCTGGCGTCCTGCAAGACCGCGTCCTCGCGCGTCCAGGTTCTCCGCGACCGCGGACAGCACCCGGGCGGCCTCCGAGGTGGGGTCGGAGTCGACCACGGGCTTGCCGGCGTCGCCCCCCTCACGCAGGGACTCCTCGATCGGGACCCGGCCCAGGACGGGTACGTCGTAGCCGAACCGGCTCGTGAGCGTGGCTGCCACCCGGTCGCCGCCACCGCTGCCGAACAGCTCGAGCCGGTGGGACGGCCCGCAGTGCGGGCACACGAGATGGCTCATGTTCTCGACAACGCCAACGACCCGCTGGTGCAGCATCGACGCCATCGTGCCCGCGCGCTCGGCGACCTCCGCGGCCGCCTCCTGCGGAGTGGTCACGACCAGGATCTCCGCGCCGGGCAGGTGCTGACCCAGGGAGATCGCCATGTCGCCGGTGCCCGGCGGGAGGTCCAGCAGGAGCACGTCGAGGTCGCCCCAGTAGACGTCGGCGAGCATCTGGACCAGTGCCCGGTCGAGCATCGGGCCGCGCCAGGCGACCACCTGGTCACGCCGCGGCTTGAGCATCCCGATGGAGATGACCGAGACGCCGGACGGCGTCGGCACCGGCATGATCATGTCCTCGACCTGCGTCGGGCGGGAGTCGGCGATGCCCAGCATGGCCGGGATCGAGTGACCGTAGATGTCGGCGTCGACGATCCCGACGGTGCGTCCCGCCTTCGCCAGGGCCAGCGCCAGGTTGACCGTCACCGACGACTTGCCCACGCCGCCCTTGCCGCTGGCGATCGCGTAGACCTTGGTCAGCGAGCCGGGCTGGGCGAACGGGATCTCCTTGGCGGGCTTGCCGCCGCGCAGCTTGGTCTGGAGCTCGGCGCGCTGGGCGTCGGTCATCGCCCCGAGGGTGAGCTCGACGCCGGTGACGCCCGGGACGGCGCCGAGGGCGCGGCGTACGTCGCGGTCGATGGTGTCCTTCATCGGGCAGCCCGAGACCGTCAGCAGCACCGTGAGGCGCACCGTGCCGGCCTCGTCGACCTCGACGGACTCGACCATGCCGAGCTCGGTGATCGGCTGCTTGATCTCCGGGTCGTGGACGGTCGCCAGGGCCTCGTTGAGCCGCTCGAGTGTGGGGGAGTTCATGGTCCCCCCAGGGTAGTTGCCGCCGGGTTGCGTGCGGCATCCGGGAGCGGTGGCCCGCGTCTCAGCCGGGGCCTGCTAGGCCGAGCTGGCCGCCTCGTCCTCGTCGAGGTCGGCCAGGTCGTCGCGCAGCGACCGGAGCTCCGACCGCAGGAAGTCGCGGGTGGCGACCTCACCGACGGCCATCCGCAGCGAGGCGACCTCGCGGGCGAGGAACTCCATGTCGGCGTGGGCGCGAGCGTTGGCCTGGCGGTCCTGCTCGGCCACGACCTTGTCGCGCGACTCCTGCCGGTTCTGGGCGAGCAGGATCAGCGGGGCGGCGTACGACGCCTGGAGGCTGAGGATCAGCGTCAGGAAGATGAACGGGTAGCTGTCGAACCGGAGGTGGTCCGGCGCCAGGACGTTCCACCCGATCCAGGCCACCACGAACACGGTCATCCACATCAGGAACCGCGCCGTGCCCATGAACCGGGCGAACTGCTCGGCGAAGACGCCGAACGCGTCCGTGTCGTACGACGGTGTGCGGAGCAGCGGCCGACGCTGCTCCTTGGGCGTGTCGAGCCGTCCGCCGCGGCGCTCAGCCATGGCCGACCTCCGGCTGCGGGGCCGGGGCGACGGGCTGGTCCCGCCAGTTCTCCGGGAGCATGTGGTCGAGCAGGTCGTCGACGGTGACGGCGCCCAGCAGGCGACCCTCGTCGTCGACGACGGGGGCGGCCACGAGGTTGTACGTCGCGAGGTGGGCGGCCACGTCGTCGATGGTGGCCTCGGGGTGGAGCGGGTCCATCGACTGGTCGAGCGCCGCGGCCACCAGGGTCGACGGAGGCTCGCGCAGCAGCCGCTGGAAGTGCGCCGACCCCGAGCAGCCGGCCCGTGGGCGTCTCCAGCGGCTGGCGGCAGACGTAGACCATGGCGGCGAGCGAGACCGGCAGCTCCGCCTGCCGGATCTGGGCCAGGGCGTCCGCGATGGTGGCGTCCGGCCCGAGGATCACCGGCTCGGGCGTCATCATCGCCCCCGCGGTCTCCTCGGCGTAGGACATCAGCCGCCGCACGTCCTCGGCCTCGTCGGGCTCCATCAGGCCCAGCAGCGTCGCCGCGGTCTCGGGCGGCAGGTCGGCGATCAGGTCGGCGGCGTCGTCGGGGGACATCTCCTCGAGGACGTCGGCGGCGCGCTCGCTGTCGAGGTGGCCGAGGATCTCGACCTGGTCCTCGTCGGGGAGCTCCTCCAGCACGTCGGCCAGGCGCTCGTCGTCCATGGCCGCGACCACGGCGGTCCGGCGCTCGGGCGGCAGGTCGTGGATCACGCTGGCGGCGTCGGCCGGCCGCATCTCGTTGAGGGCGGCGATCAGGTGCGTGGCGCCCTGGGTCGCCTCGCGGGCCGCCAGGCCGACGACGTCGTGCCACTCCACGACGTGGGTCTGACCGCGCCGCCGCAGGCCCTTCCCGGGCTCCTGGACGGCCACCCGGCTGAGCACCCAGTCGCGGGTCCGCCCCTGCTCCATGGCGACGTCGTAGACCGTGCCGGCGATGCCGCTGGACTCGATGGTGACGTTGCGGTCGAGCATCTGCCCGATCACCAGGGTCTCGGTCGGGCGCTGCTCGAAGCGGCGCATGTTGAGCAGCCCGGTGGTGTACACCTGGCCGCTGTCGATGTTGGTGACCCGCGTCATCGGCACGAAGATCCGACGGCGGCCGAAGACCTCCGCGACCAGGCCCAGGACCCGCGGCTGGCTCGTCTCGGAGCGGATGGCCACCACCAGGTCGCGCACCTTGCCCACCTGGTCGCCCTGCGGGTCGAAGATGGGCAGGCCGACCAGGCGTGCGGCGTACACGCGAGCCGGGGTCGTGGTCACGAGGGGGAGGCTACCGCCTGCGGACGGCGTCCCAGCGACGGCTTGCGGGGGCCGGGGAAGGCCCGCAGATGCCGGTCATGAGCGTAGTGGACCGTTAGGATGTCGCCATGAGGAGACTCGTCGTGTCCGGCCTGCTGGCCGTCGTGGGCGCCCTGGTGCTCGCCGGCTGCGGGTCGAGCTCGTCGACCGTCGCCACCGACCCGGCGACCACGCCGTCCGCGTCGACGCACGCCACCTCGCCGACCCACTCGGCCTCGCCGATCCCCGGCAACGTCCCGGCCTGCTCGAAGGTCTGGCACTCCGGCGCTCGGCTGCCCGCGTCGTACCCCGGATGCCACGTCGGCGCGACCATGGTGACGGCGGACCGGCTGTCGTGCTCCTCGGGGCAGCGGATCGTGCGCTACGACAACCGCTTCTACGCGGTGCCCGGCGGCGTGATCCACCACTCACAGGACCTTCGTCACAACCGCACGTACCTGCACTCGATCCGTGTCTGCAGGGGCTGATGGGCGTCTATGATCGACGGCGGTTCGCGGGTGGGGACCGGGCCACGCGTCAGACGCGGACGTGGAGGCTGAAAGACGACAACGGGGGGACGACCCATGCGCGGTAGGAGACTCGCGGCTGCCGCCGCACTGCTGGTGGCGGGATCGGTCCTCGCGGCGCCGACCTCGGCGTCCTCCGCGGGAATCAGCAGCGCCCCCGCCGCGGGCGCCGTCGCGCGGCATCGCTACGCCCCGCCCAAGGGGCCGACGTTCAACGACCCGCTCGGGAACCGGCAGGCCAAGTACCGCGCCCTCAACGTCGTCCAGAACGCGATGATCCATGCCCGGTCCGGCAGCACCATCCGGATCATGTCCTGGAACATCATGTCCCGGTCGGTCGTCGACAACCTGCTCAACGCCCAGCGCCGCCACGTCCGCGTGCTCGCGATCATGGACAGCTCGAACGCCACCCTCATCCCCAACCCGTCGTGGCACCGGCTCCGCCGCGGCCTCATCGTCGGGAACCGGCAGATGAAGCTCGCCCCGACGCGGCAGAGCCACGCCAAGCTGTGCGACAGGTCCTGCCGGGGGACCGCGGGCCAGGCGCACGCGAAGTACTTCCTGTTCTCCCACACCGGCGTGGATCGCAAGGTCCTGATGGAGGGCTCGAGCAACCTCACCGCCGCGGCAGCGACCAACCAGTGGAACGACGTGTTCGTCACCGGCAAGCCGGGCCTCTACAACTTCGCCCACCACGTCTTCGACCAGGCCTGGCACGACCACCCCTACGCCAACCCCTACGCGCGCCTCACGATCAAGTCGACCTCGCTGATCTTCGCGCCGCTGATCGGCACCGACTACCACGGCGACCCGCGCCTCCACCTCCTCGACCACGTGCGCTGCTTCCAGGCGCGGCACTCCGGGCTCAACGGCAGGACGGTCATCCGGTCGGCCCCCGACGTGCTGCGCAACAAGACCGGCCTCGCGTTCGCCCAGCAGCTGCGCTACCTGTGGAACCGCGGGTGCAACGTGAAGGTGGGCTACACGGTGCTCGGAGTCGACATCCACAAGGTGCTCCGCAACGCGGGTGCCCCCCGCGGACCGGTGCCCCTCAAGCACCTGGCCCAGGACTTCAACGGCGACGGCCAGTTCGACAACTACTTCCACCTCAAGGCGCTGACGATCAACGGTCACCTCGGCTCGGACCACTCGGCGTACGTCGCCGTGAACGGCTCGAGCAACGTGTCCGGGATGGCGGTGCGGTCCGACGAGAACATCGGGATCTTCCACAACCGGGCGATCACGCTGCAGTACCAGCGGTACATCGACTACTGGTTCACGCACTTCCCGAAGAGCAAGCCGCTGACCACGACGGCGCAGAGCAAGCTGGCGCGGGGCGTCCTGAACCCGTACGCGCACGTCGACATGGACTGAGCGGGCGGTCGGATGGCTACCGCGTCACGCGTGCGGAGCGTCACCGAGACCGGCATCCGTCTGTGGTGCGTCGGTGACGAACCGCTGGACGTCCTGCTCGACGGCCAGCGCGTCTGGTCGTTCTGGACCGGCCGCGACACCGACACGATGCTGTCGCTCTCGCGGCAGGTCGAGTGGCCGCGCCCGCTGAAGCGCTTCCTCGACGGGCGCACGCTGCTCACCGTGCGCACCCACGTCGGTGGGACGGTGCTCTTCGAGCGGGAGATGCGGTTCGGCGACTCCTCGGAGCGGATCCGGGTCGTCAACGCCCGGGGTGCGGCGATGGGCATCGACAAGTCCGGGCGGATGACCACCACCTTCGAGGGACGCACCGACGACGACATGCGGCCCCTGCTCGATGCGATGGAGGTCGTGCTGTCGCACCTCGAGGCGGCCGGGGTGGAGCCGTTCCTGACCTACGGCACGCTCCTGGGCGCGGTGCGCGAGCAGGACTTCCTGGGGCACGACTCCGACGCCGACCTCGGCTACGTGAGCAGGGCGAGCTGCCCGTGCGACGTCGTGGTCGAGTCGTTCCGGCTCCAGCGGGAGCTGCGTCGGAGGGGGCTGCTCACCTATCGCTACAGCGGCGCGGCGTTCCGGGTCGACGTCACCGAGGACGACGGGACGCGGCGGGGCCTCGACGTGTTCGGCGGGTTCTTCGACGACGGCCGGCTCTACCTCATGGGCGAGATCGGGACGCCGTTCGACCCGGCCTGGATCCATCCCCGGTCGACGGTCACCATGGCGGGCCGCACCTTCCCGGCGCCGGCCCGTCCCGATCAGCTGCTCCGGGTCACCTACGGCGACGCCTGGCGCGTGCCCGACCCCGCGTTCCACTTCGAGACCCCGCAGCACACCATCGACCAGCTGACCGGGTGGTTCCGCGGCGGCTCCGCCCACCGCCGGGAGTGGCAGCGCGTGATGAGCCGCCACCGCGGCAAGCCGCCGCCCCGTGGCGTCTCGTCGCTGGCCCGCCTGGTGCACGAGGACGCGCCGGAGGGCGCCCGGGTGCTCGACGTGGGTGCCGGCCGCGGCCGCGACGCGCTCTGGCTGGCTCGTCACGGGCGCTCGGTCACGGCGTACGACTACGTGCCGGGGGCCCTGGACGGGGCGGCGCGGGTCGCCGGGGAGAACGGACTCGACCTGCTGGCCCGTGAGCTGAACCTCACCGAGCTGCGCGCGGTGCTGGGGGAGGGAGCGCGGCTGGCGCACCACCCCGAGCCGCGGGTGATGCTTGCGCGGCACGTCGCCGACTCCACGAACGGGTGGGGGCGCGAGGCGCTGGCCCGGTTCGCCTCGATGGCGTTGCGCGGTGGCGGGCGCCTCTACGCGGACGTGTGGGTGCGCGATCCCCAGGGCCCCGGGCACGTCGAGCCGGTGGCGCTCGAGGAGATGAAGCGCCGGGTCGAGAGGCACGGCGGGCGGACCCTGCGCGCCGACCTCGTCGACGGGCGGGATGATGGTGGGCCGGAAGGGCTCAGCATCGGAAGGTTGGTGGCGGAGTGGGACTGAAGGACATCGCTCGTAGCGCGCACACGCGCCGCGGGTTGGCGGCGCGGGTCGCCGACCTCGAGGCCGACGTGCTGGCGCTGCGGCGGCACAACCTCCGCCTCGCCGAGATCGTGGACGTCGTGACCGAGCTGCTGGTGCCGATGGCGTCGCGCGACCAGGAGCGCATCGACGCGGCCATCGAGAGATTCAACGAGAGCATGTGATGGTCGAGCGCGTCTTCGTGCACGTCGGCCTGCCCAAGACGGGGACGTCGTATCTCCAGACGATCCTGTGGGCGTCGCGCGGCCAGCTCCGGCGCGACGGCGTGGTCCTCCCGGGTCGGCAGCGCCGTGACCACCTGTGGGCGAGCCGGGTCGTGCGAAGCGAGGGGAGGCTCGCGTCCTATCCGCCCGAGCAGCGGTCGTCGTGGGACCGGATGCTCGCAGAGCTGCAGGAGTCCGAGGGCACCGGGGTGATCAGCCACGAGTTCTTCTCGGCCGCCTCCCGGGAGCAGGCCGAGCGGATGATCGAGCAGCTCGCTCCGGCCGAGGTCCATGTCGTCGTGACCGCGCGCAACGCGCTCGACGTGTTCACGGCCAGCTGGCAGGAGAGCCTGAAGAACAAGAGCACGACGCCGATGGCGAAGTACTCCCGACACGTGGCGAAGAAGCACAACGTCGTCTGGAACTGGCGGGCGCTCGACCTGCGTCTGGTGCTGCGACGTTGGGCCGCCACCCTCCCGGCCGACCGCGTCCACGTGCTCCCGGTCGACACCACGGCACCCCGGGAGGCCCTCTGGCGGACCTTCGCCGAGCTCCTCGGGATCGACCCTGCCGGCTACGACACCGACCAGAGCTTCCCCAACGTCTCGATGGGGGTGGCCGAGGCGGAGACGCTGCGCCGCGTGAACGAGCATCTGCACACGTTCGATCGGGCCTTCGACCGCGGGGTCTGGATCCGGACCTTCCTGGCAGACGAGCGCCTGGTCCCGCGCAAGGGCGAGCCCTACTGGCCCGCGGCCGACCAGATCGACGACTGCCGTGACCGCGCGCGTCGTGCCGTGGAGTTCGTCGGACGCCGAGGCTTCGACGTGCGGGGCGACCTCTCGCACCTGCTGGTGCCCGACATCCTGCCGCCACGCCGTACGCCGGACACCGTCACCGACAGCGAGGTCGCCGAGGTCGCCGTCGAGCTGGTCGCCACGCTGCTCGGAGACGTACGCAGCCTCCGCAACCAGCTGCGCCGTCAGGAGGCGGAGTCGACGGGCTGGTTTCAGATCGGTCGGCCGGCGAGCAGGAAGAAGCGCCGGAAGGCCCGGTCGTAGGCGGCCTTCCTCGTCGTGACCTTGCCGATGTTCAGCACCGTGTTGGCGTGCAGGGTGATCGCGTGGTCGGAGATGATCCGCACCGAGGGAGTCGTGTCGACGGTGCTGATCAGGAGCTCGGTCGCGGCGGTCTCCCGCTGCAGGGCGAGCTTGCGGCACGAACCCGAGCACTGGATCGCGAAGCTGCGTCTCGCGGGGTTCTCGCCGAGGCGGGCCATGAAGTGACGCGTGGCGGTACCGAGCGTCCTGCTGCGCAGGATGATCTGCACGCGGACGTGCCGGTCGATCGCCCGGTCGAGCGCCGCCGACATGGCGGGGGCCGTCAGGCCGCGGGTGACCAGGTGAACGGCGGAGCCGGCCGGGGCGTGGTTGACCGCCTGCAGCATGGTGCGCAGGACCGCCCGCGGTGACCCGGTCTGGCCGGTCGGGTCGCCGACGACGGTCCCGGGCGTGATCTCGTAGGTGGTCGTCGTGGGTGGCGGCGTGGTCCAGGTCAGGTCGACGGTGACCGCGTCGTGGTCGGAGTAGATCTCCTGGGCGTACTGGTCGGTGAAGGCCAGCGGCACCGTCGTGAGGTCCTGGTGGAGCATCACGTAGTCGATCGTCGCGCCGTAGTGGTCTCCGGTGGGGAAGTGGGCCGCCAGTGCGTCGTAGCTCGGGACCAGGTTGAACTGCTGGAACAGCCCCCCGAGGTACTGGGGCGTGTCGTAGTTCATGTTGAAGTCGCCGCCGACGAGGACCGGGCCCGAGGCGCTCAGGGTGTCGACGAGGGCGCCGAGGCGCTGGATCTCCCGGGCCTGGAGGCCCTCCGTGATGGAGATCACCGGGGTCAGGTGGGCGGAGACCACGCTGATCGTCCGGCCGTCGACGTTGCTGAGCGTGACCCAGTTGGCGTAGCGGATGCCCCAGTCGACGTGCTGCCAGGGCAGGCGCCCCTTCTTGTTGCTGAGCATGGTGGTGCCCTCGGCGACCATGGACCAGCGATCGGTGCGCCAGGCGACGGGGGTCTCGCCCGTGTATCGCCCGGGAGTCCGCCACAGGGCGTAGCCGGGCGGCGGAGCGAGCACGGAGTCCGGCCGGAACGGCACCTCGTTGTAGGTGATGAAGTCGGGCTGGTTCGCGAGGACGGTGCCCACGTCGGAGTCGAAGTGCCCGGTCGGCTGGCCGGACTTGAGGTTGGCCTGCGTCAGCCGGATCGTGTCGGCCGGCGAGGTCGGGTCGGCCTTGGCAGCCGCCCGGTGCGTGACCGTGGCCGCCCGCTGCGCGGTCTCGTCGCGTGGGAACGTCGCGTCCGACCGTGGCACGGTCGTCACCACGAGACCCAGCGCGGCGACTGCGCCCGCCATCGCCCAACGTCGTCTCGAACGGTTCGGGGGAAGGGCTGGCATGCTGACGGGGCTCCTTGTCGGGCAGTCGCGTGAGTGCTCAGCAATCACACCAGTCACATCAGGGGGTGGCAACCGGTTCCCTCGAACTACAGCCGTGTAGTTCCTTCGGGGGGCCTGATGGAGGCTCTCAGCCGAGAGGTCCGCTGCCGACGTCGGCGACCGCGCTGATGAAGAAGTGGTCGCTGATGTGGTGGATCGGCGTGCGGTCCTGCCAGTAGTGGCTGAACGCGATGTCCTGGGTCCCGAGGATCCAGTCGACGTCGAGGCGGGTCCCGGGGTGGCATCCGCCGATGTCGTCGCCGCCGCCCGCGGCGACCATGTGCGTGAGCGGGACGACCCGGCAGAAGAACCCCGCCCGGTCGTTCATGTCGCCGGTCAGGAAGATCGGGATGCCGTCCGCCTTCAGCTTGTTGACCTCCGCCGCGCCCGCGTAGTGCCCGGCTCGCTGGGACGGGGCGTACCGAGGCGCGGTGATCGCCGAGACGTGCATGTTCACGAAGTACGCCTCACGACCGGTCGCCCGGTCGCGGAGGCGCAGCACGGTCTGGGGCCGCACCGCGTTCATGAACTTGACCGGGAAGCTCGTGCCGGACACGAACGCGAACTTCGACGGGTTGTAGAGGATGCTGTTGTCGGTGTTGCGCGACCCGAACGCATAGCCGGGATACGCCGCCATCCCCGTCATCCGCTGCAGCGCGTTGAGCTGGTCGGGCTTGAGCTCCTGGGTGCCGAGCACGTCGACCCCGTGCTCCCGGATCAGGCCCGCCGCACCCACGCTGCGCTGCGAGGCCGGCGGGTACGACGAGTGGTCGCCGGTCCGGGTGGAGTGCTGGCTGCCGAGCACGTTGAACGTCCCGATCGTGAACGTGAACGACCGGGCCGCCATCCTCGCGGCGCGCGCGGCCACCCGCGCCGCCTTCTCGGCCGCCTTCTGGGCCGCGAGCTGGGCCGCCGACTTGTGGACGATCACCGGCCCGGCGACGACGTGGAACGGCACGGGTCGCTTCGCCTCGCGCGACGAGCGGGCCCCCCGCGGCTTCGCCGGATGGTTCACGCGGGTGGAGGTGGTGTGACCGAGCGTCCCGCCGGGCCGGTTCGCGGCGTCGATGCGGGCACCGGCCGGGGTCACCCGGTCGGAGCCGGTGCGGGCGACCACGACCTGGCGGACCGCCAGGATCCCCACCACGAGCGCGAGCGCCACGACGACGCTGCGCACGACGGGGCTCCAGGCGCGGCCCGGAGCGTCCTCCGGCGCGCGGTGTCGTGGTTGCGGAGGGGGGGAGGACACCCAGGTACGATAACGCCTGACGTCCGAGGCCGAGCATTCCTTCGAGCACGTCCGCAGGCCACCAACGCCGTTCACGAGAGATCCCATCCCATGCCCAGCACCACGGACGTCGGGCGTCCGCGGCCCTCCGGCAGCGGCTTCCGGCCCGACATCCAGGGCCTGCGCGCCCTCGCGGTGGGCATCGTCATGGTCGACCACGCGGGCTTCACCACCGCCTCCGGCGGGTTCGTGGGTGTCGACGTCTTCTTCGTGATCTCCGGGTTCCTGATCACGTCGCTGCTGCTGCGCGAGGCGGAGCGCGACCAGCGGATCTCGCTGACCCGCTTCTACGCGCGCCGGGCACGCCGGATCATCCCCGCCGCTGCCCTCGTCCTGGTCGCGACCGTGGTCGCGTCGCTGCTCTGGCTGCCGCTCGTGCGCGCCTTCGAGGTGCTCAAGGACGCCGTGTGGGCGTCGTTCTTCGCCGCCAACGTGCGGTTCTCGGCGGTGGCCACCGACTACTTCGCGCAGGGCCAGGGCGCCTCGCCGCTGCAGCACTACTGGTCACTCTCGGTGGAGGAGCAGTACTACCTGGTCTGGCCGCTGGTGCTCCTGGGCTGCGTGTGGCTGGCGCACCGCCGGCGCTCCAGCCGGATCTGGTGGTTCGTGCTCGCCACGGTCGTGGTCCTGTCCCTGCTGTCCCTCGGCTGGTCCGTCTACGACACCTACGTCAACCCCACGGCGGCGTACTTCTCGACCGGTGCCCGTGCGTGGGAGCTGGGTGCCGGCAGCGCGACCGCCGTCGTGCTCGCCCGCCGGAGCTGGTCCCCGCCCCGGTGGGTCGTCGAGATCGTCTCGGCGGCGGGGCTCCTGGCGATCCTGATCGCGACGTTCACCTTCTCGGCCCACACCGCGGTCCCCGGGTACGCCGTCGGGCTGCCCGTCGGGGGCGCGGTCCTCCTCCTCGTGGCCGGTGCCTGCGGGCCGTCCCTCACCCGGAGCCTGCTCGCGCTGCGCCCGGCCCAGGTCATGGGCGACTGGTCCTACTCGCTCTACCTGTGGCACTGGCCGATCCTGATCCTCGCGGCGGTGCACCTACGGCAACGGCCGCTGACGCACCTGACGCTGCTGCTGCTCCTGGTGCTCACCTTCGCACTGAGCGCCGCGACGTACCGGTTCGTCGAGACACCGTTCCGCCAGGGGGTCACCTGGCGCCGGCCCCGCCGCGCACTCCTGCTCTACCCCCTCAGCCTGGTCATGGTGCTGGCCGTGACGACCGCGGGACACACCTACATCGACCACCAGCTCGGGAACAACGGGCACAACCCTGCGATCACCACCTCGGCGTTCAAGGGCCAGGGCCTGAGCCGCGACCACCAGGTCGCGCTGGTCGAGGCCTCGGTGCTGGCCGCGCGCCGCCACCAGGCGGTGCCCAGTCACCTCACGCCACCCATCCTGGGCCTCACCAAGGACACCGCGTCGCTGGGCAGCTGCGACTACCGCACCGGCACGACGCGGCTGTGTCCCGGCGGCGACACGTCGGCCACCCGGTCGATCGTCGTCTTCGGCGACTCCCACGCGCGGGCCTGGTCGCCGGCGATCGACGAGATCGGGAAGGCCGCCGGCTACCGCACCTACACGCTGGTCTACAGCGGGTGCTCGGTGACGTCACTCACCCAGATCGACGCCGCCACCCACCGGCCGTGGGGCGGCTGCCAGGCGTTCAAGCAGTGGGCCATGCGGACCATCGCCTCGCTCCATCCGGACCTCGTGGTGGTCTCGTCGCGAGGGGCGACCCCGGTGGTCACCGCCGACGGGTCCCAGGTCTCGGCGAGCTCGTCGGACCGGACGTCGTACCTCGCCTCGGTGCGCTCGGGAGTGGCTGCGGTGCTCCGGCAGCTCGGCCGCGACTCGGGTCACGTGGTCGTCCTCGGCGACACGCCCCTCCTGCCGCGCGAGCCCGGGGTGTGCCTGTCCTCCGGTCAGGGGGTGAACCTCGGCGACTGCCTGTTCCGGCGGAAGTCGGGGGCGCACTCCGTGCAGATGGCGTTCAAGCAGGCCGCGGCCGACACCGGCGCCGGGTTCGTCGACGCGATGAAGTGGTTCTGCTACCAGAGGATGTGCCCGTCCGTCGTCGGCAGGATGATCACGCTCCGCGACAAGGAACACGTGACGCCGGAGTACGCGACATACCTGGCCGGGCAGCTCGAGGGCCCGCTCGGAGTGGCCGATCCCACAGGCTGAGGCCCGTCATCGCGGCGGCGGGCCCGGTAGCGTGCGGCGCGCCACCCTGCGGAAGGAGCGACCATGGGCCGCCTGTGCGAGACCGACGGACTCACCGACGACCAGACCGAGATCCTGAAGGCGGTCCGGAGCTTCGTCGAGAGGGAGATCCTGCCGGTCGCGACGGAGCTGGAGCACGCCGACGAGTACCCGACGGAGATCGTCGAGGGCCTCAAGGAGCTCGGCATCTTCGGGCTGATGATCCCCGAGGAGTACGACGGGCTCGGCGAGTCCCTGCTCACCTACGCGCTCGCGGTCGAGGAGATCGCCCGCGGCTGGATGAGCGTGAGCGGCATCATCAACACCCACTTCATCGTCGCCTACATGCTCCTCCAGCACGGCACCGAGGAGCAGAAGCAGAAGTACCTCCCGCGGATGGCGACCGGGGAGGTCCGGGGCGCCTTCTCGATGAGCGAACCGGGCTGCGGCTCCGACGTGAGCGCGATCACGACCAAGGCCGTGCTCGCGCCCGGCTCGACCGACGACGAACGCTCCTACGAGATCACCGGCCAGAAGATGTGGCTCACCAACGGCGGCTCCGCCAACCTGGTGGCCGTGCTGGTCAAGACCGACGAGGGTGCGGACTCGGTCTACAAGAACATGACGACGTTCCTGGTGGAGAAGGAGGTGGGCTTCGGCGAGACCGCGCAGGGCGTGACCATCCCCGGCAAGATCGACAAGATGGGCTACAAGGGCGTCGACACCACCGAGATGGTCTTCGAGGGACACCGCATCAGCTCGGAGCAGATCCTCGGCGGCGAGCCCGGCCGGGGCTTCTACCAGATGATGGACGGGGTCGAGGTCGGCCGCGTCAACGTCGCGGCCCGGGGCTGCGGGGTCGCCAACCGCGCCTTCGAGCTGGGCGTGGCCTACGCCCAGCAGCGTGAGACGTTCGGCAAGAAGATCGCGGAGCATCAGGCGGTCCTGTTCCGGCTCGCCGAGATGGCCACCAAGATCGAGGCGGCCCACCAGATGATGGTCAAGGCGGCCCGCACCAAGGACAAGGGTGAGCGCAACGACCTCGAGGCGGGCATGGCGAAGTACCTCGCGTCGGAGTACTGCTCCCAGGTCGTCGAGGACTCCTTCCGGATCCACGGTGGCTACGGGTTCTCCAAGGAGTACGAGATCGAGCGGCTCTACCGCGAGGCGCCGATGCTGCTGATCGGTGAGGGCACCGCGGACATCCAACGGATGATCATCGGCCGGCGTCTGCTGGAGGACTACCGCCTCTGATGAGGCGCGTCGCGGACCCGAGCCGATGAACCGATCGCAGCCCGACCTCTTCCGGCAGCAGGGCTTCGCCTGCGGGCGTCTCGGCTCGCCGATGTACGCCGAGCTGCTGGCGAGGCTGGCCGACGACCTCGAGGCGGGTGGCCCGACCGCGCGGGTGCTGCGCGGGCACGAGGACGACTCGGGTCCGTCGGCGCTCGGGTTGCGCCTGGTCGGCAGCCTGCACCGCCTCGTCCTCTCCGGTGTGGCCCCCGAGCTCACCGGCTTCTACCCGACCACCCGTGGGCGGTGGTCCGAGGGCGGACCCGCGGCGGTCCTCGACTTCCTGGACACCCGGGGCGAGGAGCTGCGGCCGCTGCTCGAGCAGCCTCCGCAGACCAACGAGGTCGGCCGGTCCGCGGCGCTGGTCGGCGGGTTGCTGAGGCTGGGGGAGCGGTGGCCGCACCCGGTGGGCCTCTTCGAGATCGGCGCCAGCGGCGGGCTGAACCTGCAGGCCGACCGCTTCCGGTTCACCTCGGACGCCGGCGACTGGGGCGATCCGGTCAGTCCGGTCGTCCTGGCGGACGCGTGGCGCGGTCGCCCCCTGGGCGCCGGCACGGCGTTGACGATCGTCGAGCGCGGCGGCTGCGACGTCAGCCCCATCGACGTCACCACCGAGGCCGGCCGCCTCACGCTCACGTCGTACGTCTGGCCGGACCAGGACGCGCGTCACGCGCGGCTCGCCGGCGCCATCGAGCTGGCCCGGAGGAGCCCCGTGCGCGTGCAGCGCGTCGACGCGGCCTCGTACGTCGAGCGGCTGACGCTCGTGCCCGGGCGGTCGACGGTGCTGTGGCACAGCGTGATGTGGCAGTACGTGCCGCCCGACCAGCAGGGGCGGATCACCGCCCGGCTCGAGGAGCTCGGGCGGTCGGCGACGCCGGACTCGCCCCTCGTCCACCTGTATGCCGAGCCGACGCGTCGGACACCGGATGCGGACCACGAGTTCTGGGTGTGCGCGCGGACCTGGCCGGGTCGGAGCGGGCGGGAGTTCCTGGGCCGGATGGCGGCCCACGGACTCCCGGTCGTGTGGGAGTGATCCCGCCCCGCTGCTTGTCCCGACCCTTACGCTGGCCCTGCGCGGGGGCGCCCCCGACGCCGAGACACGGACGACCGACGGAGGGCCACACATGCTGGTGGTGACGAGCAACGACATTCCCGGGTGGGAGATCCGCCAGGTGTGCGGGGAGGTGTTCGGGCTCACCGTCCGGTCACGCAACGCCTTCTCGCAGATGGGCGCCGGCTTCAAGTCGTTGGTGGGCGGTGAGCTCAGGGGCATGACGTCGAACCTGGTCAACAGCCGCAACGAGGTCATGGGCCGGATGATCGACGAGGCCCGCAACCGCGGCGCGAACGCCGTGATCGCGATGCGGTTCGACACCTCGGAGATGGGCGACACCTGGACCGAGATCTGCGCCTACGGCACCGCCGTGGTCGCCGTGCCCGTCACCGACGCGGCGCGGGAGACGGCGCAGCGCCTCGGCTACGGCCAGGCGCAGGCGCCGGCCGCGCAGCCCGCCGGGGCGGATCCCTACGGCGGCGGCCAGCCGATCCAGTAGCGCCGAACTGCCTCGACCCGCGACCGGCCGGATGGCATGGTGGTGGCATGAGTTCGGACAACCACGCCAACGACGACCTCAAGGCCAAGATGCGCGAGGCGCTCGACCGCAAGAACGCGAAGGCGAAGGGTGTCCAGGAGGACGCTCCACTGCGGGAGAAGGCCCACGGCTCCGAGGTCCAGGGTGGAACCGGCCCGAAGATGCACCGTCGCAAGGCGGGCGGGGGCGGTTCCTGACGGGACCGGCGGGACAGCACGGGGCCGCGGTCATCGCGCGGCTCCGGTCAGGGTGTAGCGGGAGACCGAGAACGTCTCGTCGATCCCGCCGGTCGAACAGATCTCCCAGCCCGCGTTCACCTGTCCGATCATGGCCTGGGGCGACGTGAATCCCTGCCGGATCGACTCCTGCAGGATCGCCAGCAGGTCTACCGTGCCGCTGCCCTGCTGGTCGAACGTGCCGGGCGCTCCGAGGCTCCAGATCAGCTCTCCGGACCCGTACTCGTAGATCGTCCACGCCTGTCCCGCGATCGTGGCGGTCCCGACCTGGGTCGCTCCACCGGCGCCACGGCCGGAGTTGTCCACCCAGACCATGATCTCGCCCGGATGTCCCGTGTTGTTGTTCGTCCAGATGTCCCAGGCGAACTGCGCGATCGTGCCACCTCGGGGGGTGACCTCGGTGTAGCTGCTGGTCAGCTGCGACAGGCCCGAGATCGGAGTGTCGGTGCACGACCCACACGGACCCCACCCGGCGCCGGTCCAGTTCGTCATCAGCTGCTGCGCGTCGGGGTAGGAGCGCACCCCGGTGTTGCCGGCGTCCTCCCGGGCCACCACCTGCCAGTGACCGGGGTCGTTCGCCTGCAACGTGTAGGGACACTGCGGGTTGGCCCAGCAGTCGTCGGTCACGTAGGTGTTGTAGCCGTTGCTGTTGGTGATCCCCGGGTAGCCGTAGGGCCCGCACACCGCCCCGTAGCCCTGCCCGGTGCACGCCCACGGTCCGGTCGGGGTGGAGCTGGGCGGAGTAGGCGGCGTGGTCGGCGAGGTGGGCGAAGTGGGCGAGGTGGGTGGCGTCGTGGACGAGGAGGGAGACGTCGGTGCCGTGGTCGGCGAGGTGGGGGAGGTGGGACCTGTCGGTGCCGACGTGGGCGAGGTGGGTTCTGTGGTGGGAGAGCTCGGAGAGGTGGTCCGGCACCGCTTGGGGACGTGCGGCTTGCCCGTATGACACGTGGGGGACGCGGCACCGAGGTGCGAGGTCGAGTCCGCCCCTGGGAGCGACGCGACGCCGGCGACGTTCATGCCGACGAGCAGGACGGTGGCGGTGACGGCTGCTGCGGGATAAAGGAACATGGGGTGGTCCTCGACGATCCCCCGACGTGGCCCACCCCCTCCGCACGGCCATCGGGATGGCACAGGTCGGCGAAGGATCCGGACCCGCTCCCGGTAGCCGTTGGGGGATCCCTGGGGGAGGTGCTCGCGGGGGCGTTCGAACTTCGGAGGCTCCCCACCGTACCCCCGATCCGGCGGCACGTGGAGGCCGTGCGGCAGGATGACGCCCATGCAGTTCGGACGCAGCTACGAGGAGTTCGAGGTCGGGGCGACCTACCGGCACTGGCCGGGCAAGACGGTCACGGAGTACGACGACCACCTGTTCTGCCTGCTCACCATGAACCACCACCCGCTGCACCTCGACACGCACTACGCCGAGGAGACGACCCAGTTCGGGAAGAACGTCGTGGTGGGCAACTACGTCTACTCGATCCTGCTCGGCATGAGCGTGCCCGACATCTCCGGGAAGGCGATCGCCAACCTCGAGATCGAGTCGCTGCGGCACGTGGCTCCGACGTTCCACGGGGACACGCTCTACGGAGAGACGACCGTGCTCGACAAGTGGGAGTCGACCTCCAAGGACGACCGCGGCGTCGTCCACGTCGAGACGGTCGGCTACAACCAGGACGGCCGGGTCGTCTGCATCTTCCGACGCAAGGTGATGGTGCCGAAGAACAGCTACCTCGAGGCACGCGGCGGGGAGCAGCCGGGACGGCCGGTCCCGCAGCCGGACAGGAACTGGCCCGGGCCGAGCCAGCCCTAAGCAGGCCTCGCCGGTGCGAACGCGCGGGCGAGCGGCAGGATGCCGAGCACGAGCACCATGGGCACGGCGAACCCGATCCGCAGGTTGCCGGCCCCGACCAGACCGGTCATCACGGCGCCGAGCAGCGCCCCCACGTAGTTGAACTGGTTGAACCGCGCGATCACCGCGTCGACGCGAGCGTGACGCAGCACCGGGTCCGCCTCGTCCGAGCCGGCGATCCGGGCCGCCGCGGAGAAGCTCAGCGGGGCGACGACGGCGACCCCGGCGCCGGTGATGGTGAAGCCGAGCACCGCCACCGGCCACACCGGTGCGAACACGGTGACCGCGAGGCCGGCGGAGGCGACGACCGTGCCGACCCGCAGGACCCGCACCGCGCCGTACCGGGCGACGAGGGCGTCGCCGGAGAGCCGCACCGTGCCGCTGGCCAGCAGGTAGGGGAACACCGCCAGCGCCACCAGGCGCGACGGCGTGGGGAACACCTTGTCGAGGTACTGCGGGCCCCAGGTGAACGCCGCGGTGTCGACCATGTAGAAGAGCACCATCGCCAGACCGACCAGCACGATGGGCCGCCACGGCACCCGGATCTGGGACGCGAGCCGCACCGACTGCTCGGCTCGTCGCAGGAACGGCGCGAAGGCCACCGCCAGCGGCAGGATCGCCACGACGGCCGTGGCGGAGAGCGGCAGGCGCCCCATGGCCAGGGCCAGCGCCGAGCCCAGGAAGCCGCCGAGGGTCCACGCACCGTGGAACGACGGGAGGATCGGCCGGTCGTAGAGGTGCTCGAGGGCGACCGCCTGCATGTTGGTGGTGGCGTCGACGGCGCCGAGCGCCACGCCGTACAACGCCATCGAGGCCATGAACACGCCGCGGTCGGGGGCCACCGCGAACACCGGCACCGCCACCGCGATCGCGAGCAGCCCCCCGCGGAGGATCGTGGCGCTGTCGACGCGGCGGCACGCCGTCTCCGCCACCAGGGTGCCGACGCCGGCGAGGAGCACCATCATCAGCAGCAGGAGGGACAGCGTGGTGTCGCTGTAGCCCCAGTGGTCCTGGACGGCGGGGAGCCGGGTGGTGAGGGTGATGAACACGAAGCCCTGGGTGAAGAAGCCGGCCGCGGCCGCCAGCCTGGCCCGGGGGTGCGCGGGCGCCGTGAGCGCGCGGGTCGTCGCCATGGTGCGCATCGTGGCACGCTTCGCCCATGGCGTGTGAGGAGCTCTGGCTGATCCGGCACGGCGAGACCGAGTGGAGCCGGGACGGGCGGCACACCTCCACCACCGACCTGCCCCTGACCGACGAGGGGCGGCGCGTCGCCGAGGGGCTCCACGACCGCCTGGACGACGACGACTTCTCGCTCGTGCTGACCTCGCCACGCCTCCGGGCCCGGCAGACGGCCCGCCTCGCCGGCCATCCCGAGGCCGAGGTGGACGACGACCTGGCCGAGTGGGACTACGGCCGGCTCGAGGGCGAGACGACGGAGGAGATCCGTGCGCGGTACCCGGGCTGGACCATCTGGACCGGTCCCGTCCCGGGAGGGGAGAGCGCCGAGCAGGTGTCGGTGCGGCTCGACCGGGTGGTGTCCCGCTGCCGCGCCGCGGACGGCCGGGTCCTGGTGTTCGGTCACGGTCACGCGCTGCGCGCCCTCGCCGCCCGGTGGCTGGGGCTGCCGGTCGCCGAGGGGCGGCACCTGAAGCTCGACACCGCCACCGTGTCGGTGCTCGGCTACGAGCGCGACACCCCGGTGGTGCTGCGCTGGAACTCTTGACCTCCGGCGGTCCCGCCGACCACGGTGGAGCCATGTCGCTCCAGCCGGAGTGTCCTCGGTGTCCCGCCCCGATCGGGCGTACGTCCGGTGGCGGCTGGTCCTGCCCCGAGCACGGGCCGACGCCCGCGCTGCGCAGACCGGCGGAGTCGTCGTACGGCGAGTTCGTCGAGGCGCTGGCCGCCGCAGGGGACTTCCCGACCTACCTGCCCTGGCCGATGAGCCCCGGCTGGTCGGTGAGCGACTTCGCCGTGGTCGGGGAGGGTCCGGGCCGGGCGACCCTGACCTGCAGCTCGGGGACCAGCGCGATGGACGGGCCGGTCGACGCCTTCGTGGTCAGCGAGGAGTCCGGGATCGGGCTCGGCTCCCGCTGCGCGGGCACCGAGCACCTGGACCCCGGCCCGGAGATGGGCGTCGGACCACCGACGGTGCGGGTCCGGATCGGCAGCCAGTCGGTGCCGCTGTGGCCCGTGTCCACCTCGTCGTCGTCCCGCGAGCTCGACCGGTCGGTGTTCGCCGGGGAGGCCGGCGGCCGCTGGCTGTGGGTGGTGCTCCGGCCGGCGTCCGCGATGCTGCTGCTGCGGGACGAGTGGATCCTCCGTGACGTGTCGGGGATCGGGCCGCCCCTGGTGGAGATGCCGTTCGGCGGACCGCGGCCCACCTGGTGAGTGCACCGCCCCGGGCACGGAGCCCTAGGCTGCGGCCGTGAGCAGCATCCTGGACGTCACGTTCCTCACCAGTGCGTTCGTGACGCTGTTCGTGATCATGGACCCGGTCGGGACGGTGCCGATCTTCCTGTCGCTCACCGGCGGCTTCAAGCCGTCCGAGGTCCGCAGAGCGGCGCGGCAGTCCGTGCTGGTCTCGTTCCTGGTGATCACCACGTTCGCGTTCTTCGGCCAGCGGATCCTCGACTACCTGCACGTCTCGCTGCCCGCCCTGCAGTGCGCCGGCGGACTGCTGCTGCTCCTGGTCGCGCTGGAGCTGCTCACCGGCAAGGACGACGAGCCCGTGCGCGAGGGCAACACGAACGTCGCGCTCGTGCCCCTCGGTACGCCGCTGCTGGCCGGGCCCGGCGCCATCGTGGCCACGATGGTCTACTCGCGGAACGTCTCCGACTTCGCCGACTTCACCGCGCTGGCCCTTGCCGTGATCGGCGTCCACCTGTGCCTGTGGCTGACGATGACGTTCTCGATCCCGATCCTGCGGCTGCTCCGCGAGTCGGGGATCCTGCTGGTCACCCGCATCGCCGGCCTGCTGCTGAGCGCGATCGCCGTGCAGCTGGTGGCCAACGGCGTGCACGCCTTCATCGTGGCGTACGGCGGCTGAGACGACGGCGTACGCCGGTCAGCGCCGCCCGATCGACTGGAACCGGTGGAGCACCGACGGGGGCACGTGCCGGCTCACCCCGATGATCAGCTTGTAGCGCTTGCTCGGGACGGACAGCTTCTTGCCCGCGTCGTAGTCCGCGAGCGCCTCGTCGACGACCCGGTCCACGTCGAGCCACAGGGGTCCGGGGACGGCGTCGCGGCCGACCTCCATCCGCTCGTGGAACTCGGTCCGGGTGAAGCCCGGGCACAGGGTCATGATCCGGACGCCCTGCCGGGCGTACTCCTCGGAGGCCCAGGCGCCGAAGGTGGTGACCCACGCCTTGGCCGCGCTGTAGCTCCCGCGGGGCTGGAAGGCGGCGACACTCGCGACGTTGATGATGCCTCCGGAACCGCGGGCGGTCATCGGCCCGAGCGCCGCGTGGGTCAGCCTCATCACGGCGGTGACCAGGATGTCGAGGGCCGCCTGCTCGAGCTCGACGGGGTTGTCCAGGAAGCGGCGCTTGAGCCCGAACCCGGCGTTGTTCACCAGCAGGTCCACGGGTCGCGTCGCGTCGAGGAGCCGCTCCTCGACCGCCGCCATCCCGGCCCGGTCGGTCAGGTCGGCCACGAGCACCTCGCTCGTCGCCGTGTACGACGTGGCGAGCTCGTCGGCGAGCGCGCGCAGCCGCTCCTCGTCGCGCGCGACCAGGACGAGGTCGTAGCCGCGCTCACCGAGCCGTTGCGCGAAGACGCGACCGATCCCCGCGGTCGGACCGGTGATCAGGGCCACGGGACGGGTGCTCGACGGAGACATGCGCCCAGCAAACCGGTGCCTACGGGATCCGGGCAAGTCGGTCGGGCATGATGGGCGACGATGACCACCACACTCGCGGTCGCCAACCAGAAGGGCGGCGTGGCCAAGACGACCTCGGTCGCCTCGATCGGCGCCGCGCTCGCCGAGCTGGGTCAGAAGGTGCTGCTCGTCGACCTCGACCCCCAGGCCTGCCTGACGTTCTCGCTCGGCATCGACCCCGAGGACCTCGAGCTGTCGGTGCACCACGTGCTCACCAAGGGGCTGGACCCGCGCGAGGTCGTGATCGAGACCGACGACGGCGTCGACCTGCTGCCGGCCACCATCGAGCTCGCCCGCGCCGAGGCCGACCTGCTCACCCGCACCGGGCGCGAGCACGTGCTCGCCGGTGCGCTCGAGCAGCTGGCCGGGTCGACGGCGTACGACTGGGTGCTGCTCGACTGCCCTCCCTCGCTCGGGGTGATGACCGTGGCCGCGCTCACCGCCGCCCGGGGCGTGCTGATCCCGCTGCAGTGCGAGACCCTCTCGCACCGCGGCGTGGGCCAGCTCCTCGACACCGTGCACGACGTACGCCGTTTCACCAACCGTGACCTGGAGGTGTGGGGCGTGCTCCCGACGCTGTACGACGGTCGCACCAACCACGCGCGGACCGTGCTCGAGACCATCTCCGAGACCTACGACCTCGAGGTCATCGAGCCTCCCATCCCCAAGACGATCAAGTTCGCCGAGGCGCCGGCCGCCGGGAGGTCGATCCTGGCCACCAGCCGGAGCAGCAAGGGCGCCCGCGCCTACCGCGAGGTGGCGGCGGTGCTGCTGAAGCGCGCCGAGCGCGGCCCGACCACGCGGGACGGCGGGTGACCGCGCCGCCCGAGGTGCGCCCGCGCTACGGCCGGATCGCGGCACTGACCACGGCTGTCCTGGTGACCGCGCTCAGCGGCCTCGCCGGGCTCGGAGCGCTGTCCGCCGGCCCCACCGCGGCGGCGGAGCAGACCGCCCGCCCGGCGTCCTACCAGCAGACCCCCACCCCCTCGATCCCGACACAGACGGGCATCCCGTCACCCGGCACGGACGTGATGGCCTCGGGACCGACCCTCAGCGGTGGACGCTCCGCCGACTCCCCGGCACAGGTGCCGGTCCCGGCCTCGAGCGGAACCGGTCGCCGGGTCGTCTTCAGCGAGCACCTGCAGCGCGTGTGGATCCTCGGCGGTCACGACCAGGTGCGCCGGACCTATCTGGTCTCCGGCAGCCTGACGCACAACCTGTACCCGGGCACCTACGCCGTGACCGCGCGGCAGCGCCACGCCACCGGGATCCACAACTCCGGGACGATGCAGTACTTCGTGGTCTTCACCGCAGGGCCGACCGGTGCCGCGATCGGGTTCCACACCATCCCGGTCAAGAACGGTCACCCCGTCCAGACGGTGGCCCAGCTGGGCACGCCGCAGTCGCACGGGTGCATCCGGCAGTGGACGCCCGACGCGGTCGCGCTGTGGCACGACGCGCCGATCGGCACCAAGGTCGTCGTCGTCGCCTGAGGCGTCCGTCGCCGTGCGGCCGCAGCGGGCCCCGGGGTCAGGACGCTGCGGACGTGCCCGGGCTGCGGCGGCGCCGCCGACGGTTGCGGTTGCCCGCGGGCCGGTCCGAGCCCGAGTCGGCCGAGGGCGACGCGGGCTTCTCCGCGGTCGCGGCCCCCACCTGCTCGCCGCCCCGGGTCCGGGTGCGCTGGCGGGAACGGCCGCGGGCCGGACGCTCACCCGAGCGCGGGGGCCGTGCGGAGTCGTCCTGGCGCGGCTTCCGCTCCACGGGCGCCGCGTCGACGATCCGACCCTTGGTGCCGGCCGGGATGCCGAGGTCGTGGAAGAGGTGCTCGGAGGTGGAGTAGGTCTCCTGCGGCTCGTCGAAGGGCAGGTCGAGCGCCTTGTTGATCATCTTCCAGCGGTGCAGGTCCGCCCAGTCGACGAACGTCACCGCGATGCCGGTCGCACCGGCCCGGCCGGTGCGACCGATCCGGTGGATGTAGGTCTTCTCGTCCTCGGGGCAGGTGTAGTTGATGACGTGGGAGACCCCGGCGACGTCGATCCCGCGGGCCGCGACGTCGGTGGCGACGAGCACCCGGATCTTGTTCTCGCGGAACTTGGTCAGCGCCTTCTCGCGCGCCACCTGCGCCATGTCGCCGTGCAGCGGGGACGCGTTGAAGCCGCGCTCGGACAGGTCGTCGGCGATGCGTTGGGACTGACGCTTGGTCCGGGTGAAGACGATGATCTTGTCGGCGTCCTCGGCCTGCAGGATGCGGCCGATGATCTCCGGCTTGTCGAGGTCGTGGGCCTGGAAGATGAACTGCGCGGTCGCCGGCACCAGCTGGGTGTCGTACGACGACTCGGCGCGGATGTTCATCGGGTGCCGCATGTGGGAGCGGGCCAGCGCGACGATCGCGCCCGGCATGGTCGCCGAGAACAGCATCGTCTGCCGGGTCTCGGGCGTCATGCTCAGCAGCCGCTCCACGTCGGGCAGGAAGCCGAGGTCGAGCATCTCGTCGGCCTCGTCGAGGACGAGCGCGTGCACGTGGGAGATGTCGAGGGAGCGCCGGTTGCACAGGTCGATGAGGCGGCCCGGCGTACCGACCACGATGTCGACGCCGGAGGAGAGCGCATCGAGCTGCGGCTCGTAGGGGACACCGCCGTAGACGGTGAGCACGCGGAGGCCGAGGTCCTTGCTGGCCAGCGCGAGGTCGCCGCTGACCTGGAGCGCCAGCTCGCGCGTCGGGGCCACGATCAGCGCCTGCGGCTTGCCCTGGGGCAGGTCGGCGTACGCGGGGTCGGTGGAGACGACGCTGCGCTGCAGGACCGGGATGCCGAAGGCGAGGGTCTTGCCGGTGCCGGTGCGGGCCTGGCCGATCAGGTCGGTGCCGAGGAGCGCGACCGACAGGGTCATCTCCTGGATGGCGAAGGGGGTGGTGATGCCGGCGCGCTCCAGCGCGTCGCAGATGCTCGGAAGGACCCCGAGCTCTCGGAAGGTCGTCACAGTGTGAAGTTCGCTTTCGTTCGAGCCAAGTCGTCGTCGTTGCGGCCGACCCAGGCTCAAACCGTTGTGTCTGCCGCGCACATACACACGGCGCTCCTGCGGAGCGCGCGTCCTCACCGCTCACGCGGGGACACCCCCAGTCTATCGGTAGCGTGTGCGCATGACGGAATCCGGGCAGGACGAGCGCGTCGGCGACCAGCTCGTCTTCGAGGACGCGGACTACCGTCTCGCGGTGGTCGACCTGCTCGGGGCGATCGCCTACGGCGAGCTCTCGGCGTTCGAACGCCTGGTGGACGACGCCAAGCTCGCCCCGTCGCTGCGCGACAAGGTGGAGATGGCCGGCATGGCCAGCCTCGAGTTCGGCCACGTCGGTCGGTTGCACGACCGGATCCGCCAGCTCGGCGCCGACCCGTTCGAGGCGATGGCACCGTTCGAGGCGGCGATCGACCTCTTCCACGCCCACACGGCGCCGTCCGACTGGCACGAGGGACTGATCAAGGCCTACGTCGGCGACGGCATGGCCTCGGACTTCTACCGCGAGATCGCGGCGTATCTCGACGCCGGCACCCGCGACGTCATCATCGCCTCCCTCGAGGACACCGGGCAGGCGGACTTCGCCGTCCGCCACATCCGGCGGGCGATCGAGGACGACCCCAAGCTGGGCGGGCGGCTCGCCCTGTGGGGACGCCGGCTGATGGGCGAGGCGCTCACCCAGGCGCAGCGCGTCGCCGCCGAGCGCGACGCCCTCACCGCCCTGCTGGCGGGCGGCATCGACCGGCCCGGCCTCGACCTGGCGGCGATCGGGCGGATGTTCGCGCGCATCACCGAGCGGCACGCCGAACGGATGGCCGAGCTCGGTCTCGCGTCCTGAGCGCCGGGATCGCCTGAGACCGCCGCACCCGGCGGTCAGTCGTCGGCGTGGCGGGTCACGCCTTCTTGGCGCGCCCGGTCACGGTGGCCGCGATCATCACGAAGATCGCCGCCAGGATGATGGACACGAAGAACGCCATCCAGTCGATCCCTCGGGTGCCGCCGAGCCAGCCGTATCCGATGACCACCCCGGCGATGCCGCACACGATCGTCAGCCAGAGCGGGATGTTGTCGCGGTTGCCGGGCGCGACGAACTTCCCGAGCAGGCCGATGATGATGCCCATCACGATCACGAAAATCCAACCCATGCGAGCCTCCTAGCCGGCCCCGGACATGCCGGGGTGCGCGGGCACCTACGACTTGATCATGCCCTGTACGGCTCGAAGAAGCGACCACCCGGCTCCGGCCGCTCGCCGGTCAGCCCCGGAAGCCGACCTGACCGCTGACGCTGGACCCGATCTCGACGTAGGCGATCCCCTGCGCGGGCACCAGGACCCGGCGCCCCCGGTTGTCGGTGAGGGCCAGGATGCCCTCGCCGGAGACGGCCTCGGCCAGGCGCGCCTCGACCTCCTCCAGGGTGTCCGCGGTGTCGATGACGAGCTCGCGGGGTGCGTGGCGCACGCCGATCTTGACTTCCATGTGTCTCCTTCAGTGCTCGTCGGTCAGTGGGTAGCCCCGGATGCCGCGCCAGGCGAGGCCGCTGACCAGCTCGACCGCCTGGGCCTGGTTGATCCCGGCCGCCTCGGAGATCCAGAACCGGGCGCTCACCTGCGCCATTCCCACCAGCGACACCGCGAGCAGGCGGGAGGCCTCGGACGGGAGTCCGGTGTCGTCGTGGATGACCTCGGCGATCATCGCCGCGCACTCGGTGGTCACCCGCTCGACGTGCTCGCGGACCGCCGGCTCGCTGGTCAGGTCCGACTCGAAGACCAGGCGGAACGCGCCTCCCTCGGCGGCCACGTAGGCGTAGAACGCCGCCATCGCGGCCGCCACCCGGGTCTTGTTGTCGTGGGTCGAGGCGAGCGCCTGCCGGCAGTTGTCGATGACGTTGTCGCACGACGCGTCGAGCAGCGCCAGGTAGAGGTCGAGCTTGCCCGGGAAGTGCTGGTAGAGCACGGGTTTGGAGACGCCGGCGCGCTCGGCGATGTCGTCCATCGCGGCGGCGTGGTAGCCCTGCGCGACGAACACCTCGAGCGCGGAGTCGAGCAGCTGGGCGCGCCGCTCCCGACGCGGGAGCCTGCCGCCCCGGGGCTTCTGGTCCGTCGTGCCCACGAAGGCACCCTACTGGCCCGTAGGGCGCGTCCGGATGACGGGACGCGCCCCCGGCGGCGTACCCGATGGGGAACATGGAAGGCCCGCGACCTGTTGGAACAGGTGCATCGCAGGTCCCGAGACTTCACAGGAGTACGACGTGTCCCTCCCGCCGCTGGTCGAGCCGGCCGCTGAGCTGACCCAGGACGAGGTACGCCGGTACAGCCGGCACCTGATCATCCCCGATGTGGGCATGGCGGGTCAGAAGCGGTTGAAGAACGCCAAGGTGCTGGTGATCGGGGCGGGTGGGCTGGGCAGCCCGGCGCTGCTCTACCTGGCCGCGGCCGGGGTCGGCACCCTCGGGATCGCCGAGTTCGACGACGTGGACGAGTCCAACCTCCAGCGCCAGATCATCCACGGCCAGTCCGACATCGGGAGGCCGAAGGCCGAGTCGGCCCGGGAGTCGATCGCGGAGACCAACCCGTACGTGAAGGTCGTGGTGCACGCCGAACGGCTCGACAACGACAACGTGATGGACGTGTTCCGGGGCTACGACCTGATCGTCGACGGCACCGACAACTTCGCGACCCGCTACCTGGTCAACGACGCGGCGTACTTCCTCGGCATCCCCTACGTCTGGGGTTCGATCTACCGCTTCGACGGCCAGGCGTCCGTCTTCGCGCCCACCCTCACCGACGACGCGCCGTGCTACCGGTGCCTCTACCCCGAGCCGCCGCCGCCGGGGATGGTGCCGAGCTGCGCCGAGGGCGGTGTGCTCGGCGTGCTCTGCGCCAGCATCGGTGCGATCCAGGTCAACGAGGCCATCAAGCTGATCACCGGGATCGGCGATCCCCTGGTCGGCCGGCTGATGATCTACGACGCCCTCGAGATGGAGTACCGCAAGCTCAAGGTCCGCAAGGACCCGAACTGCGCGCTGTGCGGCGAACACCCGACGGTCACCGGCCTGATCGACTACGAGACGTTCTGCGGCGCGGTCTCGGAGGAGGCCTCCGAGGCGGCGGTCGGCTCGACGATCTCCGTGACGCAGCTCGAGCACATGCTCAAGGAGCGCGAGAACGGCGAGCGGGACTTCGTGCTCGTCGACGTGCGGGAGCCCAACGAGTACGAGATCAACCGGATCCCGGGCTCCGTGCTGATCCCCAAGGGGGAGTTCCTCAACGGGCAGGCCCTCGGCCGGTTGCCGTCCGACCAGCAGATCGTGCTCCACTGCAAGACCGGGGTGCGCTCGGCGGAGGCCCTCGCGGTCGTCAAGGGAGCGGGATACGCCGACGCCGTGCACGTGGGTGGCGGGGTCGTGGCATGGGTCGACCAGATCGACCCCAGCCAGCCGTCGTACTGACGGCGCGGTGAACGCGCCGTAACCCGGCGCGGTCCGGTCCGTTGGACCTTTCGAAGACCAAGCGCGCCGGCGCCCCGCCGGCGCAGGAACTCGGGAGGACCAGCCCCATGACCCACCCCGTCTCCACGTTCGCGCGCAGAGTCTCCCTCGGCGTGGCCGCCCTGGGCGCCGCCGCCGTCGCGACCGCCCTGGTGAGCTCGCCGCCGGCGAGTGCCGCCGGGTTCCACGCCGCGTCCCTCAGCTCGGCCGCCGACTGGGCGCCGGCCGCGACCGCACAGATCCACCCCGGCACGATGATGTACACCGCCGGTGCGCAGTGCACCGCGAACTTCGTGTACACCGACGGCGCGGGCAACACCTACCTCGGGTACGCCGCGCACTGCGCGGGCACCGGGACCTCGACCGACACCAACGGCTGCTCGACCGGCTCGGTGCCCCTGGGCACGAAGGTCGACCTCACCAACGACGGCAACCTCGCCAGCGAGGGCACCGTCGTCGGCCACGGCACGCTGGCCTACAGCTCGTGGATCACCGAGCACAAGCTCGGCACGACCGATCCGAACACCTGCGCCTACAACGACCTCGCGCTGGTCAGGGTCGACCCGGCTGACGTGTCGAAGGTCAACCCGAGCGTCCCCTTCTGGGGCGGTCCCACCGGCATCGACACCGACGGTACGGCCGCGGGCGACCAGGTCTGGACGTACGGCAACTCCAGCCTCCGGGCCGGCGCGTCGCCCCTCTCACCGCACACGGGCATCAGCCTCGGTGACAGCGCCGCCGACGGTGGGTGGAGCCACCCGCTCTACACGCTGACCCCCGGCATCCCCGGTGACTCCGGCTCGGGGTTCATGACGTCGGGCGGCAAGGCGATCGGCGTGCTGTCGACGCTCGGCCTCGCCCCGCTCCCGGCGTCGAACAACATCGGCGACCTGTCGAAGGAGCTGGCCTGGGCCCAGGCGAACTCCGGGATCGCGGGTCTGCAGCTGGTCAACGGCACGGAGCCGTTCAACCCGATCCTCTAGGGACCCGGGGGGGACGGAGGCCCCCGCCCGTCGTGGTGGGGGTCTCGTCCCCGGGTGGCGAGCGGCCGCGCGGCCGTGGCCGCGACGCAACCGTGACCTCGGCGTGATGGAATCACCGGCGTGGCGACGGTTACGGTCAGCCCATGACGGCGAGAAGGGCGAGCGCGAGCGCGGTCGCCCTCACCGTGCTGGCCGTCGGGGTGATGCTGCTGATGATCATGCTCGCGGCCCGCACGGGACCGCAGCGGATCATCCACGGGACCCTGCGTGACCCGAGCTTCGCTGGCACCCCGACCTACCAGGGTCTCCCGACCCGCCCTCTGCCGTCGACGGCCGGCAATAGCGGCCTGTTCCCCCACAACGGCTTCCTCCGGGCCGTCGCCCGGGTGTTCGAGGTGGCCGTGCTGGTCTGCGTGCTGCTGTTGGTGTACTGGGGAGTGCGACGGGTGCGCGAGATGGTCAGCCTCCGGCGGCATCCACCGCCACCCGTTCCCGAGCACGTCGACTTCGACGTGCTCGACGACCCGGAGCCGCTCGGCCGACGAGATCCGAGAGGACGCGGCCGACCAGTTCGCCCTGTTGCTGGGTGGCGCTCCCCGCAACGCCATCGTGGCGTGCTGGGACCGCTTCGAGGAGCAGGCCGAGCGGGTCGGTGCGGCCCGCAAGCCGTGGGAGACGTCCTCCGAGTTCACGTTGCGCCTCCTCGAGGCGGTCGCCGCGGACCAGGCCGCCGTGCGCCGCCTCGAGGGGCTCTACCGCGAGGCGCGGTTCTCCGACCACGACATCGACGAGTCGCGGCGGGAGTCGGCGCTCGAGGCCCTGGGCGCGATCCACGCGTCGCTGGGGGCCGGCGTGAGCCCGCGATGAGCCTCCGCAACCGCTGGGTCCGCCGCAGCGTCGTCGTGGCCCTCGTCCGTCGGCGTCCTGGTCGTCTTCGCCAGGGTCGAGCACACGACTCCGCTGCTGCTGCCGACGGTGCTGCTCGTGGGCATGGTGGTCGCGATCCTCGGGATGGTGACCGACAGCCAGGGGATCGACCCGCCGAGCTGGCGGGTCGGTGTCGGTCCGGTGCGGACGGGGGCGGGGCAGGACAGCGGCCTGGCCACCAACGTCCGTCTGCTGGAGAACAACCTCACGGCACCGTCAGGCGGACCCGCAGCTGAAGGGGCGCCTGACCCGGCTCGCCGACGACCGGCTCGCGCAGGTCGGGCTCCGGCGTGGCGATCCCGGCGTGGCCGCGAGCGCTGGGGCCTACGCTGCACCGCTGTGCTCGACGGCCCACCTCGCACCCTGCGCCTGGACGAGGTCGAGGAATGCATCCGTCGGATCGAGGAGCTGACCCCATGACCCAGACCCCGGCAGGCGTGCTCTCCGTGCGCCGACGCGTCGGAGCTGGCCCGCGACGTGCTCGACGAGGTCGAGAGGGCGGTCGTCGGCAAGCGCGTGCCGCTCACGCTCGTGCTCGCAGCCGTCCTCGCCAAGGGCCATGTCCTGCTGGAGGACTTCCCGGGGCTGGGGAAGACCCTGGCCGCGCGCAGCCTGGCTCGGGTGCTGGGCCTGGACTTCGCCCGCGTGCAGTTCACCCCCGACCTGCTGCCGGCCGACATCACCGGGTCGTTCCTCTACAACCAGAAGGAGGGCAGCTTCGAGTTCCGTCGCGGCCCGCTCTTCACCGGCGTCCTGCTGGCGGACGAGATCAACCGGACTCCGCCGAAGACGCAGTCGGCGCTCTTGGAGGCGATGCAGGAGCGGCAGGTGACGGTCGAGGGCGAGACCTTCCCGCTGCCGGACCCGTTCCACGTGCTCGCCACCGCCAACCCGATCGAGTACGAGGGCACCTACCCGCTGCCCGAGGCACAGCTCGACCGTTTCCTGATGCGGGTCAGCTTCGGATACCCGACGTCGGACGAGGAGTACGACGTCGTGCAGCGCCGCCTGAGTCGACGGCAGGAGGAGGTCGACCTCCGTCAGGTGACCGACGCCGGCGGGCTGCGGGCGATGCAGGAGGCGGTGGAGACGGTCACGATGGACGAGACGGTCTCCCGGTACTGCGTCGAGCTCGTGACCGCCACCCGGGAGCACAAGGACGTCCTCACCGGCTCGTCCCCGCGCGGCTCGCTGGGCCTCGCGCTCGCCGCGCGCGGCTTCGCGGTGATCCGCGGTCGCGACTACGTGATCCCCGAGGACGTGAAGGCGGTGGCCCGGACCGTGCTGTCGCACCGGATCACGGTCAAGCCCGAGCTGTGGATGACCCAGGCCAGCGGTCCGAGGGTCGTCACCGCCGTGCTCGGCACCGTGTCGACCCCACGGGCGCTCGAGCGGCCATGATCGCCCCGGACACCCGGTGGTTCCCGACGGCAGGACTCGCCCGAGGCCTGTCCGTCGGCGGCCTCGGCGTGGGCCTGGCTGTCACGCTCGGCCGCCCGTCCGTGGTGGTCCTGGTGGCGCCGCTGCTGGTCGCCGCTGCCATCGCCGTGGTGCACAAGCCGAGGCGGGAGCCGCAGGTCCGCAGCACCATCGGTCACGTCCAGCTCCACGAGGGGCAGGGGACCCGGTCTGCGCTGGTGATGGACGACGCCGAGGACGTCGAGTTCGTGACCCGGGTGATGGGACAGGCGCCGTACGTGGCGCTGCACCCGCCGGCCGGCGCCCTCGGTCATCTCCTGCGGTCTCCCCGGCCGGTCGAGCGTCTCCCCGCGGCGGTGGGGGGCACGCGTGGTGGGGGTCGAGAAGGTCGCCCTCGTGACGCCGTGGGGCGGATACCGGTGGGGTCCGGTGACGCTCCCGGGCCGCGAGATGTTCGTGCTGCCCACCCTCACCCGCCTCCGGTCCGGTGGCGAGGCGCCCCAACCCATCGGCCTGATCGGCGCGCACCGGTCACGCCGCGACGGCAACGGCACGGAGTTCTCCTCGATCCGGGCCTTCCACTCGGGCGACCGCCTGAGGCGGATCAACTGGCGGGTCTCGCTGCGCCAGGGCACGCTGCACGTCGAGTCGACCCGAGCCGAGGAGGACACCGCGGTCCTGCTGATCGTCGACGCCATGTCCGACTTCGGCAGCTCGGACGGGGTCGGCTCGACCGAGAGCAGCCTCGACGTGACCGTGCGAGCGGCGGCGGCGCTGGCCGACCAGTACCTCAGCGGCGGCGACCGGGTCTCGCTGCGGGTGCTCAGTCCCGGTGGCGAGTACGTCGGCTACGGCACGGGTACGCGGCACCTGCGCATCGTGCTGGGGCTCCTGGCGCGCGTTCGCCCGGGGGTGCCACCCGAGGTCGACATCGAGCAGATCGACTTCCGGGCTGCCGCGGGCAGCGTCGTGGTCGTGATCAGCCCGATGCTGTCCGAGCAGCTGGCGAGCGCCACGGTGCGCCTCGTGCGCCGCGGCCTGCCCGTGATCGTGGTCGACCCGTTGCCGCGCGACATGACACCGGTCGTCTGGCCCGAGCCACTGCCGCAGGTCGCCGGGTTGGCGTGGCGGATGCGGCTGATCGACCGGGAGCACCTCCTGGGCAGGCTCGCGTCCGTGGGATGTCCCGTGGTGCCGTGGAACGGGCCGCGGACCCTCGAGGAGGTCCTGCACCGCCTCGCACGACGGTCGCAGCTCCCACGGGTCGGTGGCGGATGATCCGCGACGTCCGCGCCAGTGTCTGGGCGTTGCGAGCGGTGGCGGCCCTGGGACCGCTGGTCGCCCTGCTCGCGGCGGTGCCCGAGGGGTTCGTGCCCTCGCCGTTCGTGATCGTGGTCGTCGCGATGGCAGGTGCGGTGTACGCGGTCGTGCCCGAGCACTTCGCAGGCACGGTCGTGCTGGCGCTGGTGCTGCTGTGGTGGGCCCTCGTCGTCGGGACCGCCGAACCGGCGGGCGGCCTGGTCGCCGCGGCCGCGCTGACGCTCGCTCACGTCGCCGGCCTCATCCTCGGGTACGGACCGCCCCAGATGGCTGTCGACCCGGGGGTGCTGCGGCTGTGGGCCCTCCGCGGGGCGATGGCGTTCCTGGCAGCGCCGGTGATCTGGCTCGTGGCCCGTGCCTACGGGGACCATGCGACGCCGACCTCGTTGTGGCTCGCGGGCCTGGCCGCGGGGCTGGTGGGCGCGGTGGTTGCCGCCGTGGTGGTCCCGACCCGCGGCGAGGAGCCGGGCGGGTGAGCCTCGACCACGAGGAGTACGTGGAGCTGGTGCTCACCTGTGTCGAGCGGATCCCGCGCGGGCGGGTCACGACGTACGGCGCGATCGCCGAGGTCGTGGGCGTCGTCGTCGGTGGCGGGGGCCCGCGGCTGGTGGGCTCGGTGATGGCCGCGCACGGCGGGCCGGTGCCGTGGTGGCGCGTCGTGCGCGCGGACGGGTCGTTGCCGCCCAGCCACCAGGGCGAGGCCCGGCAGAGCTACCTCGAGGAAGGCACGCCCCTGCGGCCGTCGGGGAACGTCGACCTCACCCGGGCGTTCTGGCGTCCGCCCGCGCTCGGGCCAGCCCGGCCAGCCGGCTGAGCGCCTTCGGGAAGATCTCGGCGGGCGGGGTGACCAGGCCGGCGCCCACCTGGCCCACCCCGGCCTCGCGTCCGGCCATGCCGGTGTTGATCTGGGGCAGGATGCCGGTCCGGCAGACGGCGCTCACGTCGATCCCGGTCGGAACCCCTGCGAACTCCAGGACCGGGATGCTCCAGCGCGGGTTGTCGCCCAGCGTGATCTCACGCATCCGCCGGGTGGTGGCGAGCGCGTCGGGCACCGAGCCGCCGACGAACCGGACGATCGCGGGCGCCGTCGCCATCGCGAAGCCGCCGAGGCCCGCCGTCTCGGTGATCGCGGAGTCGCCGATGTCGGGGTTCGCGTCCTCGGGGCCGAAGTCGCCGAGGTAGAGGCCGTCGGCCACCTGGGCTGGCCCGGTGAACCACTCGTCCCCGGTGCCGGAGACCTGGATGCCGAAGTCGGTGCCGTTGCGGGACATCGCAACGACCATGGTCGAGCCGTCGAGGTCGCGGGCCGCATCGAGCGCCAGCTTGCAGGCGGGCATCGCGAGGTTGAGGAAGAAGTGGTCGTTGCCGCCGACGAACCGGAGGGCCTCGGCCACGTCCGCGGCGTCGGCGCCGCTCGCGACGAGCGCCGGCCCCAGATCGCGGAGCAGCATGAGCGTGCCGGCCCGGTTGCGGTTGTGCGCCTCGTCCCCCATCTGGAGCATCTGCCCGAGGATCGCGGTCACGTCGACCGGCTCGCTGCCGCGGACCGCGCGCTGCAGCAGCGGACCGAGCACGTCGGACATCCAGCGCAGGCGGGCGATCACGTCGGGGGAGTAGGCGCCGTACCGGAGCACCTTGCCCAGGCCCTCGTTGAGGCTGCAGTGGGTGCGCGCCCCGGTGGCGGGGTCCTCGAGCACGAACATCCACATGCTGGGAGTGACCACCCCCGCCATCGGACCGACGGTCCGGCGGTGGTGGCAGGGCTCGAGGCTGACCGACGTGCCGCGCTCGAAAAGGGCCACGGCCTCCTCCGGGTCCGCGACCAGCCGCTCCAGCACCGCCCCGCCCATGAGCGCCCCGCGGAGCGGCCCGGAGGCGCGCTCCCAGGCGATCGGCGGCCCGGCATGCAGGAACTCCCCGGACTCCAGGCCGAGGGCCTCCTGAGCGGGTACGACGTCGACGAGGCGCGCCTGCACGGCGAGCATCCGCTCGAGCGCGAGCGCATTGGCGGCCGGCCGGTCCGGGTCGAGCGCGACGGTGGCCAGGTCGTCCTCGGTGCCGGGGACCGGCGGCCGCCAGTCGACCCGCGAGACGTCGGAGGCCTGGTCGGTGACCGCCTGCGCGAGCAGGTCGACGCCGACGTTCACGACGGTCACGAGCCGCCTCGCAGGAGCTCGAGCGCACGCCGGGTCGCGCCGGCGTTGGACAGGTGCACCTCGGCGCCGGCGCCCACCAGGGCGTCGACCTGCCGATCGAGACCCTGGGGGTCGTGCGCCGTGCCGACGACCGTGACGACGACCGGTGGCCGCAGCCCGGCGATCGCGGGAGCCAGGGACGCCGCGGGATCGTCCTCGGCACCGTGCCCCAGCACCACGTCGAGCAGGATCACGCCGGTCCGGCCGTCCGCGCCCACGCGCGCCAGGTGCTCCAGCCGCAGCGTCGGGTCGATCATCGGGTGGGCCCGGCCGGCCGTGTACTCGTCGTCGCCGAAGTCGACCAGCTCGGCGTCGGCCCCGTCCGCGCCGACGATGACCGCGGCCTCCTCCTTCAGCGTGCCGCCGACGAACAGTCCGTGCAGGCGGCTTCCTGTGGCCGCCCCGGCGGTGCCGTGGACGGGCCACTCCGGGACCTGGCGCCCGAGACGGCGCAGGACCTCCTCGGTCGCGGCGGTGAGGTCGGGGCGGCCGGGGCCCAGGAGGGCCGTCAGGACCGGCGTGCCGAGCCCGTCGGCGTACGACGTGAGCGCGGCCGCCACCTCCTCGGCCGGCGGCTTGGAGATCAGCAGGACGAGCTCGACGGCCGGGTCCGCGTCGAGCCGGGCGAGAGCGGTGCGGGTCGAGCGGCCGCCGACGTCCGTCGACAGGTCGCGCCCGCCCACGCCGTACGCGGAGGTGGTGCCCACGCCCGCGTGGGCGAGCAGCGCCAGCACCTGCTGACAGCCCGTGCCCGAGGCGGCCACGATGCCGACCGGGCCGGGCGCCACCACGTTGGCGAACCCGAGCCCCAGGCCCCGGACGACGGCCGTGCCGCAGTCCGGGCCCATCACGAGCAGGTCGCGTGCGGCGGCGTAGCCCTTGAGGGCGACCTCCTGCTCCACCGGGACGTGGTCGCTGAAGATCATCACGTCGCTGCCGGCCTCGAGCGCGTCCATGGCCTCGACCGCCGCGCTCACGCCCGGCACCGACACCAGGACCAGGGCACCGGGGTCACGGCCGAGCGCGGACCGGGTCGTGCGAGGGGGCTCCTCCTCGGCGGGTCCCGAGACCGCGCGCCGGCTCTCGGTGAGCGCCCGGTCGACCTCGGCGCGCACGTCGTCCGGTCCGGCGTCCTCGTCCAGGCGCACGGCCACGACGAGGTGGTTGACCGTGGCCTCGCCCGGGACGGCGAAGCCCATCCGCTCCAGCACCTCGACGTTGAGCGGGGTCGCCATCGCGACCTGGGCGGTCACGACCCCGGGAAGCTGCTGGACCTGCCGGCTGACCTGCAACAAGGTCACCGAGTCGGCGTAGGCGCCGGTGCGCAGCTCGACGTGGTCGCGGCTCATGCGGCGCTCCGTGCGCGATGCAGCTCCGCCAGGCCCAGGTCGACGCCGTGAGCCAGGCCCGAGCCCGAGCTGTGCCCGAGGGCCTCCAGGTCTGTCCTCGCCGCGTCGGCGCGAGGCGTGCCGAGCGCCCGGAGGTAGGCAGCCAGCGGGTCGGCCACCTCGCCGGTGAGGGCGCACTCCAGCAACGTCGCTGACAGGGTCGTGGTGCGCGGCAGGAGGCGTCGGACGGCGTCGTCGACGGCACCGGTCGGGACTCCCGCGGCCCGATGTGCCGCCAGCCATCCGCACAGCACGTCGTCGCCGAGCGGGGTGAGACCCTCGCCATGACCGACGAGCTCGACCACCGTGTCCGCCTCGATCCGGGGAGGAAGGGCGACGAGCCCGGCGCCGCGGGGCCGGGGGGACCCAGATGCGGCGACCGGGCTCGCCTGTGGAACCCGTGCCGCATCGAACCGTGGCGCGCGAACATCCACGAGCCGACGGGTCACCAGGGCGCGTCCGCCCCAGTGAAGGATCCCACCTTCAACATAGGCCGTTCCGACCCGCTCTGACGACACCGCGCGCAGATTCGTGCGTAACGAGATGGGCAGACCGGGGGCTCCGGAGGCGGCCACGCTCACGCACCGGCCCGCCACGTCGAGGTGCACGACGTCCTCGCACGCGTGCAGCACCGCGGCCGGTCCGTCGGGCGAGGAGACGATCCACGCGGCCACCCGCGGCGGCGCCGCGACGGGGAGCGGAGGCACCTGCGGGGGAGTGCTCACGGGGCCACGCTAGCGTCTGCGCGCCCCCTGGGCGCCCGCCCGCCTCCGGGCCTGCTCCGGCGTTCCTCCGCCGAAATCCGGTCCCCACGGTGTGTGATGAGGCTCACCACAAGGGGTGACCCGGCCCGTGACTCGAGGAGGGCGCAGATGTCGACGATGTTCACCTGGCGAGAGGTGGATCCGGCTCCGGGGGAGCCGGTCGCACCAGACGAGCGACTTCCCTGGCCGAAGACGGTCGGCATCGGCGCCCAGCACGTGGTGGCGATGTTCGGCGCCACGTTCGTCTTCCCCCTGGTGATGGGGCTGGACCCCAACCTGGCGATCATGTTCTCGGGGATCTGCACGATCCTCTTCCTGCTCATCACCTCCAACAAGGTCCCGAGCTACCTGGGCACGAGTGCCTCTTTCGTGGCCAGCGTGACGGCGATCCGGCTCGTCCACCACGGCGACTCGGCCGACGTCACCGGGGCAATCCTGGTGGCGGGGCTCGTCCTCCTCGCGGTCGGCGTGCTCGTCCACTTCGCCGGGTCCGGGATCATCCACAAGGTGCTCCCGCCGGCGGTCACAGGCGCGGTGGTCATGCTGATCGGGTTCAACCTGGCGCCGGTCGTCGCCGGCATCTACTGGCCACAGGACCAGTGGATCGCCCTGGCCACCGCCACCTTCTTGGTGATCTGCGCGGTCCTGCTTCCCGGCTTCTGGTCGCGGATCGCGGTGTTCCTCGCCCTCATCTTCGGCTACGTCGTGTCCTGGCTGGCCGACCTGCTCTTCGGCCAGATCAACAGCCAGGTACCGAGCGTCCTGGTGGATGCGAACGGTAAGCCCTGCTCCCCCCAGGGTGCCTACTGCCACCCCGCCGTGCTCGACCACGACCGGATCAGCTGGACCGGAGTGAAGGCCGCGCACTGGGTGGGCTTCCCGAGCGGGAAGCTCTCCGATGGCGTCTCGGTCGTGCACGCACCGAGCTTCTCGCTCACCTTCATCCTGCTGGTCCTGCCGGGCGTGATCGCCCTGATCGCGGAGAACACCGGCCACGTCAAGGCCGTGGCGGAGATGACGAAGACCGACCTCGATCCCTACATGGGCCGCGCCCTCGGGGCCGACGGCTTCGCCACGGCGCTCTCGAGCGCGTTCGGCGGCTCGCCGACCACGACGTACGCCGAGAACATCGGAGTGATGGGTGCCACCAAGGTCTACTCGACTGCGGCCTACTACGTCGCCGCGATCGTGGCGATCCTGCTCGGCCTGTGCCCGAAGTTCGGGGCGATCGTGAGCGCCACCCCCGGCGGGGTGCTCGGCGGGATCACCGTCGTCCTCTACGGCATGATCGGACTCGTGGGTGCCAAGATCTGGGTGGAGAACGGCGTCGACTTCGGTGACCCCGTCAACCTGGTAGGCCTCGCCGGCGGCCTGGTCGCAGGGATCGGCGGCGTCACGATGACGATGGGGAGCAACTTCGAGCTCGGCGGCATCGCGCTCGGCACGATCATGGTCATCGTGTACTTCCACCTGGTCAACGGCCGGCGTGGGCGAGGGAGCGGTCAGGTGACCCGCGTGCTGTCGCATCCGGACGTCGACCCGTCGACGCACGAGCCCGGCCACCGGGCGGATCCGAGCCAGGAGTGAGTTGAAGCCCGCCCCGTTCTCGTTCGTGCGACCGCAGGGCCTCCAGGACGCCCTGGAGGCCCTCGCGGCCGATCCGGGGGCCAAAGTGCTCGCGGGCGGCCAGAGCCTGGTCCCGCTGCTCAACATGAGGCTGGCCGCCCCGTCCACGCTGGTGGACATCAACGGGCTCCCCGACCTCGACCACATCGACGCCGACGCGGACGGCGTGCGCATCGGCGCGCTGGCGCGGCATGCCGACGTCCTGGCGTCGGCGGACGTACGACGGGTGCAGCCGCTGCTGGGCCTCGCCCTCGCCCGGGTCGCCCACGCGACGATCCGCAACCGCGGCACGGTCGTCGGGTCGCTCGTCCACGCGGACGCGGCGGCCGAGCTGCCGATGGTGCTGGTCCTGCTCGGCGGGAGCCTGACCGCCGCCTCCGCGTCGGGCAGCCGGACCATCCCGGCGCACGAGCTGTTCGCGGGGCCCCTGGAGTCCACCGTGCGCCACGACGAGATCGCCGTCGAGGCGTTCTTCCCGGCGCTCGGGGCCGGCGAGGGGGTGGGCTTCGACGAGATCGCGCGACGCCACGGCGACTATGCCCTGTGCGGGGTGGGAGCGGTCGTGCGTCTCGAGGACGATCGGGTCGCCGCGGCACGGCTGGGCTACCTGTCCGTCGCCGACGTGCCGACGGTGGTCGACGTCTCGCCGGTGCTGGGCGACGGCCTCGGCGACGACGCCCTCGCCGCCGCGGGCGAGCTCGCGCTCGCCCGCCTCGACCCCCTCGACGACCTCCACGGCACGGCCGACTACCGCGCCCAGCTGGTCCGGGTCCTGACCGCACGCGTCCTGCGAGCGGCCTACGACGACGCGCGCTCGCGCACGGGGAGCGGGTCCTGATGGCCGAGGACCGGCACGACGTACGCCTCGTGGTCAACGGCGTCGCGCACGAGGTGCGCGTGCCCGCCCGGCGGCTCCTGTCCGACGCCCTGCGCCACGACCTCGGCCTCACCGGCACCCACGTCGGCTGCGAGCACGGGGTGTGCGGGGCCTGCACGGTCCTGGTCGACGGCCGTCCGGTGCGCTCCTGCCTGATGTTCGCCGTCTCGGCGGTCGACGCCGAGATCACCACGGTCGAGGGGCTCACGCGTCCCGATGGTTCTCTGGGGCCCGTGCAGCAGGCGTTCGCCGAGTGCCACGGGCTGCAGTGCGGCTTCTGCACGCCGGGCTTCCTCACCACGATCACCGCCGGGCTCCGCGACCACCCCTCGCCCACCGAGGACGACGCGCGCGAGATGATCGCGGGCAACCTCTGTCGCTGCACCGGCTACACCAACATCGTGCGGTCCGTGCTGCGTGCGGCCGAGATCGCCGACGGCGGCCGGGACCGGCCGGCGGCCGACGCGGCCGTGGTGGAGCACCGACACGCGGGCGGGCAGCCGTGACCACCAAGCTCTTCGGACAGAAGGTCCAGCGGGTCGAGGACCAGCGCTTCCTGCGCGGTCAGGGACGCTACGTCGACGACGTCGCGGTCGGGCAGGACGTCCTCCACGTGGCCGTCCTGCGCTCCCCGCACGCCCACGCCCGGATCACCGACATCGACGTCTCGTCCGTGCTCGACCTCGACGGCGTGCACCTGGTCTGGACCTACGACGACCTGTCCGGCCCGATGGCAGAGCCACTGCCCCTGCTGATCCCGCACCCGGCGCTCACGCACGGCCGCACCCAGTACGCGCTGGCCAGGGACGAGGTGAACCACGTCGGCGAGGCGATCGCGTTCGTGGTCGCCGACGACCGCTACCTCGCGGAGGACGCGGTCGGGCGGATCCGGGTCGACTTCGAGCTCCTGCCGCCGGTGGTGGGGATCGCCGCCGCGCGGGCCGCCACCCACCTGGTCCACGACGACGTCCCCGGCAACATCGGCGCGCGCCTCGAGCAGGAGAACGGCGACGCGCGCGCGGCCATCGCGGCCGCGCCGCACACCCTGACCCTCGACCTCACCGTCGAGCGCAGCGCCAGCATGCCGATGGAGGGTCGCGGCACCGTGGCCCGCTGGGACCCCGACGTCGGCCGGATGACGGTCTGGACCTCTACGCAGACCTCCACCGGGGTCCGGGCCGCGGTCGCGGCCAAGCTGGGCCTCGACCTCGGCCAGGTCGACGTCGTGACGCCCGATGTCGGGGGCGGCTTCGGGGTCAAGATCAACCACCCGTGGCCCGAGGAGCTGCTGGTGCCCTTGGCGGCGCGCTCCCTGGGCCGGGTCGTGAAGTTCACCGAGGACCGCCGGGAGCACTTCATCTCCTCGGCCCACGAGCGCGGCCAGGTGCACCACGTGGAGGTCGGCTACGACGACGACGGCCGCGTGCTCGGGCTCGACGTCGCGTTCTGGCACGACCACGGCGCCTACACGCCGTACGGCCTGATCGTGCCGATCATCACCTCCACCCAGCTGCTCGGCCCCTACAAGCCGGGCGCCTACCGGGTGGTGTTCGAGAGCCTCTACACCAACACGGTGATCGTCACGCCCTACCGCGGAGCGGGACGGCCGCAGGGCTGCTTCGTCATGGAGCGCACCATGGACGCCATCGCGGACGCGCTCGGCCGCGACCGTGCCGCCGTCCGTGCCGTCAACTTCATCCAGCCGGACGAGTTCCCCTTCGACCACGGGCTGGTGTTCCAGGACGGCCGCGAGCTGGAGTACGACTCCGGCGACTACCCGGCGTCGCTGGAGAAGCTCAAGCGGCTGATCGCCTGGGACGAGTTCCCGAGGTTCCGCGAGGAGATGGCGGCCGAGGGGAGGCGCGTCGGCATCGGTCTCGCGTGCTACGTCGAGGGCACCGGCGTCGGACCCTACGAGGGCGCCCACGTCCACGTCGAGACCTCCGGCCGGGTGAAGGTCGCGACCGGGCTCACCACCCAGGGCCAGGGCCACGCCACCGTCTTCGCGCAGATCGTCGCGGACGTGCTCGGCTGCCGCATGGAGGACGTCGAGGTGGTCACCGGCGACACTCGGCGGATGCCCTACGCCGTCGGCACGTTCGCGTCGCGGGCGGCGGTGATGAGCGGGTCCGCCATCCACCTCGCGGCCACCCGGGCGCGGGAGAAGGCCCTCCGGATCGCGGCGGAGGCGTTGGAGGCGTCGGTCGACGACCTCGAGATCGCCGACGGCGTGGTCACGGTGCGCGGCACCGAGGCGTCGATCGACCTCGGCACGGTCGCGGTGCTCTCCAACCCGCTGCGCTACGCCTTCGACGAGGCGTCGAAGGCGGCGACCCAGTTCTCGGTGGGCGACCCGGGCAAGCCGCCGGTGGCCGAGGACGACGAGCCCGGGCTGGAGGGCCGCGACTTCTACTCCCCGGAGCGCTCGACGTTCGCCTCGGGGATGCACGCGGTCATCGTCGAGACCGATCCCGACACCGCCGAGATCACGATCCTCAAGTACGCCGTCGTCCACGACTGCGGGCCGCTGATCAACCCGATGATCGTCGAGGGCCAGATCCACGGCGGCGTCGCCCAGGGGGTCGGCGGGGCGCTCCTCGAGCGGATGGCGTACGACGAGTCGGGCCAGCTCCTCAACGCGTCCTTCATGGACTTCCTGATGCCCTACGTCACCGAGGTCCCCGCCCGGATCGACATCGACCACCTCGAGACCCCGTCCCCGCTCAACCCGCTGGGCATCAAGGGCGCGGGCGAGGCGGGCGTCATCCCGTCCGCCGCGGTGTTCGCCTCCGCGATCTCCGACGCGGAGGGGTTCCCGATCGTGGCCATGCCCATCTCGCCGTCGGACCTGTTCGACCTGCGCCGCGCACACGCGGTCGGTGCGGCACCGCGGCCGGGGGGGCCGGGACAGCCGCCGGATCCCGGGCATCCGCCGACGCCACCGGAGCAGCCGCCGGATCCCGGGCCTCCGCCGACGCCACCGGAGCAGCCGCCGGATCCCGGGCATCCGCCGACGCCACCGGAGCAGCCGCCGGTCGAGCCCGTCGAGACCAAGGAGCCGTCATGAGGATCACCGGTGAGAACACCCTCGCCTTCCCGGTCGAGCAGGTGTGGGACGCCCTGCTCGACCCCGCCGTCCTGGTGCGCACGATCCCGGGGTGCGAGCGCCTGGAGACGACCGGTGAGCACACCTACGCGATGACGGTCACCGCCGGCGTGGCGTCCATCCGCGGCACCTACGACGGCACCTGCGCCCTGTCCGACCTGCGGCGCCACGAGTCGCTCGTGATGCGCCTGCAGGGCGCGGGGGCACCCGGCACCATCGACGCCACGGTCAACGTCGGGTTCACCTCGGCCGACGGGGGAGCGACCCGCATCTCCTACGACGCGGACGCGGTCGTCGGCGGCATGGTCGGCGGGGTCGGGCAGCGGATGCTCGGCTCGGTCTCCAAGCGGATGGCGTCGGAGTTCTTCGAGAACGTGGGCGGGGCGATCGGGGGTCCCCCTGTCGGGGGGCCCGCCGCCGGCGTGCCCGCCGCCCCCGAGCAGGCGTCCGCGCCCGGCCAGGTGTTCACCGCGCCCCCCCGCCCGGCCTCGTCGCAGCAGGACTTCCTCAAGGGCATCGCGGTCGGCGCCGGGCTGGTGCTGCTGGGGGTGCTCGCCGGCGCGGTCTTCGGGCGGCGGCGATGAGGGCTGTCCATTTCCCCGCTCAGGCGGGGAAATCGACGCTTGGTGGCCGAGATTTCCCCCACCAGCGCCAACGTGGGCCAACCAGCAAGCGGCGACCCCATGACCGAGCTCACCGTCGACTCCACGGCCCGCGACCAGACCGCCGCCGTACGCCGGCGCGAGATCTCCGCACGCGAGCTGCTCGACCTCCACCTGGCGCGGATCGCCGAACGCAACCCGGAGCTCAACGCCATCGTGTCCCTCGACGAGGATCGTGCCCGGGAGAGCGCCGCCCTGGCCGACGCGGCCACGGCCCGCGGAGACACGCTCGGCGCCCTCCACGGGCTGCCGTTCGCGTTCAAGGACACCCACGACACGGCCGGATGGCGTACGACGTACGGCTCGCCGCTGTTCGCCGACCACGTGCCCGAGGCCGACGACCTCGTCGTGGAGCGGATCCGTCGCGCCGGTGCGGTGACGATCGGGAAGACCAACGTCCCGGAGTTCGCCGCGGGCTCGCACACGTTCAACCCGGTCTTCGGCACCACCCGCAACCCCGTCGACCCGTCGCGGTCGGCGGGTGGGTCGTCCGGCGGCGCCGCCTGCGCGCTCCGCGCCGGGATGGTCCCGCTCGCCGACGGCTCCGACATGGGCGGGTCGCTCCGCAACCCCGCGTCGTTCTGCGGGGTCGTCGGCCTGCGCCCGTCGCTCGGCCGGGTGCCGTCCTGGCCGACGGACAACCTCTGGGAGACCACCTCGACCCCGGGACCGCTCGCCCGCAACGTCGGTGATCTGGCCCTGCTCCTGTCGGTGATGGCCGGCCCGGACCCACGCGTCCCGACCGCCCTGGCCGACCCCGGCGCCGATTTCGGCCCGCCGCTCACCGGCACCCTGAACGGCCTCCGCGTCGCGGTGAGCGTCGACCTCGGGGGTCTCCTCGAGGTCGACGAGGAGGTGACGGCGGCCGTCGTGCGGACCGCGGCCGAGCTCGAGGGCGCGGGCGCGACGGTCGAGTCGGCCCATCCCGACCTGGCCGAGGCGGACGACACGTTCCGGACCCTCCGCGCCTGGCACTTCCAGGCGACGTTCGGCGAGCTCCTGGCCGCCCACCCCGACGCCTTCAAGCAGTCGCTCGCCGACAACATCCGGGTCGGCGAGGGCCTCAGCGGGGCGGATGTGGCGCGGGCCTACACACAGCGCACCGTCCTGTCGGAGCGGATGCGCGCGTTCTTCACGTCGTACGACCTGCTGGTGCTGCCGACCTCCCAGGTGCCGCCGTTCCCGGCCGACCAGGAGTACCCCGCCCAGATCAACGGTCGGCCGATGGAGACCTACCTCGACTGGATGCGGTCGGCCTACCTGATCACCGTGACCGGCTGCCCCGCGATCTCGGTCCCGGCCGGCGAGACCCGCGACGGGCTGCCGGTGGGGGTCCAGCTGGTGGCGCCGTTCGGGGCCGACCGGCGGCTCCTGGAGGTGGCGGCGGCGTTCGAGACGCGCGGCGCATGACCCCACCGTCCGGCCCGGGAATCCACAGGGACACCCCGTGCCCTGTGGACGAGGGGCCGTGGTCTGTGGAGGAAGTGGCACCCGTCTGTGGAGGACACGCCGGAACTCGAAGTATGTGAGAAAAAGATGCCGAAACCCCTTGTGCGACTGGGGTTTCAGCACATAGAACTCTCCTCACGCACTCCCTCCGGGGAGAGCGGGATCGGTCGGAGACGAAGATCCTCACGACGCTCGGCCAGCTTGCTGGACGAGGGTCGCGGTGGCCAGGTGACGGGGCTGCCGGGGTCGGAGGAGACGACTGGATCGACCGGGAGCGTCACCAGTACCGGTCGATGGAGAGGGACGCGGGCTTCGGCCCGGGTTGCTCGCCAGCGGAAGGGCCCTTGTAGCTCATACCTATGAGGGCCCTTCTCCTATTTTCCGAGCCCGCGCCCGGCGTCAGCCGGGCGCGTGAGGCGAGGAGGTCGAGGAGCGTCGGCGGGGGCCGGCGCGCAGCGCCCGGGACCCGCGAGGCGTCTCGAGACCCAGGGTCCGCGTAGGAGCCGTCAGCCGGGCGCGTGGGGCGAGGAGGTCGAGGAGCGTCGGCGGGGGCCGGCGCGCAGCGGCCTGGACCCGCGACGCGTCTCGAGACCCAGGGCCCGCGCGACCCAAACCCCAGGTGGTCGCGGGCGCCGGGCCTGGTCTAGGCCACTCGTCCCCAGGCGCCGCGGGATCTGTGGAGAGCCCGCCGTTCTCTGTGGACGAGCGCCCCGCGACCTGTGGAGGACGCGCCGGAAACCGGAGTATGTTCGGGAAATGTCGCGAAAGCCCTTGTGGGACTGGGGTTCTGACCCGTAGAACTCTCCCTACGCACTCCCTCCGGGGAGCGCGGGATCGCTCGGAAGCGAAGATCCGAACGGTGGTTGCCCAGCTTTGCTGGGGGAGTACCGCGGCGGCCAGGTGACGGGGTCGTTGGGGTCACAGCCGATGAGCGATGGACCGGGAGCGTCACCAGTACCGGTCGCGGGTGAACCGCCGGACCACGGACATGCGCCGTGGCCCAGCGGTTCACCACCAGAAGGGCCCTTGTAGCTCATACCTATGAGGGCCCTTCAGTTATTTCACTCGCCCTTCCCGACCGGCGGGACGATGCTGGGCGTCGGGCGAGCGACGAGAGGGAGAACGATGACGGACGACGCGGCCGCTCTCCTGGCGGCGTACGACGCCCAGCTGCGCGGTGTCGCGGAGATGGCCGGCGCGTCGAGCTGGGACCGGTCGGGCCCGCTGTGGCGGGCGCTGTTCGCCCGCGAGGGCTTCGTCAGCTACGAGAGCCTCGAGGGTGTCGACGACGTGGACGCGCTGATCGCCGACACGGTGGCGTACTTCGCGGGGATCCCGCACGTCGAGCGGTTCGAGTGGAAGACCCGCGGTCACGACCGGCCCTCCGACCTGGGGGTCCGCCTGGAGAGCCACGGGCTCGTGCCCGAGGAGGTCGAGACCGTCATGGTCGGGGAGGCACGGGCGCTGGCCGTCGACGTCGAGCTGCCCCGGGGCGTCCGGGTCCGCCGGGTCGACCAGCTGCCGGACCGCGACGTGGTGGTCGCCGCGGCGGCCGCGATGCAGCACGACGTCTTCGGGGGCGGTCACGGCGCCGAGGAGATGCTCGAGCAGCTGGACCGGCTCGAGGGGCTCGAGCAGTTCTGGGTCGCCGAGGCCGACGGTCGTGTCGTGTGTGCGGGCCGGCTGCAACGCGTCGACGGCACCGAGTTCGCCGGCCTGTGGGGCGGGGCGACCGTGCCGGAGTGGCGAGGACGCGGGATCTACCGCGCCCTCACGGCGGCGCGGGCGCGCGCGGCGCTGGCGGAGGGAGTGCGCTACCTGCACAGCGACTGCACGGTGATGTCGCGACCGATCCTGGAACGGTCCGGACTGGTCGCCGTCACCACCAGCACGCCGTACGTCTGGACCCGCTGAGACCCGGGCGGGGTGGCCGCCTCAGGTGCGGCAAGATGGACGGGTGCTCTACGGCGTCCTCCACACGGTCGTCCCCCCGCTGGCGAAGGCGGTGTGGAGGCCCACCGTCACCGGGCTGGAGCACGTGCCCGCCACGGGTCCGGTGATCCTGGCCAGCAACCACCTCAGCTTCGCCGACAGCGTGGTCATCCCGATCGTGGTGCCGCGCCCGGTCGCGTTCCTCGCGAAGTCCGACTACTTCGACCGCCCGGGCGTCAAGGGCCGCCTGGCGAAGGCGTGGTACGTCGGGCTCGGAGCGCTGCCGGTGGACCGCGACGACTCCAAGGCCGCGATCGCCAGCCTCGACACCGCCCTCGGCGTGCTTGCGGGCGGCGGCGCCTTCGGCATCTATCCCGAGGGCACGCGGTCACGCGACGGCCGGCTGTACCGCGGCCGGACCGGGGTCGCCCAGCTCGCCCTCACCTCGGGCGCCCCGGTCGTCCCGGTCGGGCTCCGGGGCACCGACCGACTCCAGCCGGTCGGCAGCAGCCGGCCCCGCCTGGTCAAGGTCACCGTGTCGTTCGGGGAGCCGATCGACGTCAGTGCGGGGTACGACGGCGTACCCCGCGGCCGCGCACGGCGCGAGATCACCGACCGGATCATGGCCGAGATCCAACGGCTGACCGGTCAGGAGGACGCGGGCACCTACAACGAGCGCCCGCCGGAGGCGTGAGCCACTCCCGTCCGGTCCCTGCTTGAATCGACCCATGCACGCGCGACGCCGGATCAGGGTCGGCATCGACACCGGTGGCACGTTCACCGACGTCGTCGCCCTCGACGAGGAGTCCGGCGAGCTCGTCACCACGAAGACGCCCTCGACCCCGAGCAACCCGGCGGACGGCTTCCTCGCCGGCATCGACAAGGTGCTGGCGCTGATGGGCGACCAGGTGGACGGCGGAGCGATCGCGGCGGTCTGCCACGGCACCACCGTCGCCACGAACCAGCTCCTCGAGGGCAAGGTCGACCGGCTCGGCTTCGTCACCACCGAGGGGTACGACGCCATGCTGGAGATCGCCCGTCAGTCGGTGCCGGAGGGGTACGGCAACTCCTACTTCTGGGTCAAGCCGCCCCGGATCGTGCCGCGCGACCTGGTCCGCTCGGTCGGGGGCCGGCTCGACTTCACCGGAGCGGAGGTGCGGCCCTTCGACGAGGCCGGCGCCCGGTCGGTGGCGCGCTGGTTCCGCGACCGTGGTGTCGACACGCTCGGGGTCTGCTTCCTGCACGCCTACGCCAACCCCGACCACGAGGAGCGGATGCGCGCGATCCTCGCGGAGGAGCACCCCGACGCCGTCGTCAGCATCAGCAGCGAGGTGCTGCGGGAGTACCGCGAGTACGAGCGCGCGATGACCACCCTGGTGGACGCGGCGGTGAAACCCCGCCTGTCGGCGTACGTCTCGAACATCAGCGAGCGGCTCACGGCGTACGTCGCCGGCGCCGACCCGGCCGAGCGGCGCGTGCCTTTCTATGTGATGAAGTCCAACGGCGGTGTGCTGAGCGCGGACGAGGTGGTGCACCAGCCGATCACGACGGTGCTGAGCGGGCCGGCGGCCGGGGCGCTCGGCGCCGCGCTGATCGCGAAGGTGGCCGGGTTCGACCGGGTGCTGACCTGCGACGGGGGCGGGACGTCGACCGACGTGACCGTCGTCGTCGGCGGTCAGCCGACCCTCACCACGGAGGGGTCCGTCGGGGCCTTCCCGAGCAAGATCCCGATGATCGACGTGGTGACCGTGGGGGCCGGCGGCGGGTCGGTCGCGTGGCTGTCGTCCGAGGGCACCTTGAAGGTGGGCCCGCAGTCGGCCGGCGCCGATCCGGGCCCCCTCTGCTACGGACGGGGCGGCACGGAGGTGACCATCACGGACGCACACGTGTTCCTGGGCCGCATCCCCCCGCACCTGCTGGGTGGAGAGATTCCGCTCGACGTCGACGCGGCGCGGGCCGGCATCGTGAGGCTCGCCGCGGACCTGGACCTGACGCCCGAGGCCGCGGCGGCCGGCGTGCTCGAGATCTCGGCGTGGAACCAGGCGAACGCGCTCCGCCAGGTCACGGTGAAGCGCGGGCTCGACGTCCGCGACTTCGCTCTCACCACCTTCGGCGGCTCGGGGTCGCTGCTGCTGTGCCGGCTGATGGACATCCTCGGCGTGCCGACCGTGCTGGTACCGCCCAACCCCGGCAACGTGTCGGCGTTCGGGCTGCTCACCGTCGACGTGCGCAACGACTACGTGCAGACCCAGGTCGCCCTCGACCGCGCCGTCGACCCGGCAGCCGTGCAGACGTCGTACGACGCGCTCACCGACCGCGCGCGAGACGCGCTCACGCGGGAGGGCTTCGCCGAGGCCGCGCACGTCTTCGCCCGCACGGCGGACCTGAGGTACTTCGGGCAGGCCTTCGAGGTCCGCGTCCCGGTGCCCGACGGGTCGCTCGACCGGGCCGGACTGGACACCGTCGTGGCTGCCTTCCATGCGGAGCACCGCTCGCTCTACGGCTACGACTTCGCCGCCGACGACTCCCAGCAGGTCGAGTGGGTCAACGTCCGCGTCTCCGGGATCGGGCCGATCAGGCGCCCCGAGATCCGCCGGATCGGCGGGTCGTCCGCCCCAGCTTCTGCTCGAGGCACGCCTCAGGCGGAGGATCGGCGGGTGCGTCCGGTGTGCTTCGACGCAGGCACCGGGTACGTCGAGACCCCGATCCTCGACCGCGACCGGCTCCCGCCGGGCTCCACCGTCCACGGGCCCGCGATCATCGAGGAGTTCGGCTCGACCGTGCCGCTGCACCCGGGCTTCACCGCCGTCGTCGACGACTACGGCAACCTCCTCGTGAGGAGGCAGGCATGAGTCGCCGGGTGCCGACCGACTTCCCCTTCGGGGCCCTCACCGCCGACGCCGGCGCGGGCGCCGATCCGGTGCTGGTCGAGATCGTGCAGGGCTCGCTCGCCAGCGTGGAGATGGAGGTCGAGACGGCCATCGCCCGCACCAGCCGCAGCCCGATGATCCGCGACGCGCACGACTTCCGCGCGGGGATCCACGACCGCCTGCTGCGCAAGCTCACCGGCCGTTCGTACTCCGCGCTGGTGCACCCGGTCGCCCGCGACTTCCCGATCGCGGAGATGCGCGAGGGCGACGTCTTCTTCCACAACGACGTCTACCGCTCCGAGGGCGGCATCGGGCACCTGCCCGACCTGTGCGTCACGGTGCCGGTCTTCCACGGGGGACGGGTCGTCGCCTTCGTCCAGGCGTTCGGCCATCACGACGACATCGGGGGCGCGGTTCCCGGGTCGATGCCGAGCTCGGCGACCACCGTGTTCGAGGAGGGGCTGATGGTCCCGCCGATCCGGCTGTGGGACGCCGGCGTCCCGAACCGGGCGGCGCTCGCGATCATGACCCGGAACTCCCGGATGCCCGAGTCCCTCGCGGCCGACCTCGACGCCGAGTGCTCGGCCTGCCTGATGGGGGCTCGCCGCCTCGGCGAGCTGTTCGCCCGGTACGGCGCGGACGTGGTCGAGTCGTGCTTCGACGCGATCATCGACCGCACCACCGCGACGTACCGCCGCGAGATCCTCGCCAAGATCCCGGTCGGCAGCTGGGTCTGGGAGGACTACGCCGAGCACGACGGGGTGGACGAGCCGCGGCTGCATGCTCAGCGGATCACCCTGACCCGGACGGCCGCGGACGACCCGGACGGCGAACGGCTGGTGCTGGACTTCGACGGCACCGGCCCCCAGGCGAAGGGGCCGATCAACCACTGCGGGGACTACAGCGACGGCGTCTTCCTGAAGAAGTGGCTCGCCCCGATCCTCCGCAACCTCGCGGACACCCCCGAACGGATGGCCGAGCTCGACGTCAACGAGGGCGTCGTGCCGCTGATCGAGATGAGGTTCCCCGAGCCCGGCACCCTGCTCACGCCGGTCTTCCCGGCCCCGACCAACGCCCGCACGTTCGTGATCCTGCGTCTGCTCGGCGTGCTGGCGGGCGTGCTCGCGAAGGCCGTCGACGGCCGGATGCCGGCGGACCAGGAGACCATCCGCTACACCGGGGTGTACGGCGACGACGACGAGGGCCGGCCCTACCTCATGCGCGAGGTGCTCGGGGGCGGCTCCGGAGGCCGCTACTACGCCGACGGGGAGGACACCATCCATGTCGTCCCCGACTCGCGCAACCTGCCCACGGAGTTCACGGAGGCGCGCTTCCCGTTCCGGGTCGAGGCCCTCTCCCTGGCCCTCGACTCGGGTGGCGCCGGGCGGTACCGCGGCGGCCTGGGCTACGAGAAGCACATCCGGATGCTGCGCGACGCCCACTTCATGTCGATCGCCGACCGGTCGATCCTGTCGTGCTGGGGGGTCAACGGCGGCCTGGCCGGTCGGCCGTTCCAGGTGACCATCGACCCGGGCGGCCCGCACGAGCGCGAGGTCGACGCCCTCGCCGACGCCGAGCCGGTCCGGGCCGGCGAGGTGATCCGGATCCGGACCACCGGAGGTGGCGGCTGGGGCGACCCGCTCGAGCGCGACCCCGGGCTCGTGGTGCGCGACGTGGTGTGGCGCAAGGTGTCGCCGGACGCGGCATTCCGGGCGTACGGCGTGGTCCTGACCGGGTCCGCCGACGGCGACGACCTGGGCTTCGACGCGGACGCCACGGCCGCCGAGCGCGGGAGCCGGACGCGGGAGGGCGCCGCGTTCTTCGACCGCGGGCCCGGCTACGCGCGCCTGTCCGGAGGCGCGTCGCACGCCGACGTGGACGTCCGCTGAGGGCAGCCCGCCGGCGCCCGTCCTGACCCGGACGGACGAGATGCCGGGACCCCCCGGCACCCGGCATCCGTCCGAGCGGTCGAGCCGCTCGAGGTGGCAGCGTAAGCAATCACTGTTCACTTATCCCGTCATGCGGTTGTGTGATGCCCCAATCCACGTTGTCATGGCCTCGTCCGCCTACGACGGCATCGCGCCGTCGGGGCTCGGGAGGAGGACGACGATGGGCCAGCCGCGCTTTCCCGACGCGTTCGCGCAGGCGCTGGCGCGGCGCGGGGTGAGTCTGGCGTGGCTGCACGACCGGCTCGTCGAGCTGGGTCATCCGGTGAGCCCGGCGGCCCTGAGCTACTGGCGGTCGGGGCGCAGTCAACCCGAGCGCGGCACGTCGCGCGACGCGCTCGTCGAGATCGAGCGGCTGCTGCGCGTCGCGCCCGGCACGCTGGTCTCGAAGCTCGGACCGTCCCGCCGGCCCGGGCCGCGCCCGGGCGAGAAGAGCGTGCGGGAGATCTTCGCCGACACGCCGGGCATGCAGGAGGCCCTCGCCGCGGTCGGCTTCGAGGGCCTGTACGACGAGCTGGTCGAGCAGATGCGGCACCTCACGGTCGACGTCGATGCCAGCGGGCACACGACCCGGATCGAGGTCCGGGCGGTGATGCAGGCCCGGCGCGACGGTGCGCGCCGTACGCCGCTGGTGGTGACGCTGGACGACGCCGGCCGAGCGCCGCGCTTCATCCCCATCGCGGGGTGCGCTCTCGGTCGACAGCGCACCGACCTGGCGTCGGGGGTGTTCGCCGCCGAGCTCGTCCTCGACCGCTCGCTGGCGAAGGACGAGACCTGCCTGTACGAGCTGTGCGTCGAGTTCCCCGAGCCGTCGCGCGACGCCTGGCTGGACCACTACGCCGCCCGACGGCTCGCCGAGCTGCTCGTGTGGGTCCGCTTCGACGCCGGTCGGCTGCCGAAGCGCGTCGAGCGCTACCAGCGGATCGACGACACCGAGGAGAGCGACGAGGTCCCGCTGTCCGGAGGTGCGAGCGTGCACGCCCTCGCCCGCGGCTTCGGGCCGGGCATCCTCGGTATCCGCTGGGAGTGGTGAGCCTCCGCCCGGCGCGTGTTGCCCCGCTGTTGCGCCGGGCCACTAGGTTCGGCCTGTGCGAGTGATGCTGGCGCTGGGCGGGAACGCGATGACGAACGCCGACGGCCGGGCCCGGCCGGAGGACCAGATCGCCGCGGCCGAGGTGGCCATGGCCGCCGTCGCCGAGCTGCTGGCCCACGACGTCGAGGTCGTGATCACGCACGGCAACGGGCCCCAGGTCGGCAACCTCCTGGTCAAGAACGAGCTCGCGGCGAGCGTCGTGCCGCCGGTGCCGCTCGACTGGTGCGGCGCGCAGACCCAGGCGACCCTCGGCTTCGTGCTGATGGACGCCCTCGACGCCGCGCTCACCGCACGAGGGATCGAGAAGCGCAGCGCGACGGTGGTGACCCGCACCCTGGTGGACCGGCACGACCCGGGGTTCGTCAAGCCCACCAAGCCCATCGGCCGGTTCCTGCCGGAGGCGGAGGCCCGGGTCCTCGTCGAGCACGGCGAGGTGTGGGAGGACCGCGGCGAGAAGGGCTGGCGCCGGGTGGTCGCCTCGCCGGAGCCCTTGGACATCATCGACGCGCCCGCCGTGCTCGCGCTGATCCAGGCGGGCTTCGTGGTCGTCGCCAACGGCGGCGGCGGGATCCCGGTCCTGCGGCGCGCGGACGGGTCGCTGTCCGGGGTGGAGGCCGTCATCGACAAGGACCTGGGGGCCGCCCTGCTCGCGGTCCTGGTCGGCGCGGACCTGCTCGTGGTCGCCACCGACGTGCCCCAGGCGGTGCTGCGCTTCGGCACGCCCGAGGCGCAGCCGCTCGGCCGGGTCGGCCTGGGCCGGATGCTGGAGTACGCCGAGGCGGGGCACTTCGCCAGCGGCTCGATGGGGCCCAAGGTGGACGCCGTGTGCCGGTTCGTGCAGGCCACCGACCTGCCCGCCGTCATCACCAGCCTCGATCGCATCGTCGACGCGGTCACCGACGTCGGCTCGACCGGGACGGTCGTCGTTCCCGACTGACCACGGTGGTCCACCACCGTCCGGACCTGCGAGGATCGGCGGTATGCCCAGCGCCATCGAGGTACGCAAAGTCCCGCTCCACTCCGTCTCCGACGCCTCCGAGCTGACCAAGCTCGTCGACGACGGCGTGATCCACGCCGACCGGGTGATCGCGGTGATCGGCAAGACCGAGGGCAACGGCGGTGTCAACGACTACACCCGGATCATCGCCGACCGGGCGTTCCGTGAGGCCCTGGTCGCCAGGGGTGCCCCGGCCGACCGGGTCGCCGAGATCCCCATCGTCTGGTCGGGCGGCACCGACGGCGTGATCAGCCCGCACGCGACCATCTTCGCGACGGTGCCCGACGACGAGGTCGAGCCGAACGACGAGCCACGGCTCACGGTCGGGTTCGCCATGAGCGAGCAGCTGCTGCCGGAGGACATCGGCCGGCGGGCGATGATCGAGAAGGTCGCCGACGCGGTGAAGGCCGCCATGGAGCGCGCCGGCATCACCGACCCCGCCGACGTGCACTACGTGCAGACGAAGACGCCGCTGCTGACCATCGACACCATCCGCGACGCCAAGAGCCGCGGCCACGACGTGTTCACCGAGGACACGCTGACCTCGATGGACGTCTCCAACGGCGGTACGGCGCTCGGCATCGCCGTCGCGCTGGGTGAGATCGAGATGCCCTCGGACGAGGACGTCCTCCGCGACCGCTCGCTGTACTCGTCCGTGGCCTCGTGCTCGTCGGGTGTCGAGCTCGACCGGGCCCAGGTCGTGGTGGTCGGCAACACGACGGGGATCGGCGGGCGGTACCGGATCGGCCACGCGGTGATGACCGACGCGCTCGACGCGGACGGCATCTGGGACGCGATCCGCTCCGCCGGGCTCGAGCTCCCTGAGCGCCCTCGCCCCTCCGACCTCGACGGCCGGCTGGTCAACGTCTTCCTCAAGTGCGAGGCCTCCCAGGACGGCCACGTGCGCGGCCGGCGCAACGCGATGCTCGACGACTCCGACGTCCACTGGCACCGCCAGATCAAGGCGGCCGTGGGCGGCGTCACCGCCGCGGTGACCGGCGACCCCGCGGTCTTCGTGTCGGTCTCGGCGGCACACCAGGGGCCCGACGGCGGCGGCCCGGTGGCCGCGATCGTCGACCTCGGCTGACCCGATGACGGAGTCCAAGCCGATCCACACCTGGCTCACCGACATGGACGGCGTGCTGGTCCACGAGGAGGACCCCATCCCCGGGGCCGCCGAGTTCATCGACGCCCTCAAGAACAGCGGCCTGAAGTACCTCCTGCTCACCAACAACTCGATCTACACGCGGCGCGACCTCCGGGCACGCCTGCTCGGCAGCGGCATCGACGTGCCCGAGGACCGCATCTTCACCTCGGCCCTCGCCACCGCCGACTTCCTGCACGAGCAGCGCCCGGGCGGGTCGGCGTACGTCGTGGGGGAGTCGGGCCTGATCACGGCCATGCACGACGTCGGCTACGTGATGACCGACCGCAGTCCCGACTACGTCGTGCTCGGGGAGACGCGGACCTACTCGTTCGAGGCCATCACCAAGGCGATCCGGCTGATCGAGAGCGGTGCCCGGTTCATCGCGACCAACCCCGACGCCAGCGGCCCGAGCCACCAGGGCACCCTGCCGGCGACCGGCTCCGTGGCCGCGCTGATCAGCACCGCGACCGGCCGGAAGCCCTACTTCGTCGGCAAGCCCAACCCGCTGATGATGCGCAGCGCGCTGAACCGGATCGAGGCGCACTCGGAGACGACGGTGATGGTGGGCGACCGGATGGACACCGACATCGTCAGCGGGCTGGAGGCCGGGCTCCGCACGATCCTGGTCAGCACCGGCTCGACCCGCCCCGACGACGTGCCGAGCTTCCCCTACCGGCCCACCCGCGTCGTGGACTCCGTGGCCGACCTGGTCGACCTGGTGACCGAGCGCGCCTAGGTCGCCAGCCACTCCCGGATCGCCCGGTCGTGCTCGCCCAGGAGCGGCGGCGGCAGGTGGGTCTCGCGCCCGCCGGAGTAGGTGTTGTCGTCGAACCGCAGGGGCGACCCGGTGAGCTCGAGCCCGCCGTACGACGGGTGGTCGACGTCGAGCACCAGGCCCTGCGACCGCACCTGCTCCCAGGAGTAGACGTCGTCCATGGCGCGGACCTTCCCGGCCGGGACGCCGGCGGCCACGAGCAGCTCCAGCCAGTGCTCGGCCGGCTGCTCGGCGAAGATGGCCTCGATCGCGGCGATCAGCCGGTCGCGGTGGGCGACCCGCTCGCGGTTGCCGCGGAACTCGTCCCGGTCGGCGTCGAGGCCCACGGCGTCGGCGAAGCGCCGCCACAGCCCCTCCGAGCCCACGGCCACCTGCACCGGCGAGGTCGCCGTCTCGAACATGCCGTAGGGGGCGATCGCCGGGTGGTGGGCGCCCGCGATGCCGGGCACCTCGCCCCCGATCAGCCACCGGGTGCCCTGGAACGCGTGGACGGACACGACCCCGGCGAGCAGGGACGTGCGGACGACCCGGCCGCGGCCGGTCGCGTGGCGCTCGTGGAGCGCGGCCACCACGCCGTACGCGAGGTTCATGCCGGCCAGGAGGTCGGCGATCGGGACCCCGACCTTGGTCGGCTGCTCGGTCCCGGTGACGGACATCAGGCCGCCCTCGCCCTGGGCGATCTGGTCGTAGCCGGCCCGGTCGGCCTCGGGGCCGTCGTGACCGAACCCGGTGATCTTGCCGACCACGAGCCGCGGGTTCAGCTCGTGGAGCCGGGCCACCGGGAAGCCGAGGCGGTCGAGGACGCCGCCGCGGAAGTTCTCCAGCAGCACGTCGGAGCGTCGGACCAGCGCGGCGAGCACCTCCGCGTCGTCGGCGTCCTTGAGGTCGAGGACGAGCGACTCCTTGTTGCGGTTCGCCGACATGAAGTACGTCGAGTCCTCGTGGTGGCCCGTGCTCTCGCCCGCCCAGGGCGGGCCCCAGGCCCGGGTGTCGTCGCCGGTGGCGCTCTCGACCTTGATCACCCGGGCGCCGAGATCGCCCAGCATCATCGCCGCCTGCGGACCGGCGAGGGCGCGGGTCAGGTCGAGCACGAGGATGTCGGACAGTGGGCCCTGGCTCATGGCGCCAACATAGAGCGTGTCGTCCTGGTGTCGGCCCCGGATGATTGGGTGGACCCATGACTCGGCCGGAGCACGCGACGTACCACCTGGTGCCTCCGGCCATCGCCGATGTCAAGCCCGTCGAGCTCGACCGCGACCAGCGCCGCGTCGTCGACCACGAGGGCGGTCCGCTGCTCGTGCTCGCGGGGCCCGGCACCGGGAAGACCACCACGCTGGTCGAGGCGATCGCCGACCGGATCGAGGTGCGGGGAGTCGACCCCGCCCAGATCCTGGCGCTGACCTTCTCCCGCAAGGCGGCCGAGAGCCTCCGCGACCGGGTGACCGCCCGGGTCGGGCGCACCACGTCGACCTCGATGTGCTCGACGTTCCACTCCTTCGCCTACGGCCTCGTCCGCGCCTACAGCCCCGCCGACCTCTACACCGCGCCGCTGCGGCTGCTGTCCGCTCCCGAGCAGGACGTCGTGCTCCACGCGCTCCTCACCGACGCCCCGGAGTCGATCCGGTGGCCCGAGGGCCTCCGCGCGGCGGTCGGCACCCGCGGCTTCGCGGCCGAGGTCCAGTCGGTCCTCGCGCGGGCGCGCGAGCGCGGCCTCGACCCGGCCGACCTGCGCGCCCTGGGGCGCGACGCGGGAGTGCCCGAGTTCGAGGCGGCCGGACTGTTCCTCGAGCAGTACCTCCAGGTGCTCGGCTTCTCGAACTCCGTCGACTACGCCGACCTCATCGCCCGGGCCGGCCGGCTCGCCGACGAGCATCGCGACGACCTCCGCGGCCGTTTCGGACATGTCTTCGTCGACGAGTACCAGGACACCGATCCGGCCCAGGTGGACCTGCTGCGCTCGCTGGCCGGCGACGGCCGCGACCTCGTCGTCGTCGGTGATCCGGACCAGTCGATCTACGGCTTCCGAGGGGCGGATCTCCGAGGTCTCCTCGACTTCCCGGCGTCGTTCCCGACGCGCGAGGGCGAGCAGGCGCCCGTCGTCGCCCTCGGCACGACGCGGCGCTTCGGTCCGCGGCTGCTCCGGGCGTCGCGCTCGATCGCGGCCTCGATCGGGATCACCGGGTCGATCCCGCTCGAGGAGTTCCGGATCTTCCGCGACCCGACCGCCGACGCCCCCGGGCTGGGCCACGGCCGGGTCGAGGTGCTCACCTACGACACCGCGCGCGCCGAGACCGAGCACGTCGCCGACCTGCTCCGGCGCGCTCACCTCGAGGACGGCATCGGCTGGTCCGACATGGCCGTGCTGGTGCGGTCGGGACGCACGTCGATCCCGGCGCTCCGCCGCTCGCTGAGCGCCGCCGGGGTCCCCGTCGAGGTGTCCAGCGACGAGACGCCGCTGGTGCGCGAGCCCGCCGTGCTGCCGCTGCTGGCCGCGCTGCGCGTCGTCGTCGACCTCGACATCGACGACCTCGACGATCCCGACGTGGTGGCCGCCGACCGGGCCGAAGCGCTGCTGACCTCGCCCCTGGGCGGCCTCGACGCCCACGACCTGCGGGGGTTGGCCCGAGCCCTGCGCGGCCGCGACGACGCCGTACCCTCCCGCGAGCTCGTACGCCGTGCGGTCACGCGTCCCCGGCTTCCTCGACGGGGTGCGGGGTGAGGCCGCCGACCGTGCTCGCCGCGTGGTCGCCCTGATGCGTCTGGCCCGGGAGCGGCTCGACGCCGGTGACAGTCCCGAGCAGGTGCTCTGGACCGTCTGGCAGGGCACCGACTGGGGCTCCCGGCTGCGCCACCAGACCGAGCTCGGCGGCCAGTCGGCCCGGTTGGCGCACCGCGACCTCGACGCCGTCTGTGCCCTGTTCGAGGCGGCGGCCCGTTCCGAGGAGCAGTCCGGCCACGTCGGGCTGCGCGAGTTCCTCGACACCCTGTCGGCGCAGGAGATCCCGGCCGACACCCTCGCCGAACGCGGGGTGCGCGGCGAGGCCGTGCGCCTCCTCACGGCGCACCGGTCCAAGGGTCTCGAGTGGGATCTCGTCGTCGTCGCCCACGTGCAGGAAGGCGCCTGGCCGGACCTGCGTCGTCGCAACTCCCTCCTCGGCGCCGACCGGATCGGCCGCGACGGCCTGGTCCCGCCGCTGACCCCGGCCGCCCTGCTCGCGGAGGAGCGACGCCTGTTCTACGTGGCGGCCACCCGCGCCCGTCGACGCCTCGTCGTCACCGCGGTCGAGTCGCCCGACGACGACGGCGAGCAGCCGTCGCGCTTCCTGCACGAGCTCGGCGCCGGCGAGCCCGTGCACCACCAGGGCCGGCCCCGCCGGCCGCTGTCCCTCGCGGGGATGGTCGCCGAGCTGCGTCGCACCGCAGCCGACCCCGGCCAACCCGGCGAGCTCCGGCGCGCGGCAGCCCATCGCCTCGCCGCCCTGGCGGCGACCGAGGTCCACGGCCGCGCGCTGGCTCCGGCCGCCGACCCGTCGACGTGGTGGGGGATGCGCGCTCCGAGCCGTTCGTCGACGCCCGTCCGTCCGGAGGGCGAGCCGGTGCGTCTCTCCGCCAGCGCCCTGCAGGGCCTGCTCACCTGTCCTGCGCAGTGGTTCCTCCAGCAGGAGGCGGGCGGCACGGTCGTGAGCTCCTCCGCGCAGGGCTTCGGCATCATCGTGCACGCGCTGGCCGACCGCATGGCGAAGGGCGAGCTGAGCGCCGAGGACGACCTGATGGCCCTCGTCGACGACGTCTGGGACCGGATGTCGTTCCGCACGCCCTGGTCCGGCGACCGGGAGCGTGAGGCCGTCCGTGACGCGCTGGCCCGATTCGCCGCCTGGCAGGCGCGCCCCGGCGCGCGCACCCACGTCTCCTCGGAGGGCAGCATCACCGCCACCGTCGACCTGCCTGACGGGCAGCGGGTGCGGTTGATCGGCTACGTCGACCGGCTCGAGCTCGACGACAACGGCGACGTCGTGGTCGTCGACCTCAAGACCGGGAAGTACGCCCCGACCGACGCCTCGCTGCCGGAGAACCCCCAGCTGGGCCTCTACCAGCTCGCGGTCGACCACGGCGCGGCCGACGAAGCCGTCGGCCGGCCGGTCCGGTCCGGAGGCGCCGAGCTGGTCCAGCTCCGGCTCGGCGCCGAGCTCCCCAAGGTCCAGCCCCAGGCGCCGCAGGAGCCCGACGCCGACGGCGTCACCGTGATCCAGCATCAGCTGATGGCGGCGGTCGCCGCGGTGCGCGACGAGGAGTTCGTGGCCCGCCCGGGCGCCCAGTGCGACCGCTGCGACTTCCACGCGGTCTGCCCGGCCACGTCGTCGGGATCGGTGCTGTCGTGAGCGCCGCGATCGAGACTCCCGAGCAGCTCCGTGAGGTGATGCGGGCCGACTTCACCTTCAGCGCGCAGCAGTTCGACGCGATCACCGCACCGCTCGACCCGGCCGTCGTGATCGCCGGCGCGGGGTCCGGCAAGACGTCGGTGATGGCGGCCCGGGTGGTGTGGCTGGTCGCCACCGGCCAGGTCGCCCCGGCCGAGGTCCTGGGCCTGACCTTCACCACCAAGGCCACCGCCGAGCTGGCCACCCGGATCCGCGAGTCGCTCAGGGCCGCCGGGCTGCTCCCGGCCCGGGGCCGGAGTCTCGACGACGGGGCGGCAGGCTCCGCTCAGCGCGTCGAGGAGATCGAGGAGCCCACGGTCGCGACCTACCACTCCTACGCCGCCGGGCTGCTCACCGAGCACGGCCTCCGCATCGGGCACGAGCCCGACACCCGCCTGATCGCCGATGCCTCGCGCTACCAGCTGGCCGGCCGCACCATCGCCCGGCACACCGCGCCGGTCCGCCACCTCAGCGACGCACCCCAGCTGGTCGTGCAGTGGCTGCTCGCCCTCGACAGCGAGCTGTCCGAGCACCTCCGGGCCCCCGACGAGGTCCGGATGCTCGACGCCCGCGAGCGAGCACTCTTCGTCGACGGCATGGAGGGCGAGAGCCGCAAGACCTATCGGGAGCGCAACGAGAAGGCGATCCTCGCCATCGACCGGCGGGCCGAGCTGCTCGAGCTGGTCGAGGAGTACCGCGCCCTCAAGCGCCACCACGGGCTGATGGACTTCTCCGACCAGATCGCGCTGACCGCGCGGCTGGCGCGCGACTGCCCCGAGGTCGGTGCGGCCGAGCGCGCGAGGTTCCGCGTGGTCCTGCTCGACGAATACCAGGACACCTCGGTCGCCCAGGCGCTGATGCTGTCCCGGCTGTTCAGCGGGCCCGATGAGGCCCACGGGCTCGGACACCCGGTGACCGCCGTCGGCGACCCCAACCAGGCGATCTACGGCTGGCGGGGTGCGTCGGTCTCCAACATCCTGGAGTTCGGAGAGGCGTTCCCGTCCGCGGCCGGCCGCGCCGCGTCGTACCCCCTGACGGTGAACCGCCGCTCCGACGCCCTCATCCTCGACACCGCCAACCACCTGGCGAGCGAGCTGTATGCGCTGCGACCCGGGCTCCGACCCCTGGAGGCCGAGCCCGAGGCCGTGCCGGGCGAGGTGTCGGCCGGCCTCTACGAGACGTACGACGACGAGCTCGCCGCCCTCGGCGAGGCGGTGGGTGCCGCCCACGCGGCGATGCCCGAGCCCTCGTGGCGGGCGATCGGCGTGCTCACGCGCGACAACTCCCATGCCGCCGACGTGTTCGACGCGCTCACCCGTCGCGAGATCCCGGTGGAGATCGTCGGTCTGAAGGGCCTGCTCCGGCTGCCCGAGGTGGCCGAGGTGGTCGCCACCCTCACCCTCGTCCAGGACGTCACCGCCAACGCCTCCCTGCTCACCCTGCTGGCCGGCCCGCGGTGGGCGATCGGCACCCGCGACCTGGCGCTGCTCGGCCGGCGCGCCGCCGACCTCTCCGGACGCCGCGGCCGGATCTCCTACGACGACGTGAGGGCCGAGCTCGACGCCGCGGTCTCCGGGTCCGACCCCGCCGAGGTCGCCTCCCTGGGCGACGCCCTCGAGTCCCCGGGTGACCTCGACTACTCGCCCGAGGCGCGCGCCAGGTTCGCGCTGCTCGCGGGTGAGCTGCGCCGGCTCCGGTCGGCGGTGGGCGAGCCCATCCTGGACCTGGTGCGCCGGATCATCGACACCTGCGGGATCGACGTCGAGCTCGCGTCGTCCGCCAGTCCGGCCGCCTCGGCACGACGCGACAACCTCGACCTGTTCGTGCAGGCGGTCGCCGAGTTCCAGGCCGTCGACGGACAGGTCACCCTGGCAGCGCTGCTGGCGTGGCTGGAGGCCGAGGACTCCTACGGCCAGGGGCTCGACGTGGCCACGCCGTCCGAGGCCGACTCGGTCAAGCTGCTCACCGTCCACCGGGCCAAGGGCCTGGAGTGGGATGTCGTCTTCATCCCGGGCGTCACCGAGCGGAAGTTCCCCACCGACCGCACCCGCTCCACCTGGCTGACCGTGCCGTTCGTGATGCCGGGCAGCCTGCGCGGCGACGCCGGCGACCGGCCGGTCCTCCCCGGCCACACACCCGACGCCATCAAGGCGTTCCTCGAGGCGACCAAGGAGCACGAGCGCATCGAGGAGCTGCGCCTCGCCTACGTCGCCTGGACCCGTGCCCGCCACCGGCTGCGGGTCACCGGCTGGTGCTTCTCGCCCACGATCAAGGCCGGCCGCGGCGCGTCGGCGTATCTCGAGGCCACGGTGCGCGCGATGGCCGGCTGCGGGGCCCTGCCCGAGCCCTGGCGTGACCGGGCGACCAAGGACGAGCCCAACCCCTACGCCGCGCTCGATCCCGACCTCCCGTGGCCGATGTCGCACCTGACGCCGGAGGTGGCGCGCCGCCACGACGCCGCCGCCCTGGTGGCCGAGGCCGCGGAGGCCCTGGCCGCCGGCACACCCTGGGCCGACGAGACCGACGACATGCTCGTGCTCGGCCGGATCCACGAGTGGGACGACGAGCTGAGCCGGCTCATCGAGGAGGCCCGGCGCGACCAGTCGCCCGCGATCGCCGTACCCCTGCCGTCGAGCCTCTCCGCCACCGCGCTCGCCCGACTCCGCGACGCGCCCGACGCCTTCGCTGCCGACCTGGCCCGGCCGATGCCGCGGCCGCCGTCGCCGGCGGCGCGTTTCGGGACCCGGTTCCATGCCTGGGTGGAGAGCCGGTTCGGTCAGCAGCACCTCTTCGATCCCGACGACCTACCCGGGCGTGGCGACGCCGGCATCGACGACGACGCCGACCTGCAGGAGCTGATCGACCGGTTCGAGTCCGGCCCGTTCGCCGACCGCGTCCCCCATGCGGTCGAGGCGCCCTTCGCGCTCGTGCTGGCCGGTCAGGTGGTGCGCGGGAGGATCGACGCGGTCTACGCCGAGGGCGACGGCTGGCTGGTCGTCGACTGGAAGACCAACCGGACCCCCGAGTCCGACCCGTGGCAGCTGGCCGTCTACCGGCTCGCCTGGGCCGAGCTGGCCGGCGTCCCGGTCGAGCGGGTGCGGGCCCAGTTCTACTTCGTGCGGTCGGGCACGACCGTCGAGCCTCCCGACCTCCCGGGCCGGGTCGACCTGGAGAGCGTGCTCAGCCGGCCGTGAGCCCGGGCTCGCGACCGACGGCCGCGGCCAGCGCGATCTCGACCATCTCGCCGAACGTCTGCTCGCGCTCGGCGGCCGTCGTCTCCTCGCCGGTCAGGACGTGGTCCGAGACCGTGCAGATCGCCAGGGCCCGGCGGCCGAACTTGGCGGCGAGCGTGTAGAGCGCGCTGGCCTCCATCTCGACGGCGAGCACCCCGTAGCCGACCATCCGCGAGACCAGCTCGGGCCTGGCGGCGTAGAACGAGTCGCTGGAGAACAGGAGTCCGACGTGCACGTCGGTCCGGCGCTGCTCGGCGGCCTCGACGGCGGCGCGCAGCAGCCCGAAGTCGGCGACCGGGGCGTAGTCGAGCCCCTCGAACGCGATCCGGTTCATCGAGGAGTCGGTGCATGCGCCCGAGGCGATCACCACGTCGCGCAGGGCCAGCCGCTCGGTGAGCGCGCCGCACGAGCCGACGCGCACGATCGACTCGACGTCGTACTCGCGGAAGAGCTCGTTGGCGTAGATCGCCAGCGACGGCTGGCCCATGCCCGACCCCTGCACCGAGACGCGACGGCCGTGCCACGTGCCGGTGTAGCCGAGCATCCCGCGGACCTCGGTGTAGCACCGCGCGTCGGCCAGGAACGCCTCGGCGATCCACCGGGCGCGGAGTGGGTCTCCCGGCATCAGTACCACCGGGGCGATCTCGCCGGGCCCGGCCGCCAGGTGGGTGCTCATGCCGCGGCCCCTCGGCCGCCTCGCGCGACCAGGTCGAGCGAGTACAGCGGGCGGTCCTGGGTCTCGACGTACACGCGGCCGAGATAGCTGCCGATGACGCCCATCATCAGCAGCTGGAGACCGCCGAGGAGGAACATGCCGACTCCGAGGAACGCCCACCCCGGCACCGCCTGCTGGGGCTCGAAGGCCCGGACGTAGAGCACGTAGCCGGCGCCGACGACGCTCAGCAGCGAGATGAGCAGGCCGAGGCGCGAGATCAGACGCAACGGGAACGTCGAGAAGCCCAGGATCCCGTCGGCGGCGAGCTTGAGCATCGTGCGCAGGGGGTACGACGACGCCCCGGCGTAGCGCGGGTCGCGGTCGAAGGGGACGGCCTCCTGCCGGAACCCGACGTGCGCGACGATCCCGCGCAGGAAGCGGTCGTGCTCGCGGTAGCGGACCACCTCCGCGACCACCCGGCGGTCCATCAGCCGGAAGTCGCCGACGTTGCGGGGGATCGCGATGGAGGCCACCTGGGTCAGCATCCAGGAGAACGCGTAGGCGGTGCCGCGCTTGAACGGCGAGTCGCTCCGGGTGCGGCGTTGCGCGTAGGCGACGTCGGCGCCGTTCTCCCAGGTCTCGATCAGGCGCAGGCTCACCTCGGGCGGGTCCTGGAGGTCGGTGTCCATCACGATCACGGCGTCGCGTCCGGCCACCGCGTCCAGGCCGGCGGTGACCGCGATCTGGTGCCCGAAGTTGCGGGCCAGCCCGATCACGGCCACCCGGTCGTCCGCCGCGCGCAGCCCCAGCAGGAGGTCGAGCGAACCGTCGCGGCTGCCGTCGTCGACGTAGACGAACTCGAAGTCGAGGTCCGGCCGCTTGTCCGTCGCGGTGACGAGAGCGTCGTGGAACGCGCCGATGCTCGCCGCCTCGTCGTGCACGGGCAGCACGTAGGCAACCAGTCGGCGTGCGGTCGTCATCGGCGTCTCCAGGAAAGGGCTCTCGAGTGGCAGACGATACTGCTCGGCCTCTGTGCGGAGCATGTGCGGCGACTGTCGTGAGGCGGTGCATCGCTCGACCAGGTGAGGCAGGGGTCGATCCGGAGGAGGAGCCAGGATCATCCTCCAGGCTGATTCCTCCGGGGTCGGGTGGGGCCGACGATGTGGGGGTTCACCCGGACCCGGGCCGGAACGCCGTCATGCGTCGCTGCCACATCCCGAGAGGAACCGCACATGAGACACCGCAGTCGCCTGATCGCCGCCGGGGCAACCGTCGGCCTGGCACTCATGACCGCCCAGCTGGCACCGGCCGCCCAGGCCGCGCGTCCCGTCGAGAAGCTCGCCCCGACGCCCGTCGTCAAGGTCAGCATGAGCCACGACAGCCTGACCCTGAGCACCGCGTCGGTGCGGGCCGGCCTGATCATGTTCAAGGCGACCACGGCCAAGGGCCAGCACATCCTGCAGCTCCTTCGCCTGCACACCGGCTACACGCCCCAGCAGCTCCAGAGCGACATCGCGCTGGCGTTCCAAGGCGACACCGATGCCATCGGGCGGGTCGACGACAACGTCTCCTGGCTGTCCGGGGCCAGCGCGACCCCGAAGAAGCCCGGCTGGATCGAGGAGAAGCTGAAGGCCGGCCACTACTTCGCGATCGACCAGAACGGGAACGGCTTCGGCCAGTTCGACGTCACCGGCACCGTGCAGAAGCGGACGCCCGTGGCGACGCACGGTGGCATCCGCGTCTACACCTACGGGTTCGACGCCATTCCCAGCACGCTGCCCCACTCGGCCTGGATCACGACCTCGAACCACGCCGACCAGCCGCACTTCATCGAGCTGGACCGGGTCAAGCCGGGGACGACCCACCGCCAGGTCCAGAAGTGGATCAAGGCCGGCGCCCCGGGCCAACCGCCGTTCGCGATGGGCGGGAGCACGGGTCTGGGTGTCATCTCGCCCGGGTTCAGCGGCGCCTGGAAGCTCGACGCGCCGAAGGGCAAGTACCTGATCGCCTGCTTCTGGCCGGACCGCATGACGGGTCAGCCGCACTTCTTCATGGGTATGTGGGACCTCCTCAACCTGAAGTGACGACCTGACCACAAGGATTCGACCGGGCCGGAGAGACCTCCGGCCCGGTCGTGCGTCCGGGCCGCGGCTAGCCTGCGTGACGTGACCTATCCGCACCTGGAGCTGGCGGCCCACCCGCACGAGCGCGCGGGGGACCGCCGGGCCGACGCCGCCTGGCTCGAACGGGCGTGGGCCGACCCCGAGAGCCGCGTCCTGGTCGTGGCGGGCACCCGGGTGCGCCCGGTGGACGGCTCCGTGGCGTGGCTGCCCACCGCCGCGGCGCCGGAGGGCCTGCGGATCCTGTTGGGGGAGCGCGACGGGCGTACCTGGTTCGCGGTCGTGATCGCGCCCGACGCCGCGGACGGCGAGCGCGAGGACTGGGTCGGGCTGCGCGCCCTCCTCCCGCACCTCGCCGGCGACGGCGTCGCCGAGGCGCCTCTGGTGTTCCACGCGTTCGGGCTCGCGGAGTGGCTGCACGCCACCCGTCACTGCCCGCGGTGCGGCGGCGAGCTGGAGCCGCGGCTCGCCGGGCACGAGCTGGAGTGCGTCGCGTGCCACCGACGGCAGTTCCCGCGCACCGATCCGGCCGTGATCATGGCCATCACCGAGGGCGTGCCCGGAGCCCCTGACGAGAGGCTCCTCCTCGGCCGCCAGGACGCCTGGCCGCACGGCCGCTACTCCACGCTGGCCGGCTTCCTCGAGCCGGGCGAGACGCTCGAGGACGCCGTACGCCGCGAGGTCGCGGAGGAGACCGGCGTCCGGGTCGGCGAGGTGTCCTACTTCGGCAACCAGCCCTGGCCGCTGCCCGCGAGCCTGATGCTGGGCTTCCTGGGCCGGGCCGAGTCCACCGACATCCGGGTGGACGGCCGCGAGATCCAGGACGCGCGGTGGTTCACCCGCGCTCAGATCCGTGCGGAGGCGGAGGCCGGCTCGCTCGTGCTGCCGGGCGGCGTCTCGATCTCGCGCTCGCTGGTCGAGCACTGGTACGGCGGCCCGCTCCCGGGCTCGTGGTGAGCTCCGTGCTCAGCCGACCAGGGTGGCCAGCTTCTCCTTGACCTGTGCCACGGAAGGGTTCGTGTGCGCCGAGCCGTCCGGGTACACCAGCGTCGGGACCGTCTGGTTGCCGTGGTTCACGCGCTCCACGATCTCCGCCGCCTCCGGCTGCTGCTCGATGTCGACCAGCTCGTAGCCGATGCCCTCGCGATCCAGCTGACCGGCCAGACGGTGGCAGTAACCGCACCACGGGGTGGTGTACATCGTGACCGAGCTGCTCATTCCCGGGACTGTCCCTTCCGACGTCTAGTGTGGTTCCACCCTCCCAACGACCTTCGCCCAGGAGTTGTTCCCCGACCGTGCCCGACGCCCCCGACCTCCTCGCGGCCCTCGACCCCGAGCAGCGCCAGGTCGCCGAATCGCTCCGCGGACCGGTGCGCGTGCTCGCCGGCGCCGGCACCGGCAAGACGCGCGCGATCACCCACCGCATCGCCCATGGCGTCGCCCAGGGCCTCTACGCGCCGACGGAGGTGCTGGCCGTGACGTTCACCACCCGGGCAGCCGGCGAGATGCGGGGCCGGCTGCGCCTGCTCGGGGCGCCGGGAGTCCAGGCGCGCACCTTCCACAGTGCGGCGCTGCGCCAGCTCCGGTGGTTCTGGCCGACGACCTACGGCGGTGACCTGCCGACCCTGACCGAGTCCAAGCTGGCCCTGATCGCCGCGGCGGCGCGCCGCCTCCGCCTCCAGAGCACCCAGGCCCTGCTGCGCGACCTCGCGTCGGAGGTCGAGTGGGCGAAGGTGAGCAACGTCGGCCCGGACGACTACGCCCACGTCGCCGGACCGCGCGGTCGCGAGGTGGCGGGTCTCGACCTCGACACGGTGGGTCGCGTCTTCGGGGGCTACGAGGAGGTCAAGCGCTCCCAGTCCCGGATGGACATGGAGGACGTGCTCCTGCTCACCGCGGGGATGCTGGCGGACGAGGAGCGGGTGGCCGCCCAGGTCCGCGCCCAGTACAAATGGTTCGTCGTCGACGAGTTCCAGGACGTCTCGCCGATCCAGTCCGCGCTGCTCGACCTGTGGCTCGGGGGGCGCGACGAGATCTGCGTCGTGGGCGACCCCTCCCAGACGATCTACTCCTTCGCGGGCGCCAACGCCGACTACCTCCGCGACTTCCCCCAGAAGTACCCCGGCACCACCTCCGTGGAGCTCAACCGCAACTACCGCTCGACGCCCGAGGTGGTCGCGGCGGCCAACACCGTGCTCTCCGGCTCCGAGGCCCCGGCCGTGCGCCTGCGAGCGCAGCGCCCGGCCGGTCCCGCCGTTCGGTTCTCCCCGATGCCCGACGAGGTGGCCGAGGCCGCGTCCGTGGCCGCGGCGATCGAGAAGCTGGTCGACGAGGGGGTGCCGACGTCGGAGATCGCCGTGCTGTTCCGCATCAACGCCCAGTCCGAGGCCTTCGAGGAGGCGCTGTCGGGTCGTGGCATCGCCTACGTCGTGCGCGGTGCTGCCCGGTTCTTCGAGCGTCCCGAGGTGCGGCAGGCGGTGACCCTGCTCCGCGGCGCAGCCCACACCGACGGCGACGGCTCACCGCTGGTCGAGGTCGTGCGCTCGACCCTCGGCGGCATGGGCTGGGCGCCGGAGGCGCCCACCGCGCGCGGGCAGACGCGCGACCGCTGGGAGTCGCTGCAGGCGCTGGTGACGATGGCGGAGGAGTCGTCGGACCTCACGCCGGCCGAGTTCGTCGCCGACCTCGAGCGCCGGGCCGCCGAGCAGCATGCGCCGGCCGCGGGCGGCGTCACGCTCTCGACCCTCCACGCGGCCAAGGGGCTCGAGTGGGATGCGGTCTTCCTGGCCGGGATGCACGACGGCGTGATGCCGCTCAGCCACGCCACCTCCGCCGCCGAGATCGAGGAGGAGCGGCGGCTGCTCTACGTCGGCATGACCCGGGCCCGCGAGCGGCTCTCCGTGTCGTGGGCGGGCGCGCGCGCCCCGGGCGGCCGCGCCAGCCGGCCGCCCTCGCGTTTCCTCGAGAGCCTCCTCCCCGACGAGGCGCGGGCGGCCGCGTCGAAGCCGCGGACCCGACGTGCGGCCCACTGCCGCGAGTGCGGCCGCCCGCTCTCGACCGCCGTGGAGAAGAAGCGCGGCCGCTGCGCGGACTGCCCGGCGTCGTACGACGAGGAGCTGTTCGAGCGGCTTCGCGTGTGGCGCAAGGCCCGGGCCGACGAGGACGAGGTGCCGGCCTTCGTGGTGTTCACCGACGCCACGCTGCAGCTGATCGCCGAGCAGCGACCGACCTCCGCGGCCGCCCTGCTCCGGATCAGCGGGGTCGGACCGGCGAAGCTCGAGCGCTACGGCGACTCGCTGCTCGAGGTCGTCTCTTAGTCCCTCAGGCGGGGCGAGGGTCACGGTCCGGAAACTTCTTCAGAAATACCCACTAAATCGTTTGCTGCTTACGAAGCACGGCCGGTAGCGTTCTCTCCATCACAGACCGCGCACCAGGACCCGTGGCAAGGTCCGCGCCCGACGCACCGAAGGAGGTGGCCCGCATGATCAACAGCATCCACACGATGACGGCTCAGAGCCCGGCGTTTGGCGTGTCCGCGTATGGCCACTCCACCGTCGCGCGCGGGGCCGCTGTCGCGGCTTTCGCCGGCGTTCAGGTGTCGACGTGTGCCCGCATCCGCCTCATCGGCGACATGGGCCTGACGACCAAGGGCGACTTCCCGGGGACCAATGCCTGGAGACCTCCGACCTGTTGACTCTCAACAGCCACCGGCAGCCTCCAGGCCGCGGAACCCGACACCGGGATCCGCGGCCTTTTCGATTTCCACCGGACCACAACACAACTGCGATCAGGTCAATCAAGGAGGTGACAGACATGACCATCACTGTTCTCGACCGCCGGGACGGGACCATCGACACGCTGCCTGCGACGCTCGGTGAGCTCCACGACGCGGCCGACCAGGAACCCGAAGAGCTGCTGCCCTGCCGAGTGAACGACTCGGAGCTGTGGTTCGCCGAGTCTCCTGCCGACGTCGAGTTCGCCAAGGCGCTGTGCCGGGACTGCCCCGTGCGGGACCTCTGCCTCTCCGGTGCTCTGGAGCGGCGTGAGCCCTGGGGCGTCTGGGGCGGGGAGCTGTTCCTCCAAGGCGTGGTGATCCCTCGCAAGCGTCCACGCGGACGGCCACGCAAGAACGAGCAGGCCGCGTGAACCTGGCAACCGACATGTCCGACAACGAAAGCACTTCCTTGAACACTCACCAGAACGGAAACAAGACGATGATGAACTACCTGATGCAGGAAGACCTCGCGCGCGCACAGATGTCCGCGCGCCTGGGAGAGGCGCAGCAGATCCGCCGCGGCCGCCAGCAGGCGGCGGCCCGTCGGCTCAGTCGCAAGGCCGAGCAGGCCGCGCGACAGGCGCGCCTGGCCCTCGCCCGCGCCATCTGAGGAACACCGCCTCGACCTGATCGCGCGTGTTCGTGCGGAGCCCCGGTACGACAGGTTCGTACCGGGGCTCCGCCATGTCCGGACCCCTAGGCTGGGGGCCGTGAAGACCTGCGACTTCTGCGGGCGGCAGGCGGAGGACGCCGAGACGCTCACCTGGACCACGTCCGTGGAGAACGGTCGCGCCCGGCTCTACTGCGACGCGTGCTCGCGCGACCACCTGCGCGCCATCGAGGGCAAGCTCGACAGCGAGTGGTGGTGACCGCCCCAGGGCGCGTTCAGCCCCAGGCGCAGCCGCAGTGCGGATGACGCAACCAGTCCCGGCGGATGACCTCGAGGTCCCCGGTGACGGTGACGGTGGCCGAGCGCAACGACGGCGCCGACCCGTCGAGCCGGCGTACGACGTCGCGCACCGCCCATGCGGCGGCGAGCTGCACCAGGGACGCGTCCCCTGGTGTGGCGGAGGCCGGCGGCAGCTGGTCGAGCTGGTGCAGCACCGTGGCGCGCCGGGCGTCGCGTTCGCCCAGGTGAGCGTCGACGCATCTCAGGCAGGCGGTCCGACCCGGCTCCACGAACGGGCCGATCCGCACCGCCCGCGGCAGCACGGTCAGCCAGAGATGGGCGACGTCGTCCCGCACCAGCTGGTCGGACCGGGTGCGCCTCGGCTCGCCGACCGTGGCCACGAGCCGGGTGCCCGAGGCGGGCATCACCCGGAGTGACGCGGTCGCGCAGGCGCGGACCACGGGCTCGCGGAGGAGCGCGTCGGCGTCGATCGCGACCGGGGGACGTCGCTCCTCGGCCTCGCGCGCGGCGCGTGCCGTGTCGGCGGCGTCCACGATCCAGCCGTCCGCGACCAGGTGCTCCAGAACCTCGCGCACCTCCGCGGGATGGGGACGGTGGAGGCCGGTGAGCGCGTCGTACAGACCGGGTCGATCCCGGACGATCAGGCGGTCGGGCTCGTCCAGGCCGAGCTGCAGGTGCGCGTCGTCGCGGCGTACGACGTGGAGGCCGGGCCGCAGTGCCGGGCGCGCGAGAGACGCCAGGCCGAAGGGTCGCGGGTGACTCGTGCGCTGCATCGCCCCACGGTGACACGGGTCGGGGGCGGGCCGTCGCGCTCCTCCACAGACGACGAAGCCCCCGGACCACGAGGGTCCGGGGGCCGCTTCGTCTTGGGGCTTGTTCTCTGGGCCCTGCGGCTCAGGCCTTGCCGAGGATCCGGTTCAGGTTGGTGCCGCACACGGGGCACACGGCCTTGGCCATGCGGGTGCCCTTGTCGTTCACGCGGACCTCGCCCTCAGCCTCGCGCTTCTCCTTGCACTTCACGCAGTAGAACTCGCCGCTCCAGGTCTCCGCCATGACGGCCTCCTTGCTTGTTCGATCTCGGTCGTCGCGACGGGATGACAGGGGGAAGCCCGCCGGGACCGGGCCGCGGGTGCCACCCGGTCGCGTCGACCCTACGGCACGCGGGGGCCACGGGGTACTCGGCACACCGCTGAGCGTGAAACGGCGTGATTTCACGCTCAGCGACCGGTCGGGCCCGGCGGACGCCTCGTCGTAGGCTCCCGGCATGCCCGAGAGCCATCTGAGAGTCGATCGACCGAGCATCGGGGTGGTCCTGCTCACCCTCGACCACCCGGACCGGCGGAACGCGATGTCGGCGTCGATGACGGCGTCCTGGAGCCGCGTGATGGCCGAGCTCGCGGAGGATCCGGACCTGCGGGTGCTGGTGGTGACGGGGGCCGGGAGCGCCTTCTGCTCCGGCGGTGACACGTCGTGGATCGCCGGCGAGCCCGACGCCTCGGTGGCCGACCTCCGCGGTCGGATGCTCCCGTTCTACCGGGCCTGGCTGTCGGTGCTCGACCTCGACGTCCCCACGGTCGCCGCGGTCAACGGCCCGGCCATCGGGGCGGGGCTGTGCCTGGCCCTGGCCTGCGACCTGCGCTTCGCCGCCGCCGGTGCCACGCTCGGTGCGCCGTTCGTCCGCCTGGGGATGCATCCCGGCATGGCCGCGACCTGGCTGCTGCCCGACGTGGTGGGCGCGGCCCACGCCCGCGACCTGCTCCTCACCGGACGCACCGTGGACGCGGACGAGGCCCTCCGGATGGGCCTGGTCTCCCGGGTCCTGGAGGAGGACGGCTTCCTCGACGCGGTGCTGGACACAGCCGCCGGCATCGCGGCCACCGCTCCGGTCGCGAGCCGGCTGACGACCCGGGCGCTGCGCGGCGGCCGCCACGCCGATCTGGCGGCGGCGCTGCAGTGGGAGGCCCTGGCCCAGCCGGTGACCCTCGCCACCGACGACCTCCAGGAGGGCATCGCGGCGGCCCGTGAGGGTCGCACGCCGCGCTTCACCGGGCGCTGAGCCGCACGCCGGGACGTGGCAAGACGGGGACCCAGGTACAGGACGTCGCTTGCCTTCCCCTTGCGAACGTCGTCCGGCGGCCTGGGGCCCCGTCTGCCTCCACGCTAGGAGCGCCGGGGCGAGAGGGTCAACGCGAACCGGCGGGTTGGTCCCCGAGCCTGTGGACAACGCTGTGGACAACCCCCGGGGAGCCTGTGGACAACCGGTGGAACGCGGGGGGAGGAGCTGGGGACGGGGTGTGGACTCGGGGCGGCCCGGCGCCCGCGCCCCGCCGCTGACCAGCCACAATGTCGTGCACCGGGTGTGGACGGAAAATTCCCGGCAGGGAGGAGTGCCATGGAACCGCAGGAGACGTCGTACGACGGCGGCCCGGTGGCGGCGCTCCGGCGTATCGCCTTCCTGATGGAGCGTGGCCGCGAGGAGACCCGGCGCGTCCAGGCGTTCCGCAACGCGGCCGCCACGATCCTGCCGCTGCCCGCCGACGAGGTGGCCGCCCGCGTCGAGGCGGGCACCCTCACCGAGCTCACCGGCATCGGGCCGAGCACGGCCGCCGTCATCGAGGCCGCGGTCCGGGGCGTGGTGCCGGAGCGGCTGGCCCGGCTGGAGCGGGAGTACGCCGGCCCGCTCACCGCGGGCGGACGCGAGCTCCGCGCGGCCCTGCGCGGCGACCTGCACTCGCACTCCGACTGGTCCGACGGTGGGTCGCCGATCGAGGAGATGGCGTTCACCGCGCTGGAGCTCGGCCACGACTACCTCGTCCTCACCGACCACTCGCCCCGGCTGACCGTCGCCAACGGGCTGAGCCCCGCCAGGTTGACCAAGCAGCTCGGCGTCGTCGAGGCCGTCAACGAGCATCTCGCGGGGTCCGGCTTCACCCTGCTCAAGGGCATCGAGGTCGACATCCTCGACGACGGTGGTCTCGACCAGTCCGACGAGCTGCTCGCGCAGCTGGACCTGCGCGTGGCCAGCGTGCACTCCAAGCTCGCCATGGACCCCGCCCCGATGACCCAGCGGATGATCGGCGCGATCCGCAACCCGCGGACGAACGTGCTCGGGCACTGCACCGGCCGGCTGGTGACCGGCAACCGCGGCACCCGCCCGGGGAGCCGCTTCGACGCCTCGGCGGTGTTCGAGGCCTGCGTCGAGCACGACGTCGCCGTCGAGATCAACTCCCGACCCGAGCGGCGCGACCCACCGACGGCGCTGCTCGAGCTCGCGCGCGACCTCGGCTGCCGCTTCTCCATCGACTCCGACAGCCATGCCCCGGGCCAGCTCGACTTCCTCGACTACGGGTGCGAGCGGGCCGAGGCGGCCGGGATCGAGCCCGACCGGATCGTCAACACCTGGGACCGCGACCGCCTGCTGGCCTGGGCGGCCAAGTCGTCGTGACCTCGGGCCCCGGCACGCCTGGAGCCCGGTGTCGGAGGCCGCGGTTACCGTGGGCGCATGTCGACGGCGCAGACCCAGGTGGAGGTACGTCGCTCACGCCGCCGCCGTCGCACGGTCTCGGCCTACCGCGAGGGCGACCGCATCGTCGTGCTGATCCCGGCCACGCTCAGCCGCGCGCAGGAGGCCGAGTGGGTCGAGACCATGGTGGCCCGCGTGGAGAAGGCGGAGGCCCGGCGCCGTCCCGGTGACGCCGAGCTGATGCGCCGGGCGGCCGCGCTCAGCCGCGCGTGGCTCGACGGGCGCGCGGTGCCGGCCTCGGTGCGCTGGGTCGACAACCAGCGCTCCCGCTGGGGCTCGTGCACCCCGACCGACCGCACGATCCGGCTGTCGCGCCGGCTCCAGGACATGCCGGGCTGGGTGGTCGACTACGTGCTCGTCCACGAGCTCGCCCACCTGCTCGAGCCGGGCCACAACCCCCGCTTCTGGGCGCTGGTGGATCGCTACCCCCAGGCCGAGCGGGCGAAGGCCTGGCTCGACGGCTACTCCGCGGGCGCGCGCCTCGAGGGCAGCGACGACTGAAGGCGCTGCCGGGCGAGCGAGACGAGCTCGACCAGGTCCGGCTCGGGGTCCGGCAGGGAGTCGGCCGGCCACCAGCGCACGTCCAGCGACTCGTCGCTCACCGCGTGCGCCGCGTCGAGCGGCGCGACGGCGACGAACCGGACGTCGAGGTGGTGGACCGCTCCCGTCGGGCCGCAGAACGGTACGACGTGCTCGCTCAGCTGGACCGGCACCGGGTCGAGGTGGAGCCCGTCGATGCCGGACTCCTCGGCAGCCTCGCGGGCGGCCGAGCCCGCCAGCGAGCCGTCACCCGGCTCGCAGTGCCCCCCGAACTGGAACCAACGGCGCGCCTTGGCATGCAGCGTCAGCAGGACGGCCTCACCGTCCGCGCTGATCACCAGCGTGCTCGCGGTGAGGTGGTCGGGGAGGCACCCGCGTTCCAGGCCGTGGGGGTGGGCGTTCAGATGCGCGACGTAGCGCGTGCGCAGGTCCGCCTGCTCGGCCGTGGGCGGAGCCCACGCGCGCAGGGTGGCCAGCGCGGCCCGGTGTGGGGTCACGCCTCCTCGGGCGGACCGTCGGCGGCGCCGCCCATGCCACCCTCGAGGAGGTTGCGCAGCTCCGCGTCGAAGGCGTCCTCGGTGAGCTGGGCGGGCGCCTCGGAGCCCTCTCGGAAGCCCAGGGGGTCGTCGAGGTCGGCGTCGGTCGGCAGGAGGTGCGGGCTCATCCAGACGCCGTCGCGGGCCTCGGTGCCCTGACGGGTCCGCAGCGAGCCCCACAGGGTGGAGGCGTCGCGGAGCCGGCGCGGGCGGAGCTCGAGCCCGACCAGCGAGGCGAAGGTCTCCTCGGCCGGCCCGCCGGCGGCCCGGCGACGGCGTACCGCCTCCTGGAGCTTGGCCGCGGACGGCATCCGCTCGGCGGTGGCCTGGCCGACGACCTCGTCGACCCAGCCCTCGACGAGTGCGAGGGCCACCTCGAGACGCTGGAGCGCGGCGTCCTGCTGGGGGGAGCGCGGGATGTCGAACAGGCCGCCCTCCATGAGCTCCTGCATCGCCTCCATGTTGCTCGGGTCGATGCCGCGGAGCCGCTCCTCCATGGTCTCCTGGATGCTGCTGGTGTTGATCTCGATGCCCTTGGCGTAGTCGGTGACCGCGCCGATGAGGTGGTCGCGCAGCCACGGGACGCCCGCGAACAGCCGTTGGTGGGCCGCCTCGCGCAGCGCCAGGTAGAGCAGGACGTCGCTGTCGGGGACGTCGAGACCCTCGGCGAACCCGGCCACGTTCGCCGGGACCAGCGCGGCCTTGCCGGGAGCTCCGAGCGGCAGCCCGATGTCGGAGGCGGTGAGGACCTCACCGGCGAGCGCGCCGAGCCCGGAGCCGACCTGGGAGGCGAGCATGGCGCCGATCGCCTTGCCGAGCATGGCCAGGATCGGGCCGCCCATGGTCGCGGCGGCCTCGGCCGGCAGGGCGTTGCCGAGCGCGCCCACGGAGGAGGCGGCGATCGGCTCGACCAGGACCTTCCACACGTCGGTGGTGCCGACGATCCACTCGGCCCGGCTCCAGGCGGCGGTGGAGGTCACGCCGGAGGGGAAGTGGGTCGTCTCGTCGAGCCAGTGGTCGGCCAGGCGTACGGCGTCGGCCACCTCGTCGCGCTGCTTCTGCGAGGGGGTCGGGTCGGGCTGCTGCGCCACGGTCTTGCGGGCCATGTCGATGGCGAAGTCCCAGTTCAGCGGGCCGTCGTACGGCTGCATCATCGACTGGAGCTGGCTGAAGATCTGGCCGAGGTCGGGCGCGCCTCCCGCGAAGAACTGCTCGAACGGCGTACCCCGGAACGGGTTGACGCCCTCCTGGTCGTCGTCCGGTGGCGGTTCACTGGTCATGACCCCACGGTACGCCGCCGACGGTGACTCCACGCGCGCGACCGCCGCTCCAGGACGGTCGCCACGCCGCCGCCACGCCGCCGCCATGGCCTAGGGTCGCGGTGTGCCGGAAGACGCCCCGAGCCAGACCCCCGACCCGGTCCGGCTCGTCGATCTCCGCGAGACGCCGCTCGACGTCGCCGAGGTGCTCGCCTCGCTCGACGACGACGCCTCCGGGGGCCTCACGCTCTTCGTCGGCAGGGTGCGCGACCACGACCACGGCCTCGGCGTGAGCGGCCTGGAGTACTCCGCCCACCCGACCGCCCTCGACGCCCTGCGCCGGGTCTGCCGCTCCGTCGCCGAGGAGTACGACGTACGCGGCGTCGCGGCGGTGCACCGGATCGGCCGGCTCGCGATCGGCGACATCGCCGTGGTCGTCGCCACCGCCTCCGCCCACCGCGGCGAGGCCTTCGCCGCCTCGCGCGCGCTGATCGACACGCTCAAGGCCGAGGTGCCGATCTGGAAGCACCAGCAGTTCGACGACGGTTCGCAGGAGTGGGTCGGCACGCCGTGAGGACCGGCCCGTCGCCGAGGGCGCGCCTGGCGGACGCGGGGCGGTCCGGTGCCTAGGCTGGCCCCGTGCAGATCCTGTGGTGGCTGGTCCCGCCGGTGGTGGCGACCGTGCTGGCGATGCTCTGGGTGACCTGGCTGGGCCGTGAGGGCCGCGGCCAGGTCGACCGCGAGGTCGCCGTACGCCGCCTCGGCGACGCGATGGCCAAGCCGTCCCGGGTCCCGCGGACCGGGCCCGCACGGCCCGTCCCGGCCCAGGAACGCGGCACCGGCGTCGCCGTACGCCCGTCGAGCCGGTCCGGCGGCGGCACCCGCCGCGCCTCCTGACTTTTCGCGGTCTGAGAGGCTTGCCCGCATGACGCAGCGCACCTGGGCCGCTCTGCTGGCCGTGCCGCTGTTCGTGGCCCTCGGCATCTACGCCGCCGTGAGCCCGCTTCCGTTCGTCAGCTACGCCCCCGGACCGACCATCAACGTGCTCGGGAAGAGCGCCGGCCGGCCCATCATCGAGGTGCAGGGCCGCCACACGTACCCCGACAAGGGGCAGCTCCGGATGGTCACCGTCTCGGTCACCGAGCGCAACGCCAAGCTCGACCTCTTCACCCTCATGCGCACGTGGTTCTCCCGGGACGACGCGATCTATCCCTTCTCGTCGGTGTACGGCACGACCGGGAGCCAGCAGCAGGACACCCAGCAGGGACAGGTCGAGATGGTGACCTCGCAGGACTCCGCGGTCGCCGCCGCGTTGAGCGAGCTGGGCTACAACCTCCACCCGGCGGTGGAGATCGTGAGCGTCACGCCCGGCATGCCGGCGGACGGGAAGCTCCGGGTGCGCGACATCCTGCGCCGCGTCGGGAGCACCCCGGTGACCGCGAAGACCGACGTCGCCGGCCTGATCGGGGCGGTGCCGCCGGGCAGGTCGGTGCCGATCGTGGTCGAGCGCAACGGGAAGCAGGTCCGGGTCCGGGTGACGCCCACGACGAAGCAGGGGCACCGGCTGGTCGGGGTCTCGCTGCAGGTGGGCTACACGTTCCCGTTCAAGGTCACCGTCCACATCTCCGACCAGATCGGGGGGCCCAGCGCCGGACTGATGTTCGCCCTCTCCATCTACGACACCCTGACGCCGGGCTCGCTCACCGGCGGCGGGTCGGTGGCCGGCACGGGCACGATCTCGGCGGACGGCAAGGTCGGGGAGATCGGCGGCATCCAGCAGAAGATCGCCGGGGCGCGCCAGGACGGCGCCCAGCTCTTCCTGGTGCCCCCGAGCAACTGCGCCGACGCCGTGGGCGGCGACAACGGCTCGATGCGGCTGGTCAGGGCCGCGACGCTGCGCCAGGCCATCTCCGAGGTGAAGACCTGGTCGGCGAACCACAACGCGACCCTCCCTTCGTGCGGAGCCGCCTCATGAGCGACGACGAGGGGCTGGCCGCGGCCGTGCTGGAGATCGAGCGGCACACCGCCGAGGCCGGATGGGACCAGCCGGCGCGGCTCTTCGCCCTGGTCGAGACCGCCCAGCTGCTGGTGCGCGAGCCGCACCTCGCGGCCAGCCTCGGCGACGGGGTGCTGACCCCGGTGGAGCAGGAGGGTCTGACCCCGGGCCGGCCGCTCGAGGACCAGCTCGCCACGATCTCCTGGCCCGGGACCGTGCACGGCTGCGCGGCCATGGTCGAGCGGCTGGTGCTGCCGCGCGAGGTGGAGGCCGAGGTGCCGGACGAGCCGGACGCGGCGACCGCCTTCGTGTCGGCGCATCCGGACCGCCAGGAGGTCAGGATCGTCGCCGCCGCGACGCGCACCGGCGCGTCGTACTGCGCCCTGCGCCTGCGGGCCCACGACGAGGACACCTCGGTCCTCACCGGCGAGGCGCTCGTGCCCGACCTGATCGAGCTCGTGCGGGCCACCCTGGACGACGACCCCGCCGGAGGATCCGATGAGTGACCCCCTCGAGCAGGAGTACGACGGGTTCCGGCCGCGCCGGTCGCGTCGGGCCCGGATCCTGCTGCTCGGCATCCTCGGCGTCGTCGCGGCGTTCTTCCTGGTCACGATGTTCGCCTCCATCTACACCGACCGGCTGTGGTACGGGTCGGTCGGCTACACCAGCGTCTACGACACGATGCTGTGGACCCGCGTCGGGCTCTTCGTCGGCTTCGGGTTGCTGATGGGCGGCGCCGTGGCCGCGAACATGGTCATCGCCTACCGGGCGCGGCCCTTCCACCGGCCCGATTCCCCCGAGCAGACCGGGCTCGACCGCTACCGCGACGCCGTCGCCCCGATCCGGATCCTGCTCGTGGTGTCCGTCGCGACGGTGATCGGCCTGTTCGGGGGCGTCGCTGCGAACGGCAAGTGGCGCACGTTCCTGCTGTGGGCCAACCGCGAGTCCTTCCACGTCTCCGACCCCTACTTCCACAAGGACGTCGGGTTCTACGTGTTCACGCTGCCGTGGCTGCACTTCCTGGTGGGCTTCGTGATCGCCGTCCTGGTGCTGTCGACGCTCTGCTCCGTCGTCGTGCACTACCTCTACGGCGGGATCCGGCTGCAAGGCACGACCGACCGGATGTCGACGACCGCGACCATCCAGCTGTCCGTGCTGGTCGGCCTGGCGTTGCTGGCGAAGGCCTTCGGCTACTGGCTGGACCGCTACGACCTGGTCACCGGGTCCGGCAGGCTGGTGACCGGCATGGGCTACACCGATGCCCATGCCGTGCTTCCGGCCCGGAACATCCTGGTGTGGGTGGCGCTGATCTGCGCGGTCCTCTTCTTCCTCACGGCGTGGCGGCGTACCTGGCTGCTTCCCGGTGTCGGCATCTCGCTGCTGGTCGTGACGTCGATCCTGCTCGGCCTGATCTGGCCGGCGTTCGTCCAGCACTTCCAGGTCGACCCCTCCCAGCCGAACAAGGAGGCGCAGTACATCCAGGCGAACATCGAGGCGACGCAGGCCGCGTACGACCTCCGGGCGTTCAAGACCGTCACGCCCCAGGCCGGCAAGGCGACCGCCGCGACGGTGCAGAACCTGATCGACCAGACGACGTCCGTGCCGGTGGTCGACCCGGAGCTGATCTCCCGGGCGTTCGAGCAGACGCAACAGGTGGCGTCGTACTACTCGGTCCCGCCGGTGCTCGACGTCGACCACTACCCGATCGACGGGACCGACCGGGCCCTGGTGCTCGGGGTCCGCGAGCTCGACCAGTCGGGCATCACGCCGGGCCAGCAGAGCTGGTCCAACCTGCACACCGTCTACACGCACGGCAACGGGATCATCGCGGCGTTCGCCAACCAGCGGCCCGCGAACGACTCCACCGAGAGCTCGCAGGTGCAGTGGGCCCAGGGCCAGGACCCGGGCCAGAACGCCCTGGAGCGGTCGACCGGGCCGTTCGAGAGCCGGATCTACTTCGGGGAGGGCAACCAGAACTACTCGATCGTCGGTCACACCTCGGGGTCGACCAACGCCGAGCTCGACCTGACCGCGAACGGCACGAAGTCGACCACGACGTACGCCGGCGGGGGAGGGGTCGCGGTCGGCTCCTTCTTCCGGAAGCTGATGTACGCCGTGAAGTTCGGGGACTCGAACTTCCTGCTCTCCTCGAGGATCGGCTCGGACAGCCGCGTGCTCTACTACCGCAACCCGGCCCAGCGGGTCGAGAAGGTCGCGCCCTGGCTGACGCTCGACAGTGACGTCTACCCGGCGGTGGTGGGCGGCCGCATCCTCTGGATCGTCGACGGCTACACCACGACCGACCACTACCCGCAGGCCCAGCGGGACTCGTTCTCCACGATGACCAGCGACTCGCTGAGCCAGCCGCCCGGCGTACGCACGCTGCCGACCGACCAGATCAACTACATGCGCAACGCGGTCAAGGCGACGGTCGACGCCTACACCGGCCAGGTGAAGCTGTACGCCTGGGACGAGTCGGACCCGATCCTCAAGGCCTGGCGCAGCGCCTTCCCGCACACCGTCCTGGGCAAGAGCCAGATCCCGACCGACCTGCTGCCCCACCTGCGCTACCCCGAGGACATGTTCAAGGTGCAGCGCTACCAGTACGCGCGTTACCACGTGACCGACGCCAACGACTTCTACCAGGCCAACAACCAGTGGCAGGTCTCCGAGGACCCCCGGCCGAGCGTGACCAACAAGTTCCAGACGCCGATCCGGATGTTCACCACCGATCCGTCGACGGGCCAGCAGACCTGGTCGCTGACCTCGAACTTCGTGCCTCGGAACAAGTCGAACCTGGTCGGCTTCGTGGCCGCCGACTCCGACGCGACGTCGTCGGACTACGGCAAGATCCTGGTCGAGCAGCCCCCCAACCAGAACGTGCCGGGCCCGGGTCAGGCGTTCAGCAACCTGATCTCCGACCCCCGGATCACCCGTAAGACGCAGTCGTTCCGCCTCGGCGACGCGACGCCGCAGTACGGCAACGTGATCACGGTCCCGGTGGGGTCGGGCGTGATGTACGTCGTGCCGGTCTACGCCACCCGCCTGCTGAGCGACTCCGCGTCGTACCTCACGCTGCGGTACGTGATGGTGTCGTACGGGTCGAAGGTCGGCATCGGCGACACCCTGGTCAACGCGATCACGGACATGGCCGGCTCCGCGCCGCCGCCGCATCAGCCTCAGGGTGGGGGGCACCAGCCGGCCAAGGGAGCCCAGGCGAAGGCGCGGACGCTGCTCCACCAGGCGCAGCAGGACTTCGCGGCCGCCAACCGAGCCATCGCGCACGGTGACTTCGCCGCGTACGTGCGGCTCAACCACCGCGCCAGCGTCGAGGTCGCCAAGGCCCTCAACCTCCTCGGCTGACCGAGCGCGGCGCGAGCGTCTCGATGCCGCCCGGGGCCGCGCGGATTTGAGCGGTCCTGCGCCACCCCGTAGAGTGGGGCTCACCGACGCGGGGTGGAGCAGCTCGGTAGCTCGCTGGGCTCATAACCCAGAGGTCGCAGGTTCAAATCCTGCCCCCGCTACAAATGTGATGTCTCAAGACATCGGAATAGCCCGGACCTACGTTTCGTAGGTTCGGGTTAGTTCTTTTTGGTGGGTCCGGGTGGTCTGCCGGTGGGTTGGTAGTCGCGGCGTGGGTCGATGGTGAGGTCGCGGAGGAGCTCTCCGGTGGCGGCGTGGACGACCCTGACGTCGAGGTCTTGGACGAGCAGGATGACGTGGGTTCCGGCGTAGGTTCGGCCGACGCCGATGTGGCGTAGTTGGCCGGCGATACGCAGGGTGACGGTGCCGGCCTTGCTGATTTTGTCGTGGCGCACGCGGTCATGGGTGTCGTTGTCCGGCTTGGTGCCGGGGGCGGCTTTCGGACGGGCGTTGTAGGCGGTGGCCGGGGTGGCGCGGTGGGGGAGTGAGCGGTGTGGTCTGCGGCGGTTGTACTCGTCGCGGAACTGGTCGAGGAGCGTCTGGAGCTCGGCGATCGTGCTCGGCTGGACGGGTTGGGCGCGTAGCCATTTCTTCATCGTCTGCTGGAACCGTTCGGCCTTCCCGCAGGTGGTCGGGTGGTTGGGCCGGGAGTTCTTCTGGACGATGTGGCGGCGGCTGAGCTCGGCCTCGAAGGAGTTCTTGCCTCCTTGTCGTCCGTGGCCGGCGAGCCGGACGGTGTAGACCATGCCGTTGTCGGTGAGGGTGGATGCGGGGTATCCGTGCAGGTCAGCGGCCTGCCGAAGGGTCTCCAGGACGGTTCGTGCCGGTGACCGGCAGTGTGCCGACACGTGCAGGGCGTAGCGGGAGTGGTCGTCGAGCCAGGTGATGATTTCGACGTCCGGGCCGGGAGTCGCCCATGGGGTTCGGTGAGCCTGTAGTGGGTGAAGTCGGACTGCCAGGTCTCGTTGGGCTCGCTGCCTCGAACCGGAGGTAGGACGATCTTCGGTCGCTTGGACGGCTCCGGTGTCACCGCACCGGACCGGCCAGGATCCGGTGGATCGTGGCCCGGGACACCGTGATCTGGTGGCGGTGGGTGAGGTGCCACTCGATGGTCTCGGCGCCGGAGTCCAACCCGGCCAGGCGTAGCTGCTTCCTGAGCCGCAGGATCAGCTCGACCGTGGCTGTCGGCGTCGCGCGCGGTGAGGTCAGCGGTCGTCTCGACCGTGGCTCGAGGGCGGCCTCGCCCTCGAGGCGGTAGCGGGCCAGGAGCTCGTAGACCCAGGACTTCGACACTCCGTAGTCGGCGACCACCTCGGCGACGGTGCGGTTCTCGAGGGTGATCGCGGTGATGACCAGACGGGCCTTCGAGGCCCCGGACCTCGGTGCTGACTTCGACATGGGCGGAGGCTGACGCGCTGTCGCCTATGTCGTGAGACATGAGTCCGGGATGTCGTGAGACAGGTGTCCGGGATGTCCTGAACCAGGACACTGCCCCCGCTACAAAGGTTCAGGCCCGGAATCAACCGTGATTCCGGGCCTGAAAGCATGTGAGATCTGATCGTGTTGTCCACCAGGTGATCAGGTCTGGTCGGACCCTGACGGTGTGCCGGCTCGCCGGTCTCCAACACAGGAGAGTGCGACCGCCGCACCCCCCGAGGTGGGTGTCAGGATGTCGGCCCGGTGGGCTTCAGAAGCGACCTGAGGTAGTCCTCCATCTTGTCCCAACTGTCTTCCTGGCCGTCGGTGAGGGTCATGTGGTCCCGGCCGGCCTGGTCCCTTCCCCCAACCGCGCACAGGAGCAACGGGAGGGGTAGAAACCCCGGCAACAGACCGGGCATCCTGAACATCAGTGAACGCCCACCCGACGCAGAGGGCCGGGCGATGCCCGGCCATGGGGATGGGCGCTCTGCCCGGCGGTGACCCCAGACGCCGACGGCAGAGGCGGTCTCGGCGGCCGTGCTGCACCATCAGGCAGCAGCGCGGCCTATGCCGCAGGTGTCGGCTCACTCGCGCGCGCCTCACGCGCGCGGTCGAGCACGACTGAACAGCTCATGGCGATGCGGCGACTCAGCGTCGGCAACCGCTGCGTGGTGATCCACGTCGAGTCGAGTACCCAACGGGTCGTGAGGATCATCGCGGCACGAGCAGCGGCGGTTGGTGGCTGCGCCGAGCGGAGGTCGGCCTGGAGCTCACACACGATGGGACGCTCGATTCCCTTGACCTCCAACTGTCCGACAACTCTCCAGCCGGTCGGGACACAGACCAGCATCTGCGATCTGAGGCTGATGGTCGGATGGCCCTCGGTGTCGAGGAAGCCGGGACCTGCGAGCAGCCGGTCGAGCATGCGGTTGCCGGTGCTCACGTCGTTGGCCAGGGCCACCAGATGTGCTCTCGAGTCTTCGATCGACGCGGCCACCTTCACCGCTCCGGTCAAGGGCAGACGCCCTCGAACTGACCTGCCAGCAACGCGTGCCGTAAACGACGCGCGCGAGCGCACCGGGTCGACGAGCCAGTCACCAACCGGCACGGCGGACTTGGCCTGGACTGCGGAGCGGATCTCGGATTTGGGCGCTGTCATGCTGCTGCTCCTTCGCGGGCGTAGCGATCTTCGTTGAGATGTGCGTCCGTCGGACCGGGACGCAGGCGGCTCCGGAGAGCCCGTCTCGGACAGATACGCAGCGGAGTTACGGGCCGGTGAGACGCCGAGTACGGCCGGCCACGACAAACCTCCGACGCCCACCAGGCATGGCTCCGCCAGCTGCTGCACCCGGCGTTGGATCGCACATGTAACTCGTGGTCGTACCTATCCATGCAACTTCCGACGCCCTATGCCGGAACAAGACGCCTGCGCACCAGCGGGTGATACGGGCTGTCACGAGGCACCCGCTCTTCGAGGCACCACAACGAAAGAGGAACCATGAGATACCAGCGCATCACTGTTGCCGTCCTCGCGGTAGCTGTCGTCGCGACAGTGGCCGGAGTCACGATCGCCTCAGCCGCGAGCAGCTCCACGCCCAACCCGCCGGTGGCGGCCGCCACGGTGCGGACCGCCACTGCGACCGTGCAAGGAACAACCGAGACCGTGCTCGTAGATGCGAAGGGTCTTCCGCTCTACATCTACAAGCCCGACACACCCACCACGTCACGCGTCTCCGGCCAGCTCGCGGCACTATGGCCGCCGTTGATCGCTACCGCTCCGACCGTGCAGGGTGCCAGCGGCATGCTCACCTCGGTGACGACAGCAAACGGCCGGCAGGTGGCCTACAACAACCACTTCCTCTACACGTTCGTCGAAGACAGCCCAGGCCGAGTCACCGGCCAAGGCGTGCAGAACTTCTTCGTAGCCACCCCCGACATGTCCGCGGCGGCCCCCGCTCCCGCGACGACGACCCCCAACAACTACGGGTACTGAGAGCCGCACGGTGGACTGAAGGAGACGGGATGGCTCTGAGCAGCGCACGGAGTTGGCTCCGCGACGGCCGCGGCGTACCACCGCGGCTCTCGCGCTGGGCCGCACCAGCACCGAACGCCCAGAAGCGAGCCGATCGGGGCCCGGCTGCTCGTCGGCGAGCAGCCCTCTTTCTCGTTGGCTGCGCCGTGAGCATGGTCCCCTGGACCCTTGGGCTGGCGACAACTTTGCCGCGTCGCTACGTGGTCGACACCTGGACGGTGACGTGGACGGGTTTCGATGTCGCGTTGATCAGTTGCTACTCGGTCACAGCCTGGGCGCTGTGGAATCAACGCCAGGTCGCGGTGCCGGCTGCGACGGTCACGAGCGCCCTGTTGATGTGCGACGCGTGGTTCGACCTCCTCACCGCGCATCGCGGCGGAGACCTGCTCGTGAGCACCGCGACCGCGCTGTTCGGTGAGATCCCCCTCTCCATCGTCCTGGCGGCGATCTCGACCGGGCTGCTTCGTGCCGCCATGAGGATCGACCAGGTTTCGGAGGCCAGCGCGCCCGTCCGGTCGCTATGGAGCGCGCCGCTCATCACCCCCCACCAGCCGGTCAACGAGAGCCGACCGTAGTTGGCGCGTCGGGCCCGCTCACCGAGATTGACAGCAGTCGTGCCGGGTTCTCGGCCACCGGCCACCGACCACCGGCCACGAGGTGCCGAGCGCACCTCACGGGTAGGGCTGGGACCAAGCCCGCAGATCCCAGCGCTGACAGGGCATCAGCGCGCCTGTACTGGAACCCGATGGCACCCTGGGAATCGGGGGCGTCCTGTCCGACTGTGCGGTGAGCGGGGTGAGCTGTCGGCTCAGGCGGCGAAGGTGGCCGCGGCCACGGCGGATCCGGTCGAGTCGACGAGCTTGGCGCCCCGCAGCCGGCTGACGTCCACCCGGCCGATGGTCCTGGAGAACTGGCCTACTCCGTGGTGGATGGTGAAGGTGCCGAACGCGACGGTCGTGCCGTCGTCGACCTGAAGCATGCACTCGATCCGGCCGTCGTAGTTCGGGACGTCCACGTGCATGAACACCCAGGACGGATGCCCGCGGTACGCGACGATCTGCCCCATCACCTGTCCATCGGTGGTCTGGAAGGTGCCCGTGCGCAGCATGCTCCCGCTGGGTGCCGGAGCGGTGGCGGACGGCGCCGTACCTGAGGTGTTGAGGTTCTCGGTGGCGACGACGGTCCCCGTCACCAGCGCGGCCGCGGCTGCGACCGCCACCAGGGCAAGGCGCGCGCGGCGTGCCGGGACGGGGCGAGGCTCGGACGCGGTCGGGGGATTCGCCTGCTCGGAGAGCCGCTGGAACAGGTCCTCGACGAACGCCTCGGTCGGGGCCGCCTCGCCCGGACGGGCGGCCCGCAGCGCGATCGCGGTCCGCACCATCTCCACGTCATCGGACTCGGCGCGGAGCCGCTTCGGGCGTCGCCCACCGGCAATCGCGTCGATGAAGGCAGACAGCCGGCGGCGGGTCATGGCGCCAACTCCAGGTCGACGTGAGCGGCCATCCGCAGCGCGCGGTGTTGCAGCACCTTGGCGTTGCTGACACTGATCTGCATCGTGTGCGCCGCCTCCTTGATCGAGCATGCCTCGAGGAACCGCAGCTCCAGGATGCGTCGGTACCGCTCCGGCAGGGCTTCGAGGATTCTGCCGCGCTCGTGCCGGGGCATCGCTCGGTGGTTCAGACGCGGCCGGCTGGGTCAGGTAGGCGAGGTCGGTCTCGGGGTCGATCGCGGTGACCGGCTGACCGAGTCGACGACGCCAGTGCGAGGCGAGGACCGTCCTGGCGGTGACGCAGCAGGTACGCCCGCACCTCTCCCTTCGAGGAGGACAGTCGCAGTGGGCGCAGTGCGGTGCTGAACACCTCCGAGGTGAGGTCCTCGGCGTCGGCGCGGTTCCCGACCCGGGCGTACATCAGCCGGTAGAGCCGGTCGACGTTGTCGCGATAGACCGACTCCCAGTCGCCGTAGGCGTCATCGTCAACCACGTGAAGGTAGGGAACGTCGCCGTCGCTCACCACCGGTGGTGGTCGCTCGGCTGGTCGGGATGATCGTGATGAGTCAATCATGTCACCTGATAAATAGGAGCTGGGGTTACAGCCGATCGCGACCGGACACGAAGCGACCCCGCCGACCATCGCGGCGGGGTCGCAGCCTGCCTCAATGGTCCAGGTTCGTGGGAGGGCGAAGATCCCAGCTGTTTGCAGACGCCGAGCCGTCCGGGTCGGCGGCCTGCGCCACGACCATGGCGGCCGGTTCTGGTCGCCCCAGGCGGGCGCCCAGCATTCCGACACTGACGGTGACGAGACCGGCTTCCAGGACCAGAGCGAGCGTCCCGACCCAGTCGGCCCAGTTGCCGACGTCGCCGGGGTCCCCGGGAACCCCGACGGTCCGTGATGCGAGGTAACCGAGGAAGGGCCCGGCGCCCAGCAGCACACCGGCGGCCCAACCCAACCTTTCCGTGCGAGCCCCGATCAAGGCGGCTGCCGTCAGCACGCCGCCAACCTCGATCAGCCGGTAGGCCCAGCCGAGCCAGTCCGGTGCGGTGAAGGCTGTGACGCCGCCCTGATCGGCGACGTGGGCGGTCGCGATCGCGAGGGCGAGGGCCGCCCCGGCAAGTCGAACCATCGCCGCGGGGGCGACGATCGGCTCGGACCGCATCGCGTCCCGACGTAACCGGTCAACTGTGGTGTGCTCCGACATGTCCGCTCCGTGTCCGTAGGTCCGCCTGCGAGCAAGGCTCGCCGGCCAGACGATCTTTTCTGTCACAGGCCAATACGCCGACGGGTTACGTCCAGTCACCAGCAGGCACCGGAAGCGGTACGCGGGATCCGGGTGGATGTCGGACTTCTTGACGTCTTGCACTCCATCGCCGGCGGTCGGATCTGACATGGGTCGCCGATCGCGCGATGTCCCTCAATACCGGCGGGAGTACCGGCTCTCGGGCGCCGCCGGCCTACACGCACGTAGGGGCTGTGGATCACCTCTAGAGCCAATGCCACGTAACCCCCGTGGCTATCTGTTCGCGGGATGCAGTCAAGGGACGACTCCCAGGACTCGCCATATGGCGGGCCAGCGGATTACACCCGCCTCACCAGCTGCGGTGACGTCGCGTCCTCGCCCCATTCCCGAAAGATCGGAGATCCACCATGCGCAATCCCCCCTCTGCGGCGATTCTGCGACGCGCGACACTCGACGGCCGCACTGGCGACCACGATGGCGTTCGGCGCCGGGCCCCTCACGCCTCGGGCACAAGCCGGGGTCGCCCTCGGCGGCCAAGTCGGGCGCTACACCGTCCCCAACGCACTCGGCCATGCCCAGCCCTGACTACACCGACCCCCTTGTCTGTCGAGGGCGCCGGGCCTCGCGGTCGACGGACCGCGAGGCTCGGTCTCTTGCCGGTCGCGCCGACAACGAGGGAGTCGACGATGAACCGCACCTCGTGCTCATGATCGGAGCCCGGCCAGAGTCATCGCTGATCTGGACGAAGGTTCAACCCCTCCTGCTCCGCCATGGCCTGACGGTCTGCACGATCGACCGTCCCGGCTACTCGTCGAGGAGATGGGGGCTACGCGTGCCTGGGCGATGACGCCCATGCGATCACTCGGATCCTCGACGAGCGACACGCCTCACCGGAGGTCATCGTTGCGCACAGCCTCGGGATCGGCACCGCACTAGCCCTGGCGACCAGCGGGTCACATCACCTACACGCCCTGGTTCTGATCGAACCTGACGCGGGACAGCTCGCGGTCACGGTGACCGACCGCCTACTGGCAGCGCCCGTCATCGGCCCCGCCTTGAGTTGGATCGGTTTCCGAGCGGCCGGCCTGGCACTGCACATCCCCGCACTGCGCTCACGGATGCTGACACGCAGATTCGGACTATCCGCCGCCGACGCGAAGAAGGTCGTTCGCAGCCTCACCTACGGAGAGTCCTGGCTCCGCTTCACCGCCGAACACCGTCGTCTTGTCACCGCTGCCCACCAGCTGCAGAAACTCCTCGGCGAGATTCGATGCCCGGTGGTCACCGTCACAGCCGCAGGCGGCCGAGGTCTCGATCCGCACCACGTCACCGCCCTGGTCAAACGGGTACCTACGGCGAACCTCAACACGACCGATGCCCAACACGTCGTCCCGCTCGATGACCTCGAAACGGTCGTCACGGCCGTCCTCGAAGCCCTCACGACCGTCCCGTCCCATCAGTCCTGAGTCTGGTGCAGCCCCAGAAGACCTAGGAGACCATTCCTCGCGCCACGCACCGTGGGCGAAGTCCCCGCTACGGCCTCTGGTCGGCGAACGACTCAGGGCGGCGTCCGCGGCTCTCACGACCAGGAGCGACTGCTTGGCGTTCCCAACGGCCTATCGCGGACAGCCGGCATGAGCGTGCATTCGACGTTTGGGGCGTCGCCCTGCATCGCGAGTCCACCCTGGACGAACAAGACGAAGCCCCCGCCGAGTGGCGGGGGCTTCGTGCGGCCTATGAGCCAGTGGTCTAGAGCTCTCACACCTAGCCGACCGAACAGGACGCGCCCCGTTCATCGGCTGACTGAACAGTACCCGAAGGGGTGTGGTTCAAAGCAAGGCCTAGCGAGCGGTGCTCGGATCGGTCGTCTCGACCAGCTCGGCCGCCAGGTCACGCAGCTTGCGGTTGGACCGTTGGCTGGCTTCCTTCAACACCAGGAACGCCTGGTCCTGGGACACTTGACGGCTGGCCATGAGGATGCCGATTGCCGCGCCGATGGTGCGCGACGAGATGAGCGCCTGGTCCAGCTGCGCAGCATGATCCTGAGTCAGGAGGCCGTCGGCCTGTAACTGCGCCATCATCTCGCGGTCGATGACCGAACGTGCCTCCGACTCGTCGGATCGCTGCTCCGCGGCATCCGCACGCCTCTCGGCTGCGTCAGCCCGCTCGTCCGCAGCCTTGGCCCCGTCTTGCAGAGCGCGGATATCGACGCCCTGGGCCGCGACCTGGGCGACCAACATGTCGAGGTGCTGTCCAAGGTCCGGATCACCCAAAGCCACCATGCAGGAATTATGACGTTGGCCCGGTAGGCCCGCCAGGCGGACCCACCTACTGCCGCTCATCGAGTGGGTCCGCCCACACCCGACGGCTCGACGAACACCTGCCCCAGAGCTCGACATCGGACGCGGTGTGTGTGGGGCAGGGCCTCCCCGGGTGGTCCGCGAAGCTCAGCTCTGGTTCTGGGTGACTCGAGGCACGGGCCGGGCGGTTGGTGATGCCCAACGTTTGGAATCGTCGGTGCCCGGCCATGAGTCCTCCGGCCATGGGGTCAGCAAGCGGTCGAGCTGAACGATGTGGAGAAGCCGCCTGATCCGGTCGCTTGCCCCGATGACGGAAAGAGTGCCGCCCAGCGCCCGCACCCTGTTCACGGCGACCGCGAGAGCGCCCAAAGCGGAAGAGTCCATGAACGTGACTCCGCTGACGTCTACGAGGATATGGGGCACCGGCACGAGCGCCATCGCGTCTTCGAAGGAAGCGGCAACCTCCGTCTTGACGGCGAGATCGATCTCGCCGGTCAGCGACACAACGACGTGGCCCCCGACCTGTTCGACCACTGGTCTGTTCTTGAACATACGGATCCCTGCTCATCGCAGCGAAGGAATCCGTGGGCTCTGGGTGCTTCGCGTCCCCACCACGTCGCGAACACGACGAGGCTCTGGTTCGAGAGTCCCACCGATGCCCCGTCTCTGTCTACTCGAGTCCGGGTGAGCAGCAAACGCGTGACTTCGGACAGGCCGGCGAACGTGAGCGCATACTGTCCCCGAAGTCTCGGACCTCACTGCCGAGCCGCGCGCCCCGCTGCAGACGGTAGAGCAGCGGGGCGCCTGCGTTTGTTTGGGCACGTTGTCGATACACCTCGCGCCATACTGAGGTGGAGCGAGCGGCTACTCGGCACGCCGCTCCATAGGAAGGGCACCCCCGATGTCAGGGCCCGACACGCCTCCCCGCTCCGGCGAGAGGTCCGGAAGGGCGCGCGACGCCACAGAGCGTCTCCGCCTGTGGCAAGAGCTCGTGCAAGCCGAGGACGCATTCGAGGAGGCACGGCGCCTTCCACAAGGTCCCTCGGTCGATGTTGTGCGCAGGAGACTTCTGGCCGCCTTGGAGGCATATGCCGGCTGTCTCACGGCTCAAGGCCGGCCGATCCCGTACAAGCTGCGCGATGAGCTGTCATTGCATCGACGCCGGAGACCGACTACTCGCAGGACCGACTAATCACGCACGACACGACAACGATCTGGGCAAGTTCCGGGGCTGGTGGGACCGCGGTGGCCAGCGGCGAATGACACGTGGAGTCCCCCCTGGCCGGCGACCGTCTGCTCACCTGCGACGCGCCCCACCGGCCTTGTGGAGGGGGCGGTGGGCGCGGTCGGCGCGGGGAGGCCGAGCCGAACTGCCTACGACGCTATGTCGGAGCGTGGGGCCTCATCTTCGTCCCTCGGGGGTGAAGAGCGCCCCGACCGATCGCGTTCCGGGGGAGAAGCCATCGGCCGGGGCTGCCTGGATGGTAGACCTCGTCAACCATCGCCTCTTACCAAAATGCGGTGAGAACCTTGGCCAGCGCGGAGCAGCGATGGACCCCGGCGCGGAGTCCTCGGGGTCCGGGAGGACGTCGCACCCCAGGCGTCCCCTGCTCGCCTGGCGGCAGCGAAAGAGTAACTCTGGCGTGGGCGCGGGGGAGGGTGAATGGAAGTCGATGCGCGACCGCCCATCGGCATGTGCGAGCGCGGACAGCGGCATGTGAGTGTGCTTCAGACGAAGCGTTCCGTGGTGGAGGTTTCTCAGGGGTGGCAGTTGAGGGGTTTGTCTTGGTAGATGAGTCCCCAGGTGGTCTTGGTGGGGTAGTAGCCGATGCTGAGCCCTTCGTCGGCCGCGAGCCCTGACGGGTCGATGGTCAGGGTGACGGTGGATTCGGTCGTTCGCTGCTCGGTGATGACCTGGTCCAGGCCCGATTGTGGTGAGGGTGTGGAGTCGCACGTGGTGTTGAGACGAACGATGGCGGGAATGTGGTGCTCGGCCAGGGCCTGGCTCAGCGCGTTGGGGTCGAGGCGGTATTGGTCGCCCTTGAGCAGGGTGAGGGTGGTCGCTCCGTCGGCCCGGGTGGTGATGGTGAAGGCGGTCAGATGGGGGCTCTTGGGGCTCGTCGGGGCCGTGCTGTGGCCGAGCGCGACACCCGCGGCGAGTGCAGCGATCGCGGCTACACCGCCCGCATAGCCCAGGGAGCGCCGGCGTCGCCGGAGTCGACCGGCTGCGACGATGCTGCTGGTGGGGACGGTCATCCGGACCTCGGTGAGGGAGGCGCGCAGGGCGTCGAACGTGTCGTGGTCACTCATGGTTCTCTCCATCGGATTGAGCGAGCTGGGCCGCAGTGAGTTGCGTGCGCAGGGTGGCTGCCGCCCGTGCCATGTGGCTGGTGACGGTGCCTGGGGCCATGTCGAGCGCCGCCGCTGTTTGGGAGACGTCAAGGTCTAAGAAGACGCGCAGCGCGATCACCTCACGCTGCCGACGTGGAAGGCAGCGAAGGCGAGCAAGCAGGTCACGGTCCAGGTCCTCGACGCGATCAAGTGAGGCCCGGTCGTGTCCAGCCAGCGACGTTTCTCTTCGGGCTCGTCGCCACCGCGAGATGTTGGCGTTGAGTGCGGTGCGCACGACCCAGGCCTGCGGCGCGGGATGTCGACTGACTCTTCGCCACGCGGCCCACGCCCGCGCGAACGCCTCGGCCACCAAGTCCTCGGCATCCACGGGGTTGACGCCGACGCCCACCACTGCCCGAAGACAGCTATCTCGACTTGCGAGGTAGAACTGCTCGAAGTCCGCGGTGGAGGCGTCCATACCTATGTAACGCACAGACCCCATCGTCCGCTTACAAGTTCCGCTCATCGGCATGAGCGTGTACCGGACAGCGGCATGTGCGTGGCTTTCTCGATTTGAGCCTGCGCCACACCGTCCTCACCACAAGTGTGCGGCAGCCCGTGGTTCAGCGATTCGACCTCGACTGCTTGCTCCGGCTCCGCCAATGCCGCGGCGGAGAGGCTATCGAGTCATCATCCCGCCGCAACTCCGGTCGGAGCGGCGGTACGTTCGTCCGTTGGCCGTGAAAGGTCGGCTGAGGGCGCGTGAACTGACCCGGCACACCGCCGCCGTACCGACGACGATTTCGATACATGACACTCCGACGGAACTGCCAGACGCATGGGAGCGCGAGAAGAACCAACACTACGACCTCGGCCATTGCCACCATGACCGTCGTCTCCTCTCCCCGGATGTGTACCAACGCTACGCTTCGGTGCGCGGACGGGGGAACCTCCAGACATTCGGCATGAGCGACCGCTGACAGCGGCATGAGCGTGGGTTCGGGCCGAATCGTCTCTAGGCGGGTTTCGTCAGCACGGCGGTCGCTTCAGCCAGGAACGCGGCTTGATCGGTACCGCTATGGGAGGCGCAGTAGGTCGCGCCAAGTGCTGCCGTCACCGAGTCCTCCAAGGACGTGTACGTGACAGCGCGCAGCGCCGACATTCGGTGAGCCCACCTGGTTTTCTCAGCGGACACAGCGTCGAGTTCCGCCTGCGGGATCCTTCGGTCGTTGTAGACCCTCTGGAGCCGATTGCCCACCAGATCGTTCTGGCGTTCGGTCTCGACAAGCTCGCGGGCGAGACCCACAGCGACGGTGGTGGGCTTCCCGTGTCCGAACTGGGCAAACAGTTCTTGGGCAGCCGGGTCGCCTTGGAGGCCGACCCGAGAGAGGCCTTCCCTCACCGACCATTCCGCCAATCGCCGCCGCGAGGGCTCATCGGCGTTTTGGACTTGGCGAACGAACTCCTCACTGGGTATGCCGATGCCAACAAGCTCGTCTGCGGTGACCGGCAACCGGAGGATGGGGGCGGTGATCGGGTACCACGTCTGAGGGTCCAGGAGCGCGGGCTCGGGCTCGATCTGGACGCCAGTGAATGTTGCGGCCATGGCCATCGCGATGGCCACGAGAGGTGCGTCCTCGCCCGAGGCTGAATCCATCAGTCGGTTCAGGCTGCGTGGCAGATCGTCTGGCACGTCGGGGAGTTCTGTGGTGCACACCAACTTGCCGCGTCGTGCGCACCCGAACATGACCATGCCGTTGACATTCCAGAACACGCTCGCAGCACGGCCCCCGCGAGAGGACAGAAAGCACATTCGGTTGTGCGCCTTCGTAGCCGTTGTCCTCGATCAGCACTGCGCAGGGTGTGTCGGGAGATCCAGCATCCAGGGCGCTAATCATCGAGTACCCCTGAGGGCGACCGCCTTCGAGCCGCCCTGCGGTGGAACGCGCCAAGTCAGAACCCACTCGCTGGAGCGCTTCCTTTGCGGTGACTCCTGCCACCAAGGTGAGGCAGCCGGCGTCCGAGAAGGTGGCTGTGTCGTCCTCCAGCCATGCGAACGAATCTGCGTCTACCGCCACCCGGGCGACGCTATCCCGAGCCGACCTCACCCGCACGCTCATCGACATGAGCGAATACCTGACGGCGGGCAGATGAGGATGTTCTGCTGTTGACCGCACTTACCCTGGGCAAGGATGTCCGCGTGCCACACGGTTGGAGCCGACTCAGTACAGCCATTGCGATAGCCGTCCCGGTACTCGCCGCGCTGACTGGATGCTCCGGCTCCAGCGAACAAGGCCCCAATGCTCACGCAGCCGGGCTGTTCCCGCACGAGTTCACGGAGCCAGGGTTCATGGACCCTGGGTCGACTCTGCTGAAGGCAACCGCGGTTACCGCTAAGACCATGGTCTACACGTTTGATGTCGATGTTCCAAAGCACGAGGCGTGGGCTCTGGTCAGCAACTGTTCGTCCGGGGACATTGAGTGGACCGGCGCCGTCAGCCCGTGTCACTCCGGACCCGGGGAATGATCGGCTTCTGCGTGGGCGGCCACTTCCACATCACGGTCGACGTGACCGCCAAGCAGTCGCGCAAGTGGGGCGTAGCGGTGTATCGGACACCGCCCTGCAATCCCTAACCGCACGTGAGCCGCCTGGTCACCGGAAGCATCACGGACAGCGGCAGATGAGGACGTTGGAACGGTTGCAAAGGCGCAGGGCGGGGGCCACTGTGTGGACGGGAGCCGCTCATGTCGAAATCTGCTAGATCCACCCGTACCCTGCTCGTCACTCTCGTCACGGTTCTTGCGTGCACCGCGTGCGCCGGCGGCGCGAGTTCCCAGGCAGCTGCCTTGCCGGCCCAGTCATCCGCAGCTGCCGCGCCCACACGGTCATCGGCGGCGAGTGACGTACCGCCCCCACCCAGGGTCGGCGAGTGTCGGAAAACCCAGGAGAGTCCCCCACAAGGGGAAGGCCCCGGGTGGCGCGACGGAATCGTGGTGTGGACCGACCAGAGCTCGGTCGTCGACTGCTCGAAACCCCACAGCCTGGAGACCGTCGCGGTCATCAAGCCAGCGGTGAAGCTCACTCGTGCGTTAGTGAACCAGCTCGCAGGCAGTTGCGCTTCGTCGGAAGGGCTGGGCTACCTCGGCATTGATTCCCCCGCCATCAGGACCACCGCTTTCCCACTCGTTTACTGGCCCTCGCCCGCGCAAAGAGCCGCGGGTCAGAACTGGCTGCGCTGCGACGTTGGGGTGCGGGCGACCACGGGTTGCTGTCACCAGCTAGCGCCGCAGACTGGATCTCTCCACGGCGCTGTGAGCTCGGACCCGACCCGCTTTCTCGTCTGCACCGACCAGGTCCCCGACCCCACGCGGAACCAACCGGTGACGTCCTGCCAGAAGCCCCACCGGGCGGAACTCCTCGCCACCACGCTGCAGCTGGCCGGGACGCACTACCCCTCGGCGGCGACACTCAGCAAGCAGGGGCAATCCGGCTGTGCCCAGCTGCTCGCCCATCGCAAGGACCTCGCGAGCCTGGTCATCACACCCTTCTGGCAGTCCAAGGCGGAGACCTCGGGGGGGAGCCCGATCGGGTTCTGCTGGATTCACCGGAAGGCAGGGCTCCTGCCTCCAATCGAGTGACGAGCTTCGCTGCTTCGATCCTGAGTCCGACAGCAGCCCCCTCCAGGCATAGCCAACGACCGACCTCACATCGGCTACTTGTTCCATTGACCTCAGGACCGGTGCCTGGCAAGGCTCGGTCCAGGTGCCCGGGTCGTCGCTCTCACATCGGCTGCCCTCGATTCGTCGTGTGGCTCTCATCTGGCCTGCGTGACCCGGGTGCCGCCAGGGCGGGAGAGGCTCAAGAGGGGTTTGCTCAGCTCGAAGTAGCGGTGCCCTCCCGACCCGACAAACAACGTCGGAACCAGCGTGGGGAGGAACACATGGCACCAGAAGAGCAGCGCGTGTGTGATCGGGATGGACCCGCACAAACGGTCGGTCACGATCGAGGTGATGGACGCCGACGAGCAGGTCTTGGGTGGTGGAAGGTTCACCACCGACGTCGCCGGCTACCGGTCAATGCTGGACTACCTACGGCGGTGGCCGTACCGGGTCTGGGCGATCGAGGGCTGCAGCGGGATCGGCCGCCACATCGCCCTTCGACTGCTGGCTGACGGCCAAGAGCTCGTGGACGTCCCACCGAAGCTGTCGGCACGTGCCCGGGTCTTCTCGACCGGGCAGGGCCGAAAGACCGATGCCACCGACGCCCACTCGGTCGCGCTGGTCGGGACTCGGATGGCCGGGCTGCGACCAGTAGTCGATGACCAGCTGACGGTGTTGCGGAACTGGCGACCTGGTCGCGGCCACGGGGACCTGCTTGATGGACCTGCCCGGCATCGGCCCTTCAGGTGCCGCCCGGCTGTTGGTCGAGGTCGGCGACATCACCGGTTCCCCAATCGGGACCACTTCGGCATGAGCGGAAGTTGGCTCTAGGTACTCCCAACCTCGGAAGTAGACAGGCTTTTCTTGTCCAGAATGGATGCCTCACCGTGATCTGTGGATGACACCCTTGCGCCATGTCCGACCGGCCAGCCACTACTGCAGCGGCCCTCGCAGCCGCCGTCGCAATGGGCTTGCTGACCGGCTGCTCCGGGTCGTCGACCAGAATCACCGATGTGCCATGGACTCTGGCACGGTCATCCGCAGCGTCTTCTACGGTGGACGTGACGTACGACCACGGAGACTGCGACACCCTCCGGAGCGCGCACGTCGTCGCTACTCATCAGACCGTCCGCATCACCGTGCAGGTCACAGAAAGCACGGGGCCGTGCGACATGAAGGGGCTTGCCTCCGTGGCACGTGTACGGCTTGGCACCAGGCTGGGGCACCGCACGATCGTCGGCTCGTGCACGACGGACTCGGGAGACTTCTGCGCGCCCGAGATCCCAGTCGCGCCTCCAGCCCACCTGCCGGTCATCGGGCCCTCATAGCGGGTTTGGCCCCGGCGATTCGTGAGTTGGCTGGGCTTTCGATGGCCGATCGGACGACCGCTCATCGGCTGAGAGGAAGCAAGGACATCGGCCATGTCAGTAAGCCGGACGGCGGGAGAAGCGGTCGTTGGGATCAGTCGTCCCGAGGCGTGCCGACCTGCAGCATGTCGACCCTGAGTTCGCGGCAGAGGTCGAAGATCTGCCTCGTGCTGAGACGTTCGCGGATCGAGTCTCGGTGGCGGGCCGCTTCGAGGAGGTACTCGTGGTGGTCGAATGTCGCCACCCTTGCACCGTCTGAGCGCCTCGTGATGATCACCTGATGCGGATCCTTGGGCTCGACCTGCCCGACTCCAAACCATTCGGTTGGGAAGAGGAGCCACAGATACCCGGCGACGCGGTGGTGCAACCGCTCCTTCCGCGCCAGGGGGATGCGGACAAGCTCCACACCCAGGTACCGGTCAGACCAGCTGGACGTAGAGCTGGTGCACGTGCTCCTCGCCGTCGCGCTCGTAGCCGACGTCGAGCGTCAGCGCGCCCACCGTCTCCCCCTGAGCGTCCGCGAAGTCGAACATGGCACCGAAGCTGTCGCCGATGTCGGCGACGGGTCCGTCGTGCTGGTGGTACACCCAGCGACCGCCAGGCACGAGCGCGCTGTCCTCCGTGGGTTCCGACACCAGCCTGCCGACGGCGAGGACGCGCGTGTCGTCGCCCGGATCCTCGCTGAGCTCGGCGAAGACCGTGTCCTCGTCGTCCGCGAGCTCGAAGGCCCGGCGCCACAGCCGCCCGACTACCTCGGGAAGCTCGCCGAGACCGGCGGTCAGGCTGGGACCGACGAGGTGGAGGGGTGCTCGCTCGATGATCTCCATGACAGGCGCCAGGCTACTCACATACGGTCGGACGTGCCGGGCCCGCACCGTCCGCCGAACGACGGTGGCGTGGTCTGAGCTCCCACGTCGACGCCGAGAGGTGGGCGACCGTCGGCACTCGGCATCGCGACACCATCTCGGCGTGGAGCGCCCGCGGACAGCAGCATGTGAGGGCGTTCCACTCGGAACCCATGCGCAGCCAGGCCCGTCGAATGCACGATGAGACCCATGTCGACGAGATGGACCCGCGCCGCGCTCGTGCCCGCGGTAGCGCTCATCGTCGGGGCGACCACGGCGTGCGGAGCCGGTTCCAGCTCGATTGCGGCATCGAGCAGTGGACGATCCGCGCTCAGCAGTGCCAATGGAGCAGCGGACGACGGGCTGCGTGTCGTCGCGCCCGGAACACCGTGTCCCATGGCGGTTCAAGCTGACGCGATGAAACTGGCCGCGCTGAGTCAAGCGCCCGTCTATCTGCCAAGCGACGGATCAGCCCAGGTGACAGAGGCCTGGAGATGTGGCGTCACGCCAGTATTCATGTTCGACGACGTCCAACTCTCCTTCGAAGAGGGTTGGGAGAACGTCAAGATTCCCGAGAAGTTCGAGGACCTCGCCCGCGACTACGGCGGATCGGTCGAGACGATCCAGGGCCTGTCGGCATGGGTGTCCCCGAGTTCTGCATCTGCGTCGAACGACGAGGTCCTGATGGTGAAGGACGGCGCGGCGATCAGGCTGCTGGCACGAGGAGACGTGCCCATCGGGCATCTCATCGCACGAGCGAACAGTCTCGATCTCGGGACACCCGTCAACGGCTGACTGCGCTCGCCACATCACCCTCACATCGGCTGCTTGTTTCATTGACGGCACGGCTGGGTGCTGACGAGGCTCGGTCGAGGTGTCTGGGGCTGTCGCTCTCGCATCGGCTGCCCACGATTAGTCGTGTGGCTCTCACATGGCCTGCGTGGTCCCGGCACCGCTGGGCGGGAGTGGCTCAAGAAGGGATTGCTCTGCTCGAAGCAGCGGTGCCCTCCTGACCCGACTACGTCGGACAACACGGGAGGTAGGCATGGGTGAGCAGGGGCGAGTCGTGATCGGTATGGACCCACACAAGCGGTCGGTCACGATCGAGGTGATGACGGCCGATGAGGGTGTCGTGGGTGGTGGCCGCTTCGCCACCGACGTCGAGGGCTACCAGCAGTTGCTCTCTTATGTGGCCGGCTGGTCGGAGCGGGTGTGGGCGATCGAGGGCTGTCGCGGGATCGGCCGACACGTCGCGCACCGGCTCCTTGCCGACGGTGAGCAGATCGTCGACGTGCCACCGAAGTTGTCAGCACGTACGCGGGGTCTTCGCTACCGGGCAGGGCCGCAAGACTGACGCGACCGACGCCCACTGCGTCGCGCTGGTCGGGGTCCGGATGGCCGGGCTGCGCCCGGTGGTCGCCGACGCCGACCTCGACGTGCTGCGGCTGCTGGTCGACCGGCGCCGCCAGATGGGCGAGGAACATACGCGCAAGGTCAGCTAGTTGCACGCGCTGCTGCTGGAGCTGATCCCCGGCGGTGCGAAGAAGAACCTGACCGCGGCGCAAGCGCGGAAGCTCCTGGCAACGGTCCGGCCGCGCGATGCCGCCGGCAAGACCCGCCGCCGGGTGGCCGCCGAGCTCGTCGGCGACCTGGAACGCATCTACGCCCGGAAGAAGGCCGCCGACAAGGAGCTACGAGCACTCGTCGCCGCCACCGGGACCGGACTGCTCGACCTGCACGGCATCGGCCCTCAAGGTGCAGCACGGCTGCTGGTCGAGGTCGGCGACATCACCCGGTTCCCCGACCGCAACCACTTCGCGTCCTGGACCGGCACCGCACCCATCGACGCCTCCTCCGGCGACCACGTCCGACACCGGCTGTCCCGAGGCGGGAACCGCCAGATCAACCGAGCCCTCCACATGATGGCCACCGTCCAGCTCCGCAGCGCCACCGACGGACGCGCCTACTACGACCGCAAGAAAGCCACCGGGAAGAGCTCTATGGAAGCCATGCGCTGCCTCAAACGAAGCCTGTCCGACACCGTGTATCGGACCATGCTCAACGACCTCGCCCACCATGCGGCCCACACCGCAGGGACGGGTCCGGGAGGGCAACGGGGCAACGACTCTGACTCCAGCGCGGCCGGCTCACAACCCCAACACCGGCTCTTCGGACAAGCCACTCCGGGACCCGTCACCACCCAGCCTAAGCCCGCACTCCCCAAGGTGTCTTGACACAGAAGGGAGCCATGTGCGCGAGCCGGACAGCGGCATGTGAGGGGCGTTTCGCTCCTCGAGCCCGGTGGCGCTGGGCACGAGTGACTGCCACCTACGATCGGTGACGTGATCACTGGACCCGACGCGATGCGGGTGTTGTGCTTCGGGGACTCGAATACCTACGGCACCTGCCGACTCGCGCCAGGCGTCGAGGGCACTCCTACGCCTGACCCCGACTACGTGCGACTGAATGCGGACCGGCGCTGGCCCGGTGTCCTCCAGCGGGTGCTGGGCACCGACTACGAGGTGATCGAGGAGGGGCTGAACGGGCGCACCACCGACTTGGACGAACCAGGCCGCCCCGGCCTCAACGGTAGGTCGTACCTTTTGCCCTGCCTACTGAGCCACCGTCCCCTCGACGTCGTTGTAGTGATGTTGGGCGGCAACGATCTCAAGCCGGGATTCGGCCGCACCCCCGAGGAGATCGCCAGGGCTCTGGGCCGCTACGTCGACGACGTCGCTGACTACGCGACGGACCGACGCGGCGGGGTACCAGTCACGGTCTTGGTCGGTCCGACACCGGTCGTGGAGACCGCTTCGCAGTACCGCGACCTCGTGGGCGACAACCTGGTGCCCGATCACGCGGGTCGCTCGCGGCAACTGGCTGAGTCGCTCTACCGGGAAGCCCGGAGGCGGGGGGTCCCATACGCTGCTGCGGCGGAGGTCACCCATCCGGGAGAGGACGGCCTGCACCTCGACATGGCTTCTCACTCCCGGCTCGGAGAGCTCCTCGCCAGCACCATTCGGGCTGAGGTGCCACGACCGAGGACGGCCTGACGCTCGTCCACTCATCGGATGAGGGCGTTCGGCCTCACCGCGTTGCCCGGGCGGTTGCCCGTAGGCTGATGGCCGCCGAAGTCGGTGGAGGTACCATGTTCGGAATCGGGCCATTCGAGACATTGCTCATCGTCCTGCTGCTTCTCGGGCTCGGATTCCTGCTCCGCGTTCTGCTCCGACGCTGAGCGCGACACGCATGAGTGACTCGGCTTCCGAACGAACCGGACAGCGGCATGTGAGTGCATTGAGCATCGAGTCAGGAGCACCGCTTTCCTGCCGCGACCCGCACGGACTCGGCGCGGCCGCGGGCACGGACTGTCAGAGTGAGACAGGTTGGGCGGTTGACCCAGTAACCCCCAGGGAAGACCAGCCACCGCGACCTGCCGCCTGACGGACAAGCTGGGATGACTATTCGGCGAGCCGGGGTGATGGGCCCGTTTCGCCATCCGATGCGAGCTGCGGAGCGCCCTGGCGCCCATACTGCGATGGTCGAGGGCACGCCCGCGCGAATCACCAGCCCCATCTTGGCGAACAGCCGCGGCGCTCCGAGTGTGCCGCTGCTCGCCAGTTGAAGCACTCCAGCAGCCGGCCACGCGGGCAGTCCGACGGCCCCTCGGACGACTCGGACATTGTTGGTTGGTGGGTGAGAAAGGATGTGCGCTGAGCAGTCGAGCTGCAGCGATGATCGCTCTGTGGGGTCTGATGCGACGGACGGCACCATGGGCGGTCGGGGGGCTGTGCTGTCGAGGTGATCGCCGCATCCGGTGAGCACGAGCAAGCCCACCATTCCGATCACCATGCCGCGGGTCATGACGCCAGTTTCAGGCCACGTCCCCGATGACGCCACCCATCCCCGGGTGCTCGCTCGTCGGCATCTGGCGGAGCCGGACAGCGGCATGTCAGGGCGCTGCTGGCGGGTTCACTGGCCCGGCTGCGACGGGTAGAACTGTCTGGTGTTCGCCACGAAGGGGGAGATGGCGATGGACTGTCCTGGGCCCGTCGGAGTCCCGACGCAGAGTGAGATGTCCACAGAACGGACTCTGACATTCATGGGCACCTTGGAGTTCGGGAGAAGGATCCGCGCGACGGTGGCAGTTTGCGCTTCCCGAGGGTCACAGCGGTACTTGGCGAGAAGCACATACGCGTTTCGCCCCCGTGTGAGCCGAACGGCGCGAGGTCGGATCGCGGCGACGTACTGATTGACCCTGGTGACCGCGAGCGGCAGCGCCACGTACGACCGGTCTACGAAACGCACGCGGGGCCGCCCAAGCAGGATGCATGGTGCCGCCCTGTCGTGAAACACCAAGATGAAGCCGTGCTCCCCGGTCTGGGGACTGATGGACCGCTCGTGGAGTTTGAGGCTCCCCTGAGCGCACGGTTGCCCTGCTCGTGATCCATGGCTGGCGTGCGTCGCTGGCTGGTCGCGAAGGGATGCCTGATAGGCCCGTGGTGCGCTGTCGGGCGCGTGGCCACAAGCAGCCAGAACGACACCTGCGACAACACCTGCCGCCAGTCGTCCTACTACGACGCGTCCTCGCACGTCGATGAGACGCACCCCCGGTCTCGAAGGTTGCACCTACATCGGCGCGACCTCACATCGGCATGTGCGAGCGCGGATAGCATGTACGCGAGCCGGAAAGCGGCAAGTGAGTACGTTTCGCCGGGGTATCCACCTCGGCCAGGGTGCGCGCAGCGTGCATCTCCTCGGAGAACGGAAGTGCGACATGGTCGCCACGCTCGAAGTCGTGTTCCTCGTTCTGTTTGTCGTACTCGGCTTGTGGGGGTTCAGCCGCACCACCCTGTTCCGGGCGCATCTTAGGTCGGGGGCCGACCCACGTGCGAAGGGAGACGACTTCGGTTTTGGGAAGCGGTCCCCACGTATCACGTCGGCGGAAAGCCGGATGCGCCCGCCCACGGCGCGACACTACGACGACAAGTAGTCGTCGCTCGAACCGTCTCCGCGCTCAATGAGAGTCGTCCCGGTCGGTGGTCAACTCGATCCCGAAGTCGGGGTGGTGGAACGTGCCAGCCTCCCATGCGGTGTCGCTCCACTCTGACCTGCTCGTCACGCCGACCCGGCCTCGGAGGGCTGCCGAACAGCGGTAGGCCCTCATGGGACGAGTCTCTCCACTCGGCTGGCCCATCACCGCGTGATGGTCGATCGCGTCAGGGAGCGCAGCCGCTACGCGCATCTGTCCTGAGCTCGCACTCGGTCCGTGCGCCGCTCACTGGCGCGCCATCGCTACTCGGAGCTTCTCCTCCGGCGTGATCAGGTGGTCAGCATCGTCCGCATCCGGCCCCAGCGGCCTGAGCCGCGACCCGCCACCCAGTGGACGTGAGAACGGGACGCGTCAAGGATCGGGAGGTTCGACGGCCGAAGAGGAAGCCGATCGCCCTGCGGAAGAGCTCGATGGAAGGGCCGCGCTGTTCGAACGAAACGTTGTCCGACACCGTCCGCCGGACCATGGGTAACGACCTCGCCCAGGACGCAGCCCAGCGTGCCGTGCAGGGGGCGTGACAGTGCGGGGCGTCGGAAGCGAGGGTGAAGCCGGTCGGGCCGGAGCGGGGGACAGGGGCAGCGCGGCAGGTAGGGGAACGCCAACGGCCCGTAGCAGCTCTCCGGCACCCGCGACGCCCGCATTTGCCTTGACCGCCTGAGGCCGCAGGCGTGAGCGACCCTGACAGCGGTATGAGAGTGCGTTACCCATCGGGACGGCCGAGCAGGAGGTAGCCTCCCCGCCGTGACCCTCCTTCTGATTGTCGTCGCTCCCCTGGCGCTGATCGTGGTGGGATACCGCGACCTCGCAGCGGCATTGAGCCCGCAAGCAGCCAGGGGGGTCCTGTCGATCTTGATCGGTGTGGGCGCGATCCTCTGGCTGCTGGACAACATCAGCTGGTAGCCGCTCTCATCGCGGCAGTGATCGCGTTGCGAAGTGCGTCAGAGAGCGAGCGCGCTACGCCTAGAGTTCGCCCGTGGACGAGGACAGGAATCCGCGATGGCTCAACTGGCTCTCTGTCGTGCTGGTCGTCCTGGTCGTTGCCGTGGTCGCGTCCTTCGCGTGGCTGTCGTCCCTACCTGAAAACTACTTCTGAGCATCCCGAACAGCACACTCACACTCAAACAGAGGCCCTAGCCGATTCGGTCGGCGACTTCGCACCCATCGGGAGAACTGATGTCGGGACGCAGCAGGCATGCGAGCTACTTCGCGCTGATGGGCACATGTCTCCTCCTTATCGTGCTTGCCTGGTTCGTCGTTCGGTTTTGGTCGGTTCCGGTGGCGGTGGGCATGAGCATCGTCGCGTGCCTGATCCCGCCGATTGCGGCCATGTGGTCCGGGCGCGGCCGAGGCGGCGGCTGAATGGCGCGTGCGGGCCTCTCTGTCACGACGTGCCACGGGATGCTCCGGTTCGATGCCCCGATCCCGGCGAGGTGCTCCGACCCTGGCCGTCGCTCCCGTTTGTCCATCGCGCCCATCCGGAGGACAAGAGTTCTCGCTCTGCGCCAAGCGTCCAGGACTCCGCACCGCTGAGAATCGAGTCATGGCCCGTCGGCGGATTCTCATCATCGGGGGCGGCATCGCGGGCGTGTCGCTCGGCAGTGAGCTGGCGCTCGATGGCGATGTGGTGCTCGTGGAAGCGGAGCGCGCGCTCGCGATGCACAGCACCGGGCGATCAGCAGCGCTGTTCCTGGCGGGCTACGGTCCGCCTTCCGTTCAGGAGCTGACACGGCGCAGCAGGCCCGAGTTCACGCGGATCTCAGCCCGACCGGGCATGCCGGCTGTCCTCACCCCGCGCGGGGGATTGTTCACGGCCTGGGACGAGCCGACCGCGGTCAGCCTGGAGAAGGTGGTGGCGAGCCAAGCGTTCATGAGGCCACTCAGCAGGGAGCAGATCCAGCAGCTGTGTCCCGTGTTGCGCGTCGAGCACGTCCTGCTCGCCGCCTACGACGGCAGCGCCCAGGACATCGACGTGAGCGCGCTCCATGGCTACTACGCCCGCGTCCTTCGCCGCCGCGGCGGCCAGATCGTCACGGGCGCCCGGATCGTCGCAGCGGATCGGGTGCCGCTCGGATGGGAGGTCCGCAGCCAGGACGACCAGAGATGGCGTGCCGACGTGATCGTCAACGCAGCGGGCGCCTGGGGGGATCAGGTCTCCGAGCTGTGTGCCGGCATCGGGCATGGTCTGTCCCCTCGGCGCCGCACGGTGGCTGTTGTTCGCACTGCGGTGACCGTTGACGGTGATTGGCCCGTCGTCGCGGACGCCGCGGAGGCTTGGTACTTCAAACCGGAGGGCGGCGGGGTGCTGGTCTCGCCGGGCGACGAGACCGAGGTTCCACCGGGCGACGTCAAGCCGGATCCCCTCGAGATCGCCCAGGTGCTTGACCGGGTCAATGCCGTGACGACGTTGCAGGTTCGCAGCGTGCACACCAGCTGGGCTGGACTGCGGACCTTCGCGCCGGACCGGTCGCCGGTCGTCGGTCCTCACCCCGACGAGCCCTTGCTGTTCTGTTTCATCGGTCAGGGTGGGTATGGAATCCAAACGGCGCCGGCTCTGGCCCAGGTGGCTGCGGAGCTCTTCCGCACGGGCACCGTGTCGGACCCCGCCTTGGGAGCCGCCATCGATCCGCGCCGGTCACAGGTCCTGCTCGAGCATTGACGGGCAGTGGCGGGCCGGCCGCTGCCCTGGCTGGTGGAACGCGACCAAACGTTGCTCCCTGCCTTGTGCTTCCTCACCAAGACTCACACACGATCCCGCCTCTACCGTCATCCCAGGTCGACCGTCGGAACGGGGGAACTCCGCCGGGCGAGACGGACGCGATCACTGGCTCGTCGTCGACCATGTCGGCGCTTGGCCCGGGAGGCATCATGCACCCATCGACTCTGCAGGACCGGCTCACAACGCTTGCCGAGAGACATCACATCGTCGGGGCAAGCGTCGCTGTCGCGGTAGGTGACGACACGACAGCCGCCGCGACCGGAGTCCTCAGCATGCGCACCGGCGCGCCGGCCACCGTCGACAGCGTGTTCCAGATCGGGAGCATCACCAAGGTCTGGACCGCGACGTTGGTCATGCAGCTCGTCGACGAAGGCCTGGTCGACCTCGACGCTCCGCTTCACACCTACCTGCCCGACTTCCGTGTTCTGGACGACGACGTCACGGAGGGCGTGACGGTTCGCCACCTCCTCACCCACACCAGCGGTATCGGCGGGGACTTCTTCCTCGACACCGGCCGCGGCGACGACTGCCTCGCACGATATGTCGCCGAGATGACCGAGCTCCCCTGCACTCACCCGCTCGGCGCGACCATGAGCTACTGCAACGCGGGGTTCGTGTTGCTGGGCCGGCTCATCGAGGTCCTCCGTAGGGAGACCTGGGACACGGCCATGCGTGACCGGTTGTTCGCACCGCTGGGCCTGTCCGCCGCGGGCACCCTCCCGGAGGAGGCGTTGCTGTGGGGTGCGGCCGTCGGTCATTTCGGAGATGAGGTCACCTCGCAGTGGCAGCTGCCGCGTTCAGCAGGTCCGACCGGGCTCGTCCACGCCCGGGCAGTCGATCTGCTGACCTTCGCCCGCATGCACCTGGCCGACGGCGAGACGGCCGCCGGGGATCGCGTGCTGTCCGCCGCCGCCGCGGCGTCCATGCGGACGCCACAGGCCGCCATCCCCGAACCATGGACCTCGGGATCGCACGTCGGGCTCGCCTGGATGCTGTTCGACTGGGATCGGCCCGTGTTCGGTCACGACGGAAGGACACTCGGGCAGAACGCCTACCTGCGCGTCGTCCCGGGCGAGGTGCCGGTGGCCGTCGCACTGCTCGTCAACGGCGGTGACACCGAACAGCTCTACCAGGACCTCTTCTCCGAGCTGCTCGCCGAGCATGCGGGCGTGACCGTGCCCCCGTCGTTGCAGCCCCCGGCCCGGTCGACGGCACCGGCCCAGACGAGCATCGTCGGCACCTACGAGCGCGCCCTGATCAGCTATGTCGTCGAGGACCGAAGCGGCGAGCTGGTGCTCATCGCACGGCCCAGCGGGGTCCTGGCCGCCTCCCTGGGTACCGACCGGATCGAGGGGCCCTTGATCCCCTTCGCGCCCAACGCCTACCTCACCCGGATTCCCGGACACCCGGAATGGCTGCCCGTGGTCTACTACCAGCTCAGCGACGGCACCCCCTACCTCCACGTCGCTGGACAGGCCGCGCCGCGAACGGCCTCGCCGACGTGAGCCGGCGCGGTGGCCTGGCCCGAAGCTCGTCCGCAGACACGGCTCCCAGCGCCGTGGCGGCGTCCCTGGAAGACCGGTACACGGCGATCAGGGGCGCCGTCCACATGACCGGCCTCCAGGCACTGGTACGCCGGCCCTCGACGTGCGGCGCGCCGACACGGCCGCCGTCCACGACTCCGCTCTCAACAATCCAGGGCACCCGGCTCGCATCGACGATGTCCGACGAGTGCGTCGCCACCACCGTGAGCTGAGGGAAGCGCTCCTGCTTCTCGACCGGCGGCAGTAGTCAGCGGGGGTCGCCTCGCACCGGACGCCCGGGATAGGCCTGGGTATCCAGCTGCCCGTCCCGGATGACGAACGTACCCGCGACCATGAGATGGCGTACGCCGCTGGAGGGCCGTACCGGGTCGGAAGGGCTCGAGTTGTCGGTGATCGCGGCCGGATCCAGGACGACGAGATCGGCATCGGCCCCCGCCGCCATGATCCCCTTGGACCGCATCGTCGGCGCGACCTCATCGAGCACGCGGGCCGGCAGGTAGGAACATCGGCGGAACGCCTCGGGCCAGTCCCAAGCGGCGTCTTCGAGCACCATGCGGCGCAGGCTGCGCGCGAAGGTTCCGGCGGTGCGTGGATGCGTCGAGGCCCCGGGGGGCAGTGGCCAGTCGCGGGTGTCCACACGGTGGTCCGGCCATTCCAACGGCATGGCGTCGCTGGCGACGATGGTGTCGGGGAAGGCCAGGGCGCGATGGAGTCGCCGACGATCGGCCTCGTCGCGCTCGTCGAGGAACTCCACGATGCACGTCGCCCCCGGATCCAGCTCGCGGACCTCCCTCAGCCGGGTAGCGTCCTGGATCCGCTCCCCGGTGCCCAGCAACACGATGCTGGACGGCACCAGGCCCACAGCGTGCAGGCGCTCGGGAGCCAGGAAGAACGCACCGACGCTGGTGCTGCCCGTGCCGTAGGGGTAGGCCTCGACGGTGACACGGGAACCAGCGGCCGTGGCTTCGGCCAGGGTGCCCAGCACCCTGTCGATGTGTCGCCGCGAGGTGCTGTTGACATGGCAATGGTGCATCGCGGCACCGGTCTCAGCAGCGGCCATCGCTACCTCCCGCGACCCGTCGACCGGGGTGGTCGGGTCGGCCTCCACCAGCTCACGCACATGGGTGAACGTCGGCGCGCCGGCAGAGGCAGCCAGCCGTGCCACCGCCAGATACTCCGTCGGGTCCGAACGCGGGGCGTAACCGAGGAGGACGCCGATCCCCAGCGCTCCGGCGGCGAGATCGCGCTCCAGCAGGTGCAACCAGGCCGACAGCTCTGCCACCGTCGACGTGCGCTGCCAGTCGACGTTGTCCAGCAGGTGCGGGACGAGCTCGAACTGGCTGGTGGGCGTGACGCCCGCGAGGACCTGGCCGCGGGCACTCGCCCAGGAGGCGGAGAAGCCATAGTTCAACACCCGCCCCGCAGCGGCAGCTCCGGCGTAGGCAGACTCGATCGGCATCAGCCCGGCCTCGAGATCGAGGTTGGTGGTGACCCCGTCGAAGGCCTGCAACCGCTGACCGGCGATGGAGTGCACGTGGCTGTGCAGATCCACGAATCCAGGTCCGACCACCAGTCCGTTCACATCGATGACGGTCGCATCAGCGTCCAGGAGCGGGGTGGTCGAGACGGCGGCAACCTTGTCGCCCCGCACGAGGACGTCGGCGACCGTCGCTGTCCCCGCGGCGGGGTCGATGACCTGTCCGCCCCGCAGGATCGTGGTATCCATGCCGTCGATTCTTCCCCCTGGTGACCTTCAGGGCATTGGAGGATCGGCTCACGCGAGGTCGGGCTGTCTCTCCGGATCGGCCGAGTCGCGGGTCGCCACGCCGCCCCCGGGCTGCGGCCCCGGGCGGCCTGCTGACTCCGACCGTCGCCGGCCCGCAGTGCCTTGCCGTGGTGGGGCCGGCCAACAACCAGCTGTCCGACCCCGCCACCCGTGAGCAGATCACCCCGCCGGTCGCCGCCACCGCCCCGGCCCAGGACCGCGTGGCCGCGGCGCCCTGAACCACAGGGCACCCGTTCGTCCCAGCCACAGGTTCCTCCGTTGCCCACCACGACGCGACCACGAAGGACTGGAGGAACCCACAAGAAGGGCTGCAAAGACTCGTGCGATCCGACGAGCCTTTGGCACACCCTCACGCCTACCTTGTGCGCAACGGCAGCGGCCACTCACGCCCCACGCGGCACGAAAGAGGTACCAGATGAGGTCCATCCACAAGAGCGCCCTGCTCACGCTCCCTCTCGCTCTCATCGGCGGCGGACTCGCCGCGTGCGGCACCAGCAGCAGCAGCACTGCCGGCACCGGCACCACGTCGTACGCCGACGGCAAAACGTTCACTCTGGCTCTCGGGTCCGACCCCGGGGCGCTCGACCCTCAGGGCGCCGCGGGAAGTGCCCTGATCCAGCTGAGCACCTTCGCCTATGACTCCCTCGTGGGCGTCGACGCGAAGACCGGGGCGATCCAGCCGCAGCTGGCCAAGTCGTGGAAGGTCAACGGCAAGACCGTGACCTTCGACCTCGGCTCGGGCATCACGTGTTCCGACGGCTCGACCTTCACCGCCAAGACCGTCGTCGACAACGTCTCCTACGTCGAGAACCCGAAGAACAAGAGCCCGTTCCTCGGGGTGTTCATCCCGGCGGGCGCCACGGCGAAGGCCTCCGGTTCGACGGTGACGCTCACGCTGCCCGCGGCCGCGCCGTTCGTGCTGAACTCGATCTCCAACCTCCCGATGGTGTGTGAGTCGGGGATGAAGGACCGGGCCAGCCTGAAGAACCACACGGCCGGAACCGGCCCCTACGTGCTCACCACTGCCAACCCCGGCGTGGAGTACGTCTACAAGGTCCGCCACGGATACAGCTGGGGTCCTGACGGAGCGAGCACCTCCACGAGCGGGACCCCCGCCGAGATCGACGTGAAGGTCGTCGCCAACGAGACGACCGGGGCCAACGAGCTCCTGTCGGGCGCGGTCAACGCGGTCCAGATCCTCGGGCCGGACGCCGCCCGACTCAAGGGTGCAGGTATCCCCTCGGTCGACACGACCATCGTCGTGGGTGAGCAGTGGTACAACCACCAGTCCGGCCACGCGACGAAGGACCCGGCGGTCCGCAAGGCGCTCACGCAGGGTGCCGACTACGCCGAGCTCGCGAAGGTGCTGACCTCGGGCAAGGGCACCCCTGCCACCCAGCTCGCTGCCCAGCCACCCACCGGTTGCACCGGCAACTCGGTCAGCGGCAACGTCCCGCCGTTCGACGTGACCGCGGCCAAGGCCGCCCTCGATGCGGACGGCTGGAAGGTCGGCCCCGGCGGCGTTCGCGTCAAGAACGGTAAGAAGCTGACGCTGACCTTCCTCCATGACAGCGCCCTGGGCACCGGCGGCAGCGCCGCGGCGGAGCTGGCGGTCTCCCGCTGGAAGGCGATCGGTGTCGACGTCACGTCCAAGGAGCTGTCCACGACTCAGATGTCCGCGCCTCTGTTCGGCACCGGCGACTGGGACATCGCGTGGGAGCCGATCAACGTGAACACGCCCGACCAGCTGGTTCCGATCCTCTCGGGCGCCACCACTCCGAACGGCACCAACTTCTCCTTCCTCGACAACGCTCACTACACGGCCGGGGTGACCAAGGCGATGAGCCAGTCAGGTGCGGCCGGCTGCGCCGACTGGCTCGGTGCCGAGTCGAGCCTGTTCAAGGCCGCGGACCTGGTGCCTTTCGCCAACAACCTCATCCCGACGTTCGCCAAGGGTGCGACCTTCACCATCGGGGCGCAGCTGATCCCGACCAGCATCCGGATGCTGGGCTGACTCGGCGCCGTCCCCTGCACCGGACACTGCAGAAAGCACAGCAATGACGTCGACACCAGCAGCCGTCCCGATCGGGGCTCGACTCTCGCTGCCCGGAGGGCGGTGGACCCGCTTCGCCATCAGGCGAACCGGACGGCTGCTGGTGTCACTGTGGGTCGTGGTCACCGCCTCGTTCCTGATGATCCACCTGGTGCCCGGCGACCCCGTCCGCGCCGCACTCGGGCCGACCGCGCCGGCGAGCCTCGTCGCCGAGAAGCGCGTCTCGCTCGGCCTCGACGACCCGCTGCTGACCCAGTACCTGCACTACCTCAAGGGCGTCCTCACCGGTGACCTGGGCACCTCCATCGTCAGCCAGCTCCCCGTGCGAGACACCATCGCCCAGCGGCTGCCCGCGACGGCGGAGCTGGCCGGGCTGGCCTTCCTTCTCGCGGTCGCGATCGCGATCCCGGTAGGTGTCGGAGTCGCGGTGGCGACCCGGCGTGGCCGCGGCCGTCGTACCGAGCTGGTGTTCGCCGGAACCAGCGTCGTGCTCGGCTCGATCCCCGACTTCCTGGTCGGAGTCGGGCTCGTCTACGTCTTCGCGGTCACCCTCAAGTGGCTTCCGGTCGCGGGCAACGACACGCCGTCGTCGTACATCCTCCCGGTCGTCGCCCTCGCGCTCGGCACGTCGGCGATCCTCGCACGCATCGTGCGGGTCGAGACGCTCGCGGTGCTCCAGACCGACTACATCCGCACCGCCCGAGCCAAGCGGCTGCCCGCACTGCGGATCCACCTGGTGCACGCGCTGCCGAACGCCGTCACCGCGACGCTCACCATCGGCGGGCTGCTGCTCAGCTCGCTCATCGCCGGGACCGTCCTGGTCGAGAACGTCTTCGCCTGGCCCGGTCTCGGCAGCACGATCGTCGCCTCGATCGTCTCCAAGGACTATCCCGTCGTGCAGGGCATCGTGCTCGTGTACGGCGTCCTGGTGCTGGTCATCAACACTCTCGTCGACGTCGCCATCGCGGTCCTGGACCCGCGCTCGACCATCGGGGACGCATGAGGGGCCGCCGCTGGGGCCGGGCGTTCCGCACGCCCGTCGGGATGGTCGGGCTGACCCTCCTCACGCTCGTGCTCGTGCTCGCGATCTTCGCTCCGATCCTGTGGCACGGCCGCGCGGACGCCGTCGACACGTCCAACATCCTCGCCGGGCCCTCGAGGGAACATTGGCTGGGCACCGACGCTCTCGGTCGGGACCTCTTCTTCCGCGTGCTCGTCGCAACCCGGCTCACCGTCCTGTTGGCCGTCACCGCTACGGGCATCGCCACCGTCATCGGCCTGCTCCTGGGTGCTGCTCCGATGCTGCTCGGTCGCCGGGTGGGGCGACTCGTGGGTACCCTGACCAACATCCTGGTCGCCTTTCCCGGGCTGCTCCTCGTGCTGTTCTTCGCCGTCATCTTCGGCGTCGGCGCCAAGGGTGCGGTGCTCGCCATCGGCCTCGCGGGCGCGCCGTTCTTCGGCCGGCTCTGCCAGACCTTGATGGCCGGGATCGCCAACCGGGACTTCGTCGCCGCAGCGCAGATCGCAGGGGTCGGCCGCGTCCGGATCCTGGTGCGGCACGTGCTGCCCAACATCGCCGAGCCGTTGGTCGTCAACGTCACCATCGGGGCCGGAGGCGCGCTGCTCGCGTTCGCCGGTCTCTCCTTCCTCGGCCTCGGCGTCCAGCCGCCGTCGTACGACTGGGGTCAGCTGATGCAGGAGGGCCTCTCGGGCATCTACGTCCATCCGCTTGCGGCACTCGCCCCCGGCATCGCGGTCATCCTCGCGGGGCTCGCCTTCAATCTCACCGGCGAGGCGATCGCACGGGGATTCGGCCTGCCCATGGTCGGTCACCTCCCGCTCCAGCGCGGGACCGGCGCGGGCGAGCTCGCCGTCCCTGCCACGGAACACGTCGTCGACGAGAAGGACGATCCGGGCGTCGTGCTCGATGTGAGCGGGCTGCGAGTCACCTTCCCCGGGGCGACCGGACCGATCCGTCCGGTGCGCGGCATCTCGTTCCGCGTGCGCGCCGGACAGGCTGTCGCCATCGTCGGGGAGTCGGGCTCGGGCAAGTCGCTCACCGCCCTCGCGGTGGCTCGGCTCGTGGAGGAGCCTGGTCTGGTCGAGGCCGAACGGCTCTCGTTCGTCGGCACCGACCTGCTCGAGGGCAACCCGGACCAGAAGCTGCTGGGCCAGTCGCTCGCGGTGGTCTTCCAGGACCCGATGACCTCGTTCAACCCCGCGCACCGGATGGGTCCACAGCTCGCCGAGGTCTCCCGCCAGCACCAAGGGCTCAGCCGTCGCGCCGCCCTCGCGCGGGCCGTCGACCGTCTGCGCGCGGTGAGGGTGAGCGAACCGGAACGGCGCGCTCGGCAGTACCCGTTCGAGTTCTCCGGCGGCATGCGCCAGCGAGCCATGATCGGCATGGGTCTGATGGGGAGTCCGCGACTGATCATCGCCGACGAACCGACGACCGCACTCGATGTCACCGTGCAGCAGCAGGTCCTGGACCTGCTCGCCGAGATCCGCCGCGACGCCGATGTCGCGCTCCTGATGATCAGTCACGACGTGTCGGTCGTGGCCCAGGTCTGCGACCGGGTGCTGGTGATGTACGCCGGCCGGATCGTGGAGGAACTGCCCGCGGCCGACCTGTGGACCGCCGCGCAACATCCCTACACCCGCGCCCTGGTCGCGGCCGTGCCCGACATGGCGACCGACCTGCACGCTCCCCTTGCGAGCATCGCCGGCCGGCCGGTCGACCCCGCCGACGTACCCGACGGGTGCGCCTACGCCGCCCGCTGCCCACTCGCCGACCCGCGTTGCCACACCGATGAGCCCGTGCTGAGCACTGACACCGCCGGTAACCGGGTCGCTTGCTGGCATCCCGGCGAGTCGATCACGCTCCCACAGCCCTTCACCGTCGACAAGGCGCTGGTCAGATGAGCACGTTGTCCTTCGACCACGTGACCGTCCGCTACGGCGCCGCGACGGTCCTCGACGGGGTGAGCCTGACCGTCCCGGACGGACAGGTCATCGGCCTGGTCGGCGAGTCCGGCTCCGGCAAGTCCACGCTGGCACGCGCAGCGGTGGGGCTGGCGCCGCTCACCGGCGGACGCATCCTCCTCGACGGCGCCGACCTGCCCCGCAGGGGCCGGCGCCGGCCCTTGCAGATGGTGTTCCAGGACCCGTACTCATCGCTGGACCCGCGGATGACCATCGGCGAGAGCATCGCCGAGGCGTTGTGCCCCGGGCACCGTGGTCGGGCCACACGGGACGCCGAGATCGCACGCCTGCTCGAGCTGGTCCATCTCGACCCGACACGATCCGACACCCTCCCTGCGCAGCTCTCGGGCGGCCAACGTCAGCGCGTTGCCCTGGCCCGGGCTCTCGCCGGCCGACCCGAGGTCGTGATCGCCGACGAGATCACCTCCGCGCTCGACGTGTCGGTGCAGGGTGCCGTGCTCAACCTGGTCAAGGAGATGCAGCGTGAGCTCGGGCTGTCGATGCTGTTCATCTCCCACAACCTCGCCGTGGTGAGGTACGTCGCCAGCCATGTGGCCGTCATGCACGAGGGCCGGATCGTCGAGCACGGAGCGACCTGCGACGTTCTCACGCGACCCGCCCATCCCTACACCCAACAGCTGCTCGCTGCCGTCCCCGGCAGGGAGCGTCCCGTCCCCGCAGCACCATCCCGAATCGAGGAGTCACCGTGACCCGTCCCTTGGTCATCGAGGACCTGGCCGACCTGGCCATCCCATCCCAGCCTGCCGTCTCACCCGACGGCCGCCGAGTCGTGTACGTCGTACGCACCCAGGACCTTGCGGCGGACAAGCCGGTCAACGCGCTGTGGATGGTGGAGGACGGCGAGCCCCGGCAGCTGACGTTCGGCACGTCGGACTCGTCGCCCGCCTGGTCACCCGACGGCGCTGCGGTTGCGTTCGTACGCGACGAGCAGCTGTGGCTTCTACCTGCCGCCGGTGGCGAGCCTCGGCAGCTGACCACCCTGCCGTTGGGTGCCGGAGCTCCTGTGTGGAGCCCGGACGCGACGACCATCGCGTTCTGCGGCCCGGTCGACGCGGTGGCCCCCGAGGAGGAGTCACCGGAGGCTCGTACCAAGCGCGCCGGCACGCCGATCGTGGCGGATGGGCTGGAGTACCAGGCCGACGGTCTCGGGTATGTCCGGACGATGCGGATGCAGCTGCAGGTGGTCGACGTCGCCACCGGCGCCGTCCGCGCTGTCACCGATGGTGACCACCACGCCCAGAGCCCGGCATGGTCGCCGGACGGCAAGACCCTCGCCTTCACGGCCCGGCCACAGGACGACACGTCGCTGGAGCCGCGCAGCGCCGTCCACCTGATCGATGCCACAGACCCGAAGGCGACCGCCCGGGTGGTGGCCTTCTCGCAGGGCTACGCCGCGACGGTCGACTTCACCTCGCACGAGCAGCTCCTCGTCGTCGGATTCACCGGTAGCCCGCGCGGCCACGCCAGGCTGTACGTCGTCGACCCGGCGTCGGGGGAGGCGACGGACCTGGCCCCGACCCTGGACCGGAACGTCATGCCGGGAGCGCCGGCCTACCCGGGCGCTCTGCCGACCGTGACCGCGGACGGCCGGAACGTCCTCTTCTGCATCCGTGAACGCGGCTGCACCCACCTCTACTCCGTCGCGCTCGGCGGCGGTGAGCCGCGACTCGTCCTGGGCGGCGAGGGTCACGTCGTGAGCGGGCTCAGCGTCGCCGGCAACAGGGCGGCCCTGGCGCTCGGCACCCCCGAGTCGTTCGGCGAGATCGTCGAGGTCGACCTGGAGTCGGGAACCACTACCCCCCTCACCCGGCACGCGGAGGCGCTCTCCGAGGTGACTCTCTTCCCGCGTGAGTCGCGAGAGTTCACGATCGGCGACGGCACGGTGGTCCAGGCCTGGGTCATGCGCTCACGCGAGACGACCGGGCCCGGTCCGCTGCTCGTGGACATCCACGGCGGACCCCACAACGCCTGGAACGCCGCTGCCGACGAGATGCACCTCTACCACCAGGAGCTCGTGGCGCGGGGGTGGACGGTCCTGCTGGTCAACCCGCGTGGCAGCGACGGTTATGGAGAGGCGTTCTACGACGCCCTCTTCGGTGCGTGGGGAGAGGCCGACGCACAAGACTTCCTCGAGCCGATCGACGTCCTCGTGGCCGAAGGCATCGCCGACCCCGAACGGCTGGCCGTCACCGGCTACAGCTACGGCGGCTTCATGACCTGCTACCTGACCAGCCGCGACGACCGGTTCGCCGCGGCCGTGCCGGGCGGCGTCGTTGTCGACGCGATCAGCATGGGCGGCACCAGCGACGACGCCCACTACCTGTCGGTGCTCGAGCTCGGTCTGATGCCGTGGCGGGACGCCGACCGCCTGGCCGAGCTCTCTCCCTACGCCCGAGTGGACCAGGTCAACACCCCGACCCTGGTGCTCCAGGGCGCGGACGACGTGCGTTGCCCCGTAGGCCAGGCCCAGCAGTGGCACTACGCCCTGGCTGAACGAGGCGTCCCGACCCGTTTGGTGCTCTACCCCGGCGCCAGCCACATCTTCCCGCTCGCCGGGCTGCCTTCTCACCGGATGGACTACTACCACCGCGTCATCGACTGGGTGGAGCAGTACGCCGGCAGCGCGGCCGGACCCCGCCCCGCCCCCATCGACGAGGGCCACTGGCAGCGGCGCCTGTCCGCGATCGCGAAGAAGCACGGGGTCCCAGGGGCCCAGCTCGGCATCCTCCGGGTGAGCAGCGACGGCGCGCCGGACGAGCTGGTCCGCGGAGCCGCCGGAGTGCTCCACGCCGGCACCGGCGTCGCGACGTCCGTGGACGCTGTCTTCCAGATCGGGTCGATCTCCAAGGTCTGGACGGCCACCGTCGTCATGCGGCTCATCGACGACGGGAAGCTGGAGCTCGACACTCCCGTCGTCGAGATCATCCCCGACCTCACGCTCTCCTCTCCCGAGGTGACGAAGGGCGTCACGATCCGGCACCTGCTCACCCACACGAGCGGCATCGACGGCGACGTGTTCACCGATACCGGCCGCGGAGACGACTGCCTCGAGAGGTACGTCGCCCTGCTCGCGGATGCGGCGCGGAACCACCCCTTGGGCGCGACCTGGTCCTACTGCAACTCGGGCTACTCCATCCTGGGCCTGGTGATCGAGAAGCTCACGGGCCAGACGTGGGATGCCGCCATGAAGGAGCTCTTGTTCGACCCGCTCGGTCTGACCCACACGGGCACGCTGCCCGAGGAGGCGATGATGCACGCCTTCGCGATGGGTCACGTCGCCGGCGGTGACGAACCCGTGATCGCACCGGTCTGGGCACTGCCTCGTTCGATCGGACCCGCCGGCCTCATCTCTGCACCCGTCGCCGATGTGCTGGCCTTCGCCCGGATGCACCTCATGGGAGGCGTCGCCGCCGACGGCACCCGGATCCTCCGTGAGGAGACCGCGAAGGAGATGACGACCTTCCAGACCGAGGTCCCCGACAAGTACCTCCTCGGCGACTCGTGGGGGCTCGGCTGGATCCGCTACGACTGGCACGGCCACCGCCTCATCGGCCACGACGGCAACACCATCGGTCAGGCGGCCTTTCTCCGGATCCTCCCGGAGGCGGGTCTGGCGGTCACGCTGCTCACCAACGGCGGCAACGCGCACGACCTGTACGAGGAGCTGTACGGCGAGATCTTCGCGGCATTGGCCGGAGTTCGGCTCCAGGACCCCCTGGTTCCGCCCGCGGTCGCACCCGACACGGACGTCACGCCGTACCTGGGCGCCTATGAGCGCGAGTCGGTGCTCACCGAGATCCTCGAGATCGACGGCAAGCCGGTCATGCGGACCACGCTGATGGGGCCGCTCGCCGAGCTCGAGCCCGAGCCGGTCACCGAGCACGAGATGATCCCGGTGGCGCAGGGGCTGTACGCCGTGCGTCCCGACGGCATGGAGGCCTACGCACCGGTGACGTTCTACACCCTGCCGACCGGCGAGGAGTACGTCCACTTCGGTGCGCGCGCCACCCCGAGGAAGTTGGTGTGACTCTCATGACCGGCGCCCACGCCGACCTCTCCCATCCTGACCTGGACGCGATGCTCGCGGACCTGGGCGAGCTCATCGAGTGCGAGTCGCCGTCGTCGGATGCCGCGGCCGTGACCCGTTCCGCGGACCTGGTGGCCCGGATCGGTACAGCACGCCTCGGCGTCGCGCCGGAGCGGATCGTCATCGACGGCTGCACGCATCTGCGGTGGCGCTTCGGCCGACGTTCACAGCGATTCGGAGTGCTGCTGCTCGCCCACCACGACACCGTGCATCCCATCGGGACCCTGACGACGTCGCCGTACTCCATCGCGGACGGGATCCTCCGCGGGCCAGGGTGCTTCGACATGCTTGCCGGCCTGGTCATGGGCATCCACGCCATCGCGTCGCTGCCCGACCCTGACGGCGTGACCCTCCTCGTCACCGGCGACGAGGAGATCGGCTCGCCGACATCCCGCGCGTTGATCGAGGATGAGGCACGTCAAGCACGAGCGGCGCTCGTACTCGAAGCATCGGCCGACGGAGGGGCGCTGAAGGTCGCCCGCAAGGGTGCCTCTCTCTATGACGTCGAGGTGACGGGCCGAGCGGCCCACGCCGGTCTGGAGCCAGAGCTCGGCATCAACGCGTCGGTCGAGCTGGCGCACCTCATCCTGGCGGTGACGGCCCTCGGGTCCCCGGCGCTCGGGACCACGGTGACTCCGACGGCTGCGACCTCGGGGACCACCAGCAATGTGGTCCCCGCACGAGCGTCCTTCGCGATCGACGTCCGCGCCTGGACCGTCTGCGAGCAGGAGCGGGTCGACACCGCACTCCGGGCGCTCGCGCCGACCGTGCCGGGGATCACGCTCGCGCTCCGCGGCGGCCCTAACCGGCCACCCATGGAGGAGCGAGCCTCAGGCGCATTGTTCTCCCGCGCTCTCAGGGTCGCCGCGGCGCTCGGACTACCGCCACTGGAGGCGGTCGGCGTCGGCGGGGCCTCCGACGGGAACCTCACCGCAGGTGTCGGCACCCCGACGCTCGACGGTCTGGGCGCGGTCGGCGGCGGGGCGCACGCCGCGCATGAGTTCGTGACGGTCGACCGGCTGGTCGATCGCACCCGGCTCGTAGCCGGACTCGTCCATGACCTGCTCACCGAGCTGGTGGCATGACTCCCCAGGACGCGGTCGCAGCGGCGGCGAGGAACGCCGGCGTGACCGTGCGCGCGCTCACCGAGATCGACGAGATCCGCGCGGTGGTCCGACTGCTGGTCGAGGTGTGGGGACGCGCCGACAATCCGCCGGTCACGGCTGAGCTGCTGCGAGCCTTCGGGAAGACCGGCAACTACGTCGCCGGCGCCTACGACCGCCAGGGGCTCGTCGGCACGTGCGTCGGCTTCCACAGCGATCCCGCTACGCGGGTGCTGCACAGTCACATCGCGGGCGTTGCGCCGGGGATGCTCGGCCGAAGCATCGGCTTCGCGCTGAAGATGCACCAGCGAGCGTGGGCCCTCCAGCGGGGCGTGGAGGTGATCGAGTGGACGTTCGACCCCTTGGTCGCGCGCAACGCCTACTTCAACCTGGTCAAGCTCGCGGCCCAGCCCGCGGAGTACCTCACCAACTTCTACGGCCCGATGCTCGACGTCATCAACGGTGCCGACGACACCGACCGTCTGCTCGTGCGGTGGGACCTCGCGTCGCCAGCGGTCACCGCCGCCAGCAGCGGGACTCCCCGACCGCGACGCTCGCCGCGCGGGGGGAGTCTGCGTGTCGGCATCCCCGACGACATCGAGGCTCTGCGCACCCACGACCCGGACAAGGCGCGCGAGTGGCGATTGAGGGTGAGGGAACAGCTCGCTCCGGTGATCGCGGCCGGCGGCCGCATCGTCGACTTCGACCGTGTCAGCGGCTACCTGGTGGAACCGGCTGTCGCTCCCGACCCGACCGAGGAGAAGGTCTCATGAAGCTGCTCGGTGTAGACCTCCTCCGGATCGCGATGCCGCTCGTCTCGCCCTTCCGGACCTCCTTCGGGACGCAGACCGCGCGCGACGTCCTCCTGCTCCGGGCCAGGACCGACGAGTCCGAGGGGTGGGGGGAGTGTGTCGCCCTCACGGATCCGCTCTACTCGTCGGAGTACGTCGAGTCCCAGGCCGACGTCCTACGGCGATTCTTCTTACCCGCATTGGGGTCGTCGGCAGGTCAGTCCGCCCTGGACCGCTCGGGAGCAGCGGGCGTGGCTCCTGTGCTGCACCCCTTCAAGGGGCACCGGATGGCCAAGGCTGCGATCGAGATGGCCGTGCTCGATGCCGAGCTCCGGGCCTCCGGGCGGTCCTTCGCCCGTGAGCTCGGTGCCGTCCACGACCGCGTCCCGAGCGGCGTATCGGTCGGCATCTTCGATGCCATCCCGCAGCTGCTCGATGCTGTTGGTGGATACCTGGCCGAGGGGTATGTCCGCATCAAGCTGAAGATCGAACCCGGCTGGGACGTGGAGCCCGTGCGCGCGGTCAGGAAAGAGTTCGGTGACGACGTGCTCTTGCAGGTGGATGCCAACACCGCCTACACCGTGCGGGACGTCCGCCACCTCGCCAAGCTCGACGAGTTCGATCTCCTTCTCATCGAGCAACCCCTGGAGGAGGAGGACCTCCTCGGCCACGTGGAGCTCGCCCGGCGGCTGACGACGCCGATCTGTCTCGATGAGTCGATCGTGTCGGCCCAGACGGCAGCGGCGGCGATCACCCTCGGTGCGTGTCACGTCATCAACATCAAGCCCGGTCGGGTCGGTGGCTACCTGGAGGCGAGAAGGATCCACGACCTTGCCGCAGCCCACGGAGTCGCGGTCTGGTGTGGGGGCATGCTCGAGACCGGCATCGGTCGAGCTGCCAACGCGGCGTTGGCCGCGTTGCCCGGTTTCACGCTGCCCGGCGACGTTTCCGCCTCGGACCGCTTCTACCGCACCGACATCACCGAGCCGTTCGTGATCGAGGCTGGTCATCTCACGGTGCCGACCGGTCCTGGTCTCGGGGTGACGCCGATCCCCGAGATACTCGAGGAGGTGACGACGTCGATCGAGCGGATCGCACTCTGAGCCAGAGAGGGGGCGACCTATGCTGCGTTCTGTGACGCAGCGCCCGCGTGCCAGCCTCGGCCGCGTGCTGGACGACCTGGGTGACACGCTCCTCGAGCTGATCCACGGCGACCCGGAGAACCCCGCCGAGATCGACGGCATCGTGATCCATGATCCCGTCGACGAGCCGCACTACCCGCCGCACGCCCTCGTGTTGGGCGTCGCGGTCACGGACGGGGACATGGTGTCGCTCACGCGTGACCTCGGTCGCCGAGGGGTGGTCGGGCTGGTGGTGCGTGCGCCGGTCGAACTGACTCCTGAGATCCGCCTGGCCGTCGACGAGTCCGGGGTCGCGCTCCTGGGTCTACGTCGTGGTGCCACGTGGGCGCAGCTGTCGGCACTGCTGCGCTCGCTGCTGGCCGAGGACGACATCGGGGTGGGGGAGCCGGAATCGCTCGGCGGGCTCGCCGCGGGTGACCTGTTCGCGGTCGCCAACGCGGTTGCGGCACTGCTGGATGCCCCGATCACGATCGAGGACCGCAGCTCGCGGGTGCTGGCCTTCTCGGGACGCCAGGACGAAGCCGACCCGTCACGCGTCGAGACGATCATCGGACGGCAGGTTCCGGAACGCTATTCCCGGCTGCTGACCGAGCACGGCGTCTTTCGCGCGCTCTATCGCGAGAACAAGCCGGTTGTCGTGGACCCTCGCGAGTTCGACTTCGAGGACATCACCAAGCAGCGGGTTGCGATCGCGGTGCGGGCGGGCGACCAGGTGCTCGGCTCGATCTGGGCCGTCATGGAGGGTGAGGTCACCCGGGAGCGGACCGCGGCACTCCAGGACGCCGCCAAGCTGGTGGCCCTGCACCTGCTGCGGGCACGCGCAGGTGCCGACGTACACCGCCGTCTGCGGACCGACCTCGTCGGGACGGCCTTGGAGGGTGGAGGGGGCGCTCAAGATGCTCTTCGTCGGCTGGGTCTGGCCGGCCGACAGGTCGTCGTCCTCGCGGCCGCCGTGTGCGACGACCCGGAACGAGGTGTGCGCGGAGAGCAGGACCGCGCCGCAGAGGTCGAAAGGCTGGCGGACGCCCTTGCGGTGCACCTGACCTCGGTGGTTCCGACCACCGCCGTCGCAGCGGTGAGCGGGGTGGTCTGGGCGCTCGTCCCCGTGCTGTCCACCGGCGACGACCCGGAGGAGAGTGCCGTCCGCATCGCCACCGACTTCTGCGAGCGCGTGGGCGTGAGCCTGCCGACAGTCGTGGCCGTCGGAGGCGTCGCAGGTGACGTCAATGGCGTGACCCGCTCCCGGGTGACGGCCAACCGGGTGCTCCGGGTCCTGGGTGACGGACTCGTGAGCCACCGTGTGGCCCGGCTCGTGGACGTCCAGACGCAGGCCCTGTTGCTGGAGCTGCGCGATCTCGCGGCCGCCCGCGGCGAGGGACCGGTCGGACCGATCGCGCTTCTTCTCGAGCAGGACGCAACGGGCACCGGTGGTCTGATCGAGACCTTGGAGGCTTGGCTCGACGCCTTCGGCGACGTCACCAAGGCTGCGGCGGCGCTCTTCATCCACCCCAACACCCTGCGCTACCGCCTTCGGCGGATCACCGAGCTGAGCGGTCTCGACCTCACAGACCCCGAGCAACGCTTCGCGGCGATGCTGCAGCTGCGCACCTTCGCCCCGCACTGAGGCGGGTGTCGCGCGCCGCCTCGAGCGCTCAGACGCCGGCGCGGCGGATGGCGCGCCCGACGTGCAGGTACAGGGCGTGGCCTTGGCCGTCGTCACCCACGAACGCGTGCGGCATGTACATCCCCCGGTCGGCCTCGAGCGGGATGAGGCTGTCGCCGGCGTAGTGCACGAGCTCCTTGCGCTCGGCCTTCTCGCCGATCTCCTCGGCAATGCCCTTGGGGGTCATGTCGATCCAGATCCGACCGTCGTCGTCCTGGGTCACTACCAGGTCGGCGACTTCTGCGGAGTAGGTGCCGACGTACCTGCTGGCGTCGATCTGCTGCTGCTCCTCGGGCGGGCTCGGAAGGGCGGGCAGGTCTAGCTCCGCCAGCTCGGCGAGCACGTGGGAGACGATCTCCCGGTACAACGAGAACGTGTCGCCACCGTTGGTGAGCAGTGCGACGGCCACCCCCTTCTCGGGGACGATACGCAGGAACGAGGACTGGCCGATGGTGCTGCCATCGTGTCCGACGACGGTGCCGTCGGGCGTCTCGAAGAGCTCCCAGCCCAGACCCCAGTGGGTGCCCATCAGCCCGAGATCGGGCAGCTTCACCTGCGGATCCCGCATGGCGGCAACTGCTCCGGGAGTGAGAACCTGTGTGCCGTCTGCGGCCGCACCGTTGCTCATGTGCATGTTGGCGAAGGCCAACAGGTCTCGGGGTCGCATCGCGAGCATGGCCCCGGCCGGGACGTTGGACCGTACGAGCGCCCACATGGGAGCGGGAACGACGCCCTCGTCCGGTCCAGACGGGATGTGGCCCACGGCAGACCGGAAGAGGATCGCCTCGTAGGGACCTGTCGCCGCGTGGGTCAGGCCCAGGGGAGCGAACAGGAACTCCCTGAGGCATTCGTCGTAGGACTTCCCACGAAGGACCTCGACCAGTCTGCCGAGCACCACGAAACCGGCGTTGTTGTAGGAGAACTGCTCCCCGGGGGTGAAGAGCTGAGGGACGTCGTGCAGCACGCCGAGGTACTTCTCGACACAGTCGTCTCCGACTCCCGTGTCGGTGAAGATGTCCCCTTCGAATCCGGCGGTGTGGTCGAGCAGCTGGCGCGTCGTGATCTCCGCTGCAGCCGTCTCGTCGCGGATCCGGAAGTCGGGCAGGTAGTGACGGATCGGAAGGTCGATGTCGACCAACCCCTCGTCGACCAGCTGCATCACCATGGTCGCGGTCCACACCTTGGTGATGGAACCGATCTGGAAGAGCGAGTCGCACGTGGCCTCGACACCCGTCGCCGTGCTGAGCACACCTGACGCGTGATCGATCACGTCCCCACCAGCGAGAACGGCGACGGCCGCGCCCGGCACCCCGTAGCGCTCGATCAGCTTCGGCAGCTGCTCGGTGATCCAGGCCTCGACCTCTGTGAGTGAGCTCATGCCGCGATCGTAGGAGAGACACTGGACTCGTTGTTCGTCGTACCGGACAGCGCTTCCCCGCGCGGTCAGGAGAATCCGACAAGGGCGCGTCACGTCGACAGCCTCACGTCTCCATGGCGTGGGCATCGTCATGTTTTGGCTCGGCCGCGGGCGAAATCATCAGGATCTGGGCGAGATCCATGCGGAATCCGCTGACGGGGCGCACCCCGCGCCGTAGCCTTCCGACGAGCTCCCTCCTCCCCGAGAAGGAGCTCGTCGAGTGCCCCGCCGTTCAAGGCCCACGAGCGGCGGGGCACTCTCCTCACCCCAGAGGGATGAGGGAAGATCCGAGGCTCGGACCTCGCGTCGCCAGACAATTCGGTTCGGCCTCCCCGCACCGAATACGCGCCCCGTCGTTCCCGCGCACACGGCCGGCGGGGCGTTCTCATGCCGGCGTGTGCGGAGCGCAGAACCGTCGGCCGTCCTGGCCCTCGCCTGGGCCGTCGAGGCCTCACGCCCTCGTGGCTTGGTCCGGCGACATGACGTGGGCGATGCCCATGACGTGCACTCGCGACAGCCGGTGTGGTGGCGCTCGCTGTGCCGCTGGGGGCGCGGCGCTTCCTCGGCGTTGGCCGGGGGAGGCTCGACGGCGCCAGCTGACACATGGCGTTCTGCGCATGGTCGACGCGCACCCTCATGGGTGCGGGCTCAGGCCGTCATCGCAACACCTCGGCCAGTACTTGTGATGGTGTCTTGAAGCCGAGGGTCTGTCGAGGGCGTCGGTTGAGCTTGTCGGCGATGGCGTCGAAGTCGGCCTGGGTCAGAGTCCGGAAGTCAAGGGTCCGGGGCAGGTACTGGCGCAGCAGTCCGTTGGTGTTCTCATTGCTCCCGCGCTGCCTCGGCGACCGGGGGTCACAGAAGTAGACCTCGACACCTGTCTCCCGGGTGAACCGGACGTGCTCGGCCATCTCGTGGCCCTGGTCCCAGGTCAAGGTCCGAGCCAGTGCTGCGGGCAGGGTGGTGATCTTGGCGGCGAGTGCGTCGGCGACCAGGTCGGCCTTGGTCAGAATCCACCGCCCGCTCATGCTGCGGTCCGTGCCCCACACTCGACTGCCGACTAGTCGAGACTTCGACGCGGCGCGTGGTCGTGGTCTTGTCCACTGACAGGACTCAGCGCCGGAAGAACCGCCTCCATCCTCGGCGGGTGGCGCTCGTGCCGGTGCTGGGTTCGGCCTGACCTTTCTCGCCCTCGGCGATGGCATCTACGCCGAACACGATGCCGTCCTTGCCGTTCGCCCGGACCGGTGCCTCAATCCCGCCGTCCTTGCCGAACTTGACGGCTTTCAGGTTCTTCAAGAGTGCCGACTCGAAACCTTCGTCTGGCATGGCCCACTCCCATCAGTTGGCTGAGTGTCCCGCATGCACCTGGATGAAGCGATCGCTCATGCCACTGTCGGGTGCCCGCACATGCCGAGGAGCGGGTGCCAGACCATGCGCAGGGCCTCCCTCGGAGCGCCGGTCGAATGGTCACAAACGGCACGGATCCGACGGTTGAGCGTGCGGTTCTTGACCAATCGGTGCAACTTTCGCCGGTCTCGGTCGCGTCCAGCCGAACGGCACGCTCATGCTGGTTCCGGGATGGATCGGTACGGCCTTGGTCGACGCATCGGAGACGTCCCAACTCGCCGCTGGTCACGAATTGGTGCTCACCTCGACCATGTCGAACGAGACGTCGCAGCATCTCTACCGACGCCTGGGGTATGTCGATTGCGGTGCCTTGCTCCTGCCTGACGAACCGGCAGAGCTCATCCTCCGCAAACGCCTCTCGTAGCGTTGGCTCATGCCGCGACGAGGGGGTCGTGTCATGCCGATGAGCGGATCGACTGACCGGCCCGCTTCCTGTACTCGGCTCCTGTCGGCCACCAGACGGCTCATGGCTTCTCGGGCGCGCTTCCCACTCCGTCGTTGTCGAGGTCGGCAAGCCACGGATGCTCGGGATACAGCTCGCGCACCGCGTCCACAAGCCATGCGCGTTGCCGCCCGTTGAGCAGCGGCCACGATCGCGCCAGGTCGCGGCCATCCTTACGGCGTCGGGCCGCGGCTTTGTACAGCAGCACGATCTCGGGATCCGCCACTCGCACCCCCTCGGAGGTCACCCACGTCACCTCCTCAAGAGGCGCGACGTGGTCGGGCATCCGCTTGCTCCGCCACAACCCCTCCGCGTCCGGGGTCAGCACGATGTCCAGGACCCACGGGGACCCGGCATCGCGCCGTACCCAGATCTGACAGTCCGGCTCCGGAACGTCGGGCCACCGGTCGGTGAGGGGCCGGAGCCGTCCGCTCACGTTGGTCCACAGGTGCCACCGGTCGCCGACGAACTCCCGCAGCGCCGGCACGTCGCACGCCAACAGCGAGACGTCCATGTCCTCGTGCTCACGCAGCGCCCCGGTGAACGCCTCGATCGCCCAGCCGCCCACCAACCACCACGGACGGTCGAAGCCGTCGAAGAAGTCGCGAACGCCTTCGAGGTCGAACGCCTCCCACGGACCGTAGAGGGCGAAGAACTCGCGCCCCTCGGCCTCCTCCTCGGGCGTGAAGTCCAGCGGCTCGCGCACCCTCGGCACCCTAGTCGTCCAGCCGGCACCGCCCGGGACCCGTTCGCCCGTGCACCGCAACGGCGACGTGAAGGCGGTGACACCCCCACGCGACTGGCACGATACGGGCCATGGTCCAGTACCCGTCCCCGCTGCGGCCCGGCGACCGAATCGGCGTCACCTCCCCCTCCGCCGGAGCCACAGGACTCGGAGCCGCCCGCATCGACTTCTCCATCCGGTGGCTCCGCGAAGCCGGGTACGACGTCGTCGTCGGCACCCTCATGGACGGCAACGCCATCACCTCAGGGCCGGCCTCTGAACGAGCCGCTGAGCTCACCGCCATGCTGTGCGACCCCACCATCCGATGCGTCATCCCACCCTGGGGCGGCGAAACCGCGATCGACCTCGTCGACCTCCTCGACTGGGAGGCCCTCGCCGCCGCCGACCCCACCTGGCTCGTCGGCTACTCCGACCTCTCCACGATCCTGACCCCGATCACCACACGCCTCGGCTGGGCCACCGTCCACGGCGACAACCTCGCCGACACCCCCAATGCCGTGCCCGACGGGCTGCTCAGCTGGCGCGACATCATCGCCGGCCCAGGCCCGCACCGACAACGCGACTCCCGCCTCGTGGCCCGCTGGTGGCGCCACGTCGAGAACCTCCAAGCCACCGGGTGGAAACCGGTCGGGACCGGCCAGTGGAGCGTGCACGGCGCAGACTCCCTACACGTCACCGGCCGCCTCATCGGAGGCTGCGTCGAGACCCTGTGCAACCTCGCCGGCACGCCGTACGGCGACATCCCTGCGTTCGGCCGCCAGTACGCCGCCGACGGCCTCATCGTCTACCTCGAGGCAGCCGAGGACGACGCAGCCGCCATCTGCCGCAACCTCCACGGCCTACGCCTCGCCGGCTGGTTCGACCACGCGCGCGCGATCCTCATCGGCAGGACCGACGCGCCCGACAACCCGAAGCTGAGCCAGCGCGACGCCGTCATCGACGCCCTCGGACGCCTCGGACTGCCGGTCGTGTTCGACCTCGAGATCGGACACGTGCCGCCGCACCTACCCCTCGTCAACGGGGCCCTGGCGACCCTCACCGTCGACGGCGACACCCACGAGATCGTCCAGCACCTCACCTGACGAACACCTCGAGCGCCCGAAGAACAGGACGAGGCGGTGTCCACTGTTCCGTCAACGATCTCGGGACGTGGCCGGTAGTCGCGGACGAGGTGGTTTCAGCCGTCCATGGACGGGAGGCGGTTCGTCGGTCCGGGTTCGCCTCCGAAGTTGAGGGTGACTGAGCCAGGGCTCGTCCCCGCGAGTGCGTAGGGGTGTGGACCTGTCCTCGATCACTTCTTGAACTGCACGAGGAAGGTGTGTGTGCTCCCATCGTTGAGGCCCAGGTCGAACTGCACGCAGGTCCCGGCCCAGGTCGGGTTGGTCTTCCAGACGTAGCTGTACTGGCTGGCCGTCGAGTCGTACTGCAGAGAGCTGCCGCCCGCCGTGACGGTGGTCTCGATGGCGTCCGTCGGTGCGCTGGTGCTGCAGGACACGGTGGTCACGCGCGGGTAGCCCGTCCGGAAGATGTCGAGGCCCTGGTCCCCGCCGAGGCCGAACTTGACGGGGATCGCGCTGCCCGCCTTCGCGACGTTCAGGGTCGGCGTGTTGTCGACCGGCTGGAAGAACCCGGAGAAGGTGTATCCCCACAACGGAGTGACCCAGTAGTTGGTGTCCCGGTAGGTGTTCACCGGGAAGACCGCGCAGTTGGTGGGGTCGTTGTCGTAGCAGTACACGCCATTCCCGCCGCTGTCCGGCGAGCTCAGGGCCGTGATCGGGCCGACGGTGTACCCGCTGGCGGCGAAGAAGCCGTACTGGATCGCGTACTGCGCATCCGTCACGTGGTACGACGCGACGTAGGTGTGGCCGGCCTGGATCGCTACGGGCGAGGTGAACACGAGGTCCTGCCAGTCGTGCGTGTCGCTGCCAGAGAAGGTGCCGGTTGCCAGGGGGAGCCCGCCCGCCCCGCTCCACAGGTGGCCGGTGACGGTTCCGGGGCTGACGCGATAGACGCGAACTCCGGTGATGACCGTGTCCCGTGAGGACGTGAACTGGACGCCCAGCTCGACGCCTGGACCCGCCAGGTTGCCGTCCCCGCCTGCGGTCCAGCAGAAGTTGTTGGTGTCGCGTGCGAAGCTGCCGCAGTCGGTCTGCGCCGTGGTGAACGTCGACGTCCACAAGCCCGGACTGCTGGAGCCTCCCGCGGCCGACGCGGTCTGCGTGACGGTCAGTGCTACTGCGAGCGCGAGCGCGCTCATCCCGAGACCCCGGTGTCGGACGCGCATGTCGATCCCCCCTCGTAGGCCTACGCGAACGTAGGTCCCGAGGCCGTCACATCACTCCCGGATGCGGCGCCACGTCCGCGGTCATTCTCGTTCTGCGTCGAGGATCGTCAATCGCCCAAATGAATGATCGCTGGACACCAGGGTGCCCTGCCCTGCGGCACTAGCCGTCGTCCTCGAAGCCTCGGAAGACTCCATCTGCGTCGGTGTTGTCGGCAAAGTCGCTGAAGTCCATGTTGGCTATCGACAGGTTCACCTCGATGGAAGCCACCTCAGGGACAACACATCGGAACGTGCGACCCATGAAGGAGTTGAACAGCTCAGCATCCTCCGGGTCCGAGATCGAGAGATCGACGTAGTCGAGCGTGATTTCGCCGCCGGCAACAGCTTCGGCCATGGAGCGGCCATCGGCCAGGAGGGCATAGCCGAACGCTTCGTCGCTCGGCTCGAATGCCTGCCCGAGGGCCGCTCCAGTGACGCCTTGGAAGGCGCGGTCCTCGATGAGGATGACGTTGGGTGCGTACCCGTCGTCGCCGGGGTCAGGGTTGTCAGGGTTCTCAAAGTCAACAGGCTTCGAGATCTCAAGGGCCACTGTCTGCCATGCCCTGTCGTCGGCGAAGTCGGTACGGATGATCGGCGTGCTGTCCGACTCGAAGGCTTCCCGGATGAGGGTGAGGTCCACGACGGGATTCTGGCAGACCGACAGCTGCTGGGACGTCCCTTTCGCGAGTCCCGCCGCCAGCGAGGGACAGCGGCATGGGTTGCGTTGCCCGCCCGCGTCGTGCCAGGCCCGTGTCTGAGCCGAACGACTACGACAGGACCAGCCAGAGCACCGAGAAGCCGAGGGTGAAGGCTCCGAACATTCCGGTGATCCACCGGAGGGAGCGGGCCCCGGACGGTGGGGTCACCCTCCACGCCACGAACAACTCGATTGCGCCGAGGAGAACACCGAGCCAGGGGGCTCCGAGGGCGATGAGAGAGACCGAGAACAGCCCACACACGACGACGAACCCGAAGAACACGTTCACGGCCTGCCGGACGACCTGGCTGTCCTCGAGGGATGTCGACGTTGGCACGGCGCGGACGGTATCAGGGCCCGGACCGAAGTCGTGGCAGAGCACGCACCTCGGCATCAGCGAGCACCGTGTTCCGGGGGCATTTTGCATCGCTGTGACAACCTGATCACGTCTACCGGAGTTCAAGGTGGTGTGACGAGCACATCAGGGGCGCGAGCGTGATCGGTGGCCGGGACCGGCAGGAGTTCGAGGCGTTCGTGGCCGCGAGCTCGGACCGGCTGCTCCGGACGGCCTATCTCCTGACCGGCGATGCCGGCCACGCGGAGGACGTCGTCCAATCTGCGCTGCTGCGGACCGCGCGCCGGTGGCGCTCGGCCCGGCGGTCACCCGAGGCGTACGCGCGGACGACCGTCGCGAACCTGGTCAAGGACCGGTGGCGCAGCCTCGGCCGCCGACCGAGCGAGGCCCCGCTGGAACACGACGTGCCGTTGGCGGGCGATGGCGCCTCCTCCGACAGCCGGCTCGACCGCGACCTGCTGATGCGAGCCGCACGCGAGCTGCCCGTGGGCCAGCGGGCGGTCCTGGTGCTCCGCTACTTCGACGACCTCTCGGTCGAGGAGACGGCGAGGACGCTCGGCATCACCACCGGGACCGTCAAGTCACAGACCTCGCGCGCGCTCGCCAGCCTGCGGACCGCGCTCACCACCGAGACCTCCGACAAGGAGAACGTTGATGCTCACCGATGACGATCTGATCCGAGAGCTCGAAGCCGGCTTCCGCGACGAGAGCCAGGGGCTGACCTACGCCGGCCGGGTGCCGGCCCCGCGCCGCGCCGTGGCGCCCTGGACCGCCATCCCCATCGCGGCGGCGGCCACGGCCGTGATCGTGCTGCCCCAGCTGGGCGGTGGCGGCACGCCGACCGCGACTCCGGCTCCGCCACGGTCCACCCAGGCGGTGCCCGGCCACGTCCACGGTTCCTTCGGGGCGGGACCGAGTGCGCCGGCCGCGAGCGGCCACGTCAGGCTGGTCACCACGTCGTTCGAGTTCGCCGGCCGCACGTTCCGCGTCCAGCGCCTTGCGAACCAGCCGCTGCGCTACATCGTCTGTCGGATCGGTGCTGCCGCGCCGCCCGCCGACGCCACGCCGGTGCCGAACCCCTTCGACATCGAGCAGGCGTGGTCGGGTCAGGATCCCCAGACCGGCGACGCCGCGGTCTGGATCAAGGACTCGCGGTTCTTCCACGGCCAGTTCCTCGAGATGTCCAGCCCGAGCTTCACCGAGCAGGAGCTGATCACCATGCTCCAGACGCCCCCGGACCAGCAGTAGGACCCTGCCCGCCGAGGTCCGCCGATTGGTCACGAACCGCACGCTCAACCGTCGGATCCGCACGGTTTGGGACCATTCCGTCGTTGCTCCGAGGGAGGCCCTGCGCATGCTCACCGGACGGGAGATCGAGGTGCTGGCACTGGTGGCACGTGGCCTTTCCAACAGCGAGATCGCCGCCCGCCTCCACCTCGGTGAGGCGACCGTCAAGACGCATCTCGGCCGGGTTCTGACCAAGCTCGGACTCCGCGACCGAGTGCAAGCCGTGGTGTACGGCTACGAGTCCGGACTGATCCACGCAAACGAGCCGGGCTGAGCGGCGGCTCGAGTGTCTAACCCACGCGTCGGGCGAGCTCGGCACGACGTAGCTCGGCCGTGCAGACGTCGCACTGTTCGGACGGCGGGGCCTGGTCGAAGTCCTTCCAGGTCCACCAGCTGGTGTCAGCGAGGATCCCGCACAGAGTCGTCCGCTCGCGAGCGTCAGCCGCCGCGTCGACGGCGTGCAGGGTCCCGGTGGGCTTCCAGTCGACCACTCGGCCGCGCGGCTGGAGGTTCCCGCTTCGGATGGGCGTGCGATACCTCGTGGCCCCGAGAAAATCAGTCACCATCCGATCGTGCCACGCGTCGGCCCAGCACGGGCGGCATTGCGGCCCGAGCTCGTGCATGCCTGTGAAGTCTTGACCGCGGGTCGCCGTATGAGCTCATCAGCAGGCAACTGGCCGCGGCGCGCCGAGGAGCCGCCGGCGCGTCAAATTTCACCATTCGGTTGTCTCCGGCAACGGACATCCGGACCTAGCATCGACGCTGAGCGCGCCCCTACGCCCCTCCCCGTAGGCGTAGGGGCGCGCCTTCTGCCCAGCCGAGTCCCTGATCAACGGATGGAAAACAAGATGCTCGACTGTCCACCCGCCGACCCCGAAACAGCGGAGAAGTCCGGGCGGCGGCGCTTCTCGATGGTGGAGTACGCCCTGCTGATCGCCGGCTGCGCCGCGCTGATCGTCATCGTCATCGTGGCCCTGTGAGCAACCGGGTGATGTCGAGGACAGTCCAGCCGGCTGCTGCCTCGCTGCCGGTGCCGGCTGCCGAGCCTCGGAGCCGCCCTGAGCGCGCCGTTCGGCTGGACGCGGCCGAGACCAGCGAAAGGTGCAGCGATTGGTCAAGAACCGCACGCTCAGCGGTCGGATCCGTGCGGTTTGGGACCAAACCGTTACCGCGGCCTCCCGTGCGCCTGGCTCGTGGTGGCCTCTCAGGGAGCTGTCCCGCGCCGGTCACGATCAGGCAGTCACCACATGGACGCCGGCCTGCCGGAAGGCCGCGATCTGCGTGGGGTCGGCACCGACGTCCGTGACGAGCACGTCGATGTCGGCGAGATCGGCGAACCGCACGGTGCGCTCCTGCCCGATCTTGCTGGAGTCCGCGAGCACGACCACGCGCTGGGCACTCGCCACGATCGCGGCTTTGGTGGCCGCCTCGGCATGGTCGGGGGTGGAGAGACCGTGCTCGACGGTGATGCCGTTGGTGCCGACGAACGCCACCTCCGCCCGGACCCGTGCCAGTGCCGCGACCGTCTCGACCCCGACGGCGGCCTGGGTCTTGTCACGCACCCGGCCGGGGAGTAGGTGGACCTCGACATTCGGCAGGTCCGCGAGCTTGGCTGCGACCGGGATCGCGTGGGTGAGCGCGGTGATCCGATGATCCTTGGGGAGCATCGCCGCCAGCAGGACAGTCGACGTCCCCGCGTCGAAGATGACCGCGGCGTCGGCGGCAGGCAGGAACGCCAGCGCCGCCTCGGCGATCCGCCGCTTCTCGTCGGGGTGGGCGAGTCCGCGGTCGAACAGGCCGGCCTCGAGCACCGTGAAGGAGTCCGCGGGAAGCGCACCGCCGTGCACCCGGCGTACCAGGCGCAGGTCCTCGAGGGTGTCGAGGTCGCGGCGGACGGTCTCGGTGGTGACGCCGAACTCGGCCGAGAGGTCGACCACGGAGACCCGACCGCGCCGGGTCACCAGCTCGGCCATCGCCTGCTGACGTTCCGCGGCGTACATCGTCATCGAAGTCCCCGTCCCCACGAGAGCTGTGTTTGCCTGGTTTTATAGTTGAACGTGTGGGCTGTCAAGCTGTCAGGGCTCGACGGTGACCTTGATGGCCTCCCCGTTCTTGACGATCTGGAACGCGTCCAGGACCCGCTCCAGCGGGATGTGCTCGGTGATCAGGTCCTTGACCGGCACCCGGCCGGTGGAGATGTACTCCAGGGCCCGCTTGTTGTGCTCGGGGGCCGACCCGTTGGCGCCGTGGATGTGCAGCTGGCGGTAGTGCACCAGGTTGGAGTCGCACCTGATGAACGGGTCGGACTTGGGAAGACCGCCGAAGAACGAGATCCGGCCGTTGCGGGCGGCCATGGAGATCGCCTGCTCCTGGGTGATGTTGGCGGCGGTGGCGGTGATGACGACGTCGGCCCCGCGGCCACCGGTCAGCTCCATCACGCGTTCGACCACGTCCACCTCGGAGCCGTCGATCGTCTCGTCGGGCTGGACCGCATCGGCTGACATCTTCAACCGCTCGGCGTTGACGTCCACGAGGTACACCGGTCCGCAGTCGTGGACGCCGCGGGCGATCCGGATGTGCATGCAGCCGATCGGACCCGCCCCGAAGACCACGACGGTGTCACCCCCCTCGATGCCGAGCAGCTCCTGCGCGTTGATGGCGCAGGCGAACGGCTCGGCTGCCGAGGCCTCGTCGTACCCGACGTTGTCGGGGATCCGGTTGAGCCCGTCGACCTTCAGTACCTCACGGGGAACGACCATGTACTCGGCGAACCCGCCGTCGTACTGGTAGCCGACCGAGGTCTGGTTCTGGCAGACCGCCATCCAGCCCTTGCGGCACTCGTGACACTGACCGCACGGGACCGCCGCGATCACCTGCGCGCGGTCGCCGACCTGCCAGTCCGAGCCGTACGTCGCGTTGACGGCGGCGCCGACCTCGACGACCTCGCCGGCGATCTCGTGACCGATGGTCCGGGGTGGGGTGAGGTTCTGGTGCCCGTTGTAGAAGATCTTCACGTCCGTGCCGCAGGTGGAGCAGTTCCGCACCCGCAGCTTGATCTCCTCGGGTCCGCACTCAGGCTCGGGAACCTCCTCGAGCCGGACGTCCTCTGGTGCGTAGAAACGCAGTGCCTTCATGGCGCTCCTCCTGAGCCCGGGCGACCGGCGGCCGTGCGCGCGACGCCACGGGGTACCCGCTTGGTTGGGATTCGTTGGGATTAGTTTGCTTCAACCTCTTGACGAAGGCAAGTGAAGACAGATATGAAGATAAGCAAAGATCAGCGTGACGCTGGTCACCCCGGCCGCACGGGCGCCGTGTCGGTCGACTCAGAAAGGACCAGCATGGTCACTGCCACCGCACCACCGCAGACCCGGACCTCGGTCCGCGTCTATGTCCAGAAGTTCGGCACCTTCTTGTCGAACATGATCATGCCCAACATCGCCGCGATCATCGCGTGGGGCCTGGTCACCGCGTTCTTCATCCCGGTCGGCTGGACGCCGAACGCGAAGATCGCCACGATGGTCGACCCGGGGATCTACTACGTGCTCCCCGTCCTCATCGCCTTCACCGGCGGCCGGATGGTGTACGGCGTGCGCGGCGGCGTCGTCGGCGGCTTCGCCGTGCTCGGCGTGATCATGGCCACCTCGGACCCGATCTTCCTCGGCAGCGGCCGGACCGGCTCGCCGATGTTCCTCGGCGCGATGATCATGGGCCCGCTGACCGCGGAGGTGATGAAGCGGGTCGACGCCCTGTGGGCCGGCAAGATCAAGCCCGGGTTCGAGATGCTGGTCGACAACTTCTCGGCCGGCATCCTCGGCGCGATCATGGCGATCCTCGGCATGTTCGTGCTGGCACCGCCGCTTCTGTGGGTGATCGACCGGCTGGGGGACGCCGTCAACTGGCTGGTCGCCCACAACATCCTGCCGTTCACGTCGGTGTTCATCGAGCCCGCCAAGGTGCTGTTCCTCAACAACGCGGTCAACCACGGCGTCCTCACTCCGCTTGGGGATCCAGCAGGCGCAGCAGAGCGGGAAGTCGGTGCTGTTCCTGCTCGAGGCCAACCCGGCCGCCGGGTTCGGTCTGCTGATGGCCTACACGGTGTTCGGCAAGGGGATGGCCAAGGCGACCGCCCCGGGCGCCGCGATCATCCAGTTCTTCGGGGGCATCCACGAGGTCTACTTCCCCTACGTGCTGATGAAGCCGCGGCTGATCGTGGCCATGATCGCGGGCGGCATGACCCAGATCTTCATCAACGTCACGTTCCACTCCGGGCTCCGAGCCCCGGCCGCACCGGGCTCGATCTTCGCCGTGTACGCGCAGACACCGCCGGGCAGCTTCCTCGGCGTGACCCTGTCGGTCATCGGTGGCTTCGCAGTGACCTTCGTGATCGCCGGCCTCCTGCTGCGCATGGACAAGGGCGACCTCGAGGACGGCGGGGACCTGCTCGCCGCGATGGGCGTCATGACGTCGATGAAGGGCAAGGAGTCCGCGGCCACCGCGGCGGTCATCGGGGGTGCCGGGGTGAAGGCCCCGAACGGCCCCATCCACTCGATCGTGTTCGCCTGTGACGCGGGCATGGGTTCCTCGGCGATGGGCGCCTCGGTGCTCCGGAAGAAGATCCAGGGCGCCGGCTACTCCGACGTCACCGTGGTGAACAAGGCGATCGCCAATCTCGACGACACGTTCGACCTGGTGGTCACCCACCAGGACCTCACCGCGCGCGCACGCGAGCGCACGCCGTCCGCGGTCCAGGTCTCGGTGGACAACTTCATGGCCAGCCCGAAGTACGACGAGATCGTCGATCTGCTGCACGGGACCAACGGACCGAACGCAGGCCCGGTTGCTGAGGCACCTGTCGCGTCGGAGGCCGGTGGCTTGGGCGCCCTCCTCCCCGAGAGTGCGATCGTGCTGGAGGGGACGGCTCGGACGAGGGACGACGCCATCACCGAGGCAGGTGAGCTGCTCGTTGCGAGCGGCTCGGTCGAGCCGGCGTACGTCCTGTCCATGCACGAGCGCGAGAAGTCCGTGTCGACCTTCATGGGCAACTCGCTGGCGATCCCGCACGGCACCAACGACGCCAAGGCGTCGATCCTGGCCAGTGGGCTCTCCTTCGTCCGCTACTCGCAGGGCATCGACTGGAAGGGCAAGCAGGCGAAGTTCGTCGTCGGGGTCGCCGGAGCCGGCGACGAGCACCTGGCGCTGCTCGGGAAGATCGCCCAGGTGTTCCTGGATCCCGACAAGGTCGCGGCGCTCGAGGCCGCGACGACCAAGGTCGACGTGGCCGCGGTGCTCGACGGGGTGACCGTCTAGGGAACTCCCCGGAGCCGCGACCCGATCGGGTCGTCCCGCCCAGAACCTGTCCGCAGGTTCTGGGCGGGACTCCCTGCGAATCTGGAGTCCACATGCGCCCGCTTCGAGTCGCAACGGTGGGATGGCCGACCCCCTCGACCGGGTCGTCGAGCAGGCCGCCCTCGCAGGGCCGCTGTTCTTCTGTCTCGACGACCTGCACGAGGCCGACAACGGCACGGCCGCTGCCCTGCGCTCGGCTCCCCAACCGGCCCGAGCTCGTGCCCTTGTGGGCCGGTGAGTCGTGCGGCGTCGTGAACGACGTCAAGCCGGCCGGTGCGGTGGTGCGCGAACTGGTTTCGGACGCATCCGTCGTACCGTGACCACGACCCCGCCGCCAGCCAGATGACCTGCGGGCGTGCCTCACCTGCATGGCCTTCCCTCACGTGTCTCCTGTGTGGCGTTTCACGAGACGAAGATGATCGACATTCCGTAGGCGATCAGCCCGAATCTGAGTGTTCGACCGGTGAAGCACGCCGCCGCGAATCCGGATCGTTTGGTCGTCGTGGTACCGGCCGCGACCGCGACGGCCGCCAGAGGTGGGAAGCCGGTGAGGGCCGAGACCGCTACGACCGAGAGTCTGGAGCTGGCCGATTGAAGAGCGGTCGCCTGGCGTGCGGCGAGGCGCGAGATCGGTAGCCGACGGGCGGGACGCTCGTGGGTTCGTCGAGCAAGGCGGGCGGCGCCTCGACCGGCGAGCTCGAAGAGGGTGAGCTTGCCGATCGTCTGGCCGCCGGCGAGCGCGACGACCAGGACGGGCATGAGGTCCCGATCGGCCCGTGAGGCTGTCGCCGCGAGTGCTTCAGCGTTCACGAACGGCAGCAGGGCAGACGCCAGGCCGGCGAGCAGACTGAGGACGACGGCGGTCGCGCTCACGGGCCGGTCTCCGTGGCGACGACGGGGCAGGCGGCGACTCGGGAACCGGCCATGAGGAGGTGGCGGACTCTGCTCAGGGACCAGAGCTTCATCAGGAGGACCAGAGTCACCAACACCGCTCCCGCCACGAGCATGTGAAGGCAGAGCGCCAGCACGAGACCTGCGGTGTTGAGTGCCTTGGCAGGTGGGGACCAGTTGAGACGCCAGACTCCCTTGTCCACCTTCCCGAAGTAGTTGGGGCTCTTGAGATCCCAGTGCAGGAACGACAAGGACAGCATCGTGTCGACCATCAGAAAGGACAGCAGGAACGGAAGCATGGCCGGCCAGGTCTCTGGCGCGAGCATCAAGATGCAACACGCGCAGATCGCCGAGCACGCACGGTCGCAGACGATGTCCAGCACCGCCCCGGGCGTGGTCTCCTGTCCCAGCCGACGAGCCAGAAAGCCGTCCAGCATGTCCCCGATCCAGTAGATGCCGTAGGCGACCACCAGGAGCAGGACCGACTCGTCAGTGATCGCCCAGACTCCCACCGCGACCGAGGCGACCGTCCTGGCGACCGTCACCACATTGGGCGTGGTCCACCACGGGTCGCTCCCGGCCCTCGGCTGCACGGGGGGAGCCATGTCTGTTCGGACCGGCGGGCCGTTCCTCGGGTTTGACATGACCATCTCCTGAGCGTGATCGAAGGAAGTGAAGGCCTTCCACGCTAAGAGCCCACCGGCCGTCCCACCCCGGGTGAATGCCCGGGATCCGTCGACAAAAGGGACTTGCCCGGACGCGCCCTGATCGAGTCGCCCGATTCCCGACCGGCGCCCGAGAGCGCACGTTTCGGGTAACTTCAGATCGTCCGCACCGGGAGGTGGCAGATGGGTTTGCATCCGTTCGTAGGACGCGCGGATGAGCTCGCCTTCCTCCACGCCCGACATGTCGAGGCGGGACACGGACACCCTCAGACCGTCCTCGTCGAAGGGTCTGCCGGTGTCGGGAAGAGCGCCCTCCTCTCGACCTTCGCCCGAACCCTCCAGGCGCCCCCGCTGACGGCCTCGGGGGACGAGGCCGAGACCTTCCTCAGCTTCGGGGTGCTGCTCCAGCTGCTCGACTCGCGGGTAGCCTCGTGGAACGACCCGTTCGCCGCCGGTGCCGATCTGCTCCGGTTCCTTGATCGACGGCACGATCAGCACATCACGACGTTCGTCGTCGATGACGTACACCTCTCCGATGCCGACTCGATCACGGCGCTGACCTTCGCGCTGCGTCGACTCCGGGCCGACCGCGTGCTGGCTGTTCTCGCGGTGAGGGACGACTCGCTCGGTCGAGTTCCGGCGGGCCTGCTCCGCCTGGTGGACGCGCAGGACGGACGCCTGGTGCTGGGCGGACTCAGCGACACCGAGGTCGTGGAGCTGGGAGCGGCCCGCGGATGGGGGCAGGTCAGTGGCCGGTCGGCCATGCGGCTACGGCGGCACACGGGCGGGAATCCCCTCTACCTCGGGGCGCTCATCGACGAGCTGTCCCTGGGCGAGCTCGACTCGCCTGGGCCCCTCCCGGCTCCGAAGTCCTACGCCCTGCTGGTGCTCGGTGCGCTCGCCTCGCACTCGGAGGATGCCCAGCGCCTGGCCCGTGCGGCCGCCGTTCTCGCGGACGGCGCCCTGGTCGACATCGCGGCGGAGGTGGCCGGCGTGGCCGAGCCGGAGACGGCCCTCGACGAGCTCACCCGGGCCAAGCTGGTCACCTGCACGTACGCCGACGACGGCTGGCGGTTGCGCTTCTTGCACCCGTTGGTGAAGGCAGCCGTCCACGACGCCTTGGGTCCAGCAGAACGCGTCCGGCTCCACATGGCAGCGGCCAGGCTGCTTCGTGGCGAGGAGGCTCTCCTCCACCGGGTCTCCGCTGCGCGCGGACCGGACCCGACCGTGGCCGAAGGACTGGCAAGATGCGCGGCCGCCAACAGGGAACGCGGCGACCTGCACCGGGCCGCCGAGCTCTACGCCACGGCAGCGGGGATGAGCGACGCCGGCGAAGCCGCTGACCACCACCTCATCGACGCCATCGGGCTCTACTTGCTGGCCGGCGACGTCGCAGCGACCGCTGCCCTGGCCGAGCGTCTCACCCGGGTCGCGCCCTCGGCGCAACGCTTCCACCTGCAGGCCAAGGTCGCACAGCTGGCGGGACAGACCCGCGATGCCGAGGACCTCGCCATCCGGGCCTGGGAACGCAGCGAGGAGCTCGATCCCGAGGGACGAGGTCCACTCGCCGCCATCCTCGCGCAACTGTGCAACATGCGTGGCGACGGCGATGCCGCCGCGATGTGGGCCGAGCGGGCCCTGGCCCACGAGCTCCAGCCGGACATGGCCGACTCGACCGCCGCTGCACGCGCGATGGGGCTGACCCTCGCCGGCCAGCTACCGGAGGCGCTGGCCCGGTTGCAGCGCGAGCTCCCGGCCGATCCGGAAGCCGTGCCGCGCGACCAGCATCATCAGCTGTGCGCGAGAGGCGCGCTGCGCGCTGCGGTGGACGATCTGGCCGGCGCCCGAGCCGATCTGGCCGAGCTGACCGTGACGTCCGGCGGTGACCTCGCGCCGAACCGTCTCGTTGCGACGGGTGTGCTCGCAGACGTCGAGTTCCGTCTCGGCAACTGGGACAATTCGCTCGCCGTCGCCGCCCAGGCCCTCTCTCTGGCCGAGGACACCGGGCAGGTCTGGATCCAGGGATTCCTGCACACCGCGATCGTCGTCGTGGCTGCCGGCCGCGGCGACTGGGACGAGGCTGATCGCCATCTCCAGGACGCCCGACGACTCGCCAGGGAGCTGGGCGACCCCGGGACCTTCGCGGTGTGCGAGAACGCCGCCGTCCAGCTCGCCGCCTGTCGGGGGGACGCGGAGCAGGTGGTGTCCCAGTCCGCGCTGTTGCGCACTCAGGGCGGCGGTCCGACCCACGAGCCGGGTCTCCTCAGCTGGCCCGTCACGTATGCCTCTGCTCTCGTCGAGCTCGGTCGACTCGACGAGGCAGCGACCGACATCGCCGGTTTCGAGCGGGTGGCCGGTGATCGCGGTTCGCGGTCGCGCCTCGCGGGGCTTGCCAGGGTCCGTGGCGAGCTCGCGACTGCCCGCCGGGAGCACGAACCGGCTCGTGCCGCCTTCGAGGAGTCGCTGGCCCTCGGGCAGGGAGCTTCCACCGCGCTCGAGTCGGCGTTGACCGAGGTGGCCTACGGACGCTTCCTCCGGCGCCGAGGAGAGAGACGGGCCGCCGTCGGCCGGTTGCACGCCGCTCGGGAGCGGTTGTCGGCCCTCGGCGCGAGGCCGTTCGTCGAGCGCTGCGACGTCGAGCTGTTCGCCTGCGGCGCCGAGCCCGAGCCTGACCGCCCGGCGGGGCCCTCCCTCACGCCGCAGGAGCAGATCGTCGCCGGGCTCGTCTGCGAGGGGCTCACCAACCAGCAGGTTGCGCACCGTCTGGTTCTCAGCGTCAAGACCGTGGGCTACCACCTGAACAACGTCTACACGAAGCTGGACGTCCACTCGCGCACGCAGCTGGTCGCTCGGTTGGGCGCCTCGCGGTGACCTCCGGTGCCGAGTGGGACGGAGTTCGAGAGAATGGCGGTGGGGATACCGCGACACCCCGTTGAGTCGTGCGGCGGAGGGCCTGGCCGACGTCCTGCAGGGCGGCCCGCCGGTCGTCGCTCTCCTTCATTTCGGCCCGTTCCGTGCCGTATCGCGTCACCTCTATCCCGGACGCAGCCGGGGCGCGTAGCGTCGTTCGTGGGTCCAGGTGCATACCTGTTTGCCCCTTGGGAGTTTTCGCCACACGAGGGGTGAGAGGGCTGGCCCACCAGCCCCGCTCGCTTCGGCTCGGGTGCCGACTCCACGGGGTGCTCACGCATTGCGGGCGGGGCTGGCTCATCCGCATCGATGTCGGCCCGATCTGACCGGCTCGGGCTCGTGCCGCGGGTCGACGCGCAGGCCTGCGCGCCCAGCGGTGAGCATCGAACGGGGGAGCCAACAGGATCGGCGCCGGGGCGCGCCGGGTGCTCCGGTGCTGGAGGGCGGCGATACAGGTGCCGACCTCGCCGGCCAGCGCCCCGCGGACATCGTCGGCGTGCCGGAGATCGCGTGGGGAATTCGGCATTCACCTACGGGGCGGTCCTGGGCAGAGCCTCGATCTGGTCGAGGGCGTCATGGACCGCAAGGAAGCACTGACGACCAGCTGGCGTCCCGCAGTACGACGTGACGTGGATGAGGATCTCCTTGATCTCTTCCACCGTGATGCCGTTGCGTATGGCGCCCTGCGCGTAGATGCCCAGCTCCTCGTGGCGTCCCAGGCCGGCCAGGATGCCCAGCGTGAGGATGAGGCGACTTCTGCGGTCGAGCCCGGGACGGCTCCATGAGTACCCCCAGGCAATGTCCGTCACCGCCTCCTGAAAGACCATCATGAACTCGTCGGAGCTCGCCAGGCTGGCCCCGACGTAGTCATCTCCAAGCACGTCTCGCCGTGCCTCGAGGCCGCTGGAATGGAGATCTTTCTGGTTCATGGGTGCCTCCTCCTAGGTAGTCGACGGGGGAACTGTCAGAGCAGCGTCAGGTGCAGGTCGCGGCCGAGGACGCCGGCCAGCCGCGCGGCTTCCTGGCTGATGGCTTCCGTGGGTCGCGGGCGCTCATCGAGCCAGTCGACGGTGAGTTCGTCGCCCTTCCGCGTCCAGGTCCCGCAGACGACACCGCCGACGATCACCGGGTTGGCCTTGCGGGTGACGAGGTCTCGTCGGGCCGGTGGTGTGACGTGGACGTCCTTGGTGCCGGGGCCCATCACCCACTGGTCGTGGCCGGGAAGGAAGCGCAGCGCGTCCGAGGGCCGGGCGACGAGGAGGGAGTCGACGTCGTCGCGTACGACGTACGCCGTGGTGCCCTCGACGTCGACGGCGACCAGTTGCTCGCGGAGGTCGGTCAGCCACGAGTTGAGCCGTTTGCGCCCGGCGCTCAGGCCCTGGCCGAGCCAGTAGTGGAGGTGGTCGAACGTCGCCGGCCCGTACGTGCGGAGGTAGGCCGTGATGGCGCGTGGCCCCGCGTCGTCGAGGTCGGGGACACCCTTCCACCGGGGGTTGAGGTCGAGGCGTTGGAAGGTGTGCTGCCCGTCGCGGGGCGGCCCGAAGCTCATGTCGCCTTGCCAGGTCAGCGGCTTGATCAGCGTGCCTGCGCCCTCGTCGAAGACGGGGTGCAGGTGCCGGTACGCGGGGTGTTCCGCCAGCACGTCGCCGAGCTCGGGGACGGTCAGCGGCCCGTCACTCAGCGCCTCCCGCACAGCGGCCCGGAAGTCCGGCCAGTCCGAGGGGGTGAGCCGGTAGTACTCGACCCAGCTCGGCAGCTCCCACTGCCGCCCGGCCGATCTGATCGCGAGGTAGATGCCGCCGTCCTCGGGGGAGAGGTAGTGCATCGACCCGCGGAAGGCGAACGCCTTGATCACCGTCCCGTCGACGAGTGCCTGGGTGAGCTCGCCGGACTGCGACGTCGTACAGCGGGACCGAACCGCGAGCTCGGCCAGTGACTCGTCCATCGCCAGCACGGCACCGAGCCGGCGTACGACGTTCGGCACGGAATCGGACCCCACCGGGTCGAGCAGATGCCGCTCCAACCGCCAGGCCAGTGCCTGCCTCCAGGTGATGGAACCGTGGGTCACCGGGTTCATGACGGCAGCCTCGCACCGATGCAGCGCGGTGTGCATCTCGATGCGTGTTCGGCAGTCATCGACGCCCGAGCCTGCCCAGAAGGCCGGAGGGATTTGGGTCCCTCTTGCTTCACAGGACGTTTCGCGGAAGGCCCGGGCAGATGAAGCGCGGGAACGCATCGGTGGAGGCCGGTGGGTTGCCTTGCGCGTCCGCAGGGACCGTCTTTGCGTCGTGGCTCGTTCGCACCCAACGGCCGGTCCGCCAGACATAGCGGTTGCGCACGATCCGGTACGTCGCGCTGCCTCCTCCGGGGAACACGGACCGACTCTCGACCCCCGTGCTGGTGCATCGCCAGCCGGAGCTGCCGGTGCCGAACGAACTGTTGACGCCCCACGAGGTGCCTGCGGGGGCGTTCAGTGCGCGCAGACGCCCGGCCCGGTCGTTGAGAACGGTGAAGAACTGGCTGTGTGCGCCCGTCGTGAAGCCGACCAGGATCTCCTTGCCGCCTCGATGATCGAGGTTGGTCGCGCCCAGCCAGGGGGTCCAGGGGCTCAGCACCGAGACGTAGCTGAGGGACTGACGCGACGACAACGTGCGTGGGGTGTTCGCCAGGTGCACGTGCACCAGGATGTGGCCAATCCCCATGCGGAACGAGTCCAGCGTCAGGTCCTTGCCGCCGATGATGACCACCGCGTCCGGTCCGGCTTTCCCGTCGACCTGGACACGATGGCGCCAGTGATGTCCCGCAAGCGAGGTGGAACCCTGGGCCTGAGAGGTCCCGCCGGGTGTGGCATCGCTGGTCGGCACCGCCCCGAGCAGGGCGGCGCAGGCGGCCAGGCTCGTGATGACGAATGCAGGGGCTCGGCGGGTTACCGACATGGTCGCTCCCTTCCACGGCCGGAGCGGGCGCCGGCTCGGCTGCAGACCGAGATGGGCGGTGGCGAAGCTGCCGACACTCCACGCAGAAGCACGCGCCCCGACGCGGTCATCGCGAGTGTCGAGACCCGCCGACTGCCCATGGCTGACCCTTCGAGGCGCTGAGTCGAGGGTTGATGCGCCTCCCGGTCAGGATCCTCGGCCGGCACCAGGCACGACATCCCCCGACTTGATGACGCCGGCTGAGCACGCGCCCTCATCGTCGTCCGGCTACGACGTCTCGCACGACCGCTCATGGGCAACGCACGAGCACCGGTCAACAACAGGTGCGGCCGTTTCCCGATCGAGGCCATACTGACCCATGGACGTGGCGGGAGCAGTTCTGGCCTGCGTCGCCCTTGCGGTGGTCACCGGATGCACCGCCGGGCCATCGAGCCCTCCACCGAGTGACCCCGCTGCCGTCGCGAAGACGAGCGGTCCCACGCCACCAACGGCGACGGGGACGACACCCCGTGGTGGGGAATCGAGGTCGCCGGCTCGCGTGTCGCTGCCGTGCCCCGCCGCCGTCCAGCGAGAGCTCGTGGGGAGGCGGCACGGCATCGTCGGCCACTCCTTCGCGTGGCCGAAGCCGTTCAGGTCTCCACCGCTGCCCGACCGTCACAACAAGATCCTGTGGGAGCTCAAGCGGCCCCGGCGCGCCACGGACACCGCAGACCTTCTGATCACGGCCTCGCTGAACAACTCCGCGGTGGTGGTCCACCGCCGCGTCGAGGGGCACGTGACTCCGGGCCGCACCCGGCCCTCGATCATCGATGTACCGGAGCCAGGCTGCTGGACCTTCTCGCTCGCGTGGGGCGCCCAGCGCGACACGGTGTCGGTCCGGTACAGAGGCTCTGGCTGAACGTCCAGCGGCAAAGTCGGGCGGGGGCGTCTTTGGACGCGACAGCTGCCACGGACCGCGGTGCGGTCTACGCACGACCTCCGCTGAAAGCGTTCTCGTCCGAGAAGTTTGCTGTTCGGGCGAACCGATCACTCTTCACACGCATCAGACTGGGTGCCGATCCCGACTTCTCGGAGGACCTCTGATGCCCATCTGGCGCCCACGTGTTGTCGCGAGGTCCCATCGCAGGCTGTCACTCGCTGCCACCTCCGCCGTCCTGGCGGTGACGCTCGTGGCCGCGCCCGTCGTGGGGGGCGTCTCGATGGCTTCGGCGCGGTCCGGGCGAACCGCGCCAGGGGTGGTGAACGGCTGCTGGTCCTCCGACAACGGCTACCCGGTGCTGACCCGCCTCACGGTGAGTCCGCGCACGGTCGAGCAGGGCCAGACCTTCACGATCACGGCGTCGGCGCACGACGTGGGCGGACCCGGCCCCGCCACGGGCATCTCGTCGGTCGAGGTGGATTACCCCGACATCGGCGGCGGGATCATGCTGGCGCGCCAGGCCGACGGCACCTACGTGGGCCGGGCGTCCTTCGCCCGCGTCGACACGACGTTGGGGCCGCACTCCGCCTGGTACGCGATGGTCACGGACAGGGCCGGGAACCGACACCAGATCCCCGAGAACGAGCTGGCCTCGCAGGGTTTCGACACGACGGTCGACGTGGTGCCGTCCACGGCGGAGACCACGCCACCGCTCGTCTCGCACGTCTCGATCCCGACCCGGGCCGACGGCCGACATGGCGGTCGGATCACGGTGACCGCTCGGGTCACGGACACCGGCTCCGGCGTGGCCTCCGTGGTCTTCGACCTGCTGATACCCCGTGGAGACAGCACCGACCGCTACCGGCGGATGCGGCTGGTGCCCGGCACCACCGACACCTACCGAGGCTCCTTCCGCCTCCCACACTGGGGAGGCACGGCGGTCTCGACGTACCGCCTCCAGTACATCTACGCCACCGACCGTGCGGGCAACCACGAGCTGAAACAGGAGAACAAGGCGATCCAGGTCCGCCGACGGCCCGACACCACGAAACCACGTCTGGTCGGCCACCTGTGGATCAGGGGCGGCGCCCGGACGCTCGACCTGAGGACCCACGCGCGGACCGTCACCCTGATGGGGAGGTTCACCGACACCGGATCCGGAGTGCGATACGTCGGCCTGCACGCCTGGCACACCGGCCTCTCCGGCTTCGGGGACCTCCACGCCCTCGGCCCGGCGACCCGGGTCGCCGGGAACCGGTACCACGGGACCTGGGCCCAGAGGTTCCGAGCCCGCCCGTGCGACGCCGCGGGCAACGGGGTCTGGCTGTTCGCACCGCAGGTGTTCATGGACGCCGTGCACATGGTGGGGAGGTTCACCGAGGGGGACGTCCTGAGGGGCGGGAAGATCCTCGCCGACGACCACATCCCACCGCGGTACGGCTTCCGCAGCTCGGGCGGTTCGATCAGGTTCCACTTCTCGGAATCGGTGCGTGGCCTCACCGGTGCCTCGGCCCTGGTGACCGACCCCGACGACAACCCGGTCCCGGGCACGTGGACCTGCGCGACCGCCGCGGGCGCGGCCGCCGACTGTGCCCGCGGACCCCTGATCACAGCCGTGTTCACGCCCGACACCCCCGGAGGCGGTACGTCGACCGCAAGGTTCAGATTCAACCCCGACCGGCACATCGACATCGTCGACCTGCACCGCAACCCGTTGCTCGGCCATGGACAGACCGACGTTCGCTACTGAACACCTTCCAGAGGTCCTCGCTCCTGCATACGTCTTCCGGACTGACGTGCGTCGAGGTGACGCCCGGTGGTGCCTACTCGCGCTCGCGGAACTCGGACTGCGCGAGCGGGTCCTGCCCGAACTTGAGCGCTGTGCCGTGGATGTTGGAGCTGAGGAACGGAGGCCGGGCCTTGCCGTGGCCGCGCGACAGCTGCCTGACGATCGGGGAGCGGATCGCACAGACGGCGATCACGACGGCAACTGCAACCAGGAACCCGTAGAAGATCATCGCCACCCCCGATATCGGCACGGCCTTCCCCCATGATCGCACCGGGAGGAGCCCCTCCGCATCCGTGATCCGACGACGTACATGGGGTGCAGCGACCTCGAGGAGTGGGGTGCTCGTCCCGACCTGACCGTTCACGGACCCGGCATGAGCGTGGTACTCGGCTGGCGCGTCCGAGCCCGACGAAAGGTGCACCGATTGGTCAAGAACTGCACGCTCAACCGTCAGATCCGCGCGGTTTGGGACCAAACCGCACGTTCTCCGAGGAGGTCTGCGCATGGTCGGCGCCCACGCTCAGCGGCATCTGAGGACCCCTTGGTCACCCGCCCGACCGAGCATCAGGATCCGGCACGCTCGAGGCGAGGACGACGAGGTGCCGGCGGACCTCCGGGAACGCACGGACGCCCACCGGGTGAGGTCAGGTTGGCCGAACCACCCACGACGCGGAACGCGGCGTGCGACGATCCGGTGCACGAGGGAAAGCCGGGCGCGTCGCACCGCTGGAAGAGACCCCCGAGCGATGGATCCTCGTGGGCGACCGGGAGGACTGGCGCCCGTCGACCGCACGAGGGGACCGACATGTCGCAGCCCGACTCACCGCCCGAATCGGACCAGCCGGGTGAACCGGGGCCGGCCGCCACGCAGCCGCCCTGGAGTCCCTACCCGGACGGCTGGGACGCGCCGACACCGAAGGCACCTCCGTCCCCGACGCCCGCAGGATCGGCCGGTCTCCAGAACCCCTACGGCGAGCCCGCGCCGTACGCGCCGTCGAACCCCTACGCCGCCAGCCCGGCGTCGGCGTACGGCCAAACGCTGTCCCACCCCGCGGCCCCCACCGTCGCGCCCGCCTTCGGCTTCGGTGGCTACGCCAGCTGGCTGGCGCGCGTCGCAGCACACGTCATCGACTCCCTCGTCGCCAGCGTGGCCGCGCTCCCCGCGTGGCTGGCGTTGTTCACGCTGGGCACGACGTCCACGACGGTCGATCCGGCGACAGGAGTCACCACGCACGGGGTGGAATACGGGGGCGTGGCGGTGAGCCTGATCGTCATCGGGGCCGGCCTCGGCCTCCTCGTCACCCTCTGGAACGTGGGCTACCGGCAGGGTCGGACCGGCGCCAGCATCGGCAAGAGCGTCCTGGCGATCCGTCTGGTCAACGCGGAGACGCAGCCGATCGGGATGGGCTGGTCCGTTCTCCGGGAGGTCGTCTCGACCGTCGTCAACAACCTCTGCTGCGGCCTGGGGTACTTCTGGCCGATCTGGGACTCCCACAAGCAGACCTTCGCCGACAAGATCATGAGCACCTACGTGATCAGCGCGACGACGCCACCGCCGCGGGTGTACTGAGCGCACGAACGTCGGTCTCCGGAGCAATCGCTTCACCTGTCGCGGAATAGGCTCTCGCAAGGTCTACCTCCACGAAGGGACCGCGATGCCCGAGATCCCCGCCACCATGCGTCAGCTGCGCAGCCTGGTCACACCGGACGGCGAGCTGCGACTGTCGGTGTCGACGGTGGACACGCCCCGACCGGGGCCGCAGGAGGTGTTGGTGCGGGTGGAGGCGGCGCCGGTCAACCCCTCCGACCTGGGGCTGCTGCTGGCCATGGCCGACATCTCCCAGGCGGTCGCGGGCGGATCAGCGGACGAGCCGACCGTCACGGCCCCGATCCCGGCGCCGGTGATGGGTTCCCTGTCGGCCAGGGTCGGCCACGCCATGACGGTGGGCAACGAGGGGGCCGGCGTCGTGGTGGCCGCGGGGGAGTCGCCGGAGGCGGAGGCGCTGCTCGGCCGGACGGTGGGATTCCTCGGCGGGGCGACGTACGGCGAGTACTGCGCGGCCTCGCCGCGGATGTGTCTCGCGCTCCCCGAGGGCGCGCACGCTGCCGACGGAGCGTCGTCGTTCGTGAACCCCCTGACCGCCCTGGGGATGGTCGAGACCATGCGCCGCGAGGGGCACACCGGGCTGGCGCACACGGCCGCCGCGTCCAACCTCGGGCAGATGCTGAACCGGGTCTGCCTGGCCGACGGCGTGCCCCTGGTCAACATCGTCCGGCGTCCCGAGCAGGCCATGCTGTTGCGCGAGCAGGGCGCCGTGCACGTGTGCGACACCAGCGAACCCACGTTCGAGGGCGACTTGGTCGCCGCGATGCGTGCCACCGGGGCGACCCTGGCGTTCGACGCGGTCGGCGGTGGGTCGTTGGCCGGCCAGATCCTCAATGCCATGGAGGCGGCCATCGTGCCGCCGGACGCGCCGTACAACCGCTACGGCAGCGACGTGCACAAGCAGGTCTACGTGTACGGCGCCTTGGACCACCGGCCCCTGGAACTGCGTCGGCGCTTCGGGTTCGCCTGGGGCATCGGCGGCTGGCTGCTGATGCCGTTCCTCGCGCGGACGAGCAGGGAGGACCTGGCTCGCCTTCGACAGCGGGTTGCCGACGAGCTCACCACGACCTTCGCCAGTCACTACAGCGACGAGATCTCGCTGCGACAAGCCCTCGACGTGGAGACCCTGCAGCGCTACGCGCGCCAGGCCACGGGGGAGAAGTTCCTGCTGCGACCGCAGTGCTGACCGTGGGGACGACCCAGCATCTGGCAGCACTTCGCCGACGGGCGCCGCTGAGCGGCTGAGGTAGCGGTCACTCCGCAAGGGGCTTACGGAGGATGAGCTCCGCCGGCTCGTCGGGCAGGAGCAGGGCTCCACTGTCGACATACCCGAGCCGTCGGTACAGATGCTGCGACCGCTCCGACGACATGGTCGAGGTGAGCACGAGGTCGTGGCCGGAGGCGAGCTGGCACCTCTCCCATGCGCCGACCAGGGCCGTGCCGACCCCTCGGCCACGCCAGTCGGGGAGGACCCAGAGCATGTTCAAGAACGGGACCTGGTCCCAGAACAGACCCCATCGCAAGAGTCCCACGACGTCACCGTCGACCTCGACGACCATCACCCGCCCTGCGGAGACGACGTCCGCGAGCCTCTCGGGAGGGACGTGGCGGTCGACCTCTCCGAGGAAGGGAAGGTCGGAGCCCCTGGCCAGCCGCGTCGTCACGCTCACTCGGTCACCCTCCCACCTCGTGGGGTCGTGCGCGCTCGTCAACCTGACAGTGCCTCGGTCCGCGGCACGATCGTGTAGAACCAAGGGCGTGCGCCTTCGCACGAGTGTGGTGAGGCCGTTGACCACGAGCTGTCGGGGGGAGTGAACGTTGGCCGTCAGCATCGTCTTCGAGACCCACCAGACGACCGAGGACAACGAGGCCGGGACAGCCACCGGTTGGCTCCCCGGACGCCTCTCGGAGGTCGGCCGCGACCAGGCCGCCGAGCTGGGCCGACGGCGTCGCGACGACGGGATAGACGTCGTGTTCAGCTCCGACCTTCGCCGCGCCCGTGAGACGGTCGAGATCGCGTTCTCCGGGAGCTCGACACCGGTGCTGCTGGACTGGCGGCTGCGCGAGTGTGACTACGGCGAGCTGAACGGGGCGAGACGCGACCTGGTCCTTGCCGATCGGGTTGCCCACCTCACCGCGCCGTATCCGGGTGGGGAGAGCTGGCGGCAGGCTGTGGCCCGGGTCGGCGGCGTTCTCGGCGATCTGGTGTCCCGCTGGAACGGCGCCCGCGTCCTCATCGTGGGTCACAGCGCCACGCGCCTGGCCCTGGACCACCTCCTGCGCCATGACCCGCTCGAGGAGCTGCTCGCGGCTGATTTCGACTGGCAGCCGGGGTGGGAGTACGAACTCGGCTGATGGCCGTCCACTCGACCATCCGGTGCCCCGAGGGCTGTTCGGAACCACGCTGGGGTGGCTTCGAAGTCAGCTGACGCGGCGATAGCGGATGTGGGTGGTCAGCGGCGAGTGAAGGACCTCGACGGGCTCGAAGCCGAAGGACTCGATTCCGTCGAAGATGCGCTCGCCCGAACCGAGCAGGATGGGCGCGATGTCGAGGGTGAGCTCGTCGATCACGCCGGCGGTCAACGCCTGTCGGACCGTCGAGGCCCCACCGGCGATGTCCACACCGCGCTCGCCGGCCGTCTCGCACGCTGCGGAGTAGGCGGCGGCGAAGCCCTCGGTGACGAAGTGGAACGTCGTCCCTCCGTCCATCTCGATCGGATCATGGCGGTGATGGGTCAGCACGAAGACCGGCGCGTGATACGGCGGTTCGGGGCCCCACCAGCCCGTCCATTCTTCGTCCCAGTCCCCACGGATCGGGCCGAACATGTTCCGACCCATCACATACGCACCCCGCGGGCGCATGAGCCACTCGGTCGCGATCTTGTCGGCCTCGTTGGCCCGCGGGTCGCCGATGTGCCAGCCGTGCAGCTCCCGGCCCCGCTTCCCCAGTGGGTCCTCCAGGCTCTGATCCGGTCCGGCGACGAAGCCGTCCAGCGAGATCGACATGTGGCAGGTGGTGTCCGACACCGCGAACCTCCGTGGTTGCGTCTCGCAAGCGGTCGAGCCCACGATAACGAGCGACCGTCGTGGCTGTCGGTCCAGGCGGCCGAGACGACGCACTCAGGAGAAAGGACCCGCGATGGCGCAGTACCTGATCTCATTCCCCAGCGACGCGATGGACCAGATCCCCGAGGAGGAGATGCCGGAGGTCGCCAGGGCTGCGCACGCGGTCTGCCAGGAGGCCATCAACGCCGGCGTGTACGTCGTAGCGGGCGGACTGGAGGACCAGCCGGCGAGCATCGTGGCCGTTGACGGGACGGTCACCGACGGTCCGAGGCCGGACGTGATCGGCGGGATCACGATCGTGGACGTCCCGTCGCGCGAGGAGGCTCTGAAATGGGCCGCCCGAGTCGCTGCCGCCTGCCGGTGCACGCAGGAGGTGCGGGAGATCGGATTCGACCCCGAACTCGACGCGATGCTGAGCGAGGTCGCTCGCCGACGGTGACGTCACGACGATCAGGGGTCTCCTGCGTCGCGACGTCCGGTCGTTGCCCGGCGCCCGCGGGGAGTGACACGATTTCCGGCACCTGAGTGGAGGTGTCGAGTGGAGACGCAATGGAACGATGGCCACCGTTTCTCGGGGCGCGTCGCGTTGGTGACCGGTGCTGGGGGGACGTTGGGTGGTGCCGTCGCACGGGGGTTCGGTCGTGAAGGCGCCTCGGTTCTCGTCGGCTACCGGCACTCAAGGACAGAAGCCGAGTCGGTGGTGGCCGACATCGTGGCATCGGGTGGCGCCGCCTCGACCCATCAGCTCGACGTCACCGATCAGGCATCGGTCGATCGCTTCGTGGGCGATGCCGAGTCGAGGTACGGGCGGGTCGACGTCTTGGTGAACACGGCAGGACGCCTCGACGAGGCCGACACCGTCCGCTTCGAGGACATGAGCGCGGATGCCGCCGCCGCCCTGCTCGCGGTCGACGTGATCGGTGCGATGCGGATGTGCCACGCCGTGATCCCGTTGATGCGGCGCCACGGACGGGGCGCGATCATCAACTTCTCCAGCACCTACGGCAACGGCATCAACCCCGACAACGCGATCAACTGGGTGCCCGTCACCTATTGCGCGGCGAAGGGTGCGATCCGCGGCCTCACGACGTCCCTGGCACGAGACATCGCGCCGGAGATCCGGGTCAACGCTCTCGCCCCTGGCCCGATCTCGGGGAACTGGGAGCAGGAGTGGGGGGTCGCCCCGGAGCACATCGACGAGGCGAAGGCGATGAACCCGATGAAGCGATTCGGAGACCCCCGCGAAGTCGCCGAGACGGTGCTCTTCCTGGCGTCGGACGGGGCGGGCTACATCAACGGCCAGGTGATCCACGTCGAAGGGGGCTGGGTGGCCGCCGGATAGCACGCGACTTCCGACCCGCGTCGAGGGCCCCGGAGCGTTCAGGGTGGGCGCGGGTGGCGATGCGTGGCGACGGCAGGCTGGTCACGCTCCCGGGGGTCTGGCACCATCCGAGCGGTGACCACGACGGGACTCGACCTCGCGGGGCGCGTCGCCGTGGTGACCGGGGCGGGGAGCGCCACCGGCATCGGCTTCGCCGTCTGCCGCCGGCTCGGTGAGCTCGGCGCCTCCGTGGCTCTCACCGCCACCACTGATCGCGTGCGAGACCGGGTGCGCGACCTGCAGGAGGCGGGCGTCCGGGCCGATGGCGTGGTCGCAGACCTCACCGAGCCCGCCGCGGCGGAGGACGTGGTCGCCCACGTCACGCGGCGATGGGGCACGGTCGACATCCTGGTGAACAACGCGGGGATGGTGTCGGTGAGCGACGCCGCCGCCCTTTCCGGCGGCGTCGACGGTCTGGCTTACGACGACTGGCAGCACAGCCTGCGCCGCAACCTGGATACCGCCTTCCTGATGACCCGGTCCGCGGTGCCGTCCATGCGGCGCAACGGGTGGGGGCGGATCGTGATGGTCTCCAGCGTCACCGGTCCGGTGATGGCGATGCACGGGGACGCGGCCTATGCCGCGGCGAAGGCGGCCCTCGTCGGTCTGGTGCGCTCCCTGGCCGTCGACCTGGCCGTCGACGGCATCACCGCGAACGCCGTCGCGCCGGGCTGGATCGCCACCGGCTCGCAGACCGCCGACGAGGCACGGGAGGGGGAGATGATTCCGATGCGGCGCAGCGGCACACCCGAGGAGATCGCCTGGCCGGTGGCGTGGTTGTGCACCCCTGGCGCGGCGTACGTGACCGGCCAGTGCCTGGTCGTGGACGGCGGCAACTCGGTGGCCGAGGAGCGGGCGCGATGACAGGGCCCGGCCACGTCATCGGACGGCGCGGAGGGTGCCCACCAGCGCCTCGATGAGCAGGTCGGCGTGGTCGTCGCCGAAGACCAGCGGGGGCCGGATCTTCAAGGTGGCCGCGCTCCGGTCCGGTGCGCCCGATCAGCACCCCGCGGTCCCTCATGCCCTCGATGATCCGGGCGGTGCGGTCCGGGTCGGGCCGACCGGTCGCGGGATCCACGATGTCGAGAGCGATCGCGAGCCCCCAGCCGCGTACGTCGCCCACCTGCGGGTCCTCGGCGGTGACATCGCGCAACGCCGTGAGCAGTCGTGCACCCGTCTCGGCGACGCGGGCGACGACGTGCTCCTCCTCGATGGTCCGCAGTACGGCGACCGCTGCTGCACACGCGGCGGTGCCGCCGCCGAAGGTGCTGAAGTAGTCGGTGTCCGCGATGAACGGGTCCACCAGCTCCGCGGGACCGCACACGGCGGCGACGGGGTACCCGTTGCCCATCGGCTTGCCCAGGGTCACCAGATCGGCGGGCACCTGGCCGGCCATGAAGCTCCACAGGTCGTCCCCCGTGCGTCCATGACCGGCCTGCACCTCGTCAGCGACGTACAGGCCGCCCGCGGCCTGCACCAGGGCGGCCGCCTCGGCGGTCCATCCGTGAGCCGGCCCGCGGATGCCGTCGCTGGTGAAGACACCGTCGACGAGCATGGCGGCCACGCCGTGGCCCGCGGCGTCGAGGCTCTCGATCGCTGCGGCCACGGCCGCCGGCGAGGCCGGCGGGGGCTCGACCAGCCGGATGTGGGGCGGGGGCGGATGGTCGCCCCAGCTCTCCGGTGAGAACGCGAAGGTCGCCTCCGTGACGCCGTGGTACGCCCAGGACGTCGCGATGCCACCCGAGGCGCCGGTGGCATGGCGCGCGATCCGCCACGCCAGGTCGTTGGCCTCGCTGCCGGAGTTCACCAGCAGAACCCGGTCGAACCGGGCCGGGAGGGTGGCCAGCAGCCGTTCGGCCAGCTCGACGGGCGCCTCCTGCAGGTAGCGGCTGTTGGTGTTGAGCGTGGCCAGCTGCGTGCAGACCGCGTCGACGACCGCCGGGTGCGCAGTGTCCCAGGACCGGCACGTTGTTGTAGGCATCGAGGTAGCGGCGCCCGTCCGCCCCCTCCAGGAACACCCCTCGTCCACCCACGAGATGCACCGGATGGGCGTAGCTGAGCTCCAGGCCCCCCATCACGTGCGAGCGTGCACGAAGCAGCTCCGTGGTGGATCGCCGGCGCTCGGGCACGCCGCGACCGACGTACGGCGCGCTCGAGCGGCCGCCCGTGGCTGCGGCGGTGAACCCTGCGGTCAGCGTGTCCAGGCCGATGTCGAGCATGGCCTCGAGCCGGCGGTACGCCTCGTCGCCGATCTGCGGCGCCGAGCCCTGCTGGCGGGTCCGCCACGCGGTGATCACGATGGCCGCGGCGTAGCGACCGGCCATCAGGTCGGCGAGCAGCTCGACCTCCCGCGGCTCCAGCGGTGTGGTGGAGTCGTACCCGGACAGGACCTCGTGCGCGAGCTCCAGACCGTCGTCGCGACCGCTGAGGACGTCGGCCGTCGCCACCGCCAGGTCGCAGACCAGTGCCGTGTGCGTCATGTCCCCGAAGTCGGTGATGCCGGTGACCGCCAGCGTGTCGTCGACGAGCACGTTGGTGGGGGCCAGGTCGTTGTGCACGACCTGGGCACGCAACCGGAGCAGCTGTGGTGTGACCCGTTGCTCGAAGCGGTCGAGCACCGCAGACACCGCTGGCCGCTGCGCCTTCTCGACCGCAGAGAGCCAGGGTCGCAGCTGCGGGAGCCGCCGTATGTCCCAGGCGATCGGGTAGGACGCGGCCTCGTGGACGAACCCGCGGAGCGCCTGCCCCAGGCGGGCCGACGTGCGGCCCCACTCACGCAGCTCCGCGGCACCCAGCTCCTGCGGATTCGGGTGCCGGCCGTCCAGCCACGTCATCACCCAGGCCAGGGAGGGACGGCCGTCGAGCCCCGTCAGTGCCACCCACCGGTGTCCCTCTCGCGTCGGCACGACGTCGGGCACCGGCACGTCCGGCGCCACGGTGCGGATGTGGCGAAGGGCCGAGCACTGGAGGTCCAGCACCTCCTCCCCGTCCGCGGGGTTGTGCACCTTGAGCAGGTGACGACCGCTCGGCGCGTCGATCCGGAAGTTGCGGTCACGCTCCCCGTGAACGGCCGTGAGCTCCCCCTCCAGGCCCCAGAAGGTCCTCAAGGACTCGAGCAGTGCGGCCGGGTCCAGCTCCGGCGCGGACACCGAGAGCGGATCGTTGGTCGAGGCGGTCACCGAACCATCCTGGCGGACCGAAGCGTTTGCGTGGACGACGACCCACGTTCGCGTCCGCCGAGCGCTACGCGCGCTCGACCCTGCGCAGTCCGCGCGTGGGCGTCCACCACTCGATGACGAGCAACGTGGCTCCCGGGTCCAGGTGGGTGTGCACGACCTCCGTGATGTCGGCGTGGAACCGCTCTCCCTCGGGTCCGTCGACGATCCGCCCGGCATGGATCGCGCGTCCCGAGACCTTCACCTCGCCGGGCCAGCTCGCCTCCGATCCCTCGATCGGGTCGACCGTCGCGCTGTGCAGTGCGAACCGGGGGTCGCGCAGAAGATCCGCGCCCTTGCGGGCGTTCGGCATCGAGCCGAAGGTGAGCTCACCGTCCTCGAAGGCTGCCTCGATCCCGGAGATGCGTGGGCCTCCGTCGGCTCGCAGGGTGGCCAGCGTCTTGTGTCTGTGCGCGTCGAACAGTGCGCGAACGCGTCGCGCGAACTCGGGCTCCGCCCGTTCGACGTCTCCCCACCTCGTCACCCGATCACTATCGCACCGCTGAACCCGAGCAACTCCCGCCGGAAGAACTGTGGGATCCGCGCCGTGCGGAGCCGGGGAGGGCGTCTTCACCGTCCTGCTCGTGCACCGACAGCCCGAAGTCACCACTGAAGATCGTGGTTGCAGTGTCGATGTGAGGCGGAGGCGTTCGTTGAACACGTGAGAGGGCACCCACGAGGTCGGGTCCCGCAACAGAACGAACTCGGAAGGACTGCCACCATGAACCAGACCGTCATCGAGGCTCAGGCCCGCTACCTCATTCAAGACCGGATCCACGTGGCGCAGCGCAGAGAGTCTGTCCGCGACCGCCGTCGCCACCACCGGCCGAGCATTTTGGGCTGGCTGTGACGTTGCGGGCTGAGGCCTCCTCAGATCCGGCGGAACGACGCGACGTCGTGGAGGCACATCGGGAGTCTCGACGCCGGGTGAGGACTCTCCTGGTCCGAGATGCCTTGAATGCGGGCCGTCCTCTGCGCTGGGCAGATCCGTGGCCGGCTGAAGACGGGGTCATTCCTCTATGGCTCCGCCCACCGTGCGGAGATGTTCGCGGAAGCTCAGGGAGGGCGTGTTCTCGCGCTTGGCGAGGTAGGCGCGGAACTGTACCTGGGTGCGTAGTGAGGCGCCTGCCCGGATCTTTTCGGCCTGGCGCCGCTCGGTATCGCGGATCGTCTCGGCCAGCGTGAAGATCTCCTCGGCCTGCGGGCCGGGTAGGAAGAGCACGCCATCATCGTCGCCGAGAACCAGATCCGCGCGGCTCACGGCCCAGTCTCCGACGACGGCGGACTCCAGGGCGTCATGCGCGCGGGCGTCGAGCCGGAGGGGGCCGGTGGGGATCGCTCCCAGGCTGAAGACCGGCAGTCCGATCGCCCGAATGTCGGCGGTGTCGCGATGCAGCCCCCAGATCACGATGCCTTCCACACCGGCAGCCTGAGCCTCGAGTGCCACCAGGTCACCGACGCACGCTTCATCCAGCCGCCCGCCGTTGTCGACGACCAGCACGTCACCCGGTGCTGCGATTTCGAATGCCTCCAGGAAGGCATCGACGCTGCCGGCATGCTTCACGGGACAGACACGCCCGGCCACGCGGCTGTCAGGCACCACAGCACGCACGAGCGCAGAAGCACAACGCACTGGGACTCGGGCGCGTATGCAGGCGTCGGCGACGTGGGCTGTGGTGAGGGCTGCGAACCGGTGCTTCAACGTGTAGTGGTCCATGACGATCTTCCTCCTTGAGGTGGCCGTGGGGCTGACGATGGGTTGAGCCGGCGTGTCAGCGAAATTCGCCGACGATCACGTACGCCCGTGACATTCCATCTCGGTACTTTCATCCGGCTGTGGCGGCGGAGTCCATATCGGCCGCGCTGACGACGTGCGGCGGAGGGGACTGCGCCTGCACGAGCGGGTCGGGTATCCGATCGCCGAGTCGCAGCACGCCGGCTCCGACCAGTGCTGCCGCCAAGGCGCCGCCCCACCAGAGGGCGTCGGGTGAGGTTGCGAGCAGCGCGCCGCCGACCGCGGGGCCGAGGGCCACGCCGGCCGTGAAGGTGAGGCCGTAGAGCGACATGTAGCGGCCGAACAGATGCGGCGGTGCGAGGTCGGCGACGATCGTGCCGAGCACGATGAACTGCGCGCACTCACCGATCGCGATCACGATCGCGACCCCGGCCAAGACGGCGGTGGCGGTGAGCCTCGAGCTCGTCAACGTCGCGAGCAGGACCGCAAGCAGGCCGATGGCAAACAGCGCGCTGGTCCCCGCTAGAGCGTGTGTGCGGCGCATCCGCGTGACGACGCGTGTGGCTGGAATCTGCGCGACGACGATGAAGAAGGTGTTGATGAAGATGACGACGCCGATCGCGTCCGGTCCGACAGGTGTGTGCGCCTCCGCAAACGGCGCGAGGATGTTGGAAAAGAGCGCGCCGCCGGTCATGACGAGCACGATGTTGGCGGCGATCAGGATGAGGAAGAGCCGGTCGTGAGCAACTGCTCGGAAACCTGTTCCTGTGTTGCTCGTCGACGCAGCATTCGCAAGGCGGGGATTCGGGATCCCCACGAGCACAACCAGCGCGAAGACTGCGAACGTGGCGCCGTCGAGGAGGTAGAGCGCCTGGAACGTGTGGAGGTCATTGGCGGAGGCGACGATGAAGCCCGCAACCGTGGCGCCGCTGCCGAGACCGAAGTTGCCTGCGACTCGGCGGAGCGCGATCGAGGAGGCGCGCTGCTCTGCTGAGACCAGGGTCAGGGTCAGCACCTGGTTCGCGGTGTTCGCGACTCCGAACCCGGCGCCGCCGACGGCCGAGCAGACGAAGGCTTGCCAGGGACGGTCGACGAAGGCGAAGCCCGCGTAGCCCAGTGCGCTCGCGAGATTGCCGAGGATCAGGATCGGCTTCGCGCGGAAACGATCGAGCAGCGCACCCGAAAGGGGCGTGAGCAACGCCGCCGTTCCCATGACCGCCGCCAGCACCAGCCCGGCAGTCGCCGTTGGGAAGCCGCGGGCCTGGTGCAGGTAGATGATCTCGAAGGGAAGGATCAGTCCAGTGCCGAAGTAGTTGGCCGCGGTCCCGGCCTGAAGAGCGATGACAGGACCCGACAGGCCCGTCCGCCAGCCGGCGAACACACGAGCGAGGCGATCGAGAACGATGGACCCCGTGCGCCCGGCCCATGAGGACGATCCCATCGTCAACCTCCAAGGTCGTTTTTCCAGCTGCCGCGGCACGACCCGGTGGGCGGATCGTCGGGCGGTCGGTGATGCATACACCGCGGCGCCGGGAAACTGGGCGCCCTCGAGCCGCCCAGTTCGCCCCGGGGGCGGTGTATATACCGCGTGGAAGCGCTACGCGGTATGGAAGGGAAGGAGCGCAGGATGGTGACAGCCGATCTGCTCTCACGGGCGCGGGCCGGGGATGGCGAGGCGTTCCGGGAGCTGGCGGAGTCCCACCGGCGAGAGCTGCAGGTGCACTGCTACCGGATGCTCGGATCCTTCGCCGACGCCGAAGACGTCGTCCAGGAGACGATGCTGGCCGCCTGGCAAGGCATCGGCGGGTTCACCGAGCGACGGGCCTCGCTGCGCACCTGGCTGTACAAGATCGCCACCAACCGGTGCCTCAACGCGCGCCGCGCGGCGAGGCGGCGCCCGGCCAAGGAGTGGGATATGTCGCGGTTCGAACCGCCCGTGCCGACCCCTCGCAACGAGCCGGCCTGGCTGCAGCCGTTCCCTGACTCTCTCCTCGAGCGTGCTGTCGACGTGCCCCCCGGGCCGGAGGCCCGCTACGAGCAGAGCGAAGCCATCTCGCTGGCCTTCGTGACCGCGCTGCAGCTGCTGCCGCCACGCCAGGTGGCCGTCCTCATCTTGCGCGACGTCCTGGGATTCCACGCCAGCGAGGTGGCCGGCATGCTGGAGGTGACCGTCCCATCGGTCAACAGCGCCCTCAAACGAGCCCGAGCCAACCTGCAGCGCCAGCAGCAGCCGGCCGCCGGCCACCAGCCGCCCGCCGTTGGGTCGCCCGATGAGGACGCGATCGTGGCCATGTTCGCCCGCGCGTGGGAGTCGGCCGACCTCGACGCGCTGGTGGCCCTGCTGACTGACGACGTCTTCATCGCGATGCCCCCGGAGCCCTTCGGATACGAGGGCCGAGAGCTCGTGGCCCGCTACTGCGCCCGCCAGTTCGCCGCGGGCCGGAGGTTCGACCTGATGCCGGCCCGGGCCAACGAGCAGCCCGCGTTCGGGGCATACCTCCGCGGCCCGGCCGGAATCCGCCACGCGACGGCCCTCTACGTGCTCACGCTTGCCGGCGACCAGATCTGCGGCATCACCCGCTTCGAGGCCAGCGTGCTGCCGTGGTTCGGGCTACCGCGCTCACTCCCCAGCCGATAACCAGTGTCCGCAATACCCCGGTTTCCCTGAAAGGAGGGCGCAATCGAATTGTCACGGCCACGTTCCGATCGCACTTCTCCGACATTTCCGCGGTTGTCCAGGGAGCCATTCGAGCTGTCCCCGACCCCGTCCGCCGGCGAGCTCCGAAGTCGCGGGCGTCCCCTTCGTCCGTGTGGTCACAGCCAGCGACGCACGCGCTGGGCGTAGTCGTCGTACGTCGCGCCGAACCGCTCGTGCAAGAAGCGCTCCTCGGGGCGGATGGCGCCCCAGAGGATGAGCATGAACGCTGCCGGGAGGAGCGCGAGCCCCCAGAACGTGGGCGCCAGCAACGCCAGCCCGAGGTAGAGCGCGAGCATGCCGACGTACAACGGGTTCCTGGAGAGGCGGTACGGCCCCTCCTGGATCAACGCGTGCGTCGCCTGCGTGGGAAGCAACCCGGTGTGGTGCCGGCCGAACAGCCACAGCGACCAGCCGTTCCACCCGACGAACAACAGCACCATCGCCCAGCCGAGGGGCACCCGCCACCCACCCAGGTCTACGGGGTCGCCCCAGAGCCGCGTCGCCAGCCAGCCCGCGAGCAGGGGAGCGCCGATCGCGACCGGTGGCCACACCCGAAACGTGGCGGTCTTTGCGGAGCCGTGCACCATGCCGCCATTGTCGCGGGTGGTGCTGGCACCGACGGTCAGCCGGAACGTCGACTTGCGGCGCAAGGAGGCAGGCTGCGAGCCCGACTCGAACTCACGGGGCGCCCACCAGGGTGCACACCCCCGCGGTTGGAGTCAGTGACCGCAGAGTGGGCTCTGGTATCGACAGGCGACGGGTTGCGGCGTCTCGACCGGAGCGCCCGCGTCGATCGACCAGGCGAGCCGAATGTATTGCGCGTGTGTCCAGGCGAGGGGGGTGGCCGAGAACGTGGGTTCACCCGGTTGGAAGGCGGGTCCGTTGCCGGATGGTGGCTGGTGGTCCCACACCTGCTCCGGGAGCAGCAGACTCTGGTCGTCGGCGGATCGGGTCATGGTGTCGAGGTAGCTCTGGGCCGGTGTGCCCGCGGCGAGCTGGTATTCACCGCGTTCGCCGGTGAGCAGGGGCCATCCGCGTCCGTGGGTGAGTCCCGATCCGGTGGGGGTCGGTTCCCACTGCGACCCGTCACTCTTCTCGCCGTATCCGTCGAAGCTCGCGCGGTGCCAGAACGGCCCGTTGGGTGTGGTGTAGCCGAGCTGTTGGTCCACCACCGTGAGCGAGTTGAGGATGCGTGGATCGTCTGGACGGAGTACGCCGAGGCGGACCAGCTCCAGGAAGCTCGGGTCGACGACCGCGCGCTGATCGATCAGCGGTCCGCCGTCGGAGAGCTGGATCTGCGTCCCGGCGTTGGCGTTGCCGTCCGCGGTGATGCGCAGGAAGTAGGGCTGGCTGCTGTACGGACCGTTGGAGGTGACGGTCCATTGGCTGAGGTGGTTCCGCCACGAATCGGCGACCTGCAGGTAGTGGTCTGCGGTGACGTCGTCGCCGTTCTTGCGGGCGATGTCGGCGCCGACCACCAGGCCCGCGATCTCCGCAGCGATCGTGGCCGGGGAGTAGCCGGAGGCGTTCTCCCAGCGCTCGCCCGGCGTGCTCGGTCCGTTGGCGACGACAAAGTCTTCCGCCTTCTTCACGTGCGCCCAGTCGGACGGCCCGGTCCGGCCGAGCTGGCCGGCGAGCACGGTCGGGAAGGACACCTCGTCCATCTGGAGGCCGCCGAACACCGGCTCGCCCGACAGCCTGCTGTTCTGCGGATACGACCCATCCGGTCGCTGCTGGACGTTGAACAGATAGTCCAGCGCCCGGTTGGCCGCCGCCGTGTCACCCATCGCGATCAGGGCGGTGGCGATCTCGTAGAGGTCGCGTGACCACACCGCGTGGTACACGGCCAGGGACTGCAACCCGTTCGCCCACGCCCAGGGCCGGCCGGGAGCTGCCACGAATCCGCCGCGATAGGTCTTGTCCTCGCTGGCGGCCAGCACCATCTGCGAGACGTGGTACTCCGTCGCGGACTGCGCCGCGGACTGGGGGACCGGTTTGAGGGTCGCCAGGTACTGGTGCCACCCCGCTGCATAGGCCTGCTGCTGGGCGGTGAAGTCGGAGGCCAGCGAGTCGCGTGCGGTCGACACCGCTGCGGCGGTCGTGGGTGCGAAGCCGATCGCGAGGGTGAGGTGCTGCCGGCCGGTCAGTCCGCTCAGGCTGGTCCGGCCGAGCTGTACCACGTTCCCGGGCTGGGATGCGGTGTAGGTCCAGTCCATCCGATGGTCGCCGGCCAGATCGGTCCAGCCGTCGCTGACGCCCTGGTAGCCGCTGGAGGTCTTCGTGAATCCACGTGAGGGGACCACGGCGTCGCTGCTCGTCCCGTCCGTGGCGACCAGTGCGCCACCCTGGGTCGACCCGGTGTCGTCATTGCCGGTCATCGTCAGGGAGGGATCGTGCAGCACGTAGACCTGGTACGGGTCCCCGGTCAAGGAGCGGAACTCGATGTCGACCAGGACGGTGGAGCGCGCGGGGTCGGTGACATAGGTCTTGGTGATCACGTACTTGCCCGACTTCGCCCGATCGATCTGCTGATAGATCAGGGCCTGCGGGTCGAGCAGACGGACCTGATGAGTGGTGTCGGTGCTCTCCCGATCCGTGAACGTGCGTCCGTCGGTGACGACGAGCTGGGTGTCTCTGGTGCTGGGGGTGTCGATGCGCGGGTAGTAGATCTCGCTCAGTTCCCCCTCGTGCAGCGTGTACCAGACCTTGCTTGCGGTTCCCCGGGCCGTCCCGAACCCATCCTTGTCGCCGGTCACCCAGTCGCTCGCCGCTCCGGGCGCACCCGGAGCCTCATGGGCCGAGGTCGAGGCCGAGGCGACGATCGGTGAGACCACGATCCCCAACGCCATGACCAGTGCCGCCACCGTTCCCACCATGACGCCGTTGCGCACTCCCGAGTTCATGTGCATCTCCGCCCACTACCCGGATACCACTCCCGACAAACCTCCAGGGGCACCGCCGAGGTGGTCGCCGCCGAGGTCGAGCCGATACCAGCTGCCCTGCTTTCCGCCGATGTCTGACGGATCGGCCGGCCCGTCCTCGACGAATCCGGCGTTGAGCAGCACCCGCTGCGAGGCCACGTTGGCGTCGGACGTGGCGGCGCGGAGGGTCCGGACCCGGTGTCGCGAAGCGGCGAGCGAGCACAGGTCGCGCACCCTCGCCGTCGCGACTCCCCGGCCGGTGACGTGCTCCGCGACCCGGTAACCCAGCTCTGCGACACCGTCGCCGACGAACACCAGGTTGAACCTGCCCAGCACCGCCCCGTCCTCGTCGAGGAGCACGTAGAAGGCGCCGGTGCCCGCCTCCTGCTCCGCCAACAGGGCGTGGTGCCGCTCCGTGAAGTTCTCGAAGTACTGGTCGCCACGGTCGGAGATCGACCTTGCGAAGAAGGCACGATTCGCCGACTCGAAGGTCAGGACCGCCTCGGCATGATCAGCTCGCAGGGGCTGCAGCTCAGACATCCGAGGAGATTATCCGGCCCCACAGGGCGTGCGGCCCTGCATGGATCACCCGCGACGGTCGCAGGTCCGGTCGACGATCAACGTGCCGATCTGTCGCCCGACGCGGTCGCCCGTCTCGTCCGCGGTGCGGAAGTGGATCCCGCCCCAGATCCGAGCACCGATCCCTTCCTGCCGCAGGGTGTCGGCCGTGGCGTAGTGACGCGTCGTACCGGTGACGGTCGAGGACAGGTTGAGATCGATGGACTGCGTGCCCTCGAGTCCCGTGAGCGCGGCGGTCACCGAGCCGATCACGGTGGTGTGGCCGCTCAGATAGTCGGGGAAGGGCGGCGTGACGATCAGAGGCTTCCACGCCGGGTCACCCGGGGTGTCCGGGTTCCCGTCGGTGTCGCCGAGCTGGATCGCGGTCACGGGGCGCCAGAATCCGAAGTGCAGCTTGGCGTCCCACGCGGCCATCACCGCATCTGCGCCGGCGAAGCTCGCGATCGCGAAGTACTGCGCAGCGTCGGCTCCGTCGAGACCGTGGCGGACGACGTGGTCGCGGTAGGCGCCCTGCAGCTGACTGGTGAGGTTGCCGGCGAAGAAGAGCGCGATCTCGGTCTGCTCGGCCGTCCTCGTCTGGCTGGTCGCCGAACCGAGAGCAGCCACTTCCTGGAAGTCGCGCGTGTATCTCGCGGACGTCAGGCGCGGGGGGCCACCCGGCCGGAACTGGTCCGCGCTGTGCAGCACGAACGGGGTCATCGTGCCCAGCCACGGTGCCAGGTACGGCGCGAAGAGGGGCGGGGTGGGCCGCCAGATGCCTGGCGCCGGGGGTCGGTCGAAGCTCGTGGTCCCGAGCCAGCCGTCTCCCGCGCGCTCCCCGAGCAGGTGCTCGGCCGCGCGGTCGCCGTAGGCGACGCCCTCATCCTTCGCGGTCCCGTCGGGAATGCCCGCCAGCGCGTCGGCGTACGCCGCCTCCACGCGTGCCGTGCTGACCGGGAAGTAGTGCAGCAGCACTCCGCGGGCAGCCGCCGCCACGGCGGCGGCGGTCGAGGCACAGCGGGGTCCCCGCAGGTGCCATCGGTAGAGCGGGTGTGAACGCTCGATCCCCTCGACCGCGTTGTAGACCGCGGCCTGCACGTAGGCCATCCCCACGGCCATCACGGGTGCGGGGAGCGCGGCATCGGTGCCCAGAGCCGCCGCGGCGGTGCCGTTCCAGGCCACCACGGCGTCGGCGGACGAGGGCGGACAGCCGGACCTGGACGCGCCTGCCGCGGGGGCGAGGGGGCTCGCCATCGTCGCGGCCAGGAGGCCGGCGGTCAGCCCGCAGACCGTCATCAGGGCGCGCTTGGTCAAGGTCGTGTACATGGGTGTTCCTCTCGGGAGTGAGTCGGTGCTGGGTGACCACCACACTCGCGCTAAGGGCCGCTTCCGACATGAGGAGGACGTCTAGTCCTCGGCATCCGTCGGCCGCCGAGACCTAAGGGTCGGCAGGATCGATCGCCCGGACGTCACCCTTGTGGCCAGGCCCCCCTCGGGTTTGGATGGTGCGGACATCGCCTGAGCGCCAGCGGGGGGACACATGTTCGCCGAGGAGTACCCACGGTTCAACGAGCTCAGCGAGCTCACGCCCGAACGGCAGAACCGACGGCTTGACCGCCGGGGCGCCAGGGAGCTGCGGAGCCGGATGAACGAGCGCTACGAAGCGCTGATCGCGAGCAACCGGGACATCCTCGAAGGGGCCCGGGTGCTCGACCTGGCCAGCCACGATGGCCGATGGTCGTTCGCAGCGCTGAAGAACGGGGCAGCCCACGTGACCGGGGTGGAGGTCAGACAGACCCTCATCGACCGGGCTCAGCAGGCCTTCGACTTCTACGGCCAGGACCCGGAGACCTACCGCTTCATCCGCGGCGACGTCTTCGAGGTGCTGGCCCGGGAGGAGCTCGACGTCGACGTGGTGCTGTGCTTCGGGTTCCTGTACCACACCTACCGGCACACGGAGTTCATGTACCGCCTGCACGGCTTGGCCCCGAGGCACCTGATCGTCGACACGATGGTCACTCACGAGACGCAGCGGACCCTCAAAGTGATCAGCGAACCAGACTCTGAGGACATCCGCAGCGCCGCCCAGGATCCCTTTTCGGTGGGCCGGGTGCTGGTGCTGCGGCCCTCGGTGCCCGCGCTGCAGATGCTGCTGGCCGCGTACGGCTTCGAGGTCGAATCCAGGTACGACTGGCAGGGCAGGCTGGCCGGCCGACGGGTGGCGGGTGTCGAGGGCTACGCGACGGGCGGCCGCGTGACCCTGCGATGCCGCTCCCACCAGGGGGCTGTCGCGGTGCCTCCTCTCCCGAGCGCCGCGGGCGGCCGGGAAAGGGCTCCGACACCCGTCCCTCGGCAGCCCGCCGGCGGGTGGCGCGAGCGGGTCAACACGATGCTGGCCAGAGCCACCGGCTACGAGCTGCACCGAGCACACACCGAGCGTTGACGACCGGCCCGGCAACCGGGTTCGCATGCTCCGACGCTGCTCCGAGCAGGGTGCCCGGCCTTCGCGGTGTCACTCCGAGCCGGCTGCGGCCAACGCTGCGGCAAGCGGCTCGAGCTCGGCGATCAGCTGGTCGAGCTCGGTCGGGGCCAGGATGTCGTACGGCGGTGCCGCGAGCTCGTCGGTGAGGGTCTCGATCCGCTCCCTGGTCTCGCGTCCGGTGTCGGTGATCCGGCCGGCGTCGTCGATGAGGCCACGAGCGCGCATCCCTTCGGCCACCGCGGCGAGCGTCGCGGCGGGGAGGTGGTGGATCCGGCCGAACTTCTCAGCCTGCATGCCCTGGGACACCGCGTACAGCGCGTGGGACTCGAGCCCGCCGATGCCCTCCGAGACCAGGGCGGCAACGTGACCGTCGCCGCGGTGCTCGCGGAGCAGGTTGGTCGCGTGCCAGAGCCGGGCGACGGGTTCGTGGGGGATCGGGAGCGTGCGGAGGCCCGCGTACATGGCGCGGCCCTCGGTCGGGGCACTCGTGGCCGCCTTCGTGGCCAGGTCGGCGGCCCGGGTGACGCCGGGGGAGTCAGCCAGGTCGGCGAGGATCCGTCTCACGGCGGCCGCGCACCCGCGCTCGCGAGCGGCCAGGACCGCCTCGGGAGTGGCGATGTCCCAGACGTGCGGGATGTGCCGCGCGACCTCGCCGTCGGCGAAGTTGTAGAAGATCGCATGCACGACCTCGGCCGGGCACCGACCCAGCGGGGCGGCGCGCCCGGCGAAATAGGTGTCCCAGTAGTTCCGGTACCCGAGCGCCATGACCTCGGCGGTCGGCTCGGGGGCGGCGTACGGGACCATCGCGATCGGCTCGGTGAGCCCGTAGAGGCGGCGGGCCAGGGTCCCTGAGGGCTTCGTCTCGGTCATCTCGATCCTCTCCCTCGGTCGTCCTCCGCGCATGGTGCGCCGTCACCTCTTCCACGAACACGCGCGAGGCAATCCGACACGTGCGTGGGGTCCTCGGTCCAGCCTCACGTGCTGTCGCACCCGCATGCGGCCCCAGGACTCCTCGTCACGGCGGGTGTTCGCCCTGGACGAACACCTGGCCCCACCGGAACAGGCCCGAGGGTCGAAGGGTTGAGTCGACATCACTCAGGTTTGGAAAGCGAGGACATCGTGTCCCAGAAGAGTCTTCCGGTGTTGTTCGTGTCCGATCTCGTCGTGCTCCCGGGCATGGTGGTCTCCATCGAGCTCGACGAGTCCTCCCGGGCCGCCGTCGACGCCTCCCGTGCGGGGAGTGACGGCCGGTTGCTGGTGGCTCCGCGGCTGGAGGATCGCTACGCGTCCTACGGTGTGATCGCGTCCGTGGAGCAGGTCGGCCGTTTCAGTGGAGGGAACCCCGGAGCAGTGCTCAAGGCCGAGCGCCGTGGCCGGATCGGGACGGGTGTCGCCGGGCCGGGTGCGGCCCTGTGGGTCGAGGTCGAGCCGATCGACGATGAGGTCTCCGACCGCGCTCGTGGGCTGGCCGAGGAGTACAAGCGGCTCGTCGTGGCCGTGCTTCAGCGCCGGGAGGCGTGGCGGGTCATCGACTCGGTCCACCAGATGACGGATCCGGCCGCGATCGCCGACTCCGCCGGATACGCGCCGTACCTGTCGGTCGACCGCAAGCGGGAGCTGCTGGAGACCCCCGATGTGGAGGTGCGGCTCGAGGCACTGATCGGGTGGACCCGGGAGCACCTCGCCGAGATCGAGCTCACCGACAAGATCGGTGAGGACGTCCGCGAGGGCATGGAGAAGAGCCAGCGGGAGTTCCTGCTGCGTCAGCAGCTCGCAGCGATCCGCAAGGAGCTCGATGAGGGCGAGCCAGACGGAGCCGACGACTACCGCGGTCGGGTCGACGCCGCCGACGTGCCGGACGCCGTTCGGGAGGCGTTGTTGCGCGAGGTCGGCAAGCTCGAGCGCTCGAGCGACCAGAGCCCGGAGACCGCGTGGATCCGGACCTGGCTGGACACGGTGCTCGAGCTGCCGTGGAGCGTCACCACCGAGGACTCCACCGACGTGGCCGCCGCTCGTGCCGTGCTCGATGCGGACCACCACGGGCTCGACGAGGTCAAGGAGCGGATCGTGGAGTACCTCGCGGTCCGGAGCCGTCGCGCCGAGCGGGGTCTCCAGGTGGTGGGCGGCCGCGGCTCGGGCGCGGTGATGCTGCTCGCGGGTCCGCCGGGAGTCGGCAAGACCTCGTTGGGCGAGTCGGTCGCCCGGGCGCTCGGCCGGAGGTTCGTCCGGGTCGCCCTGGGCGGCGTCCGGGACGAGGCGGAGATCCGCGGACACCGCAGGACCTACGTCGGCGCGCTTCCGGGCCGGATCGTGCGAGCGATCAAGGAAGCCGGTTCGATGAACCCGGTCGTGCTGCTCGACGAGGTCGACAAGGTCGGGGCGGACTACCGAGGCGACCCGGCGTCGGCGCTGCTCGAGGTCCTGGACCCGGCCCAGAACCACACCTTCCGCGACCACTACCTCGAGCTCGACCTCGACCTGTCCGACGTGCTCTTCATCGCTACTGCGAACGTCGTCGAGCAGATCCCGTCCGCACTGGTGGACCGGATGGAGCTGGTGACGCTGGACGGCTACACCGAGGACGACAAGGTCGCCATCGCCCGCGACTTCCTGTTGCCCCGGCAGCTGGAACGCGCCGCGTTGACCGCCGACGAGGTCACGATCTCCGAGGCGGCGCTGCACGAGATGGCAGCCCACTACACCCGTGAGGCCGGCGTACGACAGATGGAGCGTCTGCTCGCGAAGGCGCTGCGCAAGGCGGCGACCCGGCTCGCGACCGGGTCGGAGCGCGTCGACATCGACCTGGGCGACCTGAAGGATCTCGTCGGGCGTCCCCGGTTCACGCCGGAGGCTCATGAGCGCACCTCGGTGCCCGGGGTCGCCACCGGTCTCGCCGTGACCGGGCTCGGCGGCGACGTCCTGTTCATCGAGGCGTCCGCCCACCCGGGCCAGGTCGGCCTGACCCTGACCGGCCAGCTCGGCGACGTCATGAAGGAGTCCGCGCAGATCGCCCTCACGTTCGTCCGCAGCCACGCGACCGAGCTGGGGATCGACCCCGGGTTCTTCGACCAGGCGATCCATGTGCACGTGCCCGCAGGAGCGACACCCAAGGACGGACCGTCCGCGGGGATCACGATGGTGACCGCCCTGGCCTCCCTGGGCACCGGCCGCCCGGTCCGCTCCGAGGTGGGGATGACCGGCGAGGTCACCCTCAACGGCCGGGTGCTGCCCATCGGCGGGCTCAAGCAGAAGCTGCTGGCGGCCCAGCGGAACGGGCTGACCGACGTGTTCGTTCCGCTCCGCAACGAGCCGGACCTGGACGACGTACCGGCCGAGGTCCTGGAGGCCCTGAGCGTGCACGTGGTCGGCGACGTCCTGGAGGTGGTGCGAGGTGCGCTCGCCGACGAGGTGGGCGCCACCGTCGCCGCGTGAGCCGGAGGCCTTCGGTGGACCGAGGCCTAGGATGCGCAGACGAGGGTGGCAGGGTGCCCAGCGGACACCGACACTCACCGGACGCGGGGAGGTAGGGCGTGGCCAGGCTGATCTACGCGGCGATCGCCTCCCTCGACGGGTACGTCGAGGACCGGCGCGGGAGCTTCGAGTGGGCGGCTCCCGATGCCGAGGTGCATGCCTTCATCAATGACCTCGAGCGGCCGATCGGCACGTACCTCTACGGGCGTCGGATGTACGAGACCATGGTGTACTGGGAGACCGTGCCCCTGGACCGTGAGCGAGTCCGGAGTGGCGCGGGACTACGCGCAGATCTGGCGAGCGGCCGACAAGATCGTGTTCTCGCGGACTCTGGACACGACGTCGAGCACGCGGACGCGCATCGAGCACGACCTCGATCCCGCAGCCATCAGGCAGCTCAAGCAGTCCTCGAGCCGCGACCTCTCGATCGGTGGAAGCGAACTGGCCGGCCAGGCGATGTCCGCCGGCCTGATCGACGAATGCCATCTGTTCCTGTGCCCGATCGTCGTCGGGGGTGGGAAGCGTGCTCTCCCAGATGACGTGCGCGTCCGGCTCGAGCTTCTGGACGAGCACCACTTCCGCAGCGGAGTCGTCCACCTTCGCTACGGGATGGGCGCCTGATCAGCCACCGACGCGTGCAGCCCTGACCACGAGCGGCGAAGACGCCAGGCTGCTCCGGGCCGGACCGCCGACGTTCAGGCAGCCTCCGCCGGCGCCCAGCCTGGCCAGACCACGCAGGTCGCCGGCCGCATAGCGCGACGCGTGAGCTTGCAGGCTCGGGTACATGATCTGGCGCCTGTCGGTGACGTGACCGAGACCCAGGGCGTGGCCGAACTCGTGCAGAGCAAGCTCCTTGGCCCTGCTGGCGCGGATCGTCGGGGTCGGGCCGAGGCGCTGGGTGGAGTCGAACACGACCCCACCGTTCGACAGGTGCGCATCTACGCCGGACCCGAAGCTCTCCTGCGCGCCGCCGAGCCCCACCGTGCTGCCGGCGAGGCCATGGACGATCCTCGGAGTGGACCACGCGACCACGAAGTCGGCGTTCGCGGGGAAGGTCAGCGACCTCGGGTGCTCGAACGGTACGAAACCGGAGGTACCGGCGTACCTGAACCGCAGACCCGTCGCCTGCGAGACCTGCTGGAACGCCCACCTCACCAACCCCCGGCCGCCCCGGGGTAGGTGCTTCGGGTTGATCCGGTAGTCGATCACCTGGCACGGGTTCCAGCGGTACCGGTGGCCGAAGAGGTAGGCGAAGGCGGTCCCGCCGCGCGGCGTGTAGCTGCGCTTGATCGTCATCGTCCCTGTCCTCGTGCTCGCCACGGCGGCCTCGGTGTCGGTGGCAGGGGCGTAGACACGCATGGTCTGTCTGGCGACCCACCACGAGGGCGCCGGGACGGCGAACGTGGCGTCGGGCTTCGTGGTCGCGGTCGCGGTCGTCACCCAGGTGCCGTTGCTGCCGTGCACCTGGACGTCGACCTCACGGCTGGGGGCGCCCGCGGTCTGACCGGCGATCTCCCCGGTGATCTGCAGGTTTGCTCCGACCCGGTGAGCTCCCGTGGGGAAGGTCGCGGTCAGGGTCTCGGCCACGTCTGCCTGAGCCGGCATGCCCGAGGCGACGAACGAGGACAGGGCAGCGAGGGCGATCCCTCCGACGGTCAGCGAACGCACGTCGACTTCCTTCAAGGTCCGTGCTCGTCCGGTTGCGGGCGAGGCTTCGGCAACGTAACAGAAGGCTGTTGACACGTCTGTGCTTCACGGATCCGGAGGTCCGGTGACCTCAGGGGCTGTCCTTGACACGATAGTATAGTAAGTCACTTCACTTACTAATCTTGAAGGAGAGCCTCACCGATGAGCATCAACCCCTGGACCAGAGGGCCCGTCGCCCTCACCCTCGCCGCAGTCGTGGCCGTGACCACGACGGCTGCCGCGCAGGCGACCGCCCCCTCCTCCACGTCCCCTCGGCCGGCCTCGGGAGACGTCCTCCCGCTGCCCCCGGTCACGGTCACCACCGACAGCGGCCGCGCCGCGGGCGGTGACATCTTCGTCTCGCCGTTCGGCGACTCGAGCACCTACGCCAACGGGGCGGAGATCCTGAGCCCGGACGGGCGGCAGGTGGTGTGGTCCCATGCGGTGCCGGCCGGCCAGGAGATCTCCGACTTCCGGGCCCAGACCTACCGCGGCCGGCCCGTGCTGACCTTCTGGCAGGGCACCGGGCTGGGCGGTCTGGCGCAGGGCACGGACTACATCTACGACGACCGCTACCGGCAGATCGCCGCCGTGAACGCCGGCAACGGCTACTCCGCCGATGGCCACGAGTTCCTGATCACCCGCCGGAACACCGCACTCGTCCTGTCCTACGCCACCGGCACGGCCGACCTCACCGACATCGGAGGGCCGGCGAACCAGACGGTCATCAACGGCATCGCCCAGGAGATCGACATCCGCACCGGCAAGGTGCTGTTCGAGTGGAACAGCGCCGATCACGTGCCGTACTCCGAGAGTCAACAACCACTTCCCGCGAGCGCCAGCACGCCCTGGGACTGGTTCCACATCAACGCCGTCAAGACCGATGGCCGGAACCACCTGATCATCGATGCCCGCAACACCTGGACCGCCTACCAGGTCGACCGTCACACCGGCGCCGTCGACTGGAGGCTCGGCGGCAAGAACAGCTCCTTCGCCCTCCACGCCGCCGACGGCCAGGTTCTCAATGACGCCGGGAAGATCTTCGCCTGGCAGCACGACACCGAGGCTCACGGGCACGGCCTCTACACGGTCTTCGACAACGAGGCGGCCGGAGTCGCCAACACCGGCACCGGCGTGAGCTCGGAGCTGCCCTACAGCCGCTCGGTCACGATTCGGCTCGACCGACGGGCCGGGACCGCCACGCTGGTCCGTTCCGCCGAGCAGCCCGAGTCCCAGCTCGCGCCGTCGCAGGGCAACACGCAGACGCTGCCCAACGGTGACCTGTTCACCGGGTGGGGCTCGCTGCCCACGTTCTCGGAGTCCGACCCCACCGGTGGCGTCGTCTTCGAGGCCCACTTCCCGGCGGGCGTGAACAGCTATCGCGCCTACCGCCTGCCCTGGCACCCCTCGCACCCCTGAACCTCCGGTCGCGCGCCGTCCGCGGGTCCCGTCGCTCCCTCGGGATCCGTGGACGGCACCCTGTGACGGGTCAACCCGGCCGGACTCGCCGGACCAACGCCAGGACTGCAGCAGCCACGGCCGCAGGACTGTTCACCGGCGTCAGGTGACGGGCTCCGGGGATCAGGGTCGGAGGGGGTGCTCCGATGCGTGCGGCTGTGGTGTACGGCGAGCTCTTGGCGAAGTCGGAGTCGTCCGCGCCGAAGACCACCGCCTTGGGCAGGTCCAGGGCCGCCAGTCGGGCGAGGGTGGCCGACGGAAGACCGGGGACGCCCTGCTGAGCCATGGCCCACAGCGCGGCTTCGGCGCCGGCGACCTGCAGGGGGCGGCGCCATTGGTCGATCCCCTGGGCGTCCAGGGGCGGGCAGGAGTCGCCGCACGCAGAGGTGTAGATGCTCCGGATGAAGGAGTCGGACCGCAGCAGGATGCGCAGGATCGTGGTGCGGTAGGGATCGATCAGGAGCTGCGTGAGCGGGGACCTGGCACCGGCTCCGGTGTTGAGGGCGTCGCCGTCGAGGAACATCACGCCGCCCACCGCTGACGGTCTGCGCAGCGCTGCCATGGCGACGATCGCTGCCCCGCTGGAATGACCGACCAGCACCGGTCGGTGCAGGTGGAGAGCGGCGAGGAAGTCCAGCAGCTGGGTCGTCTCGTGCTCGGCGGTGAAGGGCGCCACCCGCTGGCTGTAACCCCAGCCGTCCAGATCCAGCGCATAGACCCGGTGGCCCGCGGCGGCCAGCCGGGGAGCGGTGTACTGCCAGGTGTCCGCGGACTCGACGAACCCATGAACGAGCACGATCGGCGTGCCCGACGTACCCCAGTGCCGGAAGCGCGTGCGGAGGTCCCCGGTCCGGACGTAGGTCAGGCCGGCCGGGACGGCCATCGGCTTCCCGGTCATCGTGTTGTAGCCGAACGAGACGAGGGTGCCGACGACGACCAGGATCGCGACCCCGAGCGCGATCCTCCTCAGCCAGCGTCGCCACCGGCGCTGTCCGGCCACGCGCACAGCCTGGCACGCCTCCCTGAGCGGCGTTCGTCAGCGGCGCCACGTGGTGGGGTCGTCGGTGAACACACGACGGTGACCGATCCCCTCCGAGCCCTTGCGTCGGGCGAATCTTGACACATGCCGATATCGGAATATGGTGGAGGCGTGGCCCGAGCTTCGACGACGTCTGACGTCTTCAACGCGGTTGCCGACGCCCACCGGCGCGAGATCCTGGATGCGCTCATCACCGGCGAGAAGGCGGTCGGGGCCATCGTCGGCGTCCTCCCGATGTCCCAGCCCCAGGTCTCGAAGCACCTCCGCGTGCTCAGTGAGGTGGGACTCGTCAGGTGCCGGGCCGAGGGTCGTCTCCGGCTGTACCGCCTGGCGCCGGAGCATCTCCGACCGATGCACGAGTGGATCGCCAAGTACGAGCGGGCGATCAACGACCGACTGGATCGCATGGACGACTACCTCCAAGAACTACAACGACAAGGAGACGGCAGTGACACCTGATCGGCATGGGTCGGCGGTCGTCGAGTTCCCGAACGAGCTCGAGGTCGTCATCACCCGGGAGTTCGACGCTCCGATCGCCCTGGTCTTCGACGTGCTCACGAAGCCAGAGCACGTGCGCAGATGGGGCGCCACACCCCCCGACCGGATGACCGAGTGCTCGATCGACCTGCGCGTGGGAGGGGAGTACCGATCATCCTTCGTGACGGAGGACGGAACGGAGTGCTCGTTCAGCGGGACCTATCTGGAGGTCGAGCCGCCGATCAGGACCGTGGAGACGTGGCGGTTCGGGGGTTGGCCGGATGCGGAAGCCGTCGAGACCATGGAGCTGCACGAGAGCGGGGGAGTGACGACGCTCACGTGGAGCTTGGCGTTCCGCGACAAGGCCGGCCGTGACCACCTGACCCGCTTCGACGGCCAGCAGGAGAGCCTCGACGAGATCGAAGAGATCCTGAGGTCGCTCCTCGACCCGGATGAGACGGATCGGTTGCTCGGCTGAGCAGGTGGCCGCGAGCCGCACGACTCACCCGAGCGGGGTGATGTGATGCCGCGCGGATCGCTGACAGCGTTCCCGGGGTGCCGGACAGCGCCCGTCTCGGGGAACCCTCGATCCGGGTGTCCTCCGCGCGTCTTGTCCCCGAAGGTAGAGGAGCGGTCAGTGGCCACCCAGGTGCTCGCCAGTTGGAAGGCCGGTCCGGCCCGGCAGTCGATCCTGGACTTCGTGTCCGCGTCGACGACGAGGGGCCCGGGGTTCATCGACGCGGCGGATCGGATCGCCACGTTCGACAACGACGGCACGCTGTGGGTCGAGCAGCCGATGCCTCCCCAGTTCGACTTCGTCTTCCGCACGTGGGAGGAGGAGGTGAAGGCGGATCCGTCGCTCGCGCGGCAACAGCCGTACCAGGCGTTGATCGAGAAGGACCTGGGGTTCTTCGAGGGCGTGGCCTCGCAGGATCCCGAGGTGGTGGCGACGTTGGCGGAGGCGTTCGCGCGCTCATGGACGGGGACCACTCCCGCGGAGTTCGACGCGCAGGTGCGTGAGTGGATGAGGACGGTGCGGCAGCCGAAGCTCGGGGTGCCCTACGTCGAGCTGGTCTACCGACCGATGCTGGAGCTCTTCGAGCTGCTGCGGGCCAACGAGTTCCGGGTCTTCGTCTGCTCGGGCGGTGGGCGCGACTTCATGCGGGTGTTCGCCGAGGAGACCTGGGGGATCTACAAGGAGAACGTCATCGGCTCGGCGGCGGCGTACACCTATGCCGACGGGAAGCTCGTCCGCGCCAGCGGGACGCTCGGCGGCCTGGACCTCGGTCCGGGAAAGCCCGAGCACATCTTCGCAACCACGGGCCGGCTGCCCCTCTTCGCCGGCGGCAATGCCGACGTCGACATCGAGATGCTCGAGAGCGCCCGGTTCGCGCTGCTCGTCGCGCACGACGACGAGGAGCGCGAGTTCTCCTACACGGCGGGCGCCGAGTCGGCGCTCGGCATGGCCGAGGAGGTCGGTTGGACGGTCGTGAGCATCAAGAACGACTGGATCACCGTCTTCGACAAGGACGTCTCGTGAGTGGCCTGACGGCCATCGACGTCCTGGTCAACCCCGACGACCAGACCCTCGACCAGGCCCGCGCCTGGAACGCCCGCATGCGCGAGAGCGTCCCGGACGGGTTCTCCCTGGACGCCACCCACCAGCCGCACATCACCACCCTCCAGCGGTACGTGCGCACCGCGGCGCTGGACCAGGTGTACGACGCCGTCATGACCACAGTGGCGAGGATCGGTTCCGGTGGGCTGTCCTACCAGGGCGTGGCGATCAGACACGCTGAGTGGGGCGTGCCCGGCCAGGGGCTCGCGGCCATCCTCGTCCGGCCCGGTCCACCCGTGCTCGACTTCCAGGCGTCACTGCTCGCCGCGATCGCCCCGTTCACGGAGCCGCAGGGGGACGCGGACGCGTACGTCGCGGAGCCGGGCGAACGGATCACTCGAAGCACGTTCGACTGGGTCGAGGGCTACGTCCCCGGGCAGATCGGAGAGAGGTACACCCCCCATGTCACCGTGGGGTTCGCCACCCTCGAGGACCTGGAGAGGATCGAAGCCGAGCCCTTCGACGCCTTCGACATCCAACCCGAGAGCATCGCGGTCTACCAGCTGGGAAACAACGGAACCGCTCGCCGGCTCCTCGCCAGCTGGCCGTATCCGACCTGAGAAGGACTCGGACCGCCGTGGTGCGGGCGGCGCAGCCTCACAGCTGGGATCTCAGTACGTCGACCTCGCAGCCCGGCGAGGACGGGTCGAAGCCGTGCTCCACCAGCCAGCGGATCGCGGTCAGGCTTCGCAGCGACCACCAGGCGGGGATCACGTCGAGGTCGACGTCGGCACCGTAACCGGCGACGACGTCGCCGAGGTGCTCCCGGTGTCCGAGCGTGAGGCTGGCGAGGTCGTACATGGCATCGCCCCGACCCGCCTCCGACCAGTCGACCACGCCGGTGATCTCGTCACCGTCGACGAACACGTGAGCGACCTGCAGGTCGCCATGTGCGAACACCGGTGCCCACGGCCGGAGCGCAGCCTCGGCGACGTCGCGGTTGCGGATCACCAGGTGACGGGGAAGGACGTCGTTCGCCAACAGCCAGGCGCACTCGCTGTCGAGGCTCGATGCGATCTCGTCGGGGCTCGGGCCGGACCATGGCGGCAGCGGCGCGTCGTGCAGGGTCCGTACGGCGGCACCCGCCGCTGACCACGCAGCCGGCGATGCGGTCGACGGCTCGCCCAGGCGGCCCAGTGCCGTCCCCCGGAGAGCGGCGAGAGCGAGCACCGGCGGCTTCCGCCACAGGACCTCCGGAGTCGGGACGGGCGCCATGGCCATCGCCTCGACCTCGACCTCGGTACGCGTCTGGTCGGCGTCGATCTTCAGGAACACCTCGCCGACGCGGAGGGTGGCGCGCTCGTGGTGGGCCACGACGACCTGGACCTCTTCCACGTCGGTCATTGTCGCGGAACGGCCACGGTGTCCCCACCGGTTTGTGGCGTGCGGCAGGTGGCTGGGCAGTCCTCAACGGGGGATGGGACGAGCGAGCCCCGGTGGTTCAGTCGGTGGCCGGCAGGGTGAGGACCTGGTTCGCGCCGCCGGCGATCGTCACCGGCGTGGCGATCTGTCCGCCGCGATAGTTGGGTGAGCCACCCGCGATCACGATCCGGAGATGATGACCGGCCGCGAAGCGGTGGACGATGCCCGGCAGGGTGACCGTGAACGGGGCGGTGACGTCCGGGATGCGGATCGGCGCGACGGTGGCGTTGATCAGGTGTGCGGAGCCACTGGGATCGACGTCCTCGATCTTGACGAACAACACGAGCTGGCCGGCCGGCCCGGTGGCTTGGGTCGCGGCCGCGGTCGGGGCGCTGACCCGCAGGGTGAGGGTCGGGGCTCCTGCGACGTCCAGGGACCTGCCCAGTCCCGCACCCGTCCAGGCGGCCGCCGTGCCGGGCAGGTCGGCGTTCTCGTTCGACAGCGATCCCGAGTAGCTGCCCACGACGTCGAGCGGGTCGAGTGAGGTCGGAGCGCCTGCTGCTGGTGTCGTGAAGGACTGCGACCCGGATGTCACCTTTTTCGTGGAGCTCTGCAGGGTGTCGTCGCCCGAGAGGTAGAGGTGGGTGGGTGTGCCCACCGGGAAACGCGATGACGTGGCATAGGCAGGCGTGGCGATGCCGGTGTAGTGCACCCAGTCGCGGAAGTAGGCGAAGTTCGGGCCCGTGCTGACCGCGCTGCCTTCGAGATAGTGGTCGAACCACGCGGCTATCCGCGCCGTCTCGTACTGGGTGCTCGGGTCGGGGTTGGTCAGACTCAGCTCGCCCGGGGCCGGCGTCGACTGGGAGTGTCCCCACGACTGCCAGACCATCTTCACGGTCGTTCCCTGCGTGCGGAGGGCCTGGTAGGTGGCGGCCGCCTCGTTCAGGTTGAACAGGGTGTCGTCCTCGCCCTGCATGAGCAGGACCGGAACCTTGATCTTGCTCATGTAGCTCGCGACGGAGGCGTGGCGCAACGCCGCGATCGTGCCCGGGTCGAAGTAGCCGGTGCTGCCGGCGGTGACCAGCGCGGGGCACACGAAGAAGGCGAAGTTCGGGCAGCCGTAGAGCCTGGACGGGTCACCCTGGGCGTTCTCCAGACCGTCGAGGACGCCCTCGGCGGAGAAGCCGAGGCCCCAGATCAGCTTGAGGGCACCCGGGGTCGAGGTGCTGACCCCGGTCGTCTGCGCGGTGTTGTTCGGATCCAGCGAGTACGACAGGTCGTTCCAGGTGATGAGCGGGACGATGGTGTCCACGCGCGGGTCGACGGCGGCCGCGGCGAACTGGATCTCGCCCCCGTACGAGCCACCGATCATGCCCACCCGAGGGTCGTAGCGGTCGGAGACGCCCGCGTGGTCGGTGGCGTCGTGCACGACCACGTCGAGCGTCGGCGCCGGCGTGGTGTGGTTCGCGTCGGTGAAGGCGATCCCCGGGGCGCCCCCCAGGTAGGAGACGAGCTGGCTGGCTGCGCGGCCGTCGTAGTCGGGGTCGTCCAGGGTGATCTTGCAGCCCGAGCCCCCGAAGCCGAGGCCCGAGTAGCTGAGCACGACGTACCCGCGCTCGGCGAACGCCGCGCCGATGCCGGCCTGGTCGTCCTTCGACCCCCCGAAGCCGTTGGTGGTCAGGATCGCCGGCACCCGGCTGGTCGGCGTGGCCGCCGTGGGGGTGTAGAGATCACCGACGACGTCGCACTGTTGCTCGGCGCCCGCGGGACCGACGGTCACGAGGAAATGGAGGGTCCGGACGCTGTAAGCGGGTGTGGCGACGACGGGCGGGGTGGCGAAGACGGCGGCGGCCACCAGAGCGGCGGCAGCCGCGGTGGCGGCGGACAGGCGCGGCACGCGCATGGACAACTCCTGGGACGCTGGGACTTCCGCGGATGCACGGGCGATGTCGGAGGGTTCGGCACCGTTGTCACCTTCAACGACCGAGCGCGGACAAGGTGATGGGTTGCCCGCGGCCGGAGCGCGGGCCAGTGCGCTCAGACCCGTCTCTCGAAGACCAGCTCGCGTCCGTCGACGTCGTCCCACTGCTCGCCCACCTGGACGAACTCACCTCGGTGGATGACGGCCAGCGAGGCGACGTTGTCCGGGCTGACGGTGGCCCGGACGACTCTCACGTCCGGATGCGAGGTCGCCTCCTCCACCAGGGCCTGGAGCACGGCATGCGCATAGCCCGTTGCCGCGGTGGTCGGGCGCGATCGTGTAGCCGACCTCGACCGTGCCCGCTTCATCAGGGGGCCCGTGGAACCCCGCATGTCCGACCACCGTGCCGACGGGCTGCAGCACCACCGCGCGGACCAGCCACGGGGCGTCGCCCGGTGACCGGTGCAGCTGGTCACGGCGGATCTCCCAGAGCCACTTCTCCTCGAGGAAGAACGACGGCAGCCGGCGGCCCATGATCCGGCTCGCCTCCGCGAGCTCGTCATCGAGCATCGCCTGCAGGGCATCGGCCCCGAGGAGCTCGAACGTGACGATCGGGGGATACGTCGGGCGTTCGTTCCCCGTGTCCATGGCAGCTCTCCTTCGCGCCGGGCCCGGTCGGCGTCGGGGCTCTGGTCATCCCCTTGGTCCCCGGCCTCTGGCACCAGCCCGATCATGCCCGAGGCCCGGGACCAGGTCAGCGGGGTGATCGTGGCGGAGGCTCATGGCCCTCGACGGGCTCGAGCGGCGCGACCGGGTTCATCGAATCGTGTCTAGGTAATACCTAGAGGCGCGTGCTAGAACTTGCGAGTGACCCTTCCGATGACCCGCCGCGTGGTGTGTGCGGCCGCCCTGCTGCTGCTCGCCGCCCTCGTTCCCGGCGTGTCCTCACCCGCCACGGCGGACGACTCCTCGACCCTCACCGTGGTCGGCACGAGCGACGTCTTCGACTCCAACCTCGTGCAGAGCGTGCTCAAGCCCGGATTCAAGGCGGCCTATCCGCAGTTCACCCTGAACTACGTCAGCAAGGGCACGGGAGCGGCCATCGACTACGCCGAGGCGGGCACGGCGAGCGCGCTGCTGGTGCACGCGGCCTCGCTGGAGAACCAGTTCGTCGCCGACGGCTACTCGGCCGAGAAGTACGGCCGCGCCATCTTCTGGGGTGACTACGTGCTCCTAGGCCCCGCCAGCGACCCGGCCGGGGTCCTGAACGGCGACACCCACGACATCGTCGGCGCCTTCGAGAAGATCGCGGCGGCGGGCGCGGGCGGTCAGGCCAACTTCGTCTCGCGCGGCGGTACGCCGGGCACCACCGTGCAGGAGCACCAGATCTGGGCGCTCACCCAGGGCGTCACCACCTGCACCGTCTCCGACCCGAACGGCGGCGGCACGTCGCCGAGCACGCAGACCGGCGCCTGCCCCACGAACATCCCCTACCCGTCGTGGTACCACGCGACCGGGCTGACCCAGGGCCCGAACATCGAGAACGGCGACGTCTGCAACTACCCGTCGAACAACAACAACTGCTACGTCTTCACCGACCGCGGCACCTTCCAGTACCTCGAGAACACCGGCGCGATCTCGCACCTGCAGATCGTGACCCGCGACAACCAGGTCCCCGGTCAGCAGAACCTCCTGGTCAACTCCTTCCACGCCTACGCCGTCAGTCCCCGCAACTTCAAGGGACAGCCGGTGCAGCTCAACACCGTCGCGGCCAAGGACTTCCTGAACTGGGTGACCTCCCCCGAGGCCCAGTTCGCCGTGCAGGCCTACCTGAACGGCTCCGGGGACGGGCCGTTCCGGCCCAGCGCGTCTCCCAGCATCACCTCGAGCGCACTGCCTCCGTCGAACGTGACCGGCGGGAAGTCGGTCTTCCTGCGCGGCAAGATCGCCAACGTCGTGCCCGGGACACCGCCGCTGAACGGCGTGCCGGTGCGCGTCCAGGTCACCCAGGGCGGTCAGACGTCCCAGGTGCGCCGAGTCCTGACCAACGCCAAGGGCGGGTTCGCGTTCCACTTCATCCCGCCCCGCACCGGCACCTACTCGCTGGCCACCGGCACGATCTACAAGATCGAGCAGCCGCTCCTCACCCCGGTGTTCGGGGACCGTCTCGCGCCGGCCAGCCTCACCCTGGGCAGGCTCCACGTCCAGGGCGTCGTGAACGTACGGCGCGTCACGTCGTCCGCGCACCGGGTGGCCGTCCGCGGGAAGGTGCTGCCGACCGTGACCGGCAGCGCGGCGCGGCTCGAGCTGTGGGCCGCCCACCCCGGCCACGCGCTCCGTCTCGTGGCCCACCGGACCCTCACCATCGGCACGAGCAGCTTCGACAAGACCTTCCACCTCGGCTCCGGCAGGTGGCAGTTCCGGCTGGCCTATGCCCACTCGGGCGTGGTCAGCCGCGGCACCTCGGCGCTCCAGCACGTGAGGCTCCCGTGACGTCATGACCCGCGCACGGCTGGGACTGCGGATCGTCGCCGTCCTGGGCGTCGCCGCCGCGGCTCTCGTCCGGCCCTCGGCGCCGGCCGTCGCCGGCACGGCCGCCTGCTCGGACGGAGGTCCGTGCGTCATCGTCCGGGTGGTCACCGGGAGCGACACGTTGGTGACGCGGCACGAGTTCTCCGTCCAGGACATCAACCACAACATCGGAGATCTCGGCGCCGATGCCCCGTCGATCCCCTACCAGACGCGCACTCCCAGGGGTGAGCTCCGCGACTTCCCCGTCCCAGCGCCCGCGACCTCGATCCAGCAGCTCCTGACCCACGTGCCACTGCCGGCCGGTGGGTTCCTCGCGTGGCAGAGCGTCACCTACACCGCGGTGCCGCGCCGTGGCGCCAGCACGCTGGCCACCCTCCAGACCGCTGATCTGGGGAACAGCGGACAGAACGGCTTCGCCGAGGGTCTGATGCCGGCGGTCTACGTCAACCCGGGCAGCGGCGGTTCCCCTGCCTCCGTCGGGTACATCCGGCCCCTGCGCGGCCCTCGGGACGTGAACATCTTCGACAGCTTCCAGGAGCTCGGCGGTGACCCTCTCGTGCTCACCGCCCACACCACCGGGCACCTGCTGGCCGTCCAGGCCTCCGCCGCGCCCTCCACCACGACGGTCGGCGCAGCGGTCGCGCTGCACGCCACCGTGACGGGTCAGGCCGTGCCACCGCTGTCCTACCGTTGGGACTTCGGCGACGGCACGTCGTCGAAGCAGTCGGCCCCGTCCCATCACTGGCCGGCCAGCGGTACCTACTACGTCGCCGTCACGGTGCGCGGTGCCGACGGGTCGTACGGACAGTCGCAGGGAGTGCCTGTCCGGGTCGGCGCCGCACCACCCCGCCACGGCCACCACGGCCCGGGAACGGGACCCCACCACCGGCCGCACCACCCGCCGTCCGGTCCCGACCACGGCGGCGGCCACCAGCAGGGCGGACATCCGGGCGGCTCCCCGAGACCGCACCCGGGCCATCCGACCACCGGTGCGACCGACGGCCCGACGGCCGGCCCGAGTGACGGCCCGACCGCCGGACCCACCGGGCACGCGTCGACCGGCCCGACCACCCGACGTACGACGTCGCACGCCCACCGCCGGCGGGCGCCCTCGGGGGCCCACATCCTGTCGGGTCGGTTGCTGGTCGTGTCGCAGACTCAGGCCGCGCCGCCACCCAGCCTGGCCCTCCAGCAGGCGACCGCGGCTCAGGAAGCCGCGCGGCTCCACCAGCACTGGCCATGGAGGTGGGCCTGGCTGCTCGCCGTCCCCCTGCTCATCGGCCTCGGGATGGCGGGCGAGTCGCTGCAGCTCCGGCGGCGACTCGCCAGGATGGGTGCATGAGCGACCAGCTGTACCAAGCGATCTTCACCATCTCCAAGGTGCTCGAGCTGCCCGTGGTCATCGCGGCCCTCATCGCGCTGGCGGTCGTCCTCTACGAGGTCGGGGCGTTCGTGATGGAGACACGCCAGCGGTTCCGCAGACGGCTCGACGTGCTGACGACGGCCGCACACGAGGCACGGGTCGCCCTCGACGCCGGCAAGCGACAGGACGCCGCCCGGGCTCTCGGCCACGTGGCCTGGAGCGGAGCGATGTCGGCGGTGCTGGCTCGTCTGGCGGCCGAGGCCGGCGGGCCGGGCTCCGAGCCGCTGATCGCCAAGGAGCTGGCCGACTTCGACTTCCGGTGCCAACGCCGCCTGGGCCGCACCCGACTGCTCGTCCGACTCGGCCCGGCGCTCGGGCTCATGGGCACCCTGATCCCGCTCTCCCCGGCGCTCGAGGGCCTGGCGAAGGGCAACGTCCAGGCTCTCACCGACAACCTCCGGGTCGCGTTCAGCATCACGGTGCTCGGGCTCCTGATCGGTGCGGTGGCCTTCGGACTGTCGCTCGCGCGGGACCGGATCTATGGACAGGACTACTCCGATCTCGAGTACGTCGCCGCGGTCCTGACCGCCGACGAGAAGGCGCAGGCCGCCCGATGATCACTGTCACGCCCCGCGCGCGCCGGCACGAGGACCGGGCCGGCGACCCCCTGGACGGGCTCGTCAACCTCTTCGACCTCGGGATCGTGCTCGCGGTCGCGTTCCTCCTGGCGGCACTCTCCTCGCTGCATCTGGTCAGCCAGATCACCCACCACGGCATCGGCTCCCCGAGCACCATCACGGTCAAGCCAGGCGACCAGGTCAAGCCGGTCCCTCCGCACTCGCGGCGCGTGGTCGGCGAGGGGCACGCCGTCGGCAAGGTCTACCGGCTCAACGACGGCCGACTGATCTACGTCGTACCCAAGCCGTGAGCTTCTTCCTCGACGGGCTGCGCGAGGCGTGGCAGCTCATCACCTCCCACGACCCCTACCTGTGGCACCTGGTGTGGATCACGCTCAAGGTGGCCGTGGTCTCGACGGTCGCCGCACTCGTGCTGGGTCTCCCCGTGGGGCTGACGCTGGGACTGGGTCGCTTCCGCGGTCGCGGGGTCCTGATGGGTGTCGCGAACGCCGGCCTCGGGCTGCCTCCGGTGGTCGTGGGACTGGTGCTCGCCCTGCTCATGTTCCCCGCCGCGCCGCTCGGACGCTTCCACCTGCTGTTCACGCTCCGCGGCGTCTACGTCGCTCAGACGGTGCTGGCCATCCCCGTGATCGTGGCGTTGAGCGCCGCCGCTGTCGCCGGTCTGCCGCCCGGCCTGCTCGACCAGGCCCGCGCCTACGGGGCCCGCCGGCGGCAGCTGGCCACGTTGGCCCTGCGCGAGGCGCGCGTGGGCATCCTGGCCGCGACCATCGCCGCCGTCGGATCGGCCATGTCCGAGGTGGGTGCCGTCGTGCTCGTCGGCGGGAACATCGAGGGTCTCGACCAGACCTTGGCCAGTGCCGCGCTCGAGCAGGTCGATGCCGGCCACTTCGCCGAAGGGATGGCCATCGGCATCCTGCTGCTCGGTCTCATCCTGATCGTCGCGGCAGCACTGACCGTGCTCCAGCAGTTCGGCGCCGCCCGACGGATGGGGACCTCGTCATGACCGCGGTCCTGGAGCTCGAGGGTGTGACGGTCCCGCGCGGACGTCGAGACGTGGTCCACGACGTCTCCTTGACGGTGTCGACGGGGGAGGTGGTCGCGCTGCTCGGGCCCAACGGCGCCGGGAAGAGCACCCTGCTCGAGGCCATCGGCGGGCTCGCGCCGGCGCGGGGCACGATCCGACGGCACGGCCGTGCGGCGACGGTGCTGCAGGCGCCGGGCCTCGCGCGACGTTCGGTCAGGGGCAACGTCGATCTGGCGCAGGCGTGGTGGGGCGTGCCGCGCCGCGATCGCCGGCCGCGCACGTTGGAGGCACTGGCCGCGCTGCGGGCCGACCATCTGGCGGGGCGTTTCGCAGGCTCCCTGTCGGGCGGCGAACGACGACGCGTCCACCTCGCGCGCGGGTTGGCGGTGCGACCCGATCTGCTGCTGCTGGACGAACCCTTCGCGGGCCTCGACCCGGAGACCCACCAGGCCCTGGCCGAGGACTCGAGCCGGGCGTTCCGATCCGCCTCGGGCGCCACCGTGGTCGTCCTGCACGACCGGGCCGATGCCTGGGCGATGGCCGACCGGGTGATCGTGATGCTCGAGGGGAGGGTGGTCGCCGATGACGCGCCGGAGCATCTGCTCGCCGAGCCGCCGAGCGCGGAGGTCGCCCGCTTCCTGGGCTACGACGGCAGCCTTCGCTCGGGCAACAGGCTCACCCTGACCCGACCTCCACACGTCCTGCTCGATCCGCAGGGGGACCTGGAGGCGACGGTGCAGCGCGTGGTGCGCCAGGAGGACGGCGCGCGGGTACAGCTGCAGCTGGCTGCCGGCACCGTGTGGTGCCGCGTCGACCGGTCCGGCGCCGAGCCCGTCCGGCTGGAGCCCGGCGCACGCGTGCGGGCACGGCTCCGAGGAGGGGTCACCTTCGCCGACGAGGAGCAGCAGCAGTCCCGCGATCTCCCTGATGAGCCCCGAGGCCGCTGACGACAGGGGCTCGAGCCCGGCGTGGAGGTCCCAGCCGGTGACCCCGCCAGCTCACTCACCAACCGAGCTCGCGGAGCCGCGCGTCGCCGATCCCGAAGTGATGACCCACCTCGTGGACGACCGTCCGCCGGACCTGCTCGACGACCTCGGACTCGCTCGTGCAGACCGCGCAGATGGCACGCCGGTAGATCGTGATCCGGTCCGGCAGGGCGCCGGCGTACGACGTCGTCCGTCGGGTCAAGGGCACTCCCTGGTACAGCCCCAACAGGCCCGGCGGGCCACCGTCGTGCTGCACCGTCACGGCCACGTTGCTCATGAGCTCGCCCAGCTCCACCGGTATCCCGTCCAGCGCCTGGCTCACCATCACCTCGAATCGCTCGGGATCGACCTCGACCATGCAGCCAGTCTCCAACCCGACGCCAGACGCGAGGCCAGGAAGAGCGGGTCGACGCGTGTGGTCCCGGGTCGCGCGGTGCGGCAGAGTGAAGCCCGTGGCCGACGACGAGGGCCTGGCTGAGCGAACCGGGCGGCCAGAGGAAGTCATCAGGCTCGGTGAGTCGCGCTGGCCACCGGCCGCAGCCGTCCTGGTCTTCCTGGTGCTCAACGTCGCCCTTCGGACCTGGCTGCCCGCCGAAGGGGCGATCCGGGCGCCCTGGGCGCTCCCGGCCATCGAGGTCGCACTGCTCGTGGTGCTGCTCGCCCATGGCCCACGCTGGGTCGCGCGGCGGATGAGAGCGCTACGGCGCGTCGCCTTCACCCTGGTGATCCTGCTGCTCGCTGCGGCGTTGTGGGCGACCGTCTTCCTGGTCCACGACCTGATCGAGGGCACGGGTGTGACCAACTCACCGAGTGAGCTCCTGGCCTCGGGTGGGTTGGCCTGGCTCGGCAACAACCTCGCGTTCGCACTGATGTACTGGCTCGTCGACAGCGGCGGCCCGGTGGCGCGCACGGCCCGGCCGGTTCCCGTCGACTTCGCGTTCACCCAGCACCTGAGCCCGGAGCTCGCCCCGCCCGGCTGGCGCCCGGTCTTCCTGGACTACCTTCACCTCGGCTTCACGAACGCCACGGCATTCAGCCCCACCGACGTGATGCCGCTGACGCATCGCGCGAAGTACCTGATGCTCGTCCAGTCGACGATCGCGCTGGCGCTCTTCGGCCTGGTCGTGGCGCGTGCCGTCAACGCCTTCTCGTAGGGCGTGTCTCCCTCGGTCGCACGACCCGCAGCGGGTGAGGCGGTGAACGTCCGGCGACGTGCATGGGGCCAGCCGCCGGACGCCACAGGCCCCTTTCGGGGGGAACCACCGGGGCCCACCTCCCACGCTAACGAGCCATCCCAAGCCCGTCCCGCCTCGCTGAGGCGCCAGGACTCCCGCCTGCCGCCCCGGGAGGTCCCCACGTCGGGGGCCACTTCCACGATTCCCGCCCCGAAGTCGCACAACGCCTGCCAAACTCCCCCACGTCTCGGACGACTGCCGTACCCTCGAAATGAAGGGAGAGGGAGCCCGGGATGCCCGACCTGCGTGACCTGTCCGCCGTCCCCGACGGCCACGACGACTCAGCGAGCTCGACGCCGGGGCGGCACCGCGTCACCGAGCCGTCCGCGTCTCCAGAGCCTGAGCCGCGCCTGGTCCGGAGCGAGGTCAACGGCCGTGTGTACGTCGTGACCGTGTACGACGAGCGCGACGACGGGCAGATCGTCCCGCACGAGAAGTACGACGTGTCGGAGGACTTCGAGCAGCTCAGCGACGACCCGCACATCCCGTTCGGGCCGGCGCTGTACGGCCTGGCAGCCCGCCTGTACGACCTCGCTCGCGACGAGACCCCGGGCGCCACCCGGGCTGCGTGCGTGGACGCCATGGCCTCGAACCTGGCCTACACGTTCCGAGGCCAACAAGCGGAGTAGGGGCGACGCGTCCTCTTCAGGGACCCGTGACGGCGTGCTGGCCGGCCCTCGTCCGTTCGGCTTCGACGAGCGTGAGGCCGCGGGCGCGATCCAGGAGGGCGCTCACGTCCCGGGCCGCGCGTTCCGGACGGTCGTTCCAGCGGACGAGGTCCAGGACGTGACCCGCCCGCTCGGCCGGCGACGGGCCCCAGCGGACCGGCTCATCCTTTTCACGGAACGCCGCATGCCAGGTCAGGTCGATGGACCTCTGCACGAGCTGGCTGCTCGTCTCCCGTGGCCCTCCGGCGGCGTTGATCATGGCGCCGATCAAGCACGCCCCGGTCACCTGCTCGGGAGAGACCCTGCGGGCGGTCCGTGGGGTTATCCCGGTGACGATGCGGTGTTTCCCGGAGGGGTCGTCGTAGGCGAACCACCCGTGCTGCATCCAGCCCCGCTCGACCACTCGGGCGGCTTCGGCCAGCAGCAGGTCGATGTGGTGGAGCTCGGCGAGCCTGGCACTGCGGGCGTCGTGCGCGCGCAGCTCGCGACGCAGCCGTTTGCGATCCCGACGACTGCTGCGGCCGGGCTGAACCTTCTCGCGGACATCGAGTAGCGACACGGTGAGCTCTTTCTGCGACGCACGCCCATCCAGGACAACGGTTCGAATCTACGCCGGGTCCGAGGGATGGTCGAGACGTCCACCGGGCTTTCGCTGCCGGTCAGGTCTGGTCGTCGTGAGAGATCTGGCTGCAGAGCGCCCAGATGATCAGCACGTCGAGCCCGATGATGGTCAGCGACCGGAGCGGGGTCGTACGGCAGGAACATGAAGCTCGACACCGTGGACACGCCGGCGATGACGATGCCGACGATCCGTCCCCAGGTCTCTCCGGCGAGGATGCCGATCCCGGTGGCCAGTCCGGCGGCAGCCGGGGCTCAGGCTCGGTGCTGGGCGGCCTCGCGTCGACGCCGGCGGTCGCTGAGCTCACGCACGGAGTTCCGGACCACGGGACTGACGCTGTCGTGCCCGGCGGCCTCATCGAGCCGGTCGAGGAACTGCGGCCCGCCCCCGCCGTGGGGGTAGAACGCGCGACTCAGGGCCAGCGACCAGGTCATGCCGGCATCGCCGAAGGCGCCGAGGGACTCCAGGTACCGCTCGGCGTACGGCGTCACCAGGTCCTCCTGGTCGGGTCGCCAGAAGCTCCGGCCGATCCGCCGAACGAAGTTCGGGGGGATCCGGCGGTCCTCGACCACGGTCCGCCACGCCTCGGCCTTGGCCGCATCGGTCGGTCGCGCGGTCCGGGCCTGGAGGGCGTTCATCCAGGCGTCGGGATTGGGGTCCTCCTCCAGCAGCGCGTCGACGTCGTCGTCCTCGAGGCGGTCGAGCTCCGCGAGTCTCACGAGTCGTCGCCACCGCAGGTCGGGGTCGGTCGCCTGGGCCGTGAGCAGGTCGAGCTGCGCGGCTGTCGTGGCGCTGTTCGCCAGCCCCCGGAGCGCCGCCAGCCGGTGGTCCGGGTTGCTCGCAAGAGCCGTACACAGGTCGGCCACCTGGGTGAGCAGCCGGTCGCGGTCCGCGAGGGGCGCCCACTCGTCGGCGGCGTCGACCACGCGGCCCAGCAGCGGCTCGATGACGGAGGCAGCGGTCTCGTGGCTCAGGACCTGCACGCCGCAGTCGACCAGCTGCTGGGCGGTCAGCTCGCCGTCGCACAGGAGGTTCCACGCGGTCGTGAGGGCCAGGGTGCGCCCGACCGCGGTCGGCAGGTCGCCGCCCCGCGTGAGGAGGAGCTCGAGGGACGCCGCGTCGGGGTGCACGCGGGCGAAGGTCAGGTCGTCGTCGTTCACCAGCCACAGGTCGGCTCCGACCGGGTTCTCCAGAGGGGTGCGGGCGCCGTTCACCTCGACCGACAGGCTCTCGACCAAGGTGATCTCGCCTTCAGCGGCGGCGTACGCCCCGATCTTCAGCCGGTGCGGCAACGGACCGCGGCCATCTGGTGGGGTCGTCACCAGGGTGAGCCCGTCGTCGTGGACCTCGAGGGTCAGGCGGTCGGTGCCTGCGGTCTCGAGCCAGCCCTTCGCCCAGGCGCTCAGATCGCGGCCGCTGGCGTCAGCGACGTCGGCCAACAGATCGTCCAACGTCGTGTTCCCCCAGGCGTGTTTGCGGAAGTAGGCGCGTAGCCCGGCGACGAACGCCTCCTCCCCGACGTAGGCGACGAGCTGGCTGAGGACCGCCGCCCCTTTGGGGTAGGTGATGTCGTCGAAGGAGGCCATCGCGGTCGCGACGTCGGGCACCGGCTGTCGGATCGGATGGGTGGTGGGCGCCGCGTCCGCGGCGTAGGCGTCCTGCTTCTCGGTGGCGAGCATGCCGGCCGGCATCTCGGTGAACTCCGAGCACCGCACGGCCGCCCACTCACAGGCCCACTGCGCGAACGACTCGTTGAGCCACAGGTCGTCCCACCAGCGCATGGTCACCATGTCTCCGAACCACATGTGGGCCATCTCGTGCAGGAGCACCATGGCCCGGAACTCCCGCTCGGCGTACGACGGGGGGTCGCGGTAGAGGATGGTGTCGCTCCAGGTGACGCATCCGTAGTTCTCCATGGCACCGCCGTACTCGGGTGCGAAGACCTGGTCGTACCGCGGTTGCGGGAACGGGAGCGCGAACCGCTCCCCGTAGAAGGCCAGCCCCCGGGCCGTGAGATCGAACAGCTCCTCGGCGTCGCGGTCCAGGACCGACTCCAGCGATCGCCGGGCGTAGAGGCCGAGGTCGTAGCCGTTGCGGACGCTGCGCCGCTCCACGAAGGGACCCGCGTTCACCACCGGGAGGTAGGTCGAGAGGGGAGGCGTGTCCGCGTACTTCCACGTGCTCACCTCGCCGTGCGTGCTGACCTCGGCGTCGCCGGTGTTGCTCGTGACCAGCCATCGCTGCGGCACGTGGACGGTGACGCCGAACGGTGCCTTGAGGTCGGGCTGGTCGAAACAGGCGAAGACCACGCGGGCGTCGTCGGGCTCGAAGCTCGTCCACACGTACACCTCCCCGTCACTCGGATCGACCGCCCGATGCACGCCCTGGCCGGCCTCTGTCCGCCGCTGCACCGAGCGCACGACCAGGACGTTGTCGAGCGCGAGGTCGGACAGCGCGACCCTGCCCTCCGGTGTCGGCCCGCTCGTCAAGGGGCGGCCGTTCAGCGTGGCCTCCTCCACGTCACCCAGGCAGTCGACGAACGTCACGGCCCCGGCACGGGCGGCCGAGAACGTGATGGTGGACGTCGCGCGGAGGGTGTCGCCGTCCGCCAACCCGGTGAGGTCGAGCTCGAGGTCGTAGCGCCGGATCTCGAGGAGCGCGGCACGCTCCTCCGCCTCCAGCCGGGTCAGGCTCCGGGCAGCGTTCATGCTGGGCAGGCTAGGGCCACGTCGCGGGCGGTGGCCAGAGGCAAGGGCTCCCGGCCGTGCGGCGGACCAGACGGCCTTAGGGCCGCCGGCCGCGCCGTCGCCGAGGACTGGTGATCCTCCCGATGTCGACGCCGGCTCTTAGCGCGAGCGTCGTGGTTCCACCGGCCGGACATCCCGGCTGTCGAACAGGGGAACCGTCATGAGCACGTTGCAGATCGTCCACCGCCACGCCTCGTACGCCGCTGCTGCTGCCGCCGTCCTGGCGGTCGTCTCCATCGGCGCCGTCTCGGTCGCCCTGGAACACCAGGGACCGAGCGTCGTACCCAGCGGCCACCAGCCGGTGGGGCACTTCCATCCGACCACGAGCGGCGGCCGCACGATGCTCGGTGAATGAGCCGGCGGTGCCTGCCCACCCGGAACTCGGTCGCCGGCGCTCTGGGAGGCGCCTACGATGGCTGATCGGGAGGTTTCACTCCCTCCACGCCGAGGGCGGTGGACCAGACATGCCGGTGCCGAGCGGGGCGGCTCATCTGCTGCTGGGGCGCGAGCGGGAGACCGCGGAGCTGGGCGAGGCGCTCGGGCTCGCGGCGGAGGGGACCCCGCAGGTCGTGCTGGTCGGCGGCGATGCGGGTCTCGGCAAGACCACGCTGGTGGCGGACCTCGAGCGACGCGCCACCGAGCTCGGGTTCACGGTGGCGACCGGGCACTGCCTGGACCTCGAGGCGGGCATCTCCTTCGCGCCGGTGGTCGAGGCGGTGCGGGCTCTGCTCGCGGGCCTCGACGACCTCCATGCGCGACCGTCGGCGCGGCGGATGCTCGCGCTGCTCGATCCCGAGGCGCCGAAGAGCGCCGAGCCGCTCCGGATGCTGGACGACTTGCGGCTGACCGCCCTGGAGGCGGCGGCCGTCGGTCCGGTGCTGGTGGTGCTGGAGGACCTGCACTGGGCGGACCGCTCGACCCAGGACTTCGCGACCGCTCTGGCCGGGACCGCGCGTGGGGGACTGCTGCTGGTGCTCACCTTCCGTGGCGACGAGCTCCATCGGCGCCACCCGTTCCGCAGGACGTTGGTCGAGATCGGTCGGACCGTCGGCTCGCGACGCATCGACCTGGGCGCGTTGGACCGCGACGACATCGCCGGCCTGGTCGCGGCCCGCACCGACGGGCCGCCGGCCCCGGCGTGGTGAGCACGGTGTTGGTGCGATCGGAGGGCAACCCGCTGTACGCCGAGGAGCTGCTGGCCGCAGACCAGGACGGAGTCCCCGAACATCTGTCCGATCTGCTGCTGGCCCGCATCGACGCCCTCGAGCGAGGGCCCGCGGACCCTGCTGCGGGTCGCCTCGGTCAACGGCACCCGCCTCGACACCGAGACGCTCGCCGAGCTGGCGGGACTCGACCAGACCCGGATGGAGGCCTACTGCGGGAGGCGCTGGACGCCAACGTGCTGCGCCAGACCGGCGGGTCCCTGGAGTTCCGGCACCCGTTGCTGCGCGAGGCGACCTATGACGACCTGATGCCCGACGAACGCACCCGGGCCCATGCCCGGCTGGCCGAGATCCTGCAGGCCCGGGTCGACGCGGAACCCGATCCCGGGCTCGCGGCGCTGAGCAGGCTCGCCTTCCACTGGAACGCCGCCCACGACCTGCCCCGCACCCTGGCGGCGTCGGTGCGCGCCGGGCTCGCGGCGCAGCGATTTCGGGGCCGCCGAGGCGATCACCCAGCTCGAACGCGCGCTGGCGCTGTGGGACCGGGTCTCCGATGCCCAGACCGTGGGCGGACACCCTCGGGCCGAGATCCTCGCCCTCCTGGGCGAGGCGGCGGGCGACCAGGGTGACCTCGAGCGCTGGCACACGCTGGTGCGCACCGCGGTGGACATGCTCGGGCCAGACCCCGACCGGTTGCTGGCCAGCCGCGTCTACTCCGCCTTGGCCCAATGCTCCTTCCACACCGTGGACACGATCGGCGCCGAGGAGGCGATCCGCCGCGCCGTCGAGTACGCCGGCGACTCCCCCACCGAGGAGCTGGCCTGGGCCCTGAGCGCCCAGGCGCAGTACCTCAACCGGCACGGCCACTTCACCGCCAGTGTCGAAGCCACCGACCGAGCCGTCGACGCCGCCAGGAGAGCGGGGTGCTTGGAGGCCGAAGTGGATGCCCTCTACCCCGGATGCCTCTCCCTGGGAGCCCTCGGTCACATCGACGCCGCACTCGCCGGAATGGAGCAGGCCAGCGCCGTGGCACGCGCCGCGGGCATGATTGTGCACGCCATCGACGAATATCTCCCGTTGCAGTACATGGTTTCCGGCCAGGTCGATCGTGGCCTGGCCGTCGCCCGTGACGGATTCGAGGAGGCACTGGCCCTGGGACTGCCGGTACAGGCGACCCTCAGCGGGAGCGCCGCGTTGATGGCGCTCCTGTGGCAAGGCCGGCTCGAGGAGGCCGAACAGCGCCTGGAGGAGCTCCGCGAGCTCGGACTGCCCTCATCCAGCTGGCTGGGACGCTCGCTGCGCGTGGAGCTGTTGCTCGCACGAGGTGACCCGGCCGCGGCGACCCCCCTCGTGCGCGAGACCGCGGCAGAAACGCAGGCGGCCAACCGGAAGCCGGGGTATGACGAGGTCCTGATCGAGCTCGCGCTGGCGATCATGCTCGACGACGAGCTCGGCGCGCTCGAGGCGGCGGGGTCGTGCCTGACCCAGCTGGACGACACCGACTCGCCGCTGGTGTCGGCCGCGGTCGCCCGGGTCGGCTTCCAGGCCATGAGCGTCTTTCGGCCGACTCCCGGGGCCTGGACCGACGAGCTGCGGGACCGCGCCGCAGGCCAGCTCCAGAGGGCGCAGCGCGGGCTGACCGACGAGTGGCGCCCGACGTACTACGGGGTCCAGCTCGCACTCGCCGAGGCCTACGCCGCCAGATACGCCGGAGAGCCGGCCGTCGACCAGTTCCGGGCGGCGACGGCACTGGCGGAGCCGTTCGGTGCCTACTTCGCCCTCGAGCCCCGGCTGAACCTGGCCACCGAGCTCCTCGCCCACGGCGGTCGGGACGAGGGCCGCGAGCTCCTCGTCGCGTGCTGGACCGCGGCCCACGACATGGGTGCCCACGACCTCGAACGCCGAGCCGTCCTGCTGGCCACCCGCACCCGGGTGCCGCTCCCGGAATCCGCACGAGGTCGAGGGCCGCTGAGCCGGCTGACGCCTCGCGAACGCGAGGTCCTCGACCTCCTCGCCACCGGCGCCACCAACAAGTCCATCGCCGAGACGCTCGTCATCACCGACAAGACCGTGAGCGTGCACGTGTCGAACCTGCTCGCCAAGCTCGAGGTCGCGAACCGTGGCGAGGCCGCCGCCCTGGCCCGGGATCTCGTCGGCTGATTCGTGTCGGGTAGCGCTGCGCGTCACGAGCGGGAGCGGGCGTGGATCGCTGCCAGGTCTCGTTGGATCGCGTGGATGACCCTGGTGCCGAGGGAGCTCCGAGCGAACCAGAACACGCCCGGCGCCCGGCCCACCCTCACGTACTCAGGCTGGACGCGATCTCTCCAGTGGCCCTCCCTCAGCTCGAGGCCGTTCACCACGAGCAGCTCCGGTTGCTGGGCCAGGTTCCAGGCCACGAAGGCGTCCATGCCGCCCGGCCAGGTGTCGTCCACGTGGTACTGGAGCCCCTCCGAGAGGAGCTGGTAGCGGGTCGGGTTCGTCCGCTCGGCCAGCACGAGGTACTGGGGCGCATCGATCGACCAGATCCGGGCACCCGGGACATGGGCGAGCACCGTGCGCGTCACCTCCCGCTGCATCACGAGCTGGTGGTCGTGGACCGTCGCGGCGTACTGCACCGCCGACGCGGTCGGCAGGACGACGGTCAGCACGCCCGCGGCCAGGGTCACCGGGCCCGGCAGCCGCTGCTCGAGCTGCGCCATCCCCGCCCCGATGCCGAGGGCCGCGAGCGGGAGGAAGGTGAACGCGTCCTCCCAACCGTCGAAGTCGACCTCGGTCCAGAGCAGCGAGCCCACGGTGGCCACCGCCAGCGCCACCATCGTGGCGGTGGCCGGATCACGACGCGTCGACCGACGTACGACCAGAGCGACCGCGACGGCGATCACCAGCACCAACCCGCCGAGCAGCGGCCACAGCGACGCGCCGTAGCCCTCCTGGAGCCGACCCCAGAGCAGGCCCGCACGCGAGCTGAACGGCCGGCCGACGGAGTAGCGGGCATTGAGCAGGAGGAAGCCGTCGAGAAAGGCGCCCAGCGCTCCAGAGGCAGCGAAGTAGACCCCCAGGACCGCGACCGGGATCGCGCCACCGACGGTCACACGCGTCAGGTCCCGAAGCCGGCGTCCGCGTCCGACCATGAGGATGCCGACGACCGCGGCCGCGAGCAGGGGGAAGAAGGCGATCTGGATGGTCAGCGTGGCCAGGCTGATCGACACCCCGGTCAGCAGCCAGCGCCGGTGCGACAGGGCCCAGAGCGCGCACAGGATGAACAGCACCATCGGGGTCTTCTCGCGTGGGCCCGTCGTAGCCAGCGAGATGAAGCCCTCGAAGCTCAGCATCGTCGCGGCGGCAGCGAGGCCGGCGAGCCGGGACGCGAAGAGGTCACGGCCGACGAGGTAGGTGACCGACACGCAGGCGACCGCCAGGACGAGGTACCAGACCCGCATCCCGAGCAGCTCGTCGCTGCCGGTGACGCGTGCGGCCACGATCCCGGGTACCGGCAGCAGGTGCGCCAGCGGCCCGGCGCGGTTGACGATCCCGACGTACGGCGGCTCCCCGGCGAGCACCTGTCGGGCGGCGTACGCATAGACCCCGAGGTCCCGGCTGAACAGTCCGGTGAACCCGCGGAGGAGGTAGGTGCCGAGCGCGACCGCGGTGACGAGCAGGACCAGCGGGTCGCGCCGTTTCCCGACGCGCTGCCTGGCCGACCTGACCGTCCGGAGAGACCTCAGGCCATCCGCGGTCACGGAGCGGGTCGTCTCCACCGGTCGTCCGACGGCGGCGAGCCGGTCGACGAGCGGTGAGGTCAGGTCCTTCCGGGCGGCGGTCACACCTGGTCCGATGCTCGGTGCCACCGATCGGTTCGGGTGGGTCGGTAGGTTGCGCCCATGGCGACGGACGGCGTGACACGCACCCTCTCGGTGGACGGCCTGTGCAACGCCCGGGATCTCGGCGGGCTCCGGCGTGTTGGCGGCGGTCGAACGCCGTACGGGGTGTTCTTCCGGTCGGAGAACCTGCACACCGTCACGCCCGCGGGGTGGCGCCAGCTGCACCGGCTGGGCATCCGCACGGTGATCGATCTGCGTCAGCCGGCCGAGCGCGAGCGTGCGGCATACCACGCCCCGACCTGGGCGACGGTCCAGCAGGTCGACCACGACGGCCTCGACGAGCACCCCGAGTTCTGGGCCGACTACTGGGAGAACGGACTCGTGGGGACCGCCCTCTACTTCCTGCCGCACCTTCAGCGGCTTCCCGAGCGGTCCGCTGCCGTGCTGAGCGCCATCGCGCAGGCCGGCGAAGGCGGGGTGCTGTTCCACTGCATGGGGGGTCGCGACCGGACCGGGATCATCGCCATGCTCCTGCTGGCGATCGCTGGGACCGAGCCGGAGTCGATCGTCGACGACTATCTCGAGACGGTGCGGAACGGCGCCGCTCTTGCTGCCGCGAGAGGGGTGCCGAGCAGCGAGCCGGCGTGCGAAGACATCTGCCGCAGCCACGGCACCACGACCGAGGGTGCCTTCCGCGACGCGGTCCGGAACCTCGATCCGGGACCGGTCCTGGACCTCCTGACCGAGGACGATCGGGAGACCCTCGCGACGTGGCGCGGATCAGGGCGCTGACCCGCCGTCGCTGAGCCCAGGAGAGGCCGGATGGGTGTGCCCCGCAGCCCGGCCACGGGGGAGACCCGGCCGCGGGGCACGTCCCTCGTGGCACGGGGTCCCCGAGGGCTGGCCGAAGGCTAGGGGCACGTCCCTGTGGAGGGCCATCACCCGAGACGGCCACGGGGCACGGTCGCGTCCGCAGGCCCTTGAGCAATCGCTCAAATCGGGGCTACTCTGCGAGTTGAGCAGTCGCTCAAGAATCGAACAGGCGCAGTCCAGGAGGATGACGATGGTCGACGCAGTCACCGGCGGCTTCAGCTACTCGGGTTCGGCGATCGCGGCCGAGCTCGTGCGACGCGGTCGTACCGTGCGCACGCTCACCAACCATCCGCGACCGGGTGACCACGGCATGGAGGTGCATCCGCTCGACCTGACGGACGGTGACGGACTCCGTCGTTCACTGACCGGCGTCGAGACGCTCTACAACACCTACTGGGTGCGATTCCCGCACGGCCGGGTGACCTTCGAATCGGCGGTCCGCGGAAGCGCCGCCCTCTTTCGTGCGGCCGCGGACGCCGGCGTCCGCCGGATCGTGCACATCTCGATCACCTCGGCCGACGCGCACTCGCCGTACGCCTACTTCCGGGGCAAGGGCCTCGTCGAGGAGCACCTGAGGGCGTCCGGGGTGCCCCACGCGATCGTCCGTCCCGCGATCCTGTTCGGGGGCGACGGCGTGCTCATCAACAACATCGCCTGGCTGATGCGTCGGTCGCCCGCTCACCCTCATCGGTGGACCGGGGACCTACCGGATCCGCGGCATCCACATCGACGACCTCGCGCACCTCATGACGAACCTCGGCGAGCAGGACTCGAACACGACCGTGGACGCGGTCGGCCCGGAGTCGCTGACGTTCCGGGAGCTCCTGGAGTGCATTCGCGACAGCACCGGGAGCAGGACCCGGATCGTGCACGTGCCCGGCCCGGTGTTCCCCGTCGTCACCTGGACGCTCGGCCGGGCCCTGCGCGACACCCTGCTGACACGCGAGGAGTACCTCGCCCTGGCCGACGGGCTCGCCGACTCCGGCGCCCCAGCCACCGGACAGCGAGAGCTGACCGCATGGATCCGCCGGCACGGGCAGACCCTCGGGAGGACGTACGCGCACGAGCTCCGACGGCACTACCTCCCCGCTCGGACCTGAGGGGCCCGATCTCCACGGCGTCGGGTGAGGCGGTCGCGCCCGGGACCTCGTAGCCTGCGCCCATGGCCACCTTCACGCTCACCTGCATCGGCGACGACCGGCCGGGGCTCGTGTCGGCGCTGTCGGCTCCGATCAACGCGCACGGGGCGAGCTGGGAACGCAGCCAGATGGCACGACTCGCGGGGAAGTTCGCCGGAATCCTGATGGTGTCCGTCCCCGACGAACAGGCCGAGGCGCTGGCCGCTGACCTGGTCGCACTGAAGGACGTCGGCCTGCTGGTGGCTCTGGAACGGACGGACGAGCCCGCCGAGCACACGTCGTTGCGGCTCCAGCTCGAGCTGTTGGGGGCCGATCACCCCGGCATCGTCGCCGAGGTCTCGGCGGCCCTCACCCGCGAGGGGATCGGCATCGAGGAGCTCAGCTCCGACGTGCGCGAGGCGCCGATGGCCGGAGGGATGCTGTTCGAGGCGCAGGCCGTGCTCGAGGCACCCCCCGCGACCGACACGGAGGCCCTGCGGGCGCTGCTCGAACGGCTCGCCGACGAGCTGATGGTCGAGATCCGGTTGTCGGACGCCGAGTCCGCCGACGTCACGTCGGACGAGAGGTAGCCGACCGTACGTCGGCGCTAGGGGCTGGACGGATGCGGGTCCGCCACCTGGAGCGGAGTCGGATCGCCGGGAGCCGCGGTCTGGTTGCGGACCGGCGCGCCGAGGGCGTACCCGATGACGGCGATCAGCACGATGATCGCGAGGGTGCCGAGGGTGAAGATCTCGAAACGCGCCCTCGAGACGCCGTAGGAGTCCTCCATGCTGTAGTGCAGTCCGAACACGTTCTCCTCGATCGTGCCGGGGAACAGCGCCACCCAGGACCCGAGGAGCATCCAGGCCGTGCAGACGACCCCGGCCGTCCAGACGCCGACCATGCCGAAGGGAAGCCGGTAGGGACGGTAGACCTCGGGGTGGCTGTAGCGGAGCTTGATGACGGTCGGGAAGATCAGCAGGTAGGACAGCAACGTGGTCGACGTGGCGAGGTAGAGCACCACCGTGAACGTGTTGGCCGCCGAGCCGGTGGCGAAGTGCATGGCCGCGAGCATGAAGGCGGTCGAGACGATGCCGGACATCACGTTGACCCGGACCGGGGTGCCGAAGTAGGAGTTGAAGCGGCCGAACCAGCCGATGAAGGCACCGTCGTACGAGGCCACGGCCTGGACGCGGTCGGACCCCATCATCCAGACGCTGCCCGAGGTGACCAGGGCGAAGATGAAGCCCAGAGCCATCGCGCCGACGAGGAAGTTCTGGGCACCGCCGTACACGCTGAAGGTGGTGTGGACGGCGTCCAAGAAGCCGGCGATCCCGCTGATCTGGCTCCGCGGCAGCACCTCGAGGATGCCGAAGATCGGGATCGCGTAGCAGAGCACGGTGACGATGCCGCTGATCGTGACGGCCCGGGGCACGTCCTTCTGCGGGTCGACCATCTCCTCGGCGGCGCCGTTCTGGAGCTCGAAGCCGACGTAGTTGAAGAGCAGCAGCGGGACCAGTCCCAGGAACACCGAGGTGCTGGGACCGAACTCGTGCAGCGGATAGCCGTGCACGCCGTGCTCGGCGGCGTAGATCACGATGGTGATCGAGAACAGGGCGAGCACGCCGACCCGGACCATCGCCCCGACGTTGGGGATCCACTTGCCGCGCTGGAGCGAGACCACGGCGACGCCGATGCTGATCCAGATGAACAGCAGCTTGAACATGTAGTCGGCGAACGTTCCGGTATCGATGTGGGAGATGTTGTCGCTCCAGGCGGCGGTGGAGATGAACGCCAGCGAGCCACCGACCCACAGCGGGTTGGTCACCCAGTAGAGGATCGACCCGACCCCGGCCGGGAACCGCCCCCAGGAGAGCTTCATCCACTCGTACGGGCCGCCCTCCTCGGTGAACGTGCTCCCCAGCTCCGACATCAGGAGGGCGTAGGGGAGGACGAACAGGACCGCCAGGACGATCAGCCAGGTGAACGTCTGCGCGCCGAAGCCGGAGACCTGGCCGAGGGTGTCGAGACCCACCAACGCACAGATGGTGAAGAACAACATGTCGAAGCGTCGGAAGCTCTTGACGAGCTTCGTCTTCTCCTGGACCGCCATCGCGGTGATGGGTTCGCCCTGGATCAACGGTGCTGGTGCGGACATGTGGGTGCCTCTCGCTCGCCGGCCCCTACCGAGAACGCGGCCCCGGCCTGTCGGATCGCTCCTGCGTAGAGTCGGTGACGGCGACCCGCCGCGTCAAGAGCCGCGGTACGGCGATGGAGGCATCTCACCAAGCCACGACCTGAGGAGCGGCCGTGATCCCTCGAGACGTGACCGGACGGCGCCTCCTCGGTTCGTTGACCGCCGACGAGGCACACGGCCCTCTGCCCGCCCTGCTCGTCGGGCTGACCGCCCTGACCGGACTGGTCGATGCCGTCAGCATCCTCGCCCTGGGACGCGTCTTCGTCGCGAACATGACGGGCAACGTCGTCTTCATCGGGTTCGCCATCGCTGGAGCACCTGGCTTCTCCCTGACGGCCTCCCTCGCTGCCCTGGCCGGGTTCATCGTCGGCGCCGGAGCAGGAGGCCGGCTGATCGGCCGTTCTCGCAGCGACCGCGCCGTGCTGCTGAGCCTCGGCTGCACGATCGAGCTGGCCCTGGTCGCGCTGGCGCTGATCGTGAGCGCCGCGTCCCGCTCCGCCCTGTCCGGCGGTGGCCGCGACGCCGTCGCCGCCGTGCTGGCCCTGGCGATGGGGGTGCAGAACGCCGTCGCACGCCAGCTCGCCGTTCCCGATCTGACCACCACCGTGCTGACCATGACCTTGACGGGGCTCGCGGCAGACGTCCGCAGTCGCCGGCCGAGCACGGCGTTCGCCCGGAGGCTGCTCGCGGTGCTGACCATGTTCGCCGGCGCGGTCGTGGGGGCGCTGCTCGTGCTCCACGTGAGCGTCACCGCCGCGCTCGGCCTTGCGACTCTCGTGCTCGTCGCGGTGACCGCCGGCTCCGCACGGACGACGCGTCGTCCCGCTCCGTGGCGGGTGCCGAAGGCGACCCCGTCGCCGAAGCCACCGGGCCGGCCTCGGCAGTAGGCACGGCTCGCTCGGCCGGGTCAGGTCAGGCGTGCCGCGGCCTCGGTCAGGTGAGCGGCGACCAGGTCGAACGGCTCGAGGGAGCCCTCGGCCCGGGAGAGCACGACCGCGCCCTCGGTGGCCGCGATGAGGGTGGCGGCGAACCGGACCGACATCTCGGGGGAGACCCCGGCCGCCGTGAACCGGTTCGTCAGATGGTCGCGCCAGGTCCGGAAGATGTCGGAGGCGCGGTCGTGGAGCCCGGAGTCGTCCGCGGTCACCGCCACCGCCAGAACGGCGCAGCCGGCCTCGAAGTCCGAGCCCTCCAGCACGGCTCGCCACATCGAGATGAAGCGCTCGGTCAGGCCGCTCGCGCTGGTGTCCTCGCCGCGGTCGAGGAAGTCGAGCGCGCGCCGGCTGGCGAGATCCAGGGCCTCGATCAGCAGCTCCTGCTTGCCGCCCGGGAAGTGGTGGTAGACCGACCCACGGGGCGCAGACGCCTGGCCGAGGACGTGCGAGAACGAGGTCGCCTGGACACCGTGACGCGCCAGCAGGTGCACCGCGCTGCGTACCATGCGGTCGCGCACGTCCGCTTCGGCCACGCCTGCCTCCTTGACTCGTCGCTCCCGGACGCGATGGGCTCGGCGTCAGGCCGAGGGACCGGCCTGCACCTTCGCGATCTCGGCACGCGCCGCCGCGACCAGCTCGGTGTTCGTGTGGGCATGGCCCCACAGTCCCCAGCCGCCGTCGGGTGCTTCGGTCAGCAGGACCCACGTCCGGTCACGCAGCGCGTCACGGCCGGAAGCCTCCACGACGAGGTCGGTGAGTCTCGCCACCACGGCGAGCTGCTTGCCGCGGTCGAGCGCCCCCGCGTTCGTCAGCACCTGCACCCGGACGTAGTCGGAGTCGCCGTCCACGTTGGACAGGGAGTCGGCCGGGAGGTCGTGCACGAACGCCGCGGTGTTCTCCCGGAACATGGCGATGTCCGGCACCTGCTCGACCTCCTTGACGGCAGAGGCGAGAGCCGTCGCCAACCCGCGCTTGTCCGCGAACGTTCCCTCGACGGCGTACACATCGATCATGGGCATGGCGGGCTCCTGGGGGTCGGTGGCGACTATGACGACCTCCATACTCTGACTATGACGACCTGCATAGTCAAGGGTCCGGACCGCTGGCCGCTCCCGACTACGTCGACCCCGACCCGGTGCCGACGACCGCCCCGTGGATCTCCCGGGTGAGACGTTCGACCTGACGGGTGAGCTGCGTGTTGACGTGCAGCTCCTCCTCCTGGGCGACGAAGTCGTGATCCGCCTTCTGCTGCTGGAACGCGGCCTGGCGGTTCTGGCCGATCATCACGAAGGTCGAGAGGAAGATCGCCTCCAGCGAGACGACCAGCGTGAGGGTGGGCCACGGCTTCTGCTCGAGCACCAGCATCCAGACGGCGAACGCGATCACGTGCAGGTAGACGAACAGCATCGACCCGGCGAACCTCGTGATCAGGTCGGCGATCCGCAGCTGGAGCTCCTCGGCCTGCTTGGAGAGCTCCCGGGCCACGACCGGGTGGTGGACGGCGTTCGGGTCGGGTGGGCGCATGATGGTCATGACCCGAGCGTGGCACGACGTCGGCGGTCCGTCTCCGTGTGCTCGACCGCGCTCGGGACCGGAGCGCGGATGCTCCGGTCCCGAGCGGCGATGCGGCCGTCCAGCCTCAGTGCGTCAGAGGCTGGCCCGTGCCGGGGTCGAGCAGGAGCCGGCCCTTGTTCGGGGCCTGGCCGTAGCCGTGCCCACCGCCGTGCCCGGTCGGGAAGTCGAACAAGCCGGTCGAGCGTGCCGGCCACGTTGTCGAAGCTGCCCGCGATCCGCGGCAGTGCCCCAGTTGTCCTCGACGAACCGGATGATCGACGACTGGTCGGTCAGCGTGTGGTCGACGGCGTTGGCGCCGGGCCCAGGGCGAGATCACCAGGAAGGGCAGGCGCGGGCCGTAGCCGCAGCGACCCTGCTCGCCGGCCAGCGGCGTATCCGCTGCCGCACATCCCCGTGCCGGTGAGGGCATCGGCGACCGAGGTCGACGGGTTGGTGACGCCGCTGTAGGCGTGGTCGTACCAGCCGTCGGAGTCGTCGTAGGCGATGACCACCGCGGTGCTCTTCCAGTCCGGGCGTCCGCTGCAGCGCGTTGATCTCGTTGACGACGAACCGCTGCTCGTCGATCGGGTCGGAGTAGGCCGCGTGCCCGTCCTGGTAGCCCGGGGCCTTGAGGAAGCTGACCGCCGGCAGCGCCGACGGGGGCAGGTCACCGTCGTGGATCGCCGACGACGAGCTGGTCGAAGTCGCTGGTGTCGTACTGGTGGTTCGGGGTGTCGAACTGCGGCTGCCCGTTCACGTAGTGCTGGGTGTCGGTGCCGATCGTCCGCAGCGCCCCGATCGTGTCCTGGCCCGTGGCTGTTGGTGGCCAGCGTGAGGTGGTGCGGGTTCGCCGTCGAGGCGTAGTACTGGAACGGCTCGTGGTGCGGGATGTAGTCGTCCTTGTAGCCGTACTGGCCCGTCCCGGTCGGCGAGGGGGCTCTGCAGCCCGGCGCCGACGGGGTGCACGGCGTTGCAGATGCCCTGGTTGGACGAGTGCGGCACCGACGCGTTGAAGCCGCCGTTCTTGAACTCGTCGGGGATGAAGCGTCGACGGTCGGCTGGCCGGCGTGCCCGGTGGCCGTCGCGGCGTCGGTGAACGACGTCGTCGGCCGGAAGCCGCCCTCGAACCAGCCCCAGGAGAGGCCGGCGTGCGTTGAGCTCGTCGCCGATGTTCGGCCCGCTCATGGCGACCGCGTCGCGGGTCGAGCAGTCGTCCCAGTAGGGCTGGGCGTCGCTGGTGAGCGAGTAGCCACCCGAGCCGTCGGCGGTGAGGTCGGCGTTCGGCGAGGCCGCGGTCGCGATGCGAGGGGTTGTTGGCCGTGTGGGTCATGTCGACGTCGCCGGTGTCACCGGAGACCAGGTTGATCGCCCCCGGTGAGGACGGCCCGAACGTCGTGCCGTAGGAGTTGTCGCTCATCGCGTACCGCTGCGCGTAGTTCCACAGCGCGGTGGTGGTGTTGCCGTCGTAGTAGTTCATGACGTCGCCGGCGACGCAGGCGCTCCCGGTCGGGCTCGTCCCCGCTCCGGTGCCGACGGTCTGGGGGAACCTGTCCATCGCCCCGTGGTCGAACGCGCGCTGCTCGTCGTTGTAGTTGTGGTCCTGGTCGCAGGTGAGCACGTCGGAGATCTTCGACGGGTCGTAGCGACGCGGGTTCACGCCGTTCGGGTTGGCGGTCAGCAGGGTCGAGCGTCAGGCCGTTGACGGCCGGCGTGCCGGGCTTCGCGGTGAACGTCTGGCCGCTGGTGTTGGCGGCGTTCGGGTAGGTCCCGAAGTAGTGGTCGAAGGAGACGTTCTCCTGGAAGATCACCACCAGGTGCTTGATCGGGCGTGGCGGTGCTGGGGTCTGGCGCCGTGAGCCGAGGCCGACGTCGCGAGCCGGGGGAGAGGGCTGCGGCTCCGGCGGCGATCGCGGCGGCTGCCGCGAGCAGGCTGCGGGTGGCTGTGCGTTGCATCGATGTGCGCCTTTCCTGAACGAGGAGGGTTCGAGCCGAGCAGCCGTCGGCAACATCGCTCCCTCTCGTGTGGGTCACCCACGCGTCGGGTGGGTGAACAGCGAGCGAAGCCGCCCACGCCGGCCGAACACCCGTGCTCAGGGGGTGACGGTGGGAGGAATTCAGGCACCAGGTGCCGGTGATCCTCCTTGGTCGGCCGTGACTGGGCGGGTGCGCGAAGCGGCCACGTTCGGTGGTCGAGCGGAGTCGAGACCACCCGGCACCGACCGGCCACCCACACCGACCCACCCACACCGACCCACCCACCCGACATCCCTGACCGCCCCGAGGATGCGTCGAGACGACTCGGGTCAGGCCGAGCCGGATCCGGGGGAGCCGACTGCGTGCCTCGCCTCCTTGATCGATGCGCGCAGGGTCTTGACCGCCTCGAGGTAGATCTCGGAGAACGTGGGGAACGGCTGGATCGTGTCGGCCAGCAGGTCGAGGGGGAGATGGGCGCGGATGGCGAGGGTGGCCTGCTGCAACCACTCGCCGGCCTCCGGGCCGAGTGCGTAGGCGCCGATCAGCCGCTCGCCGTCGCTGAGCAGCGTCAGGAAGCCGTTGTGCTCGGCGTAGGCCCGGGTGTAGGTGGCCGTCTTCGCGACGCCCGAGATCGGGACCGTGCTCGTGAAGTCACCCTCGGTGGCCCCCACCGAGGCGGCCTGCGGGTCGGTGTAGACGACGCGGGGGACCGCCTCGTAGTTCGCCGTCCTCGGCTCGCCCAGGATGTTCGCGGCGACGACGCGTGCCTGGTACTTGCCCACGTGGGTCAGCGGCCAGATGCCGGTGACGTCACCGACGGCCCACAGGCGGTCGGCGACGCGGAGATGCGCGTCGACGGGTACGCCGCGCGGGGCCGGCTCGATCCCGACGGACTCCAGACCGATCCCGTGCACGCGGGGTCGCCGGCCGGTGGCCACCAGGAGCCGGTCACCCCGGAGCCGGCGTCCGTCGTCCAGCTCGAGGACGTAGTCCTCGCCGTCGCGACGGGCGAGCGTGGTACGTGCGTCGAGCACCAGCTCGACGCCGTCACGACGGAGGACCTCGCCGAGCGCGTCTCCCAGGGGAGCGGGCTCGCGGGCGAGCAGGTGCGGGCCGCTGTTGACGAGAGTCGCCCCGCCGTGGAGGCGGCGTACCGCCTGCGCCATCTCCACTCCGACCGGTCCGCCGCCGAGGACGAGCAGGTGCCGCGGCACAGCCTTCATCGCCGTGGCCTCGCGGTTCGTCCAGACCCCGTCGAGCTCTCGGAGGCCGGGGATGGGAGGGGTGAACGGGTCGGCGCCGTTCGCGAGCACGATGTGGTCCGCGGTGTGCGCTTTCCCGTCGACCTCGACCACTCCCGGCCCGGCCACGCGCCCGGTGCCGCGCAGCAGGGTGATGTCATGGTCGGACAGCCACCGTTCCTGTCCCGCGTCGGAGTAGTCGGAGACCATGAAGTCGCGCCACGCCAGGGCTGCGGCGACGTCGACCTCGGCGCTCGCCGTCGCCTCCCGTGCCGCCTGGACGGCCTCACCCGGGCGGAGCAACGTCTTCGACGGGATGCAGGCCCAGTAGGAGCACTCCCCGCCCACGAGCTCACGTTCGACGACGGCCACGCGGAGCCCTCCCTCGGCGAGGGCACCCGCGCAGTGTTCTCCCGGCGACCCGCCCCCGAGCACGATGACGTCGTAGTCGCTCATCTCGACCTCCCTGGGTCCCCGTGGCAGTCGGGTCCGACAACGCGGAGGCGTGCGCGGCCCGACCGGATCAGACAATGCCCGGCCGGTGCGTGTGTCAAGGCACGACGACGTCGCCCCGACCCCGACGCGGGGTGACCGGGCTCCTGGCCCGGCCACCCCCGCCGTGGTCGATGGTCGAGCGCTACAGCGTGGCTACGGCGCGGCGACGATCTTGCCGAGCAGACCGTGCGACTCGCCGTCCGGTCCCGCGCTGAACAGCAGCTCGTTCGTCCGGGCTGCGTTGCCGTTGCCGAACCGCAACCCCCACAGACCGTCGATGGTGATCGGCCGCCCGTGCGAGTCGCGCAGCTGACCCTCATGGGCGCCCGTTGTGGGGTCGAAGGCGTTGATGCGACCGTTGCCGAAGTTGCCGACCAGCAACGCACCTCCCAGGTCTCCGAACCCTGCGGGAGCCAGGGCGAGACCCCACGGCGAGTCCAGGACACCTCGCGTGACGAGCCGCTTCACGAAGGCTCCGTCGTTGGTGAAGATGTCGACGAAACCGTGGCCCTGACCTGCGACGTCGTCGTGCAGCGTGGCGTCCTGCTTCGCGTAGGTCACATACAGCTGACCCGCCAGCTCCTGCACGTTGAACGGCGCGTAGCCGGCCGGGATCCGCGGATCCACGAACAGCCCACCGGGCAGCTCGACCGGGGTGAAGGTGTCGTCGTACGCCTCCACCCGCCCGGAGCGGAAGTTCGCCGCGTACAGATAGGTGTGACCGTCCGAGGCCTGGGCGATCGCCAGACCCTTGTACACCGCGTTCGCGCCGTTGCGCACCGCGACCTCGGTCACGGTCGACAGCCCCGGCCCCGTGGCCCCGACCGCCGGGTTCCAGCCGTCGATGCCGCCGTTCTCGGAGTCGAAGATGAATCGCGCGGGTCCGGAGTGGCCGGCGGCGTCATGGATCACGAACCCGGTGGAGTCCGTGTTGAACACCTGCCCTGTGGGTGCTCCGGACGTGACGTCGACGGCCAGGAACTTGCTCAGCGAGGTGGCCGACGCACCGTTGTACAGCGTGGTCTTGTCCGTCCCGTTGTCGGACACCCAGAGCGGCGAACCCGGCGCCGCGTCGGTGCCCGGCGTCGCCGACAGACCCCACGCGTTCACCAGATCGGAGTCGGTCAGCGGAGCCACACCGGGTTGGTCCGAGACCATGTTGATCTGCTGAAAGCCCCGTGACCCATGGTCCGGCGACGCGGCAGCGGGCATCGTCATCGCGGCCGCCAGCCCGGCACTGGCCCCGACCGACACCACCGCCAGGGACCATCGCCTCGCCCGGGTACGCCGCCGCGCCTGCGGTCGGGTCGTGTCTTCCACCATCGAGATGCGGAGATTCATCGATACCTCCAGTCCGGCATGCCGCACCGGCCCGTCCGGCACTGAAGACATGCCTTCTGAGGAGTCACGTGCCGGCCGACGTCAAGGTTCAGACGGGGCCGCTCACGTGCACCGGCGGCAGTGCCGGGGTCCGAGGGCTGTTAGTTTCGGGCGGGTCAGCCACCGGGCAGGAGGATTCGTGTCGTACTCGTTCCTGAGCCGTCTCGAGTGCTCCCGTACGGGTGACTGGTACGACGCGGACCAGGTGCAGGGCGTCAGCAAGGGTGGCGCGCCCCTGCTCGCGCGCTACGACCTCGAGCAGGTGCGAGCGAACCTCACCCGCGAGGACATCGCAGCCCGGCCGCACGACCTGTGGCGCTACCACGAGGTCCTGCCCGTCCGTGACCCCGCATACGTCACGACGCTGGGCGAGGGGATGACGCCGCTGCTGCCGATCCCGACGTACGGCGCGTCGATCGGCGTCCCGGGTCTGCTGATGAAGGACGAGGGCCTCATTCCTACCGGCACGTTCAAGGCGCGCGGGGCCGCGGTCGGCGTCTCTCGGGCCCGCGAGCTCGGGGTGAAGGCCGTGGCGATGCCGACCAACGGCAACGCCGGCGCGGCGTGGTCCATGTACGCCGCGCGGGCCGGCATGGGCAGCCTGATCGTGATGCCGGTCGACGCCCCGGAGATCACCCGCCGCGAGTGTGTCGTGTCCGGTGCCGAGCTCTACCTGGTCGACGGCCTGATCAACCACGCGGGCGCCCTGGTCAAGGCCGCCGTCGAGGAGCGGCCCGGCTACCAGGAGGTGTCGACGCTGAAGGAGCCGTACCGCATCGAGGGCAAGAAGACGATGGGCTACGAGATCGTCGAGCAGCTCGGCTGGCAGGTTCCCGACGTGATCCTCTATCCGGCCGGTGGCGGGGTGGGGCTGATCGGGATCCACAAGGCGATGAAGGAGATGCAGGAGCTCGGCTGGATCGGCGACAGACTCCCGCGCCTGGTCGCCGTGCAAGCGGCCGGCTGCCCACCGATCGTGGACGCGTTCGCGGCGGGGCTCGACGAGAGCACGCTGGTGGAAGGCACATCCACGCTCGCGTTCGGCATCAACGTGCCCAAGGCGCTCGGCGACTTCCTCGTGCTCGAGGCGGTCCGCGAGTCCGAGGGCACCGCCATCGCGGTCAGCGACGAGGCGATCCTCGACGAGCTCGGGAGCCTCGCCAGGGCAGAGGGTGCCTGGATCTGCCCGGAGGGTGCGGCGTGCCTGGCCGCGGCCCGCGAGCTGCGCGACGGCGGGTGGATCGGCGAGCACGAGCGGGTCGTGGTGCTGAACACCGGGACCGGGCTGATCTATCCCGACACCGTGAGCGTCGACGTTCCGGTGCTGCCGCGCGACGGCAGGGTGCCTCCCCCGGCGTGAGGGCCGGGGCCAGTCGGGCGATGATCGAACGCGAACGCGAGCAGTCCTGACACCCGGGGCCGCATCTGCTCGACCAGTACCGACACCTGGCCGGATGGTCCAGAGTTGCGGTCATGACGGATCACGACTTCACCGGCCTCAGGGCCGTGTTCATCAACTGCACGCTGAAGCGCTCGCCGGAGATCAGCAACACCCAGGGACTCGTCGACGCGAGCGCTTCCATCATGCGCAAGCACGGCGTCGCGGTGGAGGTCGTCCGAGCCGTCGACCACGACATCGCCACCGGGGTCTATCCCGACATGCGGGAGCACGGCTGGGCCACCGACGAGTGGCCCGAGCTCTACCCGAGGATCCTCGCGGCCGACATCCTGGTCGTCGCCGGCCCGATCTGGCTCGGTGACAACTCGAGCCAGACCAAGGTCGTCATCGAGCGGCTCTACTCGCTCTCGAGCCGGCAGAACGAGAAGGGGCAGTATCTCTTCTATGGCCGCGTGGCCGGCTGCCTCATCACCGGCAACGAGGACGGCATCAAGCACTGCGCCCAGAACGTCCTCTACTCCTTGCAGCACATCGGCTACACGATCCCACCCAACGCGGACGCCGGGTGGATCGGTGAGGCCGGCCCGGGTCCGTCGTACCTTGATCCGGGGAGCGGAGGTCCGGACAACGACTTCACCAACCGCAACACGACCTTCATGACCTGGAACCTGATGCACCTGGCCAAGATGCTCCAGGACCAGGGAGGGGTACCGGGCTTCGGCAACCAGCGCTCCGCGTGGGACGCCGGGACGAGGTTCGACTTCGAGAACCCCGAGTACCGCTGACGAGGTCCCTCACGACCCCATGGGCGTCATCGTCGGCATCGGGTGCCGTCCGGGGACGGTGAGGGCGGGGAGCGCGTCCGGTGCGACGAGGACCAGTACGCCGAGGGTCAGGAGCACGAGGGCCGTGCCGTACGTCGCCACCCGGCGCCAGGGAAGGGTCTTCTCGGCCGCGATCAGCCCGGCGACGAATGCCATCCAGGTCACGCTCATCACGCCCAGGGCGAAGAGGGAGGCCATCAGCGCCCAGCAGCAGCCGACGCACCACGCGCCGTTCTTGGCGCCCATGCGGAGGGCGCCCGACCAGCCGTCGCGCCAGGACCCGAGCAGGAAGCCGAGCGGGCTGCGGCACCGGCCCAGGCACGCGTTCTTGAGAGGCGTCAGCTCGTAGACCGCCGCCACGATCAGCGTGACCCCGGCGACGGGGCGGCCCGCGCGCCCCCAGGCCAGCGCGCCGCCCGCGACGTGGCTCCCGGCCACCCCGATCAGGAACGCCGCGGCTCCGGCGCCGGCCCACGTCACGAGATACCCCGCGGTGAAGACGAACGGCACCAGCCGCGACCGCCTGCTCATCCGTGAGTACAACGCGACCGTCGGCGCGACCGACGGGAACATCATCGCCGCCATCATCACGACCCAGATGCCCAGGAACCACCCGAAGGTGCCGAGGCCGGTCCACGGCCCGTTGTCCATGCCGCGCATCTCGCCGGCCGTCCACCACCAGCCGACGGCGGCGAGCGCGAAGAGCAGGGCGACCAGCCCCAGCTGGGCGCGGGTGGCGGCGAAGGCGGGACGGAGACCGCCGTCGGCGCCCGGACGCGCCGACTCGAAGCCGGCCATCCGTCAGGCGGTCCAGGCGAAGTCCGACTTCGACAGGCCCGTCTTCCCCTCGTACTCGATGCCGAAGGCGCTGATCCGCGACCGCTTCGCCTCGGCCATCGTCAGGTCCGATCCCACCGGGTGGAACATGCCGGAGAAGCGCACCGGCTCACCCGTCTCCACCCCGAACGGGACGACGTCCTCGATCTCGAAGTCGACGGCGTCGCCGATCCGGACGCTGTGCCGTACGCCGTCGTCCTCGATGTCGATGGCGGCCCGCTGCACGCCCAGCATCTCGCCGATCAGCGGCGCCAGTCCGGCCATCGGTCCACCCAGCTGGCCGCTGAACACCTGGACGAGCTTGTCGACCTGCTCGTCCGACGCCGCCTCGTCGATGAACACCCCGACCCGCCAGTTGCCGTCGGTCATCACCTTGGGGGTGTCCGCCACGAGTGCGACCTTGCACCCGGCGATGTCGGTGTCGTCGACGGCTCCCTCGCGGATGTTGAACACCAGGGTCACGCGACAGAAGTCGTAGGTGGCGCCGTGGTCGAAGGACAGGTTGCACGGGCACATGAGCTCGCAGGAACAGGTCTCCACGTAGCTGCCCGCCAGGTTCCAGGACATCGAACCCCCCTCGTGAGGCAAGGTCCCAGTCTCCCGCCGCACCGGGGCGGCGTCAACGCTCGCGTGCCCGGGCCGCCCCTGCCAGCATGGGGGTCAAGGAGACCGCCATGAGCCCTCGTTACGACAAGCTCCTCGTCACCCACGGTGGTGCCCTGCGACGCAAGTACGGCGCAGCGGGAGCCGCAACGGTGCGGGACGCGCTCGACGGGCTGGTCCAGGCGGACGCCGGCCGCGGCCTGGTCACCAAGGTGCTGCTGCTCGACAACGCCACGTCGATGCGCGCGGTCAAGGCGTCGCCCGTCGCCGACGGCGACTGGGTGGGCGCGGTGCGGGCGGTCGACCTCGCCTGCGGACGCTACGTCCCGTCGTACGTCGCGATCGTGGGCGCCCGCGACGTCGTCCCCCAGGCCCGGATGCGCAACCCGTTCGCGGGCATCGGTGCCGACGGGGACCCCTACGTGCCGGGCGACCTGCCGTTCGCGTGCGACCTACCGACCGCGTGGACGTCCACCCCCACGGGCACGATCGACCCCGGCGACCTGCTCGCGGTGACCCGCGTGGTCGGCCGGATCCCGGATCTGGTGTCCGCCACCGAGCCCTCGATGCTGCTCGCCGCGCTGCACACCGCCGCGACCTACACCTCGCGGACCGCGCGCAGCTACCAGCGCGTGTTCGCGCTCTCGGCGTCGGTGTGGAAGGGCTCGACGACGCAGAGCGTGGACCTGCTGCCCGGGCCGGTCCCGACCGTCCAGCTCAGCCCCGCGGCGGCCTCACCGTGGACCAGGCGTGAGCTCGACCCGCGCGTCCACTTCGTCAACTGCCACGGTGGCTCGACCACCCCCGACTGGTTCGGTCAGGCGCCCGGCGGCGCGATCGACACCGTGGCCCTGCGCCCGGAGGACGTCGACGGGAGGGTGGCCGCGGGCACCATCGTCGCGGCCGAGTGCTGCTACGGCGCGATGCACTTCTCACCGGCGGACATCGCCGGCCGGATCCCGACGATGTGGGCCTACCTGCGGAGCGGGGCGTACGCGGCGTTCGGCTCCTCGACCACCGCCTACGGGCCCGCGGACGGCAACGGCCAGGCGGACCTGCTGTGCCGCTACTTCGTGGCCGGCGTCCTGGGCGGTGCCTCGACGGGTCGCGCCCTCCTCGATGCGCGTCAGCAGTTCATCCGCGAGTCCGGGTCGATGGCGCCGGAGGATCTCAAGACGCTCGCCCAGTTCGACCTGCTCGGAGACCCGAGCCTGCAGTCGGTGACGGTCGCCCCCCGGCTGAACCTCGCCCAGCGCCGGGCGGTGCTCGCCGCGAGCGGCCGGGCCCTGGCGGCCGTCGTCCCGCGGGCGGGGCGGGTACGTCGGACCTCGACGGTCGACGGCACCGAGCTCGCCGCCTCTGCCGGTCTGCGGGCGGCCCAGGTCGTCGGCCGGCCGCGCACCTTCGGGGAGCGACTCCCCGCCGCCCGATCGCGGTTGACCTACCACGTCGTGCCCGTGCGGTCGCGCGGGCGCACGGGCTTCGTGGTGGCGCGGGACACCGACGGGCAGCGCGACACGCGCACGATCTGGTCGCGATGAGCGACGCGTCGAGCCAGACCGGAGCCGACGAGTCGTTGACCGGTCGGGTGGAACGGCGCGTCGTCGGCGTCGGGTCGAAGTCGGAGATGTCCGCCGTGGTGCTGGTGCCCGACCACCCCGCCTCCGTCATCGAGGCCGACGGCATCGTGCTCCGTCGGCGCGAGGCGTCCGCGCTCGACGCCGAGCCCGAGCTGCTGGCCTACGTCGGTCGGCGCGTCCGCGTGGTCGGCCAGCGAGGCTGGTCGGTGTTCGTGGTCACCGCACTGGACGTGCTCGACTGAGCCCTACCGGTGGGTCACCCGCACCATGCGCAGCGCGGCGTACGGCCAGCACCGCACGAGGTCCACGACGGTCGGGTTCGCCGGCAGCCCCACCGGCGGTGCGGTGCACGGGTCGACGTTGGAGCCGCCGATCGCGAGGAACAGCACCCGGTCGTTGACCGGGACCGCCGAGAGGTCGACGTCGATCGGGACCGCCCGGGGCAGCCGCGCGTCCAGGTCGACCGGAAGGGCGTTCAGCGCGGCGCCACCACCGGGCGACGCGAGAGTCCACCCGGCGGGGGGCGCCTGCGGTAGCCCGCCGGCCACCGTGGCGGCGTACGCCGCGATCGTGCTGGCGTCGGCGCCGAGCAGGGTCGCCTCGGCGGGCGCCGACATCCAGAGCAGGATCGCGAACGCCGAGCCGGACGGCACCGGTCGCGAGTCGCGATGGTGCAGGAGCACGTCGACGGTGCACGGCTCCGCGAACACGGACCAGACGTCCCGGGTCACCGAACGCGGCTGGACCGTCTCGATCAGGTCCACCTCGGTGGCCACGGCGTGCAGGGCCGACGGCGACTGCCACGGCTCGCGATAGACGGCCAGAGGGTTCGCGGCGTTGGCCGAGACAGCTCCGGCCGGATCGAGACGCACGCCGCCGACGACGGCGTTCCACAGGGCCTGGTCGATCACCCGCGTCACCGACAGGCCGCGCGCGCCTCGGTCGACGCGCACCAGGTCGGCGAACTTCTGGCTCCAGAGCCCGTGCGCGACGACGGACGGGTAGATCCATCGGAACGCGGTCTGGAAGGTCCAGAGCTGGTAGCTCGGCACGTTCCCGGCGTTGATCGTGCCGGCGCCGAGCCTCCACGCCGGCGCCGTGGCCGGACTCGCCTTCGGCCGGACCGTGATGTCCGGGCTGGCGTAGGCGGGTTCGACCGGAGCGGTCGGCCCTCTACGGGGGTCGGCCAGCGGGGTCGGGAACCTCCGGCGGTCGTCCCGCGCGTGCACCCGCAGGTAGGTCCGCACCGGCTCGCTCGCCGCGGCGAGGTCCACCTCCCACACCCCGCGAGCCTGGAGGGCGGCCCGCAGCAGCCGCGGGCTGCCGGCACCCCCGGCCGGGTCCTGCCACACGCTCAGGTCCTGCACGGCCGCGGGCGGCAGGCCGTTCACGAACGGCGGCTTCTGCCACACCACCGTCGTCGTGCCCGGCGTGCGCACGCCGTGCCAGACCCCGGTCACCGTGCCGACGTAGACGTCGTTGGGCTGGGCGGCGTCCACCACCACGGCGTACGCCGGCTCCAGCGCGCCGAGGGCGGGCGGCCCCACGGTGTCGAGCACGTGCCGGAGCCCCGTGGGGACCAGCGTCTTGGAGGCGTCGTCCCAGAGGTAGCAGGTGTCCGTCGCCGGGGTGGCCGGGTCACCGGTGGTCGTCAGGTAGAAGTCACCGGTCCCGGGGACGGGGAACAGGTCGGTGAGGATCGTCTGGAACGGCGCCGTGCCGGCCGGCCGGCTGATCGGGACGTCCGTCGTCCACTGCCCGGGCGGGTTCTCCGTCCAGCGGACGACCCCCCGCCGGAACAGGGCGATCAGCACCGTGGGGGAGGCCCAGCGCACGGTGACGACCATCGACAGCGGTCCGATCGAGGTGGTCGCGTTGACGAACGCACCGAGGGTCCCGCCGTTGGGCACGCCTCGACGGGGCGCGTTGTCCGCGCCGCCGGGTCTCGGGTCGGTGGGAGTCCCGGTGGGGTACGGGAGCACGCGCCAGGTGTTCGTGGCCGCGGCCGCGAGGTTCTCGCTCAGCCAGACGCGGTTGGTCCCGAGGGCCAACCGGGCCGTGGCCGGGGGAGAGGCGGCGAACGCGCAGCCGGAGTAGAACGACGTGATGGTCTGGGCGGCCTCGCGGTCCTGGTCGTCGACGAGCCCGGAGTCCAGCCGCGTCGTCGGCTGCACGAACCCGGCCGCCGGCGCCGAGTTCCACACCGAGGTCGTCCACTGGCCGACGATGTAGTGGCTCTGCCAGGGGTGGAAGGCCAGCCCGCCGCCGTCGCCCTCGAAGATCTCCTCCCACACGGTGTCACCCGCGCGGACCTGGGTGCCGTTGTCCTGGAACCCGGCCGCGACGAAGTGGCTCGACGTCGGGTGCGCCGCGACGTACCCCGCCTGCAGCGCGGCGAGCCCGACCGAGGCGGAGCCGAAGGTGTGCACGCGGCCCCCGCTGACCGAGACGAAGACGCCCCCGTCGCAGCCGACCCACACCTGCCGGCCGGCCGTACCCATGCCACCGAGCACGATGCTGTGGATGTCGGCGTGGACGTCGTTCCCGATGCATCCGGCGGTCGTGGCCCCCTCGCCCGCGGGTGGTGCGGCCGTGCGGGAGATGCCGACGGCGGGGTCCAGCCCGGGTCCGGCTCCCACGTCGAAGCACCACAGGCTCGCGCCGTACTCGCCGTCGAGCTCGACCGTCGAGCCGCCGAGGTAGACCCGGTCCGTGGTGCCGCCGACCCGGTCGACGGCGAGCGCCTGGTCGTAGTCGCGCTGGGCGCCCCACAGCGTGGCCGGGACGCGCAGCACCTGCGTCGCCTGGGGGTTGCCGGCGGCGGGCACGATGTCCGGGACCTGGAAGAGGGCGGGCGTGTCGGACGCCGCGGTCTGGTGCGGTGGTGGCGGGGGTGCCGGGAGGGCGCTGAGGACGTAGACGGTGTTCGTGCCCGGGGACAGCGCGATCGAGCTCGTTCCCTGGATGAGGACGCCCCCGAGCGTGTTGCACCCGTTCACCCAGGTGAAGTTCTGGCCGAGGTCGTCGCTGAAGGCGAGACCACCGTGCGTCACGAGGTTGCCGGCCCGGTCCCGTCCGGTGCGGATGGTCACGACGATCCGACCGTTCGCGTTGCCCGCCTTGGTCAGCCAGAGCACGTCGGTGACCGCGGAGGTGCGCTGACCGGCGGCCGGTGGGCCGCCGAGCACCAGCTGGTCGATCCCGGGCAGGGCGGCCCACGAGAACTCGTCGTGGGGGAGCGGCGCGGCCTGGTGCGTGCGGCTGCCCAGGAACAGCCCGGAGCTGGTCGCGGCCAGCACCCGGTCGGTCCCGGCGACGAACTGCTGGGCCGCGACGACCACGGCGGGGTCGCGCGCCATCCGGAAGACGCCGAGTCCCTCGAGCACGGCGGCTCCCGCCTCGTCCTCCCACGGGTTGGCGCCGATCGGCTGGTCCGCCGGGCCCTGGGCCGCGAGGATCCCGAGCCCGCCCCAGCTGCCCTCGCCGCTCGGCTCGTTGTCGGGGACGGTCTCGCCGGTCCCGACCAGGACCAGGTCGTCGGCGGCCGTGGCGCCGAAGGTGACGAGCAGGCAGCCGCAGGACTGGGCGTTGTTGGCTCCCCCGGCCCGCGCGGCACGGTCCGCCCAGCCACCGACCGGGCTCCACGTGGCCGCGCCGTCGGAGGAGTACCACAGCCCGCCCATCGCACTGGCGGCGTAGAGGCGCGCACCGTCGGAGGAGACGGCGAGGTCGCGGATCCGGCCGTTGACCCTCGGGCGACCGCCCGCCTGCCCGCGTCGGGCCACCGAGGGGCCGATCGGCACCCAGCGGCGTACGTCGCCGGTCGGGAACCCCTTGGGGAGGGCCGCGGCTCGGCCGGTCGCCGTCGTGGGCAGGGGTGCGTCGATGAGCGCCTGGACGGCGTCGGCCACCGCGGCCGCGTCGTACTCGCCGACGCGGGAGGCGACGAACGCCTGCCGGGTCATCGCCCGGTCCTTCCGGCCGGGCGAACGGGGTCGGCGGGGAACGGTGGTCATGGCGTGGTGCCCTGGGAGCCCGCGTCATCGGGTGTCACGCGCACCCAGCCCTCCTGTGCGTGGTGGGGGAGCCGTGGCAGGTAGGCGGTCTGGGTCGCGGCCAGGATGGGGTCGTCCTTCCAGGTCAGCGGACCCGTGCGACGGGTGAAGGTCTGCTTGTCACCGAGCAGGTCGACCAGCGGCAGGCGGATCTCGGCGGGGTCCACGAGGACCGGGCCCACGCGCACCGAGGGCATCAGCTTGGTCAGCCCGGGAGTGACCCAGGAGTCGGCCAGGGCGAGCTCCTTGCGGGGCAGGATGCCGGAGGTCAGGTGGGCCCGGCCGTGGGGGAGCATCAGCACGGTCAGCATGACCGTCTGCCCGCGGCGCAACCGCACCGTGGTGTCGGGCGACAGGTAGGGGTGCTGCAGACCCTCGGGGAGCAGGTCGGCCGGCTGGCCCAGCAGGCCGAGCTGTCCCTGGTTGCGCCCGGTGGTGAACGCGTTCGCGGCGATCACCTTGTCGACCACGTGGAAATGCGCGTAGTCGTCGTCGACGAAGTAGCCGAGCACCGTGTCGTCGGAGCGGGTGAGCGTGCCCAGCGCGACCTCGAGCTGCTCGGTGTCGAGGGCGTCGAACCCGGCCCGCCGGGCGTCGGCACCTCCGGCGGCGGTCACGTCGACCTCCGCGACGTCGTCGGGTGCGTCGAGGCTCAGCGAGGCGCGCACGACCGCAATCGGTCGCCCCACCAGGCCGGCCACGCTCGCCGTGCCCAGGCCGGTCAGCGTGTCGACGGTCCACAGGGTGGAGTCGACCGCGCGCAGGAACGTCACCAGCGCGGAGTACGCCGGCGGCACCGGCAGCGCCCGCGCGGTGGCGTCCGCGGCCACCATGCCCGCCGCGATCGCCCCCACGAGAGACTCCTGGGCGCCGAGGTCGGCGAGCGGGCCGGCGTCGGGCGGCAGTGGACGGCCGGGCGCCGTCTCCCACGTCACTGCACCCGTGATCGCGTCGTGGTTGATCTCGCCGATCGGGTCGCCCGTCACCGTGAAGGTCTCCAGGCCCTCGTCGATGTGATCGGGGAGCAGGAAGCCGGCCACCGGGTTGACCGCACCGCTGGGGTCCACCTGGTCGACGAACGCCTCGTTGAGGGACGCCGGCGAGGTGCCGGGGGGCTGCCGCGGGTCGACCAGCCGCCACAGCAGCCGCGCCGAGCCCTGGAGCCGGGGCCGCAGGGTGATGGTGCGCGGCGTGCCGGTCACCTCCAGCTCCGCGGTGGTGGCGGTGGAGTCGAGGACCGCGTCCGGCACGTCGAGCGTCCGGCCGAACGCGTCGACGAGACGCAGCGCTTCGAGACGCAGGGTGCCGCCGAACAGCGGCGTCGGCGCACCGGAGGCGACCGGCCGGCCGTCGTTCCCGCGCGCGACCACGCCCACGTAGTCGATGCCGAGGAGCTGCTCGCGGATCCCGTCGAGGGAGGCCGACACCAGGTCGAGGGGTGCGGTCAGGTTCGCGAGCGCCTGCAGGGTGGTCGGGTCGCCGTACGACGTGCTGCCGACCGTCGCGAGCCGCTGGTACTCGGCGTACAGCCAGGCGGAGACGGCGGACCGCAGCGTCTCCCCGGCCCCGAGCCCGAGCATGCTCCGCCCGAGCAGCGTGGTGGTGAGCGGGGTGGCGACCGGGACCGTCGGGTCGCGTTCGAGGTCCAGGCCGTCGAGCACCCACCCTGCGAGGGTGGTCCCGCCCTCGAGGGTGACCCGCCACTCCACCCACAGGGGGACCCAGGGTTGCCGCCAGGTCGTGATGGCGACCGGGCTCGGCGGTGTGCCGCGGACCACGGAGAAGCGAGCGAGGTCGCTGGCGACCTGGAGCGCGGTCCCGAGGTCGCTGGCCCGCTGCGACTGCCAGGACGAGGCGGACGCGGCCTTGGCCTCGGCGAACTCGACGTGGCCGGTGCCGTCGTAGCTGCCGTCCACCCCGTAGAGGCGGACCATCTCTGCCTGGACGCGGGCGGTCACCTGCGGCAGCACGGCCGCCGGCGGTGCGCCCGCGGCGACCAGCCAGTCATACCCGTAGGGATTGAGCAGCACCGCCTCGCGCGTCACGAGCAGCACCTCCGCCGGCACCGAGCCCGACCCCAGCGACGGCAGCACGGTCGCGCCGTCCACGACGGAGTCGAGCCTGCTGACCACGGCGCTCGGGTAGCGGCACAGCAGCCTCCCGCTGTCGTCGTACAGGCCGTCACCGTGGTGGCGGTGGTTCGGGTGGACGCCGCGCAGCGCCAGGAGCAGGGGTTGGGGCCGGAAGTAGCGCGGGGGAGGTCGGTCGACCTGGCGGCTCTTCGCGCCGCCCCCGGAGGTGGACTGACCCACCTCCTCGATCCGCGGGTTGGCCCCGGCGCCGGTGCTGCCCCGGACCGTGGTCGCCTCGCGCAGGAAGGTGGTCCGGGCCCATCGCAGCGAGGTGGCGTCACGCGGTGTGGCCGCGTTCGTGGCCGCCGCGGCCGCGGCGCGACCCTTGCGTCCCACGGTCAGCGGCCCGGCCGGGAGGGTGTCCTCGACGCGCACCCGGTCGGCCCGCGCCGCGGCGAGGGGGGCGCCGGCCAGACCCCAGAAGCCCATGACGTGCTCGCGCTCGGCGAGGTCGTCGAGACCGTCGGTGCTGCCCAGGCTCGACACCATGCCGGCGGCGAACGCCGACACCAGCGTCTCGGCGGTGTCACGGTGGCTCGGGTCGATGCCGAGGCCGGCGGCTCCGAACGCGGCGAGGACCCCTTCGATGTCGGTGGCGAGCGACACGGCGACCGACGCGGGATCGGGCCGGTCGTCCGCAGCGGGGAGGGCGGGGGTCACCGGGACCCCGAGCACGCTGCCGTGCAGCATCGAGTCGTACGTCGGCAGTGCCGGGCCGATCGAGACGGACGCCACCTCGTCGATCGGGAAGCCGGTCTGGAACGCCATGTCCTGCGTGGTGCGGGTCACGGTTCGGCCGTCGCTGCCCACCACGCTCGCCTGCGGCTGGTCGCGCGGGGTGGCCAGGCCGAGCATCGTGTTCAGCCGGGCGACCCGCGCGTCCTTGCTGGTCGTCGCCGAGTCGTCCTGCTGGTGGTCGACGTGCCACCCGAGTGCGGCGAGCGCGTCGTCGAGCGCGGCCGGCCCCGCGGCCTTGGCGAGCGGGTCGAGCGCCGGGTCGCTCCACCAGCCGGCGACGGTGTAGGCCGCCTGGTCACCGGCCCACCCGTTCGGGGCCGACGCGGAGATCCCGTCCGCCGCCGCCAGGTCGTCGAGGGGGTCGTGGAAGGTGAAGCGCCCGTTCGCCCCGTCGTACGACGCGGTCCAGGCAGGCCCGCCGCCGGTGCCGTCGAAGGGGGTGATCGGGGTGCCGATCCCGGCCTGCCCGGTGTAGTCGGCCAGGGCCCACACGGTCTTCGTGGGTGCGTCGATCACCCACGCGGTGGCGATGACCTGGTCGAGCCCGTTCGGCTGCAGGGTGCGGACCACGGCCCACCGGTCCGGCAGGAGCGGCATCGCGAGAGCGCCCGTGGTGGTGTCGTGGCCGCCCGAGAGCAGGGCGTCCGGCATCGCCCAGTGCAGGTGCACCCCGGCCGGCTTGGTCGCACCGGCCGCGAAGGGCGGCGGGTCGTCCTGGTTGCCGCCGACCTCGACCGTGGCCTCGGTGCCGCCGTCGGGGACGACGTACGCCTGCACGTCGACCGGGACGAGGATCCGATCGTGCCGGGGGAGGGCCACGTCCCAGCTGCCGATCGTGGTGAGGTCGGTGCCGATCCGCCCCAGGGTGCCGAAGCGCGGCGACAGCACCGCCTGCTCGGCCAGCGAGCCACCCAGCACGAACCCGCCGGGGCCGGTCACGGCTGCACCTGCGTGAACACCTTGGACACCATGGTCTTGTAGGAGATGGTGGCGGTGAACACCTTCGCGACCACGGGCTCCTCGGGGTCGCCCCAGACCTGCCGGTACGGCTTGCGCACCAGCTGGAGCGCGTACTGCGCGCTGTCGAGCGGGGGATCCGCGGGGTTCGGATGCACGAGGGGCTCGAGGTCCGCCTCGAGGCGCTTGATGTTCACCACGCCGCTGCCACCGCGACGGAAGTTGACCTGGACCGGCGAGCCGGCGAGGTCGGCGAACGTCGCCTCGTTGCGCGGTTGGAGGGTCGCCTTGAACTGGGTCGGGGTGCCCGAGTCGTCGAAGCCGAACTGGATGCCCTGTCGGGGCTCCTCGATGTGCACCACCCTCGGGATGCCGTCGAACAGGCAGAGCAGCACGGCGGGGGCGAGCCGTTCGAGCCTGAGCAGCCGCATCTCGGTGCTGGTGGGCGGGGTCTGGGTGTCGTCGACGGTGGGGTCGGTGTCGTAGGCACGCACGTGCAGGGCCGGCCACCCCGAGACCGCCTTGGAGCGCAGCACGAAGCCGCTGATGGGTCCGCCGTCACCGGTGAGGTGAGGCGCGTCGGCCAGGCTGCGCTGGTTGCGCTCCTCCGTGTCGAGCTCGTCGCGGATCGCGTCGTACTGGGCGGCCAGGTGGATCCGGTCGTCGCTGTTGACGGTGCCGACCGACAGCGCGCCCTGCACCGCCGCGTCCGTCCAGCGGCGGTCGACGTAGAACCAGCGGATCGACTCCTCGGGGAGCAGCGCCGAGTCGGCCACCAGGTAGGCGAACGGGATGGCCTGGAGCAGGCGCAGCTGCAGCAGCCAGCTGCGCAGCGTGGCCGGGATCGTGCCGTCGTCGGACGTGGAGTCGAGCACGGGCCGGACGGCCGCCTGGCTGAGCAGGCTCGGGATCGCGGTGAAGTACTGCTGCCGGTCGATGATCATGCCGGGCCCTCGTCGTCGTCGCCCGGGCCAGGGACTCCCTCACGGACCATCCGGTCGAGCTCGGCGTTGCCCTTCGTCAGGGCGATCCCGGGCCGGCTCCGGACGCCGACGGCGTCGCCGATCTGGGCCTGCAGGTCCGGCGGGAGACCCTCCAGCCTGATCTGGCCGGAGGCGATGTCGGGCGCCAGGGACTGGACCGCCGTCCGGGTGAAGGCGTCGGCCAGGCCCGGGGAGAGGGCCGACCGCAGCGAGGCGGCGTCGGTGGGCAGCCCCGTCACCTGGGGTGCCGGCACCGGCGCCGTCTGCAGGCCACCCGCCACCGCCGAGGCCGAGCCGTCGAGCACGGACTGGTCGATGCCGAGGCCGGTCGCGAGCAGCTCGTTGGCGGAGGCGTCCTCGAACACCGGTCGGCCGGCGGACACGAGGATGCGGGGGTCGCCGAGGACCTGGTCGGGCTGAGCGACGATCGACGAGGCGATGAACGCGCCGAGGCGTCCGCCGACGCCGCGATCGACGGACAGGCCGAGCTGGTCGAGCTGGCCCTGGAGTCCCGGGGTCCCGGTGAACGTCGCGGCGGTCTGCGCGACCTGGTACCCCTGCTGCCGCCACCGCATCAGCGCGGCGACCATGGAGGGGCGCGACAGGGCGAGCAGCCGGCCGATCTCGAAGCCCGAGGCGAGCGAGATGTCCTCGCGCCCGTCGGGCACCACGACCCGGATCTGGTCGGCGGTGTTGGCCAGCGGCAACCGTCCGTCGGGACCGTCCACGGGCGGGTGGGCGAGCAGCGGTCCGCGGTACCAGCAGCGCACCTCGTCGCCGCGACGCGTCTCCTGGTCCAGCCCGACGTGCCCCGTCTCCACCACCTCCAGGGGCGGCCGTCCCTGGTTGTCCGGATGGGCGCCGACCGTGCCGAACAGTCCGGAGTCGAGGCCCTCCATCAGGCTCTTGAACGTGTCGTCGCCCGAGGAGGTGAAGCTCCAGTGCAGGAGCACCGGGTAGCGCACCTCCGGGTCGAACAGGACCTCGGCACCCACCACGAAGCCCGAGGAGACGGCGTTGGCGAACGGTGCCGCCATCTGGGCGTACACGTCGGAGAGCGGCGCCTGGTTGGCGTCCGTCTGCCAGGTCCGGGGCGCCTCGTACGGTGCCGCCCCGGCGTCGAGGGAGGTCGACTGGATCCGGGTGCGGACCGGCGGCGGGACGGCCTTGTCGTCGGCGGGTGGGCCGGCGGCCTTGGCGAGCGTCGACGCCTCGACGATCGCGGACGGTGGCGGGCTCGCACTGCCCATCGCGAGGTGGTCGACGGTCGCCAGCTGCGTGTCGACCTGCGCGTAGACCCTGGGGACGAGGGTGAAGATCAGGTCCTCCGGCTCGTCATCGGGAAGGGTCCGCCACTGGTGGCAGAGGTTGACCAGGCAGGCGAGGTACTTGACGGGCACCGGCTTGCCCTGCGGGTCCAGACCGGCGAGCGGCAGCCGGTTGGAGATCACCACGGCGAGGAACCCGTCGTCGTCGCCCATCATCAGCTCGGTGTCGTTGATGTCGACCTGACGGGCGTGGGCGAGCAGACCCAGCTCGCCCCGCGTCGGGAACAGGTTGTGCACCGCCGACTGGCGGATCTTGAGGTAGTTGCCGAGCTCCACGTCGTGGGGCACGTCCAGCTCGACGCCCGGGGTGACGCACTCCGCGACGGGTGCGTTCGTGACCAGCTCGGCCTCGCCCTCGGCGATCAGCACGAGCGCCAGCCAGGGCAGCGTGTCGTCCGGCTGGGCCTCGGGCTGCTGGGACGCCGGCAGGGGCGGCAGGTTCGCGCCCAGCGCGCGCTCCCAGGGCAGCGTCCGGCGCTTGATCACGATCTGCGGGAGCCGAACGCCGTACGAGCCGGTGCTGCCCGCGGGCGGGAAGGTCGACAGGACCTGGTCGGGTGGCAGCACGTACTGCGGGGACCGCACCCGGACGTGGGTCTCGAGCTGGTCGATCGGCAGGTCCGCGTCGGTCGCGTGGCCGTCGGTGGTCCCGCTGAGCGCCTGGTCGGTCGTGAAGCGGTAGTCACCGGCCTTGAGCGGTGGGTCGATGCGCTCGTAGAGCTGGAACATGCCGGGGTCGATGCTCATCGGGTCCGCCTCCTCGCCGGGGCGGTCGTCCTCTTCCCGGTCGTCTTCTTCGCGGTCGACTTCCTGGTCGTCGTCTTCTTCGCGGCCGTCTTCGTGCGGGCGGCCGTCTTCGTCGCCGCTGACTTCTTCGAGCGCGCGGTCGCGCGCGTGCCGGTGGCCCGGACGGAGCCCGGGGCCGACACCCAGGTCGCGGTCGCGCCGGGTCCGCTGGTCGCCAGCACCCGCGCGGTCGCACCGACCACCCCGTCGCGGGAGAGCGACGCGAGCATCTCCGCGGGGGACGCGGCACCGCCGAGCACGCCGGTCAGACGCCAGGTCCCGCCGGCATCCACCCGCACCGCGACCGCGCCGCCCCGAGGGTCGGGGACGACCGGGTAGATCGCGACCACCTGGGTCCCGTTCACGAGCAGGGTGGCGTCGACCAGGGCGCCCGACCCGTCCCGGGCCCGCGCGGCACCGATGAGCTCCAGGCCCATCTGGTCGACGCGGCTCGGGTCCGCCGACTCGATGACCAGCGCGATGCTGCTCACCGGGGTGCTGAACCGGGTCAGCACCGACGAGGCGACACGCACCAGGTCGCCGGCGGTCGTCCACGCCACCGACCCCGGGTTGAGGCTGGCCGCGATCTCCAGCACGCAGCCGGGCGCGAGGGCCGCCCCGGAGCCCAGCGGCACACCCGGGACCGGGTGTGCCAGCCGGCCAGCCCGTCGACCACGTCGACGATCCCGTCCGCCTGCACCGCGGCGTACGCCGTGCCCGGCGGGACCGGGAGGGATCCCTGGACGGTGTCGTCGGCCAGCACCAAGCCGTCCCCACGCATCATCACGACGCGGGCCGATCCGTCGATCGCCAGCGCCGGTCGGCGGGCGCCGACATCGATGGCGTGGTCGACCTGGTGCAGCACGACGACGTCGCCGGACCGCAGCAGCGGGGCCGCGGCCGGATCGGACGCCGCGGTCACCGCGGCCTTGCGCAGCGCTGCGGCGCCCTGCGGGAGGGCACCGCCGACGCCGTTGAGGCCGACCACGCGGGTCGCCGCGAGTCCTTCGGCGAACGAGTAGGAGCGCGCGGAACCGGCGGCGCCGGTGGCCGGCATCGCGGTGGGGGAGTACGTCGTCCCGAGGGCGTCGCCGGGCGGGAGGGTGACGTCGAGACCCAGCGGCAGGTGGAGGCCGAGGCGGGCGTGCACCGAGTCCGTGGTCGGTGCGGGTCGACGCTTGATGCCGGGGTCGGACACCGTGGTGCCGGACACCCGCGCCAGCACCGCGCTGCCGGCGGTCAGGTAGCCGAGCATCCGGGGTGACCGCGGCGTCGGCGGTGTGGGCGGGGTGGGTGCGGGCGAGGTGTCCGTGGCCGCGTTGCCGGCGTTCGAGGCGGCCAGTCCGTCGCTGAGGTTTCCGAACAGGGGCGGAGCCGCCACGTCACCGGCGTACGCCGCGGCGGCCAGGCGGCTGCGGGTCCCGCGGGGCTGCGGGCCGTGGGAGACCGGGTCGGTGGCGGCCGCGAAGAGCGCCGTCGAGGCTGCGAGCAGTGCCGCCGCGGCATCCGCCGGTGTCGGCAGCGGCACGGTGGCCGCGTTGTCCAGGAGGGTGGTGCGCTGGTCGCCGGTGGCCTGGAGCGGCAGGGGCCGGCGGCCGGCCTCGACCAGCCGCGAGTCGATCTGCGGGCCGCGCGCGAGCAGCTCGGCCCGGGCGACGAGGCTCACCTGGTTGCCGGCGAAGACCACGTTGCCCTGCGGCAGCGACGGGGCCGGCGTCCCGGCCGGGTCGGGCGGTCCCCAGGCGCCGAGCGGGAAGGATCCGGTGACGATCCGGGACGCCGCCGCGGTGGGCGCAGCGGTCGCGAGCCCCTGCGCCAGCTGGTCCAGGTCGGCGGTGTCGTCGACCCACTGCTGGCTCACCTGGTCGAACCGCTCGAGGGTCACGGTCACGGTCGAGCTGACCTGGCCCAGCCGCATCGGGTTCAGCCCGAGGGAGGTGGCCGCGCCGTCGGAGCGCGTGGGGACGACCGGGACCTCGCCGCCGTCGCCCACGACGAACCCGTCGGCCGGGACGGTGGTCACGATGCTCAGCTCGAACTCGGCGAACACCTCGAACGGGTGGTCGGCCGTGCCGTCGGGTTGCGGCGCCGAGCGGTCGCCCCCGGTGGCCGCCGGCAGCGAACCCGCCCCGGTGATCGCCGAGAGCGCCCGCGCGGTGCCGCTCCCGCTGTCCTCGAGGTACTTGCCCACGAAGGTCGGCCAGTCGAGGACCGCGCCCTCGACGCGGCGCTCGCTGCCCCACGGGATGGTGACCGAGCACGGGCCGACCTCGACGGTCGCCTCCCCGGAGAAGTCGGGCCCCCACACGTGCACACCGCAGCCGGTGGTGATGCTGAAGCTGATCGTGCCGAGCCAGGTGTCGATCTCCACTCCTGCCGAGATGGTGGCCTGCACGCTGACGTCGTAGAAGAACGGGTCGAAGTAGACCAGGCCGTCGGCGCTGAAGTCGGCGCGTGCCCAGGCCCAGCCGAAGTCCGCGATCGCCTGCACGCCGACGCCGGCCATCACGGCCTCGGAGGTCAGCGCGAAGTAGCAGCCGCCCTTGATCACGATGGCGTCGGCGACCTGCCAGGTCAGGCCCAGCCGTGGGACGTCGGGGTAGCCGTCCTTGTGGAAGTCCGGGTGGTAGCCACCGAGGGTGACCACGAACTGACCGCTGAGCGGCCCCTTCCACCAGACCACGAAGGCGAACCCGCCGGTGAGCCGGACGTCGGGGTAGAGGAGCCAGGAGTTGTCCGTCAGGGCGGCGCGGATCTCGAAGATCCCGTCCTTGGTGGAGAACTTCGCCAGCAGACCGAGCTCGATCGAGACCAGCGGTGCGGCGGGGTTGGGCAGCGCCAGACGTGCCAGGCCCAGGAGGTCGATCTCCAGGCCGTCGCCGAACGAGACCGCGAGCACCGCGATGCCGTCGACGAGGGAGAAGCAGGTGAAGCTGATCCCGGCGGCGAACCAGAAGTTGTCCTTCTGTACCGGGAAGTACGCCGTGAGCGCCTTCAGCTCGTCCATCGGGTCCGGGACGGCGGCGTAGGGGTCCAGCGCCTGGATGAAGGGGTAGGTCGGGAACTGGGACGGGTCGTCGGGGATGACCAGGCCACGGTTGATGCCCAGGCCACCGCCGATGCCGGTCACGAAGAACGCCGGCGGGCCGCCGATCGGGCCGTTGAAGGCGCCGAAGACGAAGAACGACGGGTCGCCGTGGTCGTCGGCGTACCCGCCGAAGACCGTCAGGCCGTAGACGCCGAAGCGGCCGAGCAGCATGCCGACGTAGGACACCACCCCGTCGTCGACGGTCTTGAGCATCCCGCCCGCGAGCACGACTCCGGACATGTCGGCGGAGATCGCCAGCCCCTGGAGGTCCACCGCCCACTGGGTGATGTCGAGCAGGTCGCCGCCGAGCCAGCTCAGCGACAGCTCCTGGACCGCGGCGGTCAGCCCGAAGATCTCGACCCGGCCGTCGAACAGCAGCGTGACCCGGCTGACCGTGCCGTTGGTGCTGGCGGTGTCGAACCCGAACTGCTCGAGGTAGAGCGGTCCGAGCTGGCGCTGGACCACGATCCACCACGGGCCCGGTGGCTTGCCCGCCGTCAGCGACACCCCGATGTCGGTGTCGGTGGGGTGCTTCTGCAGGGCGATCGCCGGCGAGAACGCCGGGCGGGCCGACGGGCTCGAGCTGCCCGCACCGCTCATGATCGAGTTCGCGACGGCGTTCGTGCCGCCGCCGGCCTGGGGTGCGAAGGCCAGCCCCGCGAGCTCGACCTGCACGCCGCCGCCCAGCCCCGCCGCGGAGGCCTCGGCGTACACGTGGACGGCGATGCCGTCGAGGGTGACCGGTCCGAGGTTCAGCAGGGGGCCGCTCGGGTCGGTGAAGCGTACGCCGAGCCCGGCGACGGTCACCCCCGGCTCGAAGGTGAACGTGTAGGTGTCCGGCTGCCCGCCGCCCCCCGCCTGACGTACGCCGCGGACGGCGTACACGCTCAGGCCGGCGGCCGTGTCGGGCACCAGCCAGCTGGCGTCCACCTCGAGCACCACCGTGGTCGAGCCCTCGGCCAGCGTGAAGGTCTTGTGCGGCGCCAGCGAGACGTTGACCCCGAGCGCCTGTGCCCCGCCCCCGAGGTCCTCCGCGGCGAGGGCCAGAGTGACCGTTCCGTCGATCGTCAGCGACAGCGGCTGGGTGTCGGTGGCGGCGTTCCACAGCAGCCGCTCGGCCCGGGCCAGCAGTCGTTCCGGGTCGAGCAGGTCGGCCGCGAACGAGGGGTCGACGTCGGCGGTGGCGGCGCCGTCCGCGAACAGGACTCCGCCCAGCATGCGGATCAGCCGCGGGGTGACGATCGTCGGGCCGAGGGCGTCCACCACGACTCCGGCGACCAGGGAGACGGCCACGGAGAGCAGTCCGGTGGGTCCCGCGGTGGGGTCGAGGTGGGTGCCCGTCGTGTCGCGAGTCACGCCGACCAGGGCCGGTGGCTGGGCGTCGAAGCCCCAGCGGAGCTCCACGCTCGTCGCCGCGTCGTCGTCGAAGGCCAGCCCCACCGAGAGCAGCCGGTCGCTGCCGGCGGCGCTCCCGGCCCGGACCACCACCAGCGGCCGGAGGGTGCACGACCCGAGATCGAGGACGGCCGGGCCGACCCGGGCCTCGACGACGATGCCGGCGGCGGACAGCTGCAGCATGTCCAGCCCGATCACGCCGAAGCCGGGGACGTGGTAGTTCGCGGAGAGAGCGAACGCCGGGGTCCCGCCCGTGGTGTCGAGGGTCAGGGTGAACGCCGGCGAGCCGACGTCCGCCCCGAAGGCGAGCGTGTAGGTCCCCGTGCCGCTGGTCCCGCGGACGAGGGTGCCGTTGGGGTCGAGCGCCTGGACCAGGTCGGCCGCCGCCGAACCGACCAGGGCCGGCATCCGGCCGAGCAGGGCGGTCGCCGGGTGCTGGGCGAAGTCGTCGATGCGGGAGGCGCTGAAGGAGCCCGCGTCCCGTAGCTGCAGCGCGTCGCCGAGGTCGGCGACCAGGGTGCCGATGTCCTTCTTCAGACCGGTGCCGGTCGACATCGCGGCGAGCGCGTCCAGCATCGCCGGCACCACCGAGTCGGCGATCGCGGAGAGCAGCTGACCCAGCCCCGGCCCGGACGGGTAGAGCGGGAGGGGCGCCGCGGGCGGGTGGGTGAGGCTCAGGGTCAGGTGCGGGTCGAGGCCGAGCGCGAGGCCCTTGCCGTCGACGGCGACGGCGATGTCGACGACGGGGGCCGGCGCGACACCGGCGGCCAGGAGGGCGCCGGCGGTCACGGTCGCCGTACCGGGGTGGCCGTCGAGGTCGGCCGACGCGGTCCCGGTGAGGGTGAGACGCAGCGCGCCGGACTGGTTGGCGTAGTCCACGCGGACTCCCGCCGCGAGGGGCCAGCCGGGGTCGGTGCCGCGCCCGGGCACCACGAGCGCCGCCACGGCGTCGAGGACGGCGACCGCGGTGGCGGCGGGGTCGGCGGTGGCGGTGCGCGCGATCCCGACCACCCAGGCTGCGGGATCGATCACGGCCGCCACCGGGAGGCGCAGGGTCACGTCGGCGTCGGCCCCGGTGAGCAGTCCGAGCGCGGTGAGTCCCTCCTGGAGGAGTGGGCGGCCGGCGGGTCCGACGGCGTCCAGCGCAGCGCCGGCGAGGGCCTTGAGGCCCAGTGCCGAGACGGTCACCGTCGCGAGCGCGACCAGCCCGTCCGGGTCGGGCAGCGGGAGCAGGGGGGCACGACGAACGGCGGCGGAGCCACCGGCGGCCCACTCCGCCGCCACGGTCGCGGCGACACCGGTCCCGGCCTCGCCCACGAGCCGGACGCCGCCCAGGTGCGGGTCGATCGCACCGACCGTGAGGCCGGCATGGATCCCGGTGGACGTGGCCTCCACGGTGACGGCGACCGGGAGCAGGCCCGCGACGTCGCTGTCGAGCCCGGCCGTCACGGCGCCCGAGGCGAGATCCAGGCCCACCGTGACGCCGTTGCCGGTCCAGCCCACGGTGGACCCGGTGCCGGTCGAGGACGCGACCAGTGCGCGGAGGGCGGTGGCGACGGTGGCCGGCGCCTGGGCGAGCTGGGTGCGCACCATCGCCGCGGTGTCGTGCAGCAGTCGGTCGATGCCCTCGGGGTCGAGTCCGCCGTCGCGGGCGATCCCCAACGCCGTGAGGAGGTCCCCGAGGGGAGCGGAGGCGCTCTGCAGCCGGGCGACCACGGCGGACAGCAGCACCTTGACCTCGGGCGTCGCCGCGGTGGCCCCGAGGTCGGCCGGGTCGATGCTGACGACCCAGCGTTCCTGGTCGACACCGAGCGCGGTCGCCTCGTGGAGCTCCAGCTCGCAGGACCCCTCGGACCCGTCCAGGGGTACGACGACGCGGGCCGACATCCACCGGAGGTCGGCGGCCACCGAGGACCCCGGGCCGCCGACGAGCCAGCCGTCGTGGACGCCGAGGTGGAGGTCGACGATGACCTGGCGGACCGTGGCCACGTCGATCCCGATGCCGTTGCCGGGTTGCGCGAGCGTCACCAGCTCGAGGGCGGCGCCGGCCCCGACGAGCAGTCCACCCAGGTCGAGGTCGAAGACGGGCAGGTCCACGGCGGCGTGCAGGGCGGTGGGGACACCGGGCGTGACGGCCGCGAGTGCGCTCGTGCGAGCGTCGATCCCGTCGGCGACGTACTGGCCGAGCCCGAAGGCGAGGTCGTCGGCGAGCAACGAGCCGAACACCCCGGTCACCTCGAGCCCGTCGCGTCGGGTCTCGGCCGCCGCGCTGGGCAGCGCGGTCGCGGCGTCGAGGCCGGCGGACGCGCGAGCGACCAGGAGGCGGAAGCGTTGCAGCGGCGTGCACTCCTCGGCGAGCAAGGGCTCGGGCCACGGGTCCGACTCCCGGGTCAGCCGGTGCAGGAGCCGGAGCGCGTCGCCGCCGAGACCGCTGATCAGCGAGTCGACGGCCACCGGGCCCCACGGAGCCCCGACGGTGACCACGCCGGCGACCGTGCTCGCCGACGACGCCGCTCGTACCGCTGCGGCGCCCGCCGCGCCGTAGCCGACGAGGGTGACCGCGTCGGTGCGGGACGCGAGCAGGGCCGCCAGGCGTGCCGCCTGCTCGCCGACCCCGCCCCGGTCGGGGCGCGCGGCGGCGGCCTCGGCGACGTCGGGCAGCCGCGCGAACCAGGTGCCGGTGCCGGTCGCGGGCAGGGAGGCCTCGGCGGGCACGGTGCCGGTGAGGTCGAACGTGGAGCCGCCGGCCCGGCCGGTGAGCACGTCCGCCTCGCAGGCGACGTGCAGGACGGCCGCCGGGTTCGCGGTGAGCACCTCGCCGACCAGCGCCCCCGAGAGGCCCCGGGCGCGGAGCTCGTCGTAGCAGGCGCCGTCGATCGACACGGGCGTGACGCCGGTCGGCATGGTCGCGGGGGCCGTGACGATGCCGTCGGTGCCGGTCCAGCGGTCGAGCACCGCCTGGAATCCCTGGTCGAGCGAGTCCCGCCCGGTCATCAGGTCCGCGAGGTCCGGCACCCCGGACCCCGCTGCTCGGAGCACCGTCACGACCGAGCCGGGCGCCGGGGGGACGCTGCCCAGCAACGGGTCGAGATCGACGGGCGGTCGGCCCGTGGTGACCGCGCACCCCGGGTCGAGCCAGACCCGTAGTCCGGGCGCGTGGGCCACACCGGCGACGGCGCATCGGAAGGGGTCGCGGGCGTTCCCCGTGCCCGAGGGGGCCGCCACGCTGAACCCGGACAGCAGTGCCGCCACCGGGCCGAGCGCCGTGCGCACCCGGTCGCAGTCGAGCAGCAGTGCGGCGAGCCAGGTCTCGATGGCGGCCGCGGGGTCCGGCCCGACCAGGTCACCGAGCGCCAGGTGCGTGCCGGTCCCGTGCCAGCCGACCAGGTCGAGGAGGGCGTCCACCTCGGGGCTCCCCAGGTGGGCCACCAGCGCCGCGAGCGCCGCCTCGACGGCGGACCAGTCCGCCGCCGGGAAGGTCAGGCCGCCCTTGCCGTCGAACGTCGGGAGCGGGATCGGGATGCTCCCGCCTCGGGCGCCCGGCCCCACGGTCGACACCTCGAGCGCGAGGTCGGCCGCGTCGAGCCGGGCGGCCACACCCGTCGTGGGAGCCCAGGCGAGCTCGACCGCCAGATGGCCGGCGACCACCGACAGGTCGGCCACCGTGAGCACGGCGGGCTGGCCGTCGACCCGGGCCAGCCTGCTCGAGACGGCTGCACCCGTGGCGAACGTGAGCCGGCCCTGCGTGGGGTCGAGCCGGGCCAGCCCCACTCTCAGCGAGGTCGCGTTCCGGTAGTCGGTGAGCACGTCGACGGTGGCGGTCACGGCCAGGGCGACCTCGAGGGCGGTGCCGTCCAGGACGGCCTCGAGCTGGAGCGGCCCGACGACGTCGACGACCCACGGACTCGCCGCGGTCCCGGCGCCGGACGCGACCGTGGGCACGCCGCCGACCAGCAGTGCCTCGAGACGTCCCAGCACGTCGCTCGTGGCCGAGGCGTCCGCGAGCAGGGCTGCCCAGAAGCCGCGCACGGCGGCGACCGGGTCGGAGATCAGCGCCGCGATCGAGAGCGCGCTGACGGCCCCGGTGGCCTCGATGCCGAGGAGCCGGGCGACCAGGTCTCCGGCCGGGCCGAGGGCGTCCAACGCTCCTTGGACGGCTCCGCGCAGGACGTCCTCCGCCGCGTTGGCGGCAGCGGCGGGCGTGGACAGGTCGACCAGGGCGTGCACGGGTCCGCCGGCCTTGACGTTGCTGGCGTTGAGCACGAAGGCCGGCTGCCGGTTCTCGTCCAGGGCCAGGCCGATGTGCACGCTGTCCACGTGGGGGTCGGTGCCGCCGATGATCGCCGTGCCACCCGCGTCCTTGCCGAACACGGCTTCGAGGCGGAGATCCGGGAACGCGGTGCAGCCGCCCGTCGCGGTGTCGATCGCGAGCACGTCGACGGCGGCGCGCGCCTCCACACCGGAACGGGTGGCAAGCGCGAGCTCGACCCACGGGGTCAGGACGGGATGACCACCGGTCCCGGGCGCGACCCGGATGCCGACGGTCAGAGTGAACGGCGCGAGGTCGAGCGTGATCGCGTCGCGGTCGGCGACGAGGGTCCCTCCCACGAGGTCCGCCGCCTGCTGGAGCCACGCGTCGCGTGCGGTGGGGGTGTCGAGGACCTGCTCGGCCCAGTCGACCAGGGCGTGCACGCCCCGGGTCGGGAGGTCGGCGAGGGGGAGGGCCGGCAGGTCGGCGACGTCGCGCAGGCCGAGCAGGCCGGTGATCGCCTCGAACGCCTCGTGGCCGGGACCGGTCAGTGCCTCGGCCTGGGCGCGGACGAGTCCGCCGAGCAGGTTGAGCACGGCGCTGCCGAGCTGGTCGGGACTCGAGGCGTCGAGGGCGAGCGTCTGCGGCTGGCTCGCCCCCGGGAGCTGGAGGTCACGCAGCGTCAGGTCGAACCCGACCTGCCCCGTGTCCGTCGGGATCCGGACGGTCGCGGCCACGCCGCCGAGTGAGGCCTCACCGGGCGTCGGGGTGGCGTCGGACAGGGTGGCGTCGACGGTCACCTCGATGGCTCCGCCGGCGCGTCCCAGCAGCAGCCAGGACGGTTCGCCGTCCGCCGGGAACGTCGTACCCCGGGCCGCGAAGCGGAACAGCGGGACCAGGACCCGGCTGTCGATGGTCGGCGGGCCACCCGAGGTGGTGTGCTCGAGCCCGATGCCGAGTCGGGTCTCCGTCGCCGTCGACTCGAGCACGGCCGAGATGATGACCTGCGGCTCGGGCGAGGTGGTCGCGAACAAGGGCACCCAGGTCGAGGTGCCCTCCTGGGTCGCGGCGGGCGGACCGAGCACGCTGTCGACGAATCGGGCCAGGGCGTCCCGCTGACCGGGATCGGCCATCAGGTACTTGAGGCCGTTGGCCTGCGGACCTCCACCGCCACCGACCGGGTCGCCGAACCACGCGCTGTTGGGCTGGCCGTTCGGCGACAGCAGGCCCAGGGCGATCGCGAGATCGCCGAAGGAACCCATCGAGGACTGGTCGACCGACATCGTTCAGCCGTGCCTGGCCATCGGTCGGACCAGGAACGAGCCGCGCAGGGCACCGATCGCCACCGGTACCAGGGGTCTCCCGGACGCGTCCTTGCCGGCGGCGGCGCTGAGCCGCTGGGCCAGCGTGAGCACGGCCTCCCAGGCGAACGCGGTGACCGCGTCCGACCAGGTGCCGACCACCGCGTCGGGGCCGTCGACCCGGTCGAAGGTCGACATCATCAGGCCGCGGGTGTCCTGGTCGGTGCCCACCGCGAACGGGACGGTCAGGGTCACCGGTCCGGACTGGTCGCACTCCACCGGCACCCCCACCGCCAGCAGGCCGTTGTTGCAGGCCAACGTGATCCGGTCCGAGTGCACGAGGAGCTCGTTGGTCCCCGAGTGCCAGACGACATCGGCGTCGGCGTCGGCGGGAAGGTCGGCGACGAGCCTGGCCGTCGCCGCCAGCAGTCGCTGTGCCGAGGCGGTCGGCACCCGGATCCAGTCGCGCGGCGTACCGGCGCTCTGCCGAGCTGCCGCCCGGGGCATCCACGTCGCCGTGGCGACCTCGACACCCAGGAGCCGTGTCGTGGTGGCCACTGCATCCCCGTGTGACTCGAACCCGAGAGGTGAGAACCCGCTTCGGCTCACCGTTCACCCGGGGCCTGGTCGTGTCAACCCCCTGCCCCGGAGGCCACGCCGGTTCAGGGACGCGTCAGCCGACGAGTCGCAGCCCCGAATCGGCGTCGAAGAGGTGGACGTTCTCCGGGTCCGTCACGACGTGCACGGTGTCGCCCTTCTGCGGGTGACGACGCCCCTCGACCCGGACCACGATCTGGTCCGGGGTGCCGTCGACGTCGCAGGTGCCGTAGATGAAGGAGTCGGCTCCGAGCTCCTCGACGACCGCGACGGTGATGGGAAGCCCGGCGTCACCGGAAGCACGGATGTGCCAGGCATCCGGGCGCACGCCCACGGTGACCCGGCCACGGGCGCCGTTCGCGGCGGACCGGTCGATCGGGAGCTGGTACCCGCCGAGCGTGGCCCGGCCGTCGGACACGTGCGTCGTGAGGAGGTTCATCGCGGGCGACCCGATGAATCCGGCCACGAACGAGTTCACGGGCTTGTCGTAGAGGTTCAGGGGCGTGTCGACCTGCTGGAGGACCCCGTCCTTGAGGACGGCGACCCGATCGCCCATCGTCATCGCCTCCACCTGGTCGTGGGTCACGTAGACGGTCGTGATCCCCAGCCGCTGCTGGAGCGCCGCGATCTGGGTGCGGGTGGAGACGCGGAGCTTGGCATCGAGGTTGGACAACGGCTCGTCCATGCAGAACACCTGGGGCTCGCGCACGATCGCGCGGCCCATCGCGACCCGCTGTCGCTGGCCGCCCGAGAGCGCCTTGGGCTTCCGGTCGAGGTAGTCCTCGAGGTCCAGCAGCCGGGCCGCCGCGGCCACGCGACGCATCCGCTCGTCCTTGCCCACGTTGGAGATCTTCAGGGAGAACGCCATGTTCTCCGCGACGGTCATGTGGGGGTAGAGCGCGTAGTTCTGGAACACCATGGCGATGTTGCGGTCCTTGGGCGCCATGTCGGTCACGTCGCTGTCGCCGATCAGGATGCGCCCGGCGGTCAGCTCCTCGAGGCCTGCCAGCATGCGCAGGCTCGTGGACTTGCCGCAGCCGGACGGCCCGACGAGGACCAGGAACTCCCCGGCCGCGATCTCGAGGTTCAGGTCGGCGACGGCCGGGAGCTCGGCGCCGGGAAACCGGCGTTCAGCGTGGTCAAAGGTAACGGAGGACATGACGCATCGATCCCTTCACCGGCAGGAACGAGCCGGACGATCCGAAGTAAAGGTGGGAGCCGCAACGTACCGCACACGGCAGCCGCGTGGGGGGCGGATTCACCCGGTGCGGGTGAGTCTCCGCGGACCCGCGGCGCAGCAGGCTGACTCACTGACCCGGAACGCCCGGGCCAGTGAGCTCGATCGGCGACGGACCATGAGCGTGCGCACCGGAACGAACGTGCGACCAGGACCCGGGGCCGGGCCTGACGCGGGGATGGTCTGGGTCCCCGGCGGCAACTTCCGGATGGGCTCGGACGACCACTACCCCGAGGAGCGCCCCGTCCGGCGCGTGAGCGTCGACGGCTTCTGGATGGACCGGCACACGGTCACGAACGAGGAGTTCGCCCGCTTCGTGAGGGCCACCCGGTACGTGACGATGGCCGAGCGCCCGCCCGACCCCGCGGACTATCCGGGAGCCAAGCCCGAGCTGCTGGTGGCCGCCTCGGTCGTGTTCGAGCAGCCGACCCGCCCCGTGAGCCTGGACAGCCCGTACAACTGGTGGGTCTACGTGCCGGGGGCGCAGTGGCGCCACCCCCAGGGCCCGGGCAGCTCCGTCGAAACGGCGCCCGGACCATCCGGTCGTCCACGTCGCCTGGGAGGACGTCGAGGCCTACGCCGACTGGGCGGGCAAGGAGCTGCCGACCGAGGCCGAGTGGGAGTACGCCGCCCGCGGCGGGCTCGACGGCGCGACGTACGCCTGGGGCGAGGAGCTCAACCCCGGCGGCCGATGGATGGCCAACACCTGGCAGGGCCAGTTCCCGCTGCACAACACCGCGGAGGACGGCTACGCCGGCACCGCACCCGTCGGCTCGCTACCCGCCCAACGGCTACGGGCTGCTCGACATGATCGGCAACGTCTGGGAGTGGACCAGCGACTGGTACGCCGCGCCCACCCCGCCCGCGCACGCGTGCTGCACCGTCGACAACCCCCGCGGTGGCCGGCGCGAGGACAGCCACGACCCGGAGCAGGCCGGCCCACCGATCCCGCGCCGCGTGATGAAGGGCGGCTCCCACCTGTGCGCGCCCAACTACTGCCGCCGCTACCGGCCGGCCGCCCGGATGGCCCAGCCGGTCGACACCTCGACGTCCCACCTCGGCTTCCGCTGCGTCCGCCGCGCGGAGGACGCCACCCCGTGAAACGGCCTCGGCTGAAACGCGGAGATCTCGGCCGACTGCTGAGCGGGTGGTTGATCAGCGCGGCGGCCCTGCTCGTGGCGGACGCGCTGCTGCCGGACCTGAGTGCCGACCACTGGTGGCTGTACCTCATCGCCGCCGCGGTGGCGGGGGTCGTCGGGGTGATCGTCCGCCCGATCCTGGTCGCCGTCGCCTCGACCATCGGGTGGTGGGTCCTGATCCTCGTCGGGATCGTGGGGCAGGCGGTCATCATCCAGATCTCCCTCGAGCTCGTGCCCGGGATCACCAGCAGCCATTTCGGCACCACGCTCGCCGCCGCCTGGATCGCGGCCGTGGTCAGCACGATCTTCACGTGGCTCGCGACGTCGGGGACGCCGGAGTCGCTGAGCATGTCCCTCATCCGGGCCCGCCGGCTGCGCGGCGAGCCGGTGGAGGACCCGGAGCTCGACGGGATGGTGTTCGTGCAGCTCGACGGCGTGTCCTTCCCCGTCCTGAGCTGGGCGCTCCAGTCCGGCGTGCTCCCCACGCTGCGTCGATGGATGGACTCGGACACCCATCGCCTCCAGGAGTGGACCGTCCAGCTGCCGTGCACGACGCCGGCGAGCCAGCTGGGGATCCTGCACGGCACCTGTGACGGCATCCCCGCCTTCCGGTGGTACGACCGGGAGCTCGGGCGGGTGGTCGTGAGCAACCGCCCGGCCGACGCCCAGCTGATCGAGGCCCGTGCCAGCGACGGTCGGGGTCTGCTCGCGGACGGCGGCGCCTCGGTCTCCAACCTGTTCAGCGGTGATGCGCCGCGCGCCTCGATGACCATGAGCCGGATGAACCTGTCCCGTGGGTCGCTGCAGACGCGTCGCGCGTTCGGCTGGTTCCTGGTGAGACCCGACGGCCTCGCCCGGAGCCTGTCCCGCCTGGTCGCGGAGTTCTCGCGCGAGCGGTTCCAGGGGGCGCGCCAGCGCCGGCTCCAGGTCACGCCCCGGGTCCCGCGGCCCTGGAGCTTCGCGGCGGTCCGCGCGGTGAGCAACGGGCTGCTCCGCGACATGAACACCGCCGTCGTGGCGGCCGAGATGATGACCGGCACCCGGTCGGTGTACGTCGACTACGTGGACTACGACGAGGTGGCTCACCACGCGGGTCCCACCCGCCTGGAGGCGCTGGCGGTCCTGTCCCAGGTGGACGAGGTGCTCGGTGTCCTCGAGCAGGTGGCCGCCGCGGCCCCGCGGCGCTACCACCTGGTCGTGCTGTCCGACCACGGGCAGGTGATGGGGATGCCGTTCGCCGACCGCTACGGCGTCGACCTGGCCTCCACGTGTGCCGACCTGATGAGCTCCGACGTGGCCTGGGTCGGGGAGTCCGTCGAGGGCTGGGGTCGGGTCGAGTCCCTCGTCGGGGACGTCGCCGGGACGGGAAGCGCCGGGGATCGGCTGGCGGGTTCGGTCGCCAGCCGGGTCGGGGCCAGGACCGAGGTGTCGTCCGCCGAGTCCGTGGTCGTGCTCGGGTCCGGGAACCTCGGTCTGCTGTTCTCGGGCGAGGACCGGCGGCTGCTGCTCGACGAGGTGCACGCCCGATGGCCCCGGCTGGTGCCCGGCCTCGTCTCCCATCCCGGTGTCTCCTTCGTGTCGGCCATGACCGCCGATGGCCCGGTCGTGATCGGCGAGCACGGCACCCGGTGGCTGCGCACCGGCGAGGTGGAGGGCCGGGACCCTCTCGACGCGTTCGGGTCGCATGCCGCGGTCGTGCTGGAGCGGGCCACCTCGTTGCCCGAGGCGCCCGACCTCTACGTGAACAGCTCCTTCGCCCCGAGCACGGGTGAGGTGGCGCCGTTCGAGGAGCTGGTGGGATCGCACGGTGGCCTCGGCGGTTGGCAGGATCGGGGCTTCCTGCTGGCACCGACCGGCTTCGTCCCCGCGCACACGCAGATCTCGGGTGCGGTCGAGCTCCACCACGTGCTGGTCGGCATGCTGGAGCGCCTCGGACATCGCATGGATCTCGGCGACTCCGAGGCCCCGCGACCATGACCGTTCACCCGGTACGGATGAGGACCGGTCGATCGTCACCGCGCCATGCTGGCGGTCCACCTGGGAGGTCGAGATGACGAGGCAGAGTCCCGGCGCGCCGCCGATCCACGCACGACCGGGCTTCCGTGAGCACATCGACGTGCTCCGGTTCCCCGACGAGGGGATGGACCCGGACGAGGCGTACGAGCTGCTGCGCACCGGCCTCATGCTGGACGGCCAGCCGACGCTGAACCTCGCCTCGTTCGTGACGACCTGGATGGAGCCGCAGGCCGAGGCGTTGATCCACGACAACCTGCGCAAGAACCACATCGACCACGAGGAGTACCCCGCCGCCTCGTTGGTCGAGGAGGCCTGCGTGCACATGCTCGGCCACCTCTTCAACGCACCGGACCCGGCGGAGGTCGTCGGTGTCGCGACGATCGGCTCGTCGGAGGCGATCATGCTCGGGCTGCTGGCGCACAAGCGGAGCTGGCGCGACCGGCGCCGCGCGGCCGGGCTCCCGACGGACCGGCCCAACGTCGTGTTCGGCGCGGAGACCCACGTCGTCTGGGACAAGTTCGCCAACTACTTCGACGTGGAGATGCGCAAGATCCCGATGCGGCCCGACCGCTTCGTCGTCGACGCGGCCGACGTCGTGGAGAGGATCGACGAGAACACCATCGCCGTGGGCGCGGTCGTCGGCACCACCCACATCGGGGAGTCGGACCCCGTCTCCGAGATCAACGACGCGTTGGTCGCGCTCAAGGCCGACAAGGGGTGGGACGTCCCCCTGCACGTCGACGGGGCGAGCGGGGCGTTCATCGCGCCTTTCTCCGACCCGGACCACGTCTTCGACTTCCGCCTCGAGCAGGTCGCCTCGATCAACGCATCCGGACACAAGTACGGCCTCGTCTACCCGGGCGTCGGGTGGCTGATCATGCGCGACCGCAGCAAGCTGCCGGAGGACCTCGTCTTCAGCGTCAACTACCTCGGGGGCGCGCAGCCGACGTACACGTTCAACTTCTCCCGCGGCTCGGGGATGATCCAGGCGCAGATGTACAACTTCCTGCGACTCGGGCGTCGCGGCTACGAGGGCATCGTGGCCACGATGCTGGCGAACGCACGGCACCTCAACGAGAGCCTCGAGGCCACCGGCCGCTTCAAGATCCTCAACCCGGGGCTCGCCGAGCCCGTCGTCACCTTCACGCTCACCGGGGACCCCGGGTTCGACGTCTACCACCTCTCGTCGCGCCTGCGGGAGACCGGCTGGATCGTGCCCGCCTACAGCCTGCCGCCCGACGCCCAGGACGTGCACCTGATGCGGGTGGTCGTCCGGATCGATCTCAGCCGGCAGATGATCGACGTGCTCCTCTCGGACCTCGCCAAGGCGTACGACGACCTCGCGGCCGAGCAGCCGCCCCGACGCGCGGACCCGCGACCGGACCTGTGGACCGCCCCCGCGCGGAGCGCCGCACACGGCAAGCGGCGCACCAGTCCGCTCCGCCGGCCCTGACACCGCACCCGTGGGCCCGGGCGTTCAGGCGGGGACGCGGTGCCCCAGGAACTCGTCCTTGCGCACCCGCTTGGTGAAGGTCCGGTAGTCGCGCTCGTTGAGGTCGGCATACGCCAGCGCGAACTCGGTCATGACTCCCGCGAAGGTCTGGTCGGTGCCGAGCAGGTCGGCGATCGCGGTCCGGTCTCCCGACCGCGCATGTGCGCGGGCCAGGGTCCAGGCGCAGAGCTGTCCGTACATCCCCATGCCACGCGGGATCAGGGCCTCGACCTCCACCGAGCCCTTCATGTCCTGCAGCTGGCGGACGTAGAAGTCCCGTACCTGCCCGTCGTAGCCGACCGCACGCTGGGCTCCGAGGAAGATGTCGCTCGAGGCCTGCATGATCCGCTGACCCGCGACCACGCGGGAGCCCTGGTTGCGGTGGGGTCCGGCACCGAGGTGCGCGGACAGCACCGAGGGCTGGGCCTCCTTGACCTGGAGGAAGAGCGGGTCGCTCTCGTCGTGGCCGAGCAGCAGCACGACCCAGCAGCGGGTGCCGACGCTGCCGACGCCGACGACCTTGCGGGCCATGTCGGCGAACTCGTAGGAGCGCACCAGCTCCCGGTAACCCGGCTCGAGCCCTCCGGAGTAGTCGCGCAGGAGGGCGTGGATCTGCTCGAGGGCCGGCGCGCCGCCACCCTCCTCCACGATGTCGCCCCACGGCACGATCAGTGGCGGGTCGGCGACGAGGCGACGCTTGCCGTCGACGACCTCGGTGAGCTTGGCGAAGGAGCGCAGATGGCTCCTGCCCCGCGCCTTGGTGACGGCCTTGTCGAGGCGGGCCCGCTGCTTCTTGTCGAGCGTCGGGCCCAGTGACGCGACCGCCTCCTCGACGTCCATGCGGGCGTACCACACCGACAGGTTCCCCATGCCGGCGAAGGCGTGCATGGTCTGCCGGTAGTGCTCGGCCGACGCGGACACGATCTTCTTCACCTGCTTGTCGCTGAAGCCGTTCTCCCGGCCGGCGATCGCCAGGCTGGCCACCAGGCGCTTCACATCCCAGTCGAACGGTCCCGGGAACGTCTCGTCGAAGTCGTTGAGGTCGAAGACCAGCCGGCGTTCGGGTGAGGCGAACATGCCGAAGTTCGACAGGTGAGCATCACCACACAGCTGGACCTGTAGCGAGGTCGACGTACCCCGGGCGAGGTCGCCGGCCATGATCGCGGCCCCGCCGCGGAAGAAGGAGAAGGGGGACGCGGCCATCCGTTGATGGCGCAGCGGCACGAGATCGAGGACCCGACTGGGGATCTGCGCCGCGAGAACCTGGTCGGGGGCCGGTCGTCCGGCCGTGTTCAGCTCGCCCAGGCTCTCCAGGACATCTCCCATGTCGCGATTGAACGAGTCCCCGGGCCGGCACGCATCATCCGACGGGGATGACGCCTCCGGCACCGGCGCTCAGGTTTCTTGCAGACTCGCGCAGCGAGAGTGCTGGTGTGGACCATCCCGAGCCCTCGACCCCCATGCTCGACGCGGGGGCGGGGCGAAACCGCGTGGCCGTCGTCTCCGGCAGCTATGGAGCCGGTCACGATGCGGCCGCCCGCGAGCTGGCGCGCCAGCTCCGCGGGCACGGCTGTGAGGTGACGACCCACGACATCGCCTCGCTGCTGCCGGCGGGCCTGGGGCACGTGTTCAAGCAGGGCTACTACACGCAGCTGCGTCTGCGGCCCTCGTCGTGGGAGACGACGTTGGGCATGCTCGAGCCCGGGCGTCCCCTGCACCGGACGGCCGTGGGGCTGCTCGGGCTCGGTGCCCGTCGCGTCTCCCAGGCCGTCTCCGGCTGCGACGTCGTCATCGCGACCCATCCGTTCGCCGGCCTCGCCCTCGGGCACGCGCGCGAGCGGCTGGCGTTGACGTCGCCGGCCGTGACCTACCTGACGGACGCGTCGGTCCACCCCATGTGGGTGCACCGCGGCGTCGACCTCCATCTGGCCATCCACGACGTCGCGGCCCGACAGGCTCGACGGTGGGGCGGGCGGACGGTCACGGTGAGCCCGTTGGTGCCGCCGCGCGGCCGGTCGCGCCCGGCGGCCGGCGATCCCCTCTCCTCCCTGGGCATCCTCGGTCCCCGCGCGTTGGTCACCGGTGGCTCGCTCGGGATCGGTGAGCTCGAGCAGGCCGCGCACGACATCGCCGCGACCGGCGTGATGACGCCCGTCGTGGCATGTGGACGCAACCTCGCGCTGGCCAAGCGGCTGCGTCGCGGCGGCATCGTCGCCCTGGACTGGAGGGATGACCTGCCCGAGGTCATCGAGGCCTGCGACTGCGTGGTCCAGAACGCCGGCGGCTTCACCTCCCTCGAGGCACTCGCGTCCGGCACGCCGGTCCTCACCTATCGCCCGATCCCCGGTCACGGGGTCGCCAACGCGCAGAGTCTCGACGAGGCGGAATGGGCCCCCTGGGCGCGTGACCCGCGCGAGCTCCACCGGGAGCTGGTGGCGGCGCTCTCGGCCGACCGGCGTGACCGGATCCCGGTGGATGCGCCGACCGTGGTCGAGGTGCTGACCCGGACGGACTGGCGCACGCCGGCGACGGCAGGGGTGCCCCGTCCGGGACGTGAGGTGCGGTTCATCGAAGGGTCCGTGGCCTGATGGGTCGGGCGGGGGTCGCGCTCGGCGGAGCCGTGGCAGCGGCGGCCGCCGTGACCATGGCTCCCGCGCTGACCGCGATCCATCCCGTACGCCGCGTCCTCGCGCCCTGGGCCGTGCCGGACGAGCTCTGGGGGGTCACCGAGACATCCCAGGTGGCCCTGACCTACGACGACGGGCCGGACCCGCTGACGACCCCGAAGTTCCTCGACCTGCTGGCCCGGCACTCGACACGCGCCACCTTCTTCCTGCTCGGCGAGCATGCGGTGAGCGAGACCGGACTGCTACGACGGATGGTGGCCGAGGGTCACGAGCTGGGGGTGCACGGCTGGACGCACCGATGCGTCGCCGGCATCGGGCCCGGTCGGCTGGCGCGGGAGCTCGCTCGCACCAAGGAGGTCATCGAGCAGGCCACCGGGCGGGAGGTCGCGTGGTACCGGCCGCCGTACGGCGTCTCGACGGCGTCCTCGCTCCGGGCGGCGCGGAGCGCCCGGCTGACGACCGTGCTGTGGTCCGCCTGGGGGATCGACTGGCGCCGCGGGCGCACGGCCGATCAGATCGAGGCCACGGTCCTGCGGAGTCTCCGCCAGGGCGGGACCGTCCTCCTGCACGACACCGACCGCACGTCGGCGCCGGGTTCGTGGCGAGCCACCCTGGCTGCCAGCGAGCAGCTGCTCGGTCGGCTGGCGGCGGACGGCACCCCTGTCGGGCCGCTCGCCGAGCACGGGATCTCGCCACCGAGGATCCCCGGCTGGTGAGCAGCTCCCCGCGCCCGCGCGGGTTCCTTCGTCCCGGCGCCGTCCGTCGAGTATCATCGGTGGTGCCCGACGACGTTGTCTTGGTGACGTCTTCCGCCGCATGACACCCCCGTCCATCGGGGTGTGGAGACGGACGGATCTCTCGAAGGTCCCGGGCTCGGTCGCGATGCCACCCGGGCATGCGACCGCACAGGTGCGACGTCAGGTCGCTCGCGCCACGTGCTGCCGGGCGGGGGAAGGCTTCCCCTCCCGGGAGGGCTGGCCACGTCACGCACAGGAGTAGTCCTTGGCTCGACAAGCCCCGCGTCGAACGGGCACGCGCCGTCGCCCCCCGCGCAGCAACCAGCGGCCGGTGCGCCGTCGCGACAACGAGGGGATCCTGCCGGTCCTCGCCCGCGCCGTCCGCGAGGTCGAGACGGCCGTCCAGCGGGGAGCGGCCGTGTCGGTCCGGACGAAGTTCCAGGTCGTCGCGCTGCTGGTGCGCGAGGAGCGGGCCCGCGTCAACGCCGACCCGAGCACGACCGAGGCCGTCCGTGCCGGGCAGCTGAAGCGCCTCGACGGGATCGCCACGATCCTCGCCCAGACCGCCGTCCGCGACACGTCGCTGCTCGCGCTGCTGGCCGAGGACGCGGTCGTCTCGGACTCCGCGAAGGCGCTGCGCCGCGACATGCTGGAGAGCGCCGGCATGGACGCTCCCCCCGACGAGGTCGCGCCACCCGAGTCCCCGACGCAGCCGTCCGGCAACGATCGCCGCGTCGTCCCCCAGTCGGTGATCTCGCGCCAGCTGGCCAACCCGTTCCTGGCCCCGGACTTCTCGTCGGCCGCCCAGCGCACCGTGCGTGCCCGGCGTCTCGCGGGCTGGGAGCTCCTCGGTCCCCTCTTCCGTTCGTTCGAGTACACCGGGAGCGGAGCGCCGTCGTGCATGCCGCTGCCCGAGCCCGGGTCGTTGGAGGCTCCGGGCGGACTGCGGCTGATGCCCCACCAGGCGCAGGTGGTGGCGGCCGCCGCGGCCGGTCACCGCAGCTTCCTGCTCGCCGACGAGCCGGGCCTCGGCAAGACCGCGCAGGCTCTCCTCGCCGCCCAGGCGGCGCACGCCTACCCGCTGCTGGTCGTCGTGCCCAACGTCGTCAAGACCAACTGGGCCCGCGAGGCGGGGCTCTGGACGCCGCAGCGGCCGGTGACCGTGATCCACGGCGACGGCCACTCGGTCGACGGGTTCGCCGAGATCGTCGTCGTCAACTACGAGGTGCTCGACCGGCACGTGGGCTGGCTCGCCGACTTCGGCTTCCGGGGCATGGTGGTCGACGAGGCGCACTTCATCAAGAACAAGACGTCCCAGCGCTCGCAGCACGTGCTCGAGCTCTCGGAGCGCATCCGGGTCCGCTCCGGGAAGCCTCTGCTGATGGCCCTGACGGGCACGCCGTTGATCAACGACATCGAGGACTTCCGTGCCATCTGGCAGTTCCTCGGCTGGATCGACGACACCAAGCCGCTGGGACAGCTGATGGAGGCGCTCGAGGAGACCGGCCTGACGCCGGCCGACCCCGGGTTCTATCCGGCGGCGCGGCAGTGCGTGATCGAGGCGGGCATCGTGCGCCGGCGCAAGGCGGACGTCGCGGCCGACATCCCCGCACGTCGCATCGCCGACCTGCCGGTCGAGCTGGACGACGAGGCCGGCCGGTCGATCCGGAAGGCCGAGGCGGACCTCGCGGCACGCCTCGTCGCTCGCTACGAGAGCGCGCTGGCCACCCGCAGGTCCGGGCACGAGGTCGACGGCATCGACCATGAGCTCGTACGTCGTGTCGCGACCTGGGAGCGCGAGGACACCACGACCGCGACCGGCGAGAACGTCTTCGGCATGATGCGGCGGATCGGCCAGGCCAAGGCGGCCATGGCGGCCGACTACACCGCCCAGCTGGCGCGCAACGTGGGCAAGGTGGTCTTCTTCGCCAAGCACGTCGACGTCATGGACATCGCCGAGGACACCTTCGCGCGGCGCGGGATCCGCTACGCGTCCATCCGTGGGGACCAGACGACGCCGGCGCGGACCAAGCAGCTCGACTCCTTCGTCAACGATCCCGAGGTGGCCGTCGTGGTCTGCTCGCTGACCGCGGCGGGCGTCGGGATCAACCTGCAGGTCGCGTCCAACCTCGTGCTGGCCGAGCTGTCCTGGACGGATGCGGAGCAGACCCAGGCGATCGACCGGGTCCACCGCATCGGCCAGGTCGAGCCGGTCACCGCATGGCGCATCATCGCCACGCAGACGCTGGACACGAAGATCGCCGAGCTGATCGACCAGAAGGCGGGACTGGCGGCCCGCGCGCTGGACGGTTCGGACGAGGACGTCTCCTCCTCCGCAGACCTTCAGCTCGAGGCGCTGGTGTCGCTGCTCACGGAGGCGTTGTCGGCCTGACCCGAGGGGTCGGGGTGCCGGCGCAGGACGAGTGCGGCGACGTCGTCGTCGCGTGAATGGTCGCGGACGGCCTCGACGATCTCGGCCAGCTCACCGGCCAGGTCGGGCGTGGTGACCAACGCACGGGCGCGGTCGAGGAGCCGGGTGCGGCCCTGATCGGTGTCCTCGTCGCGACGCTCGATGAGGCCGTCGGTGAAGAGCAGCAGCGTGTCTCCGTCCCGCAGCGGCCGCGAGATGACCGAGCGGGGACCACCACCGGCCCCGAGGATCATCGTCCGACGCGGGTCGAGGATCTCGACGGCTCCGTCCGTGGACAGCAGGATGGGCGCCGGATGACCGGCGTTGATCACCTGGATCTTGCCGCCGGCCGCGTCGATGACCGCATAGACCGCCGTCACCAGCTGCTCGAGGTCGCGTCGCTCGAAGACCAGGTCGAGGCCGCGCATCACGGCCTCGGGTGTCGGGTCCAGCGACACCAGGGTGCGCAGCGCGGATCCCACCTGGGCCATCGTGGAGGTGGCCGGGACCCCTCTCCCCATGACGTCGCCGACGAACACCGCGAGCCGGTCGTCGTCGAGACGCAGCACGTCGTAGAAGTCTCCGCCCGCGCCCGTGCGCCCCGCCGGCAGGTAGCGCACGGCCATGTCCCAGCCGGGCGCCGCCGGCAGCTGCGCCGGGAGCATGGTGCCCTGGAGCTGGACGGCGAAGTCGCGGAGCTGGGAGTGCAGCTGCGAGTTGTCGATCGCGATCGCGGCCCGGCGGGCGAGGTCCTCGCCGAACATCACGTCCTCGGGGGTGAACCTGCGGCCCTCCTGACCGGTGACCCAGGTGATGACGCCGAGCACCTGCTCGCGGACCTTGAGGGGGACGGCCATGGCACTCCGGAACTCGAGCATGCGGAGCAGGCGCAGGTGTTCCTCGTCGCGTGCGCTCGCCGCGAGGAGGTCGTCGGTGAGGTCGGACACGAGCTCGCTCTGGCCGCTGTGCAGCACCCGGTAGATGCCGCGCGAGACGTCGGGCGACGAGGGGTAGCGGGCTTGCAGCTCCGCGACGAGACCCGCGTGCTCGGGCTGGGCGTGGGCCACCGACAACGTGCGCAGCCGGCCGTCCTCCTCCAGGTCGATCGCACACCAGTCGGCGAACCACGGCACCGCCATCCCGGCGACCGCGGTCAGCGTGGTCTCGTAGTCCAGGTCGCTCGAGAGCTTCTCACTCGCCTCGGCCAGGAATCGCAGCTTGGCCTCGCGGTCGTGCGCCTCTCCCTGGGCGCGGATCCGGGTGACGGCCTGGGCGCAGGTGTCCGCCAGGTTGCCCAGGAACTGGAGCTCGGCCTCGTCGACGTGACGGAATCCCGGGAACGAGAGGGTGACCCCGCCGATGGTGCTGCCCATCACCCGCAGGGGGAGGCACACCATGGACCGCTCGCCCTCTCCGGCCGACTCCAGGTCGGGGTACCGGCTCTGGATCGCGTGGCGCCCCGTGAGCACGAGCGCCTCGCCCGTGCGCACGAGATCCCCGACGGGAGTGCTCGCCGCGACCGGGTACGTGGCCCAGCGGGAGGCCACGCTCTCACTCGTCCCGTGGATCCCGATCAGCGCCAGCGTCTCGTCGTCCGCGAGGAGGGAGAACGAGCCGACGGTGGCGCCCGCCGCCTCGGTCAGGTGCTCGGTGATGACCGTGCTGACGGACGCGAGGGTGTCCGCCTCCAGCAGCTCCGTCGTCACCGTGGCCAAGCGTCCGAGACGCTGTGACATCGTGAGCATCTGCTGCGCCGCGCGCGCGTCCTCGATCGTCATCACCACCCCCCGGGATCGCTCGACTGTTGGTGCTCGCGCACATCGTCGCACCCGCGCGGCTCCGCGGGGCGCGAACGCGGGCAACCGGTTTCGGAGGGCTCACACCCGCGCCAGCAGCGCCGCGACGGCGAGGGCCGGGACCGCCCACGACAGCTGCCGCAGGGCGAGCTCGAGAGGCGCCAGCAGCGTCGCCCGGTCGATCTCCTCGATGGTGCCGTCCTGACGCCAGATGGTGCCGCTGACCTGGGACGTGCGCCGGCGCAGCGCCCTCGCCGGCAGGCTCAGCTGACGCTGGGCGTACGACGTACCGACGCCGGCCAGCGTCGCCACCGCCGCCGCCGCGACCGGCGCCCACGCGAGCGTCGGTGCCTGCGCGACGAACCCGACGGCGACCGGGAAGCCGCCCCAGCTCCACGCGAACACCGCATCGGTGTGCAGGCGCCCGTGGAACAGCTCGAGGTTGTACCCGACCAGGAGCACCGCCCCGACCGGGACCGCGGCCAGCAGCACCCAGTTGACCGAGCCGTGGAAGAACACCCCGGCGAGGCCGAGCGCGCAGGCGGAGGCGAGAGCGGCCGCGGCCACCGCGCGCAGCGTGCCGTCCCCGATCCGGGTGCCGAGCGGACGGCCCTTCAGCTCGTCGAGGGCATGGGCGGCCAGTCCGACCGCGAGGAAGAACGCGAGCACGGTGGCGCCCAAGGCGGTCCAGTCGACGGCGGGAGCCATCGCCGCCCCCAGGACCACGTAGCTGACGTGCCACACGGTGTAGGGCGGGTGGAGCAGGGTCCACCAGTCGGCGGCACGACCTCCGCTGCGGGCATAGAACGCGGGGCTGACGGTCCGCGGCTCACCCATCGACCTTGCGTCCCCACATCACGAGGCCGCCGCCCAGGCTCATCGGGCGCGTACGGACGTCGTCGAGGCCCGCGGCCCTCCACATGCCCACGTGCGCCTCGACCGGGTAGCGCCGGTAGTGCTCCTCGATGGAGGGGCCGAGGAAGCGGCCGACGGTGGCCCAGTCGCGGCCGCCCCCGACCAGCCCCGCGACCGGGAGCACCGCGCGGGTGTAGAGCCGCCACGCGGGCAGCCACACCGGTGGCGACGGCACGAAGAACTCCAGCGACGCGATCGTCCCGCCGGGCCGCACCACCCGTGCCAGCTCGCGGAGCGTCGCCGCAGGGTCGGCGACGTAGCGGAGGAGGTAGGTGAAGGTCAGAGCGTCGAACGTCGCGTCGGGGAAGGGGAGCTGCTCGGCCCGTCCGCAGAGCAGGCGGATCCGGTCGCCGCGCCCATCGCGCTCGACGCGGTCCCGGCCACCGCGGAGCATCTGCTCGGTGAGGTCGATGCCGACGATGTCGGCGTCGGTCCGGTCGGCCAGCATCAGCGCCACGCCGGCGGTGCCGGTGGCGACGTCGAGGACGCGCCGCGGTGCGGGGGAGGACGACGCGACGGCGTCCACCATCGCGGTCCGCCACCGTTGGTTCTGCCCGAAGGACAGCACCGCCTCGAGGACGTCGTAGCGCCGGGGGAGGCCCCCGAAGAGCTGTCGCGCGAACGCGTTGGGCTGGGCGCGTGAGAGATCCACCGCGCGCGCTGGTCGGACTGCCATGGACCTCCCTTTCCCCGCCCAGGCTACCCAGACGTCGAGAGGAGTGTCGGCTCCCGACGCACTCCCTCGGTATCAGAGTCGCGTCGCGACGCTCCTGTTCGTCGACAGCGATGTGTTGGAGGGAGGCGAAGACGGTGGAGCTGACGACGTGCCCCGAGTGCGGGGAGACGGCACACATCGAGGAGCGGCACGTCCTCGAGAGCACGGACGCGCCGATCGAGCACGCCAAGGTGCGGTGCGTGACCGGGCACTGGTTCTTCCTGCCCGTCGCCCTGCTCGCGTCGCGAGACGTCGCCCCGCGACCGGCTCCTCGGGTCACCATCCCGCACCGCTGATCGTCGGGGGTGGTGCCCGACACCCGTTGACATCCCGCTCGCCGAGTGGCAACGTAACCGGTTACTCAACGTAAGCGGTTACTCACTCGGGGAGTCGAAAACGCCACGTGAACGACAAGGCCACCATCTACGAGGTCGCCCGCGCCAGCGGGTTCTCGACGGCGACGGTGTCCCGCGTCATGCACGAAGGCTCGGGTTTCAGCGATGACACCCGCCGGTCCGTGCTCCAGGCGGCCGCGAGTCTCGGCTGGGTCCCCAACCACTCCGCGCGCAGCCTGGCCAGGCGCCGGACCGGCATCGTGGGCCTGCTCTTCCCGGACTTCGACCAGGAAGGCACGGCCGAGAGCGAGTCGGCGCTCTACGTCGACCAGGTCATCCGTGGCGCCGAGAGCGCCGCGACGGCGGCCGGGGACGCGATCCTGATCGCGGCCACTCGGGGCCGCGAGGGGCACGAGCTGGCACGCTCCATTGTGGGTAAGGTCGACGGCCTGGTGGTGCTCGCCGGGAGCCTCGGCAGCAAGGAGCTCGGCGACATCGCGACCCGGGTTCCGGTGGTGGTGATGGCGACGCGCGCCGCACCCAGGCGCCTCGACTACGTCGGTTCCGACAACCGCGGCGGATCTCATGCGGCCACCGCGCACCTGATCGACGCGCACGGGATCCGTGACCTCGCCTTCGTGGCCGGTCCGGCGCGGTCACCGGACTCCAAGGAGCGCTTCGTCGGCTTCTGTCGTGCGCTCGGCGAGGCCGGGCTCCCCGCCCCGTCGGCACCGGAGGTCCACGGCGGATTCACGGAGTCGGGGGGAGCGCGCGCGGTCGAGGAGCTGCTGGCCGCCCGGCGCACGCCGCCGCGGGCGATCGTCTTCGGCAACGACGAGATGGCCTTCGGCGGTCTCGGCGTCCTGCGGCGGCACAAGCTGCGCATCCCCGGCGAGGTCGCGGTCACCGGCTTCGACGACATCGCAGCGGCCCGCCACGTCCGCCCCGCACTCACCACCGTCCGCCAGCCGATGCGGGACATCGGCGAGATCGCCGTCCGCACGCTGCTCGAGCGTCTCGCTCAGCGCGACGCGCCCCGCAACACCACCGTGCTCCCCACCCAGCTCGTCCTGCGGGCCAGTTGTGGGTGCTCGACCCGAGGAGGATCCCGATGACCGACGCCCGCACCGACTGGGAGCGGCGCATCTACCGGCGCCTGACCGAGACCGGAGAGGCCGATCCGGCGTCCGAGCTGCCCGCGCCGGATGGGCTGTCGACGACCCCCGGCAACGGCTTCGTGCGGCTGAGCTGGGACGCCGTGCGCGGTGCCGCCGGTTACGTGCTCGAGCGTGGCCGCGCCGACGACCCGGACGGCGAGCCGCAGATCGTCTCCCACGGTGGCAGCGACGTCCCCGCGGTCGTCGACACGGCGTTCGCGGACACCGGCGTCGAGGACGGCGTCGTCTACCGCTACCGCGTCGGTGCGGTGCTGGGCAACGAGCACCCGGTCTGGCACTGGAGCGGCGTCGTCGACGGCGCGACCAGTGGTACGGCGGGTGGCGAGGTCGCCGTCACGGTGGACGCCGGCGGCGAGGCCGGTGACCTGGACCGTGTCTGGTGGCTGGTCGGGTCGGAGCGCCTCACCCAGCTCCGGTTCGGCGACCTCGGCAACGGCCACCCGATCGGCGAGGAGTTCACGGAGGCGCTGCGTCTGGCCCACGAGGACCTGGGCGTCACGGCGGTCCGCGCGCACGCCATCCTGCACGACGACAACCGGGTGGTGACGCGCGGGGACGACGGCCGGCTGGCCTTCGACTTCACGATCGTCGACGACCTCTACGACCAGATCCTGGCGCTCGGCATCCGTCCCGTCGTCGAGCTCGGCTTCATGCCGGCCGTGATCGCCCGCGACCCCGAGGAGACCGTCTTCGAGTACCGCGGGATCATCTCGCCTCCGCGCGACTGGTCGGAGTGGCACGAGACCGTCGGGGCGCTGGGGGCGCACCTCGTCGACCGCTACGGCGTGGACGAGGTCGCACGGTGGGGGTTCGAGGTCTGGAACGAGCCCAACCTCGAGGTCTTCTGGACCGGCACCCAGGAGGACTACCTGCGCCTGTACGAGGAGGCCGCGCGAGCGCTCAAGGACGTCGACCGGCGCCTGACCGTCGGCGGCCCGTCCACGGCCGCGTCGGAGTGGGTCGAGGCGCTCGCGGCATACGCCGAGAAGCACGGGCTGCCGCTCGAGCTCGCCACCACCCACACGTACGGCAATCTGCCGCTCGACTTCCGCGGCGTCCTGGACGACCACGGCTTCCCCGACGCGGACATCCTGTGGACCGAGTGGGGGGTGGGATCGACCCACTTCGGCCCGATCCACGACGGTGTCGCCGGCGCTCCGTTCGTCCTGAGCGGCATGCAGAGCGCCCAGCACCGGATGTCGGCGCTGGCCTACTGGGTGGTCAGCGACCACTTCGAGGAGCTCGGCCGGCCGCCCCGGCTGTTCCACGACGGCTTCGGTCTGCTCACCCTCGGCAACCTGCGCAAGCCCCGCTACTGGGCCCTGCACCTGGCCGCCCACCAGGGCGACCACGTGCTGCCCAGCACGGTGTCGGGCGATGGCGCCGACGTCCTGGTCAGGTCGTGGGCCACCCGCCACGACGACGGGACGATCGACGTCCTGGTCTGGAACGGCACCGTCAACGCCGATCTGGTGCACGGCGACCCGCGGCTCGTCCGGGACGTCGCCGTGACGCTGCACGGACTGCCCGGTTCGGGGTACGAGGTGCACGTGGCGCGTATCGACGAGGAGCACTCCAACATCAGGTCCCTCGACAGCGGCACCGACTGGCCCGACGAGGACGAGTGGAAGACGTTGCGCGAGGCGGACCGCCTGCACATCGAACAGGTCGATGACATCACCCCCACCTCCGGCACCGGCTCGGTCACCGTGACCGTGCCGCAGCCCGGAGTCGTACGGATCCGACTGATGACGGCGACCAGCCGTCGCGACGGCGTTTCGGCGCCGGCGAATGATGAGGAGAGAACCCGATGAAGCACTCCACACGGACGAGGTCGACGGCTCTGGCGTCGACGGTCCTGGTCATGTCCGCGTTGGCGCTCGGCGCCTGCGCCGGCAACGACAACAACACGGGGGCCGCCGGAGGCGGGACGCTCACCATCCAAGGTGACGCGGGCAACCCGCAGCTGGTGGAGAACTTCAACCCGCTCGTCATCCCGACCGAGCTCCACGGCGCCCAGCTGATCTACGAGCCCCTCGAGATCAGGAGCCCGATCGACGGCTCGTACACGCCGTTCCTCGCGACCGGTCACACCTTCACCAACCCGAAGACCCTGGTCTTCACGCTCCGCCAAGGTGTGACGTGGAGCGACGGCCAGCCGTTCACGGCCAAGGACGTCGTGTTCACCTACAACCTGCTCAAGAAGAACCCCGCCCTCGACTCGTCGGGCATCTGGACCCAGATCTCCGGTGTGAAGGCGTCCGGCAACAAGGTGACCGTCACCTTCAAGCAGCCCAACGTGCCGTTCGTCGGCGTGCTCGCGGCCCAGGTGATCGTGCCGGAGCACATCTGGAGCAAGGTCTCCGACCCGACGAAGTTCGCGAACACCCACCCGATCGGCACCGGACCGTTCACGCTCGACAAGTTCGCCCCGACCCAGTACTCGCTGAAGAAGAACCCGAAGTACTGGCAGGCGGCCAAGATCGCCCCCGACGAGGTCGTGATGCCGGCGCAGTCGACGAACCAGAGCACCAACCAGCTGGACGTCACGAGCGGCAAGTTCGACTGGTCCTACAACTACCTGCCGGACGTGCAGAAGACCTACGTCAACCGCGACCCGAAGAACAACACCTACTGGTTCCCGCCGGGCGGCACCATCGGCCTGTTCCTGAACCAGACGAAGAAGCCGTACCAGAACGTCGACTTCCGCCGCGGCATCAGCATGGCCCTGAACCGCAACCTGATCGCCACCAAGGCCGTCAACGGCTACGAGAAGGGCGCCAGCCAGTCCGGGCTGATCCTGCCCAACCTGCAGAAGTGGCTCGACCCGAGCATCCCCAACGCCGGCAACATCACGCAGAGCAGCTCGGGCGCCCTGAAGGAGTTCCAGAAGGCCGGCTACCACCAGCAGGGCAGCAAGCTCGTCGACTCGTCGGGCAAGCAGGTCACCATGTCGATCATGATGCCGGCCAACTACAGCGACTGGGTCGCGGCCGGCAAGGAGGTCGTCAACGAGCTCGGTGCGATCGGGTTCAAGGTCAGCCTCGACACCCCGCAGGCCACGCCGTACACCAGTGCCACCCAGAGCGGTAACTACGACGCCGCGTTCGGCGGCTACGGCGGCACCGGTGACCCGTACACCGACTTCAACAACGCGCTGAACAGCTCCTTCGCCGCACCGGTCGGGACGGCGACGGCGAACAACTTCGAGCGGTACAAGAACTCCCAGGCCGACCACGCGCTCGCCATGCTCGCGGCCGCGACGGACCAGGCGACGCAGACCAAGGCGACGCACCAGCTCGAGAAGATCATGTACAGCCAGGTGCCGATCGTGCTCATGTACTACGGCGGCAGCTGGGGCCTGTTCTCGACGAAGAACTTCACCGGTTGGCCGTCGCAGAGCGACCCGTACACGCTGCCGACCAGCTACAACAACGCGATCCTCGAGGTCGTCACCCACCTCCAGAGGTCGTCGTGACCATGAGGGCTCCAGAGGTGCGGTGAGGTCGTCATGAGATACGTCGTACGCAGGACCACGCTCTTCGTGATCACGTTGTGGGCGGCCGTCACGCTGAACTTCCTGCTGCCGCGGCTGATGCCGGGGTCGCCGGTCGACGCCGCCATCGCGAAGCTCTCGCAGGGGGGCCAGCAGGTCACGAACGCGCAGCGTCGCGCGCTCGAGATCCAGCTCGGCTCCCCCCACGGGAGTCTGGTCTCGCAGTACTTCGACTATCTCCGCAACCTCGGCCACCTGCAGTTCGGGGCGTCGTACTCGTTCCCGAACCAGTCGGTCAGGCAGACGATCATGAGCGCGCTGCCGTGGACGTTGCTGCTCGTCGGCATCACCACGATCGTGGCGTTCGTGATCGGCACCCTGCTCGGGGTGTTCGCCGGGTGGCGGCGCGGCTCGAAGTCCGACGCCACCGTGACGGTGGGAGCGACGCTGTTCGCGGCGTTCCCGCCGTTCTGGCTCGGGCTGCTGATGCTCTACGTGCTGGCGTTCAAGCTGAACGCCTTCCCGATCAAGGGCGGCTACAGCCCAGGCCTCACGCCCAACCTCAGCCCGAGCTTCCTCGCCAACGCGGTCTCACACAGCGTCCTGCCAGCGCTCACGCTGGCGATCACCTCGCTGTCCGGATGGGTGTTCGGGATGCGCAACAACATGATCAACACGCTCGGTGAGGACTACGTGACCTTCGCCGAGGCCAACGGTCTGCGGCGCCGCACGATCGCGCTCAAGTACGCCGCCCGCAACGCGCTGCTGCCCAACGTCACCGCGTTCGGCCTCGCCCTCGGTGCGGTCATCGGCGGATCCGTCATCGTCGAGGGCGTGTTCAGCTATCCCGGCCTCGGGAACCTGCTCTACATCGCGGTCAGCAACCACGACTTCCCGCTCATGCAGGCGCTGTTCCTGGTCATCAGCGTGAGCATGCTGGTCGCCATCTTCGTGGTCGACCTGCTGTACGTCCGGCTCGACCCGAGAGTGAGACGCGCATGAGCATCCTGACCACCGCGACACCTCCGACCGGTGATCCCGGCACGAGGGTCATCACCAAGCCGGCCTCGGAGTCGCACCTGCCCGGACCGCTGCTGTTCGTCAGTCGCGCGTTCGCCACCCTGTGGAGCAACGGCAAGGCGCGCATCGGGATCGTCGTTCTCGGGCTGATGATCGTGATGGCCGTGGCCGCGCCGCTGATCGCGCCGCACTCGCCCACGGCGACGAACTTCCCGCCGTACCAGGGGCCGTCGTCCGCCAACTGGTTCGGCACCACCGGCAACGGCCAGGACGTCTTCTCCCAGATCGTGTACGGCGCCCGCGTGTCGCTGCTGGTCGGCCTGGTGGCGGGCGTCGTCGCCACGCTGGTCGCGGTCACGATCGGCCTGGTCGCCGGCTACCGACCGGGGGCGGTGGACGAGGTGCTGAGCTTCCTCACCAACCTGGCGCTGGTGATCCCCGCTCTGCCGTTGATGATCATCCTGGCGGCCTACGTCCCCAACCGGTCGATCTGGACCATCGTGATCGTGGTGGCGTTCACCAGCTGGGCCACCGGCGCCCGCGTCGTCCGCAGCCAGGCGACCTCGATCCGCGAACGGGAGTTCGTGACCTCCGCGGTCTTCTCGGGGGAGGGTCTGTTCCGCATCGTGTTCCGGGAGATCCTGCCCAACATGACCTCGCTGGTCGCCGGCAGCTTCTTCGGCGCGGCGACGGCGGCGGTGATGGCCGAGGCGAGCCTGGAGTTCCTCGGGCTCGGCAACCCCAACACCGTCAGCTGGGGGACCATCCTCTACTACGCGCAGCAGCAGAACGCGTTGCTGACCGGCCAATGGGTGCTGGTGTTCGCGCCCGGTCTGATGATCGCGCTGCTCGCGGTCTCGTTCACGCTGATCAACTTCGGCGTCGACGCGCTGTCCAACCCGAGACTCCGGGAGAAGTGATGCCGATCCTCGAGGCCACCGATCTCAACGTGGTCTACCACCCGGCCGGCGGTGCCCCCGTGCACGCCGTGCGCGACGTCAACCTGTCCCTGGAGCCGGGCGAGTTCCTCGGCGTCGTCGGCGAGTCCGGCTGCGGCAAGTCCACGCTCGGGTTCGCGCTGACGCGGCTGCTCCAGCCACCGGCCCGGCTGGCCGGCGGCCGGATCGTCTTCGACGGCGTCGACCTGGCCGAGCTCGACGGCGAGGAGCTGCGCGCCCAGCGCCGCAACGGCATCGCCCTGGTCCTGCAGAGCGGCATGAACGCGCTCAACCCGGTGCGCAGCGTGGAGGCGCACCTCCGCGACATCCTGCGGGCCCACGCCCGCGAGGACGAGGACACCTCCCGGGACGCCGTACGCCGGCGCGGAGCCGAGGTCCTGGAGAAGGTGCGGCTGCCCGCCGACGTGCTCGGCAAGTTCCCCCACGAGCTCTCCGGGGGCATGCGGCAGCGTGTCTCGATCGCCCTCGCGCTCTCGCTCGACCCGAAGCTGATCGTCTTCGACGAGCCCACCACGGCCCTCGACGTGATCGTGCAGAAGGCGGTCATGGAGACGATCGAGGAGCTGCAGCGCGAGAACGGCTTCACGGGGATCCTGATCAGCCACGACCTCGGCGTCGTGCTCGAGGCGACCGACCGGGTGGTCGTGATGTATGCCGGGCGGATCGTCGAGGACCAGCCGAGCAAACAGCTGCTGGCGGGAGAGCACCACCCCTACACCGAGGCGCTGCTCGGGTGCTACGCGGACCCGCGGGCCGAGGAGGTCGTGCTCGGCGGCATCCCCGGCTCGCCGCCCGACCTCTCCCAGCCGCAGTCGGGCTGCTCCTTCGCGCCGCGGTGTCCGCTGGCCGAGGACGTCTGCCGCCGGGTCGACCCGCCGCTGTCCCCGCTGGGCGCGGGAGAGGCCGCGTGCCATGTGCGCGCGGGCCGTACCGAACGGGAGGCGAGCCTTGTCTGACCACCGCAGCGCCGAGGTGCCCGAGCTCCGGGTCGAGGGCGTCACCAAGGTCTACCGCCGACGGGGCAACCCCCCGCTCACCGCCGTCGACGACGTGTCGTTCACGCTCGAGCCGGGCGCGGCCGTCGGGCTCGTCGGCGCGAGCGGCAGCGGCAAGAGCACCATCGCCAAGATGGTCACCGCCTCGGAGCGGCCGACCACAGGCTCCGTCCAGTTCGGTGAGACGCGCGTCGACCGCCTTCGCGGAAGAGCGCTGCGCCGTTTCCACGGGAACGTGCAGATGGTCTTCCAGGACCCGTACGGCGCCCTGAACCCCTTGCACACCGTGGAGTACACGGTCTCGCGCCCGTGCCAGAACTACCTCGGCATGTCACCTCGCGAGGCACGCGACCGCGTGCACGAGCTGCTCGACACGGTCGGCCTCACCCCGACCGTGCAGTACGCCGCGAAGCTCCCGCACCAGCTCTCGGGGGGCCAGCGCCAGCGCGTCGTGATCGCGCGGGCGCTGGCCTGCGACCCCCAGCTGATCGTGGCCGATGAGCCGGTGTCGATGCTCGACGTGTCGTTGCGGGCCGGTGTCCTGCGGCTGCTGGAGAAGCTCCGGCAGGACCGCGGGCTGAGCCTGCTCTACATCACCCACGACCTCCTGAGCGCGCGCGTCGTGACGAACCGGATCCTCGTGCTCAACGGAGGCCGGGTCGTCGAGCGCGGGGAGACCAAGCAGGTCCTGCAACACCCGCAGGACGACTACACCGTGGCGCTGCTCGACGCGGTCGCCGCACCCTCGGCCGCCGGCTGAGGCTCTCGGAAAGGTTGGCAATCAGGTGATGACCAGGAAGAGGCTGTGCAGCCTCATCGGCTCCGCGGGGGTCGTCGCGGCGACCCTGCTCGCGGCGCCGGCACACTCGCAGGCCACGACGGCCTCGGCCGGCACCGGCTCCGCCGCGGCGGCCAAGCCCGGTGGCGGCGCCGGGGTCGCGACGTACACGGGTCTCACCGACGCCCAGCGCGCCCAGCTGATGTCGATCGCCCGGGACAGCTGGAAGTTCTTCGGCGACGACGTCGACCCGCAGACGCACCTGCCGCTCGACAACCTGACCTACGCCGGCGGGTCCAGCGACGCCGACCGGGCGCGGCCAGTACACGTCGTCGGCCAACATCGGGGTCTACCTCTGGTCCCTCGTCTCGGCCTCCGACCTCGGCCTGATCACCCAGGACCAGGCGACCGAGCGGGCCAAGGCGACGCTGCGCGAGGTGGCCTCGCTGGACGCCTACCAGGGCTTCCTCTACCAGTGGTACGACACCTCCAACGGCCACGTCCTGCTGAACCCCGGGCAGGGGGACTGCCCCTCGACCGGCGGCACGTTCGACAACTGCTCCTTCGTGTCCAACGTCGACAACGGGTGGTACGCCTCCGGGCTGGTCGTCACCCGGCAGGCCTTCCCGGGCGCGCGCAAGATGGCCGACGCGCTGCTGGGCAAGATGAACTTCTCGATCTTCTACGACAACCGTGCGGAGACGCACTGCAACGTCAACCGCGACATCCAGGGCAACCAGCCGACCGGTCAGATGTACGGCGGGTACTACAAGGGCAACCCGCCCGACGTCGGCGACAACTGGACGCACTACTACCACAACGGTGCGCTCTACTCCGACCCCCGCATCTCGGCCTACCTCGGCATGGGGCTGCACCAGATGCCCGGCAACGTGTGGTGGCGGAGCTGGCGTGAGCTGCCCCCGCCGGCCCCCTTCGCCGACTGTGCGGACGACCCCGACTTCTCCTGGCAGGGCCAGTGGCCGATGGACGGGTCGTGGCAGACGATCACCGACCCGCAGTCCGGGAAGCAGTTCCCGGTCTGGGAGGGCGCCTACACCTACCCGGGCACCAACCTGAAGTTCATCCCGACCTTCGCCGGCGGCATGTTCGAGGGACTGATGGCCAACGAGGTCGTTCCCGAGTCGTCGTGGGGCACCCACGGGTTCGGGCTCGCGGACGAGCGCACCGTCGAGGTCCAGAAGAAGTACGCCACCGAGCAGCTCCAGCTGCCGGTCTGGGGCATGTCTCCGTCCAGCACCGCCGACGACAGCGGCGGCTACGGCGGCTTCGGTGTCGAGGGCCTGAAGTTCCCCTACTACGGGCCGGGCGCCACGGCCGCCGACCCCAACCAGGGGCTCTCGCAGTGCCACGGCTGCGCCACCGAGGACACGGTCACCCCCCACGCGTCGTTCCTCGCGCTCGACGTGGCCCCGCAGGCGGCGTACGACAACATCATGAAGCTGAAGACCCTCTTCCCCGGCGTGTACGGCTCGCGCGGCTTCTTCGACGCGGTCAACCCGACCACCGGCTCGGTCGGTCACCGGATCCTGGTGCTCGACCAGTCGATGATCATGGCGTCGCTCGACAACGCGCTCCGGGACCGGGCGTTGCAGCGGCACTTCGCGGCGGACCCCGTGTCCTCCCTCGCCCACACCTACCTGGCGATGGAGAACATGGACCTCTGAGTCCCGTCGTACCCGGGCCGACCAGTCCCGGCCCGGGTACGACGGTCAGCTGACGGTGACGCGCGGATCGAGGAAGCCGTACACCACGTCGACCACCAGGTTGGCCACCACGATCAGGATGGCCGCCACCAGGACCGTCGCGCTGACCACGTTGATGTCGATGGGGGTCGAGAGCGCCTGGAGGCCCCAGTGGCCGATGCCGTCGATGCCGAAGATCTGCTCGGCGAAGATGGTGCCGGACAGGAGCGTGGCGAAGTCCAGGCCGAAGATCGTGATGACCGGGACGATCGCCGCCCGCAGGGCGTGCCGGAACAGCACCCGGTTGATGCGCATCCCCTTCGCCTGGGCGGTCCGGATGTAGTCCTCGCCCAGGGCCTCGACCATCTGGCCGCGGGTGAACCGTGCGTAGTCGGTGCAGTTGGTCAGGCCGATGGCGAGCCAGGGCAGCGCCATCCAGGCGACGGTCCTGGCCGGGTCCTCGGAGATGGGGTAGTACCCGGTGACCGGGAAGATCCCCAGCTTCAGCGACAGGTAGATCCAGGCGAGGAGGAAGCACAGGTAGTCCGGTACGGCCGAGATGATCAGCGAGCCGCCGACGAGCATGCGGTCCACGAGGCCGCCGCGCCATCGCGCTGCGAACGCGCCGATGAGGACTCCGAGCGACAGGTAGAGGCTGGCTCCGCCCACCGCGACGGCCAGGGTCGCGGGGTACTTCTGCTGGAGGTCGTGCCAGACGGTGTCCCCGGTCGTGATCGAGATGCCGAGGCAGGGAGCGGGGCAGTCGTAGAGCTTGCCGTCGACGTAGACGTTGGAGCGGCCGACGAAGATGCCCTTGGCCCACTGGACGTAGTTGTAGGTGACGGACTTGTCGAGGCCCATCTCCTGCTTGATCGCGTCGAGCTTGGTCGCCGTGCACTTGCCGGGGCCGAGCTGCTCGCAGTAGTTGACCGCCGGACTGTCGCCGAGCCCCTTGAAGAAGAGCACGAACACGAAGATCGAGGTCAGCACGACCACCAGCAGCGAGCTCAGGAGCCGCCGAGCGATGAACCCCGTCATGACCCTGCTTTCCTTGCTCGAGCCGCGGCTGGCCACGATATCCGACCGGCGGTGACGGCACCGTTAGCCTGGCCCGACGATGGTCACCGCCGACGGGAGGAGTGTCGATGAGGTTGGCGCAGGTCGCCCTGCGGGCGACGGACCTGGACCGTGCCGAGGCGTTCTACCGCGAGCTGCTCGGAGCCGCGCCGACCGGCCGGTTCGACCCGCCCGGGCTGTTGTTCTTCGACCTGGCCGGCACCCGCCTCCTGCTCGAGGGCAACGCGCCGCCCTCGATGCTGTACCTGGAGGTGGACAGCGTGCGCGACGTCGTCGCACGCGTCCGTGACCGGGTCGAGGTGGTCTCCGAGCCGCACCCGATCTTCACCCACGAGGACGGTGCGCTCGGTCCGGCCGGCACCACCGAGTGGCAGGCCTTCGTCCACGACTCCGAGGGCAACCTGGTGGGTCTGGTCAGCTTCGACCCGAGCTAGACGAAACGGGTGGTGGGGCGCAGAGCTCTCCTCCACGCCCCACCACCCAGGGTGGGTTCTAGCGGTCCCGGATGACCCGGTCCCGTGGCACTACGAGACCCACATGTCCTTCCAGGTGGGCATCCCGAGGGTGTTGTCATCGTTGTCGCCCATGATCTTCGATCCGTGGGCCTGAGCGATGCCGGTGTAGTAGGTCGTGAACAGCGGGAAGTACTTCGTGGCGATCATCTTGTCGAGGTTGTTCCACGCTGCGGCCTGCTTGTCCAGCGGCAGGCTCTGGATCGCGTTGATCTGGGCGTCGACCCCCTTGTTGCTGAACGCGCTGTAGTTGGAGCCCAGCGAGTGGGTCTTGTTGGGATTGGTCGACGCGAAGTTCGTCGGGATCCAGGTCGAGCCCGACGGCCAGTCCGAGCACCAGCCCGCCGCGCGGACGTTGATGTTCTCGGTGGTGTTGTCACGTGCCGCGGCGTAGTTCGCGGTGGTGGTCGGCACCGGGGTGGCCTTGAAGCCGGCCTCGGTCAGGGCCTTGACCACAGCGTCCTTGACCTTCACGTTGATCGGGTCGTCGGTACGGAACAGGAACCGGATCTCATACCCCGTGGCGTTGGCCGACTTCAGCAGGGCCTTGGCCTTGGCCGGGTCGGTCTGGAACGCCTTGTGACCGGTCACGTTGTACGGCGTGCGACCGGGCAGGCCCGGAGGCATCAGGTTGCTCGCCGGGATCGCGGTGACACCCGGGATCAGGCCGCTGGCGAGGATCACGTTCTTGTAGGGGTAGGCGAACTGCAGCGCCTCACGCACCGTCTTGTTGGTGATCTTCCGGTTGTCGGGAGCCCAGTAGTAGGTGCACGGGGTGCCACCCAGGACCAGGCGTGACGGGTCCTTGGCCCTCAGCTGCTGGAAGTCGGGCGCCAGCAGGTTGTCGTAGGTCAACGTGGTCTGGCCCGAGCCGGAGTCGGCGAGCAGGATCTGGTCGATCTTCTCCGACTGCTGCTGGGTCTTGAAGTCGTACCCGTCGGGGTACTGCGTGCGAGCCGGATCGGTCGCGGCAGACCAGTAGGGGTTCTTGACCAGCACCAGCTCCTTGGACGGGCTGTAGCTCTTGATCTTGTACGGACCGGTGGACAGCGGGTGGTTCTTGTAGGTGTTCGGGTCGGAGGCCTTGCCCAGCGGGATCGGGCCGTTGGCCGGGAAGGTGCCCCAGTACGGCATGTCCGGGAAGGGCTTGGCCATGTTGATCGTGATCGTGCTGCCCGACACCTTGATCCCGTTGAACTTGGCGCCGTGTCCGGTGTAGGGGCCCTTGTACGTCGAGCCGCCCTTGTAGTACTGGTTCGAGTAGTACTGGCACGGGCCCGTCGGGAACGTCGCGGTGTCCATGCACCGGGTCATGCCCCAGGCGACCTCCTTGGCGGTGACCGGCGCGCCGGTCTGCCACTTCACACCGGGACGGATGGTGAACTTCCACTGGGTGTAGTTGTCGTTGTGGCGTACCGAGGTCGGTGGCCAGGTCGGGCACCAGGATCATCTGCTTGGACTTCGGGTCGTACTTGTACTGCGTCAGCGACCGGGTCACCAGACCACTCATGATCGACGAGGTGTCGGTGTAGTAGACCTCGCTCGGGTCGATCGTGGTCGTCAGGCCGGTCAGGGTCAGCACCGTGACGGTGCCGCCCTTCTTGGCTCCCGCGATGGTGACGGGGCCCTTGCAGGTCGGACACTGGCTGTTGCCGGTGTTACCGCCCTTGATGCCGGGGCCGGTGGCCGACGACGAGCTCCCACTGCCGCCGCAGGCGGCCAGGGTGAGGAGCCCGAGGGACGACAGGGCGACAAGCGGAACCTTGATTCTCATGTACGCGCCTTCCGTTGGACAGATGAGTCCCGACGACCACTCGCCGGGGGTGCACACGAGGCAGCCACGCGATCGGCGCGGCCGGACCTCACTGCCACACAACCAGCCGATAATCGAGGTCTCATATCGAGGGAATAACGAATCGATATCGACTCCGAAAAGGTCACGAAAAGGTCACGGATATCGAATTGGTCACGAATATGTGTCGGGACCGTCACGGTCGGCCGCGGCTGGGCTCCGTTACCCGCCGACGCCGGTGGGTACGGTCGGTCATGAGCTCTCGTCGGCACCGTCACCTGCAGGCTGCCCCGGAGACCGTCTGGGAGGTGCTCAGCGACGGCTGGCTCTTTCCGGTCTGGGTCGTCGGAGCGTCCCGGATGCGCGAGGTGGACGACCACTGGCCAGAGCCGGGGGCGCGCCTCCATCACTCGGTGGGCGCCTGGCCGGTTCTGCTCGACGACGAGACCGAGGTCCTGGAGTCTGTTCCGGGGTCGTTGCTCGTGCTCCGGGCGCGGGTGCGCCCATGGGGAGAGGCCGACGTCAGGATCTCGATCGGTCCGGTGGGCGCGACCTCGGAGGTCACGATCGAGGAGGACGTCGTCAGCGGCCCGGGGACCCTGGTCCCGGCGCCGACTGAGACGCCCGGGGCTCGACTGGCGCAACACCGAGACCCTTCGGCGCCTCGCGTACATCGTCGAGCGTCGACCCTCGGCGTCGATCCGGCAACAGGCGCGGGAGCCGTGACCGACACCTGGGACGCGGTCGTGGTCGGGTCCGGCCCGAACGGGTTGGTGGCCGCGAACCGGCTCGCGGACCGGGGTTGGTCGGTCCTCGTGCTCGAGGCACAGGCCACCTACGGCGGCGCGGTCCGCAGCGACTCCGACCTCCACGACGACTTCGTGCACGACACCTTCAGCGCCTTCTACCCGCTCGGGGTCGCGTCCCCGGCCCTGACCTCCCTCGGGCTGGAGGAGCACGGCCTCGTCTGGGAGCACGCGCCGGCGGTGCTCGGCCACGTCTTCGGCGACGGCGAGTGGGCGCTCCTGCATCGCGACCGGGAGGTCACCTCACGGTCGCTGGGCGACGAGGACGGCACGACGTGGCTCCGTCTCTGTGAGCTCTGGGACGACATCGGCCCCGACCTCGTCGGCTCCATCCTGGCGCCGTTCCCGCCGGTCCGGAGCGGGTCCCGTCTCGCGGCCCGGGTGACGCGGTCGGGCGGTCTCGGCACCGTCCGGATGCTGCTCACTCCGGCGCTCGACCTCGCGGAGACCCGGTTCCGGGAACGCTCGGCGCGGGCCCTCCTGATGGGCAACGCCGGGCACTCCGACATCCCGCTCACCGCGCCGGGGTCGGGTCTGCTGGGCCTCCTGATGAGCATGCTGGGCCAGACCGTGGGATTCCCTGCTCCTCGCGGAGGGGCCGCCCGCCTGAGCGACGCCCTGGTGAGCCGGCTGAGGTCGTGCGGAGGCGAGGTGCGGTGCGGCCAGGAGGTGACGCGGGTCGTCCTGCACGGCGGCCGCGCGGTCGGCGTACGGGTGGGCGGGGCCGAAATCCGCGCCACGCGCGCGATCCTCGCCGACACGTCCGCGACCAGCCTGTACGGCGATCTGGTGCCCGCCGAGGAGCTTCCCGCCCGCGTCGTCCGGGGCATGCGGGACTTCCGGCTCGACCCCGGCACCGTCAAGGTCGACTGGGCGCTCAGCGCTCCCGTCCCCTGGGCGGTCGCGCCCGCGCACGCTCCCGGGACGGTGCACGTCGCGGAGTCGCCCGAGCGTCTGGCCGAGGCGCTGGGTCAGGTCACGGCGGGCGTGGTGCCCGCGGCGCCGTTCCTCCTGGCGGGGCAGATGACGACGACCGACGCGAGCCGATCGCCGGCCGGCACGGAGTCGCTCTGGGCCTACACCCACGTGCCGCACCGCGTCGAAGGTGACGCGGGAGGGGGCATCCGCGGGGTGTGGGACCGCGACGAGTGCGAACGGTTCGCCGACCGGATGCAGAGCCAGCTGGAGCGGGTGGCGCCGGGCTTCTCGTCGCGCGTGCTCGCGCGGCGGGTCCTGGGCCCCCGCGAGCTCGAGCAGCGGGACGCCAACCTCGTCGGCGGCTCGATCGGTGGCGGCACCTCGCAGCTGCACCAGCAGCTCGTCTTCCGCCCCGTGCCGGGCTGGGGCCGCGCCGAGACCGGGATCCCCGGGCTCTTCCTGTGTTCGTCGGCAGCGCATCCCGGTGGCGGCGTGCACGGCGCGGCCGGCATGAACGCCGCGCGGGCCGCGCTCGCCCACGACCGGTGGTCCGCCCTCCGACGGCGCCGCTGAGGTTGGTCAGCTGGAGGCCGAGATCTTCTCGATCAGGGCGGTCGTCGAGATCGCCGGCGTACGCGGGAGGTAGACCACTTCGCAGAGGTCGCGGAACTCGTCGAACCGGCCGGCCCAGTCGTCGCCCATCACCAGCACGTCGGCCCCGAAGCGCTGGATGTAGTCGCGCTTGAGCTCGAGGCTCTCCTCGACGAACACCTCGTCGACCATCCTGAGGGCGCCGACGATCGCCATCCGCTCGCCCTGGCTGAACACCGGCTCGCGACCCTTCTTGCGCAGGTTGAGAGCGTCGGCCGAGACCCCGACGACCAGGCGGTCGCCCAGGGCCGCGGCCCGCTCGATCACCTTCAGGTGTCCGACGTGGAAGACGTCGAACGTGCCGAACGTGATCACGGTGCGCGAGGCCATGGGCGGCATTCTGGCACCACGCCGTGCGTCGCCTGTGGGGGCATGGGCGAGAATCGGGCGGTGACCACCACGACCGCGCGGCCGATCTCGATGATCACCCCCGACCCCGAGGCCGACGAGCAGCGACGGCGGGGGCTGCGCCGGATGCGCACCCTGGCGGTCTCGCTGCTCGCGTTCGCGGCGGTGGTCTACCTCGCGACGCTCGGGCGGCACGGGTTCCTCGGCTTCGTGAACGCCGGGGCCGAGGCGTCGATGGTCGGTGCCATCGCGGACTGGTTCGCGGTGACCGCGCTCTTCAAGCACCCGCTCGGGCTGCCGGTGCCGCACACCGCACTGGTGCCCGAACGCAAGAACGAGCTCGGCCGCAGTCTCGAGGAGTTCGTGGGGGAGAACTTCCTCCAGGAGGCGATCATCCGCGAGCGCGTCGCCTCGGCCGACATCTCGCTGCGGGTCGGCCAGTGGCTGGCGGACCCGGCCAACGTGCGCCGCGTCGTGGACGAGGTCTCGGAGGTGGCCTCGATCGGCCTGAGCAAGGTGCGCGACGAGCACATCGCGGATCTCGTCACCCAGGCGCTCATCCCGCGCTTCCGCGACGAGCCGATCTCGCCCCTGGCCGGCGGCCTCCTCGCCGAGGTGGTGCGGGACGACGTCCATCACGGGCTGGTCGACCTCACCCTCGACGAGCTCCACCGGTGGCTGGTCGAGCACCCGGACACGTTCGCCGAGGTGCTCGAGCAGCGGGCGCCCTGGTGGGCGCCGCCGCGCCTCAACGACGCCGTCACCCGTCGGATCCACCTCGAGCTGGTCTCCTGGCTCGAGGACATCCGCCAGGACCCCCAGCACCAGGCCCGGCAGGCCCTCGACTCGATGCTCGCCCAGCTGGCCCACGACCTGCAGTTCGACCCCGAGACCCAGGAACGCACGGAGCGCCTCAAGGAGCGGCTGCTGGACCATCCCCAGGTCGTGGAGTCGAGCATCGATCTGTGGAACGCGCTCCGTCGGGTGCTCCAGGCGTCCCTGGTCGACCCGGGTGGGGCGGTCCGGCAACGACTGGCCGCCGAGCTGTCGGCGTTCGGCGCCCGGCTACGGGAGGACCAGGAGCTGCGGCGCCGGCTCGACGGCACGGCGGCGGACGTGGCCGTCTTCACGGTCGCCCGCTACGGCGCCGAGCTCACCGCCGTGATCACCCAGACGATCGATCGCTGGGACGGCAAGGAGGCCGCGCGGCGCATCGAGCTGCACGTCGGGCGGGACCTGCAGTTCATCCGGATCAACGGCACCATCGTGGGTGGTCTCGTGGGGGTCGTGATCCACGCCGTCGCCCTGGTCGTGCACTGATGGTCCGTACCGAAGGAGGGTACCGATGAGTGAGCCCGTGGTCGTGCCCCTGCGCGACGAGTCCATCCGGCTCGGCCAGTTCCTGAAGCTCGCCGACCTCGTCGACACCGGCGCCGACGCGAAGGGGCTGCTCGCGGAGGGGCTGGTGCGGGTCAACGGATCCGTGGAGACACGTCGCGGTCGCCAGCTCGCGACCGGCGACGTGGTCGAGTGCGCCGGGCGACGGGTGCAGGTGGGTTAGCGCACCTCGAGGAGGTCGCAGACGAAGATCAGCGTCTCCCCGGGCTTGATCACGCCCCCGGCGCCGCGATCGCCGTACCCGAGGTGGGGTGGGATGACCAGCTGCCGGCGCCCTCCCACCTTCATGCCCTGCACGCCGCTGTCCCACCCCGAGATGACCTGGCCGACCCCCAGCCGGAACTGCAGCGGCTCGCCGCGGTTGTACGACGCGTCGAACTCCTCGCCGGTCGAGTGGGCCACCCCGACGTAGTGCACCTTCACCGTCGACCCGGCGGTGGCCTCGGCCCCGTCGCCCTCGACGAGGTCGGTGACCTCGAGGTCCGTGGGAGGGTCGAAGTCGGGGAAGTCGATCTCGGGCTTGTCCATGCCGGTCAGTCTGCCAGTCCGCCCGGTCGCGCTCGCTCGGAGGTGATGCTCAGGTCTGGTGCACGTAGCTGTCGAGCTGGTCGCGCTCGAACTGGAGCTGGTCGAGCGACGACTTCACGACGTCGCCGATGCTGATGATGCCGGTGAGCCGCCCCTCGGACACGACCGGCACGTGGCGGATCCGGCGCTCGGTCATCACGGCGCGGAGCTCGTCGACGGGCATGTCGGGCCGGCAGGTCTGCACGTCGCTGGTCATGATCGCGCTCACGGCCCCGTCGAGGACGGCGTCGCCCTCGCTACCGGCGAGTCGTCGCACGATGTCGCGCTCACTCACGATCCCGTCGACCGACGCCCCGTCGGTGCTCACCACCACCGCGCCGATGTTGTGCTCGGCGAGGGTGCGGAGCAGATCGCGCACCGAGGCCTCCGGCTGGACGGTGATCACCTCGTGGATGGACTTGCCGTTGAGTAGGTCGCTGATGCGCATCATGACTCCTCACGAGTCTCGTCACGGGTCGAGTCCGCCAGTTCTGAGGCTAGTCCTCCGCGTGCGTCCGCCGCGAGAGCAGATCATGGACCGAACCCGGGCGCCGGTGGGGCGAGTCGGGATCGTCGTCGTCGTCCGGCAGTGAGCCGAGGAACGACAGGGCCGCCTCGTGCAGATGGCTGTTGGAGGCGAGCGAGTTGCCTCCGAACGGTCCGTCGGTCCCGTCCAGCGAGGTGAACCGGCCGCCGGCCTCGCGGACGATGACATCGAGCGCGGCCATGTCGTACACGTGGAGCTCCGGCTCGGCGGCGAGGTCGACCGCGCCCTCGGCGAGGAGCATGTACGACCAGAAGTCGCCGTAGGCACGGGTGCGCCAGCAGCGACGCATCAGCGAGAGGAAGTCGTCCAGCCGGTCGCGCTCCTCCCAGCCGTGCAAGGACGAGTAGGCGAGCGAGGCGTCCTCCAGCCGGCGTACGTCGGAGACCTGGCACCGGGTGGCCTTGAGCAGGGAACGCCCCGTCCACGCGCCGTTCCCGGCCGACGCCCACCAGCGCCGCTGCAGCTGAGGGGCGGAGACCACGGACAGGACGACCTCGTCGTCGACGACGAGGGCGATGAGGGTGGCCCAGACCGGGACACCGCGCACGAAGTTCTTGGTGCCGTCGATCGGGTCGATCACCCAGCGACGCTGGCTGTGCCCGGTGCTGCCCTGCTCCTCACCGGTGACCGCGTCGCGCGAGCGGACCCGCGAGAGCGTGCGCCGGATCGACGCCTCCACCGCCTGGTCGGCGTCGGTGACCGGGGTGAGGTCGGGCTTGCTCATCACGTGCAGGTCGAGGGCCCGGAACCTGGTCGTCGTGATCGAGTCCGCGTCGTCGGACAACACGTGGGCCAGGCGGAGGTCGTCGGTGTAGTCGGTCGCGGAGGGCGGCATGTCCACAGGCTATTCCCACGGGGCGGGTTTACCGTTCAGGCATGGAGGTCAACGGTCTGCCGCTCCATCCCCTCATCGTCCACGTGGTGGTGGTCTTCGCTCCGCTGACGGCCCTGGGCGCCCTCGCCTACGCCCTGGTGCCGCGGTGGCGATGGTGGGTGCGCTGGCCGTTCGTCGCCTGCGCCGTGATCGCGGCCGGGTCCGCCGTTCTCGCGGTGCAGTCGGGGCATGCCCTCTTGAACGCCAGGCCCTACCTCCGCCCGCTGGTCCAGACGCACATGCACCGGGGCAGGCTCCTGGAGCTCCTGCTCCTCGCCTTCCTGGTGCCCACGGCGCTGGGCGCCTGGCTGCTCGGCGGCCCCTCCGCCCTGGCCTCGGGGGGCGGCGCGCGCGAGACACGGACGGGCCTGGTGTCGATCGGACTCCAGGTCCTGCTCGTGGTGGGCGCGGTGGCGGTCCTGGTGATGGTGGTCCTCACCGGGGACTCCGGGGCCCGGGCCATCTGGGGGAAGTAGCTAGTACGCCGGGTCGGATCGCGCGACCAGCAGCCGCCGGAACGACTCCACCCGCTCGGGGTCCGCATCGCCCCGCGCGACCGCTTCATCGAGGCCGCACTCGGGCTCGTCGGCGCCGTGGGTGCACCCGCGCGGGCAGTCCTCCGTCATCTCGTCGAGGTCCGGGAACGCCTCGATCAGGTCCTCCGGACGCACGTGCGCGAGTCCGAACGAGCGGATCCCCGGCGTGTCGATGATCCACCCGGCCACCTCCCGGCCGGACTCGTCCGGGAGCGCGAGCATCAGGGCCGACGTCGACGTGTGACGCCCGCGCCCCGTCACCGCGTTCACGTGCCCGACGTCGCGACCGGCGGTGGGCACCAGGGCGTTCACGAGGGTCGACTTCCCGACGCCGCTGTGCCCGACCAGTACGCTCGTGCGCCCCTCGAGGCTGGCCCGCAGCTCTCCGAGGTCACCGCCGCGCTGGGTCACCACCCAGGGGACACCGAGCGATCGGTAGGTCGTCAGCAGCGTCTCGGGGTCGGCGAGATCGGCCTTGGTGAGGCAGAGCAACGGCTTCATGCCCGCGTCGTACGCCGCCACCAGCGCCCGGTCGATCAGCCGCGGCCGCGGCTCCGGGTCCGCGAGCGCGGTGACGACCACGAGCTGGTCGGCGTTGGCCACCACCACCCGCTCCACGGGGTCGTCGTCGTCCGCCGTCCGGCGGAGCACCGTGCTCCGCTCGTGCACCTCGACGATGCGGGCGAGGGCGCCCTCGTGGCCGGTGACGTCTCCCACGACACGCACCCGGTCGCCCACCACGACGCCCTTGCGACCCAGCGGCCGGGCCTTGACCGCCCAGACGACCACGCCGTCCACGAGGAGCGTGAAGCGCCCGCGGTCGACGGTCGTCACGACGCCCTCGGCCGCGTCGTCGTACCGCGGTCGCTCCTTGGTGCGCGGCCGGGTGTGGCGGCGGGGCCGCTCGTAGTGCTCGTGGTCGTGCTCGTCGTAGCGGCCGCTCACGGGGCGTCCGTCAGCTCGGCCCACACGCGGGGGAAGTCGGGGAAGGTCTTGCCGGTCGCGGCGACGTCGTCGATCTCGACGCCCTCCACCACAGCTCCGAGCACGACGCCGGCGTGGGCCATCCGGTGGTCGGCGTAGGTGTGGAACAGCCCGCCGTGCAGCGCGGCGGGACGCAGCTCCAGGCCGTCCTCGTGCTCGATGACGTCGGCACCCAGCCCGCGCAGCTCGGTCGCGAGCGCGGTCAGCCGATCGGTCTCGTGACCGCGGATGTGCGCGATCCCGCGCAGGTACGACGGGCCGTCGGCGAGGGCGCAGACCGCCGCGAGCACCGGCGTCAGCTCGCCCACGTCGTGCAGGTCCGCGTCGAGCCCGGTCAGCCTGGCCGGCCCGGTCACGGTCAGCCCGCCGTCGTCCAGGTCGACCTCGCACCCCATCTGCGTGAGCAGCCCGCGCAGGGCGTCGCCGGCCTGGGTGGTGACCCGCGGCCAGTCACGGACCGTGACGGTGCCGCCGGTCGCCGCGGCCAGGGCCAGGAAGGGAGCGGCGTTGGACAGGTCGGGCTCGATCTGGTGGTCCCGCGCCCGGACCGGTCCCGGTGCCACCCGCCAGCGGCTCGGCTCCGCGTCGTCCACCTCGACGCCGTGCGCTCGCAGCAGGGCGACCGTCATGTCGATGTGGGGCCGTGACGGCACCGGCTTGCCGTCGTGGATGACGTCGACCCCGTCGTCGAAGCGCGCCCCGGCCAGCAGCAGGGCGGACACGAACTGGCTGGAGCCCGACGCGTCGAGCACGACCTTCCCGCCCGGGACGTGCCCGGCGCCCGCCACGACGAAGGGCAACCGCTCGCCCTCGACCCGCACGCCGAGCGCGCGTAACGCGGTCAGGACCTCGCCCACCGGGCGCTGCCGCATGTGGGGGTCGCCGTCGAAGGCGACCGGGCCGTCGGCCAGGCCCGCCACCGGCGGTACGAACCGGGTGACCGTGCCGGCCAGCCCGCAGTCGACCCGGGCGTCGCCGCTGAGGCTCCCCGGTTCGACCCGCCAGTCGTCGGACGTGGTGTCGATCCGGGCCCCGAGCGCCTCGAGGGCTGCGGCCATGAGCTCGGTGTCGCGCGACCGGAGGGCGCGGCGTACGACGCTCGGGCCGTCGGCGAGGGCCCCCAGCACGAGCGCCCGGTTGGTCAGGGACTTGCTGCCCGGGAGGGACACCGAGGCGTGCACGGGCCCACGGGTGGAGGGCGCCGGCCACGGCTTGCTGGTCACCGGCGCAGCGTACCGAGCCCGCGCGGGCGCGGGATCAGGTCAGCTGCGCCCTGGCGATGCGGGCTTCGGTGTGCGCCTGCCGCGCCAGCTGCCTGGCCTCACGGCGTACGTCGCGCGCGGCCCGTCGCGCACGCCAGGCCACGCCCGGCTTGCCCTCGGTGTCGACCCCGGCGATGAGCAGACCGCCGACCAGCGAGATCCCCTTGAAGAAGTTGAGCCGCTGGGTGGCCTTGGTGGCCGGGTCGGTCTCGCGCCAGAACGCATGCCCGGCGACGGTCGTGGGGAGGAGCGACGCCGCCAGCACGGTCGACGAGAGCCGGGGCGCCCGGCCGGTGGCCAGGGCCGCGGCCGCGGCGAGCTGGACGCCGGCGTTGATCCGGACCAGCGTCACCGGGTCGCTGGGGATCGGGGCGTTGGGCGCGGCACGCTGGGCGAGGGGGATGACCTTGTCGGTGACCCGCGAGGCCTTCGGCGCCAGGCTGGGAGCGTCCTTCAGCGCCTTGGCGGCGCCGAGGAAGAACACCGAGGCGAGCATCGGTCGGGCGATCAGTCGGATGGCGGTCATGGGACCTTCTTACCCGATGGCGCGGGGATCCAACCGCTGGGGACCTCAGCCCTGGGTGCGCTTCGTCATCGAGCCCTGGGACGGAACCGGGAAAGTGACGACGGCGACGTCGTTGCTCGGGTCCGGGTCGGGGCTGTCCTTCGTCGAGACGCGGAACGTGACCACCGCATCCGGACTCTTCGAGAGGTTGAAGCCGAAGGTGAAGGTCTGGGGCGTGGCGCTCACCGTGCACGGGCAGTTGGCCCCGTGGATCACGTGCAGGTCATCGGGGCCGGTCGCCGTGAGGAGGGCCGTCCCGCCGGGCTGGAGCCCGTCGACCGTGACGGCGATGTCCTGCATGTTGCCGTCGTTCGGGGGCAGGACCTTGGCGGAGACGGAGAGGTCCACGTCGTCGTTCACGGCGAAGGACTGGGTGGCGGTCGCGGCGGCCAGGTGGTCGGCGTCACCGGCCTGGTCGGCGTCGATGGTGCAGGTGCCGGCGTGCTGGAAGGTGACGGTGGAGCCGGTGACGGTGCAGACGCCCGGGGTGCCGGAGCTGAACGTGACGGGGTTGCCCGAGCCGCCGCCGGTGGCGGTCACGGTGTAGCTGTGGCCGCCCACGACGGCGTTGGTCGGTGCGGTGGAGGTGAAGGTGATCGACTGCGTGTCCTTGCCGACGGCGAAGGACTGGCCGGCGGTGGGGGCGGCCTGGTAGTCGGCGTCACCGGTCTGGTCCGCGTCAACAGTGCAGGTGCCGGCGTGCTGGAAGGTGACGGTGGCGCCGGTGACGGTGCAGACGCTCGGGGTGCCGGAGCTGAACGTGACGGGGTTCCCCGACGCGCCGCCGGTGGCGGTCACGGTGTAGCTGTGGCCGCCCACGACGGCGTTGGTCGGCGCGGCGGAGGTGAAGGTGATCGACTGCGTTCCCCTGCCGATGGTGAACGACTGGCCGGCGGTCGGGGCGGCCTGGTAGTCGGCGTCACCGGTCTGGTCCGCGTCAACAGTGCAGGTGCCGGCGTGGTGGAAGGTGACGGTGGAGCCGGTGACGGTGCAGACGCCCGGGGTGCCGGAGCTGAACGTGACGGGGTTCCCCGAGCCGCCGCCGGTGGCGGTCACGGTGTAGCTGTGGCCGCCCACGACGGCGTTGGTCGGCGCGGTCGGAGGTGAAGGCGATCGACTGCGTTCCCCTGCCGACGGCGAACGACTGGCCGGCGGTCGGGGCGGCCTGGTAGTCGGCGTCACCGGCCTGGTCGGCATCGACGGTGCAGGTGCCGGCGTGGTCGAGGGTGACCGTGGCGCCGGTGACGGTGCAGACGTCCGGGGTACCGGAGCTGAACGTGACGGGGTTCCCCGACGCGCCGCCGGTGGCGGTCACGGTGTAGGCCGGGCCGCCCACCCGGGCGTCGGCGGGTGCGGTCGAGGTGAAGGTGATCGACTGCGGTGTCCTTGCCGACGGCGAAGGACTGGCCGGCGGTCGGGGCGGCCTGGTAGTCGGCGTCACCGGCCTGGTCGGCATCGATGGTGCAGGTGCCGGCGTGGTCGAGGGTGACCGTGGCGCCGGTGACGGTGCAGACGCCCGGGGTGCCGGAGCTGAACGTGACGGGGTTCCCCGAGCCGCCGCCAGTGGCGGTCACGGTGTAGGCCGGGCCGCCCACCCGGGCGTCGGCGGGTGCGGTCGAGGTGAAGGTGATCGACTGCGGGTCCTTGCCGACGGCGAACGACTGGCCGGCGGTCGGGGCGGCCTGGTAGTCGGCGTCACCGGCCTGGTCGGCGTCAACAGTGCAGGTGCCGGCGTGGTCGAGGGTGACCGTGGAGCCGGTGACGGTGCAGACGCCCGGGGTACCGGAGCTGAACGTGACGGGGTTCCCCGACGCGCCGCCGGTGGCGGTCACGGTGTAGCCGTGGCCGCCCACCCGGGCGTCGGCGGGTGCGGTCGAGGTGAAGGTGATCGACTGGGTGTCCTTGCCGACGTCGAAGGACTGGCCGGCGGTGGGGGCGGCCTGGTAGTCGGCGTCACCGGCCTGGTCGGCGTCGACAGTGCAGGTGCCGGCGTGGTCGAGGGTGACCGTGGCGCCGGTGACGGTGCAGACGTCGCGGGGTGCCGGAGCTGAACGTGACGGGGTTCCCCGAGCCGCCGCCGGTGGCGGTCACGGTGTAGCTGTGGCCGCCCACGACTGCGTTGCTCGGTGCGGTGGAGGTGAACGTGATCGACTGCGCGGCCCGGGCGACGACGATGGTCTGCGAGTGGGTGGGGGCGGCCTGGTAGTCGGCGTTGCCGGCCTGGTCGGCGTCGACGACGCACGTTCCCGCGTGGTGGAAGGTGACCGTGGAGCCCGCGATCGAGCACGCGTCACCGGTGGTCGAGGAGTCGATCGAGAACGTGACCGGGTTGCCCGACCCGCCGCCGGTGGCGGTCACGTGGTAGCCGCTGCCGAGGTCGGGTGAGGGGGGTGGCGCCGACGAGAAGGCGATCGACTGCGCGGCCTGGGGTACCACGATGGTCTGGGTGGTGGCGGAGGTCTGGTAGTCGTCGTTGCCGGCCTGGGCGTCGATGACGCAGTTGCCGGCGTGATGGAAGGTCACGATGCCGTCGTTGGTGACCGTGCAGGCGGGGCCGGCGATGTCGTCGGTGGTGGGGTCGGCCGAGTAGCTGACCTGGATGCCGGCGTCGCTGGTGGCGGTCGCGGGGTAGGTGTCACCGAAGGCCGGGTGTGCGGGTGGCGTGGACGTGAACGTCACTGCCTGAGTTCCCTTGGTGACCGCAAGTCCCCGGAGGACGCTGGAGGCGGGCAGGTAGTCACTGTTGCCGGCCTGGTCCGCGGCGACAACGCACGAGCCAACATGGTGAAAACTGAGGTGGGCACCGGTGACGGTGCACGCGTTGTTCGTCGTTGATGGGTCGACGGCGAACGTGACCGGGCCGCCGGACCCGCTTGTCGCGGTCAGGTCGTCGCTGGTGCCGACACTCCCCGAAGTTGGCAGGTGGAAATGGATCGCCTGGGTGCCCTTCGGCACATGGATCGTCTGGGTGGCGTGGGTGGCCGAGGCCGACGCCGCCCTCACCGCGTTGACCGTCCGGTCGGCCGCGATGACACACGTGCCCGCGTGGTCGAAGGTCACTCTGCTGCCGGCGAGGGAGCAAGCGGCGTTGGCTGAGCCTGCGTGTGTCGTCGACGGGTCGACCGAGAAGGTGATCCTCCCCGACCCGCCGGACGCGGCGACGACGTAGTGGCTACCGAGCGCTGGGTGGGGCGGGGGCGTGGACGTGAAGGTGATGGTCGTCTGCGTCGGGTTGGTGGTCGGCGGCGTGGAGGAGGGACCGCCGGTCGACCCGGTCGTCGGCGGAGTCGAGGAGGGTCCGCCGGTCGGGTTGGTCAGCGTGGCTGGGGGCGGGCCGTTCGTCGGCGTCGGAGCGGTCGGCCCCAACAAGCTCGTGGTCTGGCTCCCGGCCGCGAGCACCGGGTTGACGCCGCCGGGTGAGGCGCTCCGGTGAGGACCGTTCCCGTGACCGTGCCGATTGCCCGGCCCGTGCCCTGCGGTCGACCCCGGGTGGGACGACGAGATCCCGGGCGGCTGGTCGAGCGCGGGCGGCGAGCCCTGCGGCGTCGAGCTGGGCCCACCGAGATGGGACGCGGCGTACACGGCCACGCACGCGGCGGCCGTGAGAGCCACGCCGCTGATGGCCGCCAGTGAGGCGTGCTCGGCGACCCAGGTCCTCGCGAGGGCGAAGCCACTGCCCACGCCGGCGGCGGCGCCGCTGCTCGAGGACAGGTAGCCCGCGCCCGCGGCGCCGAGCAGCAACGGCGCCAGGAGGACCGCCAGACCCGAGTTGACCTCGGTGAGCTCGAGATAGACCGCCGTGCAGGCCCGGCACCCGGCGAGGTGGTCGTCCACCCGGGCCGCGTCGCGGCGCGACAGGCCGCCCCGGATGTAGGCACCGAGGTGGTCGCGGGTCCACGAGCAGTCGACGTCGTCGGGGTCGGCGGCGTGCTGGCTGATGAAGGCCTGGCGCAGGCCCTCACGGGCGCGGTAGGCGAGGGCCGAGACGGAGTTCGCGCTCATCCCGAGCAGGACCGCGATGTCGGCTGGCTTCTGCTGCTCGACCTCGGTGTGCCAGAGCACCATCTGCCACCGCTCGGGGAGCGAGGCGAAGGCCCGGGCGGCCGCGGCGTTCTCGAAGCCCTCGACGGCCGTGTCGTGGAAGGGCAGGCCGGGGTCGAAGGGAGTGAGGTCGTCCACCGGACGGAGCCGGGCCCCCGAGCGGAGCCGGTCGACGTGGAGGCGGCGTACGGCGGTGAGCAGGTAGGCGCGGAATGCCAGGTCGGGCCCACCACCGCGCTGGAGGACGGTGAGCACCTTGGCGAACGCGTCGGAGACCAGGTCGTCGGCGTCGGCCGGACCGGCGAGCTGGCGGGCCAGGCGCCGGGCCGCGTCGACGTGGCGCGCGAAGAGCTCGCCGTAGGCGTCGACGTCACCACCGCGGACAGCCGAGATCAGCTCGGCGTCACCTGGTTCCTCGACGCGCGACAGCGAGACACTCACACTCACTCCAACGCTCGGATCCGACTCCTGTGACGCCAGTATGGTCGCCCGGCTCGGATTTTGCCGCGAAACTCGCATCATGGTTCGTCACCGTCGCCGTCTCTACAGTCGGAGAGCGCTGCTCGGAGAAGGAGGGAGGCGACATGGGGTTTTGGGCATTTCGGGACAAAGTCGTGCCCGGGCCTCCCTCCGCACCCGAGTCGGGGCTGTCCGAGCAGGTGCGGTCCGCGCTGCCGACGCCGTACGAGGCAGTGGGGGAAGCCTTGTGGGGCGGCCGCAGCGCGACCGACGCCTGTGAGGTGGTCGGCCGGCAGCTCGGCAGCCACGGTGTCTCCCTCGAGGAGACGCTGGCCGACCTCCGGACCACCTACGAGGTGATCCGCGGGACCGAACCCGCCTTCACCGACGTCTGCGCGGTGGCGCTCGGCTGGAGCGAGGCGACCCTCGCCTACCTCCACCAGCTCTCGTGCGCGGACCCGCTCACCGGGCTGGCCAGCATGGCGCATCTCCGGGGTCGGCTGACCGAGCTGTACCGCTCGGACTCGCGACTCCCCGCCCTCCGGGACCGGTATGCGCTCGTCGTGGTCGAGGCGTCGCAGCCGCGGCTCACGGGGCTCGCCGACGAGGTGTTCGGCGTCGACCTGCGGATGTCGCGGATCGGTGAGTCCGCACGCTCGGTGTTCGCCGGTGGCGAGACGATCTGCCGGATCGGGCCGCGCCGGATCGTCGTCCTGGCGTCCCGTGACGAGTCCCTCGGCCGCCGGGCCACCCTGCTGCGCAGTCTTCTCGAGGTGGGGGAGCGCGGTCAGGGGAGCATCCGGATCTGGACGGAGAGCCTGCCGCTCGCGCCCGAGTCGGTGGCGAGCCTCCTCGACGAGCTGTCGCGCGACCAGAGCATCTGATCACTCCGCCTGTCTAGGCTGGCGCCATGTGTGGGCGCTACGCATCGAGCCGCAAGCCCGAGGATCTCGTCGAGGAGTTCGAGATCCGCACGAGCAAGGTCGACGAGGCGCTCGCGCCCGACTACAACGTCGCGCCCACCAAGCCGGTGTACGCCGTGATGGAGCGCGCGCCCTCGAGGCAGAGCGCGGACCAGGAGCCCGGCCCGCCGGAGCGGCAGCTGCGCGTGCTCACCTGGGGGCTGGTTCCCTCCTGGGCCAAGGACCCCGCCATCGGCAGCCGGATGATCAACGCCCGGATGGAGACGGTGGCCGAGAAACCGGCGTACAAGCGCGCCTTCGCGTCCCGGCGCTGCCTGCTCCCGGCCGACGGCTACTTCGAGTGGTACCCGACCCAGCAGCGCGGGAGGTCGGGCAAGCCGCTCAAGCAGCCGTTCTTCATCCATCCGCAGGACGGCGGGCTCCTCGCGATGGCCGGCCTCTACGAGATCTGGCGTGACCCGTCGCGGGCCGACGACGATCCCGACCGCTTCCGGTGGACCTGCACCGTGCTCACCACCCAGGCGGAGGACGCCGTCGGCCACATCCACGACCGGATGCCGATGATGGTCGAGCCGGACCGCTGGGCCGACTGGCTCGACCCGGCCGTCTCCACGAGGGACGACCTGCTGTCGCTGCTCGTGCCGGCCGCACCGGGGCGTCTCGAGGCCTACCCGGTGTCGACCGACGTCAACAACGTCCGCAACAACGGTCCGGCGCTGGTCGAGCCGATCCCGGCCGAGGACGCCCTCGCGTGACGCGGTCATGAGCGACTCGCGGCCCGTGGCCACGCCGTACGGCGAGGGACGGCTCGACCTGCACCGTGCACGACGGCCCATCACCGTGCTGGTCCTCAGCCACGGGGCCGGCAACGGGGTCGAGGCGCACGACCTGGCGGCGCTGGCGGCGGCGCTGCCCCGCCACGGCGTGACCGTCGCTCTCTTCGAGCAGCCCTGGCGGGTCGCGGGGCGGAAGATCGCCACCGCGCCGGCCACCCTCGACGTGGGTCTCCGGGCGGCCGTGGAGGACCTGGCTCCGGGGCCGCCGTTCGCGGTCGGCGGCCGGTCCGCGGGCGCCCGGTCCGCGGCGCGCAGCGCCCGGAGCCTCGGTGCGGCCGGGTGCCTGGCCCTCGCCTTCCCGCTGCACCCTCCGGGGCGGCCCGCGAAGAGCCGGGTCGACGAGCTGACCGGAGCGGGCGTGCCGACCCTGGTCGTGCAGGGGGAACGCGACTCGATGGGGAGGCCGGAGGAGTTCCCGGAGGGCATCGACCTCGCCGTCGTCCCCGGGGGCGACCACGGGCTCCGGGTGCCGGCCGCGGGGCCGCTGACCCAGGCGGAGGCGATGGACCTGGTCGTCGAGTCCACGCTCGAGTGGCTGGTGCGTGAGGTCGCCGGGAATCCCTAGCCGGGTGCCGGCGTTGTGGCGGATGTGTTTGCGCTGATGGACCGTACCCGCGCCCCGCTATCGTGGGAGACGATGACAGACCACCCAGATCTTTCCGAGCCCGCGACCGACCCGGCGTCTGCGGACGCCGAGATCGACCTGGATCTCGAGACCGACGCCGAGCGTGCCGCGCGGTTCGAGCGGGACGCCCTGCCCTTCCTCGACCAGCTCTACGGTGCCGCGATGCGGATGACGCGCAACCCCACCGACGCCGAGGACCTCGTCCAGGAGACCTTCGCGAAGGCCTACGCGTCGTTCCACCAGTTCAAGCCGGGCACCAACCTCAAGGCGTGGCTCTACCGGATCCTCACCAACACCTTCATCAACAACTACCGCAAGAAGCAGCGTCAGCCGCAGACGGCGATGTCGGAGGACGTCGAGGACTGGCAGCTCGCGCGCGCCGAGTCGCACACCTCGACCGGGCTCAAGTCGGCCGAGAGCCAGGCCCTCGAGCACCTGCCCGACTCCCAGGTGAAGGACGCCCTGCAGCGGCTCCCGGAGGAGTTCCGGCTGGCGGTCTACCTGGCCGACGTGGAGGGTTTCGCCTACAAGGAGATCGCCGAGATCATGGGGACGCCGATCGGCACGGTCATGTCCCGTCTCCACCGTGGGCGGCGCCAGCTGCGCGACATGCTCGCGGACTACGTCCGGGCCAACGACCTGCTCACGGTCGGGCACGAGACCACGGGAGGCACCGAGTCATGAGCCACGACGAGTCGTGCGCCGACTTCCTGGAGCGGATCGTCTGCTTCCTCGACAACGAGCTCGAGGCGCCCGACGTCGAGGCCGTCCGGGCACACCTCGACGAGTGTGCGCCGTGCCTGCAGAGCTACGACCTGCAGCGGACCGTCAAGTCACTGGTCGCGCGGTCGTGCATCGAGCAGGCCCCGGAGGGCCTGCGGCAGCGGGTGCGCATCCAGATCCAGCAGATCCAGGTGCGCTACACCGAGGGCTGAGCGGCAGCAGCGTGCTCAGGCGTTGGGGCGCTTGCCGTGGTTCGCGGCCTTCTTCTTGCGGCCGCGGCGCTTGCGTCCGGTCTTGCCCATGATGGTGTCCTCCTGGTGGTCGTCCCCGGGGGGCGAACGCCCATCCTCTCAGGTCGCCACCCGGCCGGCGAAATCTACAGGCGTGACAGGAAGCGCTCCGCGTCGACGACGACGCGCGTGATCTCACCCTGGGCGACGACCCGCCGGTCGTCGGCCCCGCGGACCGACACGCTGAACCGGTGGAGCCGGCCGTCCCGGTACACCGGCGTCGCCCGCACCTCCAACGAGGCGCCCACGCGGCTGGCGCGCGTGTGCTCGATCTCCACCCGGGTGCCGACCGACGTCTCCCCGTCGGCCAGCACCCGCGCGATCGCGGCACAGGTCGCCGCCTCGCACCAGGCGAGGACGCGCGGCGTCCCGAGGACCGGCAGGTCGCCGGAGCCGAGCGCGGCCGCCGTGTCGTCGTTGGTCACGGTGTGGCTCAGCACGACGGTGTCGTGGTCCACGCTCACTCCTCGAAGTCGAGACGGAAGGCCACCAGGTCGACGCCGGGGACCGGAGACCAGTCGAGCCCGGGGTCGCGCCGGAACCCGAGCCGGGCGTAGAGCCGGTGCGCCGCGGTCATCGAGGTCATGCTGCACAGGACGACGCCCCGGGCCCCGCCCTCGCGGAACCCGTCGAGGACGTGCTCGACCAGTGCCCGGCCGACGCCCCTTCCCTGTGCGGCGGGGTCGACCGCCAGCATCCGGAACTCGCCCTCGCCGGGCCTCGACAGCTCGCGCCAGGGGGACCCCTCCGGGCAGGACGTGACCGAGCCGAGGACGGAGCCGTCGTCGGCGGCGGCCACCCACAGCTCCGCCTCGCGGTCGCGGCGGGCGGCGTCGCGGAGATGGGCGACGTACCCGCTGTCCGACGAGTCGTCGAGGTACGGCGCATAGGCCGCGACGGTCACCCGGGCCACCGCCTCGAGATCGTCGGGGGTGGCGCGACGGACCAGCACGGCCATCAGATCCCGAACGTGTTCCGCGGGTACGTCGCGTCGACGTCGGTGATCACGTTCACCAGGTAGGGCGTGCCCGCGGCGAAGGCGCGGTCGAGGGCAGGCCCGATCTCCGCCGGGTCGGTGACCCGCTCACCGGCCCCTCCGAGCGCCCTGACGACCTCGTCGTAGCGCGTCTGGGGGGCCAGGTCGGCGGCGACGTCGTACCCGTAGATCATCTGCATCGGGCCCTTCTCCAGTCCCCAGGCGGAGTTGTTGCCCATCACCATGACGACCGGCAGGTCGTGGCGGACCAGGGTGTCGACGTCCATCAGCGAGAAGCCGGCCGCGCCGTCACCGAGCAGGAGGGCCACCTGAGCGGAGGGCCGGGCGAGGCGCGCGGCGATCGCCGCACCGAGACCCGCCCCGAGGCACCCGTAGGGGCCCGGGTCGAGCCAGCCTCCCGGCCGCCGCGGCTCGACGTACTTGCCGGCGAAGCTGACGAAGTCCCCGCCGTCGCCGATCACGACGGCGTCGTCGGCGAGGCGGGGCAGCAGCTCGCCGTAGATGCGCGCGGGATGGATCGGGTCGGCCTCGGCACGCAGCAGCTCGGCGTCGCGCGCGGAGGCCGCACGGACGGCGGCCTGGAGGTCCTCGACCCAGGCCTTCCACGAGGTGCGGTCGACGCGTTCCAGGGCGGCGGCCAGGCCGGTGAGCACCGACGGGAGGTGACCCGACACGGAGTCCGCGAGGGTGGCGTGTCCCGACACCTGGCCGGGCGAGTCGGCGAGGTGCACCACGCGCGCCGGCTCGGCGCCGTCCTTGCCGCCGAAGACGCCGTACCCGAGCCGGAAGTCGAGCGGCGTGCCGACGACCACGACCAGGTCGGCCGTGCTGAGCGCCGTGCCACGGGCCTTGGTCACCAGCATCGGGTGGCCGCCGGGGACCACGCCCCGCCCCATGCCGTTGGTGATGGCCGGGATGCCGAAGGCCTCGACGAGCTCGAGCGCCTCGCGCTCCGCTCCGTCGGCCCACACGTCGGTGCCGAGGACGATCACGGGACGCTGGGCGTCCGCCAGCAGCCGCGCGATACGGTCGAGCGCGTCGGTGTCCGGGTCGGCGCCCCGGGCCGCGGGCGGGCCGGGGACCGAGGTCGTCGCGGTGTTGAAGAACTCGTCCATCGGTACGTCGACGAACACCGGGCCGCGGTGGGACGACCCCGCCGCGCCGAACGCCTCGTCGAGGCCGCTGGCGACCTCCGCAGCGGTCGGGATCGTCCGCGCGCTCTTGGTGATGGAGGCGAGGATCGGCGGCTGGTCGATCTCCTGCAGGCTGCCGCTTCCCCAGCGGTTCTGCGGAGCGCGGCCGCCGACCACGACCATCGGCGAGCCCGCGAACTGCGCCTGGGCGATCGCGCTGACACCGTTGGTCACCCCGGGGCCCGCGGTGAGGACCGCCAGCCCGGGCACCCGCGTGAGCTTGCCCGTCGCCTCCGCCGCGAACGCGGCCGTCTGCTCGTGCCTGACATCGAGGATCCGCATCGGGGGGTCGGCCTTGACCGCCCCGTCGTACATCGGGAAGACGTGGGCGCCGGAGAGGGTGAACATCGTCTCCACGCCGTGCGCACGCGCCACGGCGACGGCCAGCTCGCCGGCGTGCCCGGTCGTCTCGGCGCTGTCGGCGGCGGTCCCGGTCTCGCTCATGGGAGGCACGTTACCCACCGGTCACCGCGGGTCGACCGGAGTGAGCGAAGGATCACGCGCGGGTCAGGTTGACCGCGTTGGTCGTGCGCAGCACGTCGACGATGGTGAGCAGCAGGTCGGCGCGGACGTCGATCGGCTCCGGGGCGAGGGCCACCTGCAGGTGCAGCGCGCGCAGGAACGCCTCGGGGTTCCCGGTCGTGAGATAGGGGTCGCGTCCGGCCGGCACCCGGGCCGTGGCGGCCGCGGCGATCCGGGCGAGCCACGGCTCGATGATCCGCAACGGCACCAGCCGCCGCCTGAGGACCGTCATGGTCGCGCGGGCCAGGCGGTCGTGCTCACCGCTCGTCAGCGGCGCGGGCGTCTCCTCGAGCACCCGGTCGGCGATCACGTCGAGCAGCACCGTCAGCTCGTTGAGGCCGAGGTGGGTCGACTCGGCCAGGACGCCCAGGGCATCGGCGCCGTGGGCGATCGCGTGGGCCCAGCCCCGCCCGGGCACGAAGCCGCGGACGTCGCGCTCGCGCACCAGCCAGCCGCTCAGCCGGTCGCCCCACTCGAGGATCTTCGCGCCGGGGAGCAGGGACTCGGAGTTGTTGCGGGCCAGGCACTCGGCCAGCATCAGAGCGGAGAAGCTGCGCCGGAAGACCGAGTCCGTCCCGGACTCCCCGAGCCCGCGGGTCAATCCGGCGGCCATGCCGTCGCCGAGCCCGGACAGCAGGTCGTCGTAGACCCCGGCGGACAGCCAGGTGGCGAGGATCGGGTAGGCGATCTCGTCACGCTCGACCGGGTCGACGGAGCCGAGCATGGTGGTCAGCTCGGCGGTCAGGTCGGGCAGTGGGCGATCGGTGGGGACCGCCATCTCGGCGGACCGTACCTGGTTCCAGTACGCCGTCGACATGGCGCCCATCCTGCCAGTTGCTCCCAGCGGCGACGAAGCGACGGAGGGCGATGTGACGACCGCCCTACGCTAAGGCGGTGCCGTCCCTGCTGGAGCTCGTCCGCAGCCACACCGACCTCGGCGAGGCGGACGTGGGCGTGCTCCAGCTGCTGATGGCCGACTGGCAGATCATCGCGGATCTGTCCTTCGCCGATCTCGTCCTGTGGCTCCCGGACCGGGGTGGGGAGGGGTTCTGGGCGGCCGCCCAGATGCGTCCCACGACCGGCCCGACGGCGTACGTCGACGACATCGTGGGCAGCTTCGTGCCGGCCGGGCGCCGGCCCATGCTCGACCGGGCGTACGCCGACGCGCGGCTCGTGCGTGAGGGCGACCCGGAGTGGCGGGACGACGTACCCGTGCGCGTGGAGACGATCCCGGTGCCACGGGCGGGCCGGGTGATCGCGGTGATCGCGCGCAACACCAACCTGCTCGGAGTGCGCACCCCGAGCCGTCTGGAGCTGTCCTACCTCCAGAGCGCCGCGGAGCTCACCGCGATGATCGCGGCGGGGGACTTCCCGCCCGAGGGCCAGCGCAGCGACCACGCGGACTCACCGCGGGTCGGCGACGGCTTCGTGCGGGTCGACGCGCACGGGCGGGTCAGCTACGCGAGCCCCAACGCCCTCTCGGTCTACCGTCGGCTGGGCTGGTCGGGAGACCTGGACGGCCATGTGCTGGCCGAGCTGACCCGCGAGCTCGTCCCCCCGCGCAGGCGGCCGGACGAGGAGACGCTCAGCGCCGTGCTCGGCGGGCGGGTCCACCGCGACACCGAGGTGGGGGACACCCCGGTGTCGCTCATCGTGCGGTCGATCCCGCTCCGGGCGAACGGCGAGCACATCGGCGCGCTGGTGCTCGTGCGCGACGTCACCGACCTGCGACGCCGCGACCGCGAGCTCCTCACCAAGGACGCCACCATCCGGGAGATCCACCACCGGGTGAAGAACAACCTCCAGACCGTCGCCGCGCTGCTGCGGCTGCAGGCACGGCGCATCGCCTCGCCGGAGGCCAAGCTGGCGCTGGAGGAGGCGGTACGCCGGGTCGGCTCCATCGCGATCGTGCACGAGACGCTGAGCCAGGAGGTGCTGGACGAGGTCGCGTTCGACGAGATCGCAGACCGTCTCGGCGCGATGGTCACCGACGTCGGGGCCGGCGGCGACCGGCTCGTCGTACGCCGGGAGGGCTCGTTCGGACTGCTGCCGAACGAGGCCGCGACCGCCCTGGCGATGGTGCTGACCGAGCTGTTGCAGAACGCCGTGGAGCACGGCTACCCGGGGGAGTCGAGCGAGGGGTCGATCGTGGTCGAGCCGGAGCGCATCGCCGGCCGGCTCCGGGTGACCGTCGACGACGACGGCGTGGGGCTGCCGGACGGCTTCGACCCGGACACGTCGGTGAACCTGGGGCTGTCGATCGTGCGCACGCTCGTCGAGTCTGAGCTCGGCGGCCTGCTGGAGCTAAGGCCCCGGCCGGGTCGCGGCGCGCGCGTGGTGGTCGACGTCCCCCTGGAATGACTCAGGCGGTGCGGACCCGCGCCCGGGCGTTGCGACGCTTGAGAGCCCGCCGCTCGTCCTCGCTGAGTCCGCCCCACACCCCGTGGTCCTGGCCCGCCTCCAGCGCCCACGCAAGGCACTGCTCGCGCACGTCGCAGCGACGGCACACCTGCTTGGCCTCCTCGATCTGGAGGATGGCTGGGCCGGTGTTGCCGATGGGGAAGAACAGCTCCGGGTCCTCGTCGAGGCAGGCAGAGCGGTCGCGCCAATCCATGGCTTTCGCAGAACTCTCTTTCGGGGGGTGTACGGCATCAGGGCGCGCAGATGTGAATGCTTTCACGAGCGCATCCTCCACAGTGGCAAGGAAACGGTGGCGAAACAACCCCTCGGCGAGGTCAGTTTCGTCACAGGTCCGTCAGATCGGGTCGCGGGCGGCTCTCCGGGGCGGCGCCGGCACCGTATTCTGGGCGGGTGCAGGACGCCCAGGGGAACAGCTCACCGCCACCGCTGGTGGTCGCCGCGGGCCTGGTCTCCGTCGAGGGGGTGCTGCTCCTCGCGTACGGCGTGCTGGAGGCGGCCAACGTGACCGCCGAGCGCGCCGCCATGGGCGTGACGACCGCGATGTTCTTCGCGATCCTCGGGCTCCTCCTGGTGGGATGCGCGTGGCTGGTGGTCCGCGGGCACTCCTGGGCCCGGAGCCCGATCATCGTCGCCCAGCTGATGTTCCTGGGCCTGGCGTGGAGCTTCCTGGGCGGTTCGACCACCTGGGTGTCCGTGGCCCTCGCGGTGGTCGCGCTGATCGTCCTGGTCGGTCTGCTCCACCCGGCCAGCATCGACGCCCTGGCCGAGCCCGACTCGCGCGACGGGGCGTCGTAGGGCTCAGACGCTCTCCTGCAGCGACGCCCGGAGCTGGTCGAGGGTGCGGCTGAGCAGGCGCGAGACGTGCATCTGGCTCACGCCGATCTCCTCCGCGATCTCCGACTGGGTCTTGTTCCTGAAGAAGCGCAGCAGCAGGATCCGCTTCTCGCGCGGGGGCAGCGCCTCGAGCAGGGGCTTGATCGACTCGCGGATCTCGATGTGCTCGAGCTCGTCGTCGTCGAGGCCCATCAGCTCGAGCATCGACGCGCCGCCGTCCTCGCCGCTGTCGTCGGTCGCGTCCAGGCTGAGCGTCGAGTAGGCGTTGCCCGACTCGATGCCCTCGATGATCTCCTCCACCGAGCAGCCGATCGTCTCGGCGAGCTCTCGTGGCGTGGGGGAGCGGCCGAGGGCCTGGGTCAGCTCGGCGGTGGTCGCCCCGATCTGCATCCGCAGCTCCTGCAGGCGGCGAGGCACGCGGATCGCCCAGCCCTTGTCGCGGAAGTAGCGCTTGATCTCGCCGATGATCGTGGGGGTGGCGTACGTCGAGAACTCGACGCCGCGACCGACGTCGAACCGGTCGATGGACTTGATCAGCCCGATGGTCCCCACCTGGACGAGGTCGTCGAACGGCTCGCCACGGTTGCGGAACCGCCGGGCGCAGTGCTCGACCAGCGGGAGGTGGAGGGTGACGAGCCCCTCCCGCGCGCCCTGACGCGTCGCCTCGGTGGCCGTTGCGTCTCGGAACACGAGGAACAGCTCGGCATTGCGGCGTCGGGTCGCCTCGACCCGCGTCTCCGACGCGTGGGCCTCGGGGTCCACGGCGGTGTCGTCGGTCATCTCAGGCCGTCGGCCCCCGGGCGTTCGCCCATCACGGGAACGCTCGACTCGGTGGTGAAGGTGACCTCGAAGCGGGCGTGGTCCGTCGCGGCCGAGGCCGACGTGGTCAAGGTGCTGAGGACCTGCCACGCGAAGCTGTCGTAGTCGGGGGCCCGCGGCCCCTGGGTGGGGACGCTGACCGAGACGGTGAGGGTGCCGGGCGTCAGCCGGAACTCCGCCTCGAGGTCGCCCCCGGGCGTGGTCTGGGGGAGGACGAGCGCGCAGGCCTCGCCGACCGCGATCCGGAGGTCCTCGATGTCGTCGACGGTGAAGTCCAGCCGAGCGGCGAGACCGGCGGTCATGGTCCTCAGGACCGAGACGTAGGCGCCGTCCGCGGGCACGCGCAGGGAGACGTCGGCCTTCGGGGGAGCGGGGAGGTCCATCGAGTGCCTTCCGTTGGTCGGCTGACGTATCGGCTCAGCCTAGGGGAAATGCGCACCGGGGGCCGCAGACAGCGGGACCCTCCGGTGGTGGCCCGCTCGGTCGGTACCCGTTGGCGGTGGTTGGTATGCACGCCATTGCGTGCCCGATCCCTCCGCGAGCACAATCGAATGACGAATCGGGGGTCACCATGCGTCTCGGAGGCTTGGCAGCGGCGCTCGCCGCGGTCACCGCGAGCGGGACGCTCATCGGGCTCTCACCAGGGATCGCCTCGTCGGGGCACGCTGCGCCGTCCCTCGACACCCGCCCGACCATCGTGGTCGTGCTCACCGACGACCAGCGGGTGCGCACGATCAGCCGGACCCGGATGCCACACCTGTGGTCGGCGGTCCGGTTGCAGGGCAGGGTGTATCCCAACGCGTCCGTGCCGACGTCGCTGTGCTGCCCGTCGCGCGCCAGCATCCTGACCGGCCTCTACGCCCACAGCACCCGGGTGTTCAGCAACTCGCTCCCCTACGGCGGGTGGGACCGCTTCCATGCGCGAGGGCTGGAGAACCGGACCATCGCGGTGGCGCTGCACGATGCCGGCTACCACACGGCCCTGGTCGGCAAGTACCTCAACGGTTCCTTCCCGACCGCCCTGGCGGGTGGTTACCGACCGCCGGGGTGGGACGACCTGGTGTCGTTCACCACGTCCCCCGAGTACTACGACTACAGCCTCAACGACGGGAAGACGTACGGCGAGGAGGCGGCCGACTACTCGACCGATGTGCTGGCGGCTCATGCCGAGCGGATCATCCGTCAGGCGCCCACGAACCAACCGCTGTTCCTCTACTTCGCCCCCATCGGTCCCCATCGGCCCTTCACCCCGGCACCCCGTGACGTGGGGACGTGGGAGGGCAGGCTGGCGTCGTACCATCCCGCGTCGGTCACGGAGAACGTCTCGGACAAACCGCCCTGGGTGCGTTGGCGCCCCCGGGCCGACCAGACCCGGATCGACGGAGATCGGGCCAAGGCCCAGGACGCGCTGGTGTCCGTGGACGATGCGGTCGGCCGTCTGACGAGTGCGCTGTCCGACACCGGACGCCTGGACAACACGCTGTTCATCTACCTGAGCGACCACGGCCTGCTCATGGGGGAGCACCATCTCTTCGAGTGGAAGAACCTGCCGTATCGCTGGTCCACCTCGATCCCGCTCCTCATCCGGTGGGACGGTCACATCGCACCGGACAGCACCGATCGGCGGTTCGCCCTGAACGTCGACCTGGCCCGGACCATCAGCGATGCCGCAGGCGTCGGGATGACGACCGAGGGTCTGGACCTCCTGGGCAAGGTGCGCCGATCCGGCTTCCCGCTGGAAGGGACGCGATGGTTCCGCAGTGACAGCCTGCCCAAGCACCCGGCGTACTGCGGGTACCGCACGAAGCGCTGGATGTTCACCCAGTACGCCGGTGGCTTCCGCGAGCTGTACGACTACGTCGCCGACCCCCAGGAGCTGACCAATCGCGCTTCCGACCCTGCCGATGCGGCCGTCAGGCGAACCCTCGAGGCCAAGGCCCGCCGGACCTGTCGACCGGTGCCACCCGACTTCAGCTGGTAGGGCGGCGCGCCACCCGTCGTGCTAGCGACGAGAAGGCTCGAGCTTCGCTCAAGCCTTCTTCGTCTCCCAGAAGATCTCGGCGATCTCGTCGATCTTGGACAGGAGCTCGTCGGCCTTGCCCGCGTCCATCTCGCCCTTCGTGCCGGTGGCGCCGGCCAGCTTCGTGGCCTCGTTGACCAGGGTGTGCAGCTGGGGGTACTTCTCGAAGTGCGGGGGCTTGAAGTAGTCGGTCCAGAGCACCCACAGGTGGTGCTTGACCAGCTCCGAGCGCTGCTCCTTGATCAGGATGGCGCGGGTGCGGAAGTCGGGGTCGTCGTTGTCGGCCACCTTGGCGATGATCGCCTTGATCGACTCCGCCTCGATCCGGGCCTGGGCCGGGTCGTAGACGCCGCACGGCAGGTCGCAGTGCGCAGAGACGTCGACGGTGGGAGCGAACAGCTTCGCGAACATCGGGGTCCTCTCGTCTGGTGAACGGGTGCTCGACTGGGACACTACTCCGCGTGCCGAGTCCACCCGATGGAGAGGGTTCGTACCCCGCCCGACGCCGGGCATTCGGTCTCGCGCGGGTGTTCGGCGACTCGATGCGGCCGACGCTCGCGCCCGGTGACCGCCTCCTCGTGCGGTACGGCGCGCCGATCCGGGCGGGCCGGTTGGTGCTGGCCCGCTTCGCCGACGGCACGCTGGTCGTGAAGCGCGCGTCCGAGCGCGCACATCACCCGCTCCGGTGCCCCCGGCTGGTGGCTGCTGAGCGACAACCCGGAGGAGGGCGTGGACTCGCGGCACCGCGGCTCCGTGGCCGCGGACGACGTGCTGGCGGTCGTGCTCGCCCGCCTCTGGCCCCGCCCGGCCGTCGGCGGGCGACTCTGAGGCCGTGTCCACGGACGGACCGACCGGCGGGGCGTCGTACCCGCTGTGCCACAGTGACGTCGTGGCAGCCTCCCAGGCCGGCACCGGGGAGCACCCGTTCGCCGGCGACCCCGTCTTCGACCTCCACGTCGGCGGCAAGATGGAGGTGCGGTCCACGGTCGCGCTGACCGACCGCGCGGGCCTGTCCCTCGCCTACACGCCGGGGGTCGCCCGCGTGTGCGAGGCGATCGCCGCCGATCCCTCCCTGACCCAGCACTACACGTGGGTCCCGCACACGGTGGCGGTGGTCACAGATGGCACCGCCGTGCTCGGCCTGGGCGACATCGGCCCCGCGGCCGCGATGCCGGTGATGGAGGGCAAGGCGGTCCTGTTCAAGCAGTTCGGCGGCGTCGACGCGGTCCCGATCTGCCTGGCCACGACCGATGTCGAGGAGATCATCGCCACGGTGGCACGGTTGGCCCCGAGCTTCGGGGGGATCAACCTCGAGGACATCTCGGCGCCACGCTGCTTCGAGATCGAGGAGCGCCTCAAGGCGATGCTCGACATCCCGGTCTTCCACGACGACCAGCACGGCACGGCGGTGGTCGCCCTCGCCGCCCTGACGAACGCGTTGCGGCTCACCGGCCGGACGCCTGCCTCGGCCCGCGTCGTGATCTCCGGGGCCGGAGCCGCTGGCGTCGCCGTCGCGCGGATCCTGCTCGAGGCGGGTGTCACCGACATCGCGGTCGTCGACCGCCGGGGGGTCCTGAACTCGCGGCGGCCGGACCTGACCCCGGTCAAGAAGGCGCTCGCCCTCGACACCGCCGACCGCCACGACCGGCACGGCTCGCTCGCCGACGTGATGACCGGCGCGGACGTCTACATCGGGGTCTCCGGCGGCACCGTGCCCGAGGACGTGGTCGCCACCATGGCGCCGGAGGCGATCATCTTCGGGCTCGCCAACCCGACCCCCGAGGTGCTGCCGGAGGTCGCCCATCGGCACGCGCGCGTCGTCGCCACGGGGCGGTCGGACTACCCCAACCAGATCAACAACGTGCTCGCCTTCCCCGGCATCTTCCGGGGTGCCTTCGAGGTGCACGCCACCGCGATCACCGAGGCGATGAAGCTCGCCGCGGCCGAGGCCCTGGCCGGCCTCGTCGGGGACGACCTGGCGGAGGACCTCATCATCCCCTCGCCCTTCGACCCACGCGTCGGGCACGCCGTGTCCGACGCGGTCGCCGCGGCGGCCCGGACGGACGGGGTCGCCCGGCGCTGACGACCGGTCTCCCCTAGGGTCGGACGCATGTTCGCCGTGTACGCCGAGTCCTTCTCGAACGACGACCCGCTGGCGGGCCTCGTGGTGGGAGAGCGTCCGGACCCGCAGGTGGAGGACCCGTCATGGACGACGGTCGAGGTCAAGGCGTCGTCCCTCAACCACCACGACCTCTGGTCGCTGCGCGGAGTCGGCCTCCGTGAGGAGGCGCTCCCGATGATCCTGGGGTGCGACGCGGCCGGGATCGACGAGGACGGCAACGAGGTGCTGGTCCACGCCGTGGTCGGCGACCCGGCCTGGCGCGGCGACGAGACCGAGGACCCGCGTCGGTCACTGCTCTCCGAGCGCCACCAGGGCACGTTCGCCGAACGGGTCGCCGTGCCGCGTGCGAACGTCGTGCCGAAGCCGGAGTCGCTGTCCTTCGAGGAGGCCGCCTGCCTGCCCACCGCCTGGCTGACCGCCTACCGGATGCTCTTCGTCCAGGGCGGCCTGAAGCCCGGCCAGAGCGTGCTCGTGCAGGGCGCCGGCGGCGGGGTGGCGACCGCGCTGATCACGTTGGCCCGTGCCGGTGGCCTGCAGGTGCTCGCGACCAGCCGCGACGAGGCCAAGCGCGCCCGCGCGCTGGAGATCGGCGCCCACCAGGTCTTCGAGTCCGGAGCCCGGCTGCCCGGACGCGTCGACGCCGTGATGGAGACGGTGGGTGCGGCGACGTGGTCGCACTCGCTGCGGTCGTTGCGGCCGGGTGGGACCGTCGTCATCAGCGGCGCGACCAGCGGCCCGAACCCCGAGCTCACCGAGCTCAACCGCATCTTCTTCCTCCAGCTGCGGGTGATCGGCTCGACCATGGGCACGCGGAGCGAGCTGGCGCAGCTGGTCAGCTTCCTCGACGCCACGGGCACCAAGCCGTTGATCGACCGGGTCGCTGCCGATGACCGACGCCCGCGAGGGCTTCGCGGCGATGCGGGACGGGGACGTCTTCGGCAAGGTGGTGTTCACGCGCTGATGGCGACCCACCTCCTCACCGGCGCGGGTTCCGGGATCGGCGCGGTGCTCGCCGACCGGCTGGTCGAGCGCGGCGACGAGCTCGTCCTCCTGGCCCGGACGACCGAGCGCGCGCACGACCTGCGGCCGACGGTTCCGGGCGCCACGTCCTCGTCGCCGACCTGTCCGACCCGAGCGCCGTGGAGGCGCCTGGCGGGCCAGCTCCCGGACCGGCTGGACTCGCTGGTCCATGTCGCGGGCGTGGTCGACCTCGCTCCGGTCGCCGAGCTCGACGACGGCCACCTGGCGCGAGCAGCTCGCCGTCAACGTGGTCGCCCCGGCCGTGCTGACGCGCGTCGCACTCCCGGCCCTGCGGGTCGCCCGCGGCACGGTCGTCTTCGTCAACTCCGGCGCCGGTCTGTCCGCGCAGCCCCCAGTGGGCGGCGTACGCCGCCTCCAAGCACGCGCTGCGGGCCCTCGCCGACGCGCTGCGCGGCGAGGAGCAGGAGGCGGTGTGCGGGTGACGACGGTGTTCCCCGGCCGTACCGCGACGCCGATGCAGCAGAAGGTGCACGCCCAGGAGGGGCGGGAGTACGACGCCGACGACTGGCTCGACCCGGCGACCGTGGCGGGCTCGATCCTCGCACGTTCTCGACCTGCCGGCGGACGCGACCGTCAGCGACCGTCTCGATCCGGCCGCGATGACGCGCGTTACCGACGCGTAACTTCCGGGCGTCCCGCGGCGTTGGACCCTCCGCCACGTCACTCCTGGAGGTCTGCATGCGCGTCCGCACCGGTTCGCTCGCTCTGTCCCTCGTCGCGGGCGCGACGGCCCTGGCGCTGGTGGCGCCGACGGTCGGGAGCGCCGACGCGGCGGGGAACGGGCCCACGTACCGGCAGCACGACTACGCCGACGGCCAGGCGCGCTACGTCCTTCCGCCAGGGGAGAACGGACTGGTCAACGCCCAGCAGGCCCTCGCGTTCGAGGCGACCGGCCAGCGTCCGCCTCACAGCCAGGACCAGCTCGGTCAGTACAGCAACCTGCTCTACGGCTATCCGTCACCTGACCGACGCCACCCTCGGGAAGCTACTTCAACGACGAGTCCTTCGGGGTGCCGGCAGGCCGACGTCACCCGCACCGAGCACGCCCGAGACCGGCGTGACGATCTACCGCGACCGCCAGGACGTCCCGCACATCTACGGCGCGACGGATGCCGTCGGCAGCGTTCGGCGCCGGCTACGCCCAGGCCGAGGACCGGCTCTTCCTCATGGACGTGCTGCGCCACTACGGCGAGGGCACGCTGGCCCACTTCCTCGGGGCGTCGTGCGACTTCGAGCAGATGGACCACGACCAGCTCCTGCTCTCGCCGTACACGCCGGCCCAGGCACAACGCCAGGTCGACCGGCTCCCGAGCCCGCTACGGCGCCGCAGGGCGCGATGGCCAAGCGATGATCGACTCCTACGTCGCGGGCGTGAACGCCTACATCGCCGCGGCGCGGACCGACCCGTCGCTGCTGCCGGTCGACTACCACGGCAGCCGCCCCGGACGAGTCGGTGCCGCAGCCGTGGACGGACGCGGACGTGGTCGCGATCGCCGGCCTGATCGGCGGCATCTTCGGCAAGGGCGGTGGCTCGGAGACCGACGACGCGCACCTGCTGACCTACCTCCGCGGCCGCTACGGCGCCCGGGCCGGCGATCCAGGCCTACCGCGACCTCAACCACCAGAACGACCCGCTCGCCCCCACGACGATCACCGACAGACACTTCCGGTACGACGTGCGGACCGGCTCCTGGCACCGGTCGCTGAACGCGATCCCCGGGCCGCGGCCGCTGACGGGCGGCCCGGTCTCGACCTCGGCGGGCTGCGGCCAGGGCACCGCGCTGCCCGGCACCTCGCCGGCCAACGCCCGGCAGCTGGAGGGCGCCCACATCATCGCCGCCCTGCGGTCGATGCCCCGGCACATGAGCAACGCACTGGTGGTCAACGGCTCGCACACGAGGTCCGGCCACCCGATCGCCGTCTTCGGACCCCAGGTGTCGTACTTCGCGCCGCAGATCCTCAGCGTGCTCGACCTCCACGCCCCCGACTACGACGCCATGGGCGCGTCGTTCCCGGGCACCGGTCTCGTCGAGCTCGGCCGCGGACGTGACTACGCCTGGTCCGCCACGTCGGCCGGCAGCGACCTGATCGACCAGCGGGTGGAGCGGATCTGCGCCCCCGGTGGCGGCGCGCCGGCCGCGAACGGCACGTCGTACGTCTTCCGGGGCAGGTGCGTGCCGATGGTCCAGGAGACCTTCAGCGAGACGGTGATCCCCAAGGTGGGCAGCGGCGGGGGGACGCCGGCCACGCTCGACCACGTCATCTACAAGACCCGCCACGGGATCGTCCAGGGATGGACCAGGGTGCACGGCCACCCGGTGGCGATCGTCAACCAGCGCTCGACCTACAACCACGACATCGACTCGGTGGTCGGGTTCCTGGGCTTCGGCGACCCCAAGGTCGTCCACGACGTGCACAGCTGGATGCGGTCGGCGAACAAGATCGGCTACACGTTCAACTGGTTCTACGTCGACAACCGCGACACCGGCTACTTCGTGAGTGGCCGCGACCCTCGGCGCAACCCGCACGAGGACCCGACCCTGCCGACGTGGGGAACGGGGAAGGCCGAGTGGCGCGGCTTCCTGTCACTGCGGCAGCACCCCCACGAGATCAACCCGCACCAGGGCTTCTTCGTCAGCTGGAACAACAAGCCCGCGCCGGGCTTCGCCACGGACGGTGAGTACGCCAACGGGCAGACGTACCGCTCGGTGATGCTGGTGCACCAGCTGCGCCACCAGTTCCGGCTCACCGCACGGCCACGTCACCCGCGCCGGGGTCGTCCGCGCGATGGAGACGGCCGCCAGCCAGGACCTGGACGGTCTGACCGTGACCCCGCTCGTGCTGCGCTACCTGAAGGGGCACCAGCAGACGGCGCACACCCGCGCGATGGTGCGGCAGCTGCGCGGCTGGGTGGCGGCGGGCGCCCACCGTCGCAAGGCCAAGGCGTCCGATACCCAGTACCGGCATGCGGCCGCGATCGCCATCGACGACGAGCTGATGCCGAACCTGATCCGCGCGTTCTACGACCGGATCCTGGCCAAGGGCGGCGAGACCGGCGTGAGCTCCACCGGTGGCGCCACCCTGCCCGGCTACACGAAGCTGCCGATGCAGTGGGTCAACACTCCCAACAGCGGCGACACCCACCTCGGGTCGGCGTACGACGGGGGCTTCGAGGGCTATCTGATGTCGACGCTGCAGCAGCTGCTCGGCCGGCATCCGGTGGACGGCTTCGGACGCGAGCTCACCGGGCGCGAGTGTGCCGGCGGCCCGGCCTCATGCCGGAGGACCGTGGCCCGCGCCCTCGCGCGGACCTACGCCGCGCTGGTCACGGCGAACGGCTCCCGCCGGGTCTCCTCGTGGACGGCCTCCAGCGCCTCGCAAGGCCGCCGGCCAGACGATGCCGGTGTTCGACTCCATCGGGTTCCGCGCCCTCGGGCTGGTCGGCCAGCCGAACATCGACTGGCAGAACCGGCCGACCTTCCAGCAGGTGGTGGAGTTCCCCCGGCACCGGAAGCGCTGAGAGTCCCCGTCAGTCCTCGGGGTCGTCGAGCCGGGCCAACCAGGTCGCGAACCGCTCGACCGCGGTCTCGAACTCGGGATGGGTGTCGGTGAACTCCTGCAGCCGGTCACCCAGCCAGGCCATCGAGACCTCCTCGTCACCGCGGCGCTGCTGGAGCTCCTCGATCCCACGGTCGGTGAAGTACATGGCGCCCCCTGATGCGTCCGTCGGTGCGACCGGCTCAGTAGTGGTTCTCGACCCGGTCACCCGCCACGTCGAACGCCGCGGCCATGAGGGCCTTCTGCTCCTCGGCGTGGCGCTTGGCGGTGCCGACCGACGGGGATGACAGCGCCGGGCGCGTCACCGGCTCGACCGTGAGGTCCGACACGGTCGGCCACACGTTGAGCTGGTAGTGCGGCCACGGACCCATGTTCAGCGGTTCGTCCTGGACCCACCGCACGGCCTTGAGGTGCGGATAGCGCTCGATCTCGGCACGGATGTCGTCGACCGGCCGCGGGTAGAGCTGCTCGAGCCGGGCGATCGCGATCCGGCCGCCGTCCTCGCGCTTGGCCCGCTCGACCATCAGGTCCCACGTCACGCGGCCCGAGCACAGCAGGAGGGTGTCCACCTGCTCGGGGTCGGCGTCGGCGTCGGCGATGAACGGCCGGAAGGTGCCCTGGGTGAAGTCCGACGGCTGTGAGGCCGCCTCCTTCCGCTTGAGCATCGACTTCGGCGTGAAGACGACCATCGGGCGGTGCTCCTCGCCGAGCGAGTGCTGGCGCAGCAGGTGGAAGTACGACGCGGGGGTGGACGGCTGGGCCACGACGAACGCCTCGTCGGCGCACATGGTCAGCCACCGCTCGATCCGGGCGGAGGAGTGGTCCGGTCCCTGGCCCTCGTAGCCGTGGGGGAGCAGCAGGACGACGCCGGACTGTTGGCGCCACTTGGTCTCGCCCGACGTGATGAACTCGTCGATGACGATCTGCGCGCCGTTGGCGAAGTCACCGAACTGCGCCTCCCACACCACGAGGGCGTCCGGCCGGGCCACCGAGTAGCCGTACTCGAAGCCCAGGGCGGCGTACTCGGAGAGCAGCGAGTCGTACACGTGGAACTTCGCCTGCTCGTCGGTCAGGGCGCTCAGCGGGGTCCACTCGTGGGCGTTGACGCGGTCGATGATCGTGGCGAACCGTGAGACGAAGGTGCCACGCCGGGAGTCCTGGCCGGCCAGCCGGACCGGACGACCGTCCATCAGCAGCGAGCCGAGCGCCAGGATCTCGCCGGTGCCCCAGTCGATCGGGCCGTCCGCGATCGCGTTGGCCCGACGCTGCAGCTGCGGCATCACCTTGGGGTGCACGGTGAAACCCTGGGGCGGCGTGACGTAGGCGTCCGCGATCCGCTTCATGACCTCGGGCGACACCGCCGTCTGCGCGGTCCCGACCGACTTCTCGGGGTAGTCCGGCACCGTCGTCCATTCCGACGGCTGCGAGTCGGCCTCGCGCACCTCGGTGAACACCCGCTCCAGCTGCTGCTGGTAGTCGCGCAGAACCTGCTCGGCCTCCTCGATGGTGAGGTCGCCGCGCCCGATCAGCGACTCGGTGTAGAGCTTGCGCACCGAGCGCTTCTGCTCGATCAGGTCGTACATCAGCGGCTGCGTGTACGACGGGTCGTCGCCCTCGTTGTGCCCGCGCCGGCGGTAGCAGACCAGGTCGATGACGACGTCCTTGTTGAACGCCTGGCGGTACTCGAACGCCAGCCGCGCGACGCGGATGCACGCCTCGGGGTCGTCGCCGTTCACGTGGAAGATCGGGGCCTGGACCATCCGTGCGACATCGGTGCAGTAGAGCGAGGAGCGGGAGGAGCCGGGCGAGGTGGTGAACCCGACCTGGTTGTTGACGACCACGTGGATGGTGCCGCCGGTGCGGTAGCCGCGCAGCTGGGACAGGTTGAGCGTCTCGGCGACGACGCCCTGGCCGGCGAACGCGGCGTCGCCGTGGACCAGCAGCGGGAGCACGGGGTAGTCCGCGCCGCGGTCGAGCACGTCCTGCTTGGCGCGGGCGATGCCCTCGAGGACCGGGTCGACCGCCTCGAGGTGTGAGGGGTTGGCGGCGACCGAGACCTTGATCTTGTCGCCGGAGCCGGCCACGAACTCGCCCTCGGCGCCGAGGTGGTACTTCACGTCGCCGGAGCCCTGGACGGTCCGCGGGTCGATGTTGCCCTCGAACTCGCGGAAGATCTGGGAGTACTTCTTGCCGACGATGTTGGCGAGCACGTTGAGGCGGCCGCGGTGGGCCATCCCGATCGTGACCTCGTCGAGGCCGATCTCCGCGGCGGCCTCGCAGAGCTCGTCGATCAGCGGGACGGTCGTCTCCCCACCCTCGAGGCTGAACCGCTTCTGCCCGACGAACTTCGTCTGCAGGAACGTCTCGAACGCCTCCGCCTGGTTGAGCTTGAGCAGGATCCGCAGCTGCTCCTCGCGGGGCGGCTTCGTGTGCGGGCGCTCCACGCGCTCCTGGATCCAGCGACGCTGCTCGGGATCCATGATGTGCATGTACTCGATGCCGGTGGTGCGGCAGTAGGAGTCGCGCAGGATGCCGAGGACGTTGCGCAGCTTCATGAACGGCCGGCCCTCGCCACCGAACGAGCCGGCCGCGAACTCGCGGTCGAGGTCCCACATGGTCAGTCCGTGGGTCTCGATCTCGAGATCCGGGTGGCTGCGCTGGCGGTACTCGAGCGGGTCGGTGTCCGCCATCAGGTGGCCGCGCACGCGGTAGGCGTGGATCAGCTCGAGGATGCGGGCCTGCTTGCTGATCTCGTCGTCGTGCGACGTGGCGATGTCGTGCTTCCAGCGGATCGGCTCGTAGGGGATCCGCAGCGCCCGGAAGATCTCGTCGTAGAACCCGTTCTCACCGAGCAGCAGCTCGTGGATCCGCTTGAGGAACTCACCGGACTGGGCGCCCTGGATCACCCGGTGGTCGTACGTCGAGGTCAGTGTCATGACCTTGCTGATCGCGTTGCGGGTGATCGTCTCCTCGGAGGCCCCCTGGTACTCCGGGGGGTACTCCATGGCGCCGACCCCGATGATCGCGCCCTGGCCGCGCATCAGCCGCGGTACGGAGTGGTTGGTGCCGATCGTGCCCGGGTTGGTCAGCGACATCGTGGTCCCGGCGAAGTCCTCGACGGTGAGCTTGGCGTCGCGGGCCTTGCGGACGATGTCCTCGTAGCCGGTCCAGAAGGCCGCGAAGTCCATCGTCTCGGCGCCCTTGATGTTGGGCACGAGCAGCTGACGGGTGCCGTCCTTCTTCTGCATGTCGATGGCCAGGCCCAGGTTGATGTGGGCCGGCGTGATCTGCGTCGGCTTGCCGTCGATCACGTCGAACCCGACGTTCATCTCCGGCATGGTCTTGAGGGCCTTGACCAGCGCGTAGCCGATCAGGTGGGTGAAGGAGACCTTGCCGCCGCGGGCGCGGGACAGATGGTTGTTGATGACGATGCGGTTGTCCCAGAGCAGCTTGACCGGGACCGACCTGACCGAGGTCGCGGTGGGCACGCTCAGGGAGTCGTCCATGTTCGCGACGGTGCGCGCGGGCGCGCCCCGCAGCACGGTGTAGGTGGGCTGGTCCTTGGCGTCGGCGGGGGCCGGGGCGGCCTTCTCCTTGGGCACCGGCCTGTCGGTGCCCTTCGCCGGCTCCGCGGCCTTGCTCTCGGGGCGCGGCGTGGCCCGGGGGCGGGGCTTGGCCTCGGCCGGCGCGGTGTCGGTCTTCGACGTCACGGGGGCCGGCGAGGGGCTCGGTGCCGGGCCCTTGGTCGCCGTGGCTGACGCGGCCGGGGCGGACGCAGCCGGGGCGGAGGCCGCGCCGTTGCCCGAGCCGGCGCCGTTGGTCTTGAAGTAGGCCGCCCAGCTCGGGTCCACGCTCCCCGGGTCACGCTGGAACTGCTCGTACATCTCCTCGACGAGCCATTCGTTGGCTCCGAACTCGGAGGATGGTTGCTCGGACGGGCTGGTCTGCTGCTGCGGCACGGGTGGCTTCGCCTCTTCCGGGTGCGTGCGCGTGGGTGGGAGTGGGCGTTGTCAAGGCTAGTCCCCCACGCGAACAAATGCCGAAGTACGGTGGCTCGTTGGTGCAAGGTGTACCCGATCAGTACGACGGGTCGTTGTCGTGGCCTCCGCAGGCCCCCGGCACCGCCACAGAACAGGACCGGAAAGGACCGAGGTTTGCCTCCCCTCCCAGCGCCCTCGAACCCCCGACAGACCCGCCTCGGCGGGCGACCACGCCGTACCGGCGCCGCAGCGCTGCTGGTCGCCCTCGCGGTGGCGGTCGGCGGCTGCGGCAGCCATGCGTCGTCGCCCGCGGCCACGCCCTCGTCACCGGTCGCGTCCGCGACCACCGGCGCCCCGCCGATGGCGACGACCGTGCAGTTCGGCCACGTCATCGGCCTCGGCCAGAAGCCCTACCTCAAGCGGTTCAACGCGGGGAGGGCCACCCTCCGGGCGCACGCACGGCAGGTGGTCGACGCGTGGTTCGACGGCGGCTTCGTGGGGGTGGGCTACCCGCGCAACGCCTTCACGACGGCGTTCCACACGTTCACGGCGCAGGCGCGGCACGACGCCATCCGGCAGAAGGGCCTGATGACCAACTGGCCGCTCCGCAGGCGCATCGACAGCGTCGCCACGACCAAGCGCCAGGTCACCCTCGACGTGCTCGCCCCCCACGGACGTCCCGCCGGGATGACCGCGCGGTTCACGTTGAGGTTCCGGACCAGCGGCCACGCCAGGAAGAGGGTGACGGTGACCGGACGGCTGTTCCTGACCCGGAACGCGCACGGACTGTGGCGGATCTTCGGGTACGACGTGTCGAAGGGAGCGAAGTGATGAGGCGCCGGATCCTGCGGCTGACCAGGCTGGCGACGCTGGCCCTCGTGCTCGGTGTGGTCGCCCTGGCCCTCCCCGACTCCGCGGTGAAGCCCACCGAGTGGGCGCTGGTGAAGGTCGACCAGGGCAACGCGGCGGACATCAACCAGAACGTGATCTCGATCCTGGCGGTCGGCTCGGACGCCCGGCCCGGTGAGGACTTCATCCACTCCCGCGGCGACGCCCTGCAGCTGGTCACGATCAACACGAAGACGCACGCGGCGAGCATCATCGGGGTGCCCCGCGACTCGTGGGTGAACATCCCCGGCCACGGGATGGACAAGATCAACTCGTCGCTCTTCTACGGCGGACCCCAGCTCATGGGTCAGACCGTCGGAAACCTGATCGGGGTCCACCCGAAGTACGTCTTCGTGACGCGGTTCCAGTACTTCAGCGCCATGGTCCGCAAGATCGGCGGCATCGAGGTCCGGAACCCCTACTTCTTCAGCGACGACCCGCTCTGGCGGAGAGGCTTCCCGGCCGGGCGCATCCACCTCAACGGCTACCAGGCGATGGCGTACTCACGGATCCGGCACTCCCTCCCGCGCGGCGACTTCCAGCGCTCGCAGCACCAGGAGATCGTGCTCAAGGCGATCCAGGCCAAGGTCCACGCGAACGCCGGCAACCCCGGCTTCATCGAGAGCGGGGTGGCCGACGCGATGAGCCACCTGTACACCAACCTCCCGCCCTCCGAGCTGTTCCGGCTGGCGCAGGTGATGGCGCAGGTGGACCCGCGCAAGGTGCGGTCGTGCGTCGTGCAGGGCGGCATCGGGACGTCGTCGTACGGCGCGAGCATCGTGCTGCCCTACGTGTCCCAGGCCCGCGACATGGGCAACCAGATCCGGCACGACGCGACGCTGTCGCACTGCGGCTGAGCGCCGTGGCCTACGACGAGGAGCTGGCGGCCCGTATCCGTGACGTGGTGGCGGGGGAGCCGGTCGTCGAGAAGAAGATGTTCGGCGGCCTGGCGTTCCTGCTCCACGGGCACATGAGCGTGTCGGCCAGCGGCCAGGGCGGCCTGCTCGTGCGGGTCGACCCGGCCGACTCGGACGCGCTGCTCGACGAGCCCGGCGCCGCGCCGTTCCAGATGGGCGACCGGGGCCCGATGGCGGGCTGGTTGCGGGTGGCGCCCGAGGCCCTGGCCGACGACGAGGTCCTGGGCCGTTGGGTCGAGCGCGGGCTCGCCCACGCCCGCTCGCTCCCGGCGAAGGACTGAGCCGGCCCTCCTCCTCGTGGCGTCACTCGACGGGCAGCAGGCCGTGCTCGACGGCGAACAGGCTCGCGGCCACCCGGTTGCTGGCGCCGGTCTTCGCGTAGATGTGCTCGGTGTGGTTGCGCACCGTCTTGGGCGACAGCGTGAGCCGACCGGCGATCTCCCGGCTGGAGAGGCCGCGGGCGATGAGCCGCAGGATCTCCACCTCGCGCGGCGACAGCCCGGCGGGCCGGCTGTGCCGACGCGCGGCGTGGCCGGCGGCGACCAGCACCGCCTCCACCACCTCGACGTCCAGCCGCCCCGCTCGTGACTCGGCGCGCAGGCCGGCGGCCGCGGCGTCCGCGTCCAGCGGCTCTCGATGCGGCCGCGGCTCCCGCATGGTGCGGTAGGCGTCAGCGGCCGCCAGCGTGCGCGACATCGTGGTGAGCGATCCGCCCGTGAGCCCCCGGGGGTAGCCCGAGCCGTCCAGCCGCTCGTGGTGCTGCACCGCGATCGCACCGAGGGGCGCCAGCGCCGACGACTGGCAGAGCATCCGTTCGGTGAGGTACGGATACATGCGCACCCGCTCCCACTCGCCGGCCCCGAGCGGCCCCGGCTTGTCCCAGATCGCGTTGGACACCCCGAGACGGCCGAGATCGTGGACCAGGCCGGCGCGGTGCAGCGTGACGACGTCCTCGTCCGTCAGCCCGAGCCGACGACCGGCCTGGGCGGCGAGATCCGCGACGCCTCGCGAGTGGCCCAGGGTGTACGGCGACTTCAGGTCGACGAAGTCCGCGACCGCACCCAGGGCGCGGTCCACCTCGTCGCCCTCGAGACGACGTCGCAGGGCCGGCTCGGCCTCGATCACCGTCGCCCAGGTCGGTGTGGTGTCCAGGTCCGCGAACACCGTGGCCGCCCCGTGATCGAGCACCGCAACCAGCCCGGGGTCGAACTGGGTACCGGCTCGTTCCCGGGCGAGCGCCAGCGCCGCGCGGACGCCCCCGACCCGGTAGGCGACCTCGACGTACTCGGCCAGCTGGCTGATGCGGGCCGACAGCGGGATCTGGTCCCCGCTCAGGCGGCCGGGCCAGCCTCGACCGTCCCACCGCTCGTAGGAGGCCCCGACCGCCTCCTGCGTGGCCGCGTCGAGACCCAGCCGTGCGGCCAGCCCGCAGGCGAGCGCGGCGTGCTGCTCGACCATCGCGTCGACCTCGCGATGACCGCCGAGCGCGAACTCCAGCCCGACCCGGAACCGGTGCACCGGCGCGTGTCCCGCGCCGAGGAAGCGGATCGAGGCCAGCGCCCCGCGCACGCTGCGGAAGTCGTGGCGGTACTTCATCGCCTTGAGTGCGATGTCGTCGCCGAACCACTTGGCCTGCTCGTGCGCGTCGGCGTGACACCCGACGTTGACGAGCAGCGAGGAGTAGTAGAGCGTCGAGCGCTCGCCGACGTCGAGCCCCAGCCGGTCCGCCAGGCGCAGCGCGAGCACGGTCTGGCGCAGGACGTGCTCCATGGGCTGGTCGAAGCCCAGGTCGACGCCGAGCGACAGCGCTGCCATCAGCTCGGCGAGGCGCAGGTGCGTGCCCGAGGTCGTGGACGGTCGTGACGTCACCGTGGTCACCCCAAGCCGGCGTGCGTGCGTGGCACGGATGCTACGCCGGGACGACGGTCACGTGGCCGGGAGAGACGCCAGGTTCCGCTGGATCGCCTCGTCGACGACCTGCATCTCGTCGCTGGGGCTGAACTGGATCAGCCGGGTGCCCGGCTCGTACGTCGGCACGTGCCCGGGTGGCATGTAGTACACGTCGCCGGCCCGCACGATCTCCTCGTGGTCCCGGTAGCGCACCGTCATCGATCCGTCGGTCACCACGCCCCAGTGCGGACACGGGCACCGGTCCTCCGGGAGCCCTCGCAGCATGACGTTCATGTCGATGCGCTGCTTGATGTGCAGGAAGCTGACCGTGTAGCCGTCGAGATCTCTCTCGCCCACCTCGATCGGCCCGAAGTCGGTCACCTCACCGGGAGATGTCGTCGCCATGGTCGTCCCTTTCGTCCGGAGCGAGACCCGCTGTCCTGCTCCCCGCGCCGAACCTAGGGAGCCGGGTTCGGGATCCGCGTGGGGCATTCGCCCCATTTCGGGCCGCGCGCCGACAGCCCCGAGCGCCATCTACTCGAGCGGCCGCAGCTCGTCGGCGTACGACACCGACTGCCGGCGGAGACGGCCGTCCGCGCCGACGGAGTACTGCCCCATCCGCCACAGCGGCGGGCTGTAGGCGTGCACCGACACAGACCCGCCGACCGCACCGGTGAGGCGATGGATGTGGTCGGGGCCGAAGCTGAAGACCTTCCCGCCCTCCACGAGGGTCTCGATGGGCCGGTCGTCGACCGCGAGGTTGTGCTCCAGCAGGGCGCCGCTGACGACCGCGACGGCCCCGGACGAGATGTCGTGGTCGTGGAACCCGGTGTCGTTCTCCGGGGTCCAGCACAGCAGCCAGACGTCGACGTGGGCGTCGCGGTACAGCGAGACGTAGACCCGGTGGGCGTCGTCGAAGGCGAGGTGGTGCTGCCACAGCGCGGGCCGCAGGGCCAGGGACGACGCGAGGGAGCGCAGCTCGTCCTGGTCGAGGTCGCGTCCCGGCAGCAGGGCGAACGTCAGGTCGCCCTGCAGGGATGTCGCGTCCCGGGCAGGTACGCCGTGCGCGGTGACGGTCATGCCACTGCCTCCCTGTCTCCGGTCGCCGTGACGGCGGACGTCTCGAGGTCCGGGTGTCGGCGTCCGCCGAGCGCCCGCAGCGGGTTGTCGACCCGGACGGCCCGGGTGGCCGCCTCGCCGAGCAGGGTCTCCAAGGGCTCGGCATACGGCCGGTCGCTGCCGAGGACCAGGGCGTCGATGCCGAGGGCCCGTGCCAGGGCGTCGAGCCCTTGCGCGCCGTACGACGAGGTGTCGACGAACACGTCGGGGTCGACCGGCCCGAACGTCCCACCGCGCGCCGACAGGCGCTCGTGGTGGACCGGCGCCAGGCCGGCGCCGGCGGCGAAGACGAGCCGTAGTCGCGGGAACTGGGAGCGCCCCTCGAACGCGTGCCACGCCCACCAGGCGGCCTGCATCTGAGAGACGTAGCCGACGACGGGCGCCCACCACGACGGCACCGCGTCCGACGGTGGCGTCGGGCCCGGGTGCACGAGCACGGGCTTGCCGCTCAGCTCGGCCACGCGGAGGACGTCTGCCACCGCCGACCAGCCGGACGGGCTGCCGAGCGTCGTCGCCGGTAGCTGCAGGCCCACGAACCGTCCGGCCAGCAGGTGAGTCAACCCGGCCAGGTCCGGCTCCATGGTCGGCACCGACGCCCAGCTCGCGAAGTGCTCCGGCAGGTCGAGCGCGCCCGCGTGCCACGCCTCGATCAGTGCGCCGGCCTCGTCTCCGGGCAGCGACTCGATCCCCAGCGGGGCGGACAGGCTGACGCACGCGAGACCGATGCCGGCACGCCGATCCTGCTCGACCCGGTGCGCCACGTCATGGTCGCCCGGCTGCACGTCGTACGCCGCCTCGCCGGCGGTGACCAGCTGCCAGCCCCGCAGGTACGGCGTGCGCGTGCGTCGACGTAGGAGCTCGACGAACGGCCCCGGCCACAGGTGCTGGTGCAGGTCGACCGCAAGCATGGTGCCCTCCCCTCAATGTGTAGTAAGTAACTCTACTTAATCTACTACATCGAGCGGCGGAGGCTCCTCCGGCGTGTCCGGGGCTCGCGAGATGCCCGCCGTGGCCGGGACTCGACCGGGCGCGACGTGCGGCCTGGGCCGGGCGACGCCCCGCAGTGTGTTGGGCCCGCACCCACGGGGCGTCTCTCCGGGCGTGCCGGAGGTCTTCAGCAGATCAGCATCCGCCGCGGCGCCGCATCACCCTCTAGGACGGGTTCGTCATCGAGCACGCCGGGGACAACGCCGTCCCGCGTGGTCTACGGGCAGAGGCCGTTGCTCAGGTTCTGCTGGGCGAGGGAGCTGTGCGGGTGCGGGTGGCGGCCCGTGACGCCGGGGATCTGGCGGGCGTTGAGCGCGCCGGAGAGCAGGGAGCGGGGGAGGACCCGGTCATGCGCGAGGTCGCGCCAGAGGAGGTGGGCCAGGGGGGTCCACACGACGCGGTCGGGGTTGGTGGGATCCAGCTGCCAGGGCGTGGTGAGGAGCTGGATCTTGTTCAGCCCGATGTGCCGGAACTGGTAGGCCAGGCCGACGAGCTCGGAGAGGTTCTTCAGTCCCGGGTCGACGGTGAGGGACTTGGTCGCGGCGTCGAGGAACCGGGCGAGGCGGATCGGGTTCTCGAGGGTGTGGGCGCTCAGGGCCTCGTGCGCCATGGACGCGACGAACGCCTGTTGCCGCTTGATCCGGCCGAGGTCGGAGCCGTCGCCGAGGTCGTGTCTCTCGCGGACGTAGGACAGGGCCTGCGCGCCGGTGAAGGTGTGGGTCCCGGCCGGGAGATAGATGTGCCCGACCGGGTCGACCACGGGGTGCGGCAGGCAGACGGTCACGCCGCCGATGGCGTCGACCATGCTCCGGAACCCGGCGAAGTCGGCCACGATGAAGTGGTCGACGCGGATGTGGGTGAGCTGTTCGAACTGGCGCACGGTGCAGCCGGGGCCGCCGATGTTGAAGGCGTCGTTCCACATCGCCCCGGAGGTGGGCGGGGAGATCTGCTTGCCGCTGGGGCTGTAGCAGGCGGCACGGTGGACGATCGAGTCGCGCGGGATGCTCACCGCGTAGGCGCGCCTCCGGTCCGCCGACAGGTGCAGCAGGATCGTGGTGTCGGAGCGCTTGCCGATGCCGGTCAGATTGTCGATGTGGTCGCCCGGGGCGTTGCGGTTGTCCGAGCCCATGATCAGGATGTTGACCGGCCCCGACGGACCCGCGGGGATCAACGGCGCGGGACGGTTGCGACCCAGCTCGGCGCCGACGTTGGCGACGGTGAGGTTGGCGTTGTAGTGCCGGTAGGCCAGCACCACACCGAGCGCGGTGACCAGGGCGAGCACCAGCCAGGTGGTGGCCACGACCTTCGCCACCGTGCGGCGGGCGGCTCGCCGGTTGCGGGTGGGCGCGGCGCCGGCCGATGCGCGGTCAGAGGCGGAGGGGGAAGCCATCGGGGTGCGGTGCGATCCTTCGGGGCGACGGGCGGCGAACGCGGGGTGACCGGACGGTGGACCGGCCGAGCCGACGGTAGGGGATCCAGCCAAGTTTTGGCTGAGACCGGACCACGGTCAGACGGTGCCGTCCTGGGCGTCGTCCTTCGCCGGGGGAGACGTCTCGTCCTCGGGATCGTCCGTCGCGTTGATCTCGGCCTTGAAGATCCGGATCGCCCGGCCGCTGCCCCTGGCCAGGTCGGGCAGCTTGGAACCGCCGAACACGAGCATCACGACGACGAAGATGATCAGCAGTTCCGGGGTTCCGACATCACCGATCAAGGGGTACATGACATGTCCTGACATCGAGGCGCGCCGGCTGTACCGCCAGCGTAGTCCGGCCCCGCACTCCGGACGACGCCGCCGGCTTTCGGCTCAGGCAACTCTTAGGAACCGGACGGCCGAAGGGGAGAAAAGCGCCCCCGGAAGGATTCGAACCTTCGCTCCCGCGTTACGGCCACTCCCCATCCCGCCTCAGTGAAGGGGACCCCCACGCCATCGGCTCTGCCCCCAGTTTGGTCCACCATGACGGCTCCCGCTCTCGATGGGCTCGTGAACCGCAGAGATCGTGCCCGGGCACATGTCGTATGACCCGTTGAGGGTCAGGTCGATCCAGCCGGTCCAATGGGAGAGTCCGATGGGGCCGTGGCAATAGCGACACATCGACCGCGCCATGGCTTTCGTCGCCATCTCGCCTCTCTGCTCCATTCCTCGTTGTCGGGCAGGCTTGGCCCGAGCTCTGCCTTGGAATGAGTGGCTTGCCTGCTTGTCCTGTTCGGGTGCCGCGTGGGCCTCTACGTCGAACCGCGGTGGTCAGCGGTTGGTCACGTAGGATCGTTCGGGAAGTGCACGCGACTTGGCGTGTATCTCTCGGCCGTCCGGGCCCTTGCGCTCCACCTTTTCGATGGTCTCTCGGACCCGGTCGCGCTCAGCGGCGTCGCACTCCACGATCAGCCGCTGGCCGTCCGATCGATGCAGCATCGTCTCGAAGCCGGCGTGAGCCAGGGCGGCCCGAACGAAGGCAGGATCCTGCCCCTCCGGCACGACGTACGAAACCGTGGGCGTCTGCGGTGAGCTGAGCCTGCGCTCGGTCTCGGCCGTTTCCAATCCCCACCGTCGCAGAGCCATGGCAAAGAGCACCGGCAGCAAGAGGGCGATCAGTACAAACAAGGTGAAGGCGAACAACATGGTTCCTCCGGCGGCACGGCGCTGCGACGCACACTGCCCTGCGCGCCTTCGCGGGCCATCCCCGAAGGACTTCGGAACGCCCGTCCCGTGGTTCCACGGTGCGCCCGACTGCCGGCCCGGGGTTAGAGTCATGCGACAGGTTGGGCGATGACAGAAGTCCCGGTCGACGTCCCGGTCGAGGTCCACCATGGCGGTCACCGCGACCGATTTCACCGCACCTTCGAGACCCACCACGTGTTCCGCTGCCGAGGGCGGCGATGGCCTGCCTGTGGCTATGGGTCGGGTTGGCGGACGATGAGGCCGAACTCACTCGCGAGCCTGCAGGTCGGTCGAACGTGCACCAGAGAGCGGCACCAGACCCCTCGTCGACTTGAACGGTTTCCCCGAAAGCACCTTCAGACGCAAAGGACCACGGGGTCCTTGTGGGCGCCGACGGAGCCTGCCTAAGTTGGACTTCAGACGGGTATCGCCCCCGCTGTACACCGAGGGGAGTCACGGCCATGACCGATGAGGTGGTCATCGAGCTGACGTCGGAGGAGTGCTGGGAGATGCTGCGTGACGAGGAGTTCGGGAGATTTGCCTACCGACTCGTCGACGAGGTCCACATCACGCCCATCAACTACGCGGTCGAGGGTGGCTCCCTGTTGTTCCGCACGGCCGAGGGCAACAAGCTTTTGGCTGTCGTGATGGGGTCCGACGTGGCGTTCGAGATCGATCGCTACGGGGAGGACTGGGCCCGCAGCGTCGTCGTGCGCGGACCTGCACGCTTGCTTCCCGAGGACGAAGCGCATCGCGCAGAGAATGTTCCGCTGCGGCCATGGGTGCCGACGCTCAAGTACAACGTGGTCGAGATCGAGCCGAGGGTGGTCTCTGGCCGGGCCTTCGAGCTGTCTCGCCCCTGGCTCCACCTCAGGCCGCACGACTGACGACCCCCATCACCCAAGCCCTTGACGGTCGGCTCGAAGTCGCTCTGGAACCGGACCACCAGACGCGAAGTCGCAGGCCCTCCAGGGATCAGGTCGTCCCCCGACATCCGCGCGACGGTCTCCAGTTCCGTCGCACCTCAGTCCGATGCCCTCGCTGGCCGACGGCGGCCGCTCGTGTCAAGCTCGGATGCCGCCTCGATCCGAGAGATGAACGTTGCCATCTGTTGGTGAGCCAGCGGGCTCGGCTCCACGTGCGGTGCGCGCCGCGACGACGAGCCCAGCCGACCAACCGGGGGCACGCCCATCAGCTGGAGGACGGATCTGGTCGCTGTCATGCCCACTCCTGGCAAGCAGCCACGAGGTGAGGGAGTTCGAGTTCCACATCTCGCCCGTGTCCAGCTCGTCGCGCCCCCACGTGCTGGCGGGAAACTCGCGGACGAGATCCAGAACCAGCTGCGCGCTCGCCCTATCTGAGCTGAGGCGTCGTGGACTGTCCACGGCTTCCGCCGCGTCCGAGATGACTCCATCGCGCCACCGGCGCACCTCGTAGCGAAACAGACGCAAACGACCCAGCCGAGCAAGACCCACCGGACCCTCGCCGACAACACCGCGATCGGTTACCTGGGCGCCCCAAACCGGCGTCATCTCGATGACGAAGCGGTCACCGTCCAGGCGAACCTCCAAGGCGGAGTGATAGAGGTCGCGTCGCTGGCGGCGTTGGTGAGTGGCGACGATTGACTCGAAGACCCACCCACTCCAGTGGACCAGACGAGCGCCGGGGCCCGCCCCGAGCGGCAACCACAGGAGATCGACACTCGCAGAGAGCGGCGCCGCAGGAGGCCTCACACCGCTGCCGGAACCGGGACGTAGTCAAAGACGAGCCGTGCCGGGATCTGGCCCGAGAGCACTTCGGCGATCGCGTCGTTGACGTTCTCGAGCCTCCTGGTCTCGGCGATCACCCTGGTCTTGCCGGCGGCGTGGAGTGCGAACACCTCTGCCAGGTCCTGACGGGTGCCGACGATGGATCCGATGATGGAGATGCCCTTGATCACGGTCTCGAAGATCGGAATGTCCATGGCGCCGCCGTCCGCGGGCAGGGCCACGCAGACGAGCCGTCCACCGCGGCGCAGCGACGCGAAGGCCTGCTCGAAGACCCGCGGCGATGCGGCCAGCACGAGCGCGACATCGAGTCCGCCAAGATCCTGGATGGCGACGACGGGGTCGACCGTGCCGGCGTTGACGAGGTGTTCGGCGCCGAGTGTCGCCGCGAGGTGGAGCTTCGGCTCCTCGATGTCGATGGCGACAACCGTCCCACCCATGAGCCGGGCGTACTGGACGGCCAGGTGGCCGAGGCCGCCGATGCCGAAGATTCCCACCAGCTCGGTCGGCTTGACGCCGGCGACCTTGACTGCCTTGTAGGTCGTCACCCCGGCACAGCTGAGAGGCGCGGCGTCGATCGAGGTGATGCCGTCTGGGACGGGGACCACGTACGTCGCGCTGGCGACGGCGTAGTCGGCGAACGCGCCGTCGATGGAGTAGCCGCTGTTTTCTTGCTTCACGCACAGGGTCTCGCGGCCGTCGATGCAGTAACGGCACTCGCCGCAGGCCGAGCCGAGCCAGGCGATGGCGACGCGTTCGCCGACGGTCCGGTTCGTGACGCCTGCTCCCAGTCGCTCGATGATGCCGACGCCCTCGTGTCCGGGGACGAACGGCAGGGTGGGCCTGATGGGCCATTCGCCTCGGGCCGCGTGGATGTCGGTATGACACAGGCCGCACGCCTCGAGGCGGATCAACACCTGGTCGGCTCCGGGCTGGGGGATAGCGCGGTCGACGATCTCGAGTGCTTCGGAGAACGAGGTGACAACTGCAGCCTTCATGGCGAGGCCTTTCGTCGGTTCGCTGGCGCGTTTTGCCGGGGCTCGGGGTGAGCAGGCGGGCACGGTCATGCGACACCACCATCGTCAGCCGGCACCCCGTATCCAGGTCAGAGCCGCAGGTCGCCCCTTGAAGGGACCTTGTGCTCTACGGCCCCACGAGCGTCAGAGGGGTCGAAGGACCTGTTGTCGCGGCGCGCCGTACCGAAGTGTCAAGGCGGAGGCCCCAAGGGCCTGTTCGGCGGCGTGGCCAGACGTTGCCCACGGGGCTTGTCGGCGACAGGTCGGCGTACCGCGCGGAGCGGAGGACCGCAGGTCAGCGCCGCGATCCAACTGGCGCCCCCGGAAGGATTCGAACCTTCGCTCCCGCCTCCGGAGGGCGGTGCTCTATCCCCTGAGCTACGGGGGCTCAGGTGGGGACGACCATACCGGCGCGGCACGCGGCGACGGAAACCGGCGCGGGCGGCAGCGCAGCCAGCCGGGAATCCGGCTGCTGGAAGTGCTTCGAGGGCTGCGCCGGGGCGCCGATACCCTTGCCGGGTGACCCCCGAGCAGCTCTCCGACCTGATCGTCTCGTCCGTGACGGCCCTGTCCGACGAGGGCGCGATCACGCTGCCCGACGGCGCGCCGGAGACGGTCACGGTCGAGCGTCCGCGCCAGAAGGGTCACGGCGACTACGCCACCAACGTGGCGCTCCAGCTGGCCAAGCAGGCCGGGCGGCCCCCGCGCGACCTCGCCGGCGTCGTGGCGGAGCGGTTGCGCGCGGCCGACGGCATCGCGGGGGTGGAGGTGGCCGGTCCCGGGTTCCTCAACATCACCGTCGACACCGGGGCCCAGGGCCAGGTCGCCGACGAGATCGTGGCCGCGGGAGCGGCGTACGGCGGCTCCGAGGTGGGCCGCAAGCAGAAGGTGGACATCGAGTTCGTGTCCGCCAACCCGACCGGCCCGGTCACCCTGGCCAGCGCCCGGTGGGCGGCGGTCGGCGACACGCTCGCCCGGTTGCTGGAGGCCACCGGCTACCTGGTGACCCGCGAGTACTACTTCAACGACCACGGCGCGCAGATCGACCGCTTCGCGCGGTCGCTGCTGGCCAGCGCCCGGCACGAGCCGACCCCCGAGGACGGCTACCCCGGGCAGTACATCGCCGAGATCGCCGGGCAGATCGTCGCCGAGCACCCGGAGGCGCCCGGCCTCCCCGACGACGAGGCGCGGGAGGTGTTCCGCGCCGCCGGCGTCGCCCTCATGTTCGCCGAGATCAAGGAGACGCTCCGCGACTTCCGGGTGCCGTTCGACGTGTACTTCCACGAGAACGACCTCTACGAGTCCGGTGCCACGGACCGTGCGCTCGCCCGGCTCCGCGAGCTCGGCAACCTCTACGAGAAGGACGGCGCCGTCTGGCTCGCGACCGAGAAGTACGGCGACGACAAGGACCGCGTCATCGTCAAGTCCGACGGTCACGGTGCCTACATCTCCGGGGACGCGGCGTACTACCTCGACAAGCGGGAGCGCGGCTTCGACCGCTGCATCATCCTGCTCGGCGCCGACCACCACGGCTACGTCGGCCGGATGATGGCGCTCTGCGCCGCCTTCGGCGACGAGCCGGGCGTCAACCTCGAGATCATCATCGGCCAGATGGTCAACCTGCTCAGCCACGGCTCGGTGGTCCGGATGGGCAAGCGGACCGGCAACCTGATCACCCTGCTCGACCTCGTCGAGGCCATCGGGATCGACGCGGCCCGCTACGCGCTGGTCCGCAACTCCCTCGAGACCAACCTCGACATCGACCTCGACCTCTGGGCGAAGGCGACCAGCGACAACCCGGTGTTCTACGTCCAGTACGCGCACGCCCGGGTCTCCTCGATCCTGCGCAACGCGGCCGACCTGGGTCTGGAGCCGGACTCGCACCCCGACCTCCTCGCGCACGAGAAGGAGGGGGAGCTGCTGCGGGCCCTTGCGGAGTTCCCGCGCGTGGTTGCGGCCGCGACGACGCTGCGGGAGCCGCACCGGGTCGCCCGCTACCTCGAGGACACCGCCGCGTCGTACCACCGCTTCTACGACAGCTGCCGGGTCCTGCCGCTGGGCGACGAGGAGCCGTCCGACCTCCATCGCGCCCGGCTCCGGCTCGTCGACGCGACCAGGACCGTGCTGGCGAACGGCCTCGCGCTGCTCGGGGTCTCCGCCCCCGAGCGCATGTAGCGGCCGTGCCCACCCACGAGGCCGGCTGGGCGCACGCCGACGGAGCCCTGCGCGGCCCGAGCTGGCTGCGTGAACCGGCCGACCCGAACGCCCTCGTCGCCGGCCTCTGGTCCGACACCGCGCACAAGGCCGACGGCAACCTCGTCGTCGGGGGCGTCTCCGTGCCCGACCTCGTCGCGAACGTGAACACGCCGGCCTACGTCCTCGACGAGGCCGACTTCCGGGGCCGCGCCCGGGCGTTCCGCGAGGCGTTCGAGGGCTACGACGTGTTCTACGCCGGCAAGGCGTTCCTGTGCACGACGGTCGCTCGGTGGGTGGCGGAGGAGGGCCTGAGCCTCGACGTCTGCTCCGACGGCGAGCTGACCGTGGCCCTCCGTGCCGGCTTCGACCCGGCACGGCTGGGCTACCACGGCAACACCAAGACCGAGCCCGAGCTCCGCCGGGCCGTCGCCGAGGGCGTCGGCCGCATCATCGTGGACTCGTTCGACGAGCTCGACCGGCTGGAGCGCGTCACCGCGAGCCTCGGCGTCACGGCGCGGGTGATGGTGCGGGTGACCGCCGGCGTGGAGGCGCACACGCACGAGTACATCGCGACCGCCCACGAGGACCAGAAGTTCGGCTTCTCGATCACGTCGGGCGACGCGCTCCGGGCCGTACGCCGCGTGGCCGCCGCCCCGGGCCTGGAGCTGCTGGGGCTGCACTCCCACATCGGGAGCCAGATCTTCGACACCGCGGGCTTCGAGGTCGCCGCGCGCCGGGTGCTGGCGCTGCACGCCCAGGTCGGCTCCGAGCTCGGCGTGACGATGCCCGAGCTCGACCTGGGGGGCGGCTTCGGGATCGCCTACACGACCCAGGACGACCCTTCGGACCCGGCGCAGCTGGCGAACGAGATGAGCAAGATCGTCGAGCACGAGTGCCGGGCGCTCGAGATCCCGGAGCCGCACCTGTCGATCGAGCCGGGCCGGGCGATCGTCGGGCCGGCGATGTGCACGGTCTACACCGTCGGGACGGTGAAGGCCGTCGAGCTCGACGGGGGCGCCGTACGCACCTACGTCAGCGTGGACGGAGGCATGAGCGACAACATCCGCACCGCCCTCTACGACGCCGACTACTCCTGCACGCTCGCCTCGCGGACCTCGACCGCGACGCCCGTGCTGGCCCGGGTGGTGGGCAAGCACTGCGAGGCCGGCGACGTCGTCGTCAAGGACGAGTTCCTGCCGGGCGACGTGCGGCCGGGCGACCTGCTCGCGGTCCCCGCGACCGGTGCCTACTGTCGCTCGATGGCCTCCAACTACAACCACGCCCTGCGACCGCCCGTGGTCGCGGTGCGGGACGGCGTCGCCACGACCGTCGTACGGCGGGAGACTGTGGACGACCTGCTGGCCACCGACCTGGGAGCTCATCCGTGAAGCCGCTGAACGTCGCCGTGCTCGGCTGCGGCTCCGTCGGGTCCCAGGTGGTCCGGCTGCTGACCGAGCAGGCCGGCGACCTCGCCGCGCGCGTGGGGGCGCCGGTGCAGCTGGTCGGCGTCGCCGTACGACGGATCGACGCGCCGCGTGAGGTCACCGTGCCCGGGGGTCTCCTGACGACCGACGCGGCCGGCCTGGTCGCCCGCGACGACGTGGACGTCGTGGTGGAGGTGATCGGCGGCATCGAGCCGGCCCGCTCGCTGATCCTCTCCGCGCTGGAGAACGGCGCGAGCGTGGTCACCGCCAACAAGGCCCTCCTCGCCGAGGACGGCCCGACGCTCTTCGAGGCGGCCGAGAAGGCGGGTCGCGACCTCTACTACGAGGCGGCCGTCGCGGGCGCCATCCCGATCCTGAGGCCGCTGCGGGAGTCGCTCGCCGGAGACCGGGTGACGCGCGTCCTGGGCATCGTCAACGGAACCACCAACTTCATCCTCGACAAGATGGACACGACCGGAGCCGGCTTCGAGGAGGCGCTGGAGGAGGCCCAGGAGCTGGGGTACGCCGAGGCCGACCCCACCGCGGACGTCGAGGGCTTCGACGCCGCCGCGAAGGCCGCGATCCTGGCCAGCCTCGCCTTCCACTCCCGGGTCACCGCGGCGGACGTGCACCGCGAGGGGATCACCGACGTGACCGCCACCGACATCGCCTCCGCCCGCGAGATGGGCAGCGTCGTCAAGCTCCTCGCGATCGCCGAGATCGCCACCGCCGCCTCGGGGGACGAAGGTGTCTCGGTCCGGGTGCACCCGGCGATGATCCCGAGGACCCACCCGCTGGCGAGTGTCCGCGAGGCGTTCAACGCGGTCTTCGTCGAGTCCGATGCCGCCGGCCAGCTGATGTTCTACGGCCCCGGTGCCGGTGGGGCACCGACGGCCAGCGCGGTGCTGGGTGATCTCGTCACGGTGGCTCGCAACCGCCTCGGTGGCACCCGCGGCGCCGGCGAGTCGGCGTACGCCGACCGCGTGGTGCTGCCCATGGGCGAGACCCGGACGCGCTACCACATCGGCATCGACGTCGACGACCGCGCGGGCGTCCTCGCGGAGATCGCCACCGCCTTCGCGGAGGAGGACGTGTCGATCCAGACCCTGCGGCAGGAAGGGCGCGGGGCCGACGCGCAGCTGGTCGTGGTCTCGCACGACGCCACCGACGCGCAGCTCGCCCGCACCGTGGACCGGCTCCGCGGCCTGGCATGCGTGCGCGAGGTGACCTCGGTGATGCGCGTCGAAGGAGTGCCGGAGTGAGCCGCGACGATCCCGGACCGGTGACCGACGGCGACCTCGACGAGCTCCCGCAGACCGGGCCTCGCCAGTGGCGCGGGGTGATCGCGGAGTACCGGTCCCTGCTCGACCTGATCCCCGACGACGTCGAGCCGGTGACGCTGCGTGAGGGAGGCACCCCGCTCGTCCATTCCGCCTGGCTGTCGGAGCGCTCCGACGCCGACGTGTGGCTGAAGGTCGAGGGCGACAACCCCACCGGGTCGTTCAAGGACCGCGGGATGACCGCCGCGATCTCGGTCGCCTGTCACGAGGGAGCACAGGCGGTCGTGTGTGCGTCCACCGGGAACACCTCTGCCTCGATGTCGGCGTACGCCGCCCGGGCCGGCCTGACGCCCATCGTGCTGATGCCCGAGGGCAAGATCGCGGCCGGGAAGATGGCGCAGGCGGTCGTGCACGGCGCGCTGATCGTGATGGTGCGGGGCAACTTCGACCACTGCCTCGAGCTGGCCCGCGGCCTCTCGTGGAACTACCCCGTCTCCTTGGTCAACTCGGTGAACCCGGTCCGGATCCAGGGACAGAAGACCGCCGCCTTCGAGGTGGTCGACTTCCTCGGCGACGCCCCCGACGTCCACCTCCTGCCGGTCGGCAACGCCGGCAACATCACGGCGTACTGGCTGGGCTACGAGCAGTACGCCGCGTTGGGGCGCACCACCCGCAGGCCACGGATGCGCGGCTTCCAGGCCGAGGGCGCGGCGCCCCTGGTCACCGGCGACCCGTTCCCCGATCCCGAGACCAAGGCGACGGCCATCCGGGTCGGCAACCCGGCGTCGTGGAAGCAGGCCGTCGCGGCGGCGCACGAGTCCGGCGGACGCTTCCGCGCGGTCAGCGACGCCCAGATCCTCGCCGCGCAGTCCGAGCTGGCGCGCCGCGAGGGCGTCTTCGTCGAGCCCGCGTCCGCGGCCGGCGTGGCGGGGCTGCTCGCCGACCTGGACGCGGGGGAGTCGTACTCCGGGCTGACGGTCGCGATCACGGTCACGGGTCACGGCCTCAAGGACACCGCCACCGCGCTCGAGTCGGTCGGTGACCTGGTGGACGCGGTGATCGACCCGGACGTCGAGCAGGCCGCCGCGGCCGCGGGTCTGCGATGAGGGCGGCGTGAGCCTCGGCGCCGGACCGGTCCACGTCGACGTGCCCGCGACCTCGGCCAACCTGGGCCCGGGCTTCGACTCCCTCGGGCTCGCGCTCGAGCTGCGGGACGAGCTGACCGCGGCCCTCGCGCCACGAGGTCTGGACGTCGAGGTCGCCGGCGAAGGCGCCGGAGACGTCGCACGCGACGAGACGCACCTCGTGGTCCGCGCGATGCGAGCCGCGTTCGACGTCCTCGGCACCACCCCGCCGGGTCTCACGCTGCGCTGCCGCAACCGCATCCCCCATGCCCGCGGCCTCGGGTCGTCCTCGGCGGCGATCGTGGCGGGCATCCACCTGGCGCGGGCGCTGGTGGAGGGTGGCCACGCGGCGATGTCGGATCTCGAGGCCTTCCGGCTGGCCGCCGAGATCGAGGGCCACCCCGACAACGTCGCGGCCGCCTGCTTCGGCGGTCTGACGATCTCCGGGCTCGCCCCAGACGGGTTCTTCGCGGCCCGCGCCGAGGTGTCGCCGTCGCTCCGTGCCGTGGTCCTCGTGCCACCGTCCTCGCTCGCGACCTCCGTCGCCCGCGGCCTGCTGCCGGACGTCGTACCGCACGCCGACGCGGCCGCCAACGCCGGCCGAGCCGCCCTGTTGGTGGCGGCGCTCGCCGGTCAGCCCTCGCTGCTGCTGACCGCCACGCAGGATCTCCTGCACCAGGAGCATCGCCGCCCGGCCATGCCCGAGTCGCTCGAACTGGTCGACCGCCTCCGGGCGGAGGGACATGCCGCCGTCGTGTCGGGCGCCGGGCCGACGGTGCTGGTGCTCACCGTGGCCGACGCCGCCGACCTGCTGGCCAGCACGCCCGACGGATGGTCCGGTCGGGTGCTGGAGGTCGCGACGTCCGGTGTCGCGGTCCGGCAGGGCGGGGTCCGCGGCGCCTAGGATGGCTCCTCTCGGGCTTCGCGACACCCACGCCAAGGGGGTGACCTGGATGCCGCCCGGACCGAACCACGCGCCCCTCCTTCTCGGTCGCGACCGGGAGATCGCGGAGCTCTCCGACGCGCTCGCCATCGCCGCCGAGGGGAGCCCACAGATCGTCCTGGTGGGCGGGGATGCGGGGATCGGCAAGACGACGCTCGTGGCGGACGCTGTGCGCCGTGCCGGCGAGCTCGGATTCACGGTGGCGATCGGACACTGTCTCGATCTCGAGGCGGGCATCTCGTTCGCCCCCGTGGTCGAGGCGCTGCGCGTGCTGGTGTCCGGTGTCGACGACTTCGAGTCCCGCCCGTCGGCGCGCCGGATGCGCACTCTCCTGGACCCGGAGTCGCCGAGGGGCGCCGAGCCCTTCCGGGTGCTCGAGGACCTGCGGCAGACCGTGCTCGAGGCCGCCGCCGCCGGCCGGGTGATGCTGGTGCTGGAGGACGCGCACTGGGCAGACCGTTCGACCCAGGACTTCGTGTTGTCGCTGTCGCGCACGGCCCGGGGGCGACTCGTGCTCATCCTGACCGTCCGCAGCGACGATCTCCACCGACGTCATCCCTTCCGCACGTCGCTCGCCGAGATCGGCCGCGCACCCGGAACGCGACGCGTGCAGCTCAGCCCCCTGGAGCGCGACGGCATCGAGGGCATCGTCACCGCCCGCACGGGGCGAGCCGAGACCTCCGTGGTGGACGCCGTCCTGGCGCGTTCCGAGGGCAATCCGCTCTACGCGGAGGAGCTGGTGGATGCCGATCGTCACGGGATGCCGGAGGTTCTCGCGGACCTGTTCCTGGCGCGGGTCGACGCCCTGGGTGAACACGCTGGTCGTCTGCTCCAGGTGGCGTCGGTGAGCGGGACCAGGCTCGACACCAGCACGCTTCCGGAGCTGGCCGGCCTCGACCAGCACACGGTCGACGCCCAGCTGCGTGAGGCGCTCGACGCGAACCTCCTGCGCCGCACCGGCGAGACCCTGGAGTTCCGGCACGGTCTTCTGCGTGAGGCGGTGTACGGCGACCTGCTGCCGGACGAGCGCGTTCGGCTGCACGCCCACCTGGCCACGATCCTGCAGGCGAGGGTGGACTCCGAGCCGGACCCCGGTCTGTCGATGTGGAGCCGCCTGGCATTCCACTGGAACGCCGCACACGACCTGCCGCGGACATTGGTTGCCTCGGAACGAGCGGGGATGGTGGCCTGGAAGGTCGGTGCAGCCGAGGCGGTCACCCACCTCGAGCGTGCACTCACCCTGTGGGACCGCGTGCCGGAGGCTCAGATCCGGGTCGGACGGACCGAGGTGGAGCTCGTCGTCTCGCTGGCGCGCGCCTATTGCGACCAAGGCGACGGCGAACGCTGGCACCAACTCAATCGCCGAGCCGTCGACATGGTCGAACCCGGCTCCGACCCCTTGGTGGCGAGCCGTGCCTACTCCGCTCTCGCCTTCTCGGCGATGCACAACCACGACATGTCCCGGGCACCGGAGGCGATCCGGCTCGCCGTCACGTACGCCGGTGAGGCTACGACCGAGGAAGCGGCCTACGCCTTCGCCGCCCAGGCGCTGCTTCGCATCTTCGAAGGCAGCTTCGCCGCGGGCCTGGAGGCGGCCGACCGAGCGATCGTCTGCGCCACGGCCGCAGCCTCCATCGATCCCCTTCTCCTGGCGCTCACCTTCCGAGCGGAGGCGTTGCACCGCCTGGGCCGTGCGAGCGAGGCGCCGGCAGCCGCCGAGCAGGCGATCGCGGTGGCGCGAAGCGCCGGGATGGTCGGACACGCGCTCCATTCCGCCGGGTGGCTGGCAGGACTGCTGATGGATAAGGGACAGGTCGACCGCGCTGCACGCGTGGCGCGAGCCTCGTACGACGAGGCGGTGGGAGCGGGACTCCTCGTGGAGGCGGCGTGGTGTGGGGAGGCACTGGTCGGCGCACTCACGTGGGAAGGTCGGCTCGACTCGGCAGGGCTGCTGCTGGAGGAGATCCTGGGTCTCAGCCCGCCAGAAGCGCCCTGGCGGGCTCAAGCTGATCTGTATCTGGCGCGTGGCGATGCGGCCGCGGCGTCGCGGGTGCTTCCCTCCGGGGCCGTGGACGACGTGGCCGTCGGCGTCTACCCGGACGACTGGGACGTCCTGAGGGAGCTTCAACTCGGAGCTCAGCGCGGCGATGGTCCGAGGTGCCTCGAGGCGGCCGAGGCGTACCTGGGCCAGCTGAACGAGGGCGACTCTCCGCTGATCGCCGGAGCCGCCGCACGGATCGGTTTCCACGCACTGGCTGCCGCTCGTCCGATGACGGGAGCGCGGACCGACGCACTCGCCGATCGGGCCGCGCGGCAGCTCGAGCTGGGTCGTGCCGGTCTCACCGACGAGTGGCGCGGCACGTACCACGGTGTCCAGCTCGCGCTCGCCGAGGCGTACGCCGCCAGGGTGCGTGGTGAGCCGGCCGTCGACCAGTTCCGCGTCGCGGTGTCGTTGGCGGACCCGTTCGGCGTCTACTTCGCCCTGGAGCCACGGCTCGACCTGGCGGAGGAGCTACTGGCACACGGCGGTCGCGACGAGGGCCGCGAGCTTCTGGTGTCCTGCTGGACCACGGCGCACGACATCGGGGCGCGACGGCTCGAGGAGCGGGCGTTACGTCTGGCTACACGCACCCGGGTGCCGCTCCCGGAGTCGACGGTGAGCGAGGGGCCGTTGAGCCGGCTGACCCCGCGCGAGAGCGAGGTCCTCGACCTGCTCGCCACCGGCGCGACGAACAAGACGATCGCCGACACGTTGTTCATCAGCCAGAAGACGGTCAGCGTGCACGTGTCCCATGTGCTCGACAAGCTCGGCGTCGAGAACCGCGGAGCCGCCGCCGCCCTGGCCCGACGACAGGGTGGGCTGTGAATTCCGGCTTGCTGTTCGAACGTATGTTCGATAGACTCGAGCCATGCATCAGGCGGAGCTCGACCCCCGAGGCTCGGACCTCGACGGGCTCGATGCTGTCGCGCTGCTGAAGGCCGCCGAGGAGGCACTCTTCCGCCGGCGGGCCGCAGAGGTGGACGAGCTGAGGGTCGTCGCCGCCTGGGCAGACGTGCATTCGACCGACCCGCGTCGCGACCCCGAGACGGGCCGTCGGGTGTGGGCGGAGGACCGGCTGCGGCAGCTCGGGGGAGAGGGCACGCCGCCGGTGCGCGAGTTCTGCGTGGGGGACCTGGCGATGGCGCGCCAGACCCACGCGGCGGCGTGCGAGCGCGACCTGGCCGACGTGCTGGACCTGCGCCACCGGCTGCCGCGCGTCTGGGCGCTCACCCAGGAGCTCGCCTGCGAGGTCTGGCTGGCCCGCAAGGTGGCGCGCCTTTCCCGGCGGCTGCCGGCCGACCGGGTCGGCATCGTGGATGCAGCGGTGGCGGCCGCCATCGCGGGTCAGTCGCCCGGACGCGTGTTGCGGATCTGCGAGGCCAAGGTGATCGAGGCCGACCCGGCGACGCACGCGGCGCGCGTCGTGGCCGAGCGCCGTCGCCGCTACGTCACGCTGTCGCGCACCGATGAGACGGGGCTTCGTCACGTCATCGCGCGGGTCTCGGCGGGCGACGCCGTCTGGATCGACGCGACCGTCGAGCGCGTGGCCGACCTGATCGCCGACCGTCACCCCGGTGCGAGCCGCGACGAGCTGCGCTCGATCGCGATGGGCTGGCTGGGCCGGCCGGCCGAGGTGCTCGAGCTCCTGCTGGCCTCGACGGCAGAGGCCGCCGAGCCAGAGACGTCCCGAGCCACCGCGTTCCCCGCCGATCTGCTCCAGACGTTGCGTGAGGTCGACCCCCGACAGCTACGACCCCGGGTGCGGTTGTTCGTCCACATCTCCGACCTCGCGCTCGCCGGCCTGACGACGCCCGTCGCCCGGGTGGAGGGGATCGGTCCGCTGCTCGCCGACCACGAACTCTTCTCCGGGTGCACGCTGACCGTCACCCCGGTGCTCGACCTGAACGACCGAGTCAGCGTGAACTGCTACGAGCACCCGACCGGGCTTCGCGAGCGGCGACTCGTGATCACCCCGGAGGACTGCTTCCCCCATGCCGCCGGCGTGCCCGGCCTGGCGGGATCGGTCGACCTGGACCACCCGATGCCGTACCAGTCCGATGGCCCACCCGGCCAGACCGGCCTCCACAACTCCGGTCCGCTCGGACGACGGCATCACCGCTGGAAGACCCACGCGGGGTATCGCGTGAAACAGAGCGGTACGGCGCGATGGACGTGGCGTACTCCCTACGGCCGCTACTACCTGGTCGACCAGAACGGCACCCACCGGCTCGACGACGAGCGGGGCCGGATGCTCATGGACGCACCCCCCGGGCTCGAGCTCTACTTCGCCGACCTGTCCTACGTCGCCTGACCGAGCTGTGGGGTGAGCCAGGTCTCGACTGCCTGGAGGAGGTAGTAGTCGCCGTAGGCGGTCCCGATGTCGGGTGGGTCGACGCCGAAGGTGGAGGTGCTGCCGGTGAGCGTTGCCTGGCCGTGGGTGGCGATGAAGTGGCCGGCCAGGGACGACAGGATGTGGGACGCGGAGAGCGCGTATCGGGCGGCGCGGTCGGGGTCGGGGTCGAGTCGGGAGAGCTGGAGCAGGCCGGCCGCCGCGATGGCGGCTGCCGAGGTGTCGGTGGCGGCGTGGGGGATGTCGGGGGCGTCGAAGTCCCAGTAGGGGACGCAGTCGCTGGGGAGCCCGTCGATGAAGTAGTCGGCGGTACGGCGTGCGGCGGTCAGGAACCGCGCGTTCCCGGTCGCCTGGTAGGCCGTGGTGAAGCCGTAGGTCGCCCAGGCCTGGCCGCGCGACCAGGTGGAGTCGGCGCGGTAGCCCTGGGGGTTCGACGTGCTCATCACCTGACCGGTGGTGGGGTTGAAGTCGACCAGGTGGATGACGCTGCCGTCCCGGCGCAGGAAGTGCGCGGCCGTGGTGAGGGCGTGCTGGGTTGCGATGCGCTTCCAGGCCGGCGGGCCTCCGTGCGCGCTCGCCCAGAAGAGCAGGCGCAGGTTCATCAGGTTGTCGATGATGACCTTGAAGTGCTGGTGGTCGTCCCTGGCTCCCCAGGAGCGGATGGCTCCCACCGTCGGGCTGTAGCGGCTGGCCAGTGACTTCGCGGCCCGCAGGATGATGGCCTTGTAGGCCCGCTGGTGGGTGATCGCGTAGCCGTTGCCGAAGCTGCTCATGATCTCGAACCCGATGTCGTGGGTGGAGGTGTCGGTCGCTTGGCCGGCGAGCAGGCGGGTCCAGGCACGGGCATCGGTCTCGAAGACCGGCCGATGCGTCCGCCGGTACGCCAGCCAGAGGCTGCCGGGGAAGAAGCCGCTGGTCCACTGTGTGGCGGGCCCCGTCTGCCAGGTCCCGCCCTGGTCCGTGACCGACGGGAAGCTCCCCGGTGTGAGGGTCGCGTCGGTGGCCGTCAACCGCTGCTCGGAGACCCGCACGACGTTCTTGGCCCGGGTCACCGTCAACCGCCCGGAACTGCAGGCGGGAGCCTGGGCACGGGGACCCGACACCGTGGGGTTCACCACGGGTTCGGCGCGGGCCGCGAACGAGGCTCCCAGGGAGACCAGGCCGAGGGTCACCGCAGCCGCGATCGTCACCCGACGCCCCGAGACGTGCATCGACCTCCCATCGACGGGCGCATTGAACCACGCCGTGTTCCTGGCCGACACCAGGCACTACGGTGGAGAGGTGCCGACCATGATGGAACGGCTGGCGGAGGCGCAGAACGCGCACGACGCGGAGCTGATGGCGTCGATGTTCGCGGAGGACTACGCGAGCAGCCAACCGGTGCATCCGGGCCGGACCTTCGCCGGCCGCGCGCAGGTGCTGGAGAACTGGACGGCGGTGTTCCGCGGCGTGCCCGACTTCGCAGCCACCCTCGTCGACGCCTCGACCACGGGCGGGACCGAGTGGGGCGAGTGGGAATGGACCGGGCACCACACGGACGGTTCGACCTTCGCGATGCGGGGTGTCATCGTCCTCGAGGTGCGAGGGGGACTGGTCGCGGCGGGCCGCCTCTACATGGAGCCGGTCGACGCATCGGGCGACGACATCGAGGCCGCGGTCCGGGATCTGTACCAGCCCCCGGAGCACTGAGAGCGGGCGCCCCGGGGGCGCCGAGATTGGCAACGCACGCCGGACCCAGTGGTATCGTGGGCGGCGCGTCAGGGATCGCGACGCACCTCCCTCAGGGAAGTGCCCCGCCGGACGCGCCCCTTCCTCTCCACCGTGCAGACCTGCGTACGCAGTCGGCACGCGATCGGCCGAGGGAGCAGAGAGACCAAGTGGCCGCCGGCACCTGAGTCGGGCGGCACTGATACGTGGGAAGGACCTCACGTGACGGAAACCATCGAATCCACCCCCTCGGACGCCGCGGACAGCGGCTCGTCCGCGGCCCCGAAGAAGCGGTCGGGTGGACTCAACTCCATGCTGTTGGCCGACCTGAAGTCGATGGCCGGCGGCCTCGGCATCAGCGGTGCCGGCTCCATGAAGAAGGCCCAGCTGGTCGACGCCATCAAGGCGGCCCAGTCAGGTGGCCAGTCCGGTGGCCAGTCAGGTGGCCAGTCCAGTGGCCGGTCCCGCGCCGAGTCGCCCGAGCGTCCGGCAGACTCCGGTCGCTCCCGAGAGCGGGACCGTCGAGACGCGGACGAGCACCAGGACCGCAGCCAGCAGGCCCAGAACGGCCAGGCCGAGCAGGGTCGGCAGGCCGAGCAGGGTCGCCAGGCCGAGCAGGGTCGCCAGGCAAGCCAGGGCCAGAACAACCAGGGCCAGAACAACCAGGGCCAGAACAGCCAGGGCCAGAACAGCCAGAACCAGGGCGCGTTCGACGACGGGGGCAGCCGGCGCAGCCGACGCCGCCGCGGCCGCGACCGGGGCGCCCGCCCTCAGGGTGGCGGCAGTGGCGGCGGTACGACGAGCCAGCAGCGCAACGAGCCCGACACCACGATCCTCGAGGACGACGTCCTCACCCCGGCCGCGGGCATCCTCGACGTGCTCGACAACTACGCCTTCGTCCGCACCAGTGGCTACCTGCCCGGCACCGACGACGTCTACGTCTCGCTGTCGATGGTGCGCAAGTACGGCCTGCGCCGCGGCGACGCGATCGTCGGCCAGGTGCGCCAGCCGCGCGAGGGCGAGCGCAAGGAGAAGTTCAACCCGATGGTGCGCATCGACTCGGTGAACGGTGCCGATCCCGAGGCCGCCAAGCACCGCGTCGACTTCTCCAAGCTCACGCCGCTCTACCCGAGCGAGCGGCTGCGCCTCGAGACCGAGCCGACGAACCTGATCGGCCGCGTCATCGACATCGCCTCCCCGATCGGCAAGGGCCAGCGCGGTCTGATCGTCTCGCCCTCCAAGGCCGGCAAGACCATGATCATGCAGTCGATCGCCAGCTCGATCATGACCAACAACCCCGAGTGCCACCTCATGGTCGTCCTCGTCGACGAGCGGCCCGAGGAGGTCACCGACTTCGAGCGCTCGACCAAGGGCGAGGTCATCTCCTCGACCTTCGACCGGCCGGCCAGCGACCACACCATCGTCGCGGAGCTGGCGATCGAGCGGGCCAAGCGCCTCGTCGAGCTCGGCCACGACGTCGTGGTCCTGCTCGACGGCATCACCCGCCTCGGCCGTGCCTACAACCTGGCGGCCCCCGCGTCGGGGCGGATCCTGTCCGGTGGCGTCGACTCGGCAGCGCTCTACCCGCCGAAGCGGTTCTTCGGCGCCGCGCGCAACATCGAGAACGGCGGCTCGCTGACCATCCTGGCCACCGCGCTGATCGAGAGCGGCTCGAAGATGGACGAGGTGATCTTCGAGGAGTTCAAGGGCACCGGCAACATGGAGATCCGGCTGCGCCGGGACTTCGCCGACAAGCGCCTCTTCCCGGCCATCGACGCGGTCCAGAGCGGCACCCGCCGCGAGGAGCTCCTGATGAGCAAGGAGGAGCTCCAGATCGTCTGGAAGCTGCGCCGGGTGCTCTCGGGGCTCGACGGTCAGCAGGCTCTCGAGCTGCTTCTCGAGCGGCTGAAGAAGACCCAGAGCAACATCGAGTTCCTGATGCAGGTGCAGAAGACCACACCGGGGGCGATGAGCGACCTCGCCTGACCCGGGCCGCCCCGCGTCACCGGGAATCAGCGGATTGGTTCCCGTGTTGCAGAAGGTGGCACAATCGCCCCTTGGCTCCGGTTCACGCCTCCAGCGCAGCGCGGGAGGCGACCCGGCGGCTCGAAAGGAAACCATGAAGAAGGACATCCACCCGGACTACCGCGTGACCGAGGTGACCTGCACCTGCGGGAACACGTTCAGCACGCGCAGCACCGCACCGAACGGCGTCATCCACGCCGACGTGTGCTCCAACTGCCACCCGTTCTACACCGGCAAGCAGAAGATCCTCGACACCGGCGGCCGCGTCGCCCGGTTCGAGGCCCGCTATGCCAAGGCCCAGAAGAAGACCGACGAGAAGGCCGAGTCCTCCTCCAAGTAGCAACCGTCACGACGCCGGCCTCCTCCATGGGGCCGGCGTCGTCGCATGTCGGCGGTGGAAGCGCGCACGAGAGGGACGAGAGATGTTCGAGGCGGTCGAGGGCCTGCTCGCTGAGCACGCCGAGCTCGAGACGCGCCTCGCGCTGCCCGAGACCCACGCGGACGCCCGCACGGCCAAGACCCTCAACCAGCGGTACGCCGAGCTGAGCGCGATCATCGGGGCCTGGCGTGACTGGCAGCGGGCGGTCGGCGACCTCGCCGCCGCCCGTGAGCTGGCCGGCGAGGATGCCGCCTTCGCGTCCGAGGTGCCGGCGCTCGAGACCCACCACGAGGCCACGGAGGAGCGGCTGCGGCGGTTGCTGGTGCCGCGCGACCCCACCGACGACAAGGACGCGATCCTCGAGATCAAGTCCGGTGAGGGGGGCGAGGAGTCGGCCCTGTTCGCCGGCGACCTGCTCCGGATGTACACCCGGTACGCCGAGACCCGCGGCTGGTCCACCGAGCTCCTCGAGGCGACCGAGTCCGAGCTCGGGGGCTACAAGTCGGTGACGCTGGCGGTCAAGGCGCGCGGCGGCCGCCACGAGCCCGGCCACGCGCCGTACGGCCTGCTGAAGTTCGAGGGCGGGGTGCACCGGGTCCAGCGGGTGCCGGTCACCGAGTCCCAGGGTCGCGTCCACACCAGCGCCGCCGGCGTCCTCGTCCTCCCGGAAGCGGAGGCGATCGACGTCCAGATCGACGACAACGACCTGCGCATCGACGTCTTCCGCAGCAGCGGACCGGGCGGCCAGAGCGTCAACACGACCGACTCGGCGGTACGGATCACGCACCTGCCGACCGGCATCGTGGTCAGCTGCCAGAACGAGAAGAGCCAGCTGCAGAACAAGGACCAGGCGCTCCGCATCCTGCGCGCCCGGCTCCTCGCCGCCGCTCAGGACGAGGCCGACGCCGAGGCCAGCGAGGCCCGGCGCAGCCAGGTGCGCACGGTCGACCGGTCGGAGCGCATCCGCACCTACAACTACCCGGAGAACCGCATCTCCGACCACCGCACCGGCTACAAGGCCTACCACCTCGACCAGGTCCTCGACGGTGCCCTGCAGCCGGTCATCGACTCCTGCCTGGACGCCGACCTGACCGCCCGCCTCGAGTCCGTCGACACCGCGGCCGAGGGCTGAGTGGCCGCGCGACGGTCCCTGGTCGACGCCGCGGCCGCCCGGCTGCGGGACGCGGGCGTCGACTCGCCGGACCACGACGCCCGTGCGCTGCTGGCGCACGTGCTGGGCGTGGGTCTGCCGGAGCTCGCGCTCGTGGACGACGTGCCCGGCCGGGCCGCCGAGGAGTACGACGCGCTGGTGGCGCGCCGCGCGGCGCGCGAGCCGCTGCAGCACCTGACCGGCACGGCGTGGTTCCGCCACGTCGAGCTGGCGGTCGGGCCCGGGGTGTTCGTGCCGCGTCCCGAGACCGAGCTGCTCGCCGGTTGGGCGATCGCGGCGGCGTCGGACCTGGACGCGCCGGTCGTCGTCGACCTCGGCACCGGCTCGGGGGCGATCGCCAAGGCGGTCGCCCACGAGGTGCCGTCGGCCCGGGTGCACGCGGTGGAGCTCGACGAGCAGGCCCATGCCTGGGCCGCTCGCAACCTCGCGGGCACCCTCGTCGACCTGCGCCAGGGAGACCTGGCGGAGGCCTTCTCGGACCTGGTCGGCTCCGTGGACGTCGTGGTCAGCAACCCGCCCTACATCCCGCACGAGGCGTGGGAGTCGGTCGCGGTCGAGGTCCGGGACCACGACCCCCACCTCGCGCTCTACGCCACCGGCGACGGCCTCGACACGATCCGGGTCGTGGAGGCTCGAGCGGCCCTGCTCCTGCGACCCGGGGGAGTGGTCGGGGTCGAGCACGCGGACGTCCAGGGCGAGACGGCGCCGGGGGTCTTCAGCGCGGCGGGGCGCTGGGAGCAGGTGCGCGACCACGAGGACCTGGCCGGTCGCGCGCGGTACCTGACCGCCCGACTGGCACGATAGCCACACCATGGAGGGCCGATGAGCACGACCTACCCCACCGACACCGACGAGGAGCGCGAGACCGCGATCGAGGCGGCCGCCCTGGCGGTGCAGCGCGGTGGGCTCGTCGTCCTCCCGACCGACACGGTCTACGGACTCGGGGCCGACGCCTTCGACCCTGCGGCGGTCCAGGCGTTGCTGGACGCCAAGGGCCGGGGCCGCGAGATGCCGCCGCCGGTGCTGATCAGCTCGGCGACCACGCTGGACGCGCTGGCCACCGGGGTCCAGCCCTACGTCGCCGCGCTCACGGAGGCGTTCTGGCCGGGGCCGCTCACCCTGGTGTGCGACCAGCAGCCCTCGCTCACCTGGGACCTCGGTGAGACGCGCGGCACGGTCGCGGTCCGGATGCCCGACCACGAGATCGCGCTCGCGCTCCTCGAGCGCACCGGCCCCCTGGCCGTGAGCTCGGCCAACCTGACCGGGCACCCGGCGGCCACGGAGGCCGCCGAGGCCGAGAAGATGCTCGGCGACGCCGTCGAGGTGGTGCTCGACGGCGGACCGTCGCCACGGGGCGAGGCCTCGACCATCCTCGACGTCCGCGGGACCAGGCCGCGCGTGCTCCGTGTCGGCGCGCTCTCGGTGGCCGACCTCGACGAGGTGCTGGAGCCGCTCGGTGCGGCCGTCGCCGACGAGCCGGTGTAGTCGAGCCGCCCTGTGCGTGAGTACCTCCTCGTCTTCCTCGTCGCGGCGGCGGCGACCTACCTGCTGACCGTCATCGCGCGCGAGATCGCCCTCCGCACCGGTGCGGTGGCGCAGGTGCGCGACCGCGACGTGCACGCCGAGCCGATCCCCTACCTCGGCGGCCTCGCGATGCTCGGCGGCCTCGTCTCGGCGTACGTCGTGGCGCAGCAGCTGCCGTTCCTCTCGCGCAGCGGCCCGTTCGTCTTCCACGACGCCAAGATCGTGCTCATCGCCGGAGCCCTGATCTGCGCCATCGGGACCCTCGACGACCTCTTCGAGCTGGATGCCCTGACCAAGCTCGGCGGACAGGTGCTCGCGGCCGGCTTCCTGATCCTCAACGGCATCCAGTACATGTACTTCCCGCAGGGCCACGGAGGGCAGTTCTCCCTCGACCCGGCCCAGGGCGCCCTCCTGACCGCCTTCGTGGTCGTCGGGACGGTCAACGCGGTGAACATGGTGGACGGGCTGGACGGGCTCGCCACCGGGGTGGTGGGGATCGGCGCGCTCGCGTTCTTCGCGTTCTGCTACCAGCTGACCAGCCTCAACAACGCCTCGCTCGCCTCGACCGGCGCCCTGCTCAGCGCCATGCTCGGCGGTGCCTGCGCCGGCTTCCTGCCCCACAACATCAACCCCGCGCGCCTCTTCATGGGCGACAGCGGCTCGATGCTGATCGGTCTGGTGCTGTCGGCCAGCGCGATCACCCTGACCGGTCAGTACTCGGGCGCGGACCTCAGCCAGGGTGCCCAGGGCTCGCCGGCGAGCCTGGCGCCCACGTTCCTGCCGCTCGCGCTGCCGATCACGCTCCTGGTCGTGCCGATCGCCGACCTCGTGCTGGCGGTGATCCGCCGGACCCGGGCCGGCCGCTCGCCGTTCGCCCCGGACAAGCAGCATCTGCACCACCGACTGCTGGAGATCGGCCACTCCCAGCGGAGGGCGGTGCTCATCATGTGGATGTGGGCGGCGCTGGTGGCCGGCAGCACCGTGGTGATCAGCCTCTACACCGGACCGGTCATGTGGTGGGGGATCGGGGTCGCCGCCGGCCTCACGGTCGCCCTCACGTTCGTGCTGCCCGTGATGCACAAACCGCACCTGCCGAGCCACGACCAGGCCTGACCTGCGCGTACGGAGGCGTCGCGGAACCCGTGTGGCCGCCGACCGGACGCTTGTGCTAGTTTTCACAAGCACCCCCGACACCGACCAGAACGGCCGCCACGACCATGACGACCGAGTGCCTCGTGACCCGCGCCGAGGCCGAGGTGTGCACGCTTCCCACCCCGATCGTGGCCCCCTCGCGCTGTGATAGTTTCCGAGCGTCGCCGGTGCCCCGTGGAGCGTGCGCCGACGCTGCGCAACCCGAGGAAATCACCTGTGAGAGCGACCTGAGTGGATGCCCGATGGACAGCCGGACCCGACTCTCCGCGGACGCGACCTCGCGGGCCTCGGCGGGATGCTCGCGGGAGCCGTCGTCGTGGGCCTCGTCCTCGGACTGCTCGCGGACCATGCGGCCGGCACCTCGCCGCTCTGGACGCTGGTGGGGATCGGTCTCGGCATCGTCGCAGCGGGCATCGGTTTCTGGGTACGGGTCCGGAGTGTTCTCAAGTGAGCGTGCGGCATGAACGGGGTCCCGGACGTGGCTGAGCACGAGATGGTGGAGACGACCGCCGGGTCGGCGTCCTGGTGGCGCGTCGTGCGCGACCAGCGCAAGACGATCCTGGTCGCCGTCGTGCTGTCGGTCGCGGCGTACTGGGTCCTCGGTCAGCTGGGTGAGTGGCGACTCGCCGGCTGCATCGCCGGCGGCATCGGCCTCGGCCTGCTCAACCACCTCGCGACCGAGTACTGGCTGCTCCGCATCATCTCGTCCGGTGAGGAGCCCACGCGCAACAAGCTGGCGATGTCGACCCTGCTGCGCCTGCTCGTGCTCACGGTGGTCGCCGTCGGGATCGCCGTGTGGTTCTGGCCCGACGGGATCGGCCTGCTGTTCGGCCTCGCGATCTTCCGGTTGATCGCCCTCGTGATGACCACCATGCCCCTGTTGAAGGAGCTGAAGAACCAATGATCGCCCCGGTGATCCAGACCGACATCAAGATCGGCGAGCACGTCCAGCGCGACTTCCTGGGCATGACCTTCAACCTGGACACGATCTGGACGACGGCCGTCGCCGGCGGGATCGTCCTGATCCTCGGCTTCTGGGCGCGCCGTCAGCTGACCCGCAACACCGCTGACCACGTCCCCACCAAGCTCCAGATCCTCTGGGAGACCGTGATCACCGAGGTCGAGAACCAGGTGGAGGACAACCTCGGCCAGGTCAACCGGATGGTGACCTCGCTGGCGGTGGCGCTCTTCTTCTTCATCCTGATCGCGAACTGGCTCGAGATGATCCCGAGCGAGCCCAACTCCCACTTCCACTTCCTGCCGGCGCCGACGTCCGACACCAACCTCACCTACGCGATGGCGATCATCGTGATGATCGGGGCCTGGACCTACGGCATCAAGCAGAAGGGCGGGAGGGGCTACTTCAAGCACTTCCTCGAGCCCTACCCCTTCCTGCTGCCGCTGAACATCATCGAGGAGATCACCAAGCCGATCTCCCTGGCCCTGCGACTCTTCGGCAACATCTTCGCCGGTGGCATCCTGTTGGCCCTGATCGCCTCACTGACCGCGTGGACCGTCGGGGTGCTGCCGATCGGCGGCGTGCTCTCGGTCCTCTTCGGGATCATGTGGAAGCTCTTCGACATGGCGATCGGCGGTATCCAGGCGTTCATCTTCGCCCTGCTGACCGTCCTCTACTTCGGCATGGCGGGCGCGAGTCACGACGAGCACGCCGAGGACCACGCGCACGACGACGACGCGTCGGACACCGCGGCCCAGGAAGCAGAACCCGAACTCGTGGCCTGAGCGACCCGCTCGACGGCCCCAGAGGTACACCCATTGCGTCGGCCCCCCGGCGCGGAACCAAGGAGAAACAGTGGCAGCAACCACCATGGAATCGGCCATCAAGACGGCGGGCGCGTTCGTCGGCGGTGGCCTGGCTCTCGCGGGTGGCGCGATCGGCGCCGGCGTCGGAGACGGCCTGGCCGGTTCGTCGTACATCCAGGGCGTGGCTCGCCAGCCCGAGGCACAGGGTCGCCTGCAGACGATCTTCTTCCTGACGGTCGCGCTGGTCGAAGGTATGTACTTCATCAACCTGGCCTTCATGGCGCTGTTCGTCTTCGTCCTCGGCAAGTGAGACGAAGGCTTCGGAGCCACCCGTCATACGACAGGACTGACAGATGAGCATTCTTGCCAGCACCCCCGTGACGCCGTTGGCGAGCAACTTCCTCGTCCCCAACGGGACCTTCCTGGTCGAGCTGCTCGCCTTCGCGATCCTGGTCTACATCTTCGGGAAGTACCTGATCCCGCCGATCAACCGGGCGATGACGGCGCGCCAGGAGGCGATCCGCACCCAGTTCTCCGAGCTCGACGAGGCCAAGGCCGACGCGCGCAAGGCGGAGGCGGACTACAAGGAGCAGCTGAACAACGCCAAGCACGAGGCCGCGCGGATCCGCGAGGAGGCGCGCGAGCAGGGCGCCCAGATCGTGCAGGACGCCCGGGAGAAGGCGCAGGGCGAGGCCGACCGCATCATCGAGCACGCCCACGCCCAGATCGAGGCCGACCGCAAGACCGCCTTCGCCTCGCTCCGCCGCGACGTCGGCAGCCTGGCCACGACGCTGGCCGGACGCATCGTCGGGGAGTCCATGGACGACGACGAGCGCCAGGGACGCGTGGTCGAGCGGTTCCTGGCAGACCTCGAGGAGACCGGCTGATGGATCTGCGGGGAGCCTCCGCCGAGGCGCTGGCGGCACTGACCGCCCGGCTCGACGACGCCATGGGCACGGCCAAGAAGGCCGGCGACCTCGGTGACGAGCTGTTCACGGTCAGCCAGCTGTTCCGCAACGAGCCGGGTCTGCGACGCTTCGCCACCGACGCCTCGCTGCCGCCGGAGGCCAAGCAGGGCATGGTGCAGCAGGTCTTCAAGGGCCGCCTGTCGGCGGACGCGCTCGAGCTCCTCACCGACGCCGTCGGACGGCGTTGGACCCTGTCGCGCGACCTGCCCGACGTGCTGGAGCGGTTGAGCGAGATCGCCGTGGTCCGGTCCGCGGCGAGCAAGGCCGGGCAGGTGACCGACGAGCTCTTCGCGCTCGCCGGGATCGTGGACGGCACCCCCCCGCTGCGGGACGCCCTCAGCGACCCGGCCCGCTCGGTCGACGACAAGGCGGCGCTGCTGGCCTCCTTGCTCGACGGGAAGGCGCTGGCCGCCACCATCACGCTGGCCCAGCACGCCCTGGCGGGCACCTATCGCACGATGTCCGCGGCGCTCGAGACGTACCGACAGGTCGCCGCCGAGTCGCAGGGCGAGGTCGTGGCCACCGTCCGCGTCGCCCGGCCGCTCGCCGCCGCCGACGAGCGCAAGCTGGTCGAGATCCTCGGCCGGCAGTACGACACCACGGTCCACCTCAACGTCGTCGTCGACCCCGAGGTCCTCGGCGGCCTGCGCGTCGCGATCGGCGACCAGGTCATCGACGGCACCATCACGAGCCGGCTGGACGAGGCGCGCAGACGCCTGGTCGGCTGAGCTCGATCAGCGCCGCACCGCTCGACCACCGACAAGCTTTCAAGAAGAAGACACAGAGAGTAGGGACGAAATGACGGAGCTCACGATCCGTCCGGAGGAGATCCGCGACGCCCTGACGAAGTACGTCGAGGACTTCAAGCCCGACGCCGCCAGCAAGGAGGAGGTCGGCAGGGTCGCCCAGTGCGCCGACGGCATCGCCCGGGTGTCGGGACTCCCGTCGGCGATGGCCAACGAGCTGCTGGAGTTCGAGGACGGCACGCTGGGCATCGCGCTGAACCTCGACACCCGCGAGATCGGCGTCGTCGTCCTCGGTGACTTCGACAAGATCGAGGAGGGCCAGACCGTACGTCGTACCGGCGAGATCCTCTCGGTCCCCGTCGGCGACGGCTTCATGGGACGCGTCATCGACCCGCTCGGCACCCCGATCGACGGGCTCGGCGAGATCGAGTCCGAGGAGCGCCGCGCCCTGGAGATCCAGGCGCCGGGCGTCATGCAGCGCCAGTCCGTGAGCGAGCCCCTGGCCACCGGCATCAAGGCGATCGACTCCATGACCCCGATCGGCCGTGGCCAGCGCCAGCTCATCATCGGCGACCGCTCGACCGGCAAGACCACGATCGCGATCGACACGATCATCAACCAGAAGCAGTACTGGGAGACCGGCGACCCCGCCCAGCAGGTCCGCTGCATCTACGTCGCGATCGGCCAGAAGGGCTCCACCATCGCCGCGGTGCGCGGTGCCCTCGAGGAGGCCGGTGCGCTGGAGTACACCACCATCGTGGCGTCCCCGGCCTCCGACAGTGCGGGCTTCAAGTACCTCGCCCCCTACACCGGCTCGGCCATCGGCCAGCACTGGATGTACGACGGCAAGCACGTGCTGATCGTCTTCGACGACCTGACCAAGCAGGCCGAGGCGTACCGCGCGGTGTCACTGCTCCTGCGCCGCCCGCCGGGCCGCGAGGCCTACCCGGGCGACGTCTTCTACCTCCACAGCCGTCTGCTGGAGCGCTGCGCGAAGCTCTCCGACGAGATGGGCGCCGGCTCGATGACCGGCCTCCCGATCATCGAGACGAAGGCCAACGACGTGTCGGCCTACATCCCGACCAACGTCATCTCGATCACCGACGGACAGATCTTCCTGCAGTCCGACCTGTTCGCGTCCAACCAGCGCCCCGCGATCGACGTCGGTGTCTCGGTGTCCCGGGTCGGCGGCGCGGCGATGACCAAGGCGATGAAGTCGGTCACCGGCTCGCTGAAGGTCGACCTCGCGCAGTTCCGCGCGATGGAGGCGTTCGCGATGTTCGCCTCCGACCTCGACGCGGCCTCGCGGCAGCAGCTCGACCGCGGCCAGCGGCTGATGGCCCTGCTCAAGCAGCCGCAGTACTCGCCGTACCCGCTGGCCCAGATGACCGTGTCGCTGTGGCTCGGCACCACCGGCAAGCTCGACCCGGTCCCGACCGACGACGTGCTGCGCTTCGAGCAGGAGTTCCTCGACTACCTCCACCGCTCGCACGACGGGATCCTGACCGCGATCCGGGACTCGCGGAAGTTCGAGGACGACACCGAGAAGGACCTGAGCGCGGCGTACGACTCGTTCCTCGACCAGTTCGAGACCTCCGAGGGCAAGTCGATCAAGCCCGGCACCGAGCCCAAGGTCGACCCGGTGACCGACGAGGAGCTCGAGCAGGAGCGGATCGTCAAGCAGAAGCGGGACGACAGCCCGCCGAAGAGGGACGACAACGAGACGAAGCAGGAAGACTGATCGATGGCATTGTCGCTGCGTGAGTACCGCGCCCGGATCAAGTCGGTCGAGTCGACCAAGAAGATCACGCGCGCCATGGAGCTCATCGCTGCGTCCCGGATCATCAAGGCGCAGCAGCGGGCCCAGCAGGCCGCGCCCTACGCCCGCGAGCTGACCAGGGCGGTGCAGGCCCTGGTCACCTACTCCAACGTCTCGCACCCGCTCACCACCGAGCCGGAGAGCGCCGACCGGGCCGCGATCCTGATCGTGACCAGCGACCGGGGCCTGGCCGGTGCCTACTCCTCGAGCGTGCTCAAGGAGGCGGAGCGGCTCGCCGAGCGGCTGCGGGGAGAGGGCAAGGAGGTCGTCACCTACCTGACCGGGCGCAAGGGCGAGGCCTACTACCGCTTCCGCAACCGCCCCGTGGCGCAGACCTGGACCGGCTTCTCCGACCAGCCGCGCTACGAGAACGCCCGCGACATCGGCGAGGCCCTGATCGAGGCGTTCACCTCGGACAAGGGCGACGAGCAGCACATCGACGAGGTTCACCTGGTCTACACCCAGTTCAAGTCGATGCTCGTCCAGGAGCCGCACGACGTGCGGATGCTGCCGATGGAGATCGTCGAGGGCGAGGAGCGACCCGCCAAGGACGAGGTGCTGCCGCTCTACGAGTTCGAGCCGTCGGCCGAGGAGGTGCTGGACGCGCTGCTGCCCAAGTACGTCCAGAGCCGGATCTTCTTCGCGCTGCTGCAGGCGTCGGCCTCCGAGCTCGCCGCGCGCCAGCGGGCGATGAAGTCGGCGACCGACAACGCCGAAGAGCTCATCAAGAAGTACACCCGCATCGCCAACCAGGCGCGACAGGCGGGCATCACCCAGGAAATCAGCGAGATCGTCGGTGGCGTGAACGCGCTCGCCGACGCGAACGCAGCCAGCGAATGACCCCGACGACGACCGACCACGAACCAGAGTGAGCTGAGAGACATGACTGCCACGGTTGAAGAGAAGAACGCCGAGACCACCGAGGGTGCCGGCGGCCGGATCGCCCGGGTCATCGGCCCGGTCGTCGACATCGAGTTCCCGGTGGACTCGATGCCGGAGATGTACAACAAGCTCGAGACGCAGCTGACCCTCGGCGGCGACACCCGGACGCTCTCGCTCGAGGTGGCCCAGCACATCGGTGACGGCATGGTCCGCGCGATCTCGCTGCAGCCGACCGACGGGCTGGTGCGCGGCGCCCAGGTGTCCGACACCGGCGGCCCGATCACGGTGCCGGTGGGCGACGCGACCCTCGGTCACGTGTTCAACACGCTCGGCGAGTGCCTCAACCTCAAGGAGGGCGAGGAGCTGGACGTCAAGGAGCGGTGGGGCATCCACCGCAAGGCGCCGGCGTTCGACCAGCTCGAGTCGAAGACCCAGATGTTCGAGACCGGGATCAAGGTCATCGACCTGCTCACGCCGTACGTCCAGGGCGGCAAGATCGGCCTGTTCGGCGGTGCCGGCGTCGGCAAGACCGTGCTGATCCAGGAGATGATCGCGCGCGTCGCCAAGGACCACGGCGGTGTGTCGGTGTTCGCCGGCGTCGGCGAGCGCACCCGTGAGGGCAACGACCTGATCGTGGAGATGGAGGAGGCCGGCGTCATCGGGCAGACCGCTCTGGTGTTCGGCCAGATGGACGAGCCCCCCGGCACCCGGCTGCGGGTCGCGCTGTCCGCCCTGACGATGGCGGAGTACTTCCGCGACGAGCAGAACCAGGACGTGCTGCTCTTCATCGACAACATCTTCCGGTTCACCCAGGCCGGGTCCGAGGTCTCCACCCTGCTCGGCCGGATGCCGTCCGCGGTGGGCTACCAGCCCAACCTCGCCGACGAGATGGGCACGCTCCAGGAGCGCATCACCTCGACGCGGGGCCACTCGATCACCTCGATGCAGGCGATCTACGTGCCCGCCGACGACTACACCGACCCGGCGCCGGCGACCACCTTCGCCCACCTCGACGCCACCACCGAGCTGTCCCGCGAGATCGCCTCGCTCGGCATCTACCCGGCGGTGGACCCGCTCACGTCGACCTCGCGGATCCTCGACGCGCAGTACATCGGCAAGGACCACTACGACTGCGCGATCCGGATCAAGCAGATCCTGCAGCGCAACAAGGAGCTGCAGGACATCATCGCGATCCTGGGCGTCGACGAGCTGTCCGAGGAGGACAAGATCATCGTCTCCCGGGCGCGACGCATCCAGCGCTTCCTGTCGCAGAACACCTACGTGGCCAAGCAGTTCACCGGCATCGAGGGCTCGACGGTCCCGGTGTCGGAGACCGTGGAGGCGTTCAACAAGATCGCCGACGGCGAGTACGACCACGTGGCCGAGCAGGCGTTCTTCATGTGCGGCGGTCTGGACGACGTCGAGCGCCGGTGGGACGAGATCCAGAAGAGCCTCTGAGATGGCCAAGACGATGCAGGTGTCCCTGGTGGCGGCCGACCGCGAGGTCTGGGCGGGCGAGGCGACCGTGGTCAACGCGCGGACGCTCGCCGGCGAGATCGGCATCCTGGCCGACCACACGCCGGTGATGTCCGTGCTCGCGGCCGGTCAGGTCGACGTACGCACCGTGGACGACGGCCACTGGGTGGCAGCCGTCGACGGCGGCTTCATCTCGGTGGCCGACAACCACGTGCGCCTTCTCTGCGAGTACGCCGAGCTGTCCCACGAGAGCGACTTCGAGGAGGCCAAGCGGCTGATGGAGGAGCGCAAGGCCGCGCTGGAGGGCGACGCCTGACGCGTCGTACCTCCCGGAGCTGGGGGACTGCATGCCGATCTGGGAGTGGCTGCTCGAGTCGGCCGCGGGCATCCTGCTGCTCGTCCTGCTGCTCGGCGTCGCCCTCATCTTCCGCCGCCGGTGGCTCTCGCGCCACGGCGGCACGTTCGAGCTGAGCTACCGCGCCCGGGTCACCACACCCGGGCGCGGTTGGCTGCTCGGGCTGGGGCGGTACGCCGGCGACACCCTCGAGTGGTTCCGGATCTTCTCGCTCTCCCCGAGGCCGAAGCGGGTGTGGCAGCGCAGCACGCTGCTCTACGTCGACCGTCGCGACCCCGAGGGGGTCGAGCAGCTGTCGCTCTACCCGGGCCACGTGGTGATCCGCTGCGACACACCCACGGGCGAGGTCGAGCTCGCGCTCGGCGCCTCGTCCCTCATGGGGTTCCAGTCCTGGCTCGAGGCCGCCCCGCCCGGCGCCCAGCACCTGTGACGGCCGCGGCGCTCCGAGGCGCGGAGCCGCTCCGGGCCCGCAACGCCGTGGCGCTGGTCTTCGCCATGAACGGGCTGTGCTTCGCGACCATGGCCTCCCGGGTCCCCGACCTGCGCACCTCGCTCGGCCTCTCCAACGGGTCCCTCGGGCTGCTGCTCCTCTCGATCGCCCTCGGCTCGATGATCGGCATGCCTGCGAGCGGTCACCTGATCGAGCGCTTCGGTGCCGCCGCCGTCGTCCGCCTCGGGTCCGCCTGCGTGCTGATCGGCCTGGTCGTCGCCGGGATCGGCGCCGCGCTCGGATCGGCACCGCTGGCCGCGCTGGGCCTGCTGGTGGACGGCTTCGGGACCGGCACCTGGGACGTCGCCATGAACGTCGAAGGGGCCGGGGTGGAGCGGCTCCTCGGCCGGAGCATCATGCCGCGGTTCCACGCGGGCTGGAGCCTGGGCACGTTCACCGGCGCCGCCCTCGGGGCCGTCGCCGCGGGAGTCGGCCTGCCGCTGCCGGTGCACTTCCTCGTGGTCCCCGCCGCCGCCGTGGCCGTCGCCGGTCTCCGGTCGAGGGCCTTCCCGTCGGTGTCCGAGACGGAGCCGGTCGAGACGGAGGAGTCGGCCTCGGCCTGGCTGGAGCCGCGGACCCTGGCCATCGGCCTGATGGTGCTGGCCTTCGCACTCGCCGAGGGCTCGGCGAACGACTGGCTGGCCCTCGGCCTGGTCGACGGCTACGGGGCACCGCACTGGGTCGGCGTCCTCGGCTTCGCCCTGTTCGTCGCCAGCATGACCGCCGGCCGCCTCGGGGGCCCGCCGGCCCTCGACCGCTTCGGGCGGACCCGGGTGCTGCTCGCCTCGTCGGGCCTCGCGCTCGTGGGCATCCTGGTCGTGGTGTGGTCCGGGCTCGCGATGCTGGCGGTCGTCGGCATCGTGCTGTGGGGGCTGGGTGCCGCGCTGGGCTTCCCCGTCGGGATGAGCGCCGCTGCCGACGACCCGCTGCGGGCCGCCCGCCGGGTGAGCGTCGTCTCGACCATCGGGTACGGCGCGTTCCTGGCCGGACCGCCGCTGCTCGGCTTCGTGGCCAACCAGGTCGGGACCCTCGACTCGCTCCTGGTCGTGGCGGCGGCGATGGTCCCCGCCGCGGTCCTGGCCACCGCCGTCCGGCGGCCGCCCCTTCCGGACTCCGAAGGGTCCGAAGGGGGCGGCTGAGGCAACGCCTGCGGCCCGGTGGACCTCTACCGCTACGGGTTCTGAGGCGTCCGGCCGGCCCCGCCCCGCTCGCCGCCGGGGACCCACAGCACGTCGCCGTTCTCGCGGTTGACGTAGCGGGCCAGGATGAACACCAGGTCGGACAGCCGGTTGAGGTAGGTGATGGCCAGCGTGTTCATGGTGTCGCCGTGCACCTCGTGGGCGGCCCATGCCGACCGCTCCGCGCGTCGTACGACGGTGCGGGCGACGTGGAGGCGGGCCGCGGCGGGCGTGCCGCCGGACAGGATGAACGAGCGGAGCGCGGGCAGGTCCTCGTTGTAGGCGTCGCACCAGCCCTCGAGCCGGTCGATGTAGTCCTGGGTGATCCGCAGGGGCGGGAACGCCGGCTCGTCCACCACGGGGGTGCAGAAGTCGGCGCCCACGTCGAAGAGATCGTTCTGGACATGTATCAGGACGGCCCTCACCGACTCCTCGAGGTCGTGAGCAAGTGCCACCCCCAGCTGGGCGTTCGCCTCGTCGACATCGGCGTAGGCGATCAGGCGTGGATCGTTCTTCGACGTCTCGCTCATGTCGCCCAGGCGAGTGGTGCCGCCGTCACCCGTGCGGGTGTAGATCCTCGTCAGGTTGACCATGACCATGAGAGTAGTGCGACGCGCCGGTGAAAATTTTCCGCGCGGACCGCAACCGTTCGGGGGTCTCCGCGCGTCTTACTCAGTACAGGGCACAGCTCGGGCGTGACCAACACCGGGGATTCGGGTCCCCGGGGGACGGAGCCGGACGATGAGCACGGGGAACGGGAACAGGGGGCGGACGACCATGGAGATCGTCTGCGACGGGCCGACGCTGCTGCTCAGCGGCGATTTCGACGTCCGCAGCACCATGGAGGTGCGGACCGCGATCCACGAGGCGCTCCACGCCTCCGACCAGGACGTCGTCGTCGACCTGACCGGGGTCGACGCCATCGACCTCACCGCGGCGCGGGTGCTCGCCTACGCCACGCTCGAGGCGAGCCGCTCGGGCCACCACCTCCTCCTGCGTGGCTGCGGGCCGGCCGTGCGTCGGATGCTCCACCTCACCCGCCTGGCGCGCATCATCGAGGTCGAGCGCGCCGCCGCCACCGCCTGAGGCGTTGTTCACACGTCGCTGACCTGCGGCGTTGCCGGGCCTACCCTCGGTGCATGCCCGACAAGGACCGTCCGTGGGTGATGCGGACGTACGCCGGCCACTCCACCGCCGCCGCCTCCAACGCCCTGTACCGGAACAACCTCGCCAAGGGCCAGACCGGTCTCTCGGTCGCCTTCGACCTGCCGACGCAGACGGGCTACGACCCCGACGACCCGCGCAGCCGTGGCGAGGTCGGCAAGGTGGGGGTCCCCATCCCGCACCTGGGGGAGATGCGCCGGCTCTTCGAGGACATCCCGCTCACCGAGATGAACACCTCGATGACCATCAACGCCACCGCGATGTGGCTGCTGGCGCTCTACCAGGTGGTCGCGGAGGAGCAGAACGGTGTCGCCGACGGGTCCGACGCGGACCGACTCGCAGTTGCGCACCGGCTCGCCGGCACGACTCAGAACGACATCATCAAGGAGTACCTCTCCCGCGGCACCTACGTGTTCCCCCCGGAGCACTCCCTGCGGCTGATCACCGACGTGATCGCCTACACCGTCCACGAGATCCCGCAGTGGAACCCGATCAACATCTGCAGCTACCACCTCCAGGAGGCGGGCGCGACGCCCGTGCAGGAGCTGGCGTACGCCCTGTGCACGGCCATCGCCGTCCTCGACGCGGTCCAGGCCTCCGGCCAGGTCTCGGCCGAGGACTTCGGGACGGTGGTCGGCCGGATCTCGTTCTTCGTCAACGCGGGAGTCCGCTTCGTCGAGGAGACCTGCAAGATGCGGGCGTTCGTCCGGCTCTGGGACGAGCTCACCCGCGACCGCTACGGCGTGACCGACCCGAAGATGCGCCGGTTCCGCTTCGGGGTGCAGGTCAACAGCCTGGGGCTGACCGAGGCCCAGCCGGAGAACAACGTCCAGCGGATCGTCCTCGAGATGCTGGGCGTCACGCTGTCGAAGGACGCCCGCGCCCGCGCCGTCCAGCTGCCGGCGTGGAACGAGGCCCTCGGCCTCCCGCGGCCCTGGGACCAGCAGTGGTCGCTGCGGCTGCAGCAGGTGCTCGCCTACGAGTCCGACCTGCTCGAGTACGACGACATCTTCGACGGCTCGCACGTGATCGAGGCGAAGGTCGCCGAGCTGGTCGACGGCGCGCGCGCCGAGATGGACCGCGTCCAGGCCCTGGGCGGCGCGATCGCGGCCGTCGAGAGCGGGTACATGAAGCAGGCGCTGGTCTCCTCCCACGCGGCCCGACGTGCCCGGATCGAGTCCGGTGCCGAGGTCGTCGTGGGCGTGAACCGGTTCGAGACCACCGAGGCGTCGCCTCTCACCGCCGACCTCGACGCGGCCATCCAGGCGGCCGACCCCGAGGCCGAGCGGGCCGCCGTCGCCAGCGTCGAGGCGTGGAAGGCCGGGCGGGACGAGGCGACCCTCGCCGAGGCCCTGGCCCGGCTGGCCGCGGACGCCAAGACCGACGTCAACCTGATGCCGGCGACCCTCGCGGCCGCCCGGGCCGGCGCGACGACGGGCGAGTGGGCGGGCACGCTGCGGCAGGTCTTCGGCGAGTTCCGGGCACCGACGGGCGTCGGCGGGGCCGTGGGCGTCGCCGACGCGGGCGAGGAGCTCGCCGAGGTGCGCCGCCGGGTCGCCGAGACCGGACGCGAGCTGGGTGGCCGCCTGCGGCTGCTGGTCGGGAAGCCCGGCCTCGACGGGCACTCGAACGGCGCCGAGCAGGTCGCCGTGCGCGCTCGGGACGCCGGGTTCGAGGTGGTCTACCAGGGGATCCGGCTGACGCCGGAGGAGATCGTCGCCGCCGCGGTCGCCGAGGACGTCCACTGCGTGGGGCTCTCGATCCTGAGCGGCTCCCACATGGAGCTGGTGCCGGCAGTGCTGGTCGAGCTCGAGCAGGCCGGCCTGGGCGACGTACCCGTCGTGGTCGGCGGGATCATCCCCGAATCGGACGCGCGCCGGCTGATCGACGCGGGCGTGGCCGCCGTCTACACGCCGAAGGACTTCGGGCTCACCGAGATCATGGGGGGCATCGTCGACGTCATCCGCGACGCCAACGACCTGGACTGAGGCTTGCCCCGCCGGGCGATCGGGGGCACCGTGTGACCCGGGAGGTCCCATGGCCACGACACCGCCCGAGGGTGCGGACGACTCCGCCGGCGCCGGCCGCCCGGCCGATCGTGACCCCGGTGACTACACCCGGAAGGGTCGGCTCAAGGCGTCGGTCTACGAGGCGGAGATCCAGCGGCTGCAGGAACAGCTGGTGCTGCTCCAGTACTGGATCGCCTCCCAGGGACTGAAGGTCCTGGTGATCTTCGAGGGTCGCGGCACCGCGGGCAAGGGCGGCGTGATCAAGCGGATCACCGAGCGCACGAGCCCGCGCACGGTCCGCGTCGTCGCGTTGCCCAAGCCGACCGAGCGGGAGCGTACGCAGTGGTACTTCCAGCGCTACGTCGAGCACCTCCCGGCCGCGGGGGAGATGGTGCTGTTCGACCGCAGCTGGTACAACCGCTCGAACGTCGAGTGGGTGATGGGCTTCTGCACCGAGGAGGAGCACCAGGAGTTCCTGCGCAGCTGCCCGGAGTTCGAGCGGATGCTCGTGCGCTCGGGGATCACGGTGCTGAAGTACTGGTTCTCGGTCTCCTACGAGGAGCAGCGCAAGCGGTTCGAGGAGCGCAACGCCGAGCCGCTCAAGCGCTGGAAGCTCTCGGACATGGACCTCGCCGAGCACGAGCTCTACGTGCGCTACTCGATGGCGAAGGACCAGACCTTCCAGTACACCGACATCAAGCAGGCACCCTGGTACGTCGTAGCCTCCGACGACAAGCGGGCCTCGCGGCTCAACTGCATCTCCCACCTGCTCAGCCGGTTCGACTACGTCGACGTCGCTCCCGAGGTGGTCGAGCTGCCGACCATGCGCGAGATGCCCTACGTGCGCCCGCCGATGCAGGAGCAGACGTTCGTGCCGGCCAGGTTCTGACGCTCCGTCACCGGACGGCGGGCGCCGTTTAGGTTGGGACCCGTGAGCGACCTGCACTGCCCGGCGCGGGTGATCGTGGCCCGGCACGGACAGACCGAGTACGAGACGGCCCAGATGAACGCCTCGGGGGGCAGCCTCACCCTGCTCGGCCGCGAGCAGGCGCGGGACCTGGGGGAGCGGCTCCGACCCGAGAAGGTGGCGGCGGTGTTCTGCAGCGACCTGTCCCGGGCGGTGCAGACCGCGGAGATCGCGGCGGGTGTCCTGGGTCTCCCGGTCACCGTGCGGGAGCGGCTCTACGAGTACCCGGCGGGCGACTACCTCGGCCGTCCGTACGACCCCGAGTTCTTCGACAGGATGGTCAGCGCCTGGCTGGTGGGGGACCTGAGCCCCGGGGTGCCGGGAGGCGAGACCGGGCAGCAGGTCGTGGACCGGGTGCTGCCGGTGCTCGACGACGTGGCCGACCGGTTCCGCGGCGAGACGGTGCTCGTGGTCTGTCACGGCGGCGTGATCCTGGCGCTGTGGGGCCGGATCGCGCCCGGCTCACCGTCCGCACCGCGCGACGGGGAGGACGTCCCCAACGGGGCGTCGTACGTCTTCGAGCGCGATGCGGACGGCTGGCGCGCCGGCTAGGGTCAGCCGACCAGCCCGCGCTGGACGACGTCGAGCACGGTCTCGAGCAGCGGCGTCCGCAGCTCGGGCGGCACCTCCCGGAGCGGGCCGTGCACCAGCAGCTCGGCGAACCCGTGCACCATGGCCCAGCACGCGACGTCCGCCCCCTGCCGACGCTCGGCGGTGACCGCCCCGACGTGGACGAGCTCGTCGAGCACCGCGTTGAGCACCGCGTAGGGACCGGTCAGGGTCTCGGGGTCGCTGTGCACTGCGGGTCCCTCCGGGGCCGTGAACGCCACCGCGAAGAGCCCGGGCTCGCGGAGCGCGAAGTCGACGTACGCCCGGCCGGTCTCCCTCAGCCGCTCCGCCGCGCGGGCCACCGGGTCGGTCAGCGGGACGGCGTCGATCCGGGTGAGCATCGCCCGCTCGAGGTCGGACATCGCCCGGTCGGAGACCTCGGCGAGCAGGGCGGCCCGGTCCGCGAAGTGGCGGTACGCCGCGTTGTGCGAGACGCCGGCGCGGCGCGCGACCTCGCGCAGCACCACGCCGTCGGGCCCCGTCGTGCGCGCGAGCTCGACCGCCGTGTCGACCAGGACCGGTCTCAGGTTGCCGTGGTGGTAGGGCTGCGGGCGGGTGCTCACCCCGCTGATGGTAGGGGATGTTGACACTGGATACATACCGGGCTACCGTGATGTTGGCAGCGTCCACATCGAGTTCCCGCAGGAGACGGCCATGAGAAACCACAAGGCGGCGATCCTCGCCACGGTCTGCGCGGCCGTGCTGGCGATCAATCTCGACACCACCATCGTCAACGTGGCGCTGCCCTCGATCTCGCGGGAGCTGTCCGCCGGCACCCGCCAGCTGCAGTGGGTCGTCGACGGCTACAACCTCGCGTTCGCCGGGCTCGTGCTGGCGGCGGGGAGCCTCTCCGACCGGTTCGGTCGGCGCCCCGCCCTGATCGTCGGCCTGGTGGGCTTCGCGCTGGCCAGCGCGGCGGGCGCGCTCGTCCACTCGGCGGACGCGCTGGTCGCCACCCGGTTCGCGATGGGCACCTTCGCCGCGCTGATCTTCCCGACCACCCTGTCGATCATCAGCAACACGTTCCGGGAGCGCCGCGAGCGCGCCGCCGCGCTCGGCATCTGGGGGGCCGTCGTCGGCCTCGGCGTCGCGGCGGGTCCGATCACCGGCGGCGCTCTCCTCGAGCACTTCTACTGGGGCAGCGTGTTCTGGGCGCTGGTCCCGCTGGCCCTGGTCACCGCGGTCGCCGCGGCCCTCTTCGTGCCCGAGTCGCGGGACCCGTCCGTGCCGTCCCTGGACGTCGCTGGCCTGGTGCTCTCCGTCGCCATGCTCGTCACGCTCACCTACACGATCATCGAGGCGCCTGCGCACGGGTGGTCGTCGCCCGCCACCATCGGTGGCTTCGTCGCAGCGGGGGTGCTGCTCACCGTCTTCGTGCTCTGGGAACGACGGACCGCGCACCCGATGCTCGACGTGTCGCTCTTCCGGGACCGCCGCTTCAGCGCGGCGAGCGGGGCCGTGACCATCACCTTCTTCGCCCTGTTCGGCTTCATCTTCCTGGTCACCCAGTACTTCCAGTTCGTGCGCGGTTACGGCACCCTCTCCACCGGTGCGCGGATCCTGCCGGTCGCCCTGAGCATCGCGGTGGCCTCCGTCGTCGGCGCGGCCCTGGCCCCGCGGATCGGGACCAAGGTCGTGGTCACCACGGGACTCGTGCTGTTCGGTGCGGCGTTCCTGTGGATCGCGACGGCCGACGTGTCCACGCCGTACGCCACCGTGATCGTGCCCCAGATGGTGATGATGGGCCTGGGCATGGGGTTGATCTCGACGCCCGCGACCGAGTCGATCCTGCTGGTGCTCCCTCCGGCCCGCGCCGGGGTGGGCAGCGCGGTGAACGACGCCACCCGCGAGCTGGGCGGCACGCTCGGCGTCGCCGTGGTCGGGTCGGTGTTCTCGTCGGTCTTCGGTGCCCACCTGGCGTCGGGTGCGTACGCCGCGCTGCCCGGCGGGCTGCTCGCCCGGGCCCAGGACTCGGTCGGCGTGGCCCAGGTCGCCGCCACCCGCGACCCGCGTCTCCTCGCCGCCTTCCACGACTCGTTCCTGTCCGCCATGAGCACCGCCTGCATCGTGGTCGGGCTGCTCTGCCTCGCCGGCGCGGTGGCTTCCGCGGTCCTGCTCCCGGGCCGGATCGCGCGGGAGGTCGCGACCGACCGCGAGCAGGTGCCCACGTCGGTCGCCGCCTGACCCTCGGCCCCCCCGGCGGTACCGCTCTCCCTGCGGCGCGACGTACGCTCGAAGGGAGCGAGGGTGTGCGCGATCAGGAGGTCGGCATGGGCATCGTGGAATGGGTGATCCTCATCGCCGTGGCGGCGGCGTTGGCGTCGTGGTTCGTGAGCGCACGGGTGGTTCGCCAGATCGAGAGAGGCGTCGTCTTCCGGCTGGGCCGGGCGCAGTCGGAGGTCCGGAAGCCCGGGATGACGATGCTGATCCCGATCGTCGACCGGATGACCAAGGTCAACGTCCAGGTGGTCACGATGCCGGTGCCCGCGCAGGACGGCATCACCCGCGACAACGTCACCGTGAAGGTCGACGCGGTGGTCTACTTCCGGGTGATCGACCCCTGGCGGGCCGCGGTGGTCGTCGAGGACTACAAGTTCGCGATCCTGCAGGTGGCGCAGACGTCCCTGCGGTCGATCATCGGCAAGAGCGAGATGGACGACCTGCTGTCGAGCCGCGAGAAGCTCAACGAGGGGCTCGAGATCATGATGGACAGCCCGGCGGCCGGCTGGGGCGTGGAGATCGACCGGGTGGAGATCAAGGACGTGGCGCTGCCGGAGTCGATGAAGCGCTCGATGTCGCGGCAGGCGGAGGCCGAACGCGAACGTCGTTCGCGCATCATCACCGCCGACGGCGAGCTGCAGGCGTCCGCGAAGCTGTCCCAGGCGGCCCAGGCCATGAGTGCCACGCCGGCGGCCCTCCAGCTGCGGCTGCTGCAGACGATGGTCGAGGTCGCCGCGGAGAAGAACTCCACGCTGGTGCTGCCGTTCCCGGTCGAGATGCTGCGCTTCTTCGAGGCGGCCGCGCGGGGCGAGGTGGCCCTGCCGGACGCTCAGAACAACCGGTCGTCGCTGGAGTCGAGGCCGCGCAACGCGTCGTAGTCGACGACGGCGCAGGCGATGCCGCGGTCGGTGGCCAGCACCCGCGCCTGGGGCTTGATCTCCTGGGCCGCGAAGATCCCGCGGACCGGGGCGAGCAGCGGGTCGCGGTTGAGCAGCTCGAGGTAGCGGGTGAGCTGCTCGACGCCGTCGATCTCGCCCCGGCGCTTGATCTCGACGGCGACGCTCGACCCCGCGGCGTCGCGGCACATCAGGTCCACCGGGCCGATCGCGGTGGGGTACTCGCGGCGGACCAGGGTCAGCCCGTCCGCCAGCGTGGCGGGGTGCTCGGCCAGGAGCTCCTGGAGGTGCTTCTCGACGCCGTCCTTCTGCAGTCCCGGGTCGATCCCCAGGTCGTGGGCGGTGTCGCTGACGACCTCCTCGATGAGGATGCGCAGGGTGTCCTCGGGCCCCTTCGAGGTGCTCCGGCTCGTGACCGTCCACAGGGCGACCCCGTCGTCGGACGTCCCCTCGCGCAGGGTGCAGGGCGGTGACATCCAGTTGAGCGGCTTGTACGAGCCACCGTCGGAGTGGACCAGGACCGACCCGTCGGCCTTGATCATCAGCACCCGCGTGGCCATCGGCAGGTGGGCGGTGAGGCGTCCGGCGTAGTCGACCTGGCAGCGCGCGACCACGATCCTCACGGGGCGCGAATCTACCCGGTGCGGCAGACTCGGTCGCATGGCGGACCGGGTCGTGGTGGTCGGCGCCGGCGTGATGGGTCTGAGCTGCGCCCTCCGGCTGCTCGAGGGCGGTCATCGCGTCGACGTGATCGCGCGCGACCTGCCCCTGGAGACGACGTCGGGCATCGCGGCGGCACTCTGGTATCCCTACCTCGCCTTCCCGCAGGACCGGGTCAGCGCCTGGAGCCGCAGGTCGTACGCCGAGTTCGCGCGGCTGGCGACGCTGGACGGGTCCGGCGTGGTCATGCGACGCGGGACGGAGCTGCTGCGCGAGCGCACCCCCGATCCGTGGTGGGTCGAGGCGGTCCCGGCCCTCGACCGCGCCGATCCGGTCGCGCCGTACGCCGACGCCTGGTCGTTCGTGGCCCCGGTGATCGACATGCCGCGCTACCTGGCCCGGCTGACCGAGCGCGTGGTCGAGGCCGGCGGCACGATCACCCGGCTGGCTCTGGCGCGGCTGCCCGAGGGGCCGCTCGTCGTGAACTGCTCGGGTCTGGGCTCCCGGCTGCTGGCCGGTGACCCGACGAGCACGCCGGTGCGCGGCCAGGTCGTGGTGGTCGAGCAGATCGGGCTCGAGGAGTGGTGGCTGGCGGAGGACGGGCCGACGTACGTCATCCCGCGTGGCACCGACATCGTGCTCGGCGGCACGGAGGACGCGGGGGAGTGGGACCGTCATCCGTCCCCCGAGGTGGCCGCCGACATCCTGGCCCGCGCCGTCGACCTGGTCCCCGCTGTGGCCCGGGCCCGGGTGCTCCGGCACCGCGTGGGGCTACGCCCGGCGCGACCCGCCGTCCGGCTCGAACGCGCGGGCGACGTGATCCACTGCTACGGCCACGGCGGTGCCGGCGTCACGCTCTCGTGGGGGTGCGCGGACGAGGTCGCGGCGCTGGCCGACCGGGCGTGAACCACCTCACGGCGGTCGTCGCTGCGCCCGTGGGAGGATGCGCCCCATGACCAGCACCGCGCCCGAGAGCACGCCCGAGCCCACCCGCGAGTTCAGCGTCGTCGGGGTGGTCGGGCTCGGAACGATGGGCGCCGGGATCGTGGAGGTCTTCGCGCGCAACGGTTTCTCCGTGGTCGGCGTCGAGGTCAACGAGGAGGCGGTCGAGCGCGGTCGCCAGCACCTGGAGCACTCGACCGGGCGTGCCGTGGCCCGCGGGAAGCTGAGCGAGGAGGACCAGCGGGCCCTGCTCGGCCGGATCACGTTCACGACCAGCATGAAGGACCTCGCCGACGCCGACTTCGTCGTGGAGGCCGTCGTCGAGTCCCTCGAGGTCAAGAAGTCGATCTTCCGCGACCTCGAGGCCATCGTGAAGCCCGAGACCATCCTGGCGACCAACACCTCGAGCCTCAGCGTCACCGAGATCTCGACGGCCAACGCCCATCCCGGGCGCGTCATCGGCGTCCACTTCTTCAACCCCGCCCCGGTGCAGAACCTCGTCGAGATCATCCGCACGGTGGTCACCGAGCCGGAGGTGCTCGACGACGTCAAGGCGCTGGTCGCCCGGCTCGGCAAGAACCCGGTGATCTGCGGGGACCGGGCCGGCTTCATCGCCAACACGCTGCTGTTCGGCTACCTCAACCACGCCGCCTCGATGTACGAGGCGCACTTCGCGACGCGCGAGGACATCGACGCCGCGATGCGCTTCGGCTGCGGCTACCCGATGGGTCCGTTGGCGCTGCTCGACCTGATCGGCCTCGACACGGCGTACGAGATCCTCGACACGATGTACAAGCAGGGGCGCGACCGGCTGCACGCGCCGACGCCGATCCTCAAGCAGCTGGTCACCGCCGGCTTCCTCGGCCGCAAGACCGGCCGGGGCTTCTACACCTACGAGGGGCCCGACAGCCCCGTCGTCGTGGCGGACGCCCACACGCCCAGTGCCGACGACAAGCCCCGGATCCTCCGTGCCGTCTCGCGGATCGGCGTGGTCGGCACCGGCACCATGGCCACGGGCATCGTGGAGGTCTTCGCCAAGGCCGGGTACGACGTGACCTACGTCGGCCGGTCGGCTGCCAAGGTCGACGGCGTCCGCGCCACCATCGAGCGCTCGCTGGACAAGGCCATCCAGCGCGGCAAGCTCGAGGAGACGGTCAAGCCCGAGGTGCTGAAGCGCCTGAGCGGCACCACCAGCCTCGACGACCTGAAGGACGCGGACCTCGTCGTCGAGGCCATCGCCGAGGACCTGTCGGTGAAGACGACGCTGTTCGAGAACCTCGACGAGATCTGCAAGCCGGGCGCGATCCTCGCCACGACCACGAGCAGCCTGCCGATCATCTCGTGCGCCACCGCGACCAGCCGCCCGCAGGACGTCATCGGCATGCACTTCTTCAACCCGGCACCGGTGATGAGGCTGGTGGAGGTCGTCTCGACGGTGACGACCGCCGACGACGTCCGCGAGACGGTGCTGGCGCTGTGCGACGAGGTCGGCAAGGTGGCGGTGTCGTGCGGCGACCGGGCGGGCTTCATCGTCAACTCCCTGCTCTTCCCCTACCTCAACGACGCCGTCAAGATGCTCGAGGCCCACTACGCCACTGCGGACGACATCGACATCGCGATGAAGCAGGGCTGTGCCCTGCCGATGGGGCCGTTCGAGCTGCTCGACGTCGTGGGCAACGACGTCTCGCTGGCGATCCAGCGCGAGCTCTACCTCGAGTTCCGCGAGCCGGGCTTCGCGCCGGCGCCGCTGCTCGAGCACCTCGTCACCGCCGGCTACCTCGGGCGCAAGACGAAGCGCGGGTTCCGCGACTACTCGTCGTAGCCCTCCTAGGATCGGGCCCATGTCCACGGGCCGGCTGGAGGCGTTCAGCGACGGGGTGCTCGCCATCATCATCACGGTGATGGTCCTGGAGCTGAAGGCGCCCGGCGCGCCGTACACGCTGCACACGCTGGTCACCCAGTCGGGCCTGGGGCTGCTCACCTACCTGCTGAGCTTCGTCTACATCGGCATCTACTGGAACAACCACCACCACATGTTCCAGATCTGCAACTACGTGGACGGCTCCGTCCTCTGGGCCAACCTGCACCTCCTGTTCTGGCTCTCGCTCTACCCGTTCACGACGGCCTGGCTGGCCGAGTCCCACCTCGCGGAGACCCCGACGGTCGTGTACGGCGTCAACCTGCTCGCGGCTGCGATCGCCTACTACCTGCTCCAGCAGCGGATGATGCACCTCCCCGACGGGGGCGACCGGCTCCGCGAGGTCGTCGGTCGCGACCTGAAGGGCCGGCTCTCGCCCGTGATCTACGTGATCGGCATCCTCGCGGCGTTCGTGGATCCGATCCTCGGCCTGGTGCCGTTCGTCGTCGTGGCCCTGATCTGGCTGGTCCCCGACCGCCGCGTCGAGCGCTACCTGGCCGAGCACCAGCAGGCCGGCGGCTGACCCCGGTGGTGGCGCCTCTTCAGTCCAGGCAGAACTCGTTGCCCCCGGGATCCTGCAGGACGAGGTGCCCGTGGCTCATCGGCGGCGAAGGCTCGAAGCGCTGGAGCCGCGTGGCGCCGAGCGCGACCAGCCGCGCGCACTCCGCCTCGAGCGCGGCCATCCGCTCGTCGCCGTCGAGGCCGGGTGCCGCCCGGACGTCGAGGTGGAGACGGTTCTTGGCGGTCTTGCCTTCCGGAACCTTCTGGAAGAAGAGCCGGGGCCCGACTCCGTCCGGGTCGTGGCACGCCGACGCGTTGTTGCGTTCGTGCTCCGGTACGCCGAAGTGGTCGAGCGCCTCCTCCCACGTGGCGAAGCCGGCCGGAGGGTCGTCGAAGGTGTAGCCGAGCACCTCGTTCCAGAAGCCCGCGAGGGCGTTCGGGTCGGTGCAGTCGAAGGTGACCTGGACGGTGCGGCTCATGACGAGGCACCTTCGGCCGCCGGCTTCCAGGCCTTGAGGAAGGGCAGGTCGGGCAGCCCGTCGCGGGCCGCCACCAGGGCGTACATGGTCGCGCCGTCCAGCGTCTCGCGGATGATGTCCCCGTGGCCGGCGTGGCGGGCGAGCTCCTCCATCAGGTGCCACCAGACCCAGCGGACCGACCAGGCCTCGACGTCCTTCGGGAACCACGGCGCGTCGGGCACCGGGACGGGCGTGTCGAGGTCGAGACGGCGTACGGCGTCGAGCACGGCCGCGCTGACCTCGTCGAAGGACTCCAGCAGGTCGGTCAACGAGTCGGTCTCGCGGAACCGGAAGCCCTCGAGGTAGTCGTCCTGACCGCCGCGGTCCTCGGCCGCCCCGGGGGCGGCCTCGGCGCCGGCCAGCCACGACCGCTGGACGAGGGTGGCGTGCCGGACCAGACCGCCGAGGCTCAGCGAGGACGCGCTCGGCGTGGCGGCCACCTGGGCCGGCGTCAGGCCGAACACCAGGACGCGGAAGGCGTCCTGCTGCTGGGCGAGGAAGGCGGCGATCGCGTCGGTCTCGTCGGCGACGGGTGGGACGTGGAGGGCCATCGGGGTTCCTTTCGTGGTGCGGTGTGTCCAGTCTCCCGCACAAACAGGACAGTTCCTGTCCGCTACTGGTGGCAGACTCGTGCCCATGGCCGACACCACCGAGCGCGTCCTGAGCCTCCTCGGCCTGCTCCAGCAGCGGCCGGTCTGGACGGGGCCCGAGCTCGCCGAGCGGCTCGGCGTCACCACCCGGAGCGTCCGCCGCGACGTGGAGCGCCTGCGCAGCCTCGGCTACCAGGTGCAGGCGACGCAAGGGGTGGGCGGGGGCTACCAGCTGGGCCGTGGCCGCGGCCTGCCGCCCCTGCTGCTCGACGACGTGGAGGCGGTCGCGGTGGCCGTGTCGCTGAGGATGGCGGCGGGAGGCACCGTGTCCGGAGCCAGCGAGGCCGCGCTGCGGACGCTCGCCAAGCTCGACCAGGTGATGCCGCCGCGCCTGCGTAGCGAGGTGCGGGCCATCCACGACGCGACGCGGACGCTCGACCAGGGCCACGTCACCGTGGACGGCGAGGCGCTGCTCCGGCTCGCGCGGGCCTGCCGCGACACCGTGCGCGTCCGGTTCGACTACGAGGCGCGTGACGGGACGCCGAGCACGCGGACGGTCGAACCGGTCGGCCTGGTCGCGACGGGCCGGCGCTGGTACCTGATGGCGTACGACGTCGACCGCGACGACTGGCGCACCTTCCGGCTCGACCGGATGAGCCAGGTGGCCCCCACCACGTGGCGCTTCCACCCGCGGGAGCACGAGGATCCGGCGGTGTACGTCCAGCGCTCCGTGGCCAGCGCGGCGTACCGCTTCCCGGCGCGGGTGCTGGTCCACGCCCCGCTCTCGGAGATCGCGGAGCGCACCAGCGTGCGCTCGGTCGTGCTCACCGCGGTCGACGACCGGACCACGCTGCTCGAGGCCGGCTCCGAGACGCTCTACGGGCTGGCGTTCCACCTGTCGTGGCTGGGCTGGGAGTTCGAGGTGCAGGACCCTCCGGAGCTCCGGGAGGCCCTGGCCGACCTGGGTGGGCGTGCCCTCCGCGCCGCCGGGAGGAGCTGAGGCCCGATTCTCCTTCTAGAGTCGTCCCGTGGCCAAGATCCGTGCGAACTCCGTCCTGCCCGCCCGTCGCGAGTCCCTCACGCTGGAGACCGCGGACGGGTTGGGCCTCGTCGCCGAGCTCGCGCTCCCGGCCGACCGCGAGCCGGCCGCCACCCTGGTCTGCCTGCACCCGCTGCCGACCCACGGCGGGATGATGGACAGCCACGTCTTCCGCAAGGCCGCCTTCCGGCTGCCGGCGCTGGCCGGTCTCGCGGTGCTGCGCTTCAACACCCGCGGGACGTGGAGCGAGCAGGGCACCAGCGAGGGTGCCTTCGACAACGGCGAGGGGGAGCGGTACGACGTCGCGGCAGCCCTCGAGTACGCCGAGTTCCACGACCTGCCTCACGTGTGGCTCCTCGGGTGGTCGTTCGGCACCGACCTGGCCCTCATGCACGGGCTCGACCCACTGGTCGAGGGCGCGATCCTGCTCTCCCCGCCGGTCCGCTCGGCCACCGCGGACCACCTCGCGGACTGGGCCGCGTCCGGCAAGCCGGTGGTCGCGCTCGTCCCGGAGCACGACGACTACCTGCAGCCCGCCGAGGCGGTCGAGCGCTTCCGCGCCGTGCCGCAGGCGGAGGTCGTGGCGATGGAGGGCTCCAAGCACCTCTGGGTCGGCGACGCCGAGCGGGTGCTCGACGAGATCGTGCGCCGGGTGGCGCCGCAGGTCGCCGTACCCCTGCCTCGTGAGTGGGACGGGCCGATGGAGACGGCGGACACCAGCGCCTACCACGCGCACAACCTCCCGGCGTACGCCGACGTGCCGCGGCCCGAGGGCCGCTGATCCGGTGACTACTTGACACGGAGCACTTCGGATCTAATACTCTGATCGGAATAACCGGATCGGAGGAGTGAGATGGCGCGTCGGCGGTTCAGCAACCTGCTCGCCCTCGCGGTGCTGTCCTGCCTCAACGAGCGCCCGATGCACCCCTACGAGATCTCCCAGACGCTGCGCCAGCGCGGCAAGGACCAGAGCATCAAGCTCAACTACGGCGCGCTGTACGGCGTGGTCGAGTCCCTGACCAAGGCCGGCCTGATCGAGCCCCGCGAGACCGTCCGCGCGGGCAAGCGGCCCGAGCGCACCGTCTACGCCATCACCGACGCGGGCGCCCAGGAGCACGAGGAGTGGCTCTCCGACCTGATCTCCACCCCGGTGCGCGACTACCACTCCCTCGAGGCAGGCCTGGCGCTGATGGCGGGCCTGGCGCCCGACCAGGTGGTGCGGGCGCTCGAGGACCGCGGGGTGAAGCTCCGCGTCGAGCTCGCCAGCGTGGCCGAGTCGCTGCGCATCGTCGAGGAGATGCGGCTGCCCGAGATCTTCAGCATCGAGGCGGACTTCCGCCAGGCGCTGCTGCGCGCCGAGCTCGACTTCGTGACCGAGCTCGCGGAGCGGATGCGCTCCGACAAGCTCACCGGCGTCGCGGGCTGGCGTCGCGTGCACGAGCTCGTGGCCAGCGGCCTGAGCCTGGAAGAGATCTTCCGTGACCCGGTGGCCCATCTGGGGCCGGACGGCGAGCCGTTCGCGCCCTTCGTGGGCGGGTCCGGATAGCAGCAGACCCCCGCCGGTGCGGCAACACCGAACGGGGGTCGTCACCAGGAGCCGATCGCAAGGACCGCTCAGGGCGCACCTCGCAGTCTACGCGGACCGGCTCCTTCACCCGGAGAAGGAGACACCCGCATGACACTCACCTCGATCCCGCCTGCCCTGCAGGCGATCGACCTGCACAAGTCCTATCCCGGCGGCCGTGGCCAGCCGCGCGTGACGGCGCTCGACGGCCTCGGCTTCGAGATCGGCCGCGGCACCGTGTTCGGCCTGCTCGGGCCGAACGGGGCCGGCAAGTCCACCACGGTGAAGATCCTCGCCACGCTCACCCGCGCCGACTCGGGGACCGCCACGGTCGCCGGGGTCGACGTGGCACGCGATCCGGCCGCGGTACGCCGGCGGATCGGGCTGGTGTCGCAGAAGCCCTCGAGCGACCCGATGGCGACCGGCCGGGAGAACCTCGTGCTGGCCGCCCGCATCCAGGGGATGGGCCGGTCGGAGGCGCGCGAGCGAGCGGCGTGGCTGCTCGGGCGCTTCGGGCTCGCCGAGGCCGCCGACCGGCTGGTCCGCACCTGGTCGGGAGGGATGAGCCGCAAGCTCGACGTCGCGATCGGCCTCGTGCACCGCCCCGAGGTGCTCTTCCTCGACGAGCCCACCACCGGGCTCGACCCGGAGGCGCGTGCCGAGCTCTGGGCCGAGATCGGCCGGCTCGCCGGAGACGACGCGACGACCGTCCTGCTGACCACCCACTACCTCGACGAGGCGGACCGGCTGGCCGACCGCCTCGCCATCGTCGACCGGGGCCGGGTCGTGGTCGCCGGCACGCCCGAGGGGCTCAAGAGCGAGCTGCGCGGCGACACCGTGGTGGTGGAGGTCGGCACCGCGACGCGCCGCGGCCGGTGCCGCCGCGGCGCTCGCGGACGTGCCCGACGCTCTCGGAGGTGGTGGCCGACGGGGCTACCCTGCGCGCCCGAGCCGACTCCGGCGCCCGCGCGGTCCCGGCCGTGTTCGCGGCGCTCGACGCCCGCGCGATCGAGGTGCTCAGCGCCACCGTGGCCCGCCCCTCCCTCGACGACGTCTACCTGCGCCACGTCGGTCGGACGCTTCGACCCCGGCGACCCTGGAAGGAGGCCTGCGATGACCGTCGTGCTCGCCCACTCGGCGTACCTCACCCGGCGGTCGGTGACCGCCCTCGTCCGGCAGCCGATCTTCCTGGTCCTCACCCTGATCCAGCCGATGGTCTGGCTGCTGCTGTTCGGCGAGCTCTTCAAGTCGGTCGTGGACATCCCGGGCTTCGCCGTCGACGGGACCTACGTCGAGTTCCTCGCGCCCGGCGTGGTCGCGATGACCGCGCTGTTCTCGGCGGCCTGGGCCGGGACGGTCTACATCGACGACATGGAACGCGGGGTCATGGACCGGATGCTCGCCTCGCCGGTCTCCCGGGCCGCGATGATGAACGGGACGCTCGCCTACCAGGCGATCACCTCGGTCGTGCAGACGCTGATCGTCCTCGGGGTCGCCTGGTTGATGGGGGCGCGGTTCGCGTGGCCCGGAGTGGCGATGACCGTGGTCGCCGCGATCCTGCTCACGGTGATCTTCGCGGCGCTCTCGAACGCCGTGGCGCTCCTCGTGCGGCAGCAGGAGGCACTGATCGGGATCAGCCAGTTCACCGCCCTGCCGCTGACGTTCCTGTCCTCGGCGGTGATGAGCCTGGCCCTGGCCCCGGCCTGGATCGCCTCCGTGGCGCGCTACAACCCGCTCGACTGGGCGGTGGTGGTCTCGCGCGAGACGCTGCTCGGCTCGCCGGACTGGTCGGCGGTGTGGCCGCGACTGGGTGCGCTCGTGGTCGTGGCGGCCGTCATGACCTGGCTGGCCACCCAGGCCTTCGGCGCCTACCAGCGGACCGCCTGACGGGACTACGGCGTGTCTCAGTAGTCGGCCGAGCGGCGGGCGCGGTAGGCCGCGACCGCCGCTCGGTTCCCGCACGTCGTGCTGCAGAAGCGGCGCGAGCGGTTGCGGGAGAGGTCCAGCACCAGGCCGTCGCAGTCGGGGTCGGCACACACGTCGCGCTGGGAGTGGTCACCGCAGCCGTGGCCTACGTCGCCGGGATCCTCGCCTCGCGCGGCCTGGGTGCCCGGATGGCGTCGTTCGCGGCCCTGCTCGAGGTGCTGTTCGCGGTGGTCTTCGCCTGGCTGCTCCTGGGGCAGCTCCCGCGCGCCGTCCAGCTGGTGGGGGGCGTGCTGGTGCTCGCGGGCGTCGTCCTGGTCAAGCTCGGGGAGCCGCGTCGCGTGGTGCGGACGCGCCCTACCGGGCGTCCTGACGAGGCACGAACACCTCGTTGACGATCAGCAGGATCGAGGCGGCCGTGGGGATCGCGAGGAGCGCGCCGACGACGCCGAGCAGGGAGGCCCCGATCAGGGCCGCGATCACGGTCAGGGCACCGGGGATCGCCATCGAGTGGGCCATCACCCGCGGGTAGATCACGTAGTTCTCGAGCTGCTGGTAGGCGATGTAGAAGCACACGCTGATCAGCCCGATGGTGGGATCGGTGGCGAACGCGATGGCGCAGACGATCACCGCCCCGATGGTGGCGCCGATCATCGGGATCACGTCGAGCATCGCGACGACGAGCGCCAGGGCGACGGCGTAGCTGCCGAGTCCGACGACGAGCAGGAAGACGAGGGTGCTCAGCCCGGCGCACAGGGCGACCACGAAGGCGCCCGACACGTAGGCGCCGACGTTGCGCAGGATCTGGTCGCCGAGGAGCGAGACGCGCTCGCGGCGCGACGCCGGGGCGAGCTGGTACGCCGCCTTCTTCATCGACGGCAGCGACGCGAGGAAGTAGAGGGTGAGGACGACGACCACGAACGTGTTGGCGAGGATGCCGAGGATCGCGAGCCCGATGCCGAGCGCGCCGCCGAAGGCCTTCTGGGCCAGGGCTCCGCTGGTGAGGTAGTGCTGCACGTTGGTGCTGACGTGGTACTTGGTGTCGAAGCGGCGGATGGTCGCGTTGCGCTGGAGGTGCGTGAACCAGGCCGGGAGGTTGTCGCCGATGGCGGTCACCTGGTGGCTCACCACCGGGACGATCGTGACCACGAACCCCGCGACCACCAGCAGCACGCCCACGATCACGACCAGCACGGACCAGGGGCGCTTGAGTCCCCGGCGCATGAAGAACTCGACGGCCGGGTTCAGACCGACCGCGAGGAACAGCGCGACGACGACGAGGACCAGGACCGAGCCGATCTGGAGGATCCGACCCGCGATCCAGAAGGCGAACAGCGCGCCGCCGCCGGCCAGCAGTCCCCACATGAAGGGCGAGCGCTGGTTGAGCGGTCGCCCGGGTGTGCCCAGGTCGTCGGGCGCCTGCTCGGGGTCGTGCAGGAAGTCGACGCTGTCGTCGATCTCCTCCGCGACCTCCTCGACGTGCTCCTCGGCGTCCTCGGCCCGGTCGGCGGCCTCCTCCGCCCGGTCCGCGGCGGTGCTCAGGACTCCTCGTCCTCGCCGAACCCGGCCATCATGTCGCGCAGCGACCCGAGCTGCACCGAGATCGCCTCGCGGCGCTTGGTCATCCGGTCCACCTCGGCCTTGATCGCGGCCAGCTGACGCTCCTGCTCGGCGTTGCCCGAGGCCGTGACGGCGTCGGCCTGCGTCCGGGCGGAGGCGACGATCTGCTCGGCCTCGCGTCGTGCCCGCGCCAGCAGCGCGTCCGCCTCGGTCTGCGCCTGCTGCCGGTGGGTGTTCGCCTGGGTGGTCGCCTCCCGGGCCCGGGCCTCGGCGGCCGTCGCGCGCTGCTCGGCCTCCTCGACCAGCCGCTTGGTCTCGGCGGTGGCGCTCGTGTGGTGGTCGGTCGCCTCGCGGGCCAGCCGCTCCTTCTCGACCGCGAGCGTGCGGCGAGCCTCCTGGACCTCGCGGTCCGCGGACGCCCGCGCCTGCTCCGCCTCGCGGGTGGCCGAGACGCGCAGCTCCTTGGTCTCCTGGTCGGCGGCGAGCCGCAGCTGGTCGGACTCGCGACGCGCGGAGGCGAGGAGGTCGTCGGCCTCGCTGCGGGCCAGGGCGCGCTCCTGCTCGGCGTCGCCGGTGACGCGGGCGCGCATCTCGTCCAGCTCCTTGAGCTGGACCAGCCGCATGTCGTCGGCCTCCTTGGTGGCGTCGGCTCGGATCGCCTGCGCGTCGCGGGACGCCTGCTGGCGGATCTCATCGGCGTCACGCTGGCCGGCGGTCCGGATCTCGGCGGCCTCCTCCTCGGCCAGCCGCAGCATGGCGCTGGCGCGGCCGCCCAGCCCGGCGTACGACGGGTTGGCGTTCTCGGCGAGCTCCGTGCGCATCGAGGCGAGCTGCTTCTCGAGCTCGGCCACCCGCTGCTCGGACTCCGCGAGGGCGGAGGCCACGCCCGACTTCTCCTGGACCAGCTGACGGAGGTGCCCGTCGACGGCGGTCTTGTCGTAGCCGCCGCGGCGGACGGTCGCGAAGGTCGGCGCGCTCACCGGCGCCGGGCGGGCCGGGGGCAGCGTCCGACCGACGCCCGCAGCCGGGGCGGTGACCGGGGCGGTGACCGGGGGCGGCGCCGGTGTGGTCGCCTGGGCCTGGACCGTCGCTTCGGGATCGGGCTCGGGCTGGACCCGGGTCGGTGCGGGTGCCGGGCTCGCTGGTGCGTCCTTCGTCGCGGCGCCTGGGCGGCCGGAGTCTGGGCGGCCGGAGCCTGGGCGGCCGGAGCCTGGGCCCGCTGGGGCGGCTGCGGCTTCGCCGGCGCCTTCCGGGCCGGCTTGGCCGCGGGCTTGGCCTCCTGACCCTGCGCCTCGATCACCTGCGTCGGCTCCTCATCGACGACGGCGGCGTCGTCCGGCTCGTCGAAGATGGACAGGCCCTGGTCACTCATGTGTGGACATCCTCCCGGATCTCGATGTGCGCCCAGTCTGTCTGATGGATGGGAGCGACTCCACCCCGGTTCGGCGTGTGTCGGGGCCCAGTCCCGAGCCCGGTCCCGGGGCCGGCCCGCGACACGCCGACGTCACCTGGTCAGATGCCTCGGAACGCGTTGATCGCGTCGAGATGACGTGACCGCTTCTCCGCGTCGCGGACGCCCAGCCCCTCCTCGGGCGCGAGGCAGAGGACCCCGACCTTGCCCTGGTGGAGGTTGTGGTGGACGTCGAGGGCGGCCTGACCGACCTCGTCGAGGGGGTAGGTGTTGGAGAGGGTGGGATGGATCATGCCCTTCGCGATCAGCCGGTTGGCCTCCCACGACTCGCGGTAGTTGGCGAAGTGCGAGCCGATGATCCGCTTGAGGTTCATCCACAGGTAGCGGTTGTCGTACTCGTGCAGGTAACCGGAGGTCGACGCACAGGTGACGATCGTGCCGCCCTTGCGCGCGGCGTAGACGCTCGCGCCGAAGGTCTCGCGGCCCGGGTGCTCGAAGACGATGTCGACGTCCTCGCCGCCGGTGAGCTCGCGGATGTCCGAGCCGAACCGGCGCCACTCCTGGGGGTCCTGGTTCTGCTCGTCCTTCCAGAAGCGATAGCCCGCCTCGGCGCGGTTGATGATGAGCTCGGCCCCCATCCGGCGGCAGATCTCGGCCTTCTCGTCGCTCGAGACCACGCACACGGGGACGGCTCCGCCGTTCAGGGCGTACTGGGTGGCGAAGCCGCCGAGCCCCCCGCTGGCTCCCCAGATCAGCACGTTGTCGCCCTGCTTCATGCCGGCACCGTTGCGGCTCACCAGCTGGCGGTACGCGGTGCTGTTGACCAACCCGGGCGAGGCGGCCTCCTCCCAGGTCAGGTGGGCGGGCTTCGGCATCAGCTGGTTGGACTTCACCAGCGCGATCTCCGCGAGGCCGCCGAAGTTCGTCTCGAAGCCCCAGATCCGCTGCTCGGGGTCCATCATCGTGTCGTTGTGACCGTCGGGGCTCTCCAGCTCGACGGACAGGCAGTGGGCGACCACCTCGTCGCCGGGCTTCCAGCTGTGCACGCCGAGCCCGGTCCGGAGCACGACGCCGGCCAGGTCGGACCCGACGATGTGGTACGGCAGGTCGTGCCGCTTGGCCAGCGGGCTGATCCTGCCGTAGCGCTCGAGGAAGCCGAACGTCGAGAGCGGCTCGAAGATCGAGGTCCAGACGGTGTTGTAGTTGATGGCGCTCGCCATCACGGCCACGAGCGCCTCGCCGGGGCCGAGCTCGGGCAGCGGGACGTCGTCGATGTGGAGGGACTTCCGGGGGTCCTTCTCCTTGCTCGGCAGACCCTCGAAGAGGTCGACCTCGTCCCGGTGGACGGTCGCGGCCCGGTAGGTCTCCGGGATCTCGAGGGCGGCGAAGTCGTCGGCGGTCGCGGTGCCGGACTGGATGGCATCGAGGATCTGCTGCACGTCATCTCCTGAGAGCGCGGGTGGGTTGGGCCAAGATACCGACGAGTAACGGCGTGCGGGGCCCGAGTGTGCGGGACGTCATAGACCGGGGCGGTCAGACGACGCCGGCGGGCTCCACCAGCTCGACCAGCACGCCCCCGGCGTCCTTGGGATGGACGAAGTTGGTCAGGGAGCCGGAGGTGCCACGTCTCGGCACGTCGTACAGGAGGCGGAGGCCGCGTTCGCGCAGCACCGCGGAGACCAGCTCGAGGTCGGTGACCCGGTACGCCAGCTGCTGCATCCCGGGACCGTGCCGGTCGAGGAACTTCGCGATGGTGGAGGTCTCGTCGAGCGGGGCGAGCAGCTGCAGGCAGGTGTCGGAGTCACCGATCGCCACCATCGCCTCGCGGACGCCCTGCTCCTCGTTGGTCTCCTCGTGCACGGTCTCCATGCCGAAGGTGTCGCGGTAGAACGCCTTCGCGGCGTCGAGGTCGGCGACCGCGATGCCGACGTGGTCGACCGCGGTGAAGAGGTGCTTCGGGACGTCGAGTGCCATGGGTCCATCGTCGTACGCCGGGACCCGCCGCCACCCACCGTCCCACTGTGAGGTTTTCCTCAGGCTGGACCTGCTTCCCGCCCTCGCGGCCGGTGTCCACCGCTCGGTATCGTCGAGGGCAACACTCGTCTGCTGGTGGGAGGCACCATGTCCGGATCCGTCATCGTCGCCGGGGCTCGTACCCCGATCGGGCGCCTGCTCGGCGGCCTGAAGTCGCTGTCGGCGGCCGACCTGGGCGGCGTGGCCATCAAGGGTGCCCTCGAGAAGGCCGGGGTCTCGGGCGACCAGGTCGACTACCTGATCATGGGCCAGGTCATCCTGGCCGGCGCCGGGCAGAACCCCGCTCGCTCCGCGGGGATCGCCGCGGGGCTGCCGCTCTCCGTCCCGTCCATCACCATCAACAAGGTGTGTCTCTCCGGCCTCAACGCGATCGCCCAGGCCGACCAGCTGATCCAGGCCGGCGAGGCGGAGATCGTGGTGGCCGGCGGCATGGAGTCCATGACCAACGCGCCCCACCTGCTGCCCAAGTCGCGGGAGGGCTTCAAGTACGGCGACACCACCCTGGTCGACTCGATGGCGTACGACGCGCTGTACGACCAGGCCACGCAGCAGGCGATGGGTGCCCTCACCGAGGACTACAACAGCGCGCACACGAAGCTGACGCGCGAGGAGCAGGACGCCTTCGCGGCGGCTTCGCACCAGAAGGCCGCCGAGGCCTGGAAGAACGGCCTCTTCGACGACGAGGTCGTCCCGGTCTCGATCCCGCAGCGCAAGGGCGACCCCGTCGTGGTGTCGAAGGACGAGGGGGTCCGTGGCGACACGACGGTCGAGTCGCTGTCGGCGCTGCGACCCGCCTTCAGCAAGGACGGGACGATCACCGCCGGGTCCGCCTCCCAGATCTCCGACGGCGCCTGCGCGGTCGTCGTGATGAGCAAGGCGAAGGCGGAGGAGCTGGGCCTGGAGTGGCTCGCCGAGATCGGCGCGCACGGCATGGTGGCCGGCCCGGACTCGACGCTGCAGATGCAGCCGGCCAACGCGACCAGGCTCGCGTGCGACAAGGAGGGCATCGCGCCCACCGACCTCGACCTGGTCGAGTTCAACGAGGCGTTCGCCGCGGTCGGCATCGAGTCCACGCGGGCCCTGGGCCTCGACGAGGCGCTGGTCAACGTCAACGGCGGCGCCATCGCGCTCGGCCACCCCGTCGGCATGTCGGGCGCCCGGATCGTGCTGCACCTCGCCCTCGAGCTCAAGCGCCGCGGCGGAGGCATCGGTGCGGCCGCGCTCTGCGGCGGCGGCGGGCAGGGCGACGCGCTCATCGTCCGCGTTCCGGCCTGAGTGGGGTCCCGTCGTACGACGGGGTCGGTGCCCGACCTCGTCGACCGTGCCCGTGCGGGCGATCCCCGCGCGGTGGCCCGGCTGATCTCGCTGGTCGAGGACGGATCGCCGCTGCTCCGCGAGGTGATGGCCGCGCTCGCGCCCTACGCCGGGCACGCCCGGATCGTGGGGATCACCGGCTCCCCGGGTGTCGGCAAGTCCACGTCGACCTCCTCGCTGGTCGGCGAGCTGCGCAGGGCCGGGAAGCGGGTGGGCGTCCTGGCGGTCGACCCGTCGTCCCCGTTCTCCGGTGGCGCCCTGCTCGGCGACCGGGTGCGCATGCAGGACCACGCGCTCGACCGCGAGGTCTACATCCGTTCGATGGCGTCGCGCGGCCACCTCGGCGGCCTGGCCTGGACGACCCCGCAGGCGCTGCGGGTGCTCGACGCGGCCGGCTGCGACGTGATCCTGGTCGAGACGGTCGGCGTGGGGCAGAGCGAGGTCGAGATCGCGGGTCTCGCGGACACGACGCTGGTGCTGATCGCACCCGGGATGGGTGACGGCATCCAGGCGGCCAAGGCGGGGATCCTCGAGATCGGCGACATCTACGTGATCAACAAGGCCGACCGCGACGGCGCGGACCAGGTCCGCCGCGACCTGCGCTCGATGCTCGCCCTCGCCGAACGCACCGAGGACGCGTGGAGGCCGCCGATCGTCAAGACGATCGCCTCCAGGGGCGAGGGGCTCGACGAGGTGGTGGCCGAGGTCGACCGGCACGTCGCGTGGCTGGAGTCGTCCGGCGAGCTGGCCGGGCGGCGTACCCGCCGGGCGCGCGACGAGATCGAGGCGATCGCGGTCACGGCCCTGCGGGAGCGGTGGGGAGACGTCCACGGCCGGTCGGAGCTCGACGAGCTGGCGGCCGCCGTGGCGGCGGGGGAGACCGACCCCTACGCGGCCGCGGAGACTCTCCTCGCGGCGCTCTGAGTGACGTCCGCCCCAATCGGCAGGGACCCGGCGCGCCTCCACCACCCACTGGTCTAGACCAGTTGGGATGGGCGGCGGTCCATCGCCTCCCACTCGGACGGAGCCCCCCGCGATGCTCAAGAAGGTCCTGCCCGTGCTCGTGGTCCTGTTCCTCGGGTTCTGGCTGTTCACCGATCCGCACGGCCTCGCCCGGGCGACGAGGTCGAGCGCGAGCGAGACCTGGGACCTGAGCACCCAGCTGTTCACGTCGCTGATCGCCTTCCTCCGCGCGCTCTAGCCGTGAGCACGCTCGGCACCCGGGCCGACCCCGACATCGGCCGGCACCTCCTGCGCGAGGAGGGCGAGGTGATCGTCGACGTGGTGCGACACCACTGGGTCGTCTACGTCCTGCCCGTGCTGGAGGCGGTGCTGGGCCTCGTGCTGCTGCTGGCGGTGGGATACGTGTCTCTCGACCTCGGCTGGGTGCCGATGCTGCTCGCCTTCGGACTGTGGCTGCACGCGGGCTGGCGAGCGCTCGCCTCCCACCGCGACCGGTTCGTGGTCACGAACATGCGGGTCTTCCGGCTCAACGGCGTGCTGTCGCAGAACCTCGCGACCATGCCCCTGACCCGGATCCTCGACATCACCGTGGCCAAGCCGCTGCACGGTCGCATCCTCGGCTTCGGGCACTTCGTCTTCGAGTCCGCGGCGCAGGAGCAGGGCCTGCGCGACATCCGGTACGTCGGCCACCCCGACGAGCGCGACCTCGCCATCCAGCGGGTCGTCCAGCGGTCGGGTCTGCGCGGGCCGCGGCACTGGACCGACCGGGTCTAGGGGGCACCCGGCATAGGCTTCGCGCATGTCGCGCCTGCCCTTCGACCCGATCGACGAGGCGGCCCGACAGTGGGGGCGGCGGTGGAGCGGCGTCCCCGCCATGCACGCGGTCACGTCGCTGATGCGGGTGCAGCAGCTCGTGCTGGGCAGGCTCGACGCGATCCTGCGCCCGCACGGGCTCACCTTCGCCCGCTACGAGGCCCTCGTGCTGCTGTGCTTCTCGTCCCGGGGATCGCTTCCGCTCGGCAAGATGGGGGAGCGGCTGCAGGTCCACCCCACGTCGATCACCTCGATCGTGCAGCGGCTCGAGGCGGACGGGCTGGTCACCCGGCGCCCACACCCGGACGACGGGCGTGCGGTCCTCGCCGAGGTCACTGCCTCGGGTCGGGCCCTCGTCGAGCGCGCCACCAGCGACCTGGTTGGCGCCGACTTCGCGCTGGGCGCCCTGGACGACGCGCAGCTGGGTGAGCTCTCGGCGCTGCTGCGACCCGTGCGTCGCGCTGCCGGCGACTTCTGACGGGCCTGCACCCCGAGCCGACAAGGCCGCCTTGCGTTCCCGCTATTCAGCGTTACTATGTACCAGTAGTCAATGTCGCTGAGTAGCCGAGAGGGAGGTGTTCCATGGGCAAGCAGGTCACGGAGATGCTCAAGGGGACGCTGGAGGGCATCGTGCTCGCGATCCTGGCCGGCCGGCCGGCGTACGGCTACGAGATCACCGCGTGGCTGCGCGAGAAGGGGTTCTCCGACATCGCCGAAGGGACCGTCTACGCGCTGCTCATCCGGATCGAGCAGCGCGGCCTCGTCGACGTGGAGAAGGTCCCCTCCGAGAAGGGGCCGCCGCGCAAGGTGTACTCCCTCAACGCCGCGGGACAGGACTAGCTCTGGATGAGTTCTGGAGGACCTGGAGCTTCCTCACAGAACAGCTCGAACAGCTCCGCGAAGGAGGCAGGTGACGATGCTCATCTCGAAGATGATCGGCGACAAGCGGCGGTGGCGGCAGTACAAGGCGCGCACGCGACAGCTTCCCGAGAACTACCGCACCGCGGTCGACGCGGTCGAGCGGTACCTGATGTACTTCGGGCCGGCCGACGGCGACAGCGCGGCCTCGATGTTCGAGGACCTCGCCGACCTGTTCGAGCGGGCCGCGGCGGACGGAACGCCGATCCGCGAGGTCGTCGGGGAGGATCCGGTGGAGTTCGTCGAGACGTTCCTCGAGAACTACACGAAGGGCGGGTGGGTCACCCGGGAACGGGAACGTCTCACCACCGCGATCGCGCGCGCCACCGGAGACGACACCGGGGTGTCCCGATGACCGCACAGTCGCTGTCCGCGCCGACGGTCGAGGCGATCCGCGTCCAGGGTCTCGAGAAGTCGTACCAGAAGGTGCGGGTGCTGCGCGGCGTGGACCTCGACGTGGCGCGGGGCAGCATCTTCGCCCTGCTCGGCTCCAACGGCGCGGGCAAGACCACGGTCGTGAAGATCCTCTCCACGCTGCTCCGGCCCGACGCGGGGACGGCCACCGTCGAGGGCTTCGACGTCGCCACGCAGCCGGCGGACGTACGGGAGTCCATCAGCCTCACCGGGACAGTTCGCGGCCGTGGACGAGATCCTGACCGGCCGGGAGAACCTGGTGCTGGTGGCCCGGCTGCGGCACCTGAAGGACGCCCGGCCGGATCGCGGACGACCTGCTGGCCCGCTTCGGGCTCACCGAGGCGGCCGACCGCAGGACGTCGACGTACTCCGGAGGGATGCGCCGACGCCTGGACATCGCCATGAGCCTGATCGGGGATCCGCCGGTGATCTTCCTGGACGAGCCGACCACCGGGCTCGACCCTCAGGCCCGGGTCGAGGTGTGGAACAGCGTCAAGGAGCTCGCCGGGCGAGGCACGACGGTGCTGCTCACCACGCAGTACCTGGACGAGGCCGAGCAGCTCGCCGACCGGATCGCGATCCTCCACGAGGGACGGATCATCGCGAACGGCACCCTCGCCGAGCTGAAGCAGCTCCTCCCGCCCGCCAGGGTCGAGTACGTCGAGAAGCAGCCGACCCTCGAGGACGTCTTCCTCGCCGTCATCGGCGCATGCCGGCGACGCGGCACCGGCCGCGCTGTCGGCACCGCACCACGGAAGGGAACACACCGATGAACACCACACACTCCGTCGGCGACACCGCCGTCCTGCTGGGCCGATCCCTGCGCCACATCACGCGCAGCCTCGACACCATCATCACGGTCGCGATCATGCCGATCGCGCTCATGCTGCTGTTCGTCTACGTGTTCGGCGGCGCGATCGACACGGGGTCGGCCCGCTACGTGGACTACCTGCTGCCCGGCATCCTGCTGATCACGATCGCGATGGGCATCTCCTACACCGCGTTCCGGCTCTTCACGGACCTGCAGAGCGGGATCTTCGAGCGGTTCCAGTCGATGCCGATCGCCCGATCGAGCGTGCTGTGGGCGCACGTGCTGACCTCGGTGGTCGCCAACCTGATCTCGCTCTGCGATCGTCGTGCTGGTCGCCCTCGCTCATGGGGTTCCGCTCGTCGGCCGGGGTGCTCGCCTGGCTGGCCGTCGCCGCGATCCTGGTCCTGTTCACCCTGGCGGTGACCTGGATCGCGATCATCGCCGGCCTGTCCGCGAAGACCGTGGACGGCGCCGGCGCCTTCTCCTACCCGATCATCTTCCTGCCGTTCATCAGCTCGGCCTTCGTGCCGACCGACACCATGCCCGGCCCGGTGCGCGCCTTCGCCGAGCAACCAGCCGGTGACGTCGATCGTGGACACGATCCGCGACCTGTTCGCCCAGCAGCCGGTCGGCACCGACCTCTGGATCGCCCTCGCCTGGTGCCTCGGCATCCTCGTCGTGGCGTACGCCCTCGCGATGGCCGCCTACCGCCGCAGGATCGTCTGACGTGTCCGCGCCGGGTGGCGGAGGATGAGCCGGTGACCACTGCCGACGACGTACGACGCGTCGGCCTGGCGCTGCCCCGCTCCTACGAGCGGGAGGTGCGCGGTCGCTCGAAGCTCAAGGTCAAGCAGATCGTCTTCGTGGCGTTCTCCCGCGACGAGACGAGGATGGGTTTCGGCTACCCGAGGACCGAGCGCGACGGCCTGGTGGAGTCGGACCCGGAGACGTTCTTCCTGCCCGGGCCGGCCGATCTGCGCTACCAGTGGGTCTGCGCCCACCTCGACCGCCTCGCCGACGACGAGATGCGCGAGCTGGTGACGGACGCCTGGCGGATGTGCACGCCCCGGATGCTCCACGACCTGCCGGATCTGCCCGAGCCCACCGCCCGGGCGTGGGACCTGATCGAGCGACGGGACTGGCACGGCGTACGGGAGCTGCTGCACCCCTACCTGCGCTGGGAGGATGGTGACCTGGCGCTGCGCGGCCGCTCCGTCGTGCTCGATCACCTGGCCGGGCACCCCACCCCGAGGCCCCCGAGCCGGGTCGAGGTCCGCGACGGCCAGGTCTACCGGTGGCTGCGCTGAGCCGCCCTCATCGGTCGAGCAGCCCCGCCCGCAGGGTGTCCTCCAGGTGGCGGGAGTAGCGGCGGAGATCCCATCCGCTGCGCAGCACCAGGAGCTCGAACATCTCGGGGGAGCTGGCGGCGAACATCAGGTCGGTGGCGCGCTGCACGGTCATGCCGGCACGCAGGTGGCCGGCGCGGTGGAGGGCGCCGGCGTTGGCCGCCATCCGCCGTCGGCGCTCGTCGTCGAGCTCCGCGGCGAGCGCCCGCATCCCCGGATCGACCACCGCGGCGTCCCGCACGAGGAGCAGGACGGGGATGACCCGGGGCGCCACCTCGGCCGCCAGCTTCGCCCACCCGCGCACGATCCGGACCGGGTCGTCCTCCGTGCGGAGGCGGTCCGACCGGGTCTCCGCTGGCTCGGGCCCCGCCCCGTGGAGGGCGCGCTCGCGGAGCTCGCGGACCAGCCCGGACTTGCCCCCGAAGGTCTTGTAGACGGTCTCCTCGGAGACCCGAGCACGCCGCGCGACCGCGGCCACCGTCGTCGCGGCGTACCCGCGGGTGCGGAACTGCTCCCACGCGACGTCGAGCACGCGGGCGCGTCGCTCCAGCGCGCGTGCGCGCCGACCGGACGCGTCGTAGGAGCGGGCCTTGACGGGCCCGGTCATCGGGAGCACACTCGAGTATTCATTACAGGAGACTGTAACAAAATTGAGGCGGTCGGCATGGATGCCCAGGACTTCGTACGGCGTCTGTGCGACGTCACCAACGCCCACGACCTGGACGGGATCGTCGCGTGCTTCCGCGACGACTACGCGCTGACCCCTCCCTGCCATCCGTCCCGCGGCTTCGTCGGCACCGAGCAGGTGAGACGCAACTGGGCCGGGATCTTCGCCGGGGTGCCCGACCTCCGAGCGGAGGTCGTCGCGTCCGCGGTGGACGGCGACACCGTGTGGAGCGAGTGGGAGATGCGGGGCACCCGCCCCGACGGGGGCGCCCACGTGATGCGCGGCGTCATCGTCTTCGAGGTCACCGACGGACAGGCCCGCGCAGCCCGGTTCTTCCTCGAGCCGGTCGACGACGAGGCGACGACCGCCGACCAGGCGATCGAGCGGCTGGCCGGTGCGCCGCGATGATCCTCGTGGTGGGCGGCACCGGTCGGTTGGGACGCCTGGTCGCGACGGAGCTGGCGACGGAGGGGCGCCGGGTCCGGGTGATGAGTCGTGGCCTGCGCGCGCCGGCACCCGACGCGCCGGGTATCCAGGTCCTCGTCGGAGACGTGCGCGACGGCGACGCGGTCGAGACGGCGATGGACGGCGTCGACGTGGTGGTGTCCGCCGTCCAGGGAATGGTGGGCGGCGGCCGGGTGAGCCCGGCCTCCGTGGACCGGGACGGCAACCTCGTGCTGCTCGAGGCGGCGCGACGTCACGGGGCCGACCTGGTCCTGCTCTCGGCCGCAGGGGCGGCACCCGACGCCGCGATGGAGCTGTGCCGGATGAAGTACGCCGCAGAGGAGGCCCTGGGTGCCTCGGGCTGCCCGGGCACGGTGATCCGGCCGGCCGCCTTCGTCCAGACCTGGCTCGAGGTCTTGCAGACCAGCGCGGGGAGGTCGCGCCGTCCACGCATCCTCGGTCGCGGGGACAACCCGATCCCCTGGGTCGACGTCCACGAGGTGGCCGCCCTGGTCGTCCGGGCGGTGGGGGACCCCGCCCTGCGCGGACGCACGCTCGACCTGGTCGGACCCGAGCGGCTGACGCTCGACGAGCTCGCCCGGTCGATGATGCGGGGTCTCGGGTGGCCGGGCACGCCGCAGCGCGTCCCGCGCGCACTGGTCCGCGCGGCCGCGTTCACGGTCGGGCTGGTGCGCCCCGACGTCCGCCGCATCTGTCTCGCGGCGCTCGCGATGGACGACCTCGACCACCCCGGCGACCGTGAGACCCGGCTGCTGGTCCCCGATCTGGCGGCCGTCCCGGCCAGTCGCGTGACGGCGGGGCTCGGCTCGAGTGGATCGAGATAGTAGGACGCCCTACTATTGGCCCATGACCGACACCGCACGCTCCCGCTGGCAGGCCCGCTACGAGCAGTCGAGGGTGCGCGACGTCGACTTCACCACGCTGTCCGGGTCGACGGTGGAGCCCGCCTACGGGCCGGCCGACGGCTCGGACGCGGAGTGGCCCGGAGAGTTCCCGTTCACCCGTGGTCTCTATCCGACCGGCTACCGCGGACGCACCTGGACCATCCGGCAGTTCGCGGGGTTCGGCAACGCCGAGCAGACCAACGAGCGCTACCGGATGATCCTGGGCCGCGGCGGCGGCGGACTCAGCGTCGCCTTCGACATGCCGACCCTGATGGGCCGCGACTCCGACGACCCGAAGAGCCTCGGGGAGGTCGGCCACTGCGGCGTCGCGATCGACTCGGCCGCCGACATGGAGCGTCTCTTCGCGGGCATCGACCTGGGCGCGGTCACCACGTCCATGACGATCAGCGGTCCGGCCGTGCCGGTGTTCTGCATGATGCTGGTCGCCGCCGAGCGGGCCGGCGTCGACACCTCGGTGCTCAACGGCACGCTGCAGACCGACATCTTCAAGGAGTACATCGCCCAGAAGGAGTGGCTGTTCGGGCCGGAGCCGCACCTGCGCCTGATCGGCGACCTGATGGAGTACTGCGCGGAGCGGATCCCGGCCTACAAGCCCCTGAGCGTGAGTGGCTACCACATCCGCGAGGCCGGCTCGACCGCCGCGCAGGAGCTCGCCTTCACGCTCGCCGACGGGTTCGGCTACGTCGAGCTGGGGCTCAGCCGCGGTCTCGACGTCGACGTCTTCGCCCCCGGGCTGTCCTTCTTCTTCGACGCCCACGTCGACTTCTTCGAGGAGATCGCGAAGTTCCGCGCCGCCCGCCGGATCTGGGCCCGTTGGCTGCGCGACGTCTACGGCGCCCGCACCGAGAAGGCGCAGTGGCTGCGCTTCCACACCCAGACCGCCGGTGTCTCCCTCACGGCGCAGCAGCCCTACAACAACGTCGTGCGGACCGGCATCGAGGCGCTGTCGGCGGTGCTCGGCGGCACCAACTCGCTCCACACCAACGCCCTCGACGAGACGCTGGCGCTGCCGAGCGAGCAGGCCGCCGAGATCGCGCTGCGCACCCAGCAGGTGATCATGGAGGAGACCGGCGTCGTCAACGTCGCCGACCCCTTGGGCGGCAGCTGGTACGTCGAGGCGCTCACCGACCAGATCGAGGCCGAGGCCAACGCGATCTTCGACCGGATCCTGGCGATGGGCGGGAGCGACCTGACGCACGCCGACACCGAGGGCCTGGCGCAGGCGACGCGGGTCTCGACCGGTGAGGGCTCGACCGGCGTCGCCGGCCCGATCACGAAGGGGCTGCTGCGCGGGATCGAGGACGGCTGGTTCATGTCCGAGATCGCGGAGGCCGCCTTCCAGTACCAGGTGGCGCTCGAGAAGGGCGACAAGAAGATCGTCGGCGTCAACGTCCACACCGACTCGGTCACCCACGACCTCGAGATCCTCCGGGTCTCGCACGAGGTGGAGGTCGAGCAGGTCCGGGCCCTGGCGGCTCGCCGGGCGGGCCGCGACGACGCCGCGGTGCGCGCGGCGGTCGAGCGCATGGTCGAGGTGGGCCGCACGGACGGCAACATGATCGAGGCGATGCTCGAGGCGTGCCGCGCCGAGGCCACCCTGGGGGAGATCTGCGACGCCCTGCGGGCCGAGTGGGGGGAGTACCGCGAACCGGCGCGGTTCTGAACCTCCCTAGGATTGCCTGCATGACGCAGCAACCGTTCAGCAGACCGGGCGCCATCGACCTCTCCGGCCTCACCCCACCCGCGGCCGGGTCCACGCCCCCGCCGGGCCCGGGTGGCGCGGCCACGCAGTCCGGGGGCCCGGTGGCCAGGTCGCCGTACGCCGTGGACGTGACCGAGCAGAGCTTCCAGGACGTCCTCGACTCCTCCGTCACCGCCCCGGTGGTGCTGGTGTTCTACTCGCCGACCCGCTCGCCCGAGAGCGCGACGATGGCGCAGGACGTCGCCACCGCGGCGGACGAGTACGACGGCCGGTTCCTGGCCGGGCTGATCGACATCGACGCGTCCCCGACGATCGCCCAGGCGATGCAGATCCCCCAGGTGCCGCTGCTCCTGGTGATCCTCGACGGCCGCCCGGCCGCCCAGCCGATCCCGGGCGTGCTCGGCCTCGACGAGATCCGGGCGCTCCTCAACCAGCTGGCCCAGGGCCTGACCGCCCAGGGCATCACCGGCCGTCACCAGCCGCTGTCGACGGCCGCTCCGCAGGAGGACGAGGGCGAGCCGCAGGTGGACCCCCGCTACGCCGCCGCCCAGCAGGCATTGGAGAACGACGACATCGACGGTGCGGTCGCCGAGTACCAGCGTCTCGTCGACGCCAACCCGGCCGACGGCGAGGCCGCCGCCGGGCTGGCGATGGCGAAGGTGCTGCAGCGCACGCAGGGCGCGGACGTGGCCGCGGCGCGGGCGGCCGCGGCCGCCGACCCCGACGACGTGGACGCGCAGACCCTGGTGGCGGACCTCGACCTCCTCGGGGGACACGTCGACGACGCCTTCACCCGCCTGGTCGACCTGGTCCGGCGTACCTCGGGCGACGAGCGCAACCAGGCCCGCGAGCACCTGCTCGGCCTGTTCGCGGCCGTGGGGAACGACGACCCTCGGGTGCTGCGCGGCCGGCAGAACCTCGCCTCGGCGCTCTTCTGATGCGGCAGCCCTGATGGCGACGATCGTCTACTGCCACGCCCACCCGGACGACGAGGCGTCGCAGACGTCCGGGGCGATGGCGCGCGCCGCCGCGGAGGGACACCGCGTCGTCGTCGTCTTCGCCACGCACGGGGAGCACGGCGAGGTGGCGGTCGACGCCGTCGAGGGCGAGAGCGTCGCCGACCACCGCCGCCGCGAGGCCGAGGCGTCCGCGGCCGTGCTCGGGCTCGCCCGGATCGTGTGGCTCGGCTACTCCGACTCCGGCATGACCGGCTGGGAGCAGAACGACGTCGAGGGCTCCTTCCACCGCGCCGACCTCGACGAGGCGGCGCGGCGGTTGGCCGACGTCGTCGACGAGGAGCGGGCGGACTTCCTGGTCGGCTACGACTGGCACGGTGGTTACGGGCATCCCGACCACGTGAAGGTCCACCACGTCGTACGTCGTGCCGCCGAGCTCGCCGCCGCCGAGCCACGGTTGTTCGAGTCGACGATGAACCGCACCGAGGTCACCGCGCTGGTGCGAGCGGGACGCGAGGCGGGGCTGGACCCGGGCGACTTCGATCCCGAGCAGCCGATGGACGACGGCAACCTCTTCGGCACCCCCGAGGAGGAGATCACCTGGCGGCTCGACGTGTCGGCCCACCTCGACCAGAAGCGGGCGGCGCTGGAGGCCCACCGGTCCCAGGCGACCGACATCGAGGGGTTCCTGGCGATGCCCCCGGAGGTGTTCGCGATGCTCTTCGGGCACGAGCACCTGATCGAGCCCGGTGACGACGGACCCATGCGCGAGGGCTGGCCCTTCGGCGGGTGAGCCGTCAGTCGGTGGCCCGGTGCGGGCGGACGAACGGGAACGCCAGCGTCTCGCGGATGCCGACGCCGGTCAGCATCATCACGATCCGGTCGACCCCCAGCCCGAGTCCGCCGGTCGGCGGCATCGCGTACTCCAGGGCGCTCAGGAAGTCCTCGTCGACCTGCATCGACTCCGCGTCGACAGCCCGCCGACGCGCCTGCTCGATGAGCCGCTCGCGCTGCTCCACCGGGTCGACCAGCTCGGTGTAGGCCGTGCCGATCTCCGCGCCCCAGGCGACCAGGTCCCAGCGCTCGGCGAGCCGCGGGTCGTCACGGTGGCTGCGGGTCAGCGGCGAGGTGTCCAGCGGGAAGTCGACGTAGAACGTGGGCGCGGTCGTCGCCGGCTCGACCAGGTCGTCGTACAGGCCGAGGACGAGCGCGCCCGCGGACGCTCCGTCGGGAGCCGGGACGTCGTGCTTGCGGCAGGCGGCGGCCACCTCGGCGGCGGGGGAGCCGGGTGTGAGGTCCACTCCGGCGGCCCGGCTCACCGCCTCGTGGACGGTGATCACCGGCCACTCGCCGGAGAGGTCGCAGCGGTGGTCGCCGTGCACCGCGACCGGCGCCCCGTGCACCGCGACGGCCACCTCGCGGAGCAGGTCGCAGGTGAGCCGACGCATGTCGGTGTAGTCCGCCCACGCCTGGTAGGCCTCGACGGAGGTGAACTCGGGGTTGTGCGTCGCGTCGACGCCCTCGTTGCGGAAGCTCCGGTTGAGCTCGTAGACGCGGCCGAGGCCGCCGACCGCGAGCCGCTTGAGATAGAGCTCGGGTGCGATCCGGAGGAAGAGGTCGGTGTCGTAGGCGTTGCTCCGGGTCACGAAGGGCCGGGCCGAGGCTCCGCCCTGGATCTGGTGGAGCATCGGCGTCTCGACCTCGACGAAGCCGCGCCCGGCCAGAGCGGCGCGGATGGCGGCGACCGCCGCGCTCCGCTCGTCGAGGCGCCGCCGGCTGCCCGGGTTGACGATCAGGTCGAGCGAACGGTTGCGGGCACGGGCCTCGGGGTCGGAGAACCCGGCATGCAGGTCGGGCAGCGGGCTCAGGCACTTGGCGGCCATCTGCCACGAGCCGGCCAGCACCGACAGCTCGCCGCGGCGGGAGGTCACCACCTCGCCGGTGACCGAGACCAGGTCGCCGAGGTCGACCGTCCGCCGCCACAGCTCCCGCTGTGCCGGGTCCGTGGCGGCCGCGTCGAGGATCGCCTGCAGCCGGCAGCCGTCCTCCTCGAGCACCGCGAAGGTGACCCCGCCGAAGTCGCGCAGCGCGCGCACCCGGCCGGTGACCGAGACCTGGGCCCCGGTACGCGCGTCGGCGCCGAGGCCGGAGTGGGCCCGGCGGACGTCGCCGAGACACCGGTCGCGCGGCACGCAGGGCGGGTACGCCGGCATCCCGGCCGCGGCGAGTGCGGCGAGCTTGGCGCGGCGTACGCGCTGCTGCTCGCTGTACGCCGGGTGCCGGGTGCGTTCGTCGGCCTCCTCCTCGAGGGCCAGCACCTGGGCCGCGAAGACCGCGGGCTCGGGACGGGGCTGGCTGAGGTCGCCCCGTCGCCCGACCGTGTCGATGCCCAGCTCCGGGAGGAAGCCCTCCGCCCGGCCGCAGGCGATGCCGGCGCGTGCCACCGAGAGGCCCGGCTCGTAGCAGAGGAACCGCGGTCGCCACTCGGGGAGGTACTTGGCGTTGGACCGGTAGAGCGTCTCCAGCTGGTAGAAGCGCGACACGAAGCCGAGCACGGCGTCGCTCATCCGCGTGATCGGCCCGGCGCCCACCTCGTCGGCGCCGCTGAAGACGGTGCGGAACACGGCGAAGTTGAGGGAGATCCGGGTGACGTCGAGGTCCTGAGCCGCCTCGACGACGCCGGTCACCATCGTCTCGATCAGCCCGTTGGGAGCGTTGCGCGAGCGGCGCATCAGGTCGAGCGACAGCCCGTGCGCACCCCACGGGACGAAGTGGAGCAGCCCGTTGACCCGGTCCGACTCGTCGTGCACGGTCACCATCACGCAGCGCCCGTCCGCTGCATCGCCGAGCCGGTTGAGGGCCATCGAGAAGCCGCGCTCGGTGTCGCTGCCCCGCCACTGCTCGGCGAGCCCGACGAGCGAGGCGAGCTCGGCGGGCTCGAGGGTCGCGGTACGCCGCACCTTCACCGTGTAACCCGCCCGGGTCACCCGGTTGACCGCCTGGCGCACCGGCGCCATGTCGCGGCCGTCGAGGTGGTAGCGGCTCACCTCGATGATGGCCTCGTCGCCGAGTCCGAAGCGCACGGAGCCCGGCGTCCACATAGGCGTGGGCGCCCTCCCGCCCCGGGGAGAGGGCGGCGGCGTACCACCCGTGCTCGCGGCACTCGCGGAGCCAGGCCCGGATCGCGGCGGGCCACGCGTCGACGGGTCCGATCGGGTCGGCGCTGGCGACGCAGACCGAGCCCTCCACCCGGTAGGTGACCGCCGCGCGTCGGTCGGGGGAGAACACGACGGCCTTGTCCCGCCGGGTCGCGAAGTAGCCGAGCGAGTCTGCGGCGCCGTGGGTGAGCAGCAGCCGGCGGATCTCCAGCTCCTCCTCGGTCGAGAGGTACTGCCGGGCACGTGCCGACCGCGAGAACACGAGGATCGCGAGCACCAGGGAGGCGCTGCTCAGCAGACCACCGAGGGCGAACACCCAGTGCGGCCCGTCATCGGTGACCAGGATGTTGTGCGTCGCGGCCCGGGCGGTGCCGAGCGCCGACATCAGGCCGAAGACGAGCTTCTCGCGCGCGCCGTTGAGTCCCTGCGGGAACGCGAAGGCGAGCGCCGTGCACACGACGTACGACGTGAGCAGGCCGCCGGCGAGGACCGCGGCGGCGCTCGACAGGGAGCCCTCTGACAGCCGTGCGTTGAACACCCGGTAGACGCTGATCAGCGCCACCAGGGTCAGCACCGACCCGATGGCAGCCACGAAGATGAGCCAGGAGTAGCCGGCCGGGAGCTCGTTGTCGCTGGGGACGCCCATCATGTGCTGGAACGCGGCGACCACGTTGTCGAGCACCGAGATCGCCAGCACCACGCAGGTGATCGCGTGCATGACCCGCAGGCGCCTGCGAAGACCTCCGGACAGCACGAACCAGAGGGCGGCGATGAAGAGGCTGCCCTGGACCGGGATGCCGAAGACGTTGAACAGGGTGTCGACGTAGTGGGTCCAGTGGTCGTGCAGGACGACGCCGAGCAGGCACCAGACGGCCGTCAGCCAGGCGACCCGCCCGGCGAACGTGGCGGCGGAGGACTGCCAGCCGGTGGCCAGCGTGGATCCGGCTCGTGCCCCCGAAGACGGGTGGCTCACCGGTCGAGCGCGGAACGCCCGGCCTCCAGGCGGGCTACCGGCACGCGGAAGGGTGAGCAGGAGACGTAGTCGAGGCCCACCTCGTCGAAGAAGTGGATCGACGCGGGGTCGCCGCCGTGCTCACCGCAGACCCCGAGGTGCAGGTCGTGGTTCGCCTGGCGACCGAGCCGGGCGGCGTGGCGGACGAGCCGGCCGACCCCGTCGACGTCGAGGGTCTCGAACGGGCTGGCCTGGAAGATGCCGTGCTCGAGGTAGCGGCTGAAGAACGACGACTCGACGTCGTCGCGGGAGAAGCCCCACGTCATCTGGGTGAGGTCGTTGGTGCCGAACGAGAAGAACTCCGCCGACTTCGCGATCTCGTTGGCGGTGACCGCGGCCCGCGGCAGCTCGATCATGGTGCCCACCTTGTGGGGGACGGCACGTCCGCGCTCGGACTCGATCGAACCCGCCACCTCGGCGATCTGGCCCCGGACCAGGTCGAGCTCGGTGACCGAGGCGACCAACGGGATCATGATCTCCGGCTGCGGGTCGCCGCCGGCGTCGAGCCGGTCCGCTGCGGCCTCCAGGATCGCGCGCACCTGCATCGAGAACAGGCCCGGGATGACGATCCCCAGCCGGACGCCGCGCAGGCCGAGCATCGGGTTCTCCTCGTGCAGGCGCTTGACCGCCTCGAGCAGGCGCTGGTGGTGCTCGTCGGACTCGTCGGCCTCCTCCTCGAGCGCCACCTTGACCGACAGCTCGGTGTAGTCGGGGAGGAACTCGTGCAGGGGCGGGTCGATCAGCCGGATCGTCACCGGCAGGCCGTCCATCGCCTCGAGGATGCCGCGGAAGTCGTCGCGCTGCAGCGGCAGCAACGCCGACAGTGCCTCCTCCTGCCCGTCGCGGTCCTCGGCCACGATCAGGTTCTCGACGAGCTGGCGGCGTTCGCCGAGGAACATGTGCTCGGTCCGGCACAGCCCGATGCCCTCGGCACCGAACCGGCGCGCGCGGGCGGCGTCCTCGGGGGTGTCGGCGTTCGCGCGCACCCGGAGCCGGCGTACGCCGTCGGCGTGCTTCATCACCCGCTCGACCGCCTGGACGAGGTCCTCGCCGACGTGCTCGCCCTCGAAGTAGCGCATCACCGAGGAGTCGGTGACCGGTACGGCCCCGAGGAAGACCTCGCCGGTGGTGCCGTCGATCGAGATCACGTCGCCCTCGTTGATGGGCTCCCCACCGCGGACCTTCGCGCGCTTCTTCTTCACGCTCACGTCGAGCGCCTCGACGCCGCACACGCAGGTGCGGCCCATGCCTCGGGCGACCACGGCCGCGTGGGACGTCTTGCCGCCGCGGCTGGTCAGGATGCCCCGCGCGGCGACCATGCCGCGCAGGTCGTCGGGGTTGGTCTCCTTGCGGACCAGGATCACGTCCTCGCCGCGCTCGGCCCACTCGACGGCGGTGTCGGAGTCGAAGACGGCGCGGCCGACCGCGGCACCGGGGGAGGCGTTCATGCCGGTCGCGACCAGGGTGCGCTCGGCCTTCTCGTCGAAGCGGGGGAACATCAGCTGGGCGAGCTGGGCACCGGTCACCCGGCGCATCGCCTCGTCGGTGTCGATGAGCCCCTCGTCGGTCATGTGCCGGGCGATCCGGAAGGCCGCCTCCGGGGTGCGCTTGCCGACCCGGGTCTGGAGCATCCAGAGCTTGCCGCGCTCGACGGTGAACTCGATGTCGCACATGTCGTGGTAGTGCTTCTCGAGCGTGTTCATGATGTCGAGCAGCTGGTCGTGCGACCTCTGGTCGACCTTCTCCATGTCCGCCAGCGAGACGGTGTTGCGGATGCCGGCGACGACGTCCTCGCCCTGTGCGTTCTGCAGGTAGTCGCCGTAGACGCCCTGGTTCCCCGAGGCCGGGTCGCGGGTGAAGGCCACCCCCGAGCCCGAGTCTTCGCCGCGGTTGCCGAACACCATGGCCTGCACGTTGACCGCCGTACCGGAGCCGCCGTCGATGCGCTCCTGACGGCGGTAGAGCACCGCGCGCTCGGTGTTCCACGACTCGAAGACCGCGCGCATCGCGAGCTCGAGCTGCTCGCGGGGGTCCTGCGGGAACCCGCGTCCGGCGTGCTCGGAGATGGCGTGCTTGAAGGTGTCGATGAGCTCCCGGAGGTCGTCGACGCCCAGGTCGGTGTCGGACTCGGTGCCGCGGTTCTTCTTCAGCCGGTCCAGCGCCCGGGAGAAGACCTCCCCCTCGATGCCGAGCACCGTGGCGCCGAACATCTGCAGCAGCCGACGGTAGGAGTCCAGCGCGAACCGCTCGTCGTGGCTCTGCTCGGCGAGGCCGCGCACCGACTCGTCGTTGAGGCCGACGTTGAGGACCGTCTCCATCATCCCGGGCATCGACACCTTGGCGCCCGAGCGGACGCTCACGAGCAGCGGGTCACCCGGGTCGCCGAGCCGGCGTCCCATCGACTCCTCGAGCGTGCGCAGGTGTTCGTCGATCTCCTGTGCGAGCCCGTCGGGCAGGTCCCCGGCCTCGAGGTAGGCGCGGCAGGCCTCCGTGGAGACGGTGAACCCGGGCGGCACCGGCAGTCCGAGGTTGGTCATCTCGGCCAGGTTCGCCCCCTTGCCGCCGAGCAGGTCCACCTGGTCCTTGTCGCCCTCGGTGAAGTCGTAGACGTAGGTCATGGGGTGATCCTTGCGCGTCGGGGGGTGGTTTGCGAGGAACACGTCATGGGTGATCTCGCTGGGGGTCGGCGCCGCTCTCGACGTACGACGGGTGGACGCCGTCGGCGAGGTTCGCCAGCGCGGAGGCGATCCGTCGGGCGGTGAAGTCGGCGCACCGCTCGCGGACCTGGTCCGGCGTGGCGAACTCGGCATGCCGGATCTCGCGGGTCTGCAGCGCCATCGCGTCGAGGATGCCGGCGTCGTGCACGCCACCGTCGAAGACCAGGCAGACCGCGTCGTCCCAGCCACCCCAGGGCGGGAGCCAGTCGGTGAGCAGCAGGTCGCCGGCCTCGACCTCGAGCGCCAGCTCCTCGGCGATCTCGCGACCCGCCGCCAGCCTCGGGGACTCGCCGACCTCGACCACGCCGCCGGGCAGGTCCCAGTCGCGCTTGTAGGTGAGCTGGCAGATCAGCACCCGGCCCTCGCCGTCGCGCACCAGCAGCTGGCTGATCGCGCGCTTGCGGGGGAGGAACGAGTTGAGGAGGGCGCGGAAGCTCCCGGGCTCGGAGAGCGGGGGGTCGCTGGCGAGCCGGGCCAGCACGACGTACGACGACGTCTCGGCGCGGTCGCCGGTGCCGGGCTCGATCCGTCTCACGCCCTCGCGCCGGAAGCCGGAGCGGGTCGCCACCCGCAGCGAGGCGTCGTTGCCCGGCTCCACCTTGGCCTCGACGCGGCTGTAGCCGAGACCGCCCTGGCCCCGGTCGGTCAGCGCGTAGTCGGCGAGCAACCGGACCGCGCGGGTGGCGATGCCACGGCCACGGCGACCGCGGAAGAGCGCCCACGACAGCTCGCCGACGCCCTCGTCCCGCCGCCGCACGTCCACGGCCCCCGCGAGTGCGCCGTCGACCTCCACGGCGAAGGCGACCACCGACCGGCCGTCGGCGTAGTCGGCCCGCCAGTCGCGGATCGCCCGGCGCTGCGTGTCGGGCGTGACGGCGTCCGGCGCCCATCCGAACCAGTGGGCGATCAGCTCGTCGTGGCCGGCGACGGCCTCCTCGACGTCCTCGTCGCGCCAGGGCCGGAGCGTCACCTCGCCGTCGGTGAGGGTCGGCTGGTCCGGCTGGTCACTCACCCCCCGACTTTAACCAGCGCGTCGGGCGTCGTCGTTCGGGGGAGGCCGAGCCGGGTCGCGTGGGCGATCGCTTCGTCGTCGTCGGCCCACGGGTCGTCACTCCCGCAAAGAAGGCTCCTCACTCCCGGGCGAGCCAGATCGTGGCCAGGGGTGGGACGACCAGGGTGGCGTGGGCGGGCTGCCCGTCGTGGTGCCCCTCGTGGGCGGTCACCGCGCCGAGGTTGCCGACCCCGGAGCCCGCGTAGGTCTCCGCGTCGGTGTTGAGGACCTCACGCCACTGGCCGGCCGAGGGCAGCCCGAGCCTGAAGTCCTGGTGGGGGATGGCCGCGAAGTTGCTCACGCACACCAGGTCCCCACCCGCCCCGCCGCGTCGGATGAACGAGAACACGTTGCGCCCGGCGTCGTTCGCGTCGATCCACTGGAACGACCCCGCGTCGTCGTCGCGCGACCAGATCGCGGGGGAGGAGGTGTAGGCCGCGTTCAGGTCCTTGACCAGGCGGTGGACCCCCAGGTGCTCCGGGTGGTCGAGCAGCCACCAGTCCAGCTCCCGCGACTCCGCCCACTCCGACTCCTGGCCGAGCTCGGCGCCCATGAACAGCAGCTGCTTGCCGGGGTGCGCCCACATGAAGGCCAGGTAGGCGCGCAGGCTCGCCAGCTGCTGCCAGCGGTCACCGGGCATCTTCCGCAGGAGCGAGCCCTTGCCGTGGACGACCTCGTCGTGGCTGATCGGGAGCACGAAGTTCTCGGTGAAGGCGTAGGTGAGCCCGAAGGTCAGGTCGTTGTGGTGCCAGGACCGGTGCACGGGCTCCCGTTCGAGGTAGTCCAGGGTGTCGTGCATCCAGCCCATGTTCCACTTGAAGCCGAAGCCCAACCCGTCGTCGGAGGTCGGCTTGGTGACCCCCGGCCACGACGTCGACTCCTCGGCGATCGTGGTCGTGCCCGGGACCCGCTTGTAGACGGTCGCGTTCATCTCCTGCAGGAACTGCACGGCCTCGAGGTTCTCGTTGCCGCCGTGGATGTTCGGCGACCACTCGCCGGCCGACCGCGCGTAGTCGAGGTAGAGCATCGAGGCGACACCGTCGACCCGGAGCCCGTCGGCGTGGAACTCCTCGAGCCAGTACAGCGCGTTGGCATAGAGGAAGTTGCGGACCTCGCGGCGACCGAAGTTGAAGATGTGCGAGCCCCACTCCTTGTGCCAGCCACGCTGGGGGTTGGGGTCCTCGTAGAGCGGGGTGCCGTCGAAACGCACGAGCGCCCACTCGTCGGTCGCGAAGTGGCCGGGCACCCAGTCGAGCAGCACGCCGATGCCCGCCTGGTGGAAGCGGTCGACCAGGCGCCGGAACCCGTCAGGGTCGCCGAACCGCGAGTCGGGCGCGAAGTACGACGTCACGTGGTAGCCCCACGAACCGCCGAAGGGGTGCTGCATCACCGGCATCAGCTCGACGTGGCTGAAGCCGAGGTCCGCGACGTAGGGCACCAGCTCGTCGATGAGCTGGTCCCAGGTGAGCACGTTCCCGTGCCGCTTGCGCCACGAGCCCAGGTGCACCTCGTAGATCGACATCGGCTCGTGCACCGGCTGGCGGCTGCTCCGCGCCTCCATCCACGCGTCGTCGCCCCACGCGTGGTGCGACTCGTAGACCCGGCTCGAGGTGGCGGGCGCGGTCTCGGCCCAGTAGGCCATCGGATCGGCCTTCTCCCGCCACTGGCCGTCCGCTCCGAGGATCACGTACTTGTAGCCGGCTCCGGCACCGACACCGGGCATGAAGAGCTCCCAGACCCCGGACTCGCCGAGCTGCCGCATCGGGTGCTCACGCCCGTCCCAGCTGTTGAAGTCGCCCTCGAGGCGGACGCCTCGTGCCTGGGGCGCCCAGACCGCGAACGACGTGCCGGAGACGTCGCCGGTGGACGACCGGTAGTGGTGCACCCGCGCCCCGAGCACCGTCCACAGCAGCTCGTGGCGTCCCTCGTTGACCAGGTGCAGGTCCATCTCGCCCAGGGTCGGCAGGAAGCGGTAGGGGTCGTCGACGGTGATCGCGCCCTCGCCGTAGTCGACCTCGACCCGGTAGTCGGGCACGTCGCCGGGCCGGTGGTCGACCGACGTCGAGATGACTCCGGCCCACACCCCCTCGTGCTCGTGCTCGAGGGGCGACCGCTGGTCGCCGGACACGATCGTCACCGTCCGGGCGAGCGGCTTGAACACCCGGACGGTGACCTCGTCGCCCTCCGGGTGCGGCCCGAGCAGCGCGTGCGGCTGGCCGTACTCACCCCGGGTCAGCTGCTCGATCTCGGCCTTGGGAACCTGCTTCATCATCGCTCCACCTCGGTCTCGCCAGGGATCTGGCCCTCGTGGATCTGGCCCCCGAGAATCTGGTTCAGCGCGGCCATGGGGATAGCGAGCCACGTCGGTCGGTTGCGCGCCTCGTAGACGCACTCGTACACGGCCTTGTCCGCGACGTACGCCGCGAGCAGCGTCTGCTCGTCGCCGTCGAGCGCGTGGCCGGCATAGGCCTCCAGGAAGGCCGCCTGGTTGCGGGCCGACCACTCCGCCGCGCGGAAGGAGCGCTGCTCGGAGCCCGTGTCGTCGGCACTGGCGGCGGTGATCGCCGCGACCCGGGGGGCGTAGTCGAAGGACCGCAGCATCCCGGCCACGTCGCGCCAGGGCGAGTCGGGGCGCACGCGCTCCCCGAGCGGCTTCGCGGGCTCGCCCTCGAAGTCGACGATCTTCCACCCCTTCGCGGTGCGGAGGGTCTGGCCGAGATGGAGGTCGCCGTGGATGCGCTGGACGGTCCCCGCGGGCAGGGAGCCGACGGCGCCGAAGAGCTCACGCAGAGCCGGGGCGTGCTCGTCGAGTGCGGGCACGACGTCCAGGGCCGCCTCGAGCCGCGCGGTCATCTCCCCGCCGAGTACGGCGTGGTCGGCGGCGGTGCGCTCGCTCGTCGGGAAGTGCTCGGCCAGCAGGGCGTGGATCCGGCTCACGGCCTCGCCCAGCCGCTGGGCCTCCCCGGCGAAGTCGCCCGCCCACCTCGTCGGCGTAGAGGTCGGCCTCGGCGAACAGGTTGCGGACGCTGGTCAGGGCGAGCTCCCACCCGTCGCTCGCGGTGCGCAGGAACTGTTGGAGCATCGCCAGCTGCAACGTCTCGCTGCCGGCGCTGGTCGAGCCGGTCGAGACCGAGCCCCCGGCGCTGGTCGAGCCTGTCGAGACCTCCGCGTCGATCCAGCCCAGCAGCGCGGCGACGTTGTCCGACCCCGCACGCGTCAGCACGTCGTGGATCTCGATGTCGGGGTTGGTGCCCGGGGTCACCCGGCGGAAGATCTTCAGCAGCGCCTGCTCGCCGAACGCGACCGAGGAGTTGGACTGCTCGCCGGTGAACGGCGTGGAGTGTGCGGTCGGGTCGAGCGGCTCGCCCGCCAGCCGGTGGAAGGCGAGCGGCCCGTCGGGCGGGTAGGCGAAGGCGCGCAGGTACGCCCCCATCGCCTCGCGGTCGTGGACCCCGTCATAGGCGTGGGTCCACCCCACGTCCGGGTCGTCCCACCACCCGATGAACGCATGGTCCAGCCGGTGCTCCGGATCGGTGTAGAGGGCCATCGGCACCTGGTAGAGCTCGACCTCGCCGTCGGCGTAGGTGATCTCGGCCAGGTCGACCACGACCCGAGGTCCCTCGTCGGCGATGACGCCGAGGCGTCGGACGGCGGTCACCTCGGGGCCTCGTCCCTTGCCGCCGAACCAGCGCGACGCCTCGATGAACTCGGTGAGCTGGCGCAGGCCGTCGGGGGGCGACGTCGTCGTCGGGTCGGTGCGGGTCTCGTCTGTCACGGGGCTGTGGCCTCCTCGGGTGGGGCGGTCAGCCGGAACCAGTAGAACCCGTACCCACCCAGGGTGAGCAGATACGGCAGCTCACCGACGGCGGGGAAGGGCACCCCGCCCAGGAGCTCCACGGGGACGTGACCCTCCCAGCGACGCAGGTCGAGCTCGACGGGCTGGGGGAAGCGGGAGAGGTTGTTGACGCACACGATGATGTCCGGGACCCCGTCGATCTCGTGCTCACGGGCGTAGGACAGCACCGACGGGTTGGTGCCGCCGAGGTCGAGGAACGAGCCGAGGCCGAACGCCGGGTGGCCGCGGCGGGCGTGGATCATCCGGCGCGTCCACTGCAGCAGCGAGGAGGAGTCCTCGAGCTGCGCCTCCACGTTGACGCTCTGGTAGCCGTAGACCGGGTCCTGGATCGCGGGCAGGTGCAGCTTGCCCGGGGTCGCGGCCGAGAAGCCGGCGTTGCGGTCGGGCGTCCACTGCATCGGGGTCCGGACGCCGTCGCGGTCACCGAGCCAGATGTTGTCGCCCATGCCGATCTCGTCGCCGTAGTAGAGGACGGGGCTGCCGGGCAGGGAGAGCAGGAGCGCGGTGAACAGCTCCATCCGGTTCACGTCGTTGTCGAGCAGCGGGGCCAGCCGTCGGCGGATCCCGATGTTGGCCTTCATGCGGGGGTCCTTGGCGTACTCGTCCCACATGTAGTCGCGGTCCTCGTCGGTGACCATCTCGAGGGTCAGCTCGTCGTGGTTGCGCAGGAAGATGCCCCACTGGCAGCCGTCCGGGATCGGCGGCGTCTGCTCCATGATCTCCGAGATCGGGAAGCGCGACTCGCGCCGGACCGCCATGAAGATGCGCGGCATCACCGGGAAGTGGAAGCACATGTGGCACTCGTCGCCGCCGGAGGCGAAGTCGCCGAAGTAGTCGACCACGTCGGCCGGCCACTGGTTCGCCTCGGCCAGGAGGACGCGGCCCGGGTAGTTGGTGTCGACGAAGCGCCGGACCTCCTTGAGGAACTCGTGGGTCTCCTTGAGGTTCTCCCCGTTGGTGCCCGGACGCTCGTAGAGGTAGGGCACGGCGTCGAGCCGGAAGCCGTCGAGCCCCATGTCGAGCCAGAAGGACATCGCCTCGAGGATCGCGTCCTGGACCTTCGGGTTGTCGAAGTTCAGGTCGGGCTGGTGGGAGAAGAAGCGGTGCCAGAAGTACTCCTGGCGGACCGGGTCCCAGGTCCAGTTCGAGGGCTCCGTGTCGACGAAGATGATCCGCGCTTCCTCGTACAGCTCATCGGTGTCGGACCAGACGTAGAAGTCGCCGTACGGGCCGTCGGGATCGCTGCGAGAGGCCTGGAACCACGGGTGCGCGTCACTCGTGTGGTTCATGACGAAGTCGATGATCACCCGGATCCCGCGCTGGTGCGCGGCCTCGACGAAGTCGCGGAAGTCGTCGACCGTGCCGCACTCGGGGAGGATCGAGGTGAAGTCCGCCACGTCGTACCCGCCGTCGCGCAGCGGCGAGGTGAAGAACGGCGGCACCCAGAGGCAGTCGATGCCCAGCCACTGCAGGTAGTCGAGCTTCTCGATGACCCCCTGGAAGTCGCCGGTGCCGTCGCCGTTCGCGTCGCGGAACGAGCGGACCAGCACCTCGTAGAACACCGCGGTCTTGAACCAGTCCGGGGACTGCTGCTCCGCGGTGGCCCCGACGATGGTGCTCTCGTGGGCGTCGCTGGTCGAGCCCGTCGAGACCACGTCCGCGCTCATGCGGTCCTCCGCACGGTCAGGACGTGCGCGGGCTCGCCACCGGGATCGAGCCGCACGTAGTTGTGCTGGCCCCAGTGCCAGTCCTGCCCCGTGATCTCGTCGTGGACCGCGAGGCTGTCGTGCCAGTCCAGACCGAGCGCGGGCAGGTCGAGGTGCACCATCGTCTCGCGGGCTCCGTGCGGGTCCAGGTTGATCACCACGATCACGAGGTCGTCCACCCCGTCGGTCGGGCCCCCCTGGCCGCTGGTCGAGCCGACCCCGCTGGTCGAGCCGACCCCGCTGGTCGAGCCGACCCCGCTGGTCGAGCGGACCTCGCTGGTCGAGCCTGTCGAGACCACGGGCGCGCCGGCCTGCTTGCTGAACACCAGGACGTTCTCGTCGTCGCTGGAGTGGATCACGACGTTGCGGAGCCGCTGCAGCGCCGGGTGGGCGCGGCGTACGGCGTTGAGCCTGGCGAGGTACGGCGCGAGGGTGCGGCCCTCGGCCTCGGCGCCCGCCCAGTCGCGGACCCGGATCTGGTACTTCTCGGAGTCCAGGTACTCCTCGCTGCCGGGACGCACCGCGACGTGCTCGAAGAGCTCGTAGCCGGCGTACACCCCCCAGCTCGGCGAGCCGGTGGCCGCGAGCACGGCGCGGATCTTGAACGCCGCGGGGCCGCCGTACTGCAGGTACGCGTGCAGGATGTCGGGGGTGTTCACGAAGAAGTTCGGCCGCATCAGGTGGTCGGACTCGTGGGACACCTCGCGGAGGTAGTCCTCGATCTCCCACTTCGCGGTGCGCCAGGTGAAGTAGGTGTAGCTCTGGTGGAACCCGACGGCGCCCAGGGCGTGCATCATCGAGGGCCGGGTGAACGCCTCCGAGAGGAAGAGCACGTCGGGATCGGTCCGCCGCACCTCGCGCAGCAGCCACTCCCAGAACGCCACGGGCTTGGTGTGCGGGTTGTCGACGCGGAAGATCCGCACCCCGTGCTTCATCCAGTGCCGGACGACCCGGAGCACCTCCTTGCAGATGCCCTGGGGGTCGTTGTCGAAGTTCAGCGGGTAGATGTCCTGGTACTTCTTCGGAGGGTTCTCGGCGTACGCGATGGTGCCGTCGGCCTGCGTCGTGAACCACTCCGGATGAGCCTTCACCCAGGGGTGGTCGGGCGCGCACTGCAGCGCCAGGTCGATCGCGACCTCGAGGCCGACCTTCCCGGCCTTGGTCACGAAGGCGTCGAAGTCCTCGAGGGTGCCGAGGTCGGGGTGGATGGCGTCGTGACCGCCCTCCTTGCTGCCGATCGCCCACGGCGAGCCGGGGTCCTCGGGGCCGGGGTCGAGGGTGTTGTTCGGCCCCTTGCGGTTGACGGCGCCGATCGGGTGGATCGGCGGCAGGTAGATCACGTCGAACCCCATCGCCGCCACGGCGTCGAGTCGCTTCGCCGCGGTGCAGAAGGTGCCGCTGACGACGGCGCCGGTCTTCTTGTCGTACGTCGCGCCCTCCGACCGCGGGAAGAACTCGTACCAGCTGCTGAACAGCGCGCGCGGCCGGTCCGCGTAGAGCGGGTAGGGGCCCTCGACCGTGACCAGCTCGCGCAGCGGATGATCCGCGAGGACGGCCTCCAGCTCGGGTGCCTGCATGGCCGCCAGCCGCGCCTCGACCGGCCGTGACTCGTCGCGGGCGGCCGACGCGGCCCCGCGGACGACCTCGGCCTCGCGCGCGTCGAGGTCCGGGTCCGCCGCGACCCGGTCGAGCAGCAGGGCGCCCTGGAGGAACATCAGCTCGACGTCGACGCCGGCCGGGATCTTCAGGCCGGCGTCGTGCTCCCAGGTGGCGAGGAGGTCCGACCAGGCATGGATCTCGAAGGTCCAGGCACCCTCGCCGTCGGGCGTGACCCAGGCGACGTACCGATCCGGCTCGTCGCCGTCCTTCGACATCCGCACCGGCGGGCGTCGGGATCCGTCGGGCGCCACCAGGACGACCTCGGCGCCGAGCCGGTCGTGACCCTCGCGGAACACCGTCGCCCGGACCGGCAGCGGCTCACCCGACGTCGCCTTCGCGGGGAGGCGACCGAGGTCGACGAGCGGCATGACGTCCATGACAGGGATGCGTCCGACCATGCTGGCCACCCTTCCGAAGTACCTGCGCGCATGCAAGACGAGCCCCTCGTGCCCAGAATGCGGGAAGTTCAACGCGGACGTGCGCCGAAATTGGAACGATCAAGTAATTCTCGGCTACCGTCCCTCTGTGCGTGCGATCCGACGTTTCACGGTCCGTCCTGTGCTCCCCCCGGCCCTCTCCGCCCTCGGCGTGCTGGCGGGCAACCTGAGGTGGTCGTGGCACCCGCCGACCCAGGACGTGTTCGCGGAGGTGGATGCGGAGACCTGGGAGGCTACCAAGCACGACCCGGTGCGCCTGCTCGGCGCCGTGAGCCCCGCGCGGCTCGAGGAGCTGGCGTCCGACCAGGGCTTCCTGGACCGCCTCGGTGCCGCGAAGGCCGACCTCGACGCCTACCTCGGCGGCGAGCGCTGGTACTCCCGCAAGGCCGGTGCCGACGCGCCGACCCGGATCGCCTACTTCTCGCCCGAGTTCGGGATCAGCGCCGTGCTGCCGCAGTACTCCGGCGGCCTCGGCATCCTGGCCGGCGACCACCTCAAGGCCGCCAGCGACCTCGGCGTGCCGCTGGTCGGCGTCGGGCTGCTCTACCACGCGGGCTACTTCAAGCAGTCGCTCTCGCACGAGGGCTGGCAGCTCGAGCAGTACCCCGTGCTCGACCCCGACGAGCTGCCGATCACCCTGCTCCGCGAGGAGAACGGCGCCCGCGCCACCATCTCCATCGCGCTCCCCGACGGGCCCGACCTGCTCGCCAAGATCTGGGTCGCCCAGGTCGGCCGGGTGCCGCTCCTGCTGCTCGACTCCGACGTGGAGGGCAACCCCGACCACTACCGCGACGTCACCGACCGGCTCTACGGCGGCACCTCCGAGCACCGACTGCGCCAGGAGATCCTGCTCGGCATCGGGGGCGTGCGAGCGCTGCGCGTCCACGCCCGCCTCACCGGGGCCCCCGAGCCCGAGGTGTTCCACACCAACGAGGGCCACGCCGGCTTCCTCGGCCTCGAGCGCATCCGCGAGCTGACCGTCGAGGAGAGCGGGCCGAAGCTCGACTTCGACACCGCGCTGGAGGTCTCGCGCGCGTCGACCGTCTTCACGACCCACACGCCGGTGCCGGCCGGGATCGACCGTTTCTCCCGGGAGCTCATCGAGCAGTACTTCGGCTCCGCGGGACCGCTGACCGGCGTCCCGATCGAGCGGATCCTCGCGCTCGGCGGCGAGGACTACGCCGGCGGCGACCCCACCGTCTTCAACATGGCGGTGATGGGCTTCCGCCTGTCCCAGCGCGCCAACGGCGTCTCCCAGCTCCACGGACACGTCAGCCGCGAGATGTTCCACGGGCTCTGGCCGGCGTTCGACGAGGCCGAGGTCCCGATCACCTCGATCACCAACGGCGTCCACGCGCCGACCTGGGTCGGCCGCGAGGTCTTCGACCTCGCCGCGCGCCACGGGGCCGACGGCGACTCGGAGGCGGCCGACTCGTTCTGGGACGCCGTCGACCACATCTCCGGCGCCGACATCTGGGCGGTCAAGCGGATCCTGCGCGAGCGGCTCGTCGCCGACGCCCGGAAGCGCGTCACCAAGTCCAGCCGGCAGCGCGGCATCCCCGCGGCGGAGCTCACCTGGGTCGACACCGCGCTCGACCCCGACGTGCTCACCATCGGCTTCGCGCGCCGCGTCCCGTCGTACAAGCGGCTGACGCTGATGCTGCGCGACCCCGAGCGCCTCAAGCGCCTGCTGCTCCACCCCGAGCGTCCCGTCCAGCTGGTCATCGCCGGCAAGGCCCACCCCGCCGACGACGGCGGCAAGAAGCTGATCCAGGAGATCGTCCGCTTCGCCGACGACCCCGAGGTGCGGCACCGGATCGTGTTCCTGCCCAACTACGACATCGCCATGGCGCAGCCGCTCTACCCGGGCTGCGACGTCTGGCTCAACAACCCGCTGCGCCCCTACGAGGCGTGCGGCACGTCGGGCATGAAGGCGGCGCTCAACGGCGGCCTCAACCTGTCGATCCTCGACGGCTGGTGGGACGAGTGGTACGACGGCTCCAACGGCTGGGCGATCCCGTCCGCCGACGGGGTCGACGACCCCGACCGTCGCGACGACCTCGAGGCGTCCGCCCTCTACGACCTGATCGAGAAGGACGTCGCCCCGCGCTTCTACGACCTCGACCACGACGGCGTCCCGAGCCGCTGGATCGAGATGGTCCGGCACACCCTGAAGTCGCTCGGCCCGAAGGTGCTCGCCACCCGGATGGTCCGCGACTACGTGCGGCAGCTGTACACGCCGGCCGCCGTGACCGGCCGCGCCCTCAACTCCGACTACAAGGGGGCCACCGAGCTCGCCTCGTGGAAGAAGAGCGTGCGGGCCGCGTGGGACGACGTGCGCGTCGAGCACGTCGAGAGCCACGGCGTGGGGGACAACCCGGAGGTCGGCTCCACGCTCACCGTGCGCGCGTTCGTCGCCCTCGGGTCACTCACCCCGGACGACGTGGCGGTCGAGGTCGTGCACGGTGTCATCAACGGTGACGACGAGCTGGTCGACACCCAGGTGACCACGCTCGACCTGGCCGACTCCTACGACGGCGGTCGCTACCGCTTCGACGGCGAGGTGCGCCTCCAGCGCGGTGGGACGTTCGGCTACACCGTGCGGATCGTCCCTCGCCACAGCGTCCTGGCGTCGGTCTCGGAGATGGGCCTGGTCGCCCTGCCCTGACGGCGAGCCGGCGGTCCCGGGTCTCCTCAGGTCTGGCGCAGCACGACGACGGTGCGGCCGCCGAGGGGGAGCACGTCACCGGGCTTCACCAGCGCGCCCATCGGGTGGTCGGGGCAGGTGGTCACGACGACCTCGCCGGGGCGGTCCCAGTGCTCCTCGGGCATCGCCACCTTCGCGGTCTCCGCCTCGGCGTTGAGCCAGATCAGGAACGAGCTGTCCCACTGCTGCTCGCCACGTGGTCCGGGGGAGCGGAGGGGGTCGCCGGTCAGGAACATGCCGACGATGGTGAGGTCGTTGTCGGCCCAGTCGTCCCCGGTCATCTCTCGTCCGCTCGGGTGCAGCCAGACCAGGTCCTTGGGGCCGCCCACGATGGTCGGCCGTCCCTCGAACCAGTGGCGCTGCCGCAGGGCGTGGTGCTCGCGGCGCAGCCGCAAGGCAGCCTTGGTCACCTCGTAGACGTCGAGCCAGGCGTCGTCGGGCCGCCAGTCGACCCAGGAGGTCTCGTTGTCCTGGACGTAGGGGTTGTTGTTGCCGCCCTGGGTGCGGCCCCGCTCGTCGCCGGCGGTGATCATCGGGACGCCGTTCGACAGGCACAGCGTGACCATCAGGTTCGCCGCCACCCGGCGGCGCAGCGCCACCACCTCCGCGTCGTCGGTCTCACCCTCGACGCCGAAGTTCTGCGACCGGTTGTTGTCGGTGCCGTCCTTGTTGCGCTCGCCGTTGGCCTCGTTGTGCTTGTGCTCGTAGGAGACCAGGTCCCGCACCGTGAAGCCGTCATGGGCGGTCACGAAGTTCACCGAGGCGTACGGCGAGCGCCCGTCGTCGGCGTACAGGTCCGACGAGCCGGCGAGCCGGGTCGCCACCGTGCGGATCCCCGCCGACCGGCCACGCCAGAAGTCGCGCATCGTGTCGCGGTACTGGTCGTTCCACTCGACCCACGTCGGCGGGAACTCGCCCACGCGGTAGCCGTCCATCGAGACGTCCCACGGCTCCGCGATCAGCTTCACGTGGCGCAGCGTGGGGTCCTGGTCGATCGCGGTCAGGAGATGGCAGCCCATGTCGATGTCCAGGCCGACCCGGGTCAGCGCGGACATCAGGTCGAAGCGGAACCCGTCGACCCGCATCTGCGAGGTCCAGTAGCGCAGCGAGTCGAGGATCAGCCGGAGCGCGTAGGGGTAGGAGGCGTCGACGGTGTTCCCGCAGCCGGTCACGTCCCAGTAGGCGTCGTGGAAGGCGCCCTCGGCCGCCGGGTCGACGCGGTGGTAGAAGCCGCGGTCGTCGAGCCCGCGGAACGACAGCGTCGGGCCGTCGGTGCCGCCCTCCGCGGTGTGGTTGTAGACGACGTCGAGGATCACCTCGAGGCCCGCGGCGTGGAACGCCCGCACCATCTCCTTGAACTCGCGCACCTGACCGCCGCGGTCACCGGCCGAGGAGTAGGCGTGGTGGGGGGCGAAGAACCCGATCGTGTTGTAGCCCCAGTAGTTCTGCTGACCACGTGCCAGCACCCGGGGCTCGCTCACGAACTGCTGGACCGGCAGCAGCTCGACCGCGGTGACCCCGAGGTCGCGCAGGTAGTCGGTGACCGCCGGCGTCGCCAACCCCGCATAGGTGCCGCGCAGGTGCTCGGGGACCCGGTCGTGCAGCGCGGTCATCCCCTTGACGTGCAGCTCGTAGATGACGGTGTCCCGCCAGCGGGTGTACGGCCGGCGGTCGTCGCCCCAGTCGAAGCCGGGATCGTGGACCACCACGCCCTTCGGCACGTACGGCGCGGAGTCACGGCGGCTGCGTCGCGCCGGCGCACCCACGTCGAAGCCGAAGATCGCGGGGTCGTCGGTGAGCTCGCCGCTGATGGCCCGGGCATACGGGTCCAGCAGCAGCTTGTCGACGTTGAACCGGTGTCCCGACGCCGGGTGCCACGGACCGTCGGCCCGGTAGCCGTAGCGCGTCCCGGGAGCCACCCCGGGCACGCCGCCGTGCCAGATCCCGAGCGAGACCTCGGTCAGCTCGTGCCGGGTCTCGCGGTCCTCGTCGTCGAAGAGGCACACCCACATCCGGGTGGCCTCGGGCGCGTGGACCGCGAAGTTGGTCGCCTCCTCGCCCCAGGCGGCGCCGAGCGGCCAGGTACGACCGGGCCAGACCGCAGCGGTCTCGCCTCGACGGCTCCACATTCCGGGGGTCACCCGCGACATTGTGTCGGACCCTCGGCACAATGCCACTCGGTGGTCGAACGGCAGATTCGGCGGTCGAGCAGTCCTCGGTGGTCGAGCGAAGTCGAGACCACCGACCAGCAGTCCTCGGTGGTCACGCGTGCAGATTCGGTGGTCGAGCGAAGTCGAGACCACCCGACGAGAGAGAGAAGGCACCCCATGGCGGAGTTCGTGCGGCTCGAGGTCACCGACGGCGTCGGCACGATCCGGCTCGACCGGCCCAAGATGAACGCGCTCAACGTCCAGGTCCAGGAGGAGATCCGGGCGGCGGCGGCGGAGGCCGGTGCGCGCGACGACGTCAAGGCCGTGGTCGTGTACGGCGGTGAACGCGTCTTCGCCGCGGGTGCGGACATCAAGGAGATGGCCGACATGTCGTACGTCGACATGGTGCAGCGCAGCGGCGCCCTCCAGTCGGCGTTCACCAGCGTGGCCCGGATCCCCAAGCCCGTGGTGGCCGCGATCACCGGCTACGCCCTCGGCGGGGGCTGCGAGCTCGCCCTGTGCGCGGACGTGCGGTTCGCCGCGGAGGACGCGGTGCTCGGCCAGCCGGAGATCCTGCTGGGCATCATCCCCGGGGCCGGCGGTACGCAGCGCCTGACCCGGCTGGTGGGGCCCAGCCGGGCGAAGGACATCATCTTCTCCGGCCGGTTCGTGAAGGCCGACGAGGCGCTGGCGATCGGGCTGGTCGATCGCGTCGTCCCCGCCGATCGGGTGTACGACGAGGCCGTGGCGTGGGCGGGTCAGTTCTCCGCTGCGGCGACGTACGCCGTGCGGGCCGCCAAGGAGGCCATCGACCTCGGTCTCGAGGCGGACCTCGACACCGGCCTCGCGATCGAGCGGCAGCAGTTCGCGGCGCTCTTCGCCACCGACGACCGCCGCATCGGCATGACGTCCTTCGTGGAGAACGGGCCCGGCAAGGCCGAGTTCACCGGCCGCTGAGTCCGGCGCACCTCCCGCGCGACGGCCATCACGTGTGCCATCCTTCCCCCGAGGATCAGGGCCCACGCGGCCCGATCGACCGCGACAGGAGTGGCGAGGATGGCACGCAGGGCGGGCAAGGACCCGACGGACGACGAGGCCGCGGAGACCCGGCCCGACCGGTCCGCGACGAGGAGGGCGACGGTGAACAAGATCCGAGCCCGCGTGGCCCAGCTGGTCTGGATCGTCTGTGTGGTGGCGGCCCTGTTCCTCGCCGTCGGCGCCCTCTGCATCGCCCTCAAGGCCAACCCGGCGAACAGCCTGGTGAAGTTCATCATCCAGACCGCCGACAAGCTCGACTTCGGGGTGTTCTCCCGCCAGAGCGGCGTTGCGCACTTCAGTGGGCACTCGCACTCCGCGATGACGAAGAACGCGCTGGTGAACTGGGGCCTGGCCGCGGTCGTCTGGCTGGTCGGTGGCCGCATCCTGGAACGCCTGATCAAGCCCTGATCCCGGAGGCGCGTCGATGGCGCGCGGTTCCTGAGATTCCGCGCAGAATCCCCGCTCCGAGGCCCGTGTGACCCTGGCATTTGCCGCACCCGTGTGATGGGGTGCCCTAGACGCGGCGCCAGGGAGGCGCTCCGCCTCTGAACGAACCCTGGAGGGCTTCAGCACATGTCACTTCGTAGCAACTCACACCTCAAGCTCGTCGGCATCGCGGGTGCTTCCGCGCTCGCCATCGGCGCCATCGCCGCGCCGTCCCTGGCGGCGTCGCAGGACATCAACTACAGCTGCACCGTCCTCGGCCCCACGAGCGTGGGCATCGACCCGGGCACCCTGCCCGCCACGATGGTCGCCGGCCAGACCAGCAGCCGCACCATGAACATGGTCGTCCACCTGACCAGTGGCCAGGCCGACCTCGCCCGCAACGACACGGTCAGCGGCACGACGACCGCCACGGGGGCCGCCAAGTCGTTCCCCTTCAAGATGACCATCCCGAGCCAGACGATCCCGGCGACCGGCGCGGCGGACATCACCGCATCCGGCCCGGGCAAGATCCGGCCGCTCAGTGCCGGCACCTGGACCGTGAAGGCCGGAGACTTCTCCGCGTCGCTCACCATCAGCGGCATCGGCACGGTCCCCTCCACCTGCACCGCGCCGACGGACACGACGACGCACTACGGGACCATCGCCGTCAGCAAGGACACCACCAAGTCGACCGACTCCGCGGCGTACTCCAAGACGAAGAAGACCGCGACCGGCACCGCGAAGGTGAAGTCGCACTTCGGGCTCGTGCCGACCGGCAAGGTGGCCTTCACGCTGAAGAAGGGCACCCACAAGGTCGCGACGATGACGGCGGCCCTGAAGAAGGGTGTCGCCAAGGCCACGTTCAAGAACGTGTCGAAGAAGGGCAAGTACACGATCTCGACCAAGTACGCCGGCGACAAGAACGTCAAGGGTTCGACCGGCAAGGCGTCGTTCACGGTCAAGTGACGCGCTGACGCAGAGGTTCTGCTTGCGGCCCCGGTGACGCGTTCACCGGGGCCGCAGCCGCGTCCAGGGGGATCCCGACCGTGACAGTGTCACTGTGAGCGATCCCACCGTCCTCCGAGTTCCACCCGTGTCGTCCGGCCTTGTAACGTCACCACCACACCCGAGGACACAGGAGGGCCGTCGCGGCCATGAACATCGCTGTCTGTGTGAAATACGTGCCGGACGCCACCGGCGACCGGCACTTCGAGGACGACAAGACCGTCGACCGCGTGGGCGTCGACGGCTTGCTGTCGGAGCTGGACGAGTACGCCGTCGAGCAGGCGCTGCAGATCAAGGAGAAGGCCGAGACCCCCGAGGACGTCACGGTGACCGCGCTCTGCGTCGGTCCCGAGCAGGCGGTGGACGCGGTCCGCAAGGCGCTGCAGATGGGCGCGGACCAGGGTGTCCACGTCGTCGATGACGCGGTGGCCGGGTCGGACGCGATCGCCACCTCGCTGGTGCTGGCCAAGGCCATCGAGAAGGGCTCCTACGACCTGGTGATCTGCGGCATGGCGTCGACCGACGGCTCGATGAGCGTGGTCCCGGCGATGCTGGCCGAGCGTCTGGGCCTGCCGCAGCTGACGCTGGCCTCGGTGGTCGAGGCGCAGGGCGACCAGGTGCGGATCAAGCGGGACGGGGACACCGCGACCGAGGTCGTCGGGGGCACGATGCCGCTGGTGCTGTCGGTGACCGACCAGTCAGGCGAGGCCCGCTACCCGTCGTTCAAGGGGATCATGGCGGCCAAGAAGAAGCCGCTGGAGACCCTCGCGCTGTCCGACCTGGGCGTCGACGCCGGCGAGGTGGGCCTGTCGGTGGCCTGGACACAGGTCGAGGAGACCACCGCGCGGCCCCCGCGCGAGGCCGGCGAGATCGTCAAGGACGAGGACGGCTCGGGCGCGAAGGCGCTGGCCGACTTCCTCGCCGCCAAGAAATTCATCTGAGCGACGTTCATCTGAGGAGCAGCGACATGACCGAGATCCTGGTTGTCGTCGACCACGCCGAAGGCGCGGTCAAGAAGCCGACGTACGAGATGCTCACCCTGGCCGCGCGCCTGGGCGAGCCGTCCGCGGTCTACCTCGGGCCGGCCGAGAAGAACGCCGAGGTGGCCGAGGCGGTGAAGAGGTACGGCGCGGGCAAGGTCTACGCGATCGACGACGCCCCGCTCAAGGGCTACCTGGTGGCGCCCAAGGCCGAGGCCCTCCAGCAGCTGGCCGAGAAGACCTCCCAGTCCGGTGACCTGGGCGCGATCCTGATCGCCTCCTCGGCCGAGGGCAAGGAGATCGCGGCCCGGCTCGCGATCAAGCTCGGCTCGGGTCTGATCACCGACGCCGTCGACGTGGAGGCCGGTCCGGTGACGACGCAGTCGGTCTTCGCAGGCAGCTACACGGTCAAGGCGAAGGTCACCAAGGGCACCCCGATCATCACGGTCAAGCCGAACTCCGCCGCGCCGGTCGAGGCCGACGCGGCCGGGGAGCTCGAGGAGTTCGCGGTCACCGTGTCCGAGGCCGCCCAGGGCGCCCAGATCGTGGCGTCCCAGCCGCGCCAGGCGACCGGACGTCCCGAGCTGACCGAGGCCGCGATCGTGGTCTCCGGCGGACGGGGGACCGGCGGCAAGTTCGAGCCGGTCGAGGACCTCGCCGACGCTCTGGGTGCGGCCGTCGGCGCCTCGCGGGCCGCGGTCGACTCCGGCTGGAAGCCGCACAGCTACCAGATCGGCCAGACCGGCAAGACCGTCTCGCCGCAGCTCTACATCGCCGCCGGCATCTCCGGCGCCATCCAGCACCGGGCCGGGATGCAGACCTCCAAGACCATCATCGCGGTCAACAAGGACGACGAGGCCCCCATCTTCGAGCTCGTCGACTTCGGCGTCGTCGGCGACCTCCACACCGTCCTGCCCGCCGTGACCGCCGAGGTCACCCAGCGCAAGGGCTGAGGTGTGCAGGTTTCCCCGGTACACCGGTGAAACCTGAGGTACCCAGCCGAAATTTCGCCTGGGAACCTCAGGTTTCGGCTGGGAACCTCCGCCCGGGGTGCCCCGCTGGCTCACGGAGCGGCACGCCGACCGGCAGCGGGCGGTGCCGCGGCTACCGTTGACCCCATGAGCACCCAGCCCGACGTCGCGGAGCTGGCCGGCCGCGCGCGGGTGGCCAGCCGCGAGCTCGCGCTGGCGACCCGGGCCACCAAGGATGCGGCGCTGCAGGCGATGGCGGATGCCCTCTCGGCCCGTGCCGAGGAGGTGCTCGAGGCCAACGCCGCCGACGTACGGCGTGCCGAGGACGGCGACACCGCCGCCAACGTGGTGGACCGGCTGCGCCTCACCCCCGAGCGGATCGACGCCATGGCCGACGGCCTGCGCGAGCTGGCCCGGCTGCCCGACCCGGTGGGCGACGTCGTCCGCGGCAGCACGCTGGCGAACGGGCTCGAGCTGCGCCAGGTCAGGGTCCCGTTCGGCGTCGTCGGGATGATCTACGAGGGCCGCCCCAACGTCACCGTCGACGCGGCCGGGATCTGCCTGAAGTCGGGCAACGCCGTCCTGCTCCGGGGCAGCGGCAGCGCGCGCGAGAGCAACGCCGCCCTCGTCGCGGTGCTGCGCGACGCGGTCGCGGCGAGCGGCCTCCCCGCGGACGCCGTCCAGCTCGTCCCGGCCGACTCACGGGAGACCGTGAAGGAGCTGATGCGCGCCCGCGGCCTGGTGGACGTGCTGGTCCCTCGCGGCGGCGCCGGGCTGATCCGGTCGGTCGTCGAGGAGTCCACGGTCCCGGTGATCGAGACCGGGGTCGGGAACTGCCACGTGTACGTCGACCTCGCCGCCGACCTCGACGTCGCCCTCGCGATCGTGCTGAACGCCAAGACGGACCGCACCAGCGTGTGCAACGCGGCGGAGTCCCTCCTGGTGCATGCCGGCGTCGCCGACGCCTTCCTGCCGCGCCTCGTCCCGGCGCTGCAGGACGCCGGCGTCACCGTGCACGGCGACCCGGCCTTCGCGTCGTACGACGGCGTCGTGCCGGCCACCGAGGAGGACCACGCGAGGGAGTACCTCAGCCTCGACATCTCGGCGGCGGTCGTGCCCGACCTCGACGCGGCGCTGGCCCACATCCGCCGCTACTCGACCGGTCACAGCGAGGCGATCGTCACCCGTGACCAGGCGGCGGCCCGCAGGTTCGTGGCCGAGGTCGACTCCGCGGTCGTGCTCGTGAACGCGTCCACCCGCTTCACCGACGGGGGCGAGTTCGGCTTCGGCGCCGAGATCGGGATCAGCACCCAGAAGCTCCATGCCCGCGGCCCGATGGGGCTGCCGGAGATGACCACGACCAAGTACGTCGTGACCGGCGCCGGGCACGTCCGCTGACGGGGCCGTCGGATAGGGTTCAGCCATGATCAGCCCGCTCATCATCAACCACTGGGTCGTCGGGGGCAGCGTCCTCAGCATCCTGCTGCTGCTGCTGCTGGCGATGCTGGTCTTCGGCGCGGGACGCGAGCACAGCTGAGCGCGAGCGCGCACGTGAGCGCCCGGGCCCGCCGCGTGGGGGTCATGGGCGGCACCTTCGACCCGATCCACCACGGGCACCTCGTGGCCGCCTCCGAGGTCCAGGCGTGGTTCGAGCTGGACGAGGTGGTCTTCGTCCCGACCGGCGCGCCGTGGCAGAAGTCCGAGCGCCAGGTCACGGCCGCCGAGGACCGCTACCTGATGACCGTCATCGCCACGGCGTCCAACCCGAGGTTCTCGGTGTCGCGGGTCGACATCGACCGCGGCGGCCCGACGTACACGATCGACACCCTGCGCGACCTGCGCGCGGCGTACCCCGACGCGGAGCTCTACTTCATCACCGGTGCCGACGCCCTGGCCGACATCTTCACCTGGCGCGACGCGGAGGAACTGTTCGCGATGGCGCGGTTCGTGGGCTGTACCCGGCCCGGCTACACCATGGACCCGGCCACGCTCGGCAAGATCCCCGCCGACCGGGTGACGATGGTCGAGGTGCCCGCGCTGGCGATCAGCTCCACCGACTGCCGCCGACGTACGATGCGGGGCGAGCCCGTGTGGTACCTCGTGCCCGACGGCGTCGTCCAGTACATCGCCAAGCACCACCTCTACCCCCGCGACCCGGCCGCCACGCCGTTCACCGAGCGATCCTCGACGGTCGGGCGAAGCCGAGACCACCTCCAACCCAGCAACGAAAGCACCCCATGACCGCCACCGACCACGCCGTCAGCCTCGTCCACGCCGCCGCCCGCGCGGCCTCCGACAAGCTGGCGCAGCACATCATGGCGTTCGACGTCAGCGACGAGCTCGCGATCACCGACGCGTTCGTGCTCGCCTCCGCCACCAACGACCGCCAGGTGAAGTCGATCGTCGACGAGATCGAGGACAAGCTGCGCGAGATCGGGGCCAAGCCGATCCGCCGGGAGGGCGAGCGCGACGGACGCTGGGTGCTCATCGACTACGGCGACGTCGTCGTCCACGTCCAGCACGAGGAGGAGCGCCAGTTCTACGCCCTGGAGCGGCTCTGGCGCGACTGCCCGCTGATCGAGCTGCCGGCGGACGTCACCGCCGGTGCCGCGGGTGCCTGAGCCACGCACCCTGGTCCTGGTGCGCCACGGCGAGACCGACTGGAACGCCGAGGCGCGGGCCCAGGGCCACGCCGACGTCCCCCTCAACGCGGTGGGCCGCGCCCAGGCGCAGACCGTCGCGCCGGTGCTCGCGGACTTCGCTCCGACTCGCCTGTGGTCGAGCGACCTGGTCCGCGCGATGCAGACGGCGGACTACGTCGCCGCCGCGACCGGGCTCCCCATCGAGCGCGACCCGCGCCTGCGGGAGTACGACGTGGGCAAGCGCTCGGGCCTGACGGCGACGGAGTTCGCCACCTCCTTCCCCGAGGAGTACGCCGCGTGGCTGGCCGAGGACCAGTCGCGCCTGGTGCCGGGCGAGGAGACGACCCAGCAGGTGCGCGATCGCGTCGTCCCGGCCCTGCGCGACTGTCTCGCCGGGCTCGCCCCGGGTGATACCGGAGTCGCCGTGCTCCACGGCGCCTGCCTCAAGGTCGCGGTGATGGGGCTGCTCGGCTGGCCCTGGGAGCTGGCGCGGTCGCTGCAGGGACCCGAGAACTGCGGCTACTGCGTGCTGTCCGAGCACGCCGTGCGCGGCGGCCTGCGCCTCACGTCGTACAACGAGAAGGCGGTCGGGGCCCGGCACGGACCCGATTTCGCAACCGACGGACCGGTTGGCTAGGATTCCGCAGGTTGCCCGGCGTACTCCGTCGGGCGTGAACATGGGGCTGTGGCGCAGCTGGTAGCGCATCTGCATGGCATGCAGAGGGTCAGGGGTTCGAGTCCCCTCAGCTCCACCAAACTCGCAGGTCAGAGGCGTGTTTGTCAGATCATTCGATCCCCATGCAGGGGCGAACTCCCAGAAACTCCCCACATATTCGGACGGCCATCGGCCAATCGGCGCTGGGATGCACGGCGTCCGGGCAGGTCAGCGACGTATCGGGCTCGGCATCCCAAGACTCGATCCCTCACGCAGTGTCACCACTTGGAGATTCGAACCCTCGGGCGGCGGACGGTGAATGGTCTCGAGGCACCCTGCCGACCGAGCGGGCCGCGCCGAAGGGAGAACGTGGCAGGGACCGCGAGTTGAAGGGTGAGTAGCGACTTGGCAAGCTCTGACGCCGACCAGACCGCCCTCAGCCCACCGTGACTCAGATGTCGTAGTGGTGGCTGAGACCTCTTGCTGACCTGCGCATGGCCTGCTCAGGGAGGACCGCGGGACGCACTGGGGACGCACGGGAACTCCTTGACGCCGACCCGTCGGCGTAGGACGGTGACTTTGAACGACCACACAGGGCGAAGTCATGACGGGCCATGCGTCACGCCGCCGCAGCCGTCGACGAGCTCCGGATCGATTCTGGCGACACCCTCACGCGGACTCCGGTGACGGCAGGGCGATGCACGGCACTCGCCGATGCGCGCACGCGGCTGGGTGTCTCCATGTCGTCGCCGCTGCGTGACGCCATCAACCGAGGGAGACACACCGATGAACAGCGTCGACACCAGCACCGCGACCGTCACCGGCAGCCCGCCGGTCAAGCCCGGGGAGATGAGGCTGGAGGTCGTCGTCCTGGCGGTCTCGGACGTCGATCGGGCCAAGCAGTTCTACGACGCGCTCGGCTGGCGGCTCGATGCCGACCTCGTCGTCGACGACGGCTACCGGGTGGTGCAGGTGACGCCTCCGGGCTCGGGTTGCTCGATCATCTTCGGCAATGGCGTCACGGCAGCCCGACCCGGCTCGGCCGAGGGTCTCCAGCTCTCGGTCTACGACATCGACGAGGCGCGGGCAGACCTGATCGCCCGCGGGGTGGATGTCAGCGAGCCCTTCCACGACGTGACCGGCATCTTCCACCACGCCGGGACCGAGGGGCGCCTGGATGGCGCTGCCCCCGAGCATGCCGACTACGGCTCGTTCGCGTCGTTCGCCGACCCGGACGGCAACGGTTGGCTGCTCCAGGAGATCAAGACCCGGCTCCCCGGCCGGTGAAGGAGCCACCCATGGGCACGACGTACGAGTCTGCGAGCGACCTGGCCGAGGCCCTGAGGCGGGCGGCGGAGGCACACGGGCGACACGAGGAGCGAACCGGCGAGGCGGATCCGGACTGGCCGGACTGGTACGCGCTCTTCATGGTGCGCGAGCGCGCGGGTGAGGAGCTGCCGACATGACCAGCGAGTACGACGTGATCGTGCTCGGCGGTGGTTCGCCGGGCGAGCACTGTGCCGGTGCACTGGTCGAGGGCGGCCTCCGGGTCGCCATCGTCGAGCGCGAGCTGGTGGGAGGTGAGTGCTCCTACTGGGCCTGCATCCCGTCCAAGAGCCTGCTGCGTCCGGGTGAGGCGGCGCAGGCAGCACGAGAGGCCGCTGCCACTGCTGAGGTCGACGTGGCGGCGGTGCTCGCCTGGCGCGACTTCATGGTCTCGGACTACTCCGACAAGGGAGCGGCGCACTGGCTGGCCGACAACAACATCGACCTGCTGCGTGGCACCGGCCGGCTCGCCGGTCCGGGGGTTGTCGAGGTCGACGGCGTACGCCACACGGCCGACCACGTGGTTCTCGCCAACGGGGCCGATCCGGTCGCGCCACCGGTACCCGGCCTGAAGGACCTCCCCGGCGTGTGGGGCAGTCGCGAGGCGACCTCGATGAAGGTCGTGCCGCGGCGCCTGCTGATCCTGGGGCGGACCCGTGGGCGTCGAGATGGCCCAGGTGGTACGCCGACTCGGCGGCGAGGTGGTCGTCATCGACCGGGCCGAGCACGTGCTCGCGCGCGACCCGGGACCGCTCGGTGAGGCGCTGGGCGAGGTCCTGCGCCGTGAGGGGATCGAGCTCGCTCTGGACGTCGGCGTGACCGCGGCCCGGCGCGACGGCGAGGACTACGTCGTGGTGCTCGACGACGGCCGGGAACTGCGCGGTGACCGGCTGCTGGTCGCCACCGGGCGAAGGCCACGGGTCGAGGGGCTCGGCCTCGACACGGTGGGCGTCGAGGCGAACCCCCGCGGGGTCCCGGTCGACGCATACCTCCGCGTGGTGGAGACCCTCTGGGCTATCGGCGACGTCACCGGACTCTGGCCGCTGACCCACGTCGGCAAGTACCAGGGGGAGGTCGTGGCGGCCAACATCCTCGGGGAGGCGCGCGAGGCCAACTACGAGGCGGTCCCGCGGGTCACCTACACCGACCCGCAGGCGGCGGCGGTCGGCGTTGCCGACGACCGCTTCAGCGGCACTGCCCTGCTGCGGGACGTCGCCAAGACCGCGACGTACACGCACGCCTACGCCGAGAGCAACGGCTATCTGACCCTGGTCAGCGATGGGGCGCGCCTGACGGGTGCCCACGCGCTCGGGCCGGAGGCGGGGGAGTGGCTGCAGCAGGCCACGCTGGCGATCCGGGCCCACGTCCCGCTCGACGTGCTGAGGGACACCATCCAGCCGTTCCCGTCCTTCTCGGAGATCTTCGTGGCCGCCCTGAAGGCGCTCGGAGACGAGGTGGCGGGGGCGGCATGACCGTCGACGACCTGCTCGGGCAGACCGTGGTCGTGATCGGCGGCAGCGCGGGCATCGGGCTCGAGACGGCGCGCCGGGCGCGGGCCGAGGGCGCCGAGGTCATCCTCACCGCTCGCAACCGCGCCCGGCTGGATGGTGCCGCGAGCGAGGTCGGTGCCCGGAGCACGGCGGTGTTCGACGCCCACGACCTGGCGGCTCTCGAGGAGTTCTTCGGGCACCTCGAGGGCCCGGTCGACCACGTGATGGTGACGGCCGGCCGGCCCTACTACTCGCCTCTGGTCGAGATGGACTTCGACGAGGCGCGCCGCGGACTCCACGAGCACCTGATGGTGATGCTCGCCGTGGCCCGCTACGGCGGAGACAGGGTGCGCCCCGGCGGCACCCTGGTGTTCATGGGCGGCACCGGCGGCCGCCGTCCAGGTGTCGGCATGGGGGTCATCGGCGCGGCGACGGCGGCCCTCCCGGCCCTGACCGCCAACCTGGCGATCGAGATCGCGCCGGTCCGCGTGAACCTGATCGCCGCCGGCTTCGTCGACACGCCACTGTCGGCGGAGCTGCTCGGCGACGAGCTGGAGGCGCGTCGCGACCAGCTGCGTACGACGCTCCCGATCGGGCGCGTGGTCGGCCCGACCGACGTCGCCGCGCTGGCGGTGCACCTGATGACCAACACCGCCCTGACCGGCGCGACCTACGACATCGACGGAGGCCAGCAGCTCGTCCCCGGCTGATTACCACCCACCCCCAGCAACCTACCGAAAGGGCCACGCCATGCGCGCCGACATCGTCCCCGGGGGAACGTTCCCCGACTACGAGCTCCCCGACCACACCAACATCAACCGGAGGCTCAGCGAGATCCAGGGCGACGACCCCCTGATCCTGACCCTCGCCCGCGGCCACTACTGCCCGAAGGAGCACCAACAGCATCTCGAGCTGGCCGCGTTCTATCCGAAGATCGCGGTGGCCTACACGCAGGTCGCCACCATCGCGACCGACGAGCACCACACCCTCCAGGAGTTCCGCGCCTCGGTCGGTGCCCCGTGGCCGTTCCTCTCCGACCCTGGTCGCATCGTCCAGCGAGACCTCGAGATCCAGGAGTACACCGACCCGGAGCACGACCCGATGATCCCGCACACCCTGGTGCTCAAGCCCGGGCTCGTGGTCCACCGCGTGTACAACGGCTACTGGTTCTGGGGCCGTCCGTCGGTCGTCGACCTGTGGCACGACCTGCGTGACGTCTCTCGAGAGATCCGGCCCGACTGGGACCTGAGCACACCCGGGCTGCGGGAGGCGTGGGACGCCGAAGACCATTCGTCCTTCCACGGCTGGAACCGCCGTGCCGCGGTGGGCTCCGGCTAGGCGCCGCTGTCGTCGTACACCCGCACCGCTGCGAGGCCGCCGATCCCGTCCGCGACGAAGACCGCCACCCCGGCCTGAGGCAGTGCCAGGTCGGTTCCGGGCCGCACCACGTTGTACTCCAGGGCGCAGGCGCGCCCGTCGTCGACGAGCGCGCAGGTCTCCAGCCGAGTGTCGTGGGCGGCCCCCAGCGCTTCGATGTACGACGCCGCGGCCGTCGGCACCGTCAGCTCGGTGTCGGGCTGGAGCAGGGGCGCGCGGCCCGTGCGCCGGCCGGTGAGCGGCTCAGAGTCGAAGTAGACCCGGATCTCGTCGATGCGTCCGTCCGGCCGGCGCTCGGCGACGATGGCGACCGGCAGGTCGACGCGTCCACGTTCGGTGACCAGGTGGAGCACGACCTCCTCGAAGCCGCTGTGCTCGAGGATGACGTGCTCGACGTCGTCGACGGTCGCGTCGTGCTCCCGGAGCCACGCACTGGTCTCGGTGACGAAGGCCCGGAACGCGGCTTCGTCCTTGACCCGTCCGCGGACCGGGTCGTAGAGCTCGGGTGCACCGGCGAACGACTCGACCAGGGGGTCGGGATCGCCGGCCAGGAGGCCGTAGAAGTACGGCACCGCCACCAGCGCGTCCCGGCGCCGCTGGTCGAGGACCTGTTGGAGCACCGGCGCCGAGAACAGCTCAGGCAGCCATGGCATGCTGCCCAGAGTCCCATCGTTCACGGCGTCGTTGCCAGCCCCGCCCCTTCAGAGGTCGACGACCAGGTCGTTGCTGGGCGTGGCCGAGCAGATCAGGAGCTCGTCCCGGCCGGGCTCCTCCAGCGGTGCCACGTCGTACGACGCCTCACCGGACAGCACGGCCGTCACGCAGGTGTGGCACACGCCGGTGCGGCACGACCACTGCGTCGGGACGTCGCACGCCTCGGCCAGCTCGAGGATCGACCCGTACCGGTCCGACCACGAGGTGGCGAGCCCGGTCCGGGCGAAGGTCACCGACGGGCCTGTCCCCGGCGGTCCGGGCGGCTGGTGCGGCGCCGGCGCCGCCACCGGGACGACGCCGGGGTTGATGGCGGATCGTGAGCCGAACCGCTCGGTGTGGATCTCCTTCGGGGCGATGCCGGCGCCCGCGAGCGCCGCGGTGACGTCGCTCATGAACGACTCGGGCCCACAGACATAGACGGTCGCGTCCGTGGGCAGACCCAGGTCTGCGATCACAGGCGCGGTCAGGCGCCCGATCCGGATGCCCGAGCCGGGCGCGGGTGGAAGGTCTGGCGCCGTGTAGGAGACCAGCGAGTGCGCCGCCGGGAGGCGGCCCAGCAGGTCGGCTGCCTCGGCGGCCATGGCATGGGTGTGCGCGTCGCGGGTCGTGTGGATCCACCACACCACGCGCGGGCTGTTCTCGTCGGCGAGCCGGTGAAGCATGGCAAGCAGCGGGGTCACGCCGATGCCGGCGGAGACCAGGACGATCGGTCCCGACCCCTCGGCGAGCACGAAGTCACCGCGCGGGGCGGCCACCTCGATCCTGTCGCCGTGCTGGAGGTGTGTGCGGAGGTAGCCGCTCACGAGCCCGAGCGCGTCGCCCTTCACGCTGATCCGGTACGACCCTCCGGCGGGGTCGCCCGACAGGGAGTAGGTGCGCACCGGGACCGGGTCGCCGGCGCCGGGCACGCGTAGGGTGAGGAACTGGCCGGGCAGGTACGCCGGCAGACCCTCGTCCGCACTCATCCGGAACGATGTCACGGTGTCGCTCTCGGCGACGACCTCGGTGACTGTGAGCGTGCGGAACCCTGCCCAGGCGGGGGTCGTGGCGAGCGGGACCCCGGCCGGCTGATGGCCGCCACCGTCGAGCATGCTCCGGAACGACTCCTGCCAGCCCGGGCTCAGGGCGGGGATGTCCAAGGCGGCCCCCAGGAGCTCCCGGTCGTGCCCGGGCAGGTAGAGCAGCGCGTCGACCTCGGCGACGGTCACGGCATGGGGACCACGCGCCGTCAGCACGATCTCGTCGCCGGCGCTGACGTGACCCTCGGTCAGTACGCGCAGGTAGAACCCCGGGCGGTGGTGGGCGACCAGCAGCGACGGCAGCCGCGGCTCGCCCATCCTCATGCCGACTCGGAAGCAGGTCACCCGCGGCTGGGTGACCTCGAACTCCGCCTCACCGATCCGCAACCGGTCGCCGATGCAGACCTCGTCGTCTGCGAGACCTTCGACGGTGAAGTTCTCGCCGAACGCGCCGTGGTCGAGGTGGTCAAGACCGAGGAACTCTTCCCAGTGCCGGTAGGACTCGACCTGGTAGACCAGGACGGCGCGCTGCTCCCCGCCGTGTCCTGCGAGGTCGCCCTGCCCGTCGCCCTCGATGTTGAGGCGCCGCACCATCCGCGGCCCGTCGACCGGGCTCTTCCAAACGCCGGTGTGCACGGTGCGGCCGCGCCAGGACACTTCCTTCGGCATCCCGACATTGAGAGATAGCAGGGTCGACATCAGCACCGCCTCGCCTTGTCCTCGCCTGGTCGGCGTCATTCAGGTCAATCCAGGACAGTGTGCACTCGTCGCCGGCCCGGGCCCCAGACCGAGCGAGGTGGTGGCCGGTGGCCGACTGCGAACGATCGGTGCTCCACCTGCGAGAGGCTCGGGGAGCACCAGTGGGTTGGAGTCGGTAGTATCAGAGCGGCTGAATCCCGCACCGTTGAGCGTGAATCGGCCTGGTTCTGGCCTGATCGGCACTCGCCAGGAACGTCGCGAATGCTCCCAGAGGGCGCGGGTTCAAGTCTCCTGGCCGTGGCTCGGGCTTCCGGTGCCAGCCGACGTAGGTGTGTGGCCCACTTCGCAACGTTGCCTTGGGTGAATGCGGTGCCGGAACGCGGCGCTCACCGGGAACTCACCAGTTTTCCTACGGGTTCGAATCTCACGAGGAGTGCCGGGGACCGTGCCCATACGGGCTCCTCCGCCCGCCATTCAGTTCGCGCTCGTGCCGACGAGCGGTCGCGGGGCTCATTCCAGTTCGTACGCATCGCACGTCACTCGGTGGCCCTCTTGCCCGACCGCTGCCAGGGCACGACGATGGGCTCGCCCGGTGAAGTGCGCCGGCTGACCGCGTGCTGCTGCCGGCCCCTTCACGGCATCCGGGTAGGGAGGCGTCGATGGGAACCAGTTCGTCGGAGCCAGACCGGGCCCGTCTTGAAGCCCTTCGTCGGCAGCGCGCCGAGTTGCGTGAGTCGATGAGCGCACTGGAGCTCGCGTTGGCCGGGCCAGCGCCCAGCGGTCAGGCGCGATGGGCTGAGCGCGTCCACGTTGCGCTTGTCGAGCTGTCCGCCGACTTTCGCGAGCACATTGATGTCACCGAGGGGCCCCAGGGGCTGTATGTCGAGATACTCGCGACGGCACCGCGCCTCTCCGATGCGGTAGCTCGGCTCACCCGCGAGCATGTGCAGATCAGCGACCTCGTCGATGACTTGCTCGCCCGAGTACCCAGACTGGAGAGCGCGGACGTGGACCAGGTTCGCGCTCTGGGCACGACGCTTCTCGGAATGCTGGCCGGCCACCGGCAGCGCGGCTCCGACCTGGTCTATGAGGCCTACGAGTTCGACGTCGGGGGCGAGACCTGACCGACCGGTCCATCGCGGTCCCTGCCGGGCAGCCTGCGACGGGCCTTCCGCCCACCAGCTCGAGGGTGAATAGTGGTAGTTGTGATCTCAACCACATCCGCAGGGGAGAGAGCGGGGTAGGACCTTGCTGGACGAGTCCACACTGGCCGAGCTCGAGGCCCGGCGCGCCGAGTTACGTGAACGGTACCTTCGCCCTCTCGCGGAGCGCACCTCGCCGGGGCGCGGCATCCACCATGCGGCCCTGATCTGCTCGGACGTCGAGAGGACGATCCGGTTCTACCAGGACCTTCTCGGGTTCCCGCTGGTCGAGCTGGTCGAGAACCGGGACTACAAGGGTTCCTCGCACTTCTTCTTCGACCTGGGCAACAAGACCCTGCTGGGCTTCTTCGACTTCCCGGGGCTCGGTCTCGAGCCGGGCATCGAGGCCATCGGCGGGGTCCAACACATCGCGATCTCGATGCCCCGGGACGAGTGGGAAGCGGCCCAGAAGCGGTTGGACGCGGCGGGCGTGACATACGCCGGTCCCGACCTCGGCATCGAGGAGTCGTTGTATTTCAAGGACCCCGACGGCATCCAGATCGAGCTCTTGAGCGATCCGTTGATGTTCTTCGGTGGGCACCAGCTCGACGAGTAGCGGCGTTCCAGCAGCCATGCGGAGCAGCCACAGGAGGGATGTTGTGCATGAGTGAGTGGAATGCGATGACCTACGAGGGCAAGCCGACGATCTTGCGGGTGGTCCGCGACGAGGCCGAGCGCATGTTCGCCCTGGCTGACCGGCCCGAGGTCTGGGAGTCGCCGACCGCTTGTGCCGACTGGTCGACGCGCGACATCGTCGGTCACCTCATCGACACGACCGAGGGCTACTTCCGCGCCTTCGACGCGGCGCGCGGGACCGGCGAGGTGCCCGCGCCGTACGGACTCGCGGCAATGGCGCAGCTCGCGAACAAGGGCGCGACCGCGTTCCGCGGGGTGCCACAAGTCGAGCTGATGGAGCGCCTGCGTGTCGACTTCGAGAAGATGCAGGGGCTCCTCGAGGCGCTCTCCCCGGACGACTGGACCGGTCTGATGGTCACCCACGCGTACATGGGACCCGTGCCCGCCTTCTTCTACGCTGCTGGTCAGCTGATGGACTACTGCGTCCACTCGTGGGACATCCGCGAGACCAGCGGCCGCGGTCACGCCCTGTCAGGCGACGCTGCCGACCTGCTCGTGCCGTTCATGTTCGCGATCTGGCAGGGAACGGTCCGCGCCGAGACGGTGACCGAACCGTTCACGATCGGAGTCCGCGTCAGTGGCCGTAACGCCGGCGACTATCGCGTCACCGTCGGGGGCGACGGTCTTGCGTATGAGACCGGCGAGATCGAGAGCCTTCCGGCTTACCTCGAGTTCGACGCGGCGAGTCTCGTACTGAGGGCTTTCGGGCGGACCAACGGGGGCACCGTACGCGGCGACATCGAGCTCGCCGACCGGTTCCTCAACCTGTTCTTCAGCATCTAGAGGAAGGTCCGGCTGATCCGGGGTGCGGCGCTAGCAGACGCTTGGCCACGCGGCGATGGTCAACGACCGTCTGGTGTCATCAGGGGTTGGGAACGTCCGGCTCGGCGTCGTACTCGTCGGCAGGGTGGCCCTCGGGGAGCCGGTGCTTCGCCACCCGCCACGTCGGAGTGCGGGGAAGTGAGGTCAGGGCCTGCCAGAATCTGGGCACCTTGAACGCGGAGAGCCGTGCGGCGGTCCACGCGCGCAGCTCGTCGAAGTCGAGGCTGCGCCCGGGTTTCGCGACGACGAAGGCCTTGACCTCGTCCTCGGTCAGCTCCGAAGGCACCGCAACGACCGCCACCTCGAGGATGTCGGGGTGCGCGGCGATTGCCTCCTCCACCTCGGTCGGCGACAGGTTCAGGCCGCGGCGTCGAAGCACCTCCTTCGTACGCGACACGAACGTGTACGTGCCGTCCGCATTCGCGGTCACCAGATCGCCCGTGTGCAGCCAGCCGCGGACCACCGCCGCCTCAGTCTGTTCGGGCATCTGCCAGTAGCCCGGCGTGACGGTCGGGTTGCGCAACAGCAGTTCGCCGGCCTCTCCCATCGCGACGTCGCGGTCGTCGTCATCGACCACGCGGGCCTCGTTCATCGTGCCGAGCGTGGGGTGCTGGCGAGGGGAGCCGAGAGTGCCGAACGGCCGCTCGCCGTGCCGCCAGATCAGACCGTACGGCGACTCCGACAGGGCGTAGCCGCAGACGACCCGCAGGTCGAACCGGTCCTCGAATGCCTCCTGCCACTCGCGAGTCGGCGAGGGGCCGGTGTAGCACAGCCTCAGGTCGGTCTCCGCGTCGTCTGGTCGGACCGGCTGACGCATGAGGATCTCCACCATCGCCCCAATCGCGTTGAACTCGGTCGCGCCATGACGGCGGGCCGAGTCGAGGAACCCGCTGGCCGAGAAGCGGGGCAGCAGAACCAGACCCGCCCCCACCGCGAGCGATCCGAGCACCGAGTACGCGGGTGCGTTGACGTGGAAAAGCGGTAGTGATGTCATCAGGCGGTCTTCGGCCGTCAACTCCATCCAGTAGGGGAAGCCGACCCCTGCCATGGCGTAGGTGCGGTGCGTCTGCATGACGAGCTTGGACTTCCCCGTGGTGCCCGAGGTGGGGATGAGAACGGCAAGATCGTCGGGGCCGACAGACCACTGCAGCGGGGACCCGGCGACGGCGAGCTCGCTCGACCAGTCGCCGATCAGATCGTCGAGGTCGAGCACCTCGACAGCCAGCTGTCCGCTTGCCCCGCGGACGAGAGGCAGCACGCCTGCGTCCGTGACGATCACCCGCGGGAGCACCTGATGGACGAGCCCGGTGAGCTCGTCGAGGGTGCCCGCGGGGTCCGTGGAAACCGTGACGGCGCCAATGGAGGCAAGCGCCAACCAGCACAGGACGTACGACGGTGTGGTGCGAGCCGTGACCACGACGAGGTCACCCCGGCCCACACCGATGTCGCGGAGAATCTCGGCGAGCCGGACCACGTGACCCGCAGCGCCCCCGAAGGTCAGCGTGCCGCCGTCTGCGCGCAGCCACGTCGCGTCAGCGTCTCTCTTGAGGGCGGCACCCAACAGGCCGGGGATGGTCTCGATCACCGGCATCGCCACCGCCTGAGTCTGGCTGACTGGTGCGTCCGGATCAACGTCCTACGAAGGCTCCCGAAAGCACACTTCCGTCCACACGCAGGGTCAGCGACCGCGGCACCGTCAGTAAGGGCGACACATCTACGCGACCACTGAGCCCCATCTGGTCCATGTATTCGACACCGACAACGGTGACCGGCTCTCGGCGTGAGACATCAGCGTGCTGTGCGCCAGAGATGTGTTGGGTTTGACCCGTTGAGCCCACCGGCGTGAGAGTGGCTGTGACGACCCGAACAGGCGTTGCGCACCGGCGGCCGGATCGAGTCTTGGGGATTCGACCCGGTGTCCATTGAGAGTCCGGACTGGGGGAGCTCGGGGGAGCACCAGCGCGTTAACGTCGGCAGTGTCAGAGCGGCTGATCCCGCCAAACAAGCGTGAAAGGCGTGAGCTCGAACCACGAAGATTTGAACCCAAGGCCTCTGGGAGCATTCACGACGTTCCCGACGACCGCCAGTCGGGCCAGAACCAGGCGATCGGTGCTGATGACGGACCGCGTGGCCCGCTGACCTAGCGTCGATCCGGCCGACTGCAGGCCGTCGAGGACGGCCGTGATCTTGCTTCGGTATTCCTCGGTCAATCCTGTCTAGACAGGTTGTAGGGTGTCCAGACATGGCCGTGGGCTATAAGCAGGTGGCAGCCGACCTGCGGGCCGACGTCGACGCTGGTTCCTATCCGCCCGGGTCACGTCTACCGTCGGAGAGCGAGCTGGCTCGGGCCTACGGGGTAGCCAGGGGGACCGTGCGGCAGGCACTTGCGACCCTGGCGTCCGAGGGTCTGGTTTCGACGCGTAAAGGCGCACGGCGGCTGGTGCTCGGTCAGCAATGGCTGCAGGGGTTCAACGAGCTGCGCAGCTTCTCGGAGTGGGCGCACGCCATGGGAGAGCCGCCGGGTGGGCGCGTGGTGGCGTTGGTCCGTCGTGAGGCGACGGCCGCCGAAGCCGAGCGGCTCAACAGCGACCGGGTCTACCACCTGACCAGGGTCAGGCTTCTGTCCGGACGGCCCGTGATGATCGAGCGCACGGCGTATCCCCAACACATCGGCGCCCTCGTCGCGAGCATGGACGCCGACCACGAGTCGATCACCCAGCGCCTGCAGGAGCTGGGCGTTCTGTTCGCCAACGCCGCCCACACACTCAGCGCGGTCTCCGCCACCACCGAGGACGCTCGCCTGCTCGACATCCGGCCGCGGGCGCCGCTGCTGCGCGAGCTGCGGCTGACCACCGACCCCGACGGCGTGGCCCTGGAGTGGTCGGAGGACCGCTACGCCGGTGAGGCCGTGGCCTTCACCGTGCACAACTCCGTCCACCAGAACACCCTGATCCGAGGACTCTCATGACCACCTCCCAGACCCTTCCGACCGCAGACGTGATCTCCCGGCCGGCCATCTGGCTGCGCGACAATTGTCCGTGCACCGAGTGTCGGGATCCGCGGAACGGGCAGAAGCTCTTCGGCATCACAGACCTGGCGCCCGACTTGGTGGTGACGGACGTGACTGGCACGACGGTCACGTTCAGCGACGGGCACGTCAGCCGGTTCGACCCGGCGTTCCTCGACGCCGAGCCGGCACCCGACTCTCGGTGCGAGGACGCGAAGCAGCTCTGGGCGTCGACCGAGCCGCCGCAGCACGACTGGGCGCGGTTCATGTCCGACCCTGGGCACCGGGCCGATGGCCTCGACGCGGTGCTGCGGATCGGGTTCACGCTGCTGCGCGGCGTACCCGTCACGCCGGGGACCGTGCTGGAGGTCGCGGCCGGCTTCGGCTACGTCCGGGAGACCAACTACGGCAAGCTGTTCGACGTCCGCGTCGAGGCCACGCCGAACAACCTCGCCTTCACGGGCATGGCGATCGCTCCGCACACCGACAACCCCTACCGCGACCCCGTGCCGACCGTGCAGCTGCTGCACTGTCTGGCCAACGCCGTCGACGGCGGCGAGTCCGGGCTGGTCGACGGCTTCCACGCGGCCGCGCTGCTGCGCGCGGACGATCCCGAGGCATTCGACATCCTGACCCGCACGCCGGTGACCTTCCGTTTCGCCGACACGTCGTCGGAGCTGGTTACCTCCCGGCCGATGATCGGCCTCGACCCGACCGGCCGGATCCGCGAGATCCGGTTCAACAACCGCTCGATGCAGGCGCTGCGCCTGCCTCCGGAGGAGACCGCGGCGTTCTATGCCGCCTACCGTCGCTTCGCCGAGATCGTGACCCGACCCGAGCTGATCGCCACATTCCGGCTCGGCCCCGGTGACTGCGTCGTCTTCGACAACACCCGGCTGTTGCACGCGCGCACCGGCTTCGCTGACTCCGGAGACCGCCACCTGCAAGGCTGCTATGCCGACCTGGACTCCATCGCAAGTCAGCACAAGGTCCTTCATGGCCAGCTCACTGCCGAACGGCTGCGTGAGCTGTTCGACGGCCCCGGCACCGCCGACTACCTGGGCGAGGACGTCACTCAGGCCGAGCACATGCTGCAGGCCGCGGCCCTCGCCGAGAGCGTCGGCGCGTCACCGGAGCTGGTGATCGCTGCGCTCCTCCACGACGTCGGCCACTTCACCGGTCCGCTGACCGGAGCCGACCTCATGGGCGGCACCGACAACCGGCACAGCCACGTCGCCGCCGACTGGCTCGCCCGCTGGTTCGGCCCAGCCGTCACCGAGCCGATCCGCCTGCACGTCGCCGCCAAGCGCTACCTCTGCGCCGTCGACCCCGCCTACCAGCGGGTCCTCTCACCGGCCTCGGCGTACACCCTCGAGGTCCAAGGCGGACCGATGACCGACCAAGAGGTCGCCGTCTTCGAAGCCGAGCCGTACGCCGAACAGGCCGTCCGCCTCCGCCGCTGGGACGACGCCGCCAAGGACCCGACCCGGGCGGTCCCCTCATTCGACCACTACTGGGAGCGGATCGCCCTCCTCGCCCGCCCCTAACGGCCACGAATCGCACGAGAGCCACAAGCGGTTGGTGAGCTCCCGCCCGGGAACCTCATCCGCGTTGGCGCGCCCGGTAAGCGGCCACCGCGGCGCGGTTGGAGCATGTCGTGCTGCAGAACCGGCGGGAGCGGTTACGGGAGAGGTCCAGGACGAGACCGTCGCAGCTCGGGATCGGCGCACAGGTCGAGCCGCGACGTCTCGTTGGCGCGGATGACGTCGATCATCGCCATCGCGGTCTCCACCGCGATCCGGGTAGCGAGGGGCGCGTCAGGAACGACCCCGTGGATGTGCCAGTCGTGACCGCCGTGCCGCACCAGCTGAGGGAGGGCCTGCTCCTCGCCCAGCAGCTCGTTGACGAGGCCGGCGGCGGCGTCACGGTCGCTGCTCAGGATCTCGCGCAGCCTAGGTCGCAGCTGTCGCACCGACGCCAGCTCCGCGTCGTCGCCTCGGCGAGTACCGGTGAACTCATGCTCGTCGAGGAACTCGACAAGCTCCTCACGCGTGGTCAGGGTGTCCGGCTCGACGGCAGTGTTCACCAATGCCACCGCCGCTCGGAGCGAGGCCTCGGCGTCATGGGTGAAAACCATGTTGACAGGTTACACTGGTTCGACCTAGTGTCATGCGTCATGGCGACGATGACTCATGAAACCAGGATGGTGGCCGGGCGCCGTGCCCAGGCCGGCCTGGCGTTCGCCGTGATCGCGGCGGCGTCGTTCGGCCTGTCCGGCGCGCTCGCCTCGGGGCTCCTCGACGCCGGCTGGTCGCCCGCGGCGCTGGTGCTGTGCCGGATGGGCGTCGGAGCGCTGGCCCTGGCCGGCCCGGCCTTGGCCGCGATCCGCGGCCGATGGCACCTCCTGCGCGCCCACGCCGGGTTCATCCTGGCGTTCGGCCTGATCGCCGTCGCCGGCTGTCAGTTCGCCTACTTCAACGCGGTCGAGCGGCTTCCGGTGGCCGTCGCCATCCTGATCGAGTACGCCGCACCGGTCGCGGTGGTCGGCTGGCTGTGGGCGCGGCACCGGCAGTCGCCTTCGCGGCTTACCGTGGTGGGCGCGACCCTGGCGATCGCGGGACTGCTGCTCGTGCTCGACGTGTTCTCGGTGGGATCGGTCGACGGCGTAGGTGTGCTCTGGGCGCTCGGCGGCATGGTCGGCTGCGCGTTCTTCTTCGTCGTCTCGGCAGGCGAGGACAATGGCCTGCCTCCGATCGTGCTCGCGGCGGGCGGGCTCCTCGTCGGCAGCGTGGTGCTGGGCGTGGCCGGTGGCGTCGGATTGGTGGATCTGACCGCCACCACCGGCGACCCGACGTACGACGGGGTCGGCGTGCCCTGGTGGCTGCCGGTGCTGGCGCTGGGGATCGTGACCGCGGCCGTCTCGTACGTCACCGGGATCCTGGCGAGCCGTGCCCTCGGCGCGCGGTTGGCGTCGTTCGTCGCGCTGCTCGAGGTGCTCTTCAGCGTGGTGTTCGCCTGGCTGCTGCTCGGTCAGCTGCCGAGCGCGATCCAGCTGGTCGGTGGGGTGCTGCTGCTGGGAGGCGTCCTGGTCGTGCGAGCGGGGGAGTCCGAAGCCGCGGTCGGGGAGGTGGGCGTGTTCTCCTGAGCCGCCCGGCTCAGCGGCCGCGCCAGCGCGGTGTGCGCTTCTCGGTGAAGGCGCGGGGTCCCTCGACCGCGTCCTCCGAGCCCAGCATCCGGGTGTACGACGGCAGGTCGCCCGAGCGCAGCAGGGCGAACCCGGCCTGGATGTCGAGGCCGGCCGTGGCGGCCAGCACCTCCTGGATGGCCGCAACCGCCAGCGGTGCCCCGGCCCGGATCTCGGCGGCCAGCGTCCAGGGCAGTACCCATCAGGTCCGGGCCCGGCACCACCTGGTTGGCCAGGCCCCAGCGGCCGGCCTCCTCCGCCGTCATCCGCCGGCCGGTCAGCAGCAGCTCGCGGGCGACCGCCTCCGGCAGCCGCCGAGGCAGGCGGAGCAGCCCGCCGGCGTCCGCCACGACACCGACGCGCACCTCGGTCAGGGCCAGCTCGGCGTGGTCGGCCACGACCATCAGGTCGGCGGCGAGCGCGAGCTCGAGCCCGCCGCCCACGGCCAGCCCGTTGACCGCCGCGATCACCGGCTTCGTGCGGCCGAAGAGCTCGGTCAGCCCCGCGAAGCCGCCCGGCCCGTGGTCGGCGTCGACGGCCTCCCCGGCCGCCGCCGCCTTGAGGTCCCACCCGGCGGAGAAGAACCGGTCACCGGCCCCGGTGAGCACCCCCACGCGGAGGTCAGGGTCGTTCTCGAGGCGGGCGAACGCGTCATGGAGCGCGTGGCTGGTCGCGACGTCGATCGCGTTGGCCCTGGGCCGGTCGAGCGTGACCACCAGGACGCCATCCTCGACCTCGGTCCGCACGGGATCCACCATGTCCCCTCCTCAGGGTCCGGGCTCAGCCAACCGGATCAGGGCGTCGACGGCCACCGCGCCGCAGGGGAGGACCAGCAGCGGATTGACCTCGAGCTCCACGAGCCGGTCGGCATGGTCGGTCGCGAACCGCGCGATCGCCTCGACCGCGTCCACGACGGCGTCGAGGTCGGCGCCGCGGCCGCGGAAGCCCTCCAGCACCGGCCCGACGCGCAGGCCGGTCAGTGCGGCCCGGATCTCCTCGCGTCGCGCCGGGAGCAGGATCGTCGCGGTGTCGTCGACCAGCTCGACCAGCACCCCTCCGGCGCCGACGCGTCAGTGCCGAGCCCGAGCCGCGCGGTCCCGCTGCACGCCGACCAGCAGCTCGAGGACGACGTCGCCGACCATCCGCTCGACGAGGAAGCGGTCGGCGAGGCCGGCCATCCCGGCGGCGGCGCCGGCGAACGGCGTCCTCGGACTCGAGACCCACCACGACGCCGCCCACGTCGGACTTGTGGGCGAGGTCGTCCGACAGAGCCTTGAGCACGACCGGGAAATCCCAGCTCGGCGGCCGACGCGGGTACGTCGCGCACGTCCTCGACGACGGCCGAAGCGGGCACGCTCACGGCCGTACGACGCCAGCGCGCTCTTGGCGTCGACCTCGTCCCGAGCGTCACGACGACGCCGCCGGCCCGCGGGCCGAGGGAGGGCAGGGGCAGGATCTCGTCGGCCGCGGCCTGGGCGTCGCCCACGCGACCGGCGGCGGCGATCGCGGCGAGGCAGCTCGCCGATGCCCTGCATGGGGGCGATGCCGACGTCCATCAGCCGGCGGCCGACGTCGCTCCGGCATCGACTCGGGCAGCGACGACACGACGTACGTGCGGGCGCCGGTCTTCCGCTGGGCGGTCTCCCAGGCAGCCGACGGTGGTCTCGAACTCCGCTGACGTCGCACCGGTCGGCCCGCGGGAAGTCGAGCAGAAGCAGGTGGTGGTCGAGGCCGGACTCGAGCAGCGCCGTGAAGCACTCGGTCAGCCGGTCGCCGTCGCTCCAGATGTAGGTGTGGTAGTCGAGTGGGTTGCGCACCGACACCCGTTCGCCCGAGCACGGTCCGCAGCCGTGTCCCCGTCGCCTCTGGGAGCTCTGGCATCGACAGGCCCGTCCGGTGGGCGAGGTCGGCGAGCAGCGCGGCCTCGCCTCCGGAGCAGCTCGCCGACGCGATGCGAGTGCCCCGTGGGCAACCGTGCACGTGCAACAGCTTCAGCGTCTCGAGGAACGTCTCGACGTCGTGCGACCCGGGCGATCCCGAGCCGCCGGAACAGCGCGTCCACCAGCACGTCGGAGTCGGCGAGCGAGCTGGTGTGGCTGAGCGTGACCTGGGCGCCGAGCTCGGACGAGCCTGACTTGAGCGCCACGATCGGCACGCGCCGGCGCAGCGCCTCCAGCGCCACCTGGGAGAACGCCGCGACGTCGGGCACCTCCTCCAGGCACAGTCCGATCGCGGTGATCCGCGGGTCCGCGAGCATCGCCGTGACCAGGTCGACGACACCGGTGACGGCGCTGTTGCCGATGGTCACGACGGCGGCGATCGGCAGCGAGCGCCGCTGCATGGTGAGGTTCTCGGCGATGTTGCCGCTCTGGGCGACCAGGGCGACCCCACGCTCGACCGCGGACGCCGCCGTGCTGCTCGGGCCACAGGGCGGCGCCGTCGAGGTAGTTGACGAACCCCAGGCAGTTGGGCCCGACAAGCGCCATCTCACCGGCCGCCGCGACCAGCTCGCGCTGCAGCCGGGCGCCCTCCTCGCCGTCCTCGGCGAAGCCCGGACGCGTGGCACACGACGCCGCCGACAGCCGAGCCGCGCGAGCTCGCCGACCACGGACACGGTCGCGCTCGCGGTTGACCGCGACGAACGCCGCGTCGGGGACGCCGGGAAGCTGTGCGCAGGTCGGGGAAGCACGGAACCCCGCCCAGCTGGTCGCGGGTCGGGTGGACCGGCCAGATCTCGCCGTCGTACCCGATCGCTCGGCACTGCTGGACGGCGACCTCGGCCGGCCGGCCGCCGATGACCGACGACGCTGCGCGGGGTGAGCAGCCGCTGGAGGTTGCGGCGGCGCGGCTCTCGGCACGTCGACCTCAGCGCACCGAGCGGGCGCAGCAGCGACCGGCTGATGATGTGCCGCTGGATCTCGCTGGTGCCGTCCCAGATGCGCTCGACGCGCGCGTCGCGCCAGAACCGCTCGATCGGCAGCTCGTCCATCAGGCCCATGCCGCCGTGGATCTGGACGGCGCGGTCGGTGATCCGGCCCAGCGCCTCGGAGGCGAAGACCTTGGCCATCGCGGCGTCCTGGTCGGTCATGGTGCCCTGGTCGAGCTTCCAGGCGGCGCGCAGCGTGAGCAGCTCGGCCGCCTCGAGCTCGGTGGCCATGTCGGCGAGCTGGAACCCGACGCCCTGGAACTGGCCGATCGGCTGTCCGAACTGTGTGCGGTCGGCCGCCCAGCGCGTCGTCATGTCCAGCACCCGCCGGGCGCGGCCGACGCTGGTCGCGGCGACGGTCAGCCGGCTGGCGCCGAGCCACTCGCCCATCAGGTCGAAGCCGCGGCCCTCGTCGCCGAGGCGGTTGGCCGGCCGGCACCCGGCAGCCCTCGAAGACCAGCTCGCTGTGGTGGTAGCCGCGGTGCGAGACGCTCGCGCGGGCCGGGCACCACGGTCAGGCCCGGCGTGTCGAGGTCGACCAGGAAGCCCGGTGATCAGGTTGACCTGCCGTCCGCGGACCTCCTCGGTGCCGGTCGCGGCGAACAGGATCACGAAGTCGGACTTGTCGGCGTGGCTGATGAAGTGCTTGGTGCCGTCGATGACGTAGTCGTCACCGTCGCGCACAGCGCGCGTGGTCATCGACCGTACGTCGGAGCCGGCGCCGGGCTCGGTCATCGCCAGGCAGTCGTAGCGCTCGCCGCGGACGGCGGGGAGCAGGTAGCGCTCCCGCTGGTCGCCCTCGCAGGCCTGGAGGATGTTGCTCGGCCGGGCCACCAGCCACTGCAGCGCATAGCTGGCCTTGCCCAGCTCGCGCTCGGCGAGGGTCATGCCGACGGCGTCGAGCCCGCCGCCGCCGAGCTCGGCGGGCATGTTGGCGGCATGGAGCCCCACCTCGATCGCACGCGTGCGGATCTGGGCGACCAGCTCCGGCGGGACGTCGCCGAGCCGCTCCACCTCGTCCTCGTGGGGGTAGAGCTCCCGCGTGACGAAGGTGCGCACCGTGTCGACGATGGCGCGCTGCTCGTCGTCGAGGCCGAAGTCCATGCCGCTCGTTCTCCTTCTCTGTGCTGCGGTCGGCTTCCAGGCCCGCGCCGGATGCCCATCGGTCGGCCGACCACGTCGGGTCGCGGCAGGTCGCGCGTGTGCCGCCGCGATCGGCGTCGAGCCGCTCGAGCAGCGTGGCCGGGGAGGTCCGCGGAACGACCCTCATGCATGTCCACGTGGACCAGCAGCTGCTCGGCCGAGGCCAGCAGGACGCCGCTCTCTCCGTGCCGCATCTCGTGGAAGACGTGCAGCCGCCGCCGGTCGTGGTCGAGCACCTGCAGGCGTCAGCTCGAGCGGCTCGCCCAGGGCCACCTCGCGCCGGTGGTGCAGGTGCGTCTCCGAGGTGTAGAGCGAGTGCCCGGCCGCCCGGTAGGCCTCGTCGATGCCCAGGAACCGGAAGAAGGCGTCCGCGCTGTCGCCGAAGACGAGCAGGTAGCAGGACTCGCTCATGTGGTCGTTGTAGTCCATCCACTCCGGCCGGGCGGTCGTGCGGTGCAGGCGCAGCGGTGCCTCGATCTCGGCGCCCGGGTCCCAGCCGGCGTGCTCGTGACCCTCGTACGGCGTGGTCACCCGCTCGCTCATGGTCGCGTCCCCACCCCGAGGCCCAGGTGCGCCGGCCGCGGCAGACTCCCGTGGGCCGCGAGCATCGCGTCGACCCGCGTCTGACGGTCGTCCGGCAAGGGAGCGGTCCGGCCAGCGGTGGTGTCCACGTGGAGGTAGAGGGTCTCGCCGGTCGCGGCCAGCACCCCGTCGGCGTACAGCTCGCTGTGCAGCCGAAGCCGCTTCGGTCGGCGTCGACGAGGATGGTGGCCGCCGTCAGGGTCTGGCCCTCGGAGCACTCCGCGAGGTAGCGGATGTGCGTCTCGACGGTGAACATCGACGCCTGGTGGCTCGCCCGGTAGTCGGCGCTGAGCCCGAGGCTCGCGAGCACGAGCTCGTGGGCGGCGCTGAGCACGATCGCGTAGCTGGCGTCGTTCAGGTGGCCGTTGTAGTCCAGCCACTCCGGGCGCACCTGCTGCCGGTACGCCGTGAACGGCGCGGTCTGCTGCCCGGGCTCAGCCATGGACGTCGCGGTGCCGCTCGAGCAGGAGCAGCAGGTCGACCAGGAACGCGTCGCGCTGCTGCTCCAGCTCGGACACCGAGCGTCCGCCCGCCTGGCGCGACCGCGCCCTCGACGACGCGGTCGCGCAGCTCCGTGGTGAGCTGCGGGGCCTCGAGCCGGGTCCATGGCTCGAGCAGCGCCGGGCCGAAGTGGTCGAGCATGTGCCCCATCCCGCCCGGGCCTCCGGCCAGGTGAAAGGTCAGCATCGGTCCCATGATCGCCCAGCGCAGCCCGGGGCCATGGGCGATCGAGGCGTCGATCTGCTGCACGGTCGCCTGCCCGGAGTCGACCATGTGCAGGGCCTCACGCCACAGCGCCTCCTGCAGCCGGTTGCCGACGAAGCCGGGCACCTCCTGCTCCATGGTCAGCGCGATCTTCCCGGCGGCGGTGTAGAACGGCCTCGGCCCAGGACACGGCGGCGGGTTCGGTCTTTCGGCCCGCCGACCACCTCGACCAGCGGAATCAGGTACGGCGGGTTGAACGGGTGCCCGACGAGGAGGCGACCGGGATGGACGCACTCCACTGCCATGTCGGTCATCAGGAGTCCGGACGTGCTGGAGGCGACCACGACCTCGGGGTCGGTCAGCAGGTCGATCTCGGCCAGCAGCGCCACCTTCGCCTCGAGCACCTCGGGGGAGGACTCCTGCACGAAGTCGGTGTCGCGCGAGCGCGTCCTCGAGGCCGTCCGCCCAGCGCAGCCGGTCGCGGCTCGCCCCGGGCGAGAGCCCGAGCCGCTCGAGGGACGGCCAGGCCGTGTCGAGCAGGGCCGATAGCCGGGCGCGCGCGTCGGGGCCGGGGTCCCAGGCGACGACGTCGTACCCGCGACGCAGGAAGTGTGCGGCCCAGCCGCCACCGATGACCCCGGTACCGACGACGGTGACCGTCCGGACCGCGTCCGGCTCCGCGCGTCCGGCCGGGCTCGCCGGAGTCACCATCCGACCTGGTCGAGGCCCTTGAGCCCCAGGATCTCCCGTGCGTCGTCGGGTGTGGCGATCTCGAGGGACAGCTCGGTGAGGATCCGGCGGATCTTCGCCACCTGCTCGGCGTTCGACTCGGCGAGCCGGCCGCGCCCGATGAACAGCCCGTCCTCGAGCCCGACCCGCACGTGGGAGCCCATCACCGCTGAGGCCGTGATCATCTCGAACTGGTGCCTGCCGGCGCCGAGCACGGACCACTCGTAGGCGTCGCCGAGGAGGCGGTCGGCGGTCGAGTGCATGTGGGCCAGGTGCTCGACGGTGGCGCCGATGCCACCCATCACGCCCATGATCGTCTGCAGGAAGATCGGCGGCTCGACCAGCCCGGCGTCGAGGTAGTAGGCCAGCGTGTACAGGTGACCCACGTCGTAGGCCTCGTACTCGAAGCGCGACCCCGTCTGCCGGCGTACGTCGGTCAGCATGTGCTCGATGTCGGCGAACGTGCTGACGAACGGCTCGACCCGGGTGCTCTCGAGGTAGGGCTCCTCCCAGTCGAACTTCCAGCTGCCGGCGTACTTCGGGATCATCGGGAAGCTGCCGTAGTTGAAGGTCCCGAGGTTGAGCGTGCACAGCTCGGGCCGGGTCTCGTAGATCACGCGCAGGCGATCCTCGACCGACATCCCGGTACCGCCGCCGCTGGTGATCGACACGACGGCATCGGTGGAGTGCTTGATGCCCTTGAGATAGTCCAGGAACACCGCCGGGTCGGCCGTTGGCCGACCGTCTCTCGGGTCGCGGGCATGCAGGTGGATGATCGCAGCCCCGGCCTCGACGGCGGCGACCGACTGACCAACGACGTCCTCCACCGTGTAGGGAAGGTTGGGCGACATGGTCGGCGTGTGGGCCGACCCGGTGACCGCGCAGGTGATGATGACCTTGCGTGCCGGCATGTGCTCCTCCTGGGTTCGCCGCTGCGCACGTCGTTGCACGATGCGAACGCGCGTCGCATCATCTGAAACGGTGCTCCGGAGACGGGCCCGTGTCAAGAGCCCGCGCCGGTCAGCCGAGGAGTGCCGCGCCCGACCTCGTCGGCGGCCTCGGCCGCAATCGGGCCGAGCTCGGCGAACCGGGAGACCGGCACCCGGCTCAACGGCCCCCAGATGCTGAACACGCCCGAGTGGTCGCTCGTCGAGGTTGAGGATCGGCGCCGAGACACCGTACAGGGTGGGCTCGAGCTCGCCCGGCGCACTCGGCGTACCCCCGCGCGCGGATCTCCGGCCAGCTCCGACACCAGCGCCTCGGGATCGGTCACGGTGGTGTCGGTGAAGCGGGCGAGCGGCAGGTCGAGCAGGCCGCGTGCCTCCTCCGGCGGGAGCCAGGCGAGGAACGCCTTGCCGGTCGACGTGGCGTGGAGGGGGACCTCGCGGGCGACCCAGTTGACCGCCATCACCGACGACGGCGCGACCTCACCGACGTAGGTGACGCCGTGCTGCCCGGCGACGGCGAGGGCGGCGGTCTCCCCGGTCTGCTCCGAGACGCGCTCGAGGATGTGTCGCGTACGCCGGACCAGGCCGTCGTAGCCGGCGGCCGCCGACATCCGGATCATCGCCAGGCCGATGCGGTATCGGTTGGTCGTCGGGTCGCGCTCCACCAGACCGCGGGCCTCGAGCGTGCCCAGCAGCCGCCACGCCGTGGCCCGGTTGATCTCGCAGCGCGCGGCGAGCGTGGTCACCGTCTCGCCGCGTGGCGCGGTCGCCGCGACGACTTCCAGCAGGCTGCAGTGCCCGGTCGACCGACTGCACCCGCGCCGGAAGCCTGGCGTCCCGAGCCATCGCCCAGCACATCGGGTTCAGTGCCCACGGGGCTCATCGTGACACGGCGACGCAGATCCCGCAGTTGGCACGACTGGCGATCGCGGCCACGAGCCTCCGCGATCGCCGGCAGGGCCAGGTAGCACAGGTCGCGGCACTGGCGGTCCCACCACGCGTCGGCGTAGGGCCAGGCCGAGGTCTTGACGACGACGGTACGGCGCGGGCGGTCCACGTAGACGAACTGACCGCGCATGCCGTCGGCCATCACGCGGGTGCCCGCGGCGTCCAGCGGCCACCAGTGGTAGCCGAAGCCGGCGTGCGTCGTGATCGTGCTGGGCAGGCGGCCCGGGCATCAGGAACGGGCGCTCGGAGCGACTGCTGGCGTCCACCCAGGCCGGGTCGACGACGCGGGCGTCGCCCCAGGTGCCGTCGACCTGCAGCCAGCCGATCCTCGCCCAGTCACGGGCCGTGGCGGCCAGCGCTCCCGCGGCCATGGCCACGCCACCTCGGTCCGCGGGCGCGTCGAGGCCCGACGACAGCCGGCCGCTCGGCGGCGACGGTCCGCCACAACGTGGCCAGCGCCTCGGCGAACGTCTGCCCGGTCGCGCGCTCGCGCACCCAGTCGAGCACCATCGAGTCCGGGCTGCAGTAGGCGTAGCGCGTGCCGGGCGGCTCGCCGGCCGGGATGTCAGCGACGAGGTCGCGCACGCCCCCCGTCGCCGGCACGCCAGCGCGCGATCGTGCGCGAGGCGGCGCTGTCGGGGTCGTGGTAGTCCTCGACCCAGCCGACCCCGGTGGTCATGGTGAGGAGCTGGCGAAGGGTCACCTGCCGGTATCCGCTGCCGATCCAGCTCCGGGACGTAGGACGGTGACCGGCGCGTCGAGATCGGTCAGGGAGCCGTCTGTCGACGGCGATGCCGGTGAGGAGCGCGAGAGCCGACTTGGTCGCCGAGTTGCCCAGGAGGCGGTCTTCGGCGGTGACCCCGTCGGCGTACCACTCGTGGACGAGTACGCCGTCAACGACCACGACCAGCGACGTGGACGAGGTCACCGCGAGGAACTCCTCGAGACCCATCTCGCGTCCGGCGCCGGCGATGCCGACCTCCAGGTGGCGCTCGGCGCGGGGCCACGGCTCGGGGTCTGCGTCGCCGCGACCTCGATGTGGTGGAACCGTCGCTGCGGCTCGCGAAAGGTATCGAGGTCCTCGATGGCCCGGTTGTTGCTCATGGCGCACCTTCTCACGCTCCGACCCCGGGCTTCCTGACCGGCAATCGGATCCGAGACTGCTATTTCTGCCTGTGATGCTTGACACACCCGTGAACAGTGCATTCATCATGTGAACACCCGGAACGCAGGTGGCGCCCACACGTTCGGTGACAGCTACGCAGGCGACCGGCTGGCGGGAGGGCACGCAGATGACCGGATCGGGCGAGAAGCGCTGGCAGGTCGGTCAGAGCGGGAGTCGGGCGAGGCACAGACGGTCTGTGGCTGCCGGTCTCGCGGCGGAACCTCTTGATGGGGGCCGGGGGCGTGATCGCTGGCCAGCACGCTCGCGGCCTGCGGCAGCGCAACGTCGCCGCTCCGCCGGGGCGAGCACGGCGCGCGGCGGGCACGCCGAAGCGGGGCGGCAACTTCCGGCTCGGTGTGACCGGTGGCGGCTCCAAGGACATGATGGACGGGCAGAACATCGTCACCAAGCCCGACCAGGCCCGCCTGGTCACTGCGTTCGAGACGCTGCTGGAGTTCGACGACAACTACCAGCTGCAGACCGACCGGTCTCGCGGAGAGCGTCGACGGCCGACAACCCGACGCAGTACACGATCAAGATCCGCAAGGGCATCGACTTCCAGAACGGCAAGCCGTTCACCGCCGACGACGTCATCTACTCGCTGCAGCGCATCGGCACGCAGGGGAACGGCCTGACCGGGTTCGCCGCGACCGCGACGATGGACATCAAGAACATCAAGAAGATCGACAAGCTACACGGTCCAGCTGCCGCTGCTCAGCCCCGACTCGACGGTCCCGCAGACCCTGGCCAGCTACACGTTCGGCATGGTCCCGGTCGGCTACGAGGCCTTCAAGGGCGACCCGTCGACCCAGATCGGCACTGGTGCCTACAAGCTGAAGAGCTTCACCCCGGGCCAGCAGAGCGTGCAGCGAGCGCAACCCGAACTACTGGCGTAGCGACGGTTCCCCGTGGTTCGACACGGTGACGATCATCGACTTCACCGACTCGACCGCCCAGGTCAACGCCCTCAAGGGCGGCCAGATCGACGCGATGACCGACCTCCCGGCCAGCCAGGTGAACGCGGTCAAGGCCTCGGGCGTGCAGGCCCTGATCTCCCAGACCGGCGGCTGGATCCCGCTCTGCATGGCGATCGACATGCCGCCGTTCAACGACCGCCAGGTCCGGCAGGCGTTCCGCCTGATCATCGACCGGCAGCAGATCCTGGAGCAGGTCGGCGTCCGGCTACGGCACGGTCGCCAACGACCTGTACTCGCCGTTCGACGAGGGTTACGACAAGAGCCTGCCCCAGCGCGCAGCAGGACATCGCGCCAGGCCAAGTCGCTGCTCAAGGCGGCCGGCAAGGAGGGCCTCAGCGTCGACCTGCACACCACCAACGGTGCCGCCGGCATGGTCGAGCTGGCCAGCGTGTTCGCGTCGCAGGCCAAGGCCGCCGGGCGTCACCGTCACGGTCAAGAACGACCCGAACTACTACGGCAACGCCTACCTCAAGCTGCCGTTCTCGGTGGACTTCTGGGGCACCCGCGGCTACCTCAACCAGGTGCAGCAGGGCTCGCTGCCGAACTCGCCGTACAACGAGACCCACTGGCCGCCGAAGTCCGGCACGGGCTCGAACTTCGGGAGCCTGTACCAGCAGGCCCTGGCCGAGACCGACTCGAACAAGCGGATCGAGCTCGAGCACGAGATGCAGAAGTACGAGTACGACATCGGCGGCTACATCATCCCCTACTTCGACGCCCTGATCGACGGCTACTCCAGCAAGGTGCACGGGTCTGGTTCGCCGAGCAAGGGCACGCTGAACCTCGAGGGCTTCGGGCACGGGTACCGCACCATCTGGTTCGCCTGAGGCGGGCCGCCGCCGATGAGGTGGCTACGAGGCGGCGGGATCGCGGGCTTCATCGTCCGCCGGGTGCTGCTCGGCGTCCTGGTGCTGTTCCTGGTGTCGGTCGATCGTCTTCGTCTCGACGCAGGCCCTCGGTGACCCGGCCCGCGCGATCCTGGGTCGCGACGCGACGCCTGACCGGTTGGCGGCGCTGCACAAGCAGCTGCACCTGGACCAGCTCCGTGGTCGGGCAGTACTTCCACTGGCTCGAAGGGGATCCTCCGCGGCGACCTCGGGCACGTCGCTCGCGTCGCAGCAGCCGGTGAGCTCGCTACCTCGGGCCGCGCCTCGTGAACTCGTCGGTGCTGGTGGTCCTGGCGGCGGTCATCTCGATCCCGTTGTCGATCGCGATCGGGTCGTACGCGGCTCTGCGACGGGAGAAGATCTTCGACAACGTGACGTCCAACTCGATGCTCGCGCTCGCCGCGCTCCCCGAGTTCGTGGTCGCGGCTGCTGCTGGTCATCCTGTTCTGCCACGACGGTCTTCGCACTTCCTTCCGGCGATCAGCCCGATCCCGCCCGGACACCGCCCGTGGGAGTACCCCAACGAGCTGATCCTGCCGGTCGCGACGCTGGTGATCGCGGTGGCGCCGTACGTCTCGCGGATCATGCGCGCCTCGATGATCGAGGTGCTCGAGAGCGACTACGTCGAGATGGCCCGGCTCAAGGGTCTGTCCGAGCGCACGGTGCTGTACCGGCACGCGCTGCCGAACGCGATCGGTCCGGTCTTCCAGGTGATCGCGATCAGCCTCGCCTACCTCGCCGGCGGCATCGTGGTCGTCGAGTACGTGTTCAACTACCCCGGGATCGGGAGCGCGCTCGTGGACGCGCGTGAGCAACCACGACATCCCGGTCGTCCAGGCCCTGGCGATGCTGATCGCGGCGTGTACGTCGTGCTCAACCTGCTCGCCGACGTCGCCACGATCCTGGTCACGCCCCGACTGAGGACCCGACTGTGAGCGAGCGACCGTGAGCGAGACCGAAGCCGCACCCGCCCTCGCCGAGGGCGTCGACACCCCGACCCCACCGGTCACGTCCGTCGACGCTCCTCAGCCGCTCTCTGCGACTGTGGCGCACCCGGATCGGGCTGGTGCTCGTGCTGCTCCTGGTGCTCATCGCGCATCGTCGGTCCCTGGTCGCGCCGCACGCAGCGGACGCAGTTCATCGCGATCCCGAACTCCCCGCCGGGGACGCAACGGTGCCCGTCTTCGGCACCGACTACCTCGGGTCAGGACGTGCTGGAGCCGGTTCCTCTACGGCGGCCGTGCCATCCTGGTCATGGCCGTCGTCTCGACAGCCATCGGTCTGGTCCTCGGTGTGATCATCGGCCTCGTCGCGGCCTACTCGCGCAACGCTCGGGACGACGTCCTGATGCGGGCGATGGACGTGATCATGGCCTTCCCCCAGATCATGCTCGCCCTGGTCGCGGTCAGCCTGGTCGGGCCGAGCACGTGGATCATCATCCTCGCGATCGCCCTGACGACCGCCCCGCGGGTGGCGCGCGTGGCGCGCGGGGCCGCGCAGCCGGTCGTCGAGCGCGACTTCGTCGGCGCGACCGAGGCGATGGGCCTGTCGCGGATGCGGATCATCAGCGGGGAGCTGCTGCCCAACATCCTCGGTCCCGATGATGGTCGAGGCGACCCTGCGCCTGACCTACTCGATCGGCGTCATCTCCGCGCTGGCCTTCCTCGGCCTCGCCGCCAACCCGAACAGCCCGAACTGGGGCACGATGATCCAGCAGAACCAGATCGCCCTGGCCTACGCAGCCGTGGGGTGCGTTGCTGCCGATCCTGGCGATCGCGCTGCTCACGATGGGCACGCGGCCTGATCGGCGACGGGATCGCGCGGACCGCGGCCGGGCATCGACCGGGAGCGGGGAGACGAGTGAGCACCGACGCAGCAGCCGACCAGACCGCAGGTGCCGGGCGCGAGCCCGCGGTCACCGTCCGGGATCTGCAGATCTCCACCACGTCCGGCAGTGCCGGTCGTCACCAACGCTGTCGTTCGAGATCGCCCCCGGCGAGGTGCTCGGTGTCGTCGGTGAGTCCGGCTCGGGCAAGACCACGGTCGGTCTCTCGTTGCTCGGCCACGCCCGTCGCGGTCTCGAGATCGTCGGCGGCACGGTCCTGCTCGGCGACCAGGACATCCTCGAGCGATGAACGACGACGAGCTGCGCCGGCTGCGCGGCTCGCAGGTCTCCTACGTCCCGCAGGACCCCGCCTCCTCCCTCAACCCGGCCCTGCGCATCGGCACTCCAGCTGCGCGAGGTGCTCGAGGCGCACGGCCAGACCAACGGGAACGAGAACGCCGCACGGATCGCGGAGATGATGCGCGAGGTCGCGCTGCCGCGACGACCCGGCGTACCTCCAGCGCTACCCGCACCAGCTGTCCGGCGGGCAGCAGCAGCGCATCGGGCTGGCGATGGCGTTCGCGAACCGGCCCCGCGCTGATCGTCCTCGACGAGCCGACCACCGGGCTCGACGTCACCACGCAGGCCACGGTGCTGGCCACGGTGCGCGAGCTCGCGGCCATCCACGACGTCGCCGCCCTCTACGTCACCCACGACCTCGCGGTGGTGGCCGCCGTGGCGACGCCGCGTCGCGGTGATGTACGCCGGCCGCATCGTCGAGCTCGGCCCGGCCGACAAGCTGTTCGAGTCCTCCGGACACCCGTACACGCGGCGCCTGGTCGGTGCGATCCCGCGGCTGGCCGGTGGCCGCAGCCTGGTCGGAATCCCTGGGCACGCGCCGTCCCCGGGCAAGCGGCCGCCGGGCTGTGCCTTCGCGCCGCGGTGCCGGCTTCGGGTCGACGAGTGCGAGGTGGCGGTGCCGGACCCGGTCGAGGTCGGGCCCGACCACACCGCGCGCTGCATCAAGGCCCACGAGGTCGTCGGGTTCGAGCAGGCCAGCTACGGCGACCCGATCGACCTGCCCGCCGGTGCCGAGACCCCGGTGCTGACCCTCGAGAACGTCGTGGCCCACTACGGGGAGACCGAGGTGCTCCACTCGATCAACCTGACCCTCGAGCACCACGAGTGTCCTCGCCGTCGTCGGTGAGTCCGGGTCCGGCAAGACGACCACCGCCCGGTCGATCGCCGGGCTCCACCGCGACTGGACCGGCAGCATCCGGCTCGGTGACGTGGAGCTCGCGACGTCCGCCCGTGCCCGCGAGCACCGACGTCCGTCGGCAGATCCAGTACATCTTCCAGAACCCCTACGGCTCGCTGAACCCCCGCAAGACGATCGGCGAGACGGTCGGTCAGCCGCTCAAGCGTCTTCGGCATCGCGTCCGGTCGAAAGGCCGACACCCTGGTCGGGGAGATGCTGGAGCAGGTCTCGCTCTCCGCCAGCTACGCGCGCCGCTACCCCGACCAGCTCTCCGGCGGTGAGCGGCAGCGGGTCGCCATCGCCCGCGCCCTGATCTCCTCAGCCGTCGATCCTGATCTGTGACGAGGTGACCTCTGCCCTCGACGTCAGCGTGCAGGCGGCGATCGTCGAGCTCCTCGGCAGCCTGCAGCGCGATCTCGGACTCTCGATGGTCTTCGTGACCCACAACCTGCCGCTGGTGCGCTCGATCGCCCAGAAGGTCGCCGTGCTCGCGGACGGCACCATCGTCGAGTACGGCGAGACGGCGGCGATGCTGGCGAACCCGAAGGCGGACTACACCCGCCACCTGATCTCGGACACACCGTCGCTCGAGACAGCGACGGGCGAGGTCACCCCGCCGGCGAACGCCGAGCGCGAGCCGTCCGCGTGACGACAGCTGACCGGCCCGACATCCTCATCGTGATCGCCGACCAGCTGACGACGGCAGCCATGCCCTTCCACGGCAACCGGGTCACCCAGGCGCCGGCGATGGCCGAGCTCGCCGAGAACGGGGTCGTCTTCGACAACGCCTACACCGCCAGCCCACTCTGCACGCCGGCCCGGGCCTCGCTGATGACGGGTCTGCTGCCGTCGCGCACCCACGCCTACGACAACGCCGCCGGCTTCGCCTCCGAGCTGCCGACGTTCGCCCACCACCTCCGCGCTCATGGCTACCGCACGGTGCTGTCGGGGAAGATGCACTTCTGCGGCCCCGACCAGCTCCACGGCTTCGAGGAACGGCTCACCACCGACATCTACCCCGCCGACTACGACTGGACGCCCGACTGGGAGTCCCTCGACCGACCGCACTGGTACCACGACATGTCGTCCGTCACTCGAGGCCGGCACGTGCGTCCGCACCAACCAGCTGGACTTCGACGACGAGGTCGCCTACGCCGCTGAGCGCGGCCTTTTCGAGCACGTCCGGTCGGGCGACGAGCGGCCGTTCTGCTTCGTGGTCTCCTTCACCCATCCGCACGACCCCTACGCGATTCCTCAGGAGTACTGGGACCGGTACCGCGACGAGGACGTCCCGATGCCGGCGTACGACTTCGACCCGTCGCTCGTCCATCCGCACGAGGAGCGACTACGCCGGGTCTGTGCCATGGACGAGGTCGAGATCACGCGCCGACCTGGTACGCCGGCGCCCGGCACGCCTACCTCGGCGCGGTGTCGTTCGTCGACGACCAGCTCGCCCGGCTGCTCGAGATCCTGCGGGTGACCGGCCGCCTCGAGAACACCGTGGTCGATCGTCACCAGCGACCACGGTGACATGCAGGGCGAGCGCGGGCCTCTGGTACAAGATGAGCTTCTTCGAGGGCTCGGCGCGGGTGCCGCTGGTGGTGTCGGCACCCGGTCGCTTCGCACCGTCGAGGGTCGTCTCGCCGGTGTCGACGATGGACCTGCTTCCCACGTTGGTCGGCATCGCCGGAGGTGACGTCGACGAGGTCTCGGCGGACCTCGACGCGCGAGAGCCTGCTGCCGCTGCTCGAAGGACTGCATGACGACCGTGAGGTGGTCGTGGCCGAGTACCTCGCCGAAGGAGCCGTGGCGCCGATCGTGATGCTCCGCCGGGGCTCGTGGAAGCTGATCCACTCGCCGGCCGACCCCGACCAGCTCTTCGACCTCGCTGTCGACCCCTGGGAGCGCCGCAACCTCGCCGAGGACCCGGCCGCCGCCGACGTCCTGGCCGATCTCCGCGACGAGGTCGCGGCCACGTGGGACCTCCCGCGGATCGACCGGGAGGTGCGCGAGAGCCAGCGCCGCCGACGGATCGTCGGGGAGGCCCTCGGACGCGGCCTCGAGACGTCCTGGGACTTCGCCCCGGCGTACGACGCGTCGCGCCGCTACATCCGCAACCACATGGACCTCGGAGACCTGGAGTCGATGGCCCGCTACCCCTCGGTGCGGCGAGAGGTCGAGACCCGCCCGGAGCCGTGAGCGGGCAGGATGCCTAGGCGTCCGCCGCCACCCGGAAGCCCATGTTGCCGGTGCTGCTGTCCGGGGTGTTCCCGCTCCGCGCGTCGACGCGGTAGCGCCAGCAGTAGCTCGCGTGGCACAGGTAGCTGCCGCCGCGCACGACCCTGGCGCCCCCCGAGACAGGGCCGGTGGGGGAGGTCGTCGGGGAGCGCCGGTAGTAGTCAGAGGCGAACCAGTCTGCGCACCACTCCCAGACGTTGCCCGTGACCTCATAGAGGCCGAAACCGTTGGGTGGGAAGCTGGTGACCGGGCACGTGCCGACCCAACCGTCGGCCCCCGTGTCGTGCTGGGGGAACCGGCCCTGGTAGACGTTCATCCGGTGCTCGCCACCGGGCTCCGGGAGGTCGCCCCACGGGAAGTGGTGTCCTTGGTCCAGCCCCCGCGCGGCCCGTTCCCACTCGGCCTCGGTCGGCAGCCGGGTCCCGCTCCACTCGCAGTAGGCGACGGCGTCGTACCAGCTCACGTGCACGACGGGATGGGATCCGCGCTCCGCTACGGAGCTCTGCGGCCCCTCAGGATGGCGCCAGCCGGCGCCGAGCACCTCACGCCACCACGGCGCCACGCTGACGGCGCGGGTCGGCGAGAAGTCGTCCGGGAGCAGACCGGCGAACACGAACGACGTGCCGACCTCCTCCGCAGTGGTGCGGTGTCCGGTGGCGTCGACGAACACCGCGAAGTCGTCGTTGGTGACGGTGTGGGTACCGATCAGGTAGGCACCGAGCTCAACCGGGTGGGCCGGGCCCTCACCGTCGGCACGGTAGCCGCGGGGGTCATCGGTGCCCATCGTGAACCGCCCGGGCGGGATCGCGGCCAGGCCCAGGTCACGCAGCTGGGTGGCCGCGGACCCTGCGTGGGGCCGAGGCGTCGAGTTCCCCGGGCCTGCCGCCTCGTCCCGGCCTGCTGGCCGGCCGGGGGAGCAGCACGCACTCATGAAGCCGAGTCTGCCAGCCGAGTCGCCGGCGCCGGTCGGGGGAGACGAGAGTCACGTCCCCGAGTGATGTCGCGGGTGCGGGATCGAGACGTAGCACCGACTACATTGAGGGGAGCGAGAAAGCCTCGCTGCAACACCGAAGGAAGAAGCCATGTCGCACCGCACCCGAGCCTCGTCCGCCAGCCGCCGCCCCGCGAAGGCCGCGCGCATGTCGCAAGCCATCCGGAAGAGCTGGACCCAGGCCCGTCTCACCGACCGTGAGCTGATGGCCCTGCGTACGAACCTCAGCCGGCACTCCGGCTGACCTGAGCTCAGTCGGACCAGCAGCTGACGGTCGAGTAGCGTCGTTCTACTCCGGGCTGGTGCCGGGGGATGCGGGGGTTACCTGCCTCCCTTCGAGGTGCAGCAGGAAGGTCGGCTCCACCGTGCCGTCCTCTGGCTTCGCGGGATGCGCGGAGTCGCAGAAGGGTCCCGTGCTCTGCTCCGGCTGCCGGCGACGGAGCGCGCGGATCCCGGCCTCTCGCAGGCACTGCGAGGACGTGCAGGCAATCGCGACGAGGCGGGCCGTCGACGGGGACGGTGTGGGAACCTAGACTCAATGCCAAGGTAGTGCGTATTACGGAATGGAACGCATCTTGCGCAACAGGACGAGGTTCGCGGACACGGCCGTCCGGCTGTTGGGAAACGCGCGTTACGAGGTGCTCCCGACCGCTTCGATCGAGGACAAGCTGCTGGAGCACATCCCCGTCGACCGCACCCTCACGGTGACCGCCTCGCCGGGCAAGGGGCTCGAGCCGACGCTCAACCTGACGGAGCGGCTGACAGGACACGGGTACGTGGTGATCCCGCATCTGGCTGCCCGGATGGTGCGCGACAAGACCGAGCTGAGCGAGATCTGCGAACGCCTGACCGGCAAGGGCATCACGGGTGTCTTCGTGCCCGGTGGCGACGCCGATCCGCCGGGCGGATACGCCGATGCCCTGAGCCTGCTGGAGGACCTCGCGGCCCTGGGCAACCCCTTCACCCACGTCGGCATCACCGGTTACCCCGAGTCGCACCCCACGATCACCGACGACCTGACGATCCAGTCGATGTGGGACAAGCGCCGCTACGCCACCCACGTCGTCAGCAACCTGACCTTCGACCCGGCGGCGCTCACCGGTTGGGTACGCCGGATGCGCACGCGCGGGATCTCGATGCCGCTGCTGCTCGGCCTTCCGGGCCCGGTCGACCGCACGAAGCTCCTGTCGATGGCCGGCAAGATCGGCGTGGGGGAGTCGACGCGCTTCCTGGTCAAGCACAAGGGGACCTTCGCCCGCCTGGCCGCGCCCGGCGGCTTCACCGGGGAGAAGTTCCTTCAGAAGTGCGCCGCCGAGCTGGCCGCCCCCGAGTTCGGTCTCGAAGGCCTGCACATCTTCACGTTCAACCAGGTGGCCGAGACCGAGACGTGGCGCAGAGAGCTGCTCGAGCAGCTCAGCACTCGATCACGTTGACGGCCAGACCGCCGCGAGCAGTCTCCTTGTACTTGGTCTTCATGTCGCGGCCGGTGTCCCGCATGGTCTTGATCGCCCGGTCGAGGCTCACCTTGTGGCTGCCGTCGCCGTTGATCGCCAGGCGTGCGGCGTTGATCGCCTTGACCGACGCGATGGCGTTCCGCTCGATGCACGGGATCTGCACCAGCCCCCCGACCGGGTCGCAGGTCAGACCCAAGTTGTGCTCGATGCCGACCTCGGCGGCGTTCTCGACCTGGGCCGGGGAGGCGCCGAGCACCTCGGCGAGCCCGCCGGCGGCCATCGAGCATGCGGAGCCGACCTCGCCCTGGCAGCCGACCTCGGCGCCCGAGATCGACGCATTGGTCTTGAACAGGATCCCGACCGCCGCCGCGGTCAGCAGGTAGCGCACGATGCCATCGTCGTCGGCTTCCGGCACGAAGCGGACGTAGTAGTGCAGCACGGCCGGGATGATCCCCGCGGCTCCGTTCGTCGGTGCGGTGACGATGCGGCTGCCGGAGGCATTCTCCTCGTTGACGGACAGGGCGTAGAGGTTGACCCAGTCGAGCACGTGCAGGGGGTCTGCCTCGGACCTGCCGCACAGGTCGCGGTACAGCCCCGGCGCGCGCCGAGGGACGCGGAGACCACCGGGCAGGACGCCCTCACGGTGGAAGCCCCGTTCCACGCACTCGGCCATCACCGACCACAGGTGGAGCATGCCTTCGCGGATCTCCGTTTCGGTGCGCCAGGCCTGCTCGTTGGCCAGCATCACGTCGCTGAAGGAGAACCCCTCGCGGGCGCAGATCGCGAGCAGCTCCGCGCCCGTGGTGAAGGGATACCGGAGCGGGGTCTCGTCAAGGACCACACGGTCGGCGCCGGTGGCGTCCGCGTCGACGACGAATCCGCCACCGACGGAGTAGTACGTGTGGCCGCTGATCTCCGCATCCGAGGCGTCGTACGCCGCGAACGTCATGCCGTTCGGGTGCGCCGGGAGGCTCCGCCGCCGGTGCATCACGAGGTCCTCGCCGAGGTCGAAGGGCACCGGGGTCGTGCCCGCGAGCCGCAACGTGCCGCAGGAGCGGATCGCCTCGAGTCGGTCCTCGGCCCGGTCGGTGTCGGTGGTCGCCGGGTCCTCGCCCTCGAGACCGAGGACGACCGCCTTGGGCGACCCGTGGCCGTGCCCGGTGGCACCCAGGGAGCCGAAGAGCTCGGCCCGGATCCGGCGTACGTCGTGGAGCCGACCCGACTCGACCAGCCCGTCGGCGAACCTCTTCGCCGCGCGCATGGGGCCGACCGTGTGCGACGACGACGGCCCGATGCCGACCGAGTAGAGGTCGAAGGCGGAGAGTGCCATCAGGGCTGCCCTTCCTCCGGGGCGTTCACGACCGGGCCCATCGCCGTGGTCGTGGCGCCGTGAGCACGGACTCGAGCAGATCGGCCAGGGCCGTCTCGAGCCGCACCGTCCCCGTGGGCACGACGGTCAGCGGCAGACCGAGCCGCTCGGCGGCCGACTCGGCGAGCGTGCGGAGCTCGGGGTCCGGCTCCTGCGCCAGCCAGACGACCCGCGTGTAGTGCCGGAAGTAGTCGTCGCGGAGCTCGGGCCAGCGGTCCAGGCCGAGCTCCCGCACGACGGTGCGTTCGAAGGAGCGGACGAGGAAGTCGGTGAGGAGGTAGGTGCCGGGCTCGGCGTCGAGCCGGGCCGCCAGCGCCGCTTCGCCGTCGTAGAGGTCGTAGCAGTGCAGGCCCGGCAGTCGCCTCAGCCCGAGCTGCTCGCACACCGCGTCGAGGGCGCCGTAGGTGCCGCAGTCGGCGTACCCGACGGCGACGACGTCGTACGCCGCCGACAGCTCGACCGCGAGTCGGCGTACCTCGTCGGCGATCAGCTGAGGCCGATTGTGCAGTAGCGGCGGCAGGGGGTGGATGTCGACCGGCCATTCGTGATGCGCGACGACGGACGCCGCGGGCTGAGCCAGGGCTCCGCAGGCGACCAGAGCGACTCGCGGGCCGCCGTCAGCCCGGGAACGCAAGGAGGTCGACGAATCGGTCATTGAAGTCCGGTCGGTCTGAGAGCTCGACATAGGTCACCTCCTCGAGCAAGGCCAGCGCGCCGGCACGCTCGCGGATCGAGAGCAGCACCATCTTCGCGCCCTCACCTGCCACGTTCCCGGCAGCGACGATGCGCAGGATGGGCAGTTTCGGCACCAGGCCGATGCGGACGGCCGACGCCGCGGACAGGTAGCTGCCGAACGAGCCGGCGAGCAGTACCTGCTGGATGTCGTGATGCTCGAGGCCGAGCTCCTCCATCAGCAGCGTCCAGCCGGTCGAGATCGCGGCCTTGGCGAACTGCAGCTCTCGGACGTCGCGCTGCGACAGCACGACGCCCTCCTCCGGGTCGGCGTCCGGGCGTTCCCGATGGAGCACGAAGACCCGCTCCTTGCCGATGTAGGTGAGACGGTCGGCCAGTGCGGGTGCGACCTCCTTGGCCACCTCGTCGGCCACGAACCGCCCACTGGCGTCGAGGAGTCCGACCCTGACCAGCTCGGCCACCGCGTCGACCAACCCCGAGCCGCACAAGCCTCGCGGTGCCACGTCACCGATCACGGACAGCTCCACGTCCTCCGACAGTCTGATCACCTCGATCGCGCCGTCGGCCGCGCGCATGCCGCACCGGATCGCACCGCCCTCGAACGCCGGCCCGGCGGGTGCTGCGGTGGCCAGGATGCGGTCGCCGTCGCTGAGCACGATCTCGCAGTTGGTGCCGACGTCGATGAACAGCCGGATCCGCTTGTCGCGGTCCATCCCCGTGGCGAGCATGCCTGCCACGATGTCGCCGCCGACGTAGGCGCCGAGCGCGGGGAAGAGGGCGACCCGCGCTCCCGGGTGCAGGTCGAGCCCCACATCGTGGGCAAGCACGGAGGGCGGCGTGGCGGTGGTCTGGATGAAGGGCGCGACGCCGAGTGGCTCCGGGTCGATGCCGAGCACGAGCGCGGTCATCGTGGCGTTGCCGGCGAGGGCCGCCTCGTAGACCTGGTGCGGATCGACACCGCCCTCACGACAGACCTGCTCGGCGAGCGTGGCGAGGGTCTGACCCGCGGCGTCCTGAAGTCGACCGAGCGCACCCGGGTCGAGCATGGTCGCGCTGATCCGCGTGATGACGTCGCCACCGAAGGGCTGCTGCTTGTTGAGCATGGAGGCCACCGCGACCGGGGTGCCGGTGACCAGGTCGAGCAGGGTCGCCACGACCGTGGTCGTGCCGAGGTCGAACGCGATGGCGTAACGCACGCCCGTGGTGTCGCCGGCCTCGATGTCGATCAGGGCCTCATCGACGACGACCGCGGTGACCTTGAAGTCGCTCTGACGGAGCACGGTGGGCAGACGACGAAGGGCGCGCAGGTCTGGTTGGGGCTCGAGGTCGTCGATCGCCTGCAGCAGACGGTCGACGTCGGGTCGCTGGTCCTCGAGCGTCGGCGCGGTGAGCTCGACGTATCGCTTCTGGACAGCGGGCCGCAGGATCACCTGCCGGCCGACACCGACGGTCGCAGCCTTCGGTCGCGTGGTGAGCGGCGGTACGACGACGTCGAGGTTGCGGGTCGCTTGAACCAGGCAGGCCAGTCGCCAGCCGTCCTGCAGCTCGGCGGGGCTGAAGGTCCGCGCATCGTGGCGCGTGACTGCGGTCACCGGGGCGACGCGCACCTTGCACTTGTGGCAGGTGCCGTGGCCACCGCAGGTGGAGTCGATGGCGATGCCGTTCCACGAGGCGGAGTCGAAGACGCTCACGCCGGGAGGCACCCGGACCCGCTTGTGCGTCGGCGGCGCCTCCTTGTCCTCGACGGCGAAGGACAGCTCGACCCGCCCCGTGCCGTCGTGGGTGACCGGCTCGGCGCCGGCCGGGGCGAGCAGCCCCTCCCGGCGCACGGCGTCGAGGGAGAACTCCGGCTGTCCCGGCTCGACCGGGTCGCCGAGGTCTGAGGTCATGCCGACGCGGCCTGCTTGGCCCGGTGGGCCGAGATCCAGGCCATGCCCCAGTCATCGTGGTCGAGGAGCACGTCGGCGGCCTTGACCGCATCGACGATCTGCGGCGTCCGCGTGTCCATGATCGCGCTGGTGAGCCCGGCGCTCATCGCCATCGGCAGCCAGACGGAGTTGAGGGTGTGGCGGTCGGGCATGCCGAACGACACGTTGGAGGCGCCACAGGTCATGTTCACGCCGAACCGGTCGCGGATCTGTCGCATCGTGTCCAACGTGACCAGCGTCGTGGTGGTGTCGGCGCCGATCGGCATGGCCAGCGGGTCGATCACGATGTCGGCCGCGTCGAGGCCGTACTCCTCGGTGGCGACCCGCACGATCTTCTCGGCGAGCTGGACGCGCTTGTCGGCCTCCATCGGGATCTCGTCGTGGTCGTTGGGCAGAGCGATGACCGCGGCGCCGTACTTCTTGACCAGCGGCAGGATCGCGGCGAGCCGGTCGTCCTCGGCCGTGACCGAGTTGACCAGGGCCCTGCCTTGGTAGACCGAGAGCCCCGCCTCGAGCGCCTCGACCACCGAGGAGTCGATACAGATCGGCAGGTCGGTCAGCCTCTGCACGAGCTGGATCGCCTTCGCCAGCAGCTCGGGCTCGTCGGTCAGGGGGACGCCCATGTTCACGTCGAGGACGTCCGCGTGGCCCGCGACCTGCGCGGCGACGTCGCGCTCGATGGCAGACAGGTCACCCGCACGCAGCTGCTCCTGGAAGCTCCGGCGGCCGGTCGGGTTGATCCGTTCACCGATCAGGCAGAACCGGTGACCGTGCCCGATCACGACCTCCTTGCTCGCGCTCCGGAGGATGGTCTCCCGGGGCGCGGCAGTCACGCCCGTCATGCGCTGACCCTGGCGCGCCGCTGGCTGAGGAGGTCCTTGGCCCGCCTGACGGTGGCGGAGGCGTCCGAGGCGTAGCCATCGGCACCGACGGCGTCGGCGTACTCCTGCGTGACAGGGGCACCACCGACCATCACGACGACCGAATCGCGCAGCCCGGCCTTCTCGAGAGCGTTGATGTTGGCCTTGAACATCGGCATGGTGGTCGTCAGGAAGGCCGAGAAGCCGACGATGTCGGGCTGGTGCTCCTGGATCTTCTCCACGAACTTCTCCGGGGCGACCTGGACACCGAGGTCGATCACCTCGAAGCCGGCGCCCTCGAGCATGATGTTGACGAGGTTCTTGCCGATGTCGTGCACGTCGCCCTTGACCGTGCCCATCAGGAACTTCCCGACGGTCTCGACGCCGGTCTCGGCCAGCAGCGGGCGCAGCCGCTCCATCGCCCCGGCCATCGCCCTGCCGGCGATCAGCATCTCGGGCACGAAGAAGTCGCCGCGCTCGAACCGGGCCCCGACTTCCTCCAGCGAGGGGATGAGGGCCTCGAACAGCAGGGTCTGCGGCTCCATGCCGAGCTCGAGTCCGGACTCGGTGAGCTCGAGGACGCGCGGTGCGTTACCGACCAGCGTCTCGTCGTAGAGGCCTCGGAGGATGTCCTCGGGACTAGTCATGCCACGCCTTCCTTCGTCAGACGGGTAGTGGGTCCATGCAGCAACGCGGCGATCTCCGTCGCCCGGGCGATCAGGGTGCGACCGAGCTCATCGATCAGGCCGTCGAGGCGGCTGCTGGGTCCAGAGATGCCGAGGGCCGCGACCACGTCGCCACGGTTCCCTCGCACCGGGACGGCGACACCGGTGAGCCCTTCCTCGAGCTCGTCCACGGTCACCGCGAAACCGCGCCTGCGCGTCGTTGCGCCATCGCGCTCGAGCGCATCGAGCGTGGTCAGGGTCTGAGGGGTGAGCCTCCCGAGATGCTCCTCGGTGAGTGCGAGCACGTCCCAGGCCAAGAAGACCTTGCCGAGGGACGAGGCGTGTGCCGGGACGTCTACCTGGGTCCAGTCGCGGGTGCCGAGGAGATACTGGGAATCGACCTGGGCGACCTGGACGACGTGGTCACCGCGCAGCACCGACAGGTGAACGCTCTCCTGGGTGTCCCGACCGATCCGCTCCATCGTCGGACGGGCGAGGCGGACCAGCTGCTCCCATGGGTCGTGCCGGGCGGCGTACAACCAGAAGAGACTGCCGGCGACGTAGCCGCCGTTCTCCTCGCGCTCGAGCAGGTCGCCCCGCTCCAGGGCGGCGAGCAAGCGGGAGGTCGTGGACTTGGCGAGCCCGGTGGCTTCCTGCAGGTCGGCGAACGACACCGGCACATCCGCCTGGACCACCATGGACGTCAGCTGCACGGCGCGGTCCAGCGCCTGCGTGCCGCTGCTGGCCGGCTCCGCCACCCAAACTCACCTCACTCGGGGTCTTTCGGGAGAGTTCCATGATGTGGAACTGTGGTCCCGCATCATGAGGTTAGACAGGAGGCGCGATGTTCCGCAACCGGATGCCCCGTTATGAGGTGCTGTCCGAGGACGCGATGGCGACCCTTGACCGGGGCTGGCGTCGGCTGATGTCCGAGATCGGTGTCGAGTTCATGGACGACCGGGCGCTCGACCTGTTCCGGAAGGCAGGACAGCGGGTGGAGGACCGCACGGTGTTCCTGGACCCCGACTTCGTGCTCGAACAGGTCGCGAAGGCGCCGCGTGAGTTCGACCTCCAGGCGCGCAACCCGGAGAACAGCGTGCACATCGGCGGGGACGCGATGGCGTTCGGGGCGGTCTATGGCCCGCCGTTCGTCCGCGCGGGCGACGTACGCCGCGACGGCACCATGGAGGACTTCCGGAACTTCACCCGCCTCGCGCAGAGCTTCTCCGTGCTCGACAGCGCCGGCGGGGTCGTCACCGAGCCGAACGACACCCCGCTCGACAGTCGCCACCTCGACATGATCTACGCGCTGCAGACCCTGACCGACAAGATCTACATGGGCAATGTCGTCAGCGGCACCAACGCCGCCGACACCATCGCGATGACAGAGATCCTGTTCGGGTCCCGCGAGTCGATCGAGAAGACCCCAGCCATCATCTCGCTGATCAACTGCAACAGCCCCCTGCGCTGGGACGACCGGATGCTCGAGGCGCAGTTCGAATACTCCGCCGCGAACCAGCCCGTCGTCCTCACGCCCTTCATCCTGATGGGGGCGATGTCGCCCGTGACCATCCCGGCCGCCCTGGTGCAGCAGATCACCGAGGCGCTGTCGGGCATCGCGCTGTCCCAGCTGATCCGCCCCGGCGCACCGGTGGTGTTCGGCTCGTTCCTGTCCAACATCGACATGCAGTCGGGCTCGCCCACCTTCGGTACGCCGGAGTCCGGGATCGGGCTGCTGTGCACGGGGCAGATCGCCCGGCACTTCGACCTTCCCTTCCGCACCGGGGGCGGCTTGACCTCCTCGCAGGTGCCGGACGCGCAGGCCGGCTACGAGGCTTTGATGACCTTGCTGCCGACCTTCCTCGCGGGAGCCAACTGGGTCATGCACTCCGCGGGCTGGCTCGAGGGGGGCCTGGTCGCAGGCTTCGAGAAGTTCATCATCGACGTTGAGCTGGTGCAGATGCTGCAGCACGAGTTCACCCCGTTGGAGATCGACGAGGCGTCCCTGGCGTTCGACGCCCACCAGGAGGTCGGCCACGGCGGACACTTCCTCGGCGCCATGCACACGATGGAGCGGTTCCGCACCTGCTTCTACCGACCGATGCTCTCCTCGTCGGAGAACTACGAGCGCTGGATGCGCAACGGCGCGAAGGACACGGCGACCCGCGCTGGCGAGATCTACCAGAAGAAGCTGGAGGAGTACGAGCCGCCGCCGATCGATGACGCCGTGCGCGACGAGCTGGAGGCCTACGTGACCCGTCGCCGCGCGGAGCTCGGGGACTGAGATGACCATCGCGACCGTGGAGGCCATGGGCGACTACGTCCTCACCCTTGCCTGCATCGACCGGCCGGGGATCGTGCACGCCGTCACGACGTACCTCGTCGACAACGGCGGCAACATCCGCGAGAGCCAGCAGTTCGGCGACAGCGACAGTGGTCGCTTCTTCATGCGGATCGACTTCGAGACCGCTCAAGCCACCGACGCTGCCACGCTCCGGAGCGCCTTCGCGGCCACCGCGGAGCGCTTCGGCATGAGTTACGACCTCTGGGCCGCCCAGGCGCCGTACCGCACGTTGATCATGGTCTCCAAGCAGCTGCACTGCCTCAACGACCTGCTCTTCCGCACGACGACGGGTGATCTGCAGATCGAGGTACCCCTGGTGGTCTCCAACCACCGTGATGCCGAGCAGCTGGTGCGGTCGTACGGCGTCGACTTCCACCACGTCCCACTCACGCCCGACACCAAGGCCGAGGCAGAGGCAGAGCTGATCCAGTTGGTCGACGATCTGGGGATCCACCTGGTCGTCTTGGCGCGCTACATGCAGATCCTCTCGGACGACCTGTGTCGTCGGCTGAGCGGTCGGGCCATCAACATCCACCACTCGTTCCTGCCGAGCTTCAAAGGCGCCAAGCCCTACCACCAGGCCCACGAGCGGGGAGTGAAGCTGGTCGGAGCGACGGCGCACTACGTCACGGCGGATCTCGACGAGGGACCGATCATCGAGCAGGACGTGACGCGCGTCGACCACACGCTCAGCGCCGACCAGCTGGCGACCGCGGGACGCGACGTCGAGGCCCAGGTGCTGGCCCGCGCGGTGCGCTGGCACTCCCAGACCCGGGTGCTTTCCAACGGCAACCGAACGGTGGTGTTCCGCTAGCAGGACCCCGGCCGTCCAGCGGCTGAGATAGCCTGCCGCCCATGCCCGCGGTGGAGGAGACCCAGCAGCCAGCGGGGGCCGGCACCACGGCACCGGTCCAGTCGGTCGACCGGGCCATCACCATCCTCGAGCTGCTGGCCCGTCAGGGCGAGTCCAGCGTCACCGAGATCGCGGCCGAGCTGGGGGTTCACAAGTCCACGGCGTTCCGGTTGCTGGTGACCTTGGAGACCCACCGCCTCGTCGAGCAGGTGAACGACCGTGGTCGCTACCGGCTCGGTGTCGGCAACCTGCGCTTGGCCGGCGCGACGACGGCCCGGCTCGACGTGGTCAGCGAGGCACGCCCGCTGACCCGCCAGCTCGCCGCCGACACGGGTGAGACGGTGAACATCACGGTCCGGTCCGAGGAGTCCGCGCTGTACCTCGACCAGGCAGCCGGATCCTCGGCCCTCCAGTCGCACAACTGGGTCGGCCAGCGCATTCCGCTGCATGCGACCAGCAACGGCAAGGTGCTGTTGAGCGAGCTCTCCCAGCGCGACTTCGACGAGGCGTTGCCCCATTTGCCCCGCTACACCGAGCACACGATCACGTCGCGGGAGCGGATGCAGGAGGAGCTCGCCGGGGTGCGGCGGCTCGGGTACGCCCTCGCGGTCGATGAGCTCGAGGTCGGACTGACCGCGGCCGCGGCGCCGATCCGGAGCGCCCACGGCGACATCATCGCGTCGATGAGCATTTCCGGGCCGACGTTCCGGCTGACCCGGCAGCGGCTCGAGGAGACAGTGCCGATGGTCGTCGCCGCGGCGCTCGAGGTCTCGCACCGCCTCGGGTGGGGCCGACGCACCTGAGCTCAGCTCCGGATCCGGCCGGACGCTCGCAGCAACCCTGACAAGCGCCGGCGGCAGTGACATTCTGGACGTGGCCCTTGACGTGTGGCGCGGGTCACCTATTCTCCGTCCATAAGGATCGTTGCGGCATGAGCATTGAGTTGCATATCACGCAACCTGGCCGACCGCGAGGATGGGATGGCGGCACGCATGCCTGAGCTCTACGTCGATGGGGCCTGGTCGGAAGCCAAGGCCGGCGGTCGTCGGTCGATCCGTTGTCCCGCTGACGGGACGCTCGTCGGCGAGGTGGACGAGGCGACCGCCGCCGATGTCGACCGCGCGATCGGGGCGGCGTACCGCGCCTTCCACGAGGGTGCCTGGCCCGGAACATCCACCCGCGAGCGCGGTGATCTGCTCCTGCGGGTCGCCGACCTGCTCGAGCGCGACAGCGACGACATCGCCCTCGCGGAGTCCCGCGACACCGGCAAGCGGCTGGTCGAGAGCCGATACGACGTGGCCGACGTGGCTGCGGTGTTCCGGCACTACGGCCGGGTGGCCGCCGAGGACGCCGGACGCATGGTCGACACCGGCAACCCCGATGTCGTCAGTCGGATCGTCCACGAACCGGTCGGGGTGTGCGGGCTGATCGCTCCGTGGAACTACCCGCTGCTGCAGGCCTCCTGGAAGGTCGCACCGTGCCTGGCGGCCGGGAACACCTTCGTGCTCAAGCCCAGCGAGCTCACGCCGCACACCTCCATCCACTTGATGCGGCTGCTCGAGGAGGCCGGGCTTCCGGCCGGCGTGGGCAACCTCGTGCTGGGCGCCGGGGCCGAGGCGGGTGCGCCCCTGGCCAGCGACCCACGGGTCGACCTGGTCTCGTTCACCGGCGGGGTGCAGACCGGCCGCCGCGTGATGGCCTCGGCCGCCGCCACCGTGAAACGGGTCGCCCTCGAGCTCGGCGGCAAGAACCCGAACATCGTCTTCGCCGACGCCGACGCCGACGTCGCCCTCGACTTCGCGCTCACCGCGGTCTTCCTGCACTCCGGTCAGGTGTGCTCTGCCGGGGCGCGGCTGCTGGTCGAGGAGTCGATGCACGACATCTTCCTGGATGCCCTGGTCGATCGCGCCCAGACCATCCGTCTCGGCGGTCCCTTCGATGACAAGGCCGAGACGGGCCCCTTGATCAGCGCCGCCCACCGCGAGAAGGTCGCGGCGTACGTCGCGACCGGCCTCGCCGAGGGCGCGGTCCTTCGCTGTGGCGGCGCAGCACCCGACGACCCGGCCCTGGCCGACGGCTTCTACTACCTGCCCACGGTCCTCGACCGCTGCGCCAGCCACATGAGCGTCACGCAGAACGAGTCGTTCGGTCCCGTGCTGACCGTCGAGACCTTCGGCTCCGAGGACGAGGCGGTCGCGATCGCCAACGACAGCACCTACGGGCTTGCCGGCGCGGTGTGGACCCAGGACGCCGGTAAGGCGCAGCGCGTCGCCGCCCGGATGCGGATGGGGACCGTCTGGATCAACGACTATCACCCCTATGTGCCGCAGGCCGAGTGGGGCGGTTACAAGCAGTCCGGCGTGGGTCGCGAGCTCGGCGAGGCGGGCCTGGCGGAGTACCGCGAGACCAAGCACGTGTGGCACAACATCCGACCCGCCGAGCAGCGCTGGTTCGACGGCTCACCCCGCGGCGCCGAGGGCACCAGCAGGGACGGATGAGCCGATGACCGAGCGATACGACGTGGTGATCGTGGGCGGCGGATCCGCCGGATGCGCTCTCGCCAACCGTCTTTCGGCCGACCGTGGCACCACGGTGCTGGTCCTCGAGGCCGGGCGTTCGGACTTCCGCCTCGACCCGTTCATCCACATGCCCGCGGCGCTCACCATTCCCATCGGGAACAGGTTCTACGACTGGAAATACGAGTCCGACCCCGAGCCGAACATGTACGACCGCCGGATCTACCACGCCCGGGGCAAAGTCCTCGGCGGCTCCAGCAGCATCAACGGGATGATCTTCCAGCGCGGCAACCCGCTGGACTACGAGCGCTGGGCCGCCGAGCCCGGCATGGAGTCGTGGGACTACCTGCACTGCCTGCCGTACTTCAAGCGGATGGAGACCTGCCTCGCCGGTGCCGACGAGTGGCGTGGCGGTGAGGGGCCGCTGATCCTGGAGCGGGGTCCGGCGGACAATCCGCTCTTCGGTGCCTTCTTCCAGGCCGCCCAGGACGCCGGCTACCCGCTGACCGACGATGTGAACGGATACCGGCAGGAGGGGTTCGCGAAGTTCGACCGCAACCTCCACCGGGGCCGTCGTCTCTCCGCCGCCCGCGCCTACCTGCACCCGGTGCGGCATCGGAAGAACCTGACGGTCCACACCCTGTCCTTCGTGACCGGCATCCGCTTCCGCGGCGCTCGGGCGGTGGGGGTCGACTACCGACGCGCCGGCCGACTGAACCGTCAGGTCGACGCCGGTGAGGTCATCCTGTGCGGCGGGGCGATCAACACCCCCCAACTCCTGCAGCTGTCCGGGGTGGGCAACGCCGGCGACCTCCGCGGGCTCGGAGTCGACGTGGTCGCGGACGTCCCGGGTGTCGGCCAGAACCTCCAGGATCACCTCGAGGTCTACGTCCAGCATGCCTCGAAGCAGCCGGTCTCGATCGCGCCCGGGCTGCGGATGCGGGCGCGTCCCAAGATCGGCTATGAGTGGCTGTTCCACCGCCGCGGCCTCGGCGCAACCAACCACTTCGAGGGCGGCGGCTTCGTCCGCAGCAACGACGAGGTCGACTACCCGAACCTGATGTTCCATTTCCTCCCGGTCGCCGTCAGGTACGACGGGAGCGTTCCGGCCGAGGGACACGGCTACCAGGTGCACATCGGCCCGATGTACGCCGACACCCGCGGTCACGTGAAGATCCGCTCGACCGACCCGCGCGTGCACCCCTCGATGCTCTTCAACTACCTGTCGACACCCAACGACCGCAGGGAATGGGTCGAGGCCATCCGGGTCGCCCGCGACATCTTGAGCCAGCCGGGCCTGGCCGAGTTCAACGACGGCGAGATCTCTCCCGGACCCGGCGTCGAGTCCGACGACGACATCCTCGACTGGGTCAGGCGCGACGCCGAGACCGCGCTCCATCCGTCGTGCAGCGCGAAGATGGGCACCGAGGACGACGCGGTCGTCGACCCGACCACGATGCGCGTCCACGGTGTCGACGGCCTGCGTGTCGTCGACGCCTCGGTCTTCCCGTTCGTCACCAACGGCAACATCTATGCGCCCGTGATGATGGTCGCCGAGAAGTCGGCCGACCTGATCATCGGCAACGCCCCGCTGCCTCCCGCCGACGTCCCGTACTACCGGTACCGCGACGGCATGCCGCTCCACCCACCCGGTGACCCCCGGAACGACACCGCCCCCGTCCGCCACGAGCCCGTTGCCGAGGCCCAGAAGGAGACCACCCGATGAGCGCGCCCACGACCGAAGCCCAGCCCACGCCGACCGCCGCCACCGGATCGGGCGACGCCGCCCTCACCGTCGACGGACTGTGGAAGATCTTCGGCGCCCGCGCCGACAAGGTCATCGGCACCGAGGACGCCGACCTGTCGCGCAAGGACCTCCAGGAGAAGACCGGCTGCGTGATGGCGGTCAAGGACGTCTCCTTCGAGGTGGCGCCGGGCGAGGTGTTCGTCGTGATGGGGCTCTCCGGCTCTGGCAAGTCGACGCTGGTCCGGATGCTCACCCGGCTGATCGAGCCCACCGCCGGCTCGGTCTTCCTCGGGGGGGAGGAGATCACCTCCGCCGACGAGAAGTCCCTTCGTGAGCTGCGCCGCAAGCGGGTCGGGATGGTGTTCCAGCACTTCGGGCTGCTGCCGCACCGCCAGGTGATCGAGAACATCGGCTTCGGGCTCGAGGTCCGCGGCGAGGACCGGGGCCAACGTCGAAAGCGCGCCCAGGAGATGGTGGACCTGGTGGGCCTCTCCGGCTACGAGCGCTCCTACCCCGACCAGCTGTCCGGCGGCATGCAGCAGCGTGTCGGTTTGGCCCGGGCCCTGGCTGCGGACCCGGACGTGCTGCTCTTCGACGAGCCGTTCTCCGCGCTCGACCCGCTGATCCGGCGCGACATGCAGAGCGAGGTGATCCGGTTGCACGAGGAGATGGGCAAGACGATGGTCTTCATCACCCATGATCTCGCCGAGGCGCTCAAGCTCGGCGACCGGATCCTGATCATGCGCGACGGTGAGGTGGTCCAGGTCGGCCGCCCCGACCAGGTCGTGGGCGCGCCGGCCGACGACTACGTCAAGGACTTCGTCTCCGACGTGCCGCGGTCTCACGTGCTGACGTTGCGCTGGGTGATGAGGGAGCCGAAGCCGGGTGAGGCCGAGGGGGCGCCTGCGCTGCCGGCCGACACCATCGTGCGCGAGGCTGCCCGTGCGGTCCTGGCCGCAGAGGGCCCGGTCCGCGTGGTCGAGGGTGACCAGGTGGTCGGGATCGTCGACGACGAGGACATCCTCCGTGTGGTGGTCGCCGAGGAGCACTCGTCGTGACCATCGTCGAGCCGCCTCCTACCCTGGAGCCCGCCCCCGAGGACAAGGAGGCGAGTCCGGTCGTCTCCGGACCGAAGCCGCGGCGTACAGGGCTGAAGCTCCTGGTCATCGCGGTGGTCTGGGGGGTGGGCTACCTGCTCTTCAAGGACACCGACACGCTGGCCCGCCCGTTCGTCCAGCTGAACTCCTTCGACACCTGGCTCAACCACATCCGGGACAACATCCAGGCCTCCACCCAGACCAACTGGTTCTTCCACGGGGTCATCGGCAACGGGTCGACGAAGGTGAACGCCTGGTTCGGCCAGCTCCAGAACACCTTCTCGCAGCCGTGTTGCGGCCGCCCGGTCCCGAGGATCGGATGGCTGGGTGTGGTGGCGATCTTCGGCTGGCTCGGCCTCGCCCTCGCCGGGATCCGCTCGGCGCTCCTCGTGATCGGCGGCGCCATGCTGTTCGGGATCCTGGGCTACTGGCAGGACAGCGTCGACACCGTCATGATGACGATCCTGGCCGTCGTGGTCAGCATCATCATCGGCATCCCGATCGGGATCGCGATGGCCAGGCGGGCGTGGGTCTCACGGGCGATCACCCCGGTCCTCGACGTCATGCAGACCATGCCGTCGTTCGCCTACATCCCGTTCTTCGTGGTCATCTTCGGCATCGGTCTGACCTGCGCGATCATGCTGACCATCGTCTACGCGATCCCGCCGTTGGTCCGGATCACCGAGCACGGCCTCCACACGATCTCCGAGACGACCCTGGAGGCTGCGGGCTCGATGGGCCTGACGCGCCGTCAGCTCCTGCGCAAGGTCCAGCTCCCGATGGCGCGGCGCACCATCATCGTCGGGGTCAACCAGTGCACGCTCGCTGCCCTGTCGATGGTGGTCCTGGCCGCCTTCGTGGACGGTCCCGGCCTCGGCAAGGACGTCCTGACCGGTCTGACCAACCTCAACGTCGGTGAGGCGGCCGTCCCCGGCCTGCTGATCGTCGTGATCGCGATCGTGCTCGACCGCACCACCACGGCAGCCAGCGAACGCCGCGAGCGGACCCAGGGTCGACTGGCGTCGGTGTCGGGTCCTGGTGTGATGCTCACCACCGTCGTCCTCGAGCGCCTGCCGCGCTGGGCCAGCGAGGAGACGCGCACGAGGCGACTGCCCTCGCCGATGCTGCGGCGCCTCATCCTCATCGTGACCCTCATCCTGGTCGGGGTCTGCATCTGGCTGTCGCAGACATATCTCGACCTGGCCCAGTTCCCGTCGTCGCTGAACCTCGGGCCGCACCTGGTGGACGCGATCAACTCGTTCTCCAACTGGGTGGTCGCCCACGTCGGCACCTACACCGAGGCCTTCCGGAACTTCATCACCTACGGCTTCCTCAACCCACTGCAGTCCCTGATGTCCGAGACGCCCTGGTGGGTGATGGCACCGGTCCTGATGGCGATCTCCTACGTCCTCGGCGGACTGAAGGCGTTCGCGACCACCGTCGTCTGTGAGGCGATCATCCTCCTGGTCGGCTTGTGGAACGACGCGATGATCACCCTGACGTCAACCTTGGTGGCGACCGTGCTGGTGATGATCCTCGCGATCGTGCTCGGGGTCTGGATCGGTCGCAGCCGGAGGGCCGACATGGTCATCCGGCCGATCCTCGACGCCTTCCAGACGTTCCCGCCGTTCGTGTACCTGATCCCGGCGCTGGCGCTGTTCGGACCTACCCGGTTCACCGCCATCGCTGCGGCGGTCGCCTACGCGTTCCCGATCTCGGTGAAGCTGGTCGCCGACGGCATCCGGGGCGTCTCCCCCACCACCGTGGAGGCGGCTCAGTCCAGTGGCATCACGCGTTGGCAGATGATCCGCAAGGTCCAGCTGCCGATGTCGCGGTCCGCGATCGCCCTGGCAGCCAACCAGGGACTCCTCTACGTGCTGTCGATGGTGGTCATCGGCGGCCTGGTCGGGGCCGGTGCCCTCGGCTACCTCGTGGTCTCCGGCTTCTCGCAGGGCAACCTGTTCGGCAAGGGACTCGCTGCGGGCATCGCGCTCGCGGCTCTCGGGATCATGCTCGACCGCACGGCCCGGGCTGCGGCCGATCGTGGGCACTCGTGATGACGAGGCTCACTTCCACGACGACCCGCCGCCCGGCGGGAGGAACAAAGGAAGAAGGACGCATGGCACGACGACGACTCCGGCTGCCTGGCTGGATGTGTGTGGTTGCCGGGATGGCACTCGTGCTGAGTGCCTGCGGCGGCGGCAACATCTCCACTACCAAGTCGGCCTCTGGCAAGACCTGCGGCAACCTGAACATCGCCATGAACAATTGGACCGGCTACTTCGCCGACGCCTACGTGGTCGGTGAGCTGGCCAAGAACAAGCTCGGCTGCAACGTGAAGTACGTGACCCTGGCCGAGCAGCCCAGCTGGAACGCGATGGCGAACGGCACGGTCGACACGATCCTGGAGAACTGGGGTCACGAAGACCTGGCGAAGAAGTACATCACCCAGCAGCACGTCGTCCAAGACGCAGGGCTGACGGGGAACCAAGGCGTCATCGGCTGGTACGTCCCGCCGTGGATGGCGCAGAAGTACCCCGGCATCACCAACTGGAAGAACCTCAACAAGTACGCCTCGATGTTCAAGACCAGTGAGTCCGGCGGGAAAGGTCAGATGCTCGACGGCGACCCGTCGTACGTGACGAACGACCAGGCGCTGGTCAAGAACCTCAACCTGAACTACCAGGTCGTGGTCGGTGGCAGCGAGGCCGCGCTGATCCAGAGCTTCCGGACGGCGCAGAAGAGCCAAAAGGCGCTGCTGGCCTACTTCTACCAGCCCCAGTGGTTCTTCTCGGAGATGAAGCTGGTCAAGGTGAACCTGCCGAAGTACTCGAGCAACCCTCAGCTCTGCCCGACGGCACCGGCCGCGATCAAGTGCGACTATCCGCCGTACCACCTGAACAAGCTGATCTCGACCAAGTTCGCCGACTCGAAGTCGCCGGCGGTGGCCCTGATCAAGAACTTCAACTGGACGAACGACGACCAGAACCAGGTGGCGGAGTACATCGCCAAGGACGGCATGAAGGGGCCGGCCGCCGCGGACAAGTGGATCGCCGCCAACCAGGCAAAGGTCAACGCCTGGCTGCAGGGCACCTGAGCCGCGCCTGACCGACCCGGAACCCTGCCGCGACGGCGGTGTGGGTTCCGGGTCGGCCCGGCTCCCGAGTGCTCCCGGAGCCTCGACGCGCCGTCAGCCTGCGAAGCCTCGGCGTCGGATCTCGGTGTTGATGGCCGGCACGATCTCGTGAAGGTCGCCGATGACGGCGTACGTCGCACGGGTCACCATCGGCGCTTCCTGGTCGGAGTTGATGGCCAGGATGGTCTTGGCCGACGAGCACCCCGCCCAGTGCTGGATCGCCCCACTGATGCCGCACGGGACATAGAGGTCGGGGGAGATCCGGCTCCCGGTCTGTCCGACCTGCTCGTGGTGGGGGCGCCAGCCGGCGCTCGTCACCACGCGCGAGACGCCGAGAGTACCGCCGAGGAGCTCGGTCAGCTCGAGCACGTCGTCGAACTTGTCGGCCCCGCCCACACCCCTGCCGGCCCCGACCACGACCTTCGCGGACGACAACGCACCGGACAGGTCGGCCTCGGGCTCGTCGGTCGAGACCACCCGGGCCAGCAGGTCCGCGGGCGCCACCTCGGGCTCGTGCTCGACCACGTCGCCCGCGCCCGGCTCAGCCGCGGGCTGCGCCTCGACGGCGTGGCCGGCCACCGTGAAGACCGCCGGTCGCTGGTGAAGCTTCATCTCCTCCATCACGGCGCCGCCGACGACCTGTCGGGTGACGACGAACGGCGCCAATCCGGAGAACGACAGCACGTTGGCGGCCATGGGGACGGCGGCGCGAGCCGCGATGTGGGCGGCCACCTCGTTGCCGCGATCGGTACCGGCCGCCATCAGCACGACGGACCCGGTGGTCTCGAAGACGGTGAGGATGGCCGAGGCCCAGCCGGCCCCGGAGAACGACCCGACGGCCGCACCGCCGACTCGGTGCACCGTGCGGACGCCGTACGTCGCCAGCCTCTTGCGGAGGGCGTCGGAGACGGTCCCGACGACAACGGCGTCGACGGGGACGCCGTTGCCGGCAGCCGACAGGTCTCGGGCGAACGTGACCGCCTCGAGGGAGACCTCGACAGCCGATCCCTCGAGGTCGATCTCGACGAAGACGAGGATCATCGGCGCAGCACCCCCAGCTCCTCCAGGACGTCGACCACCGCGGGGGCGGCGGCGGGACCCTCGCCGAGGATCTGGACGGCGCTCGGCATCGGCGGCGGCAGCGTCAGGCGCACCCGGGCCGGACCGGTCGGCTCGAGCGTCGGTTGCCGCTCCTCGATCGGCACCTTCTTGGCCCGGATCCGACCCTTGACCGAGGGGTAGCCCGGCTCGACACCGCCCTCTCGCACCGTCACCACGGCGGGTAGGGGAACCCGGTAGGTCTCCTCGCCATCGGGGCCCTGGCCCCGGGTGACCACCACCGGGCCGTCGACGGACTGCTCGACGGACAAGGTCTGGACCCCGTTGACGACCGGCCGGCCGAGCTCGTAGGCGAGCCGGATGCCCACCTGGAAGTCGCCCGTGTCAGCGGCGTCGTTGCCGAGCAAGATCAGGTCGTGCGCACGTCCGGCCGCCTCGTGGTCGCGGACCACCGCCGCCAGCTCGTGGGCGACGTCGGTGGGGCCGAACCTGTGAGCCTCGGCGAGCACGTGCGTGGCGGCCGTGCAGCCCACCGCCAGCGCCAGCCGTAGCTGCTCCACCGCATCGGCGTCACCGAGGGTGACCACCGTGGCCTCTCCGCCATCGGCGGCAGTCCGGACGGCGAGCTCGACCGCGCACTCCTCGTGTGCGCTCATGGTGAAGCCGGACTTGCGCCCGTCGACCGACTGCCCGTCCTCGGCGAGCACGACTTCCTCGGTCCTGTCGGGGACCCGCTTGACGCACACCAGGACTCCCGTCATCAGCGCATCCGCTCGTTCGCCGGGTCGAGCAGGGGTGTCGCGTCGACCGACGCGACGGTGACGGGGTAGAGCTCCTCCATGTAGGAGACCGCGAGCTCGGTGCCGATCTCTGCCTGCGCATGCGGCAGGTAGGCGAGTAGCACGTGCTTGCCCAGGGACGGCGCTGAGCCGGCGGTGGTGACGTAGGGGTGGCGGCCGCGGCCGTCGGTGAGCGTGCCGCCATCGCGCGTCAGGATCGGCTCACCGCCGAGCATGTAGCGCTTCTGGCCCGATGCCGAGGTGTGCTCGTCAACGGTCAGCGTGCACAGCACGGCGTGGGGAGCCGCCTCCCGCTGGGCGAGGTAGGCCTCCCGGCCCACGAAGTCGGCCTGCTTGACCTTGGGTCGCTGCATGCCCGCTTCGACGATGGACCGCTCGGCGTCGAGTTCGAAGCCGTAGGCGCGGTATCCCTTCTCGATACGTCCGGTCGTCCCGTAGACCCCGATGCCGGCCGGGACGGCGCCATGGGGCTCGCCCGCCGCCAGCACGCGCTCCCACAGCTCGGCGGCGTCGTCCATGGCGACGTACAGCTCCCAGCCCAGCTCGCCGACGTACGAGATGCGCGACGCGAGCACCGTGAGGTCGCGTCCGTCGCCGCCGACGGTGATCTCGCGGCAGGTGAGGAAGGGGAAGCCTTCGTGGGACACGTCGTCGCCGGTCAGGACCGACAGGATGTCGCGTGCCCGCGGCCCCCACAGGCCGATCGTGCTGACCCCGTCGGTGTTGTCGGTCAGGGTGGTCGCGCCGTCGCGGGGCAGGTGATCGGTGAACCACTTGCGGTCGGCCATGCCGTGCGCGCCCCCGGTGACCACGCGGAAGTGGTCGTCGGCGAGACGCATGACGGTCAGGTCGGATCGGAAGCCGCCATGGGCATCGAGCACCGGGGTGTACACCACCTTGCCGACCGGTACATCGCACTGAGCGACACAGGTCCGTTGCACCGTGTCAAGGGCGGCAGGACCCTCGATGTCGAGGATCTGGAAGGCGGTCAGGTCGATCACGCCTGCCGCCTCGCGCATCCGCAGGTGCTCGGCGTTGATGATCGGGCTCCACCAGCGGGAGTCCCATTCGTGCTCACGCGGCATCACCGCGTCGCCGTACTGCTCGAGGAGGCCGGCGTTGGACTCGTACCAGAACGGGCGCTCCCAGCCGGCGGTCTCATAGAAGACCGCACCGAGCTTCTGCTCCGACTCGTACATCGGCGACCGTCGCTGGTCGCGGTCGGACTCGTACTGCTCGGCGGGGTGGATGATGCCGTAGGTCTTGATGAACGACTCAGTGGTGCGCAGCCTGGTGTGCTCGCGACGCAGCTGGTGGGGGTGGAAACGGGCGATGTCGCTGTGCGCGAGGTCGATCTCCGACCAGCCCCACGTCATCCACTCGGCCACCGCGCGGCCGACACCGGGGCCCTCCTTGATCCAGACGGCGCTCGCGGTCCACAGGCCCTGCACGTGGCTCTCGCCGAGGATCGGCGCGCCGTCGCAGGTCAGCGAGAGCAGGCCGTTGATGGCATAGCGGATCTCGGCGCCGTCGGCGCCGAGCAGCTCGGGCATCAGCTCGTAGGCCTGCTCGAGCTGGAGGTCGAAGTCCTCCTCGGTGAAGGGCAGCTCCGTCGGTGACAGCTTGGACTGCTCGATGGTGGGGATGTCTTCGGGCGCCATGAGGATCGCGCGGTGGGCGTAGGAGCCGACCTCCATGTCGGCACCGTGCTGGCGCTCGTAGCAGAAGGTGTCCATGTCGCGCACGATCGGGAAGGAGATCTCGCCTTCTCTCCCGACCAGCTGCGGGCAAGGGCCGACGCTGATCATCTGGTGCACGGCCGGAGTCAGGGGGATGCTCACGCCCGCCATGTCACCGATCTTGGGACTCCACACGCCGCACGCGATGACGACGTACTCGGTCTCGATCACGCCCCTGTCGGTGTGGACACGACGGATCCGCCCGTCCTCCACGTCGAGGTCGGTGACCTCGACGTCGGGTACGACGGTGAGCGCGCCCGCCTCGATCGCCCGCTCGCGCATGATCGTGCCGGCACGCAGCGAGTCGACGACACCGACCCCCGGCTGCCAGAACGCGCCGATGATCTGGTCCTTGTCGAGGAACGGCACCTTCTCCTGGACGAACTCGGGGCTGACCATCTCGGCCTCGATGCCCCAGGCCTTCGCCGAGGACATCCGGCGGCGGAGCTCCTCCATCCGCTCCTCGGTACGGGCCACCTCGAAGCCGCCGGACTGGGTGAAGACGCCGAGCTCCTTGTACTGCTCCACCGAGTCGAGCGTGAGATCGGTGATCTCCCGCGAGTGGTCGGTGAGGAAGATGAAGTTCGACGCGTGCCCCGTCGACCCCCCGGGGTTGGGCAGCGGTCCCTGATCAAGCTGCACGATGTCGCGCCAGCCGAGCCGGGCCAAGTGGTGGACCAGGCTGTTGCCGACGATGCCGGCGCCGATGACGACGCAGCGCGCGGTCTGGGGGACGTCTGCCACGGAGAGCTCCTTGTTGCGTATTGCGCATTGCAGTGCGTGTTATGGAACAGTAGGAGTCTGACGCCGCGAGGCGCCACGGTCAAGACTCGCTGACCGGGGAGCGCTAGGTTGGGGCGTCGCCGCCGGCACGGTTTTCGGGTGATCGGCCAACCTGTGACCCTGGAGAGCGTATGACCACGTGGCTGTTCCTCGGTGGCGCGATCCTCACAGAGGTCACGGCAACTCTCTCGCTCAAGCGAGCTCTCGACCATCCGGCCTTCTACAGCGTTGTCGTGCTCGGCTACCTCACCGCCTTCGTGTTGCTGTCTCTCACCCTGAGACAGGGACTGGGCGTCGGCGTCGCGTACGGCGTCTGGGCGGCCTGCGGCGTTGGCCTGACGGCCGTCGGATCCAGGCTGTTCTTCGGCGAGCCGCTCACGGGCGTCATGGTCGGGGGCTTCACCCTCATCGCCGCCGGAGTTCTCCTCGTGGAGCTCGGCTCAGCCCACTGAGCGGCATGTTCCACACGACTGGCCTAGTTCTCATGCGCTCCCTCCATGGCGGCCTTTGCCCTCACGTCCGTCGGCGATGACCGGCCCGGCCTCGTGGCGACCCTCTCACTGCGCAGGGCGGGAGCTGGGAGCGAAGGCTGATGGCACGGCTGGCCGTCAAGTTCGCAGGCATTCTGCTGCTGGAGGTGCCGATGACCGGGCAGGCGCGCTCGTCGCCGATCTCGCAGGGTTGAAGGAGCTGGGCTTTGCAGGTGGCACCCGAGCGCACTGAGGCAGACGGTCAGGGGTTCGAGTCCCCTCAGCTCCACCAAACTCGCTGGTCAGCGCGGGCTCACACCGGTTGAGCCGCGTCTTATGGCCCAACTAGCCGCGGGATATGGTGCGTCGAGCCGCGCCTGATGGCTCGTCGAACCGCGCTCAGCGGCGGAGCACTCGTTCGGGGTGGGCGCGCGCGTACCGAGCCGCCGAGGTGCGACGGTGCCGGTCGAAGCCCTGGGGGAGCAGGAGCACCCCGGACGAGGTGGGGTAGTAGACGTCCCAGCGGTAGTAGCCGGCGAGCGAGCGCGGGTCGGCTGCCAGGACGGACGCGATGGCCTTGACCGCGTTCACGTAGTGGATCGTCGGGTTGTAGCCGTACAGCGCGCCGTCCGGGTGGCCGCGGGTGAACCCGTGGTCGGCGAGGAATCGGGCGGCGGCGAAGATCGCGTCGTGTGGGTCGTTGACGTCGCCGCCGCGCGCCGTACTCTGCCCACGTCGGGGGCATGAACTGCATCGGGCCCTGGGCTCCCACGGCGCTCAGTCCGTGGATCTTGCCGAACGTCGTCTCGACCAGGTTGATCGCCGCGAGGTACTGCCAGCCGACGCCGAACCGGGCGCCGGCCCGGTGGTACCAGGTCACCAGCTTGCGGGCCGGGGCGGGCGACTGGATGTGCCACGCGGGCAGCAGGTCCTTCGGTGCCGAGCTGCGGATCGCCCCCAGCTCGCGCCGGGCCCGCAGGTTGGCCACGACCGTGCGATGCAGACCCGCCGGCACCAACGGCAGCACGGTCGCAGACCAGCCGGGGTGTCGCCCGAGCAGCCCGTAGGCGACCTGGGCGGTGCGGGCGGCCGCACGTAGAGCGGACCGGCTCGCTCCCGGCGCCCGGACGGTCCGCTCGGCGGCGACCAGCTGCCGAGCCAGCACCGTCGGCTTCTCGGAGACGGCGGGCACCACGGCGGGATCGTCGGCCCCTGCCGGAACGTGGGCGAACGGGTGGGTGGCGGCGCTCGTCAGGGGCGCAGCCGGCCGCGACGACCGCACCTGCGCCTGGCCGGGCGATGCAGGGGACTTCGACTCGGGCACCGGGCCGTGGGCCGACACGCACCCGGCGCACACCATGGCACACAGGATTGCTGCGGCCCGACGCATCCGCCCAGCGTAGATGACCGGCTGCGCGCCGCCGCCGCCCGCTCCGGGCGGCGGTGACGTGACCCCGGCCGCGCACGCTCGTTGCTCACATCAGAGGGCGGGACCAGACGGATGCTTCCGCTCGGGGAGCGCAGAAACATGGACGACCGACCTGCGGAGATGTATCTCTCCGGCATCGCGACCGGATTGGCGGCACTTGTCATCGGCTGGTTCCTGATGACCGTGCTCAGCACCAACAACGACGCCAGCGCGGATCCAGCCCGGGGACTGCAGGGCGACACGGCCGCACGCTGTTCGACAGCCGCCGACACGATCGCGCGGCCGATGCGGCGAGCGGCCGCGAGCATGTCGCAATGGGAGATCCACATCGGCGCGATGAACAAGCTGGTCGCGGGCGACATCACCTTCCGGCAGGCGACATCGTTCTGGAACCAGACCCGTCTGGGAGCCGACGACCGGATCAACGAGTTCGAGCGAGCCATCGCTCACCTGCAACGCCGCGGTGTGGACTGCCCGTCCCCGGCGTGGCTGCCGAGCCACGCCTCGCCGCAGCTGCGGGCCTGCGCCCGGCAGGTCGCCGCCGACATGCACGTGCTCCAGGAGGCCCGCACCGCGATCAACACGTGGCGTCAGCACGTCCATGCGATGAACATGCGGCGGATGGGCAGGCTGTCGCCGTCGACCGCTGAGCAGATGTGGCTGGCGGTGTGGCACCGCGGGCAGCACCAGATCGAGGCCTACCGCCTCGATGACGCGGCGGCCCACCGCATCCACGGGTGCGGCTCCGCGGCCCTCCCGTCCGCGCCGTAGTCAACGAACCGGGCCCGCGGCTGTCAGGATCGGCGGATGGAGGTCTCCGGCGCGGCCCTCTCGCGCGCTTATTTCGGTCGTCTTGTCGCCCCGATCCTTGCGGCACGCCTGCCGGGGCTGCCGCACGCGGCCGGGCGGCTCGGGAGCGGATCAGACGTGCTGGGGTACGACGATGCGCTGTCGCGGGACCACGACTGGGGGTTGCGGCTGAACCTCCTCGTCCCCTCCCCGCTGGCTTCCCAGGTGGATGCCCTCCTCGAGGCGGAGCTGCCCACCACCTTCGAGGGGCACCCGGTCCGGTTCGCAACCACCTGGGACCCGCGGGTGCGGCATCGGGTGCAGGTGGAGAGCGTCGAGTCGTTCGTGAGATCACGGACCGGGCTGGATGCGTTCGGGTCCCGGTCGGTGGCGGACTGGTTGTCGCTGACGGGTCAGGCGGTCCTCGAGGTCACCGGCGGGCCCGTGTTCGTCGACACCGCCGGGGACCTCACGGAGGCTCGAGGTCGGCTCGCCTGGTACCCGGACGATGTCTGGAGGTACGTCGTGGCGTCCGACTGGGCGCGGATCGCCCAGGAGCTGCCGCTCGTCGGTCGGACCGCCGAACGCGGGGACGATCTCGGGTCACGGCTGATCGCGGCCCGGCTGGTCGAGGCGGCGATGCACCTGGCGCATCTTCTCGAACGCCGGTGGCAGCCCTACCCCAAGTGGGCGGGCAGCAGCCTGACCAAGCTGCCGCACGCGAACATCGTGGTGGCCCCTCTCCGCCGCGCTCTCGAGGCCGGCGCCTGGCAGGCCCGGGAGGAGAACCTGGTCAGCGCCCTCCGGACGCTGAACCATCTGCAGCGACAGGTGGGTCTCCCGGCGGTTGACGACCCGGTTGAACCCTTCTTCGATCGCCCCTATCGCGGGATCCGCACCGAGGTCATGGAGCGGCTCGAAGCCTCGATCACCGCTCAGGCAGTCCGTGCGCTGCCGCGTGGCGTCGGCTCGACCGAACAGTGGAGCCACAACGTCGACGTCCTCGTCGACCCCGCCCGCCGCCTCTCCATCTAGGAACGCCGGATCCGCACGGCCCCAGCGGCACCTCACCGGCCGAGAGCTGGGGGCATCGATCGGCCGTAGCCTTGTTCCATGGCGGATTCCGTGCGCTGGTGGGAGATGCGCCCGGCCCGAGGCATGCAGGCGAAGACCTACACGTGTCCGATCTGCCACGGCTTGCTGTTGGCGATGAATCCCAACACGTTGCTGTATCCAGAAGGTGACCGAGAGCGTCGCCGGCATGCACATACCGAGTGTGTGGCGAGGCAGTGGAAGGCCGGCAAGCTGCCGACCAAGGCGGAATGGGAACGGACCTGCCGACCCAGGACCACTGCCACCCCGTCGTGGTGGCGCCGACTCTTCGGCTCACGTCCGCCGGAGAAGCGTGGCGAGAGGTAGGCGACCTCATCGGCGACTCGCACGAACCGGCCTTGCGGACGCTCGACGAGTGGCAGATGAGTCCGTCGGTGTCAGTCCGCGAAGGCGGACCAGCAGATCGGGTTGCGTCGTGCTTGGTCCTCGAGGACGAGTGCCCGGATCTGCTCGTCGAGCCGGCCCCGTTGCCAGTCACGCTCGAGCCGACCCGCGTCGGGGTTGCGGGGGTTCGCAGCCCGGATGGCTCTGATCGCGTAGGCGGCGGCGCCGAGATCGTGCTCGGCCACGTGGCTCACGCAGGCAGCCTGGCCGGCGGAGTAGGCGGCGTAGCGAGCGGCCCCCTGCAGCGGGCGAGCCGCCCCCATCGCGAGCCCACCGCAGGCTCGAGCAGCCATCATCGTCATCTCCCCGCGGGCCCACCGGCGTGCCGCCTCGATCGCGTCCCGGGGCCGAGCGTCCGATGCCTGTTCGTCCTCGAAGAGGTGCAGCACGTGTCCGGCGCACCAGGCTGCCCACAGGGCGAGGCGCCGATGGTCCGCATCAGTGAGCGACCCGCCGCGGCGGATGGTGATCAAGCGAGGGTCGCGGACCTTCGGCAGGATCATGCGACCAGCCTGTCAGTCGAGGTGCCAGGGGCGTCGCAGGATCCGAGCGAACTCATCCGTGCGAGCTGTCCAGCTCGCTGTGAAGAGCGTTTGCGAGGTCGCTCGGCAGTGACCTCCGGTACGCCGTCGCGCAAACTCGCCCACTGGGTGAGGCCAGGAGCTCTTCGAACTCGATGCTCGACGGCTCGGTGGGAAAGGATCCGCGGATCACGATCTGGAGGAGGCGACCCGCGGGACACCCGCGGGAGAGCGAGCCGTCACTGGGCCGGCTCGTGGCATAGCGCCGTCCCAGGGCAGCGGTGAGTCGCACCTGCTGTCGGTGGACCTCGTGGTTCACGATGCGCCTCGCGGCGACCACCTCGTGGTGGTCGAGGGCCAGGAAGGTCTCGGTGGGCTGCATGTGGCCGCTCGGTGGCTTGGTGCCGCACCCCGCGACCGCCACGGACACAGAAAGAACGACGACCCCGACGCGAAGCCCACGGGGCAGGCGTCTCGCAGCCTCGAGCGCGCGCAGCGCCAATCGATGCACACCTGAGTGTCCCACCGCGGCCTCGAGATCGAGGGGGTACGGAGATTCGCACGAGAGGGCGCACCGACGGGTCCCTGCCTGCGGATGGCGACCTGACGACGCCGGAGACACCAGCGGGCCGCCACCCCGTCTCGGGTCAAGGTGGCGGCCCACGTCCGAGCATGCCTCAGCCCGGCCGTCGGCGCCACGGTTACGGAAACATTTTCAGGATTCGCTCAGCCAAGGACCCCGTGAGCCAGGTGCCGGGCGGGCGGCCCCGCGAGAGCGTGACCGATGTGTGGGGGCGGGATAATCTCGAGATGTGGAGGCCAATCCCGCCCGCAGAGTGACCGGCTGGGTCCTCCTGCTGGTCACCGCGGCCGGCTTCCTCTTCGAGATCGCGTGGTTGTTCCTGCTCGGCTTCGTGATGCTGCTCGGCTGGGTGGGGTTCGTGATTGCCGGGCCGACCGACGGCCCCTGACGTGTCGTCGCTCGCGGCGGGCGGCTACGACGTGCAGCTCGGTTTGGGGACGGCGGGCCACAGCCTCGCGGTCACGTCGCCCGCGCCCCTGCCCCCACCTGGCTGAGGTGGCCGACCGCCGCGGCGTACGAGGCGACGGCCGAGCACTCGACGTACGAGATCCCGCGGTCGAGGCAGAACTGCCGGACCAGGGGCTGCGCCAGCCGCAGGTTCGCTCGCGGCATGCTCGGGAACAGGTGGTGCTCGATCTGGTAGTTGAGGCCGCCGAGGGCGGCGTCGGTGAAGGGGCCGCCGCGGACGTTGCGCGAGGTGAGGACCTGCCGGAGCAGCGGGTCCGCGGCCTCATCGTCGGTGAGGACGGGCATGCCCTTGTGGTTGGGAGCGAACGAGCATCCGAGGTACAGGCCCTGGACCCCCTTGTGCACGGCCACGAACACGAGGGCCTGTGGCCAGGTCAGCGTGGTCGCCAGCAGGGCGACGTAGGCGACGAAGTGACCCACCAGGAGGAGAGCCTCGGCCGAGCGGTACCTCCGGCCGGCGGCGAAGAGCCCGCGCACGCTGGACACGTGGAGGTTCACCGCCTCGCCGAGCAGGAAGGGGAAGAAGAGCCACGCCTGGTACCGCACGGTCCACGCCGCGAGTCCCCGACGCCCGTCGGCCTGGCCGCGGTCGAAGACCAGGGCGCCGGCGCGTACGTCGGGGTCGCTCTCCAGGTCGTTGGGGTGGGCATGGTGGGCGTTGTGCTTCGCGACCCACCAGCCGATGCTGAGGCCGTCCATCAGGTTGCCGACGACGAGTCCCAGGACCCGGCTCCGGAACGCGTCACGGGTCACCTGGAGGTGCCCGACGTCGTGGCCGAGGAAGCCGATCTGCGTGGCCACCACGCCCATGACGGGGGCGAGGAGCAGCAGCCACCACGAGTCGCGGTAGATCACCATGAGGCCGACCACGACCGCGAGCGCGCCGAACACGACGGCCGCGTGGGCGGCGTACGAACCGGGACGGCGTCGCAGCAGCCCCGCCTCGCGGACCTGTCGGGTCAGCTCGCCGTAGCCACCTCGACAGTCGGCGGTGGGGGCGTCGGGACCTGTCCGTACGGTCACGAGGGCGGCAGTGCGCGGGACAGGGAGGTGCGTGGCCATCGAGCGACCGCCTTCGGATGACTGCCGTCGTCAGACTCAGTCGGCCGGCCGGGCCGTGGTCCGGGGCCCTGGTGTGTGATCTGACGTTCGCAGTGGGTCTCAGCCTACCCCGCCGACCGTCGCGCCGTGCCGACTCGCATGCACGCCACCGGACACACGTTGGTCCTGGTTGCGCCCGGGAAAGCCGTGTGGGGGAGGACCAACGTGTGTCGGTGGGTCAGGCAGCGCGCGGGGAGGGCCCGGTCGCGTCGGAGCCGCGCCACGGGCGAGGTCCCTCGGCAGCCGCCCGCAGGACCGAACGGGTGTAGGCCCGCTCGACCATCACGTGCTCCCACGCGAAGCGGAGGAGGCGTGAGGCCCATCGACGTGAGGTCGTTGTACTTGCGGCAGTCCCTCATCAGCTGGTGCCGGTTGCCGTGCCAGGTGAACGACTCGGCCTCGACGGCCAGCGCCCGCCCCGCATCCAGGAGATCGGGCCGCACCCAGCGGTCACCGGTGAACAGCGGAACCTGCGGCACGACCTCGAGTCCGGCCTCCAGCGCCAGGGCGCGCAGCGCCGACTCGAACTGGTTGTCCGCGCGCGGGTCGGCCGCGAGGGCGACCTTCATCCGGCGCGCGTGCCCGCGGTCGGAAGAAGCAGCAGCGGCGGCGATCAGTTCATCCGGGGTGATCGAGCGGGCGCGCAGGGCCGAGTCGGCGACCGCGAGGGCGTCGAGGAAGCAGTGGTCGGTCGCGACGTCCAGCACCGTCCGCAGGGGCGCGGTCACGCCGGGTGGCTCGACGTCGAACGACGGCAGATCGCGACGACGTACGACGGCACGCCGAGCCGCGCGGGGGTGGCGGTCGCGGGGCACGATCACCTCCACGGCCGCCAGCGGGGAGGCGACCTCCCAGCCGTGGAATCGGGCCGCGCTGAGGTGGGACAGCACGCCCGAGAGCCCGTGGGCCACTCCCAGCGAATCGGTGACCGCCGGCAACGCGTACCTGCCGCGGCCGACGCGCACCACCGTCCCCGCCTCGACGGCCGACTGCACCGGCCCGCGACCGAGAGCGCGGACCAGCTCCGGCCCGGCGACGCCCCCCGAGTGCTGGAGCAGCTCGACCGGGTCCATGCGTCGATCATCCGCGCCTCCGTGACCTCGTGCTGCCGTGTCTCCACAGCAGGCCGCCGGACACACGTTGGTCGTGATTGCCCCCGAGAAAGAGGGCCAGGCGCGGGCCAACGTGTGTCGGTGGGTCAGGTGATCGTCATCCCGCCGTCGACGGGGAGGGTCTGGCCGGTGATGTAGCCCGCGGCATCGGAGGCGAGGAAGACGATCGTGGCGGCGAGCTCGGCCCCGGTGCCCTTGCGGCCGGAGGGGATCCGGAAGCCCATCATGTCGAGATAGCCCTCGGGGTACGTGTCGGTCATCTCCGACTCGAAGAACCCCGGAGCGACCGCGTTCACGCGGATCCCCTTGCGGCCGGTCCACTGCTGGGCGAGGTCGCGGGTGAGCCCGATCAGGCCCGCCTTCGAGGCGGAGTACGCCGCCTGAGGCAGCCCGCCGGTGGTGAGACCGAGGACCGAGGAGATGTTGATGATCGACGAGCCGGGCTGCATGACCCGCCCGCACGCCTGGGCCATCCAGTAGCACCCGTTGAGGTTGACGTCGATCACGGAGCGGAACTGCTCCGGCGTCTCGCGGGTCGCGGGTACGGCGGTCCCCACGCCGGCGTTGTTGACCAGGATGTCCACGCGGCCGAACTCGTCCATCGCGGCCCGGACGAGCGCCGTACACGCCTCCGGGTCGGACACGTCGGTGCCGACAGCCAGGGCCCGTCGTCCGGCGGAGCGCACCAGCTCGGCGGTGGACTCGAGGCGCTCGACGCGGCGCGCTCCGAGGACGACGTCGGCGCCGGCCTCGGCGAGTCCCTGGGCGAAGGCCACGCCGATGCCGGACGAGGCTCCGGTCACGATCGCCACGCGCCCGTCGAGTCGGAAGAGGTCGAGGGAGGTCATGGCCGCATCGTAGGGGTCGTCCCTGGAGCGACCCCGGTCCTACCCCGACCGAGGCGGAATCGGCCGCTTCGTGTGATGGAGTGGGGTCGTCCCGAGAAAGCAGGAGAAGTCATGTCCCAGTCGCCCGACCCGTACGCCGCCCAGCCCGGCGCCGTCTCGCCCGCCGAGGAGCGGACCCTGGGCACGATCGCCCACGCCATCCCGCTGATCGCCATGGTGGTGAGCGTGGGCCTCCTGGGGTTCGTCGCCTCGCTGGTCCTCTACGTGATGTACAAGGACCGCGGGCCGTTCGCCCGCGAGAACCTCGCCAACTCCCTCAACATCCAGATCATGACCGGGATCGTCCTGATCATCTCGCTCCCGCTGATGCTCGTCCTGGTCGGCTTCCTGACCTTCGGCATCGCCCTGGTCGCCGCGTTCGTGCTGCATCTCGTCGGCGCCCTGAAGGCCAACCGCGGTGAGTGGTGGCGGCCGCCGCTGACGCCGCACTTCGTGGGCTGAGCCGAGGCGCCGCCGCATCACCCGCTCCCGACGGGGTACGACGAGAACGGTGCTCCGGCGGCTGCGTCGACCACGTGTAACGTGCGTCACGCTTCAAGACGACTCGGGAGGTCTGGATGCAATTGCTGGCGTCGTCGATCCTGCGGATGAACGCGAGCTGGGTCGACTACCTGTTGATCGCCCTCTACTTCGTGTTCGTGCTGGGGATCGGCCTCTCGGCCCGCGCCTCCGTCTCGAGCAGCATCGACTTCTTCCTGTCCGGCCGCTCGCTGCCGGCGTGGGTGACCGGGCTGGCCTTCATCAGCGCCAACCTGGGCGCGGTCGAGATCATGGGCATGTCGGCCAACGGGGCCGAGTACGGCATGGCGACGTTCCACTACTACTGGATCGGCGCCATCCCCGCGATGCTCTTCCTCGGCGTGGTGATGATGCCGTTCTACTACGGCTCGAAGGTGCGCTCGGTCCCCGAGTTCATGCTCCGCCGGTTCGGGCACCCCGCCCACCTGGTGAACTCCATCAGCTTCGCGCTGGCCCAGGTGCTGATCGCCGGGGTGAACCTCTACCTGCTGGCCACGATCGTCAACGCCCTGCTCGGCTGGAACATCTGGCTGTCCACGTTCGTCGCCGCCCTCATCGTGCTCTCCTACATCACGCTGGGCGGGCTTTCGGCCGCGATCTACAACGAGGTCCTGCAGTTCTTCGTGATCGTCGCGGCGCTGCTCCCGCTGACGCTCCTGGCGCTGCACAAGATCGGCGGCTGGAACGGGCTGCAGCACGCGATGACGAAGGCGGGCACGCACGACCAGCTCTCGTCGTGGCCCGGCAACACCATCACCACGTACAGCTCGTCGTTCTGGTCCGTGGTCGGCATCGTCTTCGGCCTCGGGTTCGTGCTGTCGTTCGGCTACTGGACGACCAACTTCGTCGAGGTGCAGCGGGCGATGGCGTCGAAGGACATGAACTCCGCGAGGCGGGCGCCCATCATCGGGTCCTTCCCCAAGATGTTCCTCCCGTTCATCATCATCATCCCGGGCATGCTCGCCGCCGTCCTGGTCACGCCGCTGGGCCAGATGAAGGGCGCCGGCAAGACCACCGGCACCGGGGGGATCACCTACAACGACTCGCTCCTCCTCCTGATGAAGCAGCTGCTGCCCAACGGCCTGCTCGGCGTCGCGATCGCCGGCCTGCTGGCGGCGTTCATGGCCGGGATGGCGGCGAACATCTCGGCGTTCAACACGGTGATGAGCTACGACATCTGGCAGACCTACGTCCAGAAGGACAAGCCCGACCACTTCTACACGACGTTCGGGCGGGTGGCCACGGTCGTCGCAACCGCACTGGCGATCGGCACGTCGTACTTCGCCAGCCAGTTCCCGAACATGATGACGTACCTGCAGACCCTGTTCGGGTTCTTCAACGCGCCGCTGTTCGCGACGTTCATCCTCGGCATGTTCTGGAAGCGGATGACCGCGACCGCCGCGTGGGTCGGCCTGGTCCTCGGCACCCTGGCCGCCGTCCTCGTCGCGTTCCTCTCCGAGGACGCGTTCGGGTCGGCCAGCACCGGGGTGCTCCACCTCGGCGGTCAGGGCGCCAGCTTCGCCGCGGCCGGCGCGGCGTTCTTCGTGGACATCTTCGCGAGCGTGATCGTGACCTACCTGACCCAGCCCAAGCCGGACGGGCAGCTGCGCGGGCTCGTCTACTCCCTGACGCCCAAGGAGGACCTGCACGACGAGCACGACGACCACTGGTGGCTGGCGCCCACCAAGCTGGCCGGCGTCTCGCTGGTGATGGTCATCGTCCTCAATGTCATCTTCCGTTAGGAGGTGGGTCGCATGAGCGAGAACAAGCCGTCGAGGTCGAGGGCCGGCTTCTTCGACATCCGCAACATCGTCGGAGCCCTGCTCTTCCTGTACGGCGTGATCCTGGTGCTCGTCTCGTTCAGCACCTCGGACGCGCAGCGGGCCAAGGCGAACGGCATCAACGCCAACCTCTGGGTGGGGCTGTGCATGCTGCTGGCCGGCATCGTGTTCATCGTCTGGGCGGCGACGCGGCCGATCATCGTGGACGAGGAGGAGCTCGAGCGGAACAAGCGCGCGATCGACGAGGCCGCCGGTCGACCGACGGACAGCTCGGGCTGAGCCCTCAGGCCGACGCCAGCCCCGCCAGCAGCTCGTCCTGCCAGGCGAAGGCCGCGTCCGCGCGTTCCCGGAGGTCGGGACCGGGGAGGAGAGCCTCGATCCGTGCCGCGTACCCGGGCGGCAGGTCGGTGTCGAGGTAGCGCAGCCCGAAGTCGTGGCGTGCGGGGGAGTGCACGATCCGCAGCAGCCGCACGAGCGGGTTGACGGCGAACTGCAGGTGGAACGCGACGGCCTCGGCCAGCTGGCCGCGGGCGAGTGCGCGGTTGACCAGCCAGGCGGCCGTCTGGCGGCGTGCGGCGATCTGGGCCACCGCCTCGGCGCGGGCGGTGGCCATCTCCTCCTCGTCGTCGGGTCGCAGCTCGACCAGGCCGTCGGGGTCGTGGAGCACCAGCGGCTCGCCGTGCCGACGTGGGTCGACGAACCGGTGGTGGTCGGCGAGGTCGGAGACATGCAGGTCGATGATGCGGGTCGGCTCGCTGAGGTCGCCGGCATCGGGCCGGAGGTTCAGGAAGGCCTGACGGCCGTCCGGCCAGGTCGCCTCCGGGAGCTCCCACACCTGGTGCACCGAGAAGTCGCGGAGCGCGGCGACGAGGAGCCGGCGGTACGCCGCCACGGCCTCGCCCGGCGTGGCCAGCACCTCGACGTCGAGGTCGGAGTGGTCGTCGTACCCGCCGGTGACGGCGGACCCGCCGACGAACACGACGCGGAGGTCGGGATCCGCGTCGGCCTGTTCGCGCAGCCAGACCAGCCAGTCGTCGTACCTGCTCAGATCGGTCACGAGCGGAAACCTACGGGGTATCCGGGACGCGGCCTCCGGCGGGTTTCGGGTATCCTGGGGCGCATGCAGAGCACCCTGCTTCTTCGACAGCCGCGTTGACGTCCACCCACGTCGCGCGGCCACCCCTCCCTGCGAGGGGTTTTTTCATGTCCGGAAGCGGGTCTCGACAGGCTCGACCAGCGAAAGCGGCTCCATCAGAGGAAGCGGCTCGACCAGCGAAACCGGCTCGACCAGCGAAACGAGAGCGAAGCGATGAGTGAGGAACAGACCGCCACCGAGGCCGCGACGTACGACGCGGCCGCGGTGCAGGAGAAGTGGCAGCCGGTGTGGGAGGAGCTGCAGCCCTTCCGCGCGGACGACGCCGTGGTCGCGGACGGCCGGCGCGAGAAGCGCTACGCGCTCACGATGTTCCCCTACCCCTCGGGCGACCTGCACATGGGTCATGCCGAGGTCTTCGCCCTGCACGACGTGATCGCGCGCTACTGGTGGCAGCGCGGCTACGAGGTGCTGAACCCGATGGGCTTCGACTCGTTCGGCCTGAACGCCGAGAACGCCGCGATCCGTGACAACGCCCACCCCGCGACGTTCACGAACGAGAACATCGCGGTCTCGACGGAGTCCTGCCAGAAGTTCGGGGTGAGCTTCGACTGGAGCCGCACGTTCAACACCTCCGACCCGGGGTACTACCGCTGGACCCAGTGGCTGTTCCTGAAGTTCCGCGAGCGGGGCCTGGCCTACCGCAAGAAGAGCCCGGTCAACTGGTGCCCCTTCGACCAGACGGTGCTGGCCAACGAGCAGGTCATCGACGGCCACTGCGAACGCTGCGGCCACGAGGTCACCAAGCGCGAGCTGACGCAGTGGTACTTCAAGATCACCGACTACGCCCAGGAGCTGCTGGACCGGCTGGACGACCTGGCCCCGACCTGGCCGGAGCGGGTGATCAACGCCCAGCGCAACTGGATCGGGCGCTCCGAGGGCGCCCACGTGTCGTTCCCGGTGGAGGGACACGAGCCGATCAGCGTCTACACCACGCGGCCGGACACCCTGTTCGGGGCGACGTTCATGGTGGTGGCGGCCGATGCGTCGCTGGCCGGCGAGCTGGTCACCGACGAGCAACGACCGGCGTACGACGCGTATCTGGAGCAGGTGCGCAAGTCCAGCGAGATCGACCGGCTGTCCACGGACCGCCCCAAGACCGGCGTCTTCCTGGGCGTGCACGCGACCAACCCGGTGACCGGTGCCCGCATCCCGGTGTACGCCGCCGACTACGTGCTGGCCGACTACGGGACCGGCGCGATCATGGCCGTGCCCGGTCAGGACCAGCGTGACTGGGAGTTCGCCCAGGTCTTCGACCTGCCGATCGTGCGGACCGTGCAGCCGCCGCCCGACTGGGAGGGGGAGGCGTTCACCGGCGACGGCCCGGCGGTGAACTCGGCCAACGACAGCCTGTCGCTGGACGGCATGGGCGTGGACGACGCGAAGCGCGCGATCATCGACTGGCTGGAGGCCCAGGACCTGGGACGCGGAGCGGTGAACTTCCGCCTGCGCGACTGGCTGCTGTCGCGGCAGCGCTACTGGGGTGCCCCGATCCCGATCATCCACTGCCCGTCGTGCGGCGAGGTGCCGGTCCCCGAGGACCAGCTGCCCGTCGTCCTGCCCGAGCTGCGCGGCTCCGACCTGACGCCGAAGGGCGTCTCGCCGCTGGCCGCCGCGGAGGAGTGGGTCAACGTGGAGTGCCCGTCGTGTGGCGGCCCCGCGAAGCGCGACAGCGACACGATGGACACCTTCGTCGACTCGTCGTGGTACTTCCTGCGCTTCTGCTCGCCGCACGACGACAGCCGGGCGTTCGACCCGGTCCTGGCGAACATGTGGGGGCCGTGCGACATCTACATCGGCGGCGTCGAGCACGCCGTGCTGCACCTGCTGTACGCGCGCTTCTTCACCAAGGTGCTGCGCGACATGGGTCTGCTGGAGTTCGGCGAGCCGTTCTCGGCCCAGCTGAACCAGGGCATCGTCATCAACGAGGGCGCCAAGATGTCGAAGTCCAAGGGCAACGGCGTCAGATTGGGGGAGCAACTCACGGCGTACGGCGTGGACGCGGTGCGGCTGACCCTGGTCTTCGCGGGGCCTCCCGAGGACGACATCGACTGGGCCGACATGTCCCCGAGCGGCTCGGTGCGGTTCCTGCAGCGTGCCTGGAGGCTGAGCGGCGACGTCACGTCCGCGCCCGGGACGGCCACCGCCGGAGGCGACACGGCGCTGCGGAAGGTGACCCACCGGACGCTGCGCGAGGCCGAGCAGCTGATCGAGAGCCACCGGTTCAACGTGATGGTGGCGCGGACCATGGAGCTGGTGAACGCGACGCGCAAGGCGATCGACACCGGCTGCGGCCCGGACGACCCGGCGGTCCGGGAGGCCGTGGAGGCGGTCGCGATCCTGCTGTCCCTGGTGGCGCCGTACACCGCCGAGGAGATGTGGGAGCGGCTGGGGCACCGGCCCACCGTGGCGCGGGCCGGCTGGCCCGCCGTCGACGAGGCGCTGCTGGTCCAGGACTCGGTGACGGCTGTCGTCCAGGTCCAGGGGAAGGTCCGGGCGCGGCTGGAGGTCGCGCCGACCATCAGCGACGCCGACCTGGAGGCCGCCGCCCTGGCGGATCCCTCCGTCGTCCGCGCGATCGACGGGGCGTCCGTGCGCCGGGTGATCGTGCGGGCGCCGAAGCTGGTGAACATCGTCGTCGAAGCGTGAGCAGCTGTGCTGCGAGCTGCGAGGCGACCGGGAGGGTCGTCGTCGAAGCGTGAGCAGCTGTGCTGCGAGCTGCGAGGCGACCGGGAGGGTCGTCGTCGAAGCGTGAGCAGCTGTGCTGCGAGCTGCGAGGCGACCGGGTGGGTCGTCGTCGCAGCGTGAGCGAGTTGCTCCTGCGGGGGAGGTTCCCAGCCGAAACCTGAGGTTCCCAGGCGAAACTCCGGCCGGGAAGCTCAGGTTTCACCGGTGAACCGGGGAAGCCCGCACCCGGTACCCTTCCGCGCATGCCCGGGCGGACCGTGATCGTCACCGACTCGACGGCGTCGTTGCCGCCGGAGGTGGCGGAGCGACGCGGGATCGTCGTCGTCCCGCTGCAGGTCGTCATCGGGGCCACGGTGTACGACGAGGGAGCCGACGGCGCGACCCCGGAGATGGTCGCCGAGGCGCTCAAGGAGTTCCGCCCGGTCAGCACGTCGCGGCCGTCGCCCGCGGTGCTCCTCGAGGTCTACGAGAAGGCCGCTGCGGGCGGTGCCGAGGCGATCGTGTCGATCCATCTGTCCTCGGAGATGAGCGGCACCCACGAGTCGGCCCTCCTGGCCGCCCGCGATGCGCCGGTCCCGGTGACCGTGGTCGACTCGCGGCAGGTCGGGGTCGTCACCGGGTACGCCGCCCTGGCGGCCGCCGACGTCCTCGACGCGGGTGGGTCGGTCGACGAGGCGGCCGCGGCGGCCCGGCGACGCGCCGATGCCTCGACGGCGCTGTTCTACGTCGACACGCTGGAGTACCTGCGGAGGGGCGGCCGGATCGGAGCGGCCGCGGCCCTGCTGGGCGGGGCGTTGTCGGTCAAGCCGCTGCTGCGGATCGAGGACGGCCGGGTCGCCAACCTCGAACGCGTCCGCACCTCGGCGCGTGCGCTGAGCCGCCTGGAGGACCTCGTCGTCGAGGCGGCGGGCGATCAGCCGGTCGACCTGTGCGTGTCCCATCTGGCCAACCCGGACCGCGCTGCGGACCTCGCGGCCCGGCTCGGCGAGCGCCTGTCGGCGAACCTCCAGGGGCGTGAGGTCTGGTGCGGGGAGCTCGGGGCCGTCCTCGGGGCGCACGTCGGGCCCGGGATGGTCGCCGCGTGCGTCGCGCCGGTGATGACCGCCTGATCTCCTCGTCTGGTGCGCCCGGCAACCGTGCACAGCCGTGCTCGCCGGCCCCACCGTCCACAGGCTCCTCCCGCGGCCCCCGGGCCGGTCGGCGCGGCTTCCTAACGTCGCCGGCATGCGCAACCGATCCCTGGCCGGCGACCACGACGCGGCCGTCGCAAGACGCCTGGAGCTCCTCGCGAGCGAGCTGGCCTCCGTGCGGGGTGGTGCCCCGGAGCACCACGCCGGGATCCCTGCGGTCCCCGAGCCTCCGGAGCCCCGGCCCGACCCGGGGTCGACCGGTGTCGGCGCACCGGGTCCCACCCCACCCGCGGTCGCCCGGCCGCCCGGACGCCACGCCTCCCGCCGGGCTCGCGGCGTCTCCGATGCGGTGCTGCCGCCGCTGCCCGGCACCCTCCGTGACCGGATCTCGCTGGGGGCCGGACACGTCGCCGTGATAGCCGTGGTGGCCGTGGTCGGCCTCGCCGTCACGTGCTGGTGGCTCGTCCGGAGCGGAGGGCACGAGGTCGGGGCGCCCCTCGCGATCTCCACCCCACGCGGAGGGCTCGCCAGCCCGGTGGCGGCGACCGACTCCGCCGCCACCCCGTCGTCGGCGGCATCGAGGGTCGTCGTCGACGTCGCCGGCAAGGTCCGCCGGCCTGGGATCGCCGTGCTCAGGTCGGGCGCCCGCGTCGTCGACGCGATCCGGGCCGCCGGAGGAGCCAGACCCGGCGTCGACCTCACGGGGCTCAATCTCGCTCAGGTGCTGACCGACGGCGAACAGATCGTCGTGGGTCGGACGGCGATCGCTGCGCCGGCCGGTGGGCCGGCCGGTGGGCCGGCCTCCGGTGCGCCGGTGACCGATCTGGTGGATCTCAACACCGCCGACGAGACCACCCTGGAGTCCCTGCCCGAGATCGGGCCGGTGACGGCCCAGGCGATCATCGCCTGGCGCAGCCAGCACGGGGGTTTCAGCTCGGTGAACCAGCTGCTCGACGTCGACGGCATCGGCGACGCCACCTTGGCCAAGCTCACGCCCTACGTGACGATCTGACCGCCATGGTGCGGGAGCCGCCCGACCTCCGGATGGTCCTGCTGGGAGCGATCGGGTGGCTGGGGGCGCTCTGCGGTGGCTGCCGACACCCGGTCCTGCCGGTCGCGGCGGGTCTGGTGTTGACGACCGGGGTGGCCGCCCTGGCTCGCCGGCGCCGCCGCTCGCTCGCCACCACCGCGGTCGCGGCGCTCGTGGTGTTCGCCTCCGTGGCCACGGCCGCGGGCGTGCGGCACGAACGGGTCACGCACAACCCGCTCACGCGGCTGGCCGTCCAGCGCGCCGGGGCGACGCTCGACGGGACGGTCTCGGACGACCCGCGGCCGATCCAGGGCCGCTTCGGCGACGAGGTCCTGGTGCGCCTCTCGGTCACCCGCGTCAGCACGGGCGGGTGGACCTCCCGGCTGCGCGAACCCGTGCTGGTCTTCGGATCGCGCCCGTGGCTGTCGGTGCCCTTGGGAGCCAGGGTCCGGGTCGCGGGGCATCTGGCGCCGAGTACCCGCGGTGACGTCGCCGCGGTCGTCTCGACCTCGGAGTCGCCGGACATCCGGGCCGGGCCCGACCCGTGGTGGCGCGCCTCCGGGCGCCTCCGGTCGGCTCTGCGCGCCTCGGTGTCCGGCCTGCCGGCCGATCGCCGCGCGCTGGTCCCGGCGCTCGTGGACGGCGACGACCTGGGGCTCGACCCGGCCCTGGCGGACGACTTCCGCACGACCGGGCTCACCCACCTCCTCGCCGTCTCCGGGACCAACCTCACCCTCGTGGTCGGGTTCGCCCTGGTCGTCGCGCGCTGGCTGCGGGTCCGAGGGCGCTGGCTCTACCTCGTCGGAGCGGGTGGGATCGTCGGGTTCGTGCTCCTGGCCCGCGCCGAGCCGAGCGTGCTCCGGGCGGCCGCGATGGGCTCGGTCGCGCTCGTGGGCATGGGCAGTAACGGCGCCGACCGCGGCACCCGGGCGCTGGGCGCCGCCACCCTGGGGCTGCTCCTCGTCGACCCCGCGCTCGCGTCCGCCGCCGGTTTCGCGCTCTCGGTGCTCGCGACCGCGGGCATCCTGCTCCTGGCCCCGCGCTGGCGCGACGCGCTCGCGAGGTGGCTGCCGCGCTGGCTCGCCGAGGCGGTCGCGGTGCCCGCCGCGGCCCAGCTCGCCTGCACCCCCCTGATCGCGGCGATCTCGGGGCAGGTCAGCCTCGTCGCCGTGCTCGCGAACCTGCTCGCGGCACCGGCGGTCGGTCCCGCCACGGTGCTCGGTCTCACGGGCGGCCTCCTGAGCCTGGCTTCGCCGGCGCTGGGCCGGGTCGTCGGGTGGACCGCCGGTTGGTGCGTCGCCTGGATCGTCGAGGTGGCGCGACGTTGCGCCGACCTCCCGACCCCCGCAGTGGCGTGGGGGAGTGGCCCGGTCGCACTGCTCGTCCTCGCGGCCCTGAGCCTGGCCGTGGCCGTGACCGCCCCGCGGCTCCTGCGTCGGCGTACGACGGGGATCGCGTGCTGCTCGGCCCTCGTGATCGCGGTGCTGGTCCGCGTGCCCACACCGGGCTGGCCGCCCAGCGGCTGGCTCATGGTGGCCTGCGACATCGGCCAGGGAGACGGGCTGGTCCTCAACACCGGACGCGCGCACGCCGCCGTCGTCGTCGACGCAGGCCCCGACCCGCGGCCCATGGACCGTTGTCTGAGCGGTCTCGGCATCCGCCGGATCCCCCTGGTGGTGCTGACGCACTTCCACGCCGATCACGTCGACGGTCTGCCGGGTGTCCTCGGCGGCCGCCGGGTCGGCGAGATCGACGTGACCCGGCTGGCCGACCCGCCGGAGGGGGTGGCGCTGGTGCGCCGCGCCGCGGCGGGGGACGGCCTGACACCCCGCTACCCGCCGTACGGCGTGACCCGGCGGATCGGCGACGTCACCCTCGAAGCGGTCTGGCCGCTTCCGGGATCGGCCACCGTCGGCCCGGGCGACGGCAGTACCGCCAACAACGCCAGCGTCGTCCTGCTGGCCCGCATCCGCGGGGTGAGCTTCTTCCTCGGCGGCGACATCGAGCCGGAGGGCCAGGCGACGCTGGCCACGATGCTCCCGAGGCTCCACGTCGACGTGCTCAAGGTGCCGCACCACGGCAGCCGTTACCAGGACCTGCCCTTCCTCCGGTCGTTGCAGGCCAGGTTCGCGGTCATCTCGGTGGGGCTGCACAACGACTACGGGCATCCGGCCCCGGAGACGGTCGCCGGGCTGGCGGCGACCGGCGAGCGGGTGCTGCGGACCGACCGCGACGGCAGCGTCGCGATCGTCGAACGCGGCGGCCGGCTGACGGCGGTCACGTCGCGGTGAGCGCCTCGACGCGTCGCGTCGGCGCCGTATGACAGGCTTCCGGCATGCGAGGTCCTACGGCGAAGGACGTGCTGGGGCGAGTGACCCTGGTGACGGGCAAGGAGGAGTTCCTGTCCGAGCGCACCGTCGCCGGCGTACGCGACGCGACCCGACGCCACGACCAGGAGGCGGAGGTCTCCGAGACCCAGGCGTCCGGCCTCACCCTCGCCCAGCTCGGGGAACTGGCGGCTCCGTCGCTGTTCTCCTCGATCCGCTGCGTGGTCGTGCGGGGGCTGGAGAACCTGCCGGACGAGTCCGTCGACGGTCTCCTGGCCTACGCCGCCGACCCGGCCGACGACGTCGCCCTGGTGCTCGTGCACGGCGGCGGTCAGAAGGGATCCGGCGTCCTCACCAAGCTGCGCAAGCAGCCCGGCGTCACCGAGGTGAAGTCCGAGGAGCTGCGAGCCTCCGACTACCCCGGGTTCGTCGCCGCCGAGGCGAGGGGCCACGGCTCGACCATCGAGCCCGAGGCGGCGACGTCGCTCGTCCAGGCCGTCGGCCAGGATCTGCGGTCGCTGGCCGCGGCCGTCGACCAGCTCGCCAACGACTTCCCGGGCGAGACGCTCACGGAGGAGAAGGTGAAGCGGTACTTCGGGGGACGTGCCGAGGCGAAGTCCTTCGCCGTGGCCGACGCAGCCTTCTGGGGCCGGCGCCGTCCCGCGCTCGAGGAGCTGCGCTGGGCGCTCGACGGAGGTACGGCGCCGGTGCTGGTCACCTCGGCCTTCGCCGGGTCGGCGCGGGGGATCGCCCGCTACCTCTCGGCCCCGCGCGGGATGCGCGACGTCGACCTGGCCCGCGAGGTGGGCGTGCCTCCCTGGAAGGTGCGCACCATCCGCGACCAGTCACGCGGCTGGTCAGACGCCGGCATCGCCCGTGCCATCCGGACCATCGCCCAGGCGGACGCCGACATCAAGGGGCGGGCCAGCGACGCGTCGTACACGCTCGAGCGGATGGTGCTCACGGTCACGGGGCTCCGCGACCGGTCGTAAATCAGCAGAGGCGCCGATCCGGTGGGGATCGACGCCTCGCGGGGCAGGTCGCGTCAGAGGGACGCGGCCTTCTTCATGATGGCCGACTTGCGGTTGGCCGCCTGGTTCTTGTGGATGACGCCCTTGGACACGGCCTTGTCGAGCTTGCGGGCCGCGACCTGGCTGGCTGCGACAGCGGTGTCCTTGTCGCCGGCCTCGGCGGCCTCACGGAACTTGCGCACGAGGGTCTTCAGCTCGGACTTCACAGCCTTGTTGCGCTGATGACGCTTCTCGTTCTGCTTGTTCCGCTTGATCTGGGACTTGATGTTCGCCACTGATAAGCCTTCGGTCTGGGTCGGTACGGGATGATGAAGAGTCGGTGGGCGTGGGCGCAGACGGCCGCACACACGAGGGAAGAGGCTATCAGCGGGCGGATCGGTGCCCCAAATCACGACGCCCGTGGGTCAGCGCCAGCCGCGGCGTTCGCAGAGCCAGTCCCAGACCACCTCGCCCTGCCACCGCTGGACGTCGCGGAGGTACGGCGACGTGGGCGGCACCGGGTCGTCCGCCGACTTCAGGAAGTAGCCGCAGATCAGGGCGAGCACGCGGTCGAGGTGGTCGGCCGGGACGTCGCGGAGGAGCCGTCGCTCGGCGATGACCGACTCCACGTCGAGGCCGTCGCCGCGAGGCCCCACGAGCATGAAGAGCGAGTCGAGCCACGCGGCCCCGATCGTCGGCCAGTTCCAGTCGCAGAAGAGGGCGCGGCCGTCCCCCGTCAGCAGCACGTTGTCGTCGCGCACGTCGGTGTGTACCGCCGTCGTCCCGCCGACGACCTCCGCGAACCCCGCTGCGAGCGCGGCGGCGTCGGTGCCATGAGCGAGGTCGCGCGCGGTGTTGACGTGGTCCCAGAACGCCGGCCACGAGGCGCACTCGGCGGCGAAGGTGTCGAGGTGCAGCGCCTCCGGGGCGGGCGTGAGCACCTCCGCCACGATCTCGAGCGCGTCCAGACAGAGGTCGAGCTCGGTCCGTCGCCACGGGCGTCTCGGTGCCCTGGCCTCGACGTACTCCAGGCCCAGGACCATCCAGTCGCCGTCGTCGGCCCAGAGCAGCCGCGGCGCCGGCGTGCCCTCGGGCAGGGCGCGCAGCTTCCGGGCCTCCTCGCGGTACGACGCGGCGATCGTGCGTTGGGCCACGGTGGAGGCGGCCTTCACGAAGTGGCGCGACCCGTCCTCGCAGGTGAGCACCGAGGCGAAACCGGGCGTGAAGCCGCCGCCCTGAGAGACCGCCGAGACGACCGGGGATCCGCAGTGGTGCTCGATCCCGGCGCGGACCGCCTGGGGCAGGTGGGCCCACTCGAGCCGGCGGGCGGTCCGGCCGTGAGGGAACGTCGTGGGGATCGCGTGCGTCACCGGGTCATCCTCACCCACGACCGCGCGGGCCTGTGAGCGGGTGGTCTCGACTTCGCTCGACCACCGAGGGCTCGCTCGACCACCGAAGGACCGCTCGACCACCGAGCGTCCGCTGGACCGCTGGCGGGTGGTGGTCTCGACTTCGCTCGACCACCGAGGGGACCGCTCGACCACCGAAGGATCCGGGCACCACTGGGGTGAGTCGCGCTCTCAGGTCCCGATGGTAGAACCGGGACCGTGCTCAAGTTCTTCGTGATCGGCGTCCTGGCCCTCCTCGGCGCGCTCACCACCCTGGCCGCCGCGATCGGCGGGCCGGGCTGGTGGGTCCTCCTCGGCGTGCTGCTCGTCCTGGTGCTGCGCTCGGCGTGCACGACGTCGTCCAGAAGAAGCACTCGATCCTGCGCAACTACCCGGTGCTCGGCCATCTGCGCTTCCTGATGGAGGACATCCGGCCCGAGCTGCAGCAGTACTTCATCGAGCGCAACTGGGACGGCCGGCCCTTCGACCGCGACACCCGCTCGTCGATCTACCAGCGCGCCAAGAACATCAAGGAGGAGCAGCCGTTCGGCACCGAGCGCGACGTCGACGCTCCGGGATACGAGTACCTCGTCCACTCGACCCGCCCGGTCGACCCGCCGGAGGACCCGCCGCGGGTCCTGATCGGTGGCCCGGACTGCACCCAGCCGTACTCGATGGCGCTGATGAACGTGTCGGCGATGAGCTTCGGCGCGATCAGCGCGAACGCGATCCAGGCGCTGAACCAGGGCGCGGCCAAGGGTGGGTTCGCGCACGACACCGGCGAGGGCGGCCTCAGCAAGTACCACCGCAACGGCGGCGACCTGGTCTGGGAGCTCGGCTCGGGCTACTTCGGGGCCCGCACCAAGGACGGCGACTTCGACCCGGAGAAGTTCCGCGACACGGCGGCCGACCCTCAGGTCAAGATGACCTCGCTCAAGCTCAGCCAGGGCGCCAAGCCGGGCATCGGCGGCGTGCTCCCCGGCGCGAAGGTGACCAAGGAGATCGCCGACACCCGCGGCGTACCGCAGGGCGAGAAGTGTGTCTCGCCCAGCGCCCACAAGGTCTTCTCGACCCCACGCGAGCTGGTGCTCGTTCATGGCCCGGATGCGGGAGCTCAACGGCGGCAAGCCGGCCGGCTTCAAGCTCTGCCTCGGCTCGCGGGCCGACTTCCTCGGCATCTGCAAGGCGATGGTCGCCGAGGGGGTGACCCCCGACTTCGTCATCGTCGACGGCGGCGAGGGCGGCACCGGCGCCGCCCCGCTGGAGTACGAGGACCACGTCGGCACGCCGCTCACCGAGGGGCTGCTCAACGTCCACAACTGCCTGGTCGGGGTCGGCCTGCGCGACCAGGTCAAGGTCGGCGCGAGCGGCAAGGTCGCCAGCGGCATCGACATCGTCAAGCGCCTCATCCAGGGCGCCGACTACACCAACTCCGCGCGCTCGATGATGATGGCGGTCGGCTGCATCCAGGCCCAGACCTGCCACACCAACACCTGTCCGGTCGGGGTCGCCACGCAGGACCCCAAGCGGATGCGTGCCCTCGACGTGCCGGACAAGACCGAGCGCGTCTACCACTACCAGCAGCAGTGCGTGCAGCAGGCGCTGCAGGTGATGGGCTCGATGGGCGTGCACGGCCCGGACGGCCTGCGCCCGCACATGCTGCGCCGCCGCGTCGACCACGACGAGGTCCGGTCGTACGCCGAGATGTTCCACCATCTCGAGCCCGGCCAGCTGCTCGCCGAGCCTCCCGCGGGCCGCTGGGCCCGCGACTGGGCAGCTCGCCGACCCCGACCGTTTCACGGTCTGAGGAGGACGACATGACCACCGTTGCCGAGCTGCTCATCCAGGCCCTGGCCGACCACGGCGTGACCCAGGTGTGGGGCGTGGTCGGCGACGCGCTCAACCCGGTCACCGACGCCATCCGCCGCGAGGACCGCGTCGAGTGGGTGGGCGTGCGGCACGAGGAGGTCGCCGCGTTCGCGGCCAGCGCGCAGGCGCAGCTGACCGGACGGCTCGCCGTCTGCATGGGCACCGTCGGTCCGGGCGCGATCCACCTGCTCAACGGTCTCTACGACGCGAAGAAGAGCCACGCTCCGGTGCTCGCCATCGTCGGCCAGGTGCCGCGGGAGGAGATGGGGAGCGACTTCTTCCAGGAGGTCGACAACGACGCGCTGTTCTCCGACGTCTCGGTCTTCTGCCGCACCGTGACCAGCGTCGACCAGCTGCCGCTCATGCTCGAGCAGGCCGGCAACGCCGCGATCCAGGAGCAAGGTGTCGCCGTGCTGACCCTGCCCGGCGACGTCGGCGGTCTCGACCTCCCCAAGCACACCGGCGTACCCCGCTTCGTCAGCGGGCGCACCCAGGCGGTGCCGGACGACGAGGCCCTCCGGAGCGCCGCCAACGCGATCAACGGCGGAGGGTCCGGTCACGCTGCTCGTCGGCCAGGGGGCCCGGCACGCGCGCAACGAGGTGCTGACGCTCGCCGGCCGGCTGAACGCGCCGATGGTGCTGACGCTCAAGGCGAAGGAGGGCTTCGACGACGACAACCCCTACGAGATCGGTCAGTCGGGCCTGATCGGCAACCACGCCACGGCGATCGCCTTCGAGGGCTGCGAGACGCTGGTGCTGATCGGCACGGACTTCCCCTACCGGAACTTCCTGCCCACCGGGAAGACGGTGGTGCAGCTCGACGTCCGCGGCACCCACATCGGCCGGCGTACGCCGGTGACCCATCCGCTCGTCGGCGACGCCCGCCTCGGGCTCCTGGCGCTGCTGCCGATGATCGACCCGAAGACCGACACCGGCCTGCTGGAGAAGGCGCGCTCGTCGTACCACCGCTGGCAGGCACGCCAGCTCGAGCTCGCCGATCCGGACTACGACGGCAAGCCGAAGGGGGTGCTGCGCCGCAAGGTCGACAACCCCGAGGCGCGGATCCGCCCCGAGGTCGTGGCGGCCGTCGTCGACCGGCTCGCGGCATCCGACGCCATCTTCACCACGGACACCGGGATGTCGACCGTGTGGCTGTCTCGGTTCGTACGGATGACCGGTGCGAGGCGCCTGATCGGCTCCTACAACCTCGGGTCGATGGCCAACGCGATGCCGCAGGCCCTGGGAGCCCAGGGGCTCGACCACGGCCGCCAGGTCGTCGCGTTCTGCGGGGACGGCGGGATCTCGATGCTGATGGGCGACCTCATCACCGCCGTGAGCCACGACCTCCCGGTGAAGCTCGTGGTCTTCGACAACGGTCGCCTCGGCATGGTGAAGCTCGAGATGGAGCAGGTGGGGCTGCCGGAGTTCGGCACCGTCCTGCACAATCCCGACTTCGCGAGGGTGGCCGAGGCGATCGGACTGAAGGGCATCCGGGTGGAGAAGCCCGGCGACGTCGAGTCCGCCATCAGGGCCGCCTTCGCGCACCCGGGCCCGGCGCTCGTCGACTGCGTCACCAACCCCGACGAGGTGGCCATCCCGCCGAAGCCGACGCTGGAGCAGGGCTGGGGCTTCGCGATCGCCAAGAGCCGGGAGTTCCTCGACTCCGCCGAGTGACCGTCCCCGTTCAGTCGGCGGGGGCGGTGTGGCACACCGCCTCGACGTTGTTGCCGTCGGGGTCGCGCACGAAGGCGCCGTAGTAGCGCTCGTGGTACTCGGGCCAGAGGCGGGGGGCGTGCAACGTCTCCGCGCCGGCCTCGGTGGCCGCGGCGTGGAAGGCGTCCACCTCCTCGACGGACCCGGCGCTGAACGCGAGGTGGATCTCGCGGTTCGGGCCGATGCCCTCGAACGTCGAGATCCAGAAGTCCGGCTTGGTCGTGCCGTATCCCACGGCGACGCCGAAGTCCATCAGTCGCCGGTGTCCGAGGACGCCGAGCACGCTGTCGTAGAAGGCGGTGGCTGCGTCCATGTCGACGGCGTTGATGCCGATGTGATCGATCATGACGGGAGTCTTCCACCCGCTGCCGACGTCGGCCCGCGCTCGGGTCGGCCGCGCCGACCAGAGTGCTCGGACCGGGAGCGCTTCGCGCCGAGTCGTTCGGCGGGTGCTCAGGACGGCACGCCGGAGGTGTGCTGGAGGACCGGGCGGATCTCCACCACCGGCTCCGCCGCAGCGAGAGCCCCGACCGCCTCGAGCACGTCGTCGAGGTCCTCCGACACGACGAGGTAGAAGCCGCCGATCTGCTCGGTGGCCTCGGAGTACGGACCGTCGCTCACGACGTAACCGTCCCGGGCGCGGCGCACGACCTTGGCCTGCGACAGCGCCGTCAGCTCCCCGCCGCTGATGACCCGGTGCCCACGCTCGCGGAGGGTCGCGACGAAGTCGTGGTGCGCGGTGCCGACCACCCGGTTGTCGTCGTCGGTGCGCGCCTCCCAGACCGCTTCGTCGCCGGGGATCGTGATCAGGTACTCCGTCATGGGGATGCCTCTCTCGCGTCTGGTTGATTCTCTGTCATCGCGATGACGGCCGGTGCCCGGGCCGATCGACATTGATTTCGACGGCGCCAACCAGCGTGGGAGGATGGCGGTTCGCCACCACGACGCCTGAAAGCAGCCGAGAGTCCGCCGTGCCCACGACCCCGACCGCGCCGCCTCCCGGGCGGACCGACCCCGCGGTCATCCGCAACTTCTGCATCATCGCGCACATCGACCACGGCAAGTCGACGTTGGCGGACCGGATGCTCCAGCTCACGGGCGTCGTCGACGAGCGCAGCGCCCGGGCGCAGTACCTCGACCGCATGGACATCGAGCGCGAGCGGGGCATCACCATCAAGAGCCAGGCCGTCCGCCTGCCCTGGACGGTGCCCGCCGGCAACGACGAGGGTGCCGAGCCCGGCACCTACGTGCTGAACATGATCGACACGCCCGGACACGTCGACTTCACCTATGAGGTCTCCCGGTCGCTCGAGGCCTGCGAGGCCGCCGTGCTCCTCGTCGACGCCGCGCAGGGGATCGAGGCGCAGACCCTCGCGAACCTCTACCTCGCCCTGGCCGCCGACCTGCACATCATCCCGGTGCTGAACAAGATCGACCTGCCGTCCGCCCAGCCCGAGAAGTACGCCGCGGAGCTCGCCGGCATCATCGGCTGCGAGCCCGACGACGTGCTGCGCACCTCGGCCAAGACCGGCCTGGGCGTGGAGGCGCTGCTCAACGAGATCGTCAAGCAGACCCCGGCCCCCGTCGGCGACGCGGACGCCCCGCCCCGGGCACTGATCTTCGACTCGGTCTACGACACCTACCGCGGGGTCGTCACCTACGTCCGCGTCATCGACGGCCGGCTCAGCCACCGTGACCGGATCAAGATGATGTCGACCGGGGCCGTCCACGAGATGCTCGAGGTCGGCGTGATCAGCCCCGAGCCGGTCAAGGCCGGCGACCTCGGGGTCGGCGAGGTCGGCTACCTGATCACCGGTGTGAAGGACGTGCGCCAGTCGCGCGTCGGTGACACGGTCACCAGTCAGCACCACGGCGCCAGCGAAGCGCTGGGCGGCTACAAGCACCCCAACCCGATGGTCTACTCCGGCCTCTACCCGATCGACGGCGACGACTACCCGACCCTGCGCGACGCCCTCGAGCGCCTGCAGCTCAACGACGCCGCTCTGGCCTTCGAGCCGGAGACGTCGGGCGCCCTGGGGTTCGGCTTCCGGTGCGGGTTCCTCGGCCTGCTCCACATGGAGATCACCCGCGACCGGCTGGAGCGGGAGTTCGACCTCGACCTGATCTCCACGGCTCCGAACGTCGTCTACGAGGTGGTGATGGAGGACGGCACGGTCCACACCGTCACCAACCCCAGCGAGTATCCCGAGGGCAAGATCGCCGAGGTCCGCGAGCCCGTCGTGCGGGCCACGATCCTCAGCCCGAGCGACTACATCGGCACCATCATGGAGCTGTGCCAGACCAAGCGCGGCAGCCTGCTCGGCATGGACTACCTCTCCGCCGACCGGGTCGAGATGCGCTACACGCTGCCGATGGGCGAGATCGTCTTCGACTTCTTCGACCAGCTGAAGTCGCGGACCAAGGGCTACGCCTCGCTCGACTACGAACGCTCCGGCGAGCAGGCCGCCGACCTGGTGAAGGTGGACATCCTGCTCCAGGGCGAGCCCGTGGACGCGTTCTCGGCGATCGTGCACCGCGACGCGGCGTACTCCTACGGCGTGATGCTGGCGAGCAAGCTCAAGGAGCTGATCCCGCGGCAGCAGTTCGAGGTGCCGATCCAGGCCGCGATCGGCGCGCGGGTGATCGCCCGCGAGAACATCCGGGCCATGCGCAAGGACGTCCTGGCCAAGTGCTACGGCGGTGACATCACCCGCAAGCGCAAGCTGCTCGAGAAGCAGAAGGAGGGCAAGAAGCGGATGAAGATGGTCGGCCGGGTCGAGGTGCCCCAGGAGGCCTTCATCGCCGCCCTCTCCAACGCGCCGACCGGAGAGAAGTCCGGCAAGAAGTAGGAGCCGCTCTCGGCGGCAACCGAACCCTTCCCAGGTGCGTCCTATCCTCGAAGTGCCGACCGGAAGGGTGATCCTCATGCGTCTTGCCGTCCCCGCTGCCGCTGCCGCAGTCGTCGCCGCCGGAGTCCTGGCGCTCACCTCCGCGGCATCCGCCCATACCGCTCCGGTGGGTGCCCCGCTGGCCCATACCCACCGCGTGGTGGTGCGACCGGTCGACGCGACCGGTCGTGCGGTCACCGGATGGCACGTGACCAGCGAGACCGGTTCGTCCGTCTCGTGCGGCGGGGCCGCGCCCGCCGCGGTGTCCCGCGACATCCTCGAGTGCTTCCCCACGGCCGAGTACCTTCCGGCGTGCTGGAAGTCGACTCACCACACGGTGCTGTGCCTGCGAGACGCCCGCACCCGGAAGCTGGTCCGGGTGCACTACTCGGGGACGTTCGGCTCCGCGACCGCGCCGAAGCGTCCGAGCCCGCAGGACCTCGACCTGGCCGGGGGCCAGACCTGCGACATCCGGATCGGCGGCGCCTGGGGTGTGCTCCCCTCTCACCCCCGCTGGGTCGGGTTCTACTCCTGCACCAAGGGCAGCGTGTACGGCCCGCCGTCCGGGGACGGCGTCAACCGCAGCCACCCGGTGTGGACCGTGCACGTGTGGAAGACCGGCACCAAGGAACGCGTCGACACGCGCCGGGTGAGCACGGCGTACTTCGTCGGCACGGCGCGCTGACCCGCGTCTCACCCCCGAGCGACCGACACCGACGCGATCGTCACGGCGAGCGCTGACGCCAGCGCGGTCGCGGCCTCGTCCACCTCGGACCTGCGTGGTCTCCGCGAGCCCCGGAAGCAGGAGATCGTCAGGGAGCGGGTCACCCCCTTGCCGTCGAGCCGCCAGTGGCCGCCGACCCGCCCGTCGACGAGCGTCGGCGCCAGCATGTAACCGTTGGCCCGGTGCCAGATCACCTCGTTGTCCGCAGCGGACACGAAGCGCTCGCGCGCCCGGGGGTCGTAGCCGCACAGCAGGGCGTCGAACTCGGGCAGCAGCCTCAGGCCCGGCAGGTCGAGGGCTGCGGGGGCCAGGGGCAGGTCCGCATAGGAGCGACCGTCGGGGCCGTCGCGCCAGGCCGGCTCGAGGCGCTCGAGGAGAGCGTCGGTCTGTCGCAGGCCGAGCCCCGACCACCACGCCACGTCGTGCCGGCTCGCGGGGCCGTAGGAGGCGAGGTGGAGGCGGACCGCCTCGAGGAGCGGATCATCGGGGACGACGCGGTCGGGGAGCACGGCCGACGCGGTGCGGTAGCCGGGGGCGCCCTGGCCGGACCAGTCGCCGCGCAGCGGACGCCGCAGCAGGCCGCCGTGGCCGAAGCTGAGGTAGCGCCCGACTCCCTGGTCCACCCATCCGGCCGGTTCGGTCTCTCCGTTGCCGGCGAGCCAGCCACGGAGATGGCCGCGGAGCTCGTCGGGCGTCCGCCACTCGTCGTGGGCGAACTCCTCGACGCCGCGCCAGAAGTCCTCCGGCGCCGTGTGCTCGAGCCGGAGGAGCCGCGTCCACAATCCGCGCTGGGTGACACGGGTGGTCGCGTCGAGCAGAGCGTGCTGCTCGGCGGTCGAGGTGTGGACGGTGCCGCGGATGGTGCTCCCGCGCACGATGCCGAGTGACTCGTAGGCCTCGCTGACGGCCTCGTGGGTGACTCCGGGCAGCCGGGCCCCGAGCCCGACGAACGGCGAGCGTGCCGTCTGGGACTGGATCGGCCCGATCAGCGCCACCCCCTCGACCACGGCCGCGCAGTCGCGCCCCGGCACCTCGGGGAACTGGCGCGCGAGGCTCAGCCCGCGCAGCTCTTCCCAGTCGTACGCCGCCGCCACGGCGCCAGCCTAGGCAGTGCCGCCGACACGGCGTGCCACCATGACCCGCATGACGATCCGGCTGCCCGCGGGTCTCGCCGAGCAGCGGGAGCTGGGACCGGACTGGGCGGAATGGCTCGACCGGCTGCCGCGGCTGTTCACCGAGGTGCTGGCCGACTGGGAGCTCGAACGCGAGGACGACCGGCTGTGGCACGGTTTCTGCTCGCTGGTCGCGCCGGTGCGCACCGCCGAGGGCGAGCGCGCGGTCCTGAAGGTCAGCTTCGACGGGGACGAGGAGTCCGAGCACGAAGCGCTCGCCCTGCAGCACTGGCACGGCGACGGGGTCGTCCGGCTGCTCCGAGCCGACCCCCGGCGCCGGGCCCTGCTCCTCGAGCGGCTCCATCGGCGCGACCTGACCGCGGTCGGCGACCTGGAGGCCTGCGAGGTCGTCGCCGGGCTCTACCCCAGGATCCACCTGCCCGCACTGCCGCAGCTGCGCACCCTCACGTCGTACGTCGAGCGCTGGCTGGACTCCTTGTCCCGGCTCCCGGCCGACGCGCCCATCCCGCGACGCCTGACCGAGCAGGCTCTTTCCCTCGGTCGCGACCTCGTGGCGGACCCGGGGAGCGTCGGGCGGATCGTGCACGGCGACCTGCACTACGAGAACGTGCTCGCCGCGGACCGTGAGCCCTGGGTGGTGATCGACCCCAAGCCGATGTCGGGCGACCCGCACTACGAGCTCGCCCCGATGCTCTGGAACCGGTACGACGAGCTGGCCGGCGACGTGCGCGAGGGCCTCCGGCGACGGTTCCACACCCTGGTCGACGCGGCCGGGCTCGACGAGGACCGCGCGCGGGACTGGGTGATCGTGCGGATGATCCTCAACGCGAACTGGTCCGTCGAGGACGCCGACCGGGTCGGGCGAACCCTGCACGAGGACGAGCGGACCTGGATCACGCAGTGCATCGCGATCACGAAGGCCGTGCAGGACTGACTCCCGTGGGAGATCGAGAGGAACTCCGGCCGATAATGTGTCCCAACCCAGCGACCGAGGGAGCGAGCGGGTGGCCTTCGACCCCATGGTGATCGACAAGCGCCCGCGATCCCTCGCCCACATGTTCCTCGAGTGGGTCGACACCACGCCCGACGCCGACGCCTACTACTACCCGCTGGAGGGCGGCTGGCAGCAGTCCAGCTGGCTGGAGACCCAGGTGCTGGTCGAGGGCCTGGCCGCCGGCCTGGTGGCGCTGGACATCCAGCCCGAGGACCGGGTCGCGATCATCGCGAGCACGCGCTACGAGTGGGTCCTGGCGTTCCTCGCGACCCTGTGCGCCGGCGGCGCGGTCACGGCGGTCGATCCCACGAGCACCGACGACGAGATGGCCCACGTGCTGCGCGACTCCGGTGCTCGCGTGGTGATCGCCGAGGACTACGACACCGTCCACACGCTCTGGCGCATCCGGTCCCGGATCCGCGACGTCGCGAAGGTCGTCCAGATCGACGGCGACTACCCGGACTCGCGGGTGCTCACCCTCGAGGGTCTGCTGGGGCTGGGGAGCGAGCACCTCACCGAGCAGCCGCGGGCGATCGCGCAGCGCCTGTACGCCGTACGCCGTCAGGGCCTCGCGGCGATCGTCTACACGCCGGACGCGGACGGACCTCCGCGTGGCGTCCGGCTGCGGCACTCGGCACTGACCTACCAGGCCGCGGCCGTCGCGGCGCTCGGCGAGCTGGGTGACCCCGACCTGCTCCACCTGTGCCTCCCGCTCTCGCACACCTACGGACAGGCGCTGCTGGCGGTCCAGCTCGCCTGCGGCTTCCCGGTGGCCCTCGAGGGGCGACCCGACCACGCGATCGACAGCCTGGCCCTGGTGCGCCCGACGGTGGTGGGCCTGACGCCGGCCTTGCTGGAGCAGGTGCGCGGTCGGGTGGACAAGGCGAACCGGTCGGGGCTGGTGCGCCGTCGCGCGGCCGACCGGGCGTTCGCGGTGGCCCGGCAGGTGCGTGAGCGCGAGGCGGAGGGACTCAAGGTGACCGGTCGTCTGGCCCGCCGGCACCGGTCTCTCGACCGCCGGGTGCTGGCCGACGTGCGCGGGGTGTTCGGTGACCGCCTGCGCTTCGTGGTCTCGGCGGGCGCGGGGCTGGACGGCGGCACCGCGGAGCTCCTCGACCTCGCGGGCGTGAAGGTGCTGGAGGCCTACGGCCGTCCGGAGACGGCGGGCGCCGTCTGCGTGGAGCTGCCGGCGGACCAGGGGAGCCGGACGGCCGGGAGACCCTTGCCCGGCACGGACGTCCGCATCGCGGACGACGGCGAGATCCTGGTCTCCGGGCCCGGCCTGATGGACGGCTACCACCGGCGACGGGCCGAGACCGCGGCCGCCCTGCGCCAGGGCTGGCTGCACACCGGGGACGTCGGTGTGCTCGACACCCAGGGCAGGTTGCGGGTCCTCGGGCGCCTGCTCGGGACGTCGGGTGAGTGACCCCGTGGACAGATGCTCGTTGGCTACCCGAGCGTAACTTCGTCAACTAGATTGAGGCCCGGCTCGGATCGCCCCGGTCCGGCCGTCCTCGCCCGCAGGAGAGACATGCCCGTCACCATCGACACCAGCTTCGTCGACGACATGGTCGCCAACGTCGCCCTCCAGTTCCTCGACCGGGTGGCCCGGAGCCCGCGCGGCGAGGCGTTCCGCTATCCCGAAGGGGATGACTGGGTCTCGGTGACCTGGGCCGAGACGGGGGAGCGGGTGTCCCGGCTCGCGGCCGGCCTGCTGGCCCTGGGCCTCGAGCCCGAGCAACGAGTCGGGATCGCGTCCGGCACCTGCTTCGAGTGGATCCTCGCCGACCTCGCGGTCATGTGTGCGGCCGGGGCGACGACGACGGTCTACCCGTCCACCAACGCCGAGGACACGGCGTACATCCTCAGCGACTCCGAGTGCCGCGTCGTCTTCGCCGAGGACGACGAGCAGATCGCCAAGCTCAGGGACCACCGCTCCGAGCTGCCGCACCTCGCCAAGGTCGTCACCTTCACGGGCGCCACCGACGGCGACTGGGTGATCGGCCTCGAGGAGCTCGGAGAGCTGGGCGACACCTACCTCGCCGAGCACCCCGGTGTCATCGACGAGACGGCGCAGAAGATCGGTGCGGAGCAGCTCGCGACGCTCGTCTACACCTCCGGCACCACCGGCAAGCCGAAGGGCGTCCGGCTCCGTCACCGTTCGTGGGTCTACGAGGGATCGGCGATCCAGGCGCAGGGCATCCTGGACGAGTCCGACCTCGAGTTCCGCTGGCTGCCGATGGCGCACGTCTTCGGCAAGGTGCTGCTCTCCACCCAGCTGGCGTGCGGGTTCCCCGCGGCGATCGACGGCAGGGTCGACAAGATCGTCGACAACCTCGGGATCGTGAAGCCGACGTTCATGGGCGCGGCCCCGCGGATCTTCGAGAAGGCGCACGCGCGGATCGTCACCATGCAGGCCGCCGAGGGAGGCATCAAGGAGGCGATCTTCAAGCAGGCCTTCAAGGTCGGGCTGGCCGTCGACCGGGCCAAGCGTGAGGGGCGCGACCCCGGGCTGCTGCTCAACGCCCAGCACGCGGTGTTCGACCGGCTGGTCTTCGCCAAGGTGCGTGAGCGCTTCGGCGGCCGGGTCCGCTTCTTCATCTCCGGCGCCGCGGCGCTCAACCAGGAGATCGCGGAGTGGTTCCACGCGGCCGGCATCCTGATCCTGGAGGGCTACGGCCTCACCGAGTCGTCGGCCGGCTCGTTCGTCAACCACCCCGACGACTACAAGATGGGCACCGTCGGCCTGGTCTTCCCGGGCAGCGAGGTGCGGATCGGCGACGGCGACGAGATCCAGATCAAGGGTCCCGGGGTCATGGACGGCTACCACAACCTGCCCGAGGAGACCGCGAAGTCGCTGACCGACGACGGCTGGCTGCGCACCGGCGACAAGGGCGAGGTGGACGCCGACGGCTTCCTCCGGATCACCGGCCGGATCAAGGAGCTGTTCAAGACCTCCGGCGGCAAGTACATCGCCCCGCCCGCGATCGAGTCGAAGTTCAAGGCCCTGTGCCCCTACGCCAGCCAGTTCGTGGTGTTCGGCAACGAGCGCAACTTCGTCGTCGCCCTGGTGACGCTCGACCCCGACGCCCTCGTCGACTGGGCGAAGGAGAACGACGTACGCGGCGACTACGCCGAGATCGTCGCCTCCGACGCCTGCCAGAAGATGGTCCAGGGCTACGTCGAGGAGCTCAACCGCCGCCTCAACCGGTGGGAGACCATCAAGAAGTGGAAGCTGCTCGACCACGACCTGTCCGTGGAGTCCGGTGAGCTGACGCCGTCCATGAAGGTCAAGCGCAACGTCGTCGAGGGCAACTACGCGGACGTCATCGACGGCTTCTACTCCTGATCCACCGCCCGCTCCCGTTCGTCACTCCCGCACCACTTGTTGGCCGCGCAAAACCCCGCGAACCCGTGACCAGGGTCAGTCGACGAGCTCGGTCGGCTCCGCCACCACGTCGACCAGGGCGCCGTTGCGGAGCACGGTGATCTCGACCCGGGCGCCGATGGCGTCGTCGAGCAGCAGGCGCTGCAGGGAGCCGGCATCGGTCAGCGGCGAGCCGTTGACCGCAAGGACCATGTCGCCCCGGTGCAGGCCACTCAACTCGGCGGGGCTGTGCTCGACGACCTCCACGACCCGCAGAGCGGTCCGCTGACCGGTGCGGTCCGCCCACGCCGGCGGCAGGGCCGACGGAGCGCTGACCAGCCCGAGGTACGCGCGGCGTACCCGGCCCTCGTGCAGGAGGGCGTAGATGATCCGGTTCGTCGTGGCGTTCATCGGGACCGCCAGGCCGAGCCCGATCCCGGCGACCGCGGTGTTGATCCCGACCACGCGACCCGACGAGTCCGCGAGCGCCCCACCGGAGTTCCCCGGGTTCAGCGCCGCGTCGGTCTGGATCACGTCCTCGATCATCCGGGCGGTGGTCCGTCCGCGGGCCGGCATGCTGCGTCCGAGGCCGCTGACCACGCCCGCGGTGACGCTGCCGGCCAGCCCGAGCGGGTTGCCGACGGCCACCACCAGCGAGCCCACCCGCAGGGTGTCGGCGTCGCCGTACGGCGGAGGGCTCGGCACCGCGCGGTCCGCGCGGAGTACGGCGAGGTCGGACAGGGCGTCGCGGCCGACCACCTCGAACCTGGCCACGGTGCCGTCGGAGAACGCCGCCTCGCCCGAGGCCGCCTGCCCGACCACGTGTCCGTTGGTGATCAGGTGGCCCTCGCCGCTCAGCACCACCGCCGACCCCGCGGACTCGCCGCGGCCGCTGCGGATCCGGACCGCGGCCACCCGGGGGGTCAGGGTCTCCGCGACGTGCACGACGACCCGCGAGTAGGCATCCAGCGGCCCCTCGTCACCGGGGGTTCCCATCCCCGGAGCGGTCGGCTCTCCCATGACGGTGGAACGCCTGCCGGGGCGCCATCGTTTCCGCGTTCGCCGACAGCGGAACGCGGCGTGCCCTCTGGTTGGATGGCTGAGTGCCGTCATCGCTGCCCTCGGGCGACCCGGCTCCGGCAGACGGGGCGCTGCCCGAGTCGGCCCTCGCCGAGCTCGGCACGCGCCCGTTCGGCCTCTACGTCCACGTGCCCTTCTGCACCGTCCGATGCGGCTACTGCGACTTCAACACCTACACGGCCGCGGAGCTCGGCGACCAGCCGGGAGCCTCGCGTACGACGTACGCCGAGGCCGCGATCGCCGAGGTGCGGATGGCGCGGCGGGTCCTCGGTGACCGGGACCTGCCGGTGTCCACCGTCTTCTTCGGTGGTGGGACCCCGACCCTGCTCGGCGCGGGCGACCTCGCCTCGGTCCTCGCGGCGGTCGCCGCGGAGTTCGGGCTGGCGCCCGACGTCGAGGTGACGACCGAGGCCAACCCGGACAGCGTCGCCTTCTGGGACCTCGAGGCGCTGCGTGAGGCGGGCTTCACCCGGATCAGCTTCGGCATGCAGTCCGCGGTGGACGCGGTGCTCGCCACCCTCGACCGCACGCACGACCCGCTCCGGGTGCCGGCCGTGGTCGCGTGGTCACGCGAGGCCGGCTTCGAGCAGGTCAGTCTGGACCTGATCTACGGCACGCCGGGGGAGTCCCTCGCGGACTGGGAGGCGTCGCTCGAGGGCGCCCTGGCCTGCGGGCCCGACCACGTCTCGGCGTACTCCCTGATCGTCGAGCCGGGCACCGCCCTGGCCCGCCGCGTCGCGCGGGGCGAGCTGCCGGCGCCGGACGACGACGACCTCGCCGACAAGTACGTCCTGGCCGACGATCGCCTGGGCCGGGCGGGCTTCACCTGGTACGAGGTGTCCAACTGGGCGCGCGAGCCGCGGCAGCGGTGCCACCACAACGAGCTCTACTGGACCGGCGGCCACTGGTGGGGTGTCGGGCCGGGCGCCCACAGTCACATCGGCGGCGTGCGCTGGTGGAACGTCAAGCACCCGGCGGCGTACGCCGGGCGTCTGGCGGAGCGGGTCAGTCCGGCGGCCGCGCGCGAGACGCTCGACGCCGAGACCCGGCGGGTCGAGCGCGTCCTGCTCGAGATCCGGCTCCACGACGGGCTGCCGGTGCTCGCGCTCGAGGCGCACGGCCGGGCCGCGGTCGCCGCGCTGGTCGACCGCGGGCTCGTCGAGCTCGCCGCGGAGCGGCTCGTCCTCACCCTCGAGGGCCGGCTGCTGGCCGACGCGGTCGTGCGCGACCTGCTGCCCTGACCCGCCTCGCTGCCGGCCGGGCCGCTCGGCACGGTCTCAGCCTGCGGCGGGCCAGGAAGGCGGCGCGACCAGCATCTCCAGCGAAGGTGAGCGATGGAGGACGCGCCACCCCTCTTGGTGGAGGAGCGCATACGCCAATCGATAGCTCGGGGGCAGGAGGGCGATCCGACAGCCGGTGGCCCGGAACTCCCGGTCCCAGCCGGGGGCGAGCGTGAGGACGTCGAGATTGCGTTGCAGCTCAGGCACGGTGTAGGTGTCGCCGTACCCGTGCATCATCGGGTCCAGCCTCGGGAACCGCCACATCAGGTATCCGCCGTAGCCCCAGTCGCTCGCGACCGCGGTGCCGGCCGGCAGGGCCGAGAGCGCCGGCTCGACCCACGACGGCTGGGCCGGTGGCCGGTTCGAGGTATGGGGCACCAGGACCGCCAGCAGTGCGAGCGACGCGACCGTCGCGCCGACCACCTTGACCGCCTCCGGGCGTCTCACCACGTGGGCCCGGGTGGGCATCAGCGACTGGGCCGCGGCGGCCAGGAGGGGCATCAGGATGAACGCCGCCACCGGCACCGTGCGGTAGGACCACAGGGCGCAGGCGCCCGCCACGAGGAAATAGAGGAGGTGGCTCCACCGGCGGCGCGGGGCCCGGGCGAAGAGGACGATCCCGATCGCGAACATGCCGGCCAGCACGAGGCAGGCAGGCACGGCCGTGTAGTCCGGGGCCCCCCACTCGGAGAAGAACTTCGACCGGCTCCCGACGCCGAGGACGGCGCCGTAGAGAGCAGGCCCCACGGGAGTGACGGCGGCGACCACCGCCGACGCCAAGGGGACCAGCGCGGCGCGAGCGACCCCGCGGGCATCGGTCCTGCGGTCGAGCGCCAGCCCGACCACACCGACGACCCCGAGCCCGATACCGATCGGCCACATGCCGTGCGACATGCCCCAGAGCCAGGTGACCGGGACCAACCACCATCGCGGTACGCCGTCCTCGAGCGTCTTGAGCCAGGCCCAGAGGGTGACCACGACCAGGATGTAGCTGATCACCTGGGGCCGCATGCTGAGGCCGATCGAGGCCGAGATGAGGGTGGGGATCAGCAGCAGGACGACCAGCAGGGGCTCGGCCCACCGGCGGCAGGTGAGATACAGAGCGACCACGAGTCCCAGCTGTTGGAGCCCCGAGAGCCAGGCCACCCCGGCGAGCCCGAACCACGCCTCGAACTTCGCCATGATCACCTCGGGCAGCCACTGGGTGGGCACCCAGGGCGAGGTGGCGAACGTGCTCACCGACCCCGGATGCCACAGCGACCAGTGCCCGTGGAGGAACTCCGAGCCGAACCGCAGGTGGAAGTAGGTGTCGTCGTTGGTCAGCGGGACCGCGCCGGTGTAGACGATGAAGAACAACACCGAGCCGAACAGCACGGCGGGGAGCAGTCGCAGCGACCTGGCGACCAGGTCGCCGGACCGCGGCGGCGCGTCGGCCGCGGGCCGGTCAGTGACGACGTCGGTGTCCACCAGGGCTGTCTCTCTCATGCGTGCGCCGGCGCGCGCAGGGCGGCTCGACGTAGGGGTGCGGCTGCCGCCGTTCGAGCAGAGCGAGCGAGCACCGGCAGCCCTTCCCAGGAAGTCTGACCTCGAAGCCTAGAGCGGCTGCCGCCCCGTTCTCCGCAAAACGCCGAGATCGTGACCGAACGGCCGAGGACGGCCGGGGTCCGTGCCGTGCGTCGGTTTCCCGGCGCCCGCCCCGGCCGTCTCTCTCGACGGCGTCCCGCCGCGATCAGACCGTGAACCTCCAGGTGAAGGTCCTCAGGTGGTTCCCCGCACCGTCACGGATCGCACTGGTCACCCTGACCGTGTAGGTCTTGCCGTGCTTCAGGGCAGCCTTCGGGACCAGCGTGGCGCTCAGGTGGTTGGCGGCGAGCTTCACCGTCGCGGGAAGGCGCGAGGTCCGGCCGCGGACGTGCAGCTGGATCGACGTCGCCGTGACCCCGGTGACGGCTTCGCTGAACTTCACCTTGACCCGGGACTTCGGGGTTCCCGTCGGGTTGGGGGAGTACGCCGTGAGGGTCGGCGCCGTCCCGTCCACCTGGAACGGCCGCCAGGTGCTGGCCGCGATCGCACCGTTGCTGGGGTCGAGGGCCGTCACCCGCCACAGGTACGAGCCGTCGTTGACCGTGGACGGAGCGAACGAGGTGGCGGCGGTCGTCCAGCTCGCGACCGGGTTGCCACTGGCGTCGCGGACGTCCAGCCGGTACGTCGCCGCGAACGGCACCGCACCCCAGGTGAAGTCCAGGTTGTTGCCCTGCTGGTAGGTACCCGACGCGGGCGCGGTGAGCGTCACGGTGGACGCGCTCACGAAGAACCGGCCGTCGGCCGACCAGGGGCGCAGCTGTCCGTAGGCGTCGGTCCAGCGAACCCGCCACCGGTACGCGCTGCTCGACGGCGGGAGGAAGTTCGGCCACACGTACGCCGGCACGCGCGTCGTTCCCTGGAACACGAGGTTGGCCGGCGAGTGGGTCACGTCGTCACCCTTGTAGACCTCGATCGTGTAGCCCGCGGCACCATTCTGCGGAGCCCAGCGGAACGGGGTCGAGCCGCCCACGGTGACGCCGCCGACCGGCGACGGCACGCCGCCACCGCTGCTCGTCAGACTGATCGTGGGCTGGTTGTTGCTGAAGCTGCGGACCTCGCTCCAGGTGAGGTGGTTGACCGCCGGGTCGACCGCCTGCACCCGCCAGTACAGGGTTCCCTGGGGCAGCGTGCGGTCGTTGGGCGTGTAGAAGGGCTGGTCGACCTCGCGGTCGTCCACGAGCGCGTTGAACGTCGGCGACTGCGAGATCTGGATCCGGTAGTCGCGCGCGGTCTGGGGCGACGCGTTGGCGCCACCGGCGTAGGTCACCGCCTGGTTGGTGTCGAGGTAGTCCTTCCAGCTGAAGGTGGGCTCGTTCGTCACCGCGGCGCTGTCCGCGGGCGACAGGAGCTGGAGCGCCGGGGACAGCTTCCGGAAGGCGTTCGTGGCCGCGGCGTGCGTCGACACGGGGTCCGGGTTGCACAGCAGCGGACCGGTCGACTTGCAGGGCCGGACGTACCAGTAGTACGCGTCCTGGGCGGTGTTGTCCGGCAGGTCCGAGGGCGGTCGCCACGTGGTGTTCGTGGTGGTCGACGGTGGGACGACGAGGTTCGTCAGCTCCTGGTCGGCGGCGAGGTACACCACGTATGCCGCCGCTCCGGGCACCGGGTCCCACGCGAGCACGGGCGTGGCCGGCACGCCGATGCAGATCTGCTGGCTGGCGAGCGGTGCGTCGAGGCTGTTGGCGCAGTCCGTGCCGTTCTGGGTGGCGAGGCCGTCGAGGGCGATCCGTTGTCCCGTCGCCGCGGCGAGGTCGCGCACATGGAACGTGGCCACGGGGCCGTCGGTCGTGCCGCCCACCGAGTCCGTCGCCTCCACGAACCAGTCGTAGGACCCCGGGGTCAGGTAGTGGGTGCCGGTGTCGGTGGCGGCCGGGTAGTGGTAGATCGCGCCGTTGATGTGCGAGGTGTTCGTGTCGTCGTAGTACGGCGAGCCGTGGACCCCGATGAAGACCTGGTAGCTGACGGTGCCGGGGAGCGGCACCCAGCTCAGGCTGGGGAAGTCCGAGGTCGCCGGGTCACTGGTGAGTCCGGTGAGCGGCGTGAGGGCCGGCTGGACGAAGCCCGTCGGGTCGTTGCCGGTCACCGAGAAGTGCTCCGCGGGGTACCTCGGCGACTGGGTCCCCGCCCCGTCGATGGACTGCACGGTCCACGCGTAGGGGCTGTTGGCCGCCGTCAGCCGGACCTCCGGGGTCCAGCTCCTGGAGCTGGTGACGAAGTCCGCGACGCCGCCGCCGTTCTTGTCCTTCAGGATGACGTGGTAGGAGTTCGCCCCGCGGACGGGGTCCCACTTCAGGGTCGGGACGTCGACGGTCGCGTTGTTCGCCGGCGCCGTCTGGTTCACCACGTCGGGCTCGTAGGTGAAGGAGTGGATGGCGGAGTAGATGCCGTTCACGCCCGTGGGCAGGTCGATGCCGCGCACCCGCCAGTAGAAGGTCTGGCCGGCGGAGATGCCGCCGCACGAGTTGTCGCTGCCGGGCGGGTTGCCGATCGGGTAGGTCGTCCCCGACGTCGTGCAGGTGAAGTACTGACCCGGGGAGAAGTTGGGGTCGCCCGAGATGTCGAGCTGGTAGTTGGTGGCGTGGCGCACCGGGGTCCACTGGAAGAAGAGCGGGTCGCCGACGGAGGGGGCGAGCTGGTTCGGCGGCCACTGGAGGGTCGGCTGCTGTGGCCAGTTGCGCTGGAAGGCGAACGGCGAGGCCTGCGTCCACGGCATCCGGTTGTTGCCGGCGTCGATGGCCCGGACCCGCCAGTAGTACTGGTCGTTGTCGTAGGTCGACGGCGGCTGGTACGTCGTGCCGAACACGATGCGGTCGTCGACGATGTTGTTGAAGTCGGGATCGCGCCCCACCTGCAGCTGGTACAGCATCGCGCCGGGCACTGCCTGCCAGTCGATGGCGACGTCCTGGACCGGCGTTCCGGAGCTCATGTCGGCGCCGGGCTGGACGTCGGCGAGCTGGCCGACGACGTAGGTCGCCGTGCTGCTCCACCCGGTGTACAGGCCGTTGCCGCGGTTCGCACGCACCCGCCAGAACCACGTCCCGGAGGCCTGGGGGGTGTCGACGAAGTACGACGTGCCGGTGACGGCGTAGGTGGCCGGGGAGTTCCAGGTCCCGGTGTTGTCGACCTGGACCTCGTAGCCGGCCGCGCCGGTGACCGGTGACCACGTGAAGAGCGGGGGCGAGCCGGGCTGGCTCAGCGTGACGCCGCCGATGGGAGAGATCGGGCTGGGCGCGCCGGTGGGGGAGATCGTCGCCGTGGACGTGGCCCACGCGCTGGTGCCGGCGTTGCCCTGGGCCCGGACCTCCCAGTAGATCGCGCCGTCGGGCAGGTTGCCGGTCGGCACGTACTTGTTGTTGGCCGTCGAGGTCGAGATCAGCGGGCTCGAGAAGGAGGACGAGTTGTCCACGACCAGCTGGTACTGGGTCGCGCCGGACACCCGGTTCCAGGTGAACGTCGGCGTACCGGTCGAGACCGTGCCCGACGGTGACAGGCCGGTCGGTGCCTTGATCGCAGCCTGCGCGGCGACGGGGGCCAGGGCGACCGAGGTCGCGGCGAGCAGCCCCGAGAGGGCCAGCAGGAGCGGACGCGGGATACGGCTGCTTCGAGACACGAGGGGCCCTTCGGACGGAGCTGGGACCGGGCCACGGTAGATGCCAGCGGCGCCTCTCACGCGTGAAACGCGAAGATCTTGTCCGAACGGCCGAAGGGCCGTCCGGACCGGTGTCAGTCGACGCCGACCGCGAACGCCGACTCGAGGTCGTGGCGGGAATAGGCCCGGAACGCGATGTGCGTCTCGGTCGCCGTCACCCCGGGCACCTTGTTGAGCCGGTCGGCGACGACGGCCGCCACGTCGTCATGCGCCCGCACCCGCACCAGCGCGATCAGGTCGATCTGGCCGGTCACCGAGTAGACCTCGCTCACGCCGTCGAGGTCGGCGATCGCCTCGGCGACCTCGGGGATCCGGGCGACGTCGGCCTTCACGAAGACGATGGCGGTGATCATGGGCCGACTCTAGTCGGGACGCTTCACCGGACCGGCCGGGCGACGGTCGCCAGATCGCGCCGGTCGTCGAAGGGGACCAGGTCGAGTCGCGACTGGTTCACCGCGTCGTGCAGGGCCAGGTGCCGGGTGGCACCTCCGACGGGACAGGTCCACTCACCGTCGACCTCGACGAGCCGCACCCCGGGTGCCTCGAGCCAGCGCAGGATCCGCTCGGTCTCCTCGGCCGTCGCCGCCGGGACCGGACCCGGACCACCGCTCACGGTCTCGCTGCTCGCGACCAGGTCGCTGACGTAGTGGTGGGCATCGGCGCCCGGCGGGATGACGCCGGCCGCCGCGAGCCGGCCGTGGCGGACGACGTGGACCGCCCACCGGCCCCGCGCTCCCGGCCCCGGGGCGGGGTCGTCCTCGCGCCGGGCGGCCACGAGATGGGGGATGCGCGTGAGCGCGGTGAGTCGCTGGGTGCGGGCGGCGGCGCGGACGAACGCGGCCAGTCGATCCCGGTGGACGCCGGCCTCCTCGTAGCGTTCGTCGTCGGCGAGGGCGGCCATCCGCCGCGTGATCAGCTCCACGACGTCGTCGGGCCGGCGCAGGAGGTTGTCGCGGAGCTGCCGCACCACGGCGGCGTAGGTGGTCTCGTCGACGCTGCCGTCGCACGGGGAGAGGCACCGGCCCATCTCGGCCAGCACGCAGGGGGACGCCGTCGGATGGCGCGCGAGCCGCTGGGAGCACTGCCGCAGCGGGAACGTCTCGTGCAGCGCGGCCAGGCACTTCTCCGCCGTCCGCTTGGTGGAGAACGGGCCGACGTAGTCGGCCTCGTCGTCGAGGACGCGCCGCACCAGGGACAGCCGCGGCCAGGGCTCGCGGGTGAGCTTGAGGTAGTGGGCTCGCTCGGGGAACCGCGAGCGTCGGTTGTAGCGCGGCTTGTGCTCGGCGATGAGGCGCAGCTCGCGCACCTCGGCCTCCAGGGGCGTGGCGCACTCGATCCCGGTGACCGAGGTGGCCAGCCCGACCATCTCGCCGATGCGCGAGCGGGTCTCGGACGCCGTGAAGTAGCTCCGCACGCGGGTGCGGAGGTCGCGGGAGGTGCCGACGTAGAGGACCCGGGCGCCCTCGTCGCGGAAGAGGTAGACGCCGGGCGCGTGGGGGAGGCCCTCGGCGAGATGACGCTTGCGGCGCTGGGCCGTCGAGACCTTCGCGCTGAAGGTCTGGAGCTCCTCGAGGGTGTGGACCCCCAACCCCCCGAGTCGCTCCATCAGGCCGTGGAGCACGTCGACGGTCGCCCGCGCGTCGGACAGCGCCCGGTGGTTGGGCGTCGTGGAGGCGTGGAACGCCCGGGCCAGGGACGAGAGCTTGCAGTTGGGGGCGTCGTCGCGGGTGATGACGCGTCGCGCGACCTTGGCGGTGTCGAGGACCTCGAAGGTCGGCCAGGGCAGGCCCTGCCGGGCCGTGAACCACTGGAGGAAGCCGACGTCGAAGGGAGCGTTGTGCGCGACCAGCACGCAGCCGGCGGCGAACTCGAGGAACGCCGGCAGCACGGACTCGATCGGCGGCGCCTGGCTCACCATGGAGTTGGTGATGCCGGTGAGGACGGCGATGAACGGCGGGATCTGCGTGTGGGGGTTGACCAGGGTCTGGAACTCGCCGAGGACCTCGCCGCCGCGCACCTTCACCGCGCCGATCTCGGTGATCATCGAGCCGCCCTCGGCCGACCCGCCGGTGGTCTCGAGGTCGACGACGCAGAACGTCAGGCCGCGCAGCGGCCGGCCGAGCTCGTCGAAGCTGCGTTGGGCCTCCCACCGCGACCCCTGATGGCCGCCGGCGGGGGTGCCGGAGGCCGGGAGCGGCGCGGTGGTGGTCACGTCTCGACGCTAGGACCGCCCGCCGACAACGCCGGCCGACACGCCCGAGCGAGGACGTGGCGCACCGACGGAGTCGGAGCGCCACGGCCGGAGCGAGACCGCAGCGAGCTTGCTCGCAAGGTGGCCTGTCGGGGGCGGGCGGTTCGTGGCGAACCGACGGGGTCGGAGCGCCACGGCCGGAGCGAGACCGCAGCGAGCTTGCTCGCAAGGTGGCCTGTCGGGGGCGGGCGGTTCGTGGCGAACCGACGGGGTCGGAGCGCCACGGCCGGAGCGAGACCGCAGCGAGCTTGCTCGCAAGGTGGCCTGTCGGGGGCGGGCGGTTCGTGGCGAACCGACGGGGTCGGAGCGCCACGGCCGGAGCGAGACCGCAGCGAGCTTGCTCGCAAGGTGGCCTGTCGGGGGCGGGCGGTTCGTGGCGAACCGACGGGGTCGGAGCGCCACGGCCGGAGCGAGACCGCAGCGAGCTTGCTCGCAAGGTGGCCTGTCGGGGGCGGACTGTCGGTGGTCCCTGTGATCGTGCGTGGCATGACGACGAGAATCGACTGCGACACCTGCCTGGTGCGCCCTCACGCCTGCCACGACTGCGTGGTGACGGTGCTGCTCGGGCCACCTCCCGAGCTGACCCTGGCCGACGACGAGTGCCGGGCGCTCGACGCGCTCGCCGCGGGCGGCCTGGTGCCGCCGTTGCGGCTCGTGACGCCCGTGGAGGCGCCCGTGATCGAGTCGGCCTGACCCGGGGCGCTGTGACGCATGTGACGCATGTGACCAGGGCGACCGATGAACGCCTCAGGTCACGAAAAAGTCACGACAACGTCGTTGAAAGTTTGGCGGTCACCCCGGGCTGTGGTTAGGGTGACGGCTCAGACGCTCGTGCCGATGGACCAGTCCGGTGTCCATGCGGGCGTCGCGCCGAGTCTGAAGCGTGACTACTCGGAGTCACGACGAAGAGCCGGGGAACCAACCCCTCTGGGGTGAATCTCCGTCGAGGCGGAGGGCACATACGTGACCTCCGAGGAGACGGAGTAGGGCATGTCGTGCCCGAACCCGTCAGCTCACCTGGTAGGCGTACGACACGTAAGGGAGACCGTCCGCTCGTGCTGAACGGCCGGAAGAGCTTCGTCACGATCATTGCCGGTGCCGCGATCGCAGCCACGGTGGGGATGATTCCCACCGGCTCGGCGCAGGCCAAGCCCACCATCCAGGACGTGCAGCACCGGGTCGACCGGCTGTACCACGTCGCCGAGGCCGCGTCGGAGCGTTACAACACGATCCACGTGCAGCTGAGCCAGATGCGCGCGGACGTCAAGGCGCTGCGCGCCGACCAGGCGCGCCAGCAGAGCCGGACCGAGAAGGCGCGGCGTCTCGTCGCGGACTCGATCGTCCGCCAGTACGAGGGCGACTCGTTGTCGGCCGTCGGGCAGGCGGTGGTCACCAGCAACCCGGGCAAGTTCGTCTCGCAGCTGACCACGCTGTCGGCGTTCAACTCGATGCAGTCCAGCCAGTACTCCTCGTTCCTGACGCAGAGCAAGGCGCTGAGCATCCGCCAGGGAGCCACCGAGTTCCAGCTCGCGAAGGTGGCCAAGCTCGAGAAGCAGGCGGCCGCGGACAAGGCGACCATCAACCAGAACCTCGCCCAGGCCAAGTCGCTGCTGGACCACATGAAGGCCTCCGCCCGCGCCCGACTGCTGCAGGCCTCGCGCGGCAGCACCGTCCGGGTGCCGATGTCCGCCGTGCCCGCGTCCGGTCGCGCCGCCATCGCCGTGCACTTCGCGCTGGCCCAGGTCGGCAAGGCCTACGTCTACGGCGCTGCCGGTCCCGACGCCTACGACTGCTCCGGTCTCACCATGGCGGCGTGGGGCGCGGCCGGTGTCGGTCTAGCGCACTCGTCCGGTGCCCAGTGGGGCGAGGGCACGCACGTGTCCGCGAGCCAGCTGCAGCCCGGTGACCTGGTGTTCTACTACAGCCCGAGCCAACATGTGGGGATGTACATCGGCAACGGCATGATCGTGAACGCCGAGAACCCGTCCGCGGGCATCCGCGTCGTCCCGCTCTACTCGATGCCGTACGTCGGCGCGGTCCGCCCTGGCTGATCCCGCGCCCCGCAGTGCCAGACGACCGGCCGGCCGCCCACTTCGGTGGGTGGTCGGCCTTTCGGCGTTCCTGGTCCTCGCGGCCGGCGTGGTCGTCTGGCTGACGCAGCGGACCCCGACGTACCACGCCCCGCTGGGCGGGCCTCCGCCCGCGCACGCCTCACCGGCGCGGGCGGCCACCCTGCTGCGCGACCTCGAGAACGCGGTACGACGCGACGACCCCGCGGGCGCCTCCCGGCTCGGCTCGACGACCGCGGCGCAGCGCTCCCTCGCGGGAGTCGTCCGCAACGGGCGCGCGCTGCACGTGAACGGGTTCTCGCTGCGCTACGTCGACGAGGCCGGAGGCGTCTCGCCGGGCGGCGCCTGGAGCGCGGACGTGCAGGCGGGCTGGCGCTTCGCCGGCTTCGACCGGCGCCGCGAGAGCATGGAGGTGTCCGTCCGGTTCGGGGTCCGCCACGGCCGGCTCGGGATCACGGGGATCGGCGGCGGGGGCCGTCGGTCGCCGCTGTGGCTGGCCGGCCCGGTGCAGGTCCGCAGGACCCCCACCACCCTGGTCCTGGTCGACGGGCCGGCGGCGGAGGCCGACCGGATGGCGGCGCTGGCCAGGACCGCCGTCCCCCAGGTCCGTCGAGTGCTGCCGCGGTGGGGAGGCGGCCTCGTGGTCGAGGTGCCGGCCACCCAGGGGGGCCTGCAACGGGCGCTGCGCGCCCGGCCCGGCCAGTACGCCGGCATCGCCGCCGTCACCACCACGGTCGACGGCTCGCGGTCGCGCACCGCGCCGGTCCACGTGTTCGTCAACCCTCAGGTGTTCCTCCCGCTCAGGCCCCGGGGGGCGCAGGTCGTGCTGACGCACGAGGCCACGCACGTGGCGACCTCCGCGGCGACCAGCCCGTCGCCGACCTGGCTCGTGGAGGGCTTCGCGGACTACGTGGCGCTGAGCTCCCAGCGGCTGCCGCTGACGACGACGGCGGCGCGGATCGCGGCTCTGGTCCACCGCAGCGGGCCACCCAGCCATCTGCCGGGCCAGCAGGAGTTCGCGGTCGGGGCGAGAGACCTCGAGGCACGCTATGAGAGCGCGTGGCTGGCCTGCCGCCTCCTCGCCGCCGACGGGGGAGCGCCGGCCCTCGTGGCGTTCTACGACGCCGTGGACGCCGGGCACCCGGTGGGTGCCGAGCTGCGCCGTCACTTCGGGTTCGGGCTGTCCGGCCTGACCCGGCGGTGGCGGACGCTCCTGTCACACTTGCCGGCGTGAGTGAGCGTCGCTGGGCCCTGGTCACGTTCCTGGCCGCGACCGCCGCCTTCGTCGTCGTCGCCGCCTGGCGCATCCCCTGGCACCCGGTCCCGGGGGGCACACCGCCGCCCGCCGCGGCCGGCTCGGTGTTCACCCCCGCCGACCTCGCCCGGGCGAACGCCTACAGCGACCCGGCGCGGATCCTGGCGTGGTGCTCGCTCGCGGTCTCGCTCACCGTCGCCCTCGTCCTCGGGTTCACCTCGCTCGGGGCACGGCTGGTCGGCCGGTTGCGGGGGTGGTGGTGGGTCCGGGTACTGGTCGCCGTGCTGGTGCTGGGGATCATCGGCCGCCTGGTCACGCTGCCGTTCGCCATCGTGGGTCACCACCGCGCGCGCGCCTACGGACTGACCGACGAGGCCTGGGGGCCGTGGACCGTGGACCTGGTCAAGGGGCTGCTCCTGGCGGTCGTGATCTCGGGGCTCCTGCTGATCGTGCTCGTGGGCTGCGCACGTCGCTGGCCGCGGGCCTGGCCGGCCGTGGCGGGCGTGATCCTGGGGGCGCTGGTGATGCTGGGCTCGTTCGTCTACCCGGTGCTCGTGGAGCCGGCGTTCAACCACTTCACCGCGCTGCCGCCGGGCCCGCTCCGGAGCCAGATCCTGCGGCTCGCCGACCAGGAGCACGTGCACCTCGACGACGTCCTGGTGGCCGACGCGTCACGCCGTACGACGACGCTCAACGCCTACGTCTCCGGCTACGGCAGCACCCGCCGGGTGGTCCTCTACGACAACGTCCTGCGGGATCTCCCGCGGGCCGAGATCCTGTCGATCGTGGCCCACGAGCTCGGTCACGCCCACCACGACGACGTGCTGACCGGCTCGCTCCTGGCCGCACTCGGGACGACGCTGGGGATCGGGCTGCTCGGGCTCGCCGTCGGCCTGGTACGACGACGACCCGGGGGTCTGCGCGACCCCTCCGTGGTGCCCCTGGTCCTGGCACTGGTGGCGGTGGGGACCCTGCTGTCGAGCCCGGTGAACAACGGGCTGTCGCGCCTGATCGAGACGCGGGCCGACGTCGACTCGCTGCAGACCACGCGCGACCCGACGGCGTTCGTCGCGATGCAGCGGCAGCTGGCGTTGCACGCGCTGAGCGATGAGCCGCCGGCCTGGTCCCAGTTCTGGTTCGGCTCCCACCCGACGACCCTGGAGCGGGTCGCGATCGCCCGTCAGCTGGGACGCCGGATGGGCGTCACCAGCGGCGGCTGAGAACGACGATGGCCGCGGACCCCCCATGGGTTCGCGGCCATCCCCGTCGTCGGACAGGGGGGGTCAGCAGGTGCCGGCACCTGCGCTGGTGCCGACCTTGCTGCAGGTGGAGCTGAACAACGTGGTCACGACCGCACCGAACGCGAAGACCACGATGACGATGAGGGCCGCGATCCCGGTGATGAGGAGGCCGTACTCGACGGCGGAGGCGCCGCGGTCGTCCAGAGTCGCCAGACGGGCGTTCAGCATGATGCGGAGGTAATCAAGCATGAGCGGTTGCTCCTAGGTCAAGCGGACGACGACGTTCACCATGGTGCCCTCCGGGGGTGCTCGCGCGGATCGGACGTTCGCACGAAAAGACATGGCCCGTCGTGACTAGAGCCTCGCCTCGAGAGCGGGGGCGGCCCGGAAGACGTCGATGGCCGCGGACCAGAGGTCCACGGCCATCGGAGGGCTGAGAGGTCAGCAGGTGGCGGAGGCGCTGGCGCCCACCGCGTTGCAGGTCGAGCTGAAGATCTTCGTGAGCACGCCACCGAAGGCGAACACGACGACGACGATGAGGGCCGCGATGCCGGCGATGAGCAGGCCGTACTCGACGGCAGAGGCGCCGCGGTCGTCCATCTTGGCAAGGCGTGCGTTGATCATGATGCGAAGGTAGTCCCCCATGGCGTGATAACTCCTCTTTCTAGGCATGCGACTGTTTATGGATGTCCGAGACAACGAGTGTCAGGGTAAGACCCCTCCGGGGGGATGGGGCGTCCGCTTGGAGTTATCTGACCCGAATTTACTAGTCCGACTAGCCACCCGGTGCAGGACGGCGTAGTCCCGGTGAAATGCACGATGGCCGCGGACCCGAAGGTCCGCGGCCATCTCGCGTGATTCAGCAGGTCGCCGCCGCGCTGGCGCCGACCTTGTTGCAGGTCGAGCTGAAGATCTTCGTGAGCACGCCACCGAAGGCGAACACGACGACGACGATCAGGGCCGCGATGCCGGCGATGAGCAGGCCGTACTCCACGGCGGAGGCGCCGCGCTCGTCCATCTTGGCCATGCGGGCGTTGAGCATGATGCGGAGGTAGTCCAGCATTTCCGTTTCTCCTACAGGTGTGGTGTCTCTTGGCATTTGAGAGCCGAGAAGGCCGGAGGCCTCCGTGAACAATGATGTCGGTTCCGGGGGGCGAGGGGATCGGGCATTCGATCCGATGCCCATAGTCCGTTGGGACCATTGCCGGGCTCATTCTTGGGGCAAATTCAGGGAAATCCACCCGGGACGGCCTCGGGTGTGCTTCAGACTTCCTTGCGCTGCACGCTGGAGAGCAGGCCGATCCGCATCGCGGTGACGAGGGCCTGCGCGCGGTTGCTGGCGCCCAGCTTCTGGTAGATCCGGGCGATGTGCGACTTCACGGTCGACTCGCTCATGTAGAGCTGCTGCCCGATCGCGGCGGCGTTGGCGCCGTCCGCGAGCAGCAGGAGGACGTCGTGCTCGCGGGTGGAGAGCCGGGTGGACTCCGCGCTGATGCGGCGCATCATCGCGCCGGCCAGGCCCGTGCACAGGAAGGAGCGTGGGGAGACGGCCGCGTGTCGCGCGGCGCGCACCACCTCTGCCGACGGGGCGTCCTTGCCCACGAAGGCCGAGGCCCCCGCCTCCATGGCCGCGAAGATCTGGTCGTCGCCCGAGTGCATGGTGACCACGACCAGGCCGATCTTCTCGTCCCGATGGCGGACCTGGCGGATGATGTCCAGCCCGGTGCCGTCCTGGAGCTGGAGGTCGGTCACGATGACGTCCGGGTGGTCGTCGGCGTAGGACCCGAGCGCCGCCTCGACGGTGCCGACCGCGCCCACGACCTCGGTCGCGTCCTCGCGCGCGAAGGCGCCGACGAGACCCTCACGGATCAGGTCGTGGTCGTCGACGATCAACACCCGCAGGGTGGCCTGGTCGGTGGTCATGCGTGGTGCTCCGTCCTCCGGTGGTTCATGCGGTCAGCGTCGCCGGTCCGGCGACCGCGTCGGGTGTCGACACGCCGGAGGCGCGCACCCGGACCGCGACCGCAGTCCCGTGGGGCGCGTTGTCGACCACCTCGAGGGTGGCGTCGATCAGGGCCGCCCGCTCGCGCATGATCTCGAGACCGTGCGAGTCGTCGCGCCCGGCGCCGAGGCCACGGCCGTCGTCGCTGACCACGATCTCGGCCGTCGGGGGAGCGACCCGGCACAGGACCTCGATGGCGCGGGCGCCGGAGTGCCGAACGGCGTTGGTCATCGCCTCCTGGGCGATCCGCAGGAGCTCGCTCTCGACCTCGGGCCGTAGCCGGGTCGGCTGCTCGTCCAGGGTGACGTGGATCGGCATGCCGCTGCTCGCGCTCAGGTGGCGGGCGAGGGACCCGATGGCGGTCCCGAGGGAGTCGTTCTCGCCGATGCTGGTGCGCAGCGTCTGGACCGAGCGGCGTACCTCGCCGACCACCATGGTCAGGCGCTCGCGAAGCAGGCCGAGCTGCCGCGCGCGGGGCGACCCCTCGGGCTCCTGGTCGACCAGCGTGTCCACGAAGTAGCCCAGGGACGCCATCTCCTGAGCCACGCCGTCGTGCATCTCGCGGGCCAGGCGGCGGCGCTCCTCGACGGTCGCGGAGTCCCGGAACGCCAGGAACAGCACCGCGGTGTCGAGGCGGACGGTGGCCGGACTGAGCTTGCGGTCCAGCGCCGAGAGGCGCCGGGGCAGGTCCATCGCCTGCGGGTCGAGACCGGGAGCCAGCACGCCGGACACGACGGCCGCCACCCCTCCGCCGCTGTTGAGGGGGAACGCGAAGGAGTGCCCGACCACCCGCACGTTGCCCGTGAGCAGGCAGTACTGGGCGAGCTCGTGGCTCATGTCGAGCTCCGGGGACGAGATCCCGGTGTCGCCGACGAGGGGTGTGAGCACCTCGCCGCGGGGGATGTGCACGGTGAGCGCGAGCACGGGCAGGTCGTCGCGGACCGCGCTCTCGATCTGACCGCCCAGGGCCACCGGATCGAGCCCGGAGCTGAGGCGTCCGGACAGACCGATCAGCTCACGGATCAGCGCCTGGGCGTCGCGGTAGGCGCGTTGGGGGTCGTTGCTGTCCAGGAAGTTGGTGCGGACGAACGACGCGATCAGGCCGAGCCCGAGGCCGGTCACCGCCCAGGTGAAGGCGCTCGTGCCCTGCTCCTGGCTCAGGGCGCCGTCGGTCAGGCTGATCACGACGTACGCCGACAGCTCGGCGGACAACGAGAGCGCCACGCCGCGGGTGCCGCGCCGGAGACCCGCGGTGAACGGCGGCACGGCCAGGGCTCCGAGAACGGCGACCGTCGAGTGCGAGGACAGGCCGGCGACGGAGCCGACGAGGGCCGAGTCGAGGACCAGCAGCAGGGTGGCCGGGATCTCGAGGAGCTCCCCGGCCGTGACGGCCGCCCAGATGGCGCCCATCGTCAGCAGGGCCAGCAGCATGAGCTGGTCGTGCGACAGGACCAGGGGCATCGCCAGCGTCAGGAGCGCGAACGTGCGCGCTCCGACGGCCAGCCACGTGTACTGGCGTCGCGGACTACCCCAGATCATCGGCCGATCACTTGCCGGAGAACGAGTCCATGATGTGGATGACCGCCGGACCCATGACGGCGATGAACAAGCAGGGCAGGATGCAGAAGATCAGCGGGACCGTGATCTTCACCGGCACCTTCTGGGCCTTCTCCTCGGCGGACTGCCGACGCTTCATGCGGATCTCCGACGACTGGATCCGCAGCACCTTGGCGATCGGGATACCGAAGCTGTCGGCCTGCACCATCGCGGTCACGAAGCTGCGCAGGTCGGCCACCTCGGTGCGGTCGCCCAGAGCCCGCAGGGCCTCGGCGCGGCCCTGGCCGATCTGCATCTCTCGCAGGACCCGCGAGAACTCGTCGGCCAACGGCCCCTCGGTGTTCCTCGCGACCTGTTGGACGGCGGCGTCGAAGGCGAGCCCGGACTCGACGCTGATGGTCATCAGGTCGATGGCGTCGGGGAGCTCGCGCTGGATGCGCTTCGACCGGTCGTAGACCTTCTGGTACAGGTAGAGGTTGGGACCGAACCAGCCCACGGCCGTCGCGAGCGCCACGATCACCACGTGCAGGAGGAGCCCGGGGCCCATCACCGCGGTGATCGCCACCGAGACGAGGAACATGGCGATCGCGCCGATCACCTTCCCGGCCTGGACGCGCTCGACCGTCCATCCCGGCGGGTTGCCGGCGACGTCGAGCCGGCGGCGGATGCGCTCGGCGGCGTCGCCCCCGGAAAGGCGGCGTGCGACCAGGAGCGCCTTCGACTGCAGCGGCGCCATGATCCGGTCGGCGAACGACTTCTCGTACTCCTTGGTCAGCTCCTTGGGCGCGTTGGTGAGCGCCTGCACGAGAGCGACCGAGCGCTCGACCCCGCTGACGGTATGGCCCGAGGCGTTCGTCCCGACCGCGACGGAGACGAGAACCACGGCGAGGACCACCATGGCGCCACCCAGGATCAGAAGGATGGTCATCTCACACCTCGACCTTGATGATGCGGGACATCCAGAAGATGCCGACGGACAGGATCATCGCGCCGCCGACGAGCATCAGGATGCCGAGTGGGCGGGTGAACAGCACCATGACGTAGGCGCGGTTGGCAAGCAGCAGGTAGAGCATGAAGGCCGGCGGCAGACCGCCCAGGACCATGGCGGAGAGCTTGCCCTCGGCTGCGAGCGCTGCCACCTGGCGGCGGATGTACTCACGCTCCCGCATGGTGGCCGCCACCGTGTTGAGCAGCTCGGCGAGGTTGCCGCCCACCTGGCGCTGGATGTTGATCGCCATCACGACCCATTCGAAGTCCTTGCTCTGGAAGCGGTCGGCGATTCCCTGGAGTGCCGTCTCCAGCGACAGGCCCAGACGCGTCTCGACCAGGACCTTCCGGAACTCCCCGGCGATGGGCTCGGTGCCCTCGCGCACGATCGTGTCCACCGACTGGGCCAGCGAGAGGCCGGCGGCGAGCGAGCCGGACATCAGCTGGAGCGTGTCGGGCAGCGCCGACTCGAACTTCTTCTTGCGGCGCTTGCGGCGGAAGCCGAGGTAGAACCAGGGCCCGAAGGCGCCGAGGACCATGAAGACCAGACCGACGATGAGGTTGCCGCTCCCGACGACGAGGCCCAGCACGGAGATGCCGATGAAGAGGGCCGCGTGCATGAGGAGCCACTCCGCGGGCCGCCAGGCGCTGCCCGCGCCGTCGAGCCGCTGGGCGATCTTCGCCTCCAGCCCTGCGTTCCGCTTCAGCACGTGGCCGGCCGCCACCTTGGCGGAGGCGAGCGCGGACTCCTCGGGTCGCATCTGCGCGGCACCCGCGGAGCCACCGGGCTGTCCGCCGCGGCCGGCGCGCGCGGCGTACTGGGTGACCCGCTCCTCGGTGCTGAGGCGACGCTCGTGGGGGACCGCCAGCACGAGGATCACCAGCAGTCCCAGCCCGAGCGCGCCCAGGCCGGCGTACATCTGCCACGACGCGGTGAGCGGCATGATGCCGGTCATCGTCAGCGTCATCGCAGACTGTCCATCGCGAACAGCATCGGGTCGACGTGCACGTTGCTGTGCTCCATCTTCTCGAGGAACTTCGGACGCAGGCCGGTGGAGCGCAGGAAGCCCTGGGCCTTGCCGTCGGAGTCGAAGCCGGCGGAGTGGTCGTAGACGAAGATGTCCTGGAGGGTGATCACGTCGCCCTCCATCCGCTCGACCTCGGTGAGGCTGGTGATCCGGCGGGAGCCGTCCTTGAAGCGGGTCTGGTGGACGATCAGGTCGACCGCCGACGCCACCTGCTCGCGGATCGCGCGCACCGGGAGATCCATGCCGGCCATCAGCACCATGGTCTCCATGCGGGCCAGGGTGTCGCGGGGACCGTTGGAGTGCAGGGTGCAGATCGAGCCGTCGTGACCGGTGTTCATGGCCTGGAGCATGTCGAGCGCGGAGGCGTCACGGACCTCGCCGACGATGATGCGGTCGGGGCGCATGCGCAGACTGTTCTTGACCAGGTCGCGGATGTGCACCGCGCCGCGCCCTTCGATGTTGGCCGGTCGTGACTCGAGCCGCACCACGTGGTCCTGCTTGAGCTGGAGCTCCGCGGCGTCCTCGATGGTGACGATCCGCTCGTCCTCCGGGATGAACGAGGAGAGCACGTTGAGGGTCGTGGTCTTGCCGGCACCGGTGCTCCCGGAGACGATGATGTTCAGGCGGCCCCGGACGCAGGCGTCGAGGAACTCCACGGAGCGCTCGCTCAGGGTGCCGAACGCGATCATGTCGTCGGACGTCAGCGGGTCCGCGGCGAACTTCCGGATCGTGAGGGAGGATCCGTCGACGGCCAGGGGCGGGATGATCGCGTTGACACGGCTGCCGTCGGGGAGACGGGCGTCGACCATCGGACTGGACTCGTCGACGCGTCGGCCGATCCGCGAGACGATCTTGTCGATCGTGCGGCGCACGTGCGCCTCGTCGCTGAACGTCGCGTTGGCCTTCACCAGCTTGCCGTCACGCTCGAGGTAGATCGAGTCGGGACCGTTGACCATGACCTCGGAGACGTCCTCGTCGCGCAGGAACGGCTCGATCGGCCCGTAGCCGAGGATGTCGTCGCTGATCTCCTGGGTGAGCCGGTTGCGGTCGGCGTTGCTGATCGGCCGCTCCTGCGAGCTGAGCAGCTGGCCGAGGACGGCACGAACGCGGCTGTCGAGCTCGGCCTGGTCGAGGTTGGCGTCGTACAGCTGGGGACCGAGCTGCTTGAGCAGCTCGGTGTGGACGTCGTGCTTGAGCTGCTCCACGCGCTCGTACTCGGCGTTGCCACGACGGTTGACGCGTGCCTGCGACGCCGGCGCCATGCGGGAGCGCACGCTCTCGCCGTCGCCGGGACCGGCGGTGTCACGCGGCGGAGCCGCCGAGGGTGCGGGAGCCGGCGTCTCCGCGCCGTCACCGCCGCCCGAAGGAGGCGGCGGCGCGGCGGCAGCGCCGTTCTCGGTCTGCTTGCGGGCCGCAGCCAGTCGCTCGGCAAGACTGCTCACGATGTCACCTCTTGATCCGGAAGAGCTTGGCGAAGCGGTCGTTGTCGGTGTCTGCGTGGCGGCCCGGGTCGATGCCCGCGTCGACCTGCGGGTCCCCGGCCAGGAGCGACGAGAGGTTGCGGAAGGCGGCGCTGGACGGGTGGTTGGGGCTCGCCGCGATGATCGGGGTGCCGGCGTTGGTCGCCGCGGCGATGTCGATGGACGTCGAGATCTGCGAGGCGACGTTCATGCCCAGGATGGTCTCGACCTTGTCGGCCCCGATGCCGACCGCGTCATCCGCCCGGTTGAGCAGCAGGTAACGGTGACCGCGGCCGATGTTGAGCATCTCGAGCGTGTCCAGCGCGACCTTGACGTTCTTCAGCGTCGGCACGTCGAGCGTCGCCACGATGACGCACTCGTCCGTCTCGTCGAGGGCGGTCAGCGTCTGCTCGTCGAACGCCGGCGCGGTGTCGACCACCACGTAGTCGAACATCGTGCGCAGCGTCCGCAGCACCTTGGAGATGAGCAGCGGCGAGATCCGTTCCCGGACGTCCGGGTGGCTCGGCGCGGCGAGCACCTTGAGGGAGTCCTGATAGCGGGTCAGGAGCGAGTTGAGCATCGGCGAGTCGAGGTCCTCCTCGGACCCGATCGCGTGCTCGACGGTGTGCGAGGGGAACAGCTGCAGCGTGATGGCGACGTCACCGAAGGCCAGGTCGAAGTCGACCAGGCAGACCTGCCGCGAACCCTTGTCCGTCAGCGCCAGCGCCAGGTTGACCGCGACGGTCGTCTTCCCGACGCCGCCCTTGGGGGAGAAGATCGAGATCACGTGCCCGTTGTGCTTGGACGCCTCGGGGCCGCGCAGGGCCTGGGAGAACTGGTGGGCACGCGAGACCGCGCCCGCCACCAGGTGGAGGTCGTCCATGGCCACGACCTCGCGCGCACCTGCCTGCATCGCGCGGGCCAGGAGGGCGGTGTCGAGGGCCGGGCGTACGAAGACCACGCTGGTCGCGGGACGCGAGGTGCGCAGACCCTCACAGACCGTCACCGCGTCGCCGAACGAGATGTTCGGCCCCAGCACCACGACGTACTCCTCGGGGTGCTGGGCGAGCCACGGGAGCAGGCGCTCCGTCGTGTCCACCGACTGGCAGCCCGGCGGCAGGGCGCCGAGCAGCCGTCGGGCCGTAGTGCTGTCAGGGTCGACGATGACGGGCATGTGAGCTCACTTGAAGAGAGACGTGACGAGGGTCGAGGTCCCTGGTCCGGGGTGGACCTGGCTGTTGGAGGTCAGCAACCCGAAGGTGAGATCGAGCGCCTTGGACGCGACGATCACCTTCTGGGCCTCTTTCTGCGTCACTGCGATGGTCAGGAGGGTACGCGGCAGCTGCTCCGTCGTCTGGTTGCCGTTCTTGTCCGTCGTGGTCGAGGTCGTCGGCGGCTGCGGCGACCCGACGTTCAGGACCGTGACCTTGGGAAGCAGCAGCCGGGTCGCCTGCACGGAGGCGGTCGACGTGGAGGCACCACCCGAGGCCGGCGTCAGGACGCCGGTGACGAAGATGGCGACCTCGGAGCCGTTCTGGATGTTGCCGGCCACGCGGTCGGGGTCCGTCAGGTTGACCGAGATCGCGATCATGCCCTTCGGGATGTTCAGCGAGGAGCTGACGCCGGTGACGGTGTTGCCGAACTGGCTCGCGATGATCTGCTGGCCCTTGAAGACGGGGACCGACGCGATGGTGCCCTTCAACCCCGTGGTGGAGGTCTGGTAGCCCGTGTTGAGCTGATCCTTGGGCACCGGGAGAAGGGTGATCTTGCCGGAGGCCAGCGCGGCGTCGTACGTCTCTCCCGCCGCGATGTCCTGCGTCGCCTTCAGCACGTTGACGTTGTCGAACTTGGCCTGAGCGCGGTTGTCGGCGCCCTTGACGTAGAGGAAGACGAGCGCCGTGCCGACGACGGCGACGAGTACGGCGAGCATCATCAACAGCCTGCGGCGGTCCATTCGGGTGATCCCTTTCGCTCGGACACCTGCCGTCCGGCGAGGTGACGGGCGGGCAGTACGTGTGATGCGGCCCGGAGTTCCGGAGACCTGGGAGCCTCCCGCTGACCCGAAACACGCGAGACAGATGCTATGGGCGGCGACGGCGCCGCGTTGGCGATTTGCAAAATCTCCGAATCGGCGCCGGCATCCACGTCGGCGGACGGACGTCGGTCAGGCGTACAGGGCCGCGATGTCGTCCTTGCACTCGCGCACGACGACGTTGCGCTTCAGCTTCAGGCTCGGCGTCAGCTGGCCGCCCTCCTCGGTCCAGTCGTGGGGGAGGATCGCGAACTTGCGGATGGACTCCGCACGCGACACCGCGGCGTTGGCGTCGTCCACCGCGGCCTGCACCTCGTCTCTCACGTCCGCGTCGTCGACCAGCGAAGCGACGTCACCGCTCTTGCCGTGGGCGGACGCCCAGTCGGGCAGGGCCTCTGCGTCGAGGGTGATCAGGGCGGCGATGAACGGTCGTCCGTCGCCGACCACGAGGCACTGGCTCACGAGCGGGTGGGCGCGGACGCGATCCTCGAGCGCCGACGGTGCGACGTTCTTGCCGCCCGCGGTCACCAGGATCTCCTTCTTCCGGCCCGTGATCCGGACGAAGCCCTCCTCGTCGATCTCACCGACGTCCCCGGTGTGGAACCAGCCGTCGGGCTCCAGCACCTCGGACGTCGCGGTCTCGTTCGCCCAGTAGCCCGCGAAGACCTGACCTCCACGGAACAACAGCTCGCCGTCCTCGGCGACGCGGACCTCGGTGCCCGGGAGCGGCTGGCCGACCGTGCCGATCTTGAGGGCGTCCGGCCGGTTGGCGGTCAACGCTGCCGTGGTCTCCGTGAGCCCGTAGCCCTCGAGCACGGTGAGCCCGATGCCGCGGTAGAAGTGTCCGAGACGGTCGCCGAGCGGGGCGCCGCCGGAGACGGCGTACCGGCACCGACCACCGAGAGCCGCGCGCAGCTTCCCGTAGACCAGCCGGGAGAAGAGGGCGTGGCGTGCCTTGGTGGCCACGGACACCCTCCCGCGGTCGACCGCTCGGGAGTACGTGATCGCGGCCTCGGCGGCGCGGTCGAAGATCCCGCCCCGGCCCTCGGCAGTCGCGCGCTGCGAGGCGGTGTTGAACACCTTCTCGAACACCCGCGGGACGGCGAGGACGAAGGTCGGCTGGAACTCCGCGAGGTCGGGGAGCAACCGCTTGATGTCGGCGCTGTGACCCAGCCGCACGCGCGCCTTCACGGCGCCGACCTGGATGATCCGCGCGAAGACGTGGGCCAGCGGCAGGAACAGCAGCGTCGACGCGTCCTCGGCCTCGAACAGCTCGTGCAGCTCGGGCACGGCGACGCCCAGCTCGAACATGAAGTTGCCGTGGGTCAGCAGGCAGCCCTTGGGACGTCCGGTGGTGCCCGAGGTGTAGATGATCGTGGCCACGTCGCCCGGCGTCGCCGTCGTACGTCGTGTCTCGAGCTCGTCGTCCGCGATGTCCTCGCCGAGCCGTCGAAGCACCTCGATCGCGTTGTCCTGCAGCGACCACACGTGGTTGAGCTCGGTCAGGGCGGAGCGTCGCTCGGCGATCCGAGCGGTGTGGACGGGTCCCTCCGCCACCACCGCGCGTGCGGACGAGTCGCCGAGGATCCACTCGATCTGCTCCGACGACGAGGTCTCGTAGATGGGCACGCTGACGGCTCCGCAGAACCAGATCGCGTAGTCGACGAGGGTCCACTCGTAACGGGTCTTGGAGATCAGGGCCACCCGGTCGCCGGCCTGGATGCCGGCCGCGACGAGTCCCTTGGCGACCGCCCGCACCTCGCCGAGGAAGGCCGCGGCGGTGACGTCCTCCCACTCCTCGCCTCGACGGCGCGAGAACGCCACGCCGTCCGGCGCGTCGGCCGCGTTCGCGACGACGTCGTCGGTGAGGTTGCCGGTCGTGGGGATGTCGACGTTCAGCGGGGAGGAGTACTCACGCACGATGCCTCCAGCACGGGACGGTCAGGCTGTCCCGGGGAGGTTACCGCCGAGCGGCCGGTGGCCGATCCGGTAGGCTCGCCGCGCCTGAGACGCAGGCCGCTCCGCCGCCGGAGAACGCCGAGCTCGAGGAGGTCGTGATGGCCGAGCAGACCACGTCGTCGATCGTCATCGACGCCTCGCCCAGCCAGGTCATGGACGTGATCGCCGACTTCCCGTCGTATCCGGCCTGGGCCAAGGGCGTCACCGCGGCCGAGGTCGTCTCGGAGCTCCCGGACGGCCGCGCCGAGAAGGTGTTCTTCCGGCTCGACGTGTCTCCGATCAAGGACGAGTACACGCTCGCCTACGTCTGGTCGGGCGACGACGAGGTCACCTGGACCCTCGACGAGGGCAAGATGCTGCGCGCGCTCGACGGTGCCTACGTGCTGACCGAGCTCGACGACGGCACCACCGACGTGACCTACCGGCTCGCTCTCGACGTCTCCATCCCGCTGATCGGGATGCTCAAGCGCAAGGGCGAGAAGATCCTCATCGACACCGCGCTGAAGGGTCTCAAGAAGCGCGTCGAGTCGCTCGGCTGAGCCGGGCCCGATCGCGACGGACGGCTCGTGCGGACCCTCCTGTTCACCGGCAAGGGCGGCGTCGGCAAGTCCACCGTCGCGGCCGCGACGGCGACGCTCGCCGCCGCGTCCGGGCAGCGCACCCTGGTGCTCTCGACCGACGCGGCGCACTCGCTGGCCGACGCCTTCGGGATCACGGTGGGCAGCGAGCCCGAGCCCGTCGCGCCGAACCTCTTCGTCCACCAGGTCGACGCCCAGCTCCGTTTCGAGCAGTCGTGGGCCGAGATCCAGCGCTATCTGCTGAGCGTGCTCGAGGTGGCCGGGGTCGACCCGGTCGCCGCCGAGGAGCTGACCGTGATCCCCGGCGCGGAGGAGATCCTGGCGCTGCTCGAGCTGCGCCTCCACGCCCTCTCCGACGAGTGGGACGCGATCGTGGTCGACTGCGCGCCCACGGCGGAGACCTTGCGTCTGCTGGCGCTGCCGGAGGCGTTGGGGTGGTACATGACCCGCGTGTTCCCGGTCGAGCGCCGCGTGATCAGGGCGCTGAAGCCGATGCTGTCCCGGGCGGCCGGCGTGCCGATGCCCGAGGACGACGTCTTCGCCGCCGTGGAGCGGCTCCACGCCGAGATCGACCAGGTGCGGGGGCTCCTCACCGGCCGTGAGGCCAGCGTGCGTCTCGTGCTCACGCCGGAGCAGGTGGTGCTCGCCGAGGCCCGGCGCAGCTACACCACGCTCTCGCTGTTCGGCTACCGCGTGGACGGAGTGGTCGCGAACCGGGTGTTCCCCGACGGCACGGACGCCGACCCCTGGCGGGCCGGCTGGGTCGCGGCCCAGTCCGAGGTGCTCGGGCAGGTCGACGACTCGTTCGCCGGGGTGCAGGTCTGGCGGTCCGAGTACCGCCCCGCCGAGCCGGTCGGCCTCGACGCCCTCTCGGCCTTCGGCCGGCAGCTGTACGGCGACGGCGACCCGCTCGTCGTACCCCCGGTCCGGGAGCCGTTGCGCATCACCCGGACCAGCGACGGAGCGGTGCTGCACCTGCGGTTGCCGTTCGTCACGCGGTCGGACGTCGAGCTCGCGCGCGACGGCGACGATCTGGTCGTGACCGTGGCGTCGTATCGTCGGCTTCTCACCCTGCCTGCAGGGCTGGCCCGCCACCGGGTCGTCGGCGCCCGGGTGGACGAGGGCGAGCTGCAGGTCAGGTTCGCCGTGGAGCGAGGTGAGGAGTGAGATGGGCCAGGAGTCGGACGACCGCGATCCGGTGGGCAGCGTCGCCGAGGAGGCGGCCAAGCTGCTGGGCGCCCTCTCGGGCTGGGCGAAGGAGCACGGTGACGGCCTCGCGTCCTTCGGGGACGAGGTCCACGAGCACCTGGCCACCGGTGCCCCGGAGTGCACCTGGTGCCCGGTGTGCCGCACCGTCGCCGCCATCCGGCAGACCAGCCCCGAGGTGCGCGCCCACCTCACCAGCGCCGCGTCGTCGCTCGCCCTCGCCGTCTCGGGGATGATGGCCTCGCACCCACCGGCTCGTGACGGCGGCGTGGAGCGGATCGACCTGGACGACGACCGGCCGGAGGACGACGCATGAGCCTGGCGTGCGGTATCGACGTCGGCGGGACCAAGATCGCCGGCGGCATCGTCGACGGCGACGGCACCATCGTCGAGGAGCTCCGGGTCGAGTCGCCGGCCACCGACGCGCAGGCGATCGAGGCGGCCATCGAGAAGCTGGTCACCGAGCTGCGCACCCGGCACGAGATCGAGGCCGTGGGGATCGGCGCGGCCGGCTACATCGACAAGGCCCGGTCCGTGGTCCTCTTCGCACCCAACCTCGCGTGGCGCGACCTCGACCTCAAGGCCGACCTCGAGAGCAGGCTCGGCCTGCCCGTGGTCGTCGAGAACGACGCGAACGCCGCGGCATGGGGCGAGTTCCAGTTCGGCGCCGGCCACGACGTCGACGACCTCCTGCTGATCACGGTCGGGACCGGCGTCGGAGGCGGAGTCGTGCTGGACGGTGCTCTCTACCGCGGGGCGTTCGGAGTGGGCGCCGAGATCGGGCACATGCGCGTCGTACCCGACGGGATCCTGTGCGGGTGCGGCAACCACGGCTGCTTCGAGATGTATGCCAGCGGGAACGCGCTCGTGCGCGAGGCCCGCGCCGCCGCCCGCGGCGGCTCCCTGCTCGCCGCCGACCTCCTCGACCGCGCTGGAGGTGATCCCGACGCGATCACGGGGCCGTTGATCACCGAGGCGGCCCGCGCCGGGGACGTCTTCGCCCTCGAGCAGCTCGAGGCCCTCGGCCGATGGCTCGGGGAGGGCATCGCCTCCCTGACCGCGGTGCTCGACCCTGCCGTGGTCGTCGTCGGAGGCGGCGTCAGCTCAGCCGACGACCTGCTGCTCGACCCGGCCCGACAGGCGTTCGCCGCCCAGCTCACCGGGCGCGGCCACCGCCCGATGCTCGAGATCCGCAAGGCCCGGCTGGGCAACCGGGCCGGCCTCATCGGCGCCGCCGACCTGACCCGGCACTGAGCGTTCGGCTCAGAGGCGCGCCCCGTCGTCGTCGGGGTCGCGGGGGTCCATGGTCGCGACCAGGTAGGCGAAGGACGCCACGAACCCCACGACCAGCGCCCCGGTGAGCACCCCCGGCAGTGCGTAGCCGATCAGGTTGACGACCACCAGCAGCACCGGGCAGCCGACCAGCCCCACCCAGGCGAGCCGGCGCTCCGGCGAGATGACGGGCGGTGGCGGGAGCGGTGGCGGCACGAACTCCTCGTCGTACAGCTCCAGGTGGAAGGGCTCCGGGAGATCGGGGCGCGCCTCGGGGGTCGGGTCCACCGCGTCGCTCGCGGGCTCGGACGGGACCGACGGCGGCTCGCCGTAGTTGTCGACGATCTGCTGCCAGGCGGCGTCGTCGTCCCGCTGCGTCACGGTCAGCAGCGTATGTCGTGACGGCAAGCCGGGCCAGGTGGCGTGGTCAGGCGGTGACCCGTGCCACGAACTCCGCGGACTCCGCGAAGATCCGTTCCGCGTCGTGGTCGAGGGTGGCGACGTGGTAGCTGTTCGCCAGGATCCGTTCCTCGACGTCGGTCGAGCCCACGGCGCCCAGCACGGTGGGGGAGGACGACGCGTCGATCACGTGGTCCTCGGCGGACCGGAAGTAGAGCACGGGCTGCGTCACGCGACCCAGCGCAGGCACGACCACCTTCCACATGGCCGAGATCGCGGCGAGCCCCTTGAGGGGGAGCTTGGGGTAGCCGACCTCGTCCTGGCCCGGCTTCTTGATGTCGTTGATGACGCCCTTGAGGGCCGGCACGACGTGCTTGAGGACCGGGAGCACCACGAGCTCCTTGCGGGTGCTCGACACGAAGGGGTTGACCAGCACGATCCCGCTGACCTCGTCCCCCCGCTCCTCGGCCAGCCGCAGGGCGACCGACCCGCCCATCGACAGCCCGCAGACGACGACGGCGTCGCAGGCGGCCCGGAGGCGGTCGAAGGAGCGCGCCGCTTCGTCGTACCAGTCGGTCCAGGCGACCTGGTTGAGGTCCTGCCACCGCGTGCCGTGACCGGGCAGCAGCGGGACCTCGACGGCGTAGCCCAGCTCGGCGAGATGGCGCGCCCAGGGCTTCATCGAGGCGGGAGACCCGCTGAAGCCGTGCACGAGGAGGACGCCGATCGGGCGGCCGCCGGTGAGCTCGGGCCGGGCCGGGAGGGACAGCGGATCCGTGGGAGCGTCGGCGGCGGCACTGGCGTCGGGCATGCGCGCATCCTGCCGTACCACGGCGCGCGTTGTCAGGAACGGGTCGGCGGGGGTGGGACTAGGGTGTGTCGCAGGTCGCGGGGAAGCGCGAGTCAGCTCGGTCCGAGTCGGAGGCGCGGTGTTCTACTGGTTCCTGAAGTGGATCGCGCTCGGTCCCTTCCTGCGGCTCGTGTTCCGCCCGCACGTCGAAGGCGCCGAGAACGTCCCGGCCACCGGCCCGGCGATCCTCGCCAGCAACCATCTGTCGTACGCCGACTGGCTGTTCATGCCGCTGACCCTGCCGCGTCGGGTCACGTTCGTGGCCAAGGCGGAGTACTTCACGACGCCGGGCATCAAGGGCTGGTTCCAGAAGAAGTTCTTCTCCGGGGCCGGCCAGGTCCCGATCGACCGGTCGGGGGCCACCGCGGCCGAGGGCGCGTTGTCGTCGGCGCGCCGGATCCTCGAGGAGGGTGAGCTCTTCGGCATCTACCCCGAGGGCACCCGCTCGCACGACGGCCGGCTCTACCGGGGCAAGACGGGGGTCGCCCGGCTCGCCCTCGAGACCGGCGTCCCGGTGATCCCGGTGGCGGTGCTCGGCACGGATGTCGTGGCGCCGCCCGGCAAGACGTTCGGGACGTTCACCCGACCCGGCGTCCGCTTCGGCAAGCCGCTCGACTTCTCGCGCTACGAGGGCATGGAGAACGACCGCTACATCCTCCGCGCGATCACCGACGAGATCATGTACGAGCTCATGCTGCTCTCCGGCCAGGAGTACGTCGACATGTACGCCTCGAAGGCCAAGGAGCTGTCGCAGAAGTCCGCCGCCGAGACCAAGCGCGCCGAGCGGGAGGCCGCGGCGGCGACGGGCGAGCAGAAGCAGGCGTCCTGACCGGCGTCCTCCGGCTCGGGGAACGCTCCACCGAGCGCGCGGCGGTGGCGGTCGAGGACCGGATGTACCGCTACCTGGCGGTGCTGCGGACCCTGCTGGCCGCGAACATGATCGGGGTCAACCTCGTCCGCGACGGCTTCTCACGTCCCGTCGGCGGTGCGCTCGTGGTGGGCGCGTGCGTCGTGTGGACGGGGGTGATCAGCTGGGCGCTGAGCTCGCCCTCGCGCCGTACGACGGGCTGGTTGCTCGCCGACCTGGCCGTCGCGCTGGTCGCGCTCGCGCTGACCGCCGTGGTCAAGGCGCCCGGCTTCCACGCGACGGTCCCGGGCTTCTGGGTGATGGGCGCGATGTTCGCCTGGGCGATCCACTGGCGCTGGCAGGGCGGCCTGGCGGCCGCGGTCCTGCTCTCCGTCGACGACCTCCTGACCCGGCACTACCTGTCGGAGACCGTCTACGGGAACCTGTTCCTCCTCCTGGTCGGCGGGCCCGTGGTCGGGCTCATGGTCGACTCGCTGGTGCGCTCGGCCGTCCGCCAGGCGGCCGCAGAGCGCGCCGCTGCGGCCGCCGCGGAGCGCACGAGACTGGCCCGCGCCGTCCACGACGGGGTGCTGCAGGTGCTGGCGCTGGTGCAGCGCCAGGCCCCGGGCCTCGGCCCGGACGGCGTCGCGCTCGGGCGCCTCGCCGGCGAGCAGGAGACCGCGCTGCGCGCGTTGATCCGTCAGCAGGACGCGGTGGGTCCGACCCCCGGCACGGTCGACCTGGTGGGCTGGTTGTCGGCCCTGGAGCTGCGTCCCGGGGTGTCCGTGGCCGCGCCGTCGGACGGCGTCCTGCTCGACCGGGCGAGGGCCGAGGAGGTCGTGGCCGTCGTGTCGGCGTGTCTGGACAACGTCGTCGCCCACGTGGGCCCCGGTGCTCCCGCGTGGGTGCTGGTGGAGGCCTCGCCCGACACCGTGCACGTGACCGTCCGCGACGAGGGACCCGGCATCCCGTCGGGACGACTCGAGGAGGCGGAGCGGCAGGGCCGGATCGGGGTGGCGTCGTCGATCCGCGGCCGGGTCTCCGAGCTCGGTGGCACGGCGGTGCTCTCGACGGGCCCCACGGGTACGGAGTGGGAGCTGACGGTCCCGCGCTGAACGATCGTCAGCTGTGGGAGGCCGGGACCGGTTCGCGCTCCAGCCGGCCGGCGCGGCTCCACAGGTGGGCACCCACCGCTCCGAGGGCGGCGAACACGAGCACCAGGGCCCACCCGGGGGCGCCGGCGTCGTTGATGAAGTGGACGAAGGTGTTGTTCCGCCACACGTCCCGCTCGGGCAGGAAGACGCTGTCGTTGATCGAGCCGACCGCGATGGCGAGCAGCTGCACTCCGAGCACCGGGCCGACGAGACGGCCGGCCAGGGTCCCCATCCGCGGTGCGGCGAGGGCGAGGGCCGGCGTGGCACAGGCGAGGAACTCGAGTCCGTAGCGGTAGCCGTAGAACAGGTCCCCGCCCGTGAAGGTGTTGATGGCGCACTCGACGACCGTGTAGACCACGCCACCCCAGAGGAGCGAGCGGCTCCAGTCCGGAAGATCCCGCCACGAGCGCACCAACGCCGGCAGCAGGAGCAGGACCACCGGGGTCCAGACCAGGATGCCCCGGTCGGGAGCGACCCACATGCCCAGCTGGTTGACGACGTCGAACGAGTACTGATGCGTGCCCTGCAGGACGCCCGAGCTGTTGTAGGCGCCCATCGGGTTCCAGGTGCCGTACATCCACCGGGTCCAGACCGACATGAGCAGCACGAACGCGCCGCTCGCGGTCCCGACCCGGAGCAGGATCCCGAGATCTCGCCGGCGCCAGCTCACCGCGAGTCCCAGCACGGCCACGATCAGGGCGGCATGGAGGCGACCCCACAGCGCGACGCCACCGAAGATGCCGACCCACCACCACCGTCCGGTGGTCGAGGCCCAGGCCATGCCGGCGATGCCCAGCAGCGTGATCGTGTGCGGCCAGACGCCGTTGGCCGCGACGCTCCAGACCGGGGTGGCGAAGCCGAAGACGCAGGCGGCGAGCAGCGCGCTCCTGAGCTCCAGGTGACGGCGCAGGGCGGCGAACATCAAGGTCACCGAACCCGCTGTGATGAACGCAGCCGACAGACCACCGGGGATGATGGTCATGTGCGCGGCGTGGGCCAGGGCGTACGCCGGAATCCCGGCCACCACGACGCCCGGGAAGCGCCCGAAGGCGGTGTGGCCGTTGGCGGTCTGCACGATCGCCACGCCCTGCATCGTGTGGCCGGCCAGGGCCGGGATGTGGACGCCTTCGATCCACGGGGAGCCCGTCGAGACCAGCCGCCAGGTCGTGTAGTTCGCGCCGTAGACGTCGAAGCTGATCTGCGAGTGCGTGATGGTGAGCGCATAGATCGCGAACGCGACGACGAAGAGCACCGCGGGAGCACGCCACCCCCATCGACCCCGGTCGTCCCGCTCCACCCGCGGCGTTCCTCGCATTCCCTCAGTCTGGCCTGATCGCCCGCTCCCGGGCGGGGAGACGCGCGAAAAGAGGTCCGCGCGCCCCGATTCGGAGCGGGGCCGGAGACCCGCTGTCCACCGAACGGTCAGATCTGTCTCAAGACCCGTGACCTGGACGACCCGGGTGCGTACCATCCAAGACACGATGACCGAGCCCATGGGCATACTCCTCCCGCACGATCATGCGGTGAGCTTCTACGACCACGACGTGGACGTGGTCGGGGAGGTGGCACGCTTCGCCGCCGACGGCCTCCTGGCGGGCGAGCGGGTGATCGTGGTCGCGACCGCCGAGCACCGGGCCGCGGTGGAGGCTCTGCTCCTGCCCTACGACGTCGACGGCGCGCGGGCGAGCGGAGGCTACCTCGGCCTGGACGCCGCCGACATGCTCGCTGCGTTCATGGTGGACGGCACTCCGGACGAGGACCGCTTCCAGCGGAGCATCGGAGCCATCGTCGACGCCGCGACCGCCGACGGCACCCCGGTTCGCGTGTTCGGCGAGATGGTCGCCCTGCTGTGGGACGACGGCAACGTGGCCGCGGCGGTGCATCTCGAAGGCCTGTGGAACGAGCTGGCCGCCGGCTACCAGTTCGCGTTGCTGTGTGCCTACCCGATGCGCGCGCTGCGGGGCGCGACCCTCACCGACACCACGCACGTGTGCTACCTGCACACCCGGGTGAACCCGCCGCACAGCTACGAGGCCGTGGCGCGGCAGGACGCCGAGGCGGCGCCGGACGTCGTCCGCACCTCCGAGGTCTACCTCCCGGTACCCGCCGCGGTACCCGCGACACGACGCTTCGTGTCGGAGGCGCTCTACTCCTGGGGCCTCGCCGGGCTGATCGACGACGCTCAGCTGATCACGTCCGAGCTGGCCACCAACTCGGTCAACCACGGCATGTCGGCGTTCCGGGTCCGCGTGCAGCACACGGCCGGCATCGTGCGCATCTCCATCCAGGACATCGGGCTGAACCGACCCCAGCTGCTGTCGGTGGAGCCGGAGTCCGATCGAGGGCGCGGTGTCGCCATCGTCGAGATGACGGCGAGCAGCTGGGGCTTCGACTTCGTCGACGAGGGCAAGGAAGTGTGGGCCGAGCTGACGCAGTCGGCCGTCTGACCCGACCGACCAGGTCGGGAGGACGAGCAGGGCCCCGTGGCGCCGTACGCTCGCTCCGTGACGATCCACGCGGGCCATCCCTTCGCCGATCCGGAGCCCGACCCGGTCCGCCGGTTCCGCGGCCGCGTCGGCGGGACGGTCAGTCTCTGGACCGCCGGTGCTGAGACCCGGCGCGCCGGGCTGACGGTCACCTCGTTCCTGGTGGCGGCGGGGGAGGAGGCCCGGATCCTGGCGCTGCTGGACCCCGACGCCGACCTCACCGAGACGCTGCTCGCGTCGGGTCGCGGCGTCGTGCAGCTGCTCGGTCGCGACGATGTCCAGCTGGCGGAGATGTTCGCCGGCACGGCCCCGGCTCCGGGCGGGGCCTTCCGCCAGGCGGAGTTCGAGCAGACCGCGTGGGGGCCGCGGCTCGCGTCGGCGGCCTCGTGGGCCGGCGTACGGGTGGAGTCCGAGCAGACCGTCGGGTGGTCGCGTCTGGTCACGACGGTCGTGGAGCAGCTCGACGTGGGCGACGACGAGCCGTTGCAGCATCGCCGGGGCCGCTACGGGCGTTAGGGTCGGCGCATGTCCGACGGGGTGGACCGGCAGCCGGTCCGGGTGATGGTCGTGGACGACCACCCGATGTGGCGTGACGCCGTCGAGCGCGACCTGGCCGCGGCCGGGTACGACGTCGTGGCCGTCGCCGCCGACGGGCACCAGGCGATCGCGAGGTTCCCCGCGGCCCGGCCGCAGGTCGTGGTCCTCGATCTGCAGATCCCCGGCCCCAGCGGCGTCGAGGTGACCGCCGACGTGCTGCAGCGCGACCCTGCCGCTCGGGTGCTGATCCTGTCGGCATCGGGCGAGCAGCGCGACGTCCTCGAGGCGGTCAAGGCGGGGGCCACCGGCTACCTCGTGAAGTCGGCCTCCCGCGAGGAGCTGGTGGATGCCGTACGCCGGGTGGCCGCCGGCGACACGGTGTTCACGCCCGGACTCGCGGGACTGGTGCTCGGGGAGTTCCGCCGGATGGCGGAGGGACCGGAGCCCGAGCCCGACAACGAGCTGACGCCGCGCGAGACCGAGATCCTCAAGATGGTGGCGACGGGTCTGAGCTACCGGCAGATCGCGGAGCGCCTGGTGCTCTCGCACCGCACCGTGCAGAACCACGTGCAGAACACCCTGCGCAAGCTGCAGATGCACAACCGGGTCGAGCTCACCCGCTACGCGCTCGAGCGCGGGCTCGACGACGAGTGAGCCATGGCCGACGCACTGCTCGAGATCGCCGACGAGCTCTACGCCCTGCCGCTGGAGCGATTCACCCCCGAGCGTGATGCTCGCATCAAGGCCGCCAAGGGGGACCGCGACCTGGTCGCCGCCCTCAAGGCGCTGCGCAAGCCGTCGGTGGCGGCGTGGGTCGTCAACCTGCTCGTACGCCGCGAGGTCGAGCAGGTCGAGCAGGTGCTCGCGGTCGGGGCGGCGCTCCGCGAGGCCCAGGAGGGCATGGACGGCGGCCAGCTCCGGGCCCTCACCCGGCAGCGCCGGCAGCTGACCTCGGCCGTCACCGGACAGGCGCGGGCCCTGGCCGCCGAGGAGGGCGTGCGGGTCACCCAGTCCGTGGCGGACGAGGTGGAGGCGACGCTGACCGCCGGGCTCGTCGATCCCGAGGCGGCCCGCGCGGTCCGCAGCGGTCTGCTGGTGCGGTCGATCAAGGCGACGGGCGTCGACGCCGTCGACGTGTCCTCGGCCGTGGCGTTGCCCGCGGCGCTCGGTTTCAGCGCGTCGCCCACCGCCGCCGAGCCGCCGGCGCCGCCCGACCTGCACGTCGTACCCGGCGACGAGGCGGCGCGGCGCCTCGAGGAGGCGGAGGAGGAGCTCGAGGCCGCCGCGGAGGCCGCGGGGGAGACCGAGCGGGCACTCGCCGGTGCCGGGGAAGCCGTCGAGGAGCTGCAGGCGCGGAGCCTCCAGATCCAGTCGGAGATCGACGAGCTCAGGCGCCGGCTCGCCGAGCTCGAGTCGCGGGCCGAGGAGACCGACGACGAGCTCGCCGAGGCCGAGGACGCCCGGACGGACGCGGAGCGCGCGCACGCCGACGCCGTACGCCGCAGGGAGGCCGCCCAGCGGGCGTACGACGCGCTGGGCTGAGGACTACCTACGGACTACCCGGACGATCCCGCGAAGGCCGCTCGTACCTGTGGACGAGTCAGTCGGTCGCCCAGCCCTTGGAGCGCTCGACCGCCTCCTGCCAGCGGGAGTACGCCGCATCCGCGGTGGCCCGGTCGCCCGACGGCTCGAAGCGCCGGTCGAGCTGCCAGGTCTCGCGGAGGAGGTCCGTGGACTCCCAGACACCCACGCCGAGACCGGCCAGGAACGCCGCGCCGAGCGCCGTCGTCTCGACGATCCGCGGCCGCTCGACCGGGAGGCCGAGCTGGTCGGCCTGGATCCGGCAGAGCAGGTCGTTGGCGCTGGCCCCGCCGTCGACGCGGAGCGGCGACGAGTCGGCGCCGGGCATCGTGGCCAGGACGTCGCGCACCTCGAAGGCGATCGCCTCCAGCGTGGCGCGGACGAGATGGGCGCGGGTGGTGCCGCGGGTGAGGCCGAGGATCGTGCCCCGCGCGTGGGGGTCCCAGTGGGGGGCGCCGAGCCCGGTGAGCGCCGGTACGAACACCACGCCCTCCGACGAGTCGACGCTCGCCGCGACCGCCTCGGTCTCCGCCGCGGAGCCGACGATCTGCAGCCCGTCGCGCAGCCACTGGACGGCCGCGCCGGTCACGAAGATCGCCCCTTCGAGCGCGTACGTCAGCTCGCCGTCGGGGGAGCGCCACGCAGCGGTGGACAGCAACCCCGCGTCCGACCGCTCCAGCGACGTGCCGGTGTTGGTGAGGATGAAGGAACCCGTGCCGTAGGTGCACTTGGCGTCGCCCGCGTCGAAGCAGGTCTGCCCGAACAGGGCCGACTGCTGGTCGCCCGCGAGCCCCGCGATCGGCAGGTCGAGCCCGCAGAACGAGGAGGGGTCCGTGCTGCCGATCTCGCCCCAGTTCGGCACGAGCTCGGGGAGCGCGTCGCGCGGGACGCCGAACAGGGTGCAGAGCTCGTCGGACCACTCCCCGGTGGTGAGGTCGAGCAACAGGGTGCGGCTGGCGTTGGACACGTCGGTGACGTGCCAGGTGCCGCGGGTCATCCGGGCGACGAGGTAGGAGTCGACCGTGCCGACCGCGTAGCGCCCGGACTCGACGAGCGCCCAGGTGTGGGGTTCGTGCTCGGCCAGCCAGGTGAGCTTGGTGCCGGAGAAGTAGGGGTCGAGCCGCAGTCCGGTGAGCTCGGTGACCCGCTCCTCGTGGCCGTCCTCGCGCAGGCGCTGGCAGATGGAGGCCGTCCGCCGGTCCTGCCACACGATCGCGCGTCGCGGTGAGCCGAGCGTCTCGCGGTCCCACAGCAGCACCGTCTCGCGCTGGTTGGTGATGCCCACCGCGCGCAGCTCGGAGGCGTCGTACGACGCGAGGACGGCGCGGGTCGCCTCGAGCGTGGCCTGCCAGATCTCCTCCGGTGCGTGCTCGACCCATCCGGGACGGGGGAAGTGCTGGGCGAACTCCTGGTAGCCCCGGGCGGCGATCCGGCCGTCCGGCGTGACGACGACGGCGGTGACGCCGGTCGTGCCGGCGTCGATGGCGAGGACGCTCATCCGGACCCGGCGCCCTCCGAGCGGAGGATGTCGAGGACCTTCTCGTCGATCCAGGTGCCCTCGCGGTCGACGCGCATCTCGTAGTTCTCGGTGCCGACCCAGGCGTTCAGGTCGGGGTGGCCGAGCCGGTGCACCAGGTCGTCGATCTCCGCGCGCAGCTCGGGCGTGATCGGGAGCCGCTCCGCCTCACCGGTCGCGGTCAGGTAGAGGTCGTTCAGGTCGAGGAGGCGGGACAGCTCGGTCACGGGGTCGGGGTTGTCGTCGACCCGCAGGTCGACCGCGATGTCGTCGCCGCCGCCGTACCCGGCTCCCTCGCGGACGACGAGCAGCGCCGCCGACTGCCGCCCTCGCTTGTCGCCGCCGGCCTCGTCGCCGGCGGCCAGCGCCGCGAGCAGCCGGCGCGCCAACGGCTCGTCGGCGTCGCTGGCCTCGAAGGCGTCCTGCATGGCCGAGACCACGAACTCGCCGACCAGGATGTTGCCCTGGATCGCGTAGCCGTCGCCGGTCACGCCGCCGGCCCAGTCGAGGCACGCATGGCCGGTGTGGTGGGCGGCGCCGCCCTCCGCGTCGACGAGGCCGACCTGGCGGTGGTCGCGCTTGTCGTCCTCCTCGAGCAGGCGCAGCAGCGCGACCGATGCGGTGGCGCCGTCGTCCATGTGCGCGAGGGCGAGGCCCTTGTAGGCGACGTTGGCCTCGGCCTGGGTGGCGATGGCGCCGACGCCGGCGACCGCCGCCGGCACGGCCGAGCCGACGGCCAGGAACTTGGAGGCGACCGCCACGCCCCACGACTCACCGTCGGCGGACCGGGCCACGATGGAGAACGTCATGGCGCGAGCGTAGCGATATCGGTTGCGTTCAAGCCCGCTCGAGGTTGGAGGATGGCTGGATGCTGCAGCGACTGGGCTTCCCCGACGTGGGACCGCACCGACGGTTCGTGTCGGCGCTCGCCATCGACGCGGTGGGCAGCGGGGTGTGGATGCCGCTGTCGATGCTCTACTTCCTGCACCAGACCTCGCTGACCCTGGTCCAGCTCGGGCTGGCGATGACGATCGCCAACGTCGCGGTGATGCCGGTGGTCCCGTGGATCGGCTCGCTGGTCGACCGGGTCGGTCCCCGCGTGGTCATGCAGGCCGGCAACGCGGGCGCCGCAGTGGCCTTCGCGCTCTACCCGTTCGCCCACTCGATGGTCACGGTGACGGTCCTGGTGTTCGCCGCCAGCGCCACCCGTTCGGGCTTCTGGAGCGCGCTCGGTCCGATGGTCACCCAGATCACCCAGCGTGGCGAACGCGAGATCTGGTTCGGCTTCCTGCAGGCGATGCGCAATGCCGGCTACGGCGTGGGCGGGGTGCTCGCGGCGGTCGCGCTGACGATCGGGACCGGCGCGGCGTACCAGTCCGTGGTCATGGCGAACGCCGCGTCCTACGTGATCGCCTTCGTCCTCATGCTCGGCGTGGCGGGCGGCCGCCGGCCCGTGCCCGGCGACGACCCCGGGTCCGGCGTCACGGCGCGGTGGTGGGTCGGGTTCGCCGACCGGGGCTACCGCGCCCTGCTCGCCGTGATCTTCTGCTACGCCCTCGCCGAGATGACGCTCAACGTGAGCATGCCCATCTACTTCGTCGACACCCTCGGGCTGCCCGGATGGGTGCCCGGCGTGGTCTTCGTCATCAACACCGTGATGATCGGCGTCGGGCAGGGGCTCGTCGTGCGGGCCATGACCGGCGTCGTACGTCGGCGCGTCGTGCACGCGGCGATCCTGTTCAGCGCCACCTCCTTCGTGATGCTCTACGCCGCCGGCGCGCTGCCGTTGGCGGCCGCAGTCCTGCTGGTGCTGGTGGCGGCCGTCGTCTACACGCTGGGCGAGATGACCGCGGGGCCCGTCCTCACCGCGCTGTCCGCGGAGGCACCGCCGCCGGAGCAGCGTGGCCGCTACATGGCCTCGATGCAGCTCTCCTGGAGCACCGCGAGCGCGGTGTCCCCGCTGCTCTACTCCGCTCTCCTGCACCAAGGGGCCCTGGCGCTCTGGGGCGGCACGCTCGTGCTCTGCCTGCTCTGGGCGGGGCTGGTCGAGGTGCTCGCGGCCCGGATGCCGCTGGCACGCCGGCCGGTCACCAACGTCGCCGAGGCGTCCGAGGCACCCGTCGTCCATCCCGCGGCCGAGGCCCCGACGACGTCCTGAGGCCACCTCCGGCGTACGACGCGTGGGACTGTTGACGCGCAGGCCGCGGCTGGCCCTAGGCTGACCGCGGCCCTTGTCACGATCCAACGACCATCATCAGGAGTCAGGATGCGCGTCGGAGTGCTCACCGGTGGCGGCGACTGTCCCGGGCTGAACGCGGTGATCCGTGCGGTGGTGCGCAAGGGCGTCGGCATCCACGGGTTCGACTTCGTGGGCTACCGCGACGGGTGGAAGGGCCCCCTCGAGGGGCTCACGATGGAGCTCGGGATCCCTCAGGTGCGCGGCATCCTGCCGCGCGGCGGGACGATCCTCGGCTCGAGCCGGACCAACCCGTTCCAGATCGAGGGTGGGGTCGAGCGGATCAAGGACAACCTGGCCCGCGACGGCGTCGACGCGCTCGTGGCGATCGGGGGCGAGGACACGCTGGGTGTCGCGACCAAGCTCGCCGACCTCGGCGTCGACGTGGTCGGCGTACCCAAGACGATCGACAACGACCTGTCGGGCACCGACTTCACGTTCGGCTTCGACACCGCGGTCAACATCGCGAGCGAGGCGATCGACCGCCTCCACACCACCGCCGAGTCCCACCACCGGGTGCTGGTCGTGGAGGTGATGGGGCGGCACGCCGGCTGGATCGCGCTGCACTCCGGGATGTCCGGCGGCGCGAACGTCGTCCTCATCCCCGAGCAGCCGTTCGACATCGAGCAGGTCTGCGACCTGGTGAAGAAGCGCTTCGAGACGCAGTACGCCCCGATCATCGTGGTCGCCGAGGGCGCCATCCCGCGCGAGGGCGGGGACATGACCCTGGTGTCGGGGGAGAAGGACGCGTTCGGGCACGTGCGTCTCGGCGGCATCGGCGACCGGCTCGCGCACGAGATCGAGCAGCGCACCGGGGCCGAGGCGCGGGCGGTGGTGCTCGGCCACGTCCAGCGCGGCGGCACGCCGACCGCCTTCGACCGCTGGCTCGCGACCCGCTTCGGACTCCACGCGATCGACGCCGTCGCCGACAAGGACTTCGGGACCATGGTCGCGCTCCGCGGCGCCGACATCGTCCGGGTACGCCTCGCCGAGGGCACCGGGGAGCTCAAGCTCGTGAGTCCCGCCGAGTACGCCGAGGCCCAGGTCTTCTTCGGCTGACCTCTTTCTCCACAGGGGAGGGTTGCTTCGTCGGGGTAGTCCGTGACGAAATGCACGAAATTTCGCTCGAAAACAGCACTTTCGTCACGGACTACCCCGACCAGCCCCCCGTCATCCACAGGGCGAGGCGTCAGGGGATGAGCGCGATCTTCCCGGTCGTGTGGCCGGTCGCGATCTGACGATGGGCGTCGGCGGCGTCAGCCAAGGGGTACGTCGCGCCCACGACCACGCGGAGCCGCCCGTCCCCGGCCATCCGGGCGAGCCCGGGACGGGCCGCGGCACGGAGCTCGTCACCGGGGTCGGCACCCGGTCCGCCGCCGAGGAGCGCGACACCCTCCGACGGGCCGCGCCGGAAGTTGGCGATCGTCGCGATCCGGTCGCGGTCCTCGACCACGGCCAGGGAGACGTCGAGCGCCTCGTCGGTGCCGACCAGGTCGAGCGCCGCGTCGACCCCCTCGGGCGCCAGGTCGCGGACGCGCTCCAGCAGCCCGTCCCCGTAGACGACCGGCTCGCAGCCCAGCTCCCGCAGGAGACCGTGGGATCGTTCGCCGGCCGTCGCGATCACCCGCGCGCCGCGCAGGCGGGCGAGCTGGACGGCGTACAGCCCGACTCCGCCGGACGCCCCGTGCACCAGCACCGTGTCCCCCTCGCCGACCCGGGCCCGCTCGACGGCGTGGAAGGCGGTCGCGCCGGCCAGCAACAGGCCCGACGCCTCGGGCCAGCCGAGGCCGGCCGGCTTGCGCGTGAGCGCCTGGTCGGGGACGACGACGTCGGTGGCGTAGGCGCCCGAGGTACGGAAGACGATCACCTCGTCGCCCTCGGCCAGCGGCCCGTGGTCGTCCGCGGCGTCCGGTCCGACAGCGGTCACGACCCCGGCCGCCTCGAACCCGAGCGCGATCGGGAGGGACGCCGGGTCGCCCGGGCCGGCGTACATCTTGACGTCGACCGGGTTCACCCCGATCGCGCGGAGGGAGACCCGGGCCTCGTGCGGCCCCGGCTCGGGGAGCGTCACCTCCTCGGTGCCCAGCGACTCCGGTCCGCCGAAGGCGGTGGCCACGACACGCCTGCTCGTGATGCTCATGCCCGGTGAACCGTCGGGCCCCGACGCGCATTCCGTACGCCGGGTGGCTCCGCAGCCCGTGACCCGGGGCCGTCGAGGTCGTTGTCCCGGGCAGGCGCCGTTCACACCGGACGGCACGTCGGGAGGAGCACACACGTGACGCGGAGCAGCACCCGCACGGTCCGAGGGTCGGTCGCGGCCGTCGCGGTCCTGGCCCTGGGCGGGGTGTGCCTCGCCGCCCAGCCGGGCTCGGCGGCGACCGGCGCCTGGTCGGTGACGCACACCCAGGCGTTCGACGCCGCCCGGCTCGGCGCGACGCGACTGTCCGCGCCGACCCCCGCCTCGCAGCACCTCCACCTGGCGATCGCGCTGACCCCGCGGCACCAGGCGGCCGAGCAGCGGGCCATGCGCGCGATGTACACGCCGGGCACTGCGACGTACCACCGCTTCCTGTCGACCGCCCAGTGGAACGCCCGCTACTCACCGTCGAGCTCTCGGGTCTCGGCGGTGCGGGGGTACCTCCGGTCGCAGGGCATGCATGGCTTCCACGTGACGGGCAACCACCTGGTGCTGACCGCGGACGCCACGGCCGCCCAGGCGGAGCGGGCGTTCCACACCTCGCTCGCCGGGTTCCGACTCGCCGGGCGCTCGTTCACGGCGAACACGACCGCCGCTCGGGTTCCTCGGGCGCTCGGGAGCACCGTGAGTGCGGTGATCGGGCTGAACACGTTCCGCCTCGCCGCGCCGCACCCGCTGTCCCACACCCAGAAGTCCAGCAGCCCGGACCCGTTCGTGCTGCTCCCGCCCGAGAAGTTCCGGAAGCACCTACCGCGCGGGCGGCACGTCGACCGGGCGGCGGACCTCGATCGCCGATCTTCACGCAGGGCGACATGAAGCAGGTGTTCAAGGACCTGCGCACCGCCGAGGCGAAGTACCACCTGCCCCGGGTCTCCTACCGGCAGTTCAAGGTCGGGCCGCAGAGTCGCGACACGGCGGGGCTCGACGAGTGGGACATGGACACCCAGACCTCGACGGCGATGGCCCAGAACGTCAGGAAGCTCTACCTCTACACGGTCGGTGCCTTGACCGACTCCGACATCGTCCCGGCGTTCGCCACGTTCGTCTCGCAGAACCGCGCCCGCGCGATGTCGGCGAGCATCGGTGGCTGCGACCTCGGGCCCTACCTCGACGGCTCGATGATCACTACCGACCAGATCCTGCTCGAGGGGTCGATGCAGGGCCAGACCCTGTTCGCGTCGTCCGGTGACAACGGCTCCGGGTGCGAGTACGGCGCCAGCCTCGGCGTCCCGACCGAGCCGCCCGGCACCAACTGGCCGGCCTCCTCCGAGTACGCGACCGCGGTGGGCGGTACCAGCCTGGTCGTCAACGGGGACGGGACGCGCGCCCAGGACCCGGTCACCGGCTCGCCGATGGAGTACGGCTGGCTCGGTTCCGGCGGCGGCATCAGCGAGGTCGAGAACCCGGGATGGTGGACCCAGGACACCGACCCCGGCTACAACGCCGAGCTGCTCTCCGGCGGACGGGCGGTCCCCGACATCTCTCTCGACGCCGACCCGAACGTCGCCACCGCCGCCGCGGTGTGGGTGCACGGGAAGGTCACCGGTGTCGGCGGCACCAGCCTCTCCTCACCGCTGATGCTCGGCGGGTGGGCACGGCTCGAGTCCGGGCACCACAACCATCTGGGGCTGGCGTCGATCGGCCTGTACCGGCTCTACGACAAGGTGAACCCCGGCGAGGCGCCGGGAGTGCCGAGCCCGGACCCCGCGCCGGTGCCGGGCTTCACCGACATCACCGTCGGCGGCAACGGCCACTACGCCGCCACGCCCGGGTACGACGAGGTGACGGGGCTGGGCGCCCCCGTGCTGGCCAGGCTGAACTCCGCGCTCAGGTGAGACCCCGGTGATGGGTCCCTCGGCCAACCGGTGCCAGGGACCCGTCACCACCCTGACTCACCCTCGGGGAGCCGGCCGACGGACGCGGCCCCGCCACTCCCTGCCGGTTCTCAGACCGATCGCACATTTCTCGCCGTTTCACCTTCGGACGCGCCTCGCGCGACCTAGCGTGTCGTCGCCGACGATCGGGCGTGCCGGGCGCTCGCGGTGGACCGAGGGGTCGACATGGAGACACCGCCACGCGTCGCGGTCGTCGTGCCGGCGTACAACGAAGAGGCCATTCACGAGTTCCTCGCCGAGATCGAGGAGAGCCTCGCTCCCGTGACGGCTTCGTTGACGTTCCTGGTCGTCGATGACTGCTCGACCCAGGAGCTCGAGCTGCCGCAGGGCGGCGCGTGCCTTCCGCTCGGGAGCGACCTCCAGGTGCTGCGGAACACCGCCAACCGCGGTCACGGCCCGACCGCCCTCCGTGCCTGGAGCGAGGGGCTGCTGCTCAGTCCCGACGTCGTGCTCCATGTCGACGGCGACGGACAGTTCCTGGGCGAGGACTTCCCGTTGCTGCTGTCGGCCATGGCCGGTCGTGACGGGGTCGTGGGCCGTCGGCGCGGCCGCAGAGAGCCCTGGTTCCGACGCATCCTGTCGTGGGTCGCCCGATCCATGGTGGGAGAGGTCGCCCGGGACGTGAACTCCCCGCTGCGTGCGTACCGACCCAGCGCGCTGCAACGCCTGATCGCCCACGTGCCCTGCGACTCGGTCGTCCCCCATCTCCACTTCGCGGCGCTCCACCACAGACTGGAGTTGGACGTCCACGAGATCGAAGTGACCCACCGGGAACGGCGCGGCCACTCCGCGGTCGGCACCACCTGGCAGACCCGCCGCAGAGGACTGGCGGTCCTGCCTCCTCGCCGCCTCCTCACGTTCGCATGGACAGCATGGCGGGAGCTGCGCGACCACCGCCCGGTCCTGAGGCACGACGTGCCCGAGGCAGTGACCGATGCGGCCTAGGCCGTCGCCCGTCGAGGTGGGTGCGGACCTCACGAGTTCCACGAGTGCGAGGGAGGTCCTGGATGCCCACGACCGGGAACGGCGTCGACGGCGCCTCCAGAGGGCACTCGTCCTGGCACTGGTGGTGGTCGCTCTCCTCGTGATCCTCCCGTCGTTCTGGGCTCCCCTCGGGTTCGACGAGGGCTACAACTTGCAAGTCGTCGTGAACCTCCTGCACGGGCGCGGCTACGCGACGAACGCCCCGGCGCCCTCGACCCGGCCCGACCTCTTCGACTACCAGGTCACCACCGGCCCGACCCTGATGCTGCCGATCAGCGCGATGGCGGGCCTCCTGGGACGCCACGTATGGACGTACCGCCTTGCTCCCGCTCTGTTCTACTCGCTGCTGCTGTGGTGCTGGTGGAGGCTCGGCAAGGACACGTACGGCCCGCTCGCCGGTGTTGCTGCCGCTGCCGGGGTGCTCGCGATCCAGGGCTTTGCCCTCACCTCGTCGTGGCCCGGTGCGGCCTTGGGGGAGAGCACGTCCACGGCCTGCGCGATGGCCGCCCTTCTCGCGATCCGCCATCCCCGGAGATGCGGCGCACTCGCCGGATTGGCGGTGATGGCCAAGGTCGTCATGCTGCTGGCGCTGCCAGCGATCGCCGTGGCCGTGGTCGTGGAGGCTCGGCGTCGTCGACTGCGCATGATCGCTGTTCTGACGCCGTGGTCGGCTTGCGTCGCGGCACCGATCGTGATGTGGCAGCTGGTCCGGATCGCGACCGTTGGCTGGACCGGCAACGTCAACGCGGACCGCGACTTCTTGACCTTTCTCCGCGAGGACGGTGGTGGTCACGTGGGCGTGCTGTCGCACGCCCTGGCGCAGATGCTCACGTTGACGGACGTCGGTGTCGCGCTCGTGCTGGTGTCGGCAGGAGCGATCATCGTCCGGTGGAGCCAGCGGTCACGGCGTTTGCCACTCGGCGACTTGGATCCTCGCCTGTGGGGGGCTGCCGCCAGCGGACTGACCTTGGAGCTCTGGTGGCTCGTCCTGGAGGGTCAGGGCTGGCCGAGGCACTCGATCCAGGCAACGCAGCTGCTTCTTCCCCTCCTCCTGATCGGCACCGTTGCGGCACTCCGTGGGCTCGACCGACCGCCCCTTCGCCGAGTGTTGACGGCCGCTGTGGCCGGGCTCGTCGTAGCGCAGCTCGTGTCCGTGACCAGGTCGGAGTGGTTCACGAACGGTCGGACCCTGGGGGATCAGCGGCAGGTCGCGAACCTGGTGTCGAAGTATGCACAGACGTACCACTACCTCGATGTGGATCCTCACCAGCTTCCGGTGTTGAACGAGAGTCTGCGGTCCGGTCCCCTGACCTCTCACGGAGGACTGTTGGTCCTCAACGAGCAGGTCCAGGGCAGCTCCGTCGCGACGTGTGATCGTGTCCTCGAGCGATATGCCGGCTACGTGATCTGTTGGGTCCGCCCGTCCGGATGACGTCGCCGACGCAGGGCCCGACGGGCGTACGCCGTACCCTTGCCGGGTGAGCAACCACGACGGTTCCGCCGTCCCCGAGCTGGCGGCGCTGCACGCACTCTCACCCAGTCAGCAGCCGTCGTACCCGGACGCCGAGGCCGTCGACGCCGCCGTGGCCCGGCTGCGGAAGCTCCCGCCGCTGGTGTTCGCCGGGGAGTGCGACGAGCTGAAGGCCAAGCTCGCCGACGTGGCCCACGGCAAGGCGTTCCTGCTGCAGGGCGGCGACTGCGCCGAGACGTTCGAGGGCGCCACCGCGGACAACGTGCGCAACAAGCTGCGGGTGCTGCTGCAGATGGCGGTCGTGCTCACCTACGCCGCGTCGGTGCCGGTGGTGAAGCTCGGTCGCCTGGCCGGCCAGTACGCCAAGCCCCGCTCGTCCGACCTCGAGACCCGGGAGGGCGTCACGCTCCCCGCGTACCGGGGCGACGCCGTGAACGGCTTCGAGTTCACCGCCGAGGCGCGGGTCCCCGACCCGCAGCGGCTGATCGAGGCCTACCACTCGAGCGCGTCCACGCTGAACCTCGTGCGGGCGTTCGTCACCGGCGGCTACGCGGACCTGCGCCAGGTCCACACCTGGAACACCGACTTCGTGGTGAGCTCGGCCGTCGGCCGGCGCTACGAGAAGCTCGCCTCGGAGATCGACCGGGCGATGAGCTTCATGGCGGCGATCGGCGCCGACCCCGACGAGTTCCACCGCGTCGACTTCCACACCTGCCACGAGGCCCTGATCCTCGAGTACGAGCACGCGCTCACCCGGATCGACAGCCGCACCGGCACGCCGTACGACGTGTCCGGGCACTTCGTCTGGATCGGTGAGCGGACCAACGCGCTCGACGGTGCCCACGCCGAGCTGCTCGCCTCCGTGCGCAACCCGCTCGGCGTCAAGGTCGGCCCCCGGTCGACCCCCGACCACCTGATCGCGCTGGCCGGGAAGCTCAACCCCGACAACGAGCCCGGGCGCCTCACCTTCATCACGCGGATGGGGGCCGGCCGGATCCACGACGCGCTCCCCGGCCTGATCGAGAAGGTGAGCGCCGCCGGGCTCGACGTCGCCTGGGTGTGCGACCCCATGCACGGCAACACCTACGAGGCCTCCACGGGTCACAAGACGCGCCGCTTCGAGGACGTGATCGGCGAGGTGCAGGGCTTCTTCGACGTGCACCGCTCGCTCGGCACCTGGCCCGGGGGCGTCCACGTCGAGCTCACCGGGGACGACGTCACCGAGTGCGTCGGGGGCGGCGAGGAGGTCGCGGAGGTCGACCTGGGCTCGCGCTACGAGTCCGTCTGCGACCCGCGCCTCAACCGCGTCCAGTCGCTCGAGCTGGCCTTCCTCGTCGCCGAGATGCTCCGCACCGCCTGAGATGCCGCCGCCGATCGCGTGGCGGCGGATCGCGCCCCCGGCCGTGCTGGTCGCGGTGGTGCTGACGATCTTCAGCAACGGCTACGGGTTCGACCGCGACGAGCTGTACTTCGCGATGCTCCGACCTGCCTGGGGGTACGTCGACCAGCCGCCGCTCGTGCCGCTCGTCGCCCACGGGCTCATCTCCATCCACCACGGCGGCCCGTGGCTGCTGCGCATCCCCGCCACCCTGTGTGCCACCGCCTGCCTGGTCGTGACGGCGCTGCTGGCCCGCGAGCTCGGTGGGGGAGCCAAGGCCCAGGCCTGGACGGCGTGGGGGATGGCCACCACCTCGGCGGTCCTCCTGTTCGGCCACGTGCTCCTCACCTCGTCGCTCGACCTCGTGGTGTGGCCCGTCGTCTGCCTGTGCGTGATCCGTGCGGAGCTGCGCGAACAGCCCCGCTGGTGGCTCGTCGCGGGCGCGGTGGCCGGCCTGGCGACGTACAACAAGCTCCTCGTCGGCGTCCTGCTCGCGGGCATCGCGGTGGGACTGGCGAGCGTCGGACCGCGCCGCCGTCTGGTCTCGCCGTACGTCTGGGGCGGGGCCGCTCTCGCGTTCCTGCTCGCCCTGCCGAACGAGATCTACCAGGTCACGCACCACTGGCCGGAGCTGGCGATGGGACGGGCCCTCTCGGCCAACAACGCCGGCAGCGTCCGGGTGACCATGTGGCCGCTCCTGGTGGTGCTCTTCGGGCCCCCGCTGGTGGTCCTGTGGGCGGCCGGGTTCCGGGCGCTGTGGCGCGACCCGCGGCTGCGGTTCTTCGTTCCCGCGTTCGTCGTGCTCCTCGTGTTCACGTTCGTCTCGGGCGCCCAGCCCCACTACCCGATGTTCCTGCTGCCTCTCCCGTTCGCGGCCGGCGTGATCGCCATGGAGCGCCACCTGGGCCGGGTGTGGGCCGCCCTGTTCGCCGTCAACGGCGCGGTGTCGCTGGTCCTCGGGCTTCCGGTCCTGCCGCTCGACACGGTCGGCAGCACGCCCGTCCCCGGCATCAACCTGCTGGCCGCCGACTCGGTCGGCTGGCCGACCTACGTCGACCAGGTGTCTCGCGTGTACGACGCGCTCCCGGACCGCGCGCGGGCCGCGGTGTACGCGTCGAACTACGGCGAGGCGGCGTCGGTTGCGCACTACCGTCCGGACATCCCGGTGTTCAGCGCCCACAACGCGCTCTACGACCAGGCCCGGCCACCGGAGAGTGTCACCACCGTCGTCGCCGTCGGCGGCCAGTACGGCGACCTGCGCCGGATGTTCCACACGTGCACGGTCCGGGCACGGCTGGACAACGGCGTGGGGGTCGCCAACGAGGAGCAGGGCGAGCCGGTCGCGGTGTGCCGCGGGCCGGTGGCCCCGTGGACGCGGCTCTGGCCGCGTCTCCACCACCTCGACTGACACCCACCTGAACCGATCCGATCCCGGTTCCGTAGGGACGGTCATGTGGCCCCGTCCCCGCAGTACGTCCCGACCCCTCCCGAGGACCCGCTGGAGGTTCGTCCCGGTCGCGGGGCTGGCGGCCCTGACGCTGGTCACCGGGTCCGCGAGCACGGCACCCGCTGCCGGACGCGCGGGCGCGGGCGTGACCGTCGCGAACTTCGCCTTCACGCCCCCGCACGTGCGGGTCGCGCCGGGTGGCACCGTCACGTGGACGTTCCCCGAGACGGCGATGAGCCACACCACCACGTCCGACCAGGGCTTCTGGAGCAGCGGGCCCCGCAAAGGCGGGGCGACGTTCGCGCGCACCTTCGCGACGTCGGGTGCCTTCCCCTACCACTGCAACATCCATCCGTTCATGCACGGCTCGGTCACCGTGCCGCTCACCGCGACGGGCTCGCCCAGCCGCGGGTGGCGGCTGACCTGGGCGAGGGCGATGCCGGCCGGATACTCCGTCGATGTCCAGGTGCGCAAGCCGGGCAGCTCGCGGTGGGTGGCGCTGCGGAGCAGGACGACCCGGCTGGGCACGTCGTACCACCCGGCGAGGCCGGGCAGCTACGGCGTCCGGGCCCGGAGCCACCTGAAGGCGCACGTCTCCTCGTGGACGCCGGTGCGTACGATCAAGGTCTCGTGACCACCGATCTTCGTTCCGACACCCTGACCCGCCCCACCGCCGCGATGCGGCGCGCCATGACCGACGCGGAGGTCGGCGACGACGTGTACGGCGAGGACCCGACCGTGCTCACGTTGCAGCACCGGGTGGCGGAGCTGTTCGGCCACGAGGACGCGCTCTTCACGCCGACCGGGTCGATGGCCAACGTCCTGGCGGTCGCCTCGCTGGTCTCGCCCGGCGCCGAGGTGCTCTGTGAGGCGTCCGCCCACATCGCGCGCGCCGAGCTCGGCGCCCACGGCGCGCTGACGGGCCTGACCATGCGCACCTGGCGCGACCCCCGGGGACAGGTCGACCTGGCCGCCGTCCAGGACATGTTCGCCCCCGACATGGGTCCGTTCTTCGTCCGCACCGCGGCGGTGTCCGTGGAGAACACCCACAACTTCGCCGGCGGCGCGGTGCTCCCGCTCGACGACCTGCAGGCGCTGCGGGCCTGGGCGACCTCGGTCGGGGTCGGCGTCCACATCGACGGCGCCCGGATCTGGAACGCCCACGTGGCGACCGGGGTCCCGCTCGCCGCGTACGGCGCCTGCGCCGACGTGCTGTCCGTCTGCCTCTCGAAGGGACTGGGCGCCCCGGTCGGCTCGCTGATGATCGGGTCCGCCGACGCTGTGGCCGAGGCGCGGGTGCGCCGCAAGCGGATGGGCGGCGGCATGCGCCAGGTGGGGATCCTGGCGGCCGCGGGCCTGTACGCCCTCGACCACCACCTCGAGCGGCTCGCCGAGGACCACGCCCACGCACGGCTCCTGGCCGAGGCGTGCGGGGTCGACCCGAGCACCGTCGACAGCAACATCGTGGTGGTGCCGCGCGACGACGCGCAGGCCTTCGTGGCCGGCGCGCGCGACGGTGGCGTCCTGGTCTCGCCGGTCGGTCCCCGGACGGTCCGGCTCGTCACGCACCTCGATGTGAGCCGGGAGCAGGCGCGGGCCGCCGCGGCGGTGCTGTCCCGGCTCTGAGCCGCTCGGACGTGCCTCCCTCAGGCGCTGCGCCCGACCAGCGACACCTCGCTGATCGCGGTGTTGTTGCGGGAGGCGGGTCCCCGACCCGGGGGCGACACTGCCGTGATCAGCACCCGCACCGTCGACGTGGTGACCGGCGGGACCTGCTTGGTCTGCATGGCCCGCGTGTCGGAGAACGTCTGGCTGACCCGCGACCCGTTGTCGAAGATCCACTCGACGGCCAGGACCCGGCGGTCGCCCTGGTACCAGTCGTAGGCACGGCCGTGGGAGTAGGCGGTCTTCGCGTAGCCGTTGATCAGGCCGACCTTGGTGATCTGGGTGGGACGGTCCAGCCGGAAGGTGAGCACGGTGCCGGTGGCGTTGCCGGTACGCCGCCAGCAGGTGTCGGCGGCGCCGTCGACCATGTTCGCGGCGAGGTAGGTCACGGGGTGGCCGGCGAAGTCGACCGCCGCCGGGGCGTGTGCCGGGGCGGACGCCCGGGCCAGGCCGGCGACGTCGACGGCCGGCCCGTGGGGTGCCTGCGAGGTCGTGGCACTGGGGGACGGTGAGTGGGTGGCCTTCGTGTGCGTCGCGGCCGGGGTGTGGTGGGTCGTCGGGATCAGGGGCGGGGTGGCCGAGGACGACGAACCCCCGGTGCCGTGGAGCAGGAGGTAGGCGCCGAGGAGCATCACCACGACGAGCACGGCGGCCGCACCGATCCACAGGCCGATCGGTTCGCGCCTGCGCGGTGGCGGCGCGACCGGAGCCGCGGGCGGTGGCGCCTGCGGAGCCGCGGTCGGTGGCGCGGCCGGTGCTACGGGAGGCGGCGCCGGCGGAACGTCGTACGCCGGCTGACGGGCGGTGGGAGGGACGGAGCCGACGGGGGCGCCGCAGTTCGTGCAGTAGCGGCCCACGCCCAAGGAGGCGCCGCACTGGGCGCAGAAGCCCTGGGGACCGTCCATGAGGCAGCAATCTAGGCGGTCAGCGGTGGAAACGCGTCCCCCGGACCGCGCACCGGCCCCGACGGAGCGCTCCGGCGACCCTCGTCAGACCGCGATGTGGGTCACCTCGGCCTCGACCCGGCGCCGTGGCGCGAGCTCCGCCATGATCATCGCCGCGAGCACGAGCAGGCCGCCGACGACCATGCGGACGGTGGCACTCTCGCCGCCGAACAGCACCGCGAACAGCGCCGCGAACACCGGCTCCATGCTCATGATGATCGCGGCCCGGGTGGGCGGCAGGTGGGCCTGGGCCCAGGTCTGGCCGATCATCGCGCCCGCCCCGGCGACGACCGCCATGTAGACGACGCTGGCCCAGTCGGCCGCCCGGCTCGGCAGCACCAGGCCGTTGGGGGCGGTGCACACGAGGCAGATCACCGCGATCACGATCAGCTGCACGATGGCCATGCCGAGCGCCTGTCGCGGGTCGGACCACGCGCCGAGACCGACGATGTGGAGCGCGTAGATCATCGCGGCGATGAAGATCAGCGCCTCGCCGTACCCGACCGAGAACCCGCCGAGCGTGAGCACCCCGAGCCCGACCATCGCCACCGCGACGGCGGCCCAGGTGAGGCCGCCGATGCGGGTGCGCAGGAGGACCGCCGCGAAGATCGGCGTGGCCACGACGTACATCCCGGTGATGAAGCCGGAGACGCTGGCCGGGGTCTGGGCCAGGCCGGCGGTCTGCAGGATCTGCGCGACGCCGTACAGGCAGCCGAGCACCACGGCCTGTCGTCGCGCCTCGCGGGTGAGCCGCCCCAGGGCCCGGGGTGCCAGCGCGATCAGCGTGACGCTGGCGATGGTGAAGCGGACGGCCAGGAAGTCCAGCGTCGGGATCCGGGTCAGCAGGTCGTGGATCAGGAAGAACGTCGAGCCCCAGCACGCGGTCACGGCCAGCAGTGCGGCCGTCGCCAGCAGGGTGGTACGACCGGGCGCGGGCACCCGGGCACGCTATCGCGGCGTCCGGAGCCGGCCGCCGTCAGATGATCTTGAGGATGACGACGCTGCCCTTCGGCGCCATCTCGCCGCCACCGGGGCTCGAGCTGTACACGTAGCCCACCCCGATGTAGTAGGGCGACTTGTGGACCTCCACCCGGAAGCCCAGGCTGTGGAGCAGCTGCGTCGCCGCGTCCACTCCCATGGCCTGGAGGTTGTCGGGCACCTGGACGAGCTGGGGCCCCTTCGAGACGACGAGCGTCACCATCCCACCGCGGTGGAGCACCCCGGACGACGGGTCCTGGGAGATGACCCGGCCCAGCGGGACCGTGTCGGAGTACTGCCGGCTGCTGGCGTCGACCTGGAGGTGCTGCGACTGGAGCACGCGCTCCGCGCGCGCGGCGCTCTTGCCGGTCCAGTCGGCGACGTGGATGGGCCGGCGTCCGCGGCTCAGGAACAGGTCGACCACGGTGTGGACGGGCTCGCGCTTGCCGGCCGTGGGGTTGCTGCCGATGACCCGGCCGCGCGGGACCGTCTCCGACCAGCGGCCGATGGCGCGTCCGAAGGTCAGGTGGGCCCTCAGCAGCGCGTCCTGGGCCTGGTTCTCGGTGAGCTGGTGGGTCTGGGGCACGGCGTACCGCTCCTTGCCCTTGGACACCGTCAGCGTCACCGTGCCGTGGTCGAGGACGCGCGAGCCCGGGCCGGGGTCGGTGCCGATGACCACGCCCTTCGGGACGCTCTCGGAGAACGCCGCCGGGGCGATCGCCACGTGGAAGCCGGCCCGGTCCAGCTTGTGGGTGGCCGCCTGCTGGGTCAGGCCGAGGACGCCCGGCGTCGCGGTGTAGCGCGCCCAGCCGAACCAGTACGCGCCCAGGCCCGCGGCCAGGGCGAGCACGAGCGCGGCGACCAGGAGGACGGGCCCGCGCCGCGAGCGACGCGGGCGTTCCGGGACCGGAGCCGGCCCCACGTGGACGGGCAGTCGCGGGGGAGGCGCGACGTAGTCCGCCGGGGCGACCGGAAGCAGGTCGAGCGCGCTGGTGTCGTCGGTGACGGGGGCAGGCGGCGCGGGAGCGAGGTCGGTGGTGAGCTCCTCGTCGTCGCGGACGCCGCTCGCGATCGCCTGGGAGACCCGGTGGAGCTGGTGGAGCAGGACCCCGGCGTCGGCCGGGCGTTGGTCCCGGTCGCGCGCGGTCGCGCGGGCGACCAGCGCATCGACGTACGCCGGGATGCCCGGGGCCAGACGCGACGGCGGTGGCACGTCCTCGTGCACGTGCTTGTAGGCGACCGCGATCGGCGACTCGCCCTCGTGGGGCTTGTGACCGGTGAGGAGCTCGAAGAGGACCACACCGGCGGCGTAGACGTCGGCCCGTGCGTCGCTGGTGCCGTCGACGACCAGCTCGGGGGCCAGGTAGGAGACCGTGCCGATGATGACCCCGCCCGTGGCCGTGTGCTGGGTGTCGGCGCTCACCGCCTTGGCCAGGCCGAAGTCGGCGACCTTGACCCGGCCGTCGTCGGCGATCAGCACGTTCTCCGGCTTGATGTCGCGGTGGATCAGCCCCGCGCGATGGGCGGCCGCCAGGGCGGAGACGATCGGCTCCATCAGCGCGAGCGCCTTGGCCGGCGGCATCGGCGACTCCTCGCGGATGACGTCGCGCAGCGTGTGGCCGGGCACGAGCTCCATGACCAGGTAGAGGGTGCCGCCCTCGACCGTGGGGTCCTCGCCCTGGTCGAAGACGTTGACGACGTTCGGGTGGGAGAGGCGTGCCGCCGCCCTCGCCTCCCGGTTGAACCGGGCCGCGAACGCCTCGTCGTCGCCGAGACCGGGATGCATGATCTTGACCGCGCACGCCCGGTCGAGACGGATGTCGAGGGCCTCGTACACGCTCGCCATGCCGCCGCGCGCGATCCGGGGCCCGATCCGGTAGCGCCCGTCGAGGACGTGCCCGCTCACGGGGTCGACGAGCGTGGCGCTGCCCGCCCGGGCGCGCGCGTCTGGCTCCACGTCGACCCTCCATCACCGGTCGGGGAAGTGTCCGGCGGGGCCATCCTACGGACCGCCGGAGCCGGACCCCGACTTCGCGGGCCCGGCGCGCCGCGCCTCCCGAATATTGGTGTGAATACCCATTGACACGGATATCTCATTTGGTGTCAACTACGACTGACATGAACGCGACGCGCACCTACACGATGACGAGCCGGGCCCGCGCGGTCGAGCAGACCCGCAGCCGGATCGTCGACGCCTGCTTCGCCCTCCACGGAGAGCGGCTGGTCGCCGACATCGGGCTCGACGACATCGCCGACCGGGCCGGTGTGAGCGTCCAGACCGTGCTCCGACACTTCGGGAGCCGCGCCGGGCTGGTGGAGGCGACGTTCGCGCACGTCGAGCAGCACCTGGTCGAGGAGCGCCGTACGCCGGTCGGCGACCTGGCCGCCGCCGTGCGGGTCATCGTCGACCACTACGAGCAGCATGGCGACCAGGTGCTGCTGATGCTCGCCCAGGAGCGGCACCAGGAGCTCATGGGTCGGGTCACCGAGCACGGCCGGGGCCTGCACCGTGCCTGGGTCGAGGAGGTGTTCGCGCCGTTCCTCGCGGAGGCTCGCGACCCGGACGAGCTCACCGACCTGCTGGTCGTCGCGACCGACGTCTACGCCTGGAAGCTCCTGCGCCGCGACCGCGGGCTCGGCCGCGACCGCATCGAGAGCCGGATGCGCCGCCTCGTCACCGCGCTGCTCGACACCTCCACCACTCCCTGAGATCACCCGAGAAACAAGGAGCCAGCCATGGCCGAGATCCTGCTCGTCACCTGGGACGGCGGCGGCAACGTGCCGCCGACCCTCGGCATCGCCGCCGAGCTCGCGGCGCGCGGGCACGCCGTACGCCTGCTCGGGCATGCCCGACAGCAGGCGTCGCTGGCGGCTGCGGGCTTCGAGGTGGCGCCCACCCGTCACGCCCGGGAGTTCTCGGCGCTGGACAGCAACTCCCCGCTGGCGCTGGTGGCCATGTTCGGCGACCGCGGGCTCGGCCGCGATGTGCTCGGTGCCCTGGCCGACCGCCCGGCCGACCTGGTGGTCGTCGACTGCCTGCTCTTCGGCGTGATGGACGCGCTGCGCACGGCCGGCCAGCCGTACGTCGTGCTCGAGCACCTGTACGACGCGTACCTGCGTGGCCCGTGGATGAACGGCCCGATGGGTCTCGGGATGCGGCTCAGGAGGCTGAAGCCCACCCGGGCCCTGGCCGCGGCACGCGGCCGGCTGGTGGCCTCGCTGCCGTCCCTCGATCCCGCCGGATCGACCAGCGATCCCCGGCTCACCTATGTCGGCCCGGTCGTGCCGTTCTCGCCTCGCGTCGAGTCCGACCCGATGGTGCTGGTCAGCCTGAGCACCTACCGGTTCCCGAGGATGACCGAGAGCCTGCAGACGATCCTCGATGCGTGCGCTGACCTGGCCGCTCGGGTCGTCGTCACCACCGGCCCGGTCGTCGACCCGGCCGACCTGCGGATGCCGGCGAACGCCGAGGGTCACCGCTTCGTGCCGCACGCCGAGCTGATGCCCCGGGCCTCGCTGGTCGTCGGGCACGGCGGCCACTCGACGACCATGCAGGCGCTCGCGCACGACCTGCCGATGGTCCTGATGCCGATGCACCCGATGCTCGACCAGCCCATGGTCGCCCGGACCGTGGAGGCCGCAGGGGCCGGGCGGACGGTGCGCAAGAAGGCCACGGCGGCCGAGCTCGCGCCGGTGATCGCCGGACTCCTGGGAGACGGTCCGCATCGAGCCGCGGCCGCCCGGCTGGGCGCCGAGATCCGGGCGCTGCCCGGCGCGGTGAACGCCGCGGACCGGATCGAGGTGCTCGTCCGCGACGGCACGTCCCGTGCCGGGAGCACCGCACCGCGGACCTGAGGGGCGGCCGTGACAGAGTTGGCGGCATGACTTCCTCGCCGGCGGATGCCGATCTGTCGCAGCTGGTGGACGAGTGGCTGGACTGGGAGGAGGCTGCCCGGATCCTCGAGGTCACGGTGGCCAAGGTCCGCACGATGGTCCGGGTGCACGAGCTGGCCGCCGCCGTACCGTCTCCCGGCGCGGGTCCGCGGGTACCCGCGGCGTTCCTGGACGACGACGGGCTCGTGGTGAAGGGCCTCGGCGGGCTGCTCACCCTCATGCACGACAACGGCTACGACGACCGCGAGTGCATCGCCTGGCTGTTCCTCGACGCCGACCTGCCCGGCCGCCCCATCGACGCCCTCCGGGAGAACCGCGGCGCGGAGGTCAAGCGACGTGCGCAGGCCATGGGCTACTGAGCCGACCCCGCAGAGGGGCCGCCTCTCGCTGGCGCTCCTCGCCGTGCTCGTGCTCGCGGTGCTCACCTGGGCGCTCAACGAGGGCGGCTTCTCCGGCGGTGGCCGCAGCGGGGACGCCGATCCCGGCACCATCGCCACGGTGCCCCTGTCCTCGCTGCCGACGGAGGCGCGGACCACACTGGACCTCATCGACCGGGGCGGCCCGTTCCCCTACGACCGCGACGGCGTCGTCTTCGAGAACCGCGAGGGCTTGCTCCCGCAGGAGGACTACGGCTATTACCACGAGTACACGGTGCCGACGCCCGGCTCGTCGGACCGCGGGGCCCGCCGGATCATCGTGGGGACCGCGGGTGAGCTCTACTGGACCGACGACCACTACCGATCGTTCGAGAGGATTCAAAGATGAGCGGACTCGCCGGGCTCCTGGCCCACCACGTCGAGCCGGGGATCTACCGCTGGCACGGCGCCTTCGGTGTGGACGACGTACGCCACACCGTCGAGCACGCGTCCTGGAAGTTCGCCGCGATCGACGGCTGGCACAGCCCGACCAAGTCCGAGTTCCTCGCGGCCATCGGCCAGGCGCTGGACTTCCCGGACTACTACGGCCAGAACTTCGACGCCCTCGCCGACTGCCTGGCCGACGTGACGGCCGGAGACAGCGAGGGCTGGGTCCTGCTCTGGGACGGCTGGGGTCCGCTGGCCCGCGAGGACGAACGCGCCTTCTCGGTGGCGCTGTCGGTGCTCGGGGGCCGGGTGAACGCCGACAAGGGCGGTCGCTTCGCCGTCCTCCTCCGCGGTGACGGCCCCGACGTACCGGGCATCCCCAGCCTCGACTGACCGTTCACCCGCGCCTTGTGGCCCATTGAGCCGCGGGTCATGGTGCGTCGAGCCGCGCCTTGTGGCTCGTCGAGCCGCGGGTCATGGTGCGTCGAGCCGCGCCTTGTGGCTCGTCGAGCCGCGGGAAATGGTGGCTGCCCGAACCATGACCCGCGGATCACGTGACCACAACCCGCGGCTCACCGGACCATTTCCCGCGGGTCATGTGACCACAACCCGCGGCTCAACGGTCAGTGGAGGCGGTGGGTGACGGCGGTCGCCAGCTCCAGGAGTACGGCGCGGGCTCGCTCGTCGAGGTCGGCCCCGCGGAGGGTGGTGGTCGCCCGGTCCGCCAGGTCGGCGATCACCGACTCCACCTGCCGGTGCGCCCCGGAGTCGTCGATGATGCGTCGCAGCTCGCTCACCTGGGTCTCGTCGAGGTCGGTCCCGAGCGCCGCATCGAGCCGGGCGGCAGCGTCCGCGGGGGCGGCGTCGAGGGCGAGGGCCACCAGGACGGTCCGCTTGCCCTCGATCAGGTCGTCCCCGGCCGGCTTCCCGGTCGTCGCCGGGTCACCGAACACTCCGAGGAGGTCGTCGCGCAGCTGGAACGCCTCGCCGAGCGGCAGCCCGAACGCCCCGAGCTGGGCGAGCTGCTGCGGCGTCCCCCCGGCCAGCGTCGCCCCGATGTGCAAGGGCCGCTCGACGGAGTACTTGGCGGACTTGAAGCGCAGGACCGTCATCGCCGCGTCGACGTCGGCCACCCCGCGCGCCTGCACCGAGACGTCGAGGAACTGCCCCGTGATCACCTCGCTGCGGCACCGGTCGAAGACGTCGAGGGCGGCCACCACCCGGTCGAGCGGCAGGCCGCACCGGCGCAGCAGCTCGTCGGACCAGCTCAGCAGCAGGTCTCCCAGCAGGATCGCGGCGGAGGCGCCGTACTGCTCGGGATCGCCGCGCCAGCGGTCGGTGCGGTGCTCGTCGGCGAAGCCCCGGTGGGTCGCCGGACGTCCGCGCCGGGTGTCGGAGGCGTCCATGTAGTCGTCGTGGACGAGCGCGCTGGCGTGGAGGAGCTCGAGCGCCGCACACGCCCGCACCAGGGCGTCCTCGCCGGCGTCGGCCGCTCCCGCCACGGCGTGGAAGCCCCAGTAGCAGAAGGCGGCGCGGAACCGCTTCCCCCCGGACACGCATGCCCGAGCCTCCGCGAGCAGGCGGGCCGCGTCGTCACCGAGGGGCGCCAGCCGAGTGGCCTGCTCCTCGAGGAACGCGTCGAGCGCCCCCTGCACCCGGTCGCGGAACGTCGCCTGGTCCCACGCTGGTGCGGTGCTGGTCACGCGCCGAGCCTAGGAGGCCCGGCCCGGGCCGGTACGGCGCCCCACCATCCCCTGGACGCCGTCGCCCCACGCACCGCGTCGGTCCTTACACTCACCGCATGCCTGACAAGCCGACCATCGGCCAGCTCGTCCGCGCCGGAGAGCGCTCGATCTCGTTCGAGTTCATGCCGCCGCGCGACGAGGCCGGCGTGGAGCAGCTGTGGTCGGCGATCCGCGACCTCGAGCCGTACCAGCCGACGTTCGTCTCCGTGACGTACGGCGCGGGCGGCTCGACGCGCGACACGACCGTCCAGCTCACCGGGCGCATCGCCCGTGAGACGACCCTGCGGCCGATGGGCCACCTGACCTGCGTCGGCCACACCCGCGAGGAGCTGGTCCAGGTCGTCGAGTCCTACCGCGGCGGCCGGCGTGCGCAACATCCTCGCGCTGCGGGGAGACCCGCGCGAGGGCCCGAGCGCCCCGTGGGAGGCGACCCCCGGCGGCCTGACCTACGCCTCCGAGCTGGTCGAGCTGGTCCGCGACCTGGGGGGCTTCAGCATCGGCGTGGCAGCGTTCCCCGAGGGCCACCCCGCGGCCGAGTCGCGCGAGCACGACGCGCGGGTGCTGGCGGCGAAGGCCGAGGCCGGCGCCGACTTCGCGGTCACGCAGCTGTTCTTCCGTGCCGACGACTACTTCGGCCTCGTCGACCGGGTACGCGCCGCGGGCTCGGACATCCCGATCCTCCCGGGCATCATGCCGATCACCAACCTCGGCTCCGCTCGCCGGATGGCGGAGCTGTCCGGGGCCGACGTCCCGGCCTCGGTGCTGGACCGCTTCGAGGGGCTGACGGCTCCCGCCGACGTACGCCGCGAGGGCGTGCGCGTCGCGACCGAGCTCTGCGAGGAGCTGCTCGCCGGTGGCGCGCCGGGTCTGCACTTCTACACGCTGAACCGGTCCCGGGCGACCCTGGAGATCTTCGAGGCGCTCAAGATCACCGCCTGACCGCGGACTACGGTGCACGCATGCGCACCGTCACCGTGACTGGCCACGGCGAGGCCCGAGTGGCGCCCGACTCGGCCGTGGTGCGGGTGTCGGCCGTGCACCGTGCTCCCGGCGTGGCCGAGGCCCTGGCCGGCGCCGACAGCGCCGCGAGCCGGATCGCGGAGACCGCCCACGGGTTCACCACGCCGGAGCAGGTGAGTTCGACGTCCCTCCAGATCTGGCCCTCCCATGACGAGCTGGGTCGGCCGGACGGCTTCCGGGCCAGCCATGCGATCACCATCCGCTGCGCCGACATCGACGCCGCCGGACGGCTGCTTTCGGCGCTCGCCGACGAGGTCGGCGACCGGCTGGAGGTCGAGGGCGTCTCGCTCGAGGTGGCCGACCCCTCCGAGGCGTCGCGGGACGCGCGCGACGCGGCGTACGCCGACGCCGTGGCCCGGGCGACCCACCTCGCCGGCCCTGGCCGGCACCGAGCTCGGAGACGTCCAGCACGTGGCCGAGGGCGGCGCCGCGACCGGCGCGCCGCGGATGGCGAGGCTGATGGCGCAGTCCGAGGCGTCGTTCCAGCCCGGCGAGACCGCCGTGACCTGCTCGGTGACCGCGACCTTCCAGCTCCGCTAGGGCGTGGCTTCCTGGGCCGGTCCGATCACCTGCGCCACCTGGGCGGCGGACAGCCCCACGAAGGGCAGCCCCGAGCCGGGGGTCGCATGCGCCCCGGCCGCGTAGAGACCCTCCACCGGCGTCCGCGGACCCAGCCGCTGCCGCACCGTGCCCCGCCCCTCCCAGACCACGCCCAGCGGCGAGCCGCCCCACTGCTCCACGAGGTCGAGGGGCGACCGGTCCACCCGCGCCACCACCCGGTCGCGCAGGTCGAGGCCGCGTCGGGCCAGCACCGCCAGCAGGTCCTCGGAGACCCGCCCCCGACCGTGCACGCTCCAGGCGTGCCGGCCCTCGGGAGCGCGCCCCGTGGGGCGGACCACCAGCAGCGGGTCACCGTGCACCACGAGCTCGTGCGGGAGGTCGGGCAGGTCGCCCTCGAGCCCGACGTGGCAGATGACCGGCGGGATCACGGGCATGGTGTGGGCGACCAGCGGCGCCAGCGCGGGCAGCCGGCGGACGTCGACGGCGCAGACCACCGCGTCCGCGTCGAGCGGACCGGCCGTCGTCGACACCGCGACGGCCCGTCGCTCCCGGACCACCACGTCGACCGCGCGGGCCGCGACCACCTCCACGCGCCGCGTCGCCAGGCGGCGTACCAGCGCGTCACGCAGGACGCCCGTGCCGCCCTCGACCGCCCAGGCGCCGAACCGCTGCTCGAGGTACGCCGTGAGCCCGGCCCAGGCGGGCACGTTGCGGAGGTCGTGGCCGTCCACCTCGAACGGGAAGCCCGCCACCAGGCGCAGCCGGGGATCGCGGAGGGACCGCCGGAGCCGCTTGTGGAGGGTCTCCCGCGAGTCGAGCCGGGCCGCCACGTCGCGCGGCACCTGGTCAGGGATCCAGGGCTCCTCGACGTAGCCGCGCCGCAGCACCTCCCAGTCGTCGGCGTACGCCGCCACGTGGTCGACCCACTGCTGGCCGAGCCCGGGGGAGAGCGCGTCGAACGCCTCCAGCTGCGGCGTGCGCCCGGCCGAGAGCACGACCGCGGTGCCGTCCTCGAACCAGTGCTCGCGCAGGCAGTCGAGCTGGACGAGCTCGAGCTCCTTCTCGAGCGGGCGCCCCGACTTGCGGAACAGGTCGCGTACGACGCCGGGCACCAGCGTGTGCGACGCCGCGTCCCACGCGAACCCGTCACGGGTGAAGGGGGCCAGGGCGCCCCCGAGCTCCCGCTCCTCGACCAGCGTCACCTCGTGGCCGAGCTTGGCCAGCCGCAGCGCGCAGGCGAGGCCGCCGAAACCGCCGCCGATCACCACCACCCGCGCCATGCGCGCAATCTAGGCCGTACCGCGCGGACGTCAGTGGGCCGGGCTCATGCGGGGTCGGGGAGCCTCCGGTCCTTGCCCTTCCAGCGCCGCCAGCCGCGGCGTACGACGCGCGCGAGCAGGTAGAGGAGGACCAGGCCGCCCGCGAGCAGCACCGCGGCCACGGCGGCGGCCGCTCTCGGGTGCTGGATCGCCAGCCACATCACCGCGAGCACCGCGGCGTCCTCGGAGATGCTGGCCGCGACGTTGGTGACCGGCTCGGGGGAGGAGTTGATCGCCAGGCGCGCGCCGGCCTTCACCGAGTGCGAGAGGAGCGCCGTCCCCCACCGACCACGGCCGCGACCGCGCCGTCGAGCGAGTCGGCCTGCCCGGCGAGGAGGACGCCGACCACGGCTCCCGCGGTGGGCCTGATCACGGTGGACACGGCGTCCCACGTCGAGTCGATGTAGGGGATCTTGTCGGCCACGAACTCCATCGCGTAGAAGAACGCCGCCGCGGCGAGCACGTCCCATCGCTGCAGCACGTTCGGCACCTGCTGGGTGTCGTGCACCCGGTCGGCGATACCGAGCACGAGCACCACGAGGTAGCAGTTCAGGCCGCTGGCCCAACCGCTGGAGAACACCAGCGCGAGAGCGTTCACGCCCGCGAGTCTAGGGAGAGGCGTCCGCCTCGTGGTCGATCGCGCGGGCGACCGAGCCGGGGTCGCGGCCGATGACCGTCGTGCCGTCGGCCGCGGTGAGGATCGGCCGCTGCAGGGCGCGCGGGTGGGCGGCGAGCCCGTCGAGCCACGCCTCGCGATGGGCGGCGTCGCGGGCGAAGGTGAGCCCCTCCTCGGCCGCCTCACGGTCCCGGGCGATGTCCCACGGCTCGAGCCCCAGCGCGGCGAGCACACCCTCGAGCTCGGCCCGCGTCGGCGGGTCGTCGAGGTAGCGCCGGACGGTGTAGTCGACGCCGGCGGCGTCGAGGTCGGCCAGGGCGACGCGGCACTTGGAGCAGGCCGGGTTGATCCAGATCTCCATCAGTCGACCTCGATCTCGGTGGCGCCGGTGAGCGTCAGGAGCTCGTCGTAGGTCGTGGAGAAGACCGCGGCGGGGTGACCGGCGGCGGCCCAGATCTCGGCGTACCGGCGGAGCGCGACGTCGAGCCAGGTCGGCACCGGCGAGGGGTGGCCGAGCGGGGAGACGCCGCCGATCACCTGGCCGGTGTGCTGCCGGACGAAGTCGGGCGAGGCCCGCCTCAGGGCGGGTACGCCGATGCGGGCGGCCGTGACCGCGGTGTCGACGCGGTGGGCGCCCGACGTCAGGATCAGCACCGGGCGGCCGCCCGCATCGAAGAGCAGGCTGTTGGCGATCGCGCCCACCTCGCAGCCGAGGGCCTCGGCGGCGAGCGCGGCGGTGTGGACCGAGTCTGGCAGGATGACGACGCGGCCCCCGCCCCCCAGGGCGGAGTGGGCCTCCTTGAACCTGATGACGGCGGCAGGCTCGGGGTCGGACATGCCGCCGACCCTAGCCGGAAGGGACGACGGTGGATCGGCGACTGCCGGGCTCGGTGGCCCTCGCGATCCGTGCTGCCTGGGGTCTGGTGGTGCTGATCGGGCTGACCGTCCTCCTGATCGCGGTCCTCCGCAACGCGGTGATCGGCTCGTGGGCCCGACGTCACGAGGGCGCTCGCCAGGCGTTCGCACAGGGCGGCCGCCTGGGTCTGGAGCGGGCGGGTTTCGACCCGCCGGCCTTCCTGCCGGTGGGGGCCACGATGTTCGTGGTGACCGCGATGCTGGTGTGGGTGCTCACCGTGTTCCTCCGCGAGGGCTACCGGTGGGGGCAGCTCGGTCTGACCGCGCTGGTCGTGGCGTCCGTCTTCGCCAGCGTCGCCCTCGGGTTCCTCCTGCGTCCGCCCCCGGTGTTCGTGGTCCTCGCGATCGTGTCGCTGTTCGTCGAGGGTGTGACCGCCGTGTGCCTGTGGCATCGCGACACGCTCGGCTACCTCGCCGGCCCCTGGCTCGACGGCGCCGCCTGAGCCTCGTCCCCGGCTTTCGCCGCGACCGGTTGCGTTGTCGGCGGAGAGGTGTAACGTTCTCGTTGTTCGAACAGGTGTTCGATCAGCCGACTCCGGTGAGGGCGACCTCGACCCCCGTCCTCGCCGGGTCGGTTCAGCCGGGGTCGACCGAGCGTGGGGAGAGGGCATGAGGCGTTACGACGACCCCGTCGAGACCCGGATGGGTCAGGTGTCGGGGATGGAGGGTCCCGAGCAGTTCCTGTGGCGGGGCCGGCTGTGGAAGGTCCGGGCGGTGCTGGCGCACTGGGTGGAGACGGGACCGTGGTGGCAGTCCGGTGGGGCCCGGGCGGTGATCGGGTCCGACGAGCCGCTGCCGCCGGGCACGACGCCGACCGGCGGCACGGCCGCCCTGCGCGGGGCCGATCTCCTGGGGGAGCGCGAGCTGTGGCGCGTCGAGGCCGGACGCGGCCCCGGGAGCATCGACGGGAGCACCGACGGGGGCATCGACGGGGGCGGGGTCTTCGATCTCGCCTTCGACTGGAGCGACGGGCGCTGGGCGCTCGTCGGCTGTGCGGACTAGGGGATGAGCCACGTGCGCCGTCCCGAGCCCGTCGAAGGGGGTCCGTTCTCGTTGCCCGCGACCACCCACTCCTACCTCGCCCGGGCCGCCGAGTCGTTGAGCGACGCGGTGGGCGCCGCCGACGTCCCCACCCGCTACGCCTGTGCCCACGTCGCCGCGCTGCGGGCCGCCGCCGCGCTGCTGGCGGCCCGGGCGCGACCGGCCCCGGCCCGCCGCCGCCCGCAGAAGAACGCCTGGGTGCTGCTGGCCGAGGTCGCCCCCGAGCTGGCCGAGTGGGCCACCTTCTTCGCCGCCGGCGCCGCCAAGCGGGCCGCGGCCGAGGCGGGGTCCACCCGCGCGGTCACCGAGCGCGAGGCCGACGACCTGGTCCGCGACGCCGATCGGTTCCTGGCCGTGGTCGAGCAGGCACTGGGCCTGGTCCCGCACACCTCCGGCCCGCACCTGTCGGTCACCCAGGGCCCTCCGGTCCGGCATCCCGTCGTCCGCGCCGGCTAGCGGCATGGACCCCTTCGTCCACCTGCACGTGGCGTCGGGCTACTCCATGCAGTACGGCGCCTCCCACCCGCACGTGCTCGTGGAGCGGGCCGCCGAGCAGGAGATGGACACCCTCGCCCTCACCGACCGTGACGGCACCTACGGCGCGGTCAAGCATGCGTTGGCCTGCCGCGCCGCGGGCATCCGGCCGGTGCTCGGGGTCGACCTGGCCGTCGCTCCGCAGGCCGGGGGAGCCCGGGTCCCGGACCGGCGTCCCCGCACCCCCGTGCGCGGCGGCGCGTTCCGCGACGAGCGGCCGCGGCACCGGGTGACCTTCCTGGCCGACGCCGGCCGCGCCGGCGGCCGGGCCGGATGGGCAGCGATCTGCCGGCTGGTCTCGGCCACCCAGCTGGCCGGGGAGCGCGGCAGGCCGGTGGCCGACCTGTCGGTGCTCGCGCCCTGGCTCGCGAGCGGAGACGTGACGGTGCTGCTCGGGCCGGCCTCCGAGCTCGGCGCCGCCCTGGCCCGCCGACGCGACGACCTGGCACGCGCGGTGCTCGCGCCGTGGCTCGAGGTCGTCCCGCGCGACAACCTCCTGGTCGAGCTGGTCTCCCACCGGTTGCCGCAGACCGGTGGCAGCGTCTGGGGTCCGGGCACCACACCCCACGCCGCGCGGATGGCCGGGTTCGCCCGCAGCGCCGGGCTGGGCGCGGTGCTGAGCAACGCCGTGCGCTACGCCGATCGCCGCGACGCCCCGGTCGTCGACGTCCTCGACGCGGCTCGCCGCCTGGTCGCCCTCGGCTCGGTCGACCTCCGGCGGCGCGTCGGTCCCTCCGACTTCCGGGGCAACGCCGAGGGCTTCCTCAAGTCCGGCAAGCAGATGCAGGAGGTGGCCGAGGAGATCGCCCGGCTGGCCGGCCTCGGCGACACCGAGCGCGAGGCCCGTCGGCTGCTCGCCCAGACCCGGCTGGTCGGCGACCGGTGCGCCCTCGACCCGCGCGCCGACCTGGGGCTGGGGGAGGTCCACTTCCCGGAGCTCGAGCTCGCGCGCGACCCGAGCTTGCTCGGGGCGAGCGATGACGAGCGAAGGTTGAGGAGCGTCGGCCCGGGCCGGAGCGCCAGCGACGGAACGGGCGACGCGTCTCGAAACCAGGTGAGGGGTGGAGGAGCGGCCGATGCCTTGCTCCGCGCCCGCTGCGAGGCGGGCATCGGACGGCGCTACGGCAGCGGCCCGCGCCAGCGCATCTGGAAGCGGCTCGACGACGAGCTCGAGGTGATCCGCGGCCTGGGCTACGCGTCCTACTTCCTCACCGTCGGCGACGTCACCGACCTCATCCGCGAGCGGGGGGTGCGGGCCGCGGGCCGCGGGTCCGGCGCGGGCAGCCTGGTCAACTACCTGCTCGGCATCTCCGGGGTCGACCCGATCCGGCACGGCCTGCTCATGGAGCGCTTCCTCTCGCCGTTGCGTGCCTCGCTGCCCGACATCGACGTCGACGTCGAGTCGGCCCGGCGTGAGGAGATCTACCGCGCGATCCTCGACCGCTACGGCGGGGAGCGGTGCGTGTGCGTGTCGATGATGGACACCTACCGGGTCCGTCACGCCGTCCGCGACGTCGGCGCCGCGCTCGGCATGCCTCCCGGCGAGACCGACGCGATCGCCAAGGCGTTCCCCCACATCCGGGCGCGCGACGCCCGGATGGCGATGCGCGACCTGCCCGAGCTGCGGGCGGCCGGGCTCGACAGCGAGCGGCTCGACCTGATGTTCGACCTCGTCGAGCGGCTCGACGGCCTGCCGCGGCACATCGCCGTCCACCCGTGCGGGGTGCTGCTGTCCGACGCCACCCTGCTCGACCGGACGCCGGTGGAGTCCAGCTTCGTGGGCTTCCCGATGAGCCAGTTCGACAAGGACGACGTGGAGGACCTCGGGCTGCTCAAGCTCGACGTGCTCGGCATCCGGATGCAGTCCTCGATGGCTCATGCCGTCGAGCTGGTCCGTCGCACCGACGCCATCGAGATCGACCTCGACGACGAGGAGCAGGTGGGGTTCGACGACCCGGCGACCTACCGGATGATCAGCCAGGCACGCACGCTCGGGGTGTTCCAGATCGAGTCGCCCGGCCAGCGCGAGCTGGTCGGCAAGTCCGGCATCGAGACCTTCGACGACATCATCACCGACATCTCCCTGTTCCGTCCCGGCCCGGTCAAGAGCGACATGATCACGCCCTACCTCGAGGCCAAGCACGGGTGGAGGTCCGTGTCCTACCTCCACGACGACCTGCGCCCGATCCTCGAGCAGACCAACGGCGTGGTCGTCTTCCACGAGCAGGTGATCGAGATGATCGCCCAGTTCGCCGGCATCACCAACGCCGAGGCCGACGAGAAGAGACGGGCGCTCGGCGACACCGAGGGGATGGCCGAGACCAAGATCTGGTTCTTCCCGCGGGCGCTCGGCCGCGGCTACCCCCTGCCGGTGGTCGAGGCGGTCTGGAAGGTGATCGAGGCGTTCGCGTCGTTCGGTTTCTGCAAGGCCCACGCGGCGGCGTTCGCGCTGCCGACCTACCAGTCGGCCTGGCTCAAGGCGCACTGGCCGGCCCACTTCCTGGCCGGGGTGCTCACCCACGACCCCGGGATGTACCCCAAGCGGCTGATCCTCGAGGACGCCCGCCAGTGCGGCATCGCGATCCTCGGGCTCGACGTCAACGCCAGCGAGAAGGAGTACGTCGTCGAGCGCCGCCAGCCGGAGCACCCCGCTGCGTGGTCGTCGCTCGACGGGCCGGACCCGTCCGAGCGCGGCTGGCCCGACGGCCGGGCCTGGGGCATCCGGCTGGCGCTGGCCGAGGTCAAGGGCATCAACGCCGGCGAGATCGAGCGCATCATCGCCGCCCGGGACGGCAGCTCCACGGAGCCGTCCGCTCCCTACGTCTCGCTGACCGACTTCTGGCACCGGGCACAGGTGTCCCGTCCGATCGCCGAGCGGCTGGTGCTGGCCGGGGCGTTCGACTCCGTCTACGGGCTCGGCTCGACCGTCGGCGGGCTGCCGGGCATCCGTCGCCGGACCAAGGTGACCCGGCGCGACCTGCTGCTCCAGGTGGCCGAGCTCGACCGGCATGCCCGGGCGGTCGAGCGCGCCGGTCGAGCCCGCGGCCTGGCCGCGGGCCGCTCGTCACGCCGTACGCCGGCGCCCAGGCCGGCGGACACCCGGGCGGACCAGGCGGCCGAGCGCACCAGCACCGACCCGGGCACCCGGGCCGGGGCCGCCCCGGTGGAGCGGCATGCCCTGGCGTCGCAGGGCGTGTGGGCGAGGGCCGCGGCCCAGTCCCGCGCCGCGGCCGACCCGCGGCCGGTGACCTCGGTCCAGCTGACGCTCGACCTCGGCGACGAGCCGCAGGAGCAGGTCAGCGGCCTGCCCGAGATGAACGCCGAGGAGCGGATGCGGGCGGAGCTGGAGATCCTGGGTCTCGACGCCAGCCGACACGTCGTCGACACCTACGCGGAGTTCCTCGGGGCCCTGGGGGCGGTCCGCAGCCGAGACCTGCTGGTCCAGCGCAGCCGGTCGGAGATCCTGGTCGCGGGCGTCAAGGTCGCGACCCAGACCCCACCGGTCCGGTCCGGGCGCCGGGTGGTGTTCCTGACCCTCGACGACGGCACCGGCCCGGTCGACGCGACGTTCTTCGAGGATGCCCAGGGCCCCTACGCCGCCACCGTGTTCGGCTCGTGGCTGCTGGTGGTGCGCGGCGAGGTGCGGCGCACCGGCCACCGGGGCATCTCCCTGCGCGCCACCGGCGCCTGGTCGCTGCCCGACCTGCACGCGCTCTGGGACAGGCCCGGTCCCGACGGCGGGATCGAGGCGGTCCGCGCCCACCTGGCCGTGGTGCCGAGCTTCGAGGAGATCACCCACCATCGCGTGCTGACCCACTCCAGCGGGTTCCAGATGTCTCCCTACGCCGACGTCAAGCCGGCGGGCGAAGCAGTGTCCTCCGGCGGGCTCAGTCGCTCGCTCGTTCCTCGCTCGACTCAGTCGCCCGCAGTGTCTTCCGGCGGGCTCAGTCGCTCGCTCGTTCCTCGCTCGACTCAGTCGCCCGCAGTCAGAGACGTCGCCCGCAAGCTCTGGCACCGCAGCCCCGGGAGCCCGGGATGAGTCCCCCCTTCGATGAGTCCCCACCGATGACCGGGTCTCGACTCGTGGTCACGACCTGGCCCGCTCGGTCGTGCGCGTGCTCGACCTGCCTTCGCCCACGTCGGGCGTCCGTGCCTCACGCCCGACTCCCGGGGCCCCTAGGCTGGCGCGCATGGCGAGCGACCAGACCGGCCGGGGCAGCACCCGTACCGCCGTGGTGTGGTCCGCGCTCCGGCCGATGCTCGGCGACCGGCCGCGCGACGTCCTCGACATCGGGGGCGGCACCGGCGGCCTCGCGGTCCGCATCGGCGAGCTCGGCCACCGGGTCACCGTGGTCGATCCCAGCCCCGACGCCCTGGCCGCCCTCGACCGTCGGGCCCGCGAGCAGGACGTCGAGGTCACCGGACGCCAGGGCGACCTGTCCAGCCTGCTCGACGTCGTCGGCCCCGACAGCGCCGACCTGGTGCTGTGCCACGGCGTCCTCGAGGTCGTCGACGACCCGGGCGCCGCGCTGTCCACGCTGGTGCGGGTGGTCCGGCCCGGGGGAGTGCTCAGCCTCCTGGTCGCCCAGCGCTACGCCGCCGTCGTCGCCCGGGCCATGGCCGGCCACTTCCAGCAGGCGCTGGCGATGCTCGATCCCTCTTCGACAGGCTCGGGACAGCGCGCTTCGACGGGCTCGGGACCACACCCCCCGACCGGCCCTGGACGACGCCGCTACACCCACGACGAGCTCGCCACCCTGGTGCAGGAGGCCGGGTTCGCCGTCGATGCGGTGCACGGCATCCGGGTGTTCACCGACCTGGTGCCCGGCTCGCTGCTCGACCTCGAGCCCGGCGCCACCGCGGCGCTGGTCGAGCTGGAGCAGGCCGTCGCCACCCGACCTGAGTACCTCCCGCTGGCCACCCAGCTCCACCTCCTCGCCCATCGGTGAGGGCGGGCGGCGGTCGTGAGCGCCGTCCCCGCGACCGCGACGCCGATCCTCCACGTCGACATGGACGCCTTCTACGCCAGCGTCGCCGTCCGCGACCGCCCCGAGCTGGCCGATGTCCCGGTCATCGTCGGCGGCGGCTCCCGCGGGGTGGTGCTCTCGGCCAACTACCTCGCCCGCCGGACCGGCGTCCGCTCGGCCCTCCCGATGACCCGCGCCCGCCGGATGTGTCCCCAGGCCGTGGTGATCGCGCCCGACTTCGAGACCTTCGCGACGGTGTCGGCCTCGGTGATGGAGAACTTCCGGCGGATCACGCCGCTGGTGGAGGTGCTCTCGCTCGACGAGGCGTTCCTCGACGTCCGCGGATCGACCCGGCGGCTCGGGACGCCGGAGGAGATCGCCGAGCACCTGCGGGCCACGATCCACGACGAGCAGGGCATCACCTGCTCGGTCGGGCTGGCGGCCACGATGACCATGGCCAAGCTGGCCAGCCGGTGGGCCAAGCCCGACGGCGTGTTCGTCTGCCCTCCCGCGTCGGTCACCACGATGCTGCACCCGCTCGACGTGGGCGAGCTGTACGGCGTGGGGGAGAAGACCCGCGAGCTGCTCCACCGGCTGGGGCTGGTCACCGTCGGCGACCTCGCCCACACCCCGGTCCGCACCCTCCAGCGCGCGATCGGCGACCACCTCGGCCGACACCTCCACGATCTGGCGTGGGGCCGCGACGACCGTCAGGTCGTCGCCCGCAACGGCGGCGCCTACTTCGGGGTCTTCGGGGGAGACCCCGACAAGTCCGTGGGCGCCAACGAGACCTTCGGCCACGACACCGACGACCGCGCGGTGATCGTCCGCGAGCTCCTCCGTCTCACCGACCGGGTGACCACCCGGATGCGGGTGGCCGGGGTGGCCGGGCGCACGGTCACCCTCACCGTCCGGTTCGCCGACTTCACCACGATCACCCGGTCCCGCACGCTGGCCGAGGCCACCGACGTCACCCAGGAGGTCTATCGCGAGGCGGTCCGCTCCTACGACGCCCTGGGGCTGCAGCGGGCCCGGATCCGGCTCGTCGGGGTCCGGGTCGAGGGCCTGGTGCCCCGGGAGCGTGTGCATCGCCAGCTGGTCCTGGGCGAGCGCGACCGGGGATGGTCGGAGGCGGACCGGGCCATGGACCGGGTGGTCCGGAGGTTCGGCGCCGGCACCGTCAGGCCCGCCAGCCTGATCACCTGACGAGAGATGGTCACAATTTAAGGCGGGTGCCTACCGAAGGCCGACGGCGCTGCCTACACTGGCTGTGAGCTCACCGTGCGAGGGGAGGATTCCGTGCCGCTCTCGGAGGAAGAGTTGCGAGCGCTGGAGCAGATGGAACGCGCGCTCGTCCAAGAGGACCCCAAGCTCGCCTCCACGCTCCGCGGGACGAACCTTCGTCGCGCCGCTCAGCGGCGCGCCATCCTCGCCGGCATCGGCTTCCTCGCCGGCATCGCCGTGCTGATGACCGGTGCCGTCGCCCGGCACACCGTGGTCGGGATCCTCGGCTTCGTGATCATGCTCGCGTCCGCCACCGTGGCGCTGGCCGCCATCCGCGGCACCTCCGGCGCGCGCCGGACGCCGAGCCGTCCGGGCCCCCAGGCCGGCTCGATGCTCGACCGGTTCGGCACCTCGTGGCGCCGCCGCCACCACGACGAGTCCTGACCCCACCACCGCGGCCGCGTCAGCCCACGTGGTCGACCACGCCACCCGCGGCCACCGCCTCCGGCTGACGGTCGCGCGAGGCCTGCTCGGCCGCGCGCCGCCTGGCTCCGCCGACGAGAGACCGCGGGAACCACCGGGCCCGACGCAGCGCGGCCGACGTGCTGCCGTGCTCGAGGGCCGCGATGCAGGTCCGTACGTCGTCGGCGAGCGCGCCCGGCACGTCGTCGGCGTACCGCGCATAGCGCACCCGCTCCAGGGCCAGGACCACTCGGCCGAGGGCCTCCTCGGCACGCGGGGCGAGCCCGCGGCCCCGCGGCGGCCGGACCAGCGGCGGGCCGTCCGGGTCCGGGCCGAACCACGCGGCCAGGTGATGGCCGGTCTCGTGCGGCGACCGGCCCGACGGCCAGCTGACCCCGAGATCGACCGCGCTGTCGCGCAGCTCCGCCCAGGCGGTCTCGGCATCGCCGGCCAGCCGCCGCGCGCGGCGTGAGCGGCGCACCGCACCCGGGACCAGCGCGAGGCCGGCGAGGACGACCAGGGCGACCAGGGTGCCGACGATCGCCGGCCACGGGAGCGGGGTGCTCGCGGACGACGTGCCGGTCTGGGTCTGGTTGTGCGGCTTCTGGGTGGACGGGCTGGTGCTGGGCTGGTCGGTGACCTTGCCGCCCGGGGCCTGGTTCGTCTTCCCGGCGCCCGGCTTGCTGATCTGCCCGACCGTGTACGCCGGGACGGCGCTCGCCCGCGACGCCGGTGTGGGCTCGAACCGCACCCACCCCGAGCCCGCGAAGAACACCTCGGGCCAGGCGTGCAGGTCGTGGGCGCTGTAGACCCAGTCACCGTTCGCGGCCCGCGTGGGCTGCAGGAAGCCGACCGCCACCCGGGCCGGCATCGACAGCGTCCGTGCCATCACCGCGAACGCGGACGCGAACTGCTCGCAGTAGCCGACCCGCCCGCCCTTGCCCCGCGTCAGGAACGTCAGCAGCGCCTGGTTGCCGTCACCGGCCGCGGTCTTGAGGCTGTAGCGGAAGTGCGTCCGGAACCAGTCCTGGAGCATCACCGCCTGCTGGAACCGGTTGGTGGCCCCGGCCGTCACGTGATCGGCCAGCTTGGAGACCAACGGCGGCAGGGTCGACGGCAGGGCGGTGTAGGGCTCCTGGATGGCCGGCACCGCCGACAGGGAGTGGATCATCGAGTAGTTCGACAGCTGCGGCTTGATCGCGGTCATCGTCCACGTCAGGCCGGCCGTCGACGTGCTGTCGTTGCCCGCGATGAAGTCCATGGTCGACGTGTCGTAGTGCCAGTCGCCGTTCGCCACGACGTCGGTGACCGGGAACTCCGTGGGCAGCCAGCGCGAGATGAAGTCGTGGGTGGCGGTCACCTGGTAGTTGTAGCTGTGGAAGGGCACCGCGTCGGTCAGACCCTGCTCGGGCGGGACGATGCCGCTGGCCAGCTGGTTGCTGATGATCTGGCGGCTGCCGGTGGACCACTCCACGCCGTTGAACTGCGTCAGCACCGCGATCCGCAGGTACGACGGGTTGGGGTCGTCGGTCTTGACGTCCAGCAGCGGCACGTCCTTGCCGCGGTTGAGGTTGCGGCGCATGTCGGTGATCGGGTTGATCACCTTCACGCCGTTGCCGCTGCCCCCCGGGCCGAACAGGCCGAGGCCGTCGAGGTGCAGCGTGGGGATGAGCAGGGGCAGGACGATCGCCAGCGCCACCGCGACGCTGCCCACGGTCGTCGCGCTGGTCTTGCTGGCGCCCGTGCTGACCCCGAAGCCGTGCGTGTCGCCGCTCGCGCCGGAGCCGCCGAGCGGGCGGCCCCACCGGGTGATGTGGGCGGACTCCTGCAGGAACATCATGAGCAGGAACCCGGCCGCCGCCACCAGGAACACCACCACGGACACGCCCTTGCCGAGCAGGCTCATCGGGACGCAGTAGACCGCGAGCAGAGGGAGGCCGGCCAGCGGCACCCGACGGAGCCAGCAGGCGAGCAGGTCGACCACGAGCAGGCTCAGCGCCCCGCACGGGATCATGATCGGGGCGATGCCGGGCACGTTGGCCGGCACCGGCGGGATGTAGGTGTCGGCGGTGGTGAAGGCGTTCGCCACCGAGTCGGCGATGTGGTGGGCGCTCGCCACGGGTGCGAGCAGGGATCCGCCCAGCATCAGCCAGACGACGACGGCCACGATCAGGACGTGCAGCACGAGGGCCACCCGGCGCGAGACCGGTGCGGCGCGGAGGAGCACGCCGCCGACCGACACCACGAGCGCCATCAGGAGCAGCGGCCCCAGGTAGGTCCCCCAGACGGTGCTGAAGCCGCGCCAGGACAACATCGTGACCCACGTCGTCGCCGCCGCGACCACGGCCAGGGGCAGGTCGCGGCGTGCGTCGGCGGGGAAGCCGCTCATCGCGACCTCTGAGGAACGGCGCGGACCTCGTCGGCGCCACCCGAGCGGGCCGCGTGGGCGCTGGTCCGGCCCAGGTCCTGCCACACCAGGTCGAGCCGGTCGCGGGGGCGCAGCGTGACCGCACGCCAGCCCTGGCGGACCAGCAACGGCCGCGCGGAGTTCGGGACGCCGCCCAGGCCGGCGCTCGACGGCGCCCACGCGGAGACGTCGAGCGCGAGCGCCAGGGCCGAGCCGGCGTGGTGGTGCATCCGCCGCAGCATCGGGCCGTCGGCCTCGGTGATGGACCCGATCACGGCGAGCAGCAGCCCCCCGTGCGTCGACTCGGCGAGCCACCCCGTCTCGATCCTCTGGTTGGTCACCGGTTGGACGACGGCCAGTGCCTCGAGCATGGCGCGCGTGTTGAGCTCGGGATCGCGGGTGTGCCAGGTGGTGCTGAGGTCGTCGCCCGAGGAGGTCACCAGGCGCACGGTGAAGCCCCGCTGACCCAGGTGGACCGCGATGGACGCCGCGGCCGACACCGCGGACTCCAGCGACGAGGCGATGCCCTGTCCCCGGTGGGCACCGAGCCGGTTGTCGACGAACAACGTGGCGCGCGACTGCCAGGGCTGCTCCTCACGGCGCACCATCAGCTCGCCCATCCGGGCCGAGCTGCGCCAGTGCACCCGCCGCAGGTCGTCACCGCGGCGGTACTCGCGGACGGTCACGTCCTCGGCGCTCCCGATCGCGAACGCCCGCGGCCGGTTGTCGCCCGAGCCGGTCCAGGCACCGCCGAGCGGGATCGGCGGCAGCGGCACGGTGCGCGGCGTCACCGTCAGCGGGGCCGTGCTGCGGAACGATCGCCCGAGCTCGACGAGGCCGAACGGGTCGGTGACCCGCACGCTCATCGGACCGATCTCGTAGCGCCCACGCACGTCCGACCGCACCTGGTACGTCGCGTGCCGGCGCCACCCGTGGCCGATGCCGTCGAGCACGAAGCGCGGACGGGTGCCCAGGACATACGGGACGTGGTCCTCGAGCATCAGGACGCCGCTGGGAGTCCGCCCCTCGTTGGTCATCGTGAGCTGCACGGTGGCCGGCTGACCCGCCGTCACGGTCTGGGGCCCGACGCTGCGCACCAGCGCGAGCCGGTAGCGGCTGCGCCCGAGGGTGGCGGCGGTGAGGAGCGGGAGCGCGCCCACCAGGACACCGACCCGGGTGAGGGTCGGCTGGCCCAGCAGGATCGCGCAGACGACCGCGGTGATCCCGGCAGCCAGGAAGGCCCGTCCGCGGACGGTCAGACCGGACAGGGCCTCACGCACGGGTCCCCTCGGGGACCGGCACGGACGCCAGGATGCTGTCCAGGATGCTGGTCGTCGTGCGACCGCCCATCGCGGCCTCGACGCTCGGCAGCAGACGGTGGGTGAGCACCGACGGCGCCAGTCCCAGGACGTCGTCCGGCAGCACGAAGTCGCGGCCCTGCATGGCCGCGGACGCCTTGGCGGCCCGCACCAGGTGCAGCGAGGCGCGCGGCGAGGCGCCCAGTGCCAGCTCGGAGGTACGCCGGGTGGCGGCGGCGAGTGCGACCGTGTAGCGCTGCACCGCCTGCGACACGTGGACCTGGCCCACGATCGCGATCAGCTTGCGGATCTCGACCGCGTCGGTGACCGGCTCGAGGTCCTCCAGCGGGCTGCTCATCGTGTGCGCGTCGAGCATCGCGATCTCGGCCGCCTCGACCGGATAGCCGACCGACAGCCGCACCATGAACCGGTCGCGCTGGGCCTCCGGGAGCGCGTAGGTGCCCTCCATCTCGATGGGGTTCTGGGTGGCGATCACCATGAACGGCATGTCGAGGTGGTAGGTCGTGTTGTCGACGGTGACCTGCCGCTCCTCCATGCACTCCAGCAGGGCCGACTGGGTCTTGGGGGAGGCCCGGTTGATCTCGTCGCCCACCACGATGTTGGCGAAGACGCCGCCGGGCCGGAACTCGAACTCGCGGGTCTCCTGGTTGTAGACCGAGACGCCGGTGACGTCGGACGGCAGCAGGTCGGGGGTGAACTGGATCCGGCGCACCGAGCTGTCGATGCTGCGTGCCAGCGACTTGGCCAGCATCGTCTTGCCCACACCCGGCACGTCCTCGATGAGCAGGTGGCCCTCGGCCAGCAGCACCGCGATCGCCGAGCTGATGACGTCCGGCTTGCCCTCGATGACGCGCTTGATGTTGCCGCGGACCTTGTCGACCACTCTGCCGAGCGTGTCGAGATCGGCGCCCTGCGAAACCGGACCAGCCACGAGCCGTCCCTTCCCGTCGTTGTCGGCGCCGCGGCGCCACCCGTTCGACCCGTCCGCGGGCGCGCTCGGGCGGCCGGCCGGGACTGGTCGTGCAGGACAACCTACGCGGACGGAGGCTGCTTGGTTCTGACTCCCGGGGTCACGGTTTGGTTGCGGATTGCCGCCCGCGGCGACGTCGCCGACCCGGAGCCGGGCCGACGTACGACGGCCCTCCCGGAACGCCCCCAGGAGGCCCCGGCGCCCCCGATCTCCCCACTTCCCCCCACCGCGCCCCTCCCTCCCGGACCCGGCGCCGGCGGCGTGACCCTCCGCAGCACGCTGACCTGCACGGATGACGGCAGCTCCGGACGGCACCGGCGGGGGAGCGGGCGTCCGACGAGCGCCGGCGCGATCTCGACGACCCGGCCGCGCCACGCCTGGAAACCGTGGCTGACAGGGGCGAATGTGGTTGACGGTGGAGCAAAGTGGAGTAGAGTGGCGCGAAGTGGAGGATGGGTCGACGCAGGGGGAGGTGCCCGGATGTTCGTGGGCTCCTACACCCCGAGGCTCGACGAGAAGAACCGGCTCATCCTTCCGGCCAAGTTCAGGGAGCAGCTCGCGGAGGGACTCGTGGTGACGAAGGGCCAGGACTTCTGCCTCAACGTCTTCCCGATCGCCGACTTCGCGAACGAGGCCCGGCGGGTCCAGGAGGCACCGCTCACCGTGCGTCAGGCACGGGAGTACGGCCGGTTCCTGGCGATGCGGGCCAGCGAGGACAGGCCCGACAAGCAGGGGCGGATCACCATCCCGCCGCTCCTCAAGGAGTACGCCGGCCTCGACCGCGAGGTGGTCGTGATCGGCGCGCTCAGCCGGGTGGAGATCTGGGACCCGGCCCGGATCGCTGCCTGGGAGAACGAGCACAGCCAGACGTTCGCCGACATGAGCGAGGACATCCTCCCCGCCACCTGACGGGGTCTCCGCTCCCACCACAACACAAGACAGGGATTCGCACAGCGAGGTCTCGTGCCCGCTCCCGCGTCCTCTGGGGCACCTTCCCCGGCTCCAGACGACCGTCCCCATGCGAGCTTCCCCGGCCGACCCCATGCGGCCAGGGGGCCGAGGGAGCGGGCAGGGACCTGACTGGGCGAATCCCTTCCATCCATCCAGCACGGTCATGCGCCATCGAGCGGGGTCGAACCGATGAGTCTCACACCCACCGCACCACCCGTCGCCGGGTTCGGCCCGGCGCCCCAGGTGCGCCGCGTGCGTCACCAGGCGCGCGACGCGGTGGCCCTGATGGCGTTCTCCGCGACCACCTCGACCGCTCTCGCCGCAGGCCTGCTCCTGCTGGCACACCTGGGGCGCTAGGCAGAACGATGGACAGCCCCTCCCACGTCCCGGTGCTCCTCGACCGGGTCGTCGCCCTCCTGACGCCCGCGCTCGACCACGAGGGCGCCGTGCTGGTGGACGCGACCCTCGGGCTCGGGGGCCACAGCGAGGCGGTGCTCGGACGGTGCGAGCTCGCCCGGGTGGTCGGGATCGACCGAGACCCGGAGGCCCTGCGCCTCGCCGGCGAGCGGCTCGCGGCGTACGGCGAGAGGTTCACGCCGGTCCACGCGACGTACGACCAGATCCCGGAGGTCCTGGCCGAGCTCGGCCTTGACCACGCCGATGCCGTGCTGTTCGACCTGGGCGTCTCCTCGATGCAGCTGGACGTCCCGGAGCGTGGCTTCGCCTACCGCGAGGACGCGCCGCTCGACATGCGGATGGACCCCACCGCGGGACAGACCGCCGCCGACGTGCTGAACACCTACCCGCAGGCCGAGCTCGCGCGTGTCCTGCGGGAGTACGGCGAGGAGCGCTTCGCGCCGCGGATCGCGGCAGCGGTGGTGCGGGCCCGCGCCACCGAGCCGTTCCGCACCTCGGGCCGCCTGGTCGAGCTGCTCTACGCCACGATCCCGGCGCCGGCCCGGCGGACCGGTGGCCACCCCGCGAAGCGCACCTTCCAGGCGCTCCGGATGGAGGTCAACGACGAGCTCGGCGTCCTCCGCCGGGCGATCCCCGCCGCGATCGACGCCATCGCCGTGGGCGGCCGGGTCGTCGTGGAGTCGTACCACTCGTTGGAGGACCGGCTGGTCAAGCGTGCGTTCGCCGACGCCACCCGGGTCGACGTACCGCCCGACCTCCCGTTCGTCCCCGCTGACCGCGAGCCGGCTCTGCGCCTCCTCACCCGGGGCGCCGAGCAGGCCGACCCCGACGAGATCGCCCAGAACCCGCGCGCCGCCTCCGTCCGGCTCCGCGCCGTCGAACGCATCCGCCCCGCCCACCGAGGAGCAGCCTGAGATGACCAGCACCCCACGACCCGGCCCGCTCGGCTCGTCCTGCCCCGGCGACCCGGCATGAGCACCCCTGCGATCGCGCTCCGTTCCCGGGTCCCGCGTCTCGCGGGCGCCGCCCTCGAACGGGCGCGCCTCACCGTCGTCCCGAAGCGCCGTCGCCGTCGGTCCAGCTCGGTGCCGTTCCTGCTCGTGGTCTCGATGGTGGCCGTCGGCGGCATCGTCGGACTGCTGCTCTTCAACACCTCGATGCAGCAGGCGTCGTTCGCGGCCACGTCGCTGCAGCAGGAGGCCGACGTCCTGGTCGCCCGTCAGCAGACCCTGCAGATGGAGCTCGACCGGCTCCGTGACCCCCAGGTGATCGCGCTCAAGGCCCAGCGGATGGGCATGGTGCTGCCCACGAGCCCGGCGGTCCTCGAGCTGAAGACCGGGCGGATCCTCGGCAGCCCGGCTCCGGCCACCCGGTTGAACCACCTGCGGCTGCTCGCACCGCCGCCGGCCAAGCCGGCCGCGCTCAACCCACCGGCCCACGTCACGGTCGTCCACGTCGCCACGCACGCCGGTCGGAAGACCGATTCGTCGGGCAACACGGGCCGGTCTTCACACACGGCGGGCCGGCACGCAGGTAGACAGAGCACCAAGCCTTCGGGCACCCACTGACCGACCAGGAAAGCAGACCGTTGCCCTCGACCAGCCCGCGTGGCCGACGCCCCGCAGGCCGTACCCCGGCCGGGCGCTCCCGCCGCCCGGGGACGGCCGCCCGCACGCGTCGTCGTCGCCGGGCGCTGCGCGGCTCGGCCCAGCTGCGCCTGCGCACGGGCTTCGTGTTCATCGCGTTGGTGCTCTCGTTCTTCGGAGCCCGGCTCGTCGAGCTGCAGGGGGTCGACCCGGGCCGCTACGCGACGCTCGCGGCCTCCGAGGGCGGCACCGTCACCGTGCAGCTCCCCGCCACCCGCGGAACGATCCTCGACCGCGACGGAAAGCCGCTGGCCGACTCCGTCGACGGCCGGATGGTCGTCGCAGACCCGTCGATGACGCGGGCGAAGGCGCCCGACCTCGCCCGGTTCCTCGCCCGGCGGCTGCACGTGGACTACTTCCAGACGCTGCAGGCCCTGACCCAGAAGAACAGCCGCTTCGCCTACATCGCGCGGCGCGTCCCGGCGTCGCTCGCCCTGAGCGTGGTCGACGAGGCCCAGGCGAAGGGCTACGTGGGCCTCGACACCCGTAACGACCCGGTGCGCTCCTATCCCAACCACGACGTGGCCGCCAACCTCGTCGGGTTCATGGGGACCGACGGCCCGCTCGCCGGGCTCGAGCTCACCTTCAACCGGCAGCTCGCCGGCCGGAACGGGTCGGAGACCTACGAGGTCGGCGCCGGCAACCGCATCCCGCTGGGGCGGAGCACCGTGACGCCGGCCCGCAACGGCGCCGACCTGCACACCACGATCGACGAGGACCTGCAGTGGTACACGCAGCGGGTGCTGCGACAGACGGTCCTCGGGGCCCGGGCGGACTCCGGCTTCGCGGTGGTGATGGACTCCCACACCGGCGAGGTCCTCTCGCTGGCCGACTACCCGACGTACGACGCGACCAACCCGCAGGCGTCCCCGGTCGCCGACCGCAACTCCCTGGCGATGACCAGTCCCTACGAGCCCGGCTCGGTCGAGAAGGTGCTCACCCTCAGCTCGCTCATCGACGCCGGCAAGGTCACCGACCGCACCCGCCTCGTGGTGCCGGGCCAGCTCCAGAGCGGCGACCGTGTCATCCACGACTGGTTCCCGCACGGCCGGCTGCGGATGACCCTCGCCGGCGTGATCGCGCAGTCGTCCAACATCGGCACGGCCAAGGCGTCGCGGCTCTTCAAGCCCGGCCAGCTCCGGCACTACCTCACCAGGTTCGGTCTCGGGCAGACCACCGGCATCGGCGTCAACGGCGAGACCCCGGGCCTGCTGCCGACGAACGCCCAGTGGGACGGCATGCTGCAGGACCGCATCGCGTTCGGGCAGAGCGTCTCGGTGAACGGCGTCCAGATGGCGGCCGCGGTCAACACGATCGCCAACGGCGGCGTCCGGGTCTCGCCGAGCCTGATCCAGGGGAGCGCGACCACCAACACCGGGCAGGTGGTGGGCACCGACCACACCACGACCCGCCGCGTGGTGAGCGCCAACGCCGCGCACCAGATGACGCTGATGATGGAGCGGGTGGTCGACCCCAACGTCGGGGTCGCCCCGGCCGCACAGGTGCCGGGCTACGTGGTCGCCGGCAAGACCGGTACGGCGCAGCGGGTCGGCGCACGCTGTGGCTGCTACAACGGCCAGTTCACCGTGTCGTTCGCGGGCTTCGCCCCGGCCGACAAGCCGCGCTTCACGATCTACGTCGTCGTGCAGAACCCTCGCAACGGCGGTGGCGGCGGTTCGGTCGCCGGCCCCGCGTTCTCCAAGATCATGGCGTTCGCACTGCGCCGGTACGGCGTACCGCCCACCGGCGCCCAGGCATCGCACCTCCCGACCACGTGGTGACCGGGGCCTCCCCCGCGGCCCGATAGCCTCGGCCCCGTGGCGAGCGACAGCGACGGCGGCCTGTCGGTGACGCCTCCCCGGCCGCAGGTCCTCTCGCTGGGCGATGTGGCGGCCGGTCTCGCCGCCGACGGGGTGGAGGCCGACGTCCGCGGCGAGGACGGGACGCGCTTCACCGGCATCACCCTCGACTCGCGTCGGGTCACCCCGGGTGACCTGTATGCCGCCCTGCCCGGGTCGCACGGCCACGGCGCGGCCCACTGGCCGCAGGCGCGGGACGGCGGGGCGGTCGCGGTGGTGACGGACTCCGCGGGTGCCGAGCAGATCGGCGACGGCACGCCGACCCTGGTGGTCCCCGAGGTGCGGCCGGTGCTCGGACGCCTCGCGGCGCTGGTGTACGACGAGCCGGCCACCCGGCTCCGGATGATCGGGGTGACGGGCACCCAGGGCAAGACCACGACGACGCGCCTGCTCGAGAGCGGACTCTCCGGTGCCGGGGTCCCGGCGGCGGTGATCGGCACGACCGGCACCCGGATGCTGGGGGAGGACGTGGCCACGGTCCTCACGACTCCCGAGGCGCCCGACCTCCAGCGCCTGCTGCGGCGGATGGTCGACCGGGGCGTCGAGGCCTGCGCGATGGAGGTGTCCAGCCACGCGCTGGTGATGGGGCGGGTGGGCGGCCTCGTCTTCGACGTCGCGGTGTTCCTCAACCTCGGACGCGACCACCTCGACTTCCACCGCGACATGGACGACTACTTCGACGCCAAGGCCCGCCTCTTCGAGCCGGAGCACGCGCGCCGCGGACTGGTCAACGTCGACGACGACTGGGGCCGCCGCCTGGTCGGACGGGCGGGCATCCCGGTCGAGACGCTCTCCGTCAACGGGCGGGAGGCCACCTGGCGCGCGACCGACGTCGTGCTCTCGCCGACCGGGGCGACCTTCCGCGTCTCCGGGCCCGGCGTCGACGTGGCGGCCGGCTGCCCCATCGCGGGCGGCTTCAACGTGGGCAACGCCTTGGCGGCCGTCGCGGCAGCCGCGACCGCGGGGTACGACGCGGCAGCGGTCGCCGACGCGATCGCCGGCGGGCCCGGCGTGCCCGGCCGCCTCGAGCGGATCGACGAGGGCCAGGACTTCGAGGTGGTGGTCGACTACGCCCACAAGCCCGACGCGATCGAGGCTGCGCTGGGCACCCTGCGTCCGCTGACCCACGGCCGGCTGATCGTCGTGCTCGGAGCCGGCGGCGACCGCGATCCCGGCAAGCGACCACTGATGGGCCGGATCGCGTCGGCCGGCGCCGACGTGCTGGTGGTCACCGACGACAACCCGCGCAGCGAGGATCCTGCGGCCGTCCGCGCCGCCGTGCTGGAGGGCGCCACAGGCGGCCCGGCCCGCGTGCTCGAGATCGGAGACCGCAGGGCCGCGATCGCCGAGGCCCTCCGCACCGCCGGCGCGGGAGACGTGGTGCTGATCGCGGGGAAGGGTCACGAGACGGGCCAGGAGATCGCCGGTGTGGTGCACCCGTTCGACGACCGTGCGGTCGCGCGCGAGGAGCTCCGCCGATGATCCCCATGTCGCTCACCGAGATCGCGGCCGTCGTCGGCGGACGGCTGGTCGACCCCGCCCACCCCGACGACCCGGTGACCGGCCCCGCGTTCGTCGACAGCCGCGAGGTCGTGGCCGGCGGTCTGTTCGTGGCGGTGGCAGGGGAGCACGTCGACGGTCACGACTTCGCCGGTCGGGCCGTCGCCGCGGGCGCCGCGGGCGTGCTCGGCGCCCGGCCCACCGGCGTACCGACCGTCGTCGTCGAGGATCCCGTGGCCGCGCTCGGGCTGCTCGCCCGGCACCTGGTCGACTCGCTGCGACCGACCGTGCTGGCCCTCACCGGGTCACAGGGCAAGACCGGAACCAAGGACTTCCTGGCGCAGCTGCTCGCGGCCGCGGGCTCGACGATCCACACCGAGGGCAACCGGAACAACGAGATCGGCGTCCCACTCACCGTGCTGCGAACCACGCCGGAGACCCGCTTCCTCGCCCTCGAGATGGGAGCGCGGGGGGTCGGCCACATCGCCGAGCTGTGCACGATCGCCCCTCCGCAGATCGCCGCCGTGCTCAACGTCGGGACCGCGCACCTGGGCGAGTTCGGCTCCCGGGAGGCCATCGCCACCGCCAAGGGCGAGATCGTCGAGGCCCTTCCGGCCTCGGGGACGGCGGTGCTGAACGCCGACGACGAGCTCGTCGCCGGCATGGGGCGCCGCACGGCGGCACGGGTGACCACGTTCGGGGCGGTCGGTGACGTGCGCTGGCGGGGGGTGGAGCTCGACGAGCTCGGGCGACCGTCCTTCGAGCTGGGGTACGGCGACCGCTGGGCGCCGGTGCGGCTGCTCGAGGCCGGGGCCCACCAGGTCCCCAACGCGGCCGCCGCGGCCGCGATGGCCGCGGCCGCGGGACTCGCGTGGCCCGACGTCGTCGCCGCGCTCGCCTCCGCTCGGTCGCTCTCGAAGTGGCGGATGGCGCTCCACCAGCGGGCCGACGGGCTGGTCGTCGTCAACGACAGCTACAACGCCAACCCGGCGTCCATGGAGGCGGCGCTCGACGCGCTGGCGGCGATCGGCGAACGAGGCGGCCGGCGGACCGTCGCGGTGCTCGGCGAGATGCTCGAGCTCGGGCCGACCGCGGAGGAGCAGCACGCCGAGGTCGGCGCCCATGCGGCGCGGCTCGGCATCGACGTCGTGCTGGCCGTCGGCGAGGGCGCCTACGCCGTCGCGGCCGGGGCACGTCGTACGCCCGGCTGGACCGGAGAGGCGCTGACGACGGCGGGGCGTGAACAGGCCGGAGACTGGCTGCGACACAATGTCCTGTCCCGGGACGTCGTCCTGGTCAAGGCGTCGCGCGGCGCCGCACTCGAACACCTGGCCGACGTGCTGGCCGACGACCCGGAAGGCGGGGCCCCGAGCCGATGAAGGCGATTCTGCTGGGCGGAGGTCTCGCCCTGTTGTTCTCGCTGCTCGGCACCCGGGCGGCGATCCCGTTCTTCACCCAGCTCGGCTACGGCCAGGAGATCCGCGACGACGGGCCCACCAGCCACCACACCAAGCGCGGGACCCCGACCATGGGCGGGGTCGTCATCATCGCCTCGACGGTGCTCGGCTACTTCCTGGCCGAGCTGCTCACCCAGACACAGCCCACCGCTTCGGCGCTGCTGCTGCTGTTCCTGTTCGTCGGGATGGGAGTCGTCGGCTTCCTCGACGACTTCATCAAGATCTCCAAGCAGCGCTCGCTCGGCCTGCGCAGCAAGGCCAAGATGGTCGGGCAGACCGTGATCGCCCTCGTCTTCGGCTACCTCGCGTTGTCCGACCACCTCGCGGACAGCCGTGGTGTCACCCCGGCCTCGCACACCCTCTCGTTCATCCGCGACTCCAAGCTCGTGCTGCCCACGATCGTCGCGGTGCTGCTGTTCTGGCTGATGATCACCGGCACCAGCAATGCCGTGAACCTCACCGACGGCCTCGACGGCCTGGCCACCGGCGCGTGCGCGATGGTGTTCGGCGCCTACATGCTCGTCAACATCTGGCAGAACAACCAGAGCTGCGCGAGGCGTCCCGGCCTCGCCTGCTACGAGGTGCGAGATCCCCTCGACCTCGCGCTCGTGGCCGCCGCGATCACCGGGGCGTGCTTCGGCTTCCTGTGGTGGAACGCCCCGCCCGCGCAGATCTTCATGGGCGACACCGGCTCCCTCTCGCTCGGGGGCGCCCTGGCCGGCTTCGCGATCATGACCCGCACCGAGCTCCTGCTGGTGATCCTGGGTGGGCTGTTCCTGGTGATCACCCTGTCGGTGATGCTGCAGGTCGGCTTCTTCAAGCTGTCGCGAAGATCCGGCATCGTCCGGAAGGTCTTCCGGGTCGCCCCTGGGCACCGGGTGTTCCGGATGGCGCCGCTCCAGCACCACTTCGAGCTGCTCGGGTGGGACCAGGTCACCATCGTGATCCGGTTCTGGATCATCACCGGGCTCTGCGTGGCGGCCGGGCTCGGGGTCTTCTACGCCGCGTGGGTCGCGGTGACATGACGGCCCCCGTCGACACGCTCGGGCGTCGCGACGACTGGTCGGGCGTGCGCGCCGTGGTGGCCGGGTTCGGGGTCAGCGGCTTCGCGGCCGCGGACAACCTCACCCACCTCGGGGCCGCGGTCGTGGCGCTCGACGAGTCGGCGTCCGGCAAGACGGAGAAGGCCGAGCTGCTGGGAGTCCTCGGTGCCGACGTCCGGCTCGGACCCGGCTCGACCGCCGCACTCCCGGACGACGCGGACCTGCTCGTCGTGTCGCCCGGATGGAAGCCGTCGGCGCCGCTCCTGCAGCAGGCGCGCGCCCGCGGCGTGCCGGTCTGGGGCGAGGTGGAGCTGGCCTGGCGGCTGCGTGACCCCGAGCACGCCGCGCCGTGGCTCGCCGTCACCGGCACCAACGGCAAGACCACCACCGTGCAGATGCTCGACGCGATCCTGCGCGCCGCCGGGCTGCGCAGCGTCGCGGTCGGCAACGTCGGTCTCCCGATCGTCGAGGCGGTGATGGACCCCACGCCGTACGACGTGTTCGCCGTCGAGCTCTCGAGCTTCCAGCTCCACTACACCGCGTCCATGAGTGCGGAGAGCGCGGTGGTGCTCAATGTCGCCGAGGACCACCTCGACTGGTACGACGGTCCGGCCGGGATGGCCGAGTACGCCGCCGACAAGGGGCGCATCTACCAGGGCGTCAGCAAGGCCTGCGTCTACAACGTCGCCGACCCCGAGACCGAGCGTCTCGTCCGCGACGCCGAGGTGGCGGAGGGCGCCCGCGCGATCGGGTTCACGCTGGGGATGCCGGCCGTCGGCATGGTCGGGGTCGTGGACGACATCCTGGTCGACCGCGCGTTCATCGCCGAGCGACAGTCCAGCGCCGCGGAGCTGTGCACCGTCGCCGACCTGGCGAGTCCGGCCCCCCACGTGGTCGCCAACGCGTTGGCGGCCGCCGCGCTCGCCCGGGCCCACGGCATCCCCCAGGCTGCGGTGCGCGACGGACTGCGCTCGTTCCGGCCCGACGGCCATCGGATCGCGACGGTCGCCAGCGCGGGGGGCGTGACCTGGGTCGACGACTCCAAGGCGACCAACCCCCACGCGGCCCTCTCCTCCCTGCTCGCCTTCGACCCCGTGGTGTGGATCGCCGGCGGCCTGGCGAAGGGCGCGCGCTTCGACGACCTGGTGACCGCCGCCCGCACGAGGCTGCGTGGCGTGGTCCTGCTCGGCCGCGACCGCGACGTGATCGCCGGGGCACTTGCGCGACACGCCCCCGATGTTCCGGTCATCGCGCTCGACGCCGACGAGACTGGCTCCGGACATGCCGCCATGGAGCGGGCGGTCGTGGCCGCCGCGGACCTCGCCCAGCCGGGTGACACGGTCCTCCTGGCCCCGGGCTGCGCCTCCATGGACATGTTCACCGACTACGCCGACCGGGGCGACGCCTTCGCCGCGGCCGTGCGCAGCCGGACCGGCGGCTGACCGACGAGCGCAGACAGGGGATCCGAGGACCGATGGCCATCGTGAGCCCGCTGCGGGGCCGGCGCTCCCGGATCGCGCGCCCCGCGGGCACGCGATCGGGCGTCTCCTCCTGGTTCGCGGCCCTCCACGAGGCGCTCGAGCGTCCCCTCACGTCGTACTACCTGTTGCTGGGCGCCTCCGCGCTGCTGCTCACGATCGGCCTGATCATGGTGTTCAGCGCCTCGAGCGTCTACGCCTACGAGAACTTCAACCACAACTCCTACGCCGTCGTCATCAAGCAGCTGACCTGGGTCGCGCTCGGTCTGCCCTGCGCCCTGGTCGCCGGCCATCTCCCGCAACGGTGGGTACGCCGGCTCGCCTGGCCCGGCTACGTCGTGTCGCTCTGCCTGCTGCTGCTCACCGCGTTCGTGGGGGTCTCCCGCAACGGCAACACCAACTGGCTCGCGCTCGGCCCGATCCAGATCCAGCCGTCGGAGATCGCCAAGCTCGCCCTGGTGCTGTGGGCCTCGCACGTCTACGCCAACAAGGACCGCCGGCTCGGCAACCTGCACCAGGTCATGATGCCGGTGGTGCCGGGCCTGCTCCTGGCCACCGGCCTGGTGATCTTCGGGCACGACCTCGGCACCGCGCTCGTGCTCTTCGCCATCCTGCTCGGGATGCTCTGGGTGGTCGGCGCCCCCGCACGCTTCTTCGCGCTGTCCTTCCTCGTCATCGCGGTGTTCGCCGGCGCCCTCGCCGCCACCTCCCCGGAGCGCCTGGTCCGCATCACGACGTTCACCAACCCCATGCGCGACTACAACAGCGCGGGCTGGCAGCCGGCGCACGGGCTGTTCGCCCTGTCCAACGGCGGGCTGTTCGGGCAGGGCATCGGCGCGAGCCAGCAGAAGTGGGGCAACCTCCCCGAGGCCCACACCGACTTCATCTTCGCGGTCCTCGGCGAGGAGCTGGGGCTGGTCGGCACCCTCCTGGTGATCGCGCTGTTCCTGGTGATCGCCTACGCCGCCATCCGGGTCGCGCGCCGGACCAAGGACCCGTTCGTCCGCTACATGACCTTCGGCATCGTGGTCTGGATCATGGGGCAGATGATGATCAACGTGGGCATGGTCCTGGCGCTGCTTCCGGTCATCGGAATCCCGCTGCCCCTGGTCTCCTACGGCGGGTCGGCCCTGGTCCCGTCCCTCGTCGCCCTCGGCATGCTCGTGGGCTTCGCGCGCCGGGAGCCCGAGGCCGCGCGGGCCCTGGCCCAGCGGAAGCGCTCCCGCAACAGCGGTGTCACCGCGGGCAGAGTCACCCGCCGCGGCCTGTGAGGATCCTCCTCGCGGGGGGTGGGTCGGCCGGCCACACCTCGCCGCTCCTCGCCACCGCCGACGCCCTCCAGCGCCTCGCCCCCGGCGTCGAGATCACCTGCCTCGGCACCCGCGAACGGATCGAGGCGCAGATCATCCCGGCCGCGGGCTACCCGCTGGAGTTCGTGCCGAGCGTGCCGCTGCCGCGACGTCCGGGTGCCGATCTGCTGCGCCTCCCCGGCCGGGTGCGGGCGGCACGCCGGGCGGCCCTGGACGTCGTCGACCGGATCCGGCCGGACGCCATCGCCGGCTTCGGGGGCTTCGTGTCCGTGCCGGCCTACCTCGCCGCCCGCACCCGGAAGGTGCCGCTGGTCGTCCACGAGGGCAACACCCTGCCGGGGATCGCGAACAAGCTCGGCGCGCGCCTGACCACCCACGTCGCCACCAGCTTCCCCGACACCGACCTCCCGCACGCGTCCTACATCGGGCTGCCGATCCGACGGATGATCGCGACCCTCGACCGGGCAGCACTGCGCGACGAGGCGCGTGCGGCGTACGGGCTCCGCCCCGACCTGCCGGTGCTGCTGGTCACCGGCGGGTCCCAGGGCGCCGCCTCGATCAACGGCGCCGTGCTCGGCGCCGCTCCGGCGCTCGCCGCAGCAGGAGTGCAGGTCCTGCACGTCACCGGGCCGCGGCACGAGATCACCCCGCCCGAGACCGGCGTGCCCTACGTCGCCGTCGGCTACGTCGACCGGATGGACCTCGCGTACTCCGCCGCGGACGCGGTCCTGTGCCGCTCCGGTTCCAACACGGTCACCGAGGTCTCCGGCGTCGGGCTGCCCGCGGTGTTCGTGCCGCTGCCGATCGGCAACGGGGAGCAGGCGCTCAACGCGCGCGCCGTGATCCGGGCCGGGGGAGGGCTGCTCGTCGACGACGCCGAGCTCACCGCCGACTGGGTGGCCGCCCACGTCGTGCCCCTGCTCACCGACCGCCCGCGGCTCGACGCGATGGGCGCCGCCGCAGCGCACCTGATCCCGCTCGACGCCGACGAGAAGCTGGCCCGGATGATCCTGGAGGCGGCCGGATGAGGATCCCCGTCCCCGACGAGATCCCGGCGGCGTCCGAGCTCGGCCGGGTGCACTTCGTGGGGGCCGGTGGCGCCGGGCTCTCCGCGATCGCCCGCATCATGGCGCAGCAGGGCGTCGCGATCACCGGCAGCGACGATCACGAGACACCCTTCCTGCCCGCCGTCCGCGAGCTGGGCGTGGTCGTCCACCGCGGGTACGCCGCCGCCCACGTCGGGGACGCCGACACCCTCGTGGTTACCACGGCCGCGCACGACGACAACCCGGAGGTCCTCGAGGGATTGGCTCGGGGCCTGCGGATCCTGCCCCGGTCCGCCGGGCTGAAGTCGGTGATGGCCGGACATCGGGTCGCGGCGGTCGCGGGCACCCACGGCAAGACCACCACCACCTCGATGCTGACCATGGCCCTGCGTGCCGCAGGGGCGGACCCCACCTACGCCATCGGAGGCGTGCTCGCCGCCACCGGACGCAACGCCGACGCGGGCACGGGCGACCTGTTCGTGGCCGAGGCGGACGAGAGCGACGGCGCGTTCCTGGTCTACCGGCCCGACGCGGCGTTGGTCACCAACGTCGACGCCGACCACCTCGACGTGTGGGGGACCGAGGAGGCCTACCACGCCGCCTTCGCCGACTTCGTCGGCACGATCGACCCGGCGGGTGTGCTCGTGGTCTGTGCCGATGACCCCGGAGCCGCTGCGTTGGCGGACGTCGCCCGGGGTCGCGGGCTCGACGCCCTCACGGTCGGCACCGGGGAGGGGCACGACTGGACGGTCACCGACCTGGAGTTCGCCGGCTCGACCTCGTCCTTCGTGCTCCGGGGTGACGACCTCGTCCTGCCGAGGGTGACGCTCCAGGTGCCGGGGCGTCACTACGTCCTCGACGCCGCGGGCGCCTTCGTCCTCGGGCTCCGGCTCGTCGACGATGCCGCCGGTCTGGCTCGGGGCCTCGGCACGTTCACCGGCACCGGCCGGCGGATGGAACGCAAGGGCGAGGCCGGGGGAGTGCGCGTCTACGACTCCTACGCCCACCACCCCGTGGAGATCGCGGGGGACCTCCAGGCGGCGCGTGCCCTGGCCGGCGACGGGCGGCTCGTGGTCGCCTACCAGCCCCACCTGGTCTCACGCACCCGCATCTTCGGTGCCGCGATGGGAGCCGCGCTGGGTGCGGCCGACGAGGTCGTCGTGCTCGACGTGTACGTCGCCCGCGAGGACCCCGACCCGGAGGTGACCGGGCGCCTGGTCGCGGACGCCGTACCCCTGCCGGCCGAGCGGGTTCACTACGTGGCCGACCTCGACGACGCGCCGGCGGAACTTCTGCGGCTCGCCCGGCCAGGTGACCTGGTTCTGACCCTCGGCGCCGGTAACGTCACCGACGTCGGGCCGTTGCTCCTGGCCCTCCTGGAGGACCGTTGATCACCCTTCCGCGCAACCCGCTCCGCGGGGGCGGTCGCCCCGACCCGGCGGCCACGTCGCGTCGCCGCTTCGCGCGGCGCCAGTGGCTGCGCCGGTGGCTGGTCTGGCGCTATGTGATCGCCTCCGTGCTGCTGGTCGTGCTGGTCACCGGTGCGGTCTGGCTGGTCTTCATCAGCTCCGTGCTGACCGTCAAGCACGTCGACGTGCAGGGCGAGTCGCTGCTGTCGCGCCGACAGATCCTGGCCGCGGCGCGCGTGCCGGCCGGCGCCCACCTCGCCGAGCTCGACCTGTCCGCGATCCGTTCCCGCATCGGGGCCCTGGCGCCCGTGCAACGCGTCGACGTGTCGCGCGACTGGCCCGACGGCGTCCTGATCCGGGTCACCGAGCGCACCGCGGTCGCGGTGGTCGAGATGGGCGGCCGCTTCCAGGCGATGGACGCGCACGGCGTGCTGTTCCGCGGCTACCGCCGCGCGCCGATCGGCATGCCGCGCGTGGTCTCGACCACCGGCACCGGGAGCGCGGCACTGGCCGAGGCCGCGCGGGTGATCGCCGCGCTGCCGAAGAGCCTCGCCGTCCGGGTCGACCACGTGCAGGTGTACGGCGTCGACCAGATCTCCCTGGCGATGCGGGGAGGGGCCCGCGTGATCTGGGGGAGTGACTCCCAGTCCGCCCTCAAGGCGGAGGTGCTCGACCGGCTGCTGCCGCACCCCGCGCGCACCTACGACGTGAGCGTCCCCGGCCAGCCGGTCACCAGCCAGCGCTGACCTCGCTGTGCCCGTCGTCCGCCCGACGTGCTGGTGGAGCAACCCGTCAGGCGGCTGACCCGGAGGAACCGGGGCCTCGGGGCGGCACCGATCTGATTTCCGGCGGCGCGCCGGGCGTGTCTGCGCCGTTCTCCTGGCGTCGGTGTCTAACGTCGTCGCCAACGAGAGGTTGACATAACTATAACCCTCCACTTCAGGGTTACGGTTTCGGACCTCGAGGACTTCCCCAGACAACAGGACGGCGACCGGTCCCGGCCGGTACGCACCGATGTGTCCGGCCCTGTGGCCGGCCGATCACCGAGAGGCGCGAATCGTGGGAGCAGCGCAGAACTACCTGGCCATCATCAAGGTGGTCGGCATCGGTGGCGGCGGCGTCAACGCCGTCAACCGGATGATCGAGGTCGGGCTCAAGGGCGTCGAGTTCATCGCGATCAACACAGACGCCCAGGCGCTCCTGATGAGCGACGCCGACGTCAAGCTCGACATCGGCCGCGAGCTCACCCGCGGCCTGGGCGCCGGCGCCAACCCCGAGGTCGGCGAGCAGGCCTCGGAGGACCACGCCGACGAGATCGAAGAGGTCATGAAGGGCGCCGACATGGTGTTCGTGACCGCCGGTGAGGGCGGCGGCACGGGCACGGGTGGCGCGCCGGTCGTGGCACGGATCGCCCGGTCGCTGGGCGCCCTCACCATCGGCGTCGTGACCCGCCCGTTCGCGTTCGAGGGACGCCGCCGGGCCAACTCCGCCGAGGAGGGCATCGCCAAGCTCCGCGAGGAGGTCGACACCCTCATCGTGATCCCCAACGACCGCCTGCTGTCGATCAGCGACCGCAGCGTCAGCGTCCTCGACGCCTTCAAGCAGGCCGACCAGGTGCTGCTCCAAGGTGTCTCCGGCATCACCGACCTGATCACCACCCCCGGCCTGATCAACCTCGACTTCGCCGACGTGAAGTCGGTGATGGCCAACGCCGGCTCGGCCCTCATGGGGATCGGCAGCGCACGGGGCGACGACCGCTCGGTGGTCGCCGCCGAGATGGCGGTCTCCAGCCCGCTCCTGGAGGCGAGCATCGACGGCGCCCACGGCGTGCTCCTCTCGATCGCCGGCGGGTCCGACCTCGGCCTGTTCGAGATCAACGAGGCGGCGGCGCTGGTCGCGCAGTCGGCCCACCCGGAGGCCAACATCATCTTCGGCGCGACGATCGACGACGCGCTCGGCGACGAGGTGCGGGTCACGGTGATCGCGGCCGGATTCGACGGGGGGATGCCGAAGCGTCGCGAGAGCGAGTCCGGCTTCCGGCGCACCCCGGCCCAGCAGCAGACCCAGGAGCAGACCCGGGCCGCGGCCCAGGCCCTGGCCACGAAGCGCAGCGACGCGCCCCAGCCCGCCAAGGAGCCGGAGCGCGAGCCGGTCGGAGCCGGGGCTCGCCAGCCGCAGGCGCCCGCCCAGCCCCGCCAGCTGCAGTTCGACGACGACGACCTCGACGTCCCGGACTTCCTCAAGTAGCCGCCGGGACTTGTACGCCGCACGGCTCACCCACGGCCCCGTCGAGCTGGCCTTCACCGACCGGCACGGCGGGGTCAGTGGCGCGCCGTACGACTCCCTCAACCTCGCGTGGTCCGGCGACGACCCCGACGCGCTGGCCGAGAACCACCGCCGGCTGATGGCCGACTTCGCGCCGGGCGACGGGCTGGCCGAGCTGAGCCAGGTCCACGGCAACGGCGTTGCCGTGGTCGGACCGCAGGGTCCCTCCCATGAGGTCCACGGTCACCTGCACGCCGTCGCCGACGGGGTCGTGACCACCCAGCCACGGGTGACGCTCATGGTGCGGGCCGCCGACTGCGTGCCGGTGCTCCTCGCCGACGACGCCGGCGCCGTGATCGGCGCCGCCCACTGCGGCCGCCCCGGCCTGGTCGCCGGGATCGTGCCGGCCACCGTCGCGGCGATGCGCGACCTGGGTGCGGCGCGACTCACCGCCTGGGTGGGCCCGCACGTCTGCGGCCGCTGCTACGAGGTCCCGGAGGCGATGCGCGACGAGGTGGCCGCGGCCGAGCCGGCGAGCCGGGCGACGACGTCCTGGGGCACGCCGTCGGTCGACGTCGGCGCGGGGGTCCGGGCACAGCTGGTGCGTGACGGCGTCGAGGTCGTCGACGTCTCCCGCTGCACGCGTGAGTCACCCGACCTCTTCTCCTACCGCCGCGAGGGACCGCGGAGCGGCCGCCAGGCGGGGCTCATCCGGAGGGCCGGATGACCGGCACTCCCGCCGGCCGGCGCGACCGGATCGCCGCTGGGCTCGACGCCGTCCGACGACGCATCGCCGAGGCGGCCACCGCCGTCGGGCGCGATCCGGCGGAGGTCACCCTCGTCGTCGTCACCAAGTTCTTCCCGGCGAGCGACGTCCGGATCCTCGCCGAGCTCGGCGTGACCGACGTCGGCGAGAACCGCCACCCGGAGGCGGGCGACAAGCTGGCCGAGTGCGCCGACCTCGGTCTGCGCTGGCACTTCGTCGGTGGCCTCCAGAGCAACAAGGCCGCGGCCGTCGCGTCCTACGCCGACGTGGTGGAGTCGGTCGACCGGCGCAAGCTCGTCGCACCCCTCAACCGAGGTGCGCACGAGCGCGGCCACGACGTCGACGTGCTGCTCCAGGTGAGCCTCGACCCGCCCGGCCGTCCCGGACGGTCCGGTGCCGACGCGAGCGATCTGGCGGCGCTGGCCGACGCGGTCGAGTCCGCCGGCATGCTCCGACTGCGCGGCCTGATGGCGGTCGCACCGCTCGACGAGGACCCCCGCGACGCGTTCGCACGGCTGGCCGAGATCCGAGCCGGGCTCACCGCCGAGCGCCCCGACGCCGGGTGGCTCTCTGCCGGTATGAGCAACGACTTCGAGGCCGCGATCGAGGCGGGGGCGACACACGTGCGTGTCGGCTCGGCAATCCTCGGCGCGCGTCCCGGCATCCAGTAGCGTCACAACCACCACGAGGCCTGAGCAGGGGCATTCGGAACCGGAGGATTGATCCATGAGCGCGATGCGCAAGATCGGCGAGTACCTCGGCCTGCTCGAGGACACCGGCGTCTACGACGACGAGTACGACGAGCAGGCCTACGCCGAGCAGGAGCAGGCGCGGCGTACCCCGGTGCCGGCCAAGGCCCAGCCCGCGCAGGCCCAGCCCGCTCCGGTCGCCGACCTGTCGCAGCGTCGCCGTACGTCGCCGCCCGCCCCGGCGGGCGGGATCGCGGAGCTCTCCATGATCACGACCCTGCACCCGCGCACCTACAACGAGGCGCGCACCGTGGGGGAGAACTTCCGCGAGGGCATCCCGGTGATCATGAACCTCTCGGAGATGGACGACGCCGACGCCAAGCGCCTGGTCGACTTCGCGGCCGGCCTGGTCTTCGCCACGCGAGGCACGATCGAGCGGGTGACCAACAAGGTCTTCCTGCTGTCGCCGCCCAACGTGACGGTTGCTGCGGAGGACAAGCAGCGGCTGGTCGAGGGTGGCTTCTTCAACCAGAGCTGACCCGAGCCCGCCCGCGCCCGGCGGGGACGGCGCGCCGCCCGCGGCGTGTTGCCGCGATCGGAGTGTGACCGACGGGTCAGGTGAGGCGCTATTGTTCGGGCTGAAGACTTTTCGGAACCGTGAAACTAGGAATTGGGTGAGGTCATGCCGCTGACGCCTGAGGACGTGAGCAACAAGCGCTTTACTCCTGTCCGGCTCCGTGAGGGCTACGACATGGGGGAGGTCGACCAGTTCCTCGACGAGGTGGAGGCCGAGCTCGCGCGCCTCACGCGCGAGAACGACGACCTGCGCTCGAAGCTGTCTGCCGCCCAGAGCGGTGCCGTCGACACGCAGGCCGCGCCGCCCGCACCCGTCATGCCGGAGCCCCCCGCGCCCGAGCCGGTCGCCGCGACGCCCGAGCCGGAGCCCGAGCCGGTCCCGACGACGCAGACCCCGGCCATGGGGGCCGTGCCCAGCGGGGTCGAGACGATCCGCGTCGAGACCGTGGGCGAGGCGTCCAACGCCGCCGCCCGCCTCCTCGAGCTGGCGAGCCGCAACGCCGACCAGCTGGTCGAGGACGCCAAGGGGGACGCCGACAAGATCATCGGAGAGGCCCGCACCAAGGCCGAGCGTCTCGCGTCGGAGTCGAAGGCCAACGCCGACAAGATGGAGGCGGACGCCCGGGGCCGCGCCCAGTCGCTCGACAGCGAGACCGCCGAGCGTCGTACCCAGCTCTTCGGCGACCTGGAGGCCGAGCGCGACCGGCTGTCGCACGAGGTCGACAACCTGCGGGCGTTCGAGCGCGAGTACCGCTCGCGGCTGAAGACCTACTTCAGCCAGCAGCTCGAGGCGCTCGAGAGCTCCGGCTCGGCGGACCCGTCGACCGGGACCCACGACTCCTCCGGGATGACCCCGCCCAAGCGACTGCGGTCCGTGCTCGGCGACGACGAGGCCTGACCGGCCCGACCACGCGCTCACGGACGGTCGGCACCCGTACTCGGGTGTCGGCCGTCCGTTGCTTTCTCGCCCTTAAGGGTGAGCGCGGGGCCGTCATCGGCCGGTGCGGGGATTCCGTCAGGCGTGCCTGCTTTGAGTGAGTGCTCCCACGGATATACCCTCCCCCAGCAACGGTGACGCGACATCACCGGCGATCCACGCCCTGTCCCCGCGTTCGCGCGGCCCCCCGGAAGGTTCCTCATGGCTCGCAGCACGACCCGGTCCCTGGCCGGCAAGGCCGCCTCGGCCGCCCGGAAGGCGGTGGCCCGGCGCTCCTCCGCTGCGCCCACGGGCGCCTCCCGCACGGCCGCCAACGGCAGCGCCGCGTCGCCGAAGAAGACCGCGGCGAAGAAGACCACGACGACCAGGACCACCGCCAAGAAGGCGGCACCGAAGAAGACGACACCGGTGCGGAAGCCGGCCGCGACGAAGACCGCGCCGGCCAAGAAGGCGACACCTGCCAAGAAGACGGCGTCGAAGACGACCGCCGCCAAGAAGACCGCCCCGAGCAAGGCGGCGACCAAGAAGCCCGCGCCGGCGACCAAGGCGGCCACCACCAAGACCGCCGCCAAGAAGGCCACACCGGCGAAGGCGCCGGCCGCTGCGAAGACCACGCCGGCCAAGAAGGCCACTGCCAAGAAGGCCCCCGCCTCGAAGACCGCTGCGGCAACGAAGGCACCCGCGAGGGCGGCGGCGAAGTCGCCCGCCACCAAGGCCACGGCCCCCCGCGGTACGTCGAAGAAGACCGCTGCACCGCCCTCGAGCCTGCCGGTGCTGCCCGGCGAGAAGCCGTGGACCAAGGCCGAGGTCGACGAGGTCCTCGGTGACCTGCACGACGACCGCGCCCGGGTGATCCGCACCCTGACCGCTCAGGAGGAGGAGCTCGCCGGGCTGATGCGCGACGCCGGTGACGGGGCCGGGCACGACCAGGCGGACATGGGCGCCACCAGCTTCGAGCGGGACCAGGAGCTCATCGTCGTGAACAACGAGCGCGAGAAGCTCGCCCAGATCGACCGTGCGTTGGCGCGGATCGCCGACGGCACCTACGGCACCTGCGAGTCGTGCGGCAACCCCATCGGCAAGGGCCGGGCCATGGCGTTCCCGCGTGCCACACTGTGCCTGACATGCAAGCAACGCGAGGAACGTCGCTGAGTTCCACCGATCCCGCCGCGACCGATCGACCCGTCGCGCCCACCAGCCACCGCGTCGTCTTCGTCCTGGTCGCCGTCACGGCGTACGCCGTCGACGTGGTCACCAAGCTGCTCGCCGTCCACCGGCTCAGCGGTCGGGGCCCGGTCGACGTCGTCGACGGGGTGCTGCGCTTCGACCTCGTCCGCAACCCCGGCGCCGCCTTCAGCACCGGTACGTCGTACACCCTCGTGCTCTCGGTGATCGCCGTCATCGCCGCCGGCGTGGTGATCCGGTTCGGGCGCCGGCTGGGCGACCGCACCTGGGCCGTGGCGCTCGGTCTGCTCCTGGCGGGCGTGTGCGGCAACCTCACCGACCGCGTCTTCCGCCAGCCCGGAGTCCTCCGCGGGCACGTCGTCGACTTCCTCGAGCTCCCGCACTGGCCGGTGTTCAACGTCGCCGACATGCTCATCGACGCGGCCGTCGTGCTCATCATCGTGCAGACCTGGCGGGGGATCGGGATCACCGGCTCGCGCAGCGAACGGAAGACGTGAGCAGCTCCGCGGAGCAACGGGTCGTCACGATCCCCGACGGCCTCGCCGGCGAGCGGCTCGACGCCGCCATGGCCCGGATGTTCGGCTTCTCGCGTACCCGAGCCGCCTCGTTGATCGCGGACGGACATGTGCAGCTCGACGGCGCCGTCGCGGCGAAGAGCGACCGGGTGCACGCGGGCGCCATGCTCGACGTCGAGATCCCCGCTGTCGCCGACCCGCTCCAGGTGGAGCCGGAGCTCGTCGAGGGGATCCGGATCATCCACGACGACGACTCGATCGTCGTGCTCGACAAGCCCGTGGGTATCGCGGTCCACCCGTCGCCGGGCTGGAGCGGCCCCACCGTGGTCGGACACCTGACCGCCGCGGGCTTCCGGATCGCCACCAGCGGCGCCTCCGAGCGGCAGGGGATCGTGCAGCGCCTCGATGTCGGCACCTCGGGCGTCATGGTGATCTGCAAGGGGGAGCGCGCCTACTCGGTGCTCAAGAACGCGTTCCGCCACCGCACGGTCGACAAGGTCTACCACGCCCTGGTGCAGGGCCACCCCGATCCGCTCTCGGGCACCATCGACGCGCCGATCGGGCGGCACCCGCGGGCCGACTACAAGTTCGCGGTGATGGCCGACGGACGCCACAGCGTGACCCACTACGAGACGCTGGAGGCCCATCGCTTCGCCTCCCTCCTGGAGGTCCACCTCGAGACCGGGCGCACCCACCAGATCCGGGTGCACATGAGCGCGCTGAAGCACCCGTGCGTGGGCGACCTGACATACGGCGCGGACCCGACGCTGGCGAAGCGCGTCGGGCTGGAGCGGCAGTGGCTGCACGCCGTACGCCTGGGGTTCGAGCACCCCGACTCGGGGGAGTACGTCGAGTACGAGTCGCCGTACCCCGACGACCTGGCCCGGTCGTTGGAGGTCATCCGTGACGCCCACTGACGAGGTCGTCGTCCGGTCGGCGTCCGCCGAGGACGCCGAGGCGGTCGCCGACCTCTACACGGCCGCCCGGGCGCACGCCGTACCCCAGATGCCGCCGGCCCTGCACAGCAACGCCGAGGACCGCGCCTTCTTCGCCGGCAAGCTGGCCGAGCCCGACTTCCAGGTCTGGCTGGCCGAGTCCGGCGGCGAGCTCCTCGGCTTCGCGGCCTGCACCCCGACGTGGCTCGACGGTCTCTACGTGCGACCCGACCTCACCGGCCAGGGCGTCGGCTCGCTGCTCCTCGACGTGGTCGAGGCGACCCACCGCGAGGGCTACGAGCTGTGGGTGTTCGAGAGCAACACGGGTGCCCGGCGTCTCTACCAGCGCCGCGGTCTGGTCGAGGTCGAGCGCACCGACGGCTCGGCGAACGAGGAGCGGCAGCCCGACATCCGGATGGCCTGGCGGCCCTGACCGAGGCTCAGCCGGCCGTGCTCCACAGCGCCCGCAGCCGGGCGACGTACGCCGCGACCGCCTCGGCGTCGCCGCGCGGCGCGTCCGGCCACTCGTCGACGCGGACGCCGCGGTACTCCTCGGGCGCCCCCGGATGGCGGCCCAGCACGTGGACGTGGAGGTGCGGCACCCGGTCGCCGAGGACGAATGCGTAGACGTGCTCCATCCCCGCGGCTCGCAAGGCGGCGCTCGCCCGCTGCAGGGCCACCCCGATCGCGGCCGCCACCTCGGCGTCGAGATCGGCCAGGCCCGGTCGATGGGCCAGCGGTTCGACGAAGAGGTGACCGAGATAGGTGGTCAGGTCGGCCGGCAGGTGACCGACGTAGGTCAGCGCATCGCGGTGGACCTCCAGCCCGGGGTCGGCCGCGGCGTGCTTGGCGCAGATCAGGCAGTCATCCGGCACGGGCGTCAGGTTACTTGCACGCTGGACGTGACCACCGACAGTCGATCGCCGGGTTTTCCCTTGTTCCACAGGCATCCCGCGAGCAGCTCAACCGACCGCAGGGCGATGGGACCACAGACCGGGCGTCGGTCAGCCGCGACGGTGGTGGTCTCGACCTTCCTCGACCACCGACTCCGTTCGGCGCGGGAACCGCCCCCGAGTCGGGAAGGGTCCGGCCCACTGGGGCTTGACCACCTGGGCGGTTCTCGTCATTGCTCTCGCAGTTCGATCCGGGCCATAGTGACATCGAGGACCGTCCCGCGCGAGATTCTTGGGTCGTGTCCAGGCCCTCACGCCGAGCGAGTTCGGGCGCTGACGACGCGACAGCGGGCCACGAGGCACGGGCGCCTCGCCCGCAGGAAGGGTCGCTCGCATGACCCGTCGATTCTGGACCACGCGACTCTCGGTGATGCTGGCGTCCCTGCTGGCCACCATGGTGACCGGATGGGGCGTTGCTCCTGTGGCGACAGGCGCGCCTACCCCTCGCTCGTCAACGGGTGGCGGAACGACCCGTGCGGGCACCACGACCGTCTCGGCTCACCTGACCCCGCGGGCAGCGGTCAGCCTGGGCGACTCCCCGACCGTGCATGGCCAGGTCCTCGACAGCGGCTCGCCGCTTGCCGGCGTCGCCGTGCAGCTCCAGGCCGACCGGTTCCCGTTCGGCGCCTTCAACAACGGACCGCAGGGTCAGACCGATGCGCAGGGTCGGTACTCCTTCACGGTGTCGCCGAACCTGAACACCCGATACCGCGTCACCGTGCCCGGTGCTTCGTCGGCACCGGTCACGGCAGTCGTGGTGACCCACCAGGGACACTGGACCTACCAGGCGCCGTCGAACGTCGTCACCGTGCATGTGAAGATCCACTACCCGCCGTCGCTGCGCGAGACCGGTCGCCCGGTCTATTGGTACCTGGCTCTCAACGGCGCGCGGACCGCGCGCTTCAAGACGACCAGCAAGATCGGCCGCCCCTTCAAGCCCGGATGGTCGCGGATCTCGGCACACCTCCGCACGGGGCTACGACCCGGTACGCCGTACCGGTTCGAGTTCTTCTACCTCATCCGGGATCTGCCGAGCCACGGTCAGGGCCTCACCTCGTGCCGATCGACGCTCAAGGGCGACCGCTTCCCGCTGGGTCACACGAGCTGTGGCCGACCGGCCCGCTTCGGCATCGCCGCCTGGAGCTGACCAGGGCGCCCGTCGTCCACGAGAGGCGGATCACCGCTCCCGCCATCATCGTGTCCGGCTCATCCGAGCGGTCGATCGCTGCTCCCAGCCCTTTGAAGGCCCCCGCGGGCGAGACTACGCTCCGGTGCGTGGCCGAGAGCGCCCGAGAGCCGCGCGACGAAGAGCCCGTCATCACGGTCGAGAACCTCGTCAAACGGTACGGGGCGCTTCCCGCCGTCGACGACGTGTCCTTCTCCATCCGCGAAGGGGAGATCTTCGGCATCATCGGCCCGAACGGCGCCGGGAAGACGACGACGGTCGAGTGCATCTCCGGCCTTCGTGCCCCGGACTCAGGGTCCATCAGTGTCTACGGGCTGTCTCCGCAGCACGATCGGGAGCGGGTCAGGGAGTTCGTCGGCGTCCAGCTCCAGGAGAGCGCCCTGCCGCCGCGGTTGAGGGTGGGGGAGGCCCTCCGGCTGTTCGCCTCCTTCTACCCGAACCCGCTGGACCCGCAGGAGGTGCTCGAGTCCCTCGGGATCGAGCAGATCGAGCGGATGGCGTTCAAGAAGCTGTCGGGCGGACAGAAGCAACGTCTCTCCATCGCGCTCGCGTTGGTGGGCAACCCCAGGATCGCGATCCTCGACGAGCTGACCACCGGGCTCGATCCCGAGGCGCGGCGGGGCACCTGGGCGCTCATCGAGCGCACGAGGGAGCGCGGGGTGACCGTCATCCTGGTGACCCACTTCATGGATGAGGCCGAGACGTTGTGCGACCGCGTGGCCCTGATCAACACCGGGCGCCTGCGGGTCCTGGACACTCCGGAAGCGATCGCCGCCGAGGCCGGCGGGAGCCGGCTGCGGTTCGTCCCCTCACGACCCGTGGACGACGAGACGCTGCTCGCCGTTCCCGGCGTGCAGGCGGTGGAGCGGAAGGAGCGCTTCGTGGTGGTGACCGGGACGGGGGATCTGGCCTCGGCGCTGATCGGTGCGCTGGCGGCCGCGGGAGTCCAGGTCTCGGAGCTCGAGGCGAGGCGTGGAAACCTGGACGACGCCTTCATCCGGCTGACTCGGGAAGACGCATCGGCCCAGCCGGAGGCGGTGTGAGCATGCGGCCGGACCTGGGCGGAGTCCTCGGCCATCGCTCGCGCGCGCAGCTCGGGGCGCTGCTCAAGGTCCAGGCCAGGCTCTCTCTCCGCGAGCCCTATGCGGTCGGTCTCGGCGTCGGCTTCCCGTTGGTCCTCCTGGTCCTCTTCGGTTTCATCAGCAAGAACGTCCCGGGGAACGTCGGCGGCAGCGGCCTCACGGTGATCGATCTCTACATCCCGACCATCATGGTCATCTCGTTCATCGCCATCGCCGTCTCCCTCCCCAACACGCTGGTGCGGGACCGCGAGATCGGCTGGTTGAGGCGCATCTCCACCACGCCGGTGCACCCGTCACGACTGCTCGCCGCGCAGCTGATCCTCAACCTCGTGCTGGCGGCGGTGGCGATCGTCATCCTGATCGTGGGCGGTACGGCGATCTTCGGCGCGCCACTCACGGTCGACATCCCGCTCTTCGTCGTCTGCCTCGTGCTCGCGATCGCGGAGATCTTCTCGCTGGGGCTGGTGGTCGTGGCCCTGGTCCCGACCCAGTCCGTCGGCAGCGCCGTCGGTGGGGTGCTCTTCTTCGCCCTCATCTTCCTGTCGGGCCTGTGGGTCCAGCCGGTGCAGGTCGGTGAGCCGCTGCGGAGCATCATGTGGTACTCGCCGAGCGGCGCGGCGGTGCGGGCTCTCCTGTACTCGGTCTTCGACGCGACCCCTCCCACGACGACGCTCGTCGCCCTCGTCGGCTACACCGTCCTCTTCGGGTACGTCGCGGTGCGGTACTTCCGCTGGGAGTAGGGCAGCCGGGAACAGGGTGCGCCCGAGGGGTCAGCTGGTCGCCTGCCTCACCAGCGCGGCGATCTTCTTCTCCTCGGCCGGGGTCAGCCTGGTGACGGCGTACTCGGTCGGCCACATGTTCCCGTCGTCCAGGGCCGCCGCGTCGTTGAAGCCCAGGGTCGCGTAACGGACCTTGAACTTCTCCGCCGGCTTGAAGAAGCACACGACCTTGCCGTCCTGGGCGTACGCCGGCATCCCGTACCACGTCTTCACGGCCAGCTGGGGGGCCGTCCCGGTGACGATGGCATGGACGCGCTCGGCGATCACCCGGTCCGACTCCGCCATCTCGGCGATCTTGTCCAGGCAGGCCTGAGCCTCCTCGGCGGCCTTCGCCGCACCCTTCCCGGCGGCTCGCTTGAGCTCGGCGGCGTGCTCCTTCATCGCGGCCCGCTCCTCGTCGGTCCAGCCTTCGGCGCCGCTGGTGGTCGTGGTGTCCTTCTTCGTGCTCACGGTGTCTCTTCCTCCGCTCTCGGTCTGGTGCCACCCAGCCTAGGAAGTCCGGCGCGTCGGTGCTTCTCGAATCCTGACCGTTCCGGCGGCGGCCGGGACCCGCCGTACGACGAGACTGTCGGTGCGCCATGCCAGGATGCCTCCCGTGGTCGCGTAGGCTGGCGCTCTTCCCCCAGTTGGTCACCGGCACCGTCCAGGCCCTCGCCTGCCGTCACCCGCCCGACCGCCTGAAGACCGTCCGTACCGCACCTCCGAGGGGGTCCCAGCCACCCATGTCGTCCGGCTCAGTCACTGGTGGGGACTTCGTCCACCTCCACGTCCACACCGAGTACTCCATGCTCGACGGCGCGGCCCGGTTGGACGACCTGTTCAGGCGCACGGGCGAGCTCGGGATGACGAGCATCGCGATGACCGACCACGGCAACGTGTTCGGGGCCTACGACTTCTACGCCAAGGCGACGGCGGCCGGGATCAAGCCGATCATCGGCATGGAGGCCTACCTCACGCCCAACACCAGCCGGTTCGACAAGAAGCGCGTGCGGTGGAACGACGGCGGCGACGACGACGTGAGCGGTTCCGGCGCCTACACCCACATGACGCTGCTGGCCGAGACCACCGCCGGCATGCACAACCTCTTCCGGCTCTCCAGCCGGGCCAGCATGGAGGGCTACTACTACCAGCCGCGGGCCGACCGCGAGCTCCTGGCTGAATATGCCGCAGGCCTGATCGGCACCACGGGCTGTCCCTCGGGCGAGGTGCAGACCTGGCTCCGCATCGGCGACTACGCCAAGGCCCGTCAGTCCGCGGCCGACTTCCAGGAGATCCTCGGCAAGGACAACTACTTCATCGAGCTGATGGACCACGACCTGGTCATCGAGAAGCGGGTCCGCGACGGCCTGCTCCAGCTCAGCAAGGACCTCGCGATCCCGGTGATCGCGACCAACGACTCCCACTACGTGCGACGCGAGGACGCCGCGGCCCACGAGCACCTGCTGTGCGTGTCGTCGGGCTCGGTGATGAGCGACCCCAAGCGCTTCCGCCTCGACGGTGATGGCTACTACATCAAGTCCGCCGCGGAGATGCGCGAGCTGTGGGAGCACAAGCACGGCATGAAGGAGGCCTGCGACAACACCCTCCTGATCGCCGAGCGGTGCGAGGTCAGCTTCACCGAGGGCAACGGCACCTACATGCCGCGGTTCCCGGTCCCCGAGACCGAGACCGAGGAGAGCTGGTTCCGGCGCGAGGTGGAGAAGGGCCTCGCCTACCGCTACCCCGACGGCGTACCGCAGGCGTCGCGCGAGCGCGCCGACTTCGAGATGGACGTCATCGCCCAGATGGGCTTCCCGGGCTACTTCCTGGTGGTGGCCGACTTCATCAACTGGGCCAAGGACAACGGCATCCGGGTCGGGCCGGGGCGTGGCTCCGGGGCCGGGTCGATGTGCGCCTACGTCATGCGGATCACCGACCTCGACCCGCTCGAGCACGGCCTGCTGTTCGAGCGGTTCCTCAACCCCGAGCGCCTCTCGATGCCCGACTTCGACATCGACTTCGACGAGCGTCGGCGCAGCGAGGTGATCCGCTACGTCAGCGACAAGTACGGCGAGGACCGGGTCTCCATGATCGTCACCTACGGGACGATCAAGGCCAAGCAGGCGGTCAAGGACGCCAGCCGCATCCTCGGCTACCCGTTCGCGATGGGTGACCGCATCACCAAGGCGATGCCGGCGGCGGTGATGGGCAAGGACATCCCGCTCAAGGAGATCTTCGATCCCGAGCACAAGCGCTTCGGCGAGGGTGGCGAGTTCCGCTCCCTCTACGAGAGCGACCACGACGTCAAGACCGTCGTCGACACCGCGATCGGGCTCGAGGGCCTCAAGCGACAGTGGGGCGTCCACGCCGCGGGCGTGATCATGTCCAGCGAGCCACTGATCGACATCATCCCGCTGATCCGGCGCCCGCAGGACGGCGCGATCATCACCCAGTTCGACTACCCGATGTGCGAGCACCTCGGGCTGATCAAGATGGACTTCCTGGGGCTGCGCAACCTCACCGTGCTCGACGACGCGGTGAAGAACATCCAGCGCAACCGCGGCGAGACCATCGTGCTCGAGGATCTCCCGCTCACCGACCCGGCGACGTACGCCCTGATGCAGCGCGGCGACACGCTCGGGGTCTTCCAGCTCGACGGCGGTCCGATGCGGGCCCTGCTGCGCTCGATGCGGCCCGACCAGTTCGCCGACATCTGCGCGGTCGGCGCGCTCTACCGGCCCGGCCCGATGGGCATGGACTCCCACAACAAGTACGCCCGCCGCAAGACCGGCCGCGAGCCGATCGAGCCGATCCACCCCGAGCTGGCCGAACCGCTCGACGAGATCCTGGGCGAGACCTACGGCCTGACCGTCTACCAGGAGCACGTCCTCGCGATCGTGCGGAAGGTCGCCGGCTACTCGCTCGGCCAGGCCGACCTGCTGCGCAAGGCGATGGGCAAGAAGAAGCGCGAGATCCTGGACGCGGAGTTCGTGCCGTTCGAGGCGGGCATGCTCGCCAACGGCTACTCCAAGAGTGCGATCAAGGCGCTCTGGGACATCCTGGTGCCCTTCTCCGACTACGCCTTCAACAAGGCCCACGCCGCTGCCTACGGGCTGGTGTCCTACTGGACCGCCTACCTCAAGGCCAACTACCCCGCCGAATACATGGCCGCCCTCCTGACGTCCGTCAAGGACGACAAGGACAAGATGGCGATCTATCTCAACGAGTGCCGGCGGATGAAGATGAGGGTGCTGCCACCCGACGTCAACGAGTCGGACGCGACCTTCACGCCGGTCGGCACCGACATCCGGTTCGGCCTCACCGCGATCCGCAACGTCGGCGCCAACGTGGTCGACAAGATCGTCGAGGCCCGGCAGGAGCAGGGCCGCTTCACCGACTTCAACGACTTCATGGCCAAGGTGCCGGCGCTGGTCTGCAACAAGCGGGTCATCGAGTCGCTGGTGAAGGGTGGGGCGTTCGACGAGATGGGCCACGGCCGGCGCGCCCTGGTGGCGATCCACGAGCAGGCCGTCGACCAGTACGTCGAGACCAAGCGCAACGAGGCCATCGGGCAGGACTCCCTCTTCGGCGGCCTCGACGACGAGGACTCCGGGTTCGGGATGGCGATCACGGTCCCCGAGGTCGACGAGTGGGACAAGATGACGCTGCTGGGCCACGAGCGCGAGATGCTCGGGCTCTACGTGTCCGACCACCCGCTGATGGGGCTCGAGCACGTCCTCGCCGGCGCCAGCGACTGCAGCATCGGCCAGCTGCTCCTCGACGAGGAGCGCCCCGACGGCAGCCCGATCACCGTCACCGGGCTGATCACGTCGGTCCAGCGCAAGATCACCCGCAAGGGCGACACCTGGGCCGTGGTCACGGTGGAGGACCTCGACGGCGGGATCGACGTGCTGCTGTTCCCGGGCACCTACCAGCTCGCCGGGAGCCTGCTGTCCGAGGACACGATCGTGACCGTGCGGGGCAAGCTCTCGCGGAGCAAGGACCAGCCCGAGATCCGCGGCGAGGAGGTCACCGTGCCCGACCTCACCGACGACCGGATCGGCCCCGTGGTCGTGAGCATGCCGATCACGCGCTGCACGCCGCCGGTGGTCGACCAGCTCAAGGAGGTGCTGCGCACCCATCCCGGCGTCACCGAGGTCCACCTCCGGCTCCTCGGCCGCGAGCGCACCACCGTGATGCGCGTCGACGACCGGCTCCGGGTCGCGGCCGGCGCGCCGCTCTTCGCCGACCTCAAGCAGCTCCTCGGCCCGGGGTGCCTGAGCGGATGACCACCCACGAGCCACGCGGCGTCCGCGACCCCCGCCTGCGGTCGGCGGTCGCGATCGTGGCCGCCTACGCGCTGGTCGGGCTGGTGGCCGGGTTCGTCTGGGAGTGGATCTGGACGCCGCCCACGCAGATCGTGCAGCAGCACCAGGTCTTCTACGCCGACTACGCCTCGCTGCGTCGGGTCTTCACCGGCACCGGCCTCTACGTCCTGGTCGGCGGTGTCGCCAGCGCCGCGCTCGCCCTGGTGGTCACGCTGCTCACCCGCCGGCACGAGCTCGTGACCCTCGCCGCGGTCCTGGCGGGGTCCGTGATCGCGGCCGTGATCATGTGGCGGGTGGGGGTGAGCCTCGGCCCGGCGAATCCCGCGACGAGCGCGGCGCATGCGGCGGACGGCACCCACGTCTCCGGCAACCTCGTCGTCAACGGACGCAGCCCCCTCCTGGTGTGGCCGATGGTGTCGCTCTTCGTCCTGGCCCTCGTGTTCTTCGCCTGGCCGGGCGCCCGGTCGTCCGGAGCGCACCGCGACACCACCCTCCCCGATCACGCCGAAGCAGAGGTCTCCGAGCCCCAGCACGGGTAGGCTCCCGCGGCAAGGCGCCGGAGACCGGCGCCGTCACACGGGGAGCATCCGCATGTCCGAGCAGCAGCCGCCCGCCGGCACGCCCGAATACCTCGAGTCAGGCCGTGGGTGGGCGGTGCCGCCCGGCGCGCCCCAGTCGGCGGCGCGCCGTCGGAGCCGGCGTACGACCTGGCTGGTCGGCGGCGGGGTCGCCGCGCTCCTCGCCCTCGGGGCCGGCGCCTGGGCGGCTCTCAACTTCTTCCAGCAGGGTCCGCAGCCCGCAGTGGCGCTCCCCGCCTCGACCGTCGCCTACGTCAGCCTCGACCTCGACCCGAGCGGCGGTCAGAAGATCGACGCGTTCCGCACGCTGAACAAGTTCCCCGCGTTCAAGGACAAGGTCGGGATCCACACCGTCGACGACGTCCGCCGCAAGCTCGGCGAGGCGATCATCGGGGGCCTCGACTGCCACCTGTCGTACGACGCCGACATCGCGCCGTGGCTCGGCGACCGGGCGGCGGTCGCGGCCGTGAACCTCGGCAACCCGAACCCGGACCCGGTGGGCGTCCTCCAGGTGACGAACGACGGCAAGGCTCAGACGGGGCTCCACGCCCTCACCACGTGCGGGGGCACCGGGCCGTCGTCGGCCGGGTACGACGTGGTCGACGGCTGGGCCGTCGTCGCCCCCACCCAGGAGCTCGCCGACCAGGTCGTCGCCGAGACCAAGCGCGGATCGCTCGCCGACGACGCGACGTACCAGAGGTGGACCAAGGCCGTCGGTGACTCAGGGGTCGTGAACCTGTACGCCGCGCCGGCCGCCGGCGACTACCTCGCCCGCCAGCTGACCCAGCTCGAGCACGCGTTCGGGGGCCTGGGGCTGACGACCCCCGGTTACTCGTTCGGCGAGAGCCCGGCGCCGCTGCCGAACGAGCTGAGCGCGGCGCCGAGCCCGGCCACCACCAGCGCGTACCAGTCGTCGCTCGACATCACCTGGGACGGATCGTTCGCGCGACACCTGCGGAACTTCCAGGGTGCCGCCGCCACGATCCGGTTCACCGGCGACGGGCTCGAGCTCGCCACCGCCAGCGACCCGAGCCTGTCGCAGGCCGACGTCACCAGCGACCGGGGCGGAGCGGTCGTCTCCCGGCTGCCCGACGACACCGCCGCGGCCCTGGGCGTGGGGCTCCGACCAGGCTGGGTCGGGCAGCTGGCCGACACCTTCGGCTCGTACGCCGGAGGGGGCAAGCCGGGACGGCAGCTCCTCGACGAGCTGGGCCGGAAGGCCGGACTGGACCTGCCGGCCGACCTGGAGACCCTCCTGGGGTCGTCGACGGCGCTGTCGGTCAGCAAGAACCTCGACGTCGAAGCTGCCTCCAACTCCGCCAACGGGCAAGGGGTGCCGGTCGCGGTCACGGTGCAGGGTGACCCGGCCGCGATCGAGAAGGTCCTCGCCAAGCTCCGTGCCCACGACCCCGGCACCGCCGCCCTGGGCTCCGACAGCAGCGGCGACCTCGTCGTGCTCGGCCCGACGGCGTCGTACCGACGGGAGATCCTCGCGGGCGGCCACCTCGGCGACAGCAGCGCGTTCCGGTCCGTCGTGCCGGACGCCGCGCACGCCGGGCTCGTGGCCTACGTGAACGTCGACGACCTGCAGAAGGCCTTGTCGCAGGTCGTCGGCAGCGACCGGCAGACCCTCGCCAACATCGCGCCGCTCCGGGCCCTCGGGTTCTCCGCCTGGACCGACCAGGGGGTGGCCCGCTCGTCGCTGAAGATCAGCACGAACTAGGAGGGGGACACGCCCTGCCCCGCCACCATCAGTTGGGCGACCACCGGGTGCGCGCGATCTCCGTGGCCGGCAGCGACGGCAGGACCCGCATGGTCCGCAGCTCGCTCCGGATCACGTCGGTGGCCATGCAGAGCCGGCCGGTCGCGTCCTCGACCTCGAGCAGAGCCTGTCGCTGCGGCAGGGTCAACGGCGCGAGGGCCGCGAGCGCCCACGAGAGATAGGTCGGGTCGTCGGGCAGCTCGCTGCCCGGTGCTTCGCGGTCGATCGCGAGGAGCGCCTCGCGGTAGGCCTCGAACGCGTCGCGTGCCTCCTGGTGGACGTGGTCGGGCACGGTGGTCGGCTGCTCGGTCAGCTGGGTGACCTGTCCGACCGGGTAGGTCCCGGTGGTGTCGAGGTGCTCCAGCTCGATCCGGTCGAGGCCGACCGCGACCAGCTCGAAGGTGCCGTCGTCGAAGGCCTCCACCTCGGTCATCTTGACCCGGCACCCGATCCGGAACAGCCACTGCGCGCCGTGCTCGCCGACCTCGTAGCCCTCGCGGATGCCGACGGAGCCGAAGATCCGGTCGGTCGGGTCGTCGACCCGCAGGAGGTGGTGGACCAGCGCCCGGTAGCGGTCCTCGAAGACCCGCAGCGGCACGCTCATGCCCGGGAACAGGATCGTGTTGAGGGGGAACATCGGGAGCGTGTCGCCCATGCCCAGAGCGTAGTCGTCCCGGCGGGTGCTTCCGGCCAACACTGCGTGAAACGCGTTCCGGGTGTCGGTTCTCGTCGACTCCTTCTGTCTCGGCTTGCGCGCAAGCGCGCTGCGCCGCTCGCTGCGGCCTCGCTTGCCGCTCGCTGTGGAGGGTCGATGGGTGTCGGCTTGCGCGCCCCGGGCGCGCAGCGCCGCTCGCTGCGGAGGGGTCGATGGGTGTCGGCTTGCGCGCCCCGGGCGCGCAGCGCCGCTCGCTGCGGAGGGGTCGATGGGTGTCGGCTTGCGCGCCCCGGGCGCGCAGCGCCGCTCGCTGCGGTCCACCAGTCCGCTACGCGGACTGGTGGTCCTCGCTCGGCACCTAGAATCGCTGCATGCTGCGCCGTGTCGACCTGCGCGGGACCGCGCCCGAGGACTACCGCGCCGTCGTCCCGCGGGCGGAGTACGACGTCGACGCGGCCGTGGAGGTGGTGCGCCCGATCTGCGAGGCCGTGAAGGCCCGTGGCGTCGAGGCGATCGCCGAGTTCTCCCTCAGGTTCGACGGGGTGGCGCCGGAGCACCTGCGCGTGCCCGGCTCCGTGCTCGCGGAGTCCCTGGCGGCGCTCGACCCCGACGTACGCGCGGGGCTGGAGGAGTCGATCCGGCGCCTCCGCGAGACGTGCACGGCCGAGCTCGAGGAGGACGTCGTCACGTCGTTGGGCGCGGGTGCGACCGTCACCCAGCGGATGGTGCCGGTACGCCGGGTGGGCCTCTACGTGCCCGGAGGCGTCGCGCCGCTGGTCTCCAGCGTGGTCATGAACGTGGTCCCCGCCCAGGTCGCCGGGGTCCCGTCGATCGCGCTCGCGAGCTCGCCCCAGCAGCGTCACGACGGGCTGCCCGAGCCGACCATCCTGGCCGCCTGCGCGCTGCTGGGGGTCGAGGAGGTGTACGCCGTCGGGGGAGCGCAGGCGATCGCGATGTTCGCCCACGGTGCGGGGCCCTGCCAGCGGGTCGACCTGGTGACCGGGCCCGGCAACATCTACACGGTGGCCGCGAAGCGGCTCCTCAAGGGCCTCGTCGGCATCGACAGCGAGGCGGGGCCGACCGAGATCGCGATCCTGGCCGACGACACCGCGGACGCGGCGCTGGTCGCCGCCGACCTGATCAGCCAGGCCGAGCACGACGTGCTCGCCGCGAGCGTGCTGGTCACCGACTCGCTCCGTCTCGCCGACGACGTCGAGAGCGAGCTGGACAAGCAGGTCTTCGCGACGCGGCACACCGACCGCATCCTCGCCGCCCTCGGCGGTGCGCAGTCCGGCATCGTGCTGGTCGACGACCTGGAGCAGGGCCTCGACGTGGTCAACGCCTACGCCGCCGAGCACCTGGAGATCCAGACCGCCGACGCCGCGGCGGTCGCCACCCGCGTCCACAACGCCGGTGCGGTGTTCGTCGGCCCCTACGCACCGGTGTCGCTCGGCGACTACTGCGCAGGCTCCAACCACGTGCTGCCCACCGCCGGCTGCGCCTGCCACTCCTCGGGCCTGTCGGTACGGGCCTTCCTCAAGGCCGTGCACGTCGTGGACTACTCGCGCGACGCCCTTGCCGAGGTCGCCGACCACGTGGTCGCGCTGGCCGAGGCGGAGGACCTGCCGGGCCACGGTGCCGCGGTGAGCGCCCGGTTCGACCGATGACCCCGGTCCCGCTCCGGGAGGAGCTGCGCGGTCTCGAGCCCTACGGCGCACCGCAGCTCGACGTGCCGGTCCGCCTCAACGTCAACGAGAACCCCTACCCGCCGTCAGCGGCCGTCGTGGCCGAGATCGAGCGCGCCGTCGCCGGTGCCGCGCGCGACCTCAACCGCTATCCCGACCGCGAGTTCGTCGAGCTGCGGGGCGCACTGGCCGCGTACCTCGGGCACGGCGTGGCTCCTGAGCAGGTCTGGGCGGCGAACGGGTCCAACGAGGTGATGCTCCACCTGCTCCAGGCGTTCGGGGGCCCGGGTCGGCTGGCGCTCAGCTTCGCCCCGACCTACTCGATGTACCCGGAGTACGCCCGCGACACGCACACCGGCTGGGAGGTGGGACACCGCGAGGAGGACTTCTCCCTCGACCCCGGGCGGGCGGTCGCGTTGGTCCGCGCGCGGCGACCGCACGTCGTACTCCTGCCGTCGCCGAACAACCCCACGGGCACGGCGCTGCCGCACGACGTGATCGGGGCCCTGTGCGAGGAGCTGGACGACGGGCTGCTGGTCGTCGACGAGGCCTACGCCGAGTTCCGCCGGGCGGGGACGCCCAGCGCTCTCGAGCTGCTCGCCCGCCATCCCAACCTCGTGGTCACCCGCACGATGAGCAAGGCGTTCGCCCTGGCCGGCGCACGGGTGGGCTACCTGGCCGCGGCGCCGGAGATCTGCGACGCGCTGCGCGTCGTACGCCTGCCCTACCACCTCTCGGCCGTGACCCAGGCGGTCGCGCTCGCCGCGCTCCGGCACGCGGACGAGCTCCTCGGCGCGGTCGACGAGCTGCGCGGCGAGCGGGACGCCACCGTCGACTGGCTGCGCACCCGGGGGTTCACGGTCGCCGACAGCGACGCCAACTTCGCCCTGTTCGGCAGGTTCCCCGACCGGCACGCCGTCTGGCAGGGACTGCTCGACCGAGGCGTGCTGATCCGCGAGACCGGACCGGAGGGATGGCTGCGGGTGTCCATCGGGACCGCCCCGGAGATGGCAGCATTCAGGGACGCGCTGACCTCCGTGGTGGCCGACGACAGAGAGGTACTCCGATGAGCCGCACCGCCGCGCTCGACCGGGAGACGCAGGAGTCCAAGGTGCACGTCGAGGTCGACCTCGACGGTTCCGGGCGCTCCGACGTCTCGACCGGGGTCGGCTTCTTCGACCACATGCTGGCGTCGTTCGCGCGCCACGCCCTGGTCGACCTGACCGTCGCCACCGACGGCGACACCCACGTCGACGCCCACCACACCGTCGAGGACACCGCGATCGTGCTCGGCCAGGCGTTGCGCGAGGCCCTCGGCGACAAGCGGGGGATCCGTCGCTTCGGCGACGCGCTGGTGCCGCTCGACGAGGCGCTCGTGCAGTGCGCCGTCGACGTGTCCGGGCGTCCCTACTGCGTCCACGTCGGCGAACCGGACGGCCAGGCGTACGTCCTCATCGGCGGCGTCTACCAGGGGTCGCTGACCCGGCACGTCTTCGAGACGCTCGCGTTCCACGCTCAGGTCGCCGTGCACGTGCGGGTGCTGTCCGGCCGCGACCCCCACCACCTGGTCGAGGCCCAGTTCAAGGCGTTCGCCCGCGCGTTCCGTGACGCCGTGGCACTCGACCCGCGCGAGAGCGGTGTCCCGTCCACCAAGGGCACCCTCTGATCACCCCACGACGTTCTCCGTGCCTCCCGCTCCGTCCCGCCGACGGCCGACGCCGCGAGGACCCCGATCCCCGTGGTTGATGCGTCCCCGGAGGTGGTGGTCCTCGACTACGGGTCGGGCAACCTGCGCTCGGCGGTCCGGGCGCTGGAGCGGGCAGGGGCGTCGGTGACGCTCACCGGCGATCGGACGGCGGCCGAGGCCGCGGACGGGCTCGTGGTGCCGGGCGTCGGTGCGTTCGCGGCGTGCATGGCGGGGCTGCGGGCCGTCGACGGGCCGCGCACGATCGGTCGTCGCCTCGCGGGGGGCCGTGCCGTGCTGGGGATCTGCGTGGGCATGCAGGTGCTCTTCGAGCGCGGCGTCGAGCACGGCGTCGAGACCGAGGGCTGTGACGAGTGGCCGGGGGTCGTCGAGCGGCTGCGGGCACCCGTCGTGCCGCACATGGGCTGGAACACCGTCGACGTGCCCGAGGGGTCACGGCTGTTCGCGGGGGTCGAAGGGGAGAGGTTCTACTTCGTCCACTCGTACGCCGTCCGGTCCTGGCAGCTCGAGACCGACGGCCGCACGGCCGCGCCCCTGGTGAGCTGGACCGACCACGGAGGGGATCGGTTCGTGGCCGCGGTGGAGAACGGGCCCCTGGTCGCGACCCAGTTCCACCCCGAGAAGTCCGGCGACGCCGGAGCCACGCTCCTGCGCAACTGGGTCGAGGGCCTGTGAGCAGGGAGCGGGCGCGCCGCCGCGCGGAGCGTGAGCACGAGGCGGCCCTGCGGGCAGCCGCGCGTCAGCGGGAGGCGGAGCGGGCGGCTCGCCGACGCGCTCGTCGCCGGGCCCTGACCGGGTGGGTGCCGCGGGCGCGGCTCCAACCGGGTCTGCTCGCCGCCCGCCGGAGGGCGGAGCTGACCGCGACCTTCGGGCTGCTGTTCCTCGTCAACCTGCTCGTGTGGTTCGTCCGCCCGGACTGGGCGGCGCGGCTCGGTGCCCTCGTGGTGAGCGCTGTCGTGTTCCCGGTCGTCCGGCTGATGGTCTCGCGACGCTGACGACGCACCGCTCCGCCGGCGAGCACGGCTAGGGTCGACGCCGTGCGCACCCACCTCGAGCTGCTGCCGGCGGTCGACGTGGCCGACGGTCAGGCCGTCCAGCTCGTGCAGGGAGTCGCCGGCTCCGAGAAGCGCTTCGGTGACCCTCTCGAGGCGGCGCTGCGCTGGCAGCAGGCCGGAGCCGAGTGGATCCACCTGGTCGACCTCGACGCCGCCTTCGGGCGCGGGCACAACCGCGAGCTGCTGGCCTCGATCGTGGGGCGGGTGGATGTCCGTGTCGAGCTGAGTGGTGGCATCCGCGACGACGAGTCGCTGGCGGCGGCGATGGCCACGGGCTGCCGACGGGTGAACATCGGGACGGCCGCGCTGGAGCAGCCCGCGTGGTGCGCGAAGGCGATCGCCGAGTGGGGGGACCGGGTGGCCGTCGGGCTCGACGTACGGGGGCGGACGCTCGCGGCCCGCGGCTGGACGCGCGAGGGCGGCGACCTCTACGAGGTGCTCGCTCGGTTGGACGGCGAGGGCTGCGCGCGCTACGTCGTCACCGATGTGAACAAGGACGGCATGCTCCAGGGCCCCAACCTGCAGCTCCTGCAGGACGTGTGCGGTGCCACCGACCGGCCGGTGGTGGCGAGCGGTGGCATCACCGAGCTGGACGACGTGGCCGCGCTCGCCGATCTCGTGCCCGTGGGCGTCGAGGGGGCGATCATCGGGACCGCTCTGTACGAGGGCCGCTTCACGCTCGCCGACGCGTTGAGTGTGACGCGGGACCCCGGGTGAGCCTCGCCGTACGCGTGATCCCGTGTCTCGACGTCGACGCGGGACGCGTCGTGAAGGGCGTGAACTTCCGGGACCTCCGCGACGCGGGGGACCCGGTCGAGCTGGCCCGCCGGTACGACGCCGAGGGCGCCGACGAGCTCACCTTCCTCGACATCTCGGCCTCGCACGAAGGACGCGCCACGACCCTGGAGATCGTCTCCAGGACCGCCGAACAGGTGTTCATCCCCCTCACGGTCGGCGGCGGCGTCTCCAGCACCGACGACGTCGACCGCCTGCTGCGGGCCGGTGCGGACAAGGTCGCGGTCAACACGGCCGCCATCCGCCGCCCCGAGCTCGTCGCCGAGATCGCCGACCGGTTCGGCAACCAGGTGCTGGTGCTGTCCCTCGACGCCCGCCGAGCCGCGACGGGGACGTCGTCCGGCTTCGAGGTGACGACCCACGGCGGACGCCGGTCGGCCGGGCTCGACGCCCTCGCCTGGGCGGCCCGCGCCGCCGAGCTCGGGGCCGGCGAGATCCTCCTCAACGCCATGGACGCCGACGGCACCGGGTCCGGGTTCGACCTGGAGCTCATCGAGCTGGTGCGCGCCGCGGTCTCCGTCCCGATCATCGCCTCGGGGGGCGCCGGGGCGGCCACGGACTTCGCGCCCGCGGTGGACGCCGGCGCAGACGCCGTCCTGGCCGCGTCGGTCTTCCACTTCGGCACGGTGGCGATCGGCGACGTGAAGGCGGCCCTGTCGGCCGCGGGCCATCCGGTGCGATGAGGCGGCGTTCGACGGCGTACGGCGGGCGGACGGCGCCCTAGCATCGTCGGGTGACTGACGACCGCGCCTCCGGGACGGCGCTGAACCGGGCGCTCTGGACGGTGATGAACGAGCGCTTCACCGACGCCGCGGCCGAGGACCTGTGGCTCCGACCGGAGATCGCGTGGGGACTCTTCGCGGTACCCGAGCAGCGGCTCGGCGTCCTGGGCGACCTGCGAGGCGTCGATGCCGTGGAGCTGGGATGCGGCACCGCCTACTTCTCGGCGTGGCTCTCCCGGGCGGGGGCACGGCCGGTGGCGGTGGACTTCTCGCCCGAGCAGCTGGCCACGGCGCGACGGCTGCAGCGCCGACTCGGGCCGGTCTTCCCTCTCGTGCAGGCCGATGCGCAGCAGGTTCCGTTGGCGAGCGACGGTTTCGATCTCGTGGTCAGCGAGCACGGCGCCGGCGCGTGGTGCGACCCCGAACGCTGGCTCCCGGAGGCGGCGCGGCTGCTGCGGCCGGGCGGACGGCTGGTGTTCCTCACCAACAGTCACCTGTCGGCGCTGTGCGTCCCCGCCGAGGAGGGGGTCGCGGGGGAGACCCTGCTGCGCAGTCACCGCGAGGCCTATCGGGTGCACTGGCCGGGTGGGGGGATCGAGTTCCACCCCTCGCACGGCGACTGGCTGCGGCTGCTCGGCGGGTCCGGCTTCGTCGTCGAGGCCCTGCACGAGCTCTTCGCGCCGCCGGACGCCGACGACCATCCCTTCTACGAGATCGTCTCGCGCGACTGGGCGACCCGGTGGCCGGCCGAGGAGCTCTGGGTGGCCGTACGCCGCTGACCGCAGGGTCAGGACCGCGTCGGCCGGGCGTGCGCCTTCCGGACCCGGCCGCGCACGGCCCGCGTGGCCACCGGTCCCAGGCCCTCGATCAGCCCCACCAGCGACGCCATCGCCTCGAGGGCGTCGAGTGCCGAGTCCGCTCCGCGAGCGTCGACGCCGGCATACAGCTCCAGCCCGATCGAGCCCGCGGCCACCGCTCGCGCGAGGCCGTCCGGGGGAACCACCCCCTCGAGCGGACTCCCGCGCAGCAGCCTGGCCAGGACCACCTCGATCTCGCCGGTCCACTGCTGCATCGCGTACCGACCGGCTCGCGCCAGGGTCTCGTCGCCCTGAGCACCCGCCATCACGTGGGCCATCTGGGCCACGTTCCCGCGACTGCGCTCGGTCCGGTGCAGGTCACGCCCCAGCGTGAGCAGCTCGGCCACGGACCCGACGTCCGAGAAGCGGTCGCGGTAGGAGGCGACCGCGAGGTCGACGGAACGTCGTACCGCCGCCTCGAGGAGATCGGAGACGCTCCCGAAGTGGTAGAAGACCAGCGCCTGGTTCACGCCGGCGCGGGCGGCGACGGCCCGGGCCGAGACCCCGGTCAGGCCCTCGCCGGCCAGGATGGCTGCCGCGGCGTCGAGGAGCTTGTCGGGGGTCGTCGCACCGGGTGCGCTGCCGGTCGTCCGCGAGCTGCCGGAGGGGGCCATCGGACGTTCCTTTCGCTTGAGCAGTTGCTCAAAGCGAGAGGCTACACCGGCCAGCCGCCCGTCCGGTCCCTACCAGCGCTCGCGCGCGCGCTCGATCATCAGCTGCATGTCGCTCTCGAGCTCGCGCTGGGTGATCGCCGTGGCCCGCGCACACTCCTCACACAGGAGGGTCCCTCGGTAGTTGGTGATCGGCGTCCGGCGGCGGCCGGCGTTGGTGAGGCAGTAGTAGCAGACCAGGTCCTCGTCCATCGGTGGATCCTTTTCGCGCTCGGCTGGACCCCCGTCCAGAGAGGAAGGTACTCGCTCGCGTCGACCACCGCGCGCGAAGGCCGGAGGGCGGGCAGGTGGGGGACGGCCGACGCAGCCTTCGCGGAAAGCCCTCGGGGGAGGACGCGCTCAGAGGAACGGGTGCAGCGTCTCCACGGACTCCGTCGGGACCGTGAGGGCGATGCCCCGACCGATCGCGTGGATCCGCCAGTGCTCGTCGTCCCGCACGAGCTTGGCCATGACGAGCCCCGTCCGAGGTACGCCGCCGGTCAGCGTGAACCTGGCCAGCTCGAGGTCGTCGTCGCCGACCACGCGGCAGGAGGCGTTGTCCACCCACTCCAGCGTGTGTCCCTGGTAGCTGCTCACCAGGAAGACGATCGTGTCCACCCGGGGGTGGACGCGGTCCAGGTCGACGGTCAGGCGCTCGTCGTCGCCCTCGCCGCGACCGGTGAGGTTGTCCCCGAGGTGGGTCAGCGCCCCGTCGCGCGTCTGCAGGTTGTTGTAGAAGGCGAGATCGAACAGCTGGCGACCGGCGAACTCCACCGCCGAGGCGTCCAGATCGACGTCCGGGGCCCCGGTGCCGACGAAGCCGGCCCCCGGCGCCTTGTCCCACCCGAGGCCCATCGTCACCCGGGTCAACGGCCGACCGTCCGGCGTGGTCAGGGCCATCTCCTGGCCGCGGGTCAGCTCGATCACGATGGGTCCTCCCGTGTGGTGACGCCCGAGAACCTACCTGGCGGCCCCTCACTCCCGGGGTGACGTTGCGGCGTCCTCAGCACGTGCTGGTGACGGCCTTCTCCAGCGCCGTGAGGGAGGTGCCCAGCGCCTTGAGGGCGATGCCCACGGACGCCACGGTCCCGGCCGAAGGTGCCGCCTCGGCGGCGGAGAGGGTCGAGCTCACCGAGGAAGCCGCCTGCTTGACCGCGGCGATCTCGGTGGAGAACTGCGCCTGACCCTCCGCCTTGACCTTGCTGAGGTCGGTCTGCACCTTCGTGAGGTTGCTCTTGAGCGTCGAGAGCGTGTTCTTGTCCAGGGGCACCTTGGTCACGTTCGTGACCGAGGCCTTGAGCGCGTCGACATCGGAGCAGATCGCCGGGGTGCTCTTGCCCCCGCACCCCGAGAGCGACGTGGCGAGGAGGACAGCCACGACCAGGCACGGAGCGGCTCGTCGACGCGTCATGGCCGCCATGTTCGTCGCCCGCCGGCGGACGGTCGTCGCCCGTAGCGGATGAGGCGGGTGGGTACCGCGCTCCGCCGCCCGGCCCGGGCAGCCTCTCCCGGGTCGGCGGGTCTCCTCGCTGCGGTTTGGTCCCAAACCGCAGGGTTTCGGTCGGATCTGTTGCGGTTTGGGACCAAACGGCGGGATTCAGGAACCGGGGTATCGGTGACCGTGCAGGGGCGAGAAGCCCGCCCAGCCGGCTCGGCCATGGTGCATCGGGTAGGGGCCGAGACCGCCTCCGGGGGGCAGGGTGTCGGGGTCGTTCCCGACGCCGAGGAGGCTGCGCGTGACCTGCTGACTGCTGTCGAGCAGGTCGTCGAGGGCCCGTGCGGTGTGCTCGGCCGTCACCGTGTCGAGTGGCGTCCCGGCATACAGGGACTCGAGCACGGCCCGCCGCAACAGCTCCTTGAGGAAGGATGCGGTGACGCCGTCGGTCCGCTCGATGACCTCGTCGATCTCGGGTTCGGAGAGCCGGAGCGGGACGGACCGTCCGTAGAGGTCGAACAGCCGACGGCGGGCCTCCGCGTCCGGCAGGTCGATCTCCACGGCGACGTCCACCCGGCCGGGCCGGGCCGCCAGCGCGGGCTCGAGCAGGTCGGCGCGGTTGGTCGTCAGGACGAACAGCAGGTCCGCATCGCTCGCGGCGCCGTCCATCGCGTCCAGGAGGTCGAACAGGACCGGGCTCGAGCCGTGTCCGAAGCTGCGGTCCTCGGCCACCAGGTCGACGTCCTCGAGCACGATCACCGCCGGTTGCAGGTCGCGGGCCAGCTCGGCCGCCGAACCGATCGCATGGAGCGCTCGTCCGGTGAGGATCAGCCGCGTGTAGCCCGTCATCTGACCGATCAGATAGCGGGTCGTGTGGGTCTTGCCGGTCCCGGGTGGCCCGTAGAGGAGCAGCCCCCGCTTGAGGTGCTGTCCGGCGGCGAGCAACGCGTCACGGTGCGCGGACACGCCCAGGGCGTGCCGCTCCACCCGGGTGAGGACGAGCTCGGGGAGAACGACGTCGGCCCGCACGGTGCGCGGCACCTCCCCGAAGGTGAGGGACACGCCCCCCATCGGCGCCAGTGACACGTCCAGCACGTGACCGCGGTACACGTTGAGCCTGCTGCGCAGCTCGTCGAGCTCGGCATGGACGGCCTGGGCTCCGTCGACGGGCAGTCCGGCCACCTCTACCCGGAGCTCCGGTGAGTGCTCGGACGGCCCCACCACCATGACGACGTAGCGACCGCGGCCGTCCTCCACCAGAAGGGCGGCGAAGTTCAGGCAGGCGAGCGTCGAGTCCGGCCCGTTGGGGAGGTCCTCGAGCGACGGCGCGGAGAGGCGCAGGGGTCCCAGGTGCTCGCCGTTCAGCAGCTGCTGCAGGCTGACCGGCCCGTAGTGGGGAGGCAGCGCGATGCCGTGCGTGGCCACCGAACGGGCGGGCTGGACGGCCCACTCGTCGAGGGCGGTCTGGAGGTTCACGTGCTCGAACACGGGCAGCACCCGGCTCACCACCGACCGCTCGCAGCCCTCGGCACCCAGGTAGTCGCAGATCAACGCCACGACCTCGTTGCGTTCCTGTGCGTCGAACCGGTCGGAGTGGATCCACTCGAGGAAGGACCGGAACGCGGTGGCGAAGGCCCGAGCCTCGCTCTCGGATGGTCCCGCCATGCCGACGACTCCTCTGCCCCGTGACCCGCCGACGTGGCGAGGCTCCGGACTGTAGCCCTGGACCGTGCTCGGTCGCGAGGCACTTCGGGGCGTCCGAGCCCGGGCGCAGGACGACTACCATCGCCGCGTGGCGAACTTCGGAGACCTGCAGAACGACATCTACCTCGCCGGTCTCTCCGGTGTCGTGCCCGCGCTGCCCGTGTCGTTCGCGGAGCTGGAACGGCGCGCCGAGCTGGCGATGCCCCCGAGCACCTGGTCGTACGTCGCGGGCGGCGCCGGCGACGAGCACACGCAGCGCAGCAACCGCACGGCCTTCGACCACTGGGGCCTCGTGCCACGGATGTTGCGGGCCAGCACCGAGCGCGACCTGTCGGTCGAGCTGTTCGGGATCAGCCTTCCGACGCCGCTGTTCATGGCGCCGATCGGGGTCCTCGGGATCTGCACCCAGGACGGCCACGGCGACCTGGCCGCGGCTCGTGCGGCCGCGGCGACCGGGGTGCCGATGGTGGCCTCGACCCTGAGTGAGGACCCGCTGGAGGACGTGGCCGCAGCGTTCGGTGAGACCCCCGGGTTCTTCCAGCTCTACTGCCCGACCGACCCCGAGGTGGCGGCGAGCCTGGTCCAGCGGGCCGAGGCGGCCGGCTACCGGGGCATCGTGGTCACGCTCGACACCTGGGTCACGGGCTGGCGCCCTCGCGACCTCTCCACGTCGAACTTCCCGCAGCTCCGGGGACGCTGCCTGCAGACCTACTTCTCGGACCCGGTCTTCCGGAGCCGCTTGGAGAAGTCGCCGGAGGAGGATCCCGGCACGGCGATCCTCACGTGGGCACTGATGTTCGGCCGACCTCTGACGTGGGACGACCTGTCGTGGCTGCGCTCGCTGACGGAGCTCCCGATCGTGCTCAAGGGCGTGTGCCACCCCGATGACGCCCGCCGGGCCGTCGACGAGGGGATCGACGGCATCTACGTCTCGACCCACGGGGGTCGCCAGGCGAACGGCGGCCTGGCCGCCGTGGACTGCCTCGCCGACGTCGCCGCAGCCGTGCCCGACGTACCGATCCTGTTCGACTCCGGCGTCCGGTCCGGCTCCGACGTGGTGAAGGCGCTCGCGCTCGGTGCCACCGCCGTGGGAGTCGGCCGCCCCTACGTCTACGCCGCTGCCCTGGGCGGCACGGACGCCATCGCCCACACGTTGCGGACGATCCTGGCCGAGGCCGACCTGCTGATGGCCGTCGACGGCTACCCGACCCTGGCCGACCTCAGCCGGGACGCGATCCGGCGTACCTGAGCGCGTCGCGGCTCGCCGGACGGGGACACGACAGCGGTCGGTGACGCACCGTCGCGAAGGGCAGGTCCAGTCGGGTTCGCGAAGTCAGGGATCGCATCCAGGTTCGTCCGTGTCGCCGCCCGCTACCGTCGCTGCATCTCCCAGGCGAGCTCGATGGCTGCGCGTACGGCCGTGGGTCCGGCTCGGTCGAGATACGCCTCGACCTTGTGGTGAGCCTCGTAGCGAGGTGGTACGCCGAAACCGGTCGGGTAGGTGTCGAGCAGGGACTCGCGCCGGCTGAGCGGCACCCGGATGAGCAGCGTGGTGGGGTCGAGAAGGCGGGCGACCAGGCGGTCGTGGACGTACCACGCCGGGTGCTCCGGAGTGCCCTTGCGCTTCACGCCCGGCAGGGACTCCGCGAACAGGCCGACCTCTTCGGGAGTCACGTCCGACCCTCAGGAGGACAGCACATGGGCGATGGCGAGGAGCAGGGCCCCGAACGATCCCACGGCCAGGAAGAACCAGCCCTGCGCCGTCCTCAGGTAGTACAGGTACCGATCAGGGGCCACGGCATGCTCCACCCTGCCGAGCATCGTGAAGAACCTGATGAGGTGGTGCAGCTCTTCGCTGGACGTGCGCGGGAGGAACTCGGCGTCCTTGTCGGCCTCCGCCATGGAGTCCCACATCCTCAACACGGTGCCGACGAAGACGAACGCCGGGGACGCCAGCACGATCACATCGCGGATCACGGCGGGGCGAACGGTCGGCCGAGCATCACGACAATCTCCAGCGCAGGCGATGGTTGGTCTGAAGATACGCGGCTCGCAGGGCACGCTCAACGCAGCGAGCCGACGAGACCTCGCACGGTGTGGGAGGGCGTCCGGAGGGAAGGCCCGACGCCTGGCACGCCCCTCATCGCCGTCGCTCCGGACGATCTCGTGGAGTGCGTGCCGGGTGGTCGGGCTCCCCGGTGAGACTGCACACCCCTTTTTCGGGGATCCGCCCGATAATCGGGTTCGCCGACCGAGGTAAGCGGTTACTCTATGGGCGCGCACTGGCAGGCTCGGGTCCCAACCATCCCCCCATCGTTGATGAGCCGTGCTGCCGGACAGGACCGGACTCTCCCCCAGATGTCTGCGACCTCGCGCGCTGCTCCACCCGGCTCACCCGTGACGCCGGGTGGGGCAGCATTCGTCTCCGGACCGGTCGGGCTGTGCGCGCGCTCCGCCTTCAGGCTCGCGTGCACGACCGGGTGATGCGGTGACGGGTCGCCGTCGGGGAGGCGTCCGGCCGGCTCAGCGGTGCCCGGATGCCCGGATCAGGGCCCGGAGACATCGGAACGGCGCCCGCATGGAGAGCGCGAGCGCCGTTCGTGTGGCCATGGGCTGGGGGGGTGTGGCCACATCGACAAGAAGGTACCGGCAGACGGCGGGCGCGTGGGGCGGAACGCCAGAAACTTGACTCACAGACCGAGTGGGGTGCCGCGCAGCCGCGCAACCGCTTGCGCCGGCCCGCCGTACGACACGTCCGCGACCCGCGAGCGGCCGTGCAGCACGAGGGCGAGCTCCGACGGCTCCCCGCGTACGACGACCGGCTCGTCGCCGCCCCGGAGGCTGGCGGTGCGCCCTGCCCACTCGAGCCGCACGGGGACGCCGGAGGGGCGGACGAGACCGCGGCCGACCACCTTCAGCTGCGACCAGACCGTGTGCTCGTCCGGTTCCGCCAGCGTGCGTGGCTCCCAACCCGGCTGTGCGCGCCGGATGTCCTCGTGGTGGACGAGGAACTCCAGCGTGCTCATCATCTGCTCCACCACCGGCATCGAGAACGGCACCATCCACGGGGACCGCACCCGCTCGACCAGCACCCCGAAGTCGGTGCGTCCGAGCCGGTTCATGGCGTGCTCGGTGAGTCCCGTGAGCGGTGGGACCGCGATCCCCAGGGCCGCGACCGGGTGACGCTCGCGGACGAGCAGATGGCAGACCAGCTGCTTGACGTCCCAGGGCCGGCAGAGGGTGGGCGCGTCGGGTCCCTCGCGCAGCGCGGTGTCGCAGAGCGCGAGGCGCTCGCGACGCGCGAGGGACGTCATGTCTCCCGAGCATAGGCACGCACCGCGAGTCCTCTGGAGCCTGTCGCACCGACCGGAGGTGGCCGCGATCCCGATGGGACAATGGCCGCATGGACCTCGACCCCGCCGTCTCGGCGCGTCTACGCCGCAACGACGCCGGGCTGGTCCCGGCGATCGCCCAGCAGCACGACACCGGCGAGGTGCTCATGCTGGGCTGGATGGACGACGAGGCGCTCGCCCGCACGTTGGAGACGGGACGGGCGACCTACTGGAGCCGCAGCCGCGGGGAGTACTGGGTGAAGGGCGAGACCTCCGGCCACCGCCAGTGGGTGCGTGCGGTCCGGCTCGACTGCGACGGCGACACGGTGCTGCTCCTGGTCGACCAGGAGGGGCCGGCCTGCCACACCGGTGCGCGCACCTGCTTCGACGCCGACCTCCTCTGGGCCTCGGACGGCGCCGATGCCTGAGGGCCGCCGCTGGTTCGGTCCGGTGGTCCTCGCGGGGCTCGCCGGTTCGGGCCTGGCCGCGCTCTCCGGGGCGAAGCCGTGGGCGGTCCCGGACCACCAGGCGGGGGCCGCTCTCGTCGACCACACCGGTGGGCACGTGCCCGTGGCGGGGGCGCTCGGGCTCGTCGCGCTGGCCTGCTGGGGGGTGGTCCTGGTGACCCGCGCCCGGGTACGCCGCGTGGTCGCCGTCCTGGGTGCCCTGGCGGCGGCGGGGCTCGTCGTGACGGCGGCGGCCGGGCGGTCCTCGGCACTCGACTCGGCGCGGACCGCCACCGTCGACGTGGGCACGGGGAACGCCGGCGTCCACCTCACGGCCTGGTGGTGGGTCGCCCTGCTGGCCTCGCTGGTGGCGGCGGTCGCAGCGGTGCTGGCCGTGCGGTTCTGTCCTGCGTGGCCGGAGATGGGGAGCCGGTACGACGCGCCCGCGACCCGCCCTCAGGTCGAGGACCTCGACGAGGTCGACCTGTGGCGCGCCATCGACCAGGGGCACGACCCCACGGACCCGGGCGACCATTAGGATGCGGGTCACCCGATGCGCGAGGAGCCTGCATGTCTGACAACCATGGCAACACCCCGGCCGCGTGGGCGGCAGTCGCGGTGGCCATGCTCGGGTTCGTGGTCGGCGGCATCGGCCTGATGTTCAACCCGGTCAGCCTCACCCTGTTCTGGGTGGGCGTCGCGCTGGGTGTGGTGGCGCTCGTGGTGTTCGTCGTGATGGCCAGGATGGGGCTCAACGGCCCGGGCCACTGAGCGACCTGCGATGAGCCTGGCGACCCAGCCACTCCCTCTCCGGCCACGACGGTCGGAGCGGATGCGCGGGCCGGTGCTCACCGCGGCCGGGCTCGCCACGGCCACGCTCGCCCTCCACCTCCGTGACCCCCACGTCAGCCACTCGTGGGGCGTCTGCCCGCTCTACGCGCTGACCGGCATCTACTGCCCGGGCTGCGGGGGGCTCCGCGGGGTCAACGACCTCACCAACGGCCATCTCGGCGCAGCGGCGTCGAGCAACCTGCTGCTCGTGCTGGCGCTGCCGTTCGCGGCGCTCCTCTTCGCACGGTGGACCTGGGTGACCTGGCAGGGCAGCGGCACCACCGTGGTGCCGCCGCTGCCCCGCGCGGTCAAGCTCGGCCTGGTGGCCGTCGTCCTGGTCTTCTGGGTCCTGCGCAACCTGCCGGGCAGCTGGCTCGCGCCGTGACGCGGCTCAGTTGTTGCTGCCGCCCACGCTGATCGCACCCGCGGCGAACAGGATGATCCCGAGCACCATCAGCGCGAGCGCGACGTAGCCGAGGATCTCGCCGGCCTTCGCCATGCCTCCCGGGTGCCCCTCGGCGGCTGCCTGCCGGCCCAGGATGATGGCCGGGATGCCCAGCAGCCCGCAGCAGAGAAGGCCGAGGATCCCGCACACCAGCGCCCAGACGGGCTTGTTGCTGGTGGCCGGTCCGGGCGCGCCGTAGGGCGCTCCGTACGGTGAGTTCGGCGGCGGCGGTGCGTCGTAGCTCATCTCGGTGACCCCTGCTTCGTCGGGCTGCCGGGCGGCGGCCTGAGGGCGCGACCCTAACCGGTGGCGTCCCTGCCGAGTCAACGGCTCGCTAAACGGGCGGCCCAACGGAGCGTTGGGGACGCGTGAGAGGCTTGGCGGCGATTCCGCTCGCCCCGTTGTAGGCCCTGGAGGTCCGGTCATGTCCGTGCTCGACGACATCGTCGCGGGCGTGCGCGAGGACCTCGATCGTCGGCGTGCCGAGGTGCCGGAGGCGCAGCTGCGGGGCCGGCTGCTCGACGTACCTCCTGCGCTCGACCCGATCCCGGCGTTCCGGCGCCCCGGGTCCTCCGTGATCGCCGAGGTGAAGCGACGCAGCCCGAGCAAGGGCGCCCTCGCGGACATCCCCGACCCGGCGGCCCTCGCCGCGGCCTACGAACGCGGCGGCGCCGCGGCAGTGAGCGTCCTCACCGAGGAGCGCCGCTTCGGCGGCAGCCTCGACGACCTCCACGCCGTGCGGGCTGCCGTCGCCATCCCCGTGCTGCGCAAGGACTTCGTGGTCGACCCCTACCAGCTGCTCGAGGCGCGCACGGCGGGGGCCGACCTCGTGCTGCTGATCGTCGCGGCCCTTCCGGGCGACGCGCTGGAGGCGCTCCACGACCACGCCCGCGAGCTGGGGCTGACCCCGCTGGTGGAGGTGCACGACGAGCCCGAGGCCGAGCGGGCGGTCGCGCTGGGCGTGCGGCTCGTCGGCGTCAACGCCCGCAACCTCAAGACCCTCGACGTCGACGCCGCGACCTTCGCCAAGATCGCGCCGCTCCTGGGGGACGACGTCCTGACCGTCGCCGAGAGCGGCATCACGAGCCCCGAGGACGTACGCCGTCACGTCGCCGAGGGCGCGGACGTCGTCCTCGTCGGTGAGGCGCTGGTCCGGGACGGCGATCCCGAAGGTGCCGTCCGCGCCATGACCGGGGTGACCGCATGAGCGACTCCCCCCAGCCCGGCCAGCGGCTCGGCTCGCCCTGGGAGGCAGACGAGCGCGGCTGGTTCGGCGGCGAGGCGGAGGGCTGGGGCGGCCGGTTCATGCCCGAGGCCCTGGTCCGCGCGCTCGACGAGCTCACCGCCGCCTGGCACGAGGCGATGGCCGACCCGGCATTCACCGACGAGTTCGCCACGATCTGTCGTGAGTACGCCGGCCTGCCCAGCCCGCTCTACGAGGCGGCCCGGCTCTCCGAGCAGGTCGGCTGCCGGATCCTGCTCAAGCGCGAGGACCTCAACCACACCGGGGCCCACAAGATCCGCAACGTGCTGGGCCAGGCGCTGCTGACCCGGCGGATGGGCAAGACGCGGGTGATCGCCGAGACCGGCGCCGGCCAGCACGGCGTCGCCAGCGCCACCGCGGCGGCGTACTTCGGCCTCGACTGCACCGTCTACATGGGTGCGGTCGACGTGAAGCGCCAGGCGCTCAACGTCGCCCGGATGCAGCTGCTCGGCACCAAGGTCATCCCGGTCGACTCCGGCAGCGCCACCCTGAAGGACGCGATCAACGAGGCGCTGCGCGACTGGGTCGCCAGCGTCGACCACACGGCGTACCTCTTCGGGACGGCGGCCGGGCCACATCCCTTCCCGAGCATGGTCGCCGACTTCACCCGCGGCATCGGTGACGAGGCGCGGGCCCAGTGCCTCGAGCGGTACGGCGTGCTGCCGCGCGGCATCGCCGCGTGCGTCGGAGGCGGCTCCAACGCGATCGGTCTGTTCACCGCCTTCCTGGACGACGACGTCGAGATCCACGGGTTCGAGGCCGGGGGAGACGGGTTCGAGACCGGCCGCCACGCGGCCACGATCAAGGCGGGCGACCGCGGCGTGCTCCACGGCGCGCGCACCTACGTGCTCCAGGACGAGGACGGCCAGACCATCGAGTCGCACTCGATCTCGGCCGGCCTCGACTACCCCGGGGTGGGTCCTCAGCACGCCCACCTGGCCGCGTCCGGCAGGGCGTCGTACACGCCGGTGACGGACGCCGAGGCGATGGACGCCCTGGCCCTGCTCAGCCGGACCGAGGGCATCATCCCCGCCGTCGAGTCCGCTCACGCGATCGCCGGAGCGCTCCAGGTGGCGAAGGGCTACGACGCGGACGACATCATGCTGATCAACCTGTCCGGCCGCGGCGACAAGGACATGGGCACCGCGATCGAGTGGTTCCACCTGGGGGAGGGGACCGGCGACGCCGAGCCCCAGGAGCCCGTCGGATGACGGTCGCGACGGCCTTCGAGAAGGCACGGGCCGACGAGCGGGCCGCCCTGGTCGGCTACCTCCCCGCGGGCTTCCCCGACGTCGACGGTGCCATCGCCGCCCTGAAGACGATGGTCGACGCCGGCTGCGACGTGATCGAGGTGGGTCTGCCCTACAGCGATCCGGTGATGGACGGGCCGACCATCCAGGCCGCCGCGCAGCGGGCCCTGGACGGCGGTGTCCGCACCCGCGACGTCCTGCGCACGGTCGAGGCGGTCGCGGCGACCGGGACGCCCACGGTCGTGATGACCTACTGGAACCCCGTCGAGAGCTACGGCCGTGCCGGCGGTCAGAGCCGCAGCGGTGTCGAGCGCTTCGCGGCGGACCTCGCGTCGGCCGGTGGCTCCGGCCTGATCACCCCCGACCTCACGCCCGACAGCGCGGGCGCCTGGATCGCGGCCGCCGACCGCCACGGGCTCGACAAGATCTTCCTGGTCGCGCCCTCGTCGACCGACGAACGGATCGCGATGACCACGGCGGCCTGCCGGGGGTTCGTCTACGCGACCGCGGTCATGGGAGTCACCGGCGCGCGGTCGTCGACCAGCGAGCTGGCCGGCCCCCTCGTCGAACGCACCCGGAAGGTCACCGACCTGCCGGTCGGCGTCGGGCTCGGGGTCAGCAGCGGCGCCCAGGCAGCCGAGGTGGCGTCGTACGCCGACGGGGTCATCGTGGGCTCCGCGTTCGTCCGGTGCCTGCTCGACCACGACGACCGCGGGCAGGGCCTGGCGGCGCTCAGCGCCCTCACCGAGGAGCTCGCGCAGGGGGTCCGGAGTGGCTAGGGCACTCCTCCTGCTGCTCGTCGGCGCCTTCTTCCTCGCCGGCTGTGCCCGCAGCTCGGCCGACACCTTCTCCGGCGCCGTGCTCCACGTGCCCTACCACGTCCCGGCCACGACGCTGACCGACACCGGTGGTCATCCGTTCTCGCTGGCCACGAGCACCGACAAGCGGCTGACGCTGGTCTTCTTCGGCTACACGCACTGCCCCGACGAGTGCCCCACGACGATGGCGACCCTGGCGTCGGCGATGCACCAGCTCGACCCGTCGGACCGCGACGACGTCCAGGTCGTGTTCGTCACGACGGACCCCACTCGTGACACGGGGCCGGTGGTGCGGCACTGGCTGGACCGGTTCGACCCCACGTTCACCGGTCTCACCGGCTCGATGGCGACGATCAAGCAGATCGCCGCCCGGGTCGGCGTGCCGGTGGAGAACGGCCGTCGTCTCCCCAGCGGCGGCTACGACCCCACCCACGGCACGCAGGTGCTCGCCGTCGACCGCTCGAACGTCGTACCCGTGGTCTGGACCCACGGCGCCACGGCTCCCGCAGTTCGCCCATGACATCCACCAGCTGCTCTCCTGAGGACGCCCGTGTCGAGTCTGTTCATCCCCAGCCCTTCGCAGGGCGTCTGGTACCTCGGTCCCGTGCCGCTGCGCGGCTACGCGCTCTGCATCGTCGCCGGGATCCTGGTCGCGATCTGGATCGGTGAGCGTCGCTGGGTCGCGCGGGGTGGCCTGCGCGGCGAGGTGTCGGACCTGGCGCTGTGGGCGGTGCCGTTCGGCGTCATCGGTGGCCGGCTCTACCACGTGATCACCGACCACGATCTCTACTTCGGCCACGGCAACCACCCGATCGACGCCCTGTACGTGTGGCGCGGCGGGCTCGGCATCTGGGGCGCCATCGCCCTGGGAGGGGTCGGGGTCTGGATCGGCGCGAAGCGCAAGGGGATCCGGGTGCCGCCGGTCCTCGACGCGATGGCCCCGGGCGTCCTGGTCGCCCAGGCGATGGGGCGCTGGGGCAACTGGTTCAACCAGGAGCTCTTCGGGCGCCCGTCGACGTGGCCCTGGGCGCTCAAGATCGACCCGGCGAACCGGCCGCCGGGCTACGAGCAGTACGCGACGTTCCAGCCGACGTTCCTCTACGAGTGCATCTGGGACCTGGGGGCGTTCGCGTTCGTCATCTGGGCGGACCGTCGCTTCAAGCTCGGGCACGGCCGGGTGATGGCGCTCTACGTCATGGCCTACACGGCCGGTCGAGCGTGGATCGAGATGCTCCGCATCGACGACGTGGAGTACCAGCACGTCCTCGGTCTGCGCCTCAACGTCTGGACCTCGATCGTGCTGTTCGTCCTGGCCGCCGTGTACTTCGTGATCGTCGGACGCCGCCACCCGGGCCGGGAGGAGCAGGTGTACGACGAGAGGCGTCTGGCTGCCGATCGCGCGGCCGCCGCGGAGATCGCGGTCGGCGACGACTCGACCACGTCAGCTCCGCACGCGGCTGACTCCACCAGCGAGCCCGGCCGTGCGGACGGTCCCGACCCGGGGGCGGAGCCCGACCCGGTCGTCGAGCGAAGCCGGGACGCCGACTGACCTCGGGAGAAGACGCGGAACGGATGCAAGCCGCGCCGAACGGTCCCGCTGAAGCGTTCCGCGTCTCCCGGGGAAAGCGCCCCGACCCCGCGGAAGCAGGCCCGGCCGAGCGGCCCCCACGTGTGCGACTGTGGGGGCATGACAGACGCGGAACCGCAGACCCACACCACCTACCGCCTGCTCGACAAGAACCACGAGGTGCTGGACGAGGCCGAGTGGCCCAACGACGGCGAGGCGATCGCCTGGGCCGAGAAGCACCGTTCAGACAGGTCCGGTCCCGCTTTCCGGCGGATCGAGCGTCGTGACGGAGACGCCTGGACCTACGTCTCCGAGGCCGGGGCGTCCGCCCAGGACCGCGGCGCCGAGGACGTGTGACCTGTCCGCGCATCAGAACGATCCCCGGACGACCGGCCACCCCTTGCTAGCCTGAGCGCGCTTGGGCCAACGCCGTCCCCTGCACGCCTTCGCCCGATCGCCCGCGTTCGGGCGCCGACGACGGGAGCACCGGTAGATGCGCGCCCTGCATGCTGGCCCGCCCGCCCAAGGGCTCTACGACCCGCGCTTCGAGCACGATGCCTGCGGGGTGGCCTTCGTGGCCACGCTCAGCGGGGAGCCGAGCCACCGGATCGTCGAGCAGGCGCTCACCGCGCTCCGCAACCTCGACCATCGCGGTGCGGCCGGCGCGGAGGTCAACTCCGGCGACGGCGCGGGCATCCTGCTCCAGGTGCCCGACGCCTTCCTGCGGGAGGTCGTCGACTTCCGGCTGCCGGCGGTCGGCTCGTACGCCGTCGGCACGGCGTTCCTCGAGGGTGACACCGACCAGGTCGCCAAGACCCGGCAGCGGGTGGAGGAGCTCGCCGACGAGGAGGGTCTGACGGTCCTCGGCTGGCGCGACCTGCCGGTCGACCCGGAACGCCTCGGCGCCACCGCGCGCGGGGTGATGCCGCTGTTCAGCCAGCTGTTCGTCGAGGCCACCGGGGCGCGGCTCACCGGCATGGCGCTCGAGCGGCTGGCCTTCTGCCTGCGCAAGCGGGCCGAGCACGAGACCGACGTCTACTTCGGCTCGCTGAGCGGCCGCACCCTGCTCTACAAGGGCATGCTCACCACCGACCAGCTCGACACGTTCTTCCCCGACCTCACCGACGAGCGGGTGGCCTCGGCCCTGGCCGTCGTCCACTCCCGCTTCTCCACCAACACGTTCCCGAGCTGGCCCCTGGCCCACCCGTTCCGCTACATCGCCCACAACGGCGAGATCAACACCGTGATGGGCAACCGCAACTGGATGCGGGCCCGCGAGGCGCTGCTGGCCTCCGACCTCATCCCGGGCGATCTCGACCGGCTGTTCCCGATCTGCACGCCGGGCGCCTCCGACTCGGCGAGCTTCGACGAGGTGCTCGAGCTCCTGCACATCGGCGGCCGCAGCCTGCCCCACGCGGTGCTGATGATGATCCCGGAGGCCTGGGAGAACCACCAGGAGATGGACGCCCAACGGCGCGCCTTCTACGAGTTCCACGCATCGCTGATGGAGCCCTGGGACGGCCCCGCGTGCGTCGTCTTCACCGACGGGTCGCAGATCGGCGCCGTCCTCGACCGCAACGGGCTCCGGCCGAGCCGCTACTGGGTCACCGACGACGGCCTCGTGGTCCTGGCGTCCGAGGTCGGCGTGCTCGACCTCGACCCGGCCAGCATCGTCCGCAAGGGGCGCCTCCAGCCGGGCCGGATGTTCCTGGTGGACACCGACGAGCACCGCATCATCGAGGACGAGGAGATCAAGGGCGAGCTCGCCGCCGAGCACCCCTACGACGAGTGGCTGCACGCGGGCCTGATCCACCTCGACGACATCCCCGAGCGCGAGCACATCGTCCACACCCACTCCTCGGTGACCCGTCGGCAACAGGTCTTCGGCTACACCCAGGAGGAGCTCCGGGTGCTGCTCACCCCGATGGCCAACGCCGGCGCCGAGCCGCTCGGCTCGATGGGCACCGACACCCCGATCGCCGCGCTCAGCGACCGTCCGCGCCTGCTCTTCGACTACTTCGCACAGATGTTCGCGCAGGTCACCAACCCTCCCCTCGACGCGATCCGCGAGGAGCTGGTCACCTCGCTCGCCGGCACCATCGGCCCCGAGGCCAACCTGCTCGAGCCGACCCCCGCCGCCTGCCGGCAGATCGTGCTGCCCTTCCCGGTCTTCGACAACGACGACCTGGCCAAGATCCGCCACATCAACCGCGACGGCGACATGCCCGGGTTCATCACCCACGTGAGCCGCGGCCTCTACGACGTCGGCGGCGGTGGGGCGGCGATGGCGCAGCGACTCGACGAGATCTGCGCCGAGGTGTCCGCCGCCATCGCCGACGGCGCGCGCGTGATCGTGCTCTCCGACCGGCACTGCACCGCCGAGCTGGCCCCCATCCCGTCCCTGCTGCTCACCGGTGCCGTGCACCACCACCTCGTGCGCGAGAAGACCCGCACCCAGGTCGGCCTGGTCGTGGAGGCCGGCGACGTCCGGGAGGTCCACCACGTCGCGCTCCTGATCGGGTACGGCGCCGCCGCGGTCAACCCCTACCTGGCGATGGAGACGGTCGAGGACCTCGCCCGCGACGGCTACTACGTCAAGGTCGAGCCGGAGGTGGCGGTCAAGAACCTGATCAAGGGCCTCGGCAAGGGCGTGCTCAAGGTGATGTCCAAGATGGGCGTCTCCACGGTCGCCTCCTACACCGGCGCCCAGATCTTCGAGGCCGTCGGGACTCTCGCAGGCGGTCGTCGACCGCTACTTCACCGGGACGACGTCCAAGCTGGGCGGTGTCGAGCTGGACATCATCGCCGAGGAGGTGGCCCGCCGCCACGCGACGGCGTACCCCCGCGGCGGGATCAGCCCCACCCACCGCGAGCTGGCGGTGGGCGGCGAGTACCAGTGGCGACGCGAGGGCGAGCCGCACCTCTTCGACCCCGAGACCGTGTTCCGGCTGCAGCACTCCACGCGGGCGCAGCGCTACGACATCTTCAAGCAGTACACCGCCCGCGTCGACGAGCAGTCCGAGCGGCTGATGACGCTGCGTGGCCTGTTCCGGTTCAAGGACCCCGCGTCGGCCGGGCGGCAGCCGCTCCCGATCGACGAGGTGGAGCCGGTCTCCGAGATCGTGAAGCGGTTCTCGACCGGAGCGATGTCCTACGGCTCGATCTCCAGCGAGGCCCACGAGACGCTCGCGATCGCGATGAACCGCCTCGGGGCGAAGTCCAACACCGGTGAGGGCGGCGAGGACGCCGACCGGCTCCGCGACCCCGAACGCCGGAGCTCGATCAAGCAGGTCGCCTCCGGGCGGTTCGGCGTCACCAGCGACTACCTCACCAACGCCGACGACCTCCAGATCAAGATGGCGCAGGGCGCCAAGCCCGGCGAGGGCGGCCAGCTGCCGGGTCACAAGGTCTACCCCTGGGTGGCCAAGACCCGGTACTCGACCCCCGGCGTCGGGCTGATCAGCCCGCCCCCGCACCACGACATCTACTCGATCGAGGACCTCGCCCAGCTGATCCACGACCTCAAGAACTCCAACCCGGAGGCCCGGGTCCACGTGAAGCTGGTGGCCGAGGTCGGGGTCGGCACGGTGGCCGCGGGCGTGTCGAAGGCGCACGCCGACGTCGTCCTGATCTCCGGTCACGACGGCGGCACCGGCGCCTCGCCGCTGACGTCGCTCAAGCACGCCGGCGGCCCCTGGGAGCTCGGCCTGGCCGAGACCCAGCAGACCCTCCTGGTCAACGGCCTGCGTGACCGGATCGTCGTCCAGACGGACGGGCAGCTCAAGACCGGCCGCGACGTCGTGGTCGCCGCGCTGCTGGGGGCCGAGGAGTTCGGCTTCGCCACCGCGCCGCTGGTGGTGAGCGGCTGCATCATGATGCGGGTCTGCCACCTCGACACCTGCCCGGTCGGCGTCGCGACCCAGAACCCGGTGCTCCGCCAGCGGTTCACCGGCAAGCCGGAGTTCGTCGTCACGTTCTTCGAGTACATCGCCCAGGAGGTGCGCGAGCTCCTCGCCGAGCTCGGTTTCCGCAGCCTGGCCGAGGCGATCGGCCAGGTCCGGGCCCTCGACGTGAGCCGAGCGGTCGGGCACTGGAAGGCCGCCGGCCTCGACCTGTCCCCGATCCTGCACGTCGCCGAGGTGGGGGAGCAGTTCGCGGGTCAGACCCTCCACCGCTCGAGGTCGCAGAACCACGGGCTGGAGAAGGCGCTGGACAACGAGCTCATCGCGATGGCCCGACCCGCGCTGGAGCGCGGCGAGCCGGTGCGCGCCCAGCTCGCCGTACGCAACGTCAACCGCACGGTCGGCACGATGCTGGGGCACGAGGTCACCAAGACGTACGGCGCCGACGGGCTCCCCGACGACACCATCGACCTGACCCTGCTGGGGTCGGCCGGGCAGTCGTTCGGAGCGTTCCTGCCTCGAGGGATCACGCTGCGGCTGGAGGGCGACGCCAACGACTACGTCGGGAAGGGCCTCTCCGGAGGGCGGCTGGTGATCCGTCCGGACCGCGCCGCGACCTTCGCGGCGCACGAGCAGATCATCGCGGGCAACGTCATCTGCTACGGCGCCACCTCGGGTGAGATCTACGTCCGGGGCGGCGTGGGGGAGAGGTTCTGCGTGCGCAACTCCGGCGTCACGGCGGTCGTGGAGGGTGTCGGCGACCACGCCTGCGAGTACATGACCGGCGGACGCGTGGTGGTGCTCGGCAAGACCGGCCGCAACTTCGCGGCCGGCATGAGCGGCGGCACGGCCTACGTGCTCGACCTCAAGCACCACCGGGTCAACCGTGAGCTGGTCGACCTCGGCCCCGTGTCCGCGGGTGTGGCCGAGGAGCTGCGGTCGCTGGTCGCCCGGCATCGGGAGGAGACCGGTTCGGCGGTGGCAGAGGCGCTCCTGGACGACTGGGAGGGCACCGTGGCCCGGTTCACCGAGGTCATGCCCCGCGACTACCGGCGCGTGCTCGAGGCCCGCGCCGAGGCGGAGGGTGAGGGTCTCGAGGGCGACGCCGTCGACAAGCGGATCATGGAGGTGCTCCATGGCTGACCCTCGAGGGTTCCTGCAGCACGGCCGCGAGGTCGCCGAGCGCCGGCCGGTCGAGGAGCGCATCCACGACTGGCAGGAGGTCTACCCCGGCGGGCCGGGGCGCGCCCTCCTGCCGATCATCTCGACGCAGGCGTCGCGGTGCATGGACTGCGGCATCCCGTTCTGCCACCAGGGCTGCCCCCTGGGCAACCTGATCCCCGAGTGGAACGACCTGGTCTGGCGCGACGACTGGGACGGCGCGATGGACCGGCTCCACGCGACCAACAACTTCCCGGAGTTCACCGGGCGCCTGTGCCCGGCCCCCTGTGAGACCGCGTGCGTCCTCGGCATCAACCAGGACCCCGTGACGATCAAGAACGTCGAGGTCGCGATCATCGACCGGGCCTGGTCGTCGGGCTACGTCCGCCCCCGGCCGCCCGAGTGGTTGTCCGGTCGCACGGTGGCCGTGATCGGCTCCGGCCCGGCCGGCCTCGCCGCCGCCCAGCAGCTCACCCGGGCCGGCCACACCGTCGCCGTCTACGAGCGGGCCGACCGGATCGGCGGCCTGCTGCGCTACGGCATCCCCGAGTTCAAGATGGAGAAGGCGGTCCTCGACCGGCGCCTCGACCAGATGCGCCGTGAGGGCACGGTGTTCCGGGCCGGGGTCGACGTGGGGGCCGAGCTCACCGGCGACCGGCTGCGCGAGCGGTACGACGCCGTCGTGCTCGCGATCGGCTCGACGGTCGGACGTGACCTTCCGGTGCCGGGGCGCGACCTCGCGGGCATCCACCAGGCGATGGAGTTCCTGCCGCAGTCCAACCGGGCCTCCCTCGGCGAGGAGGTCCCCGACCAGATCACCGCGGCCGGCAAGCACGTGGTGATCATCGGGGGAGGCGACACCGGCGCGGACTGCCTCGGCACCACGATCCGGCAGGGTGCCGCGTCGGTCACCCAGCTCGAGATCCTCGCCCAGCCGCCGGAGCTCCGCCCCGACCACCAGCCGTGGCCCACCTACCCGATGACCTTCCGCATCTCCTCGGCCCACGAGGAGGCCGGCGAGCGCGTGTACGCCGTCTCCACGCAGGAGTTCCTCGGTGACGAGGAGGGCCGGGTGCGAGCGCTGCGCCTGGTGGAGGTCGACGCCGGTTTCCAGCCGGTCGAGGGCACGGAGCGCGAGATCCCGGCCGGGCTCGTGCTGCTGGCGATGGGCTTCACCGGCCCCGAGCGGCCCGGGCTGCTCGAGCAGCTGGACGTGGAGCTCGACGAGCGCGGCAACGTCGCGCGCGACGCGTCGTACGCCACGAGCGTGGACGGCGTGTTCGTGGCGGGTGACGCCGGGCGCGGCCAGTCGCTCATCGTGTGGGCCATCGCCGAGGGCAGGGCGGCGGCGGCCGCGGTCGACCGCTACCTGACGGGGGAGACCAGTCTCCCCAGCCCGATCCCGCCCACCGAACGACCTCTCGTGGTCTGATCGGCGGGCCGTTCAGGCAACCGTCAGGTCCGCCCGATAGCGTGCGCGGTGGCCCTGTCCGAGAGCCTGAGGAGAGTGCGCGTGTTCTGGAAGCGGTCTGCCCGACCGGCGGCTGCGTTCCTCGCGGTCGGCGTTCTGGCCCTCACGCTGTGGGGCCTCCACCACCGGGCCACGCCGGCCGCCTCGACCCGGCCCTCGACGCCGTCGCCCTCGTCGAGCCCGGCGATGACGACGAAGGCGACGTACGTCGCGCCGCAGTTCCGCAACCGGATCCCGGGGATGCCGCCGGTGATCGACAACAACGTCTACTCCCAGGACAAGGCGGGGATGCTCGCACCGCAGGTGCGCCACGACCCGCAGCTGCTCTACGTGCCGGACTCCACCGGCTCGACGGTCACGGTGATCAGCCAGAAGACCCACAAGATCATCCGGGTGATCCCCGTGGGCTACCTGAGCCAGCACGTCGTGCCGTCGTACGACCTGAAGACGCTCTACACCAACTCCAGCGTCGCCAACCAGCTGATCGCGATCAACCCGCGCACCGGCCTGCGCGGCCGGGCCATCTCGATGCCCCGGCCCTACAACCTCTACTTCACCCCCGACGGCAAGACCGCGGTCGTGATGATCGAGCAGTACGACACGATCCGGTTCGCCGACGCCGAAGACGTTCCGCACGATCAAGGACCTGAAGTACCCCGGCTGCCTGGGCCCCAACCACGCGGACTTCTCCGGCAACGGTCGGTTCTTCGTGGTGACCTGTGAGTTCTCCGGTGAGCTGCTGAAGGTCTCCACACTGGGCCACCGGGTGCTCGGCGTGATCCACTTCGACCCGCACCCGACCGCGCCCAACGCCTCCCCGATGACGATGGGCAAGAGCGTCCCCCAGGACGTCCGGCTCTCCCCGGACGGCAAGACGTTCTACGTCGCCGACATGGGCACCAACGAGCTGCGGCTGATCGACGCGAGGACGTTCAAGCAGTACCGGGTGATCGGGCTGCCCGAGATGCCGCACGGCCTCTACCCGAGCCGGGACGGCAAGCGCCTCTTCATCTCCGACCGCGGGGCCGGCGAGGTCTCGGTGCTCGACTTCGCGACCAACAAGATCGTGGACACCTGGGTGATCCCCGGTGGCGGCAGCCCCGACATGGGTGGCGTGTCGGCCGACGGCCGGACGCTGTGGCTGTCCGGTCGCAACGACGGCGTCGTCTACGGCTTCAACACCCGCACCGGCAAGCTGATCGCGAAGATCCCGGTCGGCGGCAGTCCGCACGGGATCGCGGTCTGGCCGCAGCCCGGGCGCTACTCGCTGGGCCATACCGGGAACATGCGGTGAGCCGGCGACTCCTGCCGCTGCTCCTGGTGCCCGTCCTCGCCGCGTGTGGCAGCGGTTCGACCTCGTCGCAGGCGGGGCCCGCGTCCCATCCCACCGCGCCGACGAGCGGCTCGACCGCGGGCCAGGCGTCGACCCCGTTCGTCCCGCGGACCGCGGTCCCCTCGGTGGCGGGCTGGCACCTGCCGGTCGCCAGCGGTCGCCAGGCCGTGGTCCCGACGGGCCACGGGTCGGTGGTCCTCGCGGGCGGTCTCGTGGCCGGCGACCTCTCGACCGCCCGGGCCATGCGCATCCACCTGAGCTCCGGGCAGATCACCCCTCTCCCGTCCCTCGCCGTCCCCGTGCACGACGTCGCGGGTGGTCTGGTCGGGGGAGCTCCGGCCCTGGTGGGCGGCGGCAACGCCACCGAGCAGGACGTCGTCCAGACCCTCCGGGGGCGGTCGTGGCAGGTCGTCGGCCACCTGCCCACGACGCGTTCCGACCTGAGCGTCGTCCAGAACGGTGCGCAGCCGTGGGTGATCGGCGGCTACAACGGGGTCGGGGTGCCCACGACGATCCTCGCGCTGCGCGCCGGTGGCTCCAGCACGCCGGCCGGATCCCTGGTCACGGGGGTGCGGTACGCCGCGACGGCCCGCAACTCGACGACGGCGTACGTCTTCGGCGGAGAGGTGAACGGCCGCGAGCTCGACTCCGTCCAGGCGGTCGACCTCCGCACCGGACACACCCGCATCGTGGGCCGTCTTCCCGTCCCTCTCGGCCACGCCATGGCGGTGCGCGTGGGCACCCGGATCCTGCTGATGGGCGGGCGGGTGACCCCCGACCGGCAGACCGCCCAGATGTGGTGGTTCGACCCGTCCACGACGCACTTCACACCGGCCGGCCGGCTCCCGGTGGCCCTCAGCGACGCAGGGGTCGCGACGTCCGGCCACCGGGTGTGGCTGCTCGGCGGCGAGGACCCGTCGGTCACCGACGGAGTCCTGACAATCTCGCTCCGGTGAGGTCGTGCTTGGAACGATCCAAGGCGCGCTAGGTTGAACGTCGTGCGTAGAGCCAAGATCGTGTGCACCCTCGGCCCCGCCGTGGCCACCGCCGAGATGATCCGCAAACTGGTGGACGCCGGCATGGACGTCGCCCGGCTCAACATGAGCCACGGGACCCACGACGACCACCGCCGCAGCTATGACCTCGTGCGTCAGGCGTCCGACTCCACCGGACACGGCGTGGGCATCATCGCCGACCTCCAGGGTCCCAAGATCCGGCTCGAGACGTTCGCGGACGGCAAGACCAAGCTCGCCAAGGGCTCGGAGTTCGTGATCACGACCCGCGACGTCGAGGGCGACGACACGATCTGCGGAACGACGTACAAGGGCCTGCCCGGCGACGTGTCGGAGGGCGATCCCATCCTGGTCGACGACGGGAAGCTCCGGCTCGTGGTGGTCAAGGTGGACGACACCGACGTCACCACCCGGGTCGAGGTGGGCGGCAAGGTCAGCGACCACAAGGGCCTCAACCTGCCGGGCGTGGCGGTGAGCGTCCCCGCGCTGTCGGAGAAGGACAAGGAAGACCTGCGGTGGGCCCTGCGCACCTCGGTGGACTTCATCGCGCTGTCGTTCGTCCGCTCGGCCGCCGACGCCGACGACGTCCGGGCGATCATGCGCGAGGAAGGCGTGATGCTGCCGATCATCGCCAAGATCGAGAAGCCGCAGGCGATCGACAACCTCGACGAGGTCGTCAAGGCGTTCGACGCGTTCATGGTCGCGCGCGGTGACCTCGGCGTGGAGTGTCCGCTGGAGGACGTGCCGTTCCTGCAGAAGCGCGTGATCGACAAGGCGCGCCGCAACGCCAAGCCCGTGATCGTGGCGACCCAGATGCTGGAGTCGATGATCACGAACCCGCGGCCGACGAGGGCCGAGGCCTCGGACGTCGCCAACGCCGTCCTCGACGGCGCCGACGCGGTGATGCTGTCGGGCGAGACCAGCGTGGGCGACTACCCGATCGAGGCCGTCGAGACGATGGCCCGCATCATCTCCTCCACCGAGGACCACGAGCTGGCCAAGATGGCGGCGATCGACTGGCAGCCCAAGACCCGGGGCGGGGTGATCGCCAAGGCGGCCGCCGAGGTCGCCGACCGGGTCGAGGCGTCGTACCTCGTCGCCTTCACCCAGTCGGGCGACTCCGCCCGGCGGCTGTCGCGCTACCGCGGTCCGGTGCCGGTGCTGGCGTTCACGCCGGTCGCCAAGGTCCGATCCCAGCTGTCGATGAGCTGGGGCGTCGAGACCTTCCTGACGCACGACGTGGAGCACACCGACGAGATGGTCCGCCAGGTCGACGAGGCACTGCTCGAGATCGGCCGGGTGGCGGAGGGCGACCAGGTCGTCATCATCGCCGGCTCGCCTCCCGGCATCCCCGGGTCGACGAACGCCCTGCGCATCCACCGGATGGGCGACGCCATCCACGAGGTCACCCCGGCGTACCGGCGCAGCTGACGCTGGGGAGTCGTGTGCCTGAGGACGCGCTTGAGCGCGTCGAGAGGCACACGACCCGGTCGGGCGGGCGGGTCGAACGACCCACGCGGGTGCCCCGGGTGGGATTCGAACCCACACTGGACGGTGTTTGAGACCGCTTCCTCTGCCGGTTGGGATACCGGGGCAACGGGCGCCCAACCTACCGGATCGGGCCCGTCGGAACCGGCCCGGCTAGCCTGACCCCGTGACCACCTCGGAGCCCCGCCGCGTCGTGATCGCGGAGGACGAGGCGCTGATCCGGATGGACCTCGCGGAGATGCTCGCCGAGGAGGGGTACGACGTCGTGGGGGAGGCCGCCGACGGCGCCAGGGCCGTGGAGCTCGCCGAGGAGCACCGGCCGGACCTGGTCATCCTCGACGTCAAGATGCCGGTGCTCGACGGCATCGCCGCGGCCGAGCGGATCGCCCGTGACCGGATCGCGCCGGTCGTCATCCTGACGGCCTTCTCCCAGCGGGAGCTGGTCGAGCGGGCTCGGGACGCCGGTGCGATGGCCTACCTGGTGAAGCCGTTCACCCGCAGCGACCTGGTGCCGGCGATCGAGATCGCGGTCAGCCGGTTCGCCGAGGTGGGCGCGCTCGCGACCGAGGTCGCCGACCTCGGCGAGCAGCTCGCGGCGCGCAAGGCGGTCGATCGCGCCAAGGGCGTCCTCCAGAAGGACCTCGGGCTCAGCGAACCCGAGGCCTTCCGGTGGATCCAGAAGACCGCGATGGATCTGCGGCGCTCGATGCGCGAGGTCGCCGAAGGCGTCGTCGAGCACGGCGTCGGCTCCTCCTGACCGGCGGCCGAGCGGCGTACGCCGGACCGGTCAGGCCAGCGCGTCGAGGCGCTCCAGCTGGTCCGGGGACAGCTCCAGCGACACGGCGCCGAGGTTCTCGCGCAGGTGTGAGACCGACTTGGTGCCCGGGATCGGAAGCACCACGGGTGAGACCTGCAGCAGCCACGCCAACGCGACCTGGGACGGCGAGGCGTCGAGCTCACGGGCGATATCCGCCACCGGGCTGTCCGGCGCGGCCAGGTCACCCGTCGCGATCGGGAACCACGGGATGAACGCGATGCCCTCCCGCGTGGCGTGGTCCAGCACGTGCTGCGACCGGCGGTCCGTCAGGTTGTACAGGTTCTGCACGCTGGCGATCTCGGTCACCCGCTGGGCTCGCTGGATCTCGTCGACCGTGACCTCGGACAGGCCGATGTGCCGGACCTTGCCCTGCTGCTTGAGCTCGGCGAAGGCGCCCACCTGGTCCTCCAGCGGGACGTCGGGATCGATCCGGTGCAGCTGGATCAGGTCGATCCGCTCCACCTTCAACGCGCGGAGGCTGAGCTCCACCTGCTGCTTGAGGTACGCCGGTCGGCCCACGGCCACCCAGTCCCCGGGCCCGGTGCGGGTCAGGCCGGCCTTGGTCGCGATCACGAGCCCCTCCGGGTACGGGTGCAGGGCCTCGGCGATCAGGTGTTCGCTGACCGCCGGCCCGTAGGAGTCCGCGGTGTCGATGAAGTCCACGCCTGCCTCGAGCGCGGCCCGGAGCACCGCCAGGGCACCCTCGTGATCGGCGGGCGGCCCCCAGATCCCTTCGCCGGTGATCTGCATCGCGCCGTAGCCCAGCCGGTGCACCTCGAGGTCACCGCCCAGCCGGAACGTCGTGGACCGCTGGAGAGTCGTCGTAGGAGTCATACCGGGCCCAACGAGCCCTACCCCTGGCCTGTTCCGACTATCCCTGTGAGGGATCAGACAGTGGTCAGGGGCGGCCGCGCACGGTGTGGCCGAAGTGATGGAAGTCGTCGTGGGCCCAGTTCCCCTCCGCCTGCACCAGCACGATGGCGAGGGCGACGGCGGCCGCTGCAGTCACCGCGATGGTCGCGAGGCGGGCCACCGTGCCAGGCAAGTTCCGTGGCGCGACGCCGAACGGCGGACCGAACGACAGCCGGAGGGCGGGGACGATCCGGCCGAGCAGGTGCAGGCCCGTCGCCGCGCCCCAGACGATGAAGAACCCCTGGTGCAGGGTGACCCACCCGACGCCGAACCCGAGCACGGAGAACAGGTCCTGCCGGGCGCTCGGCTGACCGAGCACGACCAGGAGCACCCCCGTCCCGAGCAGGCCCAGGGTCGACACCACGACCAGGGGACCGAGGAGGCGCAGGAGGGGAGGTGGCGGGCCGGCCTCCCGGTACGGCGCGGCCCCGCGGTAGTAGCGCACGATCCGCCAGCCGGTCGTCGCCGTCTTCAGCAGGGCCGGAGGCACCAGGAGCGCCCCGAGGGCGACGTGCCACGAGATGAGCCCGCGCACGTCGACGAGGGTGAGCAGCTCGCCCACGGAGAGAGCCAGCAGCACCAGGCCGGTCCAGGCGGTGAGCACGGCGTTCCCGGCCGGGCCGCCGGTGCCGGGGAGGACGGGATCGCGGCGTTGTTCGCGACCCGTCGCCTCGGCCACGCTGCTGGCGATGAGGGTCGTCGCGACGCGTGTGGGCTCCACGGCGACAGCGTGGCCGACCAGGCTGTGCGTGGGCTGTGCGCCTTCGCCTCAGTGGAAGGCGGCCACCGTCTGCACCAGCAGCGGGGCGACGACCAGACCGGGGAGCAGGTCGGCCACGGCGATCTCGCGGATCCGGAGCAGCCGCAGGGCGACCCCGACCAGCATCAGGCCACCGCAGGCGGTGACGGCGGCCAACGAGGCAGCAGAGAGCACGTTCCCCAGCGCCGCACCGACGCCGGTGATCGTGCCCTGGACGACCAGGACGGTGAGGGCGCTGGCGGCCACGCCCCAGCCGAACGACGCGGCGAACGCGATGGCGGCGAACCCGTCGAGCGTCGCCTTGAGGTAGAGCTGGTCGGCGCCGTGCCCGAGCCCGTCGGACAGCGACCCGAGGATGGTCAGCGGCCCCGTGCAGAACACCAGCGACGCGGTCACGAAACCCTCGATGAAACGTGCGCGTTCGACCGAGTCCGCCGCTCCTGACAGGCGACGCTGCAGCCAGCCGCCGAGGGACTCCACGCGCTGCTCCAGCCTCAGCAGCGATCCGACGATGCCGCCGATCACCAGGGCCCCGAGCACGATGAGCAACGGTGCGTGCGGGCCGACCGCAGCGGCCAGGGCGGGATCGTTCACCGCCACGTGCCGAGAGGCCCGCGATCAGCAGCGTGACGAGGCCCAGGGCGTCGGTCACGAGGTCGCGCGTGCGGGACGGCAGGCGGTTGCCGGCGAGGACCCCGACGGAGGAGCCGACGAGCACCGTGCAGACGTTCACGGCGGTACCGATTCCGGGGATCACGGGACTCCTGGGACAAGGCGGGGGGACTGAGGCTAGTCTGCTGTGGCGACGCCAACGGGGGGACCGGATGGTGTCGCTCTTCGTCGACCCGGAGGTCCTCGGATGAGTCGGTCCTTGGTGACCATGCGCGATGCCAGTCTTGCCGATGTCGAAAGCCTCGCCGAGCTGTGGCAACCCTTCCTGAGACGTGGCACGGCCGACGAGCCGTTGCACGATCTCGCCACCGCGATCGAGAGGATCGGCGACCGACCCGGTGAGCGGTTGGTCGTCGCCGAGTACGACGGCGTGTTCGCCGGCGCGGTCTTCCTCAAGGCCACGACGTACTCGCCGGTGAACCCCGAGCCGGTCCTCCAGGTGCACAACGCCACCGTCGCCCCCGCCCACCGCAAACGCGGCGTCGGCAAGGCCCTGATGGAGTGCGCGGTCACCTGGGCCGAGGAGCTGGGGATCGGCCACGTCGCGACCGCGGCGTCGTCCGGATCCCGCGAGGCCAACCGCTTCATGGCCCGGCTGGCGCTGGGTCCGCAGGCGGTGCTGCGGATGGCTCCGACGCAGGCGGTCCGGGCCAAGCTCTGCGCCCGCCACCCCGCGGGCCGTCAGGTGACCCAGGTGCTGGCCGCACGGCGCAGCCTGCGGCACGCCCGGTCGCTCTCCAGCAGCTAGGGAGACACGCCCTCTGGCGCATCCCCCTGTCCCGCGGCGTCCTGCGACGCCGCGGCCGTCAGCGCGGAACGCGCTCGCGCGGGACCAGCGCGCAGGTGATGCGGCAGGTGCACACGCGCCGGTCCTGCTCGTCGGTGATCGCGACCTCGAACGACGCCATGGTGCGGCCGAGGTGCAACGGGGTGGCGACGCCGGTCACGGTGCCCGACGTCGCGGCGCGATGGTGGGTGGCGTTGATGTCGACGCCGACCGAGAGCCGGTCGGGCATCGCGTGGAGCGCCGAACCGAGCGAGCCGAGGGTCTCGGCGAGCACCACCGAGGCACCGCCGTGGAGCAGTCCGTAGGGCTGGGTGTTGCCGTCGACCGGCATGGTGGCGACGACGCGTTCCGGGCCGATCTCGGTCAGGGTGATGCCCAGCTTGTCGTTGAGGGCCCCCATGCCTTCCGGGAGTCCCGCCAGGAAGGCGTCGATCTGCTCGTCCGTCATGCCGTCATTGTGGCCGACCCCGGCGCACGCCCGGCCGCGACCTCGGCCCGCAGTCGTGTCGGTGCCACTGGATAGAGTCGGCGGGTGCCCGACGCTGAGACCCCGACCCGGCCCCGGCTGCTGCTGCTCGACGGCCACTCGCTGGCCTATCGCGCCTTCTTCGCCCTCCCGGTGGAGAACTTCTCGACCACGACGGGCCAGCACACCAACGCGGTGTTCGGGTTCACCTCGATGCTGATCAACGTGCTCCGCGACGAGCAGCCGACCCACATCGGGGTCGCCTTCGACAAGTCCCGGCAGACGTTCCGGCTCGCGGAGTACGCCGAATACAAGGCCAAGCGCAACAAGACGCCGGACGAGTTCTCCAGCCAGCTCCCGCTCATCAACGAGGTGCTCGACGCGCTCCGCATCCGCCACCTCGACAAGGACGGCTACGAGGCCGACGACATCATCGCCACCCTGGTGACGCAGGCGCTCGACGACGGGTTCGAGGTGCTGATCCTCACCGGAGACCGCGACTCCCTGCAGCTGGTCACCGGCGACTCCACGGTGCTCTACCCCATGCGGGGGGTCTCCGAGCTCGCGCGGATGACTCCCGATGCGGTCGAGAGCAAGTACGGCGTACCCCCGCAGCGCTATCCCGAGCTGGCCGCCCTCGTCGGGGAGGACTCCGACAACCTTCCCGGCGTGCCGGGCGTGGGGCCCAAGACCGCCGCGAAGTGGATCACGCAGTACGACGGCCTCGACAACGTCGTGGCCCACGCCGACCAGATCGGCGGCAAGGCCGGCGACAACCTCCGCGAGCACCTCGGCGACGTGATCCGCAACCGGCGGCTCAACGCTCTCGTCCGCGACCTCGATCTCGAGCTGGCACCGGCCGACCTCGAGGCGCAGTCGTGGGACCGGCAGCTCGTCCACACGCTCTTCGACTCGTTGGAGTTCCGGGTCCTCCGCGAGCGGCTGCTCGAGTCGTGGGACGTGCAGGACGCCACGCTGATCGACGACTCCGGCTTCCAGCTGGAGGGTGCCCGGCTGGGCGCGGGGGAGGCGGCGGCGTGGCTCGACGAGCACGCCGGGCCCGACAGCCGGACCGGCCTGACCGTGCACGGCGGCTGGGGCGCCGGCACCGGGGAGGTCCGGGGTGTCGCGCTGGCAGCCGCCGACGGACAGGCGGCCTGGATCGACGCCACCGAGATCACGCCCGATGACGACGCGACGGTGATGACCTGGCTGGGCGACCCGTCCCGGGCGAAGGTGCTGCACGACGCCAAGGGGCCGATGCTCGCCCTGGCCGCGCGCGGCTGGCCGCTGCGGGGGCTGGTCAGCGACACCGCACTCGCGGCGTACCTCGTGCGCCCCGACCAGCGGTCCTACGACCTCGCCGACCTCACGTTGCGATACCTCAAGCGCGAGCTCAAGCAGGGCAGCGTGGACGACGACCAGCTGAGCTTCGACACCATCGACGGCGCCGGCGACGTGGCCGACACCGCGATGCTCCATGCCCGCGCGGTGCTCGACCTGGCCGACACGCTCGACGGAGAGATCGAGCAGACCGGCGGCACCGCGCTCCTCGCGGACGTCGAGCTCCCCCTGGTCGACCTCCTCGCGGCGATGGAGGAGACGGGCATCGCGGTCGACACCGACCACCTCGAGCAGCTGGAGGCGCACTTCGCGAGCGAGGTGCGCGACGCCGCGGGCGAGGCGTTCCGGGTGATCGGCAAGGAGATCAACCTCGGCTCGCCGAAGCAGCTCCAGGTGGTGCTCTTCGACGAGCTCGGGATGCCGAAGACCAAGCGCACCAAGACCGGCTACACCACTGACGCGGACGCACTCCAGGCGCTCTACGAGAAGACCGAGCACCCGTTCCTGATGGCGCTCCTGCGTCACCGCGACGTGAGCCGCCTGCGTCAGACCATCGAGGGCCTGCTCAAGACGGTGCAGTCCGACGGCCGCATCCACACGACGTTCAACCAGACGATCGCGGCGACCGGCCGCCTGTCGTCCACCGACCCCAACCTCCAGAACATCCCGATCCGCACCGAGGAGGGGCGCCGCATCCGCGAGGGCTTCGTCGTCGGCCACGGCTTCGACTGCCTGATGACGGCCGACTACAGCCAGATCGAGATGCGGATCATGGCTCACCTGTCCGAGGACGCCCTGCTCATCGAGGCGTTCAAGTCAGGTCAGGACTTCCACTCCATCACCGCGTCGCGGGTCTTCGGCGTACCCGCAGAAGAGGTCACCGGAGCGCAACGGGCCAAGATCAAGGCGATGAACTACGGCCTCGCCTACGGCCTGTCGGCGTTCGGTCTCGGCCAGCAGCTGCGGATCGACCCGGGCGAGGCGCGCGGCCTGATGGACGAGTACTTCGAGACGTTCGGCGGCGTCCGTGACTATCTCTCCGGAGTGGTCGACGAGGCGCGCCGGACCGGGTTCACCGAGACCCTCTGGGGTCGGCGGCGTTACCTGCCCGACCTGACCAGCGACAACCGTCAGCGCCGCGAGATGGCCGAGCGGATGGCCCTCAACGCCCCGATCCAGGGCTCGGCCGCCGACCTGATCAAGGTCGCGATGCTCCACGTGGACGCCGCGATCCGGCAGGCGGGGCTGGCCTCACGGATGCTGCTCCAGGTGCACGACGAGCTCGTGTTCGAGGTGGCCTCCGGCGAGCGCGACTCGCTCGAGGAGGTCGTCCGTCGTGAGATGGGCGGTGCCGCCGACCTCGCGGTCCCGCTCGACGTGTCGGTCGGCACCGGCCGCAGCTGGCACGACGCGGCTCACTGAGCCATCACGCGGGGCTCGACGAGCCACAAGGCGCGGCTCAACGAGCCATAACCCGCGGGTCGACGAGCCATAACCCGCGGGTCGACGAGCCATTACCCGCGGCTCACTGGGCGGGGTAGCCCTCCACGGCCGGCTCGGTGACGCTCCAGGCGGCGGGCTGTGAGGTGCGCAGGTAGGCCACCAGCAGCACGAGCACCAGCGCGGCGTCGACGCCGAGCACCACGAGGAGGAGGCCCAGGATCGTGTGTGCGGTCAGGCCGAGACCGATGATGGCCACGAGACCCAGCCAGGTGAGGTAGACGCTGCGCTGGCCGGCCCGCGCGATGAGCGCGTAGACCACCATCATCAGGCAGGCGAGCAAGGTGCCGAGCACGGCGAAGAGCCAGAGCTGGGAGCTGACGCCGTCGTACGCCGAGCCCCCCACGAAGATCAGCGCGAGCCCGGGGAGCAGGGCGGTGCCGACCGTGGCCAGGGCGCCCAGGGCCGCGACGGACAGGACGGCGGCCACGAAGGTCCGCGAGCTGTCGCTCGAGGCCATCGAGGGGAACGCCACGATCGCGACGAACTGAGGCAGGAAGAGCACGGCCTTCGCCAGGATCAGGCCGGCGGCGTAGAGCCCCGCGTCGTGGGAGCTCAGCGTGTGACGCGCGACGATCAGGTCGACGTTGCTCACCGCGAAGAACGCGAGCAGGGCCTGGGAGTTGTGCCCCATCTCCCGCACCAGCGATCCGAGCCCCGCCCGTTGGGCTCGGGGCCGCCGACGAGGGAGGTGGAGCGCACGGAGGCACACCGCCACCGGTGCGAGCATGGCCACGGCCACCGCGATGGCGGTCGACCGCGGGTCCGGCCGCCAGAGCGTGAAGGCCACGCCGAGCACCAGGCGTGGGACGCCGACGCAGATGTAGACCGCCGACAGGGCGCCCCAGCGCCGCTCGCCCTGGAGGATCCCGCCCAGCCCGCCCACGATCGTGAGGGGGACGACCGTGACGGCGAGCATCGCGGCCATCACCCAGTCGTGGAGCTGCAGGGTCACGTTGATGACCGGCGTCAGGGCCAGCAGCACGCCGCCGAGGGCCAGCGCCGTGATCAGGGTCAGGCGCACGAGGTGCGGCTCGACGTCCTGGAGGCGATGCTCGCCGGACGAGAGCCGTCGCGCCGCGGTCGCCTGCAGCCCGAGGGCACCGACGTTGACGACCAGGAGCAGGTTCATCCAGGCCGCGAGGGCGCCGTAGCCGGTCGGACCGAGGATGTGGGCACTGGCGATCGTGAACCCGTAGGTCGTCAGGTTCATCACCATGATGGCGACCGCGACGATGCCACCGCCGCGGATCGCGGCCGCCGGGCGCGGTGAACCCGACGCCCGTGCCATGGTTCGGAGCCTAACCCAGGCAGCGGGGCGCCACCGGCTTTGCGGTGCTGCGGCACGGCCCCGCGAGGTCAGAACGGGTCCTCCGCGATCCGGTGCCCGAGCAGCCGCGCCGCCCACCGGACCCGCAGGCGCAGCGCCACCTTGACCACCACGTTGCGCGACCACCACGGAAGCTCGGCGAGCACCCGGAGACGTTGGCCGGGGGTGGGGCGTCCTCTTCTCAGCCGGGCGAGTGAACCCACGCGTCCGAGGTAGGTGAGGTCGTGCGACGTCGGCAGGGTGCGGAGCAGGGCCAGGGTGACCCCCACGGACGAGAACGCGTCGTGGACGAGAACCGTCCCGTCGTCGTCGACGAGGTCGGCCCACCGGAGGTCGTCACGGACGGTCCAGTAGTCGTGCTTGCCGTCGATGTAGAGCAGCGCGACCCGGCCGGCGTACGACGCACGAGCGGTGCGCGACGTCTCGGCCAGGACGGTCACCTTCCCGGCCAGCCCGGACGACGCGAGGTGGGCGAGGAGGCGCCGGCGGGTGTCGGGCCCGCCGTAGCGCCACTCGGGGTCGAACGGGTCGATCGCCAGCAGGGTGGCGTCCGTGGGCAGGCCGCCGGCCAGCACGACCGTGGACCTGCCCTGGTGGCTGCCGATCTCGACCGCGGTGCTCCGCGGCCGCACGGACGCTGCGGCGGTGAAGAGGACGGCCGCCTGCTCGCGGGTGAGCCACCCCTCGATCCGGTCCGCGCGTCGCCAGATCTCGGCGAACGCCGCGTCGGTCGCGTCCACGCCGGTCTCCCGCCTCGCGCTGCTGTTCAATGGTCTCGCCCGGTGACCACCAGGAGCGGTGACCACCAGGGAGCATAGAGAGGATCCCGGGTGCCGCGACGACTGCGCGAGCCCGCGCTGGACCTGTGGGTCCTCGCGTTGGTGGCGGCGCTCTGCTGGCCGATGCTGGTCCACACCGGCTACGGGCTCGCTCGCGACATGGTGTTCACCCCGGTCAGCCCGCTGGGCGCGGCACAGCTGGGGTTCACCGGCGGGCCTGCACGGGCGGTGCCCCTGGAAGCGGTGCTGGGCCTGCTCAGCCACCTCGTCGGCGGCCAGGTCCTCTTCCGGCTGGCGGTCTGGGGCGTGCTGGTCGTGGCGGGTGCCGGTGCCCACCGCAGCATGCGTCACCTGCCGCGGTCCGCCCGGGCCGCCGTGGCCACCTTCGCCGTGTGGAACCCGTTCGTGGTCGAGCGACTCGCGCTCGGCCAGTGGGCTCTCCTGGCGTCCTACGCCGCCGCCTGGTGGCTGGTGGGCGTGGTTCGACGCTGGGTGGTGTCGGGGGAGCGGACGGCGCTCGCGGCGCTGGTGGTGCTGGTGGCCCTCGCGTCCCTGACCCCCACCGGAGGTCTGATCGCTCTGCTCGTCGTGGCCGGGTGCGTGGTCCCCGTCGGCGGCGAGCGCGGCCGGGCGCTCACCGCCCTGGCCGTGACCGGCGCGCTCCAGCTGCCATGGGTGCTGCCGAGCCTGTGGGGCCATGGGTCGACGGTCAGCGACGCGCGCGGCGTCGAGGCGTTCGCCGCGCGGGCCGAGCACCCCGGCGGCGTCCTCGCGACCCTGCTCGGGACCGGTGGCGTCTGGGACCGGTTCGTGGTGCCCGCCAGCCAGGCATCCCTCCTGGGTCTGCTCGTGGCGGTCGTGGTGGTGATCGCGCTGCTCTTCGGGGTGCGTCGGCAACCGGTGGGGCTGGTGGTGGCCGGCGCCGTCGGGTTGCTGCTGGCCGTCCTCCCGCACGTGCCCGGGATGGATCACCCGCTCGGCTGGTTCGTGTCGACGGTCCCCGGCGGCGGCCTGCTGCGTGACAGCCAGAAGTGGCTCGTCCCGTTCGTCGTCCTGGCCGGGAGGTGCTTCGGCGAGGTGACCGCGGACGTCGCGAAGGCGGTGTCGCGTCGGGACGCACCGGCCGGGCTCGTGGTGTCCGTCTTCGCGGTGCTGGTGCCGGTGCTGCTCGTCCCCGACGCCGTGGCGACGACCGCGGCCGCCCTCCGGCCCGTCCAGTACCCGGCCGGTCTCGCGCGCAGCGTCGACGTCCTGGACGGCCCCGGGGCCGGCGACGTCGTGGTGCTGCCCTGGCAGTCCTACCGCCTGTTCCGCTGGGGCAACCCGCTCTCCGCGGCCGATCCGGTGCCCCGGTGGACGACGCGGCGGGTGGTGGAGGACGACCGCCTGGCCACGGACCAGGGCGTGCTGCGGGGCGAGGACGAGCGGGCGGCCGCGGTGGGCTCCCTCGTGGCCGCCGGTCTGCGACCCGGGCCGCTGCGGCGAGCCGGGATCGGCTGGGTGCTGGTCTATCTCGACCAGCCGGGAGCGCGGAACCTCGACACGTCCAGCCTGCGCCCCGTCGTCTCGTCGCCCGAGGTGCGGCTGTTCCGGGTCCCCGCCACGGCGCCCCTCGGGTCCTCCGACCCGTCGGCCCCGCGCTGGGTGGTCGTGCCGACGGTGGTGGTGGACGTCCTGCTGCTCGTGGTCGTCCTGGCCGCGGCCGGTGTCGCCCTCCTGAGCCTGCGCGGAAGCCGGGCCGGCCCGGCCTGAGGTGCTAGCATCTGGCCGACCGCCCCGGAAGCCGGGGCAGACCTCGAAGGAAGAGCCGAAGTCCGATGATCTTTGTGCTGCGCGTGCTCCTGGCACCGTTGCTAGGCGCGATCGCGTCCTTCGGCCTCACCCTGGGCGTCATCCACTCCCAGACCGCGGCGCCGTCCACCAACCCCGCCGACCAGTCCGCCCTCGTCTACGGTCAGTGAGCCCGCGGCGGCCGTGACCTCGCGGCACACCGCCTCGAAGGCGTCGGTGCTCGACGTCCAGCGGTAGCCCGCCGCGTAGTCGCGGGCGGACGCACCCAGCCGCGCCAGTGCGGCACGGTCTCCCAGCAGCTCCTGCGTACGCCGGATCAGCTCCGCCTCGTCGCCCACCAAGGCCCCGGTCTCGCCGTCCCGGATCGACTCGGCCACGCCGCCGGCCGCGGCGTACGCCAGCGTCGGGGTGCCCTGGTCGGCCGCCTCCAGGACGGCGATGCCCCAGCCCTCCTTCACCGACGGCAGGAGCATCAGCCACGCCTGGCCGAGCAGGTCGGACCGCGTCTGCGGCTCGACGTGACCGTGGAAGCACACGAGGTCCTCGGCCCGCAGGGCCGCCACGTGACGCTCGAGCTGCGGCCGCCACCACCCCTCCCCGATCAGGTCGAGGGTCACCGGCACGCCCTGGTCCCGCAGCGCCGCGACGACGTCCACGGCGTGCTCGATCTGCTTGTGGGGCACCAGCCGGGCGAGCACGCAGATGTGTGGTCGCGACGCCCGTGGGAGCCGGCCCGGTGGCGCTGCCGGTGTGCCGTTGTGAGCGAGGCGTACGACGTGGACGCCAAGCCCCTGCAGGTCTCTCCGCGAGGCCTCGGAGACGGTCACGTGGGGGACCCGCCGGTACACCCAGGGAGTGAGGCGGGACTCGACGAACCAGCCCAGCCGGCCGGCCGTGCCCGGATAGATCATCCGCCACTGTTGGCGGTGGATGTGGTGGACGAGCGCGATCACACCGCGGCGGCGCACCAGGGGAGTCCAGAACGGGAGGCCGTTCACGACATCGACCACCACGTCCTGCCGTCGGCCCTCCCGGGACGCCGTCCAGGCGAGCCCGCGGGCGTAGACCGACAGGCGCCCCCCGCGGCGCAGGACGCGAACGCCGCGCCACCGCTCCTCGGGAAGCGCGTCGCCGTGGGCCGCGCAGAGGACGGTCACCTCGTGCCCACGGGCAGCGAGCTCGGCGGCGACCTGCTCCACGTACACCTCCGAGCCCCCGCCGTCCGGGTGGGAGGAGTCGCGCCACGACAGGAAGGCGATGCGCATCAGGAGCCCAGCCTGACGCCGTTGTCGTGGGCGAGGCGCTCGCAGAGCGCCGGGGGCACGCCGTCGACGCGGCGCACGAGGACCCCTCCGCGGTAGGACCGGGTCGCGAACGTGTCGCTGATCGTGCCCGGGCGGTTGACCCAGTTCCCGTTCCAGGCCTCGTACGGCACATAGCCCACGAACCCGCCCGGGCTCGATGACACCGCGGCGTACCCGACCGACGAGTCGATCGACATCCCGATCGTGACCGTCTCGCCGGGTGCGGGGTCGATCCAGGGACCGAAGTACCGGCCACCCTCGTTGTGGAGGTACACCCGGGCCTGGCCGCGATGGTTCGTCTGCAGCCAGACCGAGCGCGTCACCCCTGCGGCGCGCACCCGCCACAGCGCCACCCGACCCGGGCGCGGGTGCGGTCCGAAGGTGGCCGCCACCACCCGGTTGCGGGACGCGATCTCGACCCAGGGCTGGGTCTCGTCGCCGGTGTTGAGGAAGAGCTCGTCGCAGTTGCCGGTGATGAACAGCTGGTCGGTGGACCCGCGCGACGGGAGTGCGGTCGAGTGGACGATGAGCCGCGAGAAGGCCGAGCCCGCGCCTCCGCTCAGCCGGTTCTGCAGGGCCACGTACCGGGAGAGGGGCGGGCCTCGGTACGTCGTGGCAGCTGCGGCGTAGCCGACCGACAGGTTGGCGGCGATGGCGAACGCGGTGAGGGCCGCCATCACCGCGACGACCGGTGCCGTGACCGCACGGGTCAGCCGGCGTGAGCTGCCCGAGCACCGGGCGACCAGCCGGGCGACCACCCCCCAGAGGCCGACCGTGCCGAAGACCACGAGCGCGGGGACGAACTCCGTCGTGTAGCGGTAGGCGACGTACCCGTAGCCCATGACCCCGCCGGTCATCAGGAACGCACCCAGCAGGCCGGGGAGCATGAGGCGCAGGTCCGGGTTGCGCCGGTCGCGCACCAGGACGGGCAGGGCCAGCAGGGCCAGCAGCAGGAGCAGGGTGGAGAACGCGGTCAGGCTGCCGGTGCGGTACGACTGGTCGATGAAGGCCCCGCCGTAGGCGCGCGCGTTGTGGGGCGGCAGGGTCACCCAGGGGAAGTAGTCCACGAACCGGATCCCGGTGGGGGAGAAGTAGTTCACCAGGCCGGTCCAGAAGAACTGCGGCCCGGTCAGGGTGCCTCCGTTCGCCGCGAGCGCGGCCCTGCGGTGCTCGTTGACCTGGGTCCAGACCTGGTCCTGCAACGGGAACATGTACGGCGTCCCGAACTTGGCCGTGTTGTAGGCGACGCCGATCCCGATCGCGACCCCGGCGGCGGCGAGCAGCGCCCACGCGCGCTCCCGGTGCAGGGGCGTCCGTGGGCGCAGCCAAAACCACGCGGCCAGCACCAGCACGCCTACACACATCCCGAAGCCGCCGGTGGTGCGGGTCAGGACGGCGCACAGGGTGAGGAAGCCGATCCAGCGCAGGGCGGGCCACGTGGGCTCGGCGGCCGCCCGGATCATCCAGTAGACGCCGGCGACGACGATGGCGCTCTGCCAGACGTAGACCTCGTGATAGGCCCACGGCAGGGACGCGTCGAAGGTGAGGGTCGTGCCGCCGGTCGCGGCCGCGATGAACACGCCGCCGAGCACCGAGTCCGCCACGGTGAGGGGGCGGCCCGGCAGCACGAGCCGTCGGACGAGCCAGGTGAGCCGGGTCAGCATCATCGCGTACGCCGCGAACGCGATGCCCATCATCACCACGGTCATGTGGCCGTCGAAGTCGTGGGTGAGCAGCATGACCGGGAGGCGGACCAGGGACGGGAGGGGACCGAAGTACATGTAGGTGTGCCCGCCGTGGATGAACCCCTCGATGCCCAGGGATCCCGTCGGCACGTACAGGTGCCCGTGCCGGAAGGCGTCGGCCTGGAGCTCGAAGAAGTTCGACGCGTAGGGCAGGCTCAGCGCCGTGCGACCCAGGTTCGTGCCGAAGTCGAGCAGCATGGCGTAGAACGCCGACGCACCCACGACCAGACCGCACACGCTGGCGATGAGGGCTCGCCGGTGCTCGAGGTCCGCATCCGTCAAGCCGGGACCAGCCTGTAGATGAACTGGTAGCCGAACAGGGTCGGCCACATCCGGACCGCGGCCCGGTCGAGGGCGGCGGCGACGCGGGCGGCTCCGCCGATCGGTGACCGGCCGCCCCGGTCCAGCACGTCGAACGGGGTGCCCACCGTCTCCCGCGCCACGATGCGCAGGTGGGAGTCCCGCAGGAGGCGCTCGAAGCTGCGCCGGGTGAAGAAGCGCACGTGGCCGCGGTCCAGGAGCCCGCGGTGGTCGTAGTCGAAGAGCCCGGCGGCCACCCGCGTGCGGGGGTACCAGTGGGCGAAGTTGGGCACCGACACCAGCAGCTCGCCGCCCGGCTCGAGGTGGGCGCAGAGGTCCGCCAGCAGCGAGGCGGGTTCCGTCACGTGTTCCAGCACGTCGCCGGCGACGACGACGTCGTACCGACCGACGCTCTCCGGGACCCCGTCCTCGAGGTCGGCCTCGACGAAGCCGTCGAGGCGGGTGGCGATGCCCTCGTGCTTGACCACGTCGAGTCCGTCCACGTGGTGGCCCTGTGCGCGCACCAGCGCCCCGAAGCGCCCGTCGGAGCATCCGACGTCGAGGACCCGCGAGGGTGCCCGGCCGGAGAGCCAGCTCAGCAGCCGACCGTGCGAGGAGTGCGGCGAGGGCTTGAGGTCGTAGGCGTCGGTGTCGGCGGCCACGACATCGGCGCCGAACCCGACCCGGCGCGCCTTGTAGCGCACCACGTCCGTGACGACGTCGCGGGCGTACCGCATGCCGTTCACGTAGCAGATCTCGTCCCCGTAGTACGTCGGGATCGGGACCTCCACGATCTTCTTCCCGACGTCGTGCAGAGCCAGGATGATCTGGGTGTCGAAGTTGAACCCGTCGGCCATCGACCCGAAGTCGATGTCGGCGAGGGCGTCGGTGCGGTAGGCCCGGTAGCCGCTGTGCCACTCGGACAGCCGGGTGCCGACCACCCGGTTCTGGACCGTGGTCAGGATCTTGTTGCCGACGTACTTGTACGCCGGCATGCCGCCGGCCCGGGCGCCACCGCGCTCCATCATCCGGCTGCCGAGCACGGCGTCGGCCTCGCCGCGGACCAGCGGTGAGACGAGGTCGCCGATGACCTCCGGCGCGTACTGGCCGTCCCCGTGGAGCAGCACGACGATGTCGAGCCCGTGGTCGATCGCCCAGCGGTAGCCGACCTTCTGGTTGCCGCCGTAGCCGAGGTTGAGGTCGTGCTTGACGACGGTCAGGGGGAGGGAGGACTGCGCCTTGTACCGCACGCCGATCTCGTAGGTGTCGTCCGAGCTGGCGTCGTCACAGATCAGGATGTGGTCCACCAGGGCGACGAACTCGGCCGGCAGGCGGTCGAGGGTCTGCTCGAGGGTGCGGGCGGCGTTGTAGGCCACGACCAGGACGCCGATCCGCGGCTCGGCAGCCACCGGTTCACGGTGCGTGTACAGCGTTCCTCCCAAACGTCGGTCCCAAGACGCAGCGCTGATGCCCGGCGACTGGACGGGGCGGAACCGGCGCGCCGGGTCATCGTATCCGGTCACGGCCAAGCAACGTCATCGAGTCAGTCCCCCTGGCCACGGCGCGTCCGGGGCTGCGGCATCATGTGCGCCATGAGCTCCGACGTCGTCGACTACTCACGCCTCACGGCCGATCTGCCGGCGCTGGCCGCGGCGTACGCGGCCGCCGAGCCCTTCCCCCACGTCGTGCTGGACGACGTCCTGACGCCGGCCACGTTCGACGCAGCCGCCGACGAGTTCCCGGAGATCCGCGACCCCTTCTGGAAGGGGTACCTCCACGTCAACGAGACGAAGTACGCCAACACCGCGCCGGACACCTGGGGCGCCACCCTGAACGCGGTGGCGAAGGAGTTCTGCTCCCCTCAGTTCGTCGACTTCCTGGGGCAGCTGACGGGCATCGAGGGCCTGATGCCCGACTGGGCCATGGACGGCGGCGGCCTGCACCAGACCCTGCGCGGCGGACACCTGAACATCCACGCGGACTTCACCACGCACCACGTGCACGAGGACTGGGCTCGGCGGGTGAACATCCTGCTCTACCTCAACCGCGAGTGGCACGACGACTGGGGCGGCAAGCTCGAGCTGTGGGACCAGGACATGACGGCCTGCCAGGAGTCCGTGACGCCGCGGGGCAACCGGATGCTCGTGTTCACCACGTCGTTCGACAGCTTCCACGGCCACCCGGACGGGCTGACCTGCCCGCCCGACGTCGCCCGTCGCTCGATGGCGCTCTACTACTTCACCCCGGAGGCCGACGCCGTACGGCGGGCCACCCACTACCGGGCGCGCCCGGAGGACGGGCTCAAGAAGCTGGCCATCGGCGCCGACCGGGTCGCGCTCGACCTCTACGACCGGGCCAAGCGCCGGCTGGGCATCTCGGACGAGACGGTCAACAAGGCGTTGGCCTCGCTGCACCGGCTGCGCCGGCGCCGGCCCTGAGCGCACGCGGTCGAACGGACCCGGCCTAGGAGTCGGGTCCCGACCGCACGCGGCCGACCGCGGCGCGCCACTCCTGCGCCGTCCGCGTCCGGACGATCCGCCACGCACCCTGGGCCAGCCCCTCGTCCACGACCTCCGACCAGCCGGGGGACCGCAGCCAGCGCTGGAGGGGCCGCTCGACCAGGAACGTCATCAGCGTCGCGAAGAACGCCGTCAGGACGAGCGAGACGACGACCTTGACCCAGGAGTCCCAGGTCGGGTGGTTCAGGGAGATGAACCAGAACACCGGGTAGTGCCACAGGTAGAGGCCCAGGGAGTGCCGACCCAGGAACTGCCACGGCCTGGTGCCTACGGCCGACTCGAGGTAGCGGTTCGGCGGGGCCAGCGCGGTGCAGACCACGAAGAGCGCCAGGACCACGTCGAGCACCAGGCCCGGGATCGAGAAGTACCGGCCGGGGGCGTGGACCCAGAACATGATCGGGACCAGGGCCAGGACGCAGACGGCCCCGACGGTCGGCGCCCAGGGGCGAAGGCGCCCGGCGAAGGGGACCGTCACCGCGGCGATCGCCCCCCAGACCGGCCCGTCGCCGCGCGACTGCAGCTGGAGGAGCGCGGTGAAGGCGCCGTCGTGCACGTAGACGTGGTAGCGGTAGACCGCGATCACGGCCGCCAGCGCGAGCAGCACGGCCAGGAGGGTGCGGCGGTACCGCCGGAGGGCGTACACGATCAGGCTGATCACGACGATCATCCAGAGGTCGGTGCAGACGTACCAGAGGTGCCCCAGGTCGGGGCGGGCCTCGATGGCGTGAGCGGCGACGTACCCGTTCCAGGTGTAGGTGAGGATGTGCCAGGCCGAGGCGCGGGTGTTGGCCGTCGAGTAGACCTGGCTCCCGACCCCGGCGGCGGTCAGGGCGAGCACCACCAGCAGCAGTGGGTAGACGTGAGCCGAGATGCGCAGCCAGCGGCGCACGATGACGACGCCGAACCGGAGGTTCCCGGTGCGGTCCACCTCGCGCAGCATCGCGGCCGTCGCGAAGTAGGCGCCGACCACGAAGAAGATGCTGACCGCGAAGTTCCCGCTGCCGAACAGGATGCGCAGCGCGTCGGACGACCAGTCGTACACCGGGTAGACCACCCACAGGTGCGACATCACGACGAGCACGATGGCGACGCCCCGGATGCCGTCCAGGACACCCGACCGGGTCCCCTTCTCGACACGCCCGCGCGTGGCGACATCCGTCGTCATGGCTGCATCGTAGGCGCGGTCCGCCACCGGGGAGGGATCCGTGCTGCTAGCGTGCCCTCGTCGCGCTGCCGTCAAGGAGGTCAGGGTGCGCAAAATCGGCACGGTTCTGCTGCTGGTCGGGGGCTTCCTGGTGATGACCGGGGTCCTCACCAAGTGGTATGCGCCCGACCGGATCGAGAAGACGCCGCTGGACGTCGAACCAGACGATCCACCTGACCGGGACCGGCACGATCAACGGCAAGACGACGTCCGATCAGGGTGTGGAGCGTCTACCACTCCGACACCAGCCTGTCGGACTCGAACGTCATCTCGTTCGTGCAGTCGAACTGCGTGGTCAAGGACGTCGGCAACCCCACCGGCTGCGTCAGCAACAAGGACCCCCAGAAGCGGTTGATCACGGCGAACGTCGACCACTACGCGACCGACCGGCACACCGCGGAGTCGGTCAACGACTCCCAGTACCTCCCTCCGGACGCGGTGCCGCACCACGGGCTGGAGAACAAGTTCCCCTTCCACGTCAAGAAGGCGACGTACTCCATCTGGGACCAGACCGGGAACGCGGCGTTCCCGGCGGTGTACGCCGGCACCGAGACGCTCAACGGCCTCGAGACCTACAAGTTCACCGTGCACATCGCGGGTGTGCCGATCCACCTCGCCCCGGGCGTGAAGGGCATCTACAACAACGACCTCGTGTACTGGGTCGAGCCGGTGACCGGCTCGATCGTCGACAACTCCCAGAACCTCGAGCAGACGGACACGAAGGGCAAGCCGGTGGTCGCCCTCAAGTTCGCCTACACCAAGGGACAGGTCGGGACGAGCGTCGAGCAGGCGAAGTCCGACAAGAGCAAGCTGAACCTCCTCGAGAAGACCGTTCCCGTCGTCGGGTTCGTCCTCGGGATCCCGATCCTGCTGATCGGGCTGGGTCTGGTCCTGTGGCGTCGGCCGACGGCCGCCGCGGAGCCCGCGGAGACGCACCAGCACGTGGCGCAGCCGTGACGCCTCCGGGGACGTGGCGCTGACCGACGGCGCCGCCCAGGCGGCTCCCACGGGGAGGCCGCGCGTGACCGACACCCTCCGGCGCTGGCGTCGCGAAGGGGTGCTGGTGCCGGTCGTGGTGCTGGTCGTCGGGGTCCTCGCCTCGGCCGCGTGGCTGACCTTCTGTGCGCGCGGACTGTACTTCTACTCCGACGACTGGGACTTCGTGCTCTCGCGCGGCACCATCCCGCACACGTCGACCAACCTGTTCGCGCCGCACAACGGGCACTGGTCGACCTCGATCGTGCTGATCAACCTGACCCTCTTCGCCGCATTCGGGCTGCACACATATCTCCCGTGGGCCCTCACCTCGGTCGCGCTGCACCTGCTGACCTGCCTCGCGGCGTACGCCGTTCTCCGGAGGGCCGGGACGGCGGCGTGGCCGGCGGTGCTCGCGGTCCTGCTCGTGCTCGCGAGCGGTTCGAGCGGGTCGCTCGTCCAGGCCAGCGCGATGAACCTCGTCGCCTCGCTGTTGTGCGGCCTGATGGCGGTGCACAGCCTGCTGCGTCGTCCGGAAGGTGCGGGGGTCCGCCTTGCGTGGGTGTGGCTGCTGGTCGGCCTGACCTGCTCCGCCCTCGGGGTCACCATGGTGGTGCTGGCCGCGCTCGTCGCCTGGTGGACGCGCGGTCTCCGGGCCGCGGCGGCGCTCGTCGTGGTGCCCGCGCTCGCCTGGGGCGCCTGGTTCCTCGGCTGGGGCCGCGAGGACGTCGGCGACTACGGCTTCTCGGGGCACGGGGTCCGGGCGGTCTCCGACTACGTGTGGTCCGGGCTGTCCCGGCCGTTCTCGTTCGGGACGACGCACGTCGGCGCCGTGGTGGCCGCGCTCCTGCTGGTGCTGGCGGTGGTGGCCGCCGTGCTGGGCCGCGGCGGGACCCGCGAGCTGAGAGGTGTGGCGCTCGCCGGCTCGGTCACGGCGGCGGCCCAGCTGCTGCTGACCGCCCTGACCCCACGTCTGGACTTCGGGAACCCGAGCGCGGGGGAGGGACGCTACGGCTACGTGACCCTGGTGCTCCTGCTGCCGACGGTGGCCCTCGCGTTCACCATCGTCGCCTCGTGGGTCCGCGGCCGACGGTTCCCCGTCCGCGGCCTGGCCGCGCTCGCGGCGATCGCCCTCGTGGTCGCGTGGGCCCTGCCCGGGGTCGAGGAGGCACGGGACACCAGTGACGCCCTGCGGCTGTTGACGTCTCCGGGACGCGACCGGGTGGTTGCGCTGGCCGCGGCGGCCCGGATCGGTGAGCGGGTCCTGACGCCGGTGCCGCAGGACCCGTTCGACGGCTACTTCCGCGCGGACCTGGTCACCGACCCGGGCATCGCCTCCGACCTCCCCACGGGGCCGGTGGACCCCCAGCGTCGGCTCGACGTCGAGGCTCAGTACCTGACCACGGTGAGCACCGCCGACCCGCACCTGCTGTACCGGGCCGACGTCACCGGGACAGGCTTCTCGCGCCCCATCACGAAGGGTCAGGGCTGCGGGACGTATCGGGCCACCGGCCCGCACGCGTCGGTGTCCGTGCCGTCGCTGTACGGCGCCGAGATCGGCTTCGCTGGTCCGGCCGGGTCGGTCAGCACGCAGATCTCGCGTGACGGGCTCGCCTCGACACGGACCTGGAAGACCGTTCCCGGGCGCCCCTACTTCGTGGGCACCACGGCTCAGGTGGCCACGATGACGGTCACCTTCGACCGCCCCGGGCGCTACCGGATCTGCACCGGCTGAGGTTCAGCCCGCTCCTCCGGCCGCCACGGCCACGGCGTCGTGACGGGCGGGGTCGCCGGCCGAGGACGTCGTGACGCGGAAGGTGTGGCTCGTACCACGCCGGGCCGAGACGTCGGTGACGACGATCGTCAGACCCGTCGAGGCGCCCGGCGACACGGCCGGCGTCCGCCAGCAGGACTCCACGCGCCGAGTGATGTCCCGGCCGCCCGCGACGTAGCGGATCGAGAAGCGTCGGGTCGACGAGGCACCGCACACCTCCATCCGGTCCGCGTGCGTGCCGCGGTTGCGGACGGCCATCAGGAGTCGGAGCGGATGGTGGGGTCTCACCGTCCCGGCCACCGTCTGGTGGCGCGAGGACCCGACGGTGCCGTCGCCCACCCAGAGACCGCCCCGGCGCTTGATCCGGGCATCCGGCTGGTAGTCCGCCAACACGGTGTAGTGCTCGGTCCGGGTGGTGACGTTGCCGGCACCGTCCGTGGCGGTGACGACGAACGCGTGGTCGCCGGGCGTCATCGGCAGCGGGTCGCCGTTCGGCGTGGTGGCCGTGCAGGACGCGAGGTTGCTGCCGCCGGTGTCGGTGCACCCGAAGTCCGCGATCGGCGCCGGGTCGCTCTCGTCGAGGACCCGGCCGTCCGTGGGCTGGTCGACGACGACCGCGGGGGCCTGCACGTCCGGGGCCGGGAACTTGAAGACCCGGTAGGAGAACCATCCGGGCGCCTGGACCGCCCACAGCTCGTTGCCCCCCGGCCCCACTTCCGTCGCGATCGGCGCCGTTCCGGTGGTCTGCTGGCTCTGGGACCACCCGATCACCCGGTCGCCGTTCGGCTCGTTCTGCCAGTTGCCGGCGAAGGGTGCGTAGCGGCCGTTCACCTCGTAGCTCTGCCTGAGCGTCGCCGTCTGAGCCTGGGTGTCCAGCGCATAGGTGACGACCCGTGTCTGGGGCCGGGCCCGGCGGGTGTCGGGGGCGCCCGGAGTGGGGCACATGTCGGCGCTCTGGGCGCCGATCGGGCCCGTCGGGTCGGACATCGAGCCGTTGTCGAAGATCTGGACGTGCGTGGCGTCGATCATCCGGGCGTAGTGCTGGGCGCACTGGCCGCCCTCGGGATCCCCGACGTAGGTGAAGGTGCTGTGCTTCCCGCCGAGCTCCCACTCGACGTCGCCCTTCTGGAAGCCGTCGTGCGCCGAGGTCGCGATCCGCATCACGGTGCTCAGGTTGCGGAACGAAGCGAGCACGTCTCCGTCGGGCAGCCACTGCAGGGAGTTGATGTGGGCGTAGTCGCCGCCCGGCGACAGGTAGGCGTCGGTGGGATCGGTGTGGTCGGCGCTGTCCCAGCGGAAGACCGTGTTCCCCTGGGCGTCGATGATCTCGATGACGGCGTCCAGCCAGGTGTTGGAGCTGCTGTCGGTGTGCGTGGTCTCGCCCATGAGCAGCGCGGAGCCGTCCGGGTTGACGACGCTGTCGTGGAAGTCCAGCGCGGGGAGATCGGTCGGGTGGATGACCTGTTGCAGCTGGAAGTCGAGGCCCAGCTTGTCGATCTCGTAGGTCGAGCCCATCACCGGGCCGCTGCCCGCCTTACGGGCCACCGTGTAGTAGAGGGGATTCCCCTGGGTGTCGGTGTAGGCCTTGAGGTCCTGCCCGCCCTTCGTCGAGACGTACACGGGCACCCCGTCGTGGTCCACGACGGCCTCGTACCCCGTGGTGCTGAGGAACGAGCCCAGTCCCATGAAGTAGTACGACGAGCCGGGGTCGGAGCTGTGGTCGTCGGTGACGGTGAGATGCGGGAATCCGGTGGGCAGGTAGATCCAGGACTGCGAGACCGGCGCCGATCCGGTGTCCTGGAACTGCACCGAGACCTCGTCCCCGGGGGAGAGCCCGGTGACCGCGACCGGTGAGCCGTTGACCGCGGGCCGGCCGTCGACGGTCACCGTGGCGGCGGTGTCCGAGCTGGTGGCGGTGACCGTCAGGTCGCCGTTCGTGCCGGCGTCCGGGATCACGGCGTACCGGGAGACCGCCGGGTCGTACGCCGGGTAGGTGGTCGCGGTCGACCCGGCCGGCGTCGCGGTCACGGTGACCGTGTGGATGGGTGCGGCAGCCGCGCGAGAGGCCAGGGCCGGGAGCGCAGCCATCACACACACGAGGGCGAGCACGGTGACTCGGGGGAGGAGGCGCAGGTTCGGCACGCGCACACACTAGGGTGCGCCCCGCGCGACGGGACCGTTCAGGCCAGATCGGCGGCGAAGACCGCCGTACCGGGGGTCAGCCGACCGCGGGTGCGGGACCAGCCGCCCCAGACGCGGTCGTGGTGCTCGGGCCACTCCGGCTCCAGCAGGGCCACGATGCGGAAGCCGTGCCCGGCGAGCAGCGCCACCCAGTCGCCCAGCGTGCGGTGGTGCTCGACGTAGGAGACCCGCCCCGTCTCGTCGTCCACCTCGACGTACGGCGTGCGGTCCCAGTACGACGAGGTGGCCGTGAGCCCGGTCTCCGACGGGTCGTCGGGGAAGCTCCACCGGGTCGGGTGGGTGACCGAGAAGGCGAAGCGTCCACCGGGCCTGAGCACGCGCGCGGTCTCGGCAATGGCGACCTCGATGTCGGCGACGAACTGGAGCGCCCCGAACGAGCAGAACACGACGTCGAACGAGCCCTCGGCGAACGGCAGGGCGGTCGCGGTGCCGAGCACGGAGGGAACGGTGATCCCCGACTCCTGGTCGAGTCGCAGGGAGTGCTGGAGCTGCCGCGCGGACAGGTCGACCCCGAAGGAGCGGCCACCGTGCGCACGCACCCAGCGGGAGCACTGGCCGGCCCCGGAGCCGACCTCGAGCACGTCCGTGCCCTCGACGTCGCCGAGCACTCCCGCCTCGTCCTCGGTGAGGCCCTCGGGACCCCACACGAACCCGGTGTCGCCGAGGAAGTCGCCGTGGGTGGCCTGGTACTCGTCGGCGTACCGGTCCCAGTCGGGGCCGTTGGCGCGACGCGACTCCTCCTCGCCGACCGTCCGGCGCTCCACCCGGACGCGTTGCGGCAGGTGGTCGGTCACGCCACCGGCGGCCGGCGGCCCCGGTTCACCTTCGGCCATGGGTCGAAGGCTAGCCGGGTGTCACGGCCTGACGATGACCCGGCCGCTCATGCCCTGGACGTCGTGCAGGGCACAGATGTAGGAGTAGGTCCCCGGCGCGGTGAACGTCACCGAGAAGGTCAGACCCGGAGGAACGAACGAGCTCAGGTCTCCGCCCCCGTACGTCGCGGAGGGCAGGTAGTTCTCGAGTGCCGGACCCTGCGGCTCCTCCCCGAAGGTGACGGTGTGCGGGGATCCCATGCTCGTCGAGTTGTCGAAGACCACCGTGTCACCCACGTGAACGGTCACGGAGGGCCGCAGGAACCGCATCACCATCGCGGTGCCGTCGTCCGCGCCCATCACCACGTGGTGCTGGCTCGCGGTGGCGAGCGCGGCGGCCCTCAGCCTGTTGCCGTCGGTGCGGATCGCGCGAGCCTCGGCGGCACCCTGCGCGTCGTACTGGGCCTGGGTGAAGGGGTACGCCGTGCCGGCCGGCGCGACGTGGACGGTCCCCTTCATCATCACGCCGTGCACCAGGCAGTAGTAGTCGAAGTCCCCGGCGGTGGGGAAGGACAGCGTGTAGTCCTGGTGAGGCACCACGAACGGCGGGAACGGGCCGAAGTCCTGGCCTGCGGGCACGGTCGTCAGCACACCGGAGTTCTGGTAGGTACCGTCGACCACTCCGCTCCCCACGCGGGTGACCTGCGCCGGGTCTCCGGGGTTGAAGGGTCCGGCCGGCTCCCCGTTGCCCGGGAAGAAGGTGACGGTGTGGGGCTCGACGGAGTTCGCCGCCCACGTCACCGTGTCGCCCTGGTCGATCCAGATCTCGCCCGGCAGGAACCGTGCCCCGCTGATCGAGCCGTCCGCTGACTGGGAGCCGGTGAGGACCCGCCAGCCGTGTCCGGTGCTGGCGGCCAGGGCGCCGTTGGTGACGCTGCCGGACAGCAGGCCGAGGCTCAGCAACAGACCGAGGGAGATGGCGATCCGCGTCGCGATGACGATCCGGGACCTCTGACGGTTCCTCATGGCGCTCCTCGTCTCTCCCGAGACAGGGATTGGCTCCTGAGGTATACGCGTCATCGGGGATCCCCGCCATGACCCCCTGGGGCCACGGGACCGGCCGGGCCTACCCTGCGGGGGATGGACGGCCCGACAGACCTCCCGTCGGATCTGCGACCGCTCGCCGGCGGTTGGTCCGGCCAGACGTTCCTCGCCGAGAACGGGGAGGAACGCACGGTGGTGCGGATCTACCCGCCCGGGTTGCGCCACGACGCGGCGCCGGAGGTCGACGCCGCCGTGCTCGGGCTCGTGCGCGGGCTGGTCCCCGTGCCCGACGTCCTCGAGGTACGACGTCGGGTCGCGGACCGGCCCGGCCTGCTCGTGACGTCGTTCCTGCCCGGCGAACGCGGTGACCTGGTCCTGCCGACGCTGGACCTCGACGCCACGGCCACCCTGGGTGCCCGGCTCGGCGACCTGCTGGCCACGCTCGCGGGGATGCCGACCCAGCGTCCGGGGCCGTTCGTCGACGCCGCCCTGACCGTCGGCGACTGGGGTATGGAGGACGGGCTGCCGGGCTTCGTCGCCGCGCACGAGGAGGCGCTGGGATGGGAGCGGGAGCTTCGCGCCGGGCTCGAGCAGGTGGCCGAGCGGGCTCAGGACCTGCTCGACGCCGTACGTCGCACCACCCTCGTGCACTCCGACGCCAACCCCAAGAACCTCCTCGTCGACCCCGCCACGCTGCAGGTGACCGGCCTGCTCGACTGGGAGTTCGCCCACTCCGGTCATCCCTTCACCGACCTGGGCAACCTCCTGCGCTTCGACCGGTCGCCGGCGTACGTCGACGCCGTGCTCGGAGCGTGGTGCGACCGCCGGGACGGCAGCCCGGCAACGGCGCTCGAGCTGGCCCGGGCCGCCGACCTCTGGGCCCTCGTGGACCTCGCCGGGCGGGCCGGAGCCAACCCGGTCGCCGACCGGGCGGCCGGCCTGCTGCGGGCGATCGCGGCGTCGGGCGACCTGCACGCCGTACCCGACCCGGGGACCTAGGATCGGCCGAGCCGCCCCGACGGTGGGCTACCCGCCGGTTGGACTCCCGACGGAGCCCCCGCGTAGACTCAGGATGCGCCAGAAGTCTGCCGACGTCCCGGACGGAGCGGACACCGGCTCGCTATCTCTCCACCGCGCCCAGCCTCGGTTCGGGCGCGGAGAACCCGGTGGTAGTGAAACAGGGCTTCGCGCGTGCCCGCACAACTCCATCCATCCAAGGAACTCCCTCCCTTATGACGAGCAGTACCGCCTACCTCTCGGAGATCGACGCGCCCCAGGTGGCCGTCAACGACATCGGCTCCGAAGAAGACTTCCTCGCCGCGATCGACGAGACCATCAAGTACTTCAACGATGGCGACATCGTCGAAGGCACCATCGTGAAGGTCGACCGGGACGAGGTCCTGCTCGACATCGGCTACAAGACCGAGGGCGTCATCCCCTCGCGCGAGCTGTCGATCAAGCACGACGTGGACCCCAACGAGGTCGTCAACGTCGGCGACAAGGTCGAGGCCCTGGTCCTCCAGAAGGAGGACAAGGAAGGCCGGCTGATCCTGTCCAAGAAGCGCGCCCAGTACGAGCGCGCCTGGGGCACCATCGAGCAGGTCAAGGAGGAGGACGGCGTCGTCGAGGGCACCGTCATCGAGGTCGTCAAGGGCGGCCTGATCCTGGACATCGGGCTGCGCGGCTTCCTGCCCGCGTCCCTGGTGGAGATGCGCCGCGTGCGCGACCTGCAGCCGTACGTCGGCCAGACGCTCGAGGCGAAGATCATCGAGCTCGACAAGAACCGCAACAACGTCGTGCTCTCGCGTCGTGCCTGGCTCGAGCAGACCCAGTCCGAGGTGCGCCACGGCTTCCTGACCCAGCTCCAGAAGGGCCAGATCCGCAAGGGCGTCGTGTCCTCGATCGTCAACTTCGGTGCGTTCGTCGACCTCGGCGGCGTCGACGGTCTGGTCCACGTGTCCGAGCTCTCGTGGAAGCACATCGACCACCCGAGCGAGGTCGTCTCCGTGGGCGACGAGGTCACCGTCGAGGTGCTCGACGTCGACATGGACCGCGAGCGGGTCTCGCTGTCGCTGAAGGCGACGCAGGAGGACCCCTGGCAGCACTTCGCCCGGACCCACCAGATCGGGCAGATCGTGCCCGGCAAGGTCACCAAGCTGGTGCCGTTCGGTGCGTTCGTCCGTGTCGAGGAGGGCATCGAGGGCCTGGTGCACATCTCCGAGCTGGCCGAGCGCCACGTGGAGATCCCCGAGCAGGTCGTCCAGGTCAACGACGACGTCATGGTCAAGATCATCGACATCGACCTCGAGCGCCGCCGGATCTCGCTGTCGCTGAAGCAGGCCAACGAGACCACCGCAGCCACCGACGTCGAGGAGTTCGACCCGACGCTCTACGGCATGGCGGCGACGTACGACGAGCAGGGCAACTACATCTACCCCGACGGCTTCGACCCGGAGACGGGCGAGTGGCTCGAGGGCTACGACGAGCAGCGCGCGGCCTGGGAGGACCAGTACGCCAAGGCCCACGCCCGCTGGGAGGCCCACGTCAAGCAGCAGGAGGAGGCCAAGCAGGCCGAGGTCGAGGCCGGCGAGGCCACGTCCTACTCCTCCGGCTCGACCGAAGAGGTCGAGACCGGCGAGGAGACCGGCGGTTCGCTGGCCTCCGACGAAGCCCTGCAGGCGCTCCGCGAGAAGCTCACCGGCGGCGGGAACTGACCCCCCGCTCCACTCAGCAACGACGAAGGGCCCGGCCGACACGGCCGGGCCCTTCGTCGTGCTGCAGGTTTCACCGGTACACCGGTGAAACCTGAGCTTCCCGGCTGAAATTTCGGCTGGGAACCTCAGGTTTCGGCTGGGAACCTGCAGCTGCGATCGGCCACGCGCCATGATCAGACGCGGCGGCGGGCTGCCCTCGCGAAGGCCGCACGGATCCTCAGCGCAATCCGCTCGGGCTGAGCCAGGTCTGCCCAGGTGATACGGATGCACTCCCATCCGGTGATCTCGCGGATGGCCTCTTCACGGCGTTTCTCGCGCATGAGAACGTCCACCTCGGACTCCCCGTCTCGCCGGAGACGTTCGTACTTCACCCGCCCGTCGAACTCGACCCAAACCCCGAGCTCCGGCCAGGCGAAGTCCAGCCTTCCGGCGATGCGTCCGAGCCCATCGCGGACCTGCAGTTGGACCTGGGGGCGGGGTAACCCCTGCTGCCAGAAGAGACAGAGGCAGCGGGACTCACCGGCCGACTCGATCCTCGGGTCGCACAGCCTCAGCACCAGATCGGTGCGCAGGGTGTGCGGCCACATCTCCATGTCGACGTAGCGATCCTGGAGAAGTCGCCGAGTCGTCAGGCCGGCGTTCAACAGCCCGTTGACGATCACCAGTCCGTGCTGGACGTCCGTCAACGTGGTGATCTCCAGCGCCGTGCGGGTGGCGGACATGTACATGAGCTCCCCCTGGTAAACCACATCGGCATCGAGCACCTCACCGCAGTGTTGGACGACACCAGCGGCACGGCGTCCGACACGCCCATCGCGCCTGGTGAGATGGATGTCGGACAGCGGCAGGTCCCAGACGGTCGTGCCGTGCGCGGCGAGGCTGCTCGTGTGGGAGAGGACAACGTCGGCCTGCGCCGTTCGATAGGCGGCCCGGCTCCGCGTGAAGTGACGCTCGAGCGGGCTCATGCTTTCCCACAGCTCGGTGAATATGTAGGCACCATGCCGGACCCGGTGCCAGATGCGACCTTTCACCGAATGAGCGATGCTGCGGTCGTCGTATCCCAGCGCGAGCGCCTCTCGGCGCAGGAACACCCCGTGATCGAGACACAGCGCGAGCAGTCCAGCGTCCATGGGGGCGATCTTCGGCGCCCTCTCACACCTTCAGCGCGCAGTGATCTCCTGCCTGTGGATGAGCGTGCCGAATGACGGGGTTGGAACCTATAGGTGGGCTCGTCCTGGTGAGGTTCCCAGCCAAAACCTGAGGTTCCCAGCCAAAACTTTGGCTGGAGACCTCAGGTTTCCCCGGTGTACCGGTGAAACCCGCACGTGGGAGATTCGTGTGAGGCGGAGGTGAGGGGCTGCGTAGGGTCTGTCACATGCGCGTGGGTCTCACCGGGGGAGTGGCCTCGGGGAAGAGCACCGTCTCCGCTCTGCTCGGGCGGCTGGGCGCCGTGGTGGTGGACGCGGACGCCCTCGCGCGCGAGGTCGTGGCACCGGGGACGCCCGGTCTGGAGGCGGTCGTCGCGGAGTTCGGGCCCGGGATCGTGGCCGCGGACGGCGGCCTGGATCGGGCGGCGTTGGGTTCGGTGGTCTTCGGCGACCCCGCACGACGTACGGCGCTCGAGGCGATCGTCCACCCGCTGGTCCGCGCCCGCGCCGCCGAGATCGAGGCGTCGGCGCCGCCGGGTGCCGTGGTCGTGCACGACATCCCGTTGCTGGTCGAGACGGGCCAGGCGGGCTCGTTCGACGCGGTGCTCGTCGTCGACGTGCCCCCGGACGTGCAGGTCGAGCGCGCGGTCCGGGAGCGAGGCTGGTCAGCGGCCGAGGCGAGGGACCGGATCGCGGCCCAGGCCACGCGGGAGGAGCGGTTGGCGGCGGCCAGTCACGTCATCGACAACACCGGGACGGTCGAAGACCTCCGTCAGCGTGTGACGGAGGTCTTCGGGGAACTGGTCTCGAGCGCCTCGACCAGCGGCTGACCGCTCAGGCAGCCAGGTCGGGGTCGCCGAGGCGGCGCAGCTTCTGCAGCGCCTCGCGCTCGAGCTGGCGCACGCGCTCGGCGGAGATGCCGTGCCGTGCGCCGATGTCCGCGAGCTTGTGCTGGCGCCCGTCGAGCAGGCCGTAGCGGGCGCGGATGATGTCCGCGGCCCGGTCGTCGAGCTGACCGACCAGCGCGTCGAGGCGCTCACGGGACTCGGTGTCCAGGACCGTGTCGTCGGGCCCGGGGGAGGTCTCCTGCGCCATCAGGTCGCCCAGCGAGGTGTCGCCGTCCTCGTCGACCGGGGTGTCCAGGCTGACGTGGTCGCGACCCCAGGCCATCAGGTCGAGCACCCGCTCGAGGTCCATGCCCAGCTCGCGGGCGATCTCCTCGGGCTCGGGCTCGCGGCCGAGCTGCCGCTCGAGGGTACGACGCGCACCACCGACCTGGTTGAGCTCCTCGACCACGTGCACGGGGAGCCGGACGACGCGTGCCTGCTGGGCGATGCCGCGGGTGATCGCCTGGCGCACCCACCAGGTGGCGTACGTCGAGAACTTGTAGCCCTTGGTGTAGTCGAACTTCTCGACCGCGCGGATCAGGCCGGTGTTGCCCTCCTGGATCAGGTCGAGCATCGGCATCTGGGCGCGTCCGTACTTGCGGGCGATCGACACGACGAGCCGCAGGTTGGCGCTGATGAACTGGTCGACCGCCTTGCGGCCCTCCTCGGCGAGCCAGGTGAGCTCCTCCTCGGTGGCCGTCAGCGGCGCGCCGCCCTTCTTGCGCCCGACGCGGCCCTCGGCCAGCAGCTGCTCGGCGTAGAGACCCGCCTCGATCGTCTTCGAGAGCTCGACCTCGGCGGCCGCGTCGAGCAGAGGGGTGCGGGCGATCTCGTCGAGGTAGAGGCCGACGCTGTCCCGGCCCTCGATCTCCCGGGTCGCGCTGATCGTTCGTGCTGCCATGTCGCCCTCCTGTACCCCGCGGGCGCCGCCTCCGGCAGCTGCCCACATCGACTCCAACGCACCGGAGGCCGGGAGGATTCCCATGGCCGAGGCGTACGGACCCTTCACCCATGCCAGACGTGTGGGCGGCCCGGGGAGTTGCCCCCGCGACGAACTCTCAGGGACTTCTCAGAAGTGAGCGAGGACGGCTCGCGCCGACGAAGTCGGGCGCGAGCCGCCGCAGCGAACGCCGCTGCGAGCGTGCTCGCGAGGCGAACGAGGACGCCACGCGCCGACGAAGTCGGGCGCGACCCGCTGTGGCTGGCTCGGGCCGTCGGTGGTCACTCCTGCACCACTTGGTGGCCCGTCTTGGCGGTTGTGGGGGGAAGTTTTCGGCCAACAAGCGTCAATTTCCCCGCTCGAGCGGGAAATTGACACGCGCCTGATCCGACGCAGGCGCGCTCGCTGGGCCTCAGCTGACCGGAAGGGTCGGCTCGACGTCGGCCAGTCCCATGCGGTCGAGGATCCAGGCCTGGGTGAAGGCCCGGTCACGCCACCCCTGGTAGCGACCCGACACCCCGCCGTGACCTGCGGACATCTCGGTCTTGAGCAGGAAGTCACGTCGTCCGGTGGCGGTGGCCCGCAGGCGAGCCACCCATTTCGCCGGCTCGACGTACAGCACCCGGGTGTCCTCCAGGGAGGTGGTCGCCAGGATCGGCGGGTAGTCGACCGCGCCGACGTTCTCGTACGGCGCGTACCCGGCGATGTAGTCGTACGCCTCCGGGTCGCCGGACGGGTTGCCCCACTCGTCGTACTCGGTGACCGTCAGCGGCAGGCTGGCGTCCAGCATCGTGGTGAGCGTGTCGACGAACGGCACGTCCCCGACGAGCCCTCCGAAGAGATCGGGGTACTCGTTGGCGACGGCGCCGATGAGCAGGCCTCCGGCCGAGCCGCCCTCGGCGACGAGCCGCTCGCTCGTCGTCCAGCCGGTCTCGACCAGGTGCCGGGCGCAGGCGGCGAAGTCGGAGAACGTGTTCCGCTTCCGCAGGAGCTTGCCGTCGTCGTACCAGCGCCGCCCCATCTCTCCGCCGCCCCGCACGTGTGCGATCGCCATCCCGGCGCCGCGGTCGAGGAGGGACAGCCGGGCGACGGAGAAACCGGGGTCGATGGAGTACTCGTAGGCGCCGTACCCGTAGAGGAGGAACGGGATCGGCCCGTCGGCGCGGGCGCCCTTGCGGCAGACCAGCGAGATGGGGATCCGGACACCGTCGTCCGCGGTGGCCCAGAGGCGGTGTTCCTCGTACGCCGCGGGGTCGTGGCCGCGGACCGGCTGTCGCTTGAGCAGGGTCAGCTCGCGGCTGCGCACGTCGTAGTCGTAGACCGACGAGGGCACGGTCATCGAGGTGTAGCCGACCCGCACCGTCGGCTGGTCGAACTGCGAGCCGCCCCCGCCGTGGACCGTGTACAGCTCCTCGGGGAACTCCACGAGGTAGTCGTCCGCGACCCCTGCAGCGCCCAGCTCGAGGATCCGGAGCTGGGTCAGCCCGCCGCTGCGCTGCGCGACGACCAGGTGACCGGCGTACGCCGAGACGTCCACGAGCCGCACCCCGTCCTCGTGCGCCACCAGGGGCTCCCAGCTCTCGGGGGGAGTCGGGACGATCGGCGTGCCGGCGATCTCGAAGTCGGCTCCGGTGCCGTTGTGCAGCACGAGGAAGCGGTCCTCGCCCGCGACCACGGCATGCTCGAGGCCGTACTCGAGGCCCTCGCGGCGTGGGTGGAAGACCACCCAGCCGGCGTCCGGCTCCTGGGTGTCGAGGAAGCGGCACTCGCTGGTGTTCTTGGCTCCGGAGGCGATCACGAGGAACCGGTCGCTGGTGCTACGGCCGACCCCGACCCAGAAGCGTTCGTCGGTCTCGTGGAACACCAGCTCGTCATCGCTCTGCGCGGTGCCGAGCCGGTGCCGCCACACCTTGTCGCGGCGCCAGGAGTCGTCGACCGTGCAGTAGTAGAGGTCCAGACCGTCGGGGCTCCAGACCCCGCCTCCGAGGACCCCCTCGATCCGGTCCGGGCGCAGCTCTCCGGCGGTGAGGTCCTTGACCTCCAGCACATAGCGCTCGTTGCCGACGGTGTCCGTGGAGTAGGCGAGCAGGGTGCCGTCGGGACTCACCGACACGCCGCCGAGGGAGTAGAACGCGTGGTCGCGGGCGAGGGCATCGTGATCGAGGAGCACCTCCTCGCCGGGCAGCGCCGGCTCGTCCGGGCCGCAGTCCTCGGCCGGCACCGGCGGCGTCCAGTCGTCCTCGTCGGGCGCCGCGACGCGGCAGGTGGCGCCGTACTCCCGACCCTCGAAGGAGCGCCCGTAGTACCACCAGCCGTGGTGACGGGTCGGCACCGAGAGGTCGGTCTCCTTGGTGCGGGCCTTGATCTCGTCGAACAGGAGCTCCCGGAGGTCCGAGAGGTGGTCGGTCCGGTCGGCGGTCCAGGCGTTCTCGGCCTCGAGGTAGGCGGTGACCTCGGGGTCGTCCTTGGCTCGCAGCCAGTCGTAGTCGTCGGTACGGCTGCGGCCGTGGGCCTCGGTGGTGACCGGTCGGCGCTCGGCCACCGGAGGGTGCCCGGCCGGGGCCGCGGGAGGTGGTACGACGGAGGCCTGGTCGGTCGCCTCGCCGGGGGAGCTGGTCATGCTGCGGACAGTAGCCTCCTCCGCCAGCCGCTAGCATCGGGCCGTGCTCCGGCTCCGCCCCGTCCCCGACGATGCACGCCCCGGTTGGATCGACACCTTGGCCGATCGGCAGGACGCCCTGCGGTTCCGCAAGCAGTACGACGACCCCGAGGCGTCGGCGGAGCGCGCCGCGGAGTTCGTGGCCGAAGCCGTCCGGGCGTCCCGGGTGTTCGAGGTCGTCGACGACGGCGCGAACGTCGGTCATCTCTGGTGGGGGCGCGACGGCGACGCCGGCGCGATCCTCGACGTACGCCTGGACGACCCGCACCGGGTCGGCGAGCTGCTGCCCCACGTGCTCGAGCTGGCTCGGGAGGACGGCGTCTCCCGGGTGGCGCTGGCGGGGGTGCCGACCGACCCGACCCGCACCGCCATGGTCGGGCTGCCCGGCTTCGTGCCCCGGGCGACGAACATGCGTCTGCTGCTCGACGACCTCGTGACGACGTCGAGCGACCTCGAGCTGCGCCCGATGAGCCAGGAGGAGTTCGACGAGTTCCACGGGCGGATGGGCATCGACTACGCGGACGAGCTCGCTGCCGCAGGGCTGACGCCGGAGACGGCGCTGAGACGCAGCCGGGAGCAGATGGCCGAGCTCATCCCCGACGGTCTGGCATCGCCGGGCCAGGAGTTCTTCAGCGCCTGCGTCGGGGAGCAGCGGGTCGGCCACCTGTGGCTGAGCACCGAGCGCCCGATGGCCTTCGTCTACGACATCGCGGTGCGGGAGGACCAGCGCCGCAAGGGCTACGGAGCCGCGATCATGGACGCCGGCGCCGTCTGGTGCCGGGAGCAGGGCCATTTCGCCCTCGGGCTCAACGTGTTCGCCCACAACCCCGGCGCCCGGGCGCTCTACGACAAGCTCGGCTACGTCGTCACCGTCGACTACCGCACCCTCGACCTCGCCGATGCCGACTGAGGTCGACCTCAACGCCGACCTGGGGGAGGAGGTCACCGACGACGCGGGCCTGCTCGCGGTCGTGACCTCGGCGAACGTCGCCTGCGGCTTCCACGCCGGCACTCCGGACACCATGCGCTCCGCCTGCGCGGAGGCGGCCCGGCTCGGGGTCGTGGTCGGAGCGCAGGTGTCCTACCGCGACCGGGCCAACTTCGGTCGGGTGCCCCACGACCTCCCGTCGGGTCAGCTCACCGAGCAGGTGGCCGAGCAGGTCTCCACCCTGTCGGACATCGCCCACGCCGAGGGCACCGCGGTGCGCTACGTGAAGCCGCACGGAGCGCTCTACCACCGGGTGATCGGCGACGCCGACCAGGCCGAGGCGGTGCTCGCCGGGTCGGGGCTGCTGGCCGTGCTCGGCTTCCCGGGGTCGGTCCTCCTGGAGCGAGCCGCTGCCGCGGGACGCCCGTCGTACGAGGAGGGGTTCCCTGACCGCGGGTACGTCGACGGCCGGCTGATCGACCGCGGTCGGCCGGGGGCCCTGCTCGAGGATGCCGACGCGGTGGCCGCCCAGGCCGTCGCGCTGGCTCCGACGGTCGCCTCGCTCTGCGTGCACGGCGACTCGCCCGACGCGGTCGCGCACGCGCACGCCGTACGCCGGGAGCTCGAGGCCGCCGGCTACCTGCTGGCACCGTTCCTGCGGGACTGATCTGTCCACAGGGAAGGCCCGTTCCTGTGGAGGAGCGGGCCCGGACTGTGGAGGAGAACGGGGTCCCTGTGGACGACACGCCGAGAGCGGGATCTCTCCGGGAAAAGTCGTCCGGAACCCCTTGCGCGAGGCTGTTCGGCGGGCATAGAACTCTCCTACCAACCCGCCGTTCGCGGTGGGATGGTCGGAGAAGCAGGACGATCCGTACCGCGGGCTTGCTCGCGGCGTCGGCCGGTGGCGGCGATGACGGGGTCGAAGAGCTGGTCCGTCGATCGGGTGCCACCACGCGATCATCGAGGGGCTCTTGATGCTCATACCATCGAGAGCCCCTCACCTGTCTCCGGGCGCGAACCCGCGCCCACGGGGTCCGCGTCCGTCCCCGCCCGGCTTCGAGCCGTCTCGCCCGCCCGGGCGTGGATGATGGCCTCCATGCACGTCCTGCCCGTCGGCCGCGACGCCGTCCTCGTCGAGGTCTCGTCGGCGGACGAAGCGGTCGACCTCGCGGCCTGGGCCCGTGACCGGCGGCTGGCACGCGAGGTGGTCCCAGGCGCCCGGACCGTGCTGTTCGACGGCCTCCGAGACGCAGAAACCCTCCCGGATGCCGTGGCCCGGTGGCGGCCGGGCCGGGCCCCGTCCGGTCCCGAGGTCGAGCTCGCCGTCTCCTACGACGGCCCCGACCTCGGGTTCGTCGCCGACCGGTGGGGCTGCACCGTCGACGAGGTCGTGGCACGCCACCAAGCCACCGGGTTCGTCTCCGCCTTCTGCGGGTTCGCGCCCGGGTTCGCCTACCTGTCCGGTCTGACCGACGACGTCCCGCGCCTGGCGACGCCACGTACCCGGGTCCCGGCCGGCGCCGTGGCGCTCGCCGGCCGGTGGTGCGGCGTCTACCCGGGCGAGTCGCCCGGTGGCTGGCGGGTCATCGGCCGCACCGACGCCGTCCTCTGGGACGCCGACCGGGCCGAGCCCGCCCTCCTCGCGCCGGGGACCCGGGTCCGGTTCGTCGCGCGATGAGCCTGCACGTCAGAGAGGTGGGCGCCTCGGTCCTCGTGCAGGACCTCGGCCGGCACGGCTGGGCGCACCTCGGCGTACCCCGGGCGGGTGCGCTGGACGCCCCCGCCGCCGCCCTGGCCCAGCGCCTCGTCGGCAACCCGCCGGACGCCGCCTGCCTCGAGCTCCTGCTCGGCGGCCTCGTGGCCGCGACCGACCGGGGTGTCTGGGTCGCCGTGACCGGCGCGCCCTGCCCGGTCGCCGTCGACGGTCGGGCCCGCGACTTCGGCGCCGCGGTGTGGCTCCCGGAGGGCGCGGAGCTGAGGGTCGGACGCCCGCTCAGCGGGCTGCGGTCGTACCTCGCCGTGGCCGGCGGGATCGCGGTCGAGCCGGTGCTCGGCTCGCGGTCGACCGACACGCTCGGCGGCGTGGGGCCCGCGCCCGTCGGAGCCGGTGACGTGCTGCCGGTGGGGGAGTGGTCCGGGGTGCCGGTCCCGCTCGACACGCCGCGCCCGCCGATCCCGGGTCCGCTGCGGGTCTCGGCCGGTCCCCGAGCCGACCGGGTCGTGGGGGACGTGATCGACCTGCTCGCGCGGACGTCGTACACGGTGTCGCCGCACTCCGACCGGATCGGGTTGCGGCTCGACGGCGACCCGCTCCCGTTGGCGGCCGCCGAGGAGCTGCCCAGCGAGGGCCTCGTGCTCGGCGCGGTGCAGGTGCCGCCCGATGGCCGGCCCGTGGTGTTCCTGGCCGACCACCCGACGACCGGCGGCTATCCCGTGGTGGCCGTCGTCGAGCCCGACGACCTCTGGCAGGGGGCGCAGCTGAGGCCGGGGGAGAGGGTGCGCTTCACGCGGGCCGCCAGGGGCCGAGGGCGGGGTCGTCGACCTTGAGCGAGCGGACCGGCCCCGGCGGCGTCTCCGCGGTCTCGAACCGCACCGTGACGATGCCGCGACCGGCTCCCCAGACCCAGCCTCGCCCGAGCTCGTCGTGGACGACGTCCATGCCGGGCCACCAGGTGCGCACCTCGGGCGGCTCGGGCAGGGCCGCGAGCGACTCGGTGTCGTCCTCCGGGTCGTCCGGGCCGAACAGGTCGTCCTGGATCCAGTCGGCCAGCCCCGAGACGCCGACCCCGAGCAGCCGGACGCCGCCCGATGTGTCGAGCTCGCCGAGCAGCCCGCGGGCGAGTCGGGCGATGGTGGGCGCGGAGTCGGTGGGCGCCGTGAGGGTGGTCGACCGGGACAGCGTGGTGAAGTCGTGCAGCCGTACCTTCAGCGTGACCGTCCGCCCGGACAGGCCGTTCTTGCGCAGCCGTTCCGCGACGTTGGCCGCCTGCCGGGTGACCAGCCCCGCCATCAGCCGCGGGTCGGTGAGGTCGGTGTCGTAGGTGCCTTCGACGCTCACCGACTTGGTCTCGCGCTCGGGGACGACGGCCCGGTCGTCCTCGGCGCGCGCGAGCCGGTGGAGCCCGTGGCCGTGCGCCTTGCCGAGCAGCCGGACCAGCTCGTCCTCGCTGACGTCCTCGAGATCGGCGACCGTCGTGATGCCGGCCCGTCGCAACCGCTCGGCGGTGGCCGGCCCGACGCCCGGGATGACCGTGACGTGCATCGGGCGCAGCAGCTCGCGTTCGCCGCCGGCGGGCACGATGACGAGACCGTCGGGCTTGTCGAGGTCGCTGGCCACCTTCGCGATGAACTTCGAGCTGCCGATGCCCACCGAGGCGGTGATGCCGCCGGTCACCTCGTGCACCCGGGCCCGCAGGACCTCCGCGAAGTCGCGGAGCACCGGCTCGTCGAAGGCCGTCAGCCGGGAGCTGGCGAGGTCGACGAAGGCCTCGTCGACCGACAGCGGCTCGACCAGGGGCGACACGTCGCGCAGCAGCGCCATCACCGACTGGCTGGTGTCCCGGTAGGCGTGGAACCGCGGGTTGAGGAACGCCGCGTGGGGGCAGCGGGCCCGTGCCTCCCGGGTCGACATGGCCGACCGCACGCCGTACACCCGGGCCTCGTAGGAGGCGGTGGCGACGACGCCGCGGCCACCGACGCCTCCCACCACGACCGGCCTGCCCCGCAACGACGGCTTGTCGCGCTGCTCGACCGAGGCGAAGAAGGCGTCGAGGTCCAGGTGCATCACCGACGCCTCCGGACGCATGACGGCAACCTATCGTCGGGCACCGACAGGGCTGCGGACGTGGTACGGCGGCCCGGCTGTCGTCAACAGCGAGCGTCCGGTCAGGCGTCGTCCACCGCCGGTCTCCGGACCCGCTCTCCCGACGGACCGTCGAGGGCAGGGTCGGGTCATGACCACCACGCTCACCGCCCGCCTCCCCGAGGACCTGCTGGCCGCCGTCCCGGTCGTGCTGGGGTTCCATCCGCACGAGTCCCTGGTGATGCTCACCTTCGACGCCGAGAGCACCTTCCACGCCCGGCTCGACCTGCCCCCACCCGAGGAGCTCGAGGCGTGCCTGCCGGAGGTCGTCGACGCGCTGCTCGGCCCGGCGCGCGCCCATGGCGTCGGCCGCGTGGCGTTCGTCTTCTACGGCGCCGACGGCGCCGTCGCGGCGAGGCTGTCCGCGGCCCTGCGACCCGCATTCGCCGCCGCCGGGATCGGCGTGGTCGACGTGCTGCGCGCCCACGGCGGCAGGTGGCGCCGGGTTTCGGGGCTGCCGGGTCACCGGGAGCCGGAGCCCCGAGACTACGACGGGGCCAGTCATCCGTTCGCCGCCCAGGCGGTCTTCGAGGGCCGCGTGACCCACGGCTCACGCGAGGCGCTGCGCGCGACCCTCGCCCCGGTCCCCGAGCAGCAGCGACGCGTGGCCCGCAGACAGCGCACCCGTGCCGGCCCCGGGCCGGCCGAGGCGGGCTGGGTCTGCGACCTGGTCGCCCGCTGCGCCGCGGCCGGTGTCGATCCCGACGAGGAAGAGGCGGCGCGGGCCCTCCTCGCGCTCACCCGCGTCGACGTGCGCGACGCGGCGCTGTTCGCGGTCACCCGCGAGAACGCGTCCGACCATCTCCGGGTCTGGTCCGGGCTGCTGCGCCGGGCCCCGGAGGCGCAGGTGCCCGAGACCGCCGTCGTCACCGCGTTCTGCGCCTGGCAGTCGGGTCACGGCGCCCTGGCCTGGTGCGCCCTGGACCGGTGCCTCGCCGCCGAGCCGGACCATCGGTTGGCGCTCTGCCTGGCCGAGTGCCTGACCCGCGCGGTGCCGCCCGCGGCCTGGGAGGGGGTGGCCGCCCGGTCCGGACCCGAGGGGGACACTGCGTGAGACCACCCTCCGGGGCCTAGGCCGACGACGTGCAGGGACCCTAGGCTGCCCGCATGGGAGAAGACGTCGACGCACAGGAGTTCTCCCGAGCCGACCGCACGCGCTACCGCGAGAAGGTCCACCGCTGCCTCGACGTCTTCGAGCGGATGCTCAGCGAGGAGCGATTCCACACCGACGACCCCATGACCGGGCTGGAGGTGGAGCTCAACCTCGTCGACGACGGCGGCGACCCGACGCTGAAGAACGCGGAGGCGCTCGAGGCGATCGCCGACCCGGCGTTCCAGACCGAGCTGGGTCAGTTCAACATCGAGATCAACGTGCCACCGGCCCGGCTGCGCGAAGGCGGCCTGAAGACCTTCGAGGCCAACCTGCGCCGGTCGCTCAACGACGCCGAGGCGAGGTCATCGGAGGTCGGGGCCCATCAGGTGATGATCGGCGTCCTGCCGACGCTGGCGCCCGGGCACTTCTCGCCGTCCACCATGAGCGCCAACCCGCGCTACCGCCTGCTCAGCGAGCAGATCCTCACCGCCCGGGGCGAGGACATCCGCATCGACATCACCGGGCCGGAGCGGCTGATCACCACCGCCGACTCGATCCTCCCCGAGGCGGCGTGCACGAGCACCCAGTTCCACGTGCAGACCTCCCCCGAGCAGTTCGCGGCGTACTGGAACGCCTCACAGGCGATCTCGTCCGTGCAGATCGCGGTCGGCGCCAACTCGCCGTACTGCCTCGGCAAGGAGCTGTGGCGCGAGACCCGGATCCCGCTGTTCGAGCAGGCGGCAGACACCCGCAGCGAGGAGCTCAAGTCGCAGGGCGTCCGCCCACGCGTGTGGTTCGGCGAGCGCTGGATCAACTCGGTCTTCGACCTGTTCGAGGAGAACGTCCGCTACTTCCCGGCCCTGCTGCCCATCAGCAGCGACGAGGACCCCGTCGCCGTGCTCGAGTCGGGAGGCACCCCCCAGCTCGGGGAGCTCCGCCTGCACAACGGCACGATCTACCGGTGGAACCGGCCGGTCTACGACATCAACGACGGCACCCCGCACCTCCGGGTGGAGAACCGCGTGCTGCCGGCCGGGCCGACCGTGGCCGACCTGATCGCGAACGCGGCGTTCTACTTCGGCCTCGTGCGGCACCTCGCGGAGAGCGATCGGCCCCTGTGGTCGCAGATGTCGTTCCAGGCCGCCGAGGAGAACTTCGAGAGGGCGGCCGAGGACGGGATCGACGCCTCGATCTACTGGCCGGGCATCGGGGAGATCAAGGCGACCGAGCTCGTGCTGCGCCGGCTGCTGCCGATGGCGCACGCGGGGCTGGCCTCGTGGGGCGCCGCGAGCGAGGACAGCGACCGCCTGCTCGGGATCATCGAGCAGCGGTGCCTCCGCGGGGTCAACGGTGCGAGCTGGTTCGTCGACCGCATGCACCGGCGCACCGGTGAGGACCGCTACGACGCGCTGCGCGCCACGCTGCTGGAGTACCGCGAGCGGATGCACAGCAACGAGCCGGTCCACACCTGGGACTGAGGCGTCACCGCTCCCGGATCCGCTTCCACTCCCGTCGCAGTCCCGAGCGGGGATCGGTCCACCCGTGGCGGGTGACGACGACGAACGCCACGTCCGAGCCGCGCTCCTCGGCGGCGGCCACCGCCGCCCCGAGCCACGCCACGTCGACGTCCTGCAGGCAGAGCGGCCCGGCGCGGGTCACCCAGGCCCAGGGCGGATCGTCCAGGGCGCGCAGCACCGCGCCGACCAGGTCGGTCCGCAGACCGCGGTCCCAGGCCGTGTCGTCGGTGACGGGACGGTGACCGTCCGCCCGCCCGGTGTCCCCACGTGGAGAGCGGGTGGGAAGCGACGCCGGTGCTCCCCGGTGGCGAGGTCGAGCACCGCCCGGCGCAGCAGCCGTCGGGGGCCGGCGGGGAGCGGGTCGAGCAGCACGGCCACGCGGCCCAGCCTGCCGCAGGAGGCCGCGGCGCCGGCCGGTCCTCCACAGGAAGCGCGGGCCTCGGGCGTCCCCGGGTGGGATAAGTTGCCGGTACGGGCGACAGGCCGGTGCCGACGGGTCGCCGTGCGAAGGAGGGTCCATGGGTGCGGTGGTCGTGGGATACGTGGCCAAGCCGGAGGGCGAGGCCGCGGTCGAGCGGGGCATCGCCGAGGCGAGACTGCGCAACGCCACGCTCATCGTGGTCAACTCCCAGCGCGGCGGACGCGAGTACGGCGAGGACGCGTCGGCGAGGCCCGAGCAGGACCTCTCCGCTCTCGAGGCGCGGCTCCAGGAGTCGGGTCTCGAGTACGACGTGCGCCAGCTGGTCCGCGGCTTCGAGCCCGCGGAGGACCTCATCAGCATCGCCGAGTCCAGCGACGCGGAGCTGATCGTGATCGGACTGCGACGCCGGACACCGGTCGGCAAGCTGATCCTCGGCAGCAACGCGCAGCGGATCCTGCTCGACGCCCCCTGCCCCGTCCTGGCCGTGAAGGTCGGGTGACGATGGACATCCAGATCACCGGCGACGCCCGCGCCGACCAGGTCCTCACCGACAGCCCGTTCGCGCTGCTCGTCGGGATGATGCTCGACCAGCAGTACCCGATGGAGCAGGCGTTCCGCGGGCCGGCGAAGGTGCTGGACCGGTTCGGGAGCCTCGACCCGGCAGCCATCGCCGCGGCCGACCCGGAGGAGTTCACCGCGCTCTGCTCGACCCCGCCGGCCATCCACCGGTTCCCCGGCTCGATGGCGCAGCGCCTGCAGACCCTGGCGGCGATCGTCGAGGAGCGGTACGGCGGCCACACCGAGCGGCTGTGGACCGAGGCGTCGTCGGGCGACGACCTGCTGAAGCGGGTGATGGACCTGCCCGGCTTCGGCAAGCAGAAGGCGCAGATCTTCGTGGCCCTGCTGGCCAAACAGCTCGGCGTGCGGCCCGAGGGCTGGGAGCGGGCGGTCGGCGACTACGCCCTCGAGGGCTACCGCTCGGTCGCGGACGTCGTGGATCCCTCGTCGCTGCAGAAGGTCCGCGACTACAAGCAGCAGAAGAAGGCCGCGGCGAAGGCTCGCCAGGCCTCGACCTGAGGTTCGTCCCGGCCGTCCGGGAGGCCCGCCGCTTCGTGGTCGCGACCAGGTCCATGGCAGAATGGTGGCTGCGGCTCTTGACCATACCGGGCTCTGCCGCGCCCATGTGTCCTTGACGAGAGGTGTTCGTGTCCTCGACCGCGCGTAAGAAGACCACGACGAGCCAGGCGAAGACGACGGCCCAGGCGCCTGCCAAGAAGGCGGCCACGAAGACCAGTCCGGCCAGGAAGACGAGTCCGGCCAAGAAGGCTCCGGCGAAGAACGCGGCGGCGAAGCCCGCGGGCACGGCCAGGCAGGCCTCGTCGGCGACCGCGAAGACTGCGGCGCCGGCCGACGCGGTGGCCGCCGACGGTGCGGTGACGCTCGACGACGTCGCGGTTGCTCCCGACGGCAAGAAGGTCCTCCCCGACATCCCGGACGAGGAGTTCGAGAAGGACGTCAAGACCGACCCCTCGATCGAGGAGGACGAGAAGGAGGCGACCTTCGTCGTCTCCGACGCCGACGACACCGGTGAGCCCGAGCAGCAGGTGATGGTGGCCGGCGCGACCGCCGACCCCGTCAAGGACTACCTCAAGCAGATCGGCAAGGTCCCCCTCCTCAACGCCGAGATGGAGGTCGAGCTCGCCAAGCGGATCGAGGCCGGCCTGTTCTCCGAGGAGAAGCTCGCCAAGGGCGGCAAGATCTCGGCCAAGCTCGAGGAGGAGCTCGAGTGGATCGCCGAGGACGGCCGCCGCGCGAAGAACCACCTCCTCGAGGCCAACCTCCGTCTGGTCGTGAGCCTCGCGAAGCGCTACACGGGCCGCGGCATGCTGTTCCTCGACCTGATCCAGGAGGGCAACCTCGGCCTGATCCGCGCGGTCGAGAAGTTCGACTACACCAAGGGCTACAAGTTCTCGACGTACGCCACCTGGTGGATCCGGCAGGCGATCACGCGGGCGATGGCCGACCAGGCCCGCACCATCCGCATCCCGGTGCACATGGTCGAGGTCATCAACAAGCTGGCCCGCGTCCAGCGGCAGATGCTGCAGGACCTGGGCCGTGAGCCCACGCCGGAGGAGCTCGCCAAGGAGCTCGACATGACTCCGGAGAAGGTCGTCGAGGTCCAGAAGTACGGCCGTGAGCCGATCTCCCTGCACACCCCGCTCGGCGAGGACGGCGACAGCGAGTTCGGCGACCTGATCGAGGACTCCGAGGCCATCGTCCCGGCCGACGCGGTCAGCTTCACGCTGCTGCAGGAGCAGCTCCACGCCGTGCTCGACACGCTCTCCGAGCGCGAGGCCGGCGTCGTGAGCATGCGGTTCGGCCTGACCGACGGGCAGCCCAAGACCCTCGACGAGATCGGCAAGGTGTACGGCGTGACCCGCGAGCGGATCCGCCAGATCGAGTCGAAGACGATGTCGAAGCTCCGGCACCCGAGCCGCTCCCAGGTGCTGCGCGACTACCTCGACTGAGCCAGGCGCCTGAACCGAGCGGCGACGTTCGGTCCTGGAGACCGCCGCCCCGATCCTCGACGGCGCGCCCTTCGTTGTTCCGGTCAACCGCCGCGCTTACGATCAGGCAGCCCCGGCCGGTTACTTCTCCCCCGAAGCGCGATCGGCCGGGGTCCTTGCTGCGTCGTCGGGCTCGCCGCGGGAAAACGCGGAACGGAGGGCTCGATACAGGCTCGATACGAGCCGGCGAAGGGCGATCGTTCCGCGTTCTCCGGGCCGCGGGTCTCGTGTCGGCCGCGACGGCCGGCGAGCCGGGTGGACGGGCGAGCGTTCACCACTTTCGGGCACGAGCGGCGAGTCGCGCCGCGGCTACCGTCCAGACAGTCCCGTGCCCCATGCCGGGATCAGCGCCTCGCGTCGGCCGACGGGCTCTCGCGGGGCGCGCCCACGCGTGCGGAACGCGTGACTGCGGATGCGATGCCTCGTTGAATCCTCGACGAGGAGGTGCCGCGGGACATGAGCAGTCAGTGGGAGATGGACGCCGACCTCGTCCGCCGGTCGGCCGGCGTCTTCATCGACGCACTCTCGGTGTCCAAGACCGAGGCCGACTGCGACGCCATCGCGGAGTTCGTGGTGCTGGCGCTGCGACGGGTCACGGAGTTCCGGGACTCCCGGGTCGACGCGGATCGCGCCGAGACCAACGAGGCGCTCGCGGCGGGAGCCATCTACGTCCTGCTGGCCGCCCTCCACCTGCTCGACGAGCGCGGCCTCGGCCACGACGAGGCCATCCGGGCGCTCCGGGAACGGCTCGGCTGAGCGACTCCCGGCACCCGTGGGCGACGGGGCCGGCGGAGGCATGAAAAGGCCCCACCGGGAGGGGCAGCCGGTGGGGCGAGTTCGTGGAGGTCGTGGACGGCGACTCGTCGGACGTCGGATCGCGGTCCCGGCTCGCTCTGCGTGTTCGCGCGACGCGGAGTGAGCCGCTGCGACTGGTTACCCGGTGCGACCGCCCCATGCGCGGCCGCAGGAGCAGTCAGTCCGCAGCTTCCTCATAGGCCGCGAGCAACGTGAGTGCGAGGGCCTCTGCGGCGGCGAGGCTCAGTCCTCCGGGGGTGGAGACGTAGACCTGGGGGGCGTTGCCGTCGGCCTTGCCCTCGGTGTCGGTGGCGGAGGTGTGCCGGATCTCCCAGCCGTCGCCGGTCCGGGCATCGCTCCAGTGGACCGCACGGCCCTCCCAGCGCAGCTCCCTCAGGTGGGTGCTCTGCGAGACGTTGCACCACGACGGGCAGACGACCGTGGTGACGTGGGTGAGCCCGAGGGCCGTCATGACACACTCCTCAGGGCTTCCGTAGGGCCCGTGATCCGGACCTTGAGCCCGTCGAGCCGCTCCCGGAGACCGGACATGTCTCTCCCATCGGCTGCCATCGCGGCGGTGAGATGGATCCGAGCCGTCAGGCATTCCTCACACGGGCAACCTGGTGCACCGTGGCGGGGGGATGTTGAGCTCATCGGTTTGCCTCCTCTTGACAGAAGAGACGGTCAAACCGAACGCCCGTGACGCCGATCTCGCCCCGGATTCGCTCCTTTTTTCGGAGCGGACTTGCTGCAACTCGAGGGTTGCATCAGCTCCCAGTGATCTGCAATGCTGAGGTTGCAGCTCATCTCGAGAGGGGACCACCATGCAGGATCGCACCGCGACCGACCTCGACCCGCTGGACCGCATCGACCGGAGCATCGACATCGACGCCCCTGCCGAACGCGTCTGGGAGCTGGTCGCCCGGCCCGGCTGGTGGATCAACCAGGGCGCCGTCGACCCCTCGCCGGACCTGACCGTCGACGGGTCTCTCGCGGTGCTCGTGCATCCCGAGTACGGCGAGTTCCGGCTGCGCACGGTCGCGTCGCGGCCACCGTCGTACCTCGCCTACCGATGGGTCGAGCGCGAGCCCGTGGGCGACGAGGAGACCTCGACCCTGGTGGAGTTCCGGATCGAGCCCCGTGGGACCGGGGTGACGCTCCGGGTCACCGAGAGCGGCTTCTCGCTCCTGGGCAAGCCGCGCGACGCGTGGATGAAGCACCGCGAAGGCAACGTCGAGGGCTGGGACGCCGAGCTGGCCGCCGCGCGCGTCTGGGTCGAGACGTCCGGCGACCGATCGTGACCACCGTCCCGACCGCGGCCTTCGCCGCCCTCGCCGACGACACCCGCTGGTCGATCCTGACCCGCCTCGGCGAGGCACCGGCCTCGGCCTCGGCGCTGGCGCGCGAGCTGCCGGTGTCGCGGCAGGCGATCGTCAAGCACCTCGAGGTGCTGCGGGCCGCGGGCCTGGTCGAGGCCGAGCACCGGGGACGCGAGCTCGTCCATCACGCGGTGGGCGGACGGCTCTCGCAGCTCGCCCGTGACCTGGACCGGATCGCCCAGATCTGGGACGAGCGACTGGCGCGGATCAAGCTGCTGGCCGAGGAGCCCGACTGATCGAGGCCACTATCGTGGCCGCATGTCGGCACGGACGGCCCAGCTGCGGGCTGCGGCGCGGTTCGCCGGGGCGCTGTACGGCGACCGCGCCCGCCTCGTCGTCCATGGCGCACGCGGCGACGCCTTCGCCCAGCTCCGGGGCAGGGCCGGCCGCGTGGACCCCTACCCCGTCTACGAGCGGGTCCGGGCCGAGGGTGGCTGGGTGACGACCAGGCTGGGGAACCTCGCGACCGTCGACCACGCCGCGTGCAGCGCGGTGCTCCGGAGCCGGCGGTTCGGGGTGCGGCCCGAAGGGCAGTCGTCCGGTCCCGATGACGACTTCGACCTGTCCTTCCTCGACCGAAACCCGCCCGACCACACCCGCCTGCGCCGCTTGGCGGCCAGCGCGTTCAGTCCGCGCCGGGTGGCCGGCTACCGGCAGAGCGTCGACAAGACGGTCGACGGGTTGCTCGACGAGGCCCTGGGCCGGGGCGAGTTCGACCTGGTGTCGTCGTACGCCGCGCCCCTCCCGATCGCGGTGATCACCGACCTCCTGGGCATCCCCGACGCCGATGCCGCCGCGTTCACCCGCTACGGCACGGCCATCGGCGGCGCTCTCGGCGGGATCCGGTCGCTGGGCCACGCCCGCGAGCTCACCCGGGCCGACGCCGAGCTCGACGCGCTCTTCGCGTCGCTCTTCGAGCGCCGCCGCGCCGAGCCACGTGACGACCTGATCAGCGAGCTGGTCGCGGCCGAGGGCGACCGGATCGAGCCCCAGGAGCTCCGACCCATGTGCGGGCTGCTGCTCATCGCCGGGTTCGAGACGACGGTCAACCTGATCGGGAACGCCGTCCACACGCTGCTCCGGCACCCCGACCAGTGGGAGCGCCTGGTCGCCGACCCCGGCCGGGCCGGCGCCGTGGTCCAGGAGGTGCTCCGCTTCGAGCCCCCCGTGCACCGCACGGCCCGGATCTCCTTCGACGACACCGAGGTGGAGGGACGGCCCGTCCGCGCGCAGCAGTTCGTCCACGTGCTGCTGGGCGGTGCCAACCGCGACCCGGCGGTCTTCGAGCGCCCCGACGTCTTCGACCCCGACCGGAGCCACGCCTCGGAGCACCTGGCGTTCTCCAGCGGCATCCACCACTGTCTGGGCCGTCCGCTGGCCGAGCTCGAGGCGGTCATCGCCCTGGCCAGGCTGGCCGAACGAGCCCCACGCCTGCGCAGGGCGGGAACCATGCGGCTCCGACCGTCGACGCTGATCCGCGGACCGCGGTCGCTGCCGGTCGCGGCCTAGCGCGAGCTCAGGACCGGCTCCGCAGCATCGTCCAGTGGTTGGCGTCGTCGGCGCGCTCGTAGGCGAGGGAGTCGAGCACGGCGCTCGCCAGCGCCAGGCCGCGGCCGTCCTCCTCCATCACGTCGGGCATCTCGATGCCCCAGGTGCCGCCGGGGTACTCCGCACCGCCGTCCGACAACGTCGCCTCGAGCCGGTCGGGAAGCACCAGGAGGCGGAACCTCCAGCGGACCGCGCCCGGGGGCCGGCCGTGCTCCACGACGTTGCCCGCGACCTCGATCACCGCCGTCTCGAACAGCATGAGGTCGCCGTCGGTCAGGTCCGGGTGCTCGCGCCCGACCGCTTCGAGCAGGTCGTGCAGCAGGTTGAGGCTCTCGGGGACCGCCAGGCCCTCGAGGACGTAGTCACCAGTCACGGGACGCGTCCGCCACGGAGGGGTGGGCACGCAGCACCCGGTCGAGGTTGGTCAGCCGCAGCACCATCATCACCTGCTCCGGGACGGCGGCGATCCTCAGGTCGCCGCCGGCCGTACGGGTCGCCTTGAGGCCGGCGATGAGGGCGCCGAGGCCGGAGGAGTCGATGAAGGTGACGTCGCTGAGGTCGACGACGATCCGGGGCCTGCCGTCGGCCACGGACTCCTCGACCAGGTTCTTGAGGGCGGGCGCGGCCACCATGTTGAGACGTCCGGTGGGCCGGAGCACGGCCGTCCGGGGGTCGTCGGCCATCAGCTCACTGCCTCCATGCTCGGACCGGATGCGCGGTGTCGCGGGACCCGGAAGGTGGTGCTCGTGCTCGGCGAGCCGAAGGCGGCCCGGGCGGCGCTCGCCGCGGTGCCGACCGTACTGGTCTCCTCGCGTACCCACGTTCGCAACACTCCGATCAGCCGGGCGGCCGCCGGGAGGGCGGCCGCGACGAGGTTCGACCGTCCGGGATGCGGGGTCGGGAGGGACACGGTCCGGGGCGGCGCCGTCACGACAGGGGCTTCCGGCGTACGACGACAGCGGTCAGGTCGTCCGCCAGCGGCTGCCCGGCTCCCGCCGCGATGATCCGGTCGACCATCTCGTCCGCCGTGGCGGTCGTCGCCGCCAGCTCGTGCGCAGCGCGCACGGCCTCCCCGGGGTCGGGGAACACGTCGAGCAGGCCGTCGCTCACCACGATCAGGGTGTCGCCGGGGTCGAGTCGCGCCTGGTGGCTCTGCCAGGTCGCGTCGGCATCGGCCCCGAGAGGGAGGTCGCGCGAGGTGAGGTGATGGGTCTCGCCGTCCTGGGTGAGGACGATCGCGAGGCCGTGTCCGGCGTCGACGTACTCGAGGTGGCCGTGCTGCGGCCGCAGCCGCGAGGTGAACAGCGTCGCGAACGTGGACGTGTCGGTGAAGTCGTCCTGCAGCCCCGCGGCCGTCCGGCGGACCGACTCGGTGAGCGTGTAGGACCGCGAGGTGACGCGCAGCGCGGTGCGGACGCTGGCCGCGATCACGCCGGCGGCGAGCCCCTTGCCCATCACGTCGGCCAGGGTGATCTGGAGGAGCGTGTCGTCGAGCAGGTGCCAGTCGTAGTAGTCGCCCCCGACGTTCTGGGCGGGCTGGCACCGGCCGGCGATGTCGTAGCCGCTGATCCGCGGCGACTCGCGGGGGAGGAGGCGACGCTGGATCTCCTGCGCCTGGATGGCGTCGGCGTCGGCGGCGAGCTCGCTCTCCACCCACCCGGCGAGATCCTCGAGAAGAGCCAGATCGGAGTCGCTGAGCTCGCGCGGCTGGGCGTCGACGAGGCAGAGAGCGCCCACGAGCTCACCACCCGGTGCGGCCAGCGGTGCGCCCGCGTAGAAGCGGACGTGGGGGTCGCCGGTGACGGAGGGGTTCTGGGCGAAGCGCTCGTCGAGGCGGGCATCGGCCACGATCAGAGGTTCGCCGGTGACGAGCGTCCGGGGGCAGAAGGCAGCATCGCGGGGCGCGCTGACACCGGCCGGGAAGCCGACCGCGGACTTCACGAACAGCCGGTCGTCGTCGATCAGGTTCACCGCGACGGTCGGGACGTCGAAGATCCGCTTGGCCAGGCGCACGACGCGGTCGAACCGCTCCTCGGGTGGGGTGTCGAGCAGCCCGAGCTCGCGCAGCGCCTGCAGCCGCTTCTGCTCGGATGTTTCCACTCCGTGACCTCCCCGAGGGCTTCTCTTTACCAACGCCAGAGCCTAGCGACGGGACCGTCGCAACATCGGGAAACGGTGAATCCGGGGTGGCCTTCTCGGTCACGCGGCGTCCGCCGGTGACCGGGCTACCTAGCCCAGCGCGACCAGGACGACCGCGGCCCCGCAGAGGGCGAGGCCTGCCGCCTGGACCCGGTGGATGTGCTCGTGCAGGACCAGCGCCGCGAGCAGCACCGTGAACGCGGGGTAGAGGGAGGTCAGGACGGCGGAGACGCTGAGCAGGCCGTGCTGGGTCGCGAGCAGGAAGCCCAACCCGGCGGCCGCGGCGAGCAGCCCGCTCACCAGGCCCCACCACTGCTCCGCGACGTGAGGTCGAGGATCGCCGCCGAGCAGCAGGCAGGCCGCGACGACCGCGAGCACCGACGTCAGCTGGTTGGCCGCGAAGGGCCAGTAGCCCGCCGAGGCGGGGACCTGTCCCAACGCGGCGAAGAGCCCGCCGAAGCCGATACCCGCGAGGATGCCGTCCAGCAGCCCGCTGGTGCCGCCGGCCTCGGCTCCGGCGTCCTCCTGCGAGACCAACCAGATGCCGGGCAGCGCGGTCACGATGCCGAGCCAGACCAGGGCCGAGGGCCGCTCGCCCGCGAGCACCCCGATCAGGACCGGGAGCGTGGTCGCCCCCACCCCGGACACCGGCGCCACCACTCCCATCCGGCCGGACGCGAGGCCGCGGTAGAGGAACGCCGTACCGGCGCCGGAACCGGCGCCGGCGATGAGGCCCCACATGATGTCCTGCCGGTCGGGATGACCCGGGAACACCACCGCCAGGACGAGCGCGCACCCGAAGGCCCCCAGGCAGGCGAGGGTGGCGACCGGCCACACCGTCGTACGACGTGACGCGAGGCCGCCGACGAAGTCCGAGACGCCGTACGCGACCGCGCCCGCCAGAGCGAGCGCGACCGCGATCACGTGGCCACCAGCGCGCCGACCCACACCGCCGTCGCGACGAGCGCGGCCGCGAGCTCGATCATGATGCTGAAGCCCACGGCGCGGAGAGCCGCCGTGGTGGACGGCCAGGCGCCGGCGGCTCCGACGCGCGCCCGCTCCGCGACGTAGATCCCGAGCGGGAAGCCGACGAGGGCGCCCACCAGCGGGATCACGAAGAACCCGACCACCGCTGCCAGGCCCCCGACGACGAGGGTGCTGGTCGGGACGGCGGCCCGCAGCCGCCGTCCGGGGACGGCGTACTTGACGATCATCCCGACCGCCAGGCAGGCCGCAGCCAGGGCGAACACGCTCCAGGCGGTCGCCGTGGCTTCTTCGGAGGCCCAGATCAGGATCCCGAGCAGGACCAGCACGGTCCCGGGCACCACCGGGACGACGATCCCGAACAGGCCCACCACCACGAGCACGCCGCAGAGGACCACGGTGGCGCTCATGGCGGGCAGCCTTCCACACCGCACCCCCGGGACGGCGAAGACCCCGGACCGTCGGTCCGGGGTCTTCGGGGGCTCGTGGAGCCTGGTGTCAGATCTCGCCGTCAGGGGCGACGGCGGGCGTCTCGCTCAGCTTCTGGGTCTCGTCGATCACGTTCGCGGCGATCTGGCGGAGCTTCTCGCCGTGCTCGCGGGCGTGGTGGGCGCAGAACAGCAGCTCGCCACCGGATTGGAGCTCGACCCTCAGGTAGGCCTGGGCTCCGCAACGGTCGCAGCGGTCCGCGGCGCTCAGTGACGCGGAGCTCGGGGCAACTGCGGTGTTCACATCGGCCTCATTTCTCATCTGTCCGGTGTGGGTTCAACGTAGCGAGCCGGTGGAAACATTCCCTGGACCCCCCGGTCGTGACGTGTCCTCCGACACCTGATCCCATCACGGTCATCGTCCCCAGGATTCGGGATTCCATACCTCGGGCGATGGTGTTCGTCGGAATGAAGTTCTGTTCTGTTGAGTGTGACGGCTGCTGCGCTCGCCCGGTTGCTTTCTGCACAACTCGGCCGGGAATCTTGTCCGCTTCGTGATGTCGACCACGCTAGACCCGCACCGGCGTCCCCACCGGCAGCGTGCCTGCGTCGCCGCCCGGCGTGTCGCCGGTAGTCTCGACTTCGCTCGACCACCGAACACCTCGCTCGACCACTCGTGACACTCCGCTCGACCGCACGGCACGACCTCCAGGAGCACGACGATCGCCGACAACACCTACAACGCGGCACACCTCCTCGTCCTCGAGGGACTCGAGGCGGTCCGCAAGCGTCCCGGCATGTACGTCGGTTCCACCGACACCCGGGGACTCATGCACTGCCTCTGGGAGATCATCGACAACGGCGTGGACGAGGCGCTGGCCGGTGCCTGCGACCTGATCGAGGTCACCCTCCACGCCGACGGCTCCGCCGAGGTGCTCGACCACGGCCGGGGCATCCCGGTCGACAAGGAGCCCAAGACCGGGCTGCCGGGGGTCGAGGTGGTCTTCACCAAGCTGCACGCCGGCGGCAAGTTCGGCGGCTCGTCGTACGTCGCCACGGGCGGCCTCCACGGCGTCGGAGCCTCGGTCGTGAACGCGCTGTCCGCGCGGCTCGACGTCGACGTGGACCGGACACCCTCCCAGCAGGGGATGAGCTTCCGGCGTGGCGTGCCGGGGGTCTTCTCGGGGGAGGGCCCGAACGCGTCCTTCCAGGAGAGGTCCGGCCTGACCCGCAAGGGCGGCCGGGTCGCGAAGGCCAGGACCGGCACGCGCATCCGGTTCTGGCCGGACCGCCAGATCTTCACCAAGGACGCGACGTTCGAGTTCGAGGGCCTGCTGGGCCGCGCCCGCCAGACCTCGTTCATCGTGCCGGGCCTCGAGCTGGTGATCCGCGACCTGCGCGGCGACCAGCCGGTGGAGGAGAAGTTCCGGCACGACGGCGGCATCGCCGAGTTCACCGAGTACCTCGCGCACGACGACGCGGTGACCGACATCCTGCGGCTCCAGGGGGTGGACACCTTCACCGAGACCGTCCCGCTCCTCGACGACCAGGGCCACATGACCCCCCAGGAGGTCGAGCGGGAGCTCGACCGTCGACGTCGCGGTCCGCTGGGGCACCGGCTACGACACCGAGCTGCGGTCCTACGTCAACGTGATCGCCACGCCCAAGGGCGGCACCCACGTCAGCGGCTTCGAGAGCGCGATCACCCAGACGTTCAACGACGTGATGCGTGCGAACAAGACGCTCAAGGTCAACGACGACAACGTGATCAAGGACGACGTGCTCGAGGGCATGACGGCCGTGGTCACCGTGCGTCTCGCGGAGCCCCAGTTCGAGGGCCAGACCAAGGAGATCCTGGGCACGCCGGCCGTGCGCTCGGTCGTCAAGCGGACCGTGACGGCCGAGCTGAAGAAGTTCCTGACCTCGACCAAGCGCGCCGAGAAGGAGCAGGCCAAGCGGCTCATGGAGAAGGTGGTCGGGGCGTCGAAGACGCGGCTGGCCGCCCGTCAGCAGCGCGACACCCAACGCCGCAAGAACGCCCTGGAGTCCTCCGCACTTCCGGCGAAGCTGGCCGACTGCCGCGCCACCGACAACGACCGCACCGAGCTGTTCATCGTCGAGGGCGACTCCGCGCTCGGCACCGCCAAGCTGGCCCGCAACTCCGAGTTCCAGGCGCTGCTCCCGATCCGGGGCAAGATCCTCAACGTCCAGAAGGCCTCGGTCGGCGACATGCTCAAGAACGCCGAGTGCGCGTCGATCATCCAGGTCGTCGGTGCCGGCTCGGGTCGCACCTTCGACCTCGAGGCCCGTCGCTACGGCCGGATCATCTTCATGGCCGACGCCGACTCCGACGGCGCCCACATCCGGTGCCTGCTCGCCACGCTGTTCTTCAAGTACATGCCCGACCTCCTCGCGGACGGCCGGGTCTACTCCGCCGTCCCGCCGCTGCACCGGATCGAGCTCACCAACCCGAAGAAGGGCATGGACAAGTACGTCTACACCTACTCCGACGCCGAGCTGCAGCGGAAGCTCGCGGAGCTGGTGAAGAAGGGCCTGCGCTGGAAGGACCCCGTCCAGCGCTACAAGGGCCTCGGCGAGATGGACGCCAAGCAGCTGGCCGAGACCACCATGGACCCGCGCCATCGCACGCTGCGGCGCATCACCGTCGACGACGCCGAGAGCGCGAGCGGCGTCTTCGAGCTGCTGATGGGCTCCGACGTCGCACCCCGCAAGGAGTTCCTGGTCCAGGGCGCCTACGACGTGGACGTCGAGGCCCTCGACGCCTGACGGTGGACGACCCCCGAGGGAGGCGGACGGCGTGACGTCGTACGACCTGGTCACCTCGGTCACCGAGGCCGAGACGCGCGAGGTCTGGGCGGTCTACGACGCGGTCTTCGCCGACCGGCCCGACCTCGTGGAGTGGCGCACGAGCACCTGGGACGTCCATCGGGCGCGTGCCGGGTTCCGCCTCGCGCGGGCCCACCACGACGGACGGCTGGTCGGTTTCGCCTACGGCTGCACCGGCGAGCACGGCCAGTGGTGGACCGACCGGGTGGCGCAGGTGCTGGCCCCGGAGGTCGCCGCCGAGTGGCTCGGCGGCCACTTCGACCTGGTCAGCCTCGGCGTGCTCGAGCAGGCCCGCTGCCGCGGGCTGGGCCGGGCGCTGCTGCGGGAGGTCACCCGCGACCTCCCGCACCGCCGGTGGACCCTGATGACCACCGCGGACGCCGACGACCCGGCCCGCCGCCTCTACGCCCGGGAGGGCTGGGAGGTGATCGGACCGGGTCTGAGCGACAGTCAGGTGATGATGGGACGTCGCGGTCCTACGGACACGTGATCCGCGGGTTCCACATGGCGTAGAGGCCGGACGGGTTGTGGTCCCACACCCACACGTGGAGCGACCAGAAGGCCGTGGGGCCGAGGAACCGGTTGTTCGGCGGCGTGTACATGAAGGGCTGGTCGCCGAGGAACGGCTGCGCCACGGTGCCCGTGGGATCGGGCACCAGGTACTCCATGCCGACGAACTTCGCCTTGCCGCTGGGGCTCGACTCGTAGATCAGTGCGGCCGGCTTGGTCGGGTCCGTGGAGCCGATGTTCGCGGGGTTCACCCAGTGGTAGCCCATGCCGCCCATCGACGGGGTGTCCGTGTCGACGATGCAGGTCAGGCCGTTCACGTCGGCGAACAGGTTGCTCCAACCGGCCGCCTTGGCCGCGTCGAGGCTGTGGTACTGCGCCGTGGCGGCCCGGATCTGGGCGGGGATGTTGCCCGGCGTACCCGACGCCGAGGTCGAGGCGTACGCCGCGCCGGCCCCGGCCAGCGCCAGGCTGACCGTCGCCATGGCCAGGATGCGCTTGAGGTTCATCACGAGCCCTCCTTCACTTCGTGGATGGAGTCCGCCACGAGGCCGTGGGCCTCGCGGTGGACCGTGTGCGCGGCGTCCGGCGACGGCGCCTCGACGAGGCAGAAGATCGTGCTGGTCCCCTCGTCGACCCAGTAGCGCTGGTAGCGCACGTCGTACTTGTCCTGCACCTGCAGGTCGGCCATGTGGGCCTTGGCCACGTCGTCGGCCGAGACGGGCCCGTCGAGGTGGTGCACGTCCATGTAGAGCGGCATCGGAGGTCTCCTTCGGTGGTGGTGACAACACCAGCACCGTAGGGAGGAGGCGCCGCCCGCCTCATCGGGAAGGCTGCCCAGGTTCGGCGCCCGCGATGCCCAGGTTTCCCGGCCGGGGCAGTGCTCGTCGTCGCCCGGCTGACGCACTCCGGCCTAGGTGGTGACCGGGACCAGCCCGAGCTTGCGTGCCTGCGCCGCCGCCGCCCCGCGGGAGCCGACTCCGAGCTTCGAGAGGACGGCGGAGACGTGGTGGTCGACCGTCCGGGTCGAGAGGACCAGCCGTTCGGCGATCTCCTCGTTGGTCAGGCCCTCGCAGACGAGGAGGAGCACCTCGTCCTCGCGCCGGGTCAGGCCCAGGGGGTGCTCCCGGGTGCTCGCCCGGGCCCCGGTCGGCACGGCCCGGTGTCCGAGCTCCTTCATCCGCTGACGGGTACGGCGTACGGCGGCCTCGGCGCCGAGCGCCTCGAAGCGGGTGAGGGCGTCGCGGAGGTCGTCCTCGCACGCCGAGTCGTGGAGGGTCAGAGCAGCGTGATAGCGACAGCCGAGGTCGTCCCAGCGCCCGGCCGCGGCCGGATGCTCCCCGGCCAACCAGGTCGCCCACGGCTCCGGCGGCGGCGACACCGAGCCGACCCGCCCGAGCAGCCGCTGCTCCCACACCGCGATCTGGGCGTCCTCGGTGTACTCGACGACGGTGATCCGCGCGCGGGCGTGGGCGATGTCCGCGGCCGCCGCGTCGTCGTCACCCGCCAGCCACGACGCCTCGGCGCGCGCCAGCCGGGTGGCCGCGATCCACTCCGCCTCGTCGACCCCGTCGGCCGCGGCGACGCCCGCGTCCAGGATCTCGAACGCCCCGGGCTGTCCCCGCCGCGCGAGGATCAGGCCCAGCGTGATCTGGGAGGTGAGGAGATTCACCGGGCTCGCCTCCGAGGCCAGGATCCGCGAGGCCATCGCCGCCGCCTCGTCCCAGCGGCCCAGATCCATCAGGGCGATCGCGCGGTGCCCACGGAGACAGGTGGAGAAGGTGGTGACGTCGCGTTCGTCGCAGTAGGCGATGCCGTCGTGCCAGTAGCGCTCGCCCTCGGCGAAGCGGAACTGCATCGCGTAGTAGGTGTAGGCGTTGGCGTAGGCCCGGCCGACCTGGCCCTCGGCGTCCAGCTCGAGGCCCAGGCGCAGCGCCTCGTGCATGTACGGCGTCCACTCGCGCCGGCGGGTGAACTCCCCGGCGGCGAGGTTGTTGAGCACGTCGCTGCGGAGGGCGATGTCACCGAGCGCTTCGGCCATCACCCGGGCCCGCTCCAGCATGGCCATGGCAGCGTCGGGGTCGGAGCGCCAGATGGTGAACGCGTGGGAGGAGTACACCCGGGCGAGCTCCTCGTCGGCGCCGAGCGGCTCGAGCAGCTCGATCGCCCGCTCCGCGGCCGCGACCGACTCGGGCCCCCGGCACAGCCGCCAGTAGACCGCGTGCAACCGCCGGTAGGCATGGCCCTCACGGCGCCGCTCGCCCAGGGCCTTCCAGATCTCGATCGCGCGCTCGCGCGAGTCGGCCGCCTGGGGCCAGCGGTCGACGTAGGACAGCTCGTCGGAGTAGGCGTCGTACAGCTCGGCGAGCTCGCGCGGGTCGTCCGGCGGGAACCGCAGGGCTCGCTCGTACTGGGCCGCCGCCTCGCGGTGCGCGCCGAGCCCGGCCGCCTGACGGGCGGCGCTGACGGCGTAGTGGCCGACCAGGGTCGCCTCGCCGGCCTCCTCCGCGTGGTAGGCCATCCGCGCGACGTCGTCGCAGGAGATCTCGATGAGCGCGTCGAGGAGGGCCCGGTGGCCGGGCGCGCGCCGGTGCGCCGAAACCCCGGACTCCACGGCTCGGCGGGACAGCTCGTGGCGGAACCGCAGCCACTCGCCGTCCGCCTGGAGCAGTCCGGCCGACACGAGCTCGTCCATGGCGTCCAGCCCGGTGCCGGCGGCCCTGCTCACGAGATCGGGGTCGACCCGGAAGCCGTCGAGGGACGCGATCTCGAGCGCGAGCCTGGCGGCGTCGCCGAGCCGGGCCGCGCGGGAGAGCACCGCGTCGCGCGCGGAGGCCGGGATCCCCTCGCCCCCGCTGCCGAGCACCTCGACCAGGAAGAAGGGATTGCCGCCGGTGAGCTGGTGGAGCTCCTCGGGGTGGTACGGCGTGCCCTCGGCGAGGCGCTGGACGCCGCGTGGCGAGAGGGGCGGCAGGTCGATCCGGCGCGTCGAGCGCTGCCCGGCGAGCTCGCCCAGGGCGACGCGGAGCGTGTCGGCCGGCGCCAGGGCGTCGTCGCGGAACGTGACGACGAGCAGGACGGGGAGGTCGCGCAGCCGCCGGCCGAGGAAGCGGAGCAGGTCGAGCGTCGTGTCGTCGGCCCAGTGCACGTCCTCGACGACGAGCGCGACGAGGTCGTCGGCCTCGTCGAGCCAGCGGAGCACGCTGTCGAAGAGCTCGTCGCGGGGAACATCGTCGCGGACCGCCTGCAGGAGCTCGCCCCCGACCTGGCGGGCGATGTCGCGCACGGGTGCCAGCGGCCTCGGGGTGAAGAGGCCGTCGCAGGCCCCCCACACCCAGGTCGCGTCGGAGAGGTCGTGCTGGAGCTCCTCGACCAGCGAGGACTTGCCGACCCCCGCCTCTCCCGAGACCAGCACGAGCCGGCCGTCGCGGCCACGGGCCTCGACGGCGTACTGCTGGAGCGACCCGAGCTGCGTCTCCCTCTCGAGCAACGCCACGGCACGAGTGTCCCTCAGGGATCCGGAACCGTCCATGTCCTTCACGACGTGCGAACGGCGCCCGACGTTCAGGGCCGACCGGAAATCGCCCGAGCGGCCGCTCAGACCTCGTGCGGGGTCAGCAGGCCGGTGTCGACGTCGTACATGAAGCCACCCACCTTGACCCGGGCTGGGATGAGCGGATGGGTGCGGACCTTCTGCACGTCCTCGGCGAGCGCGGCGAGCTGGTCGTCGATGACGTGGAACGGCTGCCAGCCGGCCTCGATCCCGGCCGAGGCCGCGACGCGCTCGCGCAGCTCCGCCTCCGTCGAGGACGCCATCGCACACCGGGTGTGCGGGACCACGAGGATCCGCTCGACACCGAGCAGGTGGACGCCGAGGACGAGTGCCTCGAGTGCCTCGGGCGTGATCCGGCCGCCCGGGTTCCGGAAGATCTTGGCGTCGCCGTGGCCGAGCCCCAGCATCCGCAGCGGGTCGATCCGGGAGTCCATGCACGTCACGATCGCCACCCCGGCGTGGGCGACCCCGTCGAAGTCGCCCTCGTCGAAGTGTTCCGCGTACGCCGCGTTGGCCGCCATCAGGTCGTCGAAGTCGCCCACGGGTGGGAGGGTAGCGCCCTGGTCCGTGCGTCGCGGAACACGACCAGCGCCACGACCGCGGCGACCACGGCGCAGACGGCGGCGCCGGCGAACACCGTGTGCTCCTGGGCGATCCCCGCGTGACGGAGCAGGTTGTCGAAGGCCGCGCACCGGCTGGTGGTGCCGCCGCACACCTGCAGCGGCGGCGGCATGTGCGCGGTCTCGGCGTAGTAGCGCCGCAGGCCGATCGTGGTCAGGGCCGAGATGCCCACCAGCATCCCCACCATCCGCGAGACCACCACGCCGGCGCTGGCGACGCCGTGCACCTCGCCGTCGGTGGAGGCGAGCACGGCCGCGTTGACCGGTGCCAGCGCGAGCCCGAAACCGAACCCGCCGACCAGCAGCGAGACGTTGGCCGAACCCTGCGACAGGGTGTTCAGCCCCCAGCCGGCTCATCAGCACGAACCCGAGGGCCGCGAGGAGCATGCCGGCGGCCGCGACGACGCCCGACGGGCAGCGTCCGGACCAGGTAGCCGCCGACGACCGCGCCCACCGGGAGCGCCACCAGGAACCGGACCAGGACCAGTGCGGCGAGGAGCTGGGAGTCCGGGTAGACGGTGGTCCGGGCGAAGATCGGGATGTCGATCAGCGCGGCGATCAGGGCCGAGCCGACGAAGAAGCTGACGACCAGTGCACCCCAGGCGGGCGTACGACGCAGGGCGCCGCGGGGGATCAGCGGCGACTCCGCGGTGCGCAGGTGCCAGACGAGGACGCCGGTGGCCACCGCGGAGCCCAGGAGGTACCACCACCCTGCGGGCGCGAACACCTGGATCCGGGGGTCTGCGGTCGCGAACGCGAGGATCACGCCGGCCAGCGCGAACGCGAGAAGGATCGCGCCCGGCAGGTCCGCGCGGCGGATGGTCGCCCACCAGCCGCGCACGTCGACCAGGGGCCGACGAGCTGTCCAGCAGCGCACGAACAGGAGCAGGGCCGCCAGCAGCGCGACCAGGCCGACGGGCGTCGTCCAGCGGCTCGAACCGACCACCGGGATGAACAGCTGGCCCCAGGTGACGTCGGTGACGAGCCGGCTCGGCTGGACGAAGACCAGCCCTCCGGCCAGGAGCGCGACGGCGAGGAAGCCGATCCCGGCCCAGTCGAGGGTCGCCGCGCCCCGTGTCCGGGCGGCGGCCCTGGGTCCGGCGTCGCCCGCCGGCTCCTCGTGACCCGCCGACGACCAGCGCACGAGGAGCGCGAGGACGAGCCCGACGACCAGGTTCACCGCGAAGATCACCCGCCAGTCGGAGACGGCGAGGATGACCGCCCCGTACAGAGGGCCGAGGACGCTGCCGAGCTCCTGGACCGCGGACACGACGCCCAGCGGTACGCCTCGCCGCTCGACCGGGTAGAGGTCGGCCACCAGCGCCAGCGTCGCGGGGACGAGCCCGCCGGCACCCACTCCCTGGAGGAAGCGGCCGGCCACCAGGGTCGGGAGGTCGTAGGACAGGGTCGTGACCAGCGAGCCCACGGCGAACAGCACCAGCGCGGCGACCAGGACCGGGACCCGGCCCCGCAGGTCGGAGATCCGGCCGATCAGCGGCAGCATGGCGACGTACCCGAGCAGGAAGCCCGAGACGATGGGCGCCCCCCGCTGGAGCTCGTCGATGGGGATGCCGACGCTGGCCATCATGTCCGGCAGCGCCAGCACGACCACATAGGTGTCGGCGGCCGCGAACGCCACCGCGACGGCCGCGAGGCTCAGCAGCAGCCGGGGCCCGGCGGTCACGCCGGGGCTCCCGGGCGGCCGGTCATGCCGCCGTCGCGGGCGTCATGGAGCGGTGATGTCCTTGCTGGTGCCGTAGTTGTCGACGACGAGCGAGTAGGTCATCGGCGGGTGGCCGCTGTAGAAGACGCCGGTCAGCTTCGCCGTGCGCAGCTCACCGTTCGAGGCGATGCCGTACGTCGCCTGGAAGTCGCCGCTCGCGCCGGGGATCAGGTGCGAGACCGCCGAGGCCGGCACGGTCCCGCTGTAGGTGGTCAGGACCTCCTTGTTGCCCGCGCCGCCACGCACCTGGCCGGTCTCCTTCGGGTCGGTCGTGGCCCCGAGGATCGTGGGCAGACCCTGGTCGGCGCTGATCAGCCGCGAGGGGTCGGGCGCGCCGTAGTCGGCGGGGTTGACCTCGGACCACCCCAAGGTGAGGGGGATCTGGGCGTAGACCTTGCCGCCGACGGCTCTGACCGGCACCGGGAACGACCCGGCCGAGATCACCACGGTGAGGGTGCCGTCGAAGGCCGGCGCGTCCGTGATCGTGCCGGAGGCGGCCTTCACGCCCTGGACGCCGCTCGGCAGGTCGCTCGTGTCGAGCCCGAACGTCACCCCGGAGGTGTCCGCGAGCTTCTGCTCGGCGTTCTTGAGCACGGTGGCGGGGTCGCCGAGGTGGGAGGACTTCGAGCCGCAGCCGGAGGCCACGAGCAGGAGGGAGGCCGCCACGAGCACCCAGCACCAGCGACGCGACCGCATGGCGCTCACCCTGTCACAGCTGCGCCGGCACGGGACCGGCGCAGGCGACGATCGGCTGGGACCCCGGCGTGCCGCTGCCGTCGCGCCGGCCGACCGCCTCCGGCAGCTCCACGGGGGAGCCGCTGGCGGCCGCGGCGCGCGCGGGCGCCGGGCCCGCCCAGGCGAAGACGAGGGCGTCCTCGCCCTTGAGGAAGCGGTGGCACCGCACGCCGCCGGTGGCCCGGCCCTTGGCGGGGTACTCGGCGAACGGCGTCACCTTGAGCGCGCCCGGCTCGGTCCCGGGGAGGGCGGTGGAGGAGCCGCTCGCCGTGACCAGCACGGACCGGGCCGGATCCAGGGCGCCGAACCACGCCACGTGGTGACCGGGGCCGAGCTTGATGCCGGCCATGCCTCCGCCGCTGCGTCCCTGCGGACGGACACCGGACGCGCCGAAGTGCAGCAGCTGGGCGTCGGAGCTCACGAAGCACAGCTCCTCGTCGCCGGTCCGCAGCTCGACGGCTCCGACGACCTCGTCGCCGTCCTTGAGACCGATCACGTCCCACTCGTCCCTCGCGAGGACCTCCGGGTTGACCCGCTTGACCACGCCCTGCCGGGTGCCGAGGGCGAGGCCGGGGCCGTCGGTACGCAGGGCGCACAGGGCCAGCACGCGCTCGCCCGCCCCCAGCGACCGCACCAGGTCGAAGGGCAGGCCGCCCTGGAGGTTCGGATGGTTGGCGGACGGCGGGAGCGCGGGCAGGTCCAGGACGTTGAGACGGACGACGCGGCCGCGCGAGGTCAACGCGCCGATCTCGGCACGGGCCGTCGTGCGGACCGCCGAGACGATCACGTCGTGGTTCGCCCGGCCGCCGTCGGCGGTCGGGGTCTCGTCGGACGACGACCGCGCCAGCAGCCCGGACGACGACAGGTAGGCGAAGCAGGGGTCGTCGGCGACCTCGAGGGACGTCGCTGCGGCCGACACGGTGACCCCGGCCGACTCGAGCAGCACCGTGCGACGCGGCGTACCGAACGTCTTCGCGACCTCGGCCAGCTCGTCGGAGACGACCTTCCGCAGCAGGTGGTCGTCCGCCAGGATCGCGTCGAGGGCCTCGATCGTGCGCTCGAGCTCGGCCTTCTCCTTGTCGAGCTCGAGCTTGGAGAACTTCGTGAGCCGGCGCAGCGGCATGTCGAGGATGTAGTCCGCCTGGGTGTCACTCAGGTCGAAGACCCCGATCAGGCGCTGCTTGGCCTCGGCCGAGTTGTCCGAGGAGCGGATCAGCTGGATCACCTCGTCGATGTCGAGGATCGCGACCAGCAGGCCGTCCACCAGGTGCAGCCGGTCGGCGGCCTTGAGGCGGCGGTGGGTGGTTCGACGGCGTACGACGTCGAACCGGTGCCCCAGGAACACCTCGAGCATGTCCTTGAGCCCGAGGGTCCGCGGCTGGCCGTCGACGAGCGCCACGGCGTTGATCCCGAACGTGTCCTCCATCGGGGTCTGCTTGTAGAGCTGCTCGAGCAGCGCCTCCGGCACGAACCCGTTCTTGATCTCGATCACGAGGCGCAGGCCGTGCTCGCGGTCGGTCAGGTCCTTGATGTCGGCGATCCCCTGGAGCTTCTTGGCCTGCACGAGCGACTTGATCCGCTCCGAGACCTTCTCGGTGCCGACGCCGTAGGGGAGCTCGGTGACCACGATGCCCTTGCGCCGGCCGACCGGCTCCACCCGCGCCGTGGCGCGCATCCGGAACGTGCCCCGGCCGGACTCGTAGGCGTCGCGGATGCCGTCGAGGCCGACGATCATGCCGCCGGTCGGGAGATCCGGCCCGGGGACGAACCGCATCAGGTCGTCGAGCGTGGCCTCCGGGTGCGTGACCAGGTGACGGAGCGCCTGGACGACCTCGATCAGGTTGTGAGGTGCGATGTTGGTCGCCATGCCGACGGCGATGCCCGTGCTGCCGTTGACGATCAGGTGGGGGATCGCCGAGGGCAGGACGACCGGCTCGAACTCGCGGCTGTCGTAGTTGGGCTTGAAGTCGACCGTGTCCTCGTCGATCGAGGCCGTCATGGCGACCGCGGCCGGCGCCATCCGGCACTCGGTGTAGCGCATCGCGGCCGGCGGGTCGTCGGGCGACCCGAAGTTGCCGTGACCGTCGACCATGGGGAGCCGCATCGACCACGGCTGGCTCATCCGGACCAGGGCGTCGTAGATCGCGCCGTCGCCGTGCGGGTGCAGCCGTCCCATCACCTCGCCGACGACGCGGGCGCTCTTGACGTGCCCGCGGTCGGGCCGCAGGCCCATGTCGTTCATCGTGTAGAGGATCCGGCGTTGCACGGGCTTCAACCCGTCGCGCGCGTCGGGGAGCGCACGGGAGTAGATGACGGAGTACGCGTACTCCAGGAACGACGCCTCCATCTCCTGCTTGATGTCGGTGTCGAGGATGTGCTCCTCGAAGTCGTCGGGGACCTCTTGCGGGGTGCTGCGGCGAGCCATGCGGTCATTCTCCCCGGTCGCCGGTGCGACCGACGCCGGGGCTCGCCGGGCTGTGGAGCCCGGTCCCGGCCGGCACGGGCCGTCCAGGGGTGACGCCGGGAGGCGGCGGAGTGGCAGCAGCGATACCCGGACGCCCCGTTCACGTTCGTGGACGGTGTCGAGCAGGCGGTACGGCGGGCCGGGGAGCTGGTCGGCGCCGACGGCACCGTGACGGTCACCGCCGGCGACGTGGGCGGCCAGGTGGTGGCGGCCGGACTGGCCGACGAGGTGGCGGTCGAGCTCGCGCCCGTGTTCCTGGGTCAGGGCAGGCGGTTCCTCGGGTCGCTGACCGATGAGATCGACCTCGACGACCCCCACGTGGTCGTGCAGGGCGAGCGGGTGATCCACCTGCGCTACCGCCTGCGCCACTGACCGAGGCAACCTCCGCGAAACCTGCGCCCGGTAGATTTCGCGCGTGACCGCCGCCGACGCCGAGACGCACGTCGCCCCCCGCCACTGGGAGGCCGACGTGCTGCTCCGCGACGGAGGAACGGCGCACATCCGGCCGATCCGCGCCGGACGACGCCGAGCTGCTGGTGGACTTCTACGGCCGGGTGTCCGACCAGTCGAAGTACTACCGCTTCTTCTCCCCGATGCCCCACCTGTCCGAGCGCGACGTCGCCCGGTTCACCCAGGTCGACCACGTCCAGCGGGTCGCGTTCGTGATGCTGCTGTCCGGCCGGATGATCGCGCTCGGGCAGCTACGAGGGCCACCGACCGGCGGAGGGTCGCGAGGACGAGGCGATCGAGGTGGCCGAGGTCGCCTTCCTCGTCGAGGACGCCCAGCAGGGCCGGGGGATCGGGCAGCTGCTGCTCGAGCACCTCGCGCAGGCCGGCCGCGAGCGCGGCATCGAGCGGTTCGTGGCCGAGGTGCTGCCGGACAACCAACGGATGATCCAGACCTTCCGCGACGCCGGGTACCGGCTGGTCAGCGGCTTCGAGGACGGCGTCATCACGCTGGAGTTCCCGATCGAGCCCACCGACACCGCGATCGGCGTGATGTCGAGCCGCGAGCACCGCGCCGAGGCGGCGTCGATCGAGCGGTTCTTCAACCCGCGCTCGGTCGCGGTCATCGGGGCGTCGCGGCGCCAGGACACCGTCGGCCAGCGCGCTGGTGCGCAACCTGGTGATCGGCGACTACACCGGCCGCGTCTACGTCGTGAACCCGTCCGCCAAGGCGGTGTCCGGGCTCCCGGCGTACTCCTCGGTGGGCGACATCCCCGGGGACGTCGACGTCGCGGTCGTCGCCGTGCCCGCCGAGTCGGTCCAGGACGTCGTGCTCGACTGCGCCGCCAAGGGCGTGCACGGGCTCATCATCATCTCGTCGGGCTTCGCCGAGATCGGCGAGGAGGGACGGCAGCGGCAGCGCCGGCTGGTCGGGCCTGTCCCGTTCCTACGGCCTGCGGGTGATCGGCCCCAACTGCCTCGGGCGTCATCAACACCGACCCGCACGTCAGCCTGAACGCCTCGCTCTCCGCGCTGAAGCCGGCCCGGGGGCGTGCGGGCTTCTTCTGCCAGTCGGGCGCGCTCGGCTCGGCGATCCTGGAGAAGGTCAACAACCGGGGGCTCGGCCTGTCGACGTTCGTCAGCGCCGGCAACCGTGCCGACGTCTCGGGCAACGACCTGCTGCAGTACTGGGAGGAGGACGACTCGACCGAGGTCGTGCTGCTCTACCTCGAGTCGATCGGCAACCCGCGCAAGTTCAGCCGGATCGCGCGCCGGGTCTCGCTGCGCAAGCCGATCATCGCGATGCGGTCCGGGACGCACCACCCAGGGCGTGCCGATGGGCCAGCGCGGTGCGCAAGATCGGGGCGCCGCCGCAGGCCGTGGACGCCATGTTCCGCCAGGCCGGCGTGATCCAGGTCGACACCCTCGACGAGATGTTCGACGTCGCGCAGCTGCTGGCCCACCAGCCGCTGCCGCGCGGCCGCCGGGTGGCGATCGTGGGCAACTCCGACGCGCTCGGGCTGCTCGCGGCCGACGCGGCCGCCGCCGTGGGGCTGGTGGTGAGCCGCTCGGTGGCTCTCGGCGCCGACGCCACCGGGCCGGACTTCGAGGACGCCCTCGACGCCGCGATCGACGACCCCGAGGTCGACTCCGTGGTGGCGGTCTACATCCCGCCGATCGACGTGTCGGGCGACGAGGTCGCCGACGTGCTCGCGGCGGTGGGCGAGCAGTCGGACAAGCCCCTGGTCTCGTCGTTCCTCGGCGCCGAGGGGGTCCCCGAGCTGCTCCGCGTGCCCGACGTGGCCGGCTCGACGGCCGGACGCGGCTCGGTGCCGTCGTACCCCGCCGTCGAGGCGGCGGTGCGTGCGCTCGCCCGCGTCGTCGAGTACGCCGTGTGGATGCGCACCCCGAACGGGCCCACGGTGATTCCCGGCGACATCGACACCGCGACGGCGCCGCGGTCTGGTGCACCGGCTGCTCATCGACAACCCCGACGGCACCGAGCTCGAGCCCCGAGCGACCTGCCAGGCCCTGCTGACGGCGTACGGCGATCGACCTCTGGGAGGCGCGCCCGGTCACGTCGCTCGCCGAGGCGACCCGGGCCGGTCACGACCTCGGCTGGGACGTCGTGCTCAAGGCGACGACCGACCGGCTGCGCGAGCGTCCCGACCTCGCCCACGTGTGGCGCAACATCGACCGGCCGGCCGAGATGAAGGATCGCGTGGGAGTCGCTGGGCGCCCTCATCGACGACGCCGAGACGGCGGGCTTCGTGGTCCAGAAGAACGCCCAGCCCGGGGTGCCGGTGAGCATCCGCAGCATGGAGGACCCGCTGTTCGGGCCGGTGGTCTCGTTCGGCATCTCCGGGCCCGCTCACCGAGCTGCTCGAGGACCGGTCCTACCGGATCCCGCCCACTGGGGGCGCGCGATCCCGCGGCGATGACCCGCGAGATCAAGGCCGCGCCGATGCTGTTCGGCTACCGCGGCTCCGAGGTGGTCGACGTCGAGCCGGTCGAGGACCTCATCCCGCGGGTCGCCCAGCTCCAGCACGACCTGCCCCAGGTCTCCTCGCTCGACCTGTCGCTCGTGCTTGCCGGGGCCGACCACTGCGACGTGCTCACCGCGCAGCGGCCCGCGTGGACCCGGTCTCCGACCCGCGCTCGGACTGGTTCGTCCGTCGCCTTCCGGCGGCCGTGGAGGACACGATCCCGGGGTGACCCCGATTTCCTCAGGCGTGTCGGAGCGATGGCACCGAGGCCGCGGCCTCGTGACAGACTCGCCCCATGCAGGGTCTGAAGGAGGCGATCGACCGGACCGGGCTACTACCCGGAGGTCGTGGCCGACGGCGTGATGAGGGCGGTCGCGGGCGAGGACGTCGTGTCGTTCTTCGTCCACCACGAGCCGACGTTCGACCGCGACGAGGTACGTCGCCACCTGACGGTCGTCGTCCTCACCCCGAGCCGGCTGATCCTCGCCCACACCGACGAGCACGAGGGCGACGACATGCTGCCCGACGCCCTACACGTCGACGTCGACGGAGGCCATCTCCCTGGCGTCGGTCAAGTCGGTCGTCGTCACCCGGATGGTCACCAACCCCACCGACGGTCCGACGCCACCGGCCGAGGCCGTGCTGACGATCGGCTGGGGCGGGGTCTCGCGGCGTCGACCTCGAGCCGGCCACGTGCGGCGACCCCGAGTGCGACGCCGACCACGGCTACACCGGCACCCTGGCCGCCGACGACTTCTCGATCCGGGTGTCCGCGGCCGCCGACGGGCCCGACGCGGTGCCCAACCTGCTGTCCTTCGCGGAGTCGCTCTCGGCGCGGACCCAGGGGTGAGCACGCCCACGCCCGCGCAGCCCTGGTCTCGACCCCGAGGGAACGCCGCACGTCCGACCTCGTGGAGCCCGCCTACGGGTCGCGGTCGCTCGCGGACGTGCTGCCCGCCGTCTCGGTCGCGCTCGGGCTGCCGGCGGCGCGACCGGTCCGCCGAGACGTCGGACCGAGCTGACGGCACCACGGCACTGAGCCTGCCCGAGGCGCCGGCCTACGTCGTCTTCCTGGTCGACGGGCTCGGGGCCGACCTCCTCGAGGCGCCACGCGCACGCGGCGCCGTACCTCTCGTCGCTGCTCACGGCGGAGACCCGCGGCACGGCCGGCGTCCCCTCGACGACGGCGACCAGCCTGACGTCGCTCGGCACCGGCCTGCCACCCGGTGCGCACGGCGTCGTCGGCTTCACGTCGCGGGTGCCTGGGTCGGACCGCCTGCTCAACGCACTCTTCTGGGACAGCGACGTCGACCCGGTCCAGTGGCAGCCGCACCCCACGCTCTTCCAGACGCTCCAGGCCGCGGGCGTCCACGTCACCTCCGTCAACAAGCGCGAGTTCCGCGGCTCCGGGCTCACGGTCGCCGCCCACCGCGGCGGCGAGTGGGTCGACGCCGACCGGGTGGGAGAGCGGGTGGCCGGCACCGTCCTGGCGGCGGCGTCCCGACCCTCCCTCACCTATCTCTACGACGGCGACCTGGACTGGACCGGGCACCGATACGGCGTCGCGTCGGCACAGTGGCTGCAACAGCTGGCCATCATCGACGCCGAGGCGGAGCAGCTCCGCGACGCCCTGCCGAGCCACGCGCGGATGGTGGTCGTGGCCGACCACGGCATGGTCGACAGTCCGGACCACCATCGGGTGGACCTCGACGAGGATCCCGCCTTCCGACAGGGCGTGGTGCTGCTGGGGGGCGAGGCGCGGTTCCGCCACGTCTACTGCTCCGCCGGCGCGGTCGACGACGTGGCCTCGAGCTGGCGTGAGCTGCTCGGCCCGCGGGCCCTCGTCCTCACCCGCGACGAGGCGATCGCGCGCGGCTGGTTCGGAGCGGTGTCGGCGTCGGTGCTCCCACGGCTCGGCGACGTCGTGGTCGCGGCCCGTGACGACTGGGGGTTGTTCTCCTCGGTCGACTTCCCCTACGAGCTGCGGCTCGTCGGGCTCCACGGCTCGCTGACGCCGGTGGAGATGCGGATCCCGATCCTCGTCGACTGACCGGCGTCCCGGGTCGTATGCTCCGTCGTGAGGCGCCATGGTGGCGCGCTCATGGGGGGCATCGACGTGACCACCTTCCTCGTCATCGGCGGCATCGCGGCACTCATCGGCGCCTACCTCGCACTCGACTGGTGGCTCGCGGGCCGCAAGAGCAAGCGCATGATGGTCCGGGCGCAGGATGGTCAGGTCGGCAACGCCGGCGTCGACTACGCCGTCATCGAGGCCCAGGCGACTGCGACCCAGCACCAGACCTGGACCGGGATCTGAGGCTGTCCGGCCCGGGCGTCACCCGCTGACGGTGAAGCGGTCCTGGGCGCTCGACCCCGCGAGGGCGGCGTTGCCGAGGTACGTGCCGACGATGGAGTACCTGCCCCGCTGAGTGATCCCCTTGAAGGTCGCGCTCGCGACGCCGTTCCTGTCCAGCGTGGCCCTGATCGTCTTGACCGGGTGCCCGCCGTTCCGCAACGTGAACGCCGCGCTGCCCGCGGGCCTGAGGCCGAAGTGGGACGTCACCCTCACGGTGCCGGTCGCCTGCTTCCGGGCGGCCGAGTGCGCGACCGTCAGCCGGGTCACCGTGGTGTCCCTGACGACCTTGACGGTGACCGCGCCGCCGCCGGCGCTCGTCACGGTGGTGGCGCCCGCGTCGTCGGTGCACGGACCGAAGCTGCCGGGGGTCGGGAACGTGACCGGCTCCTGGGGCTGGTCGCCGGCGTCGAATCCGTGGAGAACGGCGGTGCCGAGCCGGCCGAGCCGAAGCGTGTAAGCGCCGGCTGAGGTGGGGCGGATCACGACCGTGCCGGACATGGGGGCATTGGTCGTCCCGCTCGGGCCGTTGCCCAGGACGGTCTTGGCGATGGCCAGGTCGAGGCCGGCCCTCGACCCGGACGGAGTGGTCGTGATGGTCCCGTCGAAGGAGGTCCACCCGAAGGCAGCCTGAGCCAGATGGGTCGTCGCCGCGTCCAGGGCGAACGTGGCCGTGGCGCCGAGCCGGACGCTCTGGCCCGCCACCATCGTGCTCGGCGGCTGGCTGATCAGGTATCTCGCCGCCGGACGCGCGTCGCCGAAGGGAGTGGTGCAGGTGTAGCCGACCGTGGCGCTGACCTCGCCCGCCGCCCGAGCCGGCGAGACGGCCGCGCCGGTCACCAGCCCGACGACGACGGCGCCGGTGAATACCCGGACCCAGGGGACTCTCATGCCTGGAGAACGGCGGCGGCGTCCTCCGGGTTCAACCTCCCCGTCTCGACGCCGCCCGCCCGGTGGTGCCGGGCGCGGCGCCCCTCTTGCGTGGTGCGGAGTCGAGCTGAAGTGTGGGAGCCAGCGTGATCGAGTGAGGAGGCCTCGTGGCAGGCACACCCAGCAGCGACGGAGACGGAACCCCAGCCGTAGGGGTGGTCGACCGCGGTCACCTGCTCCTGGTCGGCGCCGGCCCGGGCCTGGGCATGGCCATCGCCCGCCGTTTCGCCGTCGGCGGCTATCGGGTCACGTTGGTCGCTCGGAGCGCAGACCGACTGGGTGACCTCGCGGGAAGCCTGTCCGACACGGGCGCCGAGATCCGCACGATCGAAGCCGATGCGGGCGACCCCGACGGTCTGGGTGCCCGCATGGCCGAGCTCTACGGCCAGGAAGCGGCGCCCGGGGTCATCGTCTACAACGCGGTCATGGGCGCGCCGGATCAGCTGTTGAGCGCGAGTGTGGCGCACCTGCAGGCCGCCTACGCGGTCGACGTGATCGGCGCCATCGTGGTCGCGCAGGTGGCCGCCCCCGCCATGAGGGCGGCGGGGTTCGGCACCATGATCGTCACCGGTGGTGGGTTCGCGGATCATCCGATCCCGGCCCTCGCGACCGTCTCCCTGGGCAAGGCCGCTCTCCGTTCCGCCGCGACGATGCTCAGCGCCGACCTGGAGCCCGACGGCGTACGAGTGGCGACGCTCACCATCGCCGGACAGATCGTCGCCGGTACGGCCTTCGACCCCGCGCGTATCGCCGAGCGCTACTGGGAGGTCGTCCACGGCGAGGGCCCGTGGCAGGCGGAGTTCCGCTTCACCGGCGAGTAGGGGCAGGACCGGGACGCGACGGTCTCCGCGGCGTCCACGACGTGGTGACCCGCTCCCTCGACCGGGAGTCCCGTGCCGTGGCCCCGCCCTTGCTGCACGATCGGTGGAGCGGGCAGCATGGATGGCACAGGCACGTGAGTGACAGCGGAGCCGACAACTCGCTCAGCCTGTGGGTGAGTGGGTCGAGGAGAGCGCGATGTCGGTTTCCGATGGGGCGGGGCGGCCGCGGGCAGCACTCCGACGGGCGCTGCTGCCGCTGGCGTTGGCGCAGTTCATCTGCAGCTTCGCCGGCTCCAACATGAACGTGATGATCAACGACATCAGCAAGGACCTCGACACCACGGTGCAGGGCGTCCAGCTGGCGATCACGCTCTTCCTGCTGGTGATGGCGGCGCTGATGATCCCGGGCGGCAAGCTGAGCGACAAGTTCGGTCGCAAGCGCTGTTTCCTGGTCGGTCTCGTCGTCTACGGTGTCGGAGCCCTGATGAGCGCCGTCGCGCCGGGGCTAGGGATCCTCATCGTGGGCAACTCGATCCTCGAGGGGGTCGGCACCGCACTCCTGATCCCGCCGGTCTACATCCTGACCACGCTGCTGTTCACCGAGATCACCTCACGCGCCCGGGCGTTCGGGGTGGTCAGCGCGCTCGGCGGGATCGGTGCCGCCGCCGGTCCGTTGCTCGGTGGTCTCATCACCTCCGCGATCAGCTGGCGAGCCGCCTTCGTCTTCCAGGCTCTCGTGATCGCGGCGATCATCTGGTTGAGCCGCGAGCTCAAGGACCCGCTCCCGCCGGATCCCACGCGACCGTTCGACGTCGGCGGCTCCGTGCTCTCGGCCGCCGGGCTCATCCTGGTCGTGATGGGCATCCTGGCGGCCGACCAGAACGCGGCCCTCATGGTCGCGCTGATCGCCGCCGGTGCCGTCGTGCTCACCTGGTTCTTCCGGTCGATGCGGGCGAAGGAGCGGGCAGGTCGCGAAGCCCTGTTGTCGCCCAGCCTGTTCCGCGACCACACGTCGAACCTCGGCCTGATCACCCAGAACGTCCAGTGGCTCCTGCTGACGGGCGTGTCGTTCGTGGTGTCGGCCTACCTCCAGGTCGTGCGTGGGTACGACGCCATCCAGACCGGTGTCATCTTCACGGCGGTGACCGCAGGGCTGCTCGCGTCGTCGCTCGCTGCCGAGCGCTTCGCGAAGCGGCGCTCGCAACGCCTCCTGATCCTGACCGGGTTCGTCGTCACCCTCTTCGGGATAGGCACCCTGCTCGCCCTGGTGATCGGGACACCGAACGTCTGGGCGTTCGCGCCCGGTCTGCTGTTCATCGGACTCGGACTCGGAATCATGCTGACGCCGTCCGTGAACCTGGTGCAGTCGAGCTTCGCGGACGACATGCAGGGTGAGATCTCGGGCCTGTCGCGGAGCGTGTCGAACCTCGGCTCCTCGCTGGGTGCAGCCATCGCCGGGACGGTTCTCGTCGCCGGGATCACCTCCACGCCCGAGCGCGCCTACGGGCTCGCGATGACGGTCCTGGCCGCCTTCGGCCTCCTCGGCCTGGCGGCAGCGATCTTCCTTCCGCGCACCATCACACCTGCGAACGCCTCCGCGTCCGCGGCCGCACGTCCCCCCGACGCGCTCGGTACGACGTAACCCGGCCCGCTCTCCTGCAGGACGTCATACGTTCCGGCTGCCCGGGCGACCATTCCGCATGACGTCCTCCTGGAGCCCCGCTCAGGGGCCGATCGCGACCGGATGGGTCGCCTCGGAGATCCAGCCGCTCCAGCTGCCGGGATAGAGGGCCGCGGGCTCCGCGAACCCGGCCAGCCGGAGGGCGAGAACGGTCTGGCAGGCCGTGACGCCGGAGCCGCAGTACGCCGCCACGTCCCGGCCCGCTCCGGCTCCTGCGGCGAGGAACCGCCGGCGCAGCTCCGGCGCGGGGAGGAAGCGTCCGGTGGTGTCGGTGTTCCCGGCCAGGGGTGCGCTGACGGCGCCGGGGATGTGCCCGGCGACCGGGTCGAGGGGTTCCTGCTCCCCACGGAAGCGTTCCGCGGCCCGGACGTCGATCAACAGGCCTTCCCGCGCGGTCGCCGGAACACCGTCGGCGTCCACGGTCGGAAGCCGGCCCGGCTCGCCGGACCAGTCGCCGGGCTCCGGCGAGGCCGGCTCGGTGGACAGCGCCCGGCCGGCGGCCGTCCAGGCGGCCAGGCCGCCGTCGAGCACCAGGACGTCACCCCTCCCGTCGGAACCGTGCCCGTAGTGGAGCAGCAGCCACCACAGCCGCGCGGCTGCCGTGGCCGGACCGTCGTCGTACACCACGACGGTCGAGCCGCGTCGCAGCCCGGACCGGCGCATCGCCGCGACGAAGGCGTCCGGGTCGGGCAGCGGGTGACGACCGCCCGGCCCGGGGGGAGTCGTGGGGGCCGACGAGAGGTCGGCGTCGACATCGACGTAGACGGCGCCGGGGAGGTGGCCCGCGTCATAGCGCTCACGGCCGGGGGGCCCGGTGAGCGCGAGTCGCGTGTCCAGCAGGACCACGTCACCGCGCTCGTCCGCCAGGCCGTCGAGGTCGGCCACCTCGACGAGCAGGCCCGGCCGGATCACGAGCCGAAGGGGAGCGGCTCGGGGGAGACGGCGACGGCCTGGGCGCGGGCGGCCGTGAGCCGGCGGCGGTGGTGCTGGCGGCACAGCACCTCGTAGGCCACCTCGGCAGGGGCACCGCCGGGGGAGTCCACGTCGCCGACCACGATCACCTCGCCCTCGATGACCATGACGCCGTCCTCCGTCCGAGCGTTGTGGGTGGCTCGCTTGCCGCACCAGCACAGCGCCTCGACCTGCAGCACGTTCATCCGGTCGGCGAGCTCGACCAGCCGGGCGCTCCCGGGGAAGAGGCGGGTCCGGAAGTCGCTGAGGATCCCGAACGCGAACACGTCGATCTGGAGCTCGTCGACGACCTTGGCCAGCTGGTCGATCTGCGCGGTGGTGTAGAACTGCGCCTCGTCACAGATGAGGTAGTCGATGCGGGCACCCGCCGTCAGCGAGTCGACGACGTAGCGCCAGAAGTCGAAGTCGTCGGCCACCTCGATGGCGTCGTGGGTCAGCCCGAGCCGGCTGGACAGGATGGCCTCGCCCGCCCGGTCGTGGGTGGTGAAGATCCGGCCCACGCGGCCGCGGGCTGCGTGGTTGTGGTTGGTCTGGAGCGCGAGGGTGCTCTTGCCCGAGTCCATGGTCCCGGTGAAGAAGTGCAGTTCGGCCATCGGGCCGGATTCTGTCACGCCCCGTCGACGGTGTCCGAAGGGCTCGGCCTCCCCGTGTCGGTCGAGCCCCTCGGCGTCGGGTGACCTCTGCACACCCCACGGTCCAGAGATTCAGGACTGTGACGCTAGGGGTCCCCGCCGACGGGCCGTCGGACTTCGTCGGACAACGGACCGTTCGGTCGGTCGGGCCTAGCCGACCTGGGTCAGGCGTGAGGGTCGGATGTCACACGACGGACATCCGAGGAGCCCTACCAGTGGACGCCCTTGAAGACCTTGGCGAGCATGATCTGCTCCGACTCGCGGGTGCCCGGGGAGCCCTCGCCCTTCGCGGCCGCCGAGTCCGGGAACACGTGGTAGGCCATGTTCAGCACCCGGAACGCGAGCTTCGGTGCGAGCGTGTGGGCCACTGCACCGGCGTTGCCCAGCAGCGTGTTGATCTCGTGCGGGCGCTCGACCATCGCCTCGATCACCAGGTCGGCAGCCTGCGCCGGCGAGATGGTGGGGAACCTGTCGTAGATCTTGGTCGGCGCGATCATCGGCGTCCGGACCAGCGGCATGTGGATGCTGGTGAACGTGATCCCGTCGCCGACCAGCTCGGACGCCACGACGTTGCTCCAGGCGTCGAGCGCCGCCTTGGACGCGACGTACGCCGAGAACCGTGGCGGGTTGGTCTGGACCCCGATCGAGGAGATGTTGACGATGTGGCCGCGGTGGCCCTCGCGCATCTTCGGGATCAGCCCGATCACGAGCCGGATCGCGCCGAAGTAGTTGAGCTGCATGGTGCGTTCGAAGTCGTGGAACCGGTCCTGCGAGAGACGCAGCGAGCGCCGGATCGAGCGCCCGGCGTTGTTGACGACGAAGTCGATGCTCGGCAGGTCGGCGGTGAGCTGCGCGCAGAGCGCGTCGATGGCCTCGAGGTCGGAGAGGTCGCACGCGTAGACGTGCGCCGTGCCTCCGCGGCTCTCGATCGTCATGCGGGTGGCCTCGAGCTTGTCCTTGCCGCGGGCCACGAGCACCGGGATGCCGCCGGCCTGGGACACCTTGAGCGCCGTCACCTGGCCGATCCCCGAGGAGGCGCCCGTGATCACGACGTACTTCCCGGTGAGAACCTCACGGGCCGACGCGTCGTGGGCGGTCGACCGGTCGAGGTGGTCCTCCCAGTAGCCCCACAGGGTGCGGGCGTAGGACTCGAGGTCGGGGACGGCGATGCCGGACCCGGCGAGCGCCTTCTCCGTGCGACGCGAGTCGAAGACCGGTCGGAACGACGTGTGTCCGAGCACCTCGGCGGGGATGCCGAGCCGCCCGATCGTCAGGTCCAGCAACAGCTGCACCGGCGCTGTGCGGACCAGCGTGTTGGTCAGGCGCAGCGGACGGAGCGCAGCGGGGAGCAAGGCCAGCAGCCCTCCGGTCGTGCCGCGGTCGACGGGGGTGGCGAACCGCGGGGCACCGGCGGCCGCGGAGAAGGCGTTGAGCATCTCCACCACGGGCTGGGGCTCGGGGTTGACGAGGTGGAAGGCCTCACCGTCGTGCCCCTCGAGGTGCGCGAGCTGGTCGATCGCGGCGGCGACGTAGTCGACGGGGACCACGTTGGTGTCGCCGAGGTCGATCCCGACCAGGGGCAGCCAGGAGGGAAGCGCGTCCCGCAGCATCTTGAGCACCGGGAAGAAGTAGTAGGGGCCGTCGACCTTGTCCATCTCGCCGGTCTCGCTGTGCCCGACCACGATGGCGGGGCGGTAGACCCGCCAGGGGACGGTCGCCTCCTCACGCACCAGCTTCTCGGACTCGAACTTGGTGCGGTGGTACGGCGACGGGAGGGCCTGGCCCTCGTCGAACATCGTCTCGTCGAACGGGCCGTCGTACTCCCCGGCGACCGCGACCGAGCTGACCTGGTGGAAGCAACCGGCTCCCAGGGCCTCGGCGAGGCCGAGCGCGTTCCGCGTGCCGCCGACGTTCATCGCCTCGTTGGCCTCGTCGTCGGCGGTCATGTCGTAGATCGCGGCGAGGTGGAAGAAGTGGTCGATCCCCCCGCGGTGCTCCTCGACCCAGGCCTCGTCGACGCCGAGCCGGCTCGCCGCGAGGTCGCCGACGACCGGGACCACGCGATCGGTGCCCCAGAGCTCGACCATCGCCTCGATCCGGGGCAGCGACGCCTCGCGGACCAGCACGAAGACCGTGCCCTCGCGATGGTCGAGCAGCTCCTCCACGAGATGGCGGCCGATGAACCCGGTGGCGCCCGTCACGACGTACGACATGCCGCGACCCTACTCGCAGGTCACCGGCCCGGGCGGCGTCGTTCGGACCGGTCCCGACCCGCACCGCTCGCGGGGCTCGCGACCCTCGCCAGAGGAGCCGCGCTAGCGCGGTCCGGTGGGCCATCGGTCCGACGCCGTCGCGACCTCGCAGGCTCGGTCGCGGGGCTCGCTCGACCTCCTCGCCAAAGGAGCCCGCGGCTACGCGCGGTCCGGTGGGGCTCATCGGTCTCGACACGCCCGTCGCGACCTCGCAGGCTCGGTCGCGGGGCTCGCTCGACCTCCTCGCCAGAAGGAGCCCGCGGCTACGCGCGGTCCGGTGGGGCTCATCGGTCTCGACACGCCCGTCGCGACCTCGCAGGCTCGGTCGCGGGGCTTGCTCGACCTCCTCGCCAGAAGGAGCCCGCGCTACGCGCGGTCTCCTTCGCTCGGACCCCCGAACATGATCTCGTCCCAGCTCGGCACGGAGGCCCGGCCCCTGGTCTTCTTGACCGGCTTGCGCGAGGGCGGCTCGTGGGGGTGGTCTTCGTCGCGCCCGTCAGCGTCGTCGCTGTCGGTGGAGTCGCTGTCGGTGGAGTCGGAGTCGGCGGCGGGCACGACGGGCGTCGTGGCGGTGTCGTCGAGATCGTCGAGGTAGGCCTCGACCGGGGTCTCGGCGCCGAGCGCGGCGTTCTCCTCCTGCCGGGCGCGCGCCGTCTCGGGCTCGGGGTCCTCGCTGACCAGCTCGATGGCGTCCTCGCCGAGCGGCAGCTCGTCGGGGGGCACCGACGACAGTCGCCGGCGGCGGGCGGTCGAGAGGTCGTCCTGGGGCTCGACCGCGGCCTGCTCGGGTGCGTCGGCCACCTCTCCGAGCAGCCAGTGGGCGTCTTCGTCGTCGGCGACGACGTAGTTGCCGGGCCCGTCGAAGGAGTAGTGCGCGGCGCCGACCCGGCCGCTGGTGGTGTAGGAGGCGGTGAGGGTCCACCGGCCGTCCTCACGCCGCCAGGCGTCCCAGCTCACGGTCTCGGGATCGACGTTCCGCGAACGCAGGTGGCCGCCCACGGCGTCGCCGAGGGTGCGGGCCGACGAGCCGGGCGCGGTGCCCTCGCTGGGTCGGCGACGGATGGACGCGCGCTGGGCGCGCTGCGCGACGTGTGCCCGCTCGGCCAGCACCGGGGCGGCGTACGGCATCACCTTGTCGACCGACGTGCCGGCGACCTGGGCGACCGTCTCGGGGCTCTCCCCGGCCCGGATCCGCGCCTGGATGTCGCGCGGGCGAAGCGTTGAGTCCATCTGCATCTCCAACTGGACGAGCCGTGCCTGGTCGCCGCGAAGAGCGGCCCGGAGGCGGTCGTCGACGTCGACGGTGAACTCCACCCCTGCGTCGCTGACGAGCAGCAGCTTCGCGCCGTCCTCGCTCACCCCGGTGAGTCTGAGGTGCACCATGGGTCGCTTCGCTCCTGCCCTTCCTGCTCCGGTGCGGTCGAGCCTACGCCAGCGGGGCGCCTCGGCCCCGTTGCCGCCACGGCGCGCCTCGGCCCCTCTGACCTGCCTCGATCCTGCGTTCAGTCCCCCAGCACGCGACGCAGATAGGGGTTGGCGAACACCCGGTCGGGGTCCATCCGTTCGCGCAGGGCGAGGAACTCGCCGAAGCGGGGGTACGCCGGTGCGAGGTCCTCGGCCGTCCGGGTGTGCAGCTTGCCCCAGTGCGGCCGCCCGTCGTGCTCGCGCATCACCGCCTCCATCGCCTCGAGGTACGCCGTGTGGGTGCGCCAGTCGGAGCGGTGGTGCGTGTGGAACGCCAGGTAGAAGGAGTCGCGTCCGTAGGCCGTGGAGAGGGGGACGTCGTCCGCCCGTGCGACGCGGATCTCGACCGGGAAGCTGATCCGCCAGTCGGAGGCGTCGACGACGCGGCGAGCCTCGCGCAGCGCGTCGAGGCCGGCCTCGCGTGGCACGGCGTACTCCATCTCGCGGAAGACCACACGCCGCGGCGAGGTGAAGACCCGGTGAGCCACGTCGCTGTAGGTGCGCGCCGAGAGGGCCCGCGCCGACACCTGGTTCATCCGCGGGATCACCCGCGGAGCCCGGTTCGCCGCGGCCGTGAGCGCGCCGAAGACCGTGTTGGACAGCAGCTCGTCGTCGAGCCAGCCGCGCACCCGCGAGAGGGGCCGGGCCTCCGCCGGGTCGGCGTCGAGCCGGGTGTTGCGCTTGGCCAGCATCCGGTCGGTGTGGGGGAACCAGTACATGTCGCAGTGGTGGCTGGTCGCGACCATCTCGTCGAACGAGCCGAGGGCCTCGTCCCAGCTCATCGGCTGCTCCTCGGCCTCGAGCAGGAACAGGGGCTCGACGGCGAAGGTGACCGTGGTCAGGATCCCCAGCGCGCCGAGGCCCACCCGGGCGAGGTCGAAGACGTCCTGGTTGGTCCCGGGTGACGCGTCGAGGACCTCGCCGGTCCCCGTCACCAGCTGCAGCCCGGCCAGCTGGGCGGCCAGCCCGGCGGTCACCCCGCCGGTGCCGTGGGTCCCCGTGGAGACCGCGCCCGCCAGGGTCTGCTCGGCGATGTCGCCCATGTTGTGCAGCGACAGCCCGAGCCGCTCGAGCTCGTGGTTGAGCTCGCTCAGGCGCGTCCCCGCGAACGCGGTCACCGTCAGGGCCTCGCGGTCCACGGCGACGATCCCGCTCAGCTGCTGGGGGAGCAGCAGCGCGTCCTCGGGAGCCGCGATGCCCGTGAAGCTGTGGCCGCTACCGACCATCTTCACGGTCGAGCCACCCCGCTGCGCCGCGGTCACGGCGTCCACGACCTCGGCCACCGACCGGGGACTGCTCACGGAGCGGGGCTCGGTGGACTCCAGTCCCGACCAGTTCTGCCAGTGCACGCGTCGTAGCCTAGAGAGACACGCCCTCGGCGGGTGAGGCGGATGGCTCGGTGCGGAGCGCGAGGGCGGCGATCGCCGCGACGACGCCCGCGCCCAGGGCCACGAGGTACGACGCGGAGGCGCCCCTGGCGTCGATGACCAGGCCCGCCAGCGCGGCGCCCGGAGCCAGGCCGGCGGCGATCCCGGTGTGCATGATCGCGATGCCCTCGGTGAGCCGGGGGGCCGGCACCATCTGCTCGGTGGCCGCCATGGAGGCGATCAGCGTGGGAGCGATGGCGAACCCCGCGACGAACAGGGCGAGACCCATGACCGGCATCGAGCCGACGAAGGACATCGGCAGCATCACGAGGGCGAGGCACACCGTGCCCACGCGAACCCGGTACGACGGTCCGCGCCGCCACCGGAAGGTCCCCGTCACCAGGCCCGCGATCAGGCTCCCCAGAGCCCACAGCGCCAGGAGGACGCCGGCGTAGGCCTTGGCGTGCTGCTCGCTGGAGAAGGCGACCGTGCTCACCTCGGCCGCGGCGAACATCGACCCGAGGGCGACGCACACGACGGCGAGCGGGACGACGGTGGCCCAGGGCATGCCGGGGCGCGCGCCGGTCACGTGGTCGGGAGGGTGCGGATCCGGCTGCGTGCTCCGCTGGGCGGCGAGGGCCAGCGTCCCGACCAACCCGGTCAGGAGGGCGAGACCGAGCCCCGCCCACGGGTGCCAGGTGGTCGCGAGCACGGTCGCCACCGTGGGGCCGATCATGAAGATCGCCTCGTCGATCACCGACTCCAGGGCGTACGCCGTCTGGACCTGGACGGGGTGGCCGGTCAGCACGTGGGACCAGCGGGCGCGGACGCACGAGCCGATCGGCGGGTACGCCGCTCCCGCCAGGGCAGCGCCGACGAACGCCACCAGGTCTGGCCACCCGGACTCGAGGGACACGACGAGGAGGACGATCGATCCGGCGAAGACGGTGGCGGCCACCGGCAGCACCCGGGCCTGACCGAGCCGGTCCAGCAGTCGGCCCTGCACGATCGCCAGGCCGCCGTTGGCGATCGTGTACGCCGCGGAGAGCGCGCCGGCGAGCCCGTAGGAGCGGCCGAGCCCGCTCACCAGCAGCACGATCCCGAGGGTGTCGATCGAGATGGGCAGCCGCGCCAGCATGGCGGTGGCGCTGAACCGCAGGGCACCTGGACGGCTCAGAACGGCGCGGTAGCGGGTGAACATGGCCTCGCGAGCGTAGGGCACGATGGACGCATGGATCGCGCCGACGTCACGCCGTACGACGCCGTCCTGCTGGTGTCGTTCGGCGGCCCCGACCGTCCCGAGGATGTCGTCCCCTTCCTGGAGAACGTCACCCGCGGCCGGGGGATCCCCCGCGCGCGTCTGGAGGAGGTGGGGGAGCACTACTTCCTGCTCGGCGGGAAGTCGCCGATCAACGACCTCAACCGCTCCCTGATGGACGCGATCCGCGCTGACCTCGGCGCGCACGGCATCGACCTCCCGGTCTACTGGGGCAACCGCAACTGGGACCCCTACCTGACGGACACGGTCGCCGCGATGGCGAGGGACGGGGTGACCCGGGTGGCCTGCTTCACCACGAGCGCCTACTCGTCGTACTCCTCGTGCCGGCAGTACCGCGAGGACCTCGCCGACGCGGACGTCGAGGGCGGCCCGCGGCTCGACCGCCTCCGGTCGTACTACAACCACCCCGGCTTCCTCGATCCCGTCGTCGACGCGGTCGTGCGGGCGACCGAGGACCGGCCCCGGGCTCGGTTGGTGTTCGTGACGCACTCGATCCCCGAGGCCATGAACGACGCCAGCGGCCCCCAGGGAGGCGCCTACCTCGCCCAGCACCGCAACGCAGCGGCGTACGTCGCCGCGCGTGCGGCGGTCGCGGGCGGCCGCGACCTGGAGCACGACCTGGTGTTCTGCTCGAGGTCGGGGCCGCCCCAGGTGCCCTGGCTCGAGCCCGACGTCAACGACCACCTCGAGAAGCTGGCTGCCGACGGTGTCAGGTCCGTGGTGATCGTCCCGATCGGCTTCGTCTCCGACCACATGGAGGTCGTCTACGACCTCGACACCGAGGCGATGGCCACGGCCGCGCGGCTGGGGCTCGACGCGGTGCGGGTGCCCACCTCCGGGACCGACGCCCGCTTCGTGGCCATGGTCCGCGAGCTCCTGGTCGAACGCGCGGCCGTCGAACGCGGCGAGGATGTCGAGCGGGTGGCCGTCGGAGGTGACCCGGCGTGCTGGGACCTGTGTGCGGCCGGCTGCTGCCCCAACCCGCGCGGTCCCAGGCCGGCCCTCGGCGGCACACCGGGCGGACCCGCGTGACGCCTCCCACACCGGACGAGCTCAGGGACCTGGGGCTCGCCGTCGCGCGCGAGGCCGGCGAGCTGGTCGTCCGCCTGCGCCGCGACGGCGTCGAGGTCGCGGGCACGAAGTCGAGCGCCATCGACATCGTCACCGAGGCCGACCGTGCCTCCGAGCGGCTGGTCCGCGAGCGGCTCCTGGCAGCCCGCCCCGACGACGGGATGGTGGGGGAGGAGGGGAGTGAGCTCACCGGGACCAGCGGGGTCGTCTGGATCGTCGATCCCATCGACGGCACGGTGAACTACCTCTACGGACTGCCCCACTTCGCCGTCAGCATCGCGGCGGAGCTCGACGGGGACGTCGTGGCCGGCGTGGTGGTCGCGCCGGTGCTCGGCCTCGAGTACGTCGCGACCTCGGGCGGCGGCGCCACCTGCAACGGGCAGCCGGTGCACACCCGCCCCGTCGTACCCCTGGCGGAGCGGCTGGTCGGAACGGGCTTCAGCTACGAGCAGCCGGCGCGCACCCGGCAGGCGGGGTACCTGGCACAGCTCCTCCCACGGATCCGCGACATCCGACGGCTCGGGTCCTGCGCCCTGGATCTCTGCGCCGTGGCCTCCGGGCTGCTGGACGCCTACGTCGAGGAGGGAGCCCACATCTGGGACCACGCGGCGGCCGGCCTGGTGGTGGCCGAGGCCGGAGGGACCCTCGAGGTGACCCGCTCCCCGGTGGGCAAGCGGCTCCTGGTCTGCGCCCCGGTCGACGGCTTCGACGAGTTCCGTGCAGCCGTCGTCGATGCGGGATTCGTCCGCGGTGAGGGACCCGATCGGGGTACGTACGTGGGGGAATAGCACCGGTTCACGCGCTGTTCATGAGACACAGCGCTCCAGAAGGTGCAGTCCGTACGGGCATGGTGCACAATCTGGCGCGCCGACGAGCGGCGCCGGGTGAGACCGGCGCAGGATGGGGAGAGAGCACACCGCATGGCCACCGACTACGACGCACCTCGCAAGAACGAGGAAGACCAGTCCGAAGAGAGCATCGAAGAGCTCAAGGCGCGTCGGCACGACAAGAACTCCGGCAAGGTCGACGAGGACGAGGCGGAGGCCGCCGAGTCCTTCGAGCTGCCTGGTGCCGACCTGTCCCACGAAGAGCTGGCCGTCGAGGTGATGCCGCGCCAGGAGGACGAGTTCACGTGCATGAGCTGCTTCCTGGTCCATCACCGCAGCCAGCTGGCGGACGCCAGGAAGCTGATCTGTCGCGACTGCGCCTGAAACAGGCCGGCGCCTGACCTCAGGCGCCGGCTCCGAGAGGCACCGACGCACGACGAGTGAGCCCGCCCGGAACACCGGGCGGGCTTCGTCGTGTCCGGGCGACGTGGCCCGGGATCAGTCCTTCTGCAGCTGAGGGGGCAGGTGACCGGCCGACTTCTCGTAGTAGCCGGCGGCCCGGCGCTGGGCCAGCATCCGGGCCAGGGCGACGAAGGTGCCGCTCACGACCGCCCACGCGACGGCCTCGCCCATCTTCACGTCGGGGTCGGCGGGGTTCTCGGGCGGGTGCTTGCCGGTCGCGGCCTTCCAGCCCGCGTCCAGGGCCTTCTTGGCCACCGCCGCCGCGGCGAGCGCGGAGATGAGGGAGAAGACGGTCCACAGCCTGCTGGAGCCGGAGTCAGCCATGCGGGCAGGTTACCGCGAGCCGCCGGTGCCTGAGATCACCCGGATGGCGGCGGCGAGGTGCTCGGGGTCGCGCGTGCTCAGCAGCCAGTACGGCGCGGGGTCGCGGTCGTCGCACACGGTCACCCGCACCGCGCGCTTGAGGTAGGGGCGGATCAGGAGGTAGGCCCGGGCATCGGCGTCGGGACCGGCCACGCGTCGCGTCGCCGCCGGGTCCAGCGGCTCGGCTCCGCCGAGGAACTCCCCGGGGATCCGGGCGCGGCCGGCCCGGAGCCAGCCGTCCTCCACCTCGACGCGAGGGGACCCGTAGCCGCGGAACAGGGCGACCATCGCCAGGACCAGGACAGCCGTGGCCGACCACGCGACGACGGCCGGCGTCGCCACCACGAAGGCCAGCCAGAAGGTGGCGATCAGCATCGTCCCCTGCACCCACCACCGCAGCGGCACGCTGAGCCGCTCGTGATGGCCGACGGGCTGTCCCGCCCCGAGGTCGGCGCGGGGTTCGGAGGTGTCCGGCACAGGGCACAGCCAACCATCCGGCTCCGGGCCGGCTCGGGATAGGGTCCGGCACGTGCCAGATCACGCCGCGGAGCCCGGCCTGCCGGTCGCCGTCGTCCGGCTCGACCGTGGCCTTCCCCTCCCGTCGTACGCCCACCCGGGCGACGCGGGGGCGGACCTGATGACGACCGTGGACCTGACCCTCGCTCCCGGCGAGCGGGCCCTCGTGCCGACCGGTGTCTCGATCGCGCTGCCCGAGGGGTACGTCGCCCTGGTCCATCCGCGCTCGGGCCTCGCGGCTCGGCACGGCCTGTCGATCGTGAACACCCCGGGCACCATCGACGCGGGCTACCGCGGCGAGATCAAGGTGCTGTTGGTCAACCACGACCGCACCCAGCCGGTCGAGCTCCGCCGCGGTGACCGGGTCGCCCAGCTCGTCGTGCAGCGGTTCGAGCGCGCGGTGTTCACGGAGGTGGACGCCCTGCCCGAGTCCGTCCGCGGCGCCGGGGGATACGGTTCAACGGGAGTCGAGAGTCCCGCAGAGGTCGAGAGCTGGGAGACGCACTGATGTTCCGCCGGAGGTCGCGCGAGGAGCCGGACGAGCCCGAGGAGGCCGCCGTCCCCGAGGGCGAGGAGCCGGAGGCACCGGACCAGGGACCGTGGGACTCCGACGACGTCCCGGACGACGGGTACGACCGGGTCGACCTGGGATCGCTCCGAGTCGCTCCCATCGAGGGCGCCGAGCTGAGACTCCAGGTGGACGAGCAGACCGGTGAGGTCCAGTCCGTGATGCTCGCCGGCGAGGACGGCGGGATCGAGCTGCGCGCGTTCGCCGCGCCCCGCAACGGGGACCTCTGGGCCGAGGTGCGTCCCCAGATCGCCGCCGACGTGGCCCAGCACGGCGGCACCGCGACCGAGCGTGAGGGGCGCTGGGGCGTCGAGCTGGTGTGCCAGATGCAGGTCCTGATGCCCGACGGCACCCAGGCCATGCAGCCGTCCCGGATCGCGGGGGTCAACGGCCCGCGCTGGCTGCTCCGGGCCACCTTCCTGGGCCGGCCGGCCGTCGAGCCGGACGACGCCCAGGCCTGGGAGGACGCGCTCGCCGCGGTCGTCGTACACCGCGGGGGACATGCCATGCCCGTCGGCGACGCCCTGCCCCTGGTGCTGCCCGACGACGCCCAGCAGCTGCCGCAGTGACCCGCGGCCCGTATTCCTGAGCACGTCACACCGGCCGGGGATACGGCACGGCGCCCTTCCGGCCTAGGCTGGAGACATGGGCGAGAAGAGCAAGCTGCGGCGATCCATCAGCAAGTGGGCCAACGCCGACGACATGCACGCCCGCGAGCTGCGCCAGACGACGCGTGCGGGGCAGTGCGACCTGATCGCCGACTGTGAGGACCGCAAGCCGGTCCGGCTGCGCGGCACGCTCAAGACCGTGACGCTCCGGCCGCGGGGCGGCGTGCCGGCCCTCGAGGCGGAGCTCTTCGACGGGTCCGACACCCTGGTCCTGGTCTGGCTCGGCCGTCGCGAGATCGCGGCGATCTCGCCGGGGCGCTCGCTGGAGGTGCAGGGCCGGATCGGTCGCCACGGCGGAGACCGGATCATCTACAACCCGCGCTACCAGCTTCTCCCATGAGCACCCGACGACGCTGCTCGCTCCGCTCGCACCGCCGCAGGGACCCCGCGTGACGGGTACGGCCACGACGGACACCGTCGAGTCCCTCGTACGACGACAGCTCGGCCAGGCGCTCGGCGGCCGACGCGGCATGGTCGAGGCCGCGGTCCCGACCCTGACGTTCACGATCTGCTGGCTGGTGACGCGCGACCTCCGGATCGCCCTGGTGGCGAGCGTCGGCGTGGCGGTGCTCGAGCTGGCCGTGCGGCTGGTCCAGCGGTCGACCGTGAAGTTCTGCGTCAACGCCCTGATCGGCATCGCGATCGGGTGGTTCTTCGTGCACCTGTCCGCGAGCCGCGGCGGCAGCGCCGACGACCAGGCCCTGGCCTACTTCCTCCCCGGGCTGCTCTACAACACGGCGTACGCCGTGGTCATCGGGCTGACCTGCGTGGTCCGGTGGCCGCTCGTCGGGTTCATGATCGGCAGCGTCACCGGCGACCCGACCGCCTGGCACGCGGACCGCCAGGTGGTGCGGCTGTGCACGCGCCTGACCTGGCTGCTGGTGCTGCCGTGCGCCGTCCGGGCGCTGGTGCAGGGCCCGATCTGGCTCGCCGGCCACTCCGGCAGCGTCTCGGCGAACACCGCCGTGGCGTCGTTGGGGGTGCTGAAGATCGTCATGGGCTGGCCGCTCCAGCTCGCGGCCCTGGGGGCGATGTCGTGGGTGCTGGGACGCAACCACACGCCGCTCGAGGTCACTCCCGCGGGCGATCCGGGCTGAGCAGCTCCTCGAGCTCGTTCTCCACGTCGGCGGACACCACGAACAGCAGCTCGTCGCCGGCCTCGATCGGCTGCTCGCCGTCGGGGGGGTAGACCTGCCCGTCGCGCAGGATCGTCACCAGCGCGGAGTTCTCGGGGAACGGGATCAGGCCCGACGGCTTCCCGACGTACGGCGAGTCCTCGGGCAGGGTGAGCTCCACGAGGTTGGCGTTGCCCTGGCGGAACGTGAAGAGCCGCACCAGGTCGCCGACCGTGACCGCCTCCTCCACGAGCGCGGACATGATCCGCGGCGTGGACACGTTGACGTCGACGCCCCAGGCCTCCGTGAAGAGCCACTCGTTGTTGGGGTGGTTCACCCGGCCGACGGTGCGGGGGACCGCGAACTCGGTCTTGGCCAGGAGCGAGGTCACCAGGTTGGCCTTGTCGTCCCCGGTGGCGGCGATGACGACGTCGCACTGGTCGAGGTGGGCCTCCTCGAGCGAGGACAGCTCGCAGGAGTCCGCGAGCAGCCACTCCGCGTCGGGCACGCGCTCGGGCTTGATCGCGGCCGGCTCCTTGTCGATCAGGAGGACCTGGTGACCGTTGGTGATGAGCTCGCGGGCGATCGAGCGACCGACCGCGCCGGCCCCGGCGATGGCAACACGCATCAGGACTCCTCCGGGCCTTCGTCGATGACCTTGTAGGCCGCGGCGGCGTTCTCCTCGCGCATCACCAGGTGGAGCAGGTCGCCCTCCTGGATCACGCTGTCGATGGTCGGGAGCATGCCCTCGCCGAGGCGGTCGATCCAGGCGATCCGGGAGCGGGTCGCGGACTGGAACTCGACCGTGCGGTGGCCCACCCACGCGGTCGGGGCCGGCACCTGGTCGACGCGGATGGTGCCGGACGGGTCGCGGAAGTCGGGCTCGGCGCCCGCGGGCAGCAGCCGGCGCAGGATCTGGTCGGACGTCCACTTGACCGTGGCGACCGTGGTGATGCCGAGGCGCTGGTAGACCTCGGCCCTGCCGGGGTCGTAGATCCTGGCCACGACCTGGTCGATCCCGAAGGTCTCGCGCGCGACACGCGCGGCGATGATGTTGGAGTTGTCGCCGCTCGAGACGGCCGCGAACGCGTCGGCGCGACGGATGCCCGCCTTCTCGAGGACCTCCTGGTCGAAGCCGTAGCCGGTGACTTTGTCCCCGTTGAACCCGGGTCCGAGCCTCCGGAAGCTGTCGGGCTCGCTGTCGATCACCGAGACCGTGTGGTTGCGCTCCTCCAGGCTGCGCGCCAGGGTCGAACCGACCCGGCCACATCCCATGATCACCACGTGCACGGGTGAACCGTATCCTGTTCGCTCGTGGGTGTAAGCGACGTCTCCAAGCGGATCCTCCTGGGCCGGAAGCTCAGGAGCTCCCAGCTCGGGGAGACCCTGCTGCCCAAGCGGATCGCGCTCCCGGTCTTCGCCAGCGACGCCCTCTCCTCGGTGGCCTACGCCCCGGACGAGATCTTCATCATGCTGTCCCTGGCCGGCGCGTCCGCCTACGCCTACTCGTGGAAGATCGGCATCGCCGTCGCGATCGTGATGCTGACCGTGGTGGCGTCGTACCGGCAGAACGTCCACGCCTACCCCAGCGGCGGCGGCGACTACGAGGTGGCCACGGTCAACCTCGGCCAGACCGCGGGCGTCACCGTGGCCTCGGCCCTGCTCGTCGACTACGTGCTCACCGTGGCCGTGTCGGTGTCCTCCGGGGTGCAGAACGCCGGCTCGGCCATCCCCTGGGTCGCCGGCCACGCGGCGCTGGTGGCGGTCCTCCTCGTCGTGGTCCTGGCGGCGCTCAACCTCCGAGGCGTGCGCGAGTCGGGGGCGTTCTTCGCCCTGCCGACCTACGGCTTCATGATCGGCGTCATCGGGATGGCGGTGCTGGGTGCCCTGCGGGCGGCCCACGGGACCCTGCCCAAGGTCGAGAGCGCGAACCTCACCATCATCCCGGCGCCGGGCTACTCGAACCTGACCGGCCTGGCGCTGGTCCTGCTCATCGCCCGGGCCTTCTCCTCGGGCAGCGCGGCGCTGACCGGTGTGGAGGCCATCTCGAACGGCGTACCGGCCTTCCGCAAGCCCAAGAGCAAGAACGCCGCCACCACCCTGCTGCTCCTCGGCACGATCGCGATCACGATGCTGCTGAGCATCATCGTGCTCGCGAACAAGATGGGCCTGCGGTACGTCGACCCGGCGGACACCTCCCGGCTGCGCACCGCCTCGGGGCACCCCCTTCCGCCCGGGTACAACGAGCCCACGGTCATGGCCCAGCTGTCCAAGGCGGTCTTCGACGTCTTCCCGCCGGGCTACTACTTCGTGCTGGCGATGACCGGGATCATCCTGATCCTGGCCGCGAACACGGCGTTCAACGGGTTCCCCGTCCTCGGCTCGATCCTGGCTCGCGACGGCTTCATGCCCCGGGCGCTCGGCTCGCGCGGCGACCGGCTCGCCTACAGCAACGGGATCATCGTGCTGGCCGGCTTCGCGGTCGTGCTGATCTTCGCGTTCGACGCGCAGACGACGCGGCTCATCCAGCTCTACATCGTCGGCGTGTTCGTCTCGTTCAACCTCAGCCAGCTCGGGATGATCCGGCACTGGACGCGGCACCTGAAGACCGAGACCGACCCCGCCAAGCGGCGTCACATGATCCGCTCCCGGGTGATCAACACGTTCGGTCTCGGGATGACCGCCGTCGTCTTCGTGGTCATCCTGCTCACCAAGTTCCTCGCCGGCGCCTGGATCGCGATCCTGGCCATGTGCATCTTCTTCGCGATCATGAAGGGCATCCGCCGCCACTACGACAACGTGACGCGTGAGCTCGCGGCGGACGACGAGGACCGGATCCTGCCCACCAAGGTGCACGCGGTCGTGCTGGTGTCGAAGCTCCACAAGCCGACCCTCCGGGCCCTGGCCTACGCCAAGGCGACCCGGCCCAACGTGCTCGAGGCGGTCTACGTCGGCTCGGACGACAAGACGACCCAGGCGCTGGTCCGCGAGTGGGACGAGCGCAACCTCGGGGTCCCGCTCAAGGTGCTGTACTCGCCCTTCCGGGAGATCGTCCGGCCGATCATCGACTACGCCAGCCAGATCCGGCAGGCCAACCCACGCGGCGTGGTCGCGGTCTACATCCCCGAGTACGTCGTGGGCCGCTGGTGGGAGCAGCTCCTCCACAACCAGACGGCGCTGCGGCTCAAGGGGCGGTTGCTCTTCACCCCCGGCGTGATGGTGACCTCGGTGCCCTACCAGCTGCACTCCTCGCAGATCGCCAAGGCCCGCGAGGAGCGCGAGAGCACGCGGGTCAAGGCCGGCGACCTGCGACGCGGCACCGTCGGGCGCAGCCAGGAACCCGGCCGACGGCAAGTGCCTCGGTGAGCCCGGGACGCAAGGCGTCGTCGCGCCCGCAGTCCGGTCAGCCGCGGCCGAGGGCCGCGCGCGGAGCGTCCCGCGTGGGCGAGCGGTTCGAGGCGGAGGTCGGCCCCGTCGCTCACGGCGGCCACTGCGTCGTACGCCGCCCCTCGACGGCGGAGCCAGGTCGTGACCGGGTGGTCTTCGTCCGTCATGCCCTTCCCGGGGAGCGCGTCGTGGTCGAGGTCACGGAGGGCACCGACGGCGACGCCTTCTGGCGCGGCGACGCCGTGTCCGTCCTGACGCCCTCGCCCGACCGGGTCGAGGCGCCGTGCCCCTACGCCGTCCCCGGCGGCTGCGGCGGCTGCGACTTCCAGCACGTCGCGCCCGCGGCACAGCGCGAGCTCAAGGCCGCGGTGGTCGCCGAGCAGCTGTCGCGTCTGGCCGGGATCCAGCGTGAGGTCGAGGTCGAGGCCGTGCCGCCGACGGTGAGGTGGCGCTCCCGGATGCGCTACGTCGCGCTGCCGGCGGGCCGCCGCGGGCTCCATGCGCACCGCTCCGACGAGGTCGTCGAGATCGAGGACTGCCTGATCGACGCCGGGACCGGCGACCGCTCCCGGGAGACCGTGGCCACGTCGTACGGCAGCCGCAGGTTCTCGGTCGATCCGGACGGCTTCTGGCAGTCGCACGTGGACGCGCCGCGGGTGCTGGTCGAGGCCGTCCTGCGGATGGTCCGGCCGTTGCCGGGGGAGCGGGTGATGGATCTCTACGCCGGCGTCGGGCTGTTCGCCGCGTTCCTGGCCGATGCGGTCGGGCCGACCGGCCGGGTCGTCGCGGTCGAGGGCTCGCGCGTCGCCTGCGAGCACGCGCACGCGAACCTGCCCGTGGACGTCCGCGTCGAGCACGGACCGGTCGAGCGCGTCCTGGCCTCCTCGTACGACGAGCCGTTCGACATCGTCGTCCTGGACCCGCCGCGCGAAGGGGCTCGCCGAGGAGTCGTCCAGCAGATCGCGGCCCGTGCTCCGCGCGCGGTGGCCTACGTCGCCTGCGATCCCGCGGCGCTCGCGCGCGACGTGGCGACGTTCGCCGAGCACGGGTACGCCCTCGGCGAGCTGCGGGCGTTCGACCTGTTCCCGATGACGCACCACGTGGAGTGCGTTGCTTTGCTGGAAAGGGGCTGCTGACCTTCGGAAGAGCAGCGGCGATGCGCGTCGCGCCGGTGATCGAAAGCGCGCTTTGGGCTCAGATTGGATCCGTGACACAGCGGCCGACAGCGCCGGCAGTGCGCGTCCCTCACGCGGGACCAGATGTCGTAGTTCTGACTGCGCATGCGGCCTGAACCTGCGGGAACCTTCTAGATCTGAGTTCCTGGGCCGCGGTCGGGGCGCACGGGACTGACAGGGGATACAAAGTCTCGCGACGCGCTATCACCGCCGCGCAGCCGGCTGCCTCCCGGCTGTTCTTGCGCCGGACCGACGCCTGACTCGAAGAGGCTTCAACCTGACCGGCGACGATGGTGGGACTGAACGACACTCTGGCTCCTCGGGTGGATCCGGGAGGGATTCGTGTGCGCAGGTGGTCACTGCAGGCGGAGTGGGTGCACTCTGTGAGCCAGGACTGGCGTGCAATGGGAGGCGTCGTGCACGAAACCGGCACTCGCGACTACCTCAAGGGGGCGCTCTGGGTCATGCCGGCGGGCGCGGTTGTCATCGCGCTGCTGGCAGGATCCCTGTTGAGCATGGTCGACATCGGCCCGGACGCGCCGATCTCTCCGCTGTTGTTCCAAGGCACAGCGGACGACGCGAGAACGCTCCTGATCGGCATCTCCGGGACGATGATGACGGTGATCGCCCTGGTGCTGGGACTCACGCTGGTTGCGCTCCAACTGGCCTCGACCCAGTTCTCGCCGCGCCTCCTGCGGTTTTTCCTGCGTGACCGGGTCAACCAGATCACCTTGAGCGTGTTCGTTGCCACCTTCGTCTACGCCACGGCGGGGCTCTATACCGTCGGCGTCAGCCATGGGGAGCGCGTCGACAGCTACCCGCGCCTGGCGGTGACCCTCGCGCTGGTGCTGATGTTCGCGAGCCTCGTGGTACTGGTGTACTTCGTGCACCACATCTCGCACTCGATCCAGATCGACGAGATCATGCGAGGCGTCGAACACACCACCCTGTTCGTGATCGAGCACGAACTCCCGACCCACGGCGTGGACGTCCAGCCCATGCCCGAGACGCCGGTGTGGGCGGTGACCGTCGCGGCGTACGCCTCGGGATATGTACAGACCCTGCGGCCAGAAGTGCTGCTCCAGGAGGCGCTCCGCATGGGCGTCACGTGTGCTGTGATTCCCATGGTCGGCGAGCACGTGATCGAGGGACAGCCACTGGTCCGGGTGTGGCGAACCTCGCCCGAACAGTCCCCTCCTGTTCCTGAGGAGTACCTCCACGCCGTACGCGCGACGGTTCGAATCGGTTACGAGCGCACCAACGAGCAGGACGTCGCCTTCGGCATCCGACAGCTCGCCGACATCGCTGTGAAGGCGTTGTCTCCGGCGGTCAACGACCCCTACACAGGGATGCAGGCGCTGGAACACATCTCGGTGGTTCTGGCGGCTTTGGCTCCCCGACCGCTGGGCGACCAGGTGCTCAGCGATCCCGACGGCCGGCCGCGAGTGGTGGTGCCGGGACGCGACTTCGCCTACTACGTCGATCTGGCTACCGGCCAGATCCGCCGCTACGGCACTAGTGAACCGCGTGTACTCGGTTCGCTACTCCGCGTGCTGAACCGGCTCGGTCCGTTCTGCCGCGACGACCAGCGGCGCCGCACTCTGGCAAGAACGGCGGCACTCGTCGCCGATGCGGCTGAGCACGGCATCGTTCAGGAGGGCGACCGCCAAGGGGTCACCGACGAGGCACGTTCGGTCCAGGCGCGGCTTTCTGGCTGACCAGTGCGCGGCTGCCAGCCCTGCGGTGGGGCGACGGCTTTCGCTCCTTGCGATTGAGATCCCTTGGGCGGGATCCCCGGGCACGTGCGTGGCGCACCAATTCCCCGATTGTTCGGTGAAGAGGTCGCCGTCGAGGTCAAGGCGGAGCACGTGCCGAGCGACCCCGCCGCGGTGTTTGTGCAGGTCAGCGCACCTTTCGCAACGAGGAGAGATCTGCTGCGGCGCTTGTTGATGAACAAAGGGGCGCAGTCCAAATCCTGTCAGCCCGACTGATGTCAGCCTTGCCGAGCGGCGAGCCGACCCCGTGTGGCTCACGTAGCCGCCTCGAGCAACAGCTTGAGGCGCGCCAGGTCCTTCTGGGTAGCCCGACGCATCGCCAACGCGAGCATCGGGGCGGTCAGCCGCGAGAAGCCCGACGGGTTGCCTCGGTTGCGCAGCGTCATTCGCGTGGCATGGCCTCCTACGGGCTCAAACGTGTAGGTGGTCTCCATCGGGAAGGGGCCGTCGGTTGTGCGCATCACCAGCCTCCTGTAGGGCAGGAGTTCGACGATCTCGTACGTGTAGGCGAGGCGCCGGCCGAGGAACTGGGCAACGAAGTCCATACGCGACCCCACCCGGATTGTGGGCTGGGTCCGCCAGGCGACAGACCGGATGTTGGCGTACCACTGCGGCGCATTCGCCGGGTCGCCGGCAAAGTCCGCTACCACCTCGACAGGTCGGTCGATGGTGGTCTCGACCAGCACGTCGACGCTCACGGTGTCATCTTCGCGCCTGACCTGAAGGCCGGCCAGTCGTCGACGATTCGCGTGAGGTGGGGTTGGCGATCGGCGCCACAACCCCGGCAAGGTTTGTGGGTGTGCCGTTTTGGGGTGGGCCGTTCACCGCGGGACGTCATCGGCTGGAGAGCCTGATGCGGCGGCAGCTCGCTCACCGGCTGTCAGGGTCACGGCGTCGCTCACGCTCATCGACCCGGTCAGTGTCACCTTGCACCAGACCCCGAACTTCGCGTCGTGGTGACGCGCGAGGGTACGGAAAACGTCGGGGTCGGGCCGCATTCCCGGCTGCTCGCGGGTCACCATGGTGCACCTGATGCAACCCTCGGTGGGCGCGAGCACAGCCGAACCCGTGTGCAGGGATTGCCCCACCCATGCGTCCTCCACCCAGTCGTCTCCCGTGGTGTCGACCAGAACGTTGGGGCGGAACCTCCGCGGCTCCCAGCTCCCGGCCGGGTAGAGCTTCGCCGCTGTGCGCAGCGACGCGGTGGTCAGGACGAGCAGGGCTGCGGCATCGACGTACCTGTGCTCGGGCATCGTCCACTCGATGGCCCGGCTGTTGTCGTCGGTCGCGTCTGCGAAGTACTCCGCCTTGCCGGGCGCTGCCGAGACCGCGGAGACCAACGACACCGGGCCCTCCAACCACTCGGAGAGCAGGCGGTCGGTCGTCGGCCCGGGTCCTTCGGCCGTACGCCCGTCGGGCAGGGTGATCACCGGCTGTGCGTCGTGGTAGGACGCGGTGGCATGCAGCAGTACCGGTCGCCGGCGCGCGGTCAGGATCCGGCCGGTGCGTTCGTCGCGGATGCCCCACCGCCGGTCACCCTCGAGGCCATCCCGCTCGACGACGGTGGTGTCGAGTCGTTCGCCTTGCAGCGACTTCACCGGATAGCGCCAGATCCCGACGATCTTCATGTCACCCCTCCACCCGACCCGCTCGGTCACAGCGTGCAGTCCGTAGACGTGCCCTGTCGACCCGAAGGCGTGACGTGCGACGTCACGACGTGATGTCCCAGGTCACGCCTCGGTCGGTGACACCACCACACTCACCGAGGAGGAGAAATGCCGAGCGCATCACGAGCGACGACTCCTGTCGCCATGGACCTGGAGATGATCGAGGGCCGCTACGCCGAGCTGCACGACCAGACCGTCGGGTTCGAGACCTTCAAGCAGGACCTCGACGCGGCGCCGTACTTCCGCGGTCTGCCCGGCGACGTCTGCTCGTGCGAGCACCACGGATACGTCACCGCCGGCCAGATCACGTTCCGCTGGCCCGACCCGGACGCCGTCGACGGCGTGCGGGAGGAGACCTATGTCGAGGGCGACTCGTACGTCGCGGGCCCCGGGCACACGCCGGTGTTCACGGCCGGATCTTCGGTCGTCGAGTTCACCCGGACGGCCGACCTCGGCCCGGTCATGGAGGTCGTCGGCCGCAACGTCGCGACGATGCTCGGGACGTCGTCGTGACCTCGGCACTCGTCCGGGGCGACCGACTCCAGGGGGAGGAGGCCCGACTGGCTCGGACCCTCGTCCGCTGGCTCGAGACCGGTGATCGTCCGGAGGACCTCTTCGCCGAGGACGTGTTCGTCGACGTGAGCCTGCCGCAGTGGCGGCTGCAGAGCGAGGGGGCCGCCGAGGCGTTCGACCTGCGGGCGGGAAGCCATCCACATCCGGGTGACGTCGCGGTTCGCGGCCTGGATCGCACCTCTCGCGGGTTCCTCATCGAGTTCGACGAGCGATGGCTGACCGAGGGTCAGGAGTGGTACTGCCGGGAGATGATCCACTGCCAGGTCGCGGGCGACCGGATCGCGACGATGTGTGTGTATTGCACAGGCGACTGGGACGAGGCCGCCCAACGGCGGCACGCCGAGCAGGTGCACCTGACCCGGCCGTGACCCTAGCCTGGCGCCGTGGCGACATCGGCGACCTCGGCAAGATCCCTGCTGGGCCGGGCCGAGGTCGCCTGGTCGGCCGGCGACGCGGAGGCGGCCGCCACAGCTCTTCGAGAGCGCGGTCGTGGCGGCGGAGCAGGAGGGCGACCTCGAGACCCGTGTCGCGGCCGTGCTCGGCCTGTCTCGCGGCCAGCGCTACAACCTCACGCCCGGCAGGCTGCCGGTGCATCTGCACGCGGCGTACGAGGCCGTGTCCGATCCCGGCGTCCGGGCCCGGCTGGCCGCAGCGCTGGCCCGTTGCTGGGCGTATGCGAACGAGCCCCGCCGGGCCACACCGTTCGCCGCCGAGGCCCTGGACCTGGCGGAGGCCAGCGGTGACCAGACCGTGATCGCCGATGCCCTCGACGCCGCGCTGGCCTCGCGCTGGGGTCCCGACGACCTGCGCTCCCGGCGGGAGTGGGCAGTACGACTGGACGACGTCTCGGCGCACCTGCGCGACCCCGAGTCGCGGCTGCAAGCGGCCCTGTGGGGTCTGAGCGTCGCGTGGGAGGTGCTCGACCTACCGCGCATGCACAAGTCCATGCGAGCGCTGGAGCTGGTGGCCGAGGAATCGCCGCGGGGGCGCTTCTTCGCGGCCACCAGACGGCTCCCGTTGGAGCTCCTGCGGGGAAACAACGACGTGGCGACCCTCCTCATCGAGCAAGCCCAGGCTGCAGCGACTGCCGCTCCGATCCCCGACGCGTTGGGCGTGCTGTGGAGCATGCAGGGGTACGCGGCGTTCTTCACTGGCGACGCCGAGGGGTGTGCCTCGGTCGCGGCGCTGTTCGAGGAGTACTCCGCCGAGCACGGTGTGGCTGCCGTCCGCGCGGAGGCCGCACTCCTCTGGCTCGGCGCGGCACGACTGGACAAGTCGGCCGAGGTGATCGGCGCCTTCAGTCCCGAGGTGCTCCACGACCTTCCTCGGGACAGCGACTGGATGCTGATCCAACAGTGCGTTGCCGAGGCGGCGATCGCTCTCGGCGACCGAGAGATCGCCGAGAGCGTCGTCGATCACCTCATGCCCTACGCAGGCCGCTCGGTGGTCAATGCCGGAGCGGTGATGTGGCACGGCGTCACCGACGACACCCTGGGCCGCGCTCTCGAGCTCCTGGGGCGAGCCGACCAGGCCGACCGACATCTGTCCGCGGCGTTGGAGACCTACGAGCGGATCGGCGCACGATGGTGGCGCGACCGCCTGCGGATGCACGCGACCCCGAGCGTCAGAGCAGCTGACCCCGCCTCGTCTCGAGTCGTCCACTTCCATCCGCAACCCGGTGGGCTGTGGCTGGTCGGCACGGCCGGATCCACGTCCGTGCTGCCACGGCTGCGCGGCCTCGAGCACCTGCACGTCCTGCTGAGCAACCCGGACACCGACATCGCCGCGCTCGACCTGGCCGGCGGCGGAATCGCGGTGGAGCAGCCCGGGATAGAGGTCCTCGACAACACGGCACGACGCGTCTACACCTCTCGGGTTGCCGCCATCGACCGCGAACTCGAGCTGACTGACGACCCAGAACTCCACGAGGAGCGGGTAGCACTGCTCGAGCAGCTCGGCCGTGCCACCGGGCTCGCCGGCCGCGAACGTCGTACCGGCGGCAACAGCGAGCGCGCCCGCGTGGCCGTCCGCAAGGCAATCATCAGCGCGTTGGCCCGCGTTGCCGAACAAGACCCGCGGCTGGCCCGCCACCTCCACGAACGAGCCCGGACCGGCCATCAATGCCGCTACATGTCGGACCCCGACCACCCGATAACGTGGATCCTCGGTTGAGCCGGTCCGGGCGGAATGAGGCACCTCGTTGGTGTACAACGGCGGCGCGTTTCGTTCTGGCGGGCGTGGCCGTCGGCGCGGGTGGTGAGAACGCCTGTGTGCCAGGCTATCGACGCCCGGGCCAACCTGATGGCGGGCCATCTGCTCATCGGCCGCGGCGCCGATCTGGACACGCAACCACGGCTGGCAGTGGACGCCGTTTCGCCACAGAGCGCTGCCACGGGGCGGGACGCAGCCTTCTGATCTGCGTTGCGTACGTAGGGGTCCGTCGATGCGTGGGGTGAATGCCCCATGGCGTCGTTAGTGAGTCCGAAGCATGGTCGTGGCATGACACGAGTTACGTTCATGAGGCGAATCGCCCAGGCCACCGTCGCTGCGCAGATCTTGTTCGTCCTGGGGTTCGTGGCGGTGGGGGCCGCTGAGGGTCACGGGTACCAGTGGATGCGGGACGACATCAGCGACCTCGGTGCGCTGACCGCGCACCACGCGACGGTGTGGCGGTTACTTCTGCTCGTCACCGGCGCGGTGACGATGGTGTTCGGTCTGCTGGTGGTCGGGCCGGTGTTCGGCTCGCCGGTGGCCGGGGTGCTGGTGGCGCTCTCGCTGCCGGCCTTCGACAACTTCACGGACGCCTTCTTCCGTCTCGACTGTCGGGCTGCCGATCCCGGGTGCACCGCGTCGCAGGCCATCTCGTCGTGGCACGGGACTGCCCACATCGTGTGTTTCGCCGTTGCGGCGTTGGCCACCGTGATTGCCCCCTTTGTCCTTGCCCGGGCGATGCGCCGCGAGGAGAGGTGGCGTTCCCGGGCGCGATCGGTCCAGTGGTTCGGCTTCCTCACCGTGGTCCTGCTGGTCGTCACGGGCGTGGCGAGCGGATCTCCGGTGCAGGGGCTCGCCCAGCGCGTGGCCGCGACCGTGATCCCGCTCGGACTGGCCGCCTTGGCCTGGCTCGTGGCAGAGCAGGAGCGCCCGGTCACGCGGGTGGCCGATCTGGTCAGGGGCAAGTAGTCATGCGCCGCGCCCGCATGGTGGTCTACGGCGCCGGAATGGTCGGAAGCCCGCTGCTGCTCATCGCCTACTGGGTGCTCTACCCGGCCTACGGCGACCTGAGCTCCGCGGACATCGTCTCCGACATCGGGGCGGCGCCCGGCCGTACGACGGTGGCCGACGTGTTCGCGGTCACGGCCGTCTTCTTGACGGTCCCAGCCTCGTTGGCCTACCTCCGCGCACTCGAAGCGACCGCCCCTCGGCTGAGCCGCATCGGCGCGACGCTCTCTGTGGTGGGCTGGATGGCGGTCCTGCCCCTCGTCGTCATGGACGTCGTCGCGCGTGAGCTGGCGGCCGAGCCGAAGGTGTTCGGCGCGATCCTCACGAGCGGGCCGGTCGTCGCGCTTTCGGCGGTGGCCACCGTGCACGTGCTGGGCGGGCTGCTCATCGGCGTGGCTCTGGTCCGCACCCGACTCGTGGCGCGGCCGCTCGCACTGGCGGCAACCGTCGCGCCGGTGGCACATCTGGCCTCCAACCTCGCCGGTGTGCTGTGGGTGGACGTCGCGTCCTGGCTGGTGGCCGCCGCGACCGGGGTCGCCGTGCTACCCGGGCTCGCCCGGCTCGTAGCTGCCGACGAGTCCGTGACGCGTCGCGAACAACGTGGCCGCGGCCCGGGTGCCGACACCGATCTTGGCGTAGACGTTCTCGACATGACGTGACACGGTCTTCGGGCTCAGGTCCAGGCGGCGTGCGATCTCCTTGTTGACCAGCCCTCGCGCGAGCAGTGCGAGGACCTCGACCTCGCGGTCGGTGAGGCCGCTGGGACCCTTGCGCCGCGCAAGCCGCCGATGGCCCGCCGCCTCCAGCACGGCGTTTGCGGCAACCTGGTCGAGGCGGCCCGCGCGTACCTCGCCGCGAAGCTCCTCGGCGGCGTCAGCGGGTGGGCGTGCGGGTCGGTGCGGCCGCGGCTCGGTCATCGCGTGGTAGACGTCCGCGGCGGCGAGGATGCGGTCGGCCGGGGTCAGCGCGGACGCCGTGAGACCGGCCGGGTAGCCCGACCCGTCGAGCCGCTCGTGGTGCCGCGCCGCGATCGTCCGGCACCCCTCGAGCGACGGGATCCTGGCCAGCATCCGGTCGGTGAGGAACGGGTGCAGGTGGGCGCGCTCACGCTCGAGCGCGGTCAGCGGACCGGGCTTGTCCCACACCGTGTTGGCCACACCCAGACGCCCGATGTCGTGCACCAGGCCCGCATGGCGCAACCTGAGACACTCCGCGTCGGCCAGCCCCGCGCGGCGACCAGCCTCCGCGGCGAGCCCGGCGACCCCCCGCGAATGCCCAGCGAAGTACGGCGACTTCAGGTCCGCCAGGTCTGCCATCGCCTGCAGGACGTCGTCGAGCTCCGCACCCGACACGGTCCGCGCCGGCGGCCGCTCGGCGGCCAGCACGCCCTCCCACGACGCCGAGTCGTCGAGGTCGGCCAGAAGGCCGTCCAGGTTGCCCAGGAGCGCGGAGGTCAGGTGTGGGTCGTAGAGCGAGCCCGCATGGCGACCGATCACCGCCCGCAACGAGTCCAGGTCGTGCTGACGGGCCAGCACCTCGACCGGTCCTGCCAGCTGGACGAGCCGGGCCGCGAGGCTGATCTCCTCCCCGGACCGCCGCCCGGGCACACCCTTGCCGTCCCACTGCTCGTAGCCCTCCGCAGCAGCAGCGGAGACGGCCGCACCCAGCCCGAGGCGCTCCGCGAGCTGGGAGCCCAGGTCCACGTGCGTGGCGAACCACGACTCCATCGTGCTCTTGCCGACCACCGGAAAGACCGCCAGCCGGCGCGCGCGCCCCGTGGGCGGACCGTGCGACCAGAGCCGTCGCAGAATGAACGCCGCAACCGCCGGGCCGCTCATGGCGAGCATCCGGAAGCCTTCCGCCTTCATCTCGATGTCGTCCCCGAACCACGCGGCCTGCTCGGCCGCGTCAGCATGGCAGTAGACGTTCAACAACAGCCCGACGTAGTACGTCGCCTCACGCTCCGACGCGTCGGCACCCGCCAGATCGCCCAGACGCAGCGCGATCACGGTTCGCCGCAGGCAGTGCTCCAGCGGCTGACCCAGACTGAGATCCGCGCCATACGACATCGCCGCGACCAGCTCGGCCAACCTGACTCTCGGAGAGCCATCAAACTCCACCCGTCCAGTGTTCCGCCGGGCGTCCCCGCCCGCCAGCACTCCGACCGGACCCATCGACACAGCGTCGAAAGGGTCGAGTCCCCAAACGCGCGGCGCGCGACGATCTCGACGCAGGCGTGGCAACGCGCCGCCGTCCCATCGGCTCGTTCGACCCGCGTCCTCATGGGCGAGAAGGGCTACGGTCGGACAAGCCCTGGCACCCCCATCTTGGGCATACCGACGGGCGGGGCGCGCTGGCCCTCCTTGCCTTACCGGGTCTCCGAGTGGGTGAGCATTCTGAGCGCGTCGGAGTTGACCTGCTTCACCCAGACGTGACCTGAGTTCGAGCTCGCAGTACCACTGCAAAGCCATAGATCGGCTCGAACTGGTTCGCCGCTGAAGGCGCTCTTTGCGGTCGGCTGCGACCCTCGTAGCCGGCTCCTGGGAGGGGGCGCTTGGGGCGCGCTTTGAATCGCGGCGGGTCGCAGACAGGTACTGACGCTTCAGGGCGTCGAGGGCCGCAAACCCGCAGGTCAGCGGCCGGTTCTTCGATTGAGCGCAGCTTTCGGCAAAGAAGCGCCGTCACGCTCAACACCGTCGGCGCCTTCCCGGTGACGCACCACGTGGAGTGCGTGGCGTCCTGGAGCGCACCCGCGGCTGATCCGGCCCCTCGGTGGAGCGTCGGTGGCGTGTGACACGCTCGGCGCATGCCGTGCGACATCCCCGACGCGCGCGAGCTGGTCGGACAGCTCGACGCGGTCTCGGTGACCGAGCTCGACCGCTACACGAAGCTCGAGGTCGAGGGCCGGACCTTCGGCTACCTCTGGGAGCCCACCTGCACGATCGGGCTGAAGCAGACGATCGCCGAGCAGAGGGCGTTGGTGGCCGAGCGGCCGGAGGTGTTCGAGGTGCAGTTCACGGCCTACGGCTTCGGCTGGGTGGTCGTGCACCTCGAGGGCGTCGAGCGTGACGAGCTGGCCGAGCTGGTCTTCGAGGCCTGGCGGCTCTCGGCCCCGGCCGGGCTCCGCGCGTCTCGGGGCGAACGCCTGCCGGTGTGACCGCCGCGTTGATCGCTCACCTTGACGTCATGTATCTTGATATCAAGAGATCTACCCAGCTACCGGACGCCCGGCGCGCGACGGCAAGATGGGCGGGAGACGTTGACTTCACGAGGAGATGTGGCGGATGGCCAGTCAGGACAGCTTCGGAGCCAAGGGCACCCTCGAGGTCGGTGACCAGAGCTACGAGATCTACCGCCTGGCGGCGGTCCGGGGGGAGGGGCTCCCGGACGATGCCGTGGAGTCCTTGCCGTACTCCCTGAAGATCCTGCTGGAGAACCTCCTCCGCACCGAGGACGGCGCCGACATCACCGCCGACGACATCATGGCGCTGGCGGGCTGGGACGCCGAGGCGGAGCCCGACAAGGAGATCCAGTACACGCCGGCGCGCGTGATCATGCAGGACTTCACCGGCGTGCCCTGCATCGTCGACCTGGCGACGATGCGCGAGGCCATGGCCGACCTCGGCGGCGACGCCACCAAGATCAACCCGCTGGCGCCGGCCGAGCTGGTGATCGACCACTCCGTGATCGCCGACGTCTTCGGCACCCCCGAGGCGTTCGAGCGCAACGTCGAGATCGAGTACCAGCGCAACGAGGAGCGCTACCAGTTCCTGCGCTGGGGCCAGGACGCGTTCGACGACTTCAAGGTCGTCCCGCCCGGCACCGGGATCGTCCACCAGGTCAACATCGAGCACCTCGCCCGCGTGGTGTTCACCCGCGAGGTGGACGGCGAGCTCACGGCGTACCCCGACACCTGTGTCGGCACGGACTCCCACACCACGATGGTCAACGGCATCGGCGTCGTCGGCTGGGGTGTGGGGGGCATCGAGGCCGAGGCCGCGATGCTCGGCCAGCCCGTGAGCATGCTGATCCCGCGCGTGGTCGGCTTCAAGCTGTCCGGTGAGCTGCCGGAGGGTTCCACCGCCACCGACCTGGTGCTCACGATCACCGAGATGCTGCGCCAGCACGGCGTGGTCGGGAAGTTCGTCGAGTTCTACGGCGACGGCGTCGGCGCGCTGCCGGTCGCCAACCGCGCCACGATCGGCAACATGAGCCCCGAGTTCGGCTCGACGATCGCGGTCTTCCCGATCGACCAGGAGACGATCAACTACCTCGAGCTCACGGGTCGGCCGGCCGAGCAGCTCGCGCTGGTCGAGGCCTACGCCAAGGAGCAGGGCCTCTGGCACGACCCGAGCGCCGAGCCGCGCTACAGCGAGCGGCTGGAGCTCGACCTCTCGACCGTGGTCCCCTCGCTGGCCGGCCCGAAGCGGCCCCAGGACCGGGTCGAGGTGACCAAGGCCGCCGAGTCCTTCGAGAAGGCGCTCGAGGACTACACCGACAGCCGGGACGCCACGGCGACCATCAGCCTGGACGGCCAGGAGGTCGAGGTCGGGCACGGCGCGGTCGCGATCGCGGCCATCACCTCGTGCACCAACACCTCCAACCCGAGCGTGATGATCGGCGCCGCGCTGCTGGCGAAGAACGCCGTCGAGAAGGGCCTCGAGCGCAAGCCGTGGGTCAAGACGTCGCTCGCGCCCGGCTCGAAGGTGGTCAGCGACTACTACGAGAAGGCCGGGCTCACGCCCTACCTCGACAAGCTGGGCTTCAACCTCGTCGGCTACGGCTGTACGACGTGCATCGGCAACTCGGGGCCGCTGATCCCCGAGGTGAGCGACGCCGTCAACGAGCACGACCTCGCCGTCGTCAGCGTGCTCTCCGGCAACCGCAACTTCGAGGGCCGGATCAACCCCGACGTGAAGATGAACTACCTCGCGTCCCCGCCGCTCGTCGTCGCGTACGCGCTCGCCGGGTCGATGACGGTGGACCTGTTCGAGGACCCGCTGGGTCAGGACACCGACGGGAACGACGTGTTCCTCAAGGACCTCTGGCCGTCGCCGCAGGAGATCGAGCGGGTCATCGGCGAGGCGATCACCTCGGAGATGTTCACCGACGACTACGCCGACGTGTTCGCCGGCGACCAGCGCTGGCGCGACCTGCCGACGCCCGAGGGTGACACCTTCGCCTGGGCCGAGGACTCGACGTACGTCCGCAAGCCGCCGTACTTCGACGGCATGCCGGACGAGCCCGACGCGGTCACCGACATCGAGGGCGCACGCGTCCTGCTCAAGCTCGGCGACTCGGTGACGACCGACCACATCAGCCCGGCCGGGGCGATCAAGAAGGACAGCCCCGCCGGCCACTACCTCGCCGAGAAGGGCGTGGAGCAGCGCGACTTCAACTCCTACGGCTCGCGCCGCGGCAACCACGAGGTGATGATCCGGGGCACGTTCGCCAACATCCGGCTGCGCAACCAGCTGGCGCCCGGCACCGAGGGCGGCGTCACACGCGACTTCACCCGGGACGGCGAGGTGACGACGGTCTTCGAGGCCAGCGAGCACTACGCCGAGGCCGGCACCCCGCTGGTCGTGCTGGCCGGCAAGGAGTACGGCTCCGGGTCGTCGCGCGACTGGGCTGCGAAGGGCACCGCGCTGCTGGGCGTGCGGGCGGTGATCGCGGAGTCCTACGAGCGGATCCACCGGTCCAACCTGATCGGCATGGGCGTGCTGCCGCTGCAGTTCCCCGGCGGCAAGACGGCCGACGACATGGGCCTGACCGGTGAGGAGTCGATCTCGATCGTCGGCGTCACCGCGCTCAACGAGGGGACGACGCCCCGCACGGTCACCGTGCGGGTGGAGTCGGCCGACGGCGAGCGCTCCGACGAGTTCGAGGCGACGGTCCGGATCGACACCCCCGGTGAGGCCAACTACTACCGCAACGGCGGGATCATGCCCTACGTGCTGAGGAACCTCCTGCGGGGCTGATCCTCCCGGGACCGACCTCCGAGAAAGCTGGTCGTCGGCCCCCTCGTTCCGGCAGTGTCGTCGCGTACTGGTGGGCGAGGACACGAGGAGGAGCCGATGCCCACGCTGCACGAGACGTTCGCCGAGCTCGCCGAGGAGGCGCCGGACAGCCCGACCCCGGAGGGGATCTGGGTGGACGGACGACGTCGAGCGCGCATCGCGCCGGGTGGGGACCGGCGTCGTGGTGGCGCTGACGGTCGTGCTGCTGTCGGCCGTGGGCGGGTGGGCCGTCCACCGCGACCGCGCGCCCGACCCCACCGGCGACCCCGGCGCGGCGCCGGGGATCCCCACCCAGATCCACCACCCGAGCCCGTGGCTGCCGGGGACCGACGGCACCCCACCCGGTCAGCTCTCGACCCTGGTCCCCGGCAAGCGCGGCGGCTGGACCCATTACCACTGGGGCATGGTCGGGATCTCGGCCACGACCGGCGCCTACCACTACCTCGACATCCCCGGCTGCATCTCGGTGGACGGCCTGTCTCCCGACGGCCGGCACGTCTCGTGCTTCGCCGGTGCTTCGGCCGAAGCCGGACCGGAGGACCCCATCGTGGGCGTGGAGATCTACGACACCACGACCGGCCACCTGGACCGATGGAGCGGCACCGGGGCGTTCGGCCTCAACACCCTGACCTGGAACGGTGACGACGCCGTCACCTTCCGCGCCGGCGGGACGTCGTACCTCTGGCACTTCGGGCACGGCACTCCTCGCCCGATCGTGAAGCACCTCACCTTCCGCGTCGGGAACGCGGGCGACGCCGGTCTCTACCTGCGGGGGCACCACGGGTTCTTCTACCTGGACCCGGCTCGCCACCGGCGGGTGGACATCGTCACCGTGAGCTCCGGAGAACAGCTCACCACTCCCGCCGCCGTGTCTCCTTCCGGGCGACGGATCGCGGTCACCGGCGCGGGCCAGGACCGAAGATGGCTGATGGCGGGCGACGTTGCTGCCGGCGGCGGGACCACCCATGTCACCCGCGTGCCGGCAGCGGTCCACTCGCCGTTGATCGTGGGCTGGGCGGATGACCAGCACCTGATGGTGGTCAGCCTGGTCTCGCCGACGGGCACGGGCGCGATGTCCGACCCGGCCGCGCGGTTCGCCCTCGACGAGGTCGACGTCCGCACCGGCCGGGTCACCCAGGTCGCGGGACTGAGCGACCAGCAGACCGGCTGGGGGGCGACGTTCGCCACCTCGATGCTCGCCGAGCCGACCCGTGACTTCCCGGCCCCGCCGGATCCGCTGGACCCACGGCTCGCGGCCGCGCTCGCGGTGGGCGTGCTCCTGCTGGGCACGGTCGCCGTGCTGGTCTGGAGGCGTCGTGTCCGGCCTTGACCGCGGGCGGCTCGGCTTCGAGGAGTTCGTCGCGGCTCGGCGGCCGGCGCTGCTGCGCTCGGCGTACCTCCTGACCGGGAGCCAGGCCGACGCCGAGGACCTCGTGCAGGCGACGCTGCTGCGCGTCGTCCCGCACTGGCGCAGGATCGCCCGCGACCCGGAGCCGTACGTCCGCCGCGTCCTGGCCCGGGAGAGCGTGACCCGCTGGCGGGGCAGGAGGTGGCGCGAGAGGTCGGTCGCGCAGCTCCCCGAGCGACCGTCACCGGAGCCGGTGAGCGACCGGATGGCGTTGCGCGCGGCGCTCGCGACGCTGTCGCCCCGCCAACGGGCGGTGCTGGTGCTCCGCTACTACGAGGACCTGACCGAGCCGGCCACCGCGGAGGCGCTGGGCATCTCGGTCGGCACCGTCAAGTCCCACGCGCGCGAGGGACTGGCGCGGCTGCGGGAGCGCGCGCCCCAGCTCCTCGACGGCGCGGACGAGTGGGCAGGCGAGGAACCGCGCCCCCTGACACCCGGGGCGCCTCGCTCGAGCTAGTACTGGCTCGCCGAAGGCCACTCGCCGGGGAACGGGTAGCCGTTCGGCGATCAGAGATTTGTCCCATCCGCACCCCTCCAAACGCCGGGTCGCGCTCGTGTTGTCGGGTGTGATGGACCGGTGCTCGGGAGGTTGACGTGACCACGCAACTGCCTGAACGTCTGCGCGCGCTCGCCGACGAGGCTCCCGAGGTGCTGTACCCCGACGAGATCTGGAACGCCGGCACCCGCCGCCATCGGGTCAGGTTGGTGACGTCCCTGGCCGTCGCCGCCACTCTCGTGGCGGCGGCCGCGCTGCTCGGGTACGGCGACTGGCAGAGCCGGCGGCCCGATCCCGCCGCGCCGCCGCCGACGAGCACGGGCCGGATGGCCATCCCGGACCGGTTCTTCGAGCCGAGCCCATGGCTGTCGAGCACCGGCAGGCCCGGTCGCCTCGTGGCGATCATCTCCGCCACCCGAGCCCACTTTCCCTGGGGATCGAGCCAGTTCCAGATCGTGGGTGTGGCATCGGGATCGCAGCGATATTCGTTCGTCGACCTTCCCGACCGCGCGCCGGACACCAGCGCTGTGCTCTCGCCCGACGGGCTCCATCTCGCGTACTGGCTTGCGGCGACTCCGCACGACAACCCGGTCGCGGTGGGGATCCTCGACCTGACCAGCGGTCGCGTGGAGCGGCACCCGGTCTTCGCCCCGCACCGGCTCTTTCGGACGTCGGTGCTGTGGACCGGCGACTCCACGCTCGCCGTCGAGGCCTACTGGATCCGCCGCAGTCCGAGTGCCTCGGCACCGGGGGAGATAGGCGACGGAGACGTCGGGTTGACGCTCGGGTCAGGTCGGCTGGTCCCGCTGCCGCGCAATTCTGTTGGGGGTCAGGGGCCGGCCCAGATCGCGCACGGGTTCGTGACCTGGGTCGAGCGGTCTCTCCAGGAGGTCGACCCGCTCACGGGAGACGAGGTGGCGCGGATCCGTCTGTCCCACTCGGTCGGCTATGCCCCCGCTGTCAGTGATGACGCCACGCGGGTGGCCGCCCTCCGCGCGTGGCGCCCGCCCGGAAGGCTGGTGGTGGCGCGCGTGCGGCACGGGCGCGCGGACCTCCGACCGATCCCACGTGGGAGGCGATACCAGCCGGATCTGGCCTGGTCCGACGACCAGCACGTGATCGCGTTCCGAACCTCTCGCAACGGGCTGAGTTCCGCCATGATGACGGTGGACGTTCGCACGGGGCGCGAGCGATTCCTGTCGAAGGTGGTCAGCTCGCCCGACTTCGCGGCCGAGGCCCTTCAACATCCGGTGACGGTGAGGGCGCTCCCTCCACAGCAGCCGTGGAACCCACGGCCGCTGGCGGCTTGGTCCCTCGTCGCCCTGGCACTGCTCGGGTGGGGCGCCTTCCTCGTGCGGTGGTCGCGTGTCCGACGCTGACGACTTCTCCGAGTTCGTGGTGGCCCGCGGCCGAGCGCTGCTGCGGACGGCGTACCTCCTCACCGGCGACCATCAGGAGGCCGAGGACCTCGTCCAGACCGCGCTGATCAAGGCCGTGCCGCGGTGGGGGAGGCTCCGGGAGCCGGAGCCCTACGTCCGTCGCATCCTGCTGCCACGAGGCGATCTCCCGGTGGCGACGTGGCCGCTGGAGGGAGACGCCGGTGTCGGAGGTTCGCGACGAGCCGATGCCCGGCCAGGACGCCGACCAGAAGCTGGTCCTGAGGGAGGCTCTCGCCCGGCTCGCCCCAGGACAGCGCGCGGTGATCGTCCTGCGGTACTTCGACGATCTCACCGAGGTCCAGACGGCCGACGCGCTCGGCATCTCGGTCGGGACCGTGAAGTCGCAGTCGCCGAGACGCGCTGGCCCGGCTCCGCGCCCTGGTGCCCGACCTCACGACACGCCAGTGGTGGCCCCGTCAGCGGACTGACGAGGCCACCCTGGGTGGGAAACGGCGTTACTTGACCTCGGCGCGGATCACCCGCCGCAGTCCGATCGCCAACGGGATCAGCAGCCAGACGGTGCCGGTGACGGCCAGCTGAGCCCAGTCCGTCGCGGTGAAGCCGGCGTCGTACATCCGGTTCTGGTTGAACGAGAAGTCCACCCAGGGCTGGGCCTTCTCGAACCAGTGCTGGTTGGCGGCCAGGAGCCCGGTCAGCGTCGGGATCACGAACCAGTAGCTGAAGTAGCCCACGATGGCCCCGGCCGAGTTCCGCGTGACCACCCCGAGCATGAACCCCACCAGCATCCCGATCAGGTCGGCCCCGATGATGTAGAGGATCGTCGTCGGGGACAGGTTCCAGACGGTGTCGATGCCGGCCAGGGTCGAGGCCACGAGGTTCCCGATCGCGCCGACCGTCAGGGCGACCACCATCGAGGCCACGCCGACGCCCAGGGTGACCGCGAGCTTGGCCCGGATCACCCGGCCACGGTCGGGCACCAGGGTGAACGTCGTCAGCCCGGCGCGCTGGCTCCACTCGCCGGTCACGGACAGGATCGCCATGACCGGGAGCAGGATCGTCATCGGGACGCCGACGGCGCCCGCGAAGCTGTTGTAGCTGAGTCCGGCGTCGGACGAGAACAGCACCACGGCTGCGGTCGCGATCACGCCGGCCGCGACGGTCCCGGCCATCAGCCAGAACCCGGATCGGGTGTCGAACATCTTGCGGAGCTCCACCCCGGCCACGGTGTGGAAGGGGATCGGTGCGATCTCCTTCCGCGACTCGGTGTCGGCGTGGTGCACCGTCGTAGGGGTGTCGATCACTGCGACGGTGTTCATGCCGCCACTTCCTCTCGTGCGTTGTCTGCGGTGAGCTCGAGGAACATCTCCTCGAGCCCGGCCCCGTCTGCGGGACGGAGCTCGGTCAGGGGTACGCCGGCAGCGAGCGCCAGGCGCCCGACCTGGGCGGCGTCGGCGTCCGTCCGGATCCCACCCAGCGACGGGCGGGCGGTGTGGCCGGCGGTGGTCAGGGCCTCCGCGAGCGTGCTCACGTCGTCCGCGCCGGCGAACGTGCCCGCGGATGCGAGCAGGTCGCCCTTGGTGCCCGAGGCGACGATCCGGCCGTTCCCGATGACGAGCAGGTCGTCGGCGACGACCTCGATCTCGTGCAGCAGGTGCGAGGAGAGCAGCACGGTCCCGCCCTGGTTGGCGAAGTCGCGCAAGAGGTCGCGCATCCAACGGATGCCGGCCGGGTCGAGACCGTTGGCGGGCTCGTCCAGCACCAGCACCTCGGGGTCACCGATCAGCGCGGTGGCGATGCCGAGGCGCTGCCGCATGCCGAGCGAGTAGTCGCGCACCCGACGTCCGGACTCCTCCTCGGTCAGGCTGACGAGGTCGAGCATCTCGTCCACCCGCTCGCGGGGCACCCTCATGGTGCGCTGCGCGATGGTCAGGATCTCCCGGCCGGTCCGCCCGGCGTGCTGCGCCGAGGCGTCCAGGAGCACGCCGATCTCGCGGCCCGGGTTGGGCAGGTCGGCGTACCTCCGTCCCAGCACGGTCGCGGTCCCCGAGGAGGCCGGTGTCAGCCCCACGAGGATGCGCATGGTGGTCGACTTGCCGGCCCCGTTGGGCCCCAGGAAGCCGGTCACCCGGCCGGGCTCGGCGCGGAAGGTCACGTGGTCGACGGCGGTGAAGCCGCCGTAGGTCTTGGTCAGTTGGTCAACGAGGATCATGTGGACGACTGTGCCGCGGTCGTGCCCCGCTCCACATCGGGGAGCCCGCTGACCCGACACCTGGTGCGACCCCCGGATCCCCTAGGGGCTCGGGGTCGGTGACTCAGGGTGCGACGTACGACGTCGGGTGGCACGTGGCAGGGTGGTCCCATGCTCGTGGCGATCAGCATCAGTCCCTCCGGCGGCGACGAGACCGGCGGCGTCAGCGCCTCGGTGGCCGAGGCCGTCCGGGTGATCCGCGACTCGGGGCTGCCCTGCGAGACCAACGCGATGTTCACCAACATCGAGGGGGAGTGGGACGAGGTGATGGCAGTCGTGAAGAAGGCCGTCCTCACCGTCGCCGAGACCTCCCCGCGGGTCGGGCTGGTCCTCAAGGCCGACCTCCGCGCGGGACACGACACCGGGCAGCTCGAGGGCAAGGTGGCCCGCGTCGAGCAGCGGCTGGCGCAGCCGGAGCCGTTGCATGAGGAGTGAGACCATCCGGGTCCGCACCGGCGGCTCGGAGGTGGTGCGCGACATCACCGGCGAGTGCGCCGACTTCGTGTCGGCGTCCGACGACGGGTTGCTCCACGTGTTCGTGCCGCACGCCACCGCCGGGATCGCGATCCTCGAGACCGGCGCCGGCTCCGACGACGACCTGCTGGCGGCCCTCGCCGACCTGCTCCCCGCCGACGACCGCTGGCGTCACCGGCACGGCTCGCCGGGGCACGGTCGCTCCCACGTGATGCCCGCGCTGGTGCCTCCGTACGCGAGCGTGCCGGTGCTCCACGGGCGCCTCGCTCTCGGCACCTGGCAGAGCATCTGCCTGGTCGATCTCAACGTCGACAACCCGGACCGTGAGGTCCGGCTGTCGTTCCTGGAAGGCTGAGCCCATGGTGCCGCGCGAACAGCCCTGGTCCGACGACCGGCCGGAGCACGGCCGCGTCCTCGTGCTCTCGGCCAACCCGATCTCGGCCGCGATCGACGTGATCGCCACCGCGGTCGGGCGCGAGGTCGTGGTCCTCGCCGAGGACGACGACGGCCCGGGACTCGCCTCGTTGGGTCCGGAGTCCGGCGACGCGGTCGTCCTGTGCGACCACGACGCCCCCGACGCGGCCGGGTTCCTCCGCGACGCCCTGGCCTCCCCCGCGTCGTACGTCGCGATGATGGCCAGCCGTCGGCGTGCCGAGGGACTGCTGGCCGACCTGGCCTCCGAGGGCGTCCCCGGCCTCGAGAAGCTCCATGTGCCCGCGGGCCACAACCTCGGCGGCAAGGCCCCCGGCGAGATCGCCCTGTCCGTGGTCGCGGAGATCGTGGCCGAGTCCTACGACCGGCCCGGTGGGCCGATGCGCGGCTGAGCCTTGGCCGACCTCTCCTGGCAGGTCGTTCTCCTGATCGGCGTCGTGGCGGCCGTGGGTGCTTTCGTGCAGGCCGTCGTCGGCCTCGGACTCGCCCTGGTGACCGCACCCGTCGTCGCCCTGGCCGCCCCGTCGCTCGTGCCCACGCTTCCGCTGTGGCTGGCCCTGCTGATCGCGGGCCTGATGCTGGCCGGGGAGCATGCGCACGTCGACTGGCGCGCGATCGGTTGGTCGCTCCCGGCGCGGGTACCCGGCACCGTGCTGGGTGCCTGGCTGGTCGCCTCGTTCACCGAGCAGCAGATCGGGGTCGTCCTCGCGGTGATGGTGCTGCTGGCCGTGGCGGTCTCGGTGCACACGGTCGTCGTACCGCTCACGCCGACGAACCTCGCCGTCGCCGGCTTCGTCGCGGGCGCCTCGGGGACGGCGACCTCGATCGGCGGACCGCCCATCGCCCTGCTCCTCCAGCGCGAGCGGCCCCAGCTCGTCCGCGCCACCCTGTCGGTGTTCTTCTTCGTCGGGGTGCTGATGAGCCTGACCGCCCTCGAGATCTCGGGATCCCTGGACCGGATGGCGTCCGAGCTCGCCCTCGCGCTCTCACCGGGCGTCGTGGCCGGCTTCCTGGTCGGCACGGCGTCGCGCAACCGCATCGACCAGGTCACGTTCCGCCGAGGCGTGCTGGTGGTGTGCACGGTCTCGGCGCTGGCGCTGTTGTTCCGTTCGCTCGGCTAGCCTCCGTTTTCGCCCTGATCGTCCCGCCCGGGCGGCTACCCTTCGCGGGGTGTCCACCACCACCGACCGAGGGGCAGACCCGCGGGTCAAGCGGGTCATCCTCGCCGTAGGTGTCCTGGTCCTGGTCGCGGTGATCGGGTTCCAGATCTACCGCCTCCAGCAGCCGCGGCGGGGCGGTGACCCGCACAACCACATCCCGCAGCTGGCCGCCGTGAAGACCTACGACTACGCCGGCGGCGACCACACCACCGACACCGTGCACTACGCCCAGACGCCACCGGCCGGCGGCCCGCACGACCCGCAGTGGCAGGACTGCGGCGTCTACACCCGGCAGATCCGCAACGAGAACGCCGTGCACGCCCTCGAGCACGGCACCGTCTGGGTCACCTACCGCCCCGGGCTCTCGCAGCGCGACATCCAGTCGCTCGGGACCGCCCTCGGTGCGGTCAAGAGCAAGAAGACGATCCTCTCGCCGTTCGCCGGGCTGCCGGCGCCGGTCGTGGTCACGGTCTGGAACGCCCAGCTCGACCTCACCGGAGCGCACGACTCCCGGCTGCCGATCTTCCTGGGCTTCTACGGTGACGGTCACACCGCACCCGAAGCGGCGTTCGCCACCTGCGCCGGCGGGGTCCACCACTACGCGACGGCGAGCAACCCCTGACGGGAAGCCCGATCTCCGTCAGGCACCTCCTGATCACTCGGACGGCTTGCGCTCGACCATGAGCTGTCGCTCGGAGTCGACGAACCCGACCGAACGGTAGACCCGGATGGCGAGGTAGTCAGGGTCGGCCACCATGACCAGCGTGTGGGCCTGGAGCTCGTCGAAGCCGTAACGGCTGACCCGGTGGACGAGGGTCCCGGCGAGGCCGCGACCCCGGGCCTCCGGGTGGGTCTTCACGTGCTGGAAGCGGGCGAGACCGGGTGAGGCGGTGAAGAGCCCCATCGACGAGAGCAGCTCGTCGCCCTCGAAGGCGCCCCACCACGCGCCGTACCCCTGCTCGACCAGGCTGCGCTCGGCCGCCGTACGCGCCCTGCAGAAGGCCAGGTCGTAGCCCGGCCCCTCCTCGCCGACCATGCTCAGCTCGAGCTGTCGCTCCCAGTCGTCGTCGGAGGTCAGGGTGCGGAAGATGGCGTCGGCGTTGGGGCGCGGCGGCTCGTGCACGGCGGTCGCCGTCATCACCGACATCACCTCGCTGTCCAGCTGGAGGCCCGTGAAGGCTGCGGCATCGTCGATGCTTCCGTCCGTCCCGTCCACCCCGAACGTGCGGTGCCGCGCTTCGGGGAACTCGCGCTCGAAGTCGTCGAGACGCGCCCGGGCCTCGGCCTCGTCCTCCGGTGCCGTGGCCAGGAGCAGGAAGTTCCCCCACCAGAACGTCGGGTTGTCCGGAGTGCGCACCACGAGGTGGTCGCCGCGGTCCTCGACCCGGCTGCCCGAGTGCTCCAGCATCGCCAGGTCCGTGCGGAAGGCCAGGGACGCGATCTCCATGGCCGCACGCTAACCGCGCGTGACAGCATCGGTCGCGTGAGTTTCGAGGTGCGTCCCGAGCAGTCCGCCGACCGCGAGTCCGTGCGACGCGTGGTCGCCGCGGCGTTCGGGCACGACGATCCGGCCCGTGGAGACGAGGTCGCCCACATCTGGGAGGCCCTGGGCCACCATCGCCGTACCGGTCTCGTCGCCGAGGAGCGCGGCGTCGTCGTCGGCCACGTCGGGCTCAGCGGGGCGTGGGTGGACGCCCGCCGGGAGCTCGTGGAGGTGTGGGTCCTCAGCCCGCTGTCGGTGCTGCCCGAGCGGCAGCACGGCGGCGTGGGCACCGCGCTGGTGGCAGTGGCGGTCGAGACCGCCCGACACAGCGGCGTACCGGCGCTGTTCCTCGAGGGCAGCCCGTCGTTCTACGGAGACCGGGGCTTCGAACGTGCCGACCGGCACGGGTTCCTGCCCGCCGCGCTGGAGCGGACGCCGCGCGCGGCGTTCCAGGTCGCGGTGTTCGGGGGGCTCGAGCCGTGGATGACGGGACAGCTGATCTACCCCGACGTCTGGTGGGAGCACAGCGCGGCCGGGCTGCGCGACCCCCTGCTGGCCGAGCTGGAGCAGCGGGCCGCGGAGGCGGATTGACTCGAACACCTGTTCGAGAGAGGATGAGCCCATGCTCGTCGCACCTCCCGGATGGCCGCGCGAGGTGCGGCCCCCCGACGCTCCGGACTGGGAGCGCACGGCGTGCAACTGGCTCCTCGACCAGTGCCCGCCCGACTACCGCGCCTACCCGGCCCTTCGCAAGCACGCCGTCGTGCTCGCCCGGTTCGCGGTCCTCCACATCGAGGCCAACCAGGCCGCCTGCCGTCGCGGCCTGAGCGAGGCGCGTTCCGGGCTGCGCGAGGTGGCCGATCTCGAGATCGTCGAGGCCGCGATCACCACCTGGTCGGCCGAGGAGGCGCGGCTGCTCGGCGTACGCCGTGGGGCCGGGCTCGTCGAGGAGGCGCTGCGCGGGCGGCGCTACGTCGCGCGGTTGTGACCTGTCGACCACTCCGTGAATGCCTGGTCACGGGTGGGTCACGATGCCCGGATCGCCTGTGGAACAAGGGGATTCGGCGTCCAGCACTGTCGGTGGTGGGTGCTTGGCTGGTTCCATGACGGTGACCAGCACGCCTCCACTGGTCGGGGTCGACGACCTCGACCCGGCGGGGTTGTTGGCGTGCGTGCACGAGGCCGAGGCGGCGGAGCGGGCGGCGGCGTTGCGCAAGCTGGAGCTCGCGGTGCAGTGGTGCGTGCTGCACCCGGCGACCGATGAGAGCGGGGCGGCCGTGTGGGGCGACGCCGGGCTTCCGGGGCTGAGCGAGGGCGACGAGACCCTCGGCGGTGCCGGCTGTCCGCTGGTGGCGTCGTTCGCCCCGGAGCCGTTCGCCGCCGCCCTCGGGGTCTCCACCCTCGCCGGGATGCAGCTGCTCGCCGACGCCTTGGACCTGAGCCACCGCCTCCCGCGGACCTGGGCGAGAGTGCAGCGGCTCGAGGTGCCCGCCTGGAAGGCCCGCCGGGTCGCTCAGGCCACCCACCACCTCACTCCCGAGGCCGCGGCTCGCGTCGATGCCCACGTCGGTGACCGCGTCGGGTCCTGCGGCAGCGTGGTGCTCGACCGGCTGATCGCCCAGGCCGCCGCCGCCCACGACCCCGAGGCCCAGGCCGACCGCGAACGGGCCGGCCGCGATGCCTGGGACGTGAGGTTGACCCATCGCACGGACGGCGGCTGGGCCGGCACCTCCCACCTGGAGGCCACCGGCGACACCCGCGACCTGACCGGCCTCTACGGTCTGGTCTGCGACCATGCCGCCCAGCTCGCCGCCTTCGGCGACCCCGACTCGCTCGGCGCCCGCAAGGCCAAGGCCCTGGCCGCGATCGCGAACACCCAGACCGCCCTCGACCTCACCGGCGACCCGAGCGACCGAGCCGTCCAGGTCCGGCGCACCCCCCGCACCATCACCCGGTGCTACCTGCACCTGAGGCTGACCGACCTCCTCGGGCTCGACGGTGCGCCGGCGTCGTCCGGGGTGGGTGAGGTGGAGCGGCTCGGGCCGGCCACGATCGCCAAGATCCGCGACTGGCTCGGCCCCTCGCCGGCCACCATCGTCCCGGTTCTGGATCTGGCCCGCGACGAGGCGGTCGACCAGCACGACCCGCCCGCGTGGATGCGCGAGGTCGTGATCCTGCGCGACCGACACTGCATCTTCCCCTGGTGCGGCCGCGACGCCCGAGCCTGCGACCTCGACCACATCGACCCCTACGTCCCGCTCGACCGGGGCGGACCACCCAGCCAGACCGCGCCTGCGAACCTCGCACCCCTGTGCCGACGACACCACCGCGCCAAGACCACCGGCCGTTGGCGCTATCGACGCCGACCCGACGGCACCTATCTCTGGCACGGCCCCTACGGAGCCACCTACCTCGTCACCTCCTACGGCACCCGAACACTCCGCGACGCCTGACCTCGCCGCCGGCACGCCCTGCTGCGCGCCGCCCCGCCGAACGAAGGGGCCGTTCGCGTGCAGATGAGTGACCGAGATCTGGAACGGATCCCGAGACGGCAGCGACATACTGAGGCCGTCGAAGGGTCCGCCGTGCCGAACCGTGTACCGCCACGTTGGTCAGCCGCCGCCGTCCTGGTCGGGGTGGCGATGTCAGCGGCTGCCTGTTCGGATTGGGGACCTACGCATTCGCACGTGGCGTCAGCCGTCGTCGACCACTTCAGGGGCGCTCCTCAGGGCGTCTTGCTGGCCGGGTGCGATCTCGCGGTTCAGGCGCAGCAGCCGTGCGTCGCTTGGGCGGATGCCCACTCGATCTACGTCATCACGTGGGGGAGCGGCTCGTGCCCGATGATCCCCACGTCCGTGCGTGCTGCGGGCTCTCGGGATGTCGTGATCCGTACCGTCGAGCACGACTTCGTCGGGAGCGATACCGCGTGCAGCGACGATCTGGCGACGACCACCTCGGTCGTGCGGCTGCCAGCCACGGTTGACGGTTCGAAGACCCTCGTCGTGCACGTCGACGCCGGCTCGATGCACTTGGACCCCTTCCCGACGTGAGACGAGGCGTCCGAGGCTCAGGCGAGGTCGGTGCTCGGATCGATCTGCCAATGGTTCGTGCGGAGCTCGCGGCCTGCGGAAAATCACCTGGCGCTCGCCGACGAGGGTGAACCCGACGGAGCGGCACAACGCGTTGGACGCGGCGTTGGCGACGCCCGGGAAGGCGTGCACCACTGCCCAGCGCCCGTCGTCGCGGGCCCGCTCGAGCACGGCGCGCACCGCCCGCCTGGCGTAGCCCTCACCCTGGAACTCCGGCAGCACCATCCAGCCGATCTCCGAGAGCACCTCGCCCTCGTCCTCGTGCGACCACAGTGCGACGCTGCCGGCAACGACCTCGGGCGCAGCCGCATCGGGAACGATCATGGAGACCCAGTACTCGTCGGCCCGGGTCTTGCGGACATCCGTCTCGACCTTGGCCTCGATACCGTGACGGGGGAGAGGGCCGCCGAGCTCGGCCATCATCGCAGGATCGCAACGCATCCGGACGTACGCGTCGAGGTCGCCCGGCTCGACATCTCGCAGCAGCACGCTCGACCTCCATCGCGACGTATCGCTCGTCGGTCCAGTGTGCATTCCGCGTTCAGTCGATGAGTGAGCACCCAGGCGTCTCCGTGCCTGCCGAGCATCGGGTACTCGTCGGGCTACCACCGATCGGACCGGCACCTGCCGAGAGTCTGACGGTCCCCGTGCAGATCTGCCCCAGGTTCCTAGGAGTCTCCCGAGTTGAAGAACGAGGAGAAGCTTCCTGCGACCGCGGTGACGACGAAGATGGCCCACACCTCGAGGCCGACATCCACGATCTTGCCGGCCGCCGTCACCGGGTTCGGCATCGACGACGACACCGTCAGGAGCTGGACGGCGGTGAAGAACGCGGCGTCGCCGAGGCTGTGGATGTAGCTGCCCTTCTCGTTGTTCTCCGTCAGCCACACCAGCAGCGTGCCGACCACGAACACGACGACCGACAGCCCGCCGGCCAGGATCATCCGCGCGAGCAGTCGACGGTGCCGCTCCTCGTACGTGAACAGTCTCGCGATCTCTTCTCGGATCACCCACGGCTCCCTTCCACGACGCCTCCGTACCCCGCGGCGGGCACCCGCACGCTGCCGAGCCGGTCGGCGTCCGCACGGGCCGGACGGATCACCCGAGGCACAGACAGAAGGGGTGTCCGGCAGGGTCGAGGAACACCCGGAACGACGTGCCGGGCTGATGCTCGTGCTTGGTCGCGCCGAGGCCGAGCACCGCTGCCTCGCCCGCGTCCAGGTCGTCGACGACGACATCGACGTGCATCTGCTGCGGAACCTCCTGCTTCGGCCAGTCCGGCGCCGTGTAGCCCTCCACCTGCTGGAAGCAGATGCAGTCGCCGTAGTCCGCGCGGACCTCGGCCCAACCGCTGGAGACGTCGACCTTCCAGTCCAGCATCGCGCCGTAGAACGTCGCGAGAGCGCCCGGATCCGGGCAGTCGATGACGAAGCTGGGGAACCGTGCGATGGCCATGTCGGGCACCGTACACACGAGTGCGGACGATCGACGTCCGGGTGCGTCCCGACGGCTCCGCCGCGTCGTGCTGGCGCGGTCCACCGCTGTTCCACGCTGGCTCTGCCCGATCCCGGCTTAGGCTGGTGGTCGTGCACACGGGAGGTCCGGCGCCGGAGACGGTGAGCGTTGCCGCCTGGGCGGAGGACGCGCTGGTGCAGCTGGCCGACCTTCCGGGCGTGCGTCGCGCGGGGTTGGCGCTGGCCGAAGGCGGTGGCCGCAGGCTGCGGTTCACCGCGAGCGACCGCGACCGCAGCTCGCAGCTGGACTGGTGCGACGTCGACGCCTACGACGACGTGCCGCTCAATGTCGCGGTGCGCACCGGGCGGCTGGTGGTCGGTCCTCTCCACGAGCTGGCCGCGAGGTTCGCGGAGTTCGTGGAGCGCCAGGAGGGGACGACGACGGTCGCCATCGCGGCGGTCCCGATCGTCGCGCCGGACCGTACCCTCGGTGCCTTCCTCCTCTTCTTCGACCGCCCGCAGCCCTTCGACTCCTGGCGGCGGCTGGAGCTGGAGCGCGTGGGACGCGAGCTCGGTGACGGGTTGCGACGGGCCCAGCGCGGCGAGGAGCGGCGCCCCGACCTGGCTCCGTCGGACGACCCGGTGCCCCCCGGAGCGCTCGTCGCCGTCCACGACGTCCGGGCGGATCCGGCGGCGGTGGGGGAGGCGCGCAGGTTCCTCCGGCACACGCTGGGCGAGTGGGGCGTCGACGAGGACACGGCCGACACGGCGGTGCTGTGCCTGTCCGAGCTGGTCACCAATGCCGTGATCCACTCGCACGCCGGCTGCCGCGTGCGCGTGCTGCTCGGCGACGGCGTCCTGACGACTGCCGTTCGCGACTTCGGCACCTCCGACGCGGCCGCCGTGGAGCCGCTCGACGACCCGTTGCAGGTCCACGGCCGAGGGTTGCAGCTCGTGGACGCGCTCGCCGCCCGCTGGGACTACGAGCTCGACCCGGCCGGCACCACGGTGTGGTTCAGCCTCGACCTCTGAACGACTCGACGTGTGCGTCGACAGCGAGGTCCGCCCCGGCCCGATGCCATGCTGGGGCATGATCTCCGCCCTCGCGCTGGCACTGGTGGCCGCGGTCGAGCCGCTCGGGATCATCGCGTTCATCGCGGTCCTCGGCTCCCGGGGTGGACGCCGGAACACGCGCGGGTTCGTCGTCGGTTGGGTCCTGTGCGCCTGCGTGGTCGCGCTCTTCACCGTGCTCGTGTCCGGGCGGAGTCACCCGGGCCACGTGTCCGGGGCGATCGGTTCCGCCGGCCTGCTCCAGGTGGCGCTGGGCGCCGTCGCGTTGATCTGTCTCGTGCTGCGACGCCGGCGCGGCCGGGCGGCGGTGCCACGGCCGGACGAGGGGTTGGCGAAGGGGGACAACCTCGGACCCGTCGGTGCCGCGCTGATCGCGGTGGCGGTCCAGGGGTGGCCGGTGGTGGCGGCCGCGGTCGCCGCGGTCCTCGAGTCCGTCGACGGCAGCGGCGGGCGCCTGCTCGGGGTGACGGCCGTGATCGCGGTGGCGTCCTCGACGTACGTCGCGGCCCACGTGCTGGCCGGCCGCGAGCCCGAACGCACCGACGCCTGGCTCGAGACCCTGCGCCTGTGGATCGAGGCGCACCGCGACCGGGTCATCGACGTCCTGCTGCTGGGAGGCGGCCTCTATCTGGTCGTGCACGGGTGGCTCGCCCAGCTCGCGGGCTGAAGCACCTCCGTCGGTCGTGACCGCGGGACGGCGACGTCGTTGTGCCTGACGTCCGCCCCGCCCCTGACCGGAAGGCTCCCATGCGCCGCCGCACCGCCTCCACCGTGCTCGCCGCCGCCACCCTCGCCGCAGCGTCGCCCCTCCTCGTCGGCACGTCCGCCGTCCCATCGCAGGCGGCCGGCCCGCTCCGCTACGTCGCGCTGGGCGACTCCTACAGCGCGGCGTCGGGCGTCCTGCCGCCCGATCCGACGACCCCGCAGTGCCTGCGTTCGACCAGCAACTACGCCCACGTGATCGCCGGCAGGACCGGCGCACGGCTCACGGACGTCACGTGCGGCGGCGCACAGACCAAGGACTACTTCAGCGCTCAGTTCCCGGGGGTGGCGCCGCAGCTGGACGCCGTGCACCGGGGCACCCAGCTGGTCACCATGACGATCGGTGGCAACGACGACAACACGTTCATCGACTCGATCGCGGAGTGCGGAGCCGCGGGACTGTCGACGCTGGGGAAGGGGAGTCCCTGCAAGGACAGGTACGGCACCTCCTTCGCCCACGACATCCGGCACCGGACCTACCCGGCGCTGGTCAGGGCGCTGAAGGCGGTCCGGGCCAGGGCACCGCACGCCCGGGTCGCGATCCTGGGCTACCCGTGGATCCTGCCGAGGACCGTGGGCTGCTTCGACAAGATGCCGGTCGCCCGCGGTGACGTCCCCTATCTGCGCGGGGTCCAGGCGACGCTCAACGACGCGGTCCGCCGCGCCGCTGCCGCGACCGGCGCGACGTACGTCAACCTCAGCAGGGTCTCCGAGGGGCACGACGCCTGCCAGCCGATGGGCGTGCGCTGGGTGGAACCCGTGCTCCAGGGCACCAACCCGGTCGTCGTGCACCCGAACGCCCTCGGTGAGGCGCACCTGGCGAGGACGGCGATGCGGGTCCTCGGGCTCCGCTGACCCGGTCAGCCGGTCTCGCCGGTCGCCCCGTCGATCAGCTCGCGGGCGATGTCGAGGTGTCCCGCGTGCCGTGCGTACTCCTGGACCAGGTGCAACAGGATCCACTGCAGCTGCGGCGGCGGCTCCTCGCCGCCGAAGCGGCCGCCCGTGGCGGCGAGCTCGGTCAGCTCGTGGGCCTCGACGATGGCCCGGGACCGGGCACCCGTCTCGGTGAGCCGCCGGACCAGCTCGGCCACCCCGACCTCGGGGGACACCCAGCCACCGTCGGGGTCGTGGTCGCGCCACGGATCCTCGACCGGCTCCGCGAGGAACCCCCAACGCAGCCAGCGACGCTCCACCTGGGTCAGGTGCTCGACCAGGCCCGCCGGCGTCCAGCCCGACGGCACCACCGTTCCCCGGAGCCCGTCGTCCGGCAGGCCCTCGATCTTGGCGGCGATGACGGCCCGGAAGTAGTCCAGGTAGTCGAGCAGCAGGCCGCGCAGGTCGGGTGTGGAGGCGGGCTCGGGGAAGACCGGCGTCGTCATCGGGTCACCGGTGATCGTCGAGGACCCGCCGCGCCAGGTCGATGTGGAAGCGGGTGGACAGCAGCAGGTCGTCGACATGCACGCGCTCGTCGGCGTTGTGGTAGCCGGCCTCCAGGACCTCGACCGGCGTCGCGCGGAAGGGGCTGAAGCCGTACGCGGCGGTCCCGGCGGCCGCGCGCAGGTAGTTGCTGTCGGTGAAACCCGTGCACAGGACGGGGAGCACCGTCGCGCGGTCACCCTCGTCCGCGAGGAACGCCGCGACCGCGTCCGGGATCGCGCCCTCGGTCGGCGACCCCGATGCCTCGACCATCTTCTCCGGCCAGTGCAGCTCGTAGGCGATGTCGTCGCCGAGCAGCGAGCGGACGCGGGCCTCGACATCGGCCGCCGTGGTGCCCGGCAGGATCCGGCAGTCCACCTCGGCCGTGGCGCGGGCCGGCATCACGTTCCGCTTGTTCGACGCCTCCAGCATGGTCGGGGCCAGGGTCGAGCCCATCAGGGCGGCGATCGAGCCCGCCAGGCTCGGGTGCAGCGTCGCCACCTCGGTGAGGGCGCGGTGGAGATCCGGCTCGTCCCGCCCGAGCAGCACCGCGAGCATCGCGCTCGTCACCGGGGTCACGGCGGGCTCGGGCATCCCGTCGCCCAGCCGGGGGATGAGCCGCGCGAGCAGCGGTACGGCGTTGTTCCCCAGGGTCGGGATCGACGCGTGCCCCGCCTCCCCGAGCGCGGTCACCCGCACGGGATACGTGCCCTTCTCGCCGACCGACAGGCACACCACCTCGCGACCGTCGGTGAGCGGCAGCCGGTCGCCCCCGCCCTCGTTGATGCTGTGGGACGGGCGGATGTCGGTGCGCTCCTGCAGGAGCCACCGCATGCCCACGTCGGCGAAGCCGTCCTCCTCGTCGGCGACGGCGAGCAGCCACAGGTCGCCCCGGGGCCGGAAGCCGGTGCGGGCCAGCTCGGCCATGGCCACGGCCCGCGCGGCCACCTCGTTCTTCATGTCGACGGCGCCGCGACCCCAGAGCCAGCCGTCGTCGTCGAGCACGGCCTCGAACGGCGGGTGCGTCCAGTCGCGTGGGTCGCAGGGCACCACGTCGGTGTGCCCCACGAACGCCAGCGACTCGGCCTCCGGCGACGTTCCCCGGATCCGGGCGACCAGGTTCGCCCGGTGCGGCTCGCGCGCCACCAGCTCGCACTCGACCCCGTGCCCCGACAGGTAGTCGTGGAGGTACTCCGCCGCCAGCGTCTCGTTGCCGAGCCCGGGTTCCCGGGCGTTCGTGGTGTCGAGCCGGATCAGGTCGCGCGCGACCCTGACCACCTCGTCGTGCAGTGACTCACCCATCTCCGGCTCCCAACCGATCGAGGATCCATGCATAGATCTCAGCTTCGTACCCGAGGTGGCCGGTGCGGCCCGACGGCCCCACGTGCGCCCCGGCACCGGTCTCCACCCGGAAGAGGCACCGGGGCGACCATGCCGGGTCGGAGTGCCGCAACGCGGCCACCCACTTGGCAGGCTCCCGGACCATCACCCGAGGGTCGTGCACGGCGCCCGTCACGAGGAGGTCCGGACGACCGCCCGCCGGAGGCAGGTTGTCGTAGGGCGAGTAGGCCAGCATCCAGTCGAACTCCTCCCGCACGCGGGGGTCGCCCCACTCCTCCCACTCGGTGATGGTCAGCGGCGTCGCCTCGTCGAACATCGTGCTCACCACGTCGACGAAGGGCACCTCCGCCACCACCGCCCGCCACCGGTCGGGGCGCTGGCTGAACACCGCGCCCTGGAGCAGACCCCCGGCGCTCAGCCCGCGGGTCGCGATCCGGGTCCCGTCGACCAGGCCCTCCCGGTCGAGCCCGTCGGCCACCGCGGCCAGGTCGTCGAAGGTGTGCTGCTTGTGCCGCATGCTGCCGTCGAGCCACCAGCGCCGGCCCTCGTCACCCCCGCCCCGGACGAGGGCGTGCACCCAGACCACCCCACGCTCGAGGACGCTCGGCAGGGCCGGGTCCCACTCCGGCTCGTCCACGGCCTCGTACGCGCCGTACGCGTACACCACGGCGGGGGCTGAGCCGTCGAGGACGGTGTCGCGGTGGCGCAGCAGGATCGCGGGAACGCCGGTCCCGTCGGGTGCGGGGAACCTCCGACGCTCGGTGACGTAGGCGTCCGGGTCGTGGCCCGGGGCCCCGGCCCGGTGCACCTCCGACGTGCTGCCGGTGGCGAGGTCGACCGCCGACCAGACGGGCGGGTGGAGATAGGTCTCGTCGCGCACGGTCACCGTCGGGGCGTCGTACGCCGTGTTGCGGGCCAGGTCGAGACAGCCCACCTCGAAGCGGCTCGTGACGACGATGCCCGGGCCGGCCAGGTCGTCGTGACCGACGATCCGCAGCCGGTGCCGCCCGTCGGCCCGGTAGGACAGGACCACCCCGCCGGCGAACGCGTCGGCCCGCAGCAGCCGCTCGTCGGGACGCTCCGGTCGGACCTCGGACCAGGCGCTCGCGTCCTGGTCCACGCCGAGCGGCACCGGGGCCGTCATCAGCCGGAACTCGACCGCGTCGTCGTTGGTCACCACGAGCATCTGCTCCCCGCCGGCCGACCGGGCGTGCTCGACCCGGTAGGAGACGCCGTGCCGGCGTCCCCCGACGGACCGTGGGGGAGCCTCCGGGTCGCGGGCGTCGACCACCCAGGCCTCGCTGGTGGACCGGCTCTCGCTCCAGATCAGGATCAGGTCGCCGCTGCGTGAGGGGCGGAGGTTGACCTCGAACCTGGGGTCGAGCTCCTCGAGCACGAGGGCGTCGTCCGCGGGGTCGGTACCGAGGCGGTGCCGGCGGACCTGCCAGGGCCGGTAGGAGTCGTCGTGGACGGTGTAGAAGAACCATCGGGAGTCCGCGCTCCAGGCGCCGCCGTAGTAGCTGCGGGCGACCCGGTCGGGGAGGTCGACGCCGGTCCGGAGGTCGCGGAAGCGCAGCTCGAACACCTCGTCCCCGGTCGTGTCGGCGCTGTAGGCCAGCAGGTCCTCGTCGGGGCTGACGAGCGTGAGACCGACGTCGAGGTGGCCGGTCCCGGCGTCCAGGGAAGCGATGTCGAAAAACGCATGTGACGATTCGGATTCGGTTGTTGAACTTCCCTCTGAATCATGATTCAGTCGCCACAATTCGGCGTAGTCGCTGTTCACGGGGTGGCGGGTCCAGTAGGTGTATCGCCTGCGCGACCAGCGAGCGGACTCGTCGGTCATCGAGAGCCGTGACAGCATCTCCGCCCGCAGGGCGGCCGTGAGGGAGTCCAGATGAACACAGGACGCGTCGTAGAAGGCCCGCTCGGCGGCGAGGTGGTCGACGACCGCGGGTCCGTCGCCCCCCAGCCAGTGGTAGGGGTCCGGGCGCGCCACACCGTGCTCGGCATGCGCGTACGGCGTGCGGGGCGCGGTGGGCGGGCCGAGGGGGGCGTCGCTCGCAGAGGTCGGCACGGCGGTCACCGTACCGCCGGGTCCCTGCTGGTGGCTCTCGGGTTACTGCTCGCGTCGCTGCTCCCCGGCCTGGCCGCGGGGTCGGCGAGCCCGGCCGCGGCCAAGTCCAAGGTGGTCTTCCACGTGGCGATGCTGGGTGAGGGTGTCGACTCGCTGAACCCGTTCCTCGGGTTCCAGGCGCCGTCCTACGAGATGTGGGGCCTCACCTACGACTACCTCGTCGGCTACTCGATGAAGGACATGTCCCCGGAGCCCGACCTGGCGACCAAGTGGACCACGTCGTCCGACGGCAAGACCTGGACCTTCACCGTGCGCTCCGGCGTGAAGTTCTCCGACGGGGTGCCGCTGACCGCGAAGGACGTCGCCTACACCTACAACCGGGTCCTGAAGCCGGGAAGCGTCGAGGGCACGAACTGGCTGTCCTACCTCCAGGGCGTGACCTCGGTGACGGCGCCGAACGACACCACCGTGGTGATGAAGCTCAAGAAGCCGATCGCCACCCTGCCTCTGCTGCCGATCCCGATCGTGCCCGAGCACGTGTGGAAGCACGTGAGCGAGAGCCAGATGAAGAGCTATCCCGCGGCGCCGACGGGAGGGAAGCCGGTCGTCGGCGAGGGTCCCTTCCGCCTGGTCCAGGGCACCGCCAACGGCACGACCTTCAAGTTCGAGGCCAACCCCACGTACTGGGGCGGGAAGCCCCACGTCGACGAGGTGATCTTCCAGTTCTACAAGAACGACGACTCCGCGATCCAGGCGCTGATCAAGGGCGAGATGGACTTCGTCGAGGGGATCACGGCCCTGGAGGTCCAGCACCTCAAGGGCAAGGCGGGCATCACGGCGCACAACGGTGACTCACCGGGCTTCGACGAGATCGCCTTCAACACCGGTTCGGTCGACACCAAGGGCAAGCCGATCGGGAACCCGAACCCGGCCGTGCTCGACCCGAAGTTCCGGCACGCCCTGGGCTACGCACTGAACCTGCCGCAGCTGATCACCAAGGTCTACCAGGGCGCCGGCCTGCCCGGGACGACGATCGTGCCGCCGACGTACTCGACCTGGCACTGGGAGCCTCCCGCCGGCCAGAAGATGACGTTCGACCTGACCAAGGCGGGGCAGCTGCTGGACGCGGCGGGCTACAAGAAGGGGTCGGGCGGGCTCCGGACGCTGCCCAACGGGAAGCCGATCGGCACCCTGAGGCTGGCGGCCCGCTCGGACTCGCAGACGTCGCTGAACACGATGGACTACTTCCACCAGTGGCTCACCGACCTCGGCATCAAGTCGCAGGTCCAGACCTACAGCTCCAGCCAGCTGACCAACGTGATCTACAAGGGCGACTACGACACCTTCCAGTGGGGTTGGTACGTCGAGCCCGACCCGGACTCGATGCTCAGCTACATGACGTGCGCGCAGCGCCAGCACTCGTCGGACTCGTTCTACTGCAACAAGCAGTACGACGCGCTCTACAACGCCCAGCACGTGTCGACCGACAAGGCGCAGCGCGTCCAGCAGGTCATGAAGATGCAGCAGATCCTCTACCGCGACTCGCCCTACCTGGTGACGGCGTACTCGTCGATCGGGGAGGCCGTCCGCAGCGACAAGTTCGCCTGCTTCGTGCCCCAGCCCAACCCGGGCGGGATCTGGCTCGAGCAGTACGGCGTCTACAACTACATCCACATCAAGCCGGCCGCGGACGCCGGCAACTGCGACTCGGCCACGGCGGGCGGCAGCCTGAGCGGTGAGGTCCAGGCGACCACCGGCGGCTCGAACGGGTCGTCGGTCGGGACCCCGGCCCTCATCGTCGGGGGTGTCGTCGTGGTCGGCGCGCTGGTCGCCGGTGGCATCGTGATGATGCGTCGTCGGGCCACCACGGCGGACCGGGAGTGACCACTCGATGACCCACCTCATCGCCGAACCGGCGCTGGTCGCGCAGGCGGAGGAACAGCCCCGGGGGCACGGGTACGCGTCGTACGTCGGGCTCAAGGTGCTGGGGTCGATGGGCAGCCTGCTGTTCATGCTGCTGGTGAACTTCTTCCTGTTCCGGGTGCTGCCGGGCGACCCGGCCCGCAGCCTCGGCAGGGGAAAGCTCAACACCCCCGCCCAGGTCGAGGCGTTCAACCGGACCTACGGGCTGGACCAGTCGCTCCCACGGCAGTTCCTGACGTTCCTGACCAGCACGGCTCGGGGCGACCTCGGTCTCTCGCTGCAGTACCGGGTCCCGGTGTCCCAGCTGATCGGGCAGGCGATCTGGCCGACCATCCTCCTGGTGGGCAGCTCGACGATCCTGGCCTCGCTGATCGGCGTCTACCTCGGGATCAGGGGCGCGTGGAACCGCGGTGGCCTCTTCGACCGGGTCTCGACCGGGTCGTCGCTGACGCTCTACGCGATGCCCGAGTGGTGGCTCGGGCTGCTGCTGATCGCCGCCTTCGGGGTCGGGTTCTGGATCTTCCCCGGCATCTTCCCGACCGGCGGTCTGCACTCGCCCGACGTGAACCCGAACTCCCTCAAGGGCGTGCTCGACACGACCTGGCACCTGGTGCTGCCGGTCACCACCCTGACCCTGGCCTACCTCGCCGACTACTCCCTCATCATGCGCAGCTCCCTGCTCGACGAGCTGGGGGAGGACTACCTGCAGACGGCGCGGGCCAAGGGACTGCGCGACGTACGGGTGCGCAACCGGCACGCCGTCCGCAACGCCCTGCTGCCGACCACGACCGTGGTCGCCCTCAACATCGGGTTCGTGGTCTCGGGGGCGATCACGGTGGAGACGGTCTACTCGATCCCCGGGCTCGGGCTGCTGTCCACCGACGCCATCGGGGTCCCGGACTTCCCGGTGCTCCAGGGCACCTTCCTGATCGCCAGTGCCGGGGTGATCGTCGCCAACCTGGCGGCGAACCTGATCTACGGCCTGCTCGACCCGCGGGTGCGCACATGAGCGCGGCCGGCGCCCCGGTGCGGCAGCCGAGCACGCGTCAGCTGGCGCGACGCCGTCGTACGGCGTCCTGGCGGCGTGGGTGGGCGCAGTTCCGCGCCCGCCGCAGCGGGATGCTCGGCCTCGGGATCCTGACCTTCTTCATCGCCGTGGCCCTCCTCGCGCCCGTGCTCACGGACCCGTCGGGCCTCGACGTGACCCTGGCCAACGGGCCGATCCTGCACCCGCCGACCTCGGGCTACCCGCTCGGCACCGACGAGAACGGCCGGTCCGTGCTCACCCTGCTCATCTGGGGCGCCCGGATCTCGCTGTTCGTGGGCCTGTGCGCCACGCTGATCTCGATGGTGATCGGCACGTTCACCGGGCTGGTGTCGGGCTACTTCACGGGCTGGGTCGGGCGGATCACCTTCCGGGTCACCGAGTGGTTCCTGGTGATCCCCTTCCTGCCGCTGGCCATCGCCCTGGCCTCCGTGCTCGGTCGTGGGCTGTTCAACATCGTCATCGTGATCGGCGTGACCTCCTGGCCGGGCACGGCGCTGCTGATCCGCAGCCAGACGCTCTCGATCAAGGAACGCGCCTACGTCGAGCGGGCCGAGGCGATCGGGGCCGGACGCTGGCACCAGCTGGGTCGGCACGTGCTGCCGAACGTGATGCCGATGGTCTTCGCCAACACCACCCTGACCGTGGCCATCGCGATCCTCTCCGAGACGACCCTGAGCTTCCTGGGCCTGGGCGACCCCACCCGCACCTCGTGGGGCACCATGCTCGACGACGCCTACCACGCCGGCGCGATCACGACCGGCTGCTGGTGGTACGTCGTCCCACCCGGCGTGTGTGTCGTCCTGGTCGTGCTCGCCTTCACCCTGATCGGGCAGGCGCTGGAGGAGATCTTCAACCCCCGGCTGAAGGGCCGCTGATGAGCACGCCCGCGACCACGCCGTCGCCGCCGCCGGTCGAGACCTCGACCCTTCTGCAGCTCCGCGACCTGCACGTCACCTACGCCACCGAGGCGGGCCCGCTGGCGGCGGTCCGCGGCGTCGACCTCACCGTCGAGCGCGGGCAGATCGTCGGGGTCGCCGGCGAGTCCGGCTGCGGCAAGTCCACCCTCGCCGGCACGATCCTGAGGCTCCAGGCGCCCAACGCGACGGTGCGCGGCGAGGTCCTGTTCGACGGTCACGACGTCCTCACCATGCGGTGGGGCGACCTCCGCGCCGTGCGCTGGTCGGGTGCCTCGATCGTCTTCCAGGGTGCCTTGCACTCCCTCAACCCGGTCTACCGGATCGGCGACCAGATCGCCGAGCCGATGCAGGTGCACATGCCGGGCCTGGGGGAGCACCGGACCCACGACCGGGTCTCCGAGCTCCTGGAGCAGGTCGGCCTCGACCCGGCCCGCGCGCGCCACTACCCGCACCAGCTCTCCGGGGGGCAGAAGCAGCGGGTGATGATCGCGATGGCCCTGGCCTGCGACCCCGAGCTGGTCGTGGCCGACGAGCCCACCACGGCGCTCGACGTGATGGTGCAGGCCCAGGTGCTGGCGGTGCTCTCGTCGCTGGTCCGCGATCGTGGCGTCGGGATGCTGATGATCAGCCACGACCTGTCGGTGCTGGCCGACCTCTGCGACCGGATCACGGTGATGTACGCCGGGCGCGTGGTCGAGGAGGGGCCGGCCGACCAGATCTTCTCCGCACCCCTCCACCCCTACTCCGGCGCTCTCTCGGCGGCGTTCCCGAAGGTCGGCGACCCGGCGGCCCGGTTCGCGCCCTCGGGTCTGCCCGGCGACCCGCCCGACCCCCGCAACCTCCCCGGTGGTTGCTCGTTCGCGCCGCGCTGCCCGAGGGCGGCCGAGGTGTGCCTGCCGGCCGAGCCCGAGCTGATGCCGTACGGCGAGGGACGGGTCGCCGCCTGTGTGAGGATCGAGGCATGACCGCGACGGCATCCGTCACGACGGGCGCCGAGCTCTCGGCCCGTGGCGTCAACGTGCACTTCACCACCCGCAACGGCCGGGTCGCCAAGGCCCTCGACGGGGCCGACCTGCTGATCAGGTCCGGCGAGGTCGTCGCACTGGTCGGCGAGTCCGGCTCGGGGAAGACGACGCTGGCCCGCACGTTGGTCGGGCTGACGCAGCCGTCGGCGGGCGAGGTCGTCTGGGAGGGGAAGGCGCTCAACCGCAGCAGGCGCGGGCTCAAGGCGCTCCGCCGGCACGTGCAGCTCGTGCTCCAGGACCCCGCGGGCGCGCTGAACCCCCGTCAGACCGTGTACGAGTCGGTGGCCGAGGCGATGCGGATCCACAAGCTGGTCGGTCCGTCCGGCCGGACCGAGGCCGAACTGGTCGCGGCAGCGCTGTCATCGGCCGGGCTGCGGCCGCCGGAGGGGCTGTTCCTCCGCTACCCGCACGAGCTGTCCGGGGGCCAGCGCCAACGCGTGCTGATCGCCGGCGCGCTCGCCGTGCAGCCGCAGCTGCTGATCGCCGACGAGCCGGTCTCGAGCCTCGACGCGTCGATCCGCGGCGAGATCCTGGCGCTGCTGCTCAAGCTGCGCGAGGAGCTCGGCCTCGGCGTGCTCGTGGTGACCCACGACCTCGGGCTGGCCTGGAACATCGCGGACCGGATCGCGGTGATGTACCTCGGACGCGTCGTCGAGACCGGGCCGACCGAGGAGGTGCTGACCGCGCCGCAGCACCCTTACACGCAGGCTCTTCTGTCGGTCGTCCCCGAGATGGAGGGGCTCGAGCCGATCGTGCTCCGGGGCGAGATCCCCGACCCCACGCGGATCCCGACCGGGTGCCGGTTCCATCCGCGGTGCCCGGCCCTCGCCTCGGGAGAGGCGGCCCACGTCGCCGACGCCTGTCGCGGGACGTCGCTGCCGATCCTGCCCGCCGACCCCGAGGGCCACCGCTGCGCCTGCCACCTGGTCGCGTCCCGTGCGGAGGTGGCGACGTGAGCCTGCAGGCGGCGCTGCCGCGCGAGCTGTACGTCGACCCGGCGGCGTGGGCGCGGGAGCGCGAGCAGGTGCTGCTGCGGGAGTGGACCTGTGTGGGACGGGTCTCCGATCTGGGGCTCGACGCCACCGACCGGGTCGCGGTCGTCGACGTGCTGGGCGAGTCGGTGGTGCTGACGGCGGACGCCCGGGGCGTCCTGCACGCGTCGTACAACGTGTGCCGCCACCGTGGATCGCAGCTCTTCCCGACGGTCCCGGGCAGCCCACCGCAGCTGTGCGACGCCAAGTCGATCCGCTGTCCCTACCACTCGTGGACCTACGCGCTCGACGGCTCCCTGCTCCGAGCCCCGCACACCGAGGAGGGCGACGTCGAGCCGGCCGACTTCCGGCTGCACCCGCTCGGGGTCGAGGTCTGGGGCGGCTTCGTCTTCGTCCATCCCACACCCGACCAGGCCGAGCCGCTGGACGCGTCGGTGGGGCGGGCGTCCCGCACGCTTGCGAACTACGGGCTCGGGGCCCTGGTCACCGGGCTGACCCTGACCTACGACGTCGCGGCGAACTGGAAGGTGGTGGCCGAGAACTACAACGAGTGCTACCACTGCGGGCCGGTGCATCCCGAGCTGTCGCGCCTGGTCCCGGCGTTCGCGAGCGGCGGCTCCGGTCTCGACTGGGACGATGGGATCCCGCACCGCGAGGGCGCCTGGACCTTCACGATGTCGGGGACGACCACCCGCTCGCCGCTGCCGGGACTCAGCGACGCGGAGCGGGTGCGCCACAAGGGTGAGCTGGTGTACCCGAACCTGATGCTGTCCTGCTCGGCCGACCACGTCGCGGCGTTCGTGCTGAAGCCGCTGGCCGTCGACCGCACGCTGATCGACTGCCGGCTGCTGTTCGCGGCCCCCGAGGTCTCCTCGGCGTCGTTCGACCCGTCGGACGCCGGCGACTTCTGGGACATGGTGAACCGCCAGGACTGGGCGATCTGCGAGTCCGTCCAACGGGGCATGTCGTCGCGGGCCTACACGCACGGCTGGTTCGCCCCCATGGAGGACGACTCCGCCGACATCCGTCGCTGGCTGCTGCCGCGGCTCGGGGGTCCCGACTCCGCCCGACCACCGGACGGGGCCTGATGCCCCAGGTGGACCACGTCGTCGTCGGGCTCGGCGCACTCGGGTCGGCGGCGGCCTGGCAGCTCGCGTCCCGGGGCCACACGGTCGTCGGGCTCGAACGGTTCGAGCTCGGCCACTCCCGCGGCGCCTCCCACGACACGTCGCGGATCCTGCGGCACAGCTACCACACGCCCGCCTACGTCCGCCTCACGCAGGAGGCGTACGACGACTGGGCGCGGCTCGAGGCGGCCTCGGGCGAGTCGCTGGTGACGGTGGTCGGCGGGCTCGACCTGTTCCCGCCCGGGTGCGCGATCCCGGCGGACGACTACGTGGCGTCGATGACCGAGGTGGGGATCGACTTCGAGTCGTTGTCGGCGGCCGAGATCGGTTCGCGGTTCCCGATGTTCTCGGTGCCGGAGGGGACCCTCGGTCTCCACCAGGCCCGCGGCGCGATCGTGCCGGCCGCACGCGGGACCGCGGCCATGCAGCGGCTCGCGACCGACGCCGGCGCCACCCTGCTCGGGTCGACACCGGTCACGCGCGTGATCGACCACGGCTCGCACCTGAGCGTCGAGACCGCGGACGCGTCGTACACCTGCGAGAGCGTGGTGGTCTGCGCCGACGCGTGGACCAACCAGGTGCTGGCCGGGCTCGGGGTCGAGATCCCGCTGACGGTGACCCTCGAGCAGGCGACGTACTTCGCACCGCTCGACCCCGCGCCGTACTCCGCGATGCCGCTGTGGATCTGGATGGACGAGCCGTCGTACTACGGCTTCCCCTGCTACGGCGAGCCGACGGTCAAGGCAGCGCAGGACTGCGGCGGGCCGGCGGTCGACCCGGAGGCCCGGACCACGGAGTCCGACCCCGCGATGCTGGCCCGGCTGACGTCGTTCCTGGGAACCCTGCTGCCGGGTTCCGGCGCCCCGGTGCGCTCGCTGCGCTGTCAGTACACGCTCACCCCCGACCGCGACTTCGTGCTCGCAGCCGTGCCCGGCCACCCGTCCGTCGTCGTCGGCCTCGGGTCCGCGCACGGGTTCAAGTTCGCGCCGACGTTCGGCCGGGTCCTCGCCGACCTGGCCACCACCGGTGGGACGAGCTCGGACATCGCGGCCTTCGGCTTCGACCGGCCCGGCCTCACCGACCCGGCGTTCGAGGCGAACTGGATGGTGTGACCGGGACTGCTGGCCCTGGCGCGGCCGGCCGGGTCCGAGCAGACTCGGGAGATGGCTGTCGATCTCCGAGAGAGCTGGTTCCGCGGCCTCGCCGAGCTGCGTGTCGCCGCCACCCCGAAACGTCTGCGCGCCACCCTCGACGGGCGGACCGTCCTGGACACGCGAGCCGCACTGCTGGTCTGGGAGCCGCGCCGTGTCGTGCCCCAGTACGCCGTGCCGCCCGCCGACCTGAGCCTGGCGCTGACCGAGCACGAGCCGGCGCCGCTCCCCGAGCAGCTCCGCCCGGTGCTGTCACCGCACCACCCGGAGTGGCACACGACCGCCGGCACGTCGCTCCATGCGGACGGGATCGGCGAGGTCGCGTTCCGTCCGGAGGATCCCGACCTGGGCGGCCGGGTGATCGTGCGGTTCGACCGCTTCTCCTGGACCGAGGAGGACCAGGAGGTCGTCAGCCACCCGCACGACCCGTTCGCCCGTATCGACGTGCTGCGCAGCGACCGGCACGTCCGGGTCGAGGTCGGCGGGGTCGTGGTCGCGGAGTCCGACCGACCCGTTGCCCTCTTCGAGACCTCGCTGCCGGTGCGGTGGTACCTCCCGGTCGAAGACGTCCGGATGGAGCTGCTCCGCCCGTCGGAGAGCCACACGGTCTGCGCCTACAAGGGCGTCGCGTCGTACCTCAGCGCCGAGGGTGCCCCCGACGTCGCGTGGTTCTACCCCGATCCGCTGATCGACGCGGTCCCGGTGCGGGACCTGGTGTCGTTCTGGCGGGCGGCCACGGTCTACGTGGACGGCGAGCCGGTGCCGACCGGGATGCCGGGGGAGGACTGACCGTCAGCGCGGGACGGACTCCGTCCACGTGCGCCGGCTGATCTCCTCCCCGTTGTGGGTCGCCCAGGTCTCGATGGCGACGTCGTACGCCGCCGGGCCGATCTCGACGGCGAGGGTGGACCGGACCACGACGTCGATGCCGGGCCATGACAGCTCGAGCGTCGTGTCGGCGTCGGCTCGCTGCGCGAACGAGCGGCGGTCGACGCTCACGGCGCCCTCATAGCGTTCGCGCGCCCGGCCGTCGTACGGCGTGGCGTACGACGAGTCGGACAGCGTGCGCGCGGTGGTGGTCCGGCGGAGCACGTCGTCGGTGACCGACCAGGTGACGCCGTCGTCCGACTCCGACGAGTGCGCCGCACCGGGACCGAACGTGGGCGTCGGGAAGTCGCCGTCCAGCAGAGGCAGCGTCAGCGACGCGGTGCGCAGCGTGACGGAGACCGGCTCGGGTGGCGCGATCGTGTTGGGCCAGTCGGCGCCGGCGACGGAGACCCGCAGGGTCTGCCCCGGTGACCACGAGTAGGCGCACGCGTCGAGCACGACCTCGACCTCGTACTCCCGTCCCGGCACGAGCGGCGACGGTGGTGCGTGCACGCCGTCGCGATAGGCCAGGTCGAGCGTGCCCCGGGCGACCAGGGCCGAGGTGCCGTCGGCGAACACGTCGCAGAGCTTCACCGACAGTGACGCCGCAGGAGTGGTGGCCCACACCCGCGCGCGGAGCACGGGATGACCCACCACCGGCAACGGCGGCGGCTCGACCTCCCAGGTCAGGGACCGCTCGTCGTCGAGGCGCTGGTCACCGGACAGACCCCAGGGCAGGTGGCCCGCGCAGTCGATCCACGCGGCGGTCCCCACGTCCGGGGCGACCTCGAGGGAGACGGGGGTGGTCAGGTCGAGGGTCGCCTCGGTGACCGGGGGCACGGACGGCAGCGTGGCCCACCACCCCTCGTGCAGGTCCAGGTCGACCTCGGGACGCGTCGACGAGCGGACGAAGACGTCGCAGCGGTCCTCATGCGTTCCGTGGCCCCGCAGCCAGTGGTCGAACCAGCCGACGAGCTCCGCGTCGAAGTCGATCCGTGGCCCGGGCATCGCGGTCGTCGGGTCGGCGTGCGCCCACGGTCCGGCCAGCACGCGATGGGGTACGCCGTGCCGCGCGAGCTCGGCCGCCGTGCGGAAGGAGTTGTTCCGGTAGCCGTCGGCCCAGCCGGCGACGATCATCACCGGGCACTCGATCCGCTCGTAGCCGTTCGTCGTACCGCCCAGGCGCACCGACCCGTGGTCCCAGTAGGCGCCGTGCCGGTTCTCCCGGAGCCACGTCAGCAGCCAGGGCTCGTTGGTCGCCAGCCGGCGCACCCACTCGTCGTACCAGCCGTCACCCCAGACGGCAGGCACGGGCGGCAGGACGGTCATCGGCGTCATGTAGTGGCAGTAGTCCACGAGGTCGACCAGCCGCAGCGCCCCGCCGCGCCAGTGGACGTCGTCGGTCCAGCGGTCGTCGGTGGCATAGATCGCGCAGATCGCCTTGAGGGCGGGCGGGCGCTCGCAGGCGATCTGCAGGGAGTTGAAGCCGGAGTACGACGTCCCCCACATCCCGACCTGACCGTCGCACCACGGCTGCTCGGCCAGCCAGGCGATCGCGTCCGGAAGATCCCGCTGCTCCGCCTCCTGGTACTCGTCGAGGGCGTCGCCGGGCGACGACCCCGTGCCGCGCACGTCGAGGCGGCACACGGCGTACCCGTGCCGCTCGCAGAGCGTGCGGTAGCTCGAGGCGTACGACGAGGTGAGGTCGTCCTTGCGGTAGGGGAGCGCCTCGAGCAGGCAGGGCTGGGGGCCCGCGCCCTGGTCCGGCAGGTAGAGCGTCGCCGCCAACCAGCCACCGTCGCGGACCGGGATCCGCGCCTCCTCGACCCTCACGCCCCGCCGCCGTTGCCGCTGGTCGAGCCGGGCCCGCCGCTGGTCGAGCCGGCAGCGCCGCTGGTCGAGGCCGGGCGGCCGCCGCTGGTCGGGCCGGGCGCAGCGCCGCTGGTCGGGCCGCGCGCGCCGCTGGTCGGGCCAGCGCCGCTGGTCGAGCCTGTCGAGACCAAGGCCATCACGGCCGGCGACTGGATCGACTCGCTGGTGTTGCCGTCGCGTCCGACGACCGTGGGCGCGGTGAACATCGAGTTGAGCACCGCCTCCTCCGACGCCTCGACGACGGCCGCGAACAGGGGATCGAGGGCCCGCCCGGTCACGACCGGGGTGCCGTCCGGCCGGCCGTCACGGTCGAGCCGCATCCCGGTCCCGAAGGCCATGAAGATCTCGCCGCTGCCGTGATGCGCCACCGAGCCGGCCCGTGCCAGCCCGAGGCCGACACGTCGGGCCAGGCGCGCGCACGAGGCGCCGTCGACGGCCGCGTCGGTGACCACGATGCCGATGCACGACCCCGCCGGCTTGTGCGGACCGCTGGCCGGAGGGCCCAGCAGCCGCCCCACCGGAACGCCGTTCACGACGCACTCCTCGCGCGCCCCGAAGTTGGTCATCAGCAGGACGGCGACGGTGTGCCCCTCGACGACGCGGGACGCCGACCCGATGCCACCCTTGAAGTCGAAGCACGACATGCCGGTGCCCGACCCGACCGCGCCCTCCTCGGGTGGGGACGTGGAACCGCGCGAGGCCAGGGCCGCGTGCCAGGCCGCGACCACGTCGTCGTGCTCGACCTGCATCCGGCGTGCGTCGTTGAGGAAGGAGTCGTCGCACTCCCCGACGACCGGGATCACGAAGTCGACGGCCGACGAGGGGTTCTGCTCGAGCTCGATCCGGCAGGCGGAGTCGTAGACCCGGCCGAGCTGGAGGGTCGACGTCAGGTAGACCGGCGTCTCCGCCGACCCCCACTCGGCCGCGGTCAGGAACCCGGTGCACTCCCCGGCCCCGTTGAGGACCGCGCCCCCGGCCGGGAGGGGCCGGGTGAACGCGTCCTCTGCCAGGACGAGCACGCTGACGCCGGTCCGCGCGACGCCGCGGCCCGCCGGGGGATCCGGTTCGTCGCGGTACACCGTGGTGTGGCCGAGCCCCACCCCGGTGACGTCGAGCACGGAGTTGGTGGGACCCGTCGGGAGGGACCCGATGACGATCCCCAGGTCGCGAGCGCGCGGCATGCGCACATCCTGGCAGGACGCGGGGCGTGGTCGAGCGAACCCTGCTCGGTGGTCGAGCGAACGCTGCTCGGTGGTCGAGCGAACGCTGCTCGGTGGTCGAGCGAACCTGCTCGGTGGTCGAGCGAACCCTGCTCGGTGGTCGAGCGAAGTCGAGACCACCTGCGATGCTGCTCCGCGTGAGCATTCCCGTCGTGTGGTCGCCGGAGACGCGGCGCCACGAGCCGGTGCGTGAGGTCTGGGTGGGCGTCCCGACCGAGGGCACCGAGGTACCGGAACGGGTGGACCGGATCCTCGAAGGCCTGTCCGCGCACCACCGGGTCGAGGCCGCGAGCCACGACGACGAGATCCTGCTCCGCGTCCACGACCCGGCGTTCCTCGACCACCTGCGCACGATCCACTCCGCGTGGGCGACGGGACCGTACGACGACCTGGTCGGCCAGGACCGGGTGGTGCCCTACGTCTTCCCGACTTTGGCGATGACCCAGGGGATGCCGCCGACCCGGGCCGCCGCGACGCACGGCCGCGCGGGGCAGTACTGCTACGACACCATGACCCTCGTCGGGCCTGGCACCTGGGAGGCGGCCCGCGCCGCGGTCGACTGCGTCCTCACCGCCGCCGACCTCGTCGCGTCGAGCGACCCTCGGTGGTCGAGCGACCCTCGGTGGTCGAGCGAAGTCGAACGACCACCACCACCACCGTCCCGGCCGCCTACGCCCTCTGCCGCCCGCCCGGCCACCACGCGACGCGGGAGGGGTACGGCGGGTCGTGCTACCTCAACAACGCGGCCGTCGCCGCGGAGGCACTGCGCGATGCCGGCCACGCACGCGTGGCCGTCGTGGACCTCGATGCGCACCACGGCAACGGCACCCAGGCGATCTTCTGGGAGCGACCCGACGTCGTCTACGCCTCGGTGCACGTCGACCCGGCCGCCGGCTGGTTCCCGCACTTCTTCGGCCACGCCCACGAGACCGGGGCCGGAGACGGGGCCGGGGCGACGTTCAACGTGCCGCTCGCGGAGGGGACGGGTGACGGCGCCTGGCTCGAGGCGGTGAGCCGGCTCGTCGACCGGGCCGCCGGGTGTGATGCCCTCGTCGTCTCCCTCGGGGTCGACGCCGCGGCCGACGACCCCGAGAGTCCGCTCCTGGTGACGGCCGACGGCTACCACGAGGCGGGCCGCCTGCTCGCCGGCCTCGAGGTCCCCTCGGTGATCGTGCAGGAGGGCGGGTACTACCTGCCGAGTCTCGGCGGCCTGGTCGCGGCGTACCTGACCGGTCACGCGGAAGGTGGCGCCTGACCTGTTCCCGTCCGGGTCCAGGTGGGACATGCTGGCGTCCGTGGCGATGCACCGTCCTCCCGGCAGACTCCTCTCCGCCGTCCTGGCCGTGACCCTCGCGGGCGGACTCGCCGTCGCGGCGGTCCCGGCCGGCGCCCGACCGGGCCGACTGCGACCGGCGACCCCCGGGCACCGAGCGGCGGCCGCCTCCCCGCGCAGCGGACGGGAGGTGACGGTCGGCTCGGTCCGACTCCACCCGTGCGGCGTCGTGCGGCGCGCCCGGTGCGGGCACCTCGACCGCCCGTGGCAGCCCGGGGACCCCGGAGCCGGCACGGTCCGCGTCGGCTTCGCGTTCGTGCCCGCCCGTGACGGCCGGCTGGCGGCGCTCGGCACGCTGGTGCCGCACGAGGGCGGCCCCGGCTACTCCACGACCGGAACCGGCTCGTCGTACGCCGCGATGTACGGGCCGCTGCTACGCCGGCACAACCTGCTGCTCGTCGACCAGCGCGGCACGGGTCGCTCCGAGCCGATCGACTGCCCCGCGCTCCAGAACCTCACGATCGTCTACGCGGTCGCGGCAGGTCGGTGCGCCGTCAGCCTGGGCCGCCGCCGCGCCGACTACACGACGGCGCGATCCGCGGACGACCTGGCTGCGGTGATCCGCGCGCTGGACCTCGGCCCCGTCGACCTGTACGGCGACTCGTACGGCACCTTCTTCGCCCAGGTCTTCGCCGGTCGTCACCCGCGTCTCCTGCGGAGCATCGTGCTGGACAGCGCCTACCCGACGTCCGGCGAGAACGGCTGGTACCCGACCCAGGGTCCGGCGATGCGCCGCTCCTTCGAGACCGCCTGCCGCCGCTCCGAGGCGTGTCGACGGTCCGGCGCCGACTTCCTGACGACGTTGCGCCGAGTCCTGCGTGTGGTGCGCGCCCACCCCTGGCGCGGCGTCTCCCACGACGCGGACGGTCGCCGGATGCGGGTCGCGGTGAACGCGCCGAACCTGGCGGCCGTCGCCTTCGGGGCGACGTACGGACCGGCGTTCTACCGCGAGCTCACCGCGGCCCTCCGGTCCGGCCTCCGCGGTGACCGGTCCCCGCTGCTCAGGCTGGTCGCCGAGGCCACCGGCGGTGGCACGAACGCCGGTCCGGTCGGCGCCTACAGCGAGGGGCTCGACGCCGCGGTGAGCTGTCACGACTACCCCCAGCTCTACGACATGACCGCACGGCCGCGGGTCCGGCTGCGTGAGTACCGCGCGGCACTGTCGCGGCGCTCCCGCCGGTTCCCGGGCACCTACGGACCCTTCTCCGTCCGTGAGTACGCGCGCTCCGACTGGGAGAGCCTCGACTGGTGCACCCGCTGGCCGCACGCGCCGGCCGGAAACCCGGCCCGGCCTCCGAGGCCGGCGCACGGCTACCCGCGGGTGCCCACGCTCGTGCTGAGCGGCGAGATGGACTCGATCACCACGCCGGCCGAGGGCGCCATGGTGGCGAGCCGGTTCCCCCGCTCGCGGCAAATCCTGGTGCGCAACAGCTTCCACGTCACGGCCCTGGAGGACACCGACCACTGCGCCGTGTCGATCGTCCGGCACTTCATCCGTACGCCCTCGCACTGGCCGCGGCACCGGTGCGCCACGCGGGTGCCGCCGGTGCGGACGATGGGCGTCTTCCCCGCTCACCTGCGCGACGTCGGCCCGGCCCCGGGACGCGGCAGCGCGGCCGTACGCCGGGTCGCGCCGGCCGCCGCGGCCACGGTGGCCGATGTGCTCGACCGCTGGTGGAACAACTACTCCGGCCACGACGTGGGACTGCGCGGCGGCCGGTGGAGCTACACGGGCGACCGGACGACGGTGTTCCACCTGCACGACGTGCGGCTGGTGGCGGACCTCGCGGTGAGCGGTTCCGCCATCTGGCAGCGGTACGCAAACCGGATGACCGTCCACCTCCGCCTCGTCACGAAGGGGCACACCGGGCGCCTGCACGGGCGCTGGGCCACCAGGGTGCAGGGAGCGCTCGCGACCCTGCGTGGGACGGTCGCCGGACACCACGTGGTCGAGACCTTCCCTGCTCCCTAGGTTCGATCGGTGAGGATGGACCGGTGAGCTCCCGACGTGTCGCCGCCATCACCCTCATCGACTCCCGCGGCTGGCTGCTGCTCCAGGAGCGAGACGAGCACGCACCCGTCGACCCGGACATGTGGTCGCTCGTCGGCGGTGGCGTCGAGGAAGGGGAGGACGACGCGACAGCCGCGGCCCGGGAGCTGCACGAGGAGACCGGGTTGAGCGGTCTCGACCTCGACCTGCTGGGCACGTTCGCCTACTACTGCGCCGGGTGTGCGGAGTCCCATGACGTGGCGCTGTTCACGGCGGTCACGGACCTGACCGACGCCGACGTCGAGTGCCACGAGGGACGCCGGATCGTCTTCGTCGACCCGACCACGATCCACACGCTGGCCTGGACCCGCTCGCTCGCGGTCGCCCTCCCCCGGATCGTCGGGAGCCCGTCGTACGTCGAGCGGTTCGGCCGGCGCGACTCCCACGCGTTCGGCTGCGTGCTGCTGGTGAACGCCGCCGGCGCCGTGCTCCTGCAGGAGCGCGACGAGCATGCGCCGATCGACCCGGACCGCTGGGGGCTGTCGGGCGGCCACCTCGAGCCCGGCGAGGAGCCCGAGGCCGGCGCGTACCGCGAGGTCGAGGAGGAGACCGGCGTGCGGCTGGCGCCCGGGACGCTCCGCCCCTTCGACGTTCTCGACGTGTTCCATCCGAGCTACGGCTCGGTCGACCAGGTGCATGTCTACGTCGCTCGCGTCGACCTCACCGACGACGACATCGACTGCCGCGAAGGACGGCAGATCGTGTTCGTGGCCCCGGAGCGTGCGCGCGGCCTCGACCTGACGATGACCGGCGTCCTCGTGGTGCCTGCCTTCCTCGACTCCGACGACTACCGCGACCTGAGCGCGTGAGCGCCGACCGCCGCCTCGAGGTGTTCCCCGTTCCCGGGCCCGGTGCCGAGGACGTGGTCGTCGGGTCCCGAGGCCCCGACGAGGGAGCCGTCTTCACCGGCACCGAGGACGGCGTCGTCTGGCGGGTGAGTCACGACGGCGGCCGCATCGATCGCGTCGCGCACACCGGCGGCCGCCCCCTCGGCATCGAGATCGACCTCGAGGGCCGCCTGCTGGTCTGTGACGCGAAGAAGGGGCTCCTCCGCATCGACCCCGGCTCGGGCGCGCTCGAGGTCGTCACGGACCGGGTCGCCGGCGTGCCCATGGTCTTCTGCAACAACGCGGCGATCGCGAGTGACGGAACCGTGTGGTTCTCCGATTCCTCCAAGATCTTCGGGATCGAGCACTGGAAGGACGACCTCGTCCAGAACACGCGCACCGGCCGGCTCCTGCGTCTCGGCGAGGACGGCGACGTCGAGGTCGTGCTCGAGGGACTCGCGTTCGCCAACGGCGTCGCCCTGGCCCCGGACGAGTCGTACGTCGCGGTCGCCGAGACCGCCGCCCGGACCGTGGTACGCCGATGGCTCACCGGGCCGCTCGCCGGCGAGCGCGACTTCCTGGTGGAGGACCTCCCCGGCTATCCCGACAACATCGCTCGTGGCAGCGACGGCCTCATCTGGGTCAGCCTGGCGTCGCCGCCCGACCCGATCGTCGAGCTCATCCAGACCGGCCCGATGTCCCTGCGCCGCGCGGTCACCAGGGTCCCGGCGCGGATGCAGCCGAAGCCGAGGCGGACGGTGCGCGCGCAGGCCTTCGACGACGCCGGGCGCCTGGTCCACGACGTCGACGTGAGCACCGACCGCTACCACCTGGTCACCGGGGTCCGGGAGCACGAGGGCCGGCTCTGGCTCGGGAGCCTGCACGAACCGGCCGTCGCGGTCGTGGATCTCTGAGCGCCGGGCTCAAGGGAAGTCGACCACCGTCACCGGGGTGTCCGGATTGGCGATGGTGGAGGACCCGCCGGTGTCGTTGACGACGTGCCGGATGCCGCCCTTGCCGTGGCTGGCATCGAGGAAGATCGTCAGCAGGTCGTGCAGGTGCACGCCCGGTGTGGTCGGCACCTCGTAGGCGTGGTCGGCGAAGATGTCGACGCCCTGGTTGAAGAAGCTGTAGGTGCCCATGCCGTAGCCGGCGAAGTGTCCCACCGTCGGTGCCACCTTCACGGCGGCGTACCCGTCGGTCGTCGGTGACGACCTCCACGCCTCCTGGCTCGGTACGTCGTACGGCATCTCGCTCTGGAAGAAGATGTCCGACCCGTTCTCACCGTTCCAGACGACCTGGAACTTCTGGTAGTGCTCGACGAACAGGCCGGTGGCGTTCACGTCGTCGCCGTTGACGACGACCCCGGTGTCGGCGGTGTTCTGGTCCCAGCCGACGCCGGTGCCGTGGTCGGCGCGCCAGGCCCAGATGTCGTCGAGGATCACGTGGTCGCTGTTCACCTGGAGGCTCGTCGTCGCCCGCCCGGCGTGTGGGCCACCGACCCGGAAGAAGACGTCCTGCACGGCGGTCGGGTCGCTCGGGTCGGCCGCGTGGTTGTTGCCCGCGGCCTTCCCGATCCGGAGCAGGACCGGCGACTCCACGGGACCGGCGTCGATGGTCAGCCCCGCGATGTCGACACCGGGCACGTCGGCGACGGACATCGCGACCGCACCCTGCTCCGCGGTGAGGGTCGGCAGGCCGAGGCCGAGCACCACGGTGTCCGCCCGCTTGACGTCGATGGTGTGCCCGACGTCGTAGACCCCGGGCGTCAGGAGCAGGTTGCGGCCGCGGGAGAGCTGGTTGTCGATGGTGGAGACGGCGTCGCCGGGATGCGCGACGTAGAAGGCCGAGAGCGGCAGCGAGTGGCCGGGCGTCGAGCCCGACGACCACGTCGTGCCCGACGAGTCGTGGGCCGCGGCCGGGACGAAGACCCGCCAGGCGCCGGTGTCGTCGACGTAGAGGTAGGGCCGCTCGCGGGTGACCGGAGTCGTGGCCAGGGTCGTGTAGTAGGTCCCAGAGGTGCAGCCGAAGCACTCGGCCGGCGCGCCCACGTCTCCGGAGAACACCTGGTTCCAGACGCTGTTGCTCCAGTCGTCGAGCGCCGAGTTGCGGACGTAGAACTGCTGCTGGGACCCGTTGACCACGCTCCCTCCGGTGAACTGGGAGTCCGCGATGAACCCGCCGCTGGCGAACGACGGACCCGTGCAGTAGTCCATCAGTGTGGTGCCGCCGTTGACGTGGACGCGGCGCATCGGCGCGGCCTGAGAGACGGCCCAGAACTCGGTGTTGGTCCGGCACCCGGCATTCGGCCTGATCGCGTTGATCGTCAGGTTGGACAGCGAGCGCCAGAAGTTGTCCAGCGCGACGCACCCGCCGCTGTCGCACTGGTTGAACACGTCGACCGACCCGTTGATCACGACGTCACCCGGGTTCTGCCCGAGCCCGGCGACCTCGGTGTAGTAGCCGACCTGGAAGTTCAGGGGCTGGGCCGCCGAGCCGTAGGTCCCGGGCTTGAAGAGCAGCGCGTATCGCTGGGTCCCGAACTGGTTGGAGACCTGCTGGGCGGCCACGGCGTCGACCGTGGCCTGGATCTGGCTCTGCGGCATCGAGGGGTCGAAGACGTAGACGTTCGGGCCGAGGTCGGGGTCACCGGCGGCGGGAGTGGCCGGGGCGAGATGATGCACCGGCGCGGAGGCCTCGGTCGAGGTCACCGGGGACAGGACAAGCGCCGTGGCGGCGGTGGCGGCGAGCAACAGCGACCAGCGGGTACGTCGCCCGGCCGGCCGCCCGAGACGGGTGACGAGGCTCATAGCTGGACACTTCTCCGGTTCGGGCCGAGGCACAAGACGGGTGATCCTCCGGAGCCCGGCCAAACCCCGGCGGCCGCCGTAGCCCGGGGGCCGCAGCACGGATCTCACCCTTCCCGGACGCGACGTCTAGACTCGGTGGACACCGACCGGGCCCCGGACGAGAGGGAGTGGATGGGACTGCTGGAGCAGGTGACGCAGCCGCGTGACCTCCGCACCCTCGACGACACCCAGCTGGAGGTGCTCGCCGGCGAGATCCGCGACGAGCTGGTGCGCACGTGCGCGCCCCGCGGGGGTCACCTCGGCCCCAACCTCGGCGTGGTCGAGCTGACCTTGGCGATCCACCGGGTCTTCGACTCCCCGCACGACCGCGTCGTCTTCGACACCGGCCACCAGGCGTACGTCCACAAGATGCTGACCGGGCGGGCCGGTCGCTTCGACACCCTGCGCACCGAGGGCGGCCTGTCCGGCTACCCCAGCCGCGCGGAGTCCGAGCACGACCTCGTCGAGAACTCCCACGCCTCGACGTCGCTGTCCTACGCCGACGGCCTGGCCAAGGCCTACGCCGTGCGCGGCGACGACCGCCACGTCGTCGCCGTGATCGGCGACGGCGCACTCACCGGCGGGATGGCCTGGGAGGCGCTCAACAACATCGCGGTGGGCCGCGACCGCAAGCTGGTGATGGTCGTCAACGACAACGGCCGCTCCTACATGCCGACCGTCGGCGGCCTCGCCACCCATCTCGCGACGCTGCGCACCAACCCGCGCTACGAGGAGATCCTCGACCTCGTCAAGACGAGGCTCAACAAGGTGCCCGGCGTCGGGCCGGCCGTCTACGACGCGCTCCACGCCATGAAGAAGGGCATGAAGGACGCGCTCGCCCCGCAGGGCATGTTCGAGGACCTCGGTCTGAAGTACGTCGGCCCCATCGACGGGCACGACCGGCCGGCCGTGGAGCAGGCCCTGGCCCAGGCGAAGCGCTTCGGACGCCCGGTCATCGTCCACGTGATCACCCACAAGGGCTTCGGATACGACCCGGCCGAGCGCAACGAGGCCGACCAGTTCCACCAGATCGGTGCCTTCGACGTCGAGACCGGCGAGGCCCGCCCCGCGGGCCGCATCTGGACGGACTTCTTCTCCGAGGAGATGGTCGCCCTCGGCGCCGACCGCCCGGACCTCGTCGGCATCACCGCCGCGATGCTCTACCCGGTCGGCCTCGATCGCTTCGCCGCTGCCTATCCCGACCGGATCTTCGACGTCGGGATCGCCGAGCAGCACGCCGTCACCAGCGCCGCGGGCATGGCCATGGCCGGGATGCACCCGGTCGTCGCGATCTACGCGACGTTCCTCAACCGCGCCTTCGACCAGGTGCTCATGGATGTCGCGCTCCACGAGTGCGGTGTCACCTTCGTGCTCGACCGGGCCGGGGTCACCGGCACCGACGGCGCCAGCCACAACGGCATGTGGGACCTGTCGATCCTCCAGGTCGTGCCCGGGCTCCGGATCGCCGCTCCCCGCGACGGCGCGCGGGTGCGCGAGCTGCTGCGCGAGGCGGTGGCGGTCTCCGACGCACCCACGGTGCTGCGCCTGCCGAAGGGCGCCCCGCCCGAGGACATCGCGGCCGTCGGCCAGGCGGGCGGGTGCGACGTCCTCGTGCGCCGGGGGACCCAGGACGTGCTCGTCGTCGGCGTCGGCTCGATGGCCTCCGTCGGCGTCGAGGTCGGCGAGCGGCTGGCCGCCCAGGGCATCGGCGTCACGGTCGTCGACCCGCGCTGGGTGAAGCCGTTGGACCCCGCGCTCGTCCGGCTCGCCCGTGACCACCGGCTCGTGGTGAGCATCGAGGACAACGGCCGCGTCGGCGGCGTCGGCGCCGCGCTGCTACAGCTGCTCAACGACGAGGGCGTGACCACGCCGTTCTCGCTCCACGGCATCCCGCAGGAGTTCCTCCAGCACGCCGAGCGCCAGGCGATCCTGGAGCGGATCGGCCTCAACGCGCAGACCATCGCGCGGGGCATCGTCGAGAAGATCACCGCGCTGGAGGACCACCCCGCGCCGCTGGGCCTGCGGCAGCACCACTGACGCCACCGCCTCCCGAGTGGGACGCTGTTCCCGGGTGGAGCGGAGGTGCGGCCATGAGCGAGGACCCAACCGATGCGGTCGTGTGGATGGTCCGGGGTGCGTGGGTCACCATGTCGATCCGGGCCGGGTGCCGTCTCGGCGTCTTCGACCTCCTGGACAGGCGGCGCTCGCCCGCCTCGCTCGCCGAGGCGACCGGGTCGGACGCGGGTGCCCTCGCCCGCCTGCTCCGCGCCCTCGCGAGCCTCGGCCTGCTCGACGCCCGTGACGACGGAAGCTACGTCAACACCCGGCTCGGGGAGACGCTGCGCGAGGACCACCCCAGCGGCGTGCGGAACCTGGCCCTGATGCAGAGCTGGCTGCCGAACGTGGCCACGTGGAACCACCTCGACGACGCCGTGCGCTCCGGCGCGGGGGTGTACGAGCGCGTCAACGGGGCCCCGCCGTGGGAGCACCTGAGCGCCCATCCCGACGTGGAGCGCCAGTTCAACCGGTCGATGGCGCGGCGGGCCGACGGACAGATCGAGGCGATCGTCGCCGGCACGGACCTCGCGAACGCCGAGACCGTCGTCGACGTGGGTGGTGGTCAGGGAGCCATGCTGGCGGGGGTCCTCCGGGCGTGGCCACACCTGACCGGGGTGGTCGCCGACCGCCCGGAGGTGGCGACCGCCGCCGACGCGGCGTTCGCCGAGGCGGGTCTGGCCGGCCGCGCACACGGCGTGGCGACCGACTTCTTCGCGTCCGTCCCGTCGGGTGCGGACGTCTACCTGCTGTCCAACGTCCTCCACGACTGGGACGACGCGGACTGCGTGGGGATCCTCTGCACGTTGCGGGCCGCCATGGACGGAGGATCCCGGCTGGTGATCGTGGAGAGGCTGCTCGACGTACCCGGTCGGTCGGCCGAGCAGTCGCGTGACCTGGCGCTCGTCGACCTGCACATGCTGGTGATGTTCGGGGCCCGCGAGCGCACCAAGGCCGAGTACGACGCGCTCCTGGTGACGGCCGGCTTCACGCCGGGCGTGATGCCCGACACCGGCACGTCGTGGAACGTGATCCTGGCCGGTCCGGACCACACGTCCGGATCCGAGGCGCACCCGGAATAGGCTGGAGCGCACGAGCGCTACCCGCATGACGTGCACCGCTCGTCCCCGCGTCCCGAAAGGATCCCGTGCCCGACCCCGACCGACTGGTCCACATCGTCGACGACGTGCCCGAGCTCGAGGGCCTGACCGAGCTCGCGATGGTGCTCGTCCTCGACGGCTTCCTCGACGCGGGCAACGCCGCCGCGATCGCGGCCCGGCACCTGGTCGAGCAGTCCGGCGGCGGCCGGGTGGTCGCCACCTTCGAGGTCGACGAGTTCCACGACTACCGCGCGCGGCGGCCCGCGATGTCGTTCGTACGCGACCACTACGAGCAGTACGACGCGCCGCGCCTGGTGGTGCGGCTGCTGAGCGACGGCGGCGGCACGCCGTACCTCCTGCTCCACGGACCCGAGCCCGACAACCGCTGGGAGGCGTTCGCCGAGGCGGTCCACCACGTCGTGGTGCGGCTGGGTGTCAGCCGGGTGATCGGCCTGGGTGCGGTCCCGATGGCGGTGCCGCACACGCGTCCGATCGCGATCACCCACCACGCGAACAACCCCGACCTGCTGGCCGCCGACAGCCCGTGGCGCGGCGAGCTCCGCATCCCGTCGAGCGCCCAGGCCCTGCTCGAGCTGCGGCTGGGGGAGTGGGGGCACGACGCGATGGGCTTCGTCGCGCACATCCCGCACTACCTGGCACAGCTCGACTACCCGCAGGCCTCTGTGGGGCTCCTCGAGAACGTCGAGCGGGCGGGTCGGCTGGCCGTCGACCTGACCGAGCTGCGCGAAGCGTCGCAGGCCCGCGACGAGGAGGTCTCGACGTACCTCGCCGCCAACGCCGAGGTCGCCGAGGTCGTGCAGGCGTTGGAGCACCAGTACGACGCCTTCGCGCGGGCCGAGCAGGAGGGCAACAGCCTGCTGGCCGACGACGAGCCGATCCCCACGGGCGAGGAGATCGGGCGCCAGTTCGAGCAGTTCCTGGCCGGTCTCGACACGCCCGAGGGCGACGCCTGATGCCTTCGTCAGCCGGGGAGCTCGTCGAGCTCCTCGACATCGAGACCCTCGACACCGACCTGTTCCGCGGCCGCAGCCCCGACACGGACCGGCAGCGCGTCTTCGGTGGACAGGTGGCGGCCCAGGCGCTGATCGCGGCGATCCGTACCGCCGAGAGCGGGCTCGACGTGCACTCCCTCCACGCCTACTTCCTCCGGCCCGGCGACACGTCGATCCCGATCATCTACGACGCGGAGCGCATCCGCGACGGTCGCTCGTTCGAGACGCGGCGGGTCGTGGCGCGCCAGCACGGTCACCCGATCTTCTACCTGACCGCGAACTTCCAGCGACCCGAGGACGGCTTCGAGCACCAGGACGCGATGCCCGAGGTGCCGGGACCCGACGAGGGCCTCACCTTCGCCCAGATCGCGGCGCTCAGGTCGGGTGACGACCGGGCCGCGGCGGAGTTCGCCAAGGAGTGGGCCGCACTCGACACCCGCTATCTCGGCAACACCCGGCATCCGGGACACACCCGGCTCGCGGAGGACACGGACCGACCGGCCCGCGCCCAGCTCTGGATCCGCGTGGACGGCGAGCTCCCCGACGACCCCGTGCTGCACGTCGCCGCGTTCACCTATGCCAGCGACCTGACCCTGCTCGGCGCCAGCCTCGTGCCGCACGACGTGGAGATCGGGTCGCCGAGGCTGATGCCGGCCTCGCTCGACCACACGATCTGGTTCCACCGGCCGTTCCGGGCCGACCAGTGGTGGCTGTACGACCAGTGGTCGCCGTCGGCCGGTGGCGGCCGCGGGCTGTCCCTGGCGCGGGTGTTCACCGAGGACGGCCGGATGGTGGCGACGGTCGCGCAGGAGGGCCTGATCCGCCAGCGCACCCGCTGAGGCACCCGGTTCAGGCGGCGCCGCGGGTGCTGCCGACCAGGTGGGGGGCGCCGTTCTTCGGCGAGGTGAGCGCGAAGGCGAGCCCCTCGGCCGTGGCGTCGACCCCGAAGGCGACCGAGCCGGGCAGCAGGATCGGCTTCTTGAACGCCACCTCGACGGTGACGGCGTCGGGCAGCCGGTTCTCCACCGCGGCCACGCAGCGGGCCAGGCTCCACATCCCGTGGGCGATCTGACGAGGGAACCCGAGCGCCTTGGCGGTCAGCGGGTAGAGGTGGATCGGGTTGTGGTCGCCGGAGACCGCGGCGTAGCGACGCCCGAGGTCGGCGGGCAGCCGCCAGGTCACGCGCCCGGTCGGCACGTCGGTCGGCCCCTCCGGCGCGGTCGCCTCGGCGTCGCCGTGACCCCGCCGCAGGTAGGTCGAGCTGCTCTCCCACACGACCTCGCCGCCGGAGTCGACCGTGGTCACGAAGTCCACCGCGCGACCCTTCGGATGGGTTCGTACCTCGTCGGCGCGCGCGGTCACCGTGACCGTCTCGCCGACCGCGACCGGCCGGTGCGCGGTGATGCTGTTCGCGAGATGGACGGCGCCGACCGCCGGGAACGGGAAGCTCGGGTCGGTCAGGATCGCCATGTGCAGGGGGAAGGCCAGCAGGTGGGGGTAGGTCAGCGGGACCGTGTCCTTGACCGGGAAGCCGCACACGCCGGCGTACGACGTGACCTGAGGTCGCAGGATCGTCACCGCGGGCCGGCTGAAGGCCAGGCCGGTGAACTCGCCGGTCTTGCGGATGCCGGGCAGCTGGTTGACGAGCGGGATCGACGGCAGGGCGGCCCGCACCAGCGTGGTCACCCCGCCGGGGTCACCGTGGACGATGGTCGTCTGCACGTCAGGCCCCCAGCATCATCTGGCCGCAGACCCGGACCACGTTGCCGTTGACGGCCGTCGACGCCGGGTTGGCGAACCAGGCGATGGTCTCGGCCACGTCCACCGGCAGGCCACCCTGGCTCATCGCGTTCAGGCGACGGCCGACCTCGCGGGTCGCGAGGGGGACGGCCGCGGTCATCTTGGTCTCGATGAAGCCGGGCGCGACGGCGTTGATCGTGACGCCCTTCTTCAGCTCGCCGGCGAGTGAGTCGACGAAGCCGATGACGCCCGCCTTGGAGGTCGCGTAGTTGGTCTGGCCGACGTTGCCCGCGATGCCGGCGATCGAGGCGACGCCGACGATGCGGCCGTTGTCGCGGATGAGTCCCTGGTCGAGCAGCTCGCGGGTGATCCGCTCGGGGGCGACGAGATTGACCGCGAGGACGGAGCTCCAGCGGTCCTCGTCCATGTTCGCCAGGCGCTTGTCGCGGGTGATGCCGGCGTTGTGGACCACGATGTCGACGCCGCCGTGGCCCGTCGTCAGGTGCTGCGCGATCCGCTTCGGGGCGTCCTTCGCGGTGATGTCGAGGGTGAGGTAGTCGCCGCCGAGCTCCTGGGTCAGGGTGATCAGGTCGCTGGCGGCCTGCGGTACGTCGACCCCGATGACGGTGGCGCCGTCCCGCGCCAGCACCCGCGCGATCTGCTCGCCGATGCCGCGGGCCGCGCCGGTCACGAGGGCCACCTTGCCGGTGAGCGGGCGCTGCCAGTCGGGCACCTCGGCCGCCTTCTGGGTGGCGGTGCCGATCCGGACCACCTGTCCCGACACGTAGGCGGACTTGGGCGACAGCAGGAAGCCCAGGGTCGAGGCCACCGCGCCCTCGGCCCCGTCGCGGACGTACACCAGCTGCGACGTGCCGCCGCGCCCGACCTCCTTGCCGAGGCTGCGGGTGAAGCCCTCGAGGGCACGCTGCGCGACCCGCTCCTCGCCCGTGACCTGCTCCGGAGGAGTCCCGAGGACCACCAGTCGGGAGCAGCTCTCGAGGCTCCGCATCAGCGGGGTGAAGAAGTCACGCAGCGCCACCAGCCGGGTCGGGTCGGTGAGCCCGGTGGCGTCGAAGACGAGTCCCCGGTAGCGGGTGCCGGCGTCCGTCGTGGTCGCGGTCTCGATGTCGAGGGTCTCGAGGATCCCCGGCAGCGACTCGACGAGGCGGCCGGTTCCGCCGACCACCACGGTCCCGTCCACGAGCGGCGACCCCGCGACGTACCGGTCGAGCGGGACGGGGTTGGGCAGGCCGAGGTTCTTCACCAGCAGCTTGCCCAGGGGAGAGGACACGAAGTCCTGGTAGCGGTCCGTCATGGTTCCTCATGTAACCGGATGTGTAACTCACCGTCCACTTTTCGTGATGTGGCGCTCATTGCATTGGTAGGCCGTCCCGGAAGCATCAGGATATGACCATGAACCCGAAGACCCGACGCGTCGCCGTGCTCGGCGGCAACCGCATCCCGTTCGCCCGCTCCAACAGCGTGTACGCCGACGCCTCCAACCAGGAGATGTTCACCGCGGCCCTCGACGGCCTGGTGACCCGCTTCGGGCTGGAGGGCGAGCGGATGGGCGAGGTGGTGGCCGGGGCGGTGCTCAAGCACGCCCGCGACTTCAACCTCGTCCGTGAGTCGGTGCTCGGCTCGAAGCTCGCTCCGGAGACCCCGGCGACCGACATCCAGCAGGCGTGCGGGACGGGGCTGCAGGCCGCGGCGATCGTCTCGGACAAGATCGCCCTCGGGATCATCGAGGCGGGCATCGCCGGTGGCACCGACACCACGTCGGACGCCCCGGTCGCCATCAGCGACAAGCTGCGCAAGAAGCTGATGAAGGTCAACGCCGCCCGCGACACCAGGGGCAAGCTCACCGCGCTGGCACAGATCCGGCCGACCGACATCGGGCTGTCGATCCCGCAGAACGGCGAGCCGCGCACCAAGCTCTCGATGGGCGAGCATGCCGCGCTGACGGCGCTGGAGTGGCGGATCTCCCGGGCGGACCAGGACGAGCTGGCCGCGGCGTCGCACCAGCACCTCGCCGCGGCGTACGACTCGGGCTTCCTCGACGACCAGGTCACACCGTTCCGCGGTCTCGAGCGTGACCAGAACCTCCGGCCCGACTCCTCCGCCGAGTCCCTGGCCAAGCTCAAGCCGGTCTTCGGCAAGGGAGAGGGCGCGACGATGACGGCCGGCAACTCCACGCCGCTGACCGACGGCGCTTCCGCGGTGCTCCTCGGGTCGGAGGACTGGGCCGCCGACCGCGGGCTGGAGCCGCTGGCCTTCCTGGTGGACCACGAGACCGCCGCGGTCGACTTCGTGCACGGCAACGAGGGGCTGCTGATGGCGCCGGCGTACGCCGTGCCGCGGCTGCTCGCGCGCAACGGCCTGACGCTCCAGGACTTCGACTTCTACGAGATCCACGAGGCGTTCGCCTCGCAGGTGCTCGCGACGCTCGCGGCCTGGGACGACCCGGTGTTCTGCAAGGAGCGCCTCGGGCTCGACTCCGTGCTCGGGGAGATCGACCGCACGCAGGCTGAACGTGAACGGCTCGTCGCTGGCGGCGGGTCACCCGTTCGCGGCGACCGGGGGCCGCATCCTCAACGTCGCCGCGAAGCTGCTGGCGCAGAAGGGCTCCGGCCGTGCGCTGATCTCCATCTGCGCCGCCGGCGGCCAGGGCGTGACCGCGATCCTGGAGCGCTGACCGCTCGCCGGCGTGCGGTGCGGCCGCGTGTGCCTGCTCGCGGTGGGGCTGGTCAGCCCTGCGCCATCGCCAGGGCGGAGGTGAGCAGCAGCGCCTTCACCTGCTCGGACCCGATCCGGCCGACGTGGGGGACCCCCGGCCTCACCTCGTCGATGACGAGGCCGACCCGGGCGAGCTGGAGCCCGCCGAGCCCGGTCGCGTAGAGGGTGTTGGCGAGCAGGACGGGGTCCTCCACCTTGAAGTCCCCGGAGTCGACACCGGCCTCGAGCGTGCGGCGGAGCGAGGCCAGGCAGGCCGCGATCGCGCGCCCGAGGCGCAGCATCGCGCCCTCGGAGATCTCGTCGAAGAGCTCCGTCCCGGTCCGGCGCATCAGGCTGTGCGCGCAGTCCACGAACGCCGGGCGCGCGACGCCGTAGTCGACGAACGTCGAGACCAGGGCGGCGAGCTGCTCCTGCGGGGACCGGCTGCCGGCGGCGGCGTCGGCGAGCGCCGCTGCGAGCTCGTCGAGGTATCCGACCAGGGCCAGGGCGAAGAGCTCCTCCTTGCCGGTGAAGTGGCGGTACACGATGGCTCGGTTGATGCCCACGGCCCGCGCGATGTCCTCGATCTGCGCGTCGGCCACGCCCCGCTCGTCGAAGAGGGTCCGGGTGGCCGCGAGGATCGCCGACTCGCGGGCCCGACGGCGTACGGCGGTGCTGCTCCGGCGCCCCTCGGGCTTCTCGGCACTCGTCGGCATGGCTGCATCGTACGACTGTGCAACTCGGAGTTGCACAGTCGTGACGCGAGTCTCGGGTCAGCCGCCGGGCGACGGCGCGAAGCTCCGCACCGTGTCGATGGTGTCGGCCTCGTCCGGGCCCTTGTCGTCGCGGTAGCGCACGACGCGGGCGAACCGGAGCGCCAGGCCGCCGGGGTAGCGGCTGGACCGTTGCAGGCCGTCGAAGGCGATCTCGACGACCTGCTCGGGCCGCAGGGGTACGACGTAGTGGTCGCGGACGGTCTCGGGCTCCACGGCGAGCTCGGTGAACCGCTCGGTCTGCCAGGCGAGCATCTCGTCGGTCATGCCCTTGAAGGTCTTGCCGAGCATCACGAACCCGCCGTCGGGGTCGCGGGCGCCGAGGTGGATGTTGGACAGCCAGCCCTCGCGGCGGCCGCTGCCCCACTCGACGGCCAGCACGACGAGGTCGAGGGTGTGGACCGGCTTGACCTTGACCCACCCGGAGCCGCGCCGTCCGGCGGCGTAGCCGAGGGAGAGGCTCTTCACGACGACACCCTCGTGGCCTCGGGCCAGCGCGTCCCGGGCGAAGCCCTCGGCGGCCTCCACGTCGTCGGTCACCAGCCGGGGCACCCGGTGTTGCTCGGGCACGAGGGCGTCCAGCGCGGCCAGCCGCTCGGCGGCGGGGATGTCGAGCAGGTCGCGACCGTCGACATGGAGCACGTCGAAGAAGTAGGGCGTGACCGCGACCCCCGCGGCCTGCGCCGTGCGCGAGGCGGTCTCCTGGAACGGCCGGGGGCGGCCGCTCTCGTCCAGGGCGATGGCCTCGCCGTCGAGCACGAACTCGCCGGCCGGCAGCGAGCGCGCGACGGTCACCACCTCGGGCAGCCGCGCCGTGATGTCCTCGAGGCTGCGGGTGGCGATCTGGACGTCGTCGCCGCGCCGGTGCACCTGGATCCGGATGCCGTCGAGCTTCACGTCGACGACCACGGGCTCACCGGGGCCGCCGCCTGCCTTGGCGAGCGCCGCGCCGACGTCGGGGGCGCTCGAGGCCAGCATCGGCAGCACCGGACGGCCGACCTCGAGCCCGACCTCGGCGAGCGCGTCCTCACCGCCGGTCATCGCGGCCACGACGATCGGCACCGTGCCTCCCGCCAGCATCGCGGCGCGTCGTACGGCCGTCAGCCTGACGCCCGAGGCGGCGGCGATCGCCTCCTGCACGAGGGCGTCCAGCGCGCCCTGACGCACCGCGCCGGTGATCACGCCGCGCAGCCAGCGCTGCTCGTCGACGGTCGCGCGCGCGAAGAGAGCCCGGACCCCTGCGGCGCGGGCCTCCTGCGAGCCCGGCCCCGCGTAGGCCGCGAGCTCGTCGAGGGTCTCGTGGACGTCGAGCACGGTCAGGGTCGGCTCGGCGGCCGGCTCGGGCAGGGAGCTGAGGCCGCGCCAGCCGACCCCGGTGCGGCGCTGCAGGATCGTGCCGCCGACGTACGCCGTGACGACCGGCAGCTCCGCGACCTCGGCCTGCCCCAGCCGTTCGGCGATGGCGGCCACCTTGGCCTTGCGGGAGCGGGTGGCGGCGACGGCTCCGGAGGTCTCGACGAGGTCGCGCAGCAGCATGGGCTCATTCTGGTGGCCGGCACCGACACCCTGCTTGGTGGCCCGAACCGGCGCTTGTCGGCCGAAGATCTCCCCCTAGCAAGCCGCAACCGCACTCACCCGCCGATGCGCGAGCGGACCTCGTACAGCTCGGGGAAGAACGTCAGGTCGAGGGCGCGGCGCAGGAAGTCGACGCCCGAGGACCCGCCGGTGCCGGTCTTGTGCCCGATGGTGCGCTGGACGACCTGCAGGTGCCGGAAGCGCCACTCCTGGAAGTTGTCCTCGAGGTCGACCAGCTCCTCGCAGGTCTCGTAGACGCCCCAGTGGCGCTCGGGGGCGGCGTACACCTCGGCGAACATCGAGACCAGCTCCGGGTCGGAGCGGTAGGGCTGCGACCAGTCGCGGTCCAGGCACGTCGCGGGTACGGCGTACCCCTGGCGCGACAGGTGGCCCAGGAACTCGTCGTACAGCGACGGCTCGTGCAGGAGCGTGGTCAGCTCCGACTGGGCGGCCGGGTCGTGCGCGAAGACCTTCACCATCTCGGCGCTCTTGTTGCCGAGGAGGAACTCGACCTCGCGGTACTGCGCGGACTGGAAGCCCGACGACGTCGCCAGGAACGGTCGGATCAGGGCGTACTCGGACGGCGTGAGCGTCGCCAGCACCGACCACTGGTCGGTGAGCGTGTGCTGCACGTGCTTGACCCGCGCCAGCCGCTTCAGGGCCGGCGCGAGGTCGTCGGAGGCGAGGAGCGACCGGGCCGAGCGCAGCTCGTGGACGAGCAGCTTCAGCCACAGCTCCGAGGTCTGGTGCTGGATGATGAAGAGCAGCTCGTCGTGCTGCGGTGGATCGCTGAGGGGCCGCTGCGCCGACAGCAGCCGGTCGAGCATGAGGTAGTCGCCGTACGACATCTGGCGGCTGAAGTCGCGCTCGATGCCCTCCTCGAGGTCGCGCTGGTTCGGGGCGTCGCTCACGAGCCGACCCTAGTGCGACGGGCACGTCCCTCGCCCGCCGCGGACGAGGCCCGTGTCGTCGCGCTCACGCTAGGGTCCACGCGTGTCGCACGACGAGGCAGGCGCGAGGCTTCGTCGGCCCGGGCGGTCGGCGGTGACGCGGGTCGAGCGCCTCGACCGGACCAACCGCGTGGCCGCGGTGTCCTTCGTGCTCGGGGGGTCCCTGTTCTCCCTGGGGGCCCTGTTCGCGCAGCTCGGGATCGGGACGACGAGAGGGGTCGACGTCACCTACCTGGTCGGCGGGGTGTTCTTCAGCCTCGGCGGCTACGTGTCGGTGGTCCAGGTGGTCAACGACCCCGAGGTGGGCGAGAGCCACTGGCGCTGGTGGGGCCTCCAGCCCGGTCGCCTCGGCTGGCTCAGTGCCGCCGTGCTCTTCGTCGGGACCCTGCTCTTCGGACTCAGCCTGGTCGCCGCGTTCGCGCAGGGCCTGACCCCGCGTCAGTCGAACGGCTGGATCTGGTTCCCCGACATCCTCGGCTGCGTGTGCTTCCTGGCGTCGGGACACCTGGCCATGCTCGACGTCTGCGACGGGCGGGTCGGGGTGCGCCCGCGGGAGCTCGGCTGGTGGATCGTCGTGGTCAACCAGGTCGGCTCGGTGCTGTTCTTCCTGGCCGGGCTCGCCGCCTTCACCCGGCCGGCGACCTCCCAGGCCGTCAACCTGGGCCTGGTCAACTGGGGCACGTTCTTCGGTGCGGCCTGCTTCGTGGTCGGCGGCGTGCTGCAGGCCTTCGAGAGGCCCGCGCGGGCGTCGCCGTAGTCTCCTGGCATGGATGCGGACGTCATCGTCGTAGGACATGGCCTGGCCGGGCTGGCCGCGGCCGCGGAGGTCGCCGACGCCGGGCGTCGGGTGCTCCTGGTCGACCAGGAGCCCGAGCAGTCGCTGGGCGGCCAGGCGTTCTGGAGCCTGGGCGGACTCTTCCTCGTCGACACCCCCGAACAGCGCCGGATGGGCGTCCACGACAGCCACGAGCTCGCCCTGTCCGACTGGATGGGGAGCGCGCAGTTCGACCGCGACGAGGACTATTGGCCGCGCCGGTGGGCGGAGGCGTACGTCGACTTCGCGGCCGGCGAGAAGCGCCCGTGGCTGCGTGCGATGGGGCTGCGGATCTTCCCGGTGGTCGGCTGGGCCGAGCGCGGGGACGGGCGGGCGGACGGTCACGGCAACTCGGTGCCCCGCTTCCACCTGACCTGGGGGACCGGCCCGGGGGTGGTCGCGCCCTTCGAACGACGGGTGCGCGAGCACGCGGAGACCGGGCGGCTGCGGTTCGCCTTCCGGCACCGCGTGGACGAGCTGGTGGTCTCGGCGGGTTCCACCGGCGGGACCCGCGAGGTGACCGGGGTGCGCGGCAAGGTGCTGGCGCCGGACTCCATGGCCCGTGGCCGGGCCTCCAACCGCGACGAGATCGCCGACTTCGAGCTGACGGCGCAGGCGGTGATCGTCTCCAGCGGCGGCATCGGAGGCAACCACGACCTGGTCCGGAAGTCCTGGCCGTCGCGGCTCGGCACCCCTCCGGGCTTCATGGTCGCCGGCGTGCCCGCGCACGTGGACGGCCGGATGCTCGGGATCAGCCGGGACGCCGGCGCCGAGATCATCAACGAGGACCGGATGTGGCACTACGTCGAGGGCCTCCGCAACTGGGACCCGATCTGGGACAACCACGGCATCCGGATCCTGCCCGGCCCGTCGTCGATGTGGTTCGACGCGGCCGGGCGACGCCTGCCCGCGCCGTACCTGCCGGGCTTCGACACCCTGGGCACGCTCGAGCACCTGCGCGCGACCGGCTACGACTACTCGTGGTTCGTGCTCACCCAGAAGATCATCGAGAAGGAGTTCGCCCTCTCGGGCTCCGAGCAGAACCCCGACCTGACCGGCAAGGACGTCAAGCTGCTCCTCGGCCGCGTCGTCGGCGACGGTGCCCCGGGGCCGGTCGAGGCGTTCAAGGAACGCGGCGCGGACTTCGTCGTCGCGGACACCCTCGCCGAGCTGGTGGCGGGCATGAACCGCGTGGGTGGACCCGACCAGGGCGGCGCCGTCATCGACGAGGCCGACCTGCGACGCCAGATCGAGGCCCGCGACCGGCAGGTCGACAACCACTACTCCAAGGACATCCAGGTCACCTTCATCCGGCAGCACCGGTCCTACCGGGGCGACAAGCTGGTCCGGGTCGCCACGCCGCACCGGATCCTCGACCCCAAGAACGGCCCGCTCATCGCCGTCCGCCTGAACATCCTGACCAGGAAGACCCTCGGCGGCCTGGTGACCGACCTGTCGGGCCGCTGCCTCACCTCGGCCGGCGAGCCGCTCCCCGGCCTCTACGCCGCCGGTGAGGTCAACGGGTTCGGCGGCGGCGGGATGATGGGCTACAACGCCCTCGAGGGCACCTTCCTGGGCGGCTGCCTCTTCTCCGGGCGGACGGCGGGACGCGCGGCCGCCGCCGCGACGCGCTGACCCGATCGTCGCCGGTCCCGGATAGCCTGACAGCGTGGGCGATGCGGTGGAGCGGGTGTGGCGGCCCACGTGGCCCTGCGCGGTCCAGGCGACCCTGGGCCAGCAGCGCCACGGCGGCGGCGACCCGACGTACCGGCTCGACGGCGACGCCGTCTGGCGAGGCATCCGGACGCCCGACGGCCCGGCCAGCCTGCGGGTAGCGCCACGGAGGGCCGACGGCGAGATCCATGCCGCCGCCTGGGGCCCCGGCGCCGACTGGGCGCTCGACCACGTGCCGTCGATGCTCGGGGTCGCGGACGACCCGACCGGCTTCGAGCCCGGGCATCCGCTCGTCGCCGAGGCGTGGCGTCGACGCCCGCACCACCGGTTCGGTGCCACCCACCGGCTCCTGGAGGCGCTCGTGCCCGCAGTCATCGAGCAGAAGGTGACCGGCCAGGAGGCCTTCGCCGGCTTCCGCCGCCTGGTCCACCGGTACGGCGAGCGGGCGCCCGGGCCGGGACGCGAGCTGCGGCTGTGGGTCCAGCCCGCGGCCGAGACCCTGCGCCGCATCCCCTCGTGGGAGTGGCTGCGGATGCACATCGACCCCGCCCGCTCCCGGGCGATCGTCCGGGCCGCGCGGGTCGCCGGCAGCCTCGAGCGACTGACCCCCGTGGATGCCGACACCAAGCTGCGCACGCTGCCGGGCGTGGGGGAGTGGACCTCCGCCGAGGTGCGCTCCCGCGTGTTCGGCGACCCCGACGCGGTGAGCTTCGGCGACTACCACATCGCCCAGGACATCGGCTGGGCCGTGACCGGCACGCCGTACGACGACGACGAGCTGCGGGCGTTCCTGGAGCCCTGGCGGCCCCAGCGCAACCGTGCGGTCGTCCTCATCCACGGCCTGGCGGGTGGCCGGCCGCGCCGCGGTCCGCGCCTGGCGCCGCGCACGCACCTGCCGGTGTCGTGACCGGAAACGCTAGGGTCTGGTCGACGTGACAGGAGGGCTTGTGAGGGACCTGTCCTCGCTGCGCGACGTCGAGGCGGAGGCCGTACGCGCGTTCCTCGTCGCGACACCGGCCGAGGAGCTCGTGGCCGCGATCCGGGCCACCTCCGACGACGACCTGCTCGCCTTGGTCGCCCGCGACGAGGTCCGGCCCGTCGCCGTCGAGGTGATCCTCGCCCGGCTCCACGAGTACGCCGTCCCGGAGCGGTTGGCCGCCCTCGACGGCGTCGTCCGGTTCGACCTCGGACGGGCGGACCGCCTGCTCGAGCGGCACGGACTCGAGCTGCGTCACGGCGAGATCCTGCCGCGTCCGGGCATCACCGCGGACGAGCCGGTCGACGTGGTCCTGACCACGAGCGTGCTGCTCTTCCTCCGCCTGGTCAGCGGTCAGCGCAACGCGGGCCTCGAGTACCTCGCCGGCACGCTCGACATCGACGGCGACGCCGACCTGGCCATCGGCATCGGCGGGATCTTCCGGGTCCCCGGCACCGGCCAGGTCGCGATGGATCCCCGGCAGCTCGACCCCGTGGACGTCGCCACGGTGCTGCGCACCGTCCCCGCCGGTCACCTGCGGAAGGTGATGGCGTCCGGCTTCCGGCCCGTCGTGCTCGGCGAGATCTTCGGGCGCCTTCCGGAGTTCCTCAACCAGCGCAAGGCCCGCGGGGTGGACCTGACCGTGGGGTTCCGGCTGCTCGGCAACCCGACCGGCGAGATCGAGCGCTACGTCGTACGCGTCCACGACGGCGTCGCCACCGTGGACGCCGGCGACCCCGGTGGGCGCCGCGACGCGACCGTCACCTGCGAGGGGTTCGACTACCTGCGGCTGGCCACCGGCCACCTGAGCCCGGTGATGGGCGTGCTCAAGGGCCAGCTCAGGGTCAAGGGCGACAAGACCAAGGCCCTGCAGCTGAGCTCGGTCCTCGACATCCCGAGCCCCCGTTGACCTACAGCAGCGGCCGCAGCGGGTTGAGCACGAACTCCGTGAACCGCCGGTAGACGTCGCGCGCCTCCCACTCGGCACGGGTGAGCTCGAGGCTGTTGCTCTCGTCGAGCCGGAAGATCTCCTCCAGCGAGCCGGCGAGGCGCGGGTCGATGATCTCGACGTTGATCTCGTAGTTGCCGCTCAGGCTGAGCCGGTCGACGTTCGCGGTGCCGACCGTGGCCCAGGTGCCGTCGATGGTCGCGGTCTTGGCGTGGACCATGGCGTCCCGGTAGCGCAGCAGCGTCACCCCGGCGTCGAGCAGCTGCGAGAAGTAGCCGCGCGAGATCCAGTCCGCGACCACGTGGTTGGACTTCCCGGGGATCAGCAGGCGGACGTCGACGCCGCGCCGGGCGGCGGAGGTGAGGGCGTCGACGAAGTCCTGGTCCGGGAGGAAGTAGGCGGTCGTCATCCAGATGTTGCGGCTGGCGCGGGCGATCGCCTCGAGATACATCGAGCGGATCGGGAACATCCACAGCCGCGGCACGTTGCGGTGGAACCTGATCGTCGGCTCCCACGTGGACGCGGTCTCGAGCAGCAGCGGCCGCTCGCTCGAGCCGAGGCGGCGACGCCGGTTGAGGTTCCAGAAGTCGGCGAACGCACGCTTCAGGTCCCACACGCCGGGGCCGGTGATGCGGACGTGGGTGTCGCGCCACTCGGTCGCGTAGGCCTCGCCGATGTTGTAGCCGCCGACGAACCCGACGGAGTCGTCGACCACGAGGATCTTGCGGTGGTCGCGCCCGTAGCGGCGCAGGTCGAACGGCCGCCACCCCGCGGAGTACACGGGGTAGCGGAGCACCTTCATCGACGCCGGGAAGCGCTTGAAGCGGGGCGACACGACGAGGTTGGCGAACGTGTCGTAGATGCAGTAGACCTCGACGCCGCGTGCGGCCGCCTGCGCGAGAGCGGTCTTGAAGCGCTGGCCGACCTCGTCGCCCTTCCAGATGTAGGTCTCGAAGAGGACCTGGCGCTCTGCCCCCTCGATGGCGGCGATCATGTCGTCGTACAGATCGGAGCCGAAGGTGTACGTCGTCACCTCACCGTCGCCGACCGCCACCGACGCCGGGGGAGCGGTCGGGAACGACACCGCCCGGTGCTTCCCCCGACGCCGGTAGGAGTCCACGAGCGTCATCGCGATGGCCAGCACGAACGGTGCTGCCACGACCCCCAGGACGACGCGACGCACCACGGTCAGCCAGGTGTCGGTCGACGAGCGCGTGGGGAGCACGTCGCCACGCTACCCAGCCCGGGGCCGGGACGCGCCTCACGCGCGGGCGCGCTCCCGGGCCAGGATGTGGCCGGCGATGTGGCGGGCGTCGCGCCCGGCTCCTCCGACGAGCATGGAGTAGAAGCCGCGCTGGAACAGCAGTCCCATGAAGTAGAGACCCGGGAGCTCTCCCATGACGCCGCCCGCGTCGCGAGGCCAACCGTCCTCCCCGACGACGGTCGGGTGGATGAACGAGAAGTCCTGACGGTAGCCCGTGCACCAGACCACGTTCGCCACGTCGAGCACGGTGCCGTCGGCCAGGAGCGGCTTCCCGTCCACCGCGCCCGTGGCCCGGGCGTCGTTCCGGTGCACCCCCGCCTCGTCGAGATGACGTCGCTTGACCCGCACCAGGGGAGCCGCCTTGCCGCCGCGGACGGCCGCCTTGACGCGCCGTCCGGGCGGGGTGCGCTGGGTCAGGACGTGGTTCCAGGCGAACCACAGGACACCGAAGGCGATCCGGCCGCGGACGCTGTCGATGTCCACCGGGATCTCCTGGGGGAGCGCGCCCGACGTGTACACCTCCCGGCCCGCCTGGGCGAGCTCGAGCGCGATGTCGGCACCGGACTGGCCCACTCCCACCACGAGGACCGGTCCCGGGAGCAGCTGCGCCGGGTTGCGGTAGTCGCTGCGAGTGCAGCTGTCGCACCCCCGGGTCGATCAGCGTGTGGATCTCGGGCATCCTCGGGTGGGTCTCCCCGCCCGTGGCCACGACGACGTTCTCGGCCCGGTACGCACCCTCGCTGGTCGAGACGCGCCAGCTCCCGTCGTCCTGCTGGTCCACGGACGTGACGTCGACGCCGCAGTCCACCCTGAGGTCGAGGTCGCGCACGTAGGTCTCGAAGTAGTCGGCCAGCTGGTCGGCGGTCGGGAACGACCGCGGCGGCGCCGGGAAGGCCATCCCCGGGAGGGAGTCGCGACGGGCCGGCGTGTTGAGGACCAGGGAGTCGTACCGGTGCCGCCACTGGTCGCCCACCCGCTCGTGCCGCTCCAGGACCACGCAGGGGTGTCCGGAACGGCCGAGGTGGTAGGCGGTCGCGAGGCCGGTCTGGCCGGCCCCGATGATCACGGTCGGGACGGTGCCTCGGGGCGGTCCGGCGGTGGTCTCGCTCCGGATGCTGGTGTCGCTCATGGGTCTTCTCCTGTCGGTTGGGTCGACGGTAGGGAGGACCGGGACGCCGCCGCATCGGACGGGCTACCCATCCGTGCAGGGGCGGCGTGGGTCGTTCTGTGCAGTCAGACCAGCCGGTGGTCGTAGGCGTACGCCGTCGCGGCGGCCCGCGAGCCGATCCCGAGCTTCGTGTAGATGTTCGACAGGTGCCGGGCGACCGTCTTCTCGCTCAGGGTGAGCTCGCGAGCCACGACCCGGTTGGTGTGACCGGCCGCCACGAGCCGGAGGACCTCCACCTCGCGGCCGGTCAGGCCCCCCGTGACCGTGATGCCGCCGTCGAGCCGCTCGAGGTCGGGGACAGCGCCGAGCCGGGCGAAGGTCTCGCGCGCGGCGTCGTGCTCGAGCGCTGCCGACGCCTCGTCGCCGAGCGCACGGCAGGCGGCGCCGATCCGGACGCGGACGCGGGCCGCGTCGTAGGGCATGTCGAGGCCGTCCCAGAGCTGCCACGCCGCACGCAGGCAGGCGACGGCGTCGGCCGCGTCGCCCTCGGCGAGGTGCACGGCCCCGCGTGCCTCGGCGGCCTGTGCGCGGTGCATGAGGGCCCCGCCGTCGGCCGCCCGGGTCAGCTCGTCCGCGGCGACCCGAGCGGCGCTCAGGTCGCCGGCGGCCAGCATCGTCTCGACGTATCCGAAGAGGACCTCGGCCCGGTCGATGCGCTCGAGTTCGGCGTACAGGCGTCGGAAGGTCGTCGCCGCCTGCTCGACCCGGCCCTGGGCCAGCCTCATCAGCGCGAGTCCCGGCTCCGGCTGACGCCCGAAGGAGTTGGCCCGGCGGTAGGCGTCCTCGGCCTCGTCGTAGGCTCCCTGCAGCCGGAGGACCTCGCCCAGCTGGTACCAGGCGTTGCCGGTCGAGCCTCCCTTCAGCCGCTCGCAGGCGCGTCGGGCCTCGTCGAGCGCCTCGGCCCAGTCACCCTGCATCGCCTTGAGCTGGCTGCGGTGAACCAGGCACTCACCGCGGTACGGCACCAGGCCCGACTGCGCCTCGCACCAGTCGGACAGCACGCCGGTCCACTCCTGGGCGCGCGGGACGTCGAGCACGCTCATGCAGGCACCGATGACCGCGCAGTAGGCGAGCCCCGCGACCGTGGGATAGAGGTCGGCGGCCGAGACCGTGAGCATCACCTCGTCGAAGCAGCCCAGCGCGTCCTCGCGTCGACCCTGCCGCAGCAGCGCCCACCCCACCACGAGCCGGCCGAGGACCTCGAGGTTGGCGTCGCCGCCCAGTCTCCCCACGCGGGCGGCCGAGGCCGCCAGGGCCATGCCCTCGTCGACCCGTCCGAGCTCGAGCAGCCCGCGGGCCTCGACGACGTCCGGGAACGCCGCGCTCGGACCCTCCACGGCGTGGTCCCCGGCGATCGCCCGGCTCCGGGCCAGCCACGCCCCGCCCCGCGCCGGCTCGCCGGAGTTGACCAGCATGAAGGCGTACCAGAACGCCGTCTCCGCGGCCTCGGGCCAGCGTTCCTCGGCGACCGCCAGCCGGTGAGCGCGCTCGAGGACCTCGGCGCTGGCGTCGTCCGCGCCGGTCATGTAGAGCGACAGGCCGAGCAGCTTGAGGTCCTCGAGCGCCAGCGGCTCGTCGGCGTCGACCCGGCGGAGGCACGCCACGCAGACGTCCCAGCGGCGTTCGGCGTACGCCGCCCGCCCGCGCTCCAGCTCCGACTCTCCCACGGGCTGAAGGTACGCCCGCTGTGCTCGCCGGGCGACTGTCGGCACCCGCGTCTACGCTGGGCGCCATGCGACCCGTGACCGATCTGGAGCGCCGTGTGGCGCCGTTCGAGGTGGTCTCGGACTACCAGCCCTCGGGCGACCAGCCCGCGGCCATCGAAGAGATCGTGCGCCGCATCAAGGGCGGCGTCGAGGACGTCGTCCTGCTCGGGGCGACCGGCACCGGCAAGACGGCCACCGTCGCCTGGGTGGCCGAGCAGACCCAGCGGCCCATCCTGGTGATGCAGCCCAACAAGACGCTCGCGGCCCAGTTCGCCAACGAGCTGCGCCAGCTCTTCCCCCACAACGCGATCGAGTACTTCGTCTCCTACTACGACTACTACCAGCCCGAGGCCTACGTCCCCCAGACCGACACCTACATCGAGAAGGACTCCTCGATCAACGAGGAGGTCGAGCGGCTGCGTCACTCCGCGACCAACTCGCTGCTCACCCGTCGCGACGTCATCGTGGTGTCGACGGTCTCGTGCATCTACGGCCTCGGCACCCCGCAGGAGTACGTCGACCGGATGCTCAAGCTCAGGGTCGGTCAGGAGCGCGACCGCGACTCGATCCTGCGCCGGCTCGTCGAGATCCAGTACACCCGCAACGACATGTCCTTCACCCGCGGCACCTTCCGGGTGCGGGGCGACACCCTCGAGATCTTCCCGGTCTACGAGGAGCACGCGGTGCGCGTCGAGTTCTTCGGTGACGAGGTCGAGCGGCTGATGACGCTGCATCCGGTCACCGGCGAGGTGATCAGCGACGACGACGAGCTCTACGTGTTCCCGGCGACCCACTACGTCGCCGGCCCGGAGCGCATGGAGCGGGCGATCGCGGGCATCGAGGCCGAGCTGGAGGACCGGCTCGCGACGTTCGAGCGCCAGGGCAAGCTCCTCGAGGCCCAGCGCCTGCGCATGCGCACGACGTACGACGTGGAGATGATGCGGCAGGTCGGCTCGTGCGCCGGCATCGAGAACTACTCGATGCACATCGACGGCCGCGACCACGGGACGCCGCCCAACTGCCTGCTCGACTACTTCCCCGAGGACTTCCTCCTCGTCGTCGACGAGTCCCACGTGGCGGTGCCCCAGATCGGCGGCATGTACGAGGGCGACATGTCGCGCAAGCGCAACCTCGTCGACCACGGCTTCCGGCTGCCCAGCGCCATGGACAACCGTCCGCTGCGGTGGGAGGAGTTCCTGGAGCGGATCGGCCAGACCATCTACCTCTCGGCCACCCCGGGCAACTACGAGCTCGACAAGGTGCAGGGCGACGTGGTCGAGCAGATCATCCGCCCGACCGGGCTGGTCGACCCCGAGGTCGTGGTGAAGCCGACCAAGGGCCAGATCGACGACCTGATCCACGAGATCAACACCCGGGTCGAGAAGAACGAGCGGGTGCTGGTCACGACGCTGACCAAGAAGATGTCGGAGGACCTCACCGACTACCTCCTCGACGCCGGCGTCCGCACCCGTTACCTCCACTCCGAGGTCGACACCCTCAAGCGGATCGAGCTGCTGCGCGACCTGCGGCTCGGCGACTACGACGTCCTGGTCGGCATCAACCTGCTCCGCGAGGGGCTCGACCTCCCCGAGGTGTCCCTGGTGTCGATCCTGGACGCCGACAAGGAGGGCTTCCTGCGCTCCGACAAGTCCCTCATCCAGACCATCGGCCGGGCCGCGCGCAACGTGTCGGGCCAGGTCCACATGTACGCCGACAAGATCACGCCGTCGATGGAGTCGGCGATCGACGAGACCAACCGGCGCCGTGCCAAGCAGGTGGCGTACAACGTCGAGCGGGGCGTCGACCCGCAGCCGCTGCGCAAGAAGATCGCCGACATCACCGAGATGCTGGCGCGGGAGGACGAGAACACCCAGGAGCTGCTCGCCACCTGGGCCGGCACCGAGGCCAAGGGCAGAGCGGGCGGGGTGAAGGCGCGACAGCCGGTGCCCGCGCTCGGCCAGCTCCACGCAGGCGAGCACGCCAAGGATCTGGCCGGGCTGCCGAGCGCCGAGCTGGCGTCGCTGATCCAGGAGCTCACCGACCAGATGAAGGCCGCCGCCGCCGAGCTGCAGTTCGAGGTGGCGGCACGCCTGCGCGACGAGATCAGCGACCTCAAACGAGAGCTCCGCCAGATGATGGAAGCGACCAAGTGAGCGCCAGCGCCGAGCGAGGAACGAGCTCGGCGCTGGGCGCGAACGCGGGTGCGAGCGAGGAGCTGCGCGAGCGGAGCGAGCGCCGGCGACCACGTGAGCGCCAGCGCCGAGCGAGAACGAGGTCGGGCGTTTCCGACGAGCGAGGAGCTGCGCGAGCGGAGCGAGCGCCGGCGACCACGTGAGCGCCAGCGGCACCTGGCACATCCGCGATGCGCCGCCCGGTGTGGTGGAGGCACTCAGCACGGTCGTGCTCCCGTCGGGGACGACGTTCGTCACCACCGCCACGGGACAGCTGCTCCGGACCCGACCCGGTGGTCGGATGGAGGTGGTGCCAGGTCTGGGCCCTGCTTCGCTGAGCAGCGTCGGCCACCGGTTGTTCGCGCTCACGTTCGACCGGACCCAGACCAGGTATCACCTTCACGCCACCACCGACGGGGCACGCACCTGGTCTCCGGTCCAGGTACCCGGCCGAGACGCCCTGACGACGAGCCGGCGTCCGCGCCTTTCGAGTCCACTCCGACGGTCGCACTCCGGCTCCTGCACGAGTGTCAACCTCGGGTTGACAGCGCCGCAGCGTCGCCGTCGACCTCCGGAGCCGGGACCGCGAGCGCAGCGAGCAACGACGACGACGTCAGCGTTCCAAGCCAGGGGCAGGCGCCGGAGGAGCAGCTGCCAGATCCCCGAACGGGATCGGGCAACAACCGCTCGTCGCGCACCGGTGCAGGTCGTCGCATCCCGCGTCGATCGCCGCGACCAGGGTGTCGCGGATGGTCGTGAGGTCGGCGATCCGCTGCTCGACCGCGATGAGCTTGTCCCGCGCCCGGGACTGCAGGCTCGGGTCGCGTCCGCGCCGGTGCCCGACCGCGATCAGCTCCGCCACCTCGTCGAGCGTGAAGCCGAGGCGCTGGGCCGCCTTGATGACCCGCAGCGTGGTGATGACTCCCGGGTCGTAGATCCGGTGGCCGCCCAGGGTGCGGTCCGGCGCGCCGAGCAGGCCGCGGCGCTCGTAGTAGCGCAGCGTCTCCTTGTTGACCCCCGCCGCCTCGGCGACTTCGCCGGCCCGCAGGCTCACGAAGACAACCGCACGGCGCGCTCGGTGAGCGCCGCGAGAACGTCGTGGTGCTGACGGGGGACCGAGATCACGAGATCGAGGTCCTGGTCGTCACCCTGCACCGAGAACCCGAAGAAGGAACAGCACTGACTCTCGCGGCGGGTCAGGTCGAGCACCCGATCCCTCAGCCCTTCCGTCCCGGACAGCCTCAGCCGCGTGGTGTCGCCTTCTCGCTCGACCCTCACCACCGCCTCGGCGAACAACGTGTCGAACTCCGCCAGACGAAGCGGCCTCTCGGTGACGGGCAAGGTGCAGGCATCTCCAGCGATCAGGTCCATGGAACGACGGTAAACCCGGATCTCGGTACGCGTTGCAACTCTCCGGGGACTCGGTGAGGGCGGCAGGCGGAACGTCTCAGTTGGGTCACGGCGCTCGTCGCGACGGAGGTCCGCCACGACAATGTGCAGATGGCGCTGGGCAGGTTCACGGGGAGACGGCGCTGGTCGGTTGCGGCGGCAGCCGCCCCTGCGGTTCTCGCCCTCATCGTCGCCGTCCACGTCGGGCTCGACAGCGAGAGGTCGGCGGGCGCGGCATCGCGGACGGTGCCTCGAGACTCGCCTCGGTCGTCACCACCGTCCTCGAGCCCGACCGCGCCGGCATTCCCGGCCACGGACGCCGGCCACCGGGCCGCCGCAGCACGGCGTCTGGACCAGGCCATGGCCGCGGTCCCGATCTATCCGGGCTCCCGCGCGACCGTGCCGGCGCCGCACCTGTGGAGCGCCTCCACCGGGTTGGGAGTCGGCTCCACCGATCACACCCTGTCCAGGGCGTCGTACTGGAGCGTGCCCGGGACGTCGGCCGCCGTCGCCCGGTGGTACGTCGCGCATCCCCCACCCGGGTTCGAGATCGGCGATCGAGGCACCTGGAGCGCCATGCGGACCGGCTCGGTGATGATGGTCCAGTACGTGCGGCCCGGTCCCGGTCCGGCGCCTCCGGCGACGGGCGCCCAGGTGGCCGTGAACACCACGCAGGTCGGCGACACGGTGGAGATCCGGGCGACCGGGCAGGTCCTGTGGCGCCCGGCCCGCCCGGCCGGCTCCTTCGTGCACCGCGTCCGGTCCATCGACGTGCACGAGTGGATCTACCGCGGACGCCGGACCAGTAACCGGTCGTGGTCGATCACCTCCGGCGCGCGCGTGGCCGCCGCGGTGGCGGTCCTCAACCGACTCCCGGCCGCACTCCCGGGCACCTACCTCTGCGGGAACGTCCAGGGGGGCCGCCGCTACCGGGTGGTCCTCCACACCGCGTCGGGGCAGGTGACCGTGCGGGGATGGGTCGACGGGTGCCTCGACGGCCTCGGGGTGAGGCGGCACGGACATCCCGTCTCACCCGCCCTCGACCATGCGGATCGGTTCGTGGCGACGCTGGGTCCGCACGCATAGGCGCGATCGGACCCTTACCCCGGTGCAGGCGACAATGTCCGGATGGACGAGCAGCAGATGGCCGCCCACTGCTCCGCCAAGCCCGGTGCCTGGCCCGACAACCCGTGGGACCACGAGCACCCGGTGTTCAAGGTCGGTCCGGGGGAGCGGGGGAAGATCTTCGCGTTCCTGGGGTCCGAGGGCGTCGGGGTCAAGGCCGCGACCACCCGCGAGGTCGCGGACGAGTGGCTGCACCGCTACCCCGGTAGCGCCACGGTGATGGCCTACATCGGTCGCTCCGGGTGGAACGACCTCGCCTTCGACGGACGGATCCCGGACGACGAGCTCCTCGAGGCGGTGGACGAGTCCTACCGCCTGGTCGTGGAGAACCTGCCGAAGAGGCTCCGCCCCGACGGCTGGGACTCCTGACCGTCGCCGGCGCCGCCTGGACGTCGTTCGCTCCACGTGCTGCTCCACCAGCACCTCAGGCGGACGACTGGTCGGGAGGGTCGCGGTCGTCGCGGTCGTCGTCGTCGTCAGGAGCCTCGAGGGCCTTCGCCTGCCGGCGCTCGAGCTTGTCGATCCGGCTCTCGATGATCTGGCGGCGACTGGTGGCCACCCGCAGGAAGTTGGCGCCGGTCGGGATGGCCACGAACAGCGGCCAGAGGAAGGCGTCGTGTCCGGTGAGGAACCAGATCGTCCAGCAGATGAGGTTCGGGATCAGCAACCCGAAGAACGCGTCCCGGAGCTTCTCCCCGTAGTAGAGCTCGGCCCGGCGCCGTACGTCCGGCCCGGGCGCGGAGGTGACCCGATCGGGGACGGCGTCCGCGGTGAGGTCGCTGACCGGGGGCACGAGATCGGCATACGTCTTGGCGGCCGACACCTGTGCCACGCGCTCGTCGAACTCGTCGCGGTCCAGGCGCCCCTCGGCGTAGGCCTCACCCAGCAGGTCGTGCACCACGGCCCGGTCACGGTCCGACGCGCGCATGGTGGCGTACGCCGGGTTCCGCGGATCGTGCTCGAACCGGCGCCAGAAGCTGCCCTGGCTCCCCGTGCTCACCGCTTCATCGTAGGGTCCCCCGCCACGGGGTCGGCCGTGATCACGGCCCACGCGGCCGCCGCGATCCGGGCGATCCCCGCCTCCCGGTCCTCGGGAGTGCCCGGAGTCGAGCAGAGGACCGCGAGTCCGATCGGCGGCAGGCCGCCTGCGCGCACCAGGGCGACGTCGTGGTTCACGCCGTCGACCCATCCGGTCTTGTTGCCGACGACGGCGTCGGCGGGCAGGCCCGCCGGGATCCCGTCGCGGTAGGCCTGCGCCTGCAGGGTGTGCTCGCACGCGTCGGACGCCTCCGGCCCGGCCAGTCGGCCGCCCGCGAGGGCGACCATCACCCGCGCCAGGTCGTCTGCGGTCACCAGGTTGTCGATGCCGGCATCGCGGGCGGCGTAGTCCTCGATGCCGCGCACGATCGTGGTGCGCGGCGAGCAGTCGGCGTCCGCCAGCACCGCGGCCACCTCGGCGGTGCCGACGTGCTCGAGGACCAGGTTGGTGGCGAGGTTGCCGGAGGCGGTGATCATGCGCTCCACGAGGACGCGCAGCGGGACCGAGTCGTCGAGCGCGGCCCAGGTCTCGGGGTCGGAGTCCTCGTCCGGGTCGACCCGGAACCGGTGCCCGGGTGCGGCCGAGTCGAAGTCGTCGTGGACCCGGACCGGCCCGTCCAGGTCCAGCTCGCCGCGCTCGGCCCGGCGGTGCGCGGCGACCAGCACCGGCAGCTTCATCGTGCTCGCGGAGTAGTGGCGGGCGTCGCCCGCCACGTCGCACCGGGGCGTGCTCTCGCCGGCGACCCGGGCGACCACCGAGACGACGCCGTCCCCGCGGCGTACGGCGTCGATCGCGGTGTGCAGGGTGCGGAGTGCCTGGTCTGGGGTCTCGGTGGTCACGCACGCATCGTAGGAAAGACCCGCGCGACACGCGCCTCCGGTCGGACCCCCGGGCCGTACGATGCGCACACGACGGGAGAACGGTCGATCCTGGGAGGACTCCGTGGAGGTCGCGGCTCGCGGTTCCGGCGGGGCGTCGTGACCGCTGCCAACCGCCTGCTCTCCGTGCTGGTGGCCCTCCTGCTGGTGCTCGTGGTGCTGGGCGGCGCGCTGGTGTGGCGCACCCGCGGCGACCGTGCGGACGCCCTCGTGCGCGAGCAGCGGTACGGCGCCGTGCTCGCCGCCGCCGATGCCGAGGTGACCGCGTTCGTCAACGTGCGCTACGACCGGGCCTCCCGGAGCATCGACGCCGTGGCGGCTGGTGCGACCGGCGCCTTCCGGAAGCACTACGTGCGTTCCTCCCGCCACCTGATCACAGTGTTGCGCCGGCACCGGTCCTCCTTGTCGGGGCGCGTCGTGTGGTCGGGCGTGGTCGACGTCGCCCCCGACCGGGCGACCGTCATCGCCGCGACCGCCGGCACGGTGTCCAACACCGGCACCCACGGGCGCCGCGTGCCGCGCCCGTTCCGACTGCGGGTCAGCCTGGTGCGCCAGGGCGGCCGGTGGCTCACCTCCGACATCCAGTTCGTCGGTGACTCGGGATGAGGTCGCGGACGACGGCGGCGCTGGCCGTGTGCGCGCTGCTGCTCGCCACGGCAGTCGCGGGCGAGGCCTGGTACCTCTGGGGGATCTCCCCGCCCCGACCATCCGGGCAGCGCCCGGTCGTGATCGGCGACATCGACGCGAGGGCCGCGGTCGAGACCGCCGCCCAGGACGCCGCCGCGATCTTCACGACCTCCTGGAAGACCTACGACGCCCATGTCGACTCCGCGGCGGCGCTGATGACGGACCGGTTCGCCGCCCAGTACCGCAGGAGCGCCAGCCCGGTGAAGGCCCGGGTGGTCTCCGCGCGAACCCGGACCACGACGCGGGTGGCCTCCGCCGGCGTCGTGCGTGCGACGCACGACCAGGTCCAGGCGCTGCTCTTCCTCGACCAGCGGGTCAGCGCCGGCAACGGGCCGCCGTCCTTCAACGCCCGCAGCGCGCTGCTGACCATGGTGCGCACCGACCGGGGCTGGCTGGTCGACAACGTGCAGACTGGGTGACCGGACTCCGGGAAGGGAGCGACGTGGGACAGATCGAGACAGACCTCGCGATCATCGGGGCGGGGCCGACGGGCCTGTTCGCCGCGTACTACGCGGGGTTCCGCGGCCTCCGGGTGGCGGTCGTCGACTCGCTGCCCGAGCTGGGCGGCCAGATCACGGCGATGTACCCCGAGAAGCAGATCCTCGACGTCGCCGGCTTCCCCTCGGTGAAGGGCCGCGACCTCGTCGAGGGCCTCGTCGACCAGGCCAACACCGCCGAGCCGGAGTACCTCCTCGACCGCACCGCGACCGGGCTGCTCCACCGCGACGACGACGTCGTGGTGACCCTGGACGACGGCACGGACGTCACCGCCAAGGCGCTGCTGATCACCGCCGGCATCGGCAAGTTCAGCCCCCGCCCGCTGCCCGCCGGGGACGGCTGGCTGGGCCGCGGCATGGAGTTCTTCGTGCCGAGCTTCGCGCCGTACGCCGGCAAGGACGTCGTCATCGTCGGTGGCGGCGACTCCGCGTTCGACTGGGCGATCCATCTCGAACCCATCGCCCACTCGATCGCCCTCGTCCACCGGCGCGACGCCTTCCGAGCCCACCAGCGCACCGTCCAGGCGGTGCGCGACTCGCGCGTGGAGATCATCACCAAGGCCCAGGTGACCGGGCTGTACGGCGACCCGACCGTCGCCGAGGTCGAGATCACCGTCGACGGCCAGGAGCCGGTACGCCGTCCCGCGCAGGCCGTGGTGGCGGCCCTGGGCTTCGTGGCCGACCTCGGACCCCTGCAGCAGTGGGGGATCGACGTGGAGAAGCGCCACGTCGTGGTCAACGCGGCGATGCGCACCAACCTCCCCAGGGTCTTCGCCGCCGGCGACATCACCGAGTACCCCGGCAAGGTCCGGCTGATCGCCGTCGGCTTCGGTGAGGCGGCGACGGCGGTGAACAACGCAGCGGTCGTCATCGACCCCTCCGCGCACGTCTTCCCCGGACACTCCAGCGAGGCCAGCTGACCCTCCCGTTAGGGTCGGCGTACCGGCCGGTAGCACAGGCAGCGGCCGACGTGGACCTGGAGAGGCGGAGCCCGTGCGCGTCGCACTGCTGTCGTACCGCAGCAAGCCGCACTGCGGTGGCCAGGGTGTCTACGTCCGCCACCTGAGCCGGGAGCTGGTCCGGCTCGGTCACACCGTGGAGGTGTTCTCCGGACCGCCCTACCCCGAGCTCGATCCCGGGGTCCGGCTCACCCCGGTGCCCAGCCTCGACCTCTACCGCGAGCCCGACCCGTTCCGCACCCCGCGCCTCTCGGAGATCCGCGACCTCGTCGACGTCGAGGAGGTCCTGACGATGTGGACGGCCGGGTTCCCCGAGCCGCGGACGTTCAGCCGCCGGGTGCTGCGTCTCCTGCGGGAGCGCGCCGGCGACTTCGACATCGTGCACGACAACCAGACGCTCGGCTCGGCGCTCCTCGACGTCGAGGAGCAGGTGGGGGTCCCGCTGGTGACCTCCATCCACCACCCGATCAGCATCGACCGGCGCATCGACCTGGCCACCGCGACGGACCGCCGCCGTCGGCTGTCGCTGCGCCGGTGGTACGGGTTCGTCCGGATGCAGGCACGGGTGGCCCGCGGCCTGCGGATGGTCCTGACGCCGTCGGAGTCCTCGCGTCGCGACGTGGTGTCGGAGTTCGGGGTCGACCGGGCCCGCACGCGGGTGGTCCTGCTGGGGGTGGACGAGGGGTTCGTGCCACCGACGGAGCCGCGCGTCCCGGGCCGGATCCTGGCGATGGCCAGCGCCGACGCCCCCGTGAAGGGCATCGCGACCCTCCTCGAGGCGTTCGCGAAGCTGCGCACCGAACGCCCCGAGCTGGAGCTGGTCCTGGTCACCAAGCCGATCGCCGGTGGCCGGACCGAGCGGCTGCTCGACGAGCTCGCCCTCCGTGACCACGTGCGGTTCGTCCACGGCGTGAGCGATGCCGAGCTGGTCCGCCTGATGGGGTCCGCCGAGGTCGCCTGCGTACCCAGCCTCTACGAGGGGTTCTCGCTCCCGACCGTGGAGCTGATGGCGACGGCCACCCCGTTGGTCGTCTCACGTGCCGGTGCCATCCCGGAGGTCGTCGGACCGGACGGGCTCTGCGCCGACGTGGTCACCCCGGGCGACGTCGGGGAGCTGGCGGCCGCCCTCGGCTCCCTGCTGGACGACCCCGACCGACGAGCACGCTACGGCGCGGCCGGCCGCCGCCGGGTCGAGGACCTGTTCAGCTGGCGCGCCGCGGCGGCCGCCACCGCGGCGGCGTACGAGGACGCCGTCGCCGACTTCGCGAGGGAGCGCATCCGTGCTGACCGTTGACTTCGACCGCCTCGGCCTGAGACCGGGCGAACGCGTCCTCGACCTCGGCTGCGGTGCCGGCCGCCACGCCTTCGAGATGTACCGCCGGGGCGCCGACGTCGTGGCGTTCGACCAGGACGCCGACGAGCTGTCCCGGGTGCGGGACCTGTTCGCCGCCATGCGCGAAGCGGGCGAGGTCCCCGACGGCGCCGAGGCCGACGTCAAGGAGGGCGACGCGCTCTCGCTGCCCTTCGCGGACGGGGAGTTCGACCGGATCGTGGCCGCGGAGATCCTCGAACACGTCCCGGGGGACATCCAGGCGATCGGCGAGCTGGTGCGGGTGCTGCGGCCCGGCGGCACGATCGCCCTGACGGTGCCGCGCTGGTTCCCCGAAGTGGTCTGCTGGAGGCTCTCCGACGACTACCACAACAACCCGGGCGGTCACATCCGCATCTACACCGACGCCGAGCTGGTCACGAAGGCCGTGAACGCCGGGCTCGTCTACGACGGCCGCCACTACGCCCACGCCCTGCACTCGCCGTACTGGTGGATCAAGTGCGCCGTCGGTGTCCACCGCGACGACCATCCGGTCGCGAAGGCCTACCACCGGATCCTGGTCTGGGACATCATGAAGCGCCCTCGAGCGACGCGGTGGGCCGAACGGGCCCTCAACCCGCTGATCGGCAAGAGCCTGGTCGTCTACCTCCACAAGCCCGAGGCCGCCGATGCCGCCTGAGCTCCTCACCCGCGCGCAGGTCACGCAGTCGGGGGCGGCCATCGAGGCCGTCCAGGAGCGCGACGGCGCCGTCCCGTGGACGGCCGGCGGGCACACGGATGTCTGGAACCACGTCGAGGCGGCGATGGCGCTGCTGGTCGCCGGGAGGCAGGAGGCCGCCGATCGCGCCTGGGCGTGGGTACGCCGTACCCAGCGGCACGACGGCTCGTGGGCCATGAAGAGCGTGGCCGGGGTCGTCGAGGACGCCAGCGGCGAGACCAACATGGCGGCGTACGTCGCCGTCGGGGTGTGGCACCACTGGCTGGTCCGCCGCGACCCGGCCTTCCTCGACGCGATGTGGCCGACGGTCCGACGCGCCCTCGACTTCGTGTGCGCGATGCAGCTGCCCTTCGGCGGGATCGCCTGGTCCCAGGAGTGGTCTCCCGAGGGCCCGGCGAGGGTCAACGGCGAGGCGCTGCTCGCCGGGTCCTCCAGCATCCACCACGCCCTTCGAGCCGGGCTGACGCTCGCCGAGCTCCGCGACGACCCGCAGCCGGAGTGGGAGCTGACCGCCGGGCGCCTCGGCCATGCCCTCCGCGACCACCGCGACCGGTTCCTGGACAAGTCGACGTTCTCCATGGACTGGTACTACCCGGTCCTGGGCGGTGCCGTCCGCGGCGCCGCCGGGCGGGACCTGATCCGCGACCGGTGGGACGACTTCGTGGTGCCCGGTCTCGGCGTTCGTTGCGTCGACACCAACCCCTGGGTCACCGGCGCCGAGACCTGTGAGCTCGTCCTCGCGCTGGACGCACTCGGGGACCGCGAGGCCGCGGCCCGGCTGTTCGCGGACGTCCAGCACCTCCGGCAGCCCGACGGGAGCTACTGGACCGGCTACGTCTTCCCCGACGACGTGAACTGGCCGGCCGAGCACACCACGTTCACCACGGCCGCGGTGCTGCTCGCGTACGACGCGCTCACCGGAGCGACTCCGGGCGCGGACGTCGTCCGTGGCCACGGCCTGGTGCGCGACCTCGAGCCGCTCGCGCTCGAGTGCGGCTGCGCGTCAGCCGACGCCCTCGCCGGCCACGCCTGAGACGCGTCGCAGGACCCGCAGCGACCCCACGGCTTCCGTCTCCTCGAAGCACCCTCCGCCCAGGGCGCGGAGGTACACGTCGTACGGCGGGCGGCCGCCGTCCGCCGGGTCGGGGAACACGTCGTGGATGGCCAGGAGGCCGTCGCGCATCACCCAGCGCGCCCAGCCGTCGTAGTCGGCGTGGGCGGGGTCGTCGCCGTGCCCGCCGTCGATGAACAGCAGGGAGAGCGGCGTGCGCCAGTGGCCGGCGACCGCCGCAGACTCGCCGACGACCGCGACGACGACGTCCTCGAGGCCGGCCGACTCGATGGTGCGGCGGAACGCCGGCATCGTGTCCAGACGTCCCGTCCCCGGGTCGACCAGATCGGGGTCGTGGTGCTCCCACCCCGCCTGGTTCTCCTCCGAACCGCGGTGGTGGTCGACGGTGAAGACCAGGCCACCCACCTCGCGCGCGGCGGCGCCGAGATACACCGCGGACTTCCCGCAGTAGCTGCCGACCTCGAGCACCGGGCCGTGGGGCAGCCGCCGGCGGGCGAGCCGGTGCAGCGCCAGGCCCTCGTCGTCCGGCATGAAGCCGCGAGCCGCCCGGGCCGCGGCCAGCAGCGCGTCCCGGGTCTGGTTCATCGGCGGGCGTGGTGCCACAGGAGGTAGCGCTCGACCGCGCGGACGACGTGCTCGGAGCGGATCGACGGGAAGACGTCGAAGGCGTGCTGGGTCCCGGGGAACTCGGCGTACGCCACGCTGCTCTTCGACGTCTCCCGCAGAGCGGCGACGAAGAGCCGGGCCTGCTCGACCGCGACCAGCGAGTCGCGCGCGCCGTGCAGCACGAAGAAGTCGGGGGCGTCGGGCGTGACCCGGAGGATGGGCGAGGCCTCCTCGAAGATCTCCGGATGCTCCGCCCAGGTCCGCTGGACGATCCGCGGGGCCAGGTAGCGGTCGCGCATGAGCAGGGCGTTGCGGAGTCCGGTGGCACCCGCGAAGTCGTAGACGCCGTAGAACGGGACGGCGGCCCGGACGCGGGTGTCGGCGCCCTCGAAGCCGGGCTGGTAGGCCGGGTCGTTCGGGGTGAGGGCGGCGAGCGCGGTGAGGTGGCCGCCGGCGGAGCCGCCGGTGATCACGACGTACGACGGGTCGCCGCCGTAGTCCTCGATGTGCTCCTTGACCCAGGCGATGGCCCGCTTCACGTCGACGATCTGGGCCGGGAACCGGTCCCGCGGCGCCAGCCGGTAGTTGATCGCCACGCAGACCCAGCCGCGCTCGGCCATCCGCTGCATCAGGGGGATGCCCTGCTCGTCCTTGGACCCGAGCGTCCAGCCGCCGCCGTGGACCTGGATCAGGACCGGGGCACCTACCACGTCGCGGCCGGCCGGGCGGTAGACGTCGAGGAGCCCGCGTCGGCCGGCGTCGGAGTAGCGGACGTCCTTGTCGACCCGGACCGCGGGGTTGCGCCGGTCGAACGGGTTGATCAGCTTCCGCCACGGTGTCGCGAGGTCCACCGTGGTCGGCCGTGGCCCGGGGCGGTCGTCGTACTCCTCGCCCAGGCTCTCGACGAGGGAGTGCTCGGCGAGGACCTGGACCCGGCGGCTCTCGCGCACGATCTGCACGAGCCCCGCGGCGCTCGCGGCCGCGAGGAGCAGTCCGGTCCGGCTGCGCCGCCGCGGGGTCAGGTGGGTCAGGGTGTCGAGCGCGGTGAGGGCGAGCAGGTGGGGCGCCAGCTCGCTGGTCGGCCACCCGAGGGCGAACGACGTCAGGCCGACCCGGGGAGTGTGCGAGGACGGACGCAGCGCGTTGGCGGTGAGGGCGGCCGTGATCAGCTGGCGACGGCGGTAGGACACCCGAGGGATGCTAGCCAGCGCGAGTGCGGCCGAGACGGGGTCTCACCCCGCCAGCTTCTCGCGGAAGAACGCGAGCACCCGGTCGACGGCCTCCTCCCGACGGTGCTGGGTGAGGGTGGAGTGACCCTTGCCCTCGAGCTCGACGCCGATGAAGTTGTCGCCCAGGAGCTCGCGGAGGCTGTCGAAGCGGGTCCCCGTGGCGCGGTCCTTGCGGTAGCGCAGCCCGAGGACCTGGCAGCCCGCGGCGGCTCGAGCGGCCACCGCCTCGCGATCGGCGGGGGAGAGGTTGAGGTCGGCGGCCCTGGCCTTGCCGATGGGGAAGGGCACGGCCGGCTGGGCCAGCACCGGTGCCGCGACCGAGTCGTCGACCATCATCGCCAGGGCGAAGCCCCCGGTGAAGCACATGCCGATCGCCCCGACGCCCGGGCCGCCGAGCTCCTCGTGCAGGGACCGGGCCAGGCTCCGCAGCCAGACGGCCATCGGGGTGGTCACCCCGGTCGCCATCTTGGTGAACTCCGACGAGGTGCAGACCTGGACGAAGGCGCCGGTCAGGGTGCCGGCGTTCATGGTCGTCTCGGGGTGCCCGAACAGGTGCGGCAGGACGACGGTGAACCCCTCGTCCACGACGTCCTCGCCGAACGCGATCAGCTCGGGGGTGATCCCGGGGAGCTCGTGGATCACGATGACGCCGGGCCCCGTGCCCTTCCGGTACGTCGGACGGACCATGCCGTCCTCCGACTCGTGCTCGTCGCGGGTCCAGGTCTCCAGCAGCGCCATGGCGTCAGTCTGCACGATCCTCCGGCGCAGACCCGGCAGGACGTCGGCGCCGGGCTCTAGGGTTTCGGCCATGGCCTCACGTGCATCCAACTTCTGCCTCGACGCCGCCGACCCCTACGCGCAGACCCGGTGGTGGGCGCGGGTCCTCGAGGACTTCACCATCGACGAGTCGTGGGAGATGAAGCCCGGCGACGAGGAGTGCGGGCTGGTCGGCCCGGACGACCGGTTCCTGCTGTTCCTGAAGGTCCCCGAGCCCAAGACCGTCAAGAACCGCATGCACATCTGCCTGCGTCCCACCGACCGCGACCGCGACGAGGAGATCGAGCGGATCCTCGGCCTCGGGGCCACGATGGTCGCCGACCGGCGCACCGGAGACCGGGGCTGGGCCGTGCTCGCGGACCCCGAGGGCAACGAGTTCTGCGTGCTGACGCGCTACCGGCCCTCGCCGAGCGCCGAGGGCTAGCGGCTTGTTTCGGAAACCACGGTGAAGACCCACGTGGCCCGGATCTTCGCCGAGCTCGGCGCCCGCGACCGCGTCCAGGCCGTGGTGACGGCCTACGAGAGCGGCCTCGTCTGCCCGGGAACAGGCCCCGGACGTCTCTAGCACGCCGACGTGACACGCCGGTGACGATTTGATGAAGGTCTCTAGCCGTCCGGAGGATTTCTCGATATGTTCGCGCACGAAACATAAACAGGTGCGGCGGCCCGCCGTACCAACGGACTGGAAGGGCGCAGACGAATGCGCAGGACCACAGCTTCGATCGCAACCCTCGGTGTCGCGGCGGCACTCAGCCTCACCGCCTGCGGCTCCAACAACAGCAGCAGCCCGAGCGCAGGCGGCTCGAGCGGCAGCGGCACCATCAAGGCTGCATGCAGCCTGCCCAGCCCGCCCACCAGCGGGGCCAAGCTCCCGAAGACCGTCAACCTCGGGAAGACGAGCGGCAAGGTCGGGGTCATCCTCCCCGACACCACCTCGTCGACCCGCTACGTGCAGTACGACAAGCCGCTCCTCACCAAGGCGCTCAGTGCCGCCGGCATCACGCCGGACGTCCAGAACGCCCAGGGCGACAAGAACAAGTTCGCCTCGATCGCACAGACCATGATCGGTGAGGGCGTCAAGGTCCTGATCATCGACTCCATCGACGCGGCGTCCGGGGCCGGTGTCGAGAAGGCGGCCCAGCAGGCCGGCGTCAAGGTCATCGACTACGACCGTGTCAACCTCGGCGGCACCGCGCCGTACTACGTGTCCTTCGACAACGAGGACGTCGGCAAGCTGCAGGCGCAGACGATGATCGACTGCCTCACCAAGCAGGGCATCACCGACCCGAAGATCATCATGATGGACGGCGGCACGGACGTCGACAACAACGCCGTGCTGTTCGCCAAGGGTGCCCACGAGGTGCTCGACCCGCTGGTCTCGGCCGGTAAGGCGAAGATCGAGCAGGAGGCCGTCGTCAAGGGTTGGCTCGTCGCCAACGCCGCCCCGGCCTTCAGCCAGGCGCTCACCGCGTCCGGTGGTCAGGTCGACGGCGTCCTCGCCGCGAACGACGACATCGCCAACGCCGTGATCGGTGTGCTCAAGACCAACGGGCTCAACGGCCACGTGGTCGTCACCGGTCAGGACTCCGGCACCGAGGGTCTGCAGAACATCGTGAACGGGCAGCAGAGCATGACGGTGTTCAAGAACGTCAAGCTCGAGGCCAACGCGGCCGCGCAGCTCGCGATCGCGCTGATCGAGGGCAAGAACCCTCAGTCCGCGGGTATGACGCTCAGCAAGTTCACCGACCCGCAGTCGGCGAGCCACAACCTGCAGGCGCTGCTGCTGCCTGCCCAGGTGATCACCCAGGCCAACATCAACGACGTGGTGAAGGCGGGCGCGCTGACCACGGCACAGATCTGCCAGGGTATCCAGGCCGCGTGCTCGGCCATCGGGCTGAAGTAGGCGGGGCCAGCTCCTCCGTTGGCGGCCGGGCCTCGTGCCCGGCCGCCAACGACTCGCGCATGACCGATCAGGGGTGATCAGAATGACCGAACCGATCCTGCAGGCGCGCAGGCTCAACAAGAGCTTCGGGCCGGTCCATGTCCTCCACGACGTGGACTTCGACATCTACCCCGGCGAGGTCACCGCCCTCGTCGGCGACAACGGCGCTGGGAAGTCCACGCTGGTGAAGTGCTTCGCCGGCATCAACTCGATCGACAACGGCGAGGTGCTCTTCGAGGGCAACCCGGTGACGATCCACGACCCGCGGGCGGCCACCGCTCTCGGGATCGAGTTCGTCTACCAGGACCTGGCCCTCGCCGACAACCTCGACATCACCCAGAACATGTTCCTCGGGCGCGAGATCACCCGCGGCCGCTCCTTCCTCTCCGACGGCGAGATGGAGAAGCAGGCACGCGCCACCCTGGCCAGCCTCTCGGTGCGGACCGTGTCCTCGGTGCGCCAGCTGGTGGCCAACCTCTCGGGTGGGCAGCGCCAGACGGTGGCCATCGCCAAGGCGGTGCTGTGGAACAGCAAGATCGTCTTCCTCGACGAGCCGACCGCCGCCCTCGGCGTCGCCCAGACCCGCCAGGTCCTCGACCTGGTGCGCCGTCTGGCCGACCAGGGGAGGGGCGTCGTCCTCATCTCCCACAACATGAACGACGTGATGGAGGTGGCCGATCGCGTGGTCGCGCTCTACCTGGGGCGCGTGGCGGCCGAGGTCAAGAAGTCCGACACCAACACCACCCAGATCGTCGAGCTGATCACCGCCGGGCGCAGCGGTGACGTCGGGCTCACGCCGGCCGCCGCCAACGAGAGCATCTAGGAGGTCCGCGATGTCCACCAACACTCCCGAGACCAACGCACCGGCGGGCAAGCCACCGGCCGGCGACCGCTCCGAGGCCTTCTCGCTCGACGTGGAGGAGCGCTCGATCTCCGAGGCGTTCCGAGGCTGGATCATCAAGCTGCGCACGGGTGACCCCGGCGCCCTGCCGTCGATCCTCGGCCTGATCATCCTGGCGATCGTCTTCGACCAGGTCAGCAGCCATTTCCTCTCGTCGTACAACATCGGCAACATGCCCGGCCAGGGCGCCTACATCGCCGTGATCGGGCTCGGGCTCGTGTTCGTGCTCCTGCTCGGCGAGATCGACCTCTCGGCCGGCACGGCGGGCGGCGTCTGTGCCGCGATCGCGGCGGTCGCGATCTCCCAGGGCAACCTGCACGACAGCCTGCCCACGTTCCTGTACTGGTGCCTGATCGTCGGCCTGGTGGCCTGCATCGGCCTCGCGGTCTGGCTCAAGGCCTGGACCGCCTCGGTCGTGATCGCGATCGGCGTGATCCTGGTGGTCACCAACCTGACCGACCACCTCTTCTTCGGCCTGGTCGCCGCGGTCTGCATCGGCACCGCGATCGGCGTCTTCAACGGCTATCTCGTGGCCAAGGTCGGCATCCCGAGCTTCGTGGTCACGCTGGCGCTCTTCCTCGCCTGGCAGGGCGTCCTGCAGTTCGTCGTCAAGGGCCAGCCGATCAACACGTCCAACTACAAGCTGTGGTTCGACATGGCCTACGGCAACCTCACCGTCACGTGGAGCTGGGTCTTCACGATCGTGGTGATCGGCGCGTACGTCGCGTACTCGTTCTACACGGCCCTCACGGCGAAACGGGCCAGCCTGTCGCACGACGCGATCAGCCTGGTCGTGCTCCGCAGCGTGGTCATCATCCTGGCCGGCGCGATCATCACCTACCTGGCCTGCCGGAACCGCGGTCTGATCCCGACGGCCCCGAGACGGGGCATCCCGGTGCCGGCGGCGATCGCCATCACTCTGATGATCCTGTGCACGATCGCCCTCAGCAAGACCACCTGGGGACGTCACCTCTACGCCACCGGCGGCAACGCCGAGGCGGCCCGTCGTGCCGGCATCGACGTGGTCCACATGAGGGTCACCGCGTTCGCGCTCTGCACGGCGTTCGGCGCGATGGGCGGCATCATGCTCGCCTCGTCGCAGTCGTCCGCCTCCCTGGACCTCGGCTCCGGCAACGTGCTGCTGTTCTCGGTGGCCGCGGCGGTCATCGGCGGTACGTCGCTGTTCGGTGGCCGCGGCAAGCCGCGCGACGCGATCCTCGGTGCCCTGGTGATCACCATCATCCCGAACGGACTGGGACTGAAGCCGAGTCTGGGCCCGCAGTGGCAGCAGGTGATCACGGGCATCGTGCTGCTCCTCGCCGCGGCCGTGGACGCGATCTCCCGCCGACGGGCAGCCAGGTCCTGAACCCACAGTGGCCAGGCAGCGCGCGTCGGCGGTACGGCCGGACGACATCAGGCAGCACAACCTGTCCTTGGTGCTCAACCACGTCCATCGCGACGGTGCCCTGACGCGCGCGGAGCTGACCCAGCGCCTGCATCTCAGCCGGTCGACCGTGGGCGCGCTGGTCGGCGATCTCGCCCAGCTCGGGCTGGTCGAGGAGGTGGTGCCGAGCGGCGGCGAACGGGTCGGCCGGCCGTCGCACCTCGTCGCGCCCCGGTCCGAGGGCCCGTACGCCGTCGGGGTCGACATCGACATCGCCCACGTCACGGTGGCGGCGATCGGGCTCGGCGGCATGATCTCCGCCCGCGACGTCGTCCCGACCGGGCCGGAGCCCACCCGACCCGACCAGCTGGTGGGGCTCATCGCGGAGGCACTCCCGCGGCTCCGGGACATGGTCCCGACCCCCGGCCGGGTGTGCGGGGTGGGCGTCAGCGTCCCGGGAACGGTCGACCTGGTGACCGGGCGGGTCGCGGTCGCCCCCAACCTCGGGTGGGAGGACGTCCAGCTCGGGGCGATGCTCGGGGAGGCGCTGCCCCCGGGTGTCCCGGTCGTGGTCGGCAACGACGCGGACCTGGCGGTGCTGGCGGAGCACCAGCGCGGGAACGCCCGTGACTGCGACGACGTGGTCTTCCTGATCGGGCGCATCGGCGTCGGTGCCGGGATCATCATCGGCGGCGTCCCCGTGCGCGGCCGCGACGGTCATGCCGGCGAGATCGGGCACAACATGATCGACCCCACAGGTCCCCCGTGCCACTGCGGCAAGCGCGGCTGTATCGAGGCGTTCCTCGGTGAGAACGCGCTCCTGGAGCTCGCCGGTCGGCCCCTGCCACGGACCGATGCCAACGTCGCGGCCCTCTTCAAGGACGCCCGCGACGGCGAGCCCGGCGCCGTCCACGCCATCGAGTCGGCCGCCGAGCCCCTCGGACGCGCGATCGCCAGCCTGCTGAACACCCTCAACCCCGAGTGCGTGCTGCTCGGCGGCTCGATGGGCGAGGTGCTCGAGCTGGCCCGGCCGCAGGTGGAGGACGCCGTCCGGCGCTACTCCTTCGGGGAGGCCACGCCGGGGGTCACCCTGGCCCTGCCCGCGTTCGGCGGCGACTCGGCCCTGCTCGGGGCCGCCGAGGTCGCGTTCACCGCGCTCCTGGCCGACCCGCACTGAACCGAGTCGTCGCGAACGGCCTCAGCTGCCGAAGTTCACGGTGGCGCCCGAAGGGCTCACCGTCACACTCTTGCGCCCGTGGAAGCCACCGCCCCGTGCCTGCAGCTTCGCGTACGAGCCCTCCGGCACCCCGTCGATCTCGTAGTGCCCGCTCGAGTCGGTGACCGCGGTCGGGTTGGCCGTCCCGGAGCCCTGGAAGGCGAGCGTGACCGCCACGTTCGCCACGGGGGCGCCGCCGCGGGTGACGGTGCCCTGGATGTTCTGCAGGGCGAGCTGTGCCGGAGGCATCGCGAAGCTGGCGCCGGGCGTGGAGTCGTTGCCGCCGAGGGAGCCGGCGAAGAAGCCCATGCCGCGGCTCGCGAAGACCTTCCAGATCGTGCCCCGGTCCGCCCCGTGGTGCAGCGAGGTGTCGGCGACCAGGATCGCGTTGCGCATGTCGAGGAACGAGGGGTTGTACGGCGCGAGCTCCATCGCCCGCGTCACCAGTCCCTCCGTGCGGCTCGACCCCAGGTCGTCGCGCAGGCTCCACAGGGTCTGTGCCCAGATCTCGCCGTCGCTGTGGACCTCGGGGAAGCCGACCACCTTGCCGTAGTCGAGGTAGGTGTAGCCGCCCCGGTGGCCGGTGTCACCGCCCTGGCACAGGCGGTCCTTCGACCCGACCGGGCAGTCCATGGGCTCCGTGCGGTCGAACCGCACGCCCAGTCCGTCGTACCGGAAGAGGCGCACGTCGACCCGGTGCGGACGGTCGGTCTGGAGGTGTCGGTCGACCAGGTAGTCCATGGCGTACCAGTCGCTCCACGCCTCGCCCATCGCCCCGGCCTGGACGCCGCCGAGCGTCGATGCGCCCTGCACGTCGACGTTCAGGCGGTTGGAGAGCCCGTGCGTGTACTCGTGGTAGACGGTGTCGGCCTCGTCACCGACGTTGGTCGGCGAGAACGGGTCCCCCTGGAGGGAGTACGGCGTTCCCGGCTCGTGCTGGAGGTACATCTGCATGACCGGCTGGTGGCCGTCCGGCGGCGTCGACATGTTGGCGTTGTCGATGTGCGCGGCGTCCGGCAGGCCCCGGTCGGTGTTGGCGCCGTCGTCGGTCTGGGTGTTGACCGGGTCCCCGCCCTTGCCGTGCTTGCCGTGGTCGACCTGCTGGAAGTTGCCGGCGGCCTCGGTGAAGCCGATCGGCGCCTTCTCCAGGTGGTCGTGCCAGTTGTTGACGTAGAAGAACACCTGGGTCGCGTTCTGCGCGCGGTTGGTCTGCCAGGAGCGTGCCTGGTCCGGGTTCCACGAGCACGGCCACGGGTTGCTGCAGAAGGACTTCGCCCACGGCAGGTGGAACGGCTGGAGCCGGTAGCCCCAGGAGTGGCCCCTCAGGGGGTGCACCTCTTCGGACGCCGACGGGTGGTTGTTGTCGTTGACGTCGGAGTAGGTGTGCGAGTTGTTGCCCTTGAGGATCGTGGCGTGGGGGCCGAGCCAGTGGTGCTTGGTGAAGTCGACCCGCACCTGCTTCCCGCCGTACTTCGCGTGCGGGAAGAAGTGGTAGACGAGCCCGGTGCTGTCCGGGTCGGCCTCGTAGTTCGCCAGGGGGTGGCGCAGCAGCACCCGTCCGGTGCGCGCGTCGAGGACGCTGAGCGCCGGGGTGGCCGACGACATCACCACGGTCTGCCACGCGGGGTGCACGCCGGTCGGCGTGACGAAGAGGCCGGCGGTGGCGTCGTCCTGGGTGAGGTTCGCACCGGTCGGCGCCGCCCCGCGGGCGGCGGCCAGCGCCTGCCCGGGCGTGCCCAGCGTGACCGGGGCCGAGGCCGGGGGAGCGGCGGCGAGCGACGACGCGCTGATCGGGGAGCCGCCCACGGTGAGGAGGTCGCCGGCGCGGTTCACGGACGCGGTGAGGCCGTTGCCGAACACCGTGCGGCCGTTCACCCGTTGCACGAAGAAGAGGTGGTGGGCGCCGGTGATGTCGCGGTAGCTGCGCTTGAGGTGGAACGTCGACAGGTCGGACTGGCTGAGCCCGAGCTCGGCGGCGTGGTCGGCGACGTACTGCAGGGCGATCCGGGACGGGGCCTTGGTGCTCGGGCCGGTCAGGAACCCGTCCAGCCGCGTCAGCATCCGGACGGTGCCGGTCGACCCGTCGAGGTCGAGCACGGTCTGCCCGGCGAACGGGCTGACGGAGGGGGCGGCGGAGCGGGTCGCGGCCCGGGGGGCGGTGCGCCGGGCGTCGAGGTGGCCGAGCCTGCGCAGCGCGTCGACCTGGGTCTGGGCGCCGTCGGTCCGGGCGTCGATGAAGCCCTGGGCCGCGCCGCCCGACGAGGCGCGGAGGGACGGGCCCGCGTGCGGTCCGGCTCCGGCGGCGTACGTCGTCGCGCCGGCCGATGCCGCGAGTGCGAGCGCGGCGGTCGAGGCGGCGAGCAGGCCGACCCGGCGGCGGCCGGAACTGAGCTGATGAGTCATGGATCTCCCCTGTGACGCGCCGGGCGTGGCGACGCCACAGTGTCCCCCAAACTCTCGCGGACAGTAGCATCCGCGTGGTCGCGGCGATCAGGCGGTGGGCGGTCCCTCGGAGGTCCCGACGACGCGGCGGATCTCGTCGATCGCGTCCCAGTCGTTGACGTGCATGCCCGCGACCACGGTGTCGCCGCGCAGCCACCAGGCGCGGAACACCCGGCCGGGCACGTCACCGGTCAGCACGACCCGGTCGTAGCCGTCCGGCCCCGCGTTGCCGACGTACTCCATGCCCAGGTCGTACTGGTCGGTGAAGAAGTAGGGGAGGGCGTCCGCGTCGGTCGGGGTGCCGGTGAGCGTGGCGGCGAGGGCCTCCCCGTGCTTGATCGCGGTGTCCCAGTGCTCCACCCGCAGCGGATGACCCAGCACGGGGTGGTCGGCGTTCGCGACGTCGCCGATCGCGTACACGTGCTCGTCGGACGTGCGGAGCCGGGCGTCGGTGCGCACGCCGTTGTCGACCACGAGGCCGGCCGCTTCGGCGAGCTCCACGTTGGGAGCGACGCCGACCCCGACGACCAGGAGGTCCACGTCCAGGGCGCGGCCGTCCCCGAGGGCGACGGTGGCGCCGTCGCCGTGCGGCGAGATGGCGGTGACCTGCACCCCGGTCCGCAGGTCGACGCCGTGCTCCCGGTGGAGGTCGGCGAACACCTGGGCGACCTCGGGGCCCAGCACCCGCAGCAGCGGGAGGTCGAGCGACTCCAGCACGGTCACCTCGGCGTCGTGCTGGCGGGCCGCGGACGCCACCTCGAGGCCGATCCAGCCGCCTCCGATGATGCCGATGCGGGCACCCTTCGTGAGCCGGTCGCGGAGGGCCAGCGAGTCGTCGAGGGTGCGCAGGTAGACCACGGGGACGCCGCTCGCATCGGCCAGGGGCAGGTGACGCGGGCGCGCGCCGGTCGCGAGGACGAGGGTGTCGTAGTCGATCCAGTCGCCGGCCGCCTGGACCCGGCGTCCGTCGAGGTCGATCGCGGTCGCGGCCGTGCTCGAGCGCAGGTCGATGCCGTGCTCGGCGTACCACTCCCGCTCGTGCACCGCCGCCGCCTCGGGCTCCGCGTTGCCGAGCAGCAGGTCCTTGGACAGCGGCGGGCGCTCGTACGGCGGGTGGACCTCCTCGGCGACGAGGACGACGTCGCCGTCGTGACCGCGCTCGCGGAGCTGCGTGACCAGGGTGCCCGCGGCCAGGCCACCGCCCACGACGACCAGCGGGGCGCTCATCGCCGGCTCCGGTCGCGGGTCAGGGAGAGGAACTCGGAGCGCGAGGCGGTGTCGTCGCGGAGCTGGCCGCGGAGAGCGGTCGTGAGCGTGCTCGCGCCCGTGGCCCGGGCCCCCCGCAGGCTCATGCAGCTGTGCTCGGCCTCGACCACCACCCCGACCCCGAGCGGCATCAGCCGCTCGTGGAGGTGGTCCGCGATCTGGCTCGTCAGGCGTTCCTGGGTCTGCACCCGCCGGGCGAAGAACTCCACCACGCGGGCGAGCTTCGACAGGCCGAGGATGCGGTCGTCGGGGACGTAGCCCACGTGGGCGACCCCCGTGAACGGCAGCAGGTGGTGCTCGCACAGGGAACGGACCGGGATGTCCTGGACGAGCACGAGCTCGTCGTAGCCGGCGCTGTTGTCGAACGTGGTGAGGTCGAAGTCGGGGACCGTGAGCAGCTCGGCGTACGCGTCGACCAGCCGACGCGGGGTCTCGACCATGTCGGGTCCCTCGACCGGGAGCCCGAGCGCGGCGAGCATCGTGGTCGCGGCCTCGCGGGCGGCGACCAGATCGACGACCGGCGCGCTGTGGGTGATCCGGAGACGTTGCGGCCGCAGGGGGATCTCGGCCTCGAGGGGTCGGACGAGCTCGGTGGTCACGAAGCCTCCCAGGGCTGGCACGTACGGGGCTGGGCACGAAGTCTAAAAGAGAATATGCTGCACGATAGTAATGCAGCGGGCCCCGGTCAAGCGGGGCCCCCGGGTCGCGTGGTGGCCCACGGTCGGAAGGAGCCACGGTGGACGGGATCGGCGCGGTCGCGGTGCTGGCCGACCCGGTGCGTCGTCGCCTCTACGACGCCGTCGCGTCGGCGTCCGGACCCATCGGACGCGAGGAGGCCGCCCGGGCCGCGGCCGTGCCGGTGCACTCGGCGCGGTTCCACCTCGACCGGCTCGTCGACGCGGGGCTGCTCGAGGTCAGCTTCGCGCGGCTGACCGGCCGCAGCGGCCCCGGCGCGGGCCGCCCCGCCAAGCTCTACCGACGCTCACCCGTCGAGGTGGCGGTGTCGCTGCCGAGCCGCCACTACGACCTCGTGGGCGCCGTTCTGGCCGCCGCCGTCGAGCGGACCCTGGGAGGCGCCGACCTCGAGGGATCGCTGCGCGAGGAGGCGCAGGGCCGCGGACGCCTGCTCGGCACGTCGTACGACGGGACCGGCGACGAGCTGGACCGGGCCATCGGAGCGCTCGCCGGCGAGGGCTACGAGCCGCGACGCGACGGCGGCGAGGTGTGCCTGCACAACTGCCCGTTCGACGCGCTGGCCGGCGCCCATACGGCGCTGGTGTGCGGCGTGAACCTCGACTTCGTCACGGGCGTCCTCGACGGACTGGGGTGCTCGTCGTCGCGTGCCCGGCTCCAGCCCGATGTCGAGCACTGCTGCGTGCGGGTGAGCGCCGACTCTGAGGAGTGAAGCCCCGCCTCGGCGATGACCTCAGGTCCTCTCTCGCGGCTTCCCTCCGGCCGTCGAGCGGAGTCGAGACCACGTCGGAATCCCTTGTGGAGAAGGGGATTCTCCATGGGGTGGGGTGTCGGTGGCCGCGGCTAGCGTGACCGTCATGACCACCTGGCAGGCGCCGACCGAGCACCCGTTGCTCGCGGCCGTGCAGGTGATCGGCGAGGTGCTCGACGACACCGCCCAGGCCGACCCGATGTTCCTGTCGCCCGCGCAGAAGCGCGAGCTGCTGGTCGGGCTGACGCGGGTGATCGACCGGCTGCAGGTGCGGCGGGCCGGGGTGCTCGCGGTCGCCGAGGACGTCGCGGTCGAGGACGGCGCCCGGTCGGCGGCCGCGTGGCTGGCCGCGCAGACCCGGACCTGGGTCGGTCCCGCGGTCGCGGCCGAACGGACCGGCGCGGCACTGAGGCTGCACTGGGAGCAGACCGCCCAGGCGGCCGACGAGGGCGAGCTGAGCTGGGACCAGGCCGGGGTGGTGGCGCACGCGTTGGAGGCGCTGCCGGCCGGCCTGGAGCCGGAGCTGGTAGCGAAGGCGGAGGCGCACCTGGTCGACCACGCCGGCCGGTTCGGGCCCCGGGAGCTGGCGCGGCTGGGTCGCCGGATCCTCGAGGTGGTCGCACCCGAGATCGCCGAGGCCGAACAGGCCCGGGCGTTGGCCGCGGAGGAACGCCGCGCCCGGCGGGCGACCCGGTTGTCGCTGCGGCCCCGCGGCGACGGGTCGACCGACCTGCACGCCCGCCTGCCCGACCACGTCGCCTCGCGACTGCGCGCCTACCTCGACGCGTACACGTCACCCCGCCGCCAGGCCCCGTTCGGCGACGTCGACCGGCTCCCGTCGACCCGGCGGCGCGGCGAGGCGTTCTGCGCGCTGCTCGAGCAGATCCCCGCCCACGGGCTCCCGGTCCACGGCGGGACCGCCACCTCGGTGATGGTGATGATCGACCTGAGCTCGCTGCGCTCGGGGCTGGGGCTGGCCGAGACCTCGACCGGCGAGGTGATCACCGCCACCGAGGCCCGGCGGCTGGCCTGCACCGCCCAGATCCTCCCGGTGGTCCTCGGCGGGGCCGGGGAGATCCTCGACCTCGGCCACGCACGCCGGCTGTTCCGCGGCGGCCAACGCAAGGCCATGGCGGTCCGCGACCGGCGCTGTCGGGCCGAGGGCTGCGAGATCCCGGCCGCCTGGTGTGAGGCCCACCACGCCGCCCGACCCTGGTCCCGTGGCGGCCGCACGGACCTCAAGGACGGGGTCCTGCTCTGTCCGCATCACCACCAACGCGCCCACGACCCACGGTGGGACACCCAACGCCTTGCCAACGGCGATGTCCGCTACACCAGACGCACGTGAGCCCCGCCGCTGGCCACCCTCGCCTGGCCCGGCTCCTGGGGGCCCTTTCCCGCGGAAGCCGACCTCGTTCCCGTCCGGATCCCGACAGCTCACCTGCCGGACGCCGTTCTGATGCGTCTCCTCGTCGACCCCTGAGGTGCGACCCCTGAGGAACGGCGGGGAGGTTCGGGGGTGGGGCAGGGCTGGACCCGATGTGCCGAACCCCGTCTGCGCCGCAGAGTGGTGGTGTCGGGGAGAGACCCCGGCAGCAACCTGTGAGGAAGTGCACCACGATGAACGACATCCACCAGAGCCTGGCTCAGCACGGTCTCGTCCGACCGCGAGAGGGGCGGGTCCTCGGCGGTGTCTGCGCCGGTCTCGGACGACGCTTCGGCCTCGACCCCTGGCCCGCCCGACTGCTGTTCCTGCTCCTGCTCCTGGTCGTCCCCGGCAGCCAGATCCTGATCTACCCGATCCTGTGGATCCTGATGCCGTCCGAGGAGACCGTGGCGCAGCACCAGCAGCAGACCTCGCCCTCGCCCGGCGTCTGAAGCCGGCTCGGACGACCGCACCCCAGCGGCGCTCGGGTCGTCCGCCTGAGCTGCTGCTGGAGCAGCAGGCGGGGCGGAAGGCCGGCGTCGTCGGCAACCTCTGATCGACCTCGCTCGTCCCAGATCTGGGAACACAGATCGGAGGTGAGCCGTGCGCCTTGTCTCGGTCGCCGTCACCGGGCTGCTCGTGCTGGTCGGGGGCGGGGTGACCTCGTGTCGCGAGGTGCCCGCCTCTCCGGCCGCCAGCGCGCCGGCGCCGACGACGGCGGTGCGGACGTCGCCGCGAGAGACCTGCCGCAGCACCCGCTCGGCCGTGGTGCTGACGGAGTCGGTGATGTCGCAGCCCTTTGCCGACGTCGCGGTCACCAACACGGGCCACACCTCGTGCGTACTCCGGGGATATCCCCACCTCGAGGCGTGGGGTCACGACGCGCGGAGGAGCCCGACCCGCGACGTCCGGTTGGGCATCGTCGTCGACCACGACATCTACGAGCGCATCGACGGCGGTCCGGTCCAGGTCGTCCTGAAGCCGCGTCACCGTGCCTACTTCTCCATCGGCACCGCGACCGCCTACCAGGGTGGCCTTCACCTGATCTGCGTGACCGGAATCTCCGTCACTCTTCCCGGCGATCATCGATCCCAACGACTTGGGGTCGACCTCTTCGCCTCGAGACCGGTGGGCGGCAGGATCCCGGTCGGCGTCACGGCCCTGCGGTCCGCCCCCCGCTAGGGATCGCAGCCGATCGGGGGCTCGTCGGACGAGTCCTACCAGCCTCGCTCGCGCCACTCCTCGAGATGGGGCCGCTCGACACCGAGCGTGGAGTCGTCGCCGTGCCCGGGGTAGAACCACGTCTCGTCCGGGAGGGTGTCGAAGATCTTGGTCGAGACATCGCCCAGCAGCTGCGTGAAGGCGTCCGCGTCGTTGTGCGTGTTGCCGACGCCCCCCGGGAAGAGCGAGTCGCCCGTGAACAGGTGCGGGCTCCCGGACCCGTCGTCGTACAGCAGGCAGATCGAGCCGGGCGTGTGGCCGGTGACCCGGATGACACGGAGGGTGCAGGTGCCGACCTCGACGGTGTCGCCGTCCTCGACCGTCCGGGCGACGGGGACGCCCGTCTGCTCCGTGATCGCGGCCGCGTCGGGCGCCCCCGCGACGACGGCGGCGCCCGTGGCCTCGACGACCGCGCGCAGTGCGCGGTGGTGGTCCCAGTGCTGGTGGGTCGTGACGACCGTGGTGAGGCCGGCCTCGCCGACCAGGCCGAGCAGCCGGTCGGCGTCGTCGGCCGCGTCGATCAGCGCCTGGTCGCCGGTCTCCGTGCACCGCAGCAGGTAGCAGTTGTTGGACATCTGCGGGTCGACCGCGACCTTGGTGATCTCCAGCGACCCCGCCGTACGACGGTCCGGCTCGCCGCCGGGGGACACCGCTCCGGTGTAGGACATGGTCACCACGCTCCGATCTCGGGAAGCTCGCCGTGCGAGCAGGACAGGGTCTCGGGGACCGGCCGGCCGGTCAACCACCAGCCGAGGTCGCCGGTGGGACCGGTCACGATCGGCACGGGATACTCGGACTCGCCCGAGCCGAGCACCCACGTCCGCACCGAGTCGAGCGGCTTCACCTCGAACGGGTGGGTCGGGTCGAGGCGCTTCGCCATGGAGTCGACCAGGTGCTCGGCGAACTCGCGCGACCAGTCGGACGGTGCGTAGCCGGCGTCCAGGTCGGCGTGATGGATCTCCACCTCGCGCAGCCGCATCCCGGGGACCGACGACGTCGACATCGAGCGACCGCCGGGGGTGCGCTCCACGCGTCCGTCCCAGTCGGGCTCGGGCATCGCCGTGACGGCGTCGTGGAAGATCGTGATCCCGGCCAGGAACCGGTCCCGGATGCGGCTCGGCGGCTCCGCAGCGAGCTCGACGATCTCGGAGTCGCGGCTCTCGTCGGAGTCGTACATGGTCCGCGGCTCGTCGTCGGCCTCGTCGGCGACCACGCCCCGCAGAGCCCGCGCCAGCCCCTCCGCGTTGAGCGCCAGGTGGGCGACGACGTGGGCGCGGGTCCAGTCGGGCAGGGACGACGGCGTGCTCCAGTCGTCGCCCTCGAAGCCGTCGACGGTGCGCACCAGGCGGCTGCTGGCGGACCCGAGCAGGTCGACGGCTCGCCGTCGGTCGGTCGTCATGGCGCCATTCAACACCCCGCCCCCCGCGCCCCCAGCGGCGGCGGGACGACGGGGCGGGGGCCCGCCGGCGCCCCGTAGGATCGGACTGTCGGCGGGGCGTGGCAGGCTTGCGCCGGGACTCGCGGCGGACGAACATGTGTTCGAACACCGCTCCAGACGACAGCCGAGGAAGTCAGTGGCCGACCAGCTCATCATCCGTGGTGCCCGCGAGCACAACCTCAAGGACATCTCGCTCGACCTGCCCCGCGACTCGCTGATCGTGTTCACGGGGCTCTCGGGCTCGGGCAAGTCCAGCCTCGCCTTCGACACCATCTTCGCCGAGGGCCAGCGCCGCTACGTGGAGTCGCTGTCGGCGTACGCCCGGCAGTTCCTCGGCCAGATGGACAAGCCCGACGTCGACTTCATCGAGGGGCTGTCGCCGGCCGTCTCGATCGACCAGAAGTCCACGTCCAAGAACCCGCGGTCGACGGTCGGCACCATCACCGAGGTCTACGACTACCTCCGCCTGCTCTACGCGCGCGCCGGGCGACCCCACTGCCCGGTCTGCGGCGCCCCCATCGAACGGCAGACCCCGCAGCAGATCGTCGACCGGGTCCTCGCCCTCGAGGAGGGCCGGCGCTTCCAGGTGCTGGCGCCGGTGATCCGCGGCCGCAAGGGGGAGTACGTCGAGCTGTTCCGGCAGCTCCAGACCGACGGGTTCTCCCGGGTCCGGGTCAACGGCGAGACCCATACGCTCGACGACCCGCCCAAGCTCGACAAGCAGAAGAAGCACACCATCGAGGTGGTGGTCGACCGGCTGGCAGTGAAGGCGTCGTCCAAGCGGCGGCTGACCGACTCGGTCGAGACCGCGCTCCGGCTGGCGTCGGGTCTCGTGGTCCTCGACTTCGTCGACCTGCCCGCCAAGGACGCCGGTCGCGAGCTGAAGTTCTCCGAGAAGATGTCCTGCCCCAACGACCACACCATCGACACCGACGAGCTCGAGCCCCGGTCGTTCTCGTTCAACTCCCCGTTCGGCGCGTGCCCCGACTGCCACGGGATCGGCACCCGCATGGAGGTCGACCCCGACCTGGTCGTGCCCGACACCCAGGCCACGCTCGGGGAGGGCGCCATCCAGCCGTGGAGCCAGGCGCACGTCGCCGACTACTTCCTGCGCCTGATGGGTGCGCTGGGGGAGGAGCTCGGCTTCGACCTCAACACCCCGTGGGACAAGCTCCCCGCCAAGGCCCGCAAGTCGCTGCTCGACGGTCACCCGACCAAGGTCCACGTGGTCACGACCAACCGCTACGGCCGCCAGCGCGCCTACTACGCCGAGTTCGAGGGGGTCCGGAGCTACGTCGAGCGCCGGCACGGCGAGGCCGAGTCCGACACCAGCCGCGAGCGCTTCGAGGGCTTCATGCGGGAGGTGCCGTGTCCCGCCTGCGGTGGCAGCCGCCTCAAGCCGGTCAGCCTGGCGGTGACCCTGGGCGGCAAGTCGATCGCCGAGGTCTGTCACCTGCCGATCAACGAGACGGCCCACTTCCTGCGCGAGCTCGAGCTGTCGACGCGCGAGAAGCAGATCGCCGAGCGCGTCCTGAAGGAGATCCAGGAGCGGCTCAACTTCCTGCTCGACGTCGGTCTCGACTACCTCTCCCTCGACCGGCCGAGCGGCTCGCTGTCCGGCGGCGAGGCCCAGCGCATCCGCCTCGCCACCCAGATCGGCGCCGGTCTGGTCGGCGTCCTCTACGTCCTCGACGAGCCGTCGATCGGGCTCCACCAGCGCGACAACCAGCGGCTGATCGAGACGCTGGTCCGACTCAAGGACCTCGGCAACACCCTGATCGTGGTCGAGCACGACGAGGAGACGATCCGCACCGCCGACTGGGTGGTCGACATCGGGCCCGGCGCGGGCGAGCACGGCGGCCAGGTCGTCCACTCCGGCCCGGTGAGCGGCCTGCTCAAGCACCGCGACTCCTTGACCGGGCTCTACCTCTCGGGCCGGCGCGAGATCCCGGTCCCCGCCGTACGCCGTCCGCGCGCCAAGAGCCGCGAGCTCAAGGTGGTCGGGGCCAAGGAGCACAACCTCCGCGACATCGACGTCAGCTTCCCGCTGGGGCTGTTCGTGGCGGTGACCGGAGTCTCCGGGTCCGGCAAGTCCACGCTGGTCAACGACATCCTCTACACCAGCCTGGCCAAGCAGATCTACAACGCCCGCGCGGTGCCGGGCCGCCACAAGCGCATCAACGGGCTCGACCACGTCGACAAGGTCATCCACGTCGACCAGTCGCCGATCGGCCGGACGCCGCGCAGCAACCCCGCGACATACACCGGTGTCTTCGACCACATCCGCAAGCTCTTCGCGTCCACCCCCGAGGCCAAGGTGCGCGGCTATCTCCAGGGCCGCTTCTCGTTCAACGTCAAGGGCGGCCGCTGCGAGGCCTGCTCGGGCGACGGCACCATCAAGATCGAGATGAACTTCCTCCCCGACGTCTACGTCCCGTGCGAGGTCTGTCACGGCGCGCGCTACAACCGCGAGACGCTCGAGGTGCACTACAAGGGCAAGACGATCGCCGAGGTCCTCGACATGCCGATCGAGGAGGCCGCCGAGTTCTTCGCGGCGGTGCCGGCGATCGCCCGGCACATGACGACGCTGTGCGAGGTCGGTCTGGGCTATGTCCGGCTCGGTCAGCCGGCCACCACCCTGAGCGGGGGAGAGGCGCAGCGGGTCAAGCTGTCGAGCGAGCTCCAGAAGCGCTCGACGGGCCGCACCGTCTACGTCCTGGACGAGCCGACGACCGGTCTGCACTTCGAGGACATCCGCAAGCTCCTCGACGTCCTGTCCAGCCTGGTCGACAAGGGCAACACGGTGCTCGTGATCGAGCACAACCTCGATGTGATCAAGACCTCGGACTGGATCATCGACATGGGTCCCGAGGGCGGTTCGCGCGGTGGCATGGTCGTCTCGGAGGGCACGCCCGAGCAGGTGGCGGCCGATCCCGACAGCTACACCGGGCAGTTCCTCGCCCCGCTCCTCGCGGGCGGTCGAACCGCCTGAGGTGGTTCGCCGTACTACCCACGTCCACAGCGGAATTTCAGCCTGCCCCGCTAGCGTCGGTGAAGCCCGACCCCGCCCCGAGGAGTCCTCGTGTCCGAACCCGCACTGTCCCGACGACGCGTCGTGGCCGGAGCCGCTGTCGGCGGCCTCAGCCTGCCGCTCCTCGCCGCCTGCGGAGGAGGGTCCTCGACCAGCGGATCCGGTGGCACCACCGCCCCCGGCTCGTCGGGAGGCGCCACGCCCCTGGTCGCCCGGGCGCAGGTACCCGTCGGCGGTGGCGTGGTCCTGACCTCCGCCAATGTCGTGGTCACCCAGCCGGCCAAGGGCACCTTCGAGGGCTTCTCCGCCACCTGCACCCACCAGGGCTGCCAGCTCGCGAACGTCGCCGGCGGCACCATCAACTGCGGCTGCCACGGCAGCCAGTTCTCGATCAAGGACGGCAGCAACGTCACCGGTCCGCTCGGGTCGCCCGCCGGCTCCGTCGCCGCCCTTCCGAAGGTCCCGATCAAGGTCAAGGGCGCGAACATCGTCCAGGGCTGAGACCCCGACCGGCCGACGCGGAGGTGTCCCCGCGAGCCCGTAGGGTTGAACGGTGACCAACCCGGCGTCCTACCGCCCGCGGGCGGGCGAGATCCCGACCCAGCCGGGCGTCTACCGGTTCCGCGACGCCCGCGGACGGGTGATCTACGTCGGCAAGGCGAAGAACCTGCGTGCCCGGCTGTCGTCGTACTTCCAGGACGTCGGCAACCTCCATGCCCGGACCGCGGCCATGGTCACCACCGGGGCCAGCGTCGAGTGGACCGTGGTCCACACCGAGGTCGAGGCCCTCCAGCTGGAGTACAGCTGGATCAAGGAGTTCGACCCCCGCTTCAACGTCAAGTACCGCGACGACAAGTCCTACCCCTGGCTCGCGGTGACCGTGGGCGAGGAGTTCCCGCGGGTGATGGTGGGTCGCGGCGCCAAGAAGAAGGGGACCCGCTACTTCGGCCCCTACAGCCATGCGTGGGCCATCCGCGAGACGGTCGACCAGCTCCTGCGCGTCTTCCCGATGCGGTCCTGCTCCAACGGCGTCTTCAAGCGGTCGGGTCAGATCGGGCGGCCGTGCCTGCTCGGCTACATCGACAAGTGCTCGGCCCCCTGCGTGGGCAACATCAGCGCCGAGGACCACCGCGACATCGTCGACGACTTCTGCGACTTCATGGCGGGCAACACCAACGCCTTCGTGAAGCGCATCCGTGCGGAGATGTACGCCGCCTCCGAGGCGCTGGACTTCGAGAAGGCGGCCCGGCTCCGCGACGACCTCGGTGCCCTCGAGAAGGCGCTCGAGAAGCAGGCCGTGGTGCTCGGCGACGGCACCGACGCCGACGTGATCGCGCTCGCCGAGGACCCCCTCGAGGTCGCGGTGCAGATCTTCTACGTCCGCGGCGGACGGATCCGCGGCCAGCGCGGATGGGTGGCCGACCGGGTCGAGGAGGGCGGCACGCCCGAGCTGGTCGAGAACTTCCTGCTCCAGCTCTACGCCGGCGCCGAGGACGACGACACGATCCCTCGCGAGATCCTGGTGCCGGCGCTGCCGCCGGACACCGCGACGTTCGAGGAGCTGCTGTCGGAGCGGCGGGGCAGCCGGGTCCGCATCCGGGTCCCGCAGCGCGGCGACAAGCGCACCCTCCAGGAGACGGTCGCGCGCAACGCCGGCCAGGCGCTGATCATGCACAAGACCAAGCGCGGCACCGATCTCACGGCCCGCAACCAGGCGTTGGAGGAGATCCAGCAGGCGCTCGGGCTCGACGAGGCGCCACTACGGATCGAGTGCTACGACATCTCCAACCTGCAGGGCACCGAGGTGGTGGCCAGCATGGTGGTGTTCGAGGACGGCCTGGCCCGCAAGAGCGAGTACCGCCGGTTCGTGATCAAGGCACCCGGCGACGGCCCGGTGGGGCAGAACGACGTCGCGCACATGCACCAGGTGATCACCCGCCGTTTCCGGCGGTTGCTCGACGAGCAGGCGCGGTCGACCGAGATCTCGACCGAGTCTGGTCCGATGCTGGTCGACCCGGAGACCGGCCGGCCCCGCAAGTTCGCCTACGCGCCGGGTCTGGTCGTCGTCGACGGCGGCCCGCCGCAGGTGGCGGCGGCGCAGGCGGCGCTGCGCGAGCTGGGCATCGTCGACATCCCGGTCTGCGGGCTCGCCAAGCGGCTGGAGGAGGTCTGGCTGCCCGACCAGGAGGACCCGGTGATCATGGCCCGGTCGTCCGAGGGGCTCTACCTCCTGCAGCGGGTGCGTGACGAGGCCCACCGGTTCGCGATCACCCACCACCGGTCGCGGCGGTCCAAGTCGATGGTCGAGAGCGTGCTCGACGACGTCCCCGGGCTGGGTGAGGTGCGCCGCCGGACTCTGGTCAAGCACTTCGGCTCGCTGCGGAAGCTCCGCGCCGCCGACGTCGACGAGATCGCACAGGTGCCGGGGATCGGTCCGCGCACCGCTCTCGCCATCAAGGATGCGGTGACCCGCGCCAGCGGTCAGACTGACGCCCAGTCGGTGAACACCGCCACCGGCGAACTCACGAGCTGAGGCAGGAGAGCCGATGTCCGACCAACCCGAGGGCCTGTGGGTCGAGCCGGGCCCCGACCACGCCGGCGAGGTCGTGGTGGTCACCGGCATGACCGGCGCCGGGCGCAGCACGGCCGCCAAGGAGCTGGAGGACCTCGGCTACTACGTCGTCGACAACCTGCCGCCGTCGCTCCTCCGCGACGTGGTGCGTCTGGTGGACGAGAGCCGGGGCACCAGCCAGCCGATCGCGGTCGTGGTCGACGTGCGGTCCGGCGCCTTCTTCGACTCCCTCCAGGCCAACCTCGCCCAGCACGCCCTGCACCGTCGCACGACGCTGCTCTTCCTCGACGCGTCCGACGAGGTGCTGGTGCGCCGTCAGGAGGCGGCCCGGCGGCCCCACCCGCTGCAGGCGAGCGGCCGCCTGATCGACGGGCTGCACCGCGAGCGCACCGCGCTGGCCGACCTGCGCGCCGACGCCGCCCTCGTCATCGACACCTCCGACCTCAACGTCCACCAGCTGACCGACCGCATCGCCGAGTCGTTCGGCACTCCCGACGCCACCCGGCTCAAGGTCACCGTGATCAGCTTCGGCTTCAAGTACGGCATCCCGGTCGACGCCGACTTCGTCGCCGACATGCGCTTCCTGCCCAACCCCTTCTGGATCCCCACCCTGCGGGGCCAGACCGGCCGGGCGCCCGAGGTGAGCACCTACGTGCTCGGTCAGCCGGGGGCCCAGGAGTTCGTCGACGCCTACGTCCAGCTCCTGGCGGGCGTCACGAAGGGCTACCTCACCGAGGGCAAGCGGTTCATGTCCGTCGCCGTCGGCTGCACCGGCGGCAAGCACCGCAGCGTGGCGATGGCCGAGGAGATCGCGCGTCAGATGCGCGAGGCCGGATACGACGTCTCGGCGGTCCACCGCGATCTCGGGCGGGAGTGACGTGACCTCGACGATCCACCGGGCCACGGCACTGGGTGGCGGCCACGGCCTGCACGCGTCCCTCTCCGCGCTCCGCCGGCTCCCGCTCGACCTCACGGCCGTGGTCACCGTCGCCGACGACGGGGGCTCGTCGGGACGGCTGCGCTCCGAGTTCGGCGTCCTGCCTCCCGGCGACCTGCGGATGGCCCTGGCCGCGCTGTGCGGTGACGACGAGTGGGGCGAGACCTGGGCCCGGGTGCTCCAGCACCGCTTCGCCGGCACCGGGGAGATGAACGGCCACGTCGTCGGCAACCTGCTGATCGTGAGCCTGTGGGAGCTCCTCGGCGACCACGTGGCGGCCCTCGACTGGGTCGGCCGGCTGCTCGGCGCCCGCGGCCGGGTCCTGCCGATGGCCCTCACCCCGCTCGACATCACCGCCGAGGTGAGCGGGCTCGACCCGACGTACCCCACGGCGCGGACGACGGTCCGCGGCCAGGTCGCGGTCGCCTCCTGCGAGGGGACCATCGAGGCCATCTCCCTGATCCCACCCGACCTCCGGCCGTGCCCCGAGGCGGTGGCCGCCGTCCGCGAGGCCGATGTGGTCGTGCTCGGCCCGGGGTCGTGGTTCACCTCGGTGCTGCCGCACCTGATGGTCCCCTCGCTGAGCGACGCGTTGGTGCACACCGACGCCCACCTGGTGGTGGTCCTGAACCTGGCACCCCAGGACGGCGAGACCGAGGGGTTCGCCGCGGCGGACCACCTGGACGTGCTGCTCGACCACGCTCCCGACCTGGGCATCGGCACCGTCCTCGTCGACAGCTCCGGGGCGGCCGGCGACACCTCCGAGCTCGAGGCCCTGGCCGACAAGTGCGGGGCCCGGGTCGTCGTGGCCGATGTCGCACGCGAGGACGGCACGCCCCGTCACGACCCGGCGAAGCTCGCCACGGCGTATGCCGCGATCCTGGCCGATCTCTGATCGAGAACCGCGCTCGGAGGTTGTTGACGTACGTGGCAGGATCGGCGCCATGGCGATGACGGCTCAGGTGAAGGCGGAGATCGCCAACACTCACATCACCAAGACCTGCTGCCGCAAGGCGGAGGTCTCCACGATGCTGCGCTTCGCGGGAGGCCTCCACATCGTGAGCGGCAAGATCGTGGTGGAGGCCGAGCTCGACACCGGCGCCGCGGCCCGGCGTCTGCGCAAGGACATCTCCGAGGTCTTCGGCCATCAGAGCGACGTGGCCATGGTGCAGGCCAACGGCATCCGCAAGGGGAGCCGCTACCTGGTCCGCGTGGTCAAGGACGGCGAGGCCCTGGCCCGTCAGACCGGCCTGCTCGACGGCCGCGGTCGCCCCGTGCGCGGGCTCCCGCCGGCCGTCGTGTCCGGCGGCGCCTGCGACTCGGTGGCCGCCTGGCGGGGCGCGTTCCTGGCCCACGGCTCCCTGACCGAGCCCGGCCGTTCGTCGTCGCTCGAGGTGACCTGTCCCGGACCGGAGGCGGCCCTGGCTCTGGTCGGCGTCGCCCGCCGGCTCGGCATCCCGTCCAAGGCGCGCGAGGTGCGTGGGGTCGACCGCGTGGTGATCCGCGACGGTGACGCCATCTCCCAGCTGCTCACCCGGCTGGGGGCGCACGAGGCGCTGATGGCCTGGGAGGAGCGGCGGATGCGCCGCGAGGTCCGAGCGACCGCGAACCGCCTCGCGAACTTCGACGACGCCAACCTGCGCCGCTCCGCACGGGCCGCGGTGGCGGCCGGTGCCCGGGTCGAGCGCGCCCTGGAGATCCTCGGTGACGAGGTGCCCGACCACCTGAAGATGGCGGGCGGCCTCCGCCTGGAGCACAAGCAGGCCTCGTTGGAGGAGCTCGGCCAGCTGCACGACCCGGTGCTCACCAAGGACGCCATCGCCGGTCGGATCCGCCGGCTCCTGGCGATGGCCGACAAGCGCGCCGAGGAGCTCGGCATCCCCGACACGGAGGCGTCCCTCACCCCCGAGATGCTGGCCGACGAGGACTGACGCGTAGTTACTCGCACGTAGGGCGAACGGCCCGCGGACGGCCCGAGACCTGGCGCTAGGGTCGACGTACGGACGGCGCGCAGCGCGCCGCCCCCATGATCAGTCCGGGCAGCGAACCCAAGGAGCACCAGTGACCGTTCGGGTAGGCATCAACGGCTTCGGCCGCATCGGCCGCAACTTCTTCCGCGCCGTCCAGGCGTCAGACGCCGACGTGGAGGTCGTGGGCGTCAACGACCTCGCGTCGAACGACGTCCTCGCCCACTTCCTCCGCTACGACTCCATCCTCGGGCGCTACCCCGGCGACATCGAGTCCGACGAGTCGTCGCTGACCGTCGACGGCACCAAGATCCACGCCAGCGCCGAGCGCGATCCCGCCGCGCTGCCGTGGGGCGACATCGGTGCCGACGTGGTGATCGAGTCGACCGGCCTCTTCACCAAGGCCGCGGACGCCCACAAGCACATCGACGCCGGCGCCAAGAAGGTGCTGATCTCGGCGCCCGCCTCCGACGAGGACATCACGATCGTGATGGGGATCAACGACGATCAGTACGACGCGTCGAAGCACCACGTGATCTCCAACGCGAGCTGCACGACGAACTGCCTGGGCCCGATGGCCAAGGTGCTCCTCGACAACTGGGGCATCGAGAAGGGCTTCATGACCACCGTGCACGCCTACACGACCGAGCAGCAGCTGCTCGACCAGATCTCCCTCAACCGCAAGGGCCAGATCAACCTGCGCCGCGCCCGCGCCGGGGCGAGCAGCATCATCCCGACCACGACCGGAGCCGCCAAGGCGATCTCCCTGGTGCTGCCCGAGCTGAAGGGCAAGCTCGACGGCTACGCGCTGCGGGTGCCGGTGCCGACCGGCTCGGTCACCGACCTGACCGTCAACCTCGGCCAGGAGGTCACCAAGGACGAGGTCAACGCCGCGTTCAAGGCGGCGTCGGAGTCGGGTCCGCTGGCGAAGTACCTCGAGTACACCGAGGACGAGATCGTCAGCGCCGACATCGTGACCTGGCCCGCCTCGTGCACGATCGACGCCGGCTGCACGCTGGCCAACGGCAACCAGGTCAAGGTCGTCGGCTGGTACGACAACGAGTGGGGCTACTCCAACCGCCTCATCGACCTGGCCGCCCTGGTCGGCAGCCAGCTCTGACCGTGGCGTCCACTCTCGAGGCCCTCGGTGACGTCCGGGGCAAGCGGGTCCTGGTCCGTTCGGACCTGAACGTGCCCCTGGACGGGACGACGATCACCGACGACGGCCGGGTCCGGGCCAGCGTCCCCACGATCCGCGAGCTCTCCGACGCCGGCGCCCGGGTCGTGGTGGTCGCGCACCTCGGCCGGCCCAAGGGCGAGCCGGACGACCGCTACTCGCTGGCACCGGTCGCGGAGCGGCTCGGTGACCTGCTCGGCACCCCCGTGGCGTTCGCCCACGACACCGTGGGTCCCGGCGCCCAGAAGGCGGTGGACAACCTCGCCGACGGCGACGTCGCGCTGCTCGAGAACGTGCGCTTCAACGCCGGCGAGACCAGCAAGGACGACGACGTGCGCGGTGCGTTCGCCGACCAGCTCGCGGCCCTCGCCGACTGCTTCGTCTCCGACGGGTTCGGCGTCGTGCACCGCAAGCAGGCGAGCGTGTACGACGTCGCGTTGCGGCTGCCGCACGCGATGGGCCAGCTGGTGGCCACCGAGATCGACGTGCTCCGGCGGCTCACCGTGGACCCGGCGCGCCCTTACGTCGTGGTCCTCGGGGGCTCCAAGGTCTCCGACAAGCTCGGCGTGATCGACAACCTGCTCGGCAAGGCCGACCGGCTCCTGATCGGGGGCGGGATGGTGTTCACCTTCCTCGCGGCCCAGGGCCACGAGGTGGGGAAGAGCCTCCTCGAGGACGACCAGCTGGACACCTGCCGCGACTACCTCCGGCGTGCCGAGGAGTCGGGCGTCGACCTCGTCCTGCCCACCGACATCGTCGTCGACAGCGCCTTCCCCTCCGGCGACCGCGAGCCGCAACCACGTGTCGTTCCTGCGGGGGAGATCCCCGCGGACAGCCTCGGGCTCGACATCGGCCCCGAGTCGGGCCGGGCCTTCGCGGCCGCGATCGCCGACGCCCGGACGGTGTTCTGGAACGGCCCGATGGGGGTCTTCGAGACCTCGGCGTTCGCCGAGGGCACCCGCGCGGTCGCCCAGGCGCTCACCGAGATCGACGGGCTCTCCGTCGTGGGCGGAGGAGACTCTGCCGCGGCGGTGCGCCAGCTCGGGTTCGACGAGGGCGCCTTCGGTCACATCTCGACCGGGGGCGGCGCGAGCCTCGAGTTCCTCGAGGGCAAGGAGCTCCCCGGCATCGCCGTCCTCGAGCGCTGAACGCCACCCGGTGGTCGAGCGACGTCGAGCGGTGCCACGAGCGACGACGAGATGACCATGCCCGACGTACCTGAAAGGCACCCCATGCCCACACGCACCCCGCTGATGGCGGGCAACTGGAAGATGAACCTCACCCACTCCGAAGCGGTGGCGCTGGTCCAGAAGCTCGCCTGGATCCTCGCGGACAAGAAGCACGACCCCACCCGCACCGAGGTGGTCGTCCTGCCGCCGTTCACCGACCTCCGCTCGGTCCAGACCGTGGTCGACGGTGACCGGCTCTCGATCCGCTACGGCGCCCAGGACGTCTCCGAGCACGAGGCCGGCGCCTACACCGGCGAGATCTCGGCCGCGATGCTGGCCAGGCTCGGCTGCAGCTACGTCGTCGTCGGGCACTCCGAACGCCGCGAGTACCACGCCGAGACCGACGCGACCGTCAACGCCAAGGCCCGCAGGGCCGTCGGCACCGCGATGACGCCGATCGTCTGCGTGGGCGAGGGCCTCGACGTGCGCAAGGCGGGGGAGCAGGTGTCCCACACGCTCGCACAGGTCGACGGGTCGCTGGCCGGGTTCACGCCGAAGGAGATCGCCTCCCTCGTGGTGGCCTACGAGCCGGTCTGGGCCATCGGCACCGGCGAGGTGGCCACCCCCGAGGACGCGCAGGAGGTGTGCGCGGCGATCCGCGCGCGGCTCCGGGAGACCGCGGGGGACGAGGCGGCCGACGGCTGCCGGATCCTGTACGGCGGGTCGGTCAAGGCCGCCAACATCGCCGGGATCATGGCGCAGCCCGACGTCGACGGCGCCCTGGTGGGCGGCGCGAGCCTCCAGCCGGAGGAGTTCGGGGGCATCTGCCGCTTCTACGACATGCCGACGTTGTGAGGGTTCGCGAGACCGGTCTGGACCGGCTGGCGGGCCACTTCGGAACGTTCGCGATCGTGACGTAGGCTATGCCGTCGTGACCACCGTCTTCACGATCCTGCTCGTCCTCACCAGCTGCATGCTGGTGTTGCTCGTGCTGCTGCACAAGGGCCGCGGGGGCGGCCTGTCGGACATGTTCGGCGGCGGTGTGTCCAGCTCGCTCGGGGGATCGTCCGTGGCGGAGCGAAACCTGGACCGGTTCACCATCGGTGTCGGAGTCATCTGGTTCGCTTGCGTCATCGCCCTGGGCCTCCTGCTGGCCTATCAGAACTGAGAGAGGTTCTCGCACGTGGCTGGTGGAGGAAATGCGATCCGGGGTAGCCGGGTCGGAGCGGGTCCGATGGGTGAGGCGGAGCGCGGTGAGGCCGCCCCGAGGCAGGCCGTCACGTACTTCTGCTCCCATGAGCACCGGTCGGTGGTGACGTTCGCGGTCGACGCCGTGGTCCCCGACTCGTGGGACTGCCCCAAGTGCGGGCTGCCCGCGAGTCGCGACTCGGAGAACCCGCCTCCGGCACCCAAGATCGAGCCCTACAAGACTCACCTGGCCTACGTGAAGGAGCGCCGCTCCGACGCCGAGGCCGAGTCGATCCTCGACGAGGCGATCCAGCTCCTCCGGAGCCGACGCAAGTCCGGCGACATCATCTTCTGATCCTTGCGCTACGACGCGGTCGTCGCCGGGCTCGGCGCGATGGGGAGTGCCGCCGTCTACCAGCTCGCGAGGGCCGGTGTCAGCGTGCTCGGCCTGGACCGCTACCAGCCGCCGCATGCCCTCGGATCGACGCACGGGGACACGAGGATCACCCGGCTTGCGGTCGGCGAGGGCCCGGAGTACGTGCCCCTGGTGCGGCGGTCGCACCAGATCTGGCGTGAGATCGAGCGCGCGGCCGGGGTCGAGATCCTCACGCCGTGCGGTGGGCTCGTGCTGGCGCCACCGCGGTCGAGCTTCGCCATGCACGGCAGCACGAGCTTCCTCGAGCACACGGTGGCCTCCGCGGAGGCCTTCGGAGTGGAGCACGAGCGGCTCGGCACCGCCGAGCTGGCCGCCCGGTTCCCCCAGTTCGCCCTCGCCGGTGACGAACAGGGCTGCTACGAGCCGGGCGCGGGCTTCGTGCGACCCGAGCGCGCGGTCGAGGCGCAGCTCCGGCTGGCCCGAGACATGGGTGCCGGCATCGCCACGAGTGAGAGCGTCGTGGGCTACGACGACCTCGGGACCCACGTCGCGGTCCGGACGACGAACGGGACGGTCGAGGCGTCGACCCTGGTGATCACCACCGGGCCGTGGGTCCCGGAGCTGGTCCCCGAGCTGTCATCGGTGGTGAAGATCCATCGGCAGGTGCAGTTCTGGTTCGACCTGCGCACCCCCTCGTCGTACCCGGCGCTTCGCGACTCGCCGGTCTACATCTGGTGGCCCGGGGATGACCGCGGCGAGGTGATCTACGGGTTCCCGATGATCGACGGCCCGGCCGGCGGGGCCAAGGTCGCGCGCGAGCAGTACGACGTCGAGACGACGGCCGACGAGGTCGATCGGGCCGTCACCCCCGCCGAGACGGAGGAGATGTACGAGCGCTACGTCCGGCACCGGCTCCCGTGGCTCTCGGGGCGCTGCGTGAGATCGAGAGCGTGCCTCTACACCGTGACGCCGGACAGCCGTTTCATCATCGATCGGCTGCCGTCGTCGCCGAACGTCATCGTCGCCTCGCCGTGCTCCGGCCACGGGTTCAAGCACTCGGCGGCCATCGGCGAGTGCCTGGCCCAGCTCGCGACCGACGGGCACAGCACGATCGACGTGTCCGCCTTCGCGCTGGCTCGAGCCTGACGCCTCAGGGCACCCGGCTGGCCGACTCGCGGTCGAGGAACCAGACCGTCTCCACCTCACCACGGACCCCGGCAGCCGGGACCTCGTGCCGGTCCGGTGGGGTCACCGCGAGGGCGCGGCCGACCGGCTCGGCCTTGTCCGACCCGCTCACCACGAACCACACCTCGTCGGAGCGGTTCAGCGCGTCGAAGGTGAGAGACACCCGCTCGGGCGGCGGCTTGGGGGAGTCCCTGACCGCGACCGCGATCCGGTCGTCGACGTCGAGCTGGGCCGCGCCGGGGAACAGCGACGCCACGTGGCCGTCCGGTCCGACGCCGAGCATGACCAGGTCGAAGTGCCCGGCGCCGACGGCGCGGACGGTGTCGCCGTACGCCGCCGCGGCGTCCTCCACGCTGTCGACGTCGTCGGCCGACGGGATCTCGTGCACCCGCGCCGGGTCGGCACCGACCGCGTCGAGGAAGGCGCCGCGAGCCTCGCGTGCGTTGCGCTCCGAGGAGTCGGCGGCGACGAAGCGCTCATCCCCCCAGAAGAAGTCCACCCGGCTCCAGTCGACGTCGCTGTCCGGCGCGAGCCGGGCGATCTCGTGGTGGATGGCCTCGGCGATGGTGCCGCCGGTGAGCGCGATCTGCGGGATCACGCCGGACGCCTGACGGACGACGAGCAGGCCCACGAAGGCACCCGCGACCGAGGTGGCGAGGTCGGCCGGGGACTCGTGGACCTCGACCCGGGGGGCAGGAGCGCCGTTCATCGGAGGTGCAGCCGGATCAGCTTGCGGGCGGTCGCGGCGTACACCTCGTCCTCGTCGAGACGGCGCAGCTCCTCGGCCAGCAGCTCGGGGAGCTGGCGGCGCTTGAGCGCGACCGGGCGGTCGGGCCGGCCGGGCGACGAGAAGGTCGCCAGGCGCCCGTCGCGACGTGAGATCACGATCGGTCCCTCCTTGGTGTCGAGGCGCACCTCGGTGATCCCCGGCCCCCGGGAGCTCTTGCGGTCGACGTGCACCTTGAGCCGGTCGGACAGCCAGGCGACGAGCAGCTCGGCGCTGGGGCTGATCCGCTCGGCGGTCACGGACCCGCCCGTCACCTTGAGCGGGTGCTGGTCGAGGGCCGCCGCGAGCAGGGCGCGCCACGGGGTGATCCGGGTCCACGCGAGGTCGGAGTCTCCCGGGGAGTACGACGAGCACTGGGTGTGGATGGCCTTGGCCTTCCCGCGTACGGCGGCGGCCGCGTCGGTGATCCGGCGTTGCGCCAGGCGTCCGATCGGGTCGGTCGACGGCTGATCGGGTGGGTCCGCCGGCCACCACAGGGCGACCGGGGAGTCGGGGAGCAGCAGGGGCAGCACGACCGACTCGGCGTGCTTGACCACCTCGCCCTTGAGCCGGATCAGCGCGGTCTCGCCGGACCACCCGTCGCCGGCGCCGACCTGGGCGTTCACCTGGGGAGCGCCGCGACCGTCGCCCAGGATCAGGCCGAGGACCCGCGCGGGGTGCTCGTGCGAGGCCTGACGGGCCACCCGCATCGCGTCGACGGCGCCGTCCTCGTCGACCACGATCACCAGGGTCATCACCATGCCCATGGCCGGGCTGCCGGCGCGCACGCGGGCGGCCACGAACTCCGCGGCGATCCCCGCGGCGTTGGTGTCGATGAGCTCGATCATCTCCGACCTCCCGTCATGGGCGTCGCCAGACCCGTCCGTCGCGGGCCAGCATCGCATCGGCCGACGCGGGGCCCCACGTGCCGGCGTCGTACTGCTCCGGCCGGCCCTTCTTCGCCCAGTGGTCCAGCACCGGGTCGAGGATCTGCCACTGCCGCTCCACCTCGGCATGGCGGGGGAACAGCGGCGGGTCCCCGAGCAGGACGTCGAGGATGAGCCGCTCGTACGCCTCGGCGCTGGACTCGGTGAAGGAGCCGCCGTAGGCGAAGTCCATGTTGACGTCGCGGATCTCCATGGCCGTGCCGGGCACCTTGGAGCCGAACCGGATCGTCATGCCCTCGTCGGGCTGGATCCGGATCACCAGCGCGTTGTGGGTCAGCTCCTGGGTCGCGGTCTTGGCGAACGGCAGGTGCGGTGCCGGCTTGAAGACGACGGCCACCTCGGTGACGCGGCGGCCGAGCCGCTTGCCGGTGCGTAGGTAGAACGGGACGCCGGCCCAGCGCCGGTTGTCGACCTGCAGGGTGACCGCGGCGTACGTCTCGGTGCCCGAGGTCTTGCGGACGCCCTCCTCCTCGAGGAAGCCCACGACGGGTTCGCCGCCCTGCCAGCCGGCGGCGTACTGGCCGCGGGCGGTGGCCAGGTCGAGGCGTCGGGGGAGACACACGGACGAGAGCAGCTTGAGCTTCTCGACCCGCAGGCTCTCGGCGTCGAACGACGTGGGCTCCTCCATGGCCACCAGGGACATCAGCTGCAGGAGATGGTTCTGGATCACGTCGCGGGCGGCGCCGATGCCGTCGTAGTAGCCGGCGCGGCCGCCGATCCCGATGTCCTCGGCCATCGTGATCTGCACGTGGTCGACGTAGTTGGAGTTCCAGATCGGCTCGAACATGGCATTGGCGAAGCGCATCGCCAGGATGTTCTGGACCGTCTCCTTGCCCAGGTAGTGGTCGATCCGGAAGATCGAGCCCGACGGGAAGACCTCCGCAAGGATGGCGTTCAGCTCCCGGGCGGACGTCTCGTCGTGGCCGAACGGCTTCTCCACGACCACGCGGCGCCAGGAGCCCTCCGCCGGCTGCGCCAGCCCGTGCTCCTTGAGCTGCCCGACCACGTTGCTGAAGAAGCCGGGCGGGATCGCGAGGTAGAAGGCATGGTTGCCGCCGGTGCCGCGGACCTCGTCGAGCTCCTCGATCGTCCGTCGGAGCGTGCTGAACGCGACATCGTCGTCGAAGTCGCCCGGGACGAACCGGAACCCCTCGGCGAGCTGCTTCCAGACCTCCTCGCGGAACTCGGTGCGCGAGTGCTCCTTGACCGAGTTGTGCACGACCTGGGCGAAGTCCTCGTTCGCCCAGTCGCGCCGGGCGAAACCGGTGAGACTGAACCCGGGCGGGAGCAGGCCGCGGTTGGCCAGGTCGTAGATCGCGGGCATCACCTTCTTGCGGGAGAGGTCACCGGTGACCCCGAACAGGACCATCCCGCAGGGGCCGGCGATGCGCGGCAGACGCCGGTCCCGAGGATCGCGGAGCGGGTTGACCCAGGCGCTCACGAGACACGCTGCCTGCGGTAGTAGGCGATCAACGACCGGGTCGAGGCGTCCTGTCCGGCCAGGGCCTTCTCGTCGCCGGCGAGGGCCGGGCGGACCTGCTGGGCCAGCTGCTTGCCGAGCTCGACGCCCCACTGGTCGAAGCTGTCGATGCCCCAGACCGCCCCCTGGGTGAACGTGATGTGCTCGTACAGCGCCACCAGCTGACCGAGGACGGCCGGGCTCAGCTCGGGTGCCATCACCGACGTGGTCGGCCGGTTGCCGGGGAACACCCGCGCCGGCACGATCGCCTCGTCGGTGCCCTCGGCGCGGACCTCGTCGGCGGTCTTGCCGAACGCCAACGCCCGGGTCTGGGCGAAGAAGTTGGCCAGGAACAGCTCGTGGACGTCCGTGCTCTGCCCGTCCTGGGCGTCGCGGAGGGGGTACGCCGGGTTCGCGAAGGCGATGAAGTCGGCCGGGATCAGCCGGGTGCCCTGGTGGATCAGCTGGTAGAACGCGTGCTGGCCGTTGGTGCCGGGCTCGCCCCAGAAGACCTCGCCCGTGTCGGTCCCCACGGCGCTCCCGTCCCACCGCACGCCCTTGCCGTTGGACTCCATCGTCAGCTGCTGCAGGTAGGCGGGGAACCGGTGCAGGAGCTGGGCGTAGGGCAGCACGGCATGGCTCTGGGCACCCAGGAAGTTCGTGTACCAGACGTTCAGCAGCCCCATCAGCACCGGCACGTTGCGGGAGAGCTCGGTGGTCCGGAAGTGCTCGTCCATCGCGTGGAAGCCCGCCAGGAAGTCCGCGAACCGGTCGGGCCCGATCGCGACGACGAGGGAGGCGCCGATGGCGGAGTCCACCGAGTAGCGGCCGCCCACCCAGTCCCAGAACCCGAAGGCGTTGGCCGGGTCGATGCCGAAGGCGGCCACCTTGTCGAGGGCCGTCGACACGGCCACGAAGTGCTTCCGCACCGCCTCGTCCGCGTCGTGGCCGCCCAGTCCGTCGAGCAGCCAGGCCTTGCACAGCCGGGCGTTGGTGAGCGTCTCGAGGGTGCCGAACGTCTTGCTCGACACGATGAACAGGGTCGTCGCCGGATCCAGGCCGTCGAGGGAGGTCGCGGCGTCGGTCGGGTCGATGTTCGAGATGAAGCGGCACTCCAGGCCCTCGGCGCGGTAGGGCGCGAGGGCCTCGTAGGCCATCACCGGTCCGAGGTCGGAGCCGCCGATCCCGATGTTGACCACGGTGCGGATCCGTTCACCGGTCACCCCGGTCCACGCGCCGCTGCGCACCTGCTCGGCGAAGGCGTAGACGCGGCGCAGGACGTCGTGGACGTCGGCGACGACGTCCTGGCCGTCGACCTCGAGGGTCGCGTCGGCCGGCAGCCGGAGCGCCGTGTGCAGGACCGCGCGGTCCTCGGTGACGTTGATGTGCTCGCCGGTGAGCATGGCGTCGCGACGCCGGGCGACCCCGACCTCGTCGGCCAGCGCGAGCAGCGCCGCGAGGACCTCGTCGTCGAGGAGCGCCTTGGAGAGGTCGACGTGCAGGTCGCCCGCGGTGAAGGTGTACCGCTCGACGCGGCCCGGGTCGGTGTCGAACCACCCGCGCAGGTCCGGCTCGAACTTCTCGGCGAGAGCGGTGAGCCGCGACCAGGCGTCGGTGGACCCGGGATCCACCGGCGCGTCCGTCACCGGGCTCCCTTGGCGTCGGCGAGTGCGCTGGTGACGGTCTCACCGAGCTCGTCCCAGGCGGTCACGAACTTGTCGACACCCTCCTTGATCAGGACGGCGATGACGTCGTCGTAGTCGATGCCGGCGTCGGCCAGGGCCCTCATGTGGGCGGCCGCGTCGTCGTAGAACGGCCGGACCTGGTCGCCCTTGACCTCGCCGTGGTCGGCGACCGCGTCGAGGGTCTTCTCCGGCATGGTGTTGACGGTGTCCTCGACCACCAGGTCGACGACATACATCGTGTCGTCGTAGTCGGGGTTCTTCACCCCGGTCGAGGCCCAGAGCGGACGCTGCCGGCGGGCGCCGTCCGCCTCGAGCGAGGCCCAGCGGTCTCCGGTGAAGAACTCCTCGAAGGCCTGGAACGCGAGCCGGGCGTTGGCGACGCCGGCCTTGCCCTTGAGCCCCGGGTCGGTACCGGATCCCGACGTGGCGGCGTCGAGCCGCTTGTCGATCTCGGTGTCGACGCGGGAGACGAAGAACGACGCGACCGAGTGGATCGTCGCGAGGTCGTGACCGTTCTCCCGAGCCTTCTCGAGCCCGGCGAGGTGGGCCTCCATGACGTCGCGGTACTGGTCCAGGCCGAAGATCAGGGTGACGTTGACGCTGATGCCGGCGCCGAGGGTCTCGGTGATGGCCGGGCAGCCCTCCCGGGTGCCCGGGATCTTGATGAAGAGGTTCGGCTCGCCGACCGTCTTCCAGAGCTCGGCCGCCTCGACGACGGTGCCGGCCGCGTCGTGGGCGAGCCCGGGGGAGACCTCGATCGAGACCCGGCCGTCGACCGTGTCGGTGGCGTCGAAGACCGGCCGCAGGACCTGGCAGGCCTCGCGGACGTCGTCGGTGGTGAGGACGCGCACGGTCTGGTCGGTGTCCGCGCCCTGGGCGGCGAGCTCGCGGATCTGGGCGTCGTAACGCTTGCCGTCGGCGAGGGCCGCCTGGAAGATCGACGGGTTGCTGGTCACGCCCACCACGTGGGAGTTCTCCACGAGGTCGGCGAGGTTGCCGGTCTCGAGTCGTTCTCGGGAGAGGTCGTCGAGCCAGATCGACACCCCCGCCTCGGCGAGCTGCTGCAAGCGGTCAGTCATGAGAGATCCCTTCTGTCCGGCGTCAGTCGGTGGCGCTGCGGATGCTGTCGTGGGCCGCCGCGGCGACGGCCTCGGCGGTGATCCCGAACTCCTGGTAGATGCGCGCGAAGTCGGCCGACGCGCCGTAGTGCTCGAGCGAGACGATCCGGCCGTGGTCGCCCACGACGTCGCGCCACCCCTGCGCGACCCCGGCCTCGACGGAGACCCGGGCCTTCACCGGGGGTGGGATCACCGTCTCGCGGTAGGACGGCTCCTGGGCGTCGAACCACTCGCGGCAGGGCATCGAGACGACCCGAGCCCGGACGCCCTCGGCGGCCAGGAGCTCCCTGGCCCGCACCGCGAGCTGCACCTCGGAGCCGGTCCCGACCAGCACGACGTCGGGCAGGCCGCCCGGGAGCTCGGTGGGGGCGTCGAGCAGGACGTAGCCGCCGCGGTGGACGTCGCTGGTGTCGGCGTACCCCTCCTCGCCCCGGGGGTACGTCGGCACGTTCTGACGAGTGAGGATCAGTCCGGCGGGGCGGTCCGTGTGCTCGAGGACCGTCTGCCAGCAGGCCGCGGTCTCGTTGGCGTCCGCCGGGCGTACGACGTCGAGGCCGGGGATCGCGCGGAGGGCGGCGAGATGCTCGACCGGCTGATGGGTCGGCCCGTCCTCGCCGAGGCCGATGGAGTCGTGCGTCCACACGTAGGTGACCGGCAGGCCCATCAACGCCGCCAGCCGGACCGAGCCGCGCATGTAGTCCGAGAAGGTGAGGAAGGTGCCGCCGAACACGCGGGTGCCGCCGTGCACGGCGATGCCGTTCATGATCGAGCCCATGCCGTGCTCGCGGATGCCGAAGTGCAGCACGCGACCGGCGAGCGGGTCGGCCTTCCACATCTTGGTGGCGCGGTTGGTGGGGATGAACGACGGCGCACCCTCGATCGTGGTGTTGTTGGACTCCGCCAGGTCGGCGGACCCGCCCCACAGCTCGGGGACGTGCTCGGCGATCGCGTTGATCACCGCGCCGGACGCCTTCCGGGTCGCCATCCCCTTCTCGTCGGCCGGGAAGGTCGGCAGGTGCTGCGACCAGCCTTCGGGCAGCGTCCGGGTCTGGAGCCGGTCGAAGAGCGCGGTGTCGGCGGACGGCTTGCGGGCCCAGGCGGCGTACGCCGTGTCCCAGTCGGCCTGCGCGGCCTTGCCGCGTTCGACGAGCTCGCGGGTGTGCTCGAGCACGCCGGTCGGCACCTCGAAGGTGCGGTCCGGGTCGAAGCCGAGGACCTTCTTCGTGGCCGCCACCTCGTCCGCACCGAGCGCCGAGCCGTGCGCCTTGCCGGTGTTCTGGGCGTCGGGTGCCGGCCAGGCGATGATCGTGTGGAGCACGATGAAGCTCGGCTTGTCGGTGACGGCCTGTGCCTTGCGGATCGCGTCGTACAGCGCCGGCACGTCCTCGCGGTAGGTGGTGCCGCCGTGGGTCCAGTCGACGTGCTGCACGTGCCAGCCGTAGGCCTGGTAGCGGGCGCCGACGTCCTCGCCGAGGGCGATGTCGGTGTTGTCCTCGATCGAGATCCGGTTGTGGTCGTAGATGACGGTCAGGTTGCCGAGCTCCTGCACCCCCGCGATGGCGGACGCCTCGGCGGAGACGCCCTCCTCGATGTCACCGTCCGAGCAGAAGGCGTAGACCTGGTGGTCGAACGGCGAGTCGCCGAGGGTCGCGTTCGGGTCGAGGAGGCCGTGCTCGCGGCGGGCCGCCATGGCCATGCCGACGGCGTTGCCGACCCCTTGACCGAGCGGGCCGGTGGTGGTCTCGACCCCCGCGGTGTGGCCGTACTCCGGGTGGCCGGGGGTCTTGCTGCCCCAGGTCCGCAGCGCCTTGAGGTCGTCGAGCTCCAGGCCCCATCCGCCCAGGAACAGCTGGATGTAGAGGGTCAGGCTCGAGTGGCCGCACGACAGCACGAAGCGGTCGCGTCCCGGCCAGTGGGGGTCGGCGGGGTTGTGCCGCATCACCTTCTGGAACAACAGGTACGCGGCCGGCGCGAGGCTCATCGCCGTACCGGGGTGGCCGTTCCCGACCTTCTGGACGGCGTCCATGGCCAGCACCCTGACGGTGTCGACCGCCTGGTCGTCGAGCTCGGTCCAGTCCAGCTTCGCGGGTGTGGTGCTCACGCAGGATTCCCTTCCAGGCGGGGGTTCGTACGTCGTGCTCCGGCATCTCCTCGGCCGTCACCGAGCCTACTCACCCCGGGCGATAGACTGCGAGACGCGTCTCTTGCCCCTCCGTACCCGAGGAAGTCCGTGACATACGTCGGCCACCGAGCCCCGGCTCTTTCCGAGTCGGACCCACCTCGGGCGACCGGCCCCTCGCACTTCCGGGACGTGGTCGCGGCCTACGTCGGGCTCACCAAGCCCCGCGTCATCGAGCTGCTCCTGCTGACGACCGTGCCGGTCATGTTCTTCGCGGCGCGCGGGGTCCCCGACCTGGGTCTGGTGGTGGCCACCGTCGTCGGCGGCACCCTCTCGGCCGGCTCGGCCTCCGTCCTCAACTGCGTCTACGACCGCGACATCGACGAGCAGATGCGCAGGACCCGCCGCCGCGCGCTGCCGCGTCACATCGTGTCGCCGACCTCGGCGCTGGTGTTCGGGATCGTGCTCGGGGTGCTGGCCACCGTGATCCTGGCGGTCTGGGTCAACCCGCTCTCAGCGGGGCTGGCCCTGCTGGCCGAGTGCTTCTACCTGTTCGTCTACACGATGCTGCTCAAGCGCCGGACGACGCAGAACATCGTCTGGGGCGGTCTCGCGGGGTGCTTCCCGGCCCTGATCGGCTGGACGGCCGTGACCGACCAGCTCGCCTGGGCCCCGGTGGTGCTGTTCCTCGTCGTGTTCTTCTGGACGCCGCCCCACACGTGGGCGCTGGCCCTGCGCTACCGCGAGGACTACGCCGGCGTCGAGGTGCCGATGCTCCCCGTGGTGGCCCGGGCCGAGGTGGTCGCGCGCCAGATCGTGGTCTACAGCTGGGTGATGGTGGCGACGTCGCTCCTGCTGTGGCCGGTCGCCGGCACCGGGTGGGTCTACCCGGTGGTCGCCGCCGGGCTGGGGGCGGCCTTCCTGCTGCAGGCCCACCGGATGTGGGGCCGGAGCCGCGGCACCGAGGACCTCACCGTGATCCGGCCGATGGTGCTGTTCCACTCCTCGAACCTGTACCTGTCGCTGCTCTTCGTCGCGGTCGCGCTGGACCCGCTGCTGACCCGCTGACCCGAGATTCTTCCTCGGTACTTCCTGGGTTTTCCTGTTTATTCCGGGGACAGAGGCAACCGAACCGTCGTACCGTGCGTCTCAACGGGTGCGACGGTTGGCCTGGTCACGGGGGTGCAGGCCAACCGTCGACCATGTCCGGCCGTCCGCCGGCTCGCGCACGGAGATCAACAGCCAGGTGGCCGCGGCGACGACGAGGACCGCGCCGAGCATGTGCAGCAGCACCACGGCGACGGGCAGTCCCGCGAAGTACTGGACGAACCCGACCACGGCCTGCGCCGCCTCCACGGCGAGCAGCGCCAGCGCCGGGCGGGTCGAGCCTCCGGTGGCGCGCAGGGCGAACCACAGCCCGGCGGACAGCCCGATCAGCAGGAACACGAGGTCGGCATGGAACTGGCTGGCCTGGAGCGGGTCGAGCCCGTTGCGCCGGGCGCTCGCGTCGCCGGCGTGGGGACCCGAGCCGGTCACCGTGGTGCCGGCGAGGACGACGAGCCACACCACGGCGTACGTCGTCCAGGCGAGTGTCGGGACGACGCCCCTGGCCGGCGGTGACGCGGGGGTCAGACCGCTCATCGAGCCTGTCGAGACCCCCGGGTGGTCGAGGCGGTGCAGGAACAGCACGGCCAGCGACACGATCGCGAGCGAGAGCACGAGGTGCAGCGACACCACCCAGGGGTTGAGGTCGCTGAGGACGGTGATCCCCCCGAGGACGGCCTGGGCGGGGATGGCCAGGCCCAGGACCACCGACAGCCGGACCAGGTCGCGGCGCCCGCTCTGCCGGGCCGCGACGTAGGTGGCCACCGCGATGGCGACCAGCACGAAGGTCAGCGTGCGGTTGCCGAACTCGATGAGCTGGTGGATCCCGAGCGCGCCGTGGGGGGTGAACGACGAGTCGGTGCAGCGTGGCCAGGTGGGGCAGCCCAGGCCGGACCCGGTCAGCCGGACGGCGCCGCCGGTGACGACCAGCAGGCCGTTGGCGACCAGCGTCGCCCAGGCGAGGCGGCGCAGCCAGACGCTCACTCCCACGAGAAGGTCCTCGCCGTCAGGAACGTGCCGGCCGCGCCCCACACCAGCAGGACAGCGAGGTCGCGCCACGCGATGGAGCCGCCGATGAAGGCGGCGCGCATCGCGTCGCCGAGGGCTCCTGAGGGCAGGAACGGGGTGACGTGCCCGAAGGCGCCGTACGACGAGCTCGGGAGCACGACCGCGCCGCCGGCCAGCAGCAGCAGGTAGACCAGGTTGGCCGCGGCCAGCGTCGCCTCGGCGCGGAGCACGCCCGCGACGAACAGTCCGAGGGCCGCGAACGCCCCCGTGCCGAGCACGACGGCCAGGAAGGCGCCGGCCACGCTCGGCTGCGGGTCCCAGCCGAGGAACGACGCCACCACCGCGATGACCGCGAGCTGCAGGACCTCGACGACGAGCAGGCCGCCGATCTTGCCGGCGAGGAGGCCCGAGCGGGGGAGGGGAGAGGAGCCGAGCCGCTTGATCACGCCGTACCGGCGCTCGAAGCCCGTGGCGATCGCGAGGGAGGTGAACGACGTGGACATCACGGCCAGCGCCAGGACGCCCGGCGTGAGCACGTCGACCGCGGGGTGGGAGAAGTGGAGGCCGACGTGGTGTGCGCCGTTGACGCCGCCGACCAGGACGATGACGGGGATCACGACCGCCAGCAGGAGCTGCTCGCCGTTGCGCAGCATGAGCCGCGCCTCCATGGCGGCCTGGGCCGCCACCTGTCGGGCGAAGGGGGCCGCGCCCGGGCGCGGGGAGAGCTCCAGCTGCGGGGCGGTCGGAGTCGTCATGAGGCGAGCTCGCGGCCGGTGAGCTCGAGGAACACGTCCTCGAGGGTCCGCTGGCCGAGGGTGAGCGACTCCGGCAGCACGTCGTTCTCCTCGCACCACCGCGACACCACGGCCAGGCTCGACGCGTCGGCCGGACCCGTGACCACGATGGTCATGGCGTCCAGCAGGGTGACCTCGACCAGGGCTCCCAGGGCCGCCCGGAGCGAGCTCTGCGCATCGGGCGGGAACGGCTTGGTGACGACCAGGCGGATGGTCGCGGCCCCACCGCCCCGGGTGAGCTCCAGCGGCGAACCGCTGGCGATCAGGCGTCCGTGGTCGATGATGTGGATCCGGTCGGCCAGCCGCTCCGCCTCGTCCATGTAGTGCGTGGTCAGCACCACCGTGACCCCGGCGTCGCGGAGCTCGCGCAGCAGCTCCCAGGTCGTACGCCGGGCGGCCGGGTCCATGCCGGCGGTGGGCTCGTCGACGAACACGATCTCCGGTCGACCGACGATCGCCATCGCCAGGCCGAGCCGCTGCTGCTGCCCGCCGGAGAGCCGTCGGTACGGCGTGCGCCCGCAGTCGCCCAGCCCGAGTCGCTCGGACAGCGCGTCGAGGTCGAGCGGGTGGGCGTGCAGGCGGGCGATGTGGCGGAGCATCTCGTGGGCGCGCACGCCGCTCCACGCGCCACCGCCCTGGAGCATCACGCCGATGCGGGGGAGCAGCTCACGCCGTCGGCGTACGGGGTCGAGTCCCAGCACCCGGACGCGCCCGGCCTGCGGCGAGCGGTAGCCCTCGGCGGTCTCGAGCGTGGTGGTCTTGCCGGCCCCGTTGGGCCCGAGCACGGCCGTGATCGAGGAGCGCTCGACGGTGAGACTCAGCTGGTCCACGGCGACCTTGTCGCCGTACCGCATGACCAGCCCGTCGATCTCGACGGCCGGGTCGGCGGCCCGGTCCTCGGGAGAGACGGGCTCTGACACGCGCCAAGTGTAGGAAGCGGGTCAGGCCTCGATCACGTCGGGCTCGTCGCCGTCGTTGGACAGGCTGTCGAAGGCGGCGGGCGGCTCGCGCCACACGTCGGCCCGCGGCCGCTGGATCTCGCGCCACACGCGCTCGGGCGTGCACGGGAGGTCGATGTGCTTGACGCCGAGGTGCTTGAGCGCGTCGACGACGGCGTTCTGGACGGCCGGGGTGGAGCCGATGGTGGCGGACTCCCCGATGCCCTTGGCGCCCATCGGGTTCACCGGGGTGGGCGTCTCGGTGTTGGAGGCCTCGAGGGTGATGCTGTCGGCGGCCGTCGGGATCGCGTAGTCGGCGAAGGAGCTCGTGATCGGCGTGCCCTGGTCGTCGTACACCATCTCCTCCCAGAGCGCCTGGCTGATGCCCTGGATCGCGCCGCCGTGCTGCTGCCCGGCCACGATCAGCGGGTTGAGGATGCGGCCGCAGTCGTCGACCGCGACGTGGCGCAGCGGCCTGGCCCGACCGGTCTCGACGTCGACCTCGACGATCGCGACGTGGGCGCCGAACGGGAACGTCGCGCCGTGCTGGGTGAAGTCGGTGTCGACGCCGAGGCCGCCGTCGTGCTCGTGGGCGTAGGCCGCGAGGTCGGGCCAGGAGACGCGGGCGCCGGGCACCCCGGCGACGCCGAAGCCGTCGTCGTCGAGCGTGACGTCCTCGACGCCGGCCTCGAGCATCCGGGCGGCGACGGCGATCGCCTGCTCCCGGGTCTCGTCGGCCGCCTTGGACACCGCGTTGCCACCGAGCTGGAGCGAGCGGGAGCCGCCGGTGCCGCCGCCGGTGCGCACGATCGCGGTGTCGGACTGGCGGTAGCTGATCTTCTCCAGGGGGATGCCCAGCCGGTCGGCCACGATCATGGAGAACGACGTCGCGTGGCCCTGCCCGTGGGCCGAGGTGCCCGACATGACGATGACGGAGCCGTCGCGCTGGAGCTGCACGGAGCCGAACTCCGAGCCGCCGAAGCCGGTGATCTCGACGTAGGTCGCGACGCCGATGCCCAGCAGCCGCGGCTCGCCGGCGTCGATCCGGCGCTGCTGCTCCTTGCGCGCGCTCTCGACGTCCGCGATCCGCAGGGCCTCCGCGAGCGGGACGAGGTAGTCGCCGTTGTCGTAGGTGACGCCGGTCTGGGTCAGGTAGGGGAACCGGTCTGAGGGGATCAGGTTGCGGCGCCGGATCTCCTCGGGCGTGATGCCGAGCTCGGCGGCGGCCACGTCGAGGACGCGCTCGAGCGCGGCGCTCGCCTCGGGGCGTCCGGCTCCGCGGAACGCGCCGACCGGGGCGGTGTTGGTCATCACGCCGATGGCGTCGAAGCGGAGGCGGGGGATGACATAGGGGCCCTGCGCCATCATGTACGTCGGCCCGACCGCGAGCGCGCCGCCGAAGCCGGCGTACGCCCCGCACTCCCCGAGGACCCGCATCCGCAACCCGGTGATCGTGCCGTCGTGGGTGAGGCCGAGCTCGGCGTACTGCACCTGCCCGCGGCCCTGCATCGACAACATCGCCTCGCTGCGGGTCTCGGTCCACTTCACCGGGTGGTCGAGCCGGCGGGCGGCGAGCGCGACGGCCGCATGGTCGGGGCCGGTGCCGGCCTTGCCGCCGAAGGCGCCGCCGACGTGCGGGGCCACCACGCGGACCTTCTCGGGGTCGAGGCCCAGCGCCTTCGCGAGGAGGTCGCGCGCCATGTGGGGATGCTGGGTGGACACCCAGATCTCCATGCCGTCGGCCGTGGGGCGGGCCAGGATGGCGTTGCCCTCGATCGGGGCGGTGGCGATCCGCTGGTTGACCATGCGCACGCGGGTGACATGGTCGGCGTCGTCGAGCACGTCCGCGGTGTCCTTCGCGGCGCGCTGGGTGGCGATGTTGGAGCCGATCTCCTCGAACTGCAGGGGAGCGCCGTCGGCCAGCGCCTCCTCGATGTCGCTGACGGCCGGCAGGTCGTCGTAGTCGACATCGACGAGCTCCGCGGCGTCCATCGCCAGCGCCCGGGTCTCCGCCACGACCAACGCCACCGGGTCGCCCACGAAGCGCACCTTGTCGACGGCCAGGGCCGCCCGGCCGGCCTTGTCGTTGACGTCGGCGAACCCGGACAGCGCCTCGCGGCCCAGGTCGTCGGCGGTGAGGACGGCCAGCACGCCCGGCGCTGCCGCGGCCTCGGAGGTGTCGATCCCGGTGATGCGGGCGTGGGCGAACGGGCTCCGGACGAAGATGGCGTGGGCGACGCCCTCGCTGTCGAGGTTGTCGACGAAGGTGCCCTGGCCGAGCAGGAGCTCGCGGTCCTCGACGCGGCGGACTTCGGTTCCAAGGATCGATCCGGGCATACCGTCACCCTACGCGAACCGGCGACACTCTCCGCTAGGGCGCGGGACGGCGATCGGGACGCACGACGGCCCCGCCCGATCGGGGCGGGGCCGTCTGGGTGCGTGCGATCAGCGGGCGAAGTGCGGGACCGGCACCTGCGCCACGTTCGGGCCCAGCGTGTCGGTCACCTTGGCGACCCGGATGACCTGCAGCTTCTTGTTGTAGAGCGTCGAGTTGGAGCCGACGCAGTTCAGCTGGACGTTCACCGGGCTGGTCGTGGAGAACGCCGCCTGGTTGTCGACCACCCCGTAGCCGGAGTTGCCGCCGAGGTACCAGTACGAGTAGTCGATGGTGCTCCCACTCGGACCGGTGAGCCAGCACTCGGCGTAGGCGCCGGACCCGCCGTAGGCCTGGGCCTTGGCGTCGACGACGAAGTTGCCCGGCTTCACGTTGAGGCTGAGCACCGTCTTGGCCGACCCCGTCATCGCGGTGCCGTTGTCGTTGTGGACCACCCGGGCCTGGACCTGCGCCGGCTGCGAGATGTCCTGGGTCTGGATGGTGCCGTCCTTGATGTCCTGGCTGGTGATCTGCGCAGCCGCGTACGACGTGCCGCCGAGCGCCACGACCAGAGCTGCGGTCGAGGCGACGGTGGCATAGCTACCGCTTCTGAAGATGTTCCTCATGATGGTTGTTCCCCTTCGTGGTTGGTGCGGAATCCCCGCCACACCTGACTCCGAAGGAGCCCCCCGGCCCGACCCCGATACTGTGTCGCCGGTCACGGTCCCGGCCGGAGTGAGGCGACCCTTACTTGAAGCCTCGCCCGTAATAACGGCACACTGGTGTTGTGGAATTCGAGCGGACCTTCGAGCGGCCCGAGGCGGGCGACCAGCCGACGCGTGAGCGTGTCGTCCGGTCGATCCTGGTCGACGGCCCTTCGACCGCTGCGGACCTGGCCGAGCGGCTCGACCTGACGCCGGCCGCCGTACGCCGGCATCTCGACCACCTGCTCGCCGAGGGGGCGCTCGAGTCGCGCGACCCGCGCCCGTCCGCGGCCCGCGGCCGGGGCCGCCCGGCCAAGGTGTTCGCGATCACCGACACCGGACGCGAGCACTTCGACCAGCAGTACGACGACCTGGCCGTGCAGGCGCTCCGCTACCTGTCGGAGACCGGCGGCGACGACGCCGTCCTCGAGTTCGCCCGGCGCCGGGTCGCCTTCATCGAGCGCGACTACGCGGTGATCACGGCGGCGCACCCCGACCTGAGCCCGGCGGAGGCGCTGGCGCGGGTCTTCTCGAGCGAGGGCTACGCCGCGTCCGTCCGCTCGCTGCCGCTCGTCGACGGCCTCGCCGCCGCCGAGCAGCTGTGCCAGCAGCACTGCCCCGTCTCGCACGTCGCCCACGAGTTCCCGCAGCTGTGCGAGGCCGAGACCGAGGCCATCGGCCGGGTCCTCGGCCGCCACGTGCAGCGCCTGGCCACCATCGCCCACGGCGACGGTGTCTGCACCACCTGCATCCCCCACCCGCTGGTCCCGACCGTCTCGGCCAGCGGCAACCGCTCGACCCACGAGGAGAAGCGATGACATCCATCGAAGAGCTGAACCCCGAGCTGAAGGGCATCGGCCGCTACCAGTTCGGCTGGGCCGACAGCGACGACGCCGGGTCGATCGCCAAGCGTGGTCTCAGCGAGGAGGTCGTTCGTGACATCTCCGCGAAGAAGTCCGAGCCGCAGTGGATGCTCGACCTGCGGCTGAAGGGCCTCAAGCTCTTCCACCGCAAGCCCATGCCCACCTGGGGTTCCGACCTCTCGGGCATCGACTTCGACAACATCAAGTACTTCGTGCGCTCCAGCGAGAAGCAGGCCGCCTCGTGGGAGGACCTCCCCGAGGACATCAAGAACACCTACGACAAGCTCGGCATCCCGGAGGCGGAGAAGCAGCGCCTGGTCGCGGGGGTCGCCGCGCAGTACGAGTCGGAGGTCGTCTACCACTCGATCCGCGAGGACCTCGAGGCGCAGGGCGTCATCTTCAAGGACACCGACACCGCGCTGAAGGAGCACCCGGAGCTGTTCCAGGAGTACTTCAACACGGTGATCCCGGTGGGCGACAACAAGTTCGCCGCGCTCAACACCAGCGTCTGGTCGGGGGGCTCGTTCATCTACGTGCCGAAGGGCGTGCACGTCGACATCCCGCTGCAGGCCTACTTCCGGATCAACACCGAGAACATGGGCCAGTTCGAGCGGACGCTGATCATCGTCGACGAGGACGCCTACGTGCACTACGTCGAGGGCTGCACCGCGCCCATCTACAGCAGCGACTCGCTGCACTCCGCGGTGGTCGAGATCATCGTGAAGAAGGGCGGTCGCTGCCGCTACACGACGATCCAGAACTGGTCCAACAACGTCTACAACCTGGTGACCAAGCGCGCCACCTGCGAGGCCGGCGCGACCATGGAGTGGGTCGACGGCAACATCGGCTCCAAGGTGACGATGAAGTACCCCGCGATCTACCTGATGGGCGAGCACGCCAAGGGCGAGACGCTGTCGATCGCGTTCGCGGGGGAGGGCCAGCACCAGGACGCCGGCGCCAAGATGGTCCACGCGGCCCCGCACACCTCCTCGAGCATCCTCAGCAAGTCGGTCGCGCGCGGCGGTGGCCGCACGTCGTACCGCGGGCTGATCCAGATCAACGAGGGCGCCCACGGCTCGAAGTCCAACGTGCTCTGCGATGCGCTCCTGGTCGACCAGATCAGCCGGAGCGACACCTACCCCTACGTCGACATCCGTGAGGACGACGTGTCCATGGGGCACGAGGCGAGCGTCTCCAAGGTCTCCGACGACCAGCTCTTCTACCTGATGAGCCGCGGCATGGCCGAGGACGAGGCGATGGCGATGATCGTGCGCGGCTTCGTCGAGCCGATCGCCAAGGAGCTCCCGATGGAGTACGCGCTCGAGCTCAACCGCCTGATCGAGCTCCAGATGGAAGGCGCAGTCGGCTGATGACAGCAGTTGCAGACGCGCTCGAGGTCGAGCGCGTGGAGTCCCACCTGCACCCGACCGGGTCGTTCGACGTCGACGACCACGCGGTGCCGACCGGGCGCGAGGAGATCTGGCGCTTCACGCCGCTCAAGCGGCTGCGGGGCCTCCACGACGCGGCGCCCCTGGACGGGGCCGGCGTCGGTGCGGAGTACGACGCGCCCGAGGGCGTGGTCTTCGGCTCGCTGGAGGCCGACAGCCCGGAGCTCGGGTCGAGCGGCTTCGTGCCGACCGACCGGATCGCGGCCCGGGTGTGGCACGAGAGCGGTCGGCGCTTCTCGGTGACCGTGCCGAGCGAGGCGGAGCTCGACCGGCCGGTGTTCATCACGCTCACCGGCACCGACGTGGAGCACGCCACCGCCACGCACGCGGTGATCACGGCCGGCGCCCACAGCCGCGCAACCGTCGTCCTGCGCTTCATCGGCTCGGCGACCCTCGCCGACAACGTCGAGATCGTGGTCGGTGACGGCGCCGACCTCACCGTCGTCAGCATCGACGACTGGGCCGACGACGCCGTGCACGTCGGTCACCGGCACGCGAAGGTCGGCCGCGACGCGCGGTTCAAGCACGTCGACGTCACGTTCGGCGGCTCCGTCGTACGCCACGACACGACTGCGGAGTACGCCGGCCCCGGCGGCGACGTCGAGATGCTCGGCCTCTACTTCGCCGACGCCGGCCAGCACATCGAGCACCGCCTCTTCGTCGACCACACCGCCCCCAAGACCAAGAGCCACGTCACCTACAAGGGCGCCCTCCAGGGCGAGGGCGCGCACACGGTCTGGATCGGCAACGTGCTGATCCGCAAGGTCGCCGAGGGCATCGAGACCTACGAGGAGAACCGCAACCTCGTGCTCACCGACGGCTGCCAGGCCGACTCGGTGCCCAACCTCGAGATCGAGACCGGCGAGATCGCGGGCGCGGGCCACGCGTCCGCGACCGGCCGCTTCGACGACGAGCAGCTGTTCTACCTCCGCTCGCGCGGCATCGCCGAGGACGAGGCCCGGCGACTCGTCGTGCACGGCTTCTTCAACGACCTGATCCGGCGGATCAACGTGCCGGAGCTCGAGGAGCAGCTGGCCGCGACCGTGGAGGCGGAGCTCGCCAAGAACGTCCTCGGGGGCCTGTCGTGAGCTTCCAGCGCGCCTGCGACACCGACGAGGTCCGCGAGGACGAGCCGCTCGGTGTCATCGTCGACGACATGGAGATCGCCGTCGCCCGTCAGGGTGAGGAGTTCTTCGCGATCCAGGACCTCTGCTCCCACGCCGAGGTCGCGCTCAGCGAGGGCGACGTCGAGGACTGCACCATCGAGTGCTGGCTCCACGGCTCGCGCTTCGACCTCCGCACCGGCAAGCCGACGGGGCTACCGGCCACCGAGCCGGTCGCCACGTTCCCGATCGACGTCCGCCCCGACGGGGTCTACGTCGACGTCACCACCACCCTGAACGGAGTTGCTCCTTCATGAGCCACCTGGAGATCAAGGACCTGCACGTCTCGGTCGCGACGGACGAGGAGGACAAGGAGATCCTCAAGGGCGTCACGCTGACGATCAACGAGGGCGAGACCCACGCCATCATGGGCCCCAACGGGTCCGGCAAGTCGACCCTCGCCTACTCGATCGCCGGGCACCCGAAGTACACCGTCACCTCGGGATCGGTCACCCTCGACGGCCAGGACGTGCTGGCGATGACCGTCGACCAGCGGGCGCGGGCCGGGCTGTTCCTCGCGATGCAGTACCCCGTCGAGGTCCCCGGCGTCTCGGTGTCCAACTTCCTGCGTACGGCGAAGACCGCGCTCGACGGCGAGGCACCCAAGCTGCGCACCTGGGTCAAGGACGTGAACGCCGCGCTCGAGCAGCTCAACCTCGACCCGACGTTCGGCACCCGCTCGGTCAACGAGGGCTTCTCCGGCGGCGAGAAGAAGCGCCACGAGATCGCCCAGCTCGAGCTGCTGAACCCGAAGCTCGCGGTGCTCGACGAGACCGACTCCGGGCTCGACATCGACGCGCTCAAGATCGTCGCCGAGGGCGTGAACCGCTTCCGTGCCCAGCAGGGCAAGGGCGTCCTCCTGATCACGCACTACACCCGGATCCTGCGCTACATCGAGCCCGACTTCGTCCACGTGTTCGTGGCCGGACGGATCGCCGAGCAGGGCGGCCCGGAGCTGGCCGAGCAGCTCGAGGCCGAGGGATACGACAAGTACGTGAAGGCCGCCGCCGTCTGAGACCGGCGGTCGAGCGACGTCGAGACCACGTGAGGAAGGGAACCATGATCGAAGGCTTGCTGCCCGACCTGGACGTCGTCCGCAAGGACTTCCCGATCCTGTCCCGCGTGCTCGCGAACGGGCACGGCCTGGTCTACCTCGACTCGGCCAACACCTCGCAGAAGCCGCAGGTGGTGATCGACACGATGGTCGACCACCTCGAGCGTCACAACGCCAACATCGCGCGGGCGATGCACCAGCTCGGGGCGGAGGCGACGGCGGCGTACGAGGGCGCCCGTGACAAGGTCGCGGCGTTCATCGGCGCCCCCGACCGTGACGAGGTGATCTTCACCAAGAACGCCTCGGAGGCGCTCAACCTCGCGGCGAACACCCTGGCCTGGCCCGGTCCGCACCACGTCGGCGACGGCGACGAGGTCGTGATCACCGAGATGGAGCACCACTCCAACATCGTGCCGTGGCAGCTCCTGTGCGAGCGCACGGGCGCGACCCTGCGGTGGTTCGGCATCACCGACGACGGTCACCTCGACCTGTCCCGGATCGACGAGCTGATCACCGAGCGGACCAAGGTCGTCTCGCTCACCTGGGTCTCCAACATGCTGGGCACGATCAACCCGGTCGCGGAGATCGCCCGGCGGGCCCACCAGGTCGGTGCCCTGGTCGTGGTCGACGCTTCCCAGGCAGCCCCGCAGCTGCCGATCGACCTGGCGGCCTTGACCGACGACGAGCGTCCCGACCTGGTGGCGTTCACCGGCCACAAGGTGGTCGGGCCGACCGGCATCGGGGTGCTGTGGGGACGACGTGCGGTGCTGGACGCGCTGCCGCCGTTCCTCGGTGGCGGCGAGATGATCGAGACGGTGACCATGGAGCGGTCGACGTACGCTCCGGTGCCGCACAAGTTCGAGGCCGGTACGCCGCCGATCGTGGAGGCGGTCGGGCTCGGCGCCGCGGTGGACTACCTCACCGAGCTGGGGATGGGCGCGGTCCACGCCCACGAGCAGGCGATCACGGCGTACGCGCTCGAAGGGCTGTCGACCGTCCCCGGGCTCACCGTCCTCGGGCCGCGCGACGCCTCCCAGCGTGGGGGAGCGATCTCCTTCGAGATCCCGGGGGTCCACCCGCACGACGTCGCGACCGTGCTCGACACGCGCGGGATCGCCGTCCGGGCGGGACACCACTGTGCCAAGCCGGCGCACGCCAGGTTCGGCGTGCAGAGCTCGACCCGGATGTCGTCGTACCTCTACACGACGCCGGCCGAGATCGACGCGCTCGTCGAGGGCCTGGAATACACCCGCCACTACTTCAAGTTGGATTGAGCGATGTCAGCCGATCTCGATGCTCTCTACCAGGAGATCATCCTCGACCACTACAAGAACCCCCACCACAAGGGACTGCGTGAGCCCTTCGAGGCGGAGGTCCACCACGTGAACCCGACGTGCGGCGACGAGGTGACCCTGCGGGTGCACCTGGCCGACGGTCCCGCGGGTGTCGTGATCGAGGACGTCTCGTACGACGCGCTCGGCTGCTCGATCTCCCAGGCCTCGGCCTCGGTGATGACCGACCTGGTGATCGGCAGGCCGGTGGGCGAGGCGATGGCGATCCACGAGGAGTTCCTGACCCTGATGCAGGGCAAGGGCAACGTCGAGCCGGACGAAGAGGTGCTGGAGGACGGCATCGCGTTCGCCGGCGTCGCGAAGTTCCCGGCCCGGATCAAGTGCGCCCTGCTGTCCTGGATGGCCTGGAAGGACGCGACGACGACCGCCCAGATGGAGGAGACGAAGTGACCACGAACACGACCGACCACGGTGACCTGCCCGAGGTGCCGGAGGCGACCGGTGCTCCCGGCGGCTCGGTGACCACGATCGACGACGTGACCGAGGCGCTCAAGGACGTCGTCGACCCCGAGCTGGGCATCAACGTCGTCGACCTCGGCCTGGTCTACGGCGTCCACCTCGATGACGACACCAACGCGGTGATCGACATGACCCTGACGTCCGCGGCCTGCCCGCTCACCGACGTGATCCAGGACCAGACCAACACGGCCCTCGAGGGCATGGTCAACGACGTCCTCATCAACTGGGTCTGGATGCCCCCGTGGGGCCCGGACAAGATCACCGACGACGGCCGCGAGCAGCTCCGCGCCCTCGGCTTCAACGTCTGAGGCGGCCGGGGAGGACGCCGCCCGAGCCCGGCCGGCAGATCGAGCGGGCCCGCTGATCGAGCCGCACCCGCTGGTCGAGCCGCACCCGCTGGTCAAGTTGGCCCCGCTGATCGAGCCGTGCCCGCTGGTCGAGCTTGTCGAGACCAAGCGCACGGACGCCCGGTAGGGGACGGTGCTTCGCCCCATTCGGTGGTCGAGCGAAGTCGAGACCACCACCGACGTCGGTCGAGCTGGCCCGCTGATCGAGCCGTGCCCGCTGGTCGAGCCGAGCCCGCTGGTCGAGCCTGTCGAGACCAAGGGCACCTCGCCCGGTTGCGGACGGGGCTTCGCCCCATTCGGTGGTCGAGCGAAGTCGAGACCACCACCGACGTCGGTCGAGCTGGCCCGTTGGTCGAGCTGGCCCGTTGGTCGAGCCGTGCCCGCTGGTCGAGCCGGTGCCCGCTGGTCGAGCGGTGCCCGCTGGTCGAGCGGTGCCCGCTGGTCGAGCCTGTCGAGACCAAGGGCACCGCGCCTGGCCGAGTGCGGTACGCCGGTGCCACCCACTGGCACCCGCGTACCGCTGTGTTCGGGAATGCCGCTGTTCGAGGCGCCTTCGTTGTCGGATCCATGCGGGTTTGGGTGGTGGTCTGGACTCCTCTCGACCACAGGCGCGGTCGACACCAAGGCGCGGCTCGACGAGCCACAAGGCGCGGCTCGACGAACCACAAGGCGCGGCTCAACCGACCCGGGGCCCGAGCCTCGACGGCCTGCCGAGCGGCCTCCCGGCTGCCACCTAGCCGGCGCCCGGCGCCGGCCCGTCCTCCGTGGCTGCCTTTCTCCAGCGATGGCGGATCCCCATACTGACGGGGTGACACGTCGGGAGGCGTCCTGGGTCGAGGTGTCCGAGCGGCTCGAGGCCGCTCGGAGCTACTGGCTGGCCACCTGCGACCCGTCGGGCGCACCTCACGTGGCGCCGGTGTGGGGCGCCGTGGTGAGCCACGACCTCTACTTCTTCAGCGAACGGCGTACGGCGAAGGCCCGGTACATCGCAGACAATCCCCGGGTCGTGGTCCACCTCGACAGCGCCGAGGACGTCGTGATCGTGCACGGGCGCCTCGAGGATCTGGGCCAGCCGCAGGGCAGCGGAGACGTGATGCGTGCCCTCGAGGCCAAGTACCACGCACCCGAGGACGCCCGGTACCTCCCGACCGCCGACCCGGACTTCGACGTGCTGTGGAGACTGCGCCCCAGTCGGGCGATGTTGTGGCGGCTCGAGGAGTACGACGGCTCACAGGCGCGCTGGCGGGCGGATCGCGAACCTCACCCGTAGCATCGTGATGATGCCGTCCGGACGGCTCTCCCGGTGCAGTGAGGGCGGCGGTCACTGGCGCAGAGCTATCCGCATGGTGACCACGAACACCAGGCCGAGCATCCCGATGAACGCCCACACGACCCACATGCTGATCTTCACGGGTCCACCCCTGTGAACCGGGCGAGCTCCCGCCGCACCGCGTGCGCCATTCCGGGGCCCCGCGACGGCTGCGCGGAGACCGGGACCGATTTCTCACACCAGACAATCATGTTCGTCCATCCCGCCTGCTCTGGGACCCGAGGGACTCACGGTCTCGGCACCCACCATTCGCCCGAACGGTCGGGGTTTCGTCCCCCAGATCGGGGAATGGTCGTCCAGCGGCCCTTGGTCTCGACGGGCTCGACCGGCGGGCGGGGCTCGAGCGACGGGCGGGCTCGAGCGGCGGGGCGGGGCTCGAGCGGCGGGGCGGGCTCGACCGGCGGGGCGCGGCTGGTCCACCGACGGGCGGCGAAATCTCGCGCGCGCCCGGGGGCGCCCGGCTGCCAGACTGCCGCCATGGAGCTGCACCGTCACCTCGACGGGGTCCGCGAGGCGCTGGACGCGTTCGCCGCCCACGCCACCGCCGCGGGGATGGGCGCGCCGGTGCCGACGACCCCGGACTGGGACGTACGACGCCTCGTTGCCCACCAGGGGCTGGTGCACCGCTGGGCGACGGCAGCGATCCTGGGCGAGGAGATCGACGACGCCGCGGTGGAGCGCCAGGGCATCGACGCGGCCGACCCGGTGGCCTGGCTGCGGGAGGGTGGCGAAGGTCTGGTCGAGGCCGTCAAGGCGGCCCCGGACGACCTCGAGGCACTGGTGTTCCTGGCGGATGCCCCGCCGGCGAAGCGGTTCTGGGCACGTCGTCAGTGTCACGAGACGACGATCCATGCCGTCGACGCCCTCGCCGCCGAGCTCGGCCGCTACCCCCGGGCCGAGGACACCTGGATCGAGCGCGAGCTGGCGCTCGACGGCATCGACGAGCTGGTCACCGGCTTCCTGCCGCGTCCCCGGTCGCGCCTCCGCTCACCCGATCCGCTCACCGTCGCGATCCTGCCCGACGACGCACCCGCGCGCTGGCTCGTCACCGTGCACCAGAGGCCTCCGGTGACCGAGCGCGGTCAGGGGGACGACGGCGCGGACATCGTGATCCGCGGGGGAGCGGTCGCGCTCTACCTCACGCTGTGGAACCGCAGCGACGAGCTCGCCGGCGACGGGCTCGACCTGTGGGCCGACGGGGCGCGCGTGACCTGGACATGACCACCGTCCTCGTGCCTGCCGCGCGGTGGCAGCGGTGGGTCGACAACTTCACAGCTCGGCACGGTGCGACGGTGCTCGACGTCCGGGACGGAGGGCTGGCCGGGAAAGCAGCCGACGGCTCGACCTTCGTCGCGCGGCTCCCGTTCGCCGCGGCGTACGACGGCGTGGCCGATGCGGCCCGGTTCGCCGCGGCGGCCCTGCCACCCGACGCCTGGGGGGTCCTGCTGGTGCGCAAGGGCGGCTTCGCCGTCGCCCGGCTCGCAGGCCCCGACCTGGTGGAGCACAAGATCGGGCAGCGGCACGTCCAGGGACGGACCAAGGCCGGTGGCCAGAGCCAGCAGCGGTTCGCCCGGCGGCGGGACAACCAGGCGCGGCAGGCCTACGAGGCGGCCGCCGAGCACGCCGCCCGGATCCTCGGCAACCGGGCCGTGCCGATCGTGGGCGGGGGCGACCACGCGGCCGTCGACGAGGTGCTCCTCGACCCGCGCCTCCGCCGACTCGAGCGCGTCGGCCCGTGGCTCGCCGTGCCCGACCCTCGCCGCGCGGTGCTCGACCAGGCGATCCAGGACGCGCTGGCCGTCGCCGTCGAGATCGTCAACCGCTGACGCCGCCTCTCACGGCTGCAGGTGCTCCCCGAAGGCGATCGGCTCCCGCGTGAAGAGGTACGTCGCCCAGTTGAGCTTGGCCACCGACCCGTCCTCCGCGTGGGTGATCCGCAGGAGCTCCCCGCGCTCGCGGCCGGACACCGTCCGGTAGACGTCGTCGGAGACCCGCTCGAACACCGACGGCGGCAGCGCGGCGGCGGCCGGCAGGTCGATGCGGGCCTCCAGCCGTCCTTCCGCGACGCTGAAGACGAACGGGTGGCCCTCCGAGAACCACCGGCCGAGCAGCGGCCGGTACTCGGCCGGGACCTCGGTCCCGGGGCGCCACGGCTCGTCCTCGACCGGGTCGTGCTCGACGACGTGGTCGGCCAGCTCGATCGCGAGCGCGTCGGGCGCCGGGGTGACGGTCGCGTTCATCAGGACGATGCCGCCGGTCCCGGACTCACGATGGGTGAACACACCGGTGATGTGCCCGGGCATCCCCCCGGTGTGGCCGACCCAGGTCCGGCCGGTCGGCGAGCGCATCAGGAAGAAGCCGAGCCCCATGGCGCCGTTCCAGCGGTCGGGGTCGAGCAGGATCTGCGGCTGGCACATCTCCTCCATCGTGTCCGCGGACAGCAGCGCGGCCGGGTCGGCGACGAAGGCCGACCAGCGCGCGAGGTCGGCGGCCGTGCTGGCGAGGGCGCCGCAGGGCGCCATCGCCTTGAGGTCCATCACCGGCTCGGGCCGGGGTACGTCGTCGTACGGCGCGACGTAGTAGCCGGTCACGTGGGGTCCGTCGTCGAAGCCGACCGAGGTACGCCGCATCTCCAGCGGCTCGAGCAGGCGCGTGCGGAGCGAGGTCTCCCACGGCCGCTCGTCGAGGGCCTCGACGAGCTGGCCCAGCATCGCGTAGACGACGTTGGAGTAGTGCCACCGCTCGTGCGGGCGGAGCACCCGCTCGACCTCGTCGAAGTCGCGGCGCAGCTGGTCGGCGTCGGGCTGCTCGAGGGTGTCCCACACGTCGCCGAGCGGCTCCCGCGCCATGCCGGACACGTGGGCCAGGCAGCTGCGGATGCTGAGCGGGTGGGAGACGCCCTTGACGTGGTCCCCGAGCAGGTCGTCGAGTCGGAGCCTGCCCTCGTCGCGGAGCTGCATCACCATCACGGCGGTGAACGTCTTGGTGTTCGACGCCACCAGGAACTGGTCGTCCGGGCCGGGTGGGCGCTCGTCGCCGAGGTCGGCCACCCCGATGCCGTCGCCCCAGGCGAGCTCGCCGCGGCGGCACACGGCGGCGTACAGCCCGGGCACGCGGCCCTCGCGCTGCTTGGCCAGCGCCGTACGTCGCAGGGATCGGGTCGTGGTGTCCGACAAGGTCTCCATGGACCGAACCTAGCGCCAGTATCCGGGCCCCGGCGCACCTAGGCTGGCGGACATGAGCGGCACGGAACCGGTCGTCGACGTCCGCGGTCTGGTCAAGACGTTCGGCCCCACCCGGGCGCTGGACGGCCTCGACCTGACCGTCGTCCCGGGAGAGGTGCACGGCTTCCTCGGCCCGAACGGCGCCGGCAAGTCGACGACGCTGCGCATCCTCCTCGGGCTGGTCCGCAAGGACGCCGGGGAGGTGCGCCTGTTCGGCGGCGACCCGTGGGCGGAGGCCGCCGAGCTCCACCGACGACTCGCCTACGTCCCCGGCGACGTGAGCCTGTGGCCCAACCTGTCCGGGGGCGAGGTGATCGACCTGCTGCTGAGGATGCGCGGCGCTCCCGTCGACGACCCGCGCCGCGCGCGCATGCTCGAGCGCTTCGAGCTCGACCCGACGAAGAAGGGGCGTGCCTACTCCAAGGGCAATCGCCAGAAGGTGGCGCTGGTGGCCGCCCTCGCGGCCCCCACCGACCTGCTGGTCCTGGACGAGCCGACCTCGGGGCTCGATCCGCTGATGGAGGAGGTCTTCGCCGCCTGCGTCGCCGAGTGCCGCGCGGCGGGCACGACCGTGCTGCTGTCCAGCCACATCCTGAGCGAGGTCGAGCGCCTGGCCGACCGGGTCACGATCATCCGTGACGGCCGGGTCGTCGAGACCGGCAGCCTCGACGAGATGCGGCACCTGCACCGCTCGCGCGTACGCGCGGACGTCGTGGGCACCGTCCCCGACCTGTCCGGGGTCGCCGGCGTCCACGACCTCAGCGTCGACGGATCGGTGGTCGCCTGCACCGTCGAGCCCGAGGCCCTCCCGGTCGTCCTGACCGCGCTCACGGCGGCCGGCGTCCGCACCCTCACCAGCACCCCGCCCACCCTGGAGGAGCTGTTCCTCGACGCCTACCGCGGGAGGGAGACCGTCCGATGACCGGGCTCGGCCGCCTCGTGTGGTTCTCGCTGCGGCGCAGCCGGGTGCTCGTCGCGGCGTGGACGGTGGTGCTCGCGGTCCTGTGCTACGCCTCCGCCGCTGCGATCGGCAGCCTCTATGCCACGCCCGCGGATCGCGTCGCGGCGGCCGAGTCGATCAACGCGAGCTCGGCGCTGGTCGCGCTGTACGGGCCGATCCTCGACGTCCACAGCCTCGGAGAGCTGGCGATGACCAAGACGACCGTGACGTACGGCGTCTTCGTGATGGCGTTGTGCATCGCGCTGGTACGCCGCCACACCCGCGTCGAGGAGGAGTCCGGGCGGGCGGAGCTGGTCGGGGCTCTCGGGGTCTCGCCGGCCACCCCGCTGGCGGCCGCGGTCCTGCTCGGGGTCGTCGCCTCGCTCCTGGTCGCGGCCGCGGCGGCCGTCGCGGACATCGCAGGCGGGCTGCCCGTCGCCGGCTCGCTGTGGTTCGCCGGGTCCTGGCTCGGGCTCGGCCTGGTCGGCACCGGGATCGGCGCGGTGTCCGCCCAGCTCTCCGCGAGCGCCCGCACCTGCGGCACCTTCGCGGCCGGCGCCGTCGCGGTGCTGTTCGTGCTGCGCGCGGTGGGCGACACGACCGTCTCCTGGCTGAGCTGGCTCACGCCGCTGGGCTGGTCGACGCAGCTCCGCGCCTGGTCGGATCCGCGGGGCTGGGTGCTCCTGCTCGACCTGGTGCTGGCGGCGGTCCTGGTCGGCAGCGCCGCGCTGCTGCGACGCCGGCGCGACCTGGGCTCGGGGCTGCTCGCCGACCGGCCCGGGCCGGCCCGCGGCTCACCCCGGCTCGCCGACGCGCTCACCCTCAACCTCCGCGTGCACACCACGAGCCTCGTGGTCTGGACGGCCGCGTGCGCGGTCCTGGGGGTGCTGATGGCCGCGATCGTGCCCAGCGTGGGGTCGATGCTCGACTCGGCGGGTGCACGTCAGGTGGTGGAACGACTCGGCGGTGTCGGTGCGCTCCAGCAGACACTGGTCGCCGCGCTGGTGTCGGTCTGTGCGGTGGTGATCTCGTGCTTCGCCGTCACCGTGGTGGCCCACGGCGGGTCGGAGGAGCACGACGGCCGGACCGAGGAGGTGCTCGCCACGGCGACCGGCCGCTCGACGACGTTCCTCGCGGTGGGCCTGGTCGCGCTCGGGGGTGCGGCGTGGCTCCTGGCGGTCACGGGTCTGGCGATGGGGGTGGGCGCGAGCGGGACCAGCGTGTCGTTCGGCGGGACGCTGGCGGCCGCGCTGGTCCAGATCCCTGCGGTGTGGGTGGTCGGCGCGCTGGCGTTGCTCGGCCTGAGCCTCGGCAGCCGCTGGGCGCTGGCGGGTTGGGGCGTGCTGGTGGCCTTCTTCCTGGTCGGTCCCCTCGCCGAGCTGCTGCAGCTCCCGGGCTGGGTGGCCGGGCTCTCGCCGTACTCCCACGTCCCGCACGTTCCCGCCGAGCGGGCGACTCTCGGACCGGAGGTGGCCCTCGCTGCCCTCGCCGCCGCCGTGGTCGCCACGGCCTGGTGGCGCTATCGCGAGCGCGATATCGGCTAACGTCCGAGCCATGTGGGAGCCCGACCCCGCGTGGCACCCCGTGCCCGGCGGCACGGGGACCTCGACCGTGGGGGTCTGGCGCACCGAGCGCGAGGGCGATCCGCTGGTGATCAAGCGGCTGGCCCCGCCGGGTCCGGGCGACCCGCCGGAGCTGAGCGACCAGCGGCACTTCGCCTACTGGCGCCGCGAGGCCGACGTGGCGGTCAGCCGGGTCGTCGAGGCGACGCCGGGTCTCCGCTCGGCCTTCCTCGACGTGGCCGAGGACGACGAGGGGATCACGCTGACCCGCGAGTGGATCGAGGACGCCGCCCTCAACGGCCTCTACGTCGCGCACGCCCTGGGTCGCTTCGCCGGCGCGGACATCGGCCGCGGCCGCTGGCTCGCCGTCGACCAGCTCCGCGACCGGCTGGGTCGCGTCGAGCGCAGGGGTGGCTGGCCGACCCTGGCTCGGACGACGGTGGCCGACGTCGCGGACCGCCTCTGGTCGCGTCGCGACACCCTGCTCCGTGAGCTCGACGCACTGCCGCAGGTGCCCCAGCACGGCGATCCGGCGGGGCAGAACCTGCCGGGACGCGACGGCGACGACGTGGTGGCGATCGACTGGGCGACCCTCGGGCACGGGCCGGTCGGCGCGGACCTCGGCATCTTCCTGCAGGGGGCCCGCGAGGATGCCGAGCCGTTGCTCGACGCCTACCTGATGGGTCTTCCGGACGGGATCGCCACTCCCGAGGAGGTCGCGCTCGGCATGCGGGTCAGCGCGGCGTACACGGCCCTGTCTCGGGCGGAGTGGGCGCTGGCCCGGGTGGCCGGGGGAGAGGGCGCGCTGGCCGGGAAGTACCGCCACCCCGCGGTCGCGCCGTACCTGCGTTCGCTGCAACGCCAGTTCGACCAGATCGAGGCGCTGCTGTGACTACTCGACGTTCTGCCCGTTGAAGGTGTTGCACGCCGCGAGCGTGCCGTTCTGGTAGCCGGTGGTGAACCACTTCACCCGCGCCGCGGACGCCCCGTGCGTCCACTGCTCCGGGTTGACGCGCCCGCTCGTCTCCTGCTGGATCGTGTCGTCGCCGACCGACTTGGCGGCCGCGATCGCGTCCTGGACGTCGCGCGCCGTGAGGTCCTGGATCAGCACGTTGCCCTGGGCGTCCTGCGTGGTCGTGGCGTTCCGCGCCCACATCCCGGCGTAGCAGTCGGCCTGGAGCTCGAGCCGTACCGAGTCGCTGTTGGGACCCTGCTGGGTCTTCACCTTGCCCATGGTGCCGAGCAGGTCCTGCACGTGGTGGCCGTACTCGTGCGCGATCACGTACGGCTCGACGAACGCGCCGGACGGTCCGTGCAGCTGACCCTGGAGGATCTGCCGGAAGAAGGTCGGGTCGAAGTAGATCGTCTGGTCACCGGGGCAGTAGAAGGGGCCCATCGACGAGGACGCCTGCCCGCACGCACTCGAGGTCTGGCCGTTGAAGGTGTCGATCGCGGCCTCGGGCTGGAACCGCGCGTTCGGCGCCTGCTGGGCGAGCGCCTTGCGCCAGTAGTCGTTGAGGGAGTTCTCGACCGCGACGACCCCGCAGGTCGTCGGATGGTCGTTGGCGTCCTGGCCCGTCTGGCAGCCCGCGTACGCCGCGGTGTCGCCGGTGAAGCGGGTCGTGGTGTAGCCCGCTGTGGTGGCGCCCGTGATCGCGCCCGTCAGGTCGACGCCGCCGCAGGCCTTGAGCAGCAGGATGACCACGACGATGACCAGGAAACCGAGCCCTCCGCCGGCCTTCGTGGCCCCGGGCAGCGGGATCCGGGCGCCACCACCACCGAGCCCGCCTCCACCGCCGCCCCCGTCGGAACGCATGCGGCTCGTGTCCAGCCTGGCCTTCGGGTTGAACCGCATCGTCGGCTCCTCAAGTCACGTCCACGGACCGGGCCGCCTTAGACTAACCAGCCTGATGATCAGTGCCCAGAAGCTCGAGGTCCGAGCCGGGGCGCGGTTGCTGATGCACGACGTCTCCTTCCGGGTCGGCCCGGGCGACAAGGTGGGCCTGGTCGGACGCAACGGTGCCGGCAAGACCACCCTCACCCGCATCCTGGCCGGGGAGGGCGTGCCCGCGTCCGGTGAGGTCCACCTGACGGGGACGGTCGGCTACCTCCCCCAGGACCCCCGGACGGGTGACCCCGAGGTGCCGGTCCGCGAACGGATCCTCTCCGCGCGTGGGCTGGACGCCGTCGTACGCCGTCTCCGCGCCGCCGAGGCGGAGATGGGCGACGACGACCCCGACGTGAGGGACCGCGGCATGCGCCGCTACGAGCGGGCGGACGCCCAGCTGCACGCCGCCGGGGGGTACGCCGCGGAGGCCGAGGCGGCCCAGATCGCGGCCTCGCTCGGCATCGAGGACCGGCTCCTCACGCAACCGTTGCGGACCCTCTCCGGCGGCCAGCGGCGACGTGTCGAGCTGGCCCGCATCCTGTTCTCCGGCGCCGAGACGCTGCTGCTCGACGAGCCGACCAACCACCTCGACGCCGACTCCGTGGTCTGGCTGCGCGAGTTCCTCCGGGCCCACAAGGGCGGCCTCGTGGTGATCAGCCACGACACGGCGCTGCTCGAGCAGACCGTGACGAAGGTCTTCCACCTCGACGCGAACCGCCAGGAGATCGACGTCTACAACCTGGGCTGGTCGGCGTACCTCGCCCAACGCGAGTCCGACGAACGGCGCCGCAAGCGCGAGCGGGTGAACGCCGAGCGCAAGGCCGACCAGCTCATGGAGCAGGCCAGCAAGATGCGCGCCAAGGCCACCAAGGCCCAGGCGGCCCAGACGATGATGCGGCGCGCCGAGCGGATGATGAGCGGGGTCGAGGCCGAACGCCGCAGCGACAAGGTGGCGCGGATCAAGTTCCCCGAGCCGGCGGCCTGCGGGAAGACGCCGCTGACGGCGTCGGAGCTGTCGAAGTCGTACGGCTCCCTCGAGGTCTTCACCGACGTCGACCTCGCGATCGACAAGGGCTCGCGGGTCGTCGTCCTGGGGCTGAACGGCGCCGGCAAGACCACCCTGCTGCGGATCCTCGGGTCCGTGGACAAGCCCGACACCGGCGAGGTGACGCCGGGGCACGGTCTCAAGCTCGGGTACTACGCGCAGGAGCACGAGACCCTCGACACCTCGCGCACCGTGCTCGAGAACATGCGCTCCGCCGCGCCGGGCCTGACCGACACCGAGACCCGGTCGGTGCTGGGCTCGTTCCTGTTCTCCGGCGACGACGTCGCGAAGCCGGCCCACGTGCTGTCGGGCGGCGAGAAGACCCGGCTGGCCCTGGCGATCCTGGTGGTCTCGAGCGCGAACGTGCTGCTCCTCGACGAGCCGACCAACAACCTCGACCCGGCGTCCCGCGAGGAGGTGCTCGCCGCCATCCGCGCCTACCAGGGCGCGATCGTGCTGGTCACCCACGACGAGGGTGCGGTCCGCGCGCTGCACCCCGACCGGGTGCTGATCCTGCCCGACGGCGTCGAGGACCTCTGGAACGACTCGTACGCCGACCTGGTCTCGCTCGCCTGACGCGGCACCTGCCGCGGAAACCGCGGAACCGGTCGCCGTGTCACCCGGCGCGCCTCGTTCCGCGTTTCCCGGGTCGAACCTGCCCCCGTCCGTGCCCGCTCCTAGACTCCGGCCATGACTCCCGAGGAGCTGGGCGAGGCCGGCCTGCGCTACGACGTGTCCGGGGCGGTCGCCACCGTGACGCTGGACCGCCCCGACGTCCGCAACGCGCAGACGCCTCGGATGTGGCGGGCGCTGGCCGCGATCGGTGACGCGATCCCGGACGACGTCCGGGTGGTGGTGCTGCGCGGCGCCGGCCAGAGCTTCTCGGCCGGACTCGACCGGGCGATGCTCGATCCGGCCGCCGGCGGCGACGGCGTCGAGTCGGTCGCCGGCCTGCTCGCCCGGGCGGACGACGAGGTCTGGGAGACCATCGACGCCTACCAACGCGGCTTCACCTGGCTGCGCGACCCGCGATTCGTGTCGGTCGCCGTGGTGCAGGGCCACGCGATCGGCGCCGGCTTCCAGCTGGCCCTGTCCTGCGACCTGCGCGTGGTGGCGGACGACGCCCGGTTCTGCATGAAGGAGGCCGCGCTGGGCCTGGTCCCCGACCTGACGGGAACAAAACCGCTGGTCGAGAGCGTTGGCTACGCCAGGGCCTTGGAGATCTGCGCCACTGCCCGGGTGGTCGCGGCGGCGGAGGCTCTCGAGATCGGGTTGGCGACCGTCGTCTGCCCGGTGGCCGAGCTGGACGCCACGCTGGCCGACCTGGTCGCGGCGCTGACGGCCCCGCTGCCCGGGGCGGTGCGCGAGACCAAGGCCCTGCTGCTCGGTGCGTCCGGGCGGACGCTCGACGAGCAGCGACGACACGAACGTGAGGCCCAGACCCGGCAGGTTCCGGGAGCTGAGCCGGATGATGAGCGGCTAGCCCGCGACGAGGAGGTGGCGCGTGTCCGGTTTCAGCCCGTCCGCGTACCGCAGCATCCACCGCGACCGCAGCGTGGTGGAGAACAAGATCGAGCGGGCCACCCTGCGCCGCGTGTTCCACTTCGCCCGACCGCACCGCGGGCTGATCGCCTGGTTCCTGGTCATCACCGTGGTCGACGCGGGGCTCGTCGTCGTACCCCCGCTGCTGGTGCAGCGACTGGTCGACGAGGGGATCAACGGCCACGACGCGACCCTCGTGGTCTGGCTGGCGGTCGGCATGGCGGTGGCGGCGGTGGCCGATGCCGCGCTCGGGTTCGCCAGCGGGTGGCTCTCCAGCCTGATCGGCGAAGGGCTGATCTACGACCTGCGCACGAAGGTGTTCGCGCACGTGCAGCGCCAGTCCCTGGCGTTCTTCACGCGCACCCAGACCGGCGCCCTCGTCAGCCGGCTCAACAACGACGTGATCGGCGCCCAGAGCGCGTTCACCTCCACGCTCTCCGGCACCGTCTCCAACATCATCTCGGTGCTCGTCGTCGGCGTGACCATGCTGGCGCTCAGCTGGCAGGTCACCGTCCTGCCCCTGCTGCTCTTCCCGATCCTGCTGCTGGCGTCGCGTTGGGTCAGCGGACGGATGGCGGTGCTGACCCGTGACCGGATGAACGGCAACGCCGACATGGGCAACGCGATGACCGAGCGGTTCAACGTCGGCGGCGCGATGCTGCTGCAAGCTGTTCGGCCACCGCGACACCGAGGACGTGATGTTCGCCGACAAGGCCGCCAACGTGCGCGACCTCGGCGTGCGGATCGCGGTGCTGAGCCGGATCTTCTTCGCGGTGATGACGCTGGTGCCGTCGCTGGCCACCGCGCTGGTCTACGGCGTCGGCGGGTACCTCGCCGTGAACGGCCACCTCTCGGTCGGCACCGTGATCGCTCTCGGCACCCTGCTCCTGCGTCTCCTCGGCCCGCTGCAGGGGCTGTCCAACGTCCGGGTCGACGTGATGACCGCGCTGGTCAGCTTCGACCGGGTCTTCGAGGTGCTCGACCTCCCGTCGCTGATCCAGGAGCAGCCCGGTGCCGTGGCCCTGCCGCGCACCGCCGGGTCGCTCGAGTTCGAGGACGTGTCGTTCAGCTACCCGCGCGCCGACGACATCTCGCTGGCGTCACTGGAGAGCGTTGCGCGGACCGAGTCCCGCGACTCGGGCGAGGTGCTCCACCACGTGGGCTTCGCCGCCGAGCGCGGCCAGATGGTGGCGCTGGTCGGCCCGTCCGGTGCCGGCAAGACCACGGTCACCCACCTCGTCGCACGGCTCTACGACCCGACCTCGGGCGTCGTCCGCGTGGGTGGGCGCGACGTGCGCGGAGTGACCCTCCAGTCCCTCGAGGACGTCGTGGGTTACGTGACCCAGGACGCCCACATGTTCCACGACACGATCCGCGAGAACCTCCTCTACGCCAGGCCCGACGCCGACGAGGACCAGATCTGGGCGGCCCTCGAAGCGGGCCAGATCGCCCACCTGGTGCGGTCGCTGCCCGACGGTCTCGACACCGTCGTCGGCGACCGTGGCTACCGGCTCTCCGGCGGTGAGCGGCAGCGGCTGGCGATCGCACGGCTGCTCCTCAAGGCGCCGCCGATCGTCGTGCTCGACGAGGCGACCGCCCACCTCGACAGCGAGTCCGAGGTCGCCGTGCAGCGGGCCCTCGACGCCGCCCTGGCGGGCCGCACCTCCCTGGTGATCGCCCACCGGTTGTCGACGGTCCGCGATGCCGACCTGATCCTCGTGCTCGAGTCGGGACGCATCGTCCAGCGCGGGACCGCACGCCCAGCTGCTCGCCGAGGGCGGCCTCTACGCCGACCTCTACCGCACCCAGTTCCTGCCCGACGTGACGACGCTGCCCCAGGCGGCGGCCGGGCAGTAGGGTCCGGCCCATGGACCTCGGACTCACCGACCGCGTGTTCCTGGTGACCGGCGGGGCGCGCGGGCTGGGCCGGGCCACCGCCGACGTGCTGGTGGCGGAGGGTGCGCGGGTGATGCTCTCCGGGCGCACCGAGGAGTCCCTCGCGGCCGCCGTCGAGGCGCTCGGCGACCACGCGTCGTACGTCGTCGCGGACAACGCCGACCCGGCCGCGCCGGCGCGGCTGATCGCCGCGGCGCGCGACCGCTGGGGCCGGGTCGACGGGGCGCTGGTCAGCGTCGGGGGGCCGCCCAAGGGCTCGGTCACGACGATCACCGACGACCAGTGGACCGCGTCGTTCCAGTCCGTGTTCGTCGGGGCCGTCCGTCTGGTCCGCGAGGTGGCCGCGGTGCTCGGCGAGGGCGGCTCGATCGCGCTGGTGCTCTCCTCGAGCGTGCGGGCGCCGCTGCCCGAGATGGCCGTGTCCAACGGGCTCCGTCCCGGCCTGGCCATGGTCGCCAAGCAGCTCGCCGACGAGCTCGGGCCGCGCGGCATCCGGGTGAACGGGCTGCTCCCCGGCCGGGTCGGCACCGAGCGGGTGGCCGAGCTCGACGCGCTGGCGGGCGACCCGGCAGCCGCGAAGGCGGCCTCGCTGCGGACGATCCCGCTCGGACGCTACGGCGAGCCCTCAGAGTTCGGCCGAGCCGCGGCTTTCCTGCTCAGTCCCGCCGCGTCGTTCGTCAGCGGGGCGATGCTCCCGGTCGACGGCGGGATGCTGCGCGCCCTCTGACCCGCCGTTCCCGACCCGGGGGGTCCGCTTCGCGGGTTGCTGTGCCTTGCGCAGCTCGGCGCGGCCGGTCGCCTCCTCCCAGGCCAGGTAGACGAACCCGAAGCCCGCGAGGATGCCGAAGAACCACCACTGCAACGCGTAGAAGAAGTGCGGCCCGTTGCTCAGGTCGGGCAGTCCGGCAGGGGCGAGGGGCGTGGCCGGAGCCGGGCTCTCGGTCTTGAGGTCGACGAACCCGCCGTACACCGGGATCCCGATCGCCGGCTGGATCTGCGAGCTGGAGATGGCCCGGGTCGAGGCGTTGACGACCTGCGTGGCGCTGCCCCCGCCGTTCTGGCGGACCCATCCGGTGACGGTGACCCTCCCGGGCGGCGGACTCGGGACCTGCGAGGGGTCGGCGAACCCCTGGGGGCCGACGGGGACCCAGCCGCGGTCGACGAGCAGCGCCGTCCCGGACGAGGTGACCAGCGGGACGACGACGTCCGCCCCGGCGTTGCCGTCCTGGTCGGTCTGGTAGCGCAGGATGATCGTCTGCGAGACGGCGTAGGTGCCCGTGGCCGAGACCACCTTGTACTGGTCGGTGGACGGAGGATCGACCCCGCGACGCAGCACCCGGTCCACCGGCGTCGGTGCGGCGCTCTCGTTGGCCCGGATGATCGCGTTGCTCGCCTTCTTCGAGGTGAGCCGGTGCCACTGCCACTGACCCAGGAGCAGGCAGGCGTACGCGAGGAGCACGACGATCGCGAAGAACAGGATCCAGCGCCTGCTGACGAGGAACCGCAGACTTCGCACCGTTCGAGGCTATCCGGGCGAGGGTGACCCGTTGGGGGTGGCCCGACCTAGACTGTCCCCGATGACCACGCAGCGATCGTTGGCCGACGCGTACGGCCGCGTGGCGACAGACCTCCGGGTGTCGCTCACGGATCGGTGCAACCTGCGCTGTTCCTACTGCATGCCGGCCGAGGGGCTCGACTGGCTGCCCCACGACGAGGTGCTCACCGACGACGAGGTCGTGCGCCTGATCGGCATCGGCGCACGACACCTCGGGGTCCGCGAGGTCCGGTTCACGGGGGGCGAGCCGCTGGTCCGCCGTGGCCTCGTCGACATCGTGCGGCGCACCCGTGCGCTCGGGCCCGACCTCGAGCTGTCGGTGACCACCAACGCCCTGGGGCTCGAGCGCAACGCCCAGGCCCTGGCCGACGCCGGGCTCGACCGGGTCAACATCAGCCTCGACACGATCGACCCGGGTCGCTTCCACACGATCACCCGACGCGACCGGCTCGACGACGTGCTGCGCGGGGCCAAGGCGGCCCACGACGCCGGTCTCACGCCGGTCAAGATCAACGCCGTCCTGCTCCGCGGGGTCAACGACGACGACGCCTGCGAGCTGCTCGCGTGGGCGATCGACCACGGCTACGAGCTGCGGTTCATCGAGCAGATGCCGCTCGATGCCCAGCACGACTGGCACCGCGAGCAGATGGTCACCGCCGACGAGATCTTCGCCAAGCTGGCCCGCGAGTTCACCCTGACCCCGGCCCGCGAGCCGCGGGGGAGCGCCCCCGCGGAGCTGTTCCTGGTCGACGGCGGCCCCGCGACCGTCGGCGTGATCGCGTCGGTCACCCGGCCCTTCTGCGGCGACTGCGACCGGGTGCGGCTCACCGCCGACGGCCAGGTGCGCAACTGCCTGTTCGCGCGCGAGGAGTCAGACCTGCGCGGCGCGCTGAGGGCCGGCGCGACCGACGAGGAGCTCGCCGACCGGTGGGTGGCCGCGATGGCGGCCAAGCGCCCCGGTCACGGGATCGACGACCCGACGTTCCTGCAGCCCGACCGGCCGATGTCGGCCATCGGCGGCTGAACGCTGCGCGTTCTCGACCTCCTGCGCCTGATCGCGGGTTTCGAGACGCGTCGCTCAGCCCCTCACGTCGGTTCGGGTCTGAGCCGAGCCCTCCTCGACCTCCCCGCCTGATCGCGGGTTTCGAGACGCGTCGCTGGCCCGCGAGCAGGCTCGCGTCCCAGCCGACGCTCCTCAACCTGTCGCCCTGATCGCGGGTTTCGAGACGCGTCACTGGCCCGCGAGCAGGCTCGCGTCCCAGCCGACGCTCCTCAACCTGCCCCGCCTGATCGCGCTCCGCGCACTCCGTGCGCGGAGCGCGGGCGGTGAAAATAGCGACGAGTGCCAGACAGCCACGGGGGAAGCTTTCCGGCACTCGTCGGTGCTCGCCGGATCGGGGAACCCGACGCGCACGGGGGCGATTGTTGCACGGTGCGGCGGCCGGATCAAAGCCCGGAACGCCGGAAATCATTCGGAATTCGTGCCACCGGGCAGCTCTCTGTCGCGCGATGGGCCGTCCAACAGCTCGAAACCGTCCGATTTCGTCTCGGCGGCGTTGGCCATGACGACCGCGACGTACGGCAGCACCACCGCGCCTACCACGAAGATCCACGGCAGCCAGCCCGGCCCGACGTGCGTGATGGCCAGCACGGCGACGATCAGGAAGCACACCGTGCGCACGCCCATCGCGATCAGGTAGCGGCGCTGCCGCGACGCGATGTCCGCACCGGCGCTCGGCGGAGCCGTCGTGATCCGGATCGGGGGATCGTTCCCGCGCGCCTTGCGGGCCATGTCGTCCACCCTACGTCCGGCACCCGCCTCGCTAGCATCGGGTCTCCACCCGCCCGCGCCCTCGACCCGGAGGTTCTCCGATGTCCAACCGCACCTACCGCGTCGCCGAGATCGTCGGCACGTCGCCCGACGGCATCGACGAGGCGATCCGCAACGCGATCCGCCGCGCGAGCTCCACGCTGCGCCACGTCGACTGGTTCGAGGTGACCCAGGTCCGCGGCCAGATCAAGGACGGCAGCGTCGAGCACTTCCAGGTCGGCCTCAAGGTCGGCTTCCGGCTCGAGGACGAGTGAGCCGCCCCTCCGCCGGGCCCTGTTTGTGGCTACCCGCCGGTAGTCACTAGCGTCGTCGGCGTGAGTGACACCCAGCCGGACACCCAGCCGAGGTCCGTCCTCGTCACCGGAGGAAGCCGTGGCATCGGTCGCGCGATCGCCGAGCAGTTCCTCGCGCTCGGAGACCGGGTGGCGGTGACCTCCCGCTCCGGCGGCGGCCCCGACGGCGCCCTCGACGTGCGCTGCGACGTCACCGACCCCGCGGCCGTCGAGGCGGCGTTCGCCGAGGTCGAGGCCGCACACGGGCCCGTCGAGGTCCTCGTGGCCAACGCCGGCATCACCGCCGACACGCTGCTCCTCCGGATGTCGGAGGACGACTGGTCGTCGGTCATCGACACCAACCTGACCGGCACGTTCCGGCTGGCCAAGCGGGCCGCCAAGGGCATGCTCCGCCAGCGTCGTGGCCGGATCATCCTGATCTCGTCCGTCGTAGGCCTCCTCGGCTCGGCCGGCCAGGTGAACTACGCGGCGTCGAAGGCCGGCCTGGTCGGCCTGGCCCGCTCCCTGGCGCGCGAGCTCGGGTCGCGCTCGATCACGACCAACGTCGTGGCGCCCGGGTTCGTGGAGACGGACATGACCGCGGTGCTCACCGACGAGCAGCGCGCGACCATCAAGGCCCAGGTCCCGTTGCAGCGGTACGCCGCGCCGGACGAGGTCGCCTCGGCGGTGGTCTGGCTGGCCTCTCCGGGAGCGGCGTACGTCACCGGCGCGGTGATCCCGGTCGACGGCGGCCTCGGCATGGGCCACTGAGAGAAGGAGAGACATGGGCATCCTGGACGGCAAGCGCATCCTGGTCGCGGGAGTGACGATGGACTCCTCGATCGGCTTCTCGGTGGCGAAGGTCGCCCAGGAGCAGGGCGCGACCGTGCTGATCTCGAACTTCGGCCGCGCACTCAACATCACCCGCCGGATCGCGAGGAGACTCCCGGCCGAGCCGCCGGTGCTCGAGCTCGACGTGACCGACGAGTCGCATCTGGCCGGGCTGGCCGATGCCGTGCGCGAGCACGTCGACGGCCTGGACGGCGTCGTGCACTCGATCGCCTTCGGGAACCCCGAGACGCTGCTCGGGGGGAAGTTCCTGCAGGGGCCCTGGCCGGACGTGGCGCAGGCGGTCCAGGTGTCGGCGTACTCGCTGAAGGCGCTGGCGATGGCGGCCCACCCGCTCATGGGTCCGGGGGGATCGATCGTCGGGATGACGTTCGACGCCACCGTGGCCTGGCCGGCGTACGACTGGATGGGGGTGGCCAAGGCGGGTCTCGAGTCCACCTCCCGCTACCTCGCGCGGGACCTCGGGCCGGAGGGCATCCGCTGCAACCTGGTCAGCGCCGGGCCGCTGAAGAGCCTCGCCGCCAAGGCGATCCCCGGCTTCGAGGCCCTGGAGTCCCTGTGGAGCGACCGCGCCCCCCTCGGATGGGACGAGAAGGACCAGGACCCGACGGCGCGGGCCGTGTGCGCCCTCCTGTCGGACTTCTTCCCGGCGACCACGGGCGAGATCGTGCACGTCGACGGCGGGTTCCACGCGATGGGTGCCTGATCGGTGACGTCGCTCATCGAGCTGCGGGTGCTCGAGGGACCCAACCTCTACTTCCCCCGCGCGGCCATCAAGCTGACCCTCGACATCACCGGTCTCGCCTCGACGCCGACGGGCACCGCCGAGCGGCTCGCTCGCCGGATCGGGCTGACGGCGGCGCGGCCGGGGGAGCCGGACACCGGCTTCCGCCAGCGGTTCGCGCTGCGGGCGGTCGCCCGGCTGGTCCGCGCGGTCGCGCACGAGTCCGGCGCCGTGCGACTCGCCGTACGGGTGCGCCCGACCAGCGACCCGCACGTCGTCGTGGTGGCCTACCCCTGGCGGCACCGCGAGCGGGCGCAGGAGATGGCCCGCGCCGTGGCCGACGTCCTGGACGCGCTCCCGGGTGAGGACGTCGAGCAGTCGGTCGGGCACGCGGCCGAGCGGGTCGCCGCGTCGCCCGAGGGACCCGTCCCGCACACGATCACGCCCCGGATCCCGGTCGTCGCCGTCACGGGGACCAACGGCAAGACGACCACGAGCCGGATGATCGCCCACATCGCCCGGACCGCGGGCCGGGTCGTGGGCTGGTCGAACACCGACGGCATCTACCTCGACGGCGAGCTCATCGAGGCGGGTGACTACTCCGGGCCGAGCGGCGCGGGCCGCGTGCTCGGCCTGCCCGGCGTGGAGTTCGCGGTGACCGAGACCGCGCGCGGCGGCATCCTGCTCAAGGGCATCGGGGTGACCCGCAACGACGTCTCGGTGGTCACCAACGTGAGTGCCGATCACCTCGGCCAGCAAGGCATCGACACCCTCGACCAGCTCGCCGAGGTCAAGGCCGTGGTGCCCCGGATCACCCGCCGCCGGGGCTGGGCGGTGCTGAACGGCGACGACCCGCGCGTCTTCGCGATGCGCAGCGCGATCCGCGCCCACCCCTGGGTCTTCTCGCGCGACGCCAACTCGCCGGCGATCCGCGAGACGCTCGACAGCGGCGGCCGCGCCACGACGGTCATCGACGGCTGGGTCTGCGTGCTGCGTCCCTCGGCCGATCCCGAGCCGCTCATCGAGCTCGTCGACGTCCCCATGACACTGGCCGGCCTGTCCCGCTTCAACGTCGAGAACACGCTCGCGGCGGCGTCCGCCGCGCTCGCGATCGGCATCCCGCGCGAGACGGTGGTCGAGGGGCTCCGGAGCTTCCGCCCCGACGCCGAGCACAACCCCGGCCGGATGAACTTCTTCACGGTGCCGGTCGACGGCGGGCACGCCTCGGTGGTCATCGACCTGGCGCACAACGAGGCGGGACTCGAGGCGTTGCTCGAGATCATGAACGGCGTACGACGTCCGGGCGCCCGGCTGCTCCTCGGACTGGGTGCCGTGGGCGACCGGACCGACGAGCTGATCGGGCGGCTCGGCGAGATCGGGGCCATGGGTGCCGACGTCGTCGCCATCGGTCACAAGCAGCACTACCTGCGCGGCCGGTCGCTGGAGGAGCTGGACGGCCTCCTGCGGGACGGTGCCGAGCGGGTGGGCGTCACCGACGTGACGTCGTACGGCACCGAGGTCGAGTGCCTCGACGGACTGGTGAAGGAGGCCGGACCGGGTGACGTGGTCGGCCTGATGTGCCATGCCGAGCGCGAGCAGGTCTACGACTGGATCGCCGCCCACGGCGGGACGCCCGACACGCCCGTCGACCTGGCGGCCAAGGTGCGCGCCGCCACGGCCTGAGCCGTCACCGCGTCGGCAGCGGCTCCAGGAGCCGGTGCGGCCGACGCAGGGCGACCGACACCGGGTCGTCGCGCAGGGTCGGGTCGGCGCCGGGACCCGGTCGGGTCTCGATGTCGCGGGGCGACGGTGCACGGCCGCACGTCTCGCAGCGCCCGTCGGCCGCGAGGCGGCCGCAGCCGACGTGCCTGAAGAGACGGCGTGGCCGGCCGGGCGTCGAACGCTGCTCCCCCCACTGGGCGAGCGCATGGATCGCGGGCCAGAGACCGAGCGCCTCGTCGGTGAGCTCGTACTCCGGGTGACCGGTGCCGGACCGCCTCAGCAGCCCGTCGGCGACCAGCGCGTCGAGCCGCGCGGCCAGCACCGCCCGGGAGATGTCGAGGTGGGCCTGGAAGTCGGAGAAGCGCCGGACGCCCCAGAAGCAGTCGCGCAGGATCAGCAGCGTCCAGCGCTCGCCGACGAGCTCCAGCGAGCGCGCGAGGGAGCAGTCCTGCCGCGCGTAGTCGGTACCAAGGGGCATCGCACACTCCGTCGTCGTGGGTCTGGTCTGATGAACAGACTATATGCTACCGTGGCCGAAGTTCGATCATCAGACCAAATGGGAGTTGCCCGTGACCACCGCCCGCCGCACCCTCGTCACCGCGTCCCTCGGCACCCTGGCGACGCTGGTGTCCTTCACCGCGCCGATCGCGACCGTGAACGAGACGGTGGCCGGGCTCGGGGCTGGTGCCGCGGGGCGCACCTGGATCCTGAGCTCCATGAGCATCGGGCTCGGTGCGTTCCTGCTGACCACCGGGCGGGTCGCGGACGACTACGGACGCCGGCGCACCTTCGTCGCGGGGTCCCTGGTGCTGGCCGTCGGGGCCTTGGCGGCGCTGGTGGCGCCCGACGTGGTCACGTTCGTGCTGGCCCGAGTGGTGCAGGGGATCGGCGGCGCGGCCGTCGTGGCCGCCAGCCTGGGCATGATCGCCACCGCCTTCCCCGACCCGGGCGAGCGGGCCCACGCGACCGGGATGTGGGGAGCCAGCGTCGGTGCCGGGATCGCGGTCGGCCCGCTCCTCTCGGCCGGACTCGCCCGGGCCCACTCCTGGCGAGACGTGTACGTCGTGCTGGCGGCAGCCGGTGTGGCGCTGGCCCTGACGGCCCGGGGCTGCGACGAGTCGCGGGCGGCCCGCGAGGCCAGGCTCGACGTGCCCGGAGTGGTCCTCCTCGCGCTCGGCATGGGGTCCGCCCTCGCGGGGCTCACCGAGGGCCGGCAGGGCTGGACGCAGCCGCTGGTCATCGGGTTGCTCGTGGCCGGGGTGCTGCTCCTGGCCGGGTTCGTCGTGGTCGAGCGACGCTCCGACCACCCGATGCTCGACCTCCGGCTCTTCCGGCGTCCCGAGTTCGCCGCGGTCACCCTCGCGGCGGTCGCGACCGGGGGCGGCATCATCGCCCTCCTGTCCTACCTCTCGGGCTTCGTCGGAGCCGCCCTGGGCTACTCGCCCTGGGCCGCCGCGTGGCTGATGCTCACCTGGTCCGGGCCGAGCATCGCCGCGGCGCTGGCCGCGCGCCGCCTGCCGGCCGCGTGGTCGGGACGGGCCCGGATGTCGGCCGCCCTGCTGGTGATCGGCGTCGGGCAGCTGCTGCTGTGGCACGTGTCGCCGGGAAGCGGGTGGCAGCGCTTCGTGCCCGGACTGCTCGTCGCCGGCGTCGCCAGCGGGGTCCTGAACGCCGCGCTCGGGCGTGAGAGCGTCGCGAGCGTGCCGGCGGGCCAGGGCGGCCTCGGCAGCGGCGCCAACAACACCGCCCGCTACCTCGGGTCCGCGCTGGGCGTCACGGTCGTGTCGGTCGTCGCCGCTCCCGCGGGCCAGGTCACCTCCGCCGCCCTGGTCGACGGCTGGAACCGCGCGGCCCTGGTGACCGCCGCGGTGTCGCTGGCCGGCGCGCTGGCGGTGCTCGTGGCCGGTCAGCGGCCCCGTCCGACCGTGGCCGAGCCGGAGACCAGCGTGGCGGTCGAGCCGACGCCGATCGGCTCGACCGGTTGGTCCGCATCGCGTCTACCGTGAGGGCATGACGACACTCCAGCCTTCCGACAGCCGTCACCGGATCCCGGTCCGCCTCGACGTCGATGCGGCCGTGCCCAGCTTCCGCAAGGCGGTCAGCCACCTGGACAGCGTGGCGACACGCGAGCTCGACCGGGTCGGGTTCCCGGCCGGCCTGCGGGAGCTGGTCCGGCTGCGTGCGTCGCAGCTCAACGGGTGCGCCTACTGCGTGGACATGCACGCCACGGACGCCGCGACGGCGGGCGAGTCCGCCCAGCGGGTCAACGCCGTGGCGGTCTGGCGCGAGTCGCCGTTCTTCACCGAGCGCGAGCGGGCCGCGCTCGGCTTCACGGAGACCGTCACGCTCGTCGCGACCACCCGCGTCCCTCAGGAGGAGTACGACGCGGTCGCCGCGCACTGGTCGCCCGACGAGGTGGGCGCCCTCCTCGCGCTCGTCGTCGCGATCAACGTCTGGAACACGATCGCGGTCGCCACCCGCGCGTGGGAGCCGGTCCTCGGGGACTGAAGCTACGCCGAGGGTGCGGCTGCGGTCTCGGCGGCCGGCGTGTAGTCGGGATCGGCCGACGGGACGTCCGGGCTCAGGCCGGAGCCGGCCTGCGCGAAGCTCGACCAGTTCTCGAGCTCGCTCATGACGGGGCCGTGCTTGTCGACACAGATCACCACCAGGTCGCCGGGGTTGGCGCGGAACATCGCGTTGCGAACGGCCTCGATCTCGTCGAGCACCAGGTCGACCTGCTTGCACCGGGCTCCGTCGGCGATGGCGGCCCGGACGCCCTCGGCGACGAGGCCGGCCGTCTCCCCGCGCGGGCGACGGCGGAGGTTGTCGTCCTCCCGCACGATGACGACGTCGAAGTGCTGGGCGGCGATCTGGCCGAGCTCGCGCATGTCCTCGTCGCGCCGGTCACCGGCCGTCGCGATCACCCCGATCCGGGACGGCTTGCCCAGGTCGGAGGTCGTCTTGAGCGTCTCCCCGACGCGGTCGACGAAGTCGCCGAGCATCCGCATGCCCGGGGCGTTGTGGCAGTAGTCGACGATCACGTTGACGCCCTGGACCTCGACCTCGTTGAGTCGCCCGGGGGAGAGGTAGTAGTTGGTCGAGAACGTGCGGAGGCCCTGACGGATGTCGTGGAGCGGGGCCCCGGCCGCGAACGCCGCCGCGGCCGCCGCCAGGGAGTTCTGGACGTTCATCCGGGCGCGTCCGTTGAACGTCGCCGGCAGGAGGTGGGTCCAGGCCAGCTGCATCTCGCGACGGCCGTGCTTGACCACGATCATCTCCCCGCGATCGGAGGGGTTCAGCACGAGGGCCTTGCCTCCACGCCGGCAGTGCGCCTCGATCATCTCCCGGGTCTCCGAGCCCGGCTCCTCCATCGAGAACCACACGACCTGGCCCGAGCACCGGCGCCGCATCTCGCGGACGAGGGGGTCGTCGGCGTTGAGCACCGCGTGCCCGTCGCGGGGGACGGCCTCGACGACCACGGCCTTGACGTCCGCGAGCTGCTCGACCGTGTCGATGCCGCGCAGGCCGAGGTGGTCGGGCTGCACGTTGAGGACGACGGCGACGTCGTTCCGCTCGTAGCCGAGGCCCTCGCGGAGGATGCCGCCGCGGGCGACCTCGAACACCGCGAAGTCCACGCGGGGGTTCTGCAGGACCATCCGGGCGCTCCGCGGGCCGGAGGCATCCGCCCGGATCAGCAGGCGCTCGTCGATGACGACGCCGTCCGTGGAGGTCATGCCGACCTTGCGGCCCATGCCCTTGAAGATGTGACTGATCATCCGCGACGTCGTGGTCTTCCCGTTCGTGCCGGTGACGGCGACGATCGGGATCCGGCTCGGGGCGCCCGGCGGGAAGAGCATGTCGACGACCGGCTTGGAGATGAACTGCGGCTCCCCGATGGTCGGGTGGGTGTGCATCCGGAACCCGGGTGCGGCGTTCACCTCGCAGATCGCTCCGCCGGTGTCACGGACCGGCTCGGTGATGTCCGGGCAGATGAAGTCGATGCCCGCGATGTCGAGCCCGATCATGCGGGCCGCCTCCTCGGCGATCTCGACGTTCTCCGGGTGTGCCTCGAACGTGCGGTCGATCGAGATGCCACCCGTGGACATGTTGCCGGTGAGCGCGAGCTTGACGGTCTCGCCCTCGGCGGGGACGGAGTCCAGCGTGTGGCCCTGTCCCGCGAGGATCTCCTCGGCGGCGGCGTCGACCTTGATCCGGGTGAGCACCTTCTCGTGACCGACGCCGCGGCGGGGGTCGGCGTTGGTCAGCTCGACCAGCTCGCGGACGGTCGCCCTGCCGTCGCCGGTGACCGAGGCCGGGACGCGTTCGGCGATCGCCGCCATCCGGCCGTCGATGATGAGGCACCGATAGTCCTTGCCGGTGACGAACGACTCCACGATGCAGACCCCGCGCCGTGACTGCGCCTCGGCGATCGGGAAGGCCGCGCGCACGTCGTCATCCGTCGTCAGGTCGAGGCAGACGCCGCGTCCGTGGTTGCCGTCCAGCGGCTTGACCACGACCGGGAAGCCGATCCGCCTCGCGGCGGCCACGGCCTGGTCGGCCGACCGTACGGACTCCTGCTTCGGGACCGGGAGCCCGGCCGCACCGAGCAGCTTGGTGGTGAGGTCCTTGTCGGAGGCGACGTCGACCGCGATCGAGCTGGTTGCGGAGGTCATGGTCGCTCGGATGCGCTTGGCGTGCACGCCCTGGCCCAGCTGCACGAGGGAGTACTGGTTGAGCCTGATCCAGGGGATGTCGCGGCTCACCGCCTCGTCGAGGATCGCCTGGGTCGAGGGGCCGAACGCCGTCCGCTCGGCACGGAGGATGAAGGCCTCGAGCTCGGCCTCCCAGTCGAACTCCGGGTCGGCCTGCACGAGGTGGTTGACCAGGCGCGCGGCGAGACGGCCGGCGGCCAGTCCGACGTTCTCGTCGATGTAGCCGTAGATGACGTTGTAGTGGCCCGGCTGGCCCTTGACACCCCGGGTCTTCCCGCGCCGGATGTCGTGCCCCACCGCCTGCTGGAGGGCCAGCGCGGTGTGCTCGGTCACGTGCCCCAGCCAGGTGCCCTCCTGCAGCCGCTCCACGAACCCGCCCTTGCGTCCCCGCGAGCACGAGTGCTGAGCGAGCGCCGGCAGCGCCTCGAGGAGGTGCTCGGTGAATCCCGGCAGCTTGTCGGTCGGGAACTGCTCCAACGAGCCGAGATCGACGACCAGGTGGATCGCCCGGTCGTACGACCACACGTTGGGGCCGCGGTAGACCCGGGTCTCCAGGATCCTGAGGTCGGGAGTGGGACGTTCGGTCACCGGGGTGCTCCGTCCTGCTCGGAATCGGTACTGCCCGGCCGCGTGCCGGTCTGGACAGTCTTGCGGGAGGCGCGCTTGCGGGCCAGCCGCCTGCGCAACGTGGCCGGGGAGACGTCGCCCGCGGCGATGTCGCGGGCCAGCTGGCGCAGGTCGGCCTGCGCCTCGGCGAGCTCGGCGGCGTCCTCCTCGGAGACGCGCTGCTCGTGCTCGAGCAGGGTCCGCGTCGTCAGGTCGTACGACGCACCGGCCGGCAGCACGTGCAGGACGATGCCGCTGGCGAGCAGCGGCGACGATCGCTTGGCCTCGTAGGAGTTGGTGACCAGGTGGGCGGGGTCGAAGACGGTCACCGCGCCCCGCCCGGTCACGCGGAGGACCTCGTGCCCTCCCTCGACGGTGACCGTGGCGCAGGTGTCCTCGTCGACGCCGATGCCGAGCAGCTGCGGCGACTGGGACACGATCATGAGCAGCCGGCCGTAGCGGTTGCGCTGGTCGAAGTGCTGGTCGATGACGGTGCTCCGGAGCAGGCCGAGGCCGGCGGCGACCTGCGTCATCCGCTGCTTGGGAGTGGTGCCCGGCCCGCCGAACGCGACCATGTGCGAGGACTGGATGCTGGCGCCGGCCGAGGTGCCGGCGATGACGGCGCCTCGCGCATGAGCACGGACGACCGCGTCCCCGACCGGCGTGCCGCAGATGATCGCGGACAGCTTCAGCTGGTTTCCACCGGTCATGAACACGCCGGTCGCGGCGTCGATCAGGGCGACCCGCCCCGCGTCCTGGGCCTCCGTGCGGCTCTCGGGTCGGCAGGCGACGACGTCGCCCGCGCCCAGCTTGCGGAACAGCGCGTCGTACACCTCGACGACCTCCTCGCCGAGGCTCGAGGCGGTCGGGATGACCACGATGTGGGCCTCGGCGCCGCCGCTGGCCGTCACGAAGTCACGGAGGATCGTCCGCTGGCGGAGCTTGTCCTCGGCCCCGCCGATGATCATCAGCGGCCCGCTCCGCTCCGACGTGGAGGTGGGCTCGTCGGCGCGTTCCGGCATGACAGGGAAGGCTAGCCGGTGCCAGAGTGCGGGTGTGAGCGAGCAGTCCCAGTCCCGGCAGCTCGTGGTGATGCGCCACGCCAGGGCCGAGCCCGGGGGCGAGAGCGATGCGGCCCGCGAGCTCGCCCAGCGCGGGTACGACGACGCGGTGGCCGGCGGTCGGTGGCTCGCCGACAGCGGGTTCGTCCCCGACGGCGCCCTGGTCTCCTCGGCCCGCCGTGCCGCCTCGACGTGGCTGGCGGTGGCGGAGGGCGGCTCGTTCGAGGTGGACGCGACGTACTCAGACAGCCTGTACGCCGCCGGGCCGGAGACCGCGCTCGACCTGGTCCGTGAGACCCCCGAGGACGTCACCTCGCTGGTGGTGGTCGGCCACAACCCGACCATGGCCTATCTCGCGCAGCTGCTCGACGACGGCACCGGCGACGAGGACGCCGGTCGGGAGATGGCTGTCGGCTTCCCGGCCGGCGCGATGGCCCGGTTCGAGGTCGCCGGCGGCTGGGCGGAGCTCGAACTGGCCTCGGCACGCCTGGTCGGCTTCCATGTGGGCCAGAGCTAGCACGCCGGCTCAGACGGGGGGTGCGGGGGTGACCATGCCGTGCTCGGCGTCGAGCGCCTCGATCTCCTCACGGGTGATCCCCAGGAGATACATGATCGCGTCGAGGTAGGGGACGTTGACGGCCGTGTCCGCCGCCTCGCGGACGAGCGCCTTGGCGTTGTAGGCGATGCCGAGGCCGGCGATCCCGAGCATGTCGAGGTCGTTCGCGCCGTCGCCGATCGCGACCACCGACTCGAGGGGTACGCCGACCTCCCGGGCGAAGTGCCGCAGCGCGTCGGCCTTCCCGGCGCGGTCGACCACGTCGCCGATGATCCGGCCGGTGATCACCCCGTCGACGATCTCCAGCTGGTTGGCCCGGGCGTAGTGGATCTCCAGATCGGCTGCGAGGCGGTCGGTGATCTGGCTGAAGCCCCCGGACACGAGGGCGAAGCGGTAGCCCAGCCGGCGCAGGATGCGCACGAGCGTCCGGGCGCCCGGGGCCAGCACCAGCTCGTCGTACACCTGGTCGAGGGCGGTGCTGGGGATGCCCGCGAGCAGGGCGACCCGCGCCCGCAGCGACTCCTCGAAGTCGAGCTCGCCGCGCATGGCCCGCTCGGTCACGTCGCCCACCTCGGCCTGGTGGCCGCTGTGGGCGGCCAGCAGCTCGATCACCTCGCCCTGGATGAGCGTCGAGTCGACGTCCATCACGATCAGCCGCATCGCGCGACGCAGCAGGCTCGCCGGCTGGACCGCGACGTCGACGCCCTGGGCGGCGGCCTCGACGCTGAGGAGGGCCCGGAGCCGCTCGGGCTGGGCGCCGGAGACGTGGAGGTCGATGGCGGTGACCGGGTAGCGCGCCATCCGCTCGATCCGGTCGATGTTGGCGCCCGAGTCGGCGATCCGTCCGGCGACCGCGGCCATCGCCGCCGCCCGCAGCGGCGCGCCGATGACCGTGACGTGCGAGCGACCCTCACGGCGGACCTTGTTGTCGCCGGTGCCGTGGTCGACGTCGACGGTCATGCCCAGGTCGTCCGCGGTCGCCTGGACGGCGTCGCGCAGACGTCGCCAGTCGCGGGGAGCCGTGACCAGGATGCCGAGGATCAACCGGCGCCGGAGCACGATCTGCTCGATGTCGAGGACCTCGACCCCGGCCTTGGTGAGGGTCGCGAACACTGCAGAGGTGACGCCGGGCCGGTCCTTCCCGGAGACGGTGAGGAGCAGGGTCTCCGGCTTGTGGTCGCTCATGGCGCTTCGAGGCTAGCGGCGCGGCGCCCGATGTCGGTGGTGGTCCGTACTGTGTCGCGCATGGCACAGCGACACCACACCTTCGACTACATCGAGCTGGCCGCGCCCGACCTGGCGGCCGCCCAGCAGTTCTACGCCGAGGCGCTCGGATGGAGCTTCACCGACTACGGCCCCGACTACTCCGGGATCCAGCGTCCGGGCGGGGAGGGTGAGATCGGTGGTCTCAACCCGGCGCGGCCGGCCGGCCCGGGCCTGCCGCTGGTGATCCTCTACAGCGACGACCTCGACGCCACGCTCGGGGCGGTCCGCGGTGCCGGCGGCACGGTCACCGAGGAGCCGTTCGAGTTCCCCGGCGGCCGGAGGTTCCACTTCACCGACCCGTCGGGCAACGAGCTGGCGGTGTGGAGCGAGGCCTGACCGCGTCAGGCCTCGGGCCAGACCTCCGGGGAGCAGGCCGCGACCAGGCCACGCCGGGCCGCGGCCCCGAGCGGCTGCAGCGCCGCCCGCCGCAGGCTCGCCTGAGCGGCGCTGAGGGATCCGCCGTCGTCCTCGAGGGCCAGATCCACGATCGCGAGCGCCTGCAGCGAGCGACCCGCGAGCTCGACGCACCGCGCGGGCGTGCCCGCGGGTGGGCGCAGCTCCGGTCGGTGGTGGAGGTTCAGCAGGGCGTCCGCGGCCTCCGGGCGCCACCGTGCGACGTCGAGGTCCGCCAGCGCGGCGAGCGCGTGCTGCAGCGTCTGCCGCAGCGTGCGGTCGGCCTCCCCGACGTCGGCCAGCGGACGCGGCGCCGCGTCGTACGCCGTCCACTCGACGGCGGCGCCCACGCGGCGCGGGACCAGCGCCGTCGCGCCGGCGATCGCGGCCTGACCGGACTCGAGGGCGGCCGCGTTGAGCGCCGCGGGCCCCCCGAGCCCCACCGGGTCTCCGGTCACCGGGAGGGCCAGCCCGATCCCGGCGGCCCCTGCGCCGCGCAGCTCGGCGAGCGCGCGCGCCAACGGCACCGGCGTCGCGACGCCGGGCAGGCCGCCGACGACGTGGGTGGCGTCGTCCGCGAGGACCGCGTCGACCACGAGGTCCATGACCACCCGGCCGCGAAGCCACGCCGTCCCCCACCACGCGAGGCGGGCCGACTCGGGGAGCACGGGCTGCATGGGCCGTCACCCTATGCGCCCGGGTGCCGGGTCCGGGCTCGATAGGGTTGCCGCATGGTCGCGGTGATCGAGTTCGCCGACGTCACCGTGCGACGGGGTTCGGCGACGTTGCTCGACCAGATCTCGTGGCGGGTGGCCGAGGGCGAGCGCTGGGTGGTGCTGGGGCCCAACGGCGCGGGCAAGACCACACTGCTCCAGGTCGCGGCGGCGCAGATCCACCCCACCGACGGCGTCGCCGGCATCCTGGACGAGGTGCTCGGCACCGTCGACGTGTTCGAGCTGCGGCCCCGCATCGGGCTCACCAGCGCGGCGCTCGCGGAGCGAATCCCGCGGGACGAGGCGGTGCGCGACGTCGTCGTGTCGGCGTCGTACGCCGTCGTCGGACGCTGGCGCGAGTCGTACGACGACCTCGACCACGACCGGGCCCGTGAGCTCCTCGCGTCGGTCGGTGCCGACCATCTGCTCGACCGCACCTTCGGCACGCTGAGCGAGGGGGAGCGCAAGCGCGTGCAGATCGCTCGTGCGCTGATGGCCGATCCGGAGCTGCTGCTGCTCGACGAGCCGGCCGCCGGGCTCGATCTGGGCGGCCGCGAGGACCTGGTCTCCACCCTGTCCGCGCTCGCGCTCGACGCGAGCAGCCCCGCGACGGTGCTCGTCTCGCACCACGTCGAGGAGATCCCGCCGGGCTTCACGCACGCGATGCTGATGCGCGGCGGCCGGGCCGTGGCGACCGGTCCGATCGGCGAGGTCGTCACCGAAGCACACCTCGCCGACACCTTCCAGATGCCGCTGGTGCTCACGCACGAGGCCGGTCGCTGGGCGGCGCGTCGCCGGGCGCGTCGACGAGCCTCCGGGTGACCCCTGAAAGGTTAGGCTGAAGGCGTGGAGTGGCTGGGGCAACATCTCTGGGCCGCCTGGCTGGTCCTGGCGGTCGCCCTGGGCGTGGCCGAGATGGTCAGCCTCGACCTGATCCTGCTGATGCTGGCCGTCGGTGCGGTTGTCGGCGCCCTCGCCGCCCTCGCCTCGTTCCCCGTCGTCCTCCAGGTCCTGCTCGCCGGCGGCGGTGCCGCCGCGATGCTCATCCTGGTCCGGCCGAGCCTCATCAAACGCCTGCACGAGGGCCCCGACCTCGTCAGTGGACACAACAAGCTCGTCGGCAAGCAGGGCGTCGTCACCGAGGAGCTGTCGGCGCTCAACCCGGGGCGGGTGAAGGTCGGAGGAGAGATCTGGTCGGCCTGCCCGTACGACGAATCCCTCACCATCGCACCCGGGGCGACCGTCGAGGTGTTCGCGATCCGCGGCGCCACGGCCTACGTCCACCCCGTGGGCGAGCTCATGCCCTGACCCGCACCACCGAGAGAAGGAATTGTCTATGGAGGTCGTGTACGCACTCCTGGTCCTGGTCCTGTTGTTCGTCGTCGTGATGCTCGCCCGGACCGTGCGGATCATCCCGCAGGCGAGGGCGGGGATCCTCGAGCGGTTCGGGAAGTACAAGGAGACGCTGCCCGCCGGTCTCAACGTCGTGGTGCCGTTCGTCGACAGGGTGCGCTACCTGATCGACCTGCGCGAGCAGGTGGTCAGCTTCCCGCCCCAGCCGGTGATCACCGAGGACAACCTGGTCGTCTCGATCGACACGGTCATCTACTTCCAGGTGACCGACCCGATCGCGGCGACCTACGAGATCGCCAACTACATCCAGGCCATCGAGCAGCTCACCATGACGACCCTGCGGAACATCGTCGGCGGCATGGACCTCGAGGAGACGCTGACCAGCCGCGACCAGATCAACAGCGGCCTACGCGGCGTGCTCGACGAGGCCACCGGGAAGTGGGGCATCCGGGTCAACCGGGTGGAGCTGAAGGGCATCGACCCGCCGCCGTCGATCAAGGACTCGATGGAGAAGCAGATGCGGGCGGATCGGGAGAAGCGCGCGGTCATCCTCACCGCCGAGGGCCAGCGACAGGCGTCGATCCTCTCTGCCGAGGGCAACAAGCAGTCCGCGATCCTGAACGCCGAGGGTGACCGCGAGTCGCTGATCCTGCGAGCCCAGGCCGATCGGGAGGCCGCGATCCTGCGGGCCCAGGGCGAGGGCCAGGCGATCCAGACCGTCTTCCAGGCGATCCACGACGGCCAGCCCGACCAGTCCCTGCTGGCCTACCAGTACCTCCAGATGATGCCCAAGATCGCCGCCGGGGACGCCAACAAGGTGTGGGTGATCCCCTCGGAGATCACCAAGGCACTCGAGGGACTCGGGTCGTCGGTCCACGAGATCGCCGGCATCCCGCAGAAGGTCGACGGCCCGCTCAAGAGGGTCGACATGGGCCCGACCGAGCCGGCCCTCCTGGACGGCTCCGGTGCTCTCGACCGTGAGCTCTCCAAGGCGAACAAGGCCGTCGAGGACGCCATCGCCGAGGCCGAGCGCTCCGCCAACCCGGGCCGCAACGCCGAGGTGGCCGCGCCCGCGGACGAGCCCGCGGCACCTGCCGACGACAGCACGACGGGGGCTGCGCCCGCCTAGGCGGATTCGCCCTCGTGACGCCACTCCAGATGGCGGCCGTGCTCCTCGCGGGGCTCGCCGCCGGGACCATCAACACCGTGGTGGGGTCGGGAACGCTGATCACGTTCCCGACCCTGCTGGCGTTCGGCGTACCTCCGGTCACCGCGAACGTCTCCAACACCATCGGCCTGGTGCCGGGCGTGATGTCCGGGGCGTGGGGCTACCGGCGCGAGCTCCGTGGCCAGCGCAGCCGGGCGATCAGGCTGGGCAGTGCGTCGCTGGTCGGCGGCGCCGTCGGTGCGGTGCTGCTGCTCTCGCTGCCGTCGTCGGCGTTCTCGGCCATCGTGCCGGCCCTCATCGTGGTGGGGCTGCTGCTCGTGGTGCTGCAGCCACGCATCTCCGCCTGGGTCGACGCGCGGCACGAGGGCGCGCGCGGCGACCACGGACCGTGGTGGGTGTGGCCCTCGGTACTCCTGACCGGTGTGTACGGCGGGTACTTCGGCGCCGCCCAGGGCGTGATCCTGATGGGCGTGCTCGGCATCGGCATCGCCGACGGCCTCCAACGGCTGAACGGGCTCAAGAACGTGCTTGCCGGACTGGTCAACGGCGTGGCCGGCGTCCTCTTCATCGCGGTCGCCCCTGTGGACTGGACGGTCGTGGTCCTGATCGCGATCGGGTCGGTGATCGGCGGTCAGCTCGGCGCCACCGTAGGCCGGCGTCTGTCCCCGCTCGCGCTGCGGGTCTTCATCGTGGTGGTCGGGCTGGTGGCACTCGCGGTGTTCCTGATCCGCTGACCCCGATCCTCTCGCGCGACTCCCGACGAGACCGATCGGGGTGCCCTCTCCGGCGCCGGGGTCGTCACTCCCGTCACACTTGTGGGCCCACGTTGGTGCTTGTGGGGTGAGGTTTCGGCAAACCCGCCCGCGACCCGAGTCAGCGGGGGAGGGGGAGGTCCGCGTCGGCGTAGGCGCGCAGCCACCGCCCGAGCTCGTCGAAGGCGCGGGCGCGGGGCTCCGCGCGGGACAGGAAGACGTCGTGCCGGGCGCCGGGCACGCCGACGTAGGTCACGTGCTGACCCAGGGCCGGTGCCCAGCGCCGGATCTGCTCCACGTCGAGCACGATGTCGTGGGTGTGCACGTCGTCGCTCATCTCGGTCGGGTTCGCCGACGCGCCGCTCGCGAGCACGAGCGCGGGGAACGGGAGATCCAGCCCGGCGTGCAGCTCGGCGTGGCCGCGGCGCACCGCGGCCAGCCAGCCGGCGTACGCCGGCCAGGACTCGATCGGCTTCCAGGCCAGGTCGAAGTCCCACTCGCCCTCGTGCTCCCGGTGCAGGCTCCGGGCGTAGAACCCGGTGACGGTGCGCGGGATGACCCGCTTGGGGGTCCGGCGCCCCAGCTGGGTGACGACGGGGGTGAGGGCGAGACGCACCAGGGCCGAGCCGTGCAGGTCGAACCACGGTGCGTTCAGGACGATGCCGCGCGCCTCGACGCGACGGTCGTCGGCCCACAGGGGGAGGGTCAGACCTCCCGTGGAGTGGCCGCTCAGCACGACGCGCGTGTGGGTGGCGACGACGCGTTCCCAGGCCACGTCGATCTCGGGGAAGTAGTCGTGCAGGTCCGTGGTGAAGTTGGGGGTCTGGTGGGGGAGCAGCGAGCGCCCGTACTTCCGGAGGTCGAGAGCGTAGAAGTCGTAGCCGCGCTCGTTCCACCACTCGGCATAGGGGGTCTGGAAGAAGTAGTCGGCGAAGCCGTGCACGTGCAGCACCGCGCGCGTGGTCCGGCGGCCTGCCGGCCGGCGGACCAGGGTGGCGACGACCGGCCCCTCGTCGTCGTCCGGGAGCTCGATCGTCTCGGCGGTGTACGGCGAGCCGAGGACGTCGCGACGGGCCCGGGAGGTCATCCCCCCATCCTGTCAGCGGCCGCCGCGACGAGTCCCGCGAACAGGGCGGAGTCGTCGCCCACCTCGGGATGCCACTGCACGGCCAGGCAGAAGCGGGAGCCCGGTCGCTCCATCGCCTCCAGCGACCCGTCCTCGGCCCAGGCTGTCGCCTCGAAGCCGGGATGGGTCACGACGGTCTGATGGTGGTGGCACCCGACCACCAGGGAGTCGCCGACCAACGACCGGAGCCGCGACCCCTCGGCGGTGGCCACGGCGGTCGCGCCGAAGACGTCGCCTCCGGGGTTGTGTCCCTCGTGCCCCACGATCTCGGGGGTGTGCTGGTGGAGGGCGCCGCCGGCCGCGACCGCCATCAGCTGCATCCCGCGGCACACGCCCAGGGTGGACAGGGCCGCGGTGTCCGCCGCGCGCAGGAGCGCGGTCTCCCACGCGTCTCGGTCCTCGCGCCAGCTGCTGGTGCGGGGGTGGGGCTCCGCGCCGTACCGGGCGGGGTCGACGTCCGCCCCGCCGGTGATCACCAGCCCGTCGATCCGGGCGACCACCGCGGCGGCGACCGTGTCGGCGCGCGACGCCGGTGGCAGCAGCACCGGGACGCCGCCGGCGTCGAGCACCGCGTCGGCGTACTGGGCGTGCAGCACGTCCGCGGCGGTGTCCCAGACCCCCCACCGCGCCCGCTCGCGGTAGGTGGTGACCCCGATCAGGGGGAGGTCAGAGCGGCGTGACATAGGCCCCGGAGATCCCTCCGTCGACCAGGAACGTGCTGGCGGTGATGAACGACGACTCGTCGGAGGCCAGGAAGAGCACGGCGTCAGCCATCTCCTCCGGTTCGGCGAACCGGCCCATCGGGACGTGCACCAGCCGCCGGGCCGCCCGCTCGGCGTCCTTGGCGAACAGCTCCTTGAGCAGCGGCGTGTTGACCGGCCCGGGACACAGGGCGTTCACGCGCACACCCTCCCGAGCGAACTGCACGCCCAGCTCGCGGCTCATCGAGAGCACGCCGCCCTTCGAGGCGGAGTAGGAGATCTGCGACGTCGCGGCCCCCATCACCGCGACGAACGACGCGGTGTTGATGATCGAGCCCGACTTCTGCTCGAGCATGTAGGGGAGGGCCGCCTTGCAGCACAGGTAGACGCTGGTCAGGTTGACCTCCTGCACCCGACGCCACGCCTCCAGCTCGGTGTCGAGGATGGAGTCGTCGTCGGGCGGGGAGATGCCGGCGTTGTTGAAGGCGATGTCGACCGCGCCGTACCGCGCCTTCGCGAGCGCGAACATCGCGTCGACCTCGTCCTTGCTGGTCACGTCGACGTGCACGTACGACGCCACGTCCGTGCCGCCGAGCCGCCCGACCAGCGCGTGCCCGCCGTCGTCGTCGATGTCGCCGATGACGACCCTGGCACCCTCCTCGACGAAGCGCTGGACGGTCGCCAGACCGATGCCCGAGCATCCCCCCGTCACCACGGCCACCTTGCCGTCGATGCGTCCTGCCATGAGAGTCCTTCCGAATCCGCTGGGTGGTCTCGACGCCGCTCGACCACCGACGTCAGTGGGCGATGAAGACGTTCTTCTCCTCCGTGAAGGCGAACGGCGCGTCCGGGCCCAGCTCGCGCCCGAGCCCCGACTGCTTGTAGCCCCCGAACGGGGTCCAGTACCGCACGCTCGAGTGCGAGTTGACGCTCAGGTTGCCGGCCTCGACGCCTCGCGCCACCCGCAGCGCCTTGCCGAGGTCGGCGGTGAAGATCGAGCCCGACAACCCGTAGTCGCTGTCGTTCGCGAGGGCGATCGCGTGCTCCTCGTCGTCGAACGGCATCACCGCGACGACGGGGCCGAACACCTCCTCGCGCCAGATCAGCTCGCGGGTGTCGTGCGATTCGACGACCGTCGGCGGCAGCCACCAGCCGGGCCCGTCGGGCGCGGTCCCGGCGAACGCCACCGTCGCGTGGTCGACGTAGCCCCGCACGGACTCCCGCTGCGCCGACGAGACCAGCGGGCCCATCTCGCTGTCCTCGGCGGCCGGGTCCTTGACCCGGAGAGCGCGGACCGCAGGCTCCAGGTGACCGACGAACTCGTCGTACGCAGCACGCTCCACGAGGATCCGCGAGCGCGCGCAGCAGTCCTGCCCGGCGTTGTCGAAGACGGCGTACGGCGCGCTGGCCGCGGCCGCGGCGACGTCGGTGTCGGCGAACACGATGTTGGCACTCTTGCCGCCGAGCTCCAGGGTCACCTTCTTCACCTGGGCGGCACACCCGGCCATGATCTGCTTGCCGACCTCCGTGGATCCGGTGAAGCAGATCTTCCGGACCAGGGGGTGACTGACGAAGCGCTGTCCCACGACCGAGCCACGACCGGGGACGATGGTGAGGACCCCCGGGGGCAGGCCGGCCTCGACCGCGAGCTCGCCGATCCGGATCGCAGTCAGCGGCGTGAGCTCGGCGGGCTTGAGCACGACGGCGTTGCCCGCGGCGAGCGCCGGCGCGAAGCCCCAGCCGGCGATCGGCATCGGGAAGTTCCACGGCACGATGACCCCGACCACGCCGAGCGGCTCGTGGAACGTCAGGTCGACGCCGCCCGGCACCGGGATCTGCCTGCCGAAGAGCCGCTCCGGAGCGGCGGAGTAGTAGTTCAGGCAGTCGCGGACGTTGCCCGCCTCCCAGCGGGCGTTCCCGATCGTGTGGCCGGAGTTGGTGACCTCGAGCTGTGCGAGCTCCTCGAGGTGGGCGTCGACGAGGCCGGCGAAGGCCCGCAGGAGGCGGGCCCGTTCACCCGGGGCGACCGTACGCCAGGTGCGGAAGGCCTCGTGAGCGCGCTCGATGGCGGCGTCGGTGTCGGCCTCGCTGGCGGAGGGGACCTCGGTGAACGCCTCCGCGGTCACCGGGTTGACGAGGACGGTCGTGCTGTTCGAGCCCATTACATCCTCTCGAAGCCGCGGCCGAGCTCCCAGTCGGTCACCGTCGCGTCGAACGCGGCGAGCTCGACGTCGGCCATGTTGGTGTAGTGCTCGACGACGTCGTCGCCGAGCGCCTTCCGGGCCAGCGTCGAGGCGTGGAAGGCGTCGCGCGCCTCGCGCAGGGTGTGCGGCACGTGCTCCTTGTCGGAGGTGTAGGCGTTCCCGACCAGCTCGTCCTCGAGCTCGAGCTCCTGCTCGATGCCGTACAGGCCGCCTGCCAGCATCGCCGCGAGCGCCAGGTAGGGATTGACGTCGCCACCCGGGAGCCGGTTCTCCATCCGAGCGCTGCGGCCGTGCCCGACCAGCCGCACCGCGCAGGTGCGGTTGTCGAGTCCCCAGGCGATGGCCGTCGGGGCGAACGACCCGGCCGCGAACCGCTTGTAGGAGTTCACGTTGGGTGCGTACAGCAGCGTGAAGTCGTGCATCGTCGCGAGCACGCCGGCGATGAACCGGTCGTACAGCGGGGTGCGGTCGTCGCCGTCCCAGAAGACGACCGCGCCGTCGTCGCCGCGCAGTGACAGGTGGATGTGGCAGGAGTTGCCCTCCCGCTGGTCGTACTTGGCCATGAACGTGATCGCCTGGCCGCGCTGGGCCGCGATCTCCTTGGCGACCGTCTTGTAGACGCTGTGGTTGTCGGCGGTGACGAGCGCGTCGGCGTAGAGGAAGCCGACCTCGTGCTGGCCGAAGTTGCACTCGCCCTTGGCGCCCTCGACGTCGAGACCGGCGGCGTACATGTGGTTGCGGAGGTCCCGGAGCAGCGGCTCCGCCCGCGTGGTGCCGAGGATCGAGTAGTCGACGTTGTACTGGTTGACGGGCGTGAGGTCGCGCCACCTCCGGTCGTGCGCCTCCTCGTACGACGTGTCGAAGGCGATGAACTCGAGCTCGGTGCCGGCGAGCGCGACCAGCCCGCGCTCGGCCACCCGGTCCAGCTGCGTCTTGAGGATCGTCCGCGGAGACTGGGTCACCGGCCGGTGGTCCAGCCAGACCAGGTCGCACTGCACGAGGACGCTCCCGGGCAGGTGGGGGAGCAGGCGGATGGTGTCGTAGTCGGGCACGAACTCCATGTCGCCGTATCCCTTCTCCCACGAGGAGATGGAGTAGCCGGCGACGGTGTTCATGTCGATGTCGACCGCGAGCAGGTAGTTGCAGCCCTCGGTGCCGACCTCGAGCGCCACGTCGAGGAAGTAGCGCGCGTGCAGGCGCTTGCCCTGCAGGCGACCCTGCATGTCGGTGAAGGCCAGCACCACGGTGTCGATCTCGTCGCGCTCGATCCGTGCGCGGAGGTCCTCGAGGGTCAGGTAACGGTCGTTGGGTGGCATGGGTCTCCTCATCCGAGCAGGCCGCGCAGCAGCGCGGCCGTGTCGTCGCAGTGTTCTTCCATGGTCAGGCGGGCGCGGTCGGGCCGGCCCTCGAGCACGGCCCGCAGGAGCTGCTCGTGCTGACGGTCGGAGTGGGAGATGTTGGTCTCCAGCACCGGGATGGCGCTGAGCATCTCGTGCAGGCTCGCCTGCACGGAGGTCACCGCCTCGACGGTGCGGCGCGAACCCGTCAGTGAGGCCAGCGTGAGGTGGAAGCGTGAGTCGGCCTGGCGGTGACGTGCCCGACTGGTCGCCCCGGCGACCGCGGCGTGCGCGCTCTCGAGGCGGCCCCGAGCGGCGTCGTCCAGCTCGGCGCCGGCGGCCTGGGCGGCCGCCCCGGGCTCGATGATCCGCCGGAACGCCAGCGCGTCGAGCCAGTCGGCACGCTGGGCCGGCGTGGTCGGACCGGCGCCCCGGGCCGACGGCCCCCGGGGCTTCATGGTGACCATGGTCCCGCCGCCGCGACCTCGCCGGGTCTCCACGAACCCGGCCGCGCGGAGGGCGGCGATCGCCTCGCGCAGCGTGGCCCGGGAGACCTCCAGGCGCTCGGCCAGCTCGCGCTCGGAGGGCAGGAGCGTCCCCAGAGGGTAGACCCCGAGCCTGATCGCGGTGGCCAGCTGCTCGACGCAGGCCTCGAAGGCGTGGTGGCCGCGGACCGGACGCAGCACGACCTCGGACAGGTGCGGCAGCGGCTGGGCAGTCACGGGGGCCAGTCTGGCACCCGTTCGGAAAGTGTCAATGGTCTGGGTTCATACCGAATTTCGGTTCGGCTATGGACTGCGCAATCACGACGGGACTAGCCTCCCGGCAACCGGTTCCGTTCCTGAAAGGGTCCAGCGATGCCCGAAGCGTATGAGCCAGCCGAGCTCTCGGCGCTCACCGACGACGAAAAGCACCTGGCCAAACTCGGGTACAGCCAGGACCTCCACCGCTCCTGGTCGGGGTTCTCCAACTTCGCGATCTCCTTCTCCATCATCTCCATCCTGGCCGGCTGCTTCACGAACTTCGGGGCCGGCTTCAACAACGGTGGCCCGATCTCGATCTCGTGGTCGTGGCCCATCCTCGGTGTCTTCATCCTGATCATCGGCTTCACCATGAGCGAGCTGGTGTCGGCGTACCCGACCTCGGGCGGCATCTACTGGTGGGCCTCGAGGCTCGGAGGACCCCGTGCGGGCTTCTTCACCGGCTGGCTCAACCTGATCGGGCTGGTGGCGGTCACCGCCGGCGTCGCCTACGGCTGCGCCACCTTCATCGACCTGACGATCAGCACGTTCTCGAAGTCGTACGCGAACGGGTACTCGCTGACCCGCGTGTTCCTGATCTTCGTGGTCGTGCTCGCGGCCGCCGCCGTGCTGAACATCTTCAGCGGCCACCTGATGGCGCTCATGAACAACGCCTCGGTGTGGTGGCACGTGGTGGGCGCGGCCGCGATCGTGCTGATCCTGATCTTCGTGCCCGATCACCACCAGTCGTTCCGCTACGTGTTCACCGAGCGGTTCAACAACTCCGGGTACGGCGGAGGCAGCACGAGCGGGTTCCACTTCTTCTTCTTCATCATCCCGTTCGGTTTCCTGCTGACGCAGTACACGATCACCGGGTTCGACGCCTCGGCCCACCTGTCGGAGGAGACCGAGTCGGCGGCCAAGGGGGCCGCCAAGGGCATCTGGCGGTCGATCTTCTACTCGGTGATCGGCGGCTACATCCTGCTGCTCTGCGTGGTCTTCGCGATCCCGAACAACGCCCAGGGGCAGCCCGACAACGCCCTCGCCGGTCTCGGTGTCGCGCCGATCTTCAACGCGGCGATGGGGTCGCACTGGGCGGGCACCGTGCTGCTGATCTCGGCGGTCGGCCAGGTGTTCTGCACGGTCTCGTGCATGACCTCGGCGTCCCGCATGACGTACGCGTTCAGCCGAGACGGTGCCATTCCCGGGTCGAAGCGCTGGTCCGCGCTCACCCCCAGCCGGGTTCCGGCGAACGCCGTGATGCTGGTGGGCGTCTGTGCGGCGATCCTCACCCTGCCCGCGCTGATCAAGGTCGACGTGGGCGGGACGCCGGTGCCGCTGGCCTTCTACGCCGTCACGTCGATCGCGGTGATCGGGCTCTACCTGGCGTTCGCGATCCCGATCTGGCTCCGGTTCCGGCACGGCGACAAGTTCGAGGTCGGCACGTGGAACAACGGCTCCAAGTACAAGTGGATGAACCCGATCGCGGTGGCCGAGATCATCATCGTGTCGCTGTACCTGATGCTGCCCTCGACACCGGCGGCGAACCCGTTCCGGTCGGAGTTCCAGTGGAAGTTCGTCAACTACGCCCCGATCGTGACCCTGGGTGCGTTGCTGCTCCTGGCCATCTGGTGGCAGGCCTCGGCCAGGCACTGGTTCAAGGGACCCAAGCACACGATCGACGAGGCGGTGCTGCAGGCCTTCGACGACTGAGGTGCCGGAGACCGCGACCCGACCTGGACCGCCTCGCCTGCCTGGCGGGGCGGTCCCGGCAGGTCAGCGAGCTGCCCGGAGGGCTCACGAACCTCAACCTCCGGGTCTCGCTGCCCGAGCGCGAGGTCGTCGTCCGCAGCGTCCGCAGCGATGCGGGGCTGCTGGCCATCGACCGCGAGGCCGAGCATGCCAACACCCTCGCCGCGGCCGCGGCCGGGGTCGGCGCCGACGTACTGGAGCACCGCCCGGAGCTCGGGATGACGGTGCTCGACGTTCCTGCCCGGCCGCACCCTCACCGACGCCGACTTCGCGGACCCCGACACCCTGGACCGGGCCGCGGACGCCGTACGCCGGCTCCACGCCGGACCGCGGTTCGTCAACGACTTCGACATGTTCGCCCGGCAACGCGGCTACCGGTCGATCATCGCCGAACGCGGCTTCCCGCTCCCGTCGTCGTACGACGACCACGCCGCCGCGTGGGACGACGTACGCCGGGTGCTCACCGCCACCGCGGGACCCACGGTGCCCTGCAACAACGACCTCCTGGCCGCGAACTTCATCGACGACGGGCAGCGGGTGTGGCTGATCGACTACGACTACTCGGGGAACAACGACCCGTGCTTCGAGCTCGGCAACACCGCGACCGAGTGCGAGTTCGACGCCGACCGGACCCACGCGTGGACGGCGGCGTACTTCGGCCGGGACGACCCACGGCTCCTTGCGCGCGTGCTCCTGCAGGCGTTGTGCAGCCAGTACGGCTGGTCTCTGTGGGGTTTCATCCAGGCCGGGTCGAGCGGTCTCGACTTCGACTTCCACGCGTGGGGGATGCACCGGTTCGAGAAGGCGGCCCGCACGTTCCGGTCCGGCGACCTGCGTCGGCTGCTCGCGGCGGTCGCCGGTGACTGAGCCGGCCGCGATGCCCGACCGCGCCGAGATCGTGGTCGTGGGCGGGGGAGTGGTGGGGTGCTCGACGGCGTACCACCTGACCCGCCTCGGGTGCCGCGAGGTGCTGCTGCTGGAGCAGGGCCACCTCTCCGGAGGCACCACCTGGCACGCCGCCGGCCTGGTCGGGCCGCTGCGGGCGACGGAGGCGGGCACCCGGCTCGTGCAGTACTCCGCCGAGCTCTACGAGTCCCTGGAGGCCGAGACCGGTCTCGCCACCGGCTACCGCAACGTCGGCGGGGTCATCGTCGCCCGCACCGAGGAGCGGATGACCCAGCTGCGCCGGACCGCGGCCAACGCCGTGGCCTACGACCTGGACTGCCGGATGCTCGGTCCCGACGAGGCGGGGGAGCTGTGGCCCCCGATGCGGACCGACGACCTGCTGGGCGGGATCTGGCTGCCGGGGGACGGCAAGGTGAACCCCACGGACCTGACCCAGTCACTGGCGCGTGGCGCCCGACAGCAGGGCGCCACCATCCTCGAAGGGGTGCGCGTCACCGGGTTCGCGGTCGCCGACGGCCCGGCCGGCCCGAGGGTGACCGGCGTGCGCACCGACCACGGTGACGTGGAGACCGAGACCGTGGTGCTCTGCGCCGGGCAGTGGTCCAAGGCCCTCGGCGACCTGGTCGGGGCGACGCTCCCGCTGCACTCGGCCGAGCACTTCTACGTCGTCACCGAGCCCGTGGCCGGGGTCCGTCCCGACCTGCCGATCATGCGAGACCCCGACGGCTGGACCTACTTCAAGGAGGAGACGGGGGGTCTCGTGGTCGGTGGCTTCGAGCCGGACGCCAAGCCGTGGCGGTCGCCGTCCGACCTCCCGTACCCGTTCGAGTTCCAGCTCCTCGACGAGGACTGGGACCACTTCTCGGTGCTCATGGACGAGGCGCTCGTCCGCGTCCCCGCCCTGGCCGACACCGGGATCCGCGCGTTCTACAACGGTCCCGAGTCGTTCACCCCGGACAACCAGTTCCTGCTCGGGCAGGCGCCGGGTCTGCGCGGCCTGTTCGTCGGCGCCGGCTTCAACTCCGTCGGCATCGCCTCGGCCGGCGGTGCCGGGCGAGCCCTGGCCGAGTGGATCGTCGAGGGGGAGCCGACCAGCGACCTGGTCGCGGTCGACGTACGCCGCTTCGCGCCGTTCCACGGGGACGAGGACTGGCTGAGGTCGAGGGTCGCCGAGGTGCTCGGCCTCCACTACGCGGTGCCGTGGCCCCTGCGCGAGATGGAGACGGGCCGCCCCCAGCGCACCTCGCCCCTGCACGACCGGCTGGCCGGCCGGGGTGCCGTCTTCGGGGCTCGCATGGGCTGGGAGCGTCCCTTGGTGTTCCGTCCGGCCGGGGCCACCGGCGACCCCACGGCGTACTCGTGGGGGAGGCCCGGCTGGCTGCCCTGGTGCGTCGAGGAGCAGCGGGCGACCCGCGGCCGGGTCGCGGTGTTCGACCAGACGTCGTTCTCGCTCTACGACGTCGCGGGCGCCGACGCCCTCCGTGCCCTGCAGTGGATCTGCGCCGCGGACGTCGACGTGCCGGTCGGCGCATGTGTCTACACGCCGTTCCTCAACGCGCGCGGGACGTACGAGGCGGACCTGACCGTCACCCGTACCGGCCCTCATTCCTTCGCGCTGGTCTCCAGCTCGGCCACCACGATCCGCGACCTGGACTGGATCGACCGGCACCGGCCCCGGGACAGCGAGGTGACCGTCGTCGACCGGACCGACGACCTGTCCGTGCTCGGGGTGATGGGTCCGCGGTCGAGGGAGCTCCTGGCGCGCCTCGGCCCGGCGACGGAGTGGGGCGAGGATGGTTTCCCCTTCGCGACCAGTCGGGACGTGCGGCTGGCCGGCGTGACCGCGCGGGCCACCCGGATGACCTACGTCGGGGAGCTGGGCTGGGAGCTCACCGTGCCGGTGGCGGAGGCGCTGGACGTCTACGACGCGGTCCGCGATGCCGGCGAGGACCTCGGGATCGCAGACGCCGGCTACCACGCGATCGAGTCGCTCCGGCTCGAGAAGGGCTACCGCGCCTTCGGGCGCGAGCTCACGCCCGACCTGACGCCGGTCGAGGCCGGGCTGCTCTTCGCCACCGCTCTGGGGGCACACGCATCCAGTGCCAAGGACTTCCTCGGCCGTGCCGCTCTCACGGACCACCGGGAGCTGCTGCGCCTCGGGGGACCACGGCGGCGGCTGGTCTCGTTCGTGTGCGCCGACGACGAGCCGGTGCTGTGGGGCGGCGAGCTCGTGCTCCGCGACGGCGCTCCCGCCGGGCAGGTCACGAGCGCGGCGTACGGCGCGACCGTCGGCGCCTGCGTGGGGCTGGCGCTGCTCCGGAGCGACGGTCCGGTGCGGCAGGACGACCTCGACGCGTCGGCGTTCGAGGTGGACCTGGCAGGGGAGCGACACCCGATCCGGGTCTCGCTCTCCCCGCCGCTGCGCTGACCAGGGTCAGCGCACGTCGAACCGGTCGAGGTCCATCACCTTCGTCCACGCCGCGACGAAGTCGCGGACGAACCGGTCCTTCGCGTCGTCGCTGGCGTAGACCTCCGCCAGCGCCCGGAGCTCGGAGTTCGAGCCGAACACGAGGTCGACCCGGCTGCCGGTCCAGCGGACGTCGCCGGTGGTGGTGTCGCGCCCCTCGAAGGTCTCCGCGTCCTCCGACGTCGGGTGCCAGGTCGTCCCGAGGTCGAGCAGGTTCACGAAGAAGTCGTTGGTCAGCGTGCCGGGACTGTCGGTGAGGACGCCGAGGGTGGAGCCTCGGGCGTTCGCGCCGAGCACCCGCAGCCCACCGACCAGGACGGTCATCTCCGGGGCGGTGAGGGTCAGCAGGTTCGCCCGGTCGAGCAGGAGGTACTCCGCCGGCAGCCGGTCGCCCTTGCCGAGATGGTTGCGGAAGCCGTCGACGGTGGGCTCCAGCGCGTCGAACGAGTCGACGTCCGTCTGCTCCTGCGTCGCGTCCGTGCGTCCCGGCGTGAACGGCACCTCGACGGTGTGGCCGGCCTGCCGCGCCGCCTGCTCCACCGCCGCCCCGCCGGCCAGCACGATCAGGTCGGCCAGCGAGACCCGGGTCTCGCCCGCCTGGGCGTTGAAGCGCTCGGCGATCCCCTCGAGGGTGCGCAGCACGGCCGCCAGCTCGTCGGGCTCGTTGACCTCCCAGCCGCTCTGGGGCTGGAGCCGGATCCGGGCACCGTTCGCACCGCCGCGCTTGTCGCTGCCGCGGAACGTCGACGCCGAGGCCCACGCCGTCCGCACCAGCTGCGAGACGGTGAGCCCCGACTCGAGGATCTGATGCTTGAGGGCGGCGACCTCGTCGGCTCCGACCAGCTCGTGCGTGACCGGCGGGACGGGGTCCTGCCAGAGCAGCTCCTCGGAGGGGACCTCGGGGCCGAGGTACCGCTGGATGGGTCCCATGTCCCGGTGGGTCAGCTTGAACCAGGCCCGGGCGAAGGCGTCCGCGAGCTCGTCGGGGTGCTCGAGGAAGCGGCGCGAGATCGGCTCGTAGACCGGGTCCATCCGCAGCGCGAGGTCGGTCGTCAGCATCGTCGGGGGACGCCGGGGCGAGCCCTCGTCGGGTCCCGGCATGATGCCGGTGACGTCCTTCGCCTGCCACTGGTGCGCTCCGGCCGGGCTGGCGCTGAGCTCCCACTCGTAGCCGAAGAGGTTCTCGAAGAACTCGTTGTCCCACCGCGTCGGAGTGGAGGTCCAGGTCACCTCGAGCCCGCTGGTGATCGCGTCCTTGCCCTTGCCGGTGCCGAAGCTGTTCTTCCAGCCGAGACCCTGCTGCTCGAGCGGGGCGCCCTCGGGCTCCGGGCCGACGTGCTCGTCCGGGTCCGCCGCCCCGTGGGTCTTGCCGAACGTGTGGCCGCCCGCGATCAGGGCCACGGTCTCCTCGTCGTTCATCGCCATCCGGCGGAAGGTCTCCCGGATGTCCCGGGCGGCGGCGAGCGGGTCGGGGGTGCCGTTCGGGCCCTCCGGGTTCACGTAGATGAGCCCCATCTGGACCGCGGCCAGCGGGCTCTCGAGGTCGCGGTCGCCGGTGTAGCGCTCGTCGCCCAGCCAGGTCTGCTCCGGGCCCCAGTAGACGTCCTCGTCCGGCTCCCACACGTCCTCACGGCCGCCACCGAAGCCGAACGTCGCGAACCCCATCGACTCCAGGGCCACGTTGCCGGTCAGCACCATCAGGTCGGCCCACGACAGCTTCGCGCCGTACTTCTTCTTGACCGGCCACAGCAGCCGGCGGGCCTTGTCGAGGTTGCCGTTGTCGGGCCAGCTGTTCAGCGGCGCGAAGCGCTGCTGGCCGGCACCGGCTCCGCCGCGTCCGTCGTTGATGCGGTAGGTGCCCGCGCTGTGCCAGGCCATCCGGATCATGAACGGCCCGTAGTGGCCGAAGTCCGCGGGCCACCAGTCCTGCGAGGTCGTGAGCACCTCGGCGATGTCGCGCTTGACGGCGGCCAGGTCGAGGCTCGTGAACGCCGCGGCGTAGTCGAAGTCCGCACCCATCGGGTCGGCCTCGGCGGGGTTCTTGGCCAGGATCCTCAGGTTCAGCCGGTTCGGCCACCAGCCCTGGTTGCCTCCGCCCTCGGTCGGGTGGGCCGCGCGCTCGTGCGCGACCGGGCAGCCGTCCTCGCGCTGCTCGCGCTCGGGGTTCTCGGGGCTCTCGGTGTTCATCTCGCCGACCTTGGCGTCGGGCTGCTCGGGCATGGTGGATCCTTTCCGGTCAGGGGGTGGTGGGGCAGGCGGGGCATCGGCCCCACCAGGTCACCTCGGCCTCGTCGACGGTGAACCCGTGCAGCGAGGTGGTCTCGGGGAGGTCGAGGCAGGGAGCCTCGCCGGTGGCGCACTCCACGTCGCTGACCCGGCCGCAGGCGCGGCACACGACATGGTGGTGGTTGTCGCCGGTGTCGATCTCGTAGCGGGCGACCGAGCCGCGCGGCTGGATGCGCCGCAGGAGGCCCTGGCTGCTGAGGGTGTTGAGCACGTCGTACACGGCCTGGCTCGAGACCTCGCCGTCGCGACGGACGGCGGAGATGACCTGCTCGGCCCGCAGGTGCGGGTCGGCCGCCAGCACCCCGAGCACGGCCATCCGCGGCCGGGTCACCCGCAGCCCGCGGGAGCGGAGCAGGTGGGCCGGGTCGCCGGCGACGGGGCTGGAGGTCATCGGCTCCACCCTGGCGCGCTTTCTGGAACGAGTCAAGAAAAGCGGTCAGACTCCGGCGTAGATGCGCCGGATCACGTCCTCGATGTCGGGCTCCTGGATGGACAGGTCGGCCACGGCGTACGACGCCGCGACGGCCGCCACCAGGGGAGCGGCGCTCGCGTCGGCCGGGAACGTCAGCCACTGCCGGGGCCCCTCGACCCGACGGGTCACCGCGCCCTCCACGTCGATCGGCGGCGCCTCGTCGACCAGGTCCACGACCAGGGTGCGGCTCGCCCCGACGTGCGTGTGCAGGTCGCCCTGGGGACCGTCGAAGACGGCGGTGCCGTGGTCGATCACGATCACCCGGCGGCACAGCGCCTCGATGTCCTGCAGGTCGTGGGTGGTCAGCAGCAGGGTCGTGCCGCGCTCGGCGTTGAGCGTGCGCAGGAAGTCGCGGAGCCGGCCCTTGCTGACCACGTCGAGCCCGATGGTGGGCTCGTCGAGGTAGAGGATCTCGGGGTCGTGCAACAGCGCGGCGGTGATGTCGCCGCGCATCCGCTGCCCGAGGCTGAGCTGCCGCACCGGGGTGTCGAGCAGGTCGCCGAGGTCGAGCAGCTCGACGTACTCGGCGAGGTTGCGGCGGTGCCGGTCGCCGTCCACGCGGTAGATCTTCTGCAGCAGCGCGAAGCTGTCGCGGAGCGGGAGATCCCACCAGAGCGTGGTCCGCTGGCCGAAGACCACCCCGATCCGCCGGGCCAGCTCGGTGCGTTGCCGGCTCGGCTCCAGGCCGGCCACCCTGAGGTGTCCCCCCGTGGGCACCAGGATGCCGGTGAGCATCTTGATGGTGGTCGACTTGCCGGCACCGTTGGGGCCGATGTAGCCCACCATCTCGCCGGCGGCGACCGAGAAGGTCAGGTCCCGCACGGCCTCGACCACCGACGTCGTACGCCGCAACCGGCCGGCGCCCCGGCGGACGACGAACGTCCGCGTCAGGTCGCGCACCTCGATCAGACTCATGTCAGCTCCCGGTGGAGGTGTAGCGGCGCACGCCGGTGCGCCAGGCGAGCCCGGCGACCGTCAGCATGAGGACGGCGACGACAGGGGAGAGAGCAGCGAACCACGACGGCGTTCCGAACGGGTCGGGCCTGTCCAGGAGGACCAGGCAGGGGTACCAGTTCACGAACGCCACCGGGATCACGAAGGTCAGCGACTTGACCACCTCACGGGGGAAGACGGTCATCGGGTACTGGGTCATCGTGTTGCCCCCGTAGGTGAACGCATTGGCGAACTCGGTCGAGTCCGAGGTCCAGAACTGGACGGACGAGAACGTCACGAAGAGCGAGAAGAAGATGGCGCTGCCCGAGATCACCATCAGCAGGGCGAGCAGCACGTGGGGAGCCGTCCAGGCCACGGCCGTCGCGCCGTACCCGAAGACGACGACGGCCTGGGTGATCCGGCCCATGCGTCGCAGGGCGAACCGGTCCGCACAGACCTGTACCAGCAGCGGCACGGGACGCGTGAGCATCGTGTCGAGCGTCCCGGTCCGGATGTGCTGGCCGACCAGCTCGACGCTGCCGATCAGCAGGTCGGCGACCCCGATGCCGATCCCGCTGGCGCCGTAGAGCAGGGCGATCTCGCGCAGGCTGAAGCCCCCCAGCGTGTCGATCGAGTGGAACATCAGCGCGAGCCCGACGAAGTCGAGCAGGGTGATCGCCGCACTGGCGACGGTGAGGGTCCAGAAGGACGTGCGGTAGGCCAGCGAGGACCGGACCCACATCCGGGCGATCTGGCCGTACTGGCGTGGCGCGGCCCGCACCGTGAGACCCAGCGCCGAGGGGTCAGCCACCCTGGACCACGACCTTCCGGGTGGCCGAGGCCAGCACGAGCTGCGCCAGCGCGACCAGGACGACGATCCAGCCGACCTGGACGCCGAGACCGGTGACCAGGCCGATGCCGGTGCGGTGGCCGAGCCAGATGTCCGCCGGCGTCTGGAGGTACGACGCCCACGGCAGCGCGAACGCGATGCTCCGCCACGGCTCGGGGAAGATCACCAGCGGCAGCGCCATCCCGCTGAAGAAGACCGCGCACGCGCCGGCGAGCACCTGCACCCCCGTCTGGTCCAGGAGCCAGAACGCGCTGCAGGCCACCAGGAACCGGATCGCGAAGCTGGTGACCACGGCCAGCACCAGGCTGAGCAGGAAGCCGACCGCGGCGACCGGCGTCGGCGGCAGCGCGATCTGGAAGAGCAGCAGCCCGAGCAGCGTCGGCCCGACCCCGCGGGTCACGAAGTGGTACGTCGCGCGGCCCAGGTCGCCGGCGAGGTACCAGCCGAACAGCCCGACCGGCCGGTACAGGTCCACCGCGACGTCCCCGGTGCGGATCCGCTCGGCCAGGTCGTCGGTGGTGCCCCCGCCCCAGAGGGCGACCGTCATCAGCAGCGCCTGCCCGAGCCAGACGTAGGTGACCGCATCGGTGGCGTCGTACCCGCCGGCGTCCGGGCGCTGGTGCCACAGGGCCAGGTAGGCGTAGCTGTAGATGACGCCGAACACCGAGTTGGTGAAGATGCCGGCCAGGGTGGCGCTGGCGTACGTGGAGTAGCGGCGGAAGGACCGGGTGGCCACCGCGGCGTACAACGACACGCGCGACAGGATCAGTGCTGGTAGGTGCCGCGGACGATGGCCCGGGCGGCGGTCTTGAACACGAGGTTGAAGCTCATCACCGCGTTGGAGGCGTCCGCGTCGATGCCCAGGGACTCCTCGGTCACGGCATGGACGACGAAGTAGTAGCGGTGCACCTGGTCGCCCTCGGGCGGAGCCGCGCCGGTGAAGCCGGAGACGCCGGCGTCGTTGCGCAGCATGAACGCGCCACCGGGGAGGCTCGCGCCCTCGGCGCCCGCGCCGGCGTCGAGCGAGGTCACGTCCGCGGGGAGGTCGACCAGGGCCCAGTGCCAGAAGCCGCTGGGGGTAGGGGCGTCGGGGTCGTAGCAGGTGACGGTGTAGCTCCGGGTGCCCTCGGGTGCCCCGCTCCACGAGAGCTGGGGCGAGGTGTTGCCGGCGGCGGCGACCTGGTCGTCGTGGAGCGGTTGGCCGTCGGTGACGTCGTTGCTGGTGACGGTGAAGGACGGGACCTGGGGGAGCAGGTCGTACGGGTCGGGCTTCACGGGACGGTCGAGACTCATCGGCTCTCCTGGGGTGGACGACGGATGCACCGGTCAACCTACCTCCGGCCGCAGGTCCGAGTCGTGGGCGCCGCGGGCGCGCGTCGACCCGCGGCCGGAGGATGGACCGGTGACCGACCATCCGCCGTACCCCTCGGGCCTGCGGCTCTCCGGACGGCGGGTGCTGGTGGTCGGCGGCGGGCACGTGGCCCAGCGCCGGATCCCCGGGCTGCTCGCCGCGGGAGCCTCGGTCGTGGTCGTGTCACCGGAGGTCACCCCGGCGATCGAGGGACAGGTGCTGGCCGGCGAGGTCTCGCGGGTGCCACGGGGCTTCGCCGACGACGACCTCGCCGACACCTGGTACGTCATCGCGGCCACCAACGACGCGGCCGTCAACGAGCAGGTCACGAAGGCGTGCGAGGCGGCCCGCATCTTCTGCGTCCGTGCCGACGACGCCACCACGGCGACCGCCTGGACCCCCGCCGTCGGACGGTACGACGGGCTGACGCTCGCCGTGCTCGGGCGCCGTGAGCCGCGTCGCACGGCCGCCGTCCGCGACGCGATCGTGACCGGCCTCCACGAGGGGACCATCGCCGCCAGCGAGCGCCGGCCGTCGGTACCGGGCGTCACTCTGGTCGGCGGCGGGCCTGGCCACCCGGAGCTGATCTCCGTCGCCGGCCGGCGGGCGCTGATGGAGGCCGACGTCGTCGTGGCCGACCGCCTCGCGCCGCGCGAGCTGCTCGGTGACCTGCCGGCCACCACCGAGGTGGTCGACGTCGCCAAGCTGCCGCGCGGTCGGGCCGCGCGGCAGGAGGAGATCAACCGGCTCATCGTGGAGCGCGCCCTGGGCGGCCAGCGGGTCGCCCGGTTCAAGGGCGGGGACAGCTTCGTGTTCGGTCGCGGGTTCGAGGAGATCGAGGCGTGCCGGGAGGCCGGCGTGCCGGTGCAGGTCATCCCCGGGCTGTCCAGCCCCCTCGCGGTGCCCGCGCTGGCCGGGATCCCGGTGACGCACCGGCACGTGGCCCACGACTTCACCGTGGTGTCGGGCCACGTGCCTCCGGGTCACCCCGAGTCGCTGGTCGACTGGGGCGTGATCGGCCGGCTCCGCGGCACGCTGCTGCTGATGATGGCCGTGGAGAACGCCCCGGCGATCGCCGAGGCGCTCGTGCAGGCCGGACGCGGTGCCGAGACCCCGGTCGCGGTCGTGTGCGACGGGTCGATGCCGGCCGAGCGCACCGTGCTCTCCCGCCTGGGCGACCTCCCTGCGGACCTCGACCGGCACGCCGTACGTCCGCCGGCGATCATCGTGGTGGGCGACGTCGTCGCGGTGGCCCATCCGCAACACTTCGCTGCATGGCAGAGCTGATCGAGGTCACCGACCCGGACGACCCGCGGCTCGGGGACTACCGCGACCTGCGCGACGTCCAGCTCCGCACGCACCTGGAGGCGGAGCACGGCCTCTTCCTCGCCGAGGGCGAGAAGGTCGTACGCCGCGCGGTCGGGGCCGGCTTCGTGCCGCGGTCGTTCCTGATGGCGCCGCGCTGGCTGACCGGCCTGGCCGACGTCCTGGGCCTCTCCGGCGCCCCGTGCTACGTCGTGAGCGAGGAGCTCGCCGAGCGGGTCACCGGGTTCCACGTCCACCGCGGGGCGCTCGCCTCGCTCGAGCGCCTGCCCCTGCGGACCCTCGACGAGGTGCTCGCCGGCGCGCGGCAGATCCTGGTGCTCGAGGACGTCGTCGACCACACCAACGTCGGAGCCATCTTCCGCTGCGGGGCGGCCTTCGGCTTCGACGCGGTGCTGCTCGCGCCCCGCTGCGCCGACCCCCTCTACCGCCGCTCGGTGAAGGTCGGGATGGGCGCGGTCTTCACCACGCCGTGGACCCGCCTCCCCGACTGGCACGACGCCCTGCCCGACCTCGGCGCGCGCGGCTTCACCACGGTGGCGCTGACCCTCGCCCCGGATGCCGCGCCGGTGGAGGAGGCCGTCGCCGGGCTGGAGCGGGTCGCGCTCGTGCTGGGGTCGGAGGGGCACGGCCTCTCACCGCGGTGGGAGGCGAGCGCCGACCACCGCGCGGTCATCGCGATGCGCGAGGGCATCGACTCGCTCAACGTCGCAGCCGCGGCCGCGGTGGCCTGCTACGTCACAGCCCGCCGCTGACCGGGGTGCCGAGCGCGGCCTCCGCGGGCCAGTCGCCCGGGTAGCGCTCGGCCGCCTTCTCGTGCGCCTTCTGGAGCTTCTTGCGCCACCGGTTCGACAGCCGGTCGCCGAAGACCGTCCCGCGGGTGTGGTCGGTCTCGTGCTGCAGGCAGCGCGCCAGCAGGCCGTCCCCGCCGAACGTCACCGGCGCCCCGTCGAGCCCGAACCCCTCCACCGTCGCGCTGTCGGGTCGCGCCAGCGGCACGTAGGCGCCGGGCAGCGACAGACACCCCTCGTCGTCCTCGTCGAGACGCCGCTCCCGGCCCTCCGGGAGCGTGACGACGGGGTTGCAGACCACGCCGACCGTCCGTTCGCCCGAGGTGTCGTGGCAGTCGAAGCAGAACACCGCCAGGTCCACGCCCACCTGGCACGCGGCCAGGCCGACCCCGTCCGCGGCGTACATCGTCGCGACCATGTCGGCGACCAGCCCGTGCAGGGCCTCGTCGTACGACGTGACCGGCGCGTTCGGTCGGTGCATGACGTCGGAACCCCACCGGACGATCGGCCGGACCGTGCCACCCTCGGGAAGCGGGCCGTACGGCGCGTGGTCGGGCGCGGGAGGGTCGAGCGGCATGCGGACGATGGTAGGGACCGGTGTGATGGGGAGCACCCGCGGCCCGGTGGTGGGCAAATGTAACTCGGAGTTACATTGAAGGCATGTCCCTGACCAAGAACCTCCGTCCCGGAGGCCGCAACGGTGTCGCGAGCCACGAGTCGCGCGACCCGCTCGGCTTCGCGGTCGCCGCGATGAGCCGGCTCGCCCAGAGCGAGCTGCTCGACCGGGTCGGGCTGCGGCGGCAGGCCGAGCAGACCGTCTTCACCGTCACCCGCGGCGGGTTCCGGACCGCGACCACCGCGGGGCGCGCGTTCGCCCGGGCCGGCAAGCGGGGAACGGCCGGCCGCCGTGCCCCCCACACACCCTCGCGCGGCACGTTCGACCTCACCCCGACCGAGGACGAGCAGATGCTGGTCGACGTCGTCACGGAGTTCGCCACCGACGTGATGCGTCCCGCCGCGACCGAGGCGGACGACGCCTGCGCCGCGCCCGATGCCGTGCTCCGCGGCAGCGCCGAGATCGGGCTGCCGATCCTCGGCGTCCCCGAGTCGCTCGGGGGCATCTCCGAGGAGCGGGCCGTCATGGCGGGCGCTCTGGTCGCCGAGGCACTCGCGAAGGGCGACCTGGGGCTCGCCGTCGCGGCGCTCGCTCCCGGAGCCGTCGCGACCGCGATCGCGACCTGGGGCACCGACGAGCAGCAGCAGACCTACCTGCCCGCCTTCACCGGAGGCGACGTGCCCGCGGCGGCCCTCGCCCTCACCGAGCCGCGGCCGCTGTTCGACGCGCTCGAGCCGCGCACGACGGCGACGCGCACCGACGACGGTTTCGTGCTGGACGGCGTGAAGTCGATGGTGCCGCGGGGCGCGGACGCCGAGCTGTTCGTGGTCGGTGCCGAGCTCGACGGAGCCCTTGCTCTCTTCCTGGTGGAGTCCGGCGCGGAGGGCCTCTCCGTCGAGGCGGACCCGGCCATGGGGGTGCGTGCCGCCTCGCTGACCACCCTGACCCTCACCGGTGTCCGGGTGCCGGAAAGCGCGGTCCTCGGCTCGACCGACGGCACGACGTACGCCGAGTGCGTGCGGCTCTCGCGGCTCGCCTGGTGCGCCCTCGCGGTCGGTGTCGGACAGGCGGTGCTCGACTACGTGACGCCGTACGTCAAGGAGCGCCACGCCTTCGGGGAGCCGATCGCCCACCGGCAGTCGGTGGCGTTCATGGTGGCCGACATCGGCATCGAGCTGCAGGCGATGCGGCTGCTCACCTGGAAGGCCGCCTCACGGGCGGCCGCCGGCAAGGACTTCTCCCGGGAGGTCGCGCTGGCGCGTCGGCTGTGCGCCGACAAGGGCATGCGGATCGGCCTGGACGGCGTGCAGCTGCTCGGCGGCCACGGGTTCGTCAAGGAGCACCCGGTGGAGCGGTGGTACCGCGACCTCCGGGCCATCTCGATCATGGAAGGCGGGGTGCTGGTCTGAGGCTTCGAGACGCTCGCTTCGCTCGCTCCTCAGCCACCGGAAAAGGAAGAAGACGATGATTTCCCTCGACGACCCGAAGAAGCTGCGGCCGTTGCGCGACCAGGCGCACCAGGTCGCGATGAACATGTTGCGGCCGATCAGCCGCAAGTACGACCGAGCGGAGCACGAGTACCCCAAGGAGCTCGACCTGCTCGCCGCGATGATCGACGGCCTGTCCGAGTCGGGTGCGAGCTCGGGCGCCGGCGCCTCGGGCGTCAAGCGCGACGAGAGCGACGCGGAGGATGGCCGAGTCAGGAACGGCACGAACCTCGCCTCGGTGATGTCCATCGCGGAGATGTGCTGGGGCGACGTCGCGCTGCTCCTGTCACTGCCCCGACAGGGGCTCGGGAACTCCGCGATCGCCTCGGTCGCCGACGCCGAGCAGCAGGAGCGCTTCGCCCACCTGTGGGCCTCGATGGCGATCACCGAGCCCGACACCGGCTCCGACTCCGCCGGCATCCGCACGACCGCGCGCCTCGACGGGGACGAGTACGTGCTCAACGGCGAGAAGATCTTCGTCACCTCGGGCGAGCGCTCCGACGCGGTGGTCGTCTGGGCGACGCTGGACAGGTCGGCCGGACGCGCTGCGATCAAGTCGTTCGTGGTCCCGAAGGGGACCCCGGGCATGACCGTGGAGCGGCTCGAGCACAAGCTCGGCATCCGCGCCAGCGACACCGCGTCGATCCGCTTCGACGACTGCCGGGTGCCGGCCGCGAACCTGTTGGGCTCGGCGGAGGTCGATGCCAGCCAGGGATTCGCCGGGGCGATGGCGACCTTCGACAACACCCGGCCGCTGGTCGCCGCGATGGCGGTGGGCTGTGCCCAGGCGGCCCTCGACCTGACCCGCGACCTGCTCGCTCAGGCGGGCGTCACCGTGGACTACGACCGCCCGGCGCTCGCCCAGAGCGCGGCCGCCGCGAAGCTCCTGCAGATGGAGGCGGACTGGGAGGGCGCCCGGCTGCTCATGCTGCAGGCCGCGTGGCTGGCCGACAACCGCAAGGCCAACGCGATGGAGGCCTCGATGGCGAAGGCCAAGGCCGGCCGGATGGCCTCCGACGTCACGCTGTCCTGTGTGGAGCTGTGCGGGTCGGTCGGCTACAGCGAGGGCGAGCTGCTGGAGAAGTGGGCCCGCGACTCCAAGATCCTCGACATCTTCGAGGGCACCCAGCAGATCCAGCAGCTCATCGTCGCCCGGCGGCTGCTGGGGCTCTCCAGCGCGGAGCTGAAGTAGCGGGGTGGGGCTTTGGCGCTTGTTGGCCGAGGCCGGCCACGAGCTCACCCGGTCAGGCCGGCCAGGGCTCGTACGTCGTCGGGTCCGTCGAGCCCGCGCGGTGCGACGAACACGGTGCTGACGCCCAGGTCCGCCAGCCGGGCGTAGCGCTCGCGGTGCTGCTCGGCGGTGCCGGCGTTGGTCCGCCGGGCGAAGTCGGCGGCCGGTGTCCGCCCGCGGAACCGCTCCACCCGGGCCCACGCGTCGTCCCGGTCGCGCCCCACGACCGGCAGGTCGAGGACGGTGACGGCGACGTCCTCGCGGGTTCGTCCGGCGGCGGCGAGGTGCCGGTCGAGCACGTGGAGCTTGTGACGCAGCACCTCGGGGTCGGACGGGAGGTTGCACGCGTCCGCCAGCCGGGCGGCGATCGCGAGGGTCCGACGCTCGCCGCTCCCGCCGACGATCACCGGGATGTCGTGCGCCGGGCGGGGGTAGCCGGTGGTCTCCGGGAGCGTCACGCGCGGCCCGTCGTACGCCTTCGTGCCCGGCGCCCAGAGCGCGCGGCAGGTCTCGATGGTGGTCTCCAGCAGGTCGAGCCGCTCGCCGGCAGGCGGGAAGGTCAGGCCGTACGCCGCGTGCTCGCGCTCCCACCAGCCCGCACCGAGGCCGAGGAAGGCGCGCCCTCCCGAGAGCGCGTCGAGGGTGGCCGCGGCCTTCGCCGTCACGCCGGCCGGGCGGAAGGTCGCAGGGGTGCAGAGCGTGCCGAGGGTGAGCGTCGTGTCGAGGCCCGCGACCAGACCGAGGGTCACCCAGGGCTCGGGGATCGGCTGCCAGACGGAGTCGACCTGGGGGATCTGCAGCAGGTGGTCCATCAGCGCGACGCCGGCGAACCCTGCGTCGGCGGCGGCCACCGCGACGTCGCGGACCCAGGCTCCGGGATCCTCGCCCCACGGGAAGCGCGACAGCTGGAGCACGACGCTCACGCCGTGCGGGGAGGGCGACTCCGCGACCGTGGCGGCCTCGGGGGACGGGGCCAATGATGCGGTCGGCTCGTCCGCGACGATCTCGACGTGGTCCCACCCCTCGGCCTGCAGCTCGTCGCGCACCGCCGCCACGCGGCGGAGCTGGTCGGCGAGCACCCCGGCCGGGACGGGACGGTCGCGGCGGGCGTTCCGCCGCCGGCACGTCTCCCCGGACGTGTCCAGCAGCACCGCGACCGCGGGGAGGGCGGCGTCCCGTGCGGCGTCCCGCCAGGCGTGCCGCCGCTCGACGTCGAGCCCCAGGGTGTCGACGACGGTGGTCAGGCCGCGGGAGATCCGCGCGGCCACGATCCGCTCGAGCAGCTCGAAGGCGAGCTCCGACGCGTCCAGGTCTGCCGGACCCGAGCCCACGACGCCGCGGAGCTCGTCGGAGGAGACGACCTCGGCGCGTCGGTAGCGGCCGGCCGCCCACGTGGACTTGCCCGACCCCGCGGCGCCGATGAGCACGACGACGGCGGGATCGGGCAGGGGCACGATCGGATTGTGGCAGGCGCGGCTCAGCCCGCGTTCTTGAACGGGTCGTGGGTGGCCAGGGCCCGGTCGAGCCGCGCCTGGTCGAGTCGGCGGAGCACCATCTGGTCCTCCTGTGCGTCGCGCACGCACTTGGCGAGGGTGAAGGAGGACGTGGTCAGGAACATGGTCCCCAGGAAGAGGAACGCCTTCACCCACGGCTCGGCGGGCAGGTAGTAGATCGCCGCGAGCATGGTGAACAGGGCGACGCCGAACGAGGCGGCGGCCTGGAGGTAGAAGGCGCTGGTGTTCTTCTGGGTCGAATCGGTGGTCGTCATGCCAGGATCGTCGTCGCGCAGGAGGTACGCCGGGATCCGCTCCGCTACCCGGCCGCCCTGAGTACGCGCACTCGACCTCGGCCGGGCTGGCTGGTCGGATGGTCGCCATGAAGCTCTACGCCGACGCCCCTGGCCGCCGTACCCGTCAGCTGCTCGCGGACGCGCTGTTCGTCCTCTGGCTGATCGGCTGGGTGTGGATCGGACACGTCGTCCAGCACGGCACCATGCAGCTCGCCGGGGTCGGCCGGCAGACGAACACCTCCGCCACCCAGCTCGCGAACGGTCTCTCGAGCGCCGGCAGCTCGCTGGGCGGCATCCCGGTCGTGGGCGGTGGCATCTCCGCGCCGTTCGACCAGATGTCGTCGGCGTCCCAGGCGCTCGCCTCCGCCGGCCGCAGCCAGGTGACCGCCGTCCACCGACTCTCGTGGGTGCTGGGGGTGTCCATCGCGGCCATCCCGATCCTGACCGTCGGTGTCTTCTTCGTTCCGGTGCGCTGGCGCTTCGCCCGCGAGGCGACCGCGGGAGCCCGCTTCATCGACGCGTCGGAGGACCTCGACCTGTTCGCCCTGCGGGCGCTGGCCCGGCAGCCGATGCACGTCCTCGCGAAGGTCAGCGACGACCCGGCGGGGGCGTGGCGGGCCCGCGACCAGGAGGTCGTGACCGCCCTGGCCCGCCTCGAGCTGCGGGACTGCGGCCTCGCGATCCCGGCCCGGCTCAGCTGACGGACTCGACCCGGGCGGCGTCGCCCGGCGTCACGGCGAGGAAGGCCGGCGCGGCCAGGGCGGCAGCGGCGAACGCCGCGGTCACCGCCTCCCGGACGTCGGGTTCAGCGCCCACCGGCACCAGCGCGACGGCCGAGCCTCCGAAGCCCCCGCCGGTCATCCGGGCGCCGCGGGCCCCCGCCGCGCGTGCCGTGTCGACGGCGAGGTCGAGCTCGCGGCACGAGATCTCGAAGTCGTCGCGCATCGAGGCGTGCGACGCGTCGATCGCCTCCGCGAGCCGTGCCCAGTCCCGCGCCTCGAGCGCGGAGACGGCGTCGCGGACCCGGTCGCTCTCGGTGACGACGTGCCGGGCGCGCCGGCGCAGCACCGGGTCGTCGAGCGAGTCGACGGCCTCCCGGTCCGCCTCGCGGAGCGAGTCGAGACCGAGCGCCTCGGCCGCGCTCGCGCACTCCGCGCGGCGGTCGCCGTAGGACCCGTCGGTGAGCGTGTGGCTGACCCGGGTGTCGATGACGAGCAGCGTCAGCCCGGCATCGTCGAGGGGGAGCTCCACCGGCGTCACGGAGTCGTCGCCGAAGTCGAGGAGCAGCGCGTGGCGGGGACGGGCGAGCATCGCCACGGTCTGGTCCATGCCGCCGGTGGGGGCTCCGACGTAGTCGTTCTCGGCGCGGATGCAGGCGGCCGCCAGGCGACGGCGCTCCCGCTCGTCGTCGAGGTCGACCCCGAGCAGGCCCGCCACGCCGATCGCGACCGCGCACTCCAGGGCCGCGGAGCTGGAGAGCCCGGCGCCCAGCGGGACCCGCGAGTCGATGGTGGCGTCGAGCCCCGGCACGTCGTGGCCGTCGGCGCGGAGCTCGGCGACCACCCCCGCGACGTACGCCGGCCAGCCGGTGGGTCGGTCCTCGACCGTGCCCTCCCAGGCTCCCCGCTCCTGGGCGCTCGACAGACTCAGCAGGCGGTCGGTACGCGGGGTGAGGGTGACCGTGGTGCGCTGCGGGAGCGCCAGCGGCAGACAGAGACCGCCGTTGTAGTCGGTGTGCTCGCCGATCAGGTTGACCCGGCCGGGGGCCGAGGCGACGAGCGCGGGCATGGCCCGAGCCTACGGCGGTGCCTCAGCCGCGCGAGCTGTTCGCGGTCCGGCCCTTCACCACACCCACGAAGGCCTGCGCCGTCTCGTCGTCGCGGTCGCGACGCCAGACCAGCGCCACCGTCGTGGGCGGCAGGTCGGTGACCTCGCGGTGCACGACGTCCTTGCGATGGTGGAGCCGGGCGACCGACAGTGGTACGACGACCACGCCGGTCCCGGCCGCGACGGTCTCGATCGCCTCGCGCTCGCTCATGGCCGGCCACGTGAGCTGGTCCGCGGTCGGCCGCCAGCCCGAGCGGTGCGGGCGCACCAGCTGCTCCTCGGAGAGGTCGTCGAGCGTCACCTCGGTGGCGGCCGAGATCAGATGATCGCGGGCCGCCACGGCGACGGGCTGCTCGTCGTACAGCCGGACGCAGTGGAGCCCCTCGGGGTCCACCGGGAGCCGGACCAGGCACAGGTCGACGTCGCCCCGCCGGACGACGTCCTCCTGCTCCTCCTCCGTGACCGGCACGAGCCGGAGGCGTTCGCGTCCTCGCTCGCGCCAGGCCCGAGCCCACTTGTCGGGCGTCGTCCCGGTCACGAACCCGACCCGCAGCTCGTCCGCCATGGGGACACGGTAGGCCGCCGGGGGCCGGGCGGGGCCGATCAGGCCTTCGGGAGGGTGATCGTCACCCGGCGGTTCTGCTGGCGGCCCGCGGCGGTGGCGTTGCTCGCGATCGGGTTCGCCTCCCCGTGCCCGACCGGGACGACGGACACCCGGGTCGAGCCGAGGTGGCTGCGGAGGTAGGAGGCGACGGCGTCGGCGCGCTTCTGGGAGAGCACCTGGCCGTACGACGAGGAGCCGAGGTCGTCGGTGTAGCCGTCGACGTAGATCCTCCCGGTGAGACCGGCACGGCGCACCTGGTGGGCGACCCGTGCGATCGCGGTCTTGGCCGCGGAGGACAGCTGGGCGCTGTTGAAGCCGAAGGCGAGGTCGGACTTGAGCGTCACGTTGGGCTTGCGGGTGGGCGGGGCAGTCACCGGCTGGGAAGGCTTCGACGAGGGTGCCACGCGCGGGCTCGTCGACGCCGACGGCGTGGGCTGGCTCGTCGGCCCGCTCGTCGGGGACGGGACCGGCGGCGCCGCGGCGTTCCCGCGGTCCGACCCCTGCACCGTCCACCAGCCCGCACCGGCGAGGACGGCCAGGAGCGCGAGGACCAGCGGCACCAGGATGCGACGCGACGACGACGGGGCGGCTCGGGGTCGACCGGCTCCGGCTCCGGCTCGGCGGACCGCGTTGGCACCAACGTGAGCTCGGGACGCTCCAGGGTGTGCGTCGTGAAGCCGGCGCCGACCGGCGCGATGAAGGCCGACTGCACCTCGCTCAGCGAGATCTCGAGCGGGTCCACCTGCTTGCCGAGCGCCCGCTTGAGCAGGGCCGCCGGGAAGCCGAGCGTGATCTCGTGGACCTGGATGTCGTCGTGCCGGACGGTCACCCGGACGGGCATGTTCAGCGGGGCGGGCGGCGCGTGGTCGTCGTGACCGTCCTTCCACAGCGTGAGCGCGCCCCGCGCCTCGACGACCGGCTCGTCCCACATGGGGTGGGCCTCGGCGTGCGGGCCCTCGTCGTCCCCCTGGTGCGCCGTCTCGGTGGCGTCGTCGATGTCGGACGGGTCGTCGATCCGGACGTCGCGGACCCGCGCCTCCTCGATGACCAGGCCGAAGCCCACGTGCCGCGTGCGGGACTCGAACGTCAGCCCGGGGAAGCGTGCGCGCGCCAGGGCGATCATGCTCTGGATCTCGTCGGAGCCCTGGCAGGACCAGGTCATGTTGTCCGCGGTCACCGTCGTGGCGACACCGCAGGTGGCCAGCGCTGCGGCGTCGTCGCCGGCCCGCAGGGCATCCAGCAGCCGGGTCGCCGGGCTTCCGGCGCGCGGCTCGGCCGGATCTGCCGCGTCTGTCGCTTCCTGCGTCGGCCTCAACGCGCGTACACCCATAGTCGTTCTCGCACCCCCCGGCGAAAGTTCCCCGCGCCAAGAGTGACCGGTGAGACCGGCGAATACAACGGAATGCCCGAGGCGGCCTCGGAGCCTGGGGCCCCTGTGACAGGTGTGGCCCGTGTTGCGCAAAATCTTTCGAGAACGGTGTCCGAGGGGGGACTTGAACCCCCACGCCCTAATACGGGCACTAGCACCTCAAGCTAGCGCGTCTGCCAATTCCGCCACCCGGACGAGTGCGGAGGGAACTCTAGCAACCGGCGGCCCCATTCCTCACATCGGGCAGAGGCTCGCGGAGTGCCAGGATGGGGGCATGGCCCACGCCACCGAGCACGCGTCGTACGACCCCTCCTACGAGCCGGCCGGGGAGGTGGTCGAGCTCTGCCGCGACCTGATCCGGATCGACACGACGAACTACGGCGACGACTCCGGACCGGGGGAGCGCAAGGCCGCCGAGCACGTCGCCACGCTGCTCGACGAGGTCGGGATCGAGTCGCAGCTCTACGAGGGCGCGGCCGGCCGTACGTCGCTGGTCGCGCACTGGGGCGGGGAGCCCGGCGGCGAGGACGCGCTCCTCCTGCACGGGCACCTCGACGTCGTGCCCGCGGCCGCCGAGGACTGGCAGGTCGACCCGTTCTCGGGGGAGATCCAGGACGGCTTCGTGTGGGGCCGCGGGGCGGTCGACATGAAGGACTTCGACGCGATGCTGCTCTCGGTCGTCCGGGCGCGGACCCGGGCGGGCGCCGTCCCGGAGCGACCCGTCGTGCTCTGCTTCACCGCCGACGAGGAGGCCGGCGGCCACCTCGGCGCCCAGGTGCTCGTGGAGCAGCACGCCGAGCAGCTCGAGCGCTGCACCGAGGCGGTCGGCGAGGTCGGCGGGTTCAGCACCACGATCCGCGGGCAGCGGCTCTACCTGGTCGAGGCCGCGGAGAAGGGCATGGCCTGGATGAGGCTGACCGCACGCGGTCGGGCCGGTCACGGCTCGATGATCAACGACGACAACGCCGTCACCCGGCTGTCCGCGGCGGTCGCGCGGATCGGCGCCCACGAGTGGCCGGTCCGGCTGACCCCCACGATGACGACGCTGCTCGCATCGGTCGCCGAGCTGGCCGGCACCGAGGCCACGCCGGAGAACGCCGAGGCGCTGGTCGAGGAGTTCGGCACGGCCGCGCGGATGATGGGCGCGGTGATCCGCAACACCGCCAACCCGACGATGCTGAGCGCCGGCTACAAGGTGAACGTGATCCCGACCGAGGCCACGGCCCACGTGGACGGCCGCTTCCTCCCCGGCTTCGAGGACGAGTTCTTCGACACCATCGCCGAGCTGTGCGGCGAGGGCGTCGAGCGCACCGACGTGTCGCACCAGCAGCCCTGGGAGATGCCGTACGACGGGGACCTCGTCGACGCGATGACCCGGTGCCTCCTCGCCGAGGACCCCGACGCGATGGTCGCGCCGTACCTCATGAGCGGCGGCACCGACGCCAAGCACTTCACCAAGCTCGGCATGCGCAGCTACGGCTTCACCCCGTTGCGGCTGCCGGCCGACCTCGACTTCACCGCGCTCTTCCACGGGGTGGACGAGCGGGTGCCGGTGGAGGCGCTGGAGTTCGGGGCGCGGGTCTTCGACCGCTTCCTCGACCAGATCTGAGCGAGGACCGACCGACCGGCGTGCGCCGGGCGGTCGACCGCAGCGAACGGCGAAGCGCCCTCGGGCGCGGCCTCACGAGCGCACAGCTCCCGGTCGACGCTCAGTCGGCGTACAGCGTCGGCCGCATCCGGATGATCTTGCGCCGCAGGATCACGCGGCGGGTGCCGTCGGGCGCCACCCGTACCCGGTCGAGCTCCCAGCCGCCGTGCTCGGCCCGCTCGACGAGCATCCGGGTGACCACGTTGCGGGAGAAGTCGCGCGCGATCGTGAGCTTCTCGAACTCCCACTCCACCCCACGGGTGGGCGGTCGACGGAGCACGGCGGGCAACGGTCAGTCCTCCGAGACGTCGTCCAGGGCGGCCACGATCTCGGGGGGCAGCGTCAGGTCCTCGACCCCCAGGGCACCGAGCAGCTGCTTGGCCGTGCGGGCACCGACGATGGGCGCGGTGACCCCGGGACGGTCGCGCACCCAGGCGAGCGCCACCTCCGTCATCGACCAGCCGAGCCCCTCGGCGGCCTTGGCCACGCCCTCCACGATCCCGGCCGCGCGCTCGTCGAGGTAGGGGTCGATGAAGCCGGAGAAGAACGGCGAGGCGCCGCGCGAGTCGGACGGCGTACCGCTGCGGTACTTGCCGGTCAGGACACCGCCGCCCAGGGGCGACCAGGGCAGGATGCCGAGACCCATCGCCCGCGCGGCGGGCACGACGTCGTCCTCGATCCGGCGGTTGAGCAGGGAGTACTCCACCTGGGTCGAGGCCAGCTGCGGCCCGGCCCGGGACCGCGCGCTGCCACGTGGCTGCCTGGGCGGTCTGCCAGCCGGTGTAGTTGCTGATCCCGACGTACGACGCCCGGCCTGACGTGAGCGCCAGGTCCAGCGCCGTCAGGGTCTCCTCGACCGGCACGCCGTCCACCCAGGTGTGCACCTGCCACAGGTCGACGTGATCGACACCGAGACGGCGCAGCGACGCGTCGAGCTCGGTCAGCAGGCGGCCCCGCGACGCGTAGGTCTCCCGCTGACCCGGTGCGCCGCGAGATGCCGGCCTTCGTGGCCAGGACGACCTCGTCGCGCGCGACCACGTCGCCGACCAGCCGTCCGAGCAGCTCCTCGGAGGCGCCGTCGCCGTATCCCGCGGCGGTGTCGACCAGGGTGCCGCCCGCCTCGACGAAGGCGATCAGCTGGTCGCGGGCCTCGTGCTCGTCGGTGTCCCGACCCCACGTCATGGTCCCCAGGCCGAGCCGCGAGACCGTGAGGCCCGTGGCACCGACCGCCCGCTGTTGCATGCGCACAAGGTAACCGGTCGACGGCGAGCGGGGAGGCTTTGGCTCGCTGATCGACACGGGCCCTACCCTGGGCTCCGTCCCGCAGACCCCGACGCCGAAAGCAGCCGATGACCTACCTCGACGCGATCATCCTGGGCATCGTGGAGGGCCTCACCGAGTTCCTCCCCATCTCCAGCACCGGGCACCTGACGATCGCGGAGAAGATCCTCGGCCTCCAGGTCGACGACCCCGCGGTGACCGGGTTCACCGCGGTGATCCAGATGGGGGCGATCGCGGCCGTCATCCTCTTCTTCGCCCGCGACATCTGGCAGATCGCCCGAACCTGGGTGCTCGGCCTGGTGAAGCCCGAGTGGCGCGGCCACCGGGACTTCCGGATGGGCTGGTACATCATCGTCGGCACGATCCCGGTGGGCATCGTCGGGCTCGCCTTCAAGGACGTCATCAAGAACGACCTGCGCAGCCTGTGGGTGGTCGCGATCGCGCCTCATCGCCTGGAGCGGCGTCATGTGGCTCGCCGAGCGGCACGCCCGCCAGGACCGCGGCGAGAGGCAGCTCAACCTGACCGACGCGATGGTGATCGGGCTCGTCCAGTGCTTCGCCCTGATCCCCGGGGTCTCCCGCTCCGGCGCCACCATCTCGGCCGGGCTCTTCCGCGGGCTGGACCGGGTGACCGCCACCCGGGTCAGCTTCTTCCTCTCGATCCCCGCGCTGCTGGCGGCCGGCCTCTTCGAGCTCAAGGACGCCCTGGGCGGGTCGATCAGCGTGGGCGAGACCCTGGTCGGCACGGTGGTCGCCTTCGTGGTCGCCTACGCCACCATCGCCTGGTTGCTGCGGTTCGTCGCCCACCACGCGATCACGTGGTTCATCCCCTACCGGGTCGGCCTCGGCGTCGTGCTGATCGCCCTGCTGGCCGGCAACGTCATCTCGGCCACCTGACCCGGGCCTACAGCCAGCCGGACCGCTTGAACCACACCCACAGGATGCCCGAGGTGATCAGCATGAGGGCGAGCGCGTAGGCGTAGCCGAACGGCCAGTGGAGCTCCGGGATGTTCACGAAGTTCATCCCGTAGACGCCGGCGATCAGCGTCGGCGCCGCGACCAGGCCGATCGCGGCCGAGATCTTCCGCATGTCCTCGTTCTGCTGGACCGAGATCTGCGCCAGGTGGGCGTCGAACGCGGTGGACAGCAGCGCGTCGAGACCGTCCACCGTCTCGGCGACCTGGGTCAGGTGGTCGAGCACGTCGCGGAAGAACGGCGCGGCCTTCTCGTCGATGCCGGGCACGGCACCGGTGGCGAAGCGGCGCATCGGCTCCCGCAGCGGCATCACGGCCCGGCGCGCCTCGGCGATCTCGCGCTTGAGGGTGTAGATGCGGGCGGAGTCGTTGGTGCGTTGGTTCGAGAACACGGAGGTCTCGACCTCGTCGACGTCCTCCTCGACGCACGCGATCACCGCCAGGTAGCCGTCCACGACGCGGTCGCACACGGCGTACACGACCGCGGACGGGCCGTGCGTCAGCACCGCGGCGCGCGCCTCGAGGTCGACGCGGGCCGAGTGCAGCTCGGACCCCGAACCGTGCCGCACCGTGATCACGAAGTCGTGGCCGACGAACATGTTGATCTCGCCGGTCTCGACGGCGTCGGTCGCGTCGACGTACCAGAGAGACTTCAGGGTCAGGAACAGCGTGTCCCCGTAGCGCTCGAGCTTGGGCCGCTGGTGGGCGTTGAACGCGTCCTCGACCGCCAACGGGTGCAGGCCGAACTCCTCCTCGACGGTCGCCAGCTCCGCCTCGGTGGGCGCGTGGAGCCCGACCCAGACGAAGTCGCCGGGCTCGCAGGCCAGCTTGCGGATCCGACCCAGCTCGCTGGCCGGGAGGTCGTCGACGATGCGCTTGCCCTGGCGGTACACGGCGCTGTCCACGATCACGCGGCCCACGCTAGCCCTTCGGAGCCCCTACCCTCGGGGCGTGGCCACCTTGATCCTGCTGCGGCACGGGCGTACGTCGGCGAACGCGTCCGGCACCCTCGCCGGGCGCACCCCGGGCGTGCACCTCGACGACCTCGGCCTCAGCCAGGCGGAGCGGGCGGCCGAGCGGCTCTCCCTGGTCCCGCTCGCCGAGATCGTGAGCAGCCCGCTCGAGCGCTGCCGCGAGACCGCCCGGGCGGTGGCGGCCCGCCAGGGGACGGGGCACCGGGTACACACCGAGAAGGCCCTCAACGAGTGCGACTACGGCGAGTGGCAGGGGCGGTCGTTGCGGGACGTCGCCCGACTGGCGCTGTGGAAGACGGTGCAGTCCAACCCGTCGGCCGCGACGTTCCCGGGCGGCGAGTCGCTGCCGCAGATGCAGGCGCGTGCCGTCGGCGCCGTACGCCGTCGCGACGCGGCCGTCTCGGCGGCGCACGGCGCCGAGTCCGTGTGGCTCGCGGTCAGCCACGGAGACGTGATCAAGTCGGTCCTGGCCGACGCCCTCGGCATGCACCTCGACCTGTTCCAGCGGCTCCACGTCGATCCGGCCTCGATCTCCGTGATCCGCTACACCGAGGCGCGGCCCTACGTGCTCGCCTCCAACACCCACGAGGGCGACCTCTCCTGGCTCGCCCCGAAACCGGGACGGGGCCGATCGCGGCGCGCGTCCCACCGCGGGGCGGACGTGGGCGGCGGCGCAGGACCCTCGACGCCCCCTGCATAAGGTGGAGTCATGTCCGTGATCCACGAGTTCGACCCGCCCGAGCGCTTCGTCGCGGGCACGGTGGGCGAGCCCGGCGCACGCACGTTCTTCCTCCAGGCACGCTCGGGACCGAGGCTCGTCAGCGTGGCGCTGGAGAAGCAGCAGGTGGCCGTCCTCGCGGAGCGCATCGATGAGCTGCTCGACGAGGTCATGGGCAGCACCGGCAACGACGTGCTGATCCCCGCGGTCGCACCTGTGGGGCTCGAGGACGGCGACCCGCTGGAGCAGCCGATCGACGAGCAGTTCCGGGCCGGCACGATGACCCTCTCCTGGGACCCGGGGATCGCCCGTGTGGTGATCGAGGTGTTCCCGCTGGTGGAGACGCTCGAGGAGGAGGACGACGACGACGAGGTCGAGCCCGAGGAGGTCTTCCTGGTCCGGCTGGAGGCCGGACCGGCCCGCGCGTTCGTGCGTCGCGCCGCGTTGGTGATCGAGGCCGGGCGGCCCGACTGCCCGTTCTGCGGCAACCCCATCGACCCCGAGGGCCACCTGTGTGTCCGGGCGAACGGGTTCCGCCGCCGCGACCCGGCCTGATGGACCGCCGCTGATGGAGCAGAGCCTCCTGACCGGCGAGCTGACGCTGCACGGCCGGGTGATGCCGGCGTCGAACGCGACCTTCGTGGGTGAGGTCGGCGAGCGACGGGTCGTCTACAAGCCGGTCGCCGGCGAGCGTCCGCTGTGGGACTTCCCCGACGGCACGCTCGCCGCCCGCGAGGAGGCGGCGTACGTCGTGTCGGAGGCGCTCGGGTGGGACATCGTGCCGCTCACCTTCCGGCGCGACGGCCCCTACGGGCTGGGGATGGTGCAGCTGTGGCAGGAGCCCGACCCGGTCCAGGAGGCGGTCACGCTGGTCGGCGAGTCCGTGGTGCCGGAGGGTTTCCTGCACGTCTTCGACGGCCTGGACGACCGCGACCACGTGGTCTCGCTGGTGCACGAGGACACGCCACAGCTGAGGCGGATGGCGGTCTTCGACGCCGTCGTCAACAACGCCGACCGCAAGGGCGGCCACGTGCTCGCGATGACCGGTGGCCATCGGTTCGGCGTCGACCACGGGCTGACCTTCCACGTCGAGCACAAGCTGCGCACCGTGCTGTGGGGGTGGGCCGGGGAGCGGCTGACCGACGACGACCGCACCGGTCTCGAGCGCCTGGCCGACCGCCTCGAGGACGAGCTGGGAGAGCAGCTCACCGACCTGATCACCCCGCACGAGGTGGAGGCCACCCGACGCCGCGTCACGCGACTCCTGCGGGTCGGCGCCCTGCCCGAGCCCGGGCAGGGCTGGCGCGCGATCCCGTGGCCACCCTTCTGACACCTCGCCGCGGACGTCCGCGGCTGCCGTAGTCTCCACGCATGCGCGCATGGCCTGTTCCGGACCTGCCTGCCCTGCCCGCGAAGGGCCCGGCGGTGCGGGTGCACGACACGCCCTCGGGCGGCCTCGCGGAGACCCGGCCCGAGGGCCCGGCCCGGATGTACGTCTGCGGGATCACGCCCTACGACGCCACCCACATGGGCCATGCGGCGACGTACGTGGCCTTCGACCTGCTCCACCGCGCCTGGCTCAACGCGGGCCACGAAGTGGCCTACGTCCTCAACGTCACCGACGTCGACGACCCGCTGCTCGAGCGCGCCGAGAAGGTCGGGGTGGACTGGCGCGACCTCGCGGAGCGGGAGATCGAGCTGTTCCGCCAGGACATGGCAGCGCTCCGGGTCCTGCCTCCCGAGCACTTCCAGGGCGCGGTCGAGTCGATGCCGATGATCGTGGCGCTGATCCAGCGGCTCCAGGACGCCGGCGCGCTCTACACCGTCGAGGACGACCTCTACTTCTCCGTGGCGTCCGACCGTGCCTTCGGCGAGGAGTCCGGCTGGGACCGCGACCAGATGCTGGCCGTGTACGCCGACCGCGGCGGCGACCCCGACCGGCCCGGCAAGAAGGACCCCCTGGACTGTCTCGTCTGGCGCGCCGAGCGCCCCGGCGAGCCCGCCTGGGAGAGCCCGTTCGGGCCCGGCCGGCCTGGATGGCACGTGGAGTGCGCCGCGATGGCCCTGGAGTTCCTGGGGGAGCGCTTCGACGTCCAGGGCGGCGGGTCCGACCTGGTCTTCCCGCACCACGAGATGTGCGCGTCCGAGGCGCAGGTGCTCACCGGTGCCCCGTTCGCGCGGGCCTACGTGCACGCGGGGATGGTGGGCTACGACGGGGAGAAGATGTCGAAGTCACGGGGCAACCTGGTCTTCGTCTCCGCGCTTCGCCACAGCGACGTGGACCCGATGGCGATCCGCCTCACGCTGCTGCGGCACCACTACCGCAGCGACTGGGAGTGGACCGACGCCGAGCTCTGGGAGTCCGTCGACATGGTCGACCGCTGGCGCCGGGCGCTGGCCCTGGGCGCCGGAGCATCCGCGGAGCCGGTGGCCGAGGCCGTGCTGTCGGCGCTGGCCGCCGACCTGGACGCCCCGGCGGCGGTGGCCGCGGTCGATCGCTGGGCGGACGCGACGCTCGGCACGAACGGGCTCGCCGACGCGGCCGACCGCGAGGCCTCGACGACGATCCGGGCGGTGCTCGACGCGGCCCTCGGGCTCGCGCTGTAGCCCTACGCCTCCTCGCCGCGGCGCTTCAGGTAGCGCTCGAACTCGCGGGCGATCGCCTCGCCGCTGGCCTCGGGCAGGTCCGTGGTGTCGCGGGTCTCCTCCAGGGCGCGGACGTAGTCACGGACGTCCTCGTCCTCCTCGGCCAGCTCGTCGACGCCTCGTTCCCAGGCCCGGGCGTCCTCGGGGAGGTCGCCCAGGGGGATGGTCACCTCGAGCAGCTCCTCGAGCTGCCCGATCAGGGCCAGGGTCGCCTTCGGGCACGGCGGCTGCGCGACGTAGTGGGGGACCGCGGCCCAGTAGGAGACGGACGGCACGTCGAGCCGCACGCAGGCGTCCTGGAAGACGCCGACGATGCCGGTCGGGCCCTCGTACGTCGACTGCTCGAGCCGGAGGCGGTCGACGAGGTCCGGCTCGGTCGCCGTCCCGGTCACCGGGATCGGGCGCGTGTGCGGGGTGTCGGCGAGGAGCGCGCCGAGGGTGATCACCAGCTCGCCCCCGAGGTCGTCGCAGGCCGCCAGCAGCTCGGCGCAGAACTGACGCCACCGCATGTTGGGCTCGATCCCGCGGATCAGGATCACGTCGCGGTCGAGGTCGGGCGGCGACGCCACCGCGATCTGCGAGCTCGGCCAGGTGACCCGGCGGTGGCCCAGCTCGTCGGTGCTGACGACCGGACGGTTGACCTGGAAGTCGTAGAACTCCTCGGGGTCGATGGCCCCGATGATCCGGGCGCCCCAGACCCGGATGAGGTGGTCGATCACCGACGAGGCGGCGTCGGCGGCGTCGTTCCACCCCTCGAAGGCGGCGATCACCACGGGCTCCACCAGGTCGTCGATCTCTTCGATCTCGATCACTCCCCAACAGTAGTCACCCGGCCCAGGCGGCGCCGCGAGCACCGCGCCCGGATTTCACGGGCCGCTCGCGCCGGTGTCACGATGCGGGAATGGGGTCCGCCAGTCGGACCGGCCTTCCTAGGCTGGTGACCCACGAACCCGAGGAGTGCCGTGCCCGTCCCGCATCGACCAGACGCCACCGCGGAGCTCGCCGAGCTGCTCCGGGAGCGGATCCTGGTGCTCGACGGCGCGATGGGCACGATGATCCAGGGGCACGGGCTCGGCGAGGCCGACTACCGCGGCGAGCGGTTCGCGGCGTACGACGGCGACCTCGGCGGCGACAACGACCTGCTGTCGCTGAGCAACCCGGACGTCATCCGCACCATCCACCGTGCCTACCTCGACGCCGGCGCGGACATCATCTGCACGAACACGTTCAACGGCACCAGCATCTCCCAGGCCGACTACGGCCTCGGCGACCTCTGCTACGAGATGAACGTCGCGGCGGCGGCGCTCGCGCGCGAGGCGGCCGACGCGGCCGCGACCCCCGACCGGCCCCGGTTCGTCGCCGGGTCCCTCGGCCCGACCTCGAAGACCGCCTCCATCTCGCCCGACGTGAACGATCCCGGCGCCCGCAACGTCACCTTCGACGAGCTGGTGGCGGCCTACCACGAGGAGGCGCGCGGCCTCGTCGACGGCGGCGCCGACCTGCTCCTCGTCGAGACGATCTTCGACACCCTCAACGCCAAGGCCGCGATCGTCGCGCTGGAGACCCTGTTCGACGAGCACGGCCGCCGGTGGCCGGTGATCATCTCGGGCACGATCACCGACGCCAGCGGGCGGACCCTCTCGGGACAGGTGACCGAGGCGTTCTGGAGCTCGATCCGGCACGTGCGGCCGCTGGCGGTCGGTCTCAACTGCGCCCTCGGCGCGGAGGAGCTGCGTCCCTACGTCGCCGAGCTCTCGCGGGTGGCGGACACGTTCGTCTCGGCCCACCCCAACGCGGGGCTGCCCAACGCCTTCGGGGAGTACGACGAGACCCCGGGTCACATGGCCGAGGTGCTGGGGGAGTTCGCGACGAGTGGTCTGGTGAACATCGTCGGCGGCTGCTGCGGCACCACGGCCGAGCACATCGCGGCCATCGCGGACGCCGCCAAGGGCGTCGCCCCGCGCGTGGTGCCGGAGATCCGCCCAGCCCTGCGCCTCTCGGGACTCGAGCCGGTCACGGTCACCGAGGAGAGCCTGTTCGTCAACGTCGGCGAGCGCACCAACATCACCGGGTCGGCGAGGTTCCGCAAGCTGATCAAGGACGGCGACTACGACGCCGCCCTCTCGGTCGCGGCCCAGCAGGTCGAGGCGGGTGCGCAGGTCATCGACGTGAACATGGACGAGGGGATGATCGACGGCGTCGCCGCGATGGACCGCTTCCTCAAGCTGGTCGCCTCCGAGCCCGACATCTCGCGCGTCCCCGTGATGGTCGACTCCTCGAAGTGGGAGGTGATCGAGGCCGGCCTCAAGTGCGTGCAGGGCAAGTCGATCGTCAACTCCATCTCGATGAAGGAGGGCGAGGAGAAGTTCATCGAGCAGGCCCGGCTCTGCCGACGGTACGGCGCGGCCGCGGTCGTGATGGCCTTCGACGAGAACGGGCAGGCCGACAGTCTGGAGCGTCGTACCGCCGTGTGCGAGCGCGCCTACCGGATCCTCACCGAGCAGGTGGGCTTCCCGGCCGAGGACATCATCTTCGACCCCAACGTGTTCGCGGTGGCGACCGGCATCGAGGAGCACGCGACGTACGGCCGCGACTTCATCGAGGCGACCCGCTGGATCAAGGAGCACCTCCCCGGTGCCCTCGTCTCGGGTGGCATCTCCAACGTCAGCTTCTCGTTCCGCGGCAACAACCCGGTCCGTGAGGCGATCCACGCCGTGTTCCTGTTCCACGCGATCGAGGCCGGCCTCGACATGGGGATCGTCAACGCCGGCGCCCTCGTCGTCTACGACCAGGTCGACCCCGAGCTCCGCGAGCGCATCGAGGACGTGGTGCTGAACCGCCGCCCTGACGCCGCCGAGCGGTTGCTGGAGATCGCGGAGCGCTACAACGTGGCGGCCGGAGACGCCGAGGCGGCGACCGAGGAGTGGCGCGAGCTGCCGCTGCGGGAGCGGATCACGCACGCGCTCGTGAAGGGCATCGACGCGCACGTGGAGGCGGACACCGAGGAGCTCCGGGCGGAGATCGCGGCCCGCGGGGGACGCCCGATCGAGGTGATCGAAGGGCCGCTGATGGACGGCATGAACGTCGTCGGCGACCTGTTCGGCGCCGGCAAGATGTTCCTGCCCCAGGTCGTGAAGAGCGCGCGGGTGATGAAGAAGGCGGTCGCCTACCTGATCCCCTTCATCGAGCAGGAGAAGCTCGACCGGCCGGAGCTGGCCACCGCGAAGGACACCAACGGCACCCTGGTGATGGCGACGGTCCGGGGCGACGTGCACGACATCGGCAAGAACATCGTGGGCGTCGTGCTGCAGTGCAACAACTACGAGGTCATCGACCTCGGGGTGATGGTGCCCGCCCAGAAGATCCTCGACAAGGCCCGCGAGGTCGACGCCGACGCGATCGGCCTGTCCGGGCTGATCACGCCGAGCCTCGACGAGATGGTGAACGTCGCCGCCGAGATGCAGCGCCAGGGCTTCACGTTGCCGCTCCTGATCGGCGGCGCGACCACGTCCCGCGCGCACACCGCGGTCAAGGTCGATCCCAGGTACGACGGGCCGGTGGTCTGGGTCAAGGACGCGTCCCGGTCCGTCCCGGTGACCGCGTCGCTGCTGGACCCGCGCCAGCGCGAGGGGTTGCTCGCGAACGTCAAGACGGACTACGACGCCCTGCGGGCGCGGCACGCCGCCAAGAACGACCGCCCCCTCGCCCCGCTCGAGGACGCCCGGGCCGCGCGGACCCCGATCGAGTGGTCCGGCTACCGGCCCCCGCGACCGCGCCTGCTGCTGCAGCAGGACCACGCCGTGTCGCCCGCGGTCGGCCTGCCGGGCGCCGGCCAGCACGTCCGCGTCTTCCACGCCGTCGACCTGGCCGAGATCCGGCGCTACATCGACTGGCAGCCGTTCTTCAACGCCTGGGAGATGAAGGGGTCGTTCCCGGACATCCTCGACGACGCCGAGTCGGGCGAGACCGCACGCAAGCTCTACGACGACGCCCAGACGATGCTCGACCGGATCGTCGACGAGGGCTGGCTGACCGCGAAGGGCGTGGTCGGACTGTTCCCGGCGAACTCGGTCGGCGACGACATCGAGGTCTACCTCGACGAGGACCGCCGCGAGCCGCACGCCGTGCTCCACCAGCTGCGGCAGCAGGGGGCGCACCGGCCCGGCGTCCCCAACCGCTGCCTGGCCGACTACGTGGCACCCCGCGAGACCGGGCTCAAGGACTACGTCGGGATGTTCGCGGTCACCGCGGGCCTGGGCACCCACGAGCGGATCGAGCGGTTCAAGGCCGAGCTCGACGACTACTCCGGCATCCTCCTGGAGTCGCTGGCCGATCGTCTCGCGGAGGCGCTCGCCGAGCGGCTGCACGAGCGCGTCCGCCGCGAGCTGTGGGGCTACGCGCCGGACGAGCACCTCGACAACCGCCAGCTGGTCAAGGAGCAGTACGCCGGCATCAGGCCGGCGCCGGGCTACCCGGCGAGCCCCGACCACACCGAGAAGCAGACGCTCTGGGAGCTGCTCGACGTCGAGCGCAACACCGGCATGACGCTGACCGAGTCGATGGCCATGTGGCCGGGCGCCTCGGTGTCGGGCATCTACTTCAGCCACCCCGAGTCGCAGTACTTCGTGGTCGGTCGGCTCGGCCAGGACCAGGTCGCGGACTACGCGGCCCGCAAGGGGTGGACGCTGGCCGAGGCCGAGCGCTGGCTGTCGCCCAACCTCGGCTACGACCCCGAGGACTGACCCGCCCCCACGACGCTGCCGCGGCTGTTCCACCCGCGGTTTGGTCCCAAACCGTACGTTTTCGCGGCGAATTGTTGCGGTTTGGGACCAAACGGCAACCCATCCGCGCCCACCGATAGCCTCGGTCGGTGAAGTCGGAGGGGGGATCGGGCCGTCGCCTCGACTCGTTCGCGGCCGTGCTGTGGGACATGGACGGCACGCTGGTCGACACCGAGCCGTACTGGATCGAGGCCGAGTTCGCCCTGGCGGAGCGGTACGCCGGGGCATGGTCGCGGGAGCACGCGTTGGAGCTGGTGGGCAGCGACCTGCTCGACTCGGGCCGCTACATCCGCGAGCACATGGGGATCGACGTCCCGCCGGAGCAGATCGTCGACGAGCTCCTGGACTCCGTGATCGAGCGGGTCGAGCGGTCCGTGCCCTGGCGCCCGGGTGCCCGGGAGCTGCTCGCGTCGCTGCGCGCGGCCGGGGTGCCGTGCGGGCTCGTCACGATGTCGTACGCACGTTTCGTCGACCCGATCGTCGCGGCCCTGCCGGCCGACACCTTCGCCGTCGTCGTCACCGGCGACGCCGTCGACCGGGGCAAGCCGCACCCCGAGCCCTACCTGGCCGCCACCCGCGGGCTGGACGTCCTCGCCGGGGAGTGCCTGGCCATCGAGGACTCCGAGACGGGGGCGACGTCGGCCGGGGCGGCCGGCTGCACCGTGCTCTGCGCGCCGCTGCACGTGACGGTGGCGCCCGGCCCTCGGCGCGTGTTCGCCGAATCGCTGGTCGGCCTCGGCGCGGGGAGCCTGCTCTCGTAGGACGCGCTCATCGTTGCCGAATCGCGACCTTCGGGTGACCGGGCCACGATGGACCCGCACCGGAGCACCCGCTATGTTCTCGTGACTGATCACCCGTCGCGCGTCCCGCGGGGGGAACGAAATCGGAGGCTGAAGTGGATCGGACCAAGAAGTTCGTCGCCGTGGTGGGTGCCGCCGCAGTCGTGGCGGCGCTCGGCGCGTGCGGCAGCAAGAACACCCCGGCTGCGGGTAACGCATCGGGCAACTACATCCTGGGCACCACCGACTCGGGCGTCACCTCGCTCGACCCGGCCGGCGCCTACGACCTGCCGTCCTGGACGATCCAGTACAACATCTACCAGCAGCTCGTGAGCTACAAGCCCGGCAGCACCAAGCCGACGCCGTACGCCGCGAAGTCGTGCACCTACACGGATCCGAAGACGGTCAAGTGCATCCTGAACTCCGGCATCAAGTACTCCAACGGTGACCCCATGGTCGCCTCGGACGTCACCTACTCGTTCAAGCGGTCGATCGTGATCAACGACCCGAACGCCGCGTCGTCGCTGCTCTCGGACCTCAGCAACGGCAACACCAAGCACCCCGACCTGGCGACCGGCGCCATCGAGACGCCCAACTCCACGACGGTGATCTTCCACCTCAACGCGCCGGACCAGACGTTCATCCAGGCGCTCACCACGCCGGCCGCGTCGATCATCGACCCGAAGGTCTACCCGGCGACCAAGCTGCTGCCGGACTCCCAGGCGATCGGCTCCGGCCCCTACGCGCTGAGCCAGTTCCAGCCCGGGCAGCAGGCTGTGCTGACCGCCAACCCGCAGTACAGCGGCCCCAACACGCCGAAGGCGGCGCAGGTCATCGTGCAGTACTTCAACAGTGACACCGCGCTGACCACGGCCATCGGCAACGGCCAGGTGAACGTCGCCTGGCGGACGCTGAGCCCGACCGAGCTGAACTCCCTCAAGGGCAACTCCAAGGTGCACGTGTACACCGGCAAGGGCTCGGAGTTCCGCTACTGGGTCTTCCACACGCAGAGCGGTCCCGGCAAGCAGGTCGCCGTCCGTCAGGCCGTGGCCCAGATCATGGACCGCAACGCGATCGCGAAGCGCGCCTACAACAACACGGTGTCGCCGGCGTACTCCAACGTCCCCCCGGGCTTCCTCGGGTCGGACCAGGCCTTCAAGACGCAGTACGGCTCCCCGAGCGACAGCAAGGCCAAGCAGATCCTGCAGAAGGCAGGTGTCAGCACCCCGGTCACGATCAAGCTCGGTTACACGCCCTCGCACTACGGTCCGAACAGCGTCGACGAGGCCAACGAGCTCGCCTCGGAGCTGAACAAGAGCGGCCTGTTCAAGGCGACCATCGACGACGCCGAGTGGAACCAGTACCAGAACCTGGAGAAGCAGGGCGCCTACGACCTGTACCAGCTGGGCTGGTTCCCCGACTACCTCGACCCGGACGACTACCTGAGCCCGTTCCTCAAGGACGGCGGGTTCTTCGTGAACGGCTACACCAGCAAGCCCGTGGACAAGCTGCTCGGCCAGGAGCGCGCGGAGACCAACGTGTCGAAGCGCGCCTCGCAGATCGGCCAGATCCAGAAGATCCAGGCGCAGGACGCCCCGATGATCCCGTCGTGGTTCGGCCAGAACTCGGCCGTCGCCACCACGGACATGACCGGGGTGCCGCAGACGCTCGACCAGGCCTACATCTTCCGGATGTGGATGGTGTCCAAGGGCAAGTGACCACGCGCGCCGAGGGCGTCGTACTCCGCGTACGACGCCCTCGCGCCGTGCACTGTTGACGTCTGACGCCGCAGCAAGAGCCAGGAGGCTTCGATGAGTTCGGGCAACGGATCGGGATCCCTGGCCCGCTACATCCTGATCCGCATCATCCTCGTGATCCCGATGATGCTGATCCTGCTGACGCTGGTCTTCATCCTCCTCCGGGTCGCACCCGGTGACCCGGTGAGTGCCGCGGTCGGCGGAAAGCTCGACCCGGCGGTGCTGGCTCAGAAGAAGGCGGCGCTGGGGCTCGACCGACCGATGTACGTGCAGTACTTCGACTACCTCGGCCAGGTGATCCGGTTCAACTTCGGGACGACGATCACCGACAACCAGCCCGTCGTCGACGTGATCCGCGACAAGGGCGGCGCCACGCTCACCCTGACCGTGGGCGCCTTCATCGTGGCGCTGGCGGTCGGGCTGCCCCTGGGCCGGTTGGCTGGACGACGTCGCGACAGCGGGGCGGACGCCGGGATCCGGCTGTTCGGCATCGTCACGTACGCCGCGCCGATCTTCTGGGTGGGCGTGATGCTCGTGGCGTTCGTGGCCGCCCACTTCCCGACCTGGCCGACGTACGGCATCGCCTCGGCCCAGACGACGTTCGAGGTGCCGACCCACACGCACATCCTGATCGTCGACGCGATCTGGGCGTGGGACTGGCCGGCGGTCTTCGACATCCTCCAGCACGGGGTGCTGCCGTGGGTGACCCTCGGTCTCCTCCTCACCGGCGTGATCATCCGGCTGGTCCGGGTGAACGTCATCCAGGCGCTCAAGGGCGACTACGTCGAGGCCGCCCGGGCCCGCGGCATCCCCGAGCGCCGGGTCGTGCGCAAGCACGCGTTCCGCAACGCCCTGGTCCCGGTGATCACGGTGATCGGGCTGCAGGTGGCACTCACCTTGTCGGGCGCGGTGCTCACCGAGACCACGTTCAACTACCCGGGGCTCGGACTGGCGCTGATCACCTATCTCAACGGCCGCGACTACACGGCGGTCCAGGGGCTGGTGACGTTCTTCGCGGTGGTCGTGGTCATCGTCAGCCTGCTCGTCGACATCCTGAACGCGCTCGTCGACCCGAGGGTGAGGTACTGATGGCCGGCCGCACGAGGTCGTTCCTGGCGACGGTCTGGAACACCCACGGCCTGGCCAGATACATGTTCTGGGCCGGTGCCTTCATCACCGCGATCTTCGTGATCTTCGCGCTGTTCGCGCCCTGGATCGCCCCCTACGGGTTCGCGCAGACCTCCGCGCACGGCGTCGACTTCCCGAAGCTGGGTCCCTACGACTCGCAGCACCTGCTCGGCACGAACGACCAGTTCTTCGACATCGAGTCGCGGATGATCTGGGGCGCCCGCACGGCCCTCGAGGTCGTGATCGCCTCGGTGCTGCTGGCCGGGTTCGTCGGTGTCCCGCTCGGCCTGATCTCCGGGTTCCTCGGCGGCTGGGTCGACCGGACCCTGGTCTTCATCATGGACGCGATGTACGCCTTCCCGTCGCTGCTGCTCGCGATCGTCTTCTCGTTCCTGCTGCAGCACCGGCTCGGCAGCGGGGTGCTGGCCGCGGCGCTGTCCCTGACCGCGATCTACATCCCGCAGTACTACCGGGTCGTCCGCAACACGACGGTCTCGACGCGGGAGACGACGTACGTCGAGGCCGCCCGCGCGATCGGGGCGCCACCGTTCACGATCATGCGCAAGTACCTGTTCGGCAACGTCGTGCAGTCGGTGCCCGTGCTCGCCACTCTCAACGCCGCCGACGCCCTGGGCGTCCTGGCCGCACTGGGGTTCCTGGGGCTCGGGATCCAGCCGACGCAGGCGTCGGAGTGGGGCTACGACCTCAGCCGGGCCCTCGACGACGCCCAGACGGGCAACTGGCTGCCTGCGTTCTGGCCCGGCCTGATGATCGTGCTGCTGATCACCGCGCTGACCCTCGCTCGGTGAGGGCCTCAACGAGACCGTGAACCCGGCCCTGCGCCGTCGCCGCCTGCGGTCGGTGACGTTCGGGAACCTCACCGAGCTCGAGGAGGCCGACCTGTGAGCGACACCGACGAGACGGTCCTCGAGGCGCGCGACCTCCGGGTCTGGTACGCCACCGACCGGGGCCCGGTACGCGCCGTCGACGGTGTCAGCTTCAGCCTGCGCCGCGGGGAGATCCTCGGCCTGGTCGGGGAGTCGGGCTGCGGCAAGTCCACCCTCGGGCGTGGCCTGATCGGCCTGCTCCCCGACGGCAGCGCCCGCGACGGGGTGCTGGAGTTCCAGGGCCGCGACCTGCTGCGACTCTCGGACCGCGAGCAGCGCTCCCTGCGCGGCTCCGACCTGGCGATGATCTTCCAGGAGCCCCTCACCCGGCTGAACCCCCTCATGCGGATCTCCGAGCACTTCGAGGAGACGCTGCGCGTCCACGACCCCGGGATCAGCAAGGACGAGGTCAGGCGCCGGGCCATGTCCATCCTGCGCCTGATGGGCATCCCGCCCACCCGCTACAAGGCCTACCCGCACGAGTTCTCCGGCGGCATGCGGCAGCGGCTGATGATCGCCCTGGCCCTGGTGCTCCGGCCGGCGTTCGTCGTCGCCGACGAGCCGACCACCGCGCTCGACGTGCTGGTCGAGGCCCAGATCATCCGGATCCTGCACGACCTGCGGCGGGAGTTCGACACGGCCCTGCTGCTGATCACGCACAACCTCGGCATCGTCGCCGAGGCGTGCGACCGCGTCGCGGTGATGTACGCCGGCGAGATCGTGGAGATCGGCGACGCCAAGGAGGTCTTCTCGCGACCTCGGCATCCCTACACCCGCGAGCTGCTCCGCTCGACCATCTCGCTGTCCACGACCGGTCTGAACTACATCGACGGCGCCCCGCCCGACCTGGTCGAGCCCCCCTCGGGCTGCCACTTCCACCCCCGCTGTCCCGACGCCATGGCCGTGTGCGCGACCCGAGAGCCCGTCGACCGCGACCACGGCAACGGCCACCGGGCGGCCTGCTGGGCCACCGACCTCGCCGAGGGCCTCGAGCTCGACGAGGCGGAGCGGGCCCCCCTGAAGCGCGAGGAGATCGCCGTTGCCGACGAAGCCTGAGACCGCATCGACCCCGGAGTCCGAGCGATCCACCACCGTGCTGGAGCTCGACGACCTCGCGGTCCACTTCGAGCTGTCCGGGAACCCGCTGTCGCGCCTGCTCGGGCTCAAGGGACGGGTGGTCAAGGCCGTGGACGGGGTGAGCCTCACCCTCGCGCGGGGCGAGGTGCTCGGCGTGGTCGGGGAGTCCGGGTCGGGCAAGACGACGCTCGGCCGAGCGCTCCTGGGCCTCGCTCCGACCTCGAGCGGGAGCATCACCTACCACAGCAAGGACCGCGGGCTCCGGGTCGTCTCCGAGATGCGCGGCAAGGAGCTGCGGCGGCTGCGGACCGACCTGCAGATGGTCTTCCAGGACCCGAACGCCGCGTTGAACCCGTCGATGACCATCGAGGAGGCCGTGGGGCACCCGCTCGTGATCCACAAGATCGCGAAGGGGGCGGAGCTGCGGAAGCGCGTCGTCTACGCCTTGGAGCAGGTCGGCCTGGCGCCCGTCGAGCGGTTCTTGACCAAGTACCCCTCCGACCTGTCGGGGGGCCAGAAGCAGCGGGCCGTGATCGCGCGGGCGATCATCCTCAACCCCGAGGTGCTGGTCGCGGACGAGCCGGTCTCGATGCTCGACATGAGCGTGCGCGCCAAGATCCTGCAGCTGATGCTCGATCTCAAGAACGAGATGGGCCTCACCTACGTCTACATCACGCACGACCTGGCGTCCGCCAAGTACTTCTGCGACCGCATCGCGATCATGTACCTCGGGCGGGTGGTCGAGATCGGCGCGACCGAGGAGATCTTCGCCCACCCGCGCCACCCCTACACCAAGGCGCTGCTGGCGGCGATCCCCGAGCCCGATCCCGAGAAGATGATGCCGCGCGACCTGCCCCGCGGTGAGATCCCGGACGCCGCGGACCCGCCGCTCGGGTGCTCGTTCCACCCCCGGTGCGCCGAGGCCGTGGCACAGTGCGGCTGGGAGTCCCGCGACCTGCATGCGCTCATCGAGGAGCACTGGACCCGCCCGGACGCGTCGTTCGAGGAGGAAGAGCCGGTGCTCGGCGATCTCACGGGCCTGGACACGCCTTCGGTGACCGCCACGGTCGGGCGCGGCGGCAGCGACCGCGTCCGCGGCATCCTGGACGGGATCCGCGCCGAGGACCCGCACGAGCCGCTGTGGTCCGGGGTCGAGGCGATCGAGCCGGAGGGCTCCGGAGTCACCGTGCGGTTCCATCAGGCCGAGGCCCCGGCGCTGCGCCGCGCGGGCGGGGTGGACGTGGCGTGCGTGCTCTATCCGGAGTCGGGCGACGACTGAACCATCCGGGTCGCAGGTCGTAGTACCACCGACCGATGGCAACTCCGACCGCGACCACGGGACGGTGGTGTGACCACCCCGATCCCGAGGAGCTCGACATGAACACACGCACCGCACTCGCGACACTCACCCTCTCGGCCCTGGCCGTCCCCGTGGCCGTCATGGCTCCGGCGTCCGCCAGCCATGGGGACGCGAACCGCGTCACCCGGAGCGGGGCCTGCTCGGCGTCCGCCCACTGGAAGCTCGAGGTCAAGCCGGACGACGGCCGCATCGAGCTCGAGGCCGAGGTGGACAGCAACCGCTCGGGCCAGGTCTGGACGTGGCGGATCACGCACAACGGAAGCCTGTCGGCCCGTGGCACCCGGACGACCGCCGGCAGCAGCGGCTCGTTCACCGTGCACCGGCGGATGGCGAACCTGGCCGGCCCCGACCACTTCGCCTTCCGGGCAGAACGCCGGTCCACCGGCCAGGTCTGCCGTGGCACGATCACGCTCTGATCGCAGGCGCGGACCCACCCCGCCCGTCCGCCGGCGAGGGGGCTCGGGATGAGGGCGCTGCGCAGTCCCGTGCTGCAGTTCCTCGTCGCGAGCCTCCTGCTGTTCGGGCTCGTCTGGTGGGCGACCGGGGTGCTGTCCCAGCGAGCCGCCCGGCACGAGGCCGTGGCGGACGCCCGCGTCACCACCGAGCTGCTGGCCCATTCGGTCGCCGAGCCCGCCATCCCGCGCGGGCTCGTCGACGGCGACGCCGGCGCCATCGACCGGTTCGACCGGCGGGTGCTGTCGCGGCTCCTCGTCGGTGACGTCCGGCGGATCAAGATCTGGCGCGGCGACGGCACCATCGTCTACAGCGACGAGACGCAGCTGATCGGTCGGCGGTTCCCCCTCGACGCCGAGCAGCAGGCCGTGCTGCACAGCGGGACGACGGAAGGCGGGCTGTCGGACCTCCGCCGCCGGGAGAACCGGTTCGAGTCCGACGAGGGTGGGCTCCTCGAGGTCTACACCCGGATCGATGCGCCGGGAGGTCGTCCGCTGCTGTTCGAGGCCTACTACTCGGTGGCCACGGTGCAGCAGCGCGCCGCGGACGTGCAGACGCCGTTCCGGAGGATCACCGTGGGCGCCCTGCTCGCGATCCTGCTGCTCGGCGTGCCGATGATCGGGATGCTCACCCTGCGGCTGACCCGCGCCTCGCGGGCCCGCGAGCGGCTGATGCGCCGCGCCGTCGACGCATCCGAGGCGGAGCGCCGCCGGATCGCGCGCGATCTCCACGACGGCGTCGTCCAGGAGCTGGCGGGGACCGCCTTCGCCCTCTCGGGCACCTCGCGCGAGGCCGGGGTGTCGGCCGGAGTGCGGTCCGACCTCGACCGCGCAGGGGAGTCCGTACGGCGCTCCCTGCGGCAGCTCCGGTCGCTGCTGGTCGAGATCCACCCGCCCGGGCTCAACGCGGCCGGCCTGGCGGCGGCGCTCGAGGACCTCACCGCCCGGACGACCGGCGCCGGGGTCTCCGCGTCGGTGACGGTGAGCGGGATCGAGGAAGCCCCCGACCACGTGGTCGCGCTCGTCTGGCGGGTCGCCCAGGAGGCCATCCGCAACGCGGTCCGGCATGCCGGCGCCGCCCGCCTGACCGTGGACGTCCGGGGGGACGAGCGCGAGGTTCGCCTCGTGGTCCGCGACGACGGCGCCGGGTTCGACCCGGCCGGGACGGGACAGGCGTCGTACGGTCTCCGCGGGCTGCGGAGCCTCGTGGAGGACGGCGGCGGCCGGCTGCAGGTGGAGTCGGCGCCGGGGGCCGGGACGACGGTACGGATGGCGGTGGACCGAGGATGAGCCGGGAGACGATCCGGGTCGTGATCGTGGACGACCACGCGGTGATGCGGGCGGGTCTCGAGCAGCTGCTGGGCGCGGAGCCGGACGTCGAGGTCGTCGGCGTCGCCGGATCCGGTGCCGAGGCCATCGAGCTGGCACGAGGCCTGCGGCCCGACGTGGTGCTGATGGACCTGCAGATGCCCGGCATCGACGGTGTGAGCGCTACCCGGGTGATCGTCGGCGAGGAGCTGGCGGACGTGCTGGTCCTGACGTCGTACTCCGACGCGGAGCGGATCGTCGGCGCCCTCGACGCGGGGGCGCTGGGCTACCTGCTGAAGGACGCGGAGGCCGACGAGGTGCTGCACGGCATCCGGGCGGTCGCGCGGGGCGAGTCGCCGATCAACCCGCGCGCGGCGCGTGAGCTGCTCGGGGCCCGCCGTACGACGTCGGCCGCCGAGCTGACGCCCCGCGAGAGCGAGGTGCTGGTGCTGGTCCGGCAGGGGCTCGCCAACAAGCAGATCGCGCGCCGGCTCGGCATCTCCGAGCGCACGGTCAAGGCGCACCTGACCTCGGCCTTCCAGCGGATCGGTGTCGTCGACCGGACGCAGGCCGCCCTGTGGGCCGAGCGGAACGGGCTCTAGAGCCGTGCCCTAGGGGGCCGCGACCTGGGTGTCGAGGTCCTCGGCGGTGAGCTCGCCGCTGTCACCGGCCCGGTCGGGCAGCGGCGGGGGCGTGCCCCCGAACTCGGGGCACAGCTCCTGGAACGAGCACCAGTCGCACAGGCGGCTGCGGTGGGGCCGCCAGTCACCGGACTCCTCGGCTCGGCGGATCGCCCCCCAGACCGCCTCGACCTTGCGCTCGGTGGCCCGGAGATCCGCCTCGTCGGGGACGTAGCGCAGCATCTCGCCGTTGCCGAGGTAGATCAGCTGCAGCATCGCCGGCACCACCCCGCGGGTGCGCCAGATGACGAGAGCGTAGAACTTCATCTGGAACAGCGCCTTGGCCTCGAACATCTCGCCCGGTGACCGGCCGGTCTTGTAGTCCACCACCCGGATCGCGCCGTCGGGCGCGATGTCGAGGCGGTCGACGAACCCGCGCAGCAGCAGGCGTGAGTCGAGGAGGGCCTCGACGTAGAGCTCGCGCTCGGCCGGCTCGAGCCGGCGGGGGTCCTCGAGGGTGAAGTAGCGGTCGAGCACCACCCGGCAGGTCGCCAGCCACTCGGTGACCTCGGGGCCCTCGTCGGTGAACAGCTCCGCGACGCCGGGCTCGGCGGCCAGCAGAGCGTCCCAGGTCGGCACGAGGAGCTCGCGCGCCTGGTCGGGGGTGCGGGTGTGGGGCGGCAGGTCGAAGAGGTCCTCGAGCACCTTGTGGACCAGGGTGCCGCGCAGTGCGTCGGGTGACGGCTCCTCGGGCAGCCGGTCGATCGTGCGGTAGCGGTAGAGGAGGGGGCAGGTCATGAAGTCGGAGGCGCGGCTCGGGGAGAGGGCGCCGAGCACGTCGACCCCGTCGACCGGCGTCGACCGGAGCTCGGCCGGAGAGGCCGGGGAGGTCGTCGGGGACGGGCTGGTGCTCACGTCCACGACCCTAGGCGAGACCTCCGACAGCGGCCGGGAGGCCACGCCCCGACGGTGCTTCGGTTAGCCTCGAACCATGAGCAACGACCGCGCGTCCCGCGGCCCCACCCCGCGCCCTCCCGGGACGTTCAAGGTCGGGTCCGTCGCGGGCAGCGACGTGCTCGTGAGCGGGTCGTGGTTCATCATCGCCGCACTGATCGCCGTGATCACCGCGCCGGCGATCGACCGGGTCGAGCCGGGCCTCGGCGCCTTCAAGTACGTCGGCGGCCTGATGCTGGCCGTGCTGCTCTATCTGTCGGTGCTCGTCCACGAGGCCTCGCACGCGCTCATGGCGCGGCGCTTCGGCCTCCCGGTCTCGTCGATCACGCTGCACTTCTTCGGCGGCATGACCTCCATCGACGGGGAGCCCGAGAGCCCGCGCCAGGAGTTCTGGATCTCGGTGGTCGGTCCGCTGTCGTCCCTGGCCATCGCCGGGGCCGGGTTCCTGCTCCACCTCGTCGCGCCGGGGGGACTCATCGGCCTCGCGGTGTCGGGAGTGGCGCTCACCAACCTCCTGGTCGGCGTGATCAACCTCGTGCCGGGTCTCCCGCTCGACGGCGGCCGGGTGCTCAAGGCGCTCGTCTGGGGCGTGAGCCGCGATCCGCACCGCGGCACGATCGTGGCGGCCTGGGGCGGTCGCGTCGTGGCGCTCCTGGCGCTGGGCTGGCCCCTGCTGACCAGCAAGGTGCTCTTCCACCAGACCCCGACCGTGATCGACTTCGTGTTCGCCGGCGTCATCTCGATGTTCCTGTGGAGCGGGGCGACGGCCGCCCTCCAGTCAGCCCGGGTCAGGTCACGCCTGCCGGACCTGAACGCCCGCGACCTCGCGCGTCGTACCCTCACGGTGCCCGGCGACCTGCCCCTCTCCGAGGCCGTACGACGTGCCCAGGAGGTCGCGGCCGGCAGCATCGTCACGGTGACAGCCACGGGTGACCCGATCGGCGTCGTCAACGAGACCGCCCTGATGTCGGTGCCCGAGGACCGGCGGGCGTGGGTGCCCGTCTCCTCGGTGGCCCGCACCCTCGACGACGGGCTGAGCCTGCCGGTCGGGATCGGGGGCGAGGACCTGATCCGCGCGATCAGCGCGCGGCCGGCGGGGGAGTACCTCCTGGTCGAGCTGGACGGCAGCATCTTCGGGGTGCTGAGCACCGCGGACGTCGACCGGGCGTTCCGGGCACACGCCTGAGCGAAGCCGTCCCGACCCGACGTAGGAGGGGCGGGACTGGCGGAGCGAACGCCGCAGCGACCTTGCTCGCAAGGCGCCACAGCCCGAGTCGTGGCGTCCGGAGTGAACGCCTGGTCGGGGTTTGGGTTGCGGTTTGGTCCCAAACCGCAACATTTCGAGCCTGATCCATGCGGTTTGGGACCAAACCGCAACCCCCAGAGCGAGTCGCTAGGGTCGCGGCCATGCCCGATCCCCACGAGCCCGCGTCCTCCGACGTCCCCGCCCAGGCCTGGGCGGGCGTCCACCGCGGTCCGCTGCGCGCGGGTGAGTGGGTGCGCCTGACCGACCAGAAGGGGCGCCGTCACAACTTCGAGCTGGTGCCGGGCAAGCGCTTCTTCTCCAACCGCGGGCACCTCGAGCACGACGAGCTGATCGGCCGCGAGGAGGGCTTCGCGGTCACGTCGTCCGCCGGGGGCGAGTACCTCGTGTTCCGGCCGCTGCTCAGCGAGTTCGTCGTGTCGATGCCTCGCGGCGCCGCCGTGGTCTACCCCAAGGACGCGGCCCAGATCGTCGCGATGGCCGACATCTTCCCCGGCGCGGACGTGGTCGAGGCGGGGGTCGGGTCGGGGGCGCTCACGTGCTCCCTGCTGCGTGCCGTCGGCCCGCACGGCCGGGTCCGGTCCTACGAGCGGCGCGAGGAGTTCGCCGACGTGGCGCGCGCCAACGTCACCCAGTTCTTCGGCGGCGACCACCCGGCGTGGCGGCTCACGCTGGGCGACCTGGCCGAGGAGCTGCCCGCGTCGGGCGAGCGCGCCGACCGGGTGATCCTCGACATGCTGGCGCCGTGGGAGTGCCTCGACGCCGCGGCCGGGGCCCTGCGGCCCGGCGGGATCCTCTGTGCGTACGTCGCCACCACCACCCAGCTCTCCCGGCTGATCGAGACCGTGCGTGCCCACGGGGGGTTCACCGAGCCACAGGCCTGGGAGTCGCTGGTCCGCGACTGGCACGTCGAGGGCCTCGCCGTCCGTCCGGGCCACGCGATGATCGGCCACACGGCGTTCCTGGTGACGGCCCGCCGGATGGCACCGGGGGAGCGGCCGCCGGTGAAGAAGCGACGCCCGGCACCGGGTGCCTACGGTCCCGACTACACCGGGCCGAGGCCGCCGGGGGTGCCCGAGGAGGCCGCCCCCGACTGATCGGTGCCGTCGGCGGCGAGATCAAATCGTGAGAAACGCGACGTGATTCGCACGTGTGGGGCCATCGGGGACGAGTAGGGTCGAAGCAGGAGGTGGGACACATGAGCAGTGGTCACGACGCCTCGAACGGCGGAGAACGCAGCGCACGAGAGCTCGTCGACCAGGTGCGGTTCCTCGAGTCCGAGGTCGCCGACCTGCGCCGGCGCCTGTCCGAGTCGCCGACCCAGTCCCGTGGGCTCGAGCTCCGCCTCGCCGACACCCAGCGGTCGCTGTCGGCCGTCACCTCCCAGAACGAGCGGCTCGCGCAGACCCTGCGCGAGGCCCGCGACCAGATCATGAAGCTGAAGGAGGAGGTCGACCGGCTGGCGCAGCCACCGGCCGGCTTCGGCACCTTCATCCAGCGCAACGACGACGACTCGGTCGACGTGTTCACCGGCGGGCGCAAGCTCCGCGTGAACGTCAGTCCCGCCGTCGAGCTCGACGCCCTCGTGCGTGGCCAGGAAGTGATGCTCAACGAGGCCCTCAACGTCGTGGCGGCGCTCGACTTCGAGCAGATCGGCGAAGTCGTGATGTTCAAGGAGCTGCTCGCCGACGGCGAGCGGGCCCTCGTGATCGCGAACGCCGACGAGGAGCGCGTCGTACGTCTGGCCGACCCGCTGAAGGCCGACACCCTGCGCGCCGGCGACTCGCTCCTGCTCGACAGCCGCGCGGCCTACGCCTACGAGCGGGTGCCCAAGTCCGAGGTCGAGGAGCTCATCCTCGAGGAGGTCCCGGACATCGAGTACGGCTCCATCGGCGGTCTGGTCAGCCAGATCGACGCGATCCGTGACGCCGTGGAGCTTCCCTACCTCCACCCCGAGCTGTTCCTCGAGCACCGGCTCAAGCCGCCCAAGGGCGTGCTGCTCTACGGCCCGCCGGGCTGCGGCAAGACGCTGATCGCCAAGGCGGTCGCGAACTCGCTGGCGAAGAAGGTCGCAGCGAAGACCGGCCAGGAGGGGAAGTCCTACTTCCTCAACATCAAGGGCCCCGAGCTGCTCAACAAGTACGTCGGCGAGACCGAGCGGCACATCCGGTTGGTCTTCCAGCGGGCGCGCGAGAAGGCCAGCCACGGCACGCCGGTCATCGTGTTCTTCGACGAGATGGACTCGCTGTTCCGGACCCGTGGGTCGGGCGTCTCCTCCGACGTCGAGAACACCATCGTCCCGCAGCTGCTCAGCGAGATCGACGGCGTCGAGGCGCTCGAGAACGTCCTGGTCATCGGTGCCTCCAACCGCGAGGACATGATCGACCCGGCGATCCTGCGACCCGGACGTCTGGACGTGAAGATCAAGATCGAGCGCCCCGACGCGGAGTCCGCGCGCGACATCTTCAGCAAGTACCTCATCCCGGCCCTGCCGCTCCACGCCGACGACCTCGCCGAGTTCGGCGGCAACCGGGACGCGTGCGTCGAGGGCATGATCCGGGCGACGGTCGAGCGGATGTACACCGAGACCGAGGAGAACCGCTTCCTGGAGGTCACCTACGCCAACGGTGACAAGGAGGTCCTCTACTTCAAGGACTTCAACTCCGGCGCGATGATCCAGAACATCGTCGACCGGGCCAAGAAGATGGCGATCAAGGACTTCCTCGAGCACGACCAGCGCGGCCTCCGGGTCCAGCACATGCTCCAGGCGTGCGTCGACGAGTTCAAGGAGAACGAGGACCTCCCGAACACGACCAACCCGGACGACTGGGCGCGGATCTCCGGCAAGAAGGGCGAGCGGATCGTGTTCATCCGGACCCTCATCACCGGCAAGCAGGGCACCGAGCCCGGACGGTCGATCGACACCGTCCCCAACACCGGCCAGTACCTCTGACCGGGCCCCCGCGTGGGGGGCGGTGTATCAGGGGTCGGTGAACAGACCTCATGTGTGGCGTTCGCTCCATCCGCCCACAAGGGAGATCCAGCATGCTCCGTCGTCCATCCATCCGTGCCGCCGTCACCACCCTCGCCGCCGCCGGGATCCTGGTCGGAGGCGCCAACCTGGCGTCGTACGCCGCCACCGGCCACCCGCTGATCCTCGGTCACGCCAACGCGACCGTCGGCACCACGGCACTGAAGAACCTCGGCCGCGGCCCCGCCCTGAGCCTGAACTCGGCCAAGACCTCCCCGCCGCTCGTCGTCTCCAGCAGCAAGGTGGTCAAGAACCTCAACGCCGACGAGGTCGACGGCTTGAGCGCGTCGGAGATCAGCCCGACGCTGACGACCTACCGTCTCGGCTCGCCGGGGTCGACGCTCAGCAACGACCAGCACTTGTTCACGGTGCCGGCGCCCGCGGGCAACCAGCAGGTCACCATGACGGGCATCTGGACCAGCCAGACGAGCGCCGACACCATCGAGTGCCTCGTCGTGGACAAGCGACTGCTGACCGACCCGTCCAACGTCACGTTCGTCTACTCGCTCACGAACAAGACCCTCAACTCGTCGACGGATGCCAACGTCATCAACGGGACCCAGTACATCCACTTCCCCCAGCACGCCAAGCTGATCCTGGGCTGCACGACCGCGGGGGACACCGGGCCGGTCCAGGTGGTCCAGCCCATCAACTTCTCGTTCCAGAAGATCTCACCGAAGGTCAAGCACGGGACGCCGACGACCATCAGCAGGCCGACGGGCGCCCAGCACCTCCTCACCCACTGAGGAACCGCACGCGGATCCGTCGATCAGCCCCCTGGCCCAGCAGGTCGGGGGGCTGATCCCGTGCGGCGTCGGAGACGGCGCGTAGGCTCGGCCCGTGACCGTACGACGGGTGATGGGCACCGAGGTCGAGTACGGCGTCTCGGTGCAGGGGCAGCCGCATGCCAACCCGATGGTGGCCTGCTCGCAGGTCGTCAATGCCTACGCCAGCGCCACGATCAAGGCCCGTCGGGCTCGCTGGGACTTCGAGGAGGAGTCCCCGCTCCGCGACGCCCGCGGGTTCGACCTGAGCCGGCAGATGGCCGACCCGAGCCAGCTCACCGACGAGGACCTCGGCCTGGCCAACGTCATCCTCACCAACGGCGCCCGGCTCTACGTCGACCACGCCCACCCGGAGTACTCCACGCCCGAGGTGACCACCCCCCTCGACATCGTGCGGTGGGACAAGGCAGGCGAGCTGGTCATGCTCGACGCCTCCCGGATGGCCGCCCAGACCCCGGGCACCGCCCCGATCCACCTCTACAAGAACAACACCGACAACAAGGGCGCCTCCTACGGGGCCCATGAGAACTACCTGATGCGCCGGTCCACGCCGTTCGGTGACATCGTCCGCCACCTCACCCCGTTCTTCGTCAGCCGCCAGGTCATCTGCGGCTCGGGCCGGGTCGGGATCGGGCAGGACGGCCGCGAGCACGGCTTCCAGATCAGCCAGCGTGCCGACTACTTCGAGGTCGAGGTCGGGCTCGAGACGACGCTCAAACGGCCGATCATCAACACCCGCGACGAGCCGCACGCCGACCCGGAGAAGTACCGCCGCCTCCACGTCATCATCGGCGACGCCAACCTCGCCGAGGTGTCGACGTACCTCAAGGTCGGCACCACCTCGCTGGTGCTGGCGATGATCGAGGACCGGTTCATCACCTCCGACCTCGGGGTCGAGGGGCCGGTGGCGGCCCTCCGGGCCGTCTCCCACGACCCCACCCTGCGCGAGCAGGTCACCATGCACGACGGCCGCAAGCTGACGGCGTGCCAGCTCCAGGAGGAGTACCTCGAGCTCGCCCGCAAGTACGTCGACGACCGGCTGGGATCGGACGCCGACCCGCAGACCGTCGACGTGCTCGACCGGTGGGAGTCCGTGCTGACCCGGCTGCAGCAGGACCCGATGCTGTGCGCGACCGAGCTCGACTGGGTGGCCAAGCTGCGGCTGCTGGAGTCCTACCGCGACCGCGACGGGCTCGACTGGGACAGCGCCAAGCTGCAGCTCATCGACTACCAGTACAGCGACATCCGGCCCGACAAGGGTCTGTACCACCGGCTCGTGCAGCTCGGGCGGATGGAGCGCCTCCTCGACGACGCATCTGTGGAGCGGGCGATGCACCAGCCTCCCGACGACACCCGCGCCTACTTCCGCGGCCGCTGCCTGGAGAAGTACGCCGACTCCGTCGCCGCCGCCTCCTGGGACTCGGTGATCTTCGACCTGCCCGGCCGCGAGTCGCTCCAGCGGGTCCCCACGATCGACCCGCTCCGGGGCAGCAAGGCCCACGTGAAGGCCCTGATCGACCGCTGCGACACCGCCGAGGAGCTCTTCCGCGCGCTGACCCGGTGACCCGGCCTCCGGGACGCCGCTCGGCGGGTGGGTCGAGCGGCTAGGGTGAACGCATGGCCCAGGAGCAGAAGCAGCCCCGCAAGTCGGGCGAGTCCGAGGAGGTCGCCGAGGTCGCGCCCGAGACCGATGTCGCGGAGCGCAAGGAGGCGCTGGACGACGACGTCGACGCCATCCTCGACGAGATCGACGACGTGCTCGAGACGAACGCCGAGGACTTCGTCAAGTCGTTCATCCAGAAGGGCGGACAGTGAGCGACTCGCGCCTGCCGGCGTCGTACATGACGCCCGGCACCTCGAGCTTCGCCGACTTCCTCGCGGGGGAGTCGCCCGACCTGCTGCCGTCGCGCCGCGTCGTACCGCAGGGGCACGCCGGCGACCTGGCCCCGCACGGCACCACGATCGTGGCCGCGACGTTCCCCGGCGGCGTCGTGATGGCGGGTGACCGCAGGGCCACGATGGGCAACATCATCGCCCAGCGCGACATCGAGAAGGTGTTCCCCGCCGACGAGTACTCCTGCGTCGGCATCGCCGGCACCGCCGGCCTGGCGGTCGAGCTGGTCCGGCTGTTCCAGACCGAGCTCGAGCACTACGAGAAGATCGAGGGGATGACCCTGTCGATGGACGGCAAGGCGAACCGCCTGGCCGCTCTCATCCGGGCGAACCTTGCGATGGCGATGCAGGGCCTGGCCGTCGTCCCCCTGTTCGCCGGGTTCGACCTCACCAGCAACCAGGGCCGGATCTTCTCCTACGACGTCACCGGTGGTCGCTACGAGGAGACGGCGTTCCACTCGGTGGGCTCCGGATCGCTGTTCGCGCGCGGCTCGCTCAAGAAGCTCTACCGCGACGACCTCGACCAGGGGCAGTGCGTGACCGCGCTGGTCCAGGCGCTCTACGACGCCGCCGACGACGACTCCGCGACCGGTGGCCCCGACCTGACCCGGCGCATCTTCCCCGTCGTCCAGGTGATCACGGCCGACGGTGGGCACCGCCTCTCCGACGCCGAGGTCGCCGCGACCGCGGACGCGGTCATCGCCGGTCGGATGACCCGTCCGGACGGCCCCGCCGCCTCCCTGACCTGACCGTGCCCCGTTTTCGCTCGACACCCGAGGACCGCCACTGATGAGCATGCCGTTCTACGTCTCGCCCGAGCAGCTGATGAAGGACCGGGCGGACTTCGCGCGCAAGGGCATCGCGCGCGGGCGCTCGGTCGTGGTCGTCCAGTACGCCGACGGTGTCCTGTTCGCCTCCGAGAACCCCTCCCAGGCGCTGCACAAGGTCAGCGAGATCTACGACCGCATCGCCTTCGCCGCCGTCGGCCGCTACAACGAGTTCGAGAACCTGCGGATCGCCGGCGTACGGCTGGCCGACATGCGCGGCTACGCCTACGACCGGCGCGACGTCACCGGCCGCGGCCTGGCCAACGCCTATGCCCAGACCCTCGGCACCATCTTCTCCAGCGGTGGGGAGAAGCCCTACGAGGTCGAGATCTTCGTCGCCGAGATCGGCGACACCGCGGCCGACGACCAGATCTACCGGCTGACCTACCAGGGCCAGGTCACCGACGAGCACCAGTACGCGGTGATGGGCGGAGCCGACGAGGTGGTCGCCGCCTATCTCCAGGAGCACTACACCGAGAACGCCTCGCTCTCGGACGCGGTGCACGTCGCCGTCGCCGCCCTCGGGCACACGCAGGAGGACAACGGCTCGTCGGGGGACCGGGTGATCCCGGCCGGCGCCCTCGAGGTGGCCGTGCTCGACCGGACCCGGATGCAGCCGCGGAAGTTCAGCCGTCTCGGCCCTGCTCGGCTCGAGGCCCTGCTCGGCGACCGCGGTCCCGCTTCGTCCGCGGCTCCCGACTCGCCGGGGGCTGCCGACGCCAGCGGGTCGGAGATCGACCCCGCCGACGTCCCCGACCCCGGCGCCCCGCCGCCCACTCCGGACGAGGGCTGACTTTCGCTGCGGTTTGGTCCCAAACCGCAGCAGATTGGGCTGGATCTCCGCGGTTTGGGACCAAACCGCGCGTGACGACGGGACCGAGATCGACCAGCCGACGTCCCCGACCCGGTGCCCCGCCCACCGGACGAGCGCTGAGGTTGGTTGCGGTTTGGTCCCAAACCGCAGCAGATTGAGCTGGATGCATGCGCGGTTTGGGACCAAACCGCGCGTGACCACGGGTCCACACGCGGTCATCCACAGGGAAGCCGCTGGTTCGTGCGCTGATCGGCACCGAGCTTCAGGCTTGGGGGATGAGCAACCCTGACGTACCGATCCGTGGCGAAGTGAGGGCGCACGGGTTTCGCCGCGTCAGCCATGGTCTGTTCCTGATGGAGCGAGCTGACCTGGACAAGGACGAGGAGCTCCTGCGCGACCTGCGCGCGTGGCTGTTGGTGTTGCCTGCCGGGGCAGCGTTCACGCACGTCACGGCCGCCCGCCTCTTGGGATGGCGTCTCCCTCGGCTTCCCGAGCCTGTCCCGGTGTTCGCCGCCGTGCACGACGGATGACACCCGTCCGCGCCGTCCGGGTCTTGTCTGCTCGCGGCTGATCGCGACCGAACCAGCGGCGGAGGCCCGGGTGTGCGTGCGCGGACTCCCGGTCGAACAGCCCGAGGAGGTGCTCTTGCGAGCGGCCCGCGACCTGGGGCACCTCGACCTCGTCGTCCTGATCGACGCGGCGCGAGCGCAGGGCCATCTGGACCCGTCGCGCCTGGAGGAGATCATGGGCAGCCGGCGTCCGGGGACACGTGCGCTGCGAGCGGCGTACGCCGCCTCCGACCCACGCGCCGAATCAGCCGGCGAAACCATCCTCCGACGCTTCCACGAGGTGCTGCAGATCCAGGTCGAGCCCCAGGCTCCGCTTGCCGATCCCGATGGGACGCACTTCGGTAGAGCCGATCTGCTGATCATCGGGTCGCGGGACGTGCACGAGTACGACGGTGCCGGCCATCGCACTCCGGCACAGCAGCGCGCCGACCTCCGGCGAGATCGCCACCTCACGAGCGCGTCGTACCGGCGTCGAGGCTTCACGCTCGACGACCTGGTCAACCACCCCGCCGTGACGATGCACGAGCTGGACCGGGCGCTCGACCGACGACATCGCCCCGCTCTGCTCGCGCGCTGGAAACGGATGGTGGCGGAGTCTTGTTACTCGGCGACCGGGCGAGCCAGGCTCCTCAATCGCTGGGGCCGAGCCATGGGAGTCATCGATTGGGCATGAACCGCACGCCAAGTCAGCTCATGGTCGCGGTTTGGGACCAAACCGCAACAAATCGTCCCGCGGTGCCGAACGGTGCGGATGGGGCGGGGACGTGCGGCATAGTCTGATCACGTGGACCGGCGGATCTTCGGCATCGAGAACGAGTACGGCGTCACGTGCACGTTCAAGGGCCAGCGACGGCTGAGTCCCGACGAGGTGGCGCGCTACCTGTTCCGCAAGGTGGTCAGCTGGGGCCGCAGCTCCAACGTGTTCCTCCGCAACGGGGCGCGGCTGTATCTCGACGTCGGCAGCCATCCCGAGTACGCCACGCCCGAGTGCGACGACGTCGCCGAGCTGGTCACCCACGACAAGGCGGGGGAGCGGGTCCTCGAGGGGCTGCTCAAGGACGCCGAGCAGCGTCTCCACGACGAGGGCATCGCCGGCGAGATCTACCTGTTCAAGAACAACACCGACTCCGCCGGCAACTCCTACGGGTGCCACGAGAACTACCTGGTGAGCCGCTCGGGCGAGTTCAACCGGCTGGCCGACGTGCTGATCCCGTTCCTGGTCACCCGGCAGATCCTGGTCGGGGCCGGGAAGGTGACCCAGACCGCGCGGGGCGCGTCGTACGCCGTGAGCCAGCGCGCCGAGCACATCTGGGAGGGCGTCAGCAGCGCGACCACCCGTTCCCGCCCGATCATCAACACCCGCGACGAGCCGCACGCCGACGCCGAGCGCTTCCGGCGGCTCCACGTCATCGTCGGCGACTCCAACATGAGCGAGACCACCACGATGCTCAAGGTGGCCAGCTGTGACCTCGTGCTGCGGATGATCGAGGAGGGCGTGGTGATGCGCGACCTCACGATGGAGAACCCCATCCGGGCGATCCGCGAGATCAGTCACGACGTCACCGGCCAGCGGAAGGTGCGCCTGGCGAACGGGCGCGAGGCGAGCGCGCTCGACATCCAGCACGAGTACCTCTCCAAGGCCCGCAACTTCGTCGACCGGCGGGAGATCTCCACCCCCGTGATCGAGCGTGCGCTCGACCTGTGGGAGCGCGGGCTGAAGGCCGTGGAGTCCGACGACCTCGGCCTCGTCGAGCGTGAGCTGGACTGGGTGATCAAGTGGAAGCTCATCGACCGCTACCGGGCCACCCACGGGCTGCCCCTCGGGCACCCTCGGATCGCCCAGCTCGACCTCGCGTACCACGACATCCGGCGCGACCGCGGTCTGTACTACCTCCTCGAGCGTCGCGGCGCGGTGGCGCGCGTCACCACGGACCTGAAGATCTTCCGGGCGAAGTCGGTGCCGCCGCAGACGACGCGGGCCCGGCTCCGGGGCGAGTTCATCCGCAAGGCCCAGGAGCGGCGCCGCGACTTCACCGTCGACTGGGTGCACCTCAAGCTCAACGACCAGGCGCAGCGGACCGTGCTGTGCAAGGACCCGTTCCGGGCGTACGACGAGCGGGTCCAGCGCCTCATCGACGGCATGTGACCCTGGATCCGTGGGTCTAGCCAGCGGCCGGATAGGGTGACCTTTCCCGTTCCGCCGTCCGAAGGTGTCCTCTCCGTGCGTACCCGTCTTCGTCCTGTCCGCCTCCTCCCTGTCGCGCTCGTCGCAGCGGCGGTGATGCTCGCCGGATGTGGCAGCAACACCAGCAGCGGCAGCGCCTCGGGCGGCCAGACGCTCGGCCTGGACTCGGTGAAGATCGGCGGCAACGTCGGCACCGCGCCCACGGTGAACTTCAGCGGCAAGGTGACCGACCCGACGACCACGACCAAGGTGCTGGTCAACGGGACGGGTCCGCAGATCAAGCAGGGCGACTCCCTGATCCTGCAGACGGTCATCGCCGACGGCAAGACGCAGAAGACCGTGGCGAGCTCCTACAAGGACCAGCAGCCGCAGGTCGTGACGCTGAGCAGCCAGGTCACCCCGATCTTCCTCAATGCCCTCACCGGCAAGAACGTCGGGTCGCGGGTGCTGGTCTACACCACGGCCGACAAGATCTTCGGCCCGACCGGGAACAGCCAGCTCGGCATCTCCAGCAAGGACGTCGTGCTCATCCTGTTCGACCTGATCGGGAAGCCGATCGACAAGCCGAACGGCGCCAGCCACGCGGCTCCGAGCTGGGCCCCGTCGACGGTGCAGAAGAAGGGCGTGATCTCCGGGCTCGACTTCTCCAAGACCTCCAAGCCGGACGGCGCGTTGCACGTCGCGGCGCTGCGGTCGGGCACCGGAGCGGTCGTGAAGAAGGGTCAGACGATCTTCGTCCGCTACCTCGGCGAGGTGTACCACGGCAAGACCCCCTTCGACCAGAACTTCACCGGCGCCAACGCCGCCACCCCCGCCTCGTTCCAGATCGGCGTCGGCAAGGTGGTCAAGGGCTGGGACAAGACCTTGGTGGGGCAGCGGGTGGGCAGCCAGGTGGTGCTCGCGATCCCGCCCAAGGACGGCTACGGCAAGGCGGGCTCGCCCAGCGCCCACATCAAGGGCACCGACACGCTGTACTTCGTGGTCGACATCGTCGGGGCCGCCTGAGCGTCATGAGAGCCCCGTCCCGGAGGCAGAGGTGAGCGCCGCGCCGAAGACCGAGCGCCTGCTCAACCTGCTCATCATGCTGCTGGTCCAGCGGCACTTCGTCTCCAAGGAGCGCATCCGCGCGATCCTCTACGCGGATGCGTCCCACGACGCGTTCGAGAAGATGTTCGAGCGCGACAAGGAAGAGCTGCGCAGCCTCGGCGTCCCGATCGAGGTGGGCCAGCTGGATGCCTACTTCGACGACGAGCCCGGCTACCGGATCCGGGCGGACGAGTTCGCCCTGCCCGAGATCTCGCTGGAGTCCGACGAGGCGGCGGTCGTCGCCCTCGCGACCAAGGTGTGGGAGCACGCCCGGCTGGCCGAGGCCACCACCGACGCCGTGGGCAAGCTCCGGGCGGCCGGCATCGACCTCGATCTCGCGGCCCTCGAGATCGCGCAACCGCGGCTCAGCGCCGACGAGCCGTCGTTCGACGTCTTCTGGGAGGCCACCGTCACCCGCCGCCCCGTCACCTTCGACTACCGGCGTCCCGGCTACGACCAGCCGCTCACCCGGCACCTCCAGCCGTGGGGTGTCGTCCGGTTCTCCGGCCGCTGGTACGCCGTGGGTCTGGACACCGACCGCGGCGAGGAGCGGGTCTTCCGTCTGTCCCGCGTCGTCGGCCAGGCGCACGCCACCGGGGCGCCCGGGTCCTTCGACGTCCCCGCGGGCACGGACGTCCGCGAGGTGGCCCGCAGGCTGGCCCCGGCGGCGCCGTCCGAGGAGGCCGTCGTCCTGGTCAGGCCGGGCGCGGGCATCGTCCTGCGCAGGGCCGCGGCCGGGGTCGAGCCCGACGTGGCCGGGCCGGACGACGCGACCCCCTGGGACCGGCTGCGACTGCCCGGCGGCGCCCAGGCCGACGAGCTGCTCGCCCTCGGCCCCGACGTCTACGTGGAGCAGCCGACCTCGTTGCGCGACGAGGTCGTGGACCGGCTCCGGGCTGCGGCGGGGGTCCGCTGATGAGCGGCACCACCCCCGGCGCGGCGAAGGACCAGGTCGGCCGCCTGCTGCGGCTGGTGCCCTATCTCCACGGCCGCGAGCAGGTGCCTCTGGACCAGGCGGCCCGGGTGATGGGGGTCCCCCCGGAACAGCTCGACCGGGACCTGCGGGTGCTGTTCCTGTGCGGGCTCCCGGGCGGCTACCCCGACGACCTCATCGACGTCGACCTCGACGCGCTCGAGGGCGAGGGGATGATCCGGGTGTCCAACGCCGACTACCTGGCGCGCCCGCTGCGCCTGACGCCCACGGAGGCGTCGGCGATCATCGTGGCCCTCCGCGCGCTCCGGGCCGGCGCCGACGACGACACCCGTGGCGTCGTCGACCGGGCGCTGTCGAAGCTCGAGGCCGCGGCGGCCGGTGGTCCACCCCTCGTCGACCCGGGCGACGACGTACCCGAGACCCTGGCGCTGCGCGCGCAGATCGAGGACGCCCTCCGCCGCGGCCGCCAGGTCCGCCTCACCTACTACGTGCCGGCCCGCGACGAGGAGTCCGAGCGCGTGGTCGACCCGCACGCACTCGTCTCCCACCACGGCGTCGACTACCTCGACGCCTGGTGCCACAGTGCCGAGGCGCCCCGACTGTTCCGCCTGGACCGGGTCCACGAGGCGACCGTCCTGGACTCCGCGGTGCTCACCGACGCGACCGAGCGACGCGACCTGTCCGACGGGATCTTCGCGAGCGGCGACGACGCCACGCTGGTGACGCTCGCGCTCGAGCCCGGTGCCCGGTGGGTCGAGGAGTACTACGCGGTCCAGGCGGTTCGTCCCCGCCGGGGTGGCGGCTCCGAGGTCGACCTGCTCGTCGCGGACGAGCGCTGGCTGCAGCGCCTGCTGCTGCGCCTCGCGCCGTACGCCGAGGTCGTGTCACCCGCCCACTTCGGCGACGGGGCCGCCGACGCCGTCCGTCGTGCTTTGGCCCTGTACGACCACCCCGCGGGCTAGACTGGCGACGCTCTTCCACTCTCACGTCAGGACTCACCCATGCTGTCCCTGCTGATCGGCGATCTCGGCACTCCCGAGCTCTTGATCATCTTCGCTGTCGTCGTCCTGCTGTTCGGTGCGTCGAAGCTCCCCGAGCTGGCACGCGGCAGCGGCCGGGCCCTGCGCATCTTCAAGGCCGAGACCAAGGGCCTGGGTGACGACGACGAGGACGACCTGAAGACCACGTCGCAGCGCGAGCTCGAGGCCCGCCAGGCCACCGAGCACGACGCCACGGCGACTCGCCCGGCGGACACGCCGGTCGAGCGTCGCGACGACACCACCGCCTGACCGGAGCGTCCCGTGTCCATCGTCGGGGTCGTGGAGGTGCTGCGCGGCAAACCTCGCAACCCCGTGGGTCCGGACGGTCGGATGGCGCTCTCGGACCACTTCCGCGAGCTGCGGGCACGCCTGATCCGCTCGGCCCTCGTGCTGGTGATCGCGTTCTGCGTGGCGATCTTCTTCTACCAGCACCTGCTCACCCTGGTGAGCGACCCCTACACGCAGGCGCAGGCGATCCTGCACGCGAAGGGCTACAAGACCGAGATCGTCGTCCGGGACGCCACCGGCGGTCTGCTGCTGCAGATGAAGGTCTGCGGCGTGGTCGCGCTGATCGCGTCGAGCCCGTACTGGCTCTACCAGATCTGGGCGTTCGTGCTGCCCGGCCTGCACGCCAACGAGAAGAAGTACTCCCGGATGTTCGCGGCGGTGGCGGGGCCGCTGTTCATCGGCGGCGTCGCGCTGGGCTACTACGTGCTTCCCAAGGGCCTCGAGGTGCTGATCTCCTTCGTCCCGAAGGACACCGTCAACCTCGTCGACTTCACGACGTACTTCTCCTTCCTGATGCGGATGCTGCTGATCTTCGGCATCGCCATGGAGATCCCGCTGTTCGTCGTGCTGCTCAACCTGGCCGGCGTCGTGTCGGGCCAGGCGATCGGCAAGGCCCGTCCGTGGATCATCATCGGCACGATGGTGTTCGCGGCGGTGGCCACGCCTTCGACCGACCCGTTCTCCATGCTCATGCTGGCGATCCCCATGCTGATCCTGTTCGCGATCTCCGAGGTCGTCGCCCGGGTCCTCGACCGGGTCCGCGGACGCGGCGCACACCGCCCCGACCGGACCGGGCAGTGGTCGGACGACGAGGCGTCGCAGCTGTGACCCCACCGCCCCACGGCCCCCCGTCGTACGACGAGGTCGACCCGTTCGACCTGCCCGACTGGCTGGGGGAGCGCGACGTGACCTGGAGCGCGGACCGCGGCCTCGCCACCGGGCACCGGGTCGCGGGCGCGCTCACCGGCGTCGACGGCGAGCTCCTGGCGTGCGACCTCCTGGCCGTGGACGATGCCTATCCCGAGCCGGTCGCAGCGGACGCGGTCCGGGTCCGGGCGCACCAGGTCTGGCGGCACGGCGAGGTGCTGCTCGTCTCGGACGGCGACCGTGTCGTCCTCGCGGTGCCCGGGTCGCGGATCGACGCCGAGACCGCGCTGGACGCCGTCGGCCGGCTGGCGCGGGCCGTCGGCGCCAGGGCCGGGACCTACGGCGTCCGCCTGCGGGTGGGCTCCGACCGGTCCCGGTAGTCTGCGCGCGTGCCCACCCGCGAGATCGCGCTGCTGACGAACCCGACGGCGGGGAAGGGGAAGGGGGGCCGGGTCCGCGACCGGGCACTGGCCCGCCTCCGGGGCGGCGGCCTGGTGGTCCGCAACCTGCAGGGGCGCGACCCCGACGAGGCGCTCGACCTGGCCCGCCAGTGCGTGGCCGACGGCGTCGACGCCGTCGTGGTCTGCGGCGGCGACGGCATGGTGCATCTCGCCGTGCAGGCCGTGGCGGGCACGGCGACCGCCTTGGGCATCATCCCGGCGGGCACCGGCAACGACGTCGCCCGCTACTTCGACCTGCCGCGCACCGACCCGGAGGCGGCGGCCGACCGGGTGATCGCGGGCCACACCCGCACGATCGACCTGGCCCGGAGCGGGTCTCGCTACTACGTGACGGTGCTCGCCGCCGGCTTCGACGCCGTCGTGAACGAGCGGGCCAACCGGATGACGTGGCCGAAGGGCCAGATGCGCTACAACATCGCCACGCTCGCCGAGCTGCGGGTCTTCGAGCCGCTGCCGTACACGCTGCAGATCGACGGCCGTCAGCTGCAGCTCGACGCGATGCTCGTCGCGGTGGGCAACGGCCCCTCCTTCGGCGGTGGGCTCCGGATCACCGAGGGCGCCGTGCTGGACGACGGACTGCTCGACGTCGTGATCATCAAGCCGATGTCGAAGCCGAGCCTGATCCGGACCTATCCCAAGCTCTTCAAGGGCACGCACGTCACCCATCCGCAGTACGAGCACCATCTCGCCCGGTCGGTGACCGTGGCGGCGCCGGGGATCGTCTCCTACGCGGACGGGGAGCGGTTCGGTCCGCTCCCCCTGACCGTGGAGTGCGCGCCCGGCGCGCTTACCGTGTTGGCGTGAGCAGCGCCGCGTCCTACCCGGTCTTCGGCGAGTTCGCGGGTCTCTACGACTTCGACCTCGACGACTTCCAGGTGCGCGCCTGCCGGGTGGTCGAGGACGGCCGCGGCGTGCTGGTCGCGGCGCCGACGGGGTCGGGCAAGACGGTCGTCGGGGAGTTCGCGGTCCATCTGGCACTCGCCACCGGCCGCAAGGCGTTCTACACGACGCCGATCAAGGCGCTGTCGAACCAGAAGTACCACGACCTGGTGGCGCGGTACGGCGCTGACCGGGTCGGCCTCCTCACCGGCGACGTCACGGTCAACGGCGAGGCGCCGGTGGTGGTGATGACCACCGAGGTGCTGCGCAACATGCTGTACGCCGGCTCCGGCACCCTCGCCGGGCTCGGTTTCGTGGTGATGGACGAGGTGCACTACCTGGCCGACCGCTCCCGGGGTGCCGTCTGGGAGGAGGTGATCATCCACCTGCCCGACTCGGTCTCGCTGATCTCGCTGTCGGCCACCGTCTCCAACGCCGAGGAGTTCGGCGAGTGGCTCGAGACGGTGCGGGGGGACACCTCCACGATCGTCGAGGAGCGACGACCGGTCCCGCTCTACCAGCACGTCCTCGTCGGCCGGCGGATGCTGGACCTGTTCGCCACCTCCGACGTGGACGCGGCGGCAGGCTTCGTGAAGGAGGGGGCTCCGGTCAACGCCGAGCTCCTGCGGATCGCCCGGGACGACTGGGCCAGCAGCCGGATGCGCGACCGTCGTACGCCGAAGGGCCGCGGAGGCCCGGGCCGCGGTCGCCCCGTCGGCAACGGGCGGAGGGTCTGGGTCCCGAGCCGGGTCGACGTGCTGGACCAGCTGGACGGCGCCGGTCTGCTGCCGGCGATCGTCTTCATCTTCAGCCGGGTCGGGTGCGACGCGGCCGTGCAGCAGTGCCTGCGGTCCGGGATCCGGCTGACGACCCCCGAGGAGCGCGACGAGATCCACGCGTTCGTCGAGGAGGCCTGCGCCGACCTGCCCGACGACGACCGCCACGTCCTCGGCTACCACGACTTCCTGGACGGCCTGACCCGCGGTGTCGCGGCACACCACGCCGGGATGCTGCCGGCGTTCAAGCAGTGCGTCGAGCAGCTGTTCGTGCGGGGGTTGTGCAAGGCGGTGTTCGCCACCGAGACGCTGGCGCTCGGCATCAACATGCCCGCACGCACCGTCGTCCTCGAGAAGCTGTCCAAGTGGAACGGCGAGACCCACGCCGACATCACGCCGGGGGAGTACACGCAGCTGACCGGGCGTGCCGGCCGTCGTGGTCTCGACGTCGAGGGCCACGCCGTCGTGCTGTGGCAGCAGGGCATGAACCCGGGCGAGGTGGCCGGACTGGCCTCCACCCGTACGTACCCGCTCCGGTCGAGCTTCCGCCCGTCGTACAACATGGCGGTCAACCTCGTGCACCAGGTGGGTCGCGAGCGGGCCCGCGAGCTGCTGGAGATGTCGTTCGCGCAGTTCCAGGCGGACAAGGCGGTCGTCGGACTCGCCCGGCAGCTCACCAAGAGCCAGGACGCGCTGCAGGGCTACGCCGACGCGGCGAGGTGCGACCGGGGCGACTTCATGGAGTACGCCGAGCTCCGGCGGCGCGTCTCGGAGCTGGAGAAGGGCGCCGCCCGGGAGCGGAAGGCGGACCGCCGCGAGGAGGTGCTCGCCTCGCTGGCGCGGCTGCACCGCGGCGACGTGATCGAGGTTCCGGCGGGCAAGTTCGCGGGCTTCGCCGTGGTGCTGGACCCCGGGACGTCACCGGACGGGCCGCGACCGCAGGTGCTCACCGCCGAACGGCAGGCCCGGCGGCTCAGCGTGCTCGACTTCCCGACCCCGGTGGCCGCGGTGACCCGGCTCAGGCTGCCCCGGCACTTCAACCCCCGGAACCCGCAGATGCGCCGCGACCTGGCCTCGTCCCTGCGGGCGTCGACGCACAACTTCACACCGCCTCCGGTGCGCGACACCGGGCGGCCCCCCGCGCGCGAGAACCCCGAGGTCGAGGCGCTGCGCAGGCAGCTGAGCGCTCACCCCTGCCACGGGTGCCCCGACCGCGAGGAGCACGCACGCTGGGCGGAGCGGTGGTTCAAGCTCGACCGGGACGCCCGCACGCTGGAGCGCCGCGTCGAGCAGCGCACCAACACGGTGGCCCGCCAGTTCGACCGCGTGTGCGAGGTGCTGGTGGCGCTCGGCTACCTCGCGGACGACGACGTCACCGACCTCGGCCGGCCGCTGCGGCGGATCTACTCCGAGCTCGACCTGGTCGTGGCCGAGGCGCTCCGGCTCGGTGTGTTCGACGGTCTCGGGCCGGCGGGTCTCGCGGCCGCGCTGTCGACCCTGGTCTACGAGGCGCGGCGACCCGAGGACGTCGTGTCGCCACGCCTGCCGGGGGGCGAGTCCCGACGGGCGATCGACGACCTGGAGCGGCTGTGGCGCGAGCTGTCGGAGGTGGAACGCCGGCACCGGCTCGACTTCCTGCGCCGGCCGGACGCCGGCCTCGCCTGGGCGGCGTACCGCTGGACCGAGGGGGACGACCTCGCCGAGGTGCTCGACGGGAGCGACCTGACGGCCGGTGACTTCGTCCGCTGGATCAAGCAGCTGATCGACCTGTGCGGACAGGTCGCCGACGCCGCCGGCGAGGGAGCGCTCCGCCGCACCGCGCGTGACGTCGTCCACCGGATCCGGCGCGGCGTCGTGGCCGTCGCGCCGCTCGAGGACTGACCGTCGGCCGCGAGTCGCTCGCGCGCGCTCGGGCCAGGGTCGAGAATGTGGTCATGCCCGACACCGAGCTGCTCGTCATCGGGGCCGGCCCCTACGGGTACTCGGCGGCGGCGTACGCCCGCGACCGGGGCATCCGCACCCGCATCGTCGGGCGGCCGATGGGCTTCTGGCGCGACCAGATGCCGGCGGACATGTACCTCCGCTCCGGGCGCGACTGGTCGCTGGACGCGAGCGGGGAGCACACGTTCCAGGCCTTCTTCGAGGAGCGTGGGCTCGACCCGGTCGCCCACGACCCCATCCCGATCGGTGTGTTCCTCGACCATGCCGCGTGGTTCCGGGAACAGAAGGGCTTCGACGTCGAGGAGGTGATGGTCACGGACCTGAGGCGACCGGACGGCCGCTTCGAGGCCGAGCTGGCCGACGGTTCCGTGGTCACGGCCGACGTCGTGCTGGCCGCGCCCGGGATCGCCTCCTTCGCCCACCGCCCGAGGTGGTACAACCAGGTCCCCGCGGCGCGTCGCAGCCACACCAGCGAGCTGGTGGTGTTCGACGACCTCTCCGGAGCCCGGGTGGCCGTGATCGGCGGCCGGCAGAGCGCCTACGAGTGGGCCGCGCTGCTCTGCGACCACGGTGCCGAGCGGGTCGACGTCGTACACCGCCACGAGCTGCCCGCGTTCGCCGAGGTCAGCTGGGCGTTCGTGGACCCCTACGTGGAGCAGACGCTGGCCCACCGCGGCTGGTGGCGGTCGCTCCCACCCGAGCGGCAACAGGCGATCGCGCTGGAGTTCTGGCGGGTGGGTCGCCTGACGCTCGAGCCGTGGTTGGTGCCGAGGCTGCGTCCGGAGGTCGTGCACTCCCACCCGCGCGCCGAGGTGCTGTCGGTCGCTGCCGGCGACGCCGGCCCGGTCGGGCTGACGCTCTCGGACGGGGCGGTCCTCGAGGTCGACCACGTGACCTTCGCGTCGGGCTACCGCGCCGATCTCCCGGCGGTGCCCTACCTCGCCGGGGTGCTCGACCGGGTGTCGGTGACCGACGGCTACCCGGACCTCTCCCCGGGGTTCGAGACGACGCTGCCCGGGCTCTTCGTCACCGGGTTCGCCGCGACGCGCGACTTCGGCCCGTTCTACGGCTTCACCAAGGGCTGCCCCTCGGCGGCGCGCATCGCGGTCGACGAGATGCTCCGCTGAGCTCCGTCAGCCGGCGAGGACGGCGCGCAGCCGCTCCACAGGGCTCGAGAGGCCGTAGCGGTCCGCCAGCTCGGTGAGGCGCTCGTCGTCGCGTGGAGCGGCCGGCAGGGCGGCGTCGTACGCCGCGAGGGGGATGTCGCGGGCGACGGCGACCACGCGCGGGGCGACCTCGAGGTAGTCGGTGGCGTCGAGGATGCGGCGGCGCGGTCCGGGAGACATGTCGGAGTCGGGATCGGACGCCGCGGCGACGATGCCACGGAGGTCGCCGTACTTGAGGAGCAGCGAGGCGGCGGTCTTCTCGCCGATGCCCGGCACGCCGGGCAGCCCGTCCGAGGCGTCGCCGCGCATGGTGGCGAAGTCGGCGTACTGGCCGGGCAGCACGCGGTACTTGCCGACCACGGCCTCGTCGGTGAGGCGCTCGTGGTTGCCCACCCCGCGGGCGATGTAGAGCACCCGCACGCCGGCGCGGTCGTCGACGAGCTGGAACAGGTCGCGGTCCCCGGTGACGACGTCGACCGGCATGTCCGAGCCGGTGGCCAGCGTGCCGATCACGTCGTCCGCCTCGTAGCCGTCGGCGCCCACGACGCACAGCCCGAACGCGTCGAGGACCTCGAGGATGATCGGGATCTGCCGCTCGAGCGGGTCGGGCACCTCCTCGATGTCGGGCCGCGGCCCGGGGATGGCGGCCACGACGCGGTGCGCCTTGTACGACGGGATGAGGTCGACCCGCCACTGGGGTCGCCAGTCGTTGTCCCACGCGCAGACCAGGTGGGTGGGCCGGTAGTCCCCGACGAGTCGGCTGATGAAGTCGAGGAAGCCGCGGACCGCGTTGACCGGCGTACCGTCCGGGGCCGAGACCTCGGGGACGCCGAAGAAGGCGCGGAAGTACATCGACGCGGAGTCCAGGACCATCAATCGCTGTTCGGTCGCCACGGGGCCCGAGTCTGCCGCATCCGGGGTCGGCGGGGCGCTAGGGTCTGCGGCGTGGAGGACACCGATCGCCTCATCGTCGAGCTGCTCGCCACGGACGGCCGCATGTCCTTCACCGATCTCGGGAAGGCGACCGGGCTGTCCACGTCGGCGGTCCACCAGCGGGTGAAGCGGCTGGAGAAGCGCGGCCTGATCACCGGGTACGGCGCGGCCATCAACCACGAGGAGCTCGGGCTCACCCTGACCGCGTTCGTCTCGATCAAGCCGATCGACCCGGCGCAGCCCGACGACTACCCCGATCTGCTGAGCGGGACCCCGGAGATCGAGTCCTGCTGGTCGGTGGCGGGGGAGGAGTCCTACATCCTCAAGGTGCGGGTGGCGACGCCGTCGGCCCTGGAGGACCTGCTGGCGCGGATCCGCTCGGTGGCGAACGTCTCGACCCGCACCACGATCGTGCTCAGCACGCCGTACGAGAACCGCCCGGTGACCCGCTAGGGGCTCACGTCGCGAAGCCGGCGTGCACGTGGTCGTGGTGGGTGGCGTCGCTGAACCACTGGGGAGCGGCTCCGAGCAGGTAGGGCCCGCCGACGTTGTACGAGCCGGCGGAGGCCACCGCGTGCATGTAGTCGACGACCAGGCTCCGCGGGGTGCGCGGGTCGACCACGGGACGGCCGTCGATCGCCCAGGTGTCGAACGCGCGGCCCTGGGGGTGGTCACTGAGCCGGTTGGTGCCGAAGACGTAGAGCGGATGACCCGACCGCACCACGCTGACGTCGATCCGGTGGGCCCGGGAGACCGCGAGCATCGCGAGGAGCACCGAGTCGTGCACCTGACCGGACAGCACGTCGCTCCGGGCGGCGGGCGGCAGGACTGATCCGGCCGGAGGCCACGACGTGACGCGCCGCCGCGGAGTGGTTCGCGGGCGGGCCCGGTCGCGAGGGATGGATCGCGGTCACCCGCCAGTGCGCGCCGAACCGGCTCAGCCGCACGTCGTACGTGTGGCCGTCGGCGGTGATCCGTGACCCCGCCCTTCGCCACGACCGGGTCACGACCAACACGCTCGCGGTGTCGGTGAGCAGGCCGCCGTACTGGGCGTCGATCACCTGCAGCGCCGTGTCCCGGCCGTTGCCGGCCCGCTCGATGCGGCGTACGGCGGTGAGCTTGCACGCCGGGACCAGGTCTCCCCGGTCGGGTGTCCAGGGCGTCACGGCCGGGAGCCGCGGTGGTGCCGGACGGGTGGGGGTGCCGGTCGGCGAGGCGCTCGGGAAGCTCGCGCGGGGCGGCACCGTGACGGTGGGGCGCGACCGCGTCCCTGACACCTGGTCGGAGACCTGATGGGTGCACCCGGTGACGACGACCCCCATCCCGAGGGCCAGCACCGCGCGCCGCGGAAGCTCCACGTCTGCCAGCGTAGGGACGCCCCCTGTGAGTCCGCTGAGCATCAACCGCCCGCCCGCTCGCGGGGCTGCGGTGGGTCTCGTTGGTTGGTTCCCCGCTCAGGCGGGGGAACCGGCGGCCGCCCGCCCTCAGTGCGCCTGGAGCGCCGCGGTACGACGGGAGGCCTCGGCCACCTCGGCGGCGCGGAGGGCGGACTCGTCGAGCTTCCCGTGCTCGGCCCACCAGCGCTGGCCGGCCTCGGGGAGGGTGTGGATCGGGTCGTAGTACTCGTAGGTCCGGGTGAGGGCCTCGGGGTCGCTGGCCTCGATCGAGGTGCGGTAGTTCTTCGTCCAGTAGGAGATGCCGCGCTCGGTGTCGTAGGACGCGAGCTGGTGCACCCAGCGCTTCCCGACGAACGGCACGTCGCAGACGATGCGCGGGGTCGCGAAGCCCGGCAGATAGCCCATGATCGCGTGCTGCAGACGCTGGGCGTCGGCCACGGAGACCCGCCAGTGCTCCGAGAACGGGATCATGTCGCACATGTAGAAGTAGTAGGGCATGATCTGCGCGCCGTCGAGCAGCGCGAAGCAGAGGTCGAGCAGCGCGTGCGGGTCGGCGTTCACGCCGTTGAGGATCACGCCCTGGTTGCGGACGTCGCGGATCCCGGTGTCGAGCATCGTGCGGGCCGCCTGCGCCACCAGCGGCGTCACCGAGTTGGCGTGGTTGACGTGGGTGTGGATCGCGACCGAGACGCCGCGCTCGCGCGAGGTCTTCCCGATCCGGGTCATGCCCTCGACGACGTCGGGCTGCAGCCAGTGCTGCGGCATGCCCATCAGCGCCTTGGTGGCCAGCCGGATGTCGCGGATGTTCTCGATCTCCAGCAGCTCGGTCAGGAACGCCTCGAGGCGCGCCCACGGCATGTTGGCCACGTCGCCGCCGGAGACGACGACGTCGCGCACGCCCGGCGTACGCCGCAGGTAGTCGAGCATGTCGCCGAGCCGGTCGTTGGGCTTGCCGACGAACTTCAGCTTGTCGATCACCGCGGTGGAGTTGCCGACCAGGTCCATCCGGGTGCAGTGGCCGCAGTACTGCGGGCACGTCGGGAGCAGCTCCGCGAGCACCTTGGTCGGGTAGCGGTGGGTCAGGCCCTCGGTCGCCCACATGTCGTGCTCGTGCAGCGAGTCGCGGGTGGCGTGGGGGTGCGAGGCCCAGTCGGTACGTCGGTCGCTGAACACCGGCAGCATGTAGCGGCGGACCGGGTCGGCGTAGAACGCCTCGGTCAGCGAGCCGGCGCCGGCCGGCTCGACGCGCGGGGCCATCGTGTTCATCATCTGGGGCGGGACCAGCATCGACATGGTCGCCCGCTCGGCCTGGTCGCGCTCGAGGTCGGCGTAGAACGTCTCGTCGAGCAGGTCGCCCATCAGCTCGCGCAGCTGCTTGAGGTTCTTGACGCAGTGGGCACGCTGCCACTGGACCGACGCCCACTCCTCGGCGGTCACGTCCTTCCAGCCCGGGAAGCGGGTCCAGTCCGGCTCGACCAGCTCGACCCGGCGGTACGGATAGGGCTGACCGGTCTCAAGACCGATCGAGGTCTCGATGCTCATGGAGGTCTCCTGCGAGTGCGGGTGGCCCGGTCCGGGCAGGTCGGCGTGCCGGTTGTGTCGTCCGGCGCGCTTCTGTCAGAGTAGGCGGAGAACGTACGGCGAGTCCAATGCAACGCCGCAGATTCTTTCGCAAGTTCCGGATTCCAACGGAGGAACCTCCTACATGTCGGCACTCAGCACCGATTCCGATCGCAGGTCCGCGAGCGACCCCACGGGTCTGCATCGGGTGCTCGACGACGCGGTCGTGCTGCCGCAGGCCGCCCGGCGCCTCGACACCCGCCCCGAGCCGTGGCCGGACGAGGTGCGGGTCCGCGTGGAGACGCTGAACCTCGACGCCGCGTCGTTCCGCCAGCTCGAGCAGAAGCATCACGGCGACGGTGACGCCGTACGCCGCGAGGTGCTCGACATCGTCGCCTCGCGCGGCAAGATGCAGAACCCGGTGACCGGGTCCGGCGGCATGCTGGTGGGCACGGTGGAGGAGGTCGGGCCGGAGTCCACCCTGGGCCTGCAGGTCGGCGACCGGGTCGCCACCCTGGTCTCGCTGACGCTCACCCCGCTGGTCATCGAGGACCGGCTGGAGCGCTGGGACGGGCGCTCGGAACAGGTCCCGACCGACGGCTACGCGATCCTCTTCGGCCGATCCATCGCCGCCCGGATCCCCGACGACCTCCCGGCGGCGCTCAGCCTGGCCGTCATGGATGTCTGCGGTGCCCCGGCCCTGACCGCCCGGGTGATCGAGGAGTGGTCCCGCCGCGGCTCGACCGCCGTACAGCCCGTCGTGGCCGTCATCGGCGGCGCGGGCAAGTCGGGCTCCCTGAGCCTGGCCGCGGCCGCGCGGGCCGGCTCCCGGCGCACCGTCGGGGTGGTCCCGCACGACGAGGAGGCGGCGCTGCTGCGGGCGAGCGGTCTCGCGGACCACGTGGTCGTCGCGGATGCCCGCGACCCCATCGCCCTGCGCGACGCCGTGGAGTCCACGGGAGGCCCGGCGGACATCACGGTCGTCTGCGTCGACGTGCCCGGCTGCGAGGGCGGTGCCATCCTGTCCACCGCGCCCGGAGGGACGGTGATCTTCTTCTCCATGGCCACCTCGTTCTCCGCGGCCGCGCTCGGGGCCGAGGGGCTCGCCGCCGACGTCACCATGCTCGTCGGCAACGGCTACACCCCCGGCCATGCGGCCTACGCCCTCGAGCTGCTGCGCGAGAACGACGGCGTACGACGCCTCTTCGAGCGGCGGCTGTGATGGCGGCCCGCACCCGCGCACGCCGCGGCGCCCTCGAGCTCGACCCGGCCACCGTCCGGAAGGCGCGCGGCCTGGCCCGCAAGGTCGGCCGGCCGATCGTGAAGATCGCCCAGCAGCACACCACGGTCTCGGTGGAGCGGGCCACGCTCCGCCTTGCCGGGCTCGAGGGCGCGGACGCCGAGGGGACCCCCTGGGTGAACCGCCTCGTCGACTGCGTGCGCGCCGACGTGGGCCTCGAGCACGGCGTCTCCCTGCCGGTGTGGGAGGCGTTGCGCCGGGGCGAGGGCGCCGACCTCCGCGAGCTGGCGGAGAAGGCCTCGGCGGGCTCCGTCCGGTTCCACCTTCCGGAGGGCCGGGAGGCCACCCGGGCCGCGGGCGCGGCCCGGCGTCAGGTCGGCGCCGGCATCAGGCGGATCGACCAGCGCCGCCGGGAGCGCGAGCGTCTCATCGCCCGCATCGGTGACGCGCCCTCGACGCCGTGGATCTACCTGATCGTGGCCACGGGAGACATCTACGAGGACATCCCGCAGGCCCAGGCGGCCGCCCGCGAGGGCGCGGACGTGATCGCCGTGATCCGCTCGACCGGGCAGAGCCTGCTCGACTTCGTCCCCGAGGGCGCGACCCGCGAGGGCTTCGCCGGCACCTACGCCACCCAGGAGAACTTCCGGCTGATGCGGGCGGCCCTGGACGAGACGTCGCGGGAGCTCGGTCGCTACGTGAGGCTGACCAACTACGCCAGCGGTCTCTGCATGCCCGAGATCGCGGCGTTGGCCGGGCTCGAGCGCCTCGACATGATGCTCAACGACTCGATGTACGGGATCCTCTTCCGCGACATCAACCCGATCCGCACGTTCGTCGACCAGCGTTTCAGCCGCCAGGTCCACGCCCGCGCCGGGATCATCATCAACACCGGCGAGGACAACTACCTCACCACGGCCGACGCCGTCGAGGCCGCGCACACGGTGACCACGAGCCAGCTGCTGAACGAGTACTTCGCCAAGGAGGCGGGACTCGAGGACTGGCAGCTGGGGCTCGGGCACGCCTTCGAGATCGACCCCGACCTCCCCGACTCGTTCCGGCTGGAGCTGGCGCACGCGATGCTCGCGCGCGACCTCTTCCCGGACGCGCCGCTGAAGTGGATGCCGCCCACGCGGCACATGACCGGCGACGTCTTCCGCGGCTACCTCCTGGACGGGTTCTTCAACCTGGTCGGCGCCCTGACCGGTCAGGGCATCCTGCTGGTCGGCATGATGACCGAGGCCGTGGTGACGCCGTGGATCTCCGACCGTGACCTGGCCCTGCAGAACGTCCGCTACGTGATGAACGCGGCGGGCAACCTGCGCGAGGACTTCCGTCCCGCCCCGGACGGGTTCATCGCCGAGCGCGCGCGGCAGGTCCTGGGCGAGACCATCGAGCTCCTCGAGCGGATCGCCGACGAGCCCGGGAGGGCGCCCCTGCTGGAGGCGATCGCCGACGGCACGTTCGGGCTGATGAAGAGGCCGCCGACCGGCGGACGGGGTCTCGACGGCGTCGCCGAGAAGGCCGCCGACTACTGGAACCCGGCCAGCGAGATCCTGGAGGCGACGTGACCGTGGTCCCGACGAGCGCGACCAGCGATGCCGGCGGGCCGATCCGGCCGTACGGCGACACCACCGGCGACGGCATGGTGCAGCTGAGCTTCACCCTGCCGATGGCGCACTCGAAGATCGCCGAGGGTGCCGCCGCGCAGCTGGCGAACAAGATGGGGATGGACCCCGCGCTGGTCGTCCATGCCAAGCCGATGGGGGAGGGCTTCACCTTCTTCGTGGTCTACGGGCGGGTCAACCACCTCGTCGACCCGTCGAAGGTCGAGGTGGTCGAGCGCGACTACCCGCTGCTCACGCCGAAGGAGGCGAACTCCGCGATCAAGCGCAGCCTGCGGCGCCGGCTGGTCGTCGTCGGCGGCTGCATCGGCAGCGACGCGCACACGGTCGGCATCGACGCGATCCTCAACATCAAGGGCTTCGCGGGCGAGAAGGGCCTGGAGTACTACCGCGAGCTGAAGGTGGTCAACCTCGGCGCCCAGGTGAGCGTGCCGGAGCTGGTCGAGCGCGCCCGCGACGAGAAGGCCGACGCCGTGCTGGTCTCCCAGGTGGTCACCCAGCGCGACGCCCACCTGCTCAACACCCGCGAGATGTCGGCGGCGTTCCGCGAGTCCTACCCGCCCGAGCGGCGGCCGCTGCTGATCGTCGGCGGTCCGCGCTTCGACGAGACGATGGCCGGCGACCTCGGGGTCGACCGCGTCTTCACCCGGGGTACGACGCCGGGCGAGGTGGCGTCCTACCTCGTGCACCGCCTCACGACCAGGAAGGCAGGCTGATCATGTCGACCAGCTCGACCGACGGGCCACGGGTCGGGACGCGCGTCGTGCACCGTCGCTACGTCCCGTACTCCCACGCCCACTACGCCGGCGACCTGGTCGACGGCGCCTACAGCCTCGGCCTGTTCGGCGACGTGGCCACCGAGATGTGCATCCTCACCGACGGCGACGAGGGGCTGTTCGCGTCGTACTCCGACGTGCAGTTCCGCGCCCCGGTCCGGGCCGGCGACGTCCTGGAGATCACCTGCGAGCTCACGCGGGTCGGTACCCGCAGCCGGGTGCTGGACTTCACCGTCAGCGTGGTCGCCCGCGGCGCCGCGAGCGAAGCGCGACCGGGGGCCGCCGAGGTGCTGGACCCGCCGCTGCTGGCCACCACCGCGACCGGCACCGTCGTCGTCCCCGCCTAGAGCTCCCGTCCTCCACCGGGACCCGGCGGTTAGCGGTCGTTCACCTGGGCGGCGTGTCGGCCCCTGACACGCCGTTGCCGAAGGCAAAATCCCGATGAACTCCCCGGGAACGCACCACCGCTGACCTGCGTCTTCACGCGTCCTTGCAGGTCAGCGACCGGTTGACAAGTCGGTCGTTCAGAGCCGAAGGTTCCTCCGTTCGCTCAGGCATTCGTGGTGGTGGGACCGACGTCCGAGTGGCCGGGTCGCCCGGTGGGAGGCCGCCCTTCGGGGTAGCCGGTCCGCGGAGATCGGCCCTGCCCCGCGAGAGCGAGACCGGAGGGGGATTCGGTCCCCCTAGACAACTTCCGGTGCCGCGACATCCAGTCGCGGGCCGGTCGGCCCGAAGGGCCGTAACCCCCTCCGGTCAAGCCCGAGCGAGGACGTCCCGGCTCGGCGGAGCCGAGACGGGACGGCCGCAGCGAGCGGCGCAGCGCGCTTGCGCGCAAGCCCTTCATCCTGCCGGCAGGCCGCAGCGAGCGCGCGGCGCGCTTGCGCGCGAGCCCTTCATCCTGCCGGCTCGGCGGAGCCGGAGACGGGACGGCCGCAGCGAGCGGCGCAGCGCGCTTGCGCGCAAGCCCCTTCATCCTGCGGCAGGCCGCAGCGAGGCGGCGCGCTGCGCGCGAGCCCTTCTGCCGCTCGGCGGAGCCGAGACGGGACGGCCGCAGCGAGCGGCGCAGCGCGCTTGCGCGCAAGCCCTTCATCCTGCCGACTCGGCGGAGCCGAGACGGGACGGCCGCGGCGAGCGGCGCAGCGTGCTGTGCGCGCGAGCCTGATCATCGGGCGGACCCGGCGAAGCCGGGACGGCTGACCGCAGCGAGCGGCGCAGCGCGCTGTGCGCGCGAGCCTCGGCATTCCGCCCAAGCGCTCCGCGCGCGATCCCTGCGATCCCGGCGCTCCTTGCGTGCGAGCAGTTACCTTCTCCTCATGGCGACCCGCTGCCTCGTGGCCCTCGCGGCCGGGGTGGCGCTCGCCCTGGCGTTCCCGCCGACCCACGCGTTCTGGCTCCTCCCGCTCGCGGTCGCCGTGTTCTTCGTCGTCACCGCAGGCCTCCCGGCACGCCGGGCCTGGGTCCCGGGGCTGGCCTTCGGGGTCGGCTTCCAGTTCACGCTGCTGTGGTGGATGCACGTGGTGGGCACCGTTCCCTGGCTGGGCCTGTCCGCGACCCAGGCGGCCTGGTACGGCATCCTGGGCGCGGCGGTGGTGCCCCTCCGTCGGCTTCCGGCCGCGCCCGCCTGGCTCGCGGTGGCCTGGGTGGCCATGGAGAACATCCGCTGCGACTGGCCGGCCGGCGGCATGCCGTGGGGGCGGCTGGCCTACGCCGTCGTCGACACGCCCGTCTCCGGGGCGCTGCCCTACGTCGGCGCCACGGGGGTGAGCCTGCTCCTGGCCCTGACCGGGTCGCTGCTGGCCGCGGTGTTCGCGGCCCGCGGCCGCAGTCGGCTCGTGACCCTGGGCGCCCTCGTCGGGGTCCTGGCGGTGGCGACCTCTCCCGGTCTCGCGCCGTACGACGCGAGGCCGGTCTCCACCGTGACCGTGGCCGCGATCCAGGGCAACGTGCCCGGCAACGGGACCGACGTGCTGGCCCACTACCGCCAGATCACCGACAACCACGTGGCCGAGACCGAGAAGCTGGCCGCCGACGTCAACGCGGGTCGCACGCCACGTCCGGACTTCGTGGTCTGGCCCGAGAACTCCACGGCGATCGACCCGTTCGAGGACCAGCAGATGAGCGGGGACATCCGCGCCGCGGTGTCGGCCGTGGACGTGCCGTTGCTGGCCGGGGTCGTGGTCGACGGCGGACCCCAGCACGTGCTGAACCAGGGCATCGTGTTCGACCCGGTGACCGGGGCGGGGGACCGGTACACCAAGTGGCACCCGGTGCCGTTCGGTGAGTACATCCCGTGGCGGTGGCTGTTCGGCACCCACCTGGCGCAGCTCAACCAGATCCCGCGCGACATGGTGCGCGGCACCCGGGTCACGCCCCTGGACATCGGGGGCACCCGGGTCGCGGACGCGATCTGCTTCGACGTCGCCTACGACGACGGCCTCTACGCGCAGCTCTCGCACGGCGGACAGCTCGTGGTCGTCCAGACCAGCAACGCCATGTTCATCCACACCTCGCAGATCGACCAGCAGTTCGCCATCAGCCGCCTGCGCGCCATCGAGACGCACCGGTACGTCGTGGTCGCCGCCATCAACGGCATCACCGGCGTGATCGCCCCGGACGGCTCCCTGGTGACCACCACCCCGCCCCGTACCCGGTCGTACGCCGAGGCGCGGGTGGGTCTCTTCGACGCCGTCACCCCCGCCGTACGGATCGGGCCGTGGGTCGGCCGCAGCTGCGTCGGCCTCGTGGTGCTCGGCTGGTTCCTGTGCCTGGTGCTGGGGCGCGGCCAGTATCGTCGTACCCGTCGACCAGCCGCCGTGGCCGAGCCTGCGGCCCCCCTCAGCGACAGGACCCCCGCATGACCAGCGCCCCCACCCGCACGCTCCGCTCCGCCCGGATGCGGGGCCGGTCGTGACCGCGGACGGGTCCGGGGAGGGGGCGTCCCTGGGCCGCGTGGTGATGGTGATCCCGACCTACAACGAGGCCGACAACCTCGCCTGGATCGTGGGACGGCTCCGCGCGGCTCAGCCCGACCTCCACGTGCTCGTCGTCGACGACAACTCGCCCGACGGCACCGGCAAGCTCGCCGACGAGCTGGCCGCCGCGGACGGGCACGTCCGGGTCCTCCACCGCACCGAGAAGGGCGGCCTGGGCGCGGCGTACAAGCACGGCTTCCAGGTGGCCCTCGAGGGCGGGTTCGACGTGATCGGCGAGATGGACGCGGACGGGTCCCACCAGCCCGAGCAGCTCCACCTGCTTCTCGAGGCGCTGGCGGACGCCGACCTGGTGATCGGCTCCCGCTGGGTCCCCGGCGGGAGCGTGGTGAACTGGCCGAGGCGTCGCGAGCTGCTGTCGCGGGGAGGGAACTTCTACGTCCGGATGCTGCTCGGGGTGAAGGTGCGGGACGCGACGGCCGGCTTCCGGCTCTTCCGCCGCTCCGCCGTCGAGGCCATCGACCTGGAGTCGGTGGAGAGCACCGGCTACGTCTTCCAGACCGACATGGTGGTGCGGTGCCTCCGCCAGGGGCTGCGGGTCCGGGAGGTGCCGATCGAGTTCATCGAGCGGGTGCGGGGTGACTCCAAGATGAGCGGCCAGGTGGCCGCCGAGTCGCTGGCCCGGATCACCCGGTGGGGTGTCCGCGAGCGCCGCGAGCAGCTGGCTGCCGCGTGGAGACGGTCGTGAGCTCGAGTCCGCTGCGGCGCCGGCGGCTCAGGCGACGCGGCCTGCTCTGGTGGCTGCTCGTCGGGATGTTCGTGCTGGTGCCGATCGTCGAGATCTACGTGATCATCCAGGTCGGAGAGGTGATCGGTCCGTGGTGGACGATCCTGCTGCTGATCGCGGACAGCATCTTCGGCAGCTGGTTGATCGCGCACGAGGGGCGGCGGGCCTGGCGGGCGCTCACCGAGGCGCTCGCGACCGGGGTGATGCCGGCCCGCGAGCTCGCGGACGGTGCCCTGATCCTGGTCGGCGGCACCCTGATGATCAGCCCGGGGTTCGTCACCGATGCGTTCGGGATCGTGCTGATCCTGCCCTTCACGCGCCCCGGCGCGCGGCGGCTGCTCACCCGCCTGGTGAGCCGCCGGCTCCTGGACGTACGACGCCCGGGACCCGGGTCGCCGGGACCCGTCGTCCGGGGCGAGGTCATCGACGACGATCGCTGAGGGCGGTTGGCACCGCTGGCCGGTGCCGACGGTGTCCGCGCTCGACCCGGCGCCTGGCGAGCCAGCTCGCTGCGGCGTTCGCACCGCTGACCGGTGCGGACGATCGTCCGCCACGGTGCGGGCGGTGCTCACAAGTCAGATCTGGGTCTTGACGCGGCGCTTGGCGTTGGCCCGGTGCAGGTGCGCCGGACCGATCTCGCCACCGCGCAGCAGCTCCAGCCGCTCCTTGAGGATGTCCTCGAGCTCCTTCTCCGAGCGACGCTCGAGCAGCATGTCCCAGTGGGTCCGGGCCGGCTTCTCGGTCTTCTCCTCGGGACGGATTCCGGAGGTGCTCAGCGCCTCGGCACCGCAGCGCGGGCACTCCCACACCGCCGGCACCTCGGCCTCGACCGACATCGTGACCTCGAACTCGTGCCCGTTCACGCAGCGGTAGCCGCACTGCTGACGTGCGGCGAACTCGATGCCGCGCTCGTCCTCGAAACTCTGTCCTCCCAGCCGCGCTCCACGAAGTGTGCGCTCTGCCATGAGGTTCACCTCCAAGGTGGTTGTTTGGCCCCCCGTACGCCGCGAGGCGTACATTCACAAGACGTTCGTACCCGGTATTCGTGACGACATACCTGGACGGATTTCCTGATCGTTTCAACGTACGCCGTCCCGCGCGTGTTCCTCCACCCGGGGCGAGCCCGGTCACACCGCGGCCGGAACCCGGTTCCCCGCCTCGGCGATGCCGCGCTCCGGGTCGAGGCGGAGCAGGAACACCGCCCCGAGCGCGAAGAACACGATCAGCGCCAGGATCGCCGGCCGGTAGGAGCCTGTGATCTGGAACACCACGCCGAACAGGAACGTGCCGAACCACGAGGTGCCCCGCTCGCAGGCGTTGTAGAGCGCGAAGTACTCGCCCTCGCGGCCGTGGGGGATCAGCAGGCTGAAGAACGAGCGGGAGAGCGCCTGCGTGCCGCCCAGCACGAGCGCGATCGCCACCCCGATCAGCAGGAAGGTGACCAGGTTCTTCCGCGGGAGGAACATCGCCAGGACGACGATCGCCATCCAGGCGTAGACCCCCCACAGGATGCAGCGGTACGAGCCGTACACCGCGGCCAGCCGGCCGAACGCGAGGGAGCCGAAGTAGGCCACGAACTGGATCAGCAGGATCGTCGCGATCAGCACGCTGTCGCCGAAGCCGAGCTGCTTGGAGCCGTAGGTCGAGGCCACGCCGACGACCGTCTGGATGCCGTCGTTGTAGAACAGGAAGGCCACCAGGAACGTGAGCGTCATCGGGAAGCCCCGCATCTCCCGGAGAGTGGTGAACAGCTGCCCGAAGCTGCGTCTCAGCAGACCGCCCGCCTCGGGGACCACGTCGCGCGGTGGCCGGTCCTGGAGCCGCCGGAACGGGATGATCGTGAAGCCCGCCCACCACAGCGCCGCCGAGAGCAGCGAGAGTCGTACCGCGAGCTCCTTGTCGAGCCCGAAGCTGCCGTGCGCCAGCACCACGACCAGGTTCAGGGCCAGCAGTGCCCCACCGCCCAGGTAGCCCCAGGCCCAGCCGCGAGACGAGACCCGGTCCCGCTCGGCCTCGGTGGAGATGTCCACGAGGATCGCGTAGTAGCTCACCAGGGAGCAGCCGCCGAGGATGCTGCTCATCACGATCGCGAACGAGGCCAGCTGCCACTGCTCGCCCCGCATCAGGAACAGCAGCCCGGCGAAGAAGGAGCCGGACCACGCGAACGCGGCCATGTTCCACCGCTTGCGCGACGAGCGGTCCACGAAGGCGCCCACGACGGGCAGGATGAACGCGCTGGCGATGGTGGCGAAGCTGGTCAGGTAGAACGGCAGCGAGCCGGCGGCCAGGTGGAGCCCGAGCACGTTGACCGTCTTGCTGCAGCTCTCGTCGGCGGAGCTGCCGCAGCCGGCCGCGCGGCCGGCGACCGTGATCAGGTACGGCGCGAAGAGCACGGTCAGGGTCGTCGTGTAGTAGGCGGAGTTGGCCCAGTCGTACCAGTTCCAGGCCCGCTGCTCCCGCGACAGGCCGCGGCGCTCGGCCGGGGCCGGGCCGGTCACGCGTGCCTCCGCGGCCCGGGCCAGAGTCCACGTTCTCGCAGCACGTCCTCGAGTATGTCCGTGCGGTCGGTCATCAGGCCGTCGACGCCGCGGTCCAGCAGCACCCGCATCTCGTCCGCGTCGTCGACCGTCCAGACATGGACGTGCACGCCGGACGCGTGGGCGCGTCGTACCAGCCGGCGGGTGGCGATCGGGAAGCGCCCGACGCGGTGCGGGACCTGGAGCACCGCCGGGCGCCCGCGGGTCACCAGACGGGCCAGCGGGGCGGGCAGGACGACGTACGCCGCGACCTCGGCCGGGGAGGCCGCGGTGGCCACGCGGGGGCCGGCCAGGCGCCGGAAACGCCGCAGCCTCCGGCCCGAGAACGAGCCCACCAGCACCCGGTCGTGGAGGTCGCGGTCGCCGATGAACGCCGCCAGCGGCGCGACCGCCGCCCGCGCCTTGAGGTCGATGTTGAGGCCCACGCCCGGGAAGGCGGTGACCACCTGCGCCAGCGTGGGGATCGGCTCCCGGCCCGCCACGCGCACCCGGCCGAGCGTCTCGGCGTCGAGGTCGGCGATGCTGCCCCCGCGGTCACTGACGCGGTCGAGCAGGGCGTCGTGGAAGGCGACGAGGGTGCCGTCGCTGGTCACGTGGACGTCCGTCTCGAGGAAGCGGTAGCCGAGGGCCACCGCGTGCGCGAACGCGGCCTCGGTGTTCTCCAGGCCGAGCAGGTCGGGGTGCCGGGCGCCGCCGCGGTGGGCGAACGCGAGCACCGGCCCCGCGTCGTCGAGGAACGGGTAGCCGGTACGCCGCGCGGTCACGGGACGACGGGTCTACAGGTCCCGGAAGGTCTCGATCTGCGCACCGAGCTGGTTCAGCCGCTCGGCGAGGTCCTCGTAGCCACGGTGGATGACGTAGGTCGACCGCAGCACCGACGTGCCCTTCGAGGCGAGCATCGCGAGCAGGATGACCACGGCGGGGCGGAGCGCCGGCGGGCAGACGATCTCGGTGCCGGTCCAGCGGGTCGGACCCTCGACCATGACCCGGTGGGGGTCGAGCAGCTTGACCTGGCCGCCGAGCTTGTTGAGCTCGACGAGGTAGATCGCGCGGTTCTCGTAGACCCAGTCGTGGATCAAGGTCTGTCCGTCGGCCACCGCCGCGATCACCGCGAAGAACGGCAGGTTGTCGATGTTGAGGCCCGGGAACGGCATCGGGTGGATCTTGTCCAGCGGCGCGGTCAGGTGCGACTTGTGGGTGGTGATGTCGACGAGCCGCGTGTGCTCGTTGCGGGCGACGTACTCCTCGGAGCGGGTGTAGCGGAAGCCCATGTCCTCGAGCAGGGCGAGCTCGATCTCGAGGAACTCGATCGGGACGCGCTTGATCGTGATCGACGACTTCGTGACGATCGCCGCCGCGAGCAGCGACATCGCCTCGATCGGGTCCTCCGCCGGGGCGTAGTCGACGTCGACGTCGATGTCCGGGGTCCCGGTGACGGTGAGGGTCGTGGTCCCGACGCCCTCGACGCCGACCCCGAGCTTCTGCAGGTAGAAGCAGAGGTCCTGGACCATGTAGTTGGAGGAGGCGTTGCGGATGATCGTGGTGCCCGGGTGGAGGGCTGCGGCCATGAGCGCGTTCTCCGTGACCGTGTCACCGCGCTCGGTGAGCACGATCGGCCGCGCGGGCTCCAGGGCCCGGTTGACCGTCGCGTGGTAGTACCCCTCGCTCGCCTTGACCTCCAGCCCGAAGGGCCGCAGGGCCGCCATGTGCGGCTCGATCGTGCGGGTGCCGAGGTTGCAGCCGCCCGCGTAGGGGAGCTCGAAGGTGTCGGCGCGGTGCAGGAGTGGGCCGAGGAACATCAGGACCGAGCGGGTACGCCGGGCGGCCGCCTCGTCGATGGCGCTCAGGTCGAGCTCCTTCGGGGGCACGATCTCGAGGTCGCCCTCCTCGCCGATCCACCGGGTCTGGACGCCGAGGCTGCCGAGCACCTCGAGCAGCCGGTTGACCTCCTCGATCCGGGCGACCTTGCGGAGCGTGGTCCGGCCCCGGTTGAGCAGCGAGGCGCACAGGAGGGCCACGCCCGCGTTCTTCGACGTCTTGACCTCGATCTCACCGGACAGGGTCGTCGGCCCGGTGACGCGCAGGTGGGTCGGTCCGGCGCCGAGCGCGACGATCTCGGAGTCGAGGGCCGAGCCGATGCGGGCGACCATCTCGAGGGAGAGGTTCTGATGACCCTTCTCGATCCGGTTCACGGCGCTCTGGCTGGTGCTCAGACGCTCCGCCAGCTGCTGCTGGGTCAGCCCGCGGTGGGTCCGGGCGTCGCGGATCAGCTTCCCGATGCGGCCCTTGAAGTCCTCGGTCATGGGCTCAAGATATCTCATGTGTGAGATAGTTCCGTACTCCTCGTGCTCGCGGCGCGTTGTCACGCATGGCGAGGCATGACGTTACCCGGGCGGCCCGATCGAGCAAGGCGCGGCGTCCACGGGCCGGGTGGCCTCCCGCCGCCCGGGTGCACGCAGGGGAGAGGTCGGCGTCAGTGCGCCGAGGAGAACACCTGGCTGCCGGGCATCACGCAGGGAGCGCAGTCGCAGCGCTCGTCACAGGCCAGGAACGTGTGCATCGCGTGGCCGCACCGAGGGCAGGGCAGGTCGTGGGAGAGATGGTCTCCCGCGTCGTTGACCACGTCCCACATGTCGGCTTCCTTCCCCCAGTGGCTCATCGGAGTACACGTCATGTTCACCCCGTGGGTTCGCAGGCGCGGCGGGAAAGGTTGAAAATGGTCCCAACGGGCCATGCGGTCTCGCCCGATCGGGATCACCGCCCCCTCCCGGCGGCCATGCTCGGGCAGCCTGGTTCAGGCAGCCAACGTGCGGATGCCGCGGCGCGTGGCGAACCACAGGCACAGGGCCGACATGGAGAGCCCGAACAGCGCGGTGGCCGTGAGCACGTCGGTGGCACCGGCGACCGCGCCCAGCGCCGGCACCGACAGCGGCATCAGGGTCATGTCGCCGAGGCTGCTCACCGAGCTGACGCGGCCCAGGTGGGCCGGGTCGATCACCCGGATGAACGCCGCGCTCAGCCAGACCGACGCGGCGCCGGCCGTGAAGCCGAGCACCGCCATCGCGACCACCAGCGTCGGTCGCCAGCCGAGCCCGACGCCGGCGATCGCCACGCCCTGGAGCACCAACATCCGGAACGCCGCGGCCGCGCCGTAGGTCGGCTTCCAGCGGATCGCGGCGACGCTGCCGAGGATCGCGCCCGCAGCGAGGCACGCGTCGGCGATCCCGAGCCAGTGCGGCCCCCAGCCGGAGCCGCTCACGCGGAGCGCGACCCCGAGGCCGACCACCGGCGTGACGAACACGTTGAGCGCGGCCAGGCCGACGACGAACAGCTTCGCGGTCCCGTGGCGGCCCAGGTAGCGCAGGCCGTCGACGAACGAGTCGCGCCAGCGCTCGTGGTCGGTCCGCGGCAGCCGGAAGCGGGGGCGCACCACGAGGGCGAGGACCACCGCGATCACCACGAACGTCGCCGCGTCGACCAGCATCGCCGCTACCGGGCCGCCCCAGGCGACGAGCACGCCGCCGGCCGGGGCGCCCAGGAGGCGGGTGACGCGGCCGCTGATCTGGTTCCACCCCATCACGGTGCGCAGGTCGTCGCCGGCGACCAGCTGCCGCACCAGCGTGTTGCCGGCCGGGATCGTCAGCCCGCTGGCGACCCCGAAGCAGATCGCGATCGCCACCAGGATCGGGGCCCCGCGCAGGCCGGCCGACCAGCCGATCGCGCCGAGCACGAGCACGATCGCCCGGGCGACCTGGCCGCCGACCAGGAGCCGACGGGGGTCCAGCCGGTCCGCCAGCACGCCGCCGAGCAGCACCAGAGCGGCCTGGGGCAGCATCTCGGCACCCAGCACCATTCCGGCCACGACGGGGGAGAGGGTGTGCGCAGCGGTCCAGGCGAGCGCGACCGCCCACACGGAGTCGCCGAACCACGAGACCGCGACCGCGACCAGCCAGGTGAGCACCATCGGGTCGCGGCGGACCGGTGGCGGAGGAGAACCGATCAGCTCCGGATCGGCGGTGGAGGTGCTCATGGGCGCACCGGCCCGCTCGGGAACGCGCGCGCGATGACCCGGACGGGACGACGCTCGGCCTCCGGTCGGGCCTCCCGGTCGAGCAGGCACTCGCGACTCCAGCCCTCGATGACCGCGCCCAGCCGATCCTGGAGGGCCGACAGCTGCTCGACGGTCGCCGGCACGACCGAGTCCGTCGAGCTGGCGGCACGACGCCAGCTCTCGTCGACCTGCCGCGACCGCGACAGCCACTGCTGGACGGCCCGCACCTGGTGCCGGAAGTTCTCGCCCTCGGCCGCGTCCGCGACCCGACGGGCCGCGGTGCCCTCCGCGAAGTCATCGGCGGTCCAGCTCAGCCCGCGCCGCACCGCGCGCCACCAGCTCTCACGGGTGTCGCGGGCCAGCTCCGGGGCCGGCTCGATGAACCCGTGCCGGTGGAGGGCCTTCAGATGGTGGCTCACCGAGCCGACCGCGAGGCCGGTGCGGGCGGCCAGACGACCGACCGACGACGGTCCCTCCAGCTCCAGCAGCTCCACGAGCCAGCGTCGGGTGGGGTGGTGGAAGGCCATCAGGACGTCGAGCAGGTCCTCCGGCGCCCCCTCCGCGGGTGGAGCGGGCGGAGCCGAGTCGCGGTGTCGCTCGGCCGCGGTACGACGGGTCATGCCGCCCACCCTGCCGGGCACCACCTCCGTCGTACAAGATGGCTTGTATAAGTCAGGCGAGCCAGCCGGGGCCGTCCCCGCCGAGCGTCTCGACCAGTCGTTCCGCGACGCGCTCGGCATTGGCCCGGTGCACCTCGAGGGGGACCGGGGGGAGGTTCTCCTCCCAGTCGAGGAGCGGTGAGCCGCGGAGCTGCAGGATCCGGGCCGGGCGACCGAAGAAGAACAGGTGGAGGTGGGCGCCGCCGTCGCCGTACTTGGCGAGCTGGACCCGGCCGACGCTCGGCAGCTCCTCCACCGCCGCAGACACCGCGACGATGATCCGGCCCATCTCGCCCGCGAGGTGGTCGGGCACGGTGGGCAGGTCGCAGTGCTCGCGCGGCCCGAGGGACAGCCCGATCGGCAGCTTCATCGACGTGTCGAGGCGGAGCTGCCAGCGCTCGTTGCTCCAGACCAGCCGCTCCCGGGCATCCGGGTCGGGTGGACCCGAGCACGAGCACTCGTCGACCACCTCGCCGTGGCGCGGCGGTTCCTCGTCTGCCAGCGGCTGCAGCGGCTTGAGCCGCAGGGAGTCGAGCTCGTAGGGGAAGATGTCCCAACCGGGCATCTCCTCGACCGCGACCGAGAGGCGTCCGTCCGGGCCGGTGGCGGCCCGGACGCGGGCGTAGAAGTCCTCGGCCGACTCTGGGGTGCTCATCCGACCATCCAAGCAGCCGGCGGTCAGGGCACGGGCACCCCGTGGACCACCGGTTCGCCCGTCGTCGGGTCGAGCTCGGTGGCCTGGGAGACGCCGACCGGCGTGATCACGTCGACCGCCTTGGCCACCGTGCTCGGGGCCACGGAGCAGATCGGCGAGGTGACGCCCGTGGCGCAGACGCCGAACGCGTAGGGCTGGGGCGTGGCCGCGAAGGCGCGCGCCCGGTCACCCGAGAAGCCGTCCTGGCCGGTGAGGACCACGCTGAACGACCAGCCGCTGCTCGGCGTCCCGAACTGGGCCGCCGGCAGCGCGATCGTGATCGTCCGGGCGGTGGGGGAGGCCACCACGGCGGTCACGGTGCCGACCTGGTTGCCGTTCGCGTCCTGCCACACGGGACTGGCGAAGCCCTCGACCTCGAGCCGCTGGCTCCACGCGTCCGTCGGGGCGATCGTGTAGTTGCGGCTGGCGAAGGGGGCGGCGGTACTGGTCGGCGACGCCCCCGGCTCGTGGACGTACACGTCGAGCAGCTGGGCGCCGTCGGGACTGCCGAACGTGTCGACGAGGGTCCGCAGCGTGGTGCGCAGGTAGACGGTGCCGCCCTGCTCGAGCACCTGGAACCGGGTGATGTCGAACGAGCCGGCCACGAAGTCCGAGGCCGTGGGGTACCCGTAGGTCCCCGGCCCGTTGTCGTCGCCGGTCGGATCGGTCACGTCGAGGATCGTGGTCCCGCCGACGAGGTCGCCGACCACGTGGACCTGGGCGATCCCGGTGGCCCCGGCCGCCGTCGTGGCGGCGGCGGTGATCACGTCGGCGCCGAAGAGCGCGGTCACCTGGGCCGACCAGCTGCCGTCCGGACCGGCCGTCACGGTGGCGAGGTCCGAGCCGGGTGTGTCCGTCCCGATCAGGCTCACCGCGATCGTGGCGCCGGGCGTGGCGGTGCCGGTCACGGTGGTCGGCCCGGCGACGGTGGCGCCGTCGTGCGGCGAGGTGATCGCGACATCGGCCCGCGCGGGGGGCGGCTGGTCGACGTAGCGGTGGGTGGTCAGGTCGGGCCGGTCGACGATGCGACCCGTCGACAGGTCGACGAGGAGGCGGAGCTCCTGCGCCTGGGCCCACGTGAGCGGGGCGGCCGAGCCGGCGGCGTGGCCGTCCCGGAACCCGATCGAGGCCGTCGTCGGGTCGCTGCCGTACGGCGACGCCGCGAGGTCGGGGTCCTCCCACGCCTGCTCCGGCACCAGGCCGACGCCCGACGCCGAGTCCAGCATGAACCCGAGCTGGCTGCGCGCGAGCGTGGTGTCGCCACCGGCGAGCGCCGTCTCGGCGCGCTCGCCGGACAGCACCGGCCACAGGTGGCCCGAGCCGGTGTCGGTGGTCGGCCAGGGCTGGCCGTCGCGCGGACACGTCGTGGCGTCCGGGGTGTAGCAGTCGCCGTACCCGTCCTCGCTGCCGGCGGAGCTCGTGCCGTAGCGGTAGTAGCCGGTGCCCGTGGGCGTGCCCACGGCGATCTGGTGGTCGAGCACCGTCAGGGAGTTCTGCACGTCGGCGTCGCTCACGGGGAGCTCGCCCAGTCGGACCAGCTCCTGGAAGCCGCCGTCGACCACGGACCTCTGGTCGACGGTGATGCTCCCGTTGCCGAGGCCGTAGCTGATGGCGGCGTCGGGGTCGCCGGTCTTGGAGAGGCGGATGAAGTACGGCGAGGAGCTGTAGGGGCCGGTGCTGGTCACGGTCTGGGCCTTGACCGTGCGCTGGAAGGAGTCGGCGACGGCCTGGTAGAGGCGGGCGTGCGCGTCGTCGCCCTGCACGTGGGCGATGAAGGAGGCCGCGGTGAGGCCGGCGATCTCGGCGGCGATGGTGGAGGGGGAGTAGCCGCCCTGCTCCTCCCACCGCTCGTTGCCGAACGACGGCCCGTGCGAGACGAGGAAGTCCGCCGCCGGTCGCACGTGGTCCGTGTAGAGGCTCGCGTCCGACGAGAGTCCGGTGAGGTAGGCCATCAGGATCGGGTACGCCGTCTCGTCCAGCTGGATGCCGCCGGTGTCGGGCGCGGTCTCACCGTTGAGCAACGAGTTGCGGGGCATGTTCCCGCCGGGCTGCTGCTGCCGGTCGAACAGGAACCTGGTCGCGGCGCGGGCGGTGGCGACGTCGCCCACCGACAGCAGTCCGGTGACGGCCTCGTAGAGGTCGCGGGCGAAGACCTCGCGGTACGAGCCGAAGTAGACCGGCTTGCCGCCGGGCAGGTCTCCGGCGCTCACGGCCTGACCCCAGGGGCTGGCCAGGCTCGCGGCGATGGCCCCGGGGAAGGTCTTGTCCTCGCTCGACTTGAGCACGTTGGCGCTCAGCCAGTACGCCTTGGTCTGGGCCGCCGTCAGCCCGGTCGGCTGCCGGAGCGACGCGTCGTAGGTCTTCCAGGTCTTGCCGTAGGCCTGCTCGGTGGCGCTGAACGCCTTGTGGACCGAGGCCTGCGCGGTGCTCACCGCGGTGTCCTGGGTGCGGCCGAAGCCGAGGGCCAGGGTGAACGCGTGGGTGCCGGGGTGCGGCACGACCTGCTCGGTGGCGACGATGTGCCCGTTCGGGGCCGACGTGTAGGTGGGGGAGAGGGCGTGGGAGCCGTCGAGCGCGGTGAGGCCGTCGGAGGGCGAGTCGGCGTACCCGACCGACGCGGGTCCCTGGTCGTCGGCGGTGAGGGCCAGGTAGGTCGGCACGGCGTAGTCGCGGTTGGCGGCCTGGCTGGTCGGTGTGGGGGTCGGAGACGACCGGGATGCCCGAGGCGGTGACGACGCCCGAGTCGGCGCCACCATTGGCGCTGCCGCCACCGCCGTTGCCGTTGACGATCGCGTCGAGGCGCGCGTAGACGCGGAGTCCGCCGGCCCTCGGGCCGGAGAGCGTCGTGTGCATGACGACGCTGTCGCGAGCGGGGTCGGTGAGGTAGTCGGTGGTCAGCGTGTAGCCGTGCTGCGCGCTGGTCGCGGTGACGGTGCACTCCATCCCGGACCGGTCGCTCGAGACGGTGTAGGTCAGGTCCCGGGTCTGGAGGTCGGTGAAGCTGTGGCCGTCGGTGACGACGTACTGCAGCGTGTGGACGTCGGTGTTGTCGATCGTCGGCTCGTAGACGTCGGAGAGCACGCCGTCGGCGACGGTGAACCACACCTTCGACCCGGTGTTGCGCGCGGTGCCCACACAGTCCTTGCGGGCGAGGTCGAAGCGGCTCAGGGAGCCCGGTGCGCCCGGCGCGACCCCGGGAGCGGCCTGGGTGGGAGGCGGTCCCATCGTGAGGAGCGCGAGGACGACCCCTCCTGCCCCGGTGAGTGCGCACACACGACGACGTCGTCCGGCCATCGGTTCCCTCCCAAGACGGTGACGGATGCTCCTCCTGCGATCGTGGACCGCACCCAGGAGAGCGTCAACGGCTCGTTTGACCCGATTCCGGCGGAACTCCGTCAACCGCCCAGCGCGTCTCCCAGGGTCCACCCCAGGGTGGCCGCCAGGAGCCCGGCGGCGAGGCTCGCGACGACGTACCACAGCGCCGTGGCGGTCTCGCCCTCCTCGGAGAGGCGGACCGTCTCGTAGCCGAACGTCGAGAAGGTCGTGAGCGCGCCGCAGAACCCGGTGCCGACCAGGGTGGTCGCCCAGCCCTGCCCCGCGGCGACGACCGTCCCGAGCACGAACGAGCCGAAGACGTTCACCACCCACGTGCCCCACGGGAACGCGGTCGCATGGAGACGCTGGACGGCCAGGTCCGCGAGATAGCGGGTCGGGGCGCCGACGGCACCACCGACGAGCACCAGCAGGAAGGTCATCGCAGCGCCCGCTCGGCCGTGCGCAGCCCGGCGATGACCGCGAGGAGCCCGAGCAGCAGCGTGGCCACGAGGTACGCCCCGGCCAGGGCGGGACGTCCGGCCGCGACCAGGGAGCGGCCGTCGACGGCGTACGTCGAGAACGTGGTGAAGCCGCCCAGGACACCGGTGCCGAAGAACGGGCGCACCAGCGAGCGGTGCGGCCAGCGCTCCATGACCAGGACCATCACCACGCCGATCGCGAAGCAGCCCACGACGTTCACGACCAGCGTGCTCCAGGGGAACCGGTCGGGGTCGTGCGGGAGAGCCTCCGCCACGCCCCACCGCGCCAGCGACCCACAGGCGCCGCCGAGGGCGATCACCCCGAGGACGTGGCGCCGGTCGCGCAGCAGGCGCAGCGCCCGCTCGGGTGTCGTCGGTACGTCGGCGTCGGTGACGTCGGAGTCGACGGGGAAGCCGGGATACGGGTCCCGATGGTGGCGGTGCTCGGGCCGAGGGTCGTCAGCGGACATGGAGGCTCCTACCGTCGTCGGGTAGGGACTGTTGGCGGAGATCGAGGTCCGCGGTTCCACCGAGGCCGGTGCCGGCGAGCCCCACCGCCGTCGCCGGTGAATGTAGCGCAGACCTTCCTTGTCGGGGCCGTGTGATAGGCCTGAGGGGACGAGAGGAGAGCAGCGATGACGACGGATCTCACGGCGGCGCCGGCGCGGCCGGCGGTGGTGTCGGCGGAGGAGTGGCAGGCGGCGCGCGACGAGCTCATGGTCGCCGAGAAGGAGGCGACCCGGGCCCTCGACGCGCTGGCCGCACGGCGGCGCCGGCTGCCGATGGAGCGCTTCGACACGACGTACACGTTCGAGGGCGCCGACGGCCCGCGGACCCTCCTCGACCTGTTCGACGGGCGTCACCAGCTCGCGGTCTACCAGTTCATGGACGTCGGTCCGGACGCGTTCTGCCCGGGCTGCACCGGATTCACGCGCAACGTCACCGATCTGGCCACCCTGGCGGACGAGGGCGTCAGCTGGGCGACGGTCTCCGAGATGCCGCTGGAGCAGATCGAGGCCTACCGGGCGCGGATGGGCTGGGACCTGCCGTTCCTGTCCTCGCGCGGCACCACGTTCGCCGCCGACACCGGGGTCGGGGGCGGCTTCATGCTGAGCCTGTTCCTGCGCGACGGCGACGAGGTCTTCCGCACCTACAACACGGTCTCCCGGGGCGTCGACCGGCTGCTGTTCGTGAACAACGTGCTCGACCTGGCGCCCTACGGTCGCCAGGAGGAGTGGGAGGACTCACCGTCGGGCTGGCCCCAGCACCCGACGTACGGCTGACCCGGTCAGGGCGTCCAGCCCGCGGGCGGGTCCTCGCCGGTGCGGCCGTCGACGGCCTCCCGCAGCAGGTCGGCGTGTCCGGTGTGGCGGCCGTACTCCTCCAGCAGGTCGAACAGCAGGCGGCGCAGGTTGGCGTGGCGTCCCTCGGCGTCCGCTGCGTCGACCTCCTGGTCCAGGCCGCCGGCCTCGAGCGCCGCGGCGACGCGGGACCGCGCCCGGGCCACCGCGGCGTCGTACAGCGCGTAGAGGTGCTCCGGCGTGTCGTCGGCCGCGGAGCTGATCTCCCAGTCGTCGTCGCGGTCCCAGCCGTTGTCCTTCCAGGTCTCGTCCATCGGGGCGCCCGCCAGCTTCACCGTGAACGCGTAGTCCTCGTTGACCGCGAGGTGCTTCAGCAGGCCGCCGAGGGTGAGTGAGGAGGCCCCGATAGTGGTCCTCAGCCCGTCGGCGTCCAGGTCGCCGGCCTTCCACCGGAAGGTCCAGCGCTGCCGGTCGAGGGCGCCGAGGAGGGCGTCGGTCTCGCCGCCGGCGAGGGGCGGCTCCCAGGGGGTGTCGGTGTCTGCGTCGGGATGGGTGCTGGTCATGACCACGACGGTAGGACATGTTCCGGACGATGTGCGTCCGGTTTCTGCGGCACACTCGGAGACATGGACGAGAGCAGCCCGGCGGCCCGCGCGCTGCTGGTGCTGGAGCTGGTCCAGAACACGCCGGGCGTCCGGGCCGCCCAGCTCGCCGAGCGTCTCGGGCTGTCCGAGCGCGCGGTCCGCCGGTACGTCGCCGTGCTGCGGGAGGCCGGGATCCCGGTGGAGTCCACCCGCGGGCGCTACGGCGGCTACCGCGTGGGTCGCGGTCTCCGACTCCCGCCGCTGATGTTCACGTCGTCGGAGGCGCTCGGCCTGGTGATGGCGGCCGTCGAGGGACGCGGGGCCGCGGACCCCACCGAGCCGGTCGGCAGCGCACTGGCCAAGATCATCCGGGTGCTGCCGGAGCGCGTCGCCGGGCCGGCCCGGGCGGTCGGAAGTGTCGCGTCGCCGGGCCGCCGGAGCCACGACGTCGGCGCCCGACCCCGAGCTCACCTCGGCGCTGGTCCACGCCCGGGAGTCGGGCCACCGCGTGCTGGTCGAGTACCGCACCGCGTCCGGACGGCAGGTCCCCCTGGAGGTCGATCCCTGGGCGGTCGTCGTGCGCCACGGTCTGTGGTACCTCGTGTGCTGGTCGCACACCGCAGACGCCCGGCGGGTGCTGCGGGTCGATCGGGTGCTCGACGTGCGAGAGCTACCGGATGTGTTCGTCCCGCCCGAGGGGCTCGACCCGGTCCGGATGCTCGAGGAGCAGCTGTCCCAGGGCTGGACCCACGAGATCGAGGTGGTGATCGACGCACCGCCGGCCGACGCGCAACAGTGGGTGCCGCGCAGCATCGGCCGGCTCGAGCCGGTCGACGGAGGCCTCCGCACCCGGCTCCTCGCGAGCACCGACGAGCTCGCCTGGTACGCCGAGATGCTGTCGTTCGTGCACGCCCCGTTCCGCGTCGTCCGCCCGGAGGGCCTGCGCGAGGAGCTGCGGGTGCTGGCCGCCCGGCTGGCCGACGCCGCCGTCTCAGCGGAGTCCCTCGTCGAGCGGGACCCACAGGATCTCGTCGACGACGCGCCGGGACCGTGACGGGCCCTCCGGAGCGGGCTCGGGTCGGGACGCCGGGTCGGCCCGGCCGACCGCGGCCATCGTCGTGACCTCCCAGTGGTCGGGCACCCCGAACCGGTCGGCCACCGCGTCACGGTCGAAGGCGCGGAACTGACGCACCGAGAGCCCGAGCGCCTGGGCCTGGATCGTGAGGTGGGCCACCGCCTGGCCGAGGTCGTAGTGCGAGAACTCGGAGAACTCCCAGTCGCTGTCCTCCACCAGCCGGTGCGACAGGTTCGCCATCAGCAGCGCGGCGCTCGGCGCCCACCGGCGGGCGCTGGGTGCCAGCTCGGACACCAGCCGCGCGTGGGTGGCGTCGCCGCGCCGGCCGACGATGAACGCCCACGGCTGGCTGTTCCCCGCCGACGGTGCCCACCGGGCGGCCTCGAGGAGGAGGGCGACGTCGTCGCGGGTGAGGGTGTGCGTCTCGTCGAACCGTAAGGGGCTCCAGCGGCTGGACAGCAGCGGATGGAGGCGCGGTGACGGATCGGGACCTGACACCGGGTCAGCCTGCCACGACACCGGCCGGGGGAGTGGTGGGAAACGGCCGTCCGGGGTGGCACGATCTCGCACGTGACCACGCAGGCCCGCCGACACGCAGCACCTGCGCGACCTCGTGCGTCTGCGCCGGGTCCGCGACCGGATCGACCGTGAGTACGCGCAGCCCCTGGACGTCGAGGCGCTGGCGCGCGGGGAGCACATGTCGGCCGGCCACCTCAGCCGCCAGTTCCGGCTGGCGTACGGCGAGTCGCCGTACGCCTACCTGATGACCCGACGCATCGAGCGCGCGATGGCACTCCTGCGACGGGGCGACCTCAGCGTCACCGAGGTGTGCTTCGCAGTCGGCTGCCAGTCGCTCGGCACGTTCAGCACCCGGTTCACCGAGCTGGTCGGGGTGCCCCCGAGCACCTATCGCCGGGACGTGTCCCGGGCGACCGAGGGGATGCCGCCGTGCGTGGTCAAGCAGGTCACCAGACCGGTCAGGAATCGAGAAGCACCGCTCACCGACGCGCACCTAGCCTGAGCGCCATGGACATCACCATTCACTCGAGCTTCCTCCCGCACGACGACCCCGACGCGTCCCTCGCCTTCTACCGCGACACCCTCGGTTTCGAGGTCCGCCTCGACGTCGGGTCGGGCGCGATGCGCTGGATCACCGTCGGTCCGGCCGACCAGCCCGCCACGTCCATCGTCCTGTACCCGCCCACGGCGACGCCCGGGCTCACCGACGACGAGCGCCGTACCATCGCCGAGATGATGGCCAAGGGCACCTACGCCACGTTGTTGCTGGCCACCCACGACCTCGACGGCACGTTCGAGAAGGTGCAGGCCGGGGACGCCGAGGTCGTCCAGGAGCCGACCGAGCAGCCCTACGGCGTGCGCGACTGCGCCCTGCGCGACCCGGCCGGCAACATGGTCCGGATCCAGGAGGTCCGATGACCTCCCTCGGTCGGTCACCCTCGACGTGCCCGACCCGGCCGCCGCCCGCGCGTTCTACGCCGCCGCGTTCGACCTGGACGGCCAGGTCTCCGTGCGGGCCGCCTCCGACGAGCCGACGACCGGGTTCCGCGGGTTCACGCTGTCCCTGGTCGTGTCGGGGCCGGGCACCGTGGACAGCCTCGTCGGCACCGCCCTCGCCGAGGGTGCCACCGTCCTGAAGCCGGTGGCGAAGAGCTTCTGGGGCTACGGCGGCGTGGTGCAGGCGCCGGACGGCGCGATCTGGAAGGTCGCGACGTCGTCGAAGAAGGACCAGGGCCCGGCGACCCGGACGATCGACGACGTGGTCCTGCTGCTCGGCGTCTCGGACGTCAAGGCGACCAAGCGGTTCTACGTCGAGCGTGGGCTGGCCGTGGGGAAGAGCTTCGGCAGCAAGTACGTCGAGTTCGACACCCCCTCCTCGGAGATCAAGCTCGCCCTCTACGGTCGGGGCGCCCTGGCCAAGGACGCCGGCGTCCCGCCCGAGGGCTCCGGGTCGCACCGGATCGCCATCGTCGCCGATGCCGACCCGTTCACCGACCCCGACGGGTTCGTCTGGGAGTCCGCCGCGGGCTGAGGCGCAGCCCCCACGAGAGACGGAGACCACCACCGGCATGGCCACGCGCACGAGCACTCGGGGCCCCGAGCGGCACCAGGCGGACAGCCACGACGTGATCCGCGTGCACGGCGCGCGCGTGAACAACCTCAAGGACATCCAGCTCGAGATCCCGAAGCGTCGGCTCACGGCGTTCACCGGCGTCTCCGGGTCGGGCAAGAGCTCGCTGGTGTTCGGCACCATCGCGGCGGAGTCGCAGCGGCTGATCAACGAGACCTACAGCACGTTCGTGCAGACCTTCATGCCCACGCAGGCGCGGCCGGACGTCGACGTCCTGGACGGGTTGACGACCGCGATCATCGTCGACCAGGAGCGGATGGGGTCGGACCCGAGATCCACCGTCGGCACCGCCACCGACGCGAACGCGATGCTACGGATCCTGTTCAGCCGGCTCGGGAAGCCGTCCATCGGCTCACCCCAGGCCTTCTCGTTCAACGTCGCCTCGGTCTCGGGCGCCGGCGCGGTCACCTTCGAGCGTGGCGGTCGCACGACGAAGGAGCGGCGCAGCTTCAGCATCCTCGGCGGGATGTGCCCCCGCTGCGAGGGACGGGGCTCGGTGAACGACATCGACCTCACCCAGCTCTACGACGACAGCCTGTCGCTCAACGACGGTCCGTTCACGATCCCGGGCTACAGCATGGACGGCTGGTACGGCCGGATCTTCAAGGGCAGCGGCTTCTTCGACCCGGACAAGCCGATCGCCGAGTATTCCAAGCGGGAGCTCGACGACCTCCTCTACAAGAAGCCGACCAAGATCCGGGTCGAGGGGATCAACCTCACCTACGAGGGGCTGATCCCGAGGCTCCAGAAGTCGATGCTGTCCAAGGACGTCGATGCCCTCCAGCCGCATGTGCGCGCCTTCGTGGAGCGGGCGGTCACCTTCACCGTCTGCGCGGAGTGCGACGGCACCCGGCTCAGCGCGGAGGCCCGGTCGTCGAAGATCGGGGGAGTCAGCATCGCCGACGCGTGCGCGATGCAGATCAGCGACCTGGCCGGCTGGGTGGGCGACCTCGACGAGGCCTCGGTCGCGCCGCTGCTCGAGACGCTGGGGGAGACGCTCGACTCGTTCGTGGAGATCGGGCTGGGCTACCTCTCGCTCGACCGGCCGTCGGGCACGCTCTCCGGCGGAGAGGCCCAGCGCACCAAGATGATCCGCCAGCTCGGCTCGTCGCTGACCGACGTCACCTACGTCTTCGACGAGCCGACGATCGGGCTGCACCCCCACGACATCCAGCGGATGAACGCACTGCTCCTCCGGCTGCGCGACAAGGGCAACACGGTCCTCGTCGTGGAGCACAAGCCCGAGACGATCGCGATCGCCGACCATGTGGTCGACCTCGGCCCGAGGGCCGGGACCGAGGGCGGTGAGGTGATGTTCGAGGGCACCGTCGACGGGCTGCGTGGCAGCGACACGATCACCGGACGGCACCTCGACGACCGCGCATCCCTCAAGCCGGACGTCCGGACCCCGTCGGGTGCGCTGGAGGTCCGCGGTGCGCACACCCACAACCTGCGGGACGTCGACGTCGACATCCCGCTGGGCGTGCTCGTGGTTCTCACCGGTGTGGCGGGCTCCGGCAAGAGCTCGCTGGTGCAGGGATCGGTGGCCGGACGCGACGGCATCGTCACCGTCGACCAGGGCGCGATCCGCGGCTCGCGACGGAGCAACCCGGCGACGTACACGGGGCTGCTCGACCCGATCCGCAAGGCGTTCGCGAAGGAGAACGGCGTCAAGCCGGCGCTGTTCAGCGCCAACTCCGCGGGTGCGTGCCCGAACTGCAACGGCGCCGGCGTCGTCTACACCGACCTGGGGGTGATGGCGACCGTCGCCACGCCCTGCGAGGTGTGCGAGGGCAGACGGTTCCAGGCCGAGGTGCTGACCTACACGTTCGGCGGCAGGGACATCAGCCAGGTGCTCGCGATGCCGGTCGACGAGGCGACCGCGTTCTTCGGGTCCGGCGACGCGCAGGTCCCGGCCGCGCACAAGATCCTGACCCGGCTGACCGACGTCGGGCTCGGGTACCTCGCCCTCGGCCAGCCGCTGACGACGCTCTCCGGCGGCGAGCGGCAGCGGCTCAAGCTCGCGACCCACCTGGGGGAGAAGGCGGAGGTCTACGTCCTGGACGAGCCGACCAGCGGACTGCACCTCGCGGACGTCGAGCGGCTGCTCGGACTGCTGGACCGGATGGTCGACTCCGGCAGGTCGGTGATCGTCATCGAGCACCATCAGGCCGTGATGGCCCACGCCGACTGGATCGTCGACCTGGGCCCCGGTGCCGGCCACGACGGCGGGCGGATCGTCTTCGAGGGGACTCCCGCCGACCTCGTGGCAGCGCGGTCCACGCTCACGGGCGAGCACCTCGCGGCGTACGTCGGTGGCTGAGCAGCCGGTCCCAGCACGCGGCGCCACGCCCTCCGAGAACCCTGACAAGGCGCGGCAGTCAGTTTCCGGAACCGATCACCTCGACGGCCGCCATGTTCCACTGGTCGGTGGTGGGGGCGGTGTCGTTCATCCTGACGACGTGGCCGGACCCCACGACGGGCTGGTTGGTGTACTGGCTCCAGTACGTGTCACCGACGGCGGTATCCGTCCACTGGTCGAGCGGGACCTGGCCGCTCGGCAGCGTGCGCGCGACGGTCCTGTCCCAGTCGTTGCCGACTGCGAACACCAGTGCGGGATCGGCGGTGGTGGTGGTCACGCTGACGGCGGGGGCTCCCGTGGCAGCTCCCGCCGCGGCAGATGCCCCGGTGCCGCTGACGCCTTCCAAGGCGATGACCGTCACGTCCTGGTCGAAGCCACTCCTGAGCAAGGTCGACCTGACCGTCGCGCCGGACACGATGGCGGGTGCCGTGGCTCTCCATATCTCGGCGTCACCCGACTCGGCGTTGGCCCGCTTCACCAGGGTCCACGTCAGGCCGGCGCCCGAGACGGTGGCCGACTGCCTGCCGGTGCCTGCCGGGCCGTCGGCAGAGACAAAGGCCAGCAGGGTTTCTCCGCCCATGGCGGTGTGGAACGACGGCGTGTCGAGGTTGCCGTGGCCGTGGGCACTGACCTGGGCCTGCAGGACGAAGCACGTCATGGGCGGCGCAGGATTCTGCACCGACACGGTCACGCCGGCCGACGTGGTGGCGTTGCCGCTGGTGTCGGTCGCCCTGGCCGTGAGGGTGTGAGTGCCGGGAGTGGCAGCGGTGGTGTCCCACCTGGTGGCGTAAGGAGCCGAGCGCACGGCACTGCCCAGGGGGCTGCCGTCGAGGTAGAACTGGACCGATGCCACAGCCACGTTGTCGCTGGCATTCGCGGCCACGGTTTGAGTGCCGGAAACGGTCTGGCCCGACGTGGGGTTGGCGATGCTGACCGTGGGAGGGGTGGTGTCCTGCGGGGGTGGGGGCGGTGTGGTTGCGGGCGTGACCTCGACCGCCGCGAGGTTCCATTCGTCGGCGGTGGGCGCGGTGTCGTTGAGGGTCTCGGTCTGGCCCGCCGAGCTGGACGGGGCAGTGAGTGACTGGGTCCAGAACGTGTCACCGGTGGCCGTGTCGACGTCTTGGGCGACCATGGCTTGGCCGGCGCCCAGGGCCCGGGCCGTGGCGGTGTCCCAGTCGTTGCCGGTGGCGAAGGCCAAGGACCCGGCGGCGGTTGAGACGAGGTTGAGCGTGGGGGCGCCGGAACCGCCCGAAACGGAGGTGGAGGCGCCGACGCCGCGGGCGTTCTCGAAGGCCAGGACGCTCAACTGATCATCGAAGCCGGCCTGACCAGGAGCAGCGGTGAAGGTGGCGCCCGAAAGTCTCCCGGGGGCGGTCGCCCTCCAGATCTCCGCATCGCCGGGCCGGGCATTGGCACGCGTGACCAGAGACCACGTCAGCCCGCCGCCGGAAATGGTGGCGGTCTGACCCCCTGAGGCTCCATCCGATTGGAAGAAGGCCAACAAGGTGTCGCCGGCCACCGAGGTGTTGAATCCCGAGACGGAAACGGCACTCTGGCCGGTGACGGTCAGGGACTGGTCGACGCCGAGGCCCGCCGAGGAAGCGGCCACGTTGATGGCGACTGGGGCGGCAGTGCCCGCGACGCCGTTCGAATCGGTAGCGCGGGCGCTGAGGTAGTGGGTACCCGGTGACGTCGACCCGACGGTCCAGTTGAGCGTGTAGGGCGCGGCGGTGACCGCGCTGCCCACGGGCTGACCGTCGAGCAGGAACTGTACGGAGGTGATCGTGGCGGGAGAGGCCGCTGTGGCACGGGCCGAGATCGCTACCGTGCCTGAGACGTGGGAGCCGGGCGCCGGACTTGTGATGGTCACCGACGGCGGGTTCACCCCGGGGGTGGTCTGCGAGAGCACGGTGACAGTGCCACCGGTGATCCGCAGGGTGGTGTCGACCACGTTGTTGGACGTGTTCGACTCGGTGAGGACGTGCTGGGGGTCGACGGTGGCCTCGAGCACATAGGTACCGTCGGCCACGCCGGTGAGGTCGATGGGCTGGCCCGAGTCGGTTTGGTCGTACTGGTCTCCCCAGCCCACGCTCCAGCCCAGCGGAGCGCTGGGGTCGCCGCAGTTGGACTGGGGGATGAAGGTCTGGTTGGGCGTATTCGGCACCCCTCCGACATAGGTGTCGCCGGTGATGCAGTAGTCGTTCTTGGGGCTGGTGGCGACCACCGTGCCGGCCGACCCGTCGGCGTTCTGGGCGTCGAGCGTGAACTTGGTGAGGGGGAACTGATAGTCGTCCGGCCCATGGAAGACGCCGGTCACCGCGACCGGCACTGAATGATCGAAGGACCACTGACCCGGGCTGGAACTGCCATAGATCGCCTGGGTGAAGGTCGCCGTACCGGTGGCGGCGTTGTAGGTGGGATCGATCTCGAACGGACCGGTGCCGGCGTCCCAGGTGATGTGAGTGAAGCGCAACAGGCGGTGGCCGGTCGTCGGGTCGTTGCCCACAGAAATGAGGTTGGTCGGCACCTTGATCTGCATGTCCGGTGGGGTGACCGTGGCGCCCCGCGCAGCGCTGAGTGGAAGGAGCGCCACCCCGAGCACGACCACGACCGAGCCCAGCCATCGAAACCACGCGCGTCTCACATCACACCTCAGCGTCAAGTGGCGTTGTCGCCCTCAGCGGGCCAAGCAATCGCTAGGCCTCATGCGCGAGGGCGGACGGATGCGAGTTCTGACGACAGGTGCACAGGAGCTCGCGTTGTCCGAGAGCCACACCCTGGCTCGGCCCATCCTAGGACGACGCCGCGGCCGACGCGAGACCCGAAGGCCCGCTCCGAAACGCATGCGCCTGAGTGAACCGCGAGCGGTCCCGGGGACTCTCATCAGTCAGGGCATCCGGTCAGCGAAGGCTCACCTGGCCCCGTGGCGGGCGCCGTCATCTCCGAGGCGTCGCAGCCATGAACAGGCGCAACCCCGGAAACGGTTCGGCAGCGGACCGGGAGAGGGGAGCGTGCACGAAGCCGGAGTGCGTCGTCCGCCTTCCGGTGTTAACGTCGATTTCTCTCGAGGAGTGCCTCATGAATCCTGCATTCCGGCGCGGGCGTATGACGTTCCGAGCCGCCACTCTTGTCGCCGGCACCTCAGCGCTCGTCCTCGGTCTCACGGCAGTCAGATCCGTGGGCGAGCCGACGGCCGAGACGTCGACACCGATCCAGCACCTGGTGGTGATCTTCCAGGAGAACGTCTCCTTCGACCACTACTTCGGCACGTACCCCGTCGCCGCGAACACCGAGGGGCAGCCGTTCGACGCTGCTCCCGGCACGCCGTCGGTCGACGGGCTCACGCCGGCTCTGCTCACGGCCAACCCCAACGGCAGGAACCCGCGACGCTACAACCCGACGAACATCAACGACGTCCTGACCTGCGACCAGGACCACAACTACAACGACGAGCAGCGCGCCTTCGACCGGGGGAGGATGGACCGGTTCCCCCAGACCGTGGGCAACGCCGGCGGGAAGTCCCCCGGAGGCGGGCCGTGCCTGGCTCGCGACGTGATGAACTACTACGACGGCAACACGGTCACCGCTCTGTGGAACTACGCCCAGCGCTACTCGATGAGCGACGCCTCCCACGGCACGACGTTCGGCCCTTCGTCGCCGGGCGCGATCAACCTGGTCTCCGGTGACACCGGCGGGGTCGACATGACCCACACCTCCGGCAACCCCACGACCGCGACACAGGCCAAGCCCAACGCGGACCTGACCCCCGACGGCCAGGGCGGCTACTCGCTGACCGGCGACGCCCAGCCGTACTGGGACGACTGCTCGACCCGTGACGCGGTGGCCATGAGCGGACCCAACATCGGGGACCGCCTGAACGCTGCGGGGCTGTCCTGGGGCTGGTTCCAGGGCGGCGCGCGGCCGACGACCTCGTTCGAGGACGCAGCAGCCGCGACCGGTCACCAGGGCCAGTCGACCGCGACGTTCATCCCCGACGAGTTCAAGGACGGTGGCTTCCAGAGCTCGGTTCCCCACTCCACCAACCAGGGCATCTGCAACGCCGTCCACCCGGTGGGTGCCGGCCTCAGCGCTCCGCTGGCCACCGGCACCGGGCAGTACGGCTACAAGGACGACTACATCCCGCACCACCAGCCGTTCGACTACTACGCCTCGACCGCCAACCCCCATCACCTGACGCTGCCCACCGATGACAACGGCAACGACACCCTGGCCGCACTGCGGAGCATCGGCACCGACACCCAGAGCTACGTGGCCGACGTGCCTCAGTTCGACACCCCGAACCACAGCTACGACACCAGCGACTTCGACCAGCTCGTCGCGGCGATCGGCAACGGTGACCTCCCGCCGTCCGCCCTGCCGGCCGTCAGCTTCCTCAAGGCGCCCGCGTACCAGGACGGCCACGCCGCCTACTCCGACCCGCTCGACGAGCAGCAGTTCGTCGTCAGCGAGATCAACGCGCTGCAGAGGACCCCGGACTGGAAGAGCACCGCGGTGATCGTCAACTACGACGACAGCGACGGCTGGTACGACCACTCGTTCACCGGTGTCAGCAACCCGTCGCAGAGCGTGGCCGACGCGCTGACCGGCCCCGGGATGTGCGGAAGCGGGAACGCCCTCGGCGGGCAGCAGGGCCGCTGCGGCTACGGGCCGCGCCAGCCTCTGGTGCTGATCTCGCCCTGGGCGAAGTCCAACGCCGTGGACCACACCCTCACCGACGTGTCGTCGGTGACGCGGTTCATCGAGGACAACTGGGGCCTGAGCCGCATCCCGGGCAGCGCCGACAGCATCGCCGGCAGTCTGGACGGACTGTTCGACTTCTCGGCCAAGAAGGGCCACGGCCACGCCTACGGCAACGCGCCGAACGCCCAGCCACTGATCCTCGACCCGGTGACAGGTCAACCGACCGGCTGATGCGGGAGCCGTCTGGTTCACCAGCGGCTGTCGGTGGCCTCCTCGGTGGCGGGCGGACGAGCACTCGCGCGCCCGGGGCCCCTGCGACCCGGGAACGGGCGTGGCCCGTCACCGGGGCCGGGCGCGCCGCTCATCGCCACCCCAACCGCGCTCCTGCGTCGCGCGCCCGGGGCCCCTGCGACCCGAGAGACCAGCAGCCCGCCCGGCCCCTCAGCACGCTGGTCCGAGGCCGACGAGGTGGCACCGATTGGTCAAGAACCACACGCTCAGCCGTCGGATCCGTGCGGTTTCTGACCATTCGACCGGTGCTGCGAGGGAGGCCCGGCCGTGAGCGACCCGGCCCGGACGTGAGAGGGGCTGGTCTGCCCTCTTCCGAATCGCCGATAACTGACATTATGTCAAGTTGTGGGAACGCGGCGATCCCGCCCCTTCCCCACCTCGGACCGGGCAGGGGCGTCGGACGACGGGTCGGATGCGCCGGAGCGAGCTCCGTAGACCATCGCTGCGGAGCCGACCAGGGCGAGTGAGCAGGCGAGCCAGACCGGCGCCCGCAGCCAGGCGCTGCTGTCGGCCAACGGGCTGCGGCCGAGCTCGACGTGCAGCGTCCAGCCCACGCTGACGACCTGGGCGACCACGAACAGGACCGGCACCAGCGTCGCCCACCGCGTCGGAAGCCCGCGACCGGCGCGATCCAGGGCGAACCCGCACAGGATCACCGTCCCCAGGGACAGCGGGAGTCCGTAGCGGCCTTGCCAGGCAGTTCCGAAGGCGTCGTACGACGAGACGGTCGTGACGAAGGGGAAGACGAGGCAGAAGCCGGCGATCCCGGCGAACGCGGCCCTCAGCCGGGTGTCCGCGGCCCGGAGTCCGGTCACCGCGAGGACGCCGAACACGACCAGGTAGCACACGTAGACCGACGGATGGGTCGGGTCCTCGCGCTGCGGGAACGCCGCGATGCACTGGAACAACCACACCGGGGCGAGGACGGCGACCTTGAGCACCCGCGAGTCCAGCGACGTGTGGCCGTGGGACCCCTGCGCCAGCTGGAGGGCTCCCATCGTCATCGTCCAGATCCCGCCCTGGAGCGCGCTGAGCGTGACCGCGGTTACGCCGATCCGTGCGTCGCGGCGCCGGGCCAGCTCCTTCAGACGCCCGTCCGGGCGTCGCACCCCCACCAGGACGGCCGCCGCGATCCCGGCGCACCACAGGGGCCCGAGCGAGCGCAGCGTGCACAGGGCGACGCCCGACACCAGGGCCACCACGATGAGCCGGCGGAGGAAGCGCTCATCGGCCACGGCCAGCCCGACCAGCGCGCACCAGAAGGCCAGTGCTGCCGTCATCTCGACGCCGTTCGGGGCGACGATCGCGCAGCTGTAGGCCACCATCGGCGAGCAGGCGACCACGACCGCCACGGGCGCGCTCGTCGTCCGGCCCCACGCGCGGACCGCCACCAGGGCGAGCGCCACGAACAGCGCGGCGAGTGCGGCGGTGGCGAGGCGCATCGCGTACAGCGCCTGGTCACCGGAGAACGGCAGGGCCACGGTGCCCACCACCGCGTAGAACAGAGGGTGGTAGCGGCCGGCCGTGCTCGCGATCCGGACCTGTCCCCCGACGACGGTCCCGGCGCAGCGAGCCGGGGTCGTGTAGATCCGGGCGTTGCACTCGGGTTGGGCCGCGCGCACGAGGTCGGGGCTCACGTCCATCCAGGCGCCGGTCCCCTGGGTCGCGTCCGTCGGCGTCACGAACCACTCCCCCCGCGCCGTGCCCGCCGCCCGGAAGGCGTGGTCGAACTCGTCCGTACCGCCGAACGGAGGGATGACGAGGATCCACGACAGCAGGAGCACGTAGAACCCGGCGACCGCCACGGTGGCCGCCCGCCCGCGGACAGGCCCGGCGACCCGGAGATCTCGATGCACAGGGCTCCTCCTCGTCGCTGGCAGCATAGGGAGTGTCGCGCCGGCTCGGGCCGGAACCGGGCGGCTCGTGGCGGCGAATCGTCGGAGAAGTTGTCCTGGACAACGACGCGCTATCGTTGAGAGATCAACTACCGCCTCGGGAGGCCGACATGAAGCTGCGCACCATCCCCACCCGACTCGCCACCGGCGCCTACATCCTCCATACGGGATGGGAGAAGTGGCACGGCGACGAGGACCGCGCCGCTGCCGTGCACGGGATGGCGACCGGGGCCTTCCCGTTCCTCTCCTCGATGAAGTCGACCGACTTCCTCAGGTCGCTGTCCGTCGGCGAGATGGTCGTGGGCGGCGCCCTGTTGGCGCCGTTCGTGCCGCCCGCGGTGGCCGGCGCGGCCCTCACCGGCTTCTCCGGCGCCCTGGTCACCATGTACCTCCGCACCGACAGCCTGCACAAGCCGGGCAGCGTCTGGCCGACCGCCCAGGGGACGGGGGTCTCCAAGGACGTCTGGATGCTCGGGATCGGTCTCGGGCTGCTGGCCGACGGCCTGCGCGGTCGCCGGGACGCCTGAGCGCGGTACGACGCCGGAGGTCCTGCCGGTCCGGCGTGCCGGGTTTGCATGCGTGGCCGATGCGCGGAAGGGTGGACGGTTCCTGCCAGCAATCGACGAAGGAGAGAGCGACTTGCTCACCCTCACGGAGAACGCCAGCACGATCGTCAAGGACATCGCCGCACAGCAGGGCGGGTCCGACACCACCGGTCTGCGCATCAGCAGCGAGGATCCCTCGCAGGGGCTGATGGTGACCGCGGCCGAGCAGCCGGAGCCGGGTGACCAGACCGTCGACGCCGACGGCGCCGTGGTCTACCTCGATCCCCCGGCCTCGTTGCAGCTCGACGACCAGATCCTCGACGCCGCGGTCGACGACGCCGGGCGCGTGCAGTTCGCGCTCGCGCCGCAGTCCTGAGCCGACGTCCGACGACCCCGGGTGCCATGGCGCCCGGGGTCGTCCGCGTCAACCGAGGCCGACGAGCTCCCGTCCTCGGTCCACGAGGTCGTAGCGCAGTGCCGCCCACACGGCGACGGCCGCGGCGACCAGTCCGAGCACCGTGACGAACGACGTGTGCACCGGCTTGGCGCGCGCACGGTCCCACGCGTCGTTGCCCCGCTCCCGGGCGTGACGGAACCACCGCCGGGCGAACTCGAACTCCAGCGACCAGATCCACAGCCCGAGCAGGATCGGCGGGATGGTGAGGGGCCCCGGCAGCACCACGAGCACGAGTCCCGTCAGGATCAGCAGCAGCCCGGCGACGAAGAGGGCGACGCGGCGCAGGCCTCGGGACACGGCGTACTCGTCAGGCCGCAGGCACGGTCGTCACCCGAGCGCGGCGACCGCGGCGTCGTAGTCGGGCTCGGAGCCGATGTCGTCGACCAGCTGGTGGTGGAGGACGGTGCGGTCGGTGTCGAGGACGACGACCGAGCGCGCCAGCAGCCCGCGCATCGAGCCGTCGGTCATGGTCACGCCGTAGTCGGTCCCGAAGCTGCTCCGGAACACCGAGCCGACGGTGACGTTGTCGATGCCCTCGGCACCGCAGAAGCGGCGCATCGCGAACGGCAGGTCCGCGGAGGCACAGACCACGACCGTGTTGTCGAGGGTCGCGGCGAGCTGGTTGAAGCGGCGTACCGAGGCCGCGCAGACACCGGTGTCGACGCTCGGGAAGATGTTGAGGACCACCCGGGAGCCCGCTTGGGCGTCCGAGGAGAAGTCGGTCAGGTCGGCGCCGGTGAGGGTGTACGCCGGCGCCTTGCTGCCCTCCACAGGGAGCTCGCCGACGGTCTGGACCGGGTTGCCCCGGAGCGTGGTCGTTGCCATGCCCATTGTCTAGCAGGTCCCTCCGAGCGCGCGGACCCGGCCCTGGGGGCGGCGGCCCGACGTCACCAGGCTCCTCCTACGATCGACGCCGTGCTCACCCGTCTGGCCGCGTGCGCGGCAGCCCTCCTGCTCGTCCCGGCCCTCGCGGCGTGCGGAAGCTCCTCGTCGACGGCGAACAGCCAGCCGTCGGGGACCGCGTGCAGCTACCCGACCGACCCGCAGGGGGCGGCGAAGAAGGTGAACCCGCCGCCGTCGGTCAGCACGGTGTCGGGCAGCGTCCCGGCCACCCTGGTGACGACCATCGGGACCTGGAAGGCGACGCTCGACGCCACGCAGGCCCCGTGCACGGTCAACTCGTTCGTGTCCCTGGCCAAGCAGGGCTACTTCGACCACACGCCCTGTCACCGGCTCACCACCGCGCCGAGCGGCATCTACGTGCTCCAGTGCGGAGACCCGACCGGGACCGGCACGGGCGGACCGGGCTACACGATCCCGGACGAACTGTCGGGCAAGGAGACCTACGGGCCAGGCACCCTGGCGATGGCGAACACGGGTGCCCCGAACTCGGGCGGCTCGCAGTTCTTCGTGGTCTACAAGAAGACCGGGCTGCCGCCGCACTACACGGTGTTCGGGCACCTCACCGCGGCCGCCCTGCAGACCGTCCAGAAGACGGCTGCGAAGGGGACCGACAACGCGTTCGGGGTCGGTGACGGCCACCCGAAGGTGAAGGTGGACCTCCTGCGCGTGACGACCGGCTGAGTCAGGCCTGCCGGTAGTCGATCGGGGCGCCCAGCTGGATGGTGCGCCCGACCGTGCACAGGCGATCCGCCGACTGACGCACGGCGCGCGGGAGCACCTCGCGCGCCCGGTCACCGTCCTCCCCCTCGGGGAACGTGAGCGAGACGGTGACGCTGAGGTCGACGAGGTGCGAGCCGCCGTCGTCCCGGACCTTGTGTCCCTCGACGTGCACGTCGAAGGACTCCGGCTCGGCGCGCTTGCCGGTGATCGCGCCGACGTCGATGGCGGTGCAACCGGCGAGCGCCGCCAGCAGGAGCTCGACCGGCGTGAAGTCCGGGTCGTCCCCCGAACCCACGGGCAGCACCCCCCCGCGCACGTTCACCGCCTTGAAGCGGCCCTTCCCGATCTGGGTCAGGTCCATCAGTCGCAGCGTGTCGTCGCTCATGGCGACACGCTACGACCGGTCAGCCCTTCGCGAGGTGGCGGGCCCGCCGTACGGCGCGCGCCTGCCGGCGGGTGTCCTTGACCGCTCGCAGATGGCGGAGGTCCCGATCGGACAGCACCCGCGCCTCCACGAGTCCACCCATCAGGTACATCTGCGTGCTCATGGTGATCACCCTTTCGGCCCTTCCGGGCCGGTCATGTATGTAAGAGACAATGTCGCTGGTGCGACTCTTACATTCTACGGCTGTGGAAGGGCCGTCCCGTGCCATCCGGCGGGTGATGTCGGACACGCGCCCCGGCCGGAAACCTCACCCCACCTCGGCGCCGGGGAGGCAGGCCGGCGGGAGGTCGAACCAGCGCAGGTGCTCGAAGTCCTCGCTGACGTGACCGGGGTGGGCTGAGAGGTCGGGGCCGGGCGAGGCCGCCAGGATCGCGGCGCCCTCGCGGAGGTGGTCGGCCAGGAGGTCCTCTCCCCCGGTCAGCCGCTCGCACGGCATGTCCGGCCGGCCGCGCTCGTAGGAGATCGCGCGCAGGCTGATCGGCGGCTCGACCAGGCCCTCGCGATGCCGCCACCGGCCGGTCGCCTGGTCGAAGCGGTAGTCGTCCAGCAGGCGCCACCCGTCTCGCGCGACCAGCCGGACCGCGTCGACGATGTAGTCGGCGACGGTGTCGGACAGGAAGTAGTTGAAGTTGACCCGCACCCACCCGGGTTTGATGCCCTCGCACCCGCCGGTGATCTCGCGCTCGAACTCGTGCGACCGCTCGAGGTCGATGCCGAGCAGCCGGTGGCCGTAGGGACCGGCGCACGAGCACCCACCGCGCGACTGGATCCCGAAGAGGTCGTTGAGCAGGGCCACCACGAAGTTGTGGTGCAGGTAGCGGCCCGACGGCGAGCGCACCACGAAGGACACGATCGAGAGCCGGGGCGCCTCGAGGTTGCCGAGCACCTCGATCGAGCCCTCCTCGCGCCACGCTTGGACGGCGCGCTGCAGCAGCCGTTCCTCCGAGGCCCGGATGGTCTCCGTGCCGACGGCCTCCTTGAGCTGGAAGACGAGACCGGCCCGGACCGACTCGATGATCGCGGGGGTCCCGCCCTCCTCACGGTGCGCGGGGTCGTCGAGGTAGCGGTGGTCGTCGGTGTTGACGTAGGCCACCGTGCCCCCGCCCGGCACGTCCGGCACCCGGTTGGCGAACAGCTCGCGCCGCGCCACCAGCACCCCGGGCGTCGCCGGCCCTCCGATGAACTTGTGCGGCGACAGGAAGATCGCGTCCTTGTACGCCGACGGCCGGCCCTCCGGCGCCCCCATCTCGATCCGGACGTACGGCGCGGCCGCCGCGAAGTCCCAGAAGGCCAGGGCGCCGTGGTCGTGGAGCTGTTCGGAGATGCCGTAGGTGTCCGAGACGATGCCGGTCACGTTGGAGGCCGCCGAGAAGGAGCCCACCTTGAGCGGCCGATCGGCGTACTTCTCGAGCTGCTCGGCGAGCTCGCCCTGGTCGATGTGGCCGTCCGCGTCCTCGTGGATGGTGACGACGTCGGCGATCGTCTCGCGCCACGAGATCTCGTTGGAGTGGTGCTCGTAGGGCCCGATGAACACGACCGGTCGCTGCGACGGCGGGATGTGGGCGGCGAGGTCGTGGGCGTCGTCGAGCACGGAGGGGATCCGGAGGCCGAGGATCCCGATCAGCTTGGCGATGGCGCCGGTGCACCCGGACCCGGCGAACACCACGACGTCGTCGTCGCCTCCGCCGACGGCCTCGCGGATGATCTCGCGGGCCTGCTCGCGCAGCCTCGTCGTCTGCAGCCCGGTCCCGCTCGACTCGGTGTGGGTGTTGGCGTAGCCGGGGAGCACCTGGTCGCGGATGAAGTCCTCGATGAAGGTCAGGGCACGTCCCGAGGCGGTGTAGTCGGCGTACGTGACGCGGCGCGGCCCGTAGGGCGTGATCATCACGTGGTCGTCGCCGATGACGGACTCGCGCACCAGGTCGATCAGCGACGACGTCCGGTCCGTCATGGAACCCAGGGTAGGCCTTCGGGCGGACCACGACCGCTCCTCAGCCGGGTTCGCTCGGACTCTTGCTCGGTGCGTGTGGTTCGACGTACCACCTCCTGATCCGTGCTGCCTCGAGCCGGCCGATCCGCGGCGTCCGCTCGAACCCTCGTTCGTCACTCCCGTAACACCGGGAGGGGCAAACCGGCATCCGCACCAGACAGGCCCGCCCAGGACGGCCGAACGGCCGCGCCGACGACGCAGGGACTGCGACGCGACGCGGCCGTCGGTGGGGTACGACGGACCGTGACCCCTACTGCACGTTGACCCGGAAGCCCTTCTGGCCGGTGATCACCTTGCCGGCCGGGTTCGTGGTGGTGTGCGCCTGCACCTGGTGCGACTTGGTGAAGGCGAAGAAGCTCGCCTGCACCTGGTCGTTGCGGACCATGTGGTCGGCCAGCTTCCGCACGCCGGACAGCGTGCTCGGCATGCTCTGCTCGAACGGGAACGGCTGGGCCGAGCTGAGGAACACGTTGCCACGGCTCCCTGCCGCCCCGGCCGGGACCGGGACCGAGAACTTCTTGCTGCTGGTGGCGCCGCCCGGGCCACTGAGCAGGACCCGCATCTTCAGCGTGGTGCCCGCCTTGACGACCGCGGGGTGACCCGAGCCGACCGGCACCCACTGGCCGCCGCGCCACTGCTCGGCTCCGCTGATCCTCCACGTCGAGGTGTCGTCGACGACGGAGGCGTGGTCGGTGATCGAGTCGATCGTGACGCCCGAGACGTTCGAGAGCAGCCAGACCAGGTCGGGCATGTCCCACACAGAGGCGAACGCGATGTCGTTGGGGTCGGCGTACCGGTTGCCGCCGGTGAACGTGAACGGACCGGACGCGGTGTGGCCCGTGATGGTCCACGACTGGTTCTCCGAGCCGGGCTGGTACGCGTCGAGCACGGCCTGGTGGTTCAGGATCAGCTCGTAGTTCGCCGTGCCGGCGGCCGCGATCGGCAGCTGGACGGCCGAGTGACCGGTGCGCGTGCGCACCGCGCCGCCGGCGGGGTGGTACGTCACGGTCGAGGTGACCGGGATGCTGGTCGGGATCGTGCCGAGAGGTCCGGAGATGCCGGTCTGACGGTCCTGGTCGATGGTCCCCAGGGTGTCACCGAGGTTGGCCACCTTGAACGACGGCCCGGTCGGGTCGGTCTGGATGAACAGGGCGTCCGCTCCGGCCATGCCGTACGTCGTCTTCCCGATGAACTGCATCGGGTGGCCGAAGCCCACGACGCGGCCGTCGCACACCGAGGTGATCGTGCCGACGCCGCCCTGGGTGACGTCCCCGGTCGACAGCGTGGCGACGAGGTTGCCGCCCGCGATCATGTCCGCGACGGTGGGGCTCGACCCCGAGCTCGTGCGGCCGGCGACCGAGACGTCGTTGCTCAGGTAGGGACGTCCCGTGTCGCGGGCGAGCACCCGCGGGCTCAGGCCCGAGACCACCTGCGGGGTCCTCAGCTCCTGGAACCCTTGCGACGCCTGGGCGGTGCTCACCGACGTCTGCCGGGCGATCGACCTCGCGGCGGACGCCGGGATGGCCACGTGGAGCGGGGCGGGGCCGCCGGCGTACTGCTCCATGTCCGCCCACGGCGTGACGCCCGCCACCGAGGTCTTGCCGAACGAGAGCGTGTAGGCGACGGCACCGATGAGGTGGTCGCTCGCGTCGTAGACGGGCGAGCCGGACATGCCCTCCCAGATCCCGGCGTTGTCGATGGCGGTCGACGTCAGCTGCACCATGACCATGTCGACGCCGGGCTCGATGCCGTCCGTGAGCACGCCCAGGACGCTGCCGGTGAACGGGTCCGGCGTGGTGCCGGTCGAGACGGTGAGCCCGTGGACGAGCTCCCCAGCACTGAGGCCCGAGACCGGTGCCGCGGTGTCACATGTGCCGGTGGCTGCCTGAGATGGTGAGCTGACCGCCGTCGTGCCGGCCAGGCAGAGCCCCGCCGCCACTGCGGCCGAGGCGAGTGCCTTCGCCCGCGAAGTCGGTGTTTTCATGAAAGTCCCTCCGTTGGGCGTCGTCCCCCGTGAACGGCGCGCTCTGATCGTATGGACGCGCCGGGCCCGGGTTTGGTTGCGCGATCTGTCGGTGTCTCCCGGGCGGGCGCCCAGGGCGTGTCACCTGACCGGCAGCAGGCATCGGACGGGGACACACCCCCTAGGTGTGCTCGGCCGCCACGCCTGATACCAGGCACCTGCCTAGGGTGGACGCGTGACCGAGCTGGGCCGTCGACCAGGACCCTCGGCGCGGGTCCGCGTCGTGGAGTCCGACACGTCCGGCGACCGCTCGCGCGAGGACCGGGTGGCGGCGGAGGAGCCCCTCGAGATCCGGCTCTCCTGGCCCGGATCACCACCGCAGCGCGCCTGGGTGACGATGCGGACGCCGGGACACGACTTCGAGCTCGCTGCCGGGTGGTGCCTCCACGAGGGCCTGATGTCCGCTGCGGCCCTCGCCGGAGTGGCGTACTGCACCGACGAGGAGCTGGCGCCGGAGCAGGAGTTCAACGTGGTCACGGTGTCGTGCGCCACTCCGGTCGACCTCGGCCACCGCCATGCCGGTCACTCGAGCGGGTCATCCGCGTGCGGGGTCTGCGGCAAGGACAGCATCGCGGCCGCCCTCTCGACCGTCCGAGCGGCACGCTGGGACGGTCCGCCCGCCTCGCCCGACGTCGTACGCCGCCTGCCGGGGCTGGTGCGGGAGCAGCAGGCCCTGTTCGCGAGCACGGGGGGCGTCCACGCCGCGGCACTGTTCACCGCCGACGGCGAGGCCTGCGTGGTCCGTGAGGACGTCGGACGGCACAACGCGGTCGACAAGGTGACCGGGGCGCGGGTGCTGGCCGGGTGCTCCCCCGCCGAGGCCTACCTGGTCGTGAGCGGCCGGGCGGGTTTCGAGCTGGTGCAGAAGGCGGTCGCCGCCGGCGTCGGGGCTCTGGTCGCGGTCGGGGCACCGACGTCGCTCGCCGTCCACCTGGCCCGCGAGTCGTCCCTGGAGCTCTTCGGCTTCACCCGCGGGGACCGCACGGTTCGCTACGCCTGACCGGCGTGGGTCCGCCCCCTTGTCGGTGGTCGTCCCTAGGTTCGTCCCGTGAGGATCCTCCACACCTCCGACTGGCACCTGGGTCGTTCGTTCCACCGCGTCGGCATGCTCGAGCACCAGGCGTCCTTCGTCGACCACCTGGTGCAGGTCGTGGAGTCCGAGCGGGTCGACCTGGTCGTGGTCGCGGGCGACATCTACGACCGGGCGCTCCCCCACGTCGACGCCGTCCGGCTGGCCGACGAGACGTTCGCGCGGCTGGCGTCGTCGCGGGCCCGGGTCGTGCTCACGTCCGGCAACCACGACTCCGCCCAGCGCCTCGGCTTCGGCTCCCGGCTGATCGATGCGGCCGGGGTCCACCTGCGCACCGACGCGGGCGGGGTCGGCACCCCGATCCTCCTGGAGGACTCCCACGGACCCGTCGCGGTCCACGGCATCCCCTACCTCGACCCGCAGGCCCTCCACGAGCCGTGGCGCCTCCCGGTGCGCACCCACGAGGCGGCGCTGACCGAGGCGATGCGACGGGTCCGGGCAGACCTGGCCGAGCGCCCCGTGCGGTCGGTGGTGCTGGCCCACGCCTTCGTCGCGGGCGGGATGCCCAGCGAGTCCGAGCGCGACATCAGCGTCGGGGGCGTGTCGGTGGTGCCGACGTCGTTGTTCGACGGCATCTCCTACACCGCCCTCGGTCACCTGCACGGCCGGGCCACGTTGGGCGAGTCCTTGCGCTACAGCGGCTCACCCCTGGCCTACTCCTTCTCGGAGGCTCACCACACCAAGGGCTGCTGGCTGGTCGACCTGGGCGCGCGCGGGGTCACCGCCACCGAGTTCCTGGAGGCGCCGGTGCCGCGCGCCCTCGCCCGGATCAGCGGGGAGCTCGCATCGCTGCTCGCCGATCCACGGCTCGACCCCGTCGAGGACCACTGGCTCCAGGTGACGCTGACCGACGCCGTACGCCCCGAGCAGCCCATGGAGCGGCTGCGCCGGCGCTTCCCGCACACGCTCGTGCTCGTCTTCGCGCCGGCGGGCGAGGCCGCACCCGCGTCGGTGGCCGGGGCTCCCCAGGGACGGAGCGACCATCGGGTCGCCCTCGACTTCGTCGAGGCGATGCGCGGCGTCCCCGCTCGCGACGACGAGGCGGCCCTGCTGATGCGAGCCTGCGACGCGTGCGCCGAGGACCCCGATGCCGACGTGCTCGTCCCGGCGGCCGACTGATGCGCCTGCACCACCTCTCGATCACCGCGTTCGGACCGTTCGTCGAGGCCACCGACGTCGACTTCGACCGGCTCTCCGACGCCGGCCTCTTCCTGCTCTCGGGTGCCACCGGTGCCGGCAAGTCGAGCGTCCTCGACGCCGTCTGCTTCGCGCTCTACGGCGCCATCCCGGGCGACCGCAACCACGCGGGTCGGCTCCGGTCCGACCAGGCCCCGGCGGGGCTGGCGCCCCAGGTGACGCTGGAGGCCACCCTCTCGGGGCGCCGCTTCCGCATCGTGAGGTCCCCCGCCTGGGAGCGCCCGAAGAAGCGGGGGGCCGGGACGACCCGGGAGCCGGCCAAGGTCACGCTGAGCGAACGGGTCGACGCGGAGTGGCGCCCGCTGAGCAGCCGCCTCGACGAGACCGGCGACCTCGTCTCGGGCCTGGTCGGGATGAACCTCGACCAGTTCTGCCAAGTGGCCCTCCTCCCCCAGGGCCAGTTCCAGGCGTTCCTGCGGGCCGACTCCGCCCAGCGCCACCAGCTGCTGGCTCGGCTGTTCCGGACCGGCCGCTTCGAGCGCGTCGAGGCCTGGCTCCGGGAGGAGCGGCTGACGCTGCGCCGCGCGTCCGATCGCCACGTCACGGCGGTGGCCGACCTGGTCAGCCGGGTCTCCGAGGCCGCCGCCGCCACCGTGCCCGACCAGGTGGCCGACCCTTCGTCCGCGTCCGACGCCGCCACCAGGGTGTGGGCCGGGTCGCTCCGTGAGCAGGCCGAGTCGCTCGCCGCCACGGCTGACGGCGCGGTCGAGGCGGTGCGGCGCGCCGAGGCGCACGCCGGTGCAGCCCTGACCCAGGGCCGCGACCTGGCCGCGGCCCGTGCGCGCGTCAGCGAGGCGGCCTCGGTCCTCGATCGCCTGGCCGAGCGGGCCGACGAGCACGCGCTCGAGCGCGAGCGCCTCGAGCGTGCGCGTCGCGCCGAGGGCCTGCGCCCGCTGGCCCGCCTGGTCGGCGAGCGGGCCGCACGGGCGAGCGAGGCCGCCGCCCGGGCGGCGTCCGCCCTGGACCGGGCCGACCGGGTCGGACTCGACCCGCGGGACCTGCCGGCTGCGGTCGAGGGCCTCAGCCACCAGCTGGCGGCGCTGTCCACGCTCCTGCCCTCCGAGCGTCGTCTCGCCGACCTGCGAGCCCACGAGGAGTCGCACGCCGCCTCGTGCCAGCGGCTCCACCGCGACGCGGAGCTGGCCGACGCGGAGTCGGCCGCCCTGTCCTCCACCCTCGTCGTGCTGGAGGCCGCGCTCGCCGAGGCCACCGATGCCCTCCGGCGGCTGCCGGAACTCGAGGCCGAGACCGAGCGGGCGCGCGCGGCCTCGGTCGCCCGTGCCGAGGTCACGCTGCTCACCGCCGAGCTGGCCGGCGCGACGACCGACCACGACCACGCGGTGCACCACCTGCTCGACCTCCGTGAGGAGCTGCTCGACCTGCGGGAGCGACGGGTCGCCGGCATGGCCGCCGAGCTGGCCGGGGCCCTGGCCGTCGGTCACGACTGCCCCGTGTGCGGGTCCGCCGAGCATCCGCGGCCGGCCGTGTCCCCGAGCGGCCACCCCGACGCCGAGGCCGAGAAGCTGGCCCAGCGGGTCGTCGACGACGCGCAGGCCGTCGAGCACGCCCTCGACCTCCGGGTGCGCGAGCTCACGACCGCGCTCGAGACCGCACGCACGGCCGTCGGTGACGCCGACGCCGACCAGCTGCAAGAGGCGCTGGCCGACCGGGAGCGGTCGTTGGCGGAGGCTGCCGCCCTGGCGGCACGACACCCGGACCTGAGCGAGCAGCACGCGGCAGCCCGCGACCGGTGCACGACCCTCGAGGAGGAGGCCACCGCTCGACGGGTGCAGCTGGCGGAGCTGGCCGCGGCCCTCGAGCACCTGCGCGACGAGGCCGCCGTGCTCGACGCGGCGGTGTCGGCGGCCCGCGGATCCCATCCGGCGCTGGCGAGCGCCGTGCAGCAGCTCGAGGAGCGTCAGGCGGTAGCCCGGGGCGTCCAGGAGGCGGCCGCCGCCCGCGACGCCACCGAGGCCGCCTTGGCCGAGGCCGAGGTGTCGTGGGGCCGGGCCGCGCTCGAGGCCGGGTTCGACGGCGTCGACGAGGCGCGGGCCGCCGAGCTCGCGTCGGACGACCTGGCACGCCTCGACCGGCAGGTGCGCGACCACGACGCGGCCCTGGCGGCGGCCCGCCGGGTGCTGGACGAGCCCGCCTCGGCCGACCTGCTCTCCACCGCGGTCCCGGACGTGGCCGCGCTCGAGGCGGCCCACCGCGAGGCCGTCTCCGCCCTCCAGCGGGCGCGGGCGGCGCACGAGGCCGCCCTCCGCGCCGGCGACCGCGTGTGCGGTCTCGCCGACGACCTCGTGGCCGCGCTCGACCGCTGGGCCCCCCTCCGCGAGCGCCTCGAGCTGGCGACCTCGGTCTCGTCGTTCGCCGAGGGCAAGGCCGCCGACAACCGCCTGCAGATGCGGCTCTCTGCCTACGTGCTGGCCCACCGCCTGTCCCAGGTCGTCGCGGCGGCGAACGCGCGGCTCGCCGGGATGAGCGACCAGCGCTACTCCCTCGAGCACGTGGGCCGACGCGGCGCCGGCGAGTCGCGCGGCGGCCTCAGCCTGGTCGTGCGCGACGACTGGTCCGGAGAGTCCCGCGATCCCGCCACCCTGTCCGGGGGTGAGACCTTCGTGGTGTCCCTCGCGCTCGCACTCGGGCTCGCCGACGTCGTGGCCCACGAGGCGGGGGGCGCCGATCTGGCCACGCTCTTCGTGGACGAGGGCTTCGGCTCCCTCGATGCCGAGACGCTCGACGACGTGCTCGACATCCTCGACACGCTGCGCGAGAACGGTCGGGCCGTCGGTGTGGTGAGCCACGTCGCCGAGATGCGCGACCGCATCCCGACCCAGCTCGATCGTGACCAAGGCGCGCAGCGGGTCGTCCCTGCGGATCTCCTGCTGACCCCGCTAGGTTCGGGACATGCCAGGTCTGGACCCCGGTTTCACCTCGCTCCCCTATCGCAGCCTCGGTGACGCCGCCCTCGCCCGGGCCCGGGAGCTCGGTGCCACCCACGCGGACTTCCGGTTCGAGCGGGTGCGCTATCAGGACGTCCGCGTCCGCGACGGGATCCTCCAGGGCGCGGCCGACGCGGAGGATCTCGGCTTCGCGGTCCGCGTGATCCACGGGGGCGCGTGGGGGTTCGCCTCGGGCGTCCAGCTGTCACCGGACGAGGCGGTCCGGGTCGCCGAGGCGGCCGTCGCGGTCGCGCGGCTCTCCGCCGCGGTGACCGCGGTCCCGGTCGAGATCGCGGACGAACCGGTCTACGACGACGTCACCTGGGTCTCGTCCTACCAGCGCGACCCGTTCGAGGTGCCGCTGGCCGAGAAGTCCGCGGTGCTCATCGACTGGACCCAGCGGCTGCTGCGGCACCGCGCGGTCGAGCACGCCACCGCCGAGCTCCAGCAGGTGCGGGAGAACAAGTACTACGCCGATCTCGCCGGCACCCGGACGACCCAGCAGCGCGTCCGCATGCTGCCGACGTTCACGGTCATGGGGTCCCACGAGGAGCGCGGCATCTTCGACGACATGTCCTCCATCGCGCCGCCGGCGGGGCGAGGCTGGGAGTACGTCGCGGGGTCGGCCGAGGACGGCGCGTGGGACTGGGAGGCCGAGCTGGCGGAGGTGCCCGACCTGCTCGAGGAGAAGCTGGAGGCGCCCAGCGTCGAGGCCGGCCCCCACGACCTGGTCATCCACCCGTCCAACCTCTGGCTCACCATCCACGAGTCCATCGGCCACGCCACCGAGCTCGACCGGGCCCTCGGCTACGAGGCCAACTACGCCGGCACCTCCTTCGCCACCCTCGACCAGCTGGGGACGCTGCGCTACGGGTCGGGGGTCATGCACGTGACCGGAGACCGCACCGTCGAGCACGGGCTGGCCACCACCGGGTACGACGACGAGGGGGTCGCCACCCAGAGCTGGGACATCGTCAAGGACGGCATCCTGGTCGGATACCAGCTCGACCGCCCGATGGCCCATCTGCACCCCGAGCTCAACGACCGCCGTTCCAACGGGTGTGCGTACGCCGACTCGCCCGGCCACATCCCGATCCAGCGGATGGCCAACGTCTCGTTGCAGCCCGGCCTCGCGGACGTGTCGACCGACGACCTGATCGGGCGGGTGGAGCGCGGTCTCTACGTCGTCGGCGACAAGTCGTGGTCGATCGACATGCAGCGATACAACTTCCAGTTCACCGGCCAGCGCTTCTACGCCATTCGCGACGGTGCGCTCGCCGGGCAGGTGCGGGACGCGGCGTACCAGGCGACCACCACCGACTTCTGGGGCTCCATGGAGGCCGTGGGTGGTCCCGGCACCTGGGTGCTCGGTGGCGCCTTCAACTGTGGGAAGGCCCAGCCGGGCCAGGTGGCATCGGTCAGCCATGGCTGCCCGAGCGCGCTGTTCCGCGGCATCCGCATCCTCAACACCCGCGACGAGGGAGCTCACTGATGCCCGTATCGAGCGGAGACGAGATGCCCGGCGACGGTCTCCGTCCAGGACCTCGTCGAGCGAGCGTTGGCCGCGTCCGCGGCGGACGACTGCATCGCGATCGCCCACCACCGCACGAGCGCCAACCTCAGGTGGGCCAACAACACGCTGACCACCAACGGCGCGATGCGCGGGGTCGACGTCACCGTGATCTCCTTCGTCCGGCAACCCGGTGGGGTCTCGGTCGGCTCGGTCTCGAGTGCCGCCAGCACGGCCGGCCAGGTCGCGGCCCTCGTCGAGGCGGCCGATGCTGCGGCCCGGGCATCCGCCCCCGCCGCCGACGCCCACGACCTCGTCGCCGGACACGTCGACCCCGGGTGGGACGACCCGCCGGACGAGACGGACATCCACGTCTTCGACGACCTCGCACCCGCGCTCGGCGAGGCGTTCGCCCGGGCCAGGTCCGGAGGTCGGCTGCTCTACGGCTTCGTCGACCACGACGTCACCACGACGTACGTCGCCTCCACCTCAGGGCTGCGGCTGCGGCACGTCCAGCCGACCGGGCACTACACCTGCACGGGCAAGACCGCCTACCTGACGCACAGCGCCTGGGTGGGGGGCGCCACCCGCGACTTCGCCGGGGTGGATCCCCTGGCCCTGGAGGCGACCCTCGAGCAGCGTCTCGGCTGGGCCCGGCGCCACGTCGACCTGCCCGCGGGCCGCTACGACACGATCCTGCCGCCGACGGCCGTGGCGGATCTGATGATCGACGCCTACTGGTCGGCCGGTGCCCGCGACGCCCACGACGGCCAGTCGGTCTACAGCGGCCATGGCTCCACCCGGATCGGGGAGCAGATCGTGCGGCCCGAGGTCTCGTTGTACTCCGACCCCTCGTTCCCGGGCCTGGAGTGCGCCCCGCACACGATCGTCGAGTCGTCGGGCGACGACACGTCGGTGTTCGACAACGGACTCGCCCTCGGCCGCACCGAGTGGATCCGCGGCGGCACGCTCGCCGCCCTGCGGCAGTCGCGCGAGACCGCGGATCTCACCGCGCAGCCGGTGACCCCGGCCATCGACAACCTCGTCCTCGACGTCGAGGGCGCCGCCGGCACGATCGACGACCTGGTGGCCGGCACCGACCGCGGCCTGCTGCTGACCTGCCTGTGGTACATCCGCGAGGTCGACCGGCAGACCCTGCTGCTGACCGGTCTGACCCGCGACGGCGTGTACCTCGTGGAGAACGGCGAGATCACCGGCGAGGTCACCAACTACCGCTTCAACGAGAGCCCGCTCGACCTGCTGCGGCGCTTCTCCCACGCGTCGACGACGGTCCCGGCGTTCAGCCGCGAGTGGGGCGACGACTACTTCTCGCGCACGGCGATGCCCGCCCTGAGGGTGCCCGACTTCAACATGTCGAGCGTGTCGCAGGCGATGTAGGCCGCGTGGTCCGGCGGGCCGTCAGGTCGACGTCGGGATGGCCGCCGGGGATCGCGACGCCCGGGTCGTACGGCGTGCGTGTGTAGACGAACGTGGCGATCTCCAGGTGGCTGACGGACCCGTCCGGCCGGCGTACGACGTTGAGCGTCTCGCCGGCGTGGTAGCCGGTCGTCCCGACCAGACGGTCCCCGGCGAGCTCGAACCTTCCGGACACGTCGCCGTCGTGGGTGATCTGCAGCTCCCCACCGTCGTACCGGAACACGAAGGGGGTGTTGCCCCAGTGCCACACGCCCAACGCGTCGGCGACCGGGTCCGGCACCTCGACCGTCGGCCGCCACGGCGCCGGGAGCGTCGGCTCGTCGTGCTCGAGCCGTTCCAGGAGCGCGCGGGCCAGGTCCGACGGCTCGAGTCCGGTGGTGGCGTTCGTCAGCACGACGACGCCGGTACGCCGGGGCCGGTCGACGAAACAGGCGGCGAGGAAGCCCGGCATCGATCCGGTATGACCGACCAGGAGACCGGAGCCCCCACGACGCAGCTGGAAGCCCAGCCCGTAGACGTAGCCGAGCTGGTCGTGGCGGTCCCCCGACTGCGGGTGGGACGCCAGCTCCAGCCACGGCAGCCCGAGCACGTCGGCGTGCCCCGTCCCGAGGAACGCGTTCCACCGGGCGAGGTCGGCCACGGTGGACCAGAGCTGCCCCGCCGGGGCCATGGCTCCGGTGTCGGTGGCCGGTTCGGCCGCGAGCGTTCCCCGGTAGGGGTCGACGCTGAGCCCCGGCGCGGTCGGATCCTCGGGGAGGTAGGTCGTGCGGGTCATGCCGAGCGGGTCGAGCAGCCGCTGCCTCACGGAGTCCGCCCAGCTCGTGCCGAGCACCTCGCCCACGACCCGGCCGAGCATGGCGTAGCCCAGGTTGGAGTAGTGGTACTGCTGTCCTGCCGGGAACACCCGCCCCGACCCGTCGTGGAGCGCGGCCAGCTCGTCCCACGGTCGGCCCGCCGACCGCTCCCACCACGGTCCGGTGGGCTCGGACTGCATCCCGGAGGAGTGGGCCAGCAGGGCGCGCAGGCTGCGGTCGCCGTAGCCGACGTCTCCGAGGAACCGCGAGGCCGGGTCGTCGAGCCTCAGCTCGCCGTCGCGGGCCAGCTGCAGGACGAGCACGGCGGTGAACGTCTTGGTGATCGAGCCGATGCGGTACTGCACGTCGGCCGCGTCGGGTCCGGCATCGCCCCACGACCCGGTCCAGACCAGGTCACCGTCGCGCACGAGCCCGGCCACCACCGACGGCAGCCGCCCGGAGACCTGCCGCTCGGCGAGCAGCGCGAGCAGCCGCCGGCCGGTCGTGGGTTCGACGGCGGTCACTCGGCGAAGGCCTCGGGAGGCGGGCACGCGCAGACCAGGTTGCGGTCGCCGTACGCCTGGTCGATCCGGGCGACCGGCGGCCAGTACTTGTCCGGGTCCGGCCCGGCCGGGAACGCCGCGACCTCGCGCGGGTAGGCACGGTCCCAGTCGCCCACGATCGCGCGCGCCGTGTGGGGCGCGCCGCGCAGCGGTGACTTGTCGACGCTCCACTCCCCCGACTCGACCTGCTCGATCTCGGCCCGGATCGCGAGCATCGCGTCGCAGAACCGGTCGATCTCGGCCAGGTCCTCGGACTCGGTCGGCTCCACCATCAGCGTCCCCGCCACGGGGAACGACATGGTCGGCGCGTGGAAGCCGTAGTCGACGAGCCGCTTCGCCACGTCGTCCACGGTGACGCCGGAGGAGCGCGTGATCCCGCGCAGGTCGAGGATGCACTCGTGGGCGACCAGGCCTCCGTGACCCTTGTAGAGCACGGGGAACGAGTCATCGAGCCGCGCCGCGACGTAGTTGGCCGACAGCACGGCGGTGGCGGTGGCGCGGCGCAGGCCCTCCGCGCCCATCATCCGCACGTAGGCCCACGAGATGGGCAGGATCCCCGCCGAGCCGTACGGCGCCGCGCTGATCGCGCCGATGCCGTCTCGCTGCTCCGGGTCGGGGTGCTGCTCGTGGGTCGGGAGGTACGGCGCCAGGTGGGCGCGTACGCCCACCGGGCCGACCCCGGGGCCGCCGCCGCCGTGGGGGATGCAGAAGGTCTTGTGCAGGTTGAGGTGGGAGACGTCGCCGCCGAACTCGCCGGGCCGGGCATGGCCCAACAGGGCGTTCAGGTTGGCCCCGTCGACGTACACCTGCCCTCCGGCGGCGTGAACGATCCGGCAGAGCTCGGTGATCGTGTCCTCGTACGCGCCGTGGGTCGAGGGGTAGGTCACCATGATCGCCGCGATCTCGTCGGGATGCTCGGCACACTTGGCCCGCAGGTCCTCGAGGTCGACGGAGCCGTTGTCGGCGGCCTTCACGACCACGACCTTCATGCCGGCCATCACGGCCGACGCGGCGTTGGTGCCGTGGGCCGAGGACGGGATCAGGCAGACCGTGCGCCCGGTGTCGCCGTTCGCCCGGTGGTAGCCGCGGATCGCGAGCAGCCCGGCCAGCTCGCCCTGGGAGCCGGCGTTCGGCTGGATCGAGACGCGGTCGTAGCCGGTCGCCTCCGCGAGCCAGGACTCGAGCTGCCCGATCAGCTCGCGGTAGCCCGCGGCGTCCTCCGCAGGGGCGAAGGGATGCAGGTCGGCGAAGCCGGGCATCGACACCGGCTCCATCTCGGTGGTGGCATTGAGCTTCATCGTGCAGGAGCCGAGCGGGATCATGCCTCGGTCGAGGGCGTAGTCGCGGGCCGACAGCCGCCGCAGGTAGCGCAGCATCTGGGTCTCGCTGCGGTGGCTGGAGAACACCTCGTGGGTCAGGTACGCCGTCGTCCGGGCCAGGCCCGCGGGGATCGTGTCGTCGCTGCCGAGGTCGCGCGCGCCGGCCTCGATGGCCCCGAAGGCCCGCAGCACCGCCGCGAAGGTGTCGGCGCGGAAGGTCTCACCGACGCTCAGACCCACGTGGTCGTCGTCGACGTGGCGGACCTGCACGCCCTCCTCGCGTGCGGCGGCGACGATCTCGGCCGCGCGGCCGGGGACGCGGGTGAGCAGGGTGTCGAAGTATGCGTCGTGCACGACCTCGACCCCGCCTCTGCGGAGCGTCGCGCCGAGCCGGGCGGCGTCGTCCCTGATCCGCTCGGCGATCGCCCGGAGCCCCTCGGGGCCGTGGTACACGGCGTACATCGAGGCGACCACGGCGAGCAGCACCTGCGCGGTGCAGATGTTGGAGGTCGCCTTGTCGCGGCGGATGTGCTGCTCGCGGGTCTGCAGGGCCAGGCGGTACGCCGGCCGGCCCTCCGCGTCGACCGAGACGCCGACGAGGCGTCCGGGGAGGTGGCGTTCGAGCCCCGCGGCCACCGACATGAAGCCGGCGTGCGGGCCGCCGTAGAACATCGGGACGCCGAACCGCTGCGACGACCCGACGACGACGTCGGCCCCCAGGGCGCCCGGAGCCTCGATCAGGGTCAGCGCGAGCAGGTCGGCGGCCACGACCGCCAGGGCGCCCCGCTCGTGGGTCGCGTCGATGACCGGCCGGGGGTCGAGGATCCGGCCGGATGCGCCGGGGTACTGCACGAGCACGCCGGACAGCTCGCCCTCGGGAAGGCCGTCGCCGAGGTCGGCCACGACCACGTCGATGCCCATCGCGGCGGCGCGGGTGCGGATCACCTCGATCGTCTGCGGGAGGGCATCCGCGTCGACCACGAACGGACCGCTCGCCCCGCGCTGGGCGCGGCGTACGAGCGTCATGGCCTCGGCCGCGGCGGTGCCCTCGTCGAGCAGGCTGGCGTTGGCGGTCGGCAGGCCGGTGAGGTCGCCGATGACGGTCTGGAAGTTGAGCAGCGCCTCGAGCCGTCCCTGGGAGATCTCGGGTTGGTACGGCGTGTAGGCGGTGTACCAGCTCGGGTCCTCGAGCACGTTGCGCCGGATCACCGGCGGCGTGATCGTCGCGTGGTACCCGAGGCCGATCATCGACTCGGCGGGGCGGTTCGCACCGGCGACCCGGCGCAGCTCACGAGCCGCGTCGTACTCCGACAGGGGCTCCGGGAGGTCGAGCGTGCGCGAGTGGATGGATCCGGGCACCGCCGCATCCATCAGCTCGTCGAGCGAGTCGAAGCCGACGACCTCGAGCATGTGGGCGACGTCGTCCGGGCGCGGGCCCAGGTGGCGGTCGGCGAAGGTGTGCTGCTGGGTCACAGGGGGCTCCTCGACGGGTCGATTCGCCTCCCCCTCTGTCGCGTGCGCTCCAGAGTTGCCTGGTCCGCACGGTCCTGGCGCCTGAGAGGTTCCGGGGAGGGGTTGCCCCTTCGGCGCTCCGCTCCCGGGCGTACGCCGTGTGGCGCGGGACCCGGGCAGAGACTCTCCCGTGCGGGATTGTCAGCGGGCTCAGTCTAACAACCGGATCCCGGGGGGCCCGGCATCGCCGGGTGTCGGACGCGTCAGCCGAGCTTGCGAGCGGCGCGGCGTGCCGCGAGCTCGTCGGCGGCGTCGCTCGCGGGGTGCTCGTCCACGGTGCGCTCGCTGGGCAGCTCGGAGAGGGTGCCCTCGATCTCGCGCCAGACGCCGCCGATCGCGATGCCGAAGACGCCCTGGCCGCCCTGCAGCAGGTCGATGACCTCGTCGTTGCTGGTGCACTCGTAGACCGAGGCGCCGTCGCTCATCAGGGTGACGCGGGTCAGGTCGTCGGTGCCGCGGGCGCGCAGGTGCTGCACCGCGGTGCGGATCTGCTGGAGCGAGATGCCGGCGTCGAGGAGCCGCTTGATGACCTTGAGGATCAGGATGTCGCGGAAGGAGTAGAGGCGCTGGGACCCCGAGCCGGTGGCACCACGGACGGTCGGCTCGACCAGGCCGGTGCGTGCCCAGTAGTCGAGCTGGCGGTAGGTGATGCCGGCGGCGTTGCACGCGGTCGGGCCGCGGTAGCCGGTGTCGCTGGGCAACGGGGACACGTCGTCGGTGAAGAGCAGACCCTGCTCCTCCGCGGCCTCGATCGCCTCGGCCTGGTGGGCCGGGTCGTGGGCCGGGTGCTGCTCGTTGTCGTTCACTACGACCTCCGTCGGTTACCTCGCTCCGCGTCACTCCGGGGGAATCCGTGCAGCCGCGGCGGCAACCACATCGGTGGAGTTACAACGAGGACAGTTCAAGGTAGGCCCGCGCCGGAGGCTCGTCAAAGATGACGGCGGCGTGTCGCAACCCTCAACCTGTGGTGGAGGGTGATGGTTGAGGTGGCTCCCGGATGTCCCCTTGGTCTCGACGGGCTCGACCAGCGGGGACGCCGCTCGACCAGCGGGGACGCCGCTCGACCAGCGGGACGGCGACGGCGAGGTGTCCCCTTGGTCTCGACAGGCTCGACCAGCGGGGATGCTGCGCGACCGGCGGGGATGCTGCGCGACCGGCGGGGATGCTGCGTGAGCGGCGGGGCGGCGCTCAGCGGCTCTCGAAGTCCTCGGGCGAGACGTGGTCGAGGAACTCGCGGAACTTCTCCACCTCGTCCTCCTGCTCGGCCGGTGCGTCGAGGCCGGCCTCGTCCAGGACCTCCTCCGCGCACAGGATGCGGCTGCCGGTACGCAGCGCCAGGGCGATGGAGTCCGAGGGCCGCGCGCTCACCTCGACACCCGACGCCAGGACCAGCGTCGCGAAGAACACCCGGTCCTTGACCTCGGTGATGCGGACCTCGGTGAGCTGGTTGCCGGTGGACTCGAGCACGTCCTTGAGCAGGTCGTGCGTCAACGGCCGGGGAGGTACGACGCCCTGCTGGGCGAACGCGATGGCGGTCGCCTCGACCGCGCCGATCCAGATCGGCAGGTAGCGCTGCCCCTCGACCTCGCGCAGCAGCACGATGGGACTGTTGGACGGCATCTCGACCCGCACACCCAGGACGTCGACCTCGCGCATGGCTTCCACACTACCCCCGCGCCGGGCCGCGACCCGGCCGGTCAGGTGCGGTGGAGACCGGCCTTGACGAGGGTGGCGTGGAGCCGGACCGAGAGCGCGGCGATCTCGCTCACGGTCTCCTCGGCGCGGGCGCGGGCGGCGGTGTCACGACCCCGCTTGTGCGGGGCCACCACCTGCTCGACCAGGCCGACCTCACGGTCCGCCGCGGTCTTGAACGCCCGCAGGTGCCGTGGCTCGAAGCCGAACTCGGCGAGCTCGCGGGCCGTGGTGGCGATGGCGAGCGCATCGGTGTCGTAGTGGCCGGTGCCCGTGCGCGGCGTGACCAGGCCGTACTGCTCGAGCTGGACCAGCAGCTCGTCGGAGACCTCGGCGATCTTGAGCAGCTCCTTGCGCGACAACCGCACGTGGTCGCGTCGCGTGAACGACTCGGCCGACGGCAGGCCGTCGGCGGCCAGGGCCAGGGTCGGCACTGTCGGCACCACCGGCTCGATCGGGGGCGGCTCGAGGCCACGGTCGATCGCGTCGAGATGCTCCCCGATGACGCGCAGCGGGAGGTAGTGGTCGCGCTGCATGCGCAGGATGTAGCGCAGCCGGTCGATGTCCTCGACCGAGAACTTGCGGTAGCCCGCCGGCGTGCGCTCCGGCTTGACCAGGCCCTTGTCCTCGAGGAAGCGGATCTTGGGGATGGTCACGCCGGGGAAGTCGGGGCGGAGCCGGTCGAGCACCTCCCCGATGTTCAGCCGGACCCGCCCGGCGGTGGAGGAATGGCTGCTGGAGGTCATCGCGGCGCGGTGGTCACACGTTCTCGTGGCCCTGGAAGAACACCAGGCGGTATTTGCCGATCTGCACCTCGTCGGTGTCCTTGAGCACGACGGTGTCGATGCGGTCGCGGTTGACGTAGGTGCCGTTGAGACTGCCGGCGTCGGCCACGGTGAACGTGTCGCCCTCGCGGGTGAACGTCGCGTGGCGACGCGACACCGTCACGTCGTCGAGGAAGATCTCGCTGTCGGCATGCCGCCCCGCGGTCGTGACGTCCTTGTCGAGCAGGAACCGGCTCCCGGCCCCCGGTCCGCGCTGCACGACCAGGAGGGCGGAGCCCACGGGCAGGGCGTCCACCGCGGCGGCGTCCACGGGGTTCAGCTGGCGGTCGGAGGAGATCTCCGAGCGCTCGGAGCCCGCGATGCTGATCGTCGCGGTCGAGTCCCCCGCACCCTCGGGCAGCAGACGCGTGCCGCACTGGGAGCAGAAACGGGCGTCGGCGGGGTTCGCGCTGCCGCAGTTGGTGCAGTACGGCATCGGTGATCGTCTCCTGTCCGAACCCTCAGCAACGGGCTGAGGTTGATGGTTGCTGCGAACCTATCAGGGACATCCCAGCATCGCTGCGACTTCCCGGCACCGCACGGAGCTCAGTCGCCGAGGGTGCTCTCGTACGCCGCGGCGTCCATGAGCCCCTCGATCGCACCCGCGTCGTTCGGCACCAGCTCGTAGAGCCAGCCACCGCCGTAGGGGTCGCTGTTGACCAGCTCGGGGGTGGTGTCGAGGCTCTCGTTGACCGCGACCACCTCGCCGTCCACGGGCGCGTAGACGTCGCTGACCGACTTGGTCGACTCGAGCTCGCCACAGGCCGCGCCGGAGGTCACCCGATCGCCGACGGCGGGGAGCGACACGTAGACGATGTCGCCGAGCGCATCCTGCGCGAAATGGGTGATCCCGACCCGGACCGACCCCTCGGCCTCGCCGGGCGTACGGACCCACTCGTGCTCCGGGGTGTACTTCAGGTCGTCGGGGTACACGGCTCTCCTTCGGTCGTGGCCGCCGCGTGGCGGGTCGGCGCGTGCTGTCCCGGCAGGCTACCGGGATCGGCTCGGGTGGGGTGCCTCCGGATCACCCGGGCGGCGGTGACGGTGCGGCGCCCGGCTTGGCGAGGGCGGTGATGTCCAACGCCTTCTCCTCCTGGACGTCGACGGTGGCGCCGGCGTCCTTGTACTGGGTGATCGGACCGTCGATGAGGCTCAGCGCCCCCTCCAGGGTGTGCGGGTCGCCGATCACGTCGAAGACGTACGGCGAGGTGAGCCTGGTGCCGTCGACGAGGAGGCCGCCGGGGACGGACTGGACCGAGCTCTGGGCGACCAGCCGCACCTTGCCGTTGATCTGCATGGCCTCGGCTCCCGCCGAGCGCAGCTCCTCGATGGTGTCGAGCACGGAGTCCACGTCGACCGGGCGCGGCCCCTCGGTGACGGTGAGTCGGATGCCCGGGCCGGTCACCGGGACCAGGCCGGCCAGGATGCCCAGCTCCTGCTCCTGCTTCTGGGCGGCGCTCAGAGCCGCACCCTGACGACGACGGCTCGCCTCGAGCTGGCGGCGGGCGGACTCGAGCCGGGTGATCTCGGACTGTGCGCGCTGGGAGGTGCCGGCGAGGCCGGAGAGGACGTCGACGAGGTCCTGCTCGCGATACCCGGCGTAGGTGTTGTCCGTCGTGTTGGTGCGCACCTGGGTGATCGCCGCGAACCCCAGGACGGCCAGGAGCACGCCGACCACGAGCTGGGCTCGCGACGGGCGGAGCAACGCCTCGCGCAGGCGCTGCAGGCCGACCTCGTCGGCCGAGTCGACGGCGGTGGGGGCGGCCGGGTCGTCCGGTCCGGGGACGGGGCCGACATCAGGCATGGAACACGTACCGCCGGATCTGAGCGACGTTGGAGAAGATGCGGATGCCCAGCACCACGATCACGCCGGTCGAGAGCTGGCCGCCGACGCCGAGCTTGTCCCCGAGGTAGACGATCGCCGCCGCGATCACGACGTTGGAGAAGAAGGAGACCACGAAGACCTTGTCGTCGAAGATCCCCTCGAGGTAGGCGCGCAGGGCGCCGAAGACCGCGTCGAGGGCGGCCACGACCGCGATCGGGAGGTAGGGGTCGAAGCCGGCCGGGACGTTGGGGGTGAAGATCAGTCCCAGCACGACGCCCACGAGAAGTCCGAGTGCCGCGATCATGAGGCGTTGTCCCCTTGCGTGCGAGTGCGGAGGCCGTTCGGGTCAGCGACCCGGGCGGAACGGAGGTCGGGCTGTGGTGCCGCCGGCAGCGTCATGGTGCCACCGTTCACGACGTCGAAGCGGAAGCCCAGGCTGGCCTTCAGCGCGTACCACTGTCCGCCTGCCGAGCTCGAGAGCAGGTTGGCCGGGAGGGTGTCGGGGTTGCCGATCACGTCGAAGACGTAGGGCGGGTTCACCGGCTGGGAGTTGACCAGGATCCCGATCCCGACGTTGCGGAACGAGCTGAGCACCGTGAGCCGTTGCCCGTTGACGCTGATCGCGTCGGCCCCGGCGGTCCACAGGGCGTCGGTGAGGAGCGACAGGTCGGAGTCACGCACCATCTGTGACGTGTCGCTGCCCGGTGCGCTGTTCACGGTCACCTTGATACCGGCTCCGCTGACCTTGCCGAAACCGGTCTGCGCCTCGAGCCGGGCGAGGCGTGCCTTCGCCGCCTGCTGCTCGGTGTCGAGCCGGGCCAGGGCGCGTTGCAGCGAGAGCTGGTCGCCCTGTTCCCGGGAGAGCTGGCGCTGCTGGTCGGAGACGGCCTGGCGTCGCAGGTCGATCTGGTCGATCAGGCTGGAGCGGCTGGCCTCGTCGACGGACGCGTTGCGCGAGGTCTGCACCGCGGCGACGGTGACGAGCAGGCCGAACGCCAGCAGCACGAGCGCCGCCGTCCGACGGGGCACCCGCTCCGGGGGCGCGGCGCCGCCGGCGGCACGGCGGGCGGCGACGTGCTCGTAGTCGGCGTCGAGGGAGCGCTGGGTGATCAAGGCGAGCAGGGGCACGGTGACGTGCTCGGGCAGCGGCGCGGCGCCGGCGGGCGGTTCAGCCATGCGCCACCACCCGCCGCTCGGTGCTCTTCACCAGCTTGTAGACCTGGTAGGCGTAGAGGACTCCGGCCCACCAGTAGAGCCCGATCCCCCACCCGGCGAACGCCCAGCCGAAGACCTTCGCCAACGTGGCCGTCGCGCTGGCGCCGTCGCCGAGCAGGAGCAGCGGGAAGGCGTAGAGGAGGTTGAAGGTCGCGGCCTTGCCGAGGAAGTGGACCGGGAGCGCGCTGTAGCCGCGGGTCCGCAGGATCGGCACGAGCCCCCACAGCAGCACGTCGCGCAGCGGCAGGATCACCGCGAACCACCAGGGGACGATGCCGCGCAGGGCCAGGCCGATGACCACCGCGAGGATGTAGAGCCGGTCGGCCACCGGGTCGAGGACCTGACCGAGGCGCGAGGCCTGGTCGAGCCGCCGGGCGAGGTAGCCGTCGAGGTAGTCGGTGATCCCGGAGGCCGCGAGCACCGCCAGGGCCCACCCGTCGGCCTCGGGGCCGAGCACCAGCCAGAGGAAGAGCGGGAGCCCGAGCAGCCGCAGCACGCTGAGGGCGTTGGGGACGGTCCACACGCGCGCGTCGCGCGTCGCCTCGTCCGCCACTGCCGCCTGCACCTTCATCGGAGAACCGCCGGGGACACCCTAACCGTCCGTGCCACGCGGTTCGGCGCTGTACGGCGGTGTCGAGGCCTCCAGATGAGCGCTGTCGCGGATCTCCCCCACCAGCTCCTCGATCACGTCCTCGAGCGTGGCGACCCCGAGCGTGGCTCCCTCCGCGTCCACGACGCGGGCCATGTGCGCACCGCGACGCTGCAGCTTCTCCAGGGTGTCGTGCAACAGGTCGTCGCAGCGCACCAGGGCGAACGGCCGGATCCACTTGTCCTCGACGACCCGGTGGCGCAGGGCCTCGTCGACCTGGAGCACGTCCTTGATGTGCAGGTAGCCGAGCAGCGAGGCGTCGTCGCCGACCACCGGGAAGCGACTGAAGCCGGTGGCAGCACACAGCGTCTCCACGTCCGCGCCGGTCGAGCCGCGTCGTACGGTCGCCAGGGTCTCGGGACGCATGAGCACCGTCTCGACGGTCTTCTCGGTGAACCCCAGGGCGCCCGACAGCCGGTCGTACTCGCCGTCCTCGAGCAGTCCCTCGCCGCGGGACTCCTCGACCAGGGCCGCGACCTCCTCGCGGGTGTAGGTGGAGCTGACCTCGTCCATGAGCCGGACCCCGAAGAGGCGGAGGACGCCGGACGCGAGCGCGTTGATGCCGGTGATCACCGGCCGGGTCACCGAGACGATGCCCCAGATCGGCGTGCCCAGCACGAGCGCCGCCCGGTCGGGTCCGGCGAGCGCGATGTTCTTGGGGATCATCTCCCCGAGGACCACGTGCAGGTACACCACCACGGCCAGGCCGAGGACGAACGCGATCGGGTGCACCAGAGACGGGGGCGCATGGACGGCGTGCAGGACCGGTTCGAGGAGGGCGGCGGAGGTCGGCTCGGCGACGGCGCCGAGCACCAGCGAGCAGACCGTGATCCCGAGCTGGTTGACGCCGATGACCAGCGACATGTGCTCCATGGCGCGCAGCGTGGTGCGGGCCAGGCGAGAGCCCTCCTCGGCGCGCGGCTCGATCTGGGTCCGCCGGGCGGAGACCAGGGCGAACTCGGCCGCCACGAAGAACGCGTTGCCGAACAGGAGGAGGATCGCCAGGAGGACCGCGGTGCCGGTGCTCATGCGTCGTCCTCCGCCGGCTGCACCCGGAGCGACAGCCGGTCGATCCGCAGCCCGTCCATGTGCTCGACGCCGAGCACCGCGAGCAGGTGCCGCTCCGGCTGGTCGGGATCGGACCGGTCCGGGACGACGACCTCGGCCACGTCGCCGCGTTGGGGCACCCGGCCCAGGACCTGGAGCACCAGCCCGGCGATGGTGTCGTAGTCCTCGTGGTCGGGCAGCTCGATCCCGGTCAGGTCCTCGACCTCGTCGGGGCGCAGCAGCCCCGACAGCAGCCACGAGCCGTCCGGGCGGCGCCGGACCCGGGCCCCGAGGCGGTCGTGCTCGTCGGCGATGTCACCGACGATCTCCTCGATGACGTCCTCGATGGTGACGATGCCGGCCTGGTCGCCGTACTCGTCGAGGACGACCGCGAGCTGGCCCTCCTGGCGGAGCAGGGAGAGCAGGGGGTCGAGCCGGAGCGAGTCGGGCACGACGATCGGGCGCGTCATCAGGTGCTTGACCCGCGTGGTCTGCCGCTCGGGGATGGCCAGGGCCACCGCGTGCTTCACGTGGACCGTCCCGACCACCGCGTCCTCGTGGTCGAGCACCGGGAAGCGTGAGTGCCCGGTCTCCCGGGCCAGCTCGATGATCGACCAGGCGCGGTCGTTCGTCTCCAGGCTGATCGTCCGCACGCGGGGCGTCATGATCTCGCCGGCCGTCCGGGTGCCGAACTCCACGGACCGCTCCATCAGCTCCGCGGTGTCGGGATCGAGGGTGCCCTGGTGTCCCGACCGCGAGATGAGGGAGGCGAGCTCGGTGGAGGACCGTGCCGAGCGCAGCTCCTCCTGGGGCTCCATGCCGAGGCGTCGCACGATCGCGTTGGCCGAGCCGTTCAGGACGCGGATCGGACCCCTCATCACGGCGGTGAAGAGCCGCTGGAAGCGCTGGGTCGCGCGGGCGGTCTCCATCGGACGGGCGATGGCGAGGTTCTTCGGCACCAGCTCGGCGAAGACCATGGTCACGACGGAGCTCAGGGTCAGCCCGATCGCCACCGCGACCGGGTCGACGGCGCGCGTCGGGAGCCCGAGCGACTCCAGCGGCCCCGAGATGAGCCGGGCGATGGCCGGCTCGGCGAGGAAGCCGATCGCGAGGTTGGTGATGGTGATGCCCACCTGGGCACCGGACAGCTGGGTCGACAGCGAGCGCAGGGCCTTGAGCACTCCGGCGGCCGGGGCGTCGCCGCCCTCGGCCGCCTGGGCGACCTTGCTCCGGTCGACGGTGACGAACGAGAACTCGGCGGCCACGAAGAACCCGGCCGCGACCACCAGCAGGAGCGAGGCACCGAGGAGGAGCCAGGAGGTCAGCACGGGTCGTCACCCGAGAGGCAGGACGGGCACGGACGGAGGCGACTGTCGGAGCCGTCCATAAGCGGGTTGGGGTCCTTCGGACTCGGAGATGCTGCCCGCGACTCTACCGAGCACTGCGTGGCCGCGGGAGCGGTGGTGGGCGACGCTACCCGAACCGGATCGGGCCCTCAGCCGGGCGGTCTCTCCTCGAGCTTGGCGAGCCACTGCGCGAAGGCCCGCACGTGGCGGTCGCGGCGAGGCGTGCCGAGCTCCGTGGTGAGGCAGAGCCGCAGATCGCGCCGGGTCCACGTGTCCGGGAGGACGGCCTGACACACCGGCCAGGCGATGTCGAACGCGACCACCTCGGCCCGCGTCAGGGCGGCCAGCGGGACGGGCCGCGGGGCCGGGATCACGGGCGTCGGTGGCAGGGTCGTCGGCAGCGGGATCGGGAGGGTCGGCACGGGGATCGGGAGCGTCGGCTGGCCGGTCGGCGGGCTCGTCGTGGGCAACGTGGTGGGCAGGCTGGTGGGCGGGCTCGTGGTGGGCAGGCTGGTCGGCGGGCTCGCGGTGGGCAGGCCGGTGGGCAGCGGGATCGGCAGGGTGGGGTCTCCCGTGGGCAGCGGGACGGGAAGGGTCGGCGGCTCGCTGGTCGGCGGGCTCGTCGTGGGCAACGTGGTGGGCAGGCTCGTCGTCGGGCTCGTGCTGGGAAGGGTGGTCGGCAGGCCGGTCGGCGCGCTCGCGGTCGGCCGCTCGCTCGGATCGGTGCTGGGCTGCCCCGTGGGCTGCTCGGTGGGTGTGGAGCGGACGTGACGGTGCCGTCCCGGTACGGCGTACGAGATCGTGCGGATCCACGTGGGGCCGAGGACGCTGCGGCTCAGCCCGCGCGCCACGGCGAGGACCATCGCGACGTACGACGCGCTGTGGTTGTAGCGGAGCAGGGCGGCCCGCCGTCCGGCCGCCGTGGCGAGGTCGTCGCGGCCGGCGCAGAGGTAGACCGCGGATCCCAGCGCGGCGTCGTTGATGTCCTGCACGTTGCGCTGCCCGTCCCCGTCGGCGTCGACGGCGACCACGGCCCACGTGGACGGCAGGAACTGCATCGGCCCGACGGCATGGTCGTAGAGGGGGTCGTGGTCGAGACGACCGTCATCGGTGTCCCTGACCAGAGCCGTGCCGTGCCGGCCGTCCAGGCGCGGACCGATGATCGGAGGCCGGGCGACCCCGTGGGCGTCGAGATGGCTGCCGTTGGCGGTGCCCTGGCCCGACTCGATCTGACCGATGGCTCCCAGCAGCGTCCAGTCGAGGTGGCAGGACGGGACGACCACGTCGATCACCGTGGCGGCACGCTGATAGGCCGCCATCGCGACGGCGGGGACCGCGCCGACGGCGGGACTGCCCAACCCTCCCCCGGGCTCCACGGCCGAGGCCGGGACACGAACCGCCCGAGCGCTCGGGAGGTGCACGCGGGGCGTGATGCTCACCGGAGCGGACAGCCGGTCGGCCGCTCGGGGCGGGGAGGCGGAGGCCCCCGGGAGATCGCGACCCGGTTGACGGCCCTGGGCCGCGAGGGCGACCGCCACGGCCACCCCGGTGGCGGCGAACGCGCGCGCCGACACCCGTCGCCGGCGAGCGGCCCGCGACGTACCGGTAGCGCTTGATCTCCCCCAGATCATCGTCCTGGTCACGCTACGCGTCGAAGCCGCTCCGCCATACCCCAGTCTCGGGGAAAGCGGTAACCGTCACCCACTTGTCATCCGCTCGCCATCTGCGCGATTCCTGTCCGGGCGCCGCCGCGAGGTCCTAGCGTGGTGTCGTTCCCTGACACACGCGTCGCCGGTCCGGGGGGTTCCGCGACCAGATCGCCCGACTGGAGCCCCATCATGGTCGCCGACACCGACTCGGGCCGCGCGCCCGGACGGCGTACCGTCCTCGCCGCCGCAGGCCTCGCCACCGGCGCCGCAGTCGTGGCAGCCCCGGCTGACGCAGCGACCTACGCCGCCGCCCGGCACGCCGGCGCCCCGCTCCTCTCGACCCGGGCCCGGCACCTCGTCGGTCGCTTCTCGTACGGCGTGACCCCGGCGCTCGCGCGGCAGGTACAGGCTCGCGGGGGTGCCCGGAGGTGGTTCGACTGGCAGCTGGACCCGCGGCACGTCCCCGACGCGCAGGGCCGCGCGCTCGAGTCGTGGTTCCCTCATCTGGCGTGGTCACCGAGCAAGATCTGGGACCAGACCGTCCACGGCGGGGTGCCCGGCTGGCAGGTGATGGAGGACTACTGCAACTGGCTGCTCCTGCGGCGGATGGTGAGCCAGCGGCAGGTGCTGGAGACGATGACGGAGTTCTGGGAGAACCACTTCAACGTCCCGGTCGACGCCGACGGCGCGTACACCTGGCGCAAGCGCTACGGGGACGTCATCCGGGCCCACGCCCTCGACTCCTTCGAAGGCGCTGCTCCAGGCGGTCACCACCCACCCGGCGATGGGGATCTACCTCGACAACGCCGTCTCCGACAAGGACCACCCGAACGAGAATCTCGGCCGCGAGCTCCTCGAGCTGCACACGGTCGGCGTCGGGAACTACACCGAGGCGGACGTGAAGGGCTCGGCCCGGATCCTCACCGGATGGAAGGTCGACGAGTGGAACACGTGGGCCGCGTCCTACGACCCGGCCGCCCACTGGGTCGGGCACGTCAGGGTGGGGTCGTTCACGAGCCCCAACTCCTCCCCCGACGGTCGCGCCGTGACCCGCGCCTATCTGCGCTACCTGGCGCATCACCCCGACACCGCGCACCGGATCGCCACCAAGCTGGCGACGGTGTTCGTCCGCGACAGTCCGCCCCGCGCGCTGGTCGCCCACCTGGCCCAGGTGTACCTCAGCCACGGCACCCGGATCGCTCCGGTGCTGCAGGCTCTGGTGGACTCGCCGGCGTTCGCCGGCTCCGTGGGGCAGAAGGTGCGCGACCCCGAGGGCGACGTGGTGGCGACCTACCGCGCGCTCGGCGTCACGGTGGCCCGGCCCACGACGCAGGACCGCGCCGCCCACCAGATCATCTGGCAGGCAGGGACCCTGGGCGCGGTGCCGTCCAGCTGGCCGCGTCCCGACGGGCAGCCGATCGACAACGCCTCCTGGTCGTCGCCGTCCAGACTCCTCGGCTCGATGTCGATGCACTACTCCATGTCGGGTGGCTGGTGGCCGAGCAAGGGCATCCACTACCGCGCGCCCGCGGCCTGGCTGCCGACACCTCGGATCCGCTTCGACCACCTCGTCGACCACCTGTCGCAGCAGGTGCTCCACCGACACTCCACGCCGACGCTCCTCACCGCGTGCAGCCAGGCCGTGGCCACCAAGCCGTCGGCTCAGATCACGAAGGACCATCCGGTGATGCGCTGGCTGTTCCCGCGCCTGATGACGACCCTGCTCGACTCCCCTGCCCACTACCGACGGTGACGTGATGACGGAACCCCTGCCCGAGGGCGCCTGCTGCTCGGAGTACGCCGAGATGAGCCGCCGCAGCCTCCTGCGCGGCGCCCTCGCCCTCGGCGGCGCGAGCACCCTGATCGGGACCGCCGTGGTGTCGGCCTCCGCGTCGTCGGTCGTCTCGGCCGACTCGGTGCTGGTCGTCCTCTCGCTCCGCGGTGCCGCCGACGGCATGTCCCTCGTGGTGCCGCACGGTGACCCCGTCTACTACCAGGCCCGCCCCCGGATCGCGATCCCCGCGGCGTCGCTGCTCGCCCCCGACCCGATGTTCGGTCTGCACCCCAGCCTGGCGCCCCTGCTGCCGCTGTGGGACGCGGGACGGCTCGCGGCCGTGCACGCCACGGGACTGCCGGCGCCGAACCGGAGCCACTTCTCGGCGATGGCGGAGCTCGAGGACGCCGACCCGGGGTCGAGCAAGCGTGTCGGATGGCTCAACCGCCTCGTGGGCACCCGGTTCGACGGCTCACCCCTCCAAGGCGTCGGCGTCGTGTCGGGCCCGCCGCCGACCGCACTCGTGGGGCCGGTCCCGCTGATGACGGTCGGCTCGATCGCCGACATGACCATCGCCGGGGACGACCAGTGGGACACCGACCCGGCGGGCAAGCGTCGTCGCTCGCTCCAGACGCTCTGGGGCTCGGACACGAGCCCGCTGGGTCAGGCGATGCGGTCGACCCTCCAGGCGACCACCGACTTCACGCCGGTGCTCGCGACGGCGGACCACACCGCGTCGTACGGCGACTCGGACCTCGGCCGGGCGCTGTCCGAGGTGGCCCGGGTGATCCGGGGCGACGTCGGGGTCGAGGTGCTCACCGTCGACCAGGGCGACTGGGACATGCACACCGGCCTGGGCAACCTGCAGTGGGGCCAGATGCTCAAGAACGCGGGCGACCTCGCCACGGCGGTGGCCGCGTTCTTCGGCGATCTCGGCACCCAGGCGGACAAGGTCACCCTGGTCGCGCTGAGCGAGTTCGGTCGCCGGGTGGCGGAGAACGACAACTGGGGGCTCGACCACGGCTACGGGAACGTCATGTTCGTGGCCGGTGCCGGTGTGAAGGGCGGCAGCTACTACGGGACCTGGCCCGGCCTGACCGACAGCCTCGACGCCGACCTGCTCGTCACCACGGACTATCGCAGCGTTCTCGCGGAGGTCGTGTCGACCCGGTTCGGCGGCTCGACGGCGAGTGTCTTCCCGGGCTTCACCACGCAGCACGTCGGGGTCATGCAGGGCGCCTGAGTCGATCGTCCGAGCTACCTGCCAACGACCTGACCACGCGCCGCGGCCTTCCCGCCCCGCGGTGTGGGAGCGACCCCGGTCGGGCATGCTGTGCCCATGTCCGCTGCCGAGAGCCGTGCCGCTCGCTATGCCGCCGTGGTCCGCCTGCTCGTGCGGCACGGTCGCTCCGACCTGGTCAGCGGGGCCGGGCTGGACGAGTACGCCGTCGACGGCGAGGGCCTCCCCGGCGACACCGACCAGGCGGAGGCCTTCGCGTCGGACCTGGAGTCGATGGGACCGACGTACATCAAGCTGGGGCAGCTGCTGTCCACCCGCTTCGACCTGCTCCCCGCGGCGTACACCACCGCGCTGAGCCGGCTGCAGGACGAGATCGAGCCCTTCGACTTCGACCTGGTCGAGGAGATCGTCGCGACCGAGCTCGGGTCCGACATCAAGCACCTGTACGCGGACTTCGACCGGAAGCCGCTGGCAGCCGCGTCGCTGGGCCAGGTGCACCGCGCCACGCTGCGCAGCGGCCGCGAGGTCGCCGTCAAGGTGCAGCGGCCGGACGCGCGCCAGGACGTGCGTGACGACATGGCCACCCTCACCAGCCTGGCGACGCTCGCCGACAAGGGCACCGGTGCGGGGCGCACGTTCGGCTTCGCCCGGCTGCTGCGGGAGTTCGACCGGTCGCTGAACCTGGAGCTGGACTACCGGCGCGAGGCCCGGAACCTGGTGCGGTTCGCCGACATCACGAGCAAGTACGACCGGCTGGTCGTGCCCGAGCCGGTGCTCGACCTCACGACGGGTCGCGTCCTCACGATGACCTACCTCGAGGGTCGCAAGATCACCGACGTCGGGCCCCTGGGCCTGCTCGACGTGGACGCCACGCCGATCGTCGAGCAGCTCTTCCGGGCCTACCTCCACTCGATCCTCGACGAGGGCTTCCTGCACGCGGACCCGCACCCCGGCAACCTGCTGCTCACGCCGGACGGCCGCCTGGCCATCCTCGACCTCGGGATGGTGGCCTCGGTCCCCCCGCGGATCCAGGAGAAGGTGGTCCGGCTGCTCGTCGCCATCGGCGACGACAACGGCGAGCTCGCGGCCCGCGTCCTCGCCGAGATGGGCTACCCCCTCGACAGCTACGACGCGCAGGCCTTCCGCGACGACGTCACGCACCTGGTGTCGGAGGCGGTGGCCGAGGGCCCGTCGATGCAGGCCGGCCGGGTGCTGGTGGAGCTCAGCCGGACCTCGGGCGCGCACGGGCTCCGGCCGCCCCCGGAGATGTCCATGGTCGGCAAGGCGCTGCTCAACCTCGACCGCACGACACTCCACCTCGACCCCGACTTCGCGCCGGCGGAGGCGATCCGCGACAACGTGCAGGAGCTCCTGCGCAGCGGGTTGAAGACGACTCCGGGAGACCTGGTCGCCGCGGCGCTCGACGCGAAGGAGTTCACCTCCCAGCTCCCCCGCCGCGCCAACCGCATCCTGGACAGCCTGGCCGAGGGCGAGCTCCGCCTGCGGGTGGACGCCATGGACGAGGAGCGACTGCACACCGTGCTGCAGCGCCTCGCCAACCGCCTCACGCTCGGGATCATCATCGCCTCGTCGATCCTCGGCGCGTCGCTGCTGATGCAGGTGCCGACCGACCATCGCATCCTCGGCTACCCGGCCATCGCGATCGTGCTGTTCGCCATCGCGATCCTCGGCGGCGCCCTGCTGGCCGGGTCGATCGTGATCACCGACCGGAAGGTCGCGCGGACCGAGCTCCGGACGCAGAAGGACAACGCGCGTCTGTGACCCGCCGGCGGGCACCGAAGGGGTGAGGTGTCGCCGAGAGCGGCGCCCCTAGGCTTGCGCCGCTCTTCTTCCCCGAGAGGACCTCGTCCGATGCTGGCTGCCTTCCTCCTGGCGGGGCTGGTGGTCGGCCCGATCGCGACCGTGGCCCTGTTCACCCGGACATCCACACCCGGGCGTACGACGGGAGCATGGCCGGCGACCCGCCGCACAGCGCTGTCGGTGCTGGGCACCGTCGTCCTCGCCGCGGTGGCCGCAGCAGCGCTGGTCCTCCTCGGCGCGACGCAGCGGAACGCGGTCGCCGGAGCGCTCGGGTTCGTGGTCGTCAGCGCCCTGTGGCTGCCCGCAACCCGGCAGTGGAACGCGCGGGCCCACGTGGCCTGGTCCGCCACCTTCTACCTGTTCCTGGCCTACCTGGTGTACATGCTCTGGTGGACCTTCATCAGCCACCTCGGGATCGCGGGGACGATCGGCGCGCTGGTGCTGTGGCTGATGGAGGCGTTCGCAGCGTTCCTCGGCGTGGCCTACCTCTGGGAGCTCTGCGACGCGCTCGGCCGGGAGCAGTGGACCCGGCGCGTGCAGGACGGAGCCGCGGTGGCCCTGCCCGACCTCGAGCCGCCTTTCGTGAGTCTCCAGGTGCCGGCGTACAACGAGCCGCCGGAGATGGTGATCGAGACGCTCCAGTCGTTGGCGGCGCTCGACTACCCGGCGTATGAGGTCATCGTCATCGACGACAACACCGACGACGAGGCGTTGTGGCGACCCGTGGAGGCGTGGTGCCTCGGACACGGCATGAAGTTCGCCCACCTGAGCGACTGGCCCGGCTACAAGTCGGGTGCGCTCAACTACGCCCTTCGCGAGATGGTCGATCCCCGCACCGAGCTGATCGGTGTGATCGACGCCGACTACCAGCTCGACCCCGGCTTCCTCACCGCGTGCGCCCCGCTGTTCGGCGACCCGAGCATCGGTTTCATCCAGGCGCCGCAGGACTACCGCGACTGGCGGCAGGCGCCCTTCTACCGACGCCTCTACTACTCCTACAAGTACTTCTTCGCGGTCTCCCAGCCCTCCCGCAACGAGCGCGACGGGGCGATCTTCGCCGGCACCATGGGCCTGATCCGACGGCAGGCGCTCGAGCAGGCCGGCGGCTGGGACGAGTGGTGCATCACCGAGGACGCCGAGCTGTCCCTGCGGCTGCTCCGCGACGGCTGGTCGGGTCTCCACGTCGACCGCTCGTTCGGCATGGGCGTGATGCCGCTGACCTTCGAGGCGCTCAAGGGCCAGAGGTTCCGCTGGTGCTTCGGCGGCATCCAGATCCTGCGCCGACACTGGCGCCTCATGCTCCCGGGCCGCGCCGACGCCGAGAACCGCATGGACCAGGGCCAGCGCTGGGCCTACCTGTCCGGCGCCGTGCAGTGGTACGGCGACCTGCTGGCCGGTGATGTTCTTCCTCTTCCTGCTGGTGGGCGCGGCCAACGTGGCCCTCGGCGGCGGCCTGCTCTTCCGCAAGCTGAGCGGCTTCCTGCTGGCCGCCATCCCGTTGCTGGCGGTCCTCGGCCTGATCCGCGCGGTGGCGCTGCTGAGACGAGGCACCGGCGCCTCGTGGCGCGATGCTCTCGGAGCGTTCATGATCTGGCAGTCGACCTCGATCGTGGTGGCGCGGGCCTCGGTGCAGGGGCTGTTCGCCAAGGAGGCCGAGTTCCTCCGCACCCCGAAGACCGCCGAGGACGCGCACTGGTGGGACGCCGTCCGGGGCAACCTGCCCGAGTCGCTGTGCGCCGCGCTGGGGGTGGCGGGGATCGTCGGCTCGGTCGCCGCCGCGGGTGCCGGCGGGCTCGTCACCGCGGCCCTGCTGGTGTGGCCGACCACCGCGTTCCTCTCCGCGCCGCTGAACAGCCTCGGCGCCCAGCGCGCCGCCCTGCCGGGCGAGCTCCGGGAGCGTCGCCGGACGGAGTACCGCAGGTTCGGCGCGCGCCCGGCGACGCTCACGGTGGCCGGGCTGCTGGCGGTCGCCGGCACGGTCGTGCTGGCGGCGGTCCTGCTGGCCCCAGCGGGGCAGCGGGTGGTCTCCCCCAACCCGTTGGCCCCGGCCCGAGGCCATCACCCGTCGCCGGTGGTGCACAGCTCGGGGCCGACGAGCAGCATCAGCCCGTCCGCCACCACGTCCACGCCGACCGCGCCCGCGTCGTCGGCCACCACGCCCACCGTCGCCCCGTCGACGGCTCCCACCACCGCCCCGACCACGGCGCCGTCGAGCAGTGCACCGACCAGCGCCCCCACGTCCGCGGCGAGCAGCCCCTGACGGACCGTGGGACGGTGGGCTACGCCTCCTCGGGATCCTCGGGCCGGAAGCGGTACCCCATCCCTGTCTCGGTGAGGAGGTACGCCGGTCGAGCCGGGTTGGGCTCGAGCTTGCGGCGTAGCTGGGCCAGATAGAGGCGCAGGTAGTTGGTCTCGGTGTCGTAGCCGGGCCCCCACACCTCGTGGAGCAGATGCTGCTTGGTGATGAGTCGGCCCGGGTTGCGCACCAGGATCTCCAGGATCCGCCACTCGGTGGGCGTGAGCTTCTGGTCGTCCCCTCCACCCGCGACCGGCCGCACGCGGTGGGCGGCCAGATCGACGACCCACTCCCCCAGCCGGACGCTCGGAGCGTGCTGGGGAGTGACCCTGCGGGACACGGCCCGCATCCGAGCGAAGAGCTCCTCGATGCCGAAGGGCTTCGTGACGTAGTCGTCGGCTCCGGCGTCGAGGGCGGCGATCTTCTGGAGCTGCTCGGTGCGGCCGGTCAGCACGATGATCGGCGCCGTCGTCCAACCCCTCAGGCCGACGATCACCTCGGTGCCCTCGAGGTCGGGCAGGCCGAGGTCGAGCACCACGAGGTCGGGCGGGTGGAGCCCGGCCACCCTGAGTGCACCGGCACCGTCGTGCGCCGTGTGGACGTCGTACCCCCGTGCCCGCATGTTCACCACCAGGGCCCGCAGGATCTGGGGATCGTCGTCGACGACCAGGACCCGGCTCACGCGTCCTCCGCCCAGGACGTCTCGTCGGAGTGCTCGAACGGGAGCTCGCCCAGCTGCACGGCCGGTTCCGCAGAGTCCACGACCAGCGGGAGGTTGATGGTCATGGTGAGTCCGCCGCCGGGGGTGTCCTCGGCGGTCAGGGTGCCGCCCATCGCCTCGGTGAGACCCCGCGACAGGGCCAGACCGAGGCCGACGCCGGTGGCGTTGTCGCGATCGCCGAGCCGCTGGAACGGCGCGAACAGCTGCTCGCTCTGGTTCTCGGGCACTCCGGGGCCGCGGTCCACGACCCGGATGTCCATCGAGCCCGCGTGGCAGCTCGCAGCGAGCACGGGAGGCTGGTGGGGAGGGCTGTAGCGCAGCGCGTTGCCGAGCAGGTTGACCAGCACCCGCTCCAGGAGCACCGCATCGGCTCTCACCTCGGGGAGGGTCTCGGAGACCTTCACCCGCACCTCCGACGCGCCGGCGGCGAGAGCGTCCAGCACCAGCGGCACCAGCTCGTCCAGGGCGACCGGGCCGAGGCTGACACCCAGGGCACCCGCCTCGATCCGGCTCATGTCGAGCAGGTTCTCGATCAGCCGGGTCAGCCGGTCGAGCGACTCGTCGGCGGTCGCGAGGAGCTCCTCCTGCGCGGCCGGCGTCCACTGCACGCGATCGCTCCGCAGCGAGGTGACCGCGGCCTTGGCCGACGCCAGGGGACTGCGCAGGTCGTGGCTCACCGCGGCCAGGAGTGCCGAGCGCGTGCGGTCCGCCTCCTCGACCACGCTCGCCTCAGCCGCCTTGCTCGCCAGCTGCTCGCGCTCGTGGACCGCCGCGGCCTGCGCGGCGAACGCCGACAGCAGGCGCTGGTCGGCCGCGCGCACCGAGCCGTCGACGCGGAGCAGCAGCCGGTCGCCGATCGGAATGTCCGAGGTGCCCGCTCCCTCGCGTACCTCACCCACCCGGGCGATCTCCTGCCAGCCGGTGGCGGAGTCGGGGCGCTCCAGCAGGGTCAGCGCCACGAGGCCGAACGTCTCCCGTGCGCGGCCGAGGATCTCGGGGAGGGAGGTCTCACCCCGCAGGATCCCACCGGCGAGACCGGCCAGGATCGCCGCCTCCGCCGAGGCCCGGCCGGCCTCGGTGGTACGTCGTACGACGCGCTCGACCAGGGCGGAGACCAGGGCCCCGACGGCGATGAACACCAGCAGCGCCAGGGCGTTGTTCTTGTCCGAGATGGTGAACGTGTAGAGCGGCGGTGTGAAGTAGTAGTTGAGCAGGAGACTCCCGACGACGGCCGCCCCGAGAGCTGGCCAGAGACCGCCGATCAGGGCCACCAGGATCACGACGCCGAGGTACAGCAGGATGTCGCTGGGCAGGTTGAGCTGGCCGCGCAGCTGCGTCAGCACGACTGTCAGCAGCGGGAGCAGCACCAGCGCGACCGCGGCCCCTTGCAGGCGGCGGCGGACGCTCAGCGCAGTGGTCAGCCCCGACGCCGGGAGGGACGCACGAAGCCCCGGCGCCGAGGCAGCCTCGTGGGTGACCAGGTGCACGTCGATCGTGCCGGACAGCCGGGTGACCCGGGCGCCGATGCCCTCACCGGACAAGAAGGCCTCCCAGCGGCCGCGCCGGCTGGCGCCGAGGACGATCTGCGTGGCGTTCTCGACCCGTGCGAAGTCGAGGAGCGCGGTGGCGACGTCGTCCCCGACGACCTGGTGCCAGCTGCCCCCCATCGACTCGGCGAGCTGTCGCTGACGGCCCACCTCGGCGGGGTCGGTCGCGGTCAGGCCGTCGCCCTTGACGACGTGGAGGGCGAGCAGGTCGGCACCCGTCGTCCGGCTGGCGATCCGGACGGCGCGCCGCAGCAGGGTCTCGCCCTCCGGTCCCCCGGGCAGAGCCACCACGATCCGCTCCCGGGCTTCCCACGGCTGGTCGATGCCGTGGGCGGCGCGGTATCGCTGGAGCCCTTCGTCCACCCGCTCGGCCACCCAGAGCAGGGCCAGCTCGCGCAGCGCGGAGAGGTTGCCGACACGGAAGTAGTTGGACAGTGCGGCGTCGACGCGGTCGGAGGGATAGATGTTGCCGTGCGCCATGCGGCGCCGCAGCGCCTCGGGTGCGATGTCGACGATCTCGATCTGGTCCGCCCGCCGCACCACCTCGTCGGGGATCGTCTCCCGTTGCTCGACGCCGCTGATCCGCTGCACCACGTCGTTGAGCGACTCCAGGTGCTGGATGTTGACGGTGGTGATCACGTCGATGCCGGCGTCGAGCAGCGCGTCGACGTCCTGCCACCGCTTCTCGTGCCGGCTGCCGGGGACATTGGTGTGCGCGAGCTCGTCGACCAACGCCACGGCTGGCCGCCGGGCGAGCACCGCGTCCAGGTCCATCTCCTCGAACGTGGTGCCGCGATAGCCGAGCCGGGTGCGCGGGACCGTCTCGAGCCCCTCGAGGCGCTCCGCGGTGTGCGCCCGTCCGTGCGTCTCGACCACCGCGACCACGACGTCGGTCCCCCGGTCCAGCCGCCGCTTGCCCTCATCGAGCATGGCGTACGTCTTGCCCACCCCCGGGGCCATCCCGAGGTAGGCACGAAGACGTCCGCGGCTCACGTCCCCAGTGTCCCGGTCATCGTCCCGCGTGGGCGAGCGCGAGGTTCAGCTCGAGCACGTCGACCCTCGGCTCCCCCAGGAAGCCGAGGATCCGGCCCTGGGTGTGGTCGTCCACGAGCCGTCGGACGTCGGTCACGCTCATCTGTCGGGCCTTCGCGACGCGGGCGACCTGGAGATCGGCGTACGCCGGGCTGATGTCGGGGTCGAGCCCGGAGCCGCTGGAGGTGACCGCGTCCGGCGGGACGGCACTCGGGGCGACGCCGTCCTGCCGTGCGATCCGGGCACGGGCCAGCTGGACGGCCTTCAGCAGCTGCGGCGAGTCGGGCCCCAGGTTGGTGCCGCCCGAGGCGAGGGCGTCGTACCCGGAGGCGGAGGGGCGCGTGTGGAACCACCGCACGCCCGGGAACTCCTGGCCGATGAGGGACGAGCCGACGTCCTTTCCCTGCAGCTGGACCAGGGAGCCGTTGGCCTGGTCGGGGAAGATCGCCTGCCCGACCCCGGTCATCAGCAGCGGGTACCCGAGGCCGAGGAGCACGGTGAGGGCGAGGAGCATCCAGAGTCCGGCGAGCGTCTGGCGGAGGGTGTTCACGGGGTCACCTGATTCCGGGGATGAACTGGACCAGCAGGTCGATGAGCTTGATCCCGATGAACGGGATGATGAGTCCTCCGACCCCGTAGACGAGGAGGTTGCGGCGCAGCATCGCGGCGGCCGAGGAGGGGGTGTAGCGCACCCCGCGCAGCGCCAGGGGCACCAGCGCGACGATCACCAGGGCGTTGAAGATCACCGCCGACAGGATCGCCGACGAAGGGCTGTGCAGCTGCATGACGTTGAGCCGGTCGAGTCCGGGGTAGACCGAGGCGAACATCGCGGGGAGGATCGCGAAGTACTTGGCGACGTCGTTGGCGATCGAGAACGTCGTCAGCGAGCCGCGGGTGATCAGCAGCTGCTTGCCGATCTCCACGATCTCGATGAGCTTGGTCGGGTTGGAGTCGAGGTCGACCATGTTGCCGGCCTCCTTGGCGGCCGACGTCCCGGTGTTCATCGCCACGCCGACGTCGGCCTGGGCCAGCGCGGGTGCGTCGTTGGTGCCGTCCCCGGTCATCGCGACCAGCCGTCCGCCTTCCTGCTCCTGCCGGATCAGGGCGAGCTTGTCCTCGGGCTTGGCCTCGGCGAGGAAGTCGTCCACGCCCGCCTCGTCCGCGATCGCCTGGGCGGTCAGCGGGTTGTCGCCGGTGATCATCACCGTGCGGATGCCCATCCGGCGGAGCTCGTCGAACCGCTCGCGCATGCCGTTCTTCACGATGTCCTTGAGGTGGATGACGCCCAGGACCTGCGCACCCGCCGCGCCGTGCTCGGCCACGACCAGCGGCGTACCGCCGCCCCCGGCGATCGCGTCGACCATCGGGCCGAGGTCGGCCGGCGGCGTGCCACCGTGCTCCCTGACCCACTCGCGGACCGCGCTGGCGGCGCCCTTGCGGACGCTCCGGGACCGACCGTTCTCCGCCAGGTCGCAGCCGCTCATCCGGGTCTGGGCGCTGAACGGCACGAACGTGGCATGGGTCAGCTCGCCCGGGTGACGGTCGCGGAGTCCGTACTCCCGCTTGGCCAGGACGACGATCGAGCGGCCCTCGGGGGTCTCGTCCGCGAGGCTCGACAGCTGTGCGGCGTCCGCGAGGTCGGGGGCGTCGACACCCTGCAGGGGCAGGAACTCCACGGCCTCGCGGTTGCCCAGCGTGATCGTGCCGGTCTTGTCGAGCAGCAGGGTGTTGACGTCGCCCGCGGCTTCGACGGCGCGACCCGACATCGCCAGCACGTTGCGCTGGACGAGGCGGTCCATGCCGGCGATGCCGATCGCGCTGAGCAGTGCGCCGATGGTCGTCGGGATCAGACAGACCAGCAGCGCGACGAGGACGATCCCGGTCTGGGGGGCCCCGCTGAACGTCGCCAGCGGCTGGAGTGTCACCACCGCGAGCATGAACACGATGGTGAGGCTGGCCAGCAGGATGTTGAGCGCGATCTCGTTCGGGCGTCTTCTGCCGGGCCGCGCCCTCGACGAGCGCGATCATCCGGTCGAGGAAGGTCTCTCCGGGCCTCGCGGTGATCCGCACCACGATCCGGTCCGAGAGCACCCGGGTGCCGCCGGTGACCGCCGAGCGGTCGCCCCCGGCCTCCCGGATGACCGGAGCGGACTCGCCGGTGATGGCGGACTCGTCGACGCTGGCGATGCCTTCGATCACGTCGCCGTCGCTCGGGATCAGGTCGCCGGCCTCGCAGACCACCCGGTCGTCGACCTGGAGGTCGGCCGCCGGCACGAGGCGCTCCCCGTCCGGGACCAGCACGCGGGCGCTCGTCTCCTGGCGGCTGCGCCGCAGGGTCGCGGCCTGGGCCTTGCCGCGGCCCTCGGCCACGGCCTCGGCCAGGTTGGCGAAGATCACGGTGGCCCACAGCCAGATCACCGTCAGCCAGGCGAACGCCGAGGGGTGGACCACGGCGAGACCGGTCGAGAGCGCCGCGCCCACCTCGACCACGAACATCACCGGGTTGCGCGTCATCGTGCGTGGGTCGAGCTTGGCGCAGGCGGCCGGGAGCTGGGTCGCCAGCATCCGGACGTCGAGCAGCCCGGCGCCGACGCGGTGAAGACCGACCTGAGCCTCGTCCGGAGTCCCGGGGGTGACCGTCTGCGTGGTCATCGGGTGATCCCTTCCGCGAGAGGTCCCAGCGCCAGGGCCGGGAAGTAGGTGAGGGCGACCACGACCACCACGACGCCGACGAGCATCGTCACGAACAGCGCGCGGTGGGTGGGCAGCGTGCCCTCGGTGGCGGGGACGGGCCGCTGCTGGGCGAGCGAGCCGGCCAGGCCGAGGACGAACAGCATCGGCAGGAACCGGCCGAGGAGCATGGCCAGTCCCCCGGCGACGTTGTAGAAGCTCGTGTTCCCGGTCAGCCCCGCGAAGGCGCTCCCGTTGTTGTTCGCCTGCGAGGTGAAGGCGTAGAGCACTTCGGACAGGCCGTGCGGTCCGGCGTTCAGCATCGACGCGCGCGCCGAGGGGATCGACATGGCGACCCCGGTGCCGATCAGGACGACGGCAGGCGTCGTGAGGATGTAGAGCGCGGCGAACTTCACCTCCCGCGCCCGGATCTTCTTCCCGAGGTACTCCGGCGTCCGTCCGACCATCAACCCGGCGACGAACACCGTGACCACGGCCAGGACCAGGATGCCGTAGAGCCCGGACCCGGTGCCGCCGGGCGCGATCTCGCCGAACATCATGTTCAGCATCGCCACGCCCCCGCCCAGGGGCGTGAAGGAGTCGTGCATCGAGTTCACCGCGCCGGTGGACGTCAGGGTCGTCGCGTTCGCGAAGAGCGCGGAGCTCGGAACGCCGAAGCGGACCTCCTTGCCCTCCATCGAGGCGCCGGCCGCCTGGAGCGCCGTCCCGGAGTGGTGCGCCTCGAAGACCGTGATCAGCGTCAGCGAGGCCGCGAAGAGCACGCCCATCGTGGCGAGGATCGCCCACCCCTGGCGCTTGTCACCGAGCAGCTTGCCGAAGGTGCGTGGCAGGGCGAACGGGATGAGGAGCAGCAGCACGATCTCGAGGAGGTTCGTGAACGCGTTGGGGCTCTCGAACGGGTGCGCGGAGTTGGCGTTGTAGGGACCACCGCCGTTGGTGCCGAGCTCCTTGATCGACTCCTGGCTGGCCACGGCGCCGCCCGGCAGGTGCTGGGTGGCACCGGTGATCGTGGTGACCGTGTGCGTGTCCGAGAGGTTCTGCACGACGCCGGCGGCGATCAGGATCACGGTGGCGACGACGGCCAGTGGCAGGAGGATCCGCAGACACCCCCGGACCAGGTCGACCCAGAAGTTGCCGACCCGGTTGGTCCGGGACCGCGCGAAGCCACGCACCAGTGCGACGGCGACGGCGATGCCGACGGCGGCGGAGGCGAAGTTCTGCACCGCGAGGCCGCCCATCTGCACGAGGTAGCCCATGGTCGCCTCGCCGGAGTAGTTCTGCCAGTTGGTGTTGGTCACGAACGACGCGGCGGTGTTCCAGGCCAGGTGCGGCTCGACCGGGCTGAACCCGACGGAGAGAGGCAGCACGTGCTGCAGCCGCTCGAGGCCGTACAGGAACAGCACCGAGACGAGCGAGAAGCCGAGCATCGACAGGGCGTACGTCGGCCAGGTCTGGTCGGCGTCGGGGTCGATCCGGCACACGCGGTACAGCGCCCGCTCGACCCGCCAGTGCGTGGTGGCCGAGTAGACCCTGGCCATGTAGTCACCCAAGGGGACGTGCGTGACAGCGAGGACGACGACCAGCGCGAGGACGGTGAGCAGCCCGGCTGCGGTGTCACTCATCAGAACCGCTCCGGGAACAGCAGGGCCAGCACGAGGTAGCAGGTCAGCAGGACGGCCAGGATCAGGCCGATCACGTTCTCGGCGCTCACAGGCGCTCGAGCCCGCGCAGGACCAGGACCAGCACCACGAACACGACGATCGTCAGCGCCACCAGCGCCAGGTCGAGCACCACACCCACCTCCAGGACGGAACGGCTTTCGCCTCCATCACAGGACAGGTCGCGGCAGCGCCCCAGGTTCCTGACGCTTTCCTGACGCCGCGCGCTCGACTCTTGACGCGCTCCTGACGCGCTGCGCCGCAGGTGGCCGGCGCCGACCGCTCAGCGCACGGTCAGGACCGTGTCGTCGCCCGCCCGCGGGAGCAGGCGCCCGATCACCGGGTGGCCGGGCAGCTCGCCGGCCACGAGCAGGCCGCCCGAGGTCTGCGCGTCGGCGAGGACGAGCAGGTCGTCCTCGGAGCGGGTGCTGTCGACGTGGTCGCGCACCCATGCGAGGTTGCGACGAGAGCCGCCGGGCACGAAGCCCTGTGCCAGCGACGCGCGGGCGGCGTCCAGCACGGGTACCGCTGCGGCGTCTATCTCGGCGTCCACACCGCTCGCCCGGCAGAGCTTGAGCAGGTGGCCGAGCAGCCCGAAGCCGGTGACGTCGGTCGCGCAGGTGACACCCGCATCCAGGGCGGCCCGGGAGGCCTCGCGGTTGAGCGTGGTCATCACCGCGACCGCCTCGGGAAAGGTCTCCCCCGTCGCCTTGTGCCGGTTGTTGAGGATGCCGAGCCCCAGCGGCTTGGTCAGGGTCAGTGGTAGTCCGGCGCGGCCGGCGTCGTTGCGCAGCAGGCGGTCCGGGTCGGCCAGGCCGGTCACGGCCAGGCCGTACTTCGGCTCACGGTCGTCGATGCTGTGGCCGCCCGCGAGGTGGCAGGCGGCCTCCTCCGCGACCTCGGCGCCCCCGGCCAGCACCTCGGCGGCGAGCTCGAACGGCAGCTCGTCCCGCGGCCAGGCCAGCAGGTTCACCGCCACCAGCGGCTCCGCGCCCATCGCGTAGACGTCGGACAGCGCGTTGGCCGCCGCGATGCGACCCCAGTCGCGGAGGTCGTCGACGACCGGGGTGAAGAAGTCGGCGGTGACGACCACGGCGCGGCGCTCGTCCAACCGGACGACGGCCGCGTCGTCGCCGTTCTCGACGCCGACGAGCAGCGAGTCGGCGGCTCGGCCGCCCGGCAGTCCGGCCAGCACCCGCTCGAGCTCACCAGGGGGGATCTTGCACGCGCAACCTCCGCCGGCGGCGTACTGGGTCAGCCGACGAGGCACGGCGAGGGTCATGCTGCGTTCGTACCCTCCCGGCGGACTTCACGCAAACGTGCCGGACCCCGTGCGCTCCCGGGCCGCCATCCGCTCCCGCTGGGGGACCACGACGTACTTCGGGTCCTTCGACGAGGCGATCCCTGCCTCGAAGACGCCGAACCTCGTCAGCACGGACGCGGCCACGCAGGTCGCGCCCGCCAGCACCGAGACCGTCCGCGAGCGGCGTCCGAACAGCAACGTGGCACCCGCGGCCACGGCCGTCATCGTCCGGGCGGTGCTGATCTTCTTCCCGGGGCCACCCTCGCGGTACGGCTCGCCGACCATGCCGATGCGGTGCAGCATCGTCTCGGCGGCGGCGATCTCCATGGCCGCGCCGGCGATCGCCATCCGTCGGGCCGGGCCGGCCTGGGCCACCGGGGCGAACGCCATCGCCAGCCCTCCGGCGGCGGTCGCTCCCGAGCCCGCGAAGACGAAGGGCAGCTCACGGTGGGCCTCGTGCCAGGCGGGCACCGCGGTGTTGGAGATGAGTGCCGCGGTGTAGGTCGCGAGCGGGGGCCCGAGGGTCGCGGCGCCCAGCCCGGCCAGCCGGCCCAGTCGGGGCAGCCGCCCCGTCACCAGGGACGCGGCCGCAGCGGCGGAGAGCCCGCTGAACGGGGCCAGGATGAACGAGCCGACCGACAGGGGCGAGGTCGGCTTGAACACGCGGAGCATGTGCAGGAAGCGCTCCGGCCGCCCGAGGTCGTGGACGAGCGCGACGGTGCCGGCCGCGGCACCGCCCGCGGCGGCCAGCCGGGCGACGCGTTCGAGGTCGGGCCGGCCGGTGAGCGCCGCGCCCTCGGCCAGGACGGCGGACGCGCCGGCCATCCCGCCCAGGAACAGGTAGAGGGGGACGTCGGGACTCTTCCACGTGGGCGTCTTGATGATCTGCTTGCCGTAGTACGACTCGAACTCCGCCTCCGGCACCATGCTCTGCTCGCCGCGCGGACTCATGCGGAGTCTCCGTCCGGGCCGCACCGGAACGAGGACGCGGAGGGGGCGTTCATGGACGTCTCCCCGCGAACGCCGCGACGCCCAGGGCGGCCAGGGCCGCCGCGGCAGCCCCGACGTGCTTCCACGTCGAGCCCAGGTCACGCGTGGTGACGACGGGGTCGGGCGGCAGACCGTAGACCTCGGGCTCGTCGAGCAGCAGGAAGAACGCCCCGTCGCCGCCGACGCCGTCCTCCGGGTCGCGACCGTAGAGGCGCGCGACGTCGACGCCCTTCCCGTGCAGCTCCGCGAGGCGGTTGTCGGCGCGCTGCCGCAGCTGGCTCAGCTCGCCGAACTGGATCGACTCCGTCGGGCAGGCCTGGGCGCACGCGGGCGTCTGACCGTCCTTGAGCCGGTCGTAGCACAGCGTGCACTTGAAGGCGCGGCCGTCGTCCTTGCGGACGTCGATGACGCCGTAGGGGCAGGCCGGGACGCAGTAGCCGCAGCCGTTGCAGATGTCGGGCTGGACGACGACGGTGCCGAACTCCGTGCGGAACAGCGAGCCCGTCGGGCACACGTCGAGGCAGGCCGCGTGGGTGCAGTGCTTGCAGACGTCGGACGACATCAGCCAGCGGAGGCTGCCGTCGTCCGACGCCGTGGCCTGGTCCTCTCCGTGCGGACGGCCGTGTCCGGGCGGTCCGGCGCCGGGCATGCCGAGATCGGTGGTCTCGACCGGCTCGGCCCGCGTGGGGGACTTCTCCACGAAGGCGACGTGACGCCACGTGCTGGCACCCAGCTCCTGGGTGTTGTCGTAGGACATCCCGCTCAGCAGGTAGCCGTCCTCGGGGACGTCGTTCCACTCCTTGCAGGCCACCTCGCAGGCCTTGCAGCCGATGCACACCGACGTGTCGGTGAAGAAGCCCATCCGTGGCGGGTGGTCGACGTAGCCCGCGTCTCCGGTCACGTCGTCGAGGCGACCCCACAGGGATCCCATCAGTCGGTACCTCCGTGCTCGCGGTCGACGGGCACGATGCCGGCCCGCTTCCGGTAGTCCGCGACGTACGACGTGAGTGCGGCGCCCCGCGGGCGTCGTCCCGGTCGGATGTCGCAGGTGCCCACCTTGTCCTGGATGTACACGTTGGGGTCCATCGTGATGTTGACCAGGTCGTTCTGGGAGTCGCCGCGGGTGATCCCGTTGGGTCCCCAGTGGTAGGGGATGCCGACCTGCTCGATCCATCGATCACCGAGGCGCAGCGACCTCAGCCGGTCGGTCACCAGCACCCGGGCCTCGATCGCGGCCCGCGCGGTGACGATCGTCGCCCAGCCGCCGTGCTCCAGTCCGCGCTCGCGCGCCAGACGCGGCGAGACCTCGCAGAACGGCTCGGGCTGCAGCTCGGTGAGGTAGGGCAGCGTGCGGCTCATCGCGCCCGCCGTGTGGTGCTCGGTGAGGCGGTAGCTGGTGTAGACGAACGGGAACACCTCGCTGAGGCTCGGGTTGATCGGGTTGGCCGGGTCGTCGAGCCGTCGCCGCGAGGGGTTGTTCTGCTGCGGGTACAGCGCGTTGGCGACGGGCGACTCGGGCGGCTCGTAGTGGGTGGGCAGGGGCCCGTCCGCGACACCGAGCGGCGCGAACAGCCAGGCCTTGCCGTCGGTCTGCATGACGAACGGGTCCTGGCCGCCGATGGCGTCGGGTCCCGTGGCGCCCTGCTCCGGCACGTGGTCGGGGGCCCGGTCAGGGACGAAGTCGGGGACGTCCGCGCCCGTCCACTTCTGCTGCTCGTCGTCCCACCAGACGTATTTCTTCCGCTCGCTCCACGGCGTGCCGTCCGGGGCGGCGGACGCCCGGTTGTAGAGGATCCGGCGGTTCGCGGGCCACGCCCAGCCCCACTCGGCAGCGACCAGGTCCTGCTCCCAGTGGGGCTTGCGGCGCCGCGCCTGGTTCTCACCGTCGGCGTACACCCCGCAGTAGATCCAGCAGCCGCACGAGGTCGTGCCGTCCGGCTTCAGGTCGAGGTACGCCGACAACGGCTTCCCGTCCGGCCCCGTGCCGTTGATCTCGCGCAGCACCTGGTCACCGTCCGGCTCACCCTTCTCGTCCACCTGGTAGTCCCAGACGAGGTCGAGCAGGGGCCGGTCCATGTCGTCGGTGGAGCCCGCCAGCTTCGCGCGGATCCGGTTGCCCAGGTCGACGTAGAACTGCAGCTCGCTGCGGCAGTCACCGGGCGGGTCGACCGCCTTGTCACGCCACTGGAGCATCCGCTGGGTCTGGGTGAACGTGCCGGCCTTCTCGGTGTGCGCGGCGGCGGGCAGGAAGAAGACCTCGGTGCCGATCTCCTCGGTGGCCAGCTCGCCGGTCTCGATCTCCGGCCCGTCCTTCCAGAACGTCGCCGACTCGATCATCTGCAGGTCGCGCACGACCAGCCAGTCGAGGTTGGCCATGCCGAGCCGTTGCAGCTTGCCGTTGGCGGATCCGACCGCGGGGTTCTCCCCCACCAGGAAGTAGCCCTTGCAGCGGCCCTCGATCTGCGCCTTCACGGTCGTGTACGTCGAGTGGTCACCGGTGAGCCGGGGCAGGTAGTCGAAGCAGAAGTCGTTGTCGGCGGTGGCGGCGTCGCCCCAGTACGCCTTCAGCAGGCTGACGGCGTAGGACCGGATGTTGCCCCAGAACCCGGCCTTGCCCTCGTCGTCCCGCACCCACGCGTCGAGCGACTGGTGCAGGTCGGCGTGGGGCATCGGGAGGTAGCCCGGGAGGATGTTGAACAGGGTCGGGATGTCGGTCGAACCCTGGATCGACGCGTGGCCGCGAAGGGCGAGGATGCCTCCGCCCGGGCGCCCGATGTTGCCCAGCAGGGTCTGCAGGATCGCGGCCGTGCGGATCATCTGGGCGCCCACGCTGTGGTGGGTCCAGCCGACGGCGTAACAGAGGGCGGTGGTGCGCTCCCGCCCGCTGTTGCTGGTCAGCGCGTCCGCCACACGCGCGAACTGGCCGGGGCTGATCCCGCACACCTCCTGCACCATCTCCGGGGTGTAGCGGGCGTAGTGCCGCTTGAGGATCTGGAACACGCAGCGCGGGTGCTGGAGCGTCTCGTCGCGGCGGCCCTTCCAGTCCACCGGCGCGCCACCCGAGCCGTGGGTCTCGGAGTGTGCCGCCTCGTGCGACTGCTGGGACCTCGCGCCGCCCGAGCTGTCCTCCTCGGTCTCGCGGACGCGGGCCTGCTCGTCGGCGCTGGGGTGCTCCGGCGGCTCGTAGTTCCAGCTCGCGGGGTCGTAGGCGCCCTTGTCGGGGTCGAAACCGGAGAAGAGGCCGTCGAGGTCCTCGGTGTCCTGGAAGTCGGCGTCGATGATGTTGGCCGCGTTGCTGTAGGCGACGACGTACTCACGGAAGTCGAGGTCGTTCGTGAGCACGTGGTTGACGAGCGCTCCGAGGAACGCGATGTCCGAGCCGGCCCGGATCGGCACGTGGACGTCCGCGACGGCCGAGGTGCGGGTGAACCGCGGGTCGACGTGGATGATCGTGGCGCCCTTGCGTTTGGCCTCCATCACCCACTGGAAGCCGACCGGATGGGCCTCGGCCATGTTGGAGCCCTGGATCAGGATGCAGTCAGCGTTGCTGAGGTCCTGCAGGTTGGTGGTGGCCCCACCGCGGCCGAACGAGGCACCCAGACCGGGCACCGTCGAGGAGTGTCATATCCGGGCCTGGTTCTCGATCTGGATCGCACCCATGGCCGTGTAGAGCTTCTTCATGAGGTAGTTCTCCTCGTTGTCGAGGGTCGCTCCTCCGAGGCTCGCGATGCCGAGGGTGCGGCGGGCGCGCCGGCCCTGCTCGTCGTCCCACTCCCAGAACTGCTTGCGGGTCCTGATCACCCGGTCGGCGATCATGTCCATCGCGGTGTCGAGGTCGAGGTCCTCCCACTCACGCGCATGCGGCCGCCGGTAACGGACCTTCGTGACCCGCGTCGGGGACGTCACCAGCTGCATGCTGGCGCTGCCCTTGGGACACAGCCGGCCCCGCGAGACGGGGCTCGCCGGGTTCCCCTCGATCTGGATGATCTTCTCGTCCTTGACGAACACCTTCTGGGCGCAGCCCACGGCGCAGTAGGGGCAGACCGAGTCGACCACCCGGTCGGCGTCGGCGGTCCGCGGCGTGAGGTGCTCGCTGCGCGCCGACCGCGCGGCTTCGCCGCGCCCGAGGCGGTCCCGACCCGAGGCCTGGCGCACCAGCGACCACCCGTCGAGGCGGGATCTCAGACCCATGAGCCTCACCGTAGCCCGTCCCACCAGGCGTCGGGCTCACCCTTGTGGGCAGCACACGCCGCCTGCTGAGCGAAGGGCGCGCCGGGCCTCCGCCCAGGCGGCGTGCCGGGCGCGGCGGCCTCAGGCGAACGAGGCCGCGCCGCCCCGCGTCGCGTGCCGGGCGCGGCGGCCTCATGTCCGGGGCAGCCGCCCCACCTCTAGGCTCGCCGCGGAGGCGTTTCTCGTCTGGTGACGGGCGCGGTCCTCAAAACCGTAGTGACCGGGTATCCCGGTCAGGCGGGTTCGATTCCCGTCCGCCTCCGCCATCCCCATCGGCCTTGCTCGCGTGGGTTGCCAACAAGTGGTGCGGGAGTGACGAACGGGGGCTCGAGCAGGGCGGCCATCGGGAGGGACAGGGTTGAAGTCCGAGCCGGCTCCCGAGGCGCTCAGCACGGACCGGCGCCATGCGGGGGACGGAGAAGGATCGGCTGCGATACTCGCGCTGGACAGGAGGCCAGCGAGCTGTCCGAGAACCCAGTCGCCTAGCCAAGAAGAGGTGCCCGGCGTGACGCACGACGACCCGCGCCGGCGTACGCCGCGCACCGACGCGGTGCTCGACGACCCCCGCCTCAAGGACGCCGTCGAACGACTCGGACGGGCCCACGTCAAGCGGGTCGTCGCCGACACCCTCGAGGAGTGCCGCAGGGGCCGGCTCGCTCCGGAGGACGTCGTCGCCCACGTCGTCCAGGCTCTCCCGTCGGCCGCCTCGTCGCTGCGGCCCGTCGTCAACGCGACCGGCGTCGTCGTCCACACCAACCTCGGCCGCGCTCCGCTGTCGGCCAGTGCGGTCGACGCGATCGTCCGCGCCGCGGGAGCCACCGACGTCGAGCTCGATCTCGTGACCGGCCGTCGCGGGCGGCGGGGCCGGACCGCGCTCGCGGCGTTGGCGGCAGCCGTCCCGGATGCCGGCGACGTGCACGTCGTCAACAACGGAGCGGCGGCGCTGGCCCTCGTCACCTGTGCGCTGGCTGCCGGCCGCGAGGTCGTGGTCGCCCGGGGCGAGATGGTCGAGATCGGCGACGGGTTCCGGATCCCCGAGCTCCTCGAGTCGGTCGGGGCACGCCTCCGCGAGGTCGGGACGACCAACCGCGTGCACGCCGACGACTACCAAGGCGCGATCGGCCCCGAGACCGCCTTCGTGCTCAAGGTGCACCCGTCCAACTTCCGGGTCGAGGGGTTCACGTCGTCGGTGTCGATCGCCGACCTGTCCGAGCTCGGCGCCCCGGTCGTCGCCGACATCGGATCCGGCCTTCTCGCTCCCCACCCGCGGCTGCCGGACGAGCCGGACGCGGCCACCACGTTGCGCGCGGGCGCGGCGCTCGTCACCGCGTCGGGCGACAAGCTCCTCGGCGGCCCGCAGTGCGGGCTCGTCCTCGGCGACGCCGCGCTGGTCGCACGGGTACGCCGGTTCCCGCTGGCGCGCGCCGTCCGGGTGGACAAGCTCACGCTCGCCGCGCTCGAGGCGACGCTGACGGGCCCTCCCCCGCCCGTCGTGACCGCGCTGTCCGTGGCTCCGGACCAGCTGCTGGCCCGTGCCCGGAGGATCGCCGACCTGCTGGGGCCGGACCTCGCGGAGGCGGTCGTCTCCGAGGCCGCGGTCGGCGGCGGCGGGGCCCCCGGCGTCGTCCTGCCCAGCGCGGCCGTCTCGCTGCCCGCGTCACTGGCCGACCCGCTCCGGCACGGCGAGCCCCCGGTGGTCGGGCACGTGACCGACGGCCGGCTCCTGCTCGACCTGATCACCGTGCCGGCCGACCTGGACGAGACGCTGCTCGAGGCCGTACGACGGGTCGCCGGGGCCTGAGGTGCACGTCGTCGCCACCGCGGGTCACGTCGACCACGGCAAGTCCACGCTCGTCCGGGCCCTGACCGGGCAGGATCCGGACCGCCTGGAGGAGGAGCACCGGCGCGGGCTGTCGATCGAGCTCGGCTACTGCTGGACCAGCCTCGAACCCGTCGGCGACGTCGCCTTCGTCGACGTCCCGGGCCACGAGCGGTTCCTCTCGACGACGCTGGCCGGGCTCGGGCCGGTGGCGGCGGTGATGCTGGTGGTCGCGGCCGACGACCCGTGGATGCCGCAGGCCGCCGAGCACCTGGCCGCCCTCGACGCCCTCGACGTACGTCACGGGGTGCTCGCCGTCACCCGGTCGGACCTCGCGGACCCCGGACCCGCGGTCACCCGGGCCCGCGCCGAGCTCGCGCGTACGTCGCTGGCCGGTGCCGACACCGTGGTCGTCAGCGGCCGCACCGGCCACGGCCTCCCCGAGCTGCGGCGCGCCCTCGCGGCCGTCCTCTCCGCGATGCCGACGCCGGACCCGGCCACCGACGTCCGCCTGTGGGTCGACCGGGCGTTCCACGTGAAGGGCGCGGGCACCGTGGTGACCGGGACCCTGCAGGCCGGCACGCTGCGCGTCGGCGACGTCCTCGCCTGTGGCCCCGACCGCGTCCGCGTGCGCGGCCTCGAGTCCCTCGGACGCGAGGCCCACTCGATCACCGGTCCGGCTCGGGTCGCCGTCCGGGTGGGCGGCCGCCCACCCGAGACCCTGGCTCGCGGCAGCGCGCTCCTGGCCCCGGATGCCTACGAGGAGGTCGTCGAGCTGGACGTGCGGCTGCACGGCGGCGGCGCCCCTCCCGAGCGTCCACTCGTGCACGTCGGCACCACGCGGCTGTCGTGCCACGCGCGGCCGCTCGGCGACCGGCACGCGCGCCTGCGGCTGGAGTCGGCGCTGCCACTGCGGCACGGCGACCGGGTGGTGCTACGCGACCCGGGCAGCCGCACCCTCTGGGGCGCGGAGGTCGTGGACGCGGCCCCGCCGTCCCTGAGTCGTCGCGGCGCCGCCCGTGCCCGTGCCGAGGAGCTCCGCGAACGCGGGCACGGGCTCGCGGACGAGCTCGCCGCGCGCGGCGTCGTACGCCGGAGCCTGCTGCGGCGGCTCGGGGTGGCGACCCAGCCGTTGCCGGAGGGCGCAATCGCCGTGGACGACTGGCTGCTCTCGGCCGAACGGCTCGCCACGTGGCGCGAGGCGTTGCTGAACGCCGTACGCCGCTCCCCCGACGGTCTCTCCCCGGCCGAGGCCACCCGGGCCCTGGAGCTCCCCGACCAGGTCCTGGTCGCGCCCCTGCTGCAGCCGCCCCTGCAGCAGCGTGCCGGTCGGATCGTGGTCGACACCGCCCTGTCCGAGTCATTGCGCACGGCGATCGAGGTCCTGCGGGTCGACCTCACGGAGACCCCGTTCCAGGCGCCCGACGCGGATCGGCTGACCGCGCTCGGGCTCGACAAGGCCGCGCTCGCGCGGTTGGCGCGGGCCGGCGAGCTGCTCGTGCTGGGCGACGGGGTCGCCCTTCTGCCGGGTGCGGACGACGAGGCGGCCGACGTGCTGGGGCGGCTGCCGCAGCCGTTCAGTGCGAGCGAGGCGCGCCGGGCCCTGGCGACCAGCCGGCGGGTGGTCCTCCCGTTGCTGAGCCATCTCGACCGCACCGGACGGACGGTGCGGCTGCCCGACGACCGGCGGCGTGTGCGGTGAGCCGTCGCGGGCTCGGTAGTCTCGACGCGTGCGCAGACCCAACCGCAAGGTCGTCGGAGCCGTGGTCGCCGTGGAGGTCGCGGCCGCGATCCTGGCCTACCGCGACCTCGCCGGCCGATCCGACGAGCAGGTGCGCGGCCCGAAGAACCTGTGGCGCGTCGTGATCGGGCTGAACCCGGGCAACTCCGTGGCCTACTGGCTGCTCGGCCGCAGGTCGCCGACCGTCTGACTCGTCGCTCTCGCCGGGAGGAACCGGTCGCCTACGCGGCGGGCTCCGCAGACCTGGCCGCGACCCGCGGTGCCGTGATGCCGTGCTCCACGGCCCACAACACCGCCTGAGTACGGCTCGTGACACCCATCGACCGGTAGGCGGTCCGGATGTGCGACTTGATGGTGTTCATCGAGAGCTCGAGCTGCCGGGAGATCTCCTTGTTGGGGACTCCCGCCGCGATCAGGTAGATCACGTCGGACTCACGCGGGGTCAGGGTGCCCTCGGGCATCCGCCGCTCGTGCACGCTGTGGCGCGGCTCGTCCAGGGCCACGATCCGCTCGCCCGCGTACACCTTCTCGAGGGCGGCGACGAGCTCCGACGCAGGCAGGGACTTGGAGAGGTAGCCGTCCGCGCCGTCGAGCATCGCCCGCTCGACGTAGCCGTTCCGGGTCTCCCACGTGTAGACGGCCACCCGCGGCGCGAGGCGGACGGCGTCGAACAGGCACGCGACGTCCGTGCGGCTCGTGTAGGGGTCCATCAGCGCGATGTGCGCGTCGGAGACGGGGTGGCCGGCCGCCAGCACCGACACGCGGTCGGCGTGCTCCGCCATCATCGTCGTCATCCCGAGCCGGACGAGCTCACATTCGTTCACAAGGGCCACTCGAAGCGGCTGGTCGAACTCCACGAGGTCTCTGTACCCCCCACAGGCCCCGGTTATGCGTCAGGCGGCCCGCGGGGGGTGTGGCCACGGCTCGCGAGGCCGCTGGGAGGCCAGCATCGAACGCAGCTCCCAGGTCTGCCCGGGCGGGTAGCGGTCGATCACGGCTTCGAGGTCGCGCAGCTCGGCCGGGCTGTACGCCGCCAGCTCGCGCCGCAGCACGCACCGCCGTCGGTGGTTCTCCCGACGGAGCAGCAGGGCGGTCCGCCACACGAGCACCCGGCTCCGCACGTCCATCCCGCCTCCGGGCCGCCGCCGTACGCCGCGGGCGTCGGCCGTGCTCCCGATGATAGTCCCGTTCGGGCTCGTCGACCCGGGTTCGGGCGCCGCCGACGGCGGAGCCCCCGGTCGCCGGACGTGCGATCGTCCGCTGCGCGATCGAGCCGGTCAGCGGACGGTCGTCACTCGTCCTCGATGGTGTGCATGGCAGCCTCTTCGGCGCTGGCGCCCGCCCCGTCGATCCCCTCGTCGGTGGCGTACATCTCGGCGTCCTCGTCCGGTCCGGAACCCTCGTCGGGAGCCGTGAGCCGACCGGTCCGGGCCCCGCCGACCTCGCCGCCCACGTCGCCGTCGAGGATGTCGGCGTCGGACTCCGCCTCGACGCTCGCCCAGACCTCGGGCTCCTCCTCGGCCAGGCGCTCGTCCAGGGTCTCGGGCTCGTCGACCTCGTGGGCGTGCCGGAGATGGTCGGGCTCGCGATCGGGCGGCGAGTAGCCCTCATCCAGCACGTCGTCGACGCCTCGGTCGTCGAGGGTGTCGTCGGGCTGCAGCTGATCTTCGCTCATGCCTCGAACCTACCCACGTCGATGGCGGCCGCCCGGCCGGGGACGTGGTCTCGACAGGCTCGACCGGCGTCGCGGCCGCCCGGCGGGGACGTGGTCTCGACAGGCTCGACCGGCGTCGCGGCCGTCCGGCGGGGACGTGGTCTCGACCGGCTCGACCGGCGTCGCGGCCGCCCGGCGGGGACGTGGTCTCGACCGGCTCGACCGGCGTCGCGGCCGCCCGGCGGGGACGTGGTCTCGACCGGCTCGACCGGCGTCGCGGCCGCCCGGCGGGGACGTGGTCTCGACCGGCTCGACCGGCGTCGCGGCCGCCCGGCGGGGACGTGGTCTCGACCGGCTCGACCGGCGTCGCGGCCGCCCGGCGGGGACGTGGTCTCGACCGGCTCGACCGGCGTCGCGGCCGCCCGGCGGGGAGGTGGTCTCGACAGGCTCGACCAGCGTCCAGGTACGGCGTCGGGCACGCGCTCAGGCGTCGAAGGCCGCCCGGACGGCGGCCATGTCGGCCTCGCCCACGCCGCGCTCGGAGGCCCGGTCGTAGATCGACAGCAGCGTGACCAGCAGGTCGTCCGGGAACCCCGCGGTGCGGGCGGCGTCGATCATCAGCCCGACGTCCTTGCGCACGCTGTCGAGCGCGAACGCCGGGTCGCCCCACGAACGTTCGACCATGAGTCCGCCCTTGAGCTGAGCGAACACCGAGTCCGAGGCGCCTCCCTTGATCCCCTCGAGGAAGAGCCTCGGATCGAGGCCGAGGGCCTCGGCGAACCCCATGGCCTGGCCGGCCGCGGCGTTGATGGAGGCGACCCACGAGTTGCAGACGAGCTTCAACGCGCTCGCCGGGCCGGGCTCGTCGCCCACGACGATCGTGCGACCCCCGACGGCGTCGAACACCGGCCGGGCCCGGTCCTGCGCGGACTCCGGACCGGAGACCAGGACGATCAGCTTGCCGTCCTCGGCCGGCTGCTTGGTGCCGAGCACCGGCGTGTCGAGGAGCCGGTCCGCCGCCGGCCCCGCGGCCACGGCGATCCGGGCCATCCCGTCGGGACCGACGGTGCTGGCCTGGGCCCACACGGAGTCCGCGCCGAGGGCCCCGACGAGCTCGTCGGTGACGGCGAGCACGCTGTCGGCGTCGTAGAGCATGGTGAGGACCACGTCCGCACCGTCGACCGCCTCGCTGACCGAGGGACGGGCGCCGATGCCCTTCCCGGCGACCGCCTCCGCGCGGGCGGGCGTGCGGTTCCACACGGTGACGTCGTGGCCCTCGCGGGCGAGTGAGCGGGCCATCGCGGCCCCCATGATCCCGGTACCGAGCACGGCAGTACGCATGCCTTCATCGTGGCACGCGGCGCGTCTGCGACGCCTGTCCGGTCCTCAGCCGAGGCACGGTTACATTGACGCAATGGTCCAGCCGCGAGCCAGGAGCACCGCGGCGTGGTGCGACCGGCTCCTGGACGCGGCGATCGTGCTGCTGGCCAGCTGGACCGTCGTCTACCACGTCTGCGTCGTGCTGCGCCTGGGCACGACCTGGGCGGTCCTGCTCGAGCTGGTGACGCTGGCGGTGGCGGCGACGCTCTGGGTGGTCCGGCGGAGCCGCCGGCCCGCCGAGACCGCCCCGGAGCCGACGTCGTACGACGCGACGCCGGCGACGGGGAGCTGGGGCAGGCTCCCGCTGGTCACCGTCGGGGCCGCCGTGGTCGCCGCGGTCGGCATGGCGGTCGGCGCACCGTGGTTCCTGGTGTGGGTCCCCTGGTTGCTCGCCGCCGTCGCCGGCAGCCTCTGGGCGTTCGGCGGGGTCCGAGCGGCCCCAGCGGACGTGGTCGACGATGCCGTGCCGGAGAGCGCCGGTCGCCTCTCCACGGGTGTCGTGCTGGCCTGGACGGTCGGGCTCGCCGTCCTGTCCGTGTGGACCCTGCGGGCCAACCCCGACGACCTGTTCTACGTCAACTACTCCCAGTGGGTGGCCGGCCACGGCAGCTTCCCGGTCCGCGACACGCTGTTCTCCGACCTGCTCTACCCGATGGCCAACTGGCCGCCGATCGCGTCGTACGACGCGCTGGTCGGCACGGTGGCGCGGCTCCTCGGCGTCCACGCCGCCTCGGTCGAGTACATCGTCGTACCGCCCATCGCCACCGCCCTGTCCGTGCTGGCGATGTGGCGTCTGCTCCGCACGTGGCGGGTCCGGCAGGTCGCGGTCGTGCTGTCGGTGGCGATGGTGTTCCTCCTGTTCGACGGCACCGGGTCGTACGGCACGCCGGGCAACCTGTTCGTGACGCGACTGTGGCAGGGCAAGGTGATCCTGCTCTGCGTCGTCGTCCCGCTGCTCCTCGTCCACGCACTCCGGTACGTCGAACGGCCGTCGCGCGCTCGGATCGTGCCGGTCGCGCTCGGCGGCGTGGCGGCGGTCGGCCTCAGCACCACCGCGATCTTCCTGACCCCGGTGGTCGCCCTGGCGGGGATGGCCCCCCTCGCGCTCAGGTCGCCGCGCCGCGCCCTGGCCGGATTCGTCGCGATGGCGGCGTACCCCCTCGGCGCGGGGGTGGTCACCGAGCTCCTCGGCGGGCGCTCCGCCGACGACTTCGGGGCCCGGCGGCTCTACCGCTTCGACGCGTCGTGGATCGGCCACGAGATCTTTCTCACGGGGCTGCTGGCCCTGGTGGCGGTCGTGTCCGTCCTCGTCGGGTGCGCTGCTGGTGCCCCATCCGGCCGCGCGGGTCACCACGGGGCTCCTCGCGGTGTCCACCGGGCTGGTGCTCGTGCCGGGCGCCACGCGCCTGTCCTACGACGTCACGGGCCTCGGTCCCACCCTCTGGCGGCTCTCGTGGGCCTGCACGGTGGCCGCGCTCGTGGGGGTTGCCGTCGTCCACGCCGGTACCTGGCTCCGGCTCCGGGTCCGCGGGCGCCGGGGCGACCGGTGGGCGGTGCCCGTCGCGAGCGCCCTCGCGCTCGTGCTGCTCGCGGTGTTCGGCGCGCCGATCCTCTCCAGCCGTACCGGCACCGTGCTGCGACCGCCCTTCCACTGGCAGCGGTCCTCCGCCAGCCGCACGGTGGTGGCCGGCATCCTGGCCGCCACCAAGCCCGGCGACGTGGTCCTGGCGCCGGACTCGCTGTCGATCACGCTCGCGGTGACCTCCACCGACGTGAGATCCGTCGCACCCCGCGACTACTACATGCACTACCTGCGCCACGAACGCGGCTTCCACTACGACGCGCGCCTGAAGCTGGTCCACTTCATCGACAAGAAGATCCCGCTCGACACCCCCGGCATCCTGCGGGACCTGAGCGTCGTAGGCGTGAAAGTGGCGTGCACGACTCTCTACGAGCCGCATCGGTATGCCATGCTCCGGGCGGCGGGATACACCCCGCTGCTGTCCACGGCGTCCTACCGGTGCCTGCACAGAACCTGACCACGGCGAGCATCACCCGGGAGGGTGGGTCGAAGCCCACCCCCGACGCCGATATGCTCACCGAGACCTGACATCACGTTCCGACCTCGGGCCGCTGCCCGAACGCGCCCCGCAGGCCGTACGTCGGTGAGAGAGGAATGCGCCATGCGAATCCTGGTTCTAGGTGGAGACGGCTATCTCGGCTGGCCCACTGCGATGTATCTGTCCGCCCGCGGACACGACGTCGGGGTCCTCGACAACGGCGTCCGCCGGCAGTACGACCACGAGCTCGGCTCCGGGAGCCTGGTCCCCATCGAGTCCCTCCGCACCCGCGTGAAGGCCTGGAAGGAGACTCACCGGCACGGACATCGACTGTTACCTCGGCGACCTGATGGACGCCGAGTTCACCTACGACACGATCCGCGAGTTCGCTCCGGACGCCGTCGTGCACTTCGCCGAGCAGCGGGCCGCGCCGTACTCCATGATCGACCGCAAGCACGCCGTGTACACCCAGACGAACAACATCGTCGGCACGCTCAACGTCATGTACGCGATCGGCGAGATCAACCGCGACATCCACCTCGTGAAGCTCGGCACGATGGGTGAGTACGGCACGCCCAACATCGACATCGAGGAGGGCTGGCTCGAGGTCACCCACAAGGGCCGCACCGACCGGGTGCTCTACCCGAAGCGGCCGGGCAGCTTCTACCACCTGTCCAAGGTGCACGACAGCCACAACCTCGAGTTCGGCTGCCGCATCTGGGGCCTCCGGGTCACCGACCTCAACCAGGGCATCGTCTACGGCCAGGAGACCGAGGAGACCGCGCTCGACCCGCGCCTCGCGACGCGGCTCGACTACGACGCCGTGTTCGGCACGGTGATCAACCGGTTCGCGATCCAGGCGGTCCTGGGGCTGCCGCTCTCCGTGTACGGCGGAGGCAGCCAGACCCGCGCGGTCCTCGACATCCGCGACACCGTCGAGTGCATCCGCCTCGCGTGCGAGAACCCCGCCGACCAGGGCGAGTTCCGGGTCTTCAACCAGGCCACCGAGAGCTTCTCCCTCCAGGAGATGGCGAAGGTGGTCCAGAACAGCTTCCCGGGCCAGGTCGACATCGCCTACGTCGACAACCCGCGGGTGGAGATCGAGAACCACCACTACCACTTCACGCACACCGCGCTGGAGTCGCTGGGCCTGAAGGCGCACCTGCTGTCCGACACGTTGCTCCACCACATGTTCGACGTCATCGAGCAGCACCGTGACCGGGTCGACCACGACCTCCTCGCCCCGACGGTCAACTGGCGACAGTCGATGCGCAGTCACTCGTGAGGATGCGTCCCGATGCGGGTTCTCGTCACCGGGGGCTCGGGTTTCATCGGGCGTCACGTCGTCGCCGCGCTGAGCGCGGAGGGACACGAGGTCTCGGTCGTCGACCGGGTCGCCCTATCCGGACGCCGACGTACGCGCGGTGACCGGCGAGCTGGAGGACGCTGCCGTCCGCGACCAGGCGGTCACGGACGGCACGGACGCCGTGGTCCACCTCGCGGCGGAGACCTCGGTGCTCGGGTCCATGGAGCGTCCGGCCCTCGTGCACCGGGTCAACGTCGATGTCACGGCCGAGCTGCTCGAGCTCTGCCGCGAGCGCGGTGTCGGTGCCTTCGTGCTGGCCTCCACCAACGCCGTGGTCGGTGCCGCCGACGGCACCATGACCGAGGACGTGCCCGCTGGCGCCGTTGACGCCCTACGGCGCCACCAAGGCCGCCGCGGAGATGCTGATGTCGGGGTACTCCGGTGCCTACGGTCTGCGCACGCCCGCCCTCCGGCTGACGAACGTCTACGGCCCCGGCATGCACCACAAGGACAGCTTCATCCCCCGGCTGATGCGAGCCGCCGTCGAGGACGGCGGTGTGCAGCTGTACGGCGACGGACGGCAGCGACGCGACCTGGTGCACGTCAGCGACGTCGCCCGCGCGTTCGTGAGCGCGGTCACCGCGTGGCCCAGCGGGCCGGTGATCATCGGGAGCGGCGTGTCACACACGGTTCTCGACCTCGCCGAGGCCGCCCGCGAGGCGACGGGTCGCACGATCCCGGCCGAGCACGTGCCGGCCAAGCCGGGCGAGATGCCGGCGGTCGTCGTCGACATCGCCCGGGCGCGTGCGCTCGGCTGGTCGCCGCAGGTCTCGTTGGTCGAGGGCGTGAGCACGGCGTGGGCCGACTTCGCTCCGACCGCCACCACCTGACCGGGATGACCTCGACCCGCACCGGCCACCTGGTGGCCCGGCACTGGCTGTTCACCCTGCTCCTGCTCCTCGGGACCGCGCTGCGGAGCGCGTCGTCCGACGGCGTCGGGTGGACGCAGCTGGCCGGGCTGGTCAGCGCGGCCGCGGCGTACGTCGTGGCCCTGCGCTGGGGCTGCTGGTCGTGGCTGGCCGCGCTGGCGGCGACTCCCGCTCTGCTCGACGTGCGGATGCTCGACGACCAGCCGGGCCGGCTCGTCCTCGCGCTGCTGCTCTCGACGGCGTGGGTCGTGCTCGTCGGCCTCGCGCCGAGCGACGTGCTCGAACGCACGCCACGGTCGCTGCCGGCCGCCGCCGTCACCGCCTCCCTCGTGGCCGGGGTGGTCGCGTTCCTGCTCTCGCAGGGGCAGACCGTCGCGACCCGGGATCCCGGCGTGCCGTCGCTGCACCTGTCGGAGCTCGCCCTCGTGCTGGTCACCATCGTCGGGCTGGCGGCCGTGCCCGGCGTCGGCCGCGCCACGAGCTGGGGGCTCTGGCTGGCCACGGTCGGGGCCGTCTGGGCGGTGCTCGTCGGCGACGGCCTCCTCGACGTCGCCTGGGCACCCCTCGCGGGAGCCCTCGGGCTCACCGCGCTGCTCCGCGGACGGCGCGGCGCGGGCGTGCAGCGTCCCCAGGCCGACGAGGTCGACGCCGCCGCGCTGTCGGCGTTCCGCGACCGCTACGGCGAGCCGGCGCTCGGCCCGGTCGCCATCGTGATCGCGGCCTACAACGAGGCCGAGGGCATCCCGCACGTGCTCGAGACCCTCCCGGCCGAGGTCTGCGGGCTCCGGACCGACGTGATCGTGGTCGACGACGGGAGCTCCGACGGCACCGCCGACGCACTCGAGCGCACCCGGGCCCACGTCGTCGCCTGCCCCGTCAACCGCGGCCAGGGCGCCGCACTCCGGCTCGGCTACCGCGTGGCGCGTGAGCACGGTGCCGCCTACGTGATCACCACCGACGCCGACGGGCAGTACGACGTCGCCGACCTGCCGGCCGTCCTGACCCCCATCCTCGAGGGACGGGCCGACTTCGTGACCGGGTCGCGGATCCTCGGACGGCAGCACACCCGCGACAAGGTGCGCCGCCTCGGAGTACACGTGTTCGCGTGGCTCGCGACGATCCTCACCGGGCACCGGCTCACCGACACGTCGTTCGGCCTGCGGGCCGCGCGTGCCGAGGTGACCGCCGCGGTGACCCTCAACCAGCCGCAGTACCAGTCCTCGGAGCTGCTGCTCGGCGTGCTGTCCCACGGCTTCCGCGTCCTCGAGGTCCCCGGCACCATGCACGTCCGGGCCGCCGGGTCGACCAAGAAGGGGCGGAACCTCGTCTACGGGCGGCGCTACGCCGGCGTCATGACGGGGACCTGGTGGCGGGAGGGCTGCCCTCGCCCCGTGCACGAGACGGCTCCGGCGTTCCGGCACACTCGTCTCCATGCGGTCGAGGGCGATGCGGCCGGGTAGGTCACTCGGCCGGCTCTGGACGTCCGAGCGCCCGTTCCTGATCGCGCTGGCGGGTGCGGTGGTGGTCCGCGTCCTCGTGCAGTACGCCTTCCCGCCGGCCTTCGTCTTCAGCGACGGGCCGACGTACCTCAGCCTGGTCGACCACCTGGCTCCCATGGTCAACCGCTCCGTCGGCTACGGCGTCGTGCTCCGGCTGGTGGCCGTGGTGACCCGCGACGTCTGGGCGGTCGCGCTGCTGCAGCACCTGCTCGGCCTGCTGACTGCGGTCGTGATCTACGTGCTGCTCCGGCGACGCGGAGTCTCGGCGGGCGTGTCGACCCTGGCGACGCTGCCGGTCCTGTTCGACGCGATGCAGCTGACGCTCGAGCACTCGGTGCTCAGCGACGTGGTGTTCAGCCTGCTGCTCGTGCTCGCCGTGGCGGTGCTGGGCTGGTGGCCGGTGCCGCGGGCCTGGACCGCGGCCCTGGCGGGTCTCCTCCTCGGGCTCGCGGTGTGCGTGCGCGTCGTGGCCGAGCCGGTGGTCATCGTCGGAGCGGTCTTCTGTCTGCTCGCGGCGGTGGGTCTGCGGGCGCGCGTGGTCACGGCCCTGGCCCTCTGCGCGGCCTTCGCGGTGCCCGTCGTGACGTACGCCGCGTGGTACCACCAGGAGCACGGGCGTGTACGCCCTCACCCAGTCGGGCGGTCGGGCGCTCTACATGCGGACCACCAGCTTCGTGGACTGCTCGCGCATCCAGGTGCCGTCCTACGAGCGCAAGCTGTGCCCCGCAGCAACCGGTCGGGCACCGTCGCGACCCCACGTATTACGGCTGGCACGACCCGGACCGCAACCACGCGCTGCACCCGCCTCCCGGCGTCGGCATCAACCAGGCGTTCCGGGACTTCGCGCTCACCGCCATCGCCGCCCAGCCCTGGGACTACGCGCGGGTCGTGGTGCGCGACATGTCGATGTCGTTCTTCCCCGCGCGTTTCGACGCGTTCGGCTACGACACCGCCCACAAGTGGTCGTTCGCCTACTTCGTGGACTTCAGTCCCACCCACTGGAACGCGCCGTCCTATGCGACCCACGGCGGGGAGCAGCCGTCCAGCCGGCAGCCGCTCGCCGATGTCTTCGCGGTGTACGGCTACGTCGTGATCACCCCCGGACCGGTCGTCCTGGCCCTGCTGCTCCTGACCGTCGTCGGCGTCGTCCGGCGCCGCCCCGACGCCGCACCGGGGCTGCGGTCGCTCGCTCTTCTGACCGCGGCGCTCGGCCTCGTGCTGGCCTGGGCACCGGACGTCACCGCGGAGTTCAACTGGCGCTACCAGCTCCCGATGATCGTGCTGCTGCCGATCAGCGCAGCGCTCGCGTGGACCCGGCTGCGCAGTCAGCCCGCGACGACCGCCACGCCCAGCACCGACTGACCGAACGGCGGCGTGACGCCGGCGCTCGACGACGCGGGTGACGGGAACCACGAACCGGTCGTAGGTGCGCACGAGAGCGGGTCGCGGGGTCCCCGACTCCCCCACGACGGACGGTCGCCCACCACGCGATGCCACCCAGGAAGTTCACGGGCTTGACCAGCTCGGGGGTCAGTCCGGCGTTCCGGATCGCGGCGGTCAGGGTGCGCGGGGTGTAGCGGCGGACGTGACCGACGGCGCGGTCGAACTCGCCGTAGAGCTGCATGTAGCCCGGGACCCACAGCACGATCCGGCCGCCGGGCTCGACCAGACCTGCGAGCGAGCGCAGCGCGCCGGTGTCGTCGTCGATGTGCTCGAGCACGTTGATGGCCACCACCGACGAGACGGGGTCGCCGATGTCGAGGCCGCCCCGGGCGAGGTCGAACACCCGGGCCTCGACCTCCGGCCGGTCCGCGAACCTGGCGGCCATCGCGGCCACCGCGCCGGGGTCGACATCGGTCACCACGTGGCGCCGGAGGCCGGAGAACTGCGCGGCGAACTCCCCCAGGCCGGCGCCCACCTCGAGCACCGAGGGCCCGCAGTGGGGCTCGATGGTCTCCAGCTGGAAGGCGCGGTAGCGGCGCTGGTCGGCTCCCGAGGAGTCCTCCAGGTTGCGTCCGGTGGCCTGGCTGAACGCCCCGGCGCCGTCCTGGCTCGTGTCGTCGGTCATCGGGTCCCTTCGGTCGGTTCCTGTGTGGGCTGGGCCGGGCGCGGCGGCGGCGCGAACAACCGCTCCAGGAGAAAGAACCGGAGCGCGAAGACGACGACGTAGACGCCGAAGAACACGCCGGCCACGAGGACGACCCGGACCGACGCCGACGTGCCGTGGTGCTGCAGCCAGCGGTCGGCCGCACTGGTCGTCACGGTGGCCAGCGCCAGGGTGACGAGGATGATCACGACGTACGGCAGCACCTCGTAGCGCAGGCTCGGCCGCCCGCGCCGCTGCCAGGCCCAGTTGCGGTTCAGCCAGAAGTTCGGCACCGCGCCGGCGAGCCACGACAGGATCGAGGCCCACGTGGTGCCCAGCGTGAACGCGCCGTACAGGAGCACGAACGTCGCCTCGCTGCACACGGCTGCGACCACGGAGCCGGTGAAGTAGCGCAGCAGCTTCGGCACCAGCCCGTGCGGCTCCTGGGTCGCGGCAGCGACGGACGAGCCGGGTGGTCGGGGCATGCGCCCGAGGGTAGTGGCTGGCCGCCGAGGGTCACGACCAGGTCGCGGTCGGGTCACGACTTGCGGTGGGTCCTACCCTCGCGCGGGACGGCGACCCTAGGTTCGTCCCATGTCCGAGACGGCCGGCTCCCACCCGCACGACTTCGACTTCTGGCTCGGCGAGTGGGACGTCTTCGGGCCGCAGGGGAAGCAGGTCGGCACCAACTCGATCACCCGGCTGTTCGCGGACGGGGCGATCGCCGAGCACTGGCACGGCAACGGCGGGGTCGTGGGTCACAGCCTCAACGCGTGGGACGACCTGCGCGGGTGCTGGCACCAGACCTGGGTCGACTCCTCCGGTGGGATGCTGCTGCTGGACGGGGGGCTGCGGGACGGCGCGATGGTGCTGGAGGGCATGGCCCCCGGAGAGTCGGGTCCCGAGCGCCAGCGGATCACCTGGACGCCCGCGGAGCGCGAGGTGCGCCAGCTCTGGGAGGTCTCGGCGGACGGCGGGCTGTCGTGGACGACGGCGTTCGACGGCCGTTACCGGCCGCGACCTTGACCGGGCGTCCGGGCGGGCGGACAGTGAGCGGCATCACTGGGAGGAGCCGCACATGGCCAAGTACGCAGTCTTCTTCTCGTTCAAGGGCGAGACCATCAAGGCCTACATGGACAAGCCGAGCGACCGGGCGGCCGTCGTCGCCCAGCTCTGCGAGGCCGCCGGCGGCCACATGGACGCCTACTACTTCATGTTCGGGGCCTGGGACGGCTTCGTGATCGCCGACGTGGCCGACAGCAGCGCCGCCGCCGCGATCAGCCTCGCCGTCTCCAGCACGGGTGCCTTCGCGCGGATCGAGACCCACGAGCTGATCGAGCCCGGTGTCATGGGCGACATCCTGGCCACGGCGAAGGGCCTCACCTACACGCCGCCGGGCGAGTAGCGCCCGCCGTACGACGGGTGCCTCGGCGCCCGGGGACGGCCCGTCGCGAGGGTGCACAATCACCCCGTGACGTCGGACCGGAGCACCGAGGTCTCGGCCCGCGAGGCCGAGGTCCTGGCCGCGGTCGCCGAGCACCTCACGAACGCCGAGATCGCCGCCCGGTTGTTCATCTCCGTGCGCACCGTCGAGAGCCACGTCTCCTCGCTGCTCCGCAAGCTGCAGGTGGGCGACCGGCGTGAGCTCGCGGGGGCGGCCGCCGAGCTGGTGGCCACGTCGGCCCACGACTGGCCGGTGCGACAGCCGGTCACGACGGTCCCGAGTCCGCTGACCTCGTTCGTGGGCCGCGAGGCCGAGACCGCGGACCTCGTGTCCGCCCTCGACCAGCATCGCCTGGTCACCGCGGTGGGTCCGGGCGGCGTGGGCAAGACCCGTCTGGCGCTCCGCGTCGCGGGCGAGGTCGAGAGCCGCTTCCCCGACGGCATCTGGTTCGTGGACCTGGTCACCGTCACCGACCCCACACTGATCGGCTCGGCCGTCGGGACTCGCGATGGGGCTCCGCGAGAGCCAGGGTCGCTCCATCGAGGACGTCCTCATCGGCTGGCTCGCCCCCCGGCAGACGCTGATGGTCCTGGACAACTGCGAGCACCTCCTCGACGCCACCGGTGTGCTGCTCGAGCGGCTGCTGGCCTCGTGCCCGCGGTTGACCGTGCTCGCCACCAGCCGGGCCCGGCTGCTGCTGCCGTTCGAGTGGGCGTTCCCCGTCCCGGGCCTGTCTCTGGCCTCGTCGTCCGACGGCCCGGGTGACGCCGTGGAGCTGTTCCTGAGCCGAGCGGCGGCCGGCGGGGCCGACCTCCGGGCGGACGACCTCGGCCGGGTGACCGCCCTGTGCCGTGGGCTCGACGGCATGGCCCTGGCGATCGAGCTGGCCGCGGCCCGGCTCCCGTCGGTCGGGCTGGACGGGCTCGAGGCGGGGCTGGCCGACCGACTGGTCCTGCTCACCGGCGGCTCGCGCGTCGACGACCGGCACCGGTCCCTCCGCTCCACGCTGGACTGGAGCTACGCCCTCCTGGACGAGCCCGACCGGGCGGTGCTCCGGCGGGTGGCCGTGTTCGCGGGGCCGTTCACGGCACGCGCCGCGGCCGAGGTGCTCGACGGGTGGGGCCCCGTGGATGCCGACCTGGTTCCCTCGACCCTGGCCCGGCTGGCCGACCAGAGCCTGCTGGTCACCACGGCGCCCGCCGGCGTCACCCGCTACCACGCGCTCGAGACCATCCGGCAGTACGGCGCCGCGCTGATGGAGGACGCCGCGGAGGGCGAGACGGCCCACGAGCGACACCTGGCCTGGTGCCTCCGGGCGGCCGAGCGCCTCGCCCCGCCGGTCATGGACGGGGACGACGCGGAGGTCTGGCGCTCCGACTTCGACGAGGTGTCCGCGGAGGCCCGATGGTGCCTGCCGTGGGCCCGACACGTGGCCGGGCAGCGCGAGCCGGCGTACCGGCTGTCCCTGCTGCTCGCCGAGCTGAGCTTCGCCCGCGGCCGGCCGGGCGAGTCCCAGCGGCGGTACGAGCTCGCCGCCGAGCTGGCGCCCGACGACGCGGCCGCGGCCCTGGCGCTGCGCCAGGCGGCCGGGGCCGCCGAGGCCCGCCAGTTCGGCAGCGAGGCGCTGCGCCTGCGGCCCCTGGCCGCCGAGGCGGCGTTGCGCGCGGGCGACCGGACCGGTGCCGGCATGGAGCTGGCCCGGGCGGCGGAGCTGATCAGCCGCGGGCCCGGGATCATCGCCTCGCTGCCGCCGGACGGCGAGGTGCTACGCCTGCTGGAGCGGGCGCGGCCCCTGGTCGCCGGTGACACGGCCGCCGAAGGGAGGCTGCTCACGGCGGAGGCGTTCCACATCGACGAGCGTGAGCCACTGGCCCAGACCCTGGTCGACCGGGCGCTGGAGCTCGCTCGCGCGGCGCACGACCCCCTGGGCGAGAGCGCGGCGCTCGACCTGCTCACCTCGATCCACCTGGCGCACGGAGACCTGCCCGGCGCCTTCCGGAGCGCCGTACGCCGTACCGAGCTGCTCGCTCCGCTGCCCGTGACCGCGGAGTCCGCGCTCGAGTTCTTCGACGCCTACCAGATGGCCTCCCAGTGCGCCCTGGCCGCGGGCGACCTGCCCGCCGCATATCGCCTGGGTGAGGGCCTCTGCGAGCTGACCTTCTACCGCGAGGAGGACCACCTGGCCACCTCCCGGCTGATCGTGGTGGGCCTGCTGACCGGTTCCTGGGACGAGATGGTCGCCCTCTCCGAGATGTTCCGCGTCGGCTGGGAGCGGGCCGGGCGTCCGAACGCCGGCAACCTCAGCCCCACCGCCTACGCCGCCGCGACCGTCCACGCGCTCCGCGGCGACGAGAGCGCCCGGCAGCGCTGGATGGGCGTCGTCGCGATGCTGAGCACCCCGGGGCGCCCGCTGCCCGACATCCACGTCGGTGAGTTCTTCGACGCGCTGGTGCTGCTGCACCGGGGCCAGGCCCGGGACGCGGTGGAGCTCCTGGAGGCCTCACCCGAGGACTTCCGCAATCACTACAACGGCATGTGGCGGGCGTGGTACGCCTCCGCCTGGGCCGAGGCAGCCGTGCTCGCGCGCCATCCCGAAGCGGCCGCACGGGTGGACACGGCACGGATCCTGACCCGCGGCAACCCGGTGGCCGAGGCGGTCGCGCTGCGAGCCTCGGGTCTCGCCGCGCCCGACGGCCGCGGTGACCTCGTCACCGCCGCGGCGGCTCTGCGGGCGCTCGGCTGCCACTACCAGGCGGCTCGCACCCTGGTGATGCTGGGCGGCGCCGACCGTGAGCGGGGGGAGCTCGAGCTCGCCGCGAACGGCGCGACCGCTATGCCCTGGCCTCGAGGATGAGGTTCAACGGGGTCTCCATCGCCACGCGGACGTGCGAGAAGCCCGCCTCGCGGAGCACCTCCTCGAGCCGGCGCGGCCCGGCCTGCGCGCCGAGCCCGAGGCCGACCTCCTGTGACAGGGACGACGGGGTGCAGATCACCGTGGACAGGCCGTAGTACATCCGTCCTACCGGGTTGAGGTTGTCCTCGAGGCGCTCCCCCGCGGCCGGTTCGACGAGCAGCAGGGTGCCGTCCACCGCGAGGGCGTCGTGGATCCTGCGCGCCGCTCCGACGGGGTCACCGAGGTCGTGCAGGCAGTCGAACATGCACACGAGGTCGTATCCGGAACCCGGGAAGTCCTTGGCGGATGCCACCTCGAACGTGGCGCGACACCCCAGGCCCGCATCCCTCGCGCCGCGGCGCGCCGCGTCGATCGACAGCGCGTGGCTGTCGACTCCGAGGAACGACGAGTGCTCGAAGGCCTGGGCCATGATGATCGTGGACGCTCCGAGCCCGCAGCCGACGTCGACGACGCTCGCGCCGTCACGGAGCTTGTCGACCACGCCGTCGAGGGACGGTAGCCAGGCGTCCACGAGGTAGGCGGCGTAGCCGGGTCGGAACAACCGCAGCACTCCTGAGTAGAGCCGGTCGTCGTGGTCCCCCCAGTCGACGCCGGCGCCGGTCGTGAACGCGTGGACGAAGGCGTCGTGGTCGGCGTAGCACGAGGCGACGGTCTCGAACGCACCCCCGAGGAACACCGGGCTGCTCTCGTCGGCGAGCACCAGGGCGTGCTCCGCATCGAGCTCGAAGGTGCCGCGCCGCGGGTCGTAGGAGACATATCCGCCCGCCGCCTGGTTGCTCAGCCACTCGCGGACGTACCGCTCCGCCGTACCGGTCCGGGTCGCCAGCTCGGCGGCAGAGAGCGGTCCGGCGCCCGCCATCGCCCGGTAGAGGCCCAGCCGATCCCCCAGATGCAGCATCAGTCCCGAGATGGCCGCGCCCAGGTCCCCCACGGCCCGATGCACGAACTCCTCGAGGGCGCCTTGGTCGACTCGCGGCGCATCGATCGTGGTCATGGGTGCCTCCTCCGGACTCGCGTCCTCGCGGTCGTACGACGGGTGCCGCCCGAGCGGACGGTCAGGACGACGATCGTCGCCACCCCGAGCGTGCGCATCCGTGCCCACCACGGACCGCACCACGGAACCCGAGGATCCGTGCTCCGCCCGGATGTGGGCGCGCCCGCTCCGCCACAGGCTTGGACCCACGCGGCACCCGCCGTGACCTGTGGAAAGGAACGACCGTGATGACTCACGAGATCCTGGTGCAGCTCGCCACCCAGCGCCAGGACCACCTCGCGGACCGGGTGCGGGCACACCGGCCGACCCGACCGGCGCCGGACGTCGACGGCACCCGGCCGACCAGGCCCGCCAGGCCCCGACCCCTGGTGGCCCGGCTGGCGGCGCTGGTGACCGGCGCATGAGCAGCGTCGCCACGTCGCCGACCGACGACGCCGCGGCGCCGGAAGCGCCGGCCCGAGGTGCCGGCGCCGTGTTCGCGGTGACCGGGGTGGGGGCGCTCATGGTGTCCATGGACGTCTCCATCGCGAACGCTCTGCTCCCCGCGATCGGGCTGGACTTCCCGGGCGCCGGCCGAGCCGCGGTCTCCTGGGTCATCACCGGCTACGCCATCGTCTTCGCCGCCGCTCTCGTGCCGGCCGGCCGCCTCGCCGACCGCGCGGGGCGACGTCGCACCTACCTGGGTGGTCTCGCGGTCTTCGGCATCGGCTCGGCGCTGTGCGGGTTCGCCCCCGGACTCGCGCTGCTGCTCGTGGGCCGCGCCATCCAGGGTCTGGGCGCTGCCGCCGCGTCACCCGCGTCGCTGGGTCTGCTGCTCGCGGCGACGGACTCGCGGCACCGCTCCCTCTATGCGGCCCGGTGGACGGGGGCCGCCGCCCTCGGCGTGTGTCTGGGACCGCTGGTCGGCGGGGCTCTGACCACCGCCGGGGACTGGCGCTGGGCCTTCCTCGTGAACGTCCCGTTGGTGGGCGCCGTCGCGCTGGCCGCGCCACGGGTGCTCCCGGAGACCCCGCGGCACCCCGGGCGCCCGCTCCCCGACCCGTGGGGTGCGGTCACGCTGGCCCTGGGTGCCGCCGCGGTGACCCTCGCGGTGTCCGAGGCGACGACGTGGGGCGTCACCAGTGCCCGCACGATCGGCAGCCTGGTCCTGGGGGTGGTGCTCGGCATCGTGTTCGTCCGCCGTTCGGCCCGGGTGAGCGACCCGCTCCTCGACATCGCCCTGCTGCGCCGCCGTCGGGTGGCGGTGGCCGCCATCACGACCGGCCTGTACTCCGCGGGGTTCTTCGCGTTCCTGCTCACCTTCATGCTGTTCTTCGTCGACCACTGGGGACTGAGCCTGGTCCAGGCCGGTGCCGCCGTGCTGCCCGCGGGCTTCGTGGTCGTCGCGCTCACCACGAGGGTCGGGCGCCTGGCCGATGTCGTCGGCTACCGCCTCCCGCTCACGGTCGGGGCCGGCATCATGGCGGCCGGCCTGGCCGCTTCCGCGATCTGGATCGGTGGCTCGCACTTCTCGACGCGCTGGCTCGGCCTTGCCGTGGTCCTCGGCGTGGGCATCGGCCTGTGCTACCCGGTCCTGGCGGCCGCCGCCGTCCACGGGCTCCCTTCGTCGGACCTGGCCGCGGCGACGGCGATCAACCAGAGCGCCCGTCAGCTCGGTGCTGCACTCGGGGTCGCCGCTGCCGTCGGCGTGCTGGGACCCGCGGCGGACCCGTCCTTCGGCCGTTTCCACGCCGCCTGGCTGGTCGCCGCCGGGTTCTGCGCGATCGCTGCCGGCGCCGCCGCCTTCGTTCCACGTGACCAGTTGCACACCGGAAGGCCGCAGCCCGGCGACGACCACACACGTATCTCCCTGCAGCACACCACCACCGATACCGAGGAGTGTTCCGCATGAAGTCCGCCGCCCTGATCTACGCCCTGTCGAGCGAGGACCTGAGAGCTGCTCTCAACCGGGCCCACGCCACCCGTGCGTCGCGCCGGAAGCGCCGCCGGCCACGAGCCGAGGAGCGCAGGTCATGACCGCCGTGGCCGCGGCGCGCCGTCCCGATCGGCCTCGTCCGCCCGACGAGGCCACCGTGATCGTGCGCCCCTTGCAACGCGACGACGCCGCCCCCCTGCTCGAGATCTTCGAGGGGCTGAGCGCGAGGTCCCGCGAACAGCGGTTCCTCGCGCCGAAGCCCACGCTGACGTCCGCCGACCTCCGCCAGCTCACGGCCGTGGACGGGCACGACCACGTGGCCTTGGCCGCGTTCTCGGTCGTGGACGACCGGCCGATCGCGGTGGGACGCTTCGTGCGGTCCGAGGACGACGCCCGGTCGGCCGACGTGGCGGTAGCGGTGGTCGACGCCTGGCAGGGCCGAGGGGTCGGGACGCTGCTGGCGACCGCCCTGAGCGAGCGGGCGCGGGAGCTCGGCATCGCGCGCTTCTCCGCCCTGATGGCCCAGGACAACGAGGCAGCCGCGCGGCTCATGCACCGGGCGTCGTCGGACGTCGAGCTGGTCGAGTGGAACCGCGAGACCGCCGACTTCGTGATCCACCTCGCTCCGCCGACTCGACCACGCCGCCGGGCCAGAGCTCTCCTGAAGGGGACCTGATCATGATGAGTCCCGAGTCCCCGGCCGACTCCCGGATCGGCACCCTCTTGGGCATCTGGGCACATCCGGACGACGAGGCCTACCTGTCGTCGGGGCTGATGGCGCTGGTCCGTCGCGCCGGCGGCCGCGTGGTCGTCGTCACCGCCACCCGCGGCGAGCACGGCACGGACGACCCGGCCCGATGGCCCCCGGAGAGGCTCGCATCCCATCGCGAGCGCGAGCTCCGCGCGAGCCTGGAGGTGATCGGCGTGGGTGAGCATCACTGGCTCGACCACCGCGACGGCGAGCTCGGGGACCTCTCCGTCGACGCAGGGGCCGCGGAGCTCGTCCCCATCATCGAGGACGTGCGGCCGGACACCATCGTCACGTTCGGGCCCGACGGCATGACCGGTCACGACGACCACCGGGCGATCTCCGCCTGGGTCACCGAGGCCTGGCGTCGTACCCGACGACGGGGCCACCTCTGGTACGCGACGTTGACCCCCGAGTTCCACCACGAGTGGGGGGAGCTCAACGACGACGTGGGTCTCTGGTTCGAGGGGTCGGCCCCTCCGGTGACGTCGCACGCGGACCTCTCGGCCCACGTCCGGTGCACGGGTGAGCTGCTGTCGCGCAAGCACCGCGCCCTCCGGGCCCACGCCTCCCAGACGCAGGGTCTGGAGGCGCTGGTCGGCGCCGAGCGCTACCGGGACTGGTGGGCCACGGAGAGCTTCGTGGCCGCCAGCTGATCCCGGGCAGCCGTCGAGTTGGCGGTGCCGACGACAATGCCCCCATGACCTCCACGAGCGGATCCGTGTCCAGTGGCAAACGACCTGCCTCGCGTGCCTTGCACGCGCTCGACTCGTTCTCGTCCGCCTCGTGGGTCGCGCTGACCGTCGTGACGCTCGACCTGCTCTGGGTCGGGTTCTCCCTGCGGTTCGAGTTCCCACCCCGGCTGGAGACCATCTTCCAGACCATGGTGGCGGCGTTCACCCTGGCCATGGTCTTCGTCATCCAGCACACGCAGGCCCGGCAGCAGGAGGCGACCCAGCGCAAGCTGGACGAGATCCTCGGTGCCCTGCCCGACGCGGACAAGTCGCTGATCAGCCTCGAACGTGCCCCGGACGACGAGCTGGCCGCCGTCACCAGGAAGCATCAGAACGCGCGGGAGGACACGCACACGAGCGACGAGGACCGTCCTCACGCGACCTGACCTGCCGCATTCGGGGGCGCGGTGTCTCATCCTTCTCGGGGGAGGCGAGCCTCCGGGGCCGCGGGTTGCATGGCGGGATCGGCCGGCTTCGAGCTCGGCGCGGCCAGACCACGCGGCGGAAGGTGATCCGGGATGTCCTCGACCACCTCGCCGACGACCTCCCCGCCCGTCACGCAGTCCCGCGAGTTCTGGTCGCTGATCGGCTACGCCGTCGCGCTGGGCGTCCTCGGTGCCTTCGCCGGGCTGCTCTTCATGGGCCTGACCGGCTTCGGGAACAACTGGTTCGAGGCCACGGGTACCGGCTGGTTCAGCGGCGAGTGGTGGTGGGTGGCGGTGACCGGGGCGACCGGTGTCGTGGTCGGCCTGCTCCGACGCGCGGCCCGGCTCCCGGAGGACCTGCCCGGTCTGATCGACGACCTCGGGAGCCAGCACGTGGACACGCGCCTGGTGCCGGGCATCGTGGCGGTCTCCGCGGTGTCGCTGATCGGCGGCGCGAGCCTGGGGCCGGAGATGGCGCTCGGTTCGATGGGCGGCGGAGCCGGGAGCTGGTTGTCCCAGCGGCGGGGGGTCTCCGAGGAGGACTCCCGGGTGAACACGATGGCCGGCTTCGCCGGTGCGTACGGCGGTTTGTTCTCCAGCACCGTCATCGTGGTGATGCTGATCATGGAGGTCGCCCGGCCGGGTGGACGGACGCTCACGAAGGCGCTGGCGGGCACCATCGTGGCCTCGAGCGTGTCGTTCGGGATCTACTTCGTCATCGCGGGGGCGGTGTTCCTCGACCTCTACCGGGTCCCGGCGTACGGCTTCCACGACTGGCAGCTGCTCGTCGGCGTCGCCCTCGGCCTCTTCGCCGCGCTCGTCGTCATCGTGCTGGGCGTGGTCATGCAGGTGGCGAGGCGGCTGTTCGCCCGGCTGCACCTCCCGATGGTCGCCCGCGCGACGCTCGGCGGCCTGCTGTTCGGGCTGGTGGGCGTGGCCCTCCCGCTGACGATGTTCACCGGCAGCGACGAGCTCACCACGGTCCTGACACAGTCGGGGAGCCTCGGGGCCGGCCTGCTGGTCGCCCTGGTGCTCGGCAAGATGGTCGCGTTCGCCCTGAGCGAGGCCGGAGGGTTCGTCGGTGGACCCATCTTCCCGACCTTGTTCATCGGGGGTACGGCCGGGACGTTCGTGCACGCCGTGCTGCCCGGTGTACCTCTGGGCCTGGCGTTCACCTGTCTGCTGGCCGCGGTGCCGGGCGCCCTCGTGAGCGCGCCGTTCTCGATGGTCCTGCTGGCCGCCTTCCTGACCCAGGTGGGCCCGCTGCAGACGGCGCCCGTGCTGATCGCCGTCGTCACCGCCTTCCTCACCGTGGAGGGCGTCAAGTACGCCCTCGGGCAGCGTCGAGCCGCGGGGCGGCGAGGCTCGTCCTGACCGAGGAGGTGACCGGGAGGGCCCCGAGGACCAGGGTGTACCCGTGCGCATCCTGCTGACCGGCGGCTCCGGCTTCATCGGCTCCTACGTGGCCGCCCAGCTCGCCGATGGCGGTCACGAGGTCCGTGCCCTGGTGCGTACGTCGAGCGACACGCGGCGGCTGGAGCAGGTCCCCGGGCTCGAGCTGGCCACCGGAGCCCTCGACGACCGGGGCTCACTCCGCGCCGCGGTCACCGGCTGTGACGCGGTGGTCCATCTCGCGGGGCTCGTCAAGGCGCGCTCGAGGAGCGAGTTCTTCACCGTGAACGCAGAGGGTACGGCGAACGTGCTGGAGGCCGCCGTGGCGGCGCGGTCCGAGGGCCGGTTCGTCCACGTCTCCTCGTTGGCGGCCATCGGGCCCAGCCCGGACGGGAGCCCGGTCCACGAGGGCACGCCGCCCCATCCGGTGACCGCCTACGGCCGCAGCAAGCTGGCGGGCGAGCAGGTGGTGCTGGACGCGGCCGGGAGGATCCCGGTCACGGTGATCCGTCCGCCCGTGGTCTACGGACCGGGCGACCGGGAGACGCTCTCGTTCTTCAAGGCGGTCCAGCGCCGGACCCTGCCGATGCTCGGCGACGGACGGAACACGCTCAGCGTCCTGTACGCCGCCGACTGCGCGGCCGCCATCGTCGCGGCGACCCTCTCGGACGGGCCGAGCGGCAGGGCCTACTTCGTCGAGGACGGCCGGGTCCAGGTGTGGCGCGAGGCGCTGCACGACATCGAGACCGCCCTCGGCAGGCGCGCGCGCCTCCGCACCGGCGTACCGCCGTGGACGCTGCGGCTCGCAGCTGCCGCCAGCCAGACGTGGGGCGCGATCACCGGCACGCCCCGCATGCTCACCCTGGACAAGGTGCACGAGCTCGAGCAACGGCACTGGGTCTGCAGCGGAGAGGTCGCCAGGCGCGAGCTGGGGTGGGAGCCCCGGGTCCCATGGCACGAGGGGGTGGAGCTGGCCGCGGCGTGGTACCGCCGGGAGGGATGGCTCTGAGCCGGAGCCGACGTCCGCACCTCACAGCGGCAGGGGCCGCGAGACCGTGATGCTGGTGGCGCCCCTGACGTATCCCAGGTGCTCGTTGAGGCGCAGCATCCGCGTGTTGCCCGCCTGGGTCCACGTGTAGATCTCGCGGATGCCGTTGGCCGCGGCCCACTGCAGGGTGCGTCGTTTCAGGTGGGAGGCGATGCCCCGGCCGCGCCAGTCACGGCGTACGGCGGTGAGCGCGTTCTCCGCACGGTCCGGGCGGTCGGAGTCGCGGTCGAGGCCGGCGCAGCCGATCACCTCGCCCGCCTGCAGGGCGAGGAACATGGGGTCGCCGGCCCAGGACCCGTTCCACTGCTCCGGCGAGATCTCCAACGGCTCGAACACCGCGAAGTCGGCGAGCGCCTGTCGCCCGAACGTGTCGTAGCAGGACGCCCAGAGCTCGGGGTGCTGGTCGAGCGTGACCACCTCGACGCCGTCCGGCACCGGGGGCGGTGGCTGCTCGTCGCCGACGGCACGGATCTGCTCGACCTGGCGGTCCCGCTCCACGAACCCGAAGTGCTCGGCGAACGCCAGCGACTCCGCGTCCTCGGTCATGGCGCGCACCTCGGGCAGCCCGAGCGCGGCGATGTGGTCGGCCAACCGCGGCAGCAATGCCGAACCCACGCCCCGACGACGGTAGGCGGGCCGGACCCGCGGTGCGACGAAGCCGCCGCCCGCTGTGTCGGACCGGTCGGCGATGCCGGAGCCGACCACCGTGCCGTCGAGGACCGCGAGCACCAGCAGCCGGTCGGCCGAGTCCTGGGCCCGCAGCTCGGCGACCGTGTCACAGCGCTCACCCGGCACCACCTCGATCCGCACCTGCCGCCAGGCCTCGTAGTCCTCGTCGGTGACGCACACGGACAGCTCCATGGCCGCAATCTACGGAGTGGTGGCGAGACGGGCGCACCTGTTTTCGCGGCGGCCGCCTCACGGCGACCCGTGTGCGACCTTGGGAGGACGGCGGCGACCGGCGCCGGGAAGTACCGTGAGCCGGTGAGCCGGTCCTGGCTGTTGTCCCTCCCGCTCGGTCGCGACGCACGCGTCGTCCTGACGGAGGTCATCGTCGACCCGGGTGAAGGCTCATGACGATCCGCGTGCTCGTCGCCGACGACCAGTCGATGGTCCGGGCCGGGTTCCGGATGCTGCTCGCCGACGAACCCGACATCGACGTGGTCGCGGAGGCGAGCAACGGTCGGGAGGCGATCAGCCAGGCGGCGCGGTTCCATCCCCACGTGGTGCTGATGGACATCCGGATGCCCGTGCTGGACGGCCTCGAGGCCACCCGGCAGATCCTCGAGGACGACGACTCCGCTCGTGTGCTCGTGCTGACCACCTTCAACCTCGACGAGTACGTCTACGAGGCGCTGCGTGCCGGGGCGAGCGGCTTCGTGCTCAAGGACGACCCACCGGAGCAGCTGATCGCCGCCGTCCGGACCATCGCGCGGGGCGAGGCGCTGCTCTCCCCCACGGTGACCCGGGGCGTGATCGAGAAGTTCACCCGGCTCCGCCGTACGTCGCCGCCGAAGGCGGTGGCCTCGCTGACCGACCGCGAGCTCGAGGTGTTCCGCCTGATCGCCCAGGGGCTCTCCAACGCCGAGATCGGGCAGCAGCTCTTCATCACGGACACGACGGTCAAGACCCATGTGACCCGGCTGCTGCAGAAGCTCGACCTGCGCGACCGCGCCCAGGCGATCGTCCTCGCCTACCAGACCGGTCTCTTCGAGTCGGACGACAACGCGAACGCCTAGCCTCCTGCAGCGCGACGACGGGTACCTCGTCAGCGGGTGCGGTGAGTGACACCGACGAGGACGACCTGGCCGGTCGAGGCCGGATCGCCGTCGGCCACCTGGCGGGTGATGGTCAGGGTGGGGTGACTGCTCGGCGGCACTCCCGCCCAGAGCACCACGTGGTCGGGCTGGTTGAAGGTCCCGACCGGGACCAGCAGGCCGGCGTCGTCCTTGAGCCACGCCTCGTAGAAGGCGCCGTGGTCGCGTCGAGGCAGCCCGGTGGCGTGCAGCCGGATCCGCCACCCGCTCAGGGTCCGCGTGAGGGTGACCTCCCCGGAGGCGCTCGGGGCCAGCTGCGTGCCGCTGAGCGACGCCGCGTAGGCGACCGGCCGGCTCTCGTGGCTCGACCGGAGACCGATCGCGAGCCCGACGGTCAGCAGCAGCGCGGCAGCCACGCCCACGATCGCGTACCGGACGACTCGTGACCGTCGACGGGTTCCGGTGCGGGCGATGGCGGCGACCACCCGTTCCTGCAGGTCCGCGGGCGGCTCGACCCACACCGCCGGATCGGCCAGCGCGGCCCGGATCCGGTCGACGTCGTCGCGCTCCGCCCGACCGAGCCGGGTCGTGTCCGCACCGGCCAGGTACGCGATGCGGTCATCGTCGTGCATCGGGGTCCACCTCCCTGTGCTCGTCCGGGTGCACGCGGAGGTGGCCCAGCAGGCGGGCCAGCCGTCGATGGGCGCGGAAGCTGCGGGACTTCACGGTGCCGAGCGGGATCGCCAGCCGGGTGGCGATCTCGGCGTGGCTCAGCTCGTCGTAGTGCTGGAGGCGGATGAGCTCGCGGTCGTGATGCGGCAGCTCGTCCAGTGCCTGCCGGACCTCCATCACGTCGTAGATCTGTTCCGCCGAGGGCGGCAGGGTGACCAGAGCCGGATGGGAGGCGTCGATGGTCTCGTGGTTGCGGTGGCGACGCTCGCTCCGGTACACGTCGATCGCGACGCGTCGGGCGATCGTCGTCAGCCACGCACCGAGCGCCCGTGAGGAGTCGTACGACGCCGCCGCTCGCCACGCCTGCACGAAGGTCTGCTGGGTGGCGTCCTCGGCCAGCCCGACGTCGCCGAGGACCTTGTAGGCGATGGAGAACACGAGCCGGCCGTAGACCTGGTACACGACGCGGATCGTGCCGGTGTCACCGGAGGCGAAGCGCGCCGCGAGCCCCGCGTCGTCCAGGGCCAAGGTGGCGACGCTGGGCCACGTTCGCCGTACCGCAGCCGACTCGCGGCCCGGGCTCGCGAGCGCCGCGACGGGTGTCGTCACGGTTCGCCTCATGCCTGGTCTACGGACGTCGGCCGTGTTCGGTTCGCCCGTCCGGACGGGAGATGGATCACGCCGACATCGGCCCCTCTTCCCGGAACCGGCCGCGGATCCACCGCCGTAGTAGGCCCAGGAGTCGGCGCCCGCCGACCCGATGACGGAAGGGCAGACATGGACATCCACAGCAGACTCGGCACCAGGCTCGGGCTGGCCGCGGCCGCGGTCACAGCGCTGGCCGGGAGCGTGATCGCGGCCGGTCCGGCCGACGCAGCGTCGTACGCGGCGACGGCCTCGGTCGCCAACCAGACACTCACCATCACCGGAACGCCGGGCGACGACGCCATCTCGGTCGACTTCACGAACCCCGGCGCCGTCCTCGTCGACCTCGGGGACGGCACCGCGGCACAGACCTTCGACCGCCGGACCTTCACCGCCGTCAGCGTCTTCCTCGGCGCCGGGGACGACCAGTTCCGGACCGCGACCGGTGGCACAGCACTCACGGACCCGCCGCTCACCGTCGACGGCGGCGCGGGTGACGACACCATCGCCGGCGGTGCCGGCAACGACACGCTCTTCGGCGGCGGCGGCAACGACGACCTCAGGGGCGGCGGCGGCAACGACGTGATCTTCGGCGGACGCGGGAACGACGTGGTCGACGGCGGGGTCGGCACCGACACGGAGATCCTCGGCAGCGGGGCGGACACCGCGCTCTGGGTGCCGGGCGAGGGCAGTGACGTGATCTCGGGAGGGGCCGGGCACGACACCCTCGGCTTCACCGGGTCCAACGCCTCGGAGGTCATGTCCTTGTCCGCGAACGGCGACAATGCCGTGTTCCTGCGTGACGTCGGGACCATCCGGATGGACCTGAGCGGCGTGGAGAACGTGGACGTGGCCGCGCTCGGCGGCGCGGACACGGTGACGGTCGACAACCTGGCGGGCACCGACGTCGAGCACGCCGCGATCGACCTCTCCGCCCAGGGAGGCGGCGGCGACGGGCTGTCCGACAAGGTCATCGTCAACGGGACCGACGACGCCGACCGGATCGGGGTCGACGCCCGGGGCGGGACCGTCGACGTGCGCGGCCTGCCGGCCGACACCGCGGTCGCCGGCAGTGAGTCCACCGACTCGCTCCAGGTCAACAGCCTGGGCGGGAACGACCGGGTCGCCGTGAGTGACGCCGCCACCGCGCTGATCGGCGTGGGGGTCGACCTCGGCACCGGTCAGAAGTGACCGGCGTGGGGCCGTTCGCGGGTCGACACCCGAGAACGGCTCCACCCGGCCGGACCTCCCTCATCCCGCGCGGGTGATGTCGTGGTCACCGGCTCTGCCGGAGGTTGGAGGGCATGAGCTCCTCGTTCACGCGATCGCCGCCCGGGGCGAGGACCGTTCGGTGAGCTCCCGGATCTTCGGGTGGGTGGCCGGACTCGGAGCCACGTGCGTGCTCGTGGCGTCGTGCGGGCAGGCGTCGTCGGAGCGCCCGACACCCGCCCCTCCGCCGTCGCGTTCGGTGCCGGTACCGCCGTCCGGGAGCGCTCCGGGCCCGACCCGCTCCTCCCTCCTTCCGCACCCCTCGACCAGGACACCGCCCTCGCGGTCCCCCGTGGTCACCGTGGGGCCGACCTCGATCCCGGTCGCCCCCAGCTCAGCGGGGTCGACGACGACCCCAGCCCCGCAGGGCTCGTCGGACACCTCGAGCAGCGTGCCGTCCTGGGTCTGGTGGCTGCTCGGGGTCGTCGTGGTCGTGCTCGTCGTCGCCATCCCCCTGGTCGTCAGGACGCGCCGCCGTCGTGCCTGGCGCACGGAGTGGACGGCCGTCGGGGGCGAGGTCGCCTGGTTCGCCCGGGTGCTGGTGCCGCAGCTGCAGGCCTCCGGCTCGGCCGACCGGATGACCGGCGCGTGGGCCGTCTCCGTGTCCCGGGTCGCCGCCACGGAGGACCGCCTGACCGCCCTGGAGGCCACCGCCCCGGACCAGGCGACGACGTCGCAGGCACGCGCCCTGCGAGACTCGGTCCGAGCGGCCCGGGACGACGTCCAGCGGCAGCTCACGGCGGCCACCCCCGATCGCCCGCTGCCGCAGCTGCAGCCGGTCGCGGCTCGGCTCGAGGACGCCCTGGCGGCGGCACGACTCGGGACGACGTGACCCCGGTTCGAACGAGCTCCGACGCTGCGCCGTGACGGGCGACCAGCTGGTGGCCGGGGTCAGACCGCGCCGCGGCCGCGCCGTAGGGCGCGCCCCGGCCGGGCCCCGGTCGGCTTGCCGTCGCGGAGCGCGACGACGCCGTTCACGACGACGTCGCGGACCCCGATCGAGAGGCGGTGCGGCTCGGCGAAGGTCGCCCGGTCGGCGACCCGGTCGCGGGTCGAGGACGACCAGGTCCGCGGCGTACCCCGGCTCGAGGACGCCGCGATCGGTCAGGCCGAACGTCGCCGCGGGCAGCGACGTCATCCGGCGTACCGCCTCGGGCAGGGTGAGCAGCCCGAGCTCGCGCACGTAGTGACCGAGGACCCGGGCGAAGGACCCGTAGGCGCGCGGGTGGGTGGGAGAGTCCAGGCTGCGACCGACCGGCGCGATCGATGCGGCGTCCGAGCAGACGCCCACCCAGGGCACGGACAGCTGCATCCGCAGGTTGTCCTCACTCATCGAGCGGAACGCCGTGAACACCGTGCGTGCGCTCCGAGGCGAGCACGTCGAGGGCGACGTCGACCGGGTCCTGGCCGCGGTCGGCCGCGATCTCGGCGAGGGTGTGGCCCTGCCACCGGGCGTTGTCCGGGTGGCGGAGGCGGAGCAGGAGCACGTCGTCGGCGCTCGGGGTGTCGCCGTACCGGCCGAGGGCGACCAGGTCGGCGCGGATCTCGCGCCGTACGCCGGGTCCGCGAGCCGGTCGTACAGGGCATCGGCGCCGCCCTCGTGCCAGCGACCGGGGACCGTGGAGGCCAGTCCGGTGCCGCTGCGGGTGTAGGGGTACACGTCGGCGCCGATCGGTACGCCGGCGTCGCGGGCGTCCTGGAGCATGGCGAGCGCCTGCTTCATCAACGGCCAGTGCGGCTGACCGGCCGCCTTCAGGTGCCACATCTCCCCGTGCACCCCGGAGCGGCGGACGATCTCGAGCAGCTCCTCGATCGCGGGCAGGAGCCCGGCACCCTCGTCCCGGACGTGCGAGGCGTAGGTGCCGCCGAACCGGCCGGCGACCTCGCAGAGGGCGACGAGCTCCTCGGTCGGGGCGTAGCTGCCGGGCGCGTAGATCAGCGACGACCCGATGCCGAGGGCGCCGTCGGCCATCTCCTCGGCGACGATCCCGCGCATCGTGTCGAGCTCGGCGGGGGTGGCCGCGCCGGTCGTCGTAGCCGACTCCGTGGAGGCGCATCGTCTCCGCCCCGATCAGGGAGGCGACGTTCTGGGTGCAGCCCGCGCGCTCGACGGTGTCCAGGTACTCCGAGAGCCGCGTCCAGGTCACCTCGACGCCGGACGTCGCGGCCTCCCGTTCCATCGCCTCCCGGGCGACCGGCGGGACCGGACCCATCGACTCGCCCTCGCCGAAGATCTGCGTGGTCACGCCCTGGACGAGCTCGCCCAGCGACGTGCCGTCCTCGAGCACCGAGTAGGTAGGAGTGGGACAGCGGGTTCACGAACCCCGGGCACACGACGAGCCCGTCAGCGTCGAGGACCGTCGCCGCCGGCTCGTCCGGCGCCAGGTCACCGACGGCCACCACCCGGCCGTCCGAGACGGCGACGTCGGTCGACCGCGGCTCGGTGCCGCGCCCGTCGAGGACCTGCCCGCCCCGGACGATCAGGTCGTACACGTGTAGGTCCCTTCCCTGCGGTGCCCGGCGCCTGCCTTCCGGTACTCGCGGGCCCGGTCCACGAACGCGGTGAAGAGCCGGAGATGAGCGGGCTCGGCCGCGTGGAGATCCTCGGGGTGGTACTGCACGGCGGTGAGCCAGTAGTCGTCGCTCTCCCACTCGAGCGCCTCGATGCACCCGTCCTCCGACCACCCGACGGCGACGAGACCGTCGCCGAGCCCGACCGACGGCCTGGTGGTGCGCCGTGTTCACGCGCAGGTCGGTACGCCGCAGGGCCGCGTGGAGCCGGGTCCCCGGACGCAGGTGGAGCTCGTGGGCGAGAACGGTCCGGTCGGCCGGACCGCGGTGGTCGACCGGCGCGTACGGGAGGTCCTGGACCAGCGTCCCACCGAGCGCGACGTTGATCACCTGGATGCCTCGACAGACGCCCAGCACCGGGATACCGCGTCGATGCAGCCGGCCAGCAGGGCGTACTCGAGCCGGTCGCGCGCCTCGTCGACGACGGTGGCGGGGTGGACGGGTTCGCCCCAGGCGGAGGGGTGCGGGTCGGGGCCGCCGGGCAGGACGAGGCCGTCGAGCTGGTCGAACACGGCGTCGTCCAGCGGCTGGCCGTCGAGCGGCGCGAAGAGACGCAGCGCCGCGCCGGCGGACGTCGAGGGTCTCGAGGATCGCCCCCCGCACCCCGATCTGGCCCGGGTTGCGGGGAAGGTCGTAGCCCAGCGTGACCGCGACGGTGGGCCTCATGCGGGCGGGGTGGGCCGTGGCGGACGGAGATCGCTCATCACGCGCAGCCCCGGCTCGGCGTGGCGGATGCTGCCGATCGTGTTCACGACGACGGCGGCCGTCGCGAGGTCACCGTGCAGGCCACCCGGGACGCAGAGGTGGAGATCGGGGTCGCCCGTCAGCCAGATGTCGTCCTGGGAGGGGGCGGCGCCGACCGCCATGGTCAGCCGCAGGCGCACCCGCTCGCGACCGTCGGCGTGCACGACGGCGACCTGTTCGATGCCGGCGACCCGTCCCGGCTCGATGCTGCCGAACGCCGACGGGGTCGCCACCCGGGCGAGCACCGGCTCGAGGGTCTCGGTGGTGTCCGTGGGATCCCAGCCCAGGGCACCGGCCACGGCCTGGGCGGACTCGGTCAGGCCCGACGTGACCCATGGTCCCCTCGGCGACCCGGCGGTCGAACTCCTCCACGCTGATCCCGGCCCCCACCTTGGCCTGGAGCGGCGTCCGCCGACGACCGGCGTCCTGCACCCGGTGGACCCGCACGGAGTCGACCCGCTTCGTGGCGCCCGGAGAGGACGACCGGGAGGTAGTCCATGGCGAAGCCCGGGTTCACGCCGGTGCCGACGACCGAGACGCCGGCGTCCTTCGCCGCGGCGTCCAGCCGGGCCGCCGCCTCGGGGGCCCGCAGCCAGGGGTAGGAGAGCTCCTCGCAGGAGGAGACCACGTGGGCGCCCACCTCGACCGCCGCGAGCAGCTCGGGAAGACAGCGCCTCGAGGGACGACGAGGTCGTGTGCGTGACGACGAGCCCGTCCGCGGCATCCGGGAGCGACGTACGTGCCAGGCTCTCGACGACCGTCACCTCGGGCGCCCGATCCTCCCCCAGCACGGCGCCCAGCGGGGCGCCGACCAGCTCGGGACTGATGTCGCACGCGGCCTCGAGCCGCAGGTCGGGCCGCGCGGAGCACCAGCCTCACGACCTCGCGTCCGATGGCACCCAGGCCGACATGGGCGACCCGCACCGGGGTGAGCGTCACTGCCTTCTCCTTCGTCTCGTCCTCGACACGCGGCTACCGCGTCTCCGCCGCGCCGCCCAGTCCCGCCGCGGCGTCCGCGCCGTAGGGGCGGACCCACTGGTCGGCGATCGAGCCGTAGCGGTCGAGCCGCGCGTTGCCTGCGGCGCCCAGCGTGCGGGCGACATCGGTCGCCAGCGTCTCGACCAGCGCCACGGTGGGGGTCAGGCTCTCGAACGGCGACGGTCCGTCCACCTGGGCCGGCAGCACCGCGTCGGCCAGGTCGGCGATCGGGGAGAGCCACGGGTCGGTGATCAGCACGAGCCGGGCACCGCGGTCGCGCGCCAGGCGGGCGAACTCGAACGTGTCGAGCTCGTAGCGGCGGAAGTCGAACACCACGACGGTGTCGCCGCGGGCGAGGTCGGCGAGGGTCGCCGCGCGTTCGGCGGCCAGCGACGGCACGTGCAGGACGCCCGAGCGGAACGGCCGGACCAGCGAGGTCAGCATGGCCGCGAGCAGATGGCTGGTCCAGCCACCGGTCACGAGCACCCGGTGCCGGTCGTCGGCGAGGAGGGTGACGGCCCGCTCGAAGTCGGGCGGGCTGAGCTGGGCGAGGGTCTCGGTCACCGCGTCGGCCAGCGCGGTGCCGGCCAGCCGGAGCGGCGCGTGGTCGGAGGCCTCCAGGTGGCTGCGGTAGACCTCCACCGGCGACAGCATCCGGGCCGAGAGGTCGTCGCGCAGGGCCTGCTGGAAGGCGGCGTAGTTGTCGAAGCCCAGGTGGGCCACGAACCTGCTGACCGTCGGCCCGCTGACCTTCGCCTCCGCAGCCAGCTGGCTGACCGACTCCAGGCCGATGGTCGGCGGGCCGGAGAGCAGGGCCCGGGCGACCTTGCGCTCGGCCTTGCTGAGCTCGCCGAGGCTACGGCGCACCCGCTCGATGACCCCCAGGGACGCCGACGACATGACGAAACCATAACTGATTCATTTCATTCACGTCAGAGCGTTGACCGAAAGTTCTGAATGATGCTGTACTGCCGCCCGTGACCCTCAACGCGGCCTCCACTCAGGCATCCGCTGGGTCGGTCATGCCCGGGCCAGAGCTCAGGGAGCAGTTGACGACGGCCGCGCACGCGTTCGGCACCCCCCTGTACGTCGTCGACGTCGCGGCTCTGGCCCGGGCCGCGGGAGCCGTGGAAGCGGCCTTCCCCGCAGCCGTGGGTCCGGCAGTACTCCCTCAAGGCCAACGACCTGCCCGCGGTCACCGAGCTGCTCGCGGGCCGCGGCTGGGGAGCCAACGTGGTGTCGGGGGGCGAGTGGGCCAGCGCCCGCGCCGCCGGGGTCGCGCCCGGTGCGCACCACGCTCGAGGGCGTCGGCAAGACCGACGCCGACCTCCTCGCCGCCGTCAACGCGGCCGCCGCGGGCACTCCCCTGCGCTGGGTCGCCGTCGAGTCCGCCGACGAGCTGGTCCGGCTCGCGGAGCTGCACCGCCTGCGGCGCGACCGCGCCGGCCAGGACTTCGACCTCCCGGTGCTGCTGCGCCTCAACCCCGACGTCCAGCCCGAGACCACGCCGGGCCTGGCGGTCGGGCTGGCGGCCAGCAAGTTCGGCCTCAGCCCGGAGGACCTCGTGGACCTCGCGTCCAGCCGCGTCTGGCGCGGGGGCCTGCGACTGCGGGGCGTGCACGTGCACATGGGCTCCCACCTGCGCGACGTGTCCGCGTGGGCGGTCGCCGGGTGCCGCGCCGTGCGGATGCTCTCCCGCGTGGTCGAGGTGTACCCCGGGCCCGGGACCCCCGACGTGGTCGACTTCGGCGGTGGCTTCCCGGCCCACGGCACCGACCCGACCCCCGCCGACTTCGCCGCCGCCCTGACCGACGAGCTGGCCCGCGCCGGCCTGTCCCTTCCGCCCACCCCGGCGATCGAGCCCGGCCGGGTCGTCGTCGGCGCGGCCGGGTGGCTCGTGGCCGCGGTACTGCACACCCGGCTGCGTGGTGACGACCGGCAGGTCGTCCTCGACGTCGGCATGACCGAGCTGATCCGCCCGGCGCTCTACGGGAGCCGCCACCACGTCACCTCGTTGGAGGTCGACGAGGTCGAGGTGGGCGACGTCACGGTCGAGGGTGCCGTCTGCGAGTCGACCGACACCTTCGGGGTGCACCCGCTCCCCCGCCTGGACCGCGGAGACCTCGTGGTCCTGCACGAGGCGGGTGCCTACGGTGCCTCCTTCTCGTCCCGCTACAACGGCAGACCGCCGGCTCCCGAGGTTCTCCTCTGGCCGGACGGAACCCTCCAGCTCGGGGAACGGATCCCCACCGCCCTCTCGTGGGCGACCGCTCGAACTCATCCGGACCGTCGACGGTGTACGGCCCGGCCCAGAAAGGAGTCACAGATGACCACATCCACACCAGGCGTCCGGACGCCGACGGGGGGTCGCAGCCCTCGTGGTCGCCTGCCTGGCGGCCGCCGTGCTCCTGGCCGGTCAGGCTGCCGGCACCAGCGCGCAGGCGGCGGGCTCGGGCAGCACCACGCTGACGGTGCCGGCCGACACGCAGATGACGACGTTCAACCCGTTCCTGAGCTACTACGACGGTGAGCTCAACGTGATCGGTGCGATCTACCCGGCGCTGACCATGCTCGACGACCAGGGCAAGCCGGTCCCCTACCTGGCCGACTCGTGGACGACGTCGCCGGACCAGCTCACCTGGACCTTCAAGATCCACCCCGGGCTGAAGTGGAGCGACGGCACGCCGCTCACGGCCGCAGGACGCGGCGTGGACGTTCAACCTGATCATGCACAACGCGACGGCGGCCACCTCGAACGGGTCGCTGGTGCGAGAACTTCAAGTCGGTCACGGCGCCCGACGACACGACCCTCGTGATCACGACCAAGCAGCCCGCAGGCCAACATGCTCTACCTGAGCATCCCGGTCTCCGGGATCCCGATCGTGCCCGAGCACATCTGGAAGAGCCACGTCGCCGGCCTGAAGAACTACCGCAACATGGACTTCCCGGTCGTCGGCTACGGGCCGTTCGTCCTGACCGGCTTCAAGACCAACCAGTACGCCGCGATGACGGCGAACAAGAGCTTCTTCCTGGGCGCGCCCGGCTACGACAAGGTCGTCACCAACTACTACTCCAACAGCGACGCGGCCGCCGCGGCGCTGACGAGCGGTCGCTGGACCAGATCAGCGGTCTCACGCCGGCGCAGTACAAGGCGATGTCGAGTCAAGAGCGAACGTGATGACCTACCAGACCCAGTCGAACGGCTGGACGGCGGTCGAGATCAACTCGGGCGCGATGACCCGCACGGGCAAGCCGATGGGCACCGGCAACCCGATCCTGAAGGACATCCGGGTCCGCCAGGCGATCGCGCTCGGGCATCAACCGGCCGGAGCTGGTCCGGAAGGTGCTCGACGGGCAACGGCGTCGACGGCGGCGGGCTACCTGCCGCCCGGCTACCCGCAGTTCTTCTGGAAGCCGTCGGCCTCCGAGGCGCTCGAACTACAACCCGTCCCGGGCCAAGCAGCTGCTGGACCAGGCGGGGTACAAGATGGGTCCCAACGGCGTTCGGGTCGACGCCGCAGGGCAAGCCGCTCGAGTTCCGGCTCGGGATCCACTCCGACGACGCGACCGACGCCTCGATCGCGCCGTACCTCAAGGAGTGGATGGCCGCCATCGGGATCAAGCTCGACGTCAACGCGATGAGCTTCGACCAGCTGAACAACAACCTGGCCAAGGGTGACTGGGACATGCTGATGGACGGGTGGAGCACGGGTCCGGACCCGACGTACCTGCTGTCGATCCAGACCTGCGGCACCCTTCCCGAGGACAACGGTCAGAACGGCAACACCGACGCGTTCTTCTGCAACCACAACTACGACCACCTGTACGACAAGCAGCAGACGCAGTTCGACGCGACCCAGCGCGCCGCGACGATCGCGGCGATGCAGAAGATCCTCTACGCCAACAACGCCGACCTGATCTTGTTCTACAAGAACGGGCTGAGCGCGCTGCGCACCGACCAGGTGACCGGGCTACCTGCAGGGCGCGAAGGACGCCGCCGGGCTTCTACCCGCTGCAGCACGGCTTCACCAGCTGGTGGAAGGCCAAGCCCGCGTCCGGCGCCACGACCGCGTCGGAGCAGGCCAAGCAGCAGAGCTCCAACGCCTTCAAGTGGATCGGCCTCGGGGTGCTGGTCGTCGTCGTGATCGGCGCGCGGGGTGTTCCTGGCCGCGACGTCGCACGGCGAGCGAGCGCGAGTGAGCCGCCGGTGAGTCGTCGTCCAGCTGGAAGCGCCGACCGTCTCGGGCCCCGAGGAGGGGCCCGAGCGGTCGGACTTCCTGCCCTACCTGGCACGCAAGGTCGGCGCCGCCTGCGTCAGCTTCTTCATGCTGCTGGTGGTGGGCTTCGTCATCTTCAGCCTGATGCCCGCCGACCCGGTGTCGGCGCTCACCCGGGGCCGGCCCACCTCCGATGCACAGATGACCCACCTGCGCCACGAGCTCGGGCCTCGACCAGCCGGTCTGGGAGCGGTTCCTGACCTTCGTCGGTCACACCCTGACGGGCAACCTCGGGTACTCCTACGAGTACCACCAGTCGGTCTCCTCGCTGATCGCCGACCGGATCTGGCCGACCCTCCTGCTGATGGGCAGCTCGACCCTGATCTCCATCTGGCTGGGCATGTGGCTGGGCATCCGGGCCGGGTGGCGCCCGGGCAGCGTGCTCGACCGGAGCTCGAGCGCGGTGTCGTTGGCCCTGTGGTCGGTGCCGACCTTCTGGCTGGGACTGATCCTGCTGGTCCTGTTCGGCAGCGGCTCGGTCGCCGGCATCCCGGCGATCTTCCCGGCGGGCGGGATGCAGACCGAGGGGACGCGCGGGCGGGCTCACCCTGTCGCACGTCGTCGACGTCGGCTGGCACCTCGTGCTGCCATGCCTGACGCTGGTCGCGGTGATCTTCGCGCAGTACGTGACGATCATGCGTTCGTCGATCATCGACGAGCGCGGCAACCCCTACCTGATGACCGCGCGCGCCAAGGGTCTGCGCGACGAGGTCGTACGCCGTCGCCACGTCGTCCCCAACGCGCTGCTGCCGTCGGTGACGGTCATCTTCCTGCAGATCGGCGCGATGATCGGCGGCGCCATCACGGTCGAGGTCGTCTACTCCTGGCCGGGACTCGGCTACCTCACCTTCACGGCGCTCCGGATCCCCGACCTGCAGCTGCTCGAGGGGACCTTCATCATCTTCAGCGCGGCCGTCATCTTCTGCAACCTGATCGCGGACCTGCTCTACCGTGCCCTCGATCCCAGGGTGAGGCGACAGTGACCACGAAACCCCACACCCCACGGACGTCGCGCGACCCCGACGCGCTGCCGGCGGAGGAGAAGGCGCCGTCGCGCTGGGTGCCCGTAGGCCGCTTCACGATGTCGGTGCTGCGCATGCCCAGCGGGCTGATCGGCGTGCTCGTCCTGGTCGCGTTCATCGGGCTGGCCGCTCCTGGCTCCGCTGTTCATCCACCCCTCCGACCTCTCGGTGACCCAGGCGACCGGACCGCTGCTCGCCCCGCCCCAGAAGGGCTACCCGCTCGGCACCGACCAGGCCGGCCGTTCGGTCCTCGACCTGGTGATCTGGGGCGTCGCGCACCTCACTGGCCATCGGCATCCTGGCGACCGTGCTGACGATGATCCTGGGCGCCGGGGTCGGCCTGGTCGCCGGCCACTCCCAGGGGCCGACCGGCCGGATGCTGATGCACGTGACCGACTGGTTCATCGCCCTCCCGAGCCTGCCGCTCGCGATCGCGCTGGCCGCCGTCCTCGGGCCAGGGCGCCACGTCGATCACGATCGCCATCGCCGTCACCTCGTGGACGGGGACCGCGCGACTCGTGCGCGCCCAGACGCTCGCCGTCGAGGCACGGCCGTTCATCGAACGGGCCCGCGCGCTCGGCGCCACCGACACCCAGCTGATCACCCGGCAGGTGCTGCCCAACGTGATGCCCCTGATCCTGGTCAGCAGCACGCTGACCGTGGCCAGCGCGATCCTGGCCGAGGCCACGTTGACCTTCCTCGGCCTCGGCGACCCCACCTCGGTCTCCTGGGGCTCCATGCTCAACACCGCGTTCATGCAGGGCGCGGTGACCGCGGGCGCGTGGTGGTACCTGATCCCGCCCGGCATCGCCATCCTCGTCATCGTGCTCGGCTTCACGCTGGTGGGTCGCGCGGTCGAGCACGTCCTCAACGCACGGGTCCAGCCACGATGAGCCGATCCGCAGTCGCGCCGAAGCGGCCGGCACGACGTCCCTCTGCTCGAGGTGCGTGACCTCACGGTCACCTACCGCTCGCGGCAAGGAGCCGGTGTACGCCGTACGCGGCGTCGACCTGACCCTGCGCCGCCGGCGAGACCTGCGGCATGGCCGGCGAGTCGGGCTCCGGCAAGACCACGGTCGCGATGAGCCTGCTGCGGCTGCTGCCTGCGCAGGCCAAGGTCACCGGCCGGATCGGCTTCCGCGGCGAGGACCTGCTCGAGGCCAACTGGGGCCGGATCCGTGCGGTGCGCTGGGCCGGATGCCTCCGTGGTGTTCCAGGGCGCGATGAGCGCGCTCAACCCGGTGCAGACCGTGGGCGACCAGATCGCCGAGCCGATCCTCCTGCACGAGAAGGTGGGCGAGAAGGACGGCGCAGCGCGCGCGCCCGGTCGCTGCTCGACAGCGTCGGAGTCCCGTCGCGCCGGGTGGACAGCTACCCGCACGAGCTCTCCGGCGGTCAGCGACAGCGCGTGATGATGGCGATGGCACTGGCCTGCGACCCGCAGCTGGTGATCGCCGACGAGCCCACCACGGCGCTCGACGTGATCGTGCAGGCGCAGATCCTGGCCCTGCTCACCGACCTGGTGCGCGAGCGCGGGATCTCGCTGATCATGATCACCCACGACCTGTCGGTGCTCGCCCAGACCTGCGACCGCGATCGCGGTGATGTACGCCGGCCGGCTGGTCGAGACCGGCCCGTCGCTCGAGGTCATCGGGGCACCGCTGCACCCCTACACCCGCGCGCTCGCGGGTGCCTTCCCGACCCTCGGCGACCCGCGCTCGCGGCTCGCGCCCGGCGGCCTCGCCGGCGATCCGCCCGACCTGCGCGAGCTGATCGACGGCTGCCCGTTCGCGCCCCGTTGCCCGCAGGTCGAGGACCGCTGCCGGCACGGGGAGATCCCGATGGTGGCCCAGGGCGACCGGGCGGCCGCCTGCGTCCTGGTGCCCGGCAGGCGAGCTGGGGGTCACCATGTCTGAGCACGCACGACGCCGCGACGCCACCGGTCCTCGAGGCGCGCGACCTCGGCATCACGTTCCCGCCACGCCGCGGGCACGGCGCGGCCCGATGCCGTCGACGGCGTCAACCTGTCCCTGGCGCGCGGCGAGGTGCTCGCTCTGATCGGCGAGTCCGGCTGCGGCAAGTCGACGCTCGCGCGGGCCCTGGTCGGCCTCGTCGATCCCACCCGCGGCGAGATCCACTACAACGGCAAGCCGCTGCGTGCGGTACCCGCTCCGGGCTGCGGGACGTTCCGCCGGCACGTGCAGCTGGTGCTCCAGGACCCCTACGGCGCGCTCAACCCCCGGCAGAACGTCCACGACGCGGTCGCCGAGGGCCTGCGCCTGCACGGTCAGCGCACGGGCCTGACCCGTCGGGTCTCCGAGGCGCTGAACCAGGTCGGGATGCGTCCGCCCGAGCACTTCTTCGACCGCTACCCCCACCAGCTCTCGGGCGGCCAGCAGCAGCGCGTGGTCATCGCCGGAGCGCTGACGCTGGGCCCCGACGTGCTCGTCGCCGACGAACCGGTCTCGTCGCTCGACGCGTCGGTGCGGGGCGAGATCCTCAAGCTCTTCCTGCGGCTCCGCGACGAGCTCGGCCTGGCCGCTCTGGTCGTCAGCCACGACCTCGGACTGGCCTGGAACATCGCCGACCGCGTGGCCGTGATGTACCTCGGCCGCGATCGTGGAGGTCGGCGGGTCGAGGACGTCCTGCTGCGTCCGCAGCACCCCTACACGCGAGCCCTGCTGGAGGCCGTGCCCTCGACGTCCGGCAGCGGACCGAGCGCCCCGTTGGGTGGCGAGCCGCCCGACCCGACCGCGATCCCCGCAGGGCTGCCGCTTCCACCCGCGCTGCCCGCTGCGGGCGATCCTTCCCGAGGACAAGGCGCGCGCAGTGCCTGACCGACGTCCCGGTGCTGTCGCCGGAGGACGACGCGCGGCAGGTGGCCTGCTTCCACGTCGACGAGTGGGACGCGCCCACCAGTCGACAGACCACGACCCCTCGGAGGTGACCACGTGACCGACCACCAGCCCCGCCGTACGACGCTGCGCCGCCCGCCCCGGCTCCGTCCCGGCGACCGGGTGGCGCTGCTGACGCCGTCCAGCCCGTCGAACCTCGAGCGGATCGACGAGGGCATCGACGTCCTGCGGTTCTGCGGGCTCGAACCCGTCGAGTACCCCTCGGCCCGCGCTCGGGCGACGGCGCCACGACGTTCCTCGCAGGCACCGACGAGGAACGAGCCAAGGACCTGCGCGCCGCCCTGCTCGACGACTCGATCGCCGGCGTGCTGACCGTGGGCGGCGGGTACGGCTCCCAGCGGATGCTCGAGGTCATGGACTGGTCCGGGCTCGACGCGGTGGAGCCGAAGGTCGTGGTCGGCTACTCCGACGTCACGGGCCTGCTCGAGGCGCTGGCCAGCCGACTGGGCTGGTCGTCGGTGATGGGACCGATGGTGTCCGAGGGCGAGTTCCGCGAGTCCTACTCGTTCTCTTCCCTGTGGTCGGTGCCTCGCCCGCCCGAGCGCTACGGACCCCTCGCGTTCCCGAACGCGCGCACCGTCACCGGTGGCGTCGGCGGAGGGCTCACGGCCGGCGGCAACCTGTCGCTGCTGACCGGGCTCTGTCGGCACCACGACGACGTGGACGCCTCCGTCCGGGCCATCGTCCTGGTCGAGGACGAGAACGAGGACGCCGCCCGCACCGACATCATGCTCACCCACCTGCGTCGGGCCGGGTTACTTCGACCGGGCGGCCGCGGTCGTCGCCGGCACCTTCACCAACGCCGGTGACTCGACGACCGAGCAGATGCAGGCGGTGCTCGACGACCGACTCGGTGACCTCGGCATCCCCGTGATCACCGGCGCCAACCTGGGCCACGGCGGTCACGTGCAGACCTGGCCGATCGGCGTACCGCGCCCGACTGGACGCCGACGCCCGCACTCGTCACCCTGCTCGAGCCACCGCTGGTCTAGCCGGCAGGCGCGATCGGTCCTCCCGGTCGTGGCGCGGCCGTCGCCCTGGTTACCGTGGCGGGCGTGCGCCTCGCGACCTGGAACATCCTCAGTGGCAGGTCTCCCGGCAACCCGTCGGTGGACGTCGCCGCGTTCCGCGCGGCGGTCGGGTCCCTGGACGCGGACGTGCTCGCCCTCCAGGAGGTCGACCGGGCGCAGCCGCGCTCCCAGCTGCTCGACCTGGCAGAGATCGCCGCGGAGGCGATGGGCGCGGTCGAGCTCCGGTTCGTCGCAGCCCTCGCCGGGCCACCCGGCTCGTGGCGAGCCGCCACCGGCTCCGAGACCCCGGACGTGCCGGCGTACGGCGTGGCCCTGCTCAGCCGCGTGGCGGTCTCGGACTGGCGGGAGATCAGGCTGCCCGGCGCTCCGCTCCGCGTGCCGCACCGGACCCCGGGGCACCGGGTGCCCCGACTGGTCCGCGACGAGCCGCGGGTCGCGGTGATGGCCCGGGTCGAGGCACCGGACGGGTCGCTCGACGTCGTGGCGACCCACCTGTCCTACCTCTGGCCCTCGAACGCCCGTCAGCTCCGCAGGCTGATGGGCTCGCTCCGCGAACGGGTCCGACCGCTGGTGCTGATGGGCGACCTCAACCTGGGCCCGAGAGCCGCCGCCAGGCTCACGGGTCTGGTCCCGCTGGCCTCCGGCCAGACCTTCCCCGCGCACGCACCGGTGGTCCAGATCGACCACCTGCTCGCCGACGGGCTCTCGTCCGGCGCCGGTCGCGTGGTCCGGCTGCCGGTCTCCGACCACCGGGCCCTGGTGGCCGATATCGAACGGCGCGCGGCACGGCGCTGACCCCGCGGAGGCGGGAGTTCCGATGGGTCTCGCGGCTGACGGGGCTCAGACGCCTCCGAAGGCGACCACCGCCACCGTGATCAGCGAGGCGAGACCGGCCAGCAGGAGGCCGTACTCCGCGACCGTGAGGGCACCCCAGTCATCGGCCGGAGTCAGGGACGTGTTGAGAGCATCGCGCAGCCATCCGAGCATGTCTGTGGTTCCCCCTGCTGAACGGGACACCCGCCTGACATCCCTCCGCGAAGCGTGTCACGGAGCAGGGGTCGGGGCCATGGGCGATCGGACCCGGCGGGTGGTCCGATCAGACCAGGGGTCGCCCTCATCCGGTGCGCGCAGGTGTCGCACGACTCATCGTCGCGACCGGACCCGGCCACGAAGACCGACGTGGGCAGATCGATACGCACGTTCACTCCGACCTGTGGACACCCGTCGTGATAGGCGGGATCCCGAAGAGTCTCGGAGCGAGATCGGCGGGGCGGTACGACGGCCGTCGTGGCGGGGGTGACATGTCCCCGTCGCCTCAGGCCGCGTCCAGGAAGGCAAGGACCCGAGCCACGGCCTCCGTACGGCTCTGGACGTCGAGGCGGAGGAAGACGTTCTCGAGGTGCTTGCGCACGGTCGCCTCGGAGAGCCGGAGCTCGCGGGCGATCTGCGTGTTGCTGGCCCCCGTGGCCACCCGGCGCAGCACCTCCCACTGTCGCGGCGTCAGGTTCGGCTCCCCACGGAGCTCCCGGTCGCGGCGCGTGTGCAGCTCGGCGACGTGCGGGCGCGCCAGCGCGAGCATCGCCTTCTCCCGTTCCGAGAAGACGGTGCTCCCCTCGTTGCGCCAGAGCATGAGGCGTCGGTCGGTGCCCCCCAGCGGGGTCATGGGCACCAGGACCTCGTCCTTCATGCCCGCGGCGGCGAACGCCGAGCCGAGCCGGGTGTTCGCATACGCCCGGGTGCTCCAGGTCTCCGCCTGGTGGAGGAGCGTGGAGTAGTCCCCGGTGACCAGCGGGCCTGCGCAGCCGTCCTCCTCCCAGAACTGCTGCCAGAAGACCTCGAGGAACTCGTCGGTCATGCCGACGCACTCCTCGCGATGCACGCCGTCGTCGGTCACGAACAGCGTCCTCAGGCGCTGTTCGGCGACGTCCATCAGCTGGAAGGTGATGTCGTCGCACGGGATCAGCTCGCGCAGCCCCATGAGCACATCGGCGTAGAAGATGTCGTCGGCGGCGGCGGGCTCGCACCGCTCGAACACGCCGAGCAGGGCCCGGACATCGGTTTCGGTCATCACCCAGTTACCCGTCACGGGGCACCTCCGTTCTGTCGGACCCAGGCTACGGCGAAGGCGCCGGGTGAGACATACGCGCTAACGCGTACGCCGATCCTCCAGCGCCGAACGTCGCATTCCGTTCCGCGGAGACGAAGCGCACCGTCGAATGACCAACCCACCAACGGAGGTCATCATGACTACATCGTCGATCAAGCACCGTCCGGCTCCATTCATCGCCGCGGCAGCCGCCGTGGTCGCCATCGCGGCAGGGTCCGTGGCGCTGTCCGTCTCGCGGGATGCCGGTGCACCTGCCCAGCAGCCGCCCCTGTCGGTCACGCACGCGCACCACTCCCACTTCCAGCCCACGACCAGCGGCGGGCGCGTGATGGCCGGCGAGTGAGAGCGTGCTGCCCATGCGGTCCGACCGCCCGGTCGCCTCGTGCCGATGCCCGGTGCCGCGGAAGCCAGATGTCGTCTTCGACGACCTGATCCGCGCCCGGGTACGGCACTCGCACGCGACCGCGGGCGGCGTTGGGCAGGATGGGGGCATGACGGATCCCTTCGCCGCAGAACCGTCGACCGGCGACCAGCCCGGGCACGCCGACCAGCGCGCCTTCGATCCCCGGTGGTGGGAGCGGCACTACCAGGAACGGGAACCCGGCCGAGGCGTGCCGAGCCCCCACCTGGTCGGCGAGCTGTCCGACCTGCCGGCCGGGACCGCGCTCGACGCAGGCTGCGGCACCGGGGCCGACGCCGTCTGGCTCGCCCAGCAGGGCTGGCAGGTGACCGCGGTCGACATCTCACCGACGGTCGTCAGCCGTGCCGAGAGACTCGCGGCCGACCACCCGGCCGACGTCGCCGCGCGGATCACCTGGGCCGTGGCCGATCTGACCGTCTGGGAGCCTCCCGTGCAGTACGACCTGGTGATCAGCCAGTACGTCCATCCCGGCGTTCCCTTCGCCGAGTTCGTGGAGCGTCTGGCACGGTCCGTCGCCCCCGGAGGCACGCTGTTCGTCGCCGGTCACGATCACGCAGACACCCACTCCGCGGCCCACGCCCCGGCACAGGCCTCCATCGGAACCGACGCCGTCACCTCGGTTCTCAGCCCGCACCGGTGGGACATCCAGGTGGCCGAGACGCGGATGCGGCGTGTCGAAAGAGGTGCGACCGAGGTGACGATGCATGACCTCGTGGTCAAGGCCCACCGCAAGACGCCCCGTTGAGCCGCGCCTTGTGGTCCGTTGAGCCGCGCCCTGTGGTCCGTTGAGCCGCGCCTTGTGGCGCGTTGACCCGCGCCCTGTGGTGCGTTGAGCCGCGCCTTGTGGTCGCGTTGAGCCGCGCCCTGTGGTCGATCGCACGGACCACAACCCGCGGCTCGACTGACCACAACCCGCGGCTCGACTGACCACAACCCGCGGCTCGACTGACCACAACCCGCGGCTCGCGTGACCACAACCCGCGGCTCGACTGACCGGAGCGACGTCAGCGGAGCGCGCGGTGTACGGCGACGGCCCCCAGCAGCGCGAGCACGCCGGCGCCGACTGCCCACGCGGGAAGGCTCCCCCGGGTTCGCCGGCCGAGGAGGGCATGGTCGGACTGGCTGGAGAGCACGGATCCGGTGCTCTGGTGGGACAGGGCAGATCCCGAGCTCTGGTACGACAACAGCGAGGCGGCTGACATCGCCGATCCGATCGAGCCGGCCGAGGCGAACGAGCCGACACTCGCGAACGACGCGAAGGAGGCGGCACTGGCGATCGAGAGGACCGAGTCCTGGGAACAGATCGACAGGACCGAGTTCTCCGACCAGAGCGACCACACCCTCAGCAGGGTAGTCCGGCTCGGCGGCTCAGGTTCGCGCGCTCATCGGGCCATGACGTGGAGCCAGACGTCCGCAGATGCAGCTCCGCGCCGGGCGTGCAGGTCCCAGCAACCCGGCTCCGGGAACACGTAGCCCGCGCCGCAGTCGTCATCCTCATCGGGCTCTTCGTCTGATCGCCAACGTGAGCTGGTTCCACGACACCGATCACACCGACCGGGCGTGACGTCGGCACCGTGAATCGGGTCCAGCCGGGGATACCGTCGACCCATGGGCTTCTGCGATCACCTGGTCAGCGCTGCACCCTCCGAGCGGCTCGCCGCACCACTGGCCACCTTCGGACAGTTCGTCGGCTCGTGGGACCTCCGATGGAGCCGCCCGGGCGACGACGAGGCGCCGGCGGAGCTCCTGGGCGAGCTCCACTTCGGGTGGGTGCTGGGAGGGCGCGCCGTCCAGGACGTCTGGATCGTCCCCGGTCCCGACAGCGGCAGCGCGGGTCAGGGCCCGTATGCCTTCTGGGGGACCACCGTCCGCTTCTTCGACGCCGACCTGGGGGCCTGGCGGTCGACCTGGGTGGAACCCGTCTCCGGACGGGTCCGGAAGTTCATCGGCCGGGCCGTGGACGACGAGATCCACCTCGTGAGCACGGACGACGCACCGTTCCTGCGCTGGCGCTTCACCGACATCGGCGCCGACCGGTTCGTCTGGCTCGGCGAGTACTCCTCGGACGAGGCCCGCACCTGGCAGCTGGAGGAGCGGATGGTGGCCACCCGCCGGTAGAGGCCCCGTCGCGAATTCGAGGGCGCAGGACCGGTGCTCGACGACCTCGGTGGAAGTACCGTGGACCCGTCGAGGTCTCTCCCAGGAGGGTTCCATGAGCGGGTTCGGCATCGATCTGGGCACCGCCAACACCGTGCTGTGCCACCAGCGCCGTGGCGTGGTGCTGGACGAACCATCGGTGATGGTCGTGCCCTCGGGTCCGTCCCGCTCCAAGCGGGTGCGGCCGTTGCTCGTCGGACGAGAGGCACGCGACCTGATGGGTCGCCTGCCGGTGGGCCTGACGACCGTGAGACCCCTGCACGACGGGGTGATCGTCGATCTCGAGGCCGCCCGGGGGTTCGTGGTCGCGATCATCGCCAAGCTCCCGACGCCCGCCTGGCAGCGCATCCGGCCCCGCGCGATCATCGGCGTACCTGCCGGCGCCACGGCCCTGGAACGCCGTGCCCTCCTGGAGGTCGCGGACGAGGCCGGGATCCGCAAGCCTCAGCTCCTCCCCGAGCCGATCGCGGGTGCCGTCGGCTGCGGCATCGACCCGATGGAGCCCCGCGCCCACATGGTGGTCGACATCGGAGGGGGCACCGCGGAGGTGACCGCCTTCTGCTACGGCGGCGTGCTCTCGCACCGTTCGTCGCGGATCGCCGGCGACGAGATGACCCTGGCGCTCTTCCGTTACCTGCGCTCGGAGCACCACCTCGCCGTGGGTGAGCTCACCGCCGAGTCGCTCAAGTGCCGGCTCGCCGACGACGAGGGCCTGTCCACGGTGGTGCAGGGCATCGACCTGGCCACTGGCCGGCCGCGGCTGCTCACCCTCGAGGCTGGAGAGATCCTCGACGCCCTGCGGCCGACCGCCGACGCGATCATCTCGGCGCTCGCAGGGGCTCTCGACGACCTGCCGCCGCAGGCCGCCGGGGACGTCCTCACCGACGGGATCACCGTCTTCGGCGGCTCGAGCCTGCTGCGCGGTTTCGACAAGCTGCTCGAGGGCACCCTCGCGTTCCCGATCCGGATGGCCGAGCGACCGCTCACGTGCGTGGCCGAAGGCGCCGCCCGCTGCCTCGACGACCCCTCCGTGGTGCACGCGTACCAGGACACGTTCGTCGAGGCGACCTGAGCCAGGTCATCCTCCCGGTCCGGGACCGGTGCTGAGGATCTGCCGCTCGTGGGCGAAGAAGTACTGCAGCGCCGGGAGCACCACGCGCCCCGACGTGGTCACACCCTCGCCGCCGCCGCGGACGTACGACGTCGCCACGATCCGCGGGCTCCTCAGGGGTGCGTCCGCGGTGAACCACGAGTCGGTCGCACCGTTGGGTGCCGACGGGTCCTCCGCGGAACCCGTCTTCGCGCCCGCGGCCACGGGCAGCACGCGCAGGATGCTGGCGGTCCCCGACGTCGCCGCCAGCGCCATCCCGGCCCGCACAGGCCCGAGCCTGCCGGCGTACCGGAGGTGGCGCGGGCGCGGCCAGCGGAACGGGGTGAACGGCCCGAGGGTGTGGCCGAACGCCAGCCCGAAGTGGGGAGTCGGGACCCGACCGGTCGCCACCCCGGCGGTCCAGAGCGCGTCCTGCAGCGGCGTCACGGTCAGGTACCCCTGGCCGATGCCGAGGATCACGGTGGAGCCGGGATACCACGTGCCGCCGGACCGAGCCACGCCCCCTGGCGAGCCGAGGTAGCCCGACGACTCCCCCGGCAGGTCGATCCCGGTCGGCCGGCCGACCCCCAGGGTGCGCGCGGTCCGGATGATCGGCCGGGGACCGAGCGCCCAGGCCAGCTGGTAGAAGTACACGTCGTTCGACCACGCCAGCGCCTCGGGCAGGTCCTGCGACGGCAGCGTCGTCCAGTTGTGGAACGTGTGGTTGCCCAGGGTCCAGGCGCCGCCGCCCGGCAGGATCCGGTCGGGGGGCACGGTCCCGGTCCGCTGGTCGGCCGCCGCGACGACCAGCTTGAACGTCGATCCGGGTGGCGCCACCACCTGGGTGACGTGCTCGAGCATCGGGTTGTCCGGGCGACGTCCCAGTCGCGCGAGCGCCGCGTTGTGCACGGGCGGCCCGAACGCGTTGTCGTCGTACGACGGAAGGCTGGCCATCGCGAGCACCTGGCCGTTGCGCGGGTCGAGCATCACCGCCCCGCCCAGGTCGCCCCGGGGCTGCCCGGGAACCCCGTGGAGCACGCCGGCCAGGTCCTGGGTGAGTCGGCGCTGCAGTCCCAGGTCGAGGGTCAGGCGGACGTTGCTTCCACGACGGGGTGGCTGGTAGGGGCCGAGCGCCACGGGGGTGCCGGCCGGGGTCACGTAGACGCACTGCCGGCCGTCGGTCCCCCGCAGCACCGGGTCGTAGGTCTGCTCCAGTCCCGCCCGGCCGACGACCGAGCCGGGCGCCAGATGCGGCCAGCGGTGGGCCTCCACGGGCGTCGCGACCCCGGTCCAGCCGAGGATCGGGCCGAGGAGTGCGCCGTACGGATAGCGACGCCCGGTGGCCGGCACCACGAAGACGCCGTGCAGGTGGGCCGCGCGGACCCGGCGTCCGGCTGCCGGCGGCAGCGTGGCCACCGTGGTGTCGAGGCTGCCCCGGTGACTGCGCAGCAGCCGGCGCAGCAGGGGCACGGGACGGGCCGTGAGGGCGCCCAGCGTCCGGACCTGTCGTGGCCGCACCAGCGTCGGGACGACCGCTACCCGGTCGCGTGGGACGTCGACGGCCAGCGGGACGCCGTGTCGGTCGGTGATCTCGCCGCGGGCCGCCGGCACCGCCGTGCACCTGGTCATCTGCGTCAGGGCAGCGCTCCGCAGCTGCGTGCCCTGGTTCTGCTGCAGGTGCCAGGCGAAGCCGATCATGGCGAGCAGGCAGCCGGTGACCAGGAGGGCCGTGGTCCGCAGCAGCCGCGGCCGGAGCGCCGCTCGCGGAAGGGCGCTCGACCACAGGCGGCGGGTCTCCCCGTCCGCACGGAGGCCCAGGACCAGCCCGAGGGCAGCGATGTGCACCGTGGCCGCCGTACCTCCGTAGCTCAGGAGTGGGAAGGGCACTCCGGCGGTCGGGACCAGGCCGAGGTTGCCGGCCACCGACACCGCCACCTCGACGCTCAGCAGCGCGGCGAAGCCCCCCGCCGCCAGGGCTGCCGAGCGGCTGCGCGCCCTCCGGCTCGACGCGACGATCCGCCAGACCAGCACTGCGGCGGCGAGCACCGCGACCATCCCGGCGACGATGCCGCGCTGCTCGACCAGGCTCGCGAAGGCCAGGTCGGTCTCCCGGTCCGGGAGGTACAGCGTGACCAGCCCGTGCAGTGGGTGTGCGTTCCCACCGGTCACGCCGCCCCAGGCCAGGGCGATGTGCATCTGGAGGATCGCCCAACCGGATCCCTCTGCACTGGACGAACCGCTCAGGAACGCGTGCAGCCGCTCCTGCTGGTAGGGCAGCATCAGGTGCTCGCCGAGGGGCGCCGCCGCCGCGGCGACGGCGGCACCGATCGCCAGCACCCGGAGCGGGATGCGGCCCAGGACGAGCATGGCCGCGGTCAGGGCGCAGAGCACGGCGCAGGTGGACAGGTCCGGCTCGGTGACCACCAAGGCGATCGGCACCGCCGCGACCAGCGCGGCGGTCGCGAGGCGCCGGGGCCAGGACCGGTCGCTGCCGAGCACCTGGGCGAGGACGAGGATGAGGCCGAGCTTGGCGAGCTCCGACGGCTGCATGGTGAACGAGCCGATCGCGAGCCACCGGCGGGCACCGTTGACCGGGGAGGCGGCGACGTCCACGGCCAGGAGCAGGACGACGCTCGCGGTGTAGCACCCCCAGCCGAGCCACCGCAGCCCCTCACTGCGCCAGCGGCGCAGCACCAGGAAGAGCAGGACACCGGCAGCATCCACCACCAGCTGGTGCCACAACAGGGAGCGGTCGCCGATCGCCGCCAGGTTGATCAGCCCCAGCGCGACCAGCGTGAGGACCGCGCCCATGGCCAGGGGATCGCGCGGCGCGTCGGTGGGGAGCCGGATCGGCCGCCCCGGCGACGGACCGGACCCGGCCGGCCCACGCAACCCCCTCTCGCTGCTGAGCACGGCCCCTCCTCAGCAGCGAGGGGCGGCCGAGACCAGGTGGAGGGGCGACGACTGCGCGCTTGCCGGCGTGCTCGTCACCGCGACGATGTCGGCCGGGTGCCCGGCCGGGATCAGGACCGTCGAGTCGGCGTACACCCGCGTCCATCCCGGCTGCGCCGCCACCGTCGTGACCGGCGACCACGTGAAGTGCCGCGAGCACGACCGGAGCACGCCCACCCGCCACCCGACGGTCTGGACGAACGCGGCCGGAGTCACCTGAACCGTCACTCGGACCGTGCACGAGGCACCCGTCCGGCACGGGCCCGTCCGCTGCAGGGTCACGCCCCTGACGCGGCCCGAGGACGGATGCGCCAGCGCCGGTACGACGGTGCGCGGGTGCGTCCCGGCCCGGTGGTGTGTCTGCGAGGACCGTGGCGGTGGGTGGGTGCGGCCGGGGGGCTGGTCGCCGGTCGCCGTTCCGGACCCGGGGCGGCCCAGCACGAGGTACCCACCGACGGCCACCAGGAGGCACACCACCACCGCGGCGGCCGCCTTCCGGCCGAACCCGCGTGGAGGCCGCCGTCCGAGCTCGCGACGTGCGCCCGTGGTGTCCGCGCCCTCCGGTGGGACGCGGGGCATCCCGATCGAGGCGACCGTCGGTCTCGGGACGGCAGCCACCTGGTCGAAGGCCACGACGAGCGCGGCCAGCTCCCCGGCGATCCGGGTGGCGGCATCCGGGCCGACGGAGTCCTCCAGGGCCTCGCGCAACCCCCCGGCTTGCTCGGCGGGTTCCTCCGACGAGGCGGCCGCCTCCTGGAGACGTCGCAGCAGCGCGACCTGGTGCGGCCGCGGATGCGCCGGCAGTCGCCGGGCGTTGCCGACCAGCTGCGTCAGCAGGTCGTCCACGGCGACGCCGGCCGCCGGATGCGTCGCGGCCACGACCTGCACGACACCGTCCGAGGTGACCAGCGGTGGTGACACCAGGGCCTCGGCTCGACGACCCGGCCCGATCGTCGAGGCGACGGTCAGCAGCTCCACGGCGACGTAGGCGGCCTGTGCCGGGGAGAGGACAGCGACCTCGAGCAGCTGATCGAGCGCAACGGCGCTGACCGGGCTCTCGCCTGGGGGCACCTCCCCGACCGGAGTCGGACCGGGCGCGGACCCCTGGCGTGGCGATCGCCCGCCGGGCGCGGGCAGGGGGACGGACGGGGGAACCGAGGCTTCCTGAACCATGCGATCACCAGCTTGGGCGGACCGATAACCGACGGTCGCCCGGGATCGAGAAGGGCACGCCTCGGCGACCGTTTCCAGTGTTGCTCGCGTCAACCTCACCGCACAAGGGGATTGAGGGGCCACGAGCCGGCGCCGCCCGCTGGGGCCCGTGCCGGTCAGATCATCCCGATCAGGACGAGGCGTCGGAACCCGTCTCACTCCTCAGCCCCAGGCGATGCGGGAAGCGGTGCACCTCCTGCGGCCAGCCGACGGCGACCGCGATCCTGCCGGCCCAGGAACGTGCCTCGGCATCGTCGGCGACATCGACGACCGTGAAACCGCCGAGGTGCTCCTTGGTCTCGACGAACGGGCCGTCGGTGAAGACCGGCGAGCCGCTGCTCGGGTCGACGCTGCAGACCGCGGTCGACGCGTCCAGACCGCCGTCGCTGAAGACGAAGACGCCGGCGGCCGTCATCTCGTCGATCAGGGCCCTGCCGGAGGTGCCCCTCTCGCGCAGCTCCTCCATCGTGAGGTCGGGCACCCACTCGTCGTTGAAGGCGATCAGGTACAGCGCCATCTCATGCTCCTCAGATCACGGGCAGCCCGGACGACTGCCACTCGACTTCTCCACGAACGCGCTGGCCTCGATCCGACACCCCGCCACGTCCGAGTCCAAGCCTTTCGCACCGACGTGGTCGCACCCCACGTCACCCCCGTTGTCGGCTCGCGCCGCGTCGTACCGGGGCCCGGGTGCGAGGATGCCCGGGTGACCAGCGACCCCAGGCGCGTGACGAATCCCCCGGGGATCCGCCTCGGGGCGGCCCCTACCATCCGCGTCGCGAGCAAGGCCATCATCGTCCGGGACGGACAGCTCCTGGTGACGGTCAACAGAGGACGCCTGCGCACGTTCTACCTCTGCCCCGGCGGCGGCCACGACCACGGCGAGGACGCCCACGAGGCCTTGCGGCGAGAGTGCCGCGAGGAGATCGGATGCGACGTCGTGGTCGGCGACTTCGCGTTCCTCCGCGACTACATCGCTGCCGATCACGAGTTCGCCGAGCATGACGGTTGGGCGCACCAGATCGAGGCCTACTTCTTCTGTCGGCTCGCCCCTGGTGCCCAGCCTCGCCTCACCGGAGAGGGCGACATCTGGCAGACGGGGATCGCCTGGATCCCGCTCGAGAGCCTGACGGGTGAGCCGTTGTGGCCCAAGGCGCTCGCGCGCTGGCTGGCGTTGCCGGAACGGGACCGCCCCGGCTACCTGGGAAACGTCAACTGACCGCCCGTCACCCCGGGGCCGCCATCACCGGGGGACGGACGGGCGGCCGCGTCTCGAGCTGGTCGGGACTCCAGAGCTGCGAATCGCTCGCGCCAGCCTGCCACCGAGGAATCGCAGGCTCCCTGCCAGAGCCGCTCAGGCGGGCTGCCAGAGCTCGACCCGGTTCCCCTCCGGATCGGTCACCCAGCCGAATCGACCGACACCCTCCATGTCCTGCGTCTCCTCGGCCACGTCGGCTCCCTGCGAGCGCAGCTGGGCGAGCATCGCATCCAGGTCGCGGACCCGGAAGTTGAGCATGGTCTGCTGCGCTCGGGACCCGAAGTAGTCGGTGTCGGAGTCGAACGTCGCGAACACGGTCGGCCCGTCTCCCTGGCGCCACAGACCGTTCTCGTCGACCGCCAGCCCCAGGCAATCGCGGTACCACTCGCTCAGGGCCGCACCCTCGGTGGCCCGCAGGAAGTATCCGCCGATCCCCAGCACGCGTTCCATGCCTCCAGATTGCCAGGATCGCGATCGGCCTGCCCGGCACCGCGCGCTCGCCCCTCGTCGGAGGAGAGCGCACATGACCCTGGAACGGCTGCCGGCGTAGGGGCCCGACCGATCGCGGAGGCACCCGCGAGGCTCCCTTGACAGCGGTGGGCAACAGTTCTTGGTTCTAAGTATGGAAAGCACAAACCTCTCGGAGAACACCCACCCCTCACGTGCCTCGAGCCCGAGCCGTCGCGCGTTCATCTCTGCCTCGGCCGTCACCGCGACCGCGGCAGTTGCTGCCCCGATCGCCTCGTCGGTCTCCCCCGCGTACGCCGCCTCCGCGGAGCACGGATCCGCTCTCGGTGCCCCCCACATCGACCCCGCACTGCGGCAGCTGGTGCACGCGGTCGACCCCCAGCGGATCAAGGCCACCATCCAGCAGCTGGTCGGGTTCGGCACCAGACACACGTCATCCAGCCAGACCGACCCGCAGCGAGGCATCGGCGCGGCCACGACCTGGGTGACCCAGCAGCTGCAGGCTGTCGCCGCGACGTCCGGGGGCACCATGACGGTGCAGCAACAGACGTTCGTCCAGCCCGTGTCCAGCCGGATCCCGGTGCCGACCCAGATCACCAACGTCATCGCCACCCTCCGGGGGACGGCAACTCCGGAGCGCTTCTACGTCGTCACCGGACACCTGGACTCCCGGGTGACCGACGTACTGGACTTCACCAAGGACGCCCCCGGCGCGGACGACGACGCGTCCGGGGTCGCCTGCGTCCTCGAGCTCGCCCGGCTCTTCGCCAGCCACCAGTTCCCCGGCACCCTCGTGTTCGCCACCGTCGCCGGCGAGGAGCAGGGTCTGTACGGCTCCACGTACATGGCCCAGCAGATGGCAGCGGCCGGCAACGACGTGCAGGGCATGTTCAGCAACGACATCATCGGGGCGAGCCGTGCCTTCGACGGCACCAAGCCCGACCCCTTCACGGTGCGGCTGTTCCTGGAAGGAATCCCGACCAACGCCACCCCCAGCCAGATCTCGATCATGCAGTCGGTCGGCGGTGAGAACGACGGGGTCTCCCGGCAGCTGGGTCGTTTCGTGCAGTCGGTGGCGCGGTCGAGCCTCACCGGCATGAACATCAGGACCATCTGGCGACGGGACCGGTACCTCCGTGGCAGCGACCACCTGTCCTTCCAGGGCCAGGGATACCCGGCGGCGAGGTTCACCGAGCCGCGGGAGAACTTCAACCACGAGCACCAGGACGTCCAGGTGGTCGACGGGGTGCAGTTCGGAGACCTGATCGACTTCGTGGACTTCGACTACGTGGCCCGGGTGACCAGGGTGAACGCAGCCGCCCTGTGGGGTCTGGCCTCCTCCCCCAGCACGCCCAAGAACCTGGTCATCCACACCGCGCCTCCGGGCACGCTGTCCGGCACCAACCTGACGACCCTCGGCTGGAGCGCGAACCCGGAAGCGGACCTGGCCGGCTACGAGGTCGTGCTCCGGGAGACGACCGAGGCGGACTGGACCCGGAGGATCCCCGTCGGGAACGTCACGACCGTCACGCTCGACATCAGCAAGGACAACGTGCAGATGGGCGTGCGGGCCGTGGACAGCCGAGGAAACGCCAGCCCTGTCGCGTTCCCGACCGTGGTCAACTGACGTCCTGCCCGACACGCACTCCCCTGCCGGGGTGCGCGCAATCGCCGTGGGTGCCCTACCTCAGCTGATCGCGACGGCGCGACAGGTACGCGATCTCGGCGGTGTTGCCCGCCAGCTCGATGGCCCTGTCGTACGCCGCGCGTGACTGCTGGCTTCGGCCGAGCCGGCGGAGCAGATCGGCGCGGGTCGCGTGGTAGGCGTGATAGCCGTCCAGCTGCTCGTCGAGGCGGTCGACGGTCGCCAGGGCCACCTCCGGGCCGTCCAGCTCGGCGACCGCGATCGCACGGTTGAGGGCGACGATCGGCGAGGGGTCGAGGCGGACGAACTGGTCGTAGAGGGCGACGATCTGCGACCAGTCGGTGTCGCGTACGTCGCGGGCGGAGGTGTGCACGGCGTTGATCGCGGCGAGGATCTGGTAGCGCCCCGGAGCCACTCCGGAGGCGAGGCGCTCGCGCACCAGCCGAAGACCCTCGGCGACCAGGTCCGCGTCCCACGCCCCACGGTCCTGTTCCTCGAGCGTGACCAGCTCGCCGCTCGCCGAGACCCGGGCGGTACGGCGGGCCTCGGTGAGGAGCATCAAGGCCAGCAGCCCCGCGACCTCACCGTCCTCGGGCATGAGCGCGCGGATCATGCGGGTGAGCCGGATCGCCTCGGCGGTCAGGTCCTGCCGCACCGGATCGGTGTCCGGCCCGGTCGCCAGGTAGCCCTCGTTGAAGACCAGGAAGAGGACGGCGAGGACGCCGGAGATGCGGGCCGGGAGGTCCTCCGTGGAGGGCACCCGGTACGGGATGCGGGTCGCCTTGATCTTCGCCTTCGCGCGGGTGATCCGCTGCCCGAGGGTGGCCTCCTGCACCAGGAAGGCGCGGGCGATCTCGGGCACGGTCAGCCCGCCGACCATGCGCAGCGTCAGCGCCACGCGGGTCTCCATCGCGAGCGCCGGGTGACAGCAGGTGAAGATCAGCCGGAGACGCTCGTCATCGATGGCGCCGAGAGGCTCGGGCGGCTCGTCGTCGTACAACATCTGCGCCTCCCGCTGCTTGTCGTCGCGCTTGCTCTCGCGCCGGATCCGGTCGATGGCCTTGCGGTTGGCCGTGGTGGTCAGCCAGGCGCCGGGGTTGGGGGGTACGCCGTCCGCGGGCCAGCGCCCGACCGCGGTGGCGAACGCCTCGGCCGCCGCCTCCTCGGCGACGTCGAGGTCACCGAAACGCCGGGTGAGAGAGGCGACCACCCGCGCCCACTCCTCGTGGTGGGCCCGGGTGATCGCCTCTCCGACATCGACCGCGCTCACAGGAACGGCCGCACCTCGATCCGCCGGTTGCAGGCACGGGATCCCTCGGCGGCGAGCTTGAGCGCCACGTCGAGGTCGGGGGCCTCGATGATCCAGAAGCCGGCGAGGTGCTCCTTGGTCTCGACGAAGGGCCCGTCGGTGAAGATCGACGCTCCATCCCGGTTGTCGATGACGGTGGCGGTGCTGGGTGCTCCGAGGCCGCCCGCGAAGACCCAGTAGCCGTCGGTCTGGAGCCGGTCGTTGAACACGTCGATGGCAGCCTGCTCTTCCGGGGTGCCGGAGTTGGTCCTGTCGTCGATCACGGAAACCAGGTACTGCATCTCGGATCATCTCCTGTGGTTGGGGGCAGTCCTCGTGGGCGGCCGCTCACCCCTGCTACGAACCTCGCTGCCCCGATCCGACACCGCCCGCCTGGATTGGCTCAAGTCTTACCAGGCAGCGACCTGATCCCGCCGCACGGCGGCCGCATGCGGCGCCACTTCCATCGTCACGTGCCCCGTGCCCGGCTGATACGTTGCCGACAAGTCGGTCGGGACAACAGGGAGGCCGCCGGTGACACCCCACGCGGACTCGATCGACTTCACGCCCGACGCCCCCCAGGTCACGGCGCGACCGCTGGGCGTCGCCTGGATCCACGGCTCGGTCTCGGCGCGGCACGACACCGACCCCGACATCCAGGTCCACTGGCGCGACGAGCACACGGTGATCCTGCGGCAGAACAAGGCGATCCACTACGAGGCGCCGTTCATGTTCCTGCTGTTCGGGGATGCCCGAGCCGTCCTCATCGACACCGGCGCCACCGAGGCCCCTGAGCTCTTTCCGCTGCGCGCGGCGATCGACGGTCTGATGGCGGAATGGCTGGACCGGCACCCCCGACCCGACTACCCGCTCGTGGTACTGCACAGCCACTCCCACCACGATCACGTGGCCGGCGACGGGCAGTTCGCGGACCGCCCCGGAACCACGGTCGTGCCCGCCACTCGACCCGCGGTCTACGACTTCTTGAAGCTGACGGCCGATCCGGACCGACCGGCCCGCCTCGACCTGGGCGGCCGGGTGCTGGACTGCATCGCCAGTCCCGGACATGACGGGGCCGCCGTCACGTTCTACGACGCCTTCACGGGGTTCCTGCTGACCGGCGACACCGTCTACCCGGGCCGCCTGTACGTCGAGGACTGGGAGGCTTTCACCGCGACCATCGATCGGTTGGTCGCCTTCACCGAGAAGCATCCGGTGAGTCACGTCCTCGGCTGTCACATCGAGATGAGCACCACCCCGGGTGTGGAGTACCCGATCGGGTCCGTGTACCAGCCCGACGAGCCTCCTCTGGAGATGTCGGTCGACCAGCTGCGCGACATCAGCCGCCGCCTGGCCGAGATCGGGGACCGACCCGGACGCTACGTGTACCCCACCTTCGTCATCCAGGGCGAACACCCCTGACCTGCGGAGCGAGATCCGGGTGCCGGCATCACCTCGCCCCTAGCGTCGGTCGAGCATGACGACGGGGATCACCCGCTCGGTCTTCGCCTCGTAGTCGGCGAACCCGGGATACCGGGCCTTCTGCTCCTCCCAGATCGGCTCGCGCTCCACGGGGTCGAGAACCCGCGCCGTCACCTCGAGGGTCTCGGTGCCCACCTCGATCCGGGCCTGGGGGTGAGCTCTCAGGTTGTGGTACCAGTCGGGGTTGGTGTCGGCACCCGACTTGGACGCGAAGACCGCGAACCCGTCGCCGACGGCCTGATACATCATCGGGTTCACGCGCTGCTTCCCGCTCTTCGCGCCGGTGTGGTGCAGCAACAGGAGCGGCGCGCCCTCGAACGGGCCGCCGACCCGTCCCTGGTTCGCACGAAACTCCGAGATGATCTTGTCGTTCCAGTCGCTCATGTCTCGAACGTACGTCGCCGGGTCGCGGCCTCCCAGGGACGAACGGGACGGTCACCGTGGATCCGCGGCGGCGCGTGAGCCAGGTCAACCCGGCAGGCATCCCCGCGCGACTCCAGGTCATGGAGACGGAACGTCGGCGCCGGACCTCGAGCAGCCTGGCTGTGCGGACCGCCGGGCTCGCCCTCGCGCTGGGGCTCGTCGTCGGCTGTGGAGGTGGGACGAGCACGAGGGCCAGCGCCCCGACGCCTACCGGGACCGACGCGCAGGCGCAGCCTGCGGAGCCGCCGGCTTGCCCGAACCCCGCCGGCGGCGCGTGCCTGGGGCGGCTGACCGCGGGCACCTACCGCACTCACGGGTTCCGCCCCGGGCTCCGGTACGTCGTCCCGCGGGGGTGGCAGAACATGGAGGATCTCGACGCCAACGTGGAGCTGCTCCCGCCCCACTCAGCGCTCAGCCGGATCGACGCGGGAACCGCCGACTACATCGGCGTCTACCGCGACGTGTCCCTGGAGGACGGGTGTGCCACCGGCCCGGTCCGCGGGCTCGAGCGCACACCGACCGCGATGATGCAGCACCTGCGGCGGCGCCCGGACCTCGTGGTCGCGAGGCTCCACCGGGTCAGGGTGGGCGGACTCGTCGGCCTGGTGGCGGACCTGCGTCAGCGACCCACCTGGCGCCGTACCTGCCCGTACTCGGGCGGACGACCTCTGTCGTCGGTGCTGGTCGGCATCGCGGACCGCGGCCTCGACCACCCCATCGTCGCGCAGCAGACCATGCGGCTGTACCTGCTCGCCCTTCACGGCACGGTGATCGCCGTCGAGGTCGAAGACGTCCGCAGCGCCGGACACCTCGCCGCCTACTCACGCATCGTCTCGAGCTTCCGGTTCTTCCTTGGCCACTCCTGACGTGACCGCTGGCGCCCGCCGCGCGCCGGCGCTGCCAACGCTCGTGCCGCCCATGTCGAAGGGGGCTGTCGCCGTTCGTGGAGAGGGTGGAGGGTGGCCGCAGCGTGCCACCCGGCAAAGGAGGAGACATGACCGAGTACCTCATCGCCTTCAACGAGGAGTGGGTGCCCGACCACACGGACGAGGAGCTCAGCGCGAAGTCGAGGGCTCTCCGGCCGCTGGTGGCGGAGATGAGGGCCGCCGGGGTCCTGATCTTCACCGGGGGCCTGGACGACTCCCCGGCGTTCAGTGTCGATGCGTCGAGCGGCACGCCGCTGTTCACCGACGGTCCGTTCACGGAGACCAAGGAGCACCTCGGCGGCTTCGCCGTCGTGGACGTCGCGGACGAGGAGGCGGCGCGGCTGTGGGCGGGCAAGATCGCGGTGGCCTGCGGTTGGCCGCAGGAGGTACGACGCTTCCAGGTCCCCCGGCGGCTTCCAGAGACCCCTTGACGGGGCCGGCGGGCCTCCAGGGGCCCGCCGACTACCCGCCGAGGCGCTCGAGGAACCGCTCGGCGAACAGGTAGCTGTCGCCCGGCCACCGTGCCGACACGTAGTTGCCGTCCTCGACGACGAAGGCGTGCCGGTGATCGGTCCGGGTGCCGCGCCTGGTCTCGCGCGGGCCGCGCACGAACTGACCGGGGCTGTCCAGGCCGGCGACCACCTCGTCCTCGACGTACGCCGGATACGTCCGGTAGTAGCGACCGAGCTTCCAGAAGGTGAGGAGATACGCCGCCGCGTTCCATGTACTTCGGCAGGCAGGTCGTGCGCCGACGCGCCAGCACGCTGACCCCGTCGGCATCCGTGCTCCGCGCCAGCACGAGGACGCCGTGACAGATGGCGCCGACCGCCTTCCCGGTGGCCCAGAACCTCGCGATGAACGCCTGCAGCTCCGCGGACCCGAGGTACTGCCGCATCCCGGGAGCGTGGCCACCGGGCAGCAGCAGCCCGTCGTACGCCGCAACATCGAGCTCGCGCCACGACACGGGCGACGTGAACGCCTCCGCCCGCCTCATCTCCTCGTAGAAGGCGATCGGCTCAGGAGACGCACCCAGCCTGCCGAAGAGCACCCCGTCGAGCAGCCTCTGATCGCAGCTCGGGGCACGACCACCCTGTTCGGTCGCGAAGACCACCTCGTGCCCTGCCTCCGTCAGCAGCCGCCAGGGCACCGCGACCTCGGTGGTGTCGAAGTCGGAGTCGGGCAACGGGACGAGGACCCTCATGACCAGATCCTCGCAGGCCGACCCGCCTGAGACGGGCCGACCAGGACGTCGGGGAACCACTGCCACCGGACCGCTTGCGGCGAGCCAGGTTGCCGGAGATCCACCCACATGCTCCTACCTCGTCAGCCAGCGCACCGCGCGCTCTGGGAGTTCTCGCGGACAACCCGTCTCCGCTCGGATCCGGGCCCTGTCACCGACCGCTACGGGGGAACCTGCGACGACGTCTCCGTGTCGTGGAGACCGTGCCCCACGCCGCGATCATGTTCATGTCCCCGTCACCCGAGCCGTCGGCCGCTCCACACGCGGCTAGCGATCTCACGCCTCCTCCGGAGCCTCCTCCAGGAGCAGCACGGCCGCGTCGCCCTCGGCGTAACGGTGCAGCCACCACAGGTGCCGCTCACAGGACGGCAGCCTCAAGGGGCACCCGTCGATGGCGAGCGTGACGGTCGCCACGGCTTGTTGCACACACGGCGGGAAGCCGCAGGGCCTCGCCGAGCCACTCATGAGAGGGAGGTACCCAGCCCCGGATTCCCTACTCCCGATTTGGCAGGTAGTTGCCACTGGCCTGTCTGAGCCGGATGGAACCCCCCAACGCGACGCCACCAGGGACGGCCCGAGCGTCGAAGTCACGGAAGCTCGCTCCGGCCCGATTGCCGTACGGATCAACGACGTCTGCGTACGGCCAGCGCGGCCACGTCGTCGCTGCGGGTGTGGTCGCGGATCCGGGTCACGAGGTGCTCGACCCGCTCGGGGAGCGACCCGTCGGCGAGCTCCGCGGCCGCCTCCACCACCCGCAGCTGGCCGACGTCGATGTCCTCGCCACGCCGCTCGATCAGACCGTCGGTGTAGGCGAGCACGAGGTCGCCCGCTGCGAGCGGGAAGGTCGTGACCTCACGGTCTCGGTCTCCGGTGCCGAGCGGGGGGCCGCCGGTCGACGCGAGCTGCTCCACGGAGCCGTCCGCGCGGAGGATGACCGGCGGCGGGTGACCGGCGTTCACCATCGAGACCTGGTCGTGGGCGGTGTCGGCGACGAGGTAGACGAGCGTGACGAGCTGGCCCACGTCGTAGGCGTCGAACAGCTGGTCCATGCGCCCGAGCACGTGGGCCGGGTCCGGATCGACGGCGACGTAGGCGCGGATGGCCGCCCGGATCTGCGCCATGGCCGCGGCGGCACGGACCCCGCGGCCCATGACGTCGCCGACGAACGCGACGAGCCGACCGTCCGATTGCAGGAGAACGTCGAAGAAGTCACCGCCGACCTCGGTCCGGCCGGCGGGGCTGTAGTACGACGCCACCTCCCAGCCCGGCGTCTGGGCGGGCAGCTCGGGAAGGACGGCTCGCTGCAGTCGCTCGGCGGCCTCCAGGGTCTCGGTGTGCAGCTCGCTGTTGTCGATCGCGATCGCCGCCCTCCGGCCCAGGTCGCTGGCGAAGCCGAGGTCGCTGTCGTTGTAACGCCGGTCGGACTCGGCCATCACCAGGGTCATGGCCCCGAGCACGGTCCCGCGGGCGATCAGGGGGACGACGATCACGCTGCGCAGCTGGAGAGCCAGCAGCAGCCGCAGATGCTCCTCGTCCTTGGCCGAGGGGGCGATCATCTCGTCGGTGATCTCGGGGACCAGCAGGGTCTCGGCGGTGCGGATGACGTCCCACACGCCGCCGGCGTCGCGCTCGGCCGGGTACCGGTCCTGCAGCTCGACGGCCATGGCAACCTTCGCGGGGTCGACGTGCTCGGCCGCGAGCCGGTGCAGCCGGTCGTCCTGCACCAGGTCGATGGCGCACCAGTCGGCGAACGTCGGCACCGCCATCCGGGCCACCTCGGTCAGGGTCCGCTGATAGTCCAGGCTCTCCGAGAGCTTGCTGGTCGCGTCGGCCAGGAACTGGACTCGGGCCGATTGCCGCGTCGACTCCTGCTGGGCACGGATCCGTTCGATGGCCTGGGCGCAGGAGTCTGCGATGACGGCGTAGAACTCCATCTCGGCCACATCGATGCGACGGCGGCCGGGGAACGACCACGTGATCACCCCGATGGTGCGGCCGGTCAACCGCAACGGGAGCACGACCATCGACCGCTCCCCCTCGGCGGCGCGTTCCAGGTCCGGGTAACGCTCGCGGATCGCGTCACGACCGAGCATCACCAGGGTCTCGCCCGAGCGGGCCACGTCACCGGCCGGCGTGTGGTCGTGGATCGAGTAGCGGGTCCACCGGGCGGCCGCGCCTTCGAGGCCACCCCGTAGACCGGCCAGAGCCAGGGTGTCCGGATCCACCAGCAACGACAGCGACCCGACCGTGGCGCCGACAGCGTCGGCCGCCTCGGCGATCACCACCTTGGTGACGGTGTCGAGATCCTCGGCGACCGCGAGCTCGGCGGCCACCCGCGCCAGACCGGTGATCCGGTCCGCGAGCCGGCGGGCGACATGGACCCGACTCCGCCCACCGCCGAGCTCGTTGAGCACACACACCAGGCCCGCGGGCGTCCCGTCCTGATGGATCGGCGCACAGCTCACGTCGGTCCGGGCGGTCGACCCGTCGCCGCTCACGACGTCGAGCTCACCGGACCACCGTGTCCCCCTCAGCACCTGCCCGGCCGCCTCCCGGAACGGGTCCTGGTCGTCGCCGCTGAAGACCGCCTGTGCCATCGCACGCCCCCGCAGCGATCCCGCTCCGACGCCGAGCAGCCGCTCGGCCGACGCGTTCACGAACGTGATCCGCCCGTCACCGTCGGCGATGAGCACCGCTTCCTCGAACGCGTCGAAGTGCCCGAGTTCGCCGAAGCCCATCGGTTCAGTGTCACCCCAAGGCACGCGCACATCATCACACCGCCAGGGCCGCCTGAGAACGGTACGGCGAAGCCCGACGGGCGTGACCACTTCGTGCCGGCTCGGCCGGACTCGGGCAGGTCACCACGCTCCCGGGTTGCGCTGCCGCTGGGGCCGGCAGGACGGCGTTGGGCGCGACACAGCGATTCGCACCGGCATGCAAGCGGGTGAGAGAGGGCGCACCGGCCGCCTCATCCCCCGCGAGCGCGACCCGGACGTCCCGCCGGTTGCGGGCAAGACCGTCGGGACGCACTCATGTCCCGGGTCCGAGCGGCGAGGGCGGCCACCACCCCGTCGACAGCTGCCGTTGCCTCCGCAGCGCGGCGTCCAACATCCTGGTCGGACGAGGAGCGGTGAGGAGGAGAATGAGATGACGAACGTTGCGATCAGGCGTCGGATGCGGGTGCTGGCAGTGGTGCTTGCGGTCCTCATCACGTCCGTCTGGGTGGCAGCCCAGCAAGCGGACGGGGCGACGCACGCGGCACAGGCGGTTCGCACGACGACGTACACCAGGACGTACCTCGGGCTGGACTTCCGGCCCCTGGACGTCAACGTGTTCCCGGAACTGGCGAGCAACACCGGCGGTGGCATCTACCCGATCGCCATCGGCAACGACATCAACAGCCTGCCGGACAACATGTACTTCGAGGCGCGGGTCGACCTTCCCGTGGGGGCGAAGGTGACCGAGGTGACCTTCTTCGAGTGCGGCCCGGCGGGAAACGCCAAGTTCTACTTCGGTGCCTACCGGCCGAGTACGCGAGGTTTCACGGCGGTGCTGCCCGAGGCGTTTCCCCCGGTCTCGACCACGTGTCCGGGGGGTACGACGTCGTTCACGCGCACGGGTCACCCCCTCGTCACGACGTTGTCGGGTCGTGCCTACCACCTGGGCGTGCACATCCTCGCGATCGGGAACTTCCGGAGCGCGAACCCGATCTGGGTGTTGAACGGCGCCCGCGTCCGCTACACCTGCACCGCGACGTCCTGCACCTGACAGCGGAGGTCTTGGGCCAGAGCGACTCAACCCCTGGTGGTGAAGGAGCCTCCGTTCAGGGGCCAGTCGGCTTCGAGGAAGCAGAGCAAGTCGCATCCGCTTCCCCACCGTAGTTCCGCGCCCGCTGGGAGTGAGGCCATGCACTAGGCCCACGAGACCGGGTACAGGCGGTCGTCGTCGCCTACGAGTCCGGTCTGACCCCACCCGTGCCCGGGTCCTGACCGACGTCTCCGTTTCGAGACGCTGTGAGAGGCGGTTCGTGTGCGCGGGTGTTCAGCGCCAGCGCTGACCGTTCCAGTGCTCGATCAGGGTGTGGCAGTGGTTCGCCCGACATCCGGTCTGTCCCACGGCCCACACGTTGCGTGAGGAGATCGCGGCCACCGACGCGAGGGAGGGACTGGTGCCGGGGCTCGGCGCAGGGACGCGCTTCCAACCGTGGCCGCGGGACCTGAGGATGATCGTGTGCGTGGGCCCGTCACCGCTGCCGGACGCCCCGACCGTCCAGGCGGTGCGGCTGCCCACGGTGGTCACGCCGGTGAGGATTGCGCCGCCGTTCGGGCTCGGGCTGGGCACCCGTCGCCAGTGCCTCCGGTCCCAGTGGAGGACCAGACTCGGCCCGGGGCCGCATCCGCAGCTGACGTCGCCCACCGCCCACGCCCGGCCGTGCGGAGCCACGGTCACCCCGAGAAGTACCTTCTCCAGGCCGGGAGTGCCGGGCACCCGAGCGCGGACTCGGCTCCAGGTGCGCCCGTTCCAGTGCAGCACCTGGGCCTGGAGACCGCGGCTGAGACCGACCGCCCAGGCATCGTGGGTCGAGCGTGCCGCCACGCCCAACAGCTCGCCGTAGAACGTCACGGCGATTCGCTGCCACGTCGTCCCGTTCCACCGCAGGATCAGGTCGCGCCCGTGCGCGGTCGACCCGACGGCCCAGGCCACACTGTCGCTGAGTGCGGCGATGCCGGCCAGGGTGCCGCTGACGGCGTCGTACTGCGGCGTCCACGCCTGCCCGTCCCAGTGCAGGACGAGTGCCGTCGGGGCGGTGGCCGAACCGCTGGCGCCGACCGCCCACGCGTTCGAGGTCGAGGTGGCGGCAACGCCGTTGAGGCTCCCGGACGTCGGGTCCGCGACCGGCTCCCTGGACCAGGCGCCACTGCCGCGGTGCAGCACGAGTGGCTGACGGTCCGGGTAGACCCCACCGACGGTGCCCACGGCCCAGATGTCATGGTCGGAGACTGCCGCCACGCCGCTCAGGGTCCCGGGGACGGAGTACGACGCGGCTGCGGCTGCTGACGCCTTCGACGCACCTCCGCCCGCCTCCGCGACCCCGGGCAGCACGAGCACGCTCCCGAGCGCCGTCATGGCGAGTGCCGAGACCCGCCGACTGCCCATGGCCGATCCTTCGAGGTGCTGAGTCGAGAGTGGCGCCTCCGGTCAGGATCCTCGGTCGACGCCAGCACCGACATCCCCCGACTTGATGACGTCGCCACCTGCGGGCGGGCCATGCGGTGCGCGGGCCTCCTCGTGAGGTGTCGCGTCCGGGTCACTGGGCGCAGAAGTAGGCGTCCTGGTTCCCGATGGTCCCGTGGAAGGTTCGGCTGTAGCGGGCGCCTCCCGCGATCCGAAGATGGGCCGCCGTCCTGACCAGGTAGGGGCGGATCCGGTAGCCGGTGACCGGGGGCGGGAGATCGGAGACGCCGCGGAAGTGCTCGACCGGACGCGCAGGGTCACCGACCGCCTCGTCGTGCCCGCCCAGCAGCCGTTGGCCCACTTCTTCCGAGCGGCGACACCCGCCGGCACCCGGGCGCGCCGGCGGCGAGACTGTGTGCGCATCCCGACAACTGGGCATCGGGTCCCCCGACCTCCCGGCACATCGCAGCGCACCTCGAGCACCGGGTGGGACGCAAGACATCGCTTGAACCGGGATGAGGCGCGTCCTACCACCGCGACAGCACCACCGTCGTTCCGCCAGTTGGGCACATCCGCGTTGGAATCTGGTCGGATGTGTCGGATGGTGGCGACACCGTTCGTGGAAGGGGTGGGCGGGCGCCACCGGCGCCGTTCTGTATCCACCACACTCACATCCAGGAGACACCGTGAAGCTCCTTCTCACCTCCGGGGGCGTGACGAACGCCAGCATCCGCGACGCGCTCGTCGAGCTCCTCGGCAAGCCCATCGCCGAGGCCACCGCGCTGTGCATCCCGACGGCGCAGTACGGGCACCCGAGGGTCGGCCCCGGCGTGAAGGCGTGGCAGTTCATCAGCGGCCATTCCGAGAACCCCATGGTCGACGTGGGCTGGAAGTCCGTCGGCGTGCTCGAGCTGACCGCGCTGCCCAGCCTCGACCAGGAACGCTGGGTGCCACTTGTCCGCGAGGCCGATGTCCTGCTCGCCGCGGGCGGCGACGTCCTCTACCTGTGCCACTGGATGCGCGAGTCCGGGCTGGCGGACCTGCTGCCGTCGTTGACCGACACCGTCTGGGTGGGCCTCAGCGCGGGAAGCATGGTGATGACCCCCTTCGTCGGGGACGACTTCATCCAGTGGCGACCCCCCACCGGCGACGAGACAACCTTGGGCATCGTCGACTTCTCGATCTGCCCTCACCTGGCTGCCGACGGCAGGCCAGGCAACTCCATGGCCGAGGCCGAACAGTGGGCGGCCGGCGTCCCGAACACGGCGTACGCGATGGACGACCAGACGGCGATCACGGTGGTCGACGGCGACGTCGCCTTCGTCTCCGAAGGGCAGTGGGTGCAGCTCCGGACCCTGGGTTCCCTACCCGACCCGGTGTAGACAGACGCTGACCGCCCGGGGGTGGTGACGAACCCCGCGTGCGATCCACCGGACGCGAGGCGTCCCGGTGCTCTCAGCGGACGACCGGAGCGGGTCAGGCGGCGACGTCCTCCGCGAGGTCCTGTGTGGGCGCCCGTCCGTCGATGGTCGGAGTGCGGCGGTGGTGCTTGATTCCCAGAGCGGCGACGGCGCCGAGCAGCGAGATCGTGGCCGCGGTGACCAGTGCGGGCTCGTAGCCGGACAGGGTCTGTGCCGGGCTGTCGAGTGAGCCGTGGGCGTCGAAGACCACGGTGACGACCGCGACCCCGGTGGCCTGTCCGATCTGCTGGAGGGTGTTCAGCACGCCGGCGGCGCGACCGAGCAGGGGCGGGGGGGCGGCGTTCAGACCTGCCGCCGCAGGTGCCGGGAGTGCCATGGAGATGCCGACGCCGGCGAGCACGAAGGGTACGACGAACTCGGCGTACCCGGCGTGCGTGTGCGCCTCGTGGAGGATCCAGAGGAACCCGAACGCCTGGAGCACCAGGCCTGGAGCGGCGAGGGCGCGGGCACCGAGTCGGTCGACCAGCTTGCCGGCGATCGGGGCGATCAGGAGCGGCGTCATCGTCCAGGGCAGGAACCGCAGCCCGGCGCCGAGCGGTGAGTTCCCACGGGCGATCTGGAAGTACTGGCTCGTCACGTAGGCCGTGGCGAAGATCGATGCGGCCATGAGGAACTGGGTGAGCGACGCGGCCGCGAACACCCGCGAGCCGAAGAGCGACAGCGGCACCATCGGCGCCGGCGCGACGGACTCCCAGGCAACGAACCCGACCAGGAGGACGACACCGAGGACGAGCGCGACCAGCACCTCGGTGGATCGCCAACCCGCTTCCGGAGCGCGGAGCACACCCCACACCAGCGAGGCCATCGCACCGGAGGCCGTGACCATCCCGATCGGGTCCAGGCGGGTCCGCGGACCGTAGGTCTCGGGCAGGACGCGAAGGACGGCCACGACGGCGGCGATCCCCAGCGGCACGTTCACCCAGAAGATCCAGTGCCAGTCCAGGCCCTCGGTGACCACGCCGCCGACCAGGGGTCCGGACGCCACACCGAGACCGGCGACCCCGCCCCAGATCCCCACGACCGCACCCCGGCGGTCGGCCGGGAAGGACGACGTGAGGAGGGTCAGCCCGAGGGGCATCACGATCGCGGCACCGAGGCCCTGGATGGCCCGGAAGCCGATCAGGATGCCGAGACTCGGAGCGAGCGCGCAGGCAGCCGAGGCGAGGCTGAACAGCAGCAGCCCGACGACGTAGGTGCGCCTCCTGCCCAGTCGGTCGCCGAGCGCGGCGGCCGTGATGATCCCCGAGGCGAAGGTGAGGGCGTAGGCGTTGATGATCCACGGCAGGTTTCCGGCGCCGCCTCCGAGGTCGGCATGGATCGACGGCAGCGCAGTGACCACGACCAGCGCGTCGAGGGTGATCAACAGGTAGGCGCCCGCGGTGAGCAGGACGGTCAGCCGGCGGGGCCGCGGCATCGCGGTGGTCTGCTCGATGGCTGTGTCGTCAGAGGACTGGCTGCTGGTCGGTCCGAGGTCCGGGTGTGGCATCGGGGTTCCTCTCTCGTGGGTCAGCCGGGTGTCGCCGGCGTATGAAAGGACAGACGGGACGTACACCGGAGAACTGGGCGCCCGGGGACCGCCCAGTTCTCCGGCGCGGCGTCGTCTACCTCTTCAGCCGCCGCTGTCGGTGGGCTGCGAGAGGGTCGAGGAGAGACGAAGGTGATGATGTGGACACAGACCTGCTGTCGCTGGCACGCGCCGGCGACGAGGACGCATTCGGCGAGCTGGTCGCGCCGTACCGACACGAGCTCCAGGTGCACTGCTACCGGATCCTGGGGTCGCTCCAGGATGCGGAGGACGTGCTGCAGGAGACCCTGCTGTCGGCCTGGCGCGGTCTCGATGGTTTCGAGGGACGATCATCGGTGCGCACCTGGCTCTACCGCATCGCGACCAACCGCAGCCTCGACGCCGTCCGCGCCACCGCCCGTCGGGACGACCCGGTGACCACCCGCATCAACGGGCTGATGCCGCCCGCACCGACCCATCATGGCCAGGTCCCCTGGCTCACGCCGTACCCCGACGAGCTGCTCGACCTGCCCGACCCGACGCCCGGTCCGGAGGCCGTGGTGGAGACCCGCGAGGCCACGTCCCTGGCGTTCGTGACCGCGCTCCAGCTGCTCCCACCGAAGCAACGGGCCGTCCTGATCCTGCGCGACGTCCTGGGCTACCGAGCCTCCGAAGCCGCCCAGGTCCTCGACACGACGGTGGAGTCGGTGACCAGCGCCCTCAAGCGCGCCCGAGCGACCCTCGACTCCGATGAGACGCTGGTGGAGCGTCGGACCCAGCCGCCGGCGCCCGCCGCGGGCTCGCCGGAGGAGCGGCACCTGATCGAGGCCTATGTCGATGCGTTCACCGCGCACGACGTCGACAAGCTGGTCGCGATCCTCAGTGAGGACGTCTGGTTGAAGATGCCGCCACTCCCGCTCGAGTACCACGGTCGCGAAGCGGCGATCGGCTTCTTCCGGACCGTGGTGCACCCGAGAAACCGCCGCCTCCGGCTGGTCCACACCCGGGCGAACGGCTGCCCGGCCAGCGGGATGTACGCCCACGACCCGGCGACCGGCACCTGGCGGGCGACCGGTCTGATCGTCGTGGTCTTCTCGGGCGACCGGATCACCGAGCTCACCCGCTTCGAGGTCGGCGTGATGGCAAGCTTCGGGCTGCCTCGGATCCTGCCCTGAGCGAAGAAGGCCGACCGGCTCGCCCCAGGTCTCGGACCGCCCAGCGAGGGGCGGTTAGACCGCTGCGAAAGCGCTCGCGTCGACCATGCGCAAGCCTCCTTCTGAGCACCGTGCGGTTTGGTCCCAAACCGCACGGATCCGACGGTTGAGCCTGCGGTTCTTGACCAATCGGCGCACCTTTCGCCGGTCCCGGCCGGACGAGGGAGCGAACGCACCTGCCGAGGCAGCGGACGCGTCGACCATGCGCCAGGCCTCCTTCTGAGCACCGTGCGGTTTGGTCCCAAACCGCACGGATCCGACGGTTGAGCGTGCGGTTCTTGACCAATCGGCGCACCGGGTTGACCAGGGTGGAGTCGGGCGATCCCACCTTTCGCCGGTCTCGGCCTCGTCCAGCCGAACGGCGCGCTCATGCCGCCGTCCGGTGCGGCATGAGCGACCCTCCGTTGGTGGGTGACGTTGATCAGCGAGGTGGTGGCCGGCCGGGCCAGGCTTGCCAGTCCCGCACGAAGGGCTCTCCGCGCACGTCCGCGCTGGCGCCGGACTCGGCGCCGCCAGTCCACTCGTAGCCGATCTCCATCCACGGTCCGTCGAACAGGTTGGTCGGGTGCCGCGGTTGGTAGGGCCGGCGGAACTCGCGGAAGCCTCCCGCGACGATCTGCACGTACTGTTCGGCCTGGGCGATCATGGAGGTGCTGTCTTCGTCGCAGGCGTCGCAGAAGCACGGCGGGATCGATGCCCTGGTTGTGACACCGAAACCGATCTCGGCGCTCACGCCCCCCTCGAACCGGCCACGACCGACGAACAGGGTTGCGCCACCGTCGACACCGGGGTGAACAGCGAACGTGCGGTCGAGCTCGACAGGTGACCCGTCAAGCAACCATTCGACTTCATCGACGGTGGCCTCTCGCACCTGGCACACGTACTCCGCGAGAAGCCGGGTGGGTAGGCGGTCGAGATAGGCAGCGAACTCCGTGGTGACCGTCTCGAGATCTCGACTCACGCGCGAGTACGCGTCGTCTGGAGGTCCGTCCGCACCCCACCTGCCAGGCATGCCCGGAGCGTAGGCGTGCCGACCGGACCCGCGCACGCGACTTACACCGGAGCAACATCTGAACCGAGTGCTCCGCCTCGAGTGGCTCCGAGCGTCACCAACGCCTACGGAACGCGCGTGGATCTCATCGTGAAGTCGTGCCGCCATGTCACGCCGTGATCACGGGAGTCCTCGCCAGTCGTGTCCATGGCGTCCGAGCCCTCGAACCTCGAGGTCGTGCGCTGCGAGAACTCAGGATCCAGGCGGATCGTCGACCACCCGGATGCGTCGATCTGTACGTCGAAGACGCGGGTGATGCCGCGAACGTCGAAGTAGTGCATCGCGTCCGACGAGAGCAAGGCCAGCGCGTCGGGGAAGTCGGGATGGTCGTAGGTCCACGTCAGGAGGACGTACGCCCCGTTGAGCACTCGCTCGTAGCGCTGGTGCCCGGTGACCGGCTCCGCCATCGCTGAGTGGTGCATCGTGAAGTCCCAGGTCCCGAGAAGTCGATCCCATGACATGCACTCACGGTAAACGGCCGTCCACGGTCCGGGGGGGCGTTACTTCGCCGTGAGGCGGCGGGGTCACGTTGCCGCGTCCAGGAGGCGGTGAGGGAGCACCCTCCGCAGGAGGATCTCGGGCGTCGCGTTGGTGCGGGTTTGGCGAGCCTCGGGGCCGACTTCAGCTGGACCAGGTCGGGGCGACTTCTCGGCGGTAGCGGCGGCCGAACAGGCCGCCCATGATGGCCAGCACCGGCTTGGGAACGCTGTCCGCGAGCGCCGCTCTCTGCTCGGGGGTGGCGCCGTCCTGCACCCAGGCGAAGAACACCCCGGCCTTGGCCGGCCCGACCCGACGACCGAACTTCCGCCCCATCTCCTTCACGGCGGGGTCAGTCTCGTGCTGGATCAGCGCGGCCTCGGTCTCCTGCTCCTCGTGGTCCAGATGGGTCACGGTCGTCGTCTGAAGTGTCGCCATGGCAGCGGCGGCAGAGTCGGCATCTGCTCGACTTGCGGAACGCCGCAACGTCGACATCGCTTGTCCGGCGGCGGTCAGGTCGGCAGCCATCCGTTCGTGCTCGGTGTCGAACGTCGCGATCGTCGACTCCGAGATGCCGATCGCCTGCATCGCCGGCCAGGCGATCTCGTGCTCCCCCTCGTGGTGCTCGGTGAGCTGTTCGTGGAAGTTCGTCCAGGCGCGGTGCAGCGCCTCCGCGCGATCCCGATCACCGCCGCCGAAGGCTGCCAGGGCCTGGCGGAAGCGGTCGAGGTCTCGCCGAACCGCGCCGTGGATCATCTTGTTCATGCTCATGTGCGGAGCCGCGTTGGTCATGCCGCGACGCTAGGGCACGACCCTCACCCCTGAGAAGCATCGGTTCACACCTCGCCGGCCGCGATCAGGGCGTCCGAGATCGGCGCACGTGGAGGGCCCGGGGGTGAACGCCGTTGCGATGGCCAGGGCAGACCAACCGCGAGAAGTCGACCTCGTGGCACGGTGGGTATCTCGGCCAGATCGGTTGCAGAGACGGGTCATGGTGGGCGCCTTGACCTCGAGTGCGCTTGAAATGCCAGGCTCCCGGCACAACGAGAAGGACGGTGAGTTCATGAGGTCTCGACCATGACTGACTTCGCACTCCACCTCGTCGTCGAGGACGTCCCGGCTTCGGTGGACTTCTATCAGCGGGCGTTCGGCGCTCGGGTGACACGCGTGCTGCACCTGCCGGACGGATCCATCGCCATCGCGGACCTGGCCCTCGAGGGGCTGCAGGTGGCGCTCGCCGCGCCAGTGCCAGGCACGTCATTGGCGACGCCGCGCTCGACGGGGACATCCGCGGCCGCCTTCCGGTTCACCGTCCCGGATGCTGACGCCGCGATGGATCGAGCAGTCTCGGCGGGCGCGGCGGTGCACTCGCCCGTGCAGGACGCGTTCTGGGGCGTGCGGACCGGGGAGGTTCTGGACCCGTCGGGGCACCGGTGGGCCTTCGACCAGCCCGTGCGGGAGGTTCCGGTGGAGGAGATCGAGGCGCGGCTCGCGGCCATGTTCGACAGCGCCTGACCGCCCGGCTCTGTCGTTCCGGCTATGCCACTCCGTCGGGAAGCCGCTTGCGTCACTCCCCTGAAAGCTGCTTCCCGCGGGAGAGAGGTCAGAAGAAGGTGCGTACGGCGTCGACGACGGTGTTGTCGCGGTCGATGACCGGGACGACGGTGGTCTTGTCGAACGCCGTGCACGGATGGCTGCTGTCGAGGGCCACGATGTCACCGGGCGCGATCGTGAGGGAGGCGTCCACCCGCAGCATCGTGTGCTGATCCATCAGCTTGAGGGTCTCGGTCCGCCCGCGCAGCTCGACCGGGCCCCCGCTGGTGGGGTAGAGCGTGCGCGCGGTCGGCGCGGTCAGGTCGTGTGCGAGATCGCGTTTGCCCGTGCCGAGGACGACGAGGTCCGGCTCGGGACGGGTGAGCACCGCGGCCCAGGAGGTCAGCGCGTTGGCCAGTCGCAGCGTCTCGGTCGACGAGGCTCGCCCGGCCAACGGCGAGACCGTCGCGTACCGGCCGGCGTCCTGGCTGAGATAGCAGCCGCTGCGCAGCACCACCCGCACCGGGCACCCGATGTCGCTCCAGTCCGTCAGCTCCGAGACGACGCGGTCGAAGTACGCGCTGCCGCCGGCGGTGACCACGATCTCCTCGGCGTCGAGCAGGCCACCGGCCGCGAGCTCGACGGCGGTCTGTCGCACTCGGCCGAGGAAGGCATCGACGGCACGCAGGTCGTCCTCGGAGGCTCCGGACGCCGCCAGACCCTCGTAGCCCTCCACTCCGACCAGTCGCAGGTGTCGGGATTCGGCGACCGCGACGGCAACTGCGTGCGCCTCGGCCACGCTGCGTACGCCGCCGCGCCCACCGGGCACGCCGACCTCGAGCAGGACGTCCACGACGCGGGTCGGCGAGAGTGCGTCCACCCAGCCGTCGACCAGCTCCACCAGGGCGACCGAGTCGACGAGGCTCAGCACCTCGAACTCCCGATCCGCGTCCAGCTGGCCGAGGAGCCATGACCAGGCACTCCGCTCGGTGATCTGGTTGGCCACGATGATCCGCCGGGCGCCGAAGCGCCGCATGACGGCCGCCTGGGTCGGCGTGGCGCAGCTCAGTGCCCATGCTCCGGAACGCAGCTGCCGGTCGAACAGCTGCGGGGCCATCGTGGTCTTCCCGTGCGGCGCGAAGCTGACGCCGTTGCGTTCGCAGTACGTCGCCATCGTGGCGAGGTTGGCGGCCAGGGCGTCGGCGTAGAGCGTGGTGACCGGGAGTGCCAGGTCTCCTCTTGAGACGCTCCACCCGCGTTGGCCGATCTCACCGAGCGTCGTCACCGCCCCCAGCGGGATGCCCTTGTGGGAGTCGTCGAGCCTCTCGGCGGCCAGTCCGGCCAAGGCCCGGGCGTCCAGGCCAGGTGGGCCAGAGCTGGTGGTGGTCATCGCTGCCTCGTCACGGTTCCGGATGGTTCGTATACCCGAGTCACGACACGCCACGTTTCGTCGCCTCGACGACGATCACGATGGTGTCCGGACGAGATGATGTCACCACCAGGACGACAGAGGACGATGGAGCGGTGTGAGCGACCCTCGACGGTCGACGACCAGAGCGGAGGATCCCGTGCAGGTGTACATCAGCGCTGACATGGAGGGCGTCACCGGCCTGGTGGCCGCCGACGACGTGCAGCCCGGTGGCCAGGACTATCAGCACGGCAGGGTCATGATGACCGAGGACGTGAACGCAGCCGTCCGTGGCGCACTGGCCGCCGGCGCCACGCGGGTCGTGGTCAACGACGCCCACAGCTCGATGCGGAACCTGCTCGCAGACCAGATACACCCTGAAGCCGAGCTGGTCCGCGGCCGACCCAAGCGGATGGGCATGCTCGAAGGGTTGGGCGGCGACTTCGACGCCGTGTTGTGCATCGGCTACCACTCGCGTGCCGGAGCGCTCGGCGTCCTCAGCCACAGCTTCATGGGCCACGAGATCGAGGACATGTGGCTGGACGACAAGTCGATGGGCGAGATCGGCTTCGCCCACGCCACGGCCGCTGCACTGGGAGTTCCGATGGTGATGCTGTCCGGCGACGACGCGGCGTGCGACGAGGTGACGGCCTGGGACGCCGAGGTCGTCACGGCCCCGGTCAAGTATGCGACGGACCGGTTCAGCGCCCGGCTGAGGCCGGTGAGCGAAGCTCTGAAAGCAATCGAGGAGGCCGCCGCTGAGGGTGTGCGCCGCGCCGAGACGGGCAGACGGCTTCCCGCCGCGGAATCGACGGCGGCGTTGGCGGTGCGCTGGCAGTCGGCCACGGTCGGCAGCCTCCTGGAAGGGATCCCGGGAGTCCGACTGCGAGACGCGCGCACGGTCGAGGTCACCGGCACGGTTCCCGATCTTTACAGACTGTTCGGAGTCTTCATGCGGGTGGCGGCGGCCGTCACCGACCAACATCCGTATTGCTGACTCCCTCCCGAGAGCTCCTGAGGCGACCAGCGTCATGGCAGTGGCCTTCGAATCCAAGTGGCGACCATGGATGCTGGCGCGGAAACTGGCCTGCGCACCATCGCTGGCGCCGCATAGGGTCGAGGGATGACCCGACCTGTCGACGCTCGAACCGATCAGTTCGTCGAGGAAGTCGTTGCCCTCGACCCCCTCACTGCTACTGCCGCAGGTATCCCCGGGCACGACGACCGGCTCCCGGACCTATCCCCTGCCGGCCACGACGCCCGCGAGGAGCTCCATCGCCGGGCGCTCGCCGAGGTGGCCGCGCTCGAGCCCACCGACGAGCGAGAGCGGATCGCCAAGGAGGCGTTCGTCGAGCGGATCGGCCTCGAGGTCGAGAGGGCGGAGTCCGGCTTCGAGCGCTCGGCGTTCTCGGTGATCAGCAGTTCCCTTCACTCGGTGCGGGAGGCGTTCGACCTGATGCCGACGGCGACCGAGGACGACTGGCGGACGATCGGCGACCGGCTCGCTGCGGTGCCGGCCGCGCTGGCGGGATACCGCGAGACGCTCGGGGTCGAGGCGGCCGCCGGTCGGGTCTCCTCGCGCCGGCAGTACGTCGAGGTGGCCGGGCAGGTCCGCGGCTGGACCGGTCAGGAGGGCGCTGCGGGCGACTACTTCGGCAACCTCGTCGGGGCGGCCCCGGACGGGCTGCGCCACCGGCTGGCTGAGGTGGCATCACGTGCGTCGGCGTCGTACGCCGACTTCGGGCGGTTCGTCGAGACCGACCTGGCCCCTCGGGGCCGCGAGACCGATGGAGTCGGCCGCGACCGCTACGCGCTCGAGTCGCGCTACTTCCTCGGCGCCGAGGTCGACCTCGAGGAGACGTACCGGTGGGGTTGGGAGGAGCTCAGCCGGATCGAGGACGACATGGTGCAGACCACGCAGCGCATCATCCCCGGGGGGTCGGTGGACGACGCGGTGAAGGCGCTCGACCTCGATCCGGCGCGCGACTGCGGCAGCCGTGAAGGGTTCGAGGCGTGGATGCAGCAGAAGGCGGACTCCATCCTGTCCAGCTTCAACGGCGTGCACTTCGACATCGCCGACCCGATCCGCGAGATCGCCTGCAAGGTGGCGCCGATCAACGACGGCGGTGCCTGGTACACGCCTCCGTCCGAGGATTTCTCCCGTCCAGGCACCATGTGGTTCTCGTTCACCGACGCCCAGGAGCTCTACTCGACCTGGCGCGAGACGACCACGGTGTTCCACGAGGGCGTGCCGGGGCACCACCTGCAGTGCGCGCAGGTCGTCCATCGGGCCGACCTGCTCAACCGGTGGCAGCGGCTGTTGTGCTGGATCAGCGGCCACGGCGAGGGTTGGGCGCTCTACTCCGAGCGGCTCATGGACGAGTTGGGCTACTTCGACGACCCGGGCGACCGGCTCGGCTTCCTCGACATGCAGGGTCTCCGCGCGGCGCGGGTGATCGTCGACATCGGCGTCCACCTCGGGCTGACGATCCCGGCCGACAACCCCTACGGCTGGCGGCCCGGCGAGGTCTGGGACGGCCAGAAGGTGCTCGAGTTCATGCGCGCGCACTCACGGATGGAGGACGGCCAGCTCAGGTTCGAGGTCAACCGCTACCTCGGCTGGCCGGGCCAGGCGCCGTCGTACAAGGTCGGGGAGCGGATCTGGCTGCAAGCACGTGACCAGGTGAAGGCGAGCAAGGGCTCCGAGTTCGATCTCAAGGAGTTCCACACCGCAGCCCTCGACCTCGGCTCGATCGGACTCGACCCGCTGCAGGCAGCGCTCGCGCCGACTCTGAGGATGCGCTGGTTCGGCACTCGCACTCTCCGGACGAGGGACGGGTCGGGAGAAGCCTGAGCAGTGCGAAACTTCTAACCCGCCGTTCAGTTCCGGCTCAGTGACGGCTGTGACACTCGCGCCATGAGCAGCGCGGACAGCGACCCGGGACTTCGCTGCAGCGCGCGTGACTGCATCTATCGGGCCAACCGCATGGGTCACGTGACGGTGCGCGCCAACTCGCCCGCCGCATCTGCTCGAGTCGAGGACATCCACACCTTCTGGCTCGCCATCTGCGACGACCACGCCCACGAGTTCCGCGCTGGCGCCACCCTCATCGAGTTCCACAGCGGCATCTGAGCCATGAAGACGCGTGCGTCGTCTCGTCACGCGGGCGTCAATCTGTTCGTGACGGATGGACGCGCTGGCGCGCGGTGGGCGGCCAAGGTGGCCGAGGGGTAGCAGGCTCGACAGGATGAGCCCGTGTTCGGACTCGAGATGGTCGTCCTGCTCGGGGTCGCCTTGGTCGCCTGCGGCGCGTTCGCGCGGCGCTACCCGATCGCGCCGGCCATCCTGCTCGTGCTGGTCGGGGTGTTGATCGGGTTCTCACCTCGTCTGCGGCAGGCCCAGCTGCCTCCCGAGGTGGTGCTCCTGCTGTTCCTGCCCGCGTTGCTGTACTGGGAGAGCCTGACGACCTCCTTGCGGGAGATCCGCAACAACCTGCGGGTCGTCGTGCTGACCAGCACCGCGTTGGTCTTCGCCACCGCCGCCGCGGTCGCCGCCACCGCGCACTGGCTCGGCCTCGAATGGGGTCCGGCGTGGGTCCTGGGCGCCGCGCTGGCCCCCACCGACGCCACCGCCGTCGGCGTCCTGGCCCGCGATCTGCCGCGCCGCACCGTGACCGTGCTCCGCGCCGAGAGCCTGATCAACGACGGCACGGCGCTGGTCCTCTACGGCCTGGCGGTCGGCGTGACGGTCGGCGAGGAGCACCTCACCGGCTGGCACGTGACCTGGCTGTTCGTGCTCGCCTACGGCGGGGGTGTGCTGGCCGGCGCACTGATCGGGTTGGTCAGCTGGCAGATCCGCCGCCGCATGGACGACCCGATGCTGGAGGCCATCGCGATGGTGGTGACCCCGTTCGCCGCGTTCCTGCTGGCGGACGTCGTCCACGCGTCCGGTGTGCTGGCCGTCGTGGTGTGCGGGCTGTTCATGAGCCAGGTGACCCCACGCATCACCGGCGCGGTGACGCGGCAGATCGCCATCCCGTTCTGGGCCCTGTCCACCACGGTGCTCAGCAGTGCGCTGTTCGTGCTGGTCGGCGTCTCGGCCCAGTCCGCCGTCCGGGAGTTGACCAGCACCTCCACGCTCCGTGCGCTCCTCGACGTGCTTGTCATCACTGCCGTCGTGATCGGCGTGCGGTGGACGTGGGTCTACACGACGCCCTACCTCATCCGGCTCCTCGACCGCCGCCCGGCCCAGCGGTTGCGCCGTGTCCCCGCGCGGCAGCGCACGGTCAGCGCGGTGGCCGGGTTCCGAGGGGCGGTGTCACTCGCCGCCATCCTGGCCGTACCGCACACCCTGGACTCCGGTGCTCCGTTCCCTGGACGGGACCTGCTCGTGCTGATCACGTGCGGGGTGATCCTGCTGACCCTGCTCCAGGCACTGCTACTGCCGTCGGTGGTGCGGTTCGCGCGGCTGCCACGTGATACCTCGGTCGAGGAAGAGGTCCAGTACGCCGACGAGTACACCCTCGACGCGGCCATCGAGGCACTCGAGACCACGGCCGGCGAGCTCGGCAGCAACGAGATGGTGATCGAGCGGGTACGTCGCGAACTGGACAAGCAGCGCCGGCTGGTCGCGGCCGCTGGCGTCGAGGACGATCCCGCGGTCCAGCACGACGACCAGTACACGAGCCTCCTCCTCGCTCTCATCGCCAGGCGGCGTGAGGCACTCCTGGAGCTGCGTGACGTGCAGCGCATCGACGACATCGCGCTGCGTCGGGTGCAGGCTCGCCTGGACGTCGACGAGGTGCGGTTGCTGGGAGCGCATCCCTTCGAGTGAGGGCGCGCCCGGTACCGCCCTGCTGACGGTACTGTCGCACCGTCATCGCGCCGGGATGCCGGCGCGCTCCAGGAGGTCGCGGGTGCAGGTGGACGGAGCGGACTGGGTCCCCCGCACCGACGACCCCGATGCCGTCTACGACGCCTTGACCACCTGGGTGGACCAGCAGGGCCTGAGCCTGTATCCGCACCAGGACGAGGCGATCATCGAGCTGCTCGGCGGCAGCAACGTCGTGCTGGCCACACCGACCGGGTCGGGGAAGTCGCTGGTGGCCATGGCCGCGCACGCGGCGGCTCTCGCAGGTGGTCGGGTGAGCTTCTACACGGCGCCGATCAAGGCGCTGGTGAACGAGAAGTTCTTCGCCTACTGCGAGATCTTCGGCGCCGACAACGTCGGCATGCTGACCGGCGACGCCTCGGTGAACTCCGATGCGCCGATCATCTGCTGCACCGCGGAGGTGTTGGCGAACATCGCCCTGCGCGAGGGCCCGGGCGCTGACGTCGGCCTCGTCGTGATGGACGAGTTCCACTTCTACTCCGAGCCCGATCGCGGCTGGGCCTGGCAGGTCCCGCTGCTCGAGCTCACCCGGGCCCAGTTCGTGCTGATGTCGGCGACCCTCGGAGACATCAGCATGCTGGCGGCCGACCTGACCCGGCGCAACGACCGACCGACCGCGGTCGTCGACGACGCCGAACGTCCGGTGCCCCTGGTCTTCTCCTGGGCGATGACCCATCTCGCCGACACCCTCGCGGAGCTCGTCGAGAGCCACCAGGCACCGGCGTACGTCGTGCACTTCACCCAGGCGGCCGCCGTCGAGCACGCCACCTCGCTGCTCGCGGCCCGACCCGGTGTCGAGATCACCCGGGATGCCCGCGAGGCGATCAACGAGCGGCTCGTCGGCTTCCGGTTCGGCGCGGGCTTCGGCAAGACCTTGCACAAGCTGGTGCGCCGCGGCATCGGGGTCCACCACGCCGGGATGCTGCCGCGCTACCGCCGGCTCGTGGAACAGCTCGCCCAGGCCGGGCTGCTCGTCGTCATCTGCGGGACCGACACTCTCGGCGTGGGCATCAACGTGCCGATCCGGACGGTGTTGTTCAGCGGACTCGCGAAGTTCGACGGGACCCGGCAGCGGATCCTGCGCTCGCGCGAGTTCCTGCAGATCGCCGGCCGCGCCGGCCGCGCCGGCTTCGACACCGTGGGGTACGTCGTCGTCCAGGCTCCCGAGCACGCGATCGACAACGCGATCGCGCTGAAGAAGGTGGGCGACGATCCGAAGAAGCAGCGCAGCGTCCGCCGCAAGAAGGCACCCGACGGCGAGGTCGTCTGGTCCGAGGAGACGTTCGACAAGCTGGTCTCGGGCACCCCCGAACAGCTCGTCTCGCGGATGAAGGTCGACAACGCGATGCTGATCAACGTCGTCGCCCGCGAGGCGGACGCCTTCCCGGTGCTGCGCCGGCTGCTCACCGACAACCACGAGAGCCCACGCAACCAGCGGAAGCTGGCGCGACGAGCACTGCGGTTGGCCCGGAGCCTGGTGCGCTCGGGGGTGCTCACCCGGCTCGAGGAGGTCGACGACTTCGGGCGCCGCTATGTCCTGACGGTCGACCTGCCGGTCGACTTCGCGCTGAACCAGCCGCTGGCGCACTTCGCCCTGGCCGCGTTCGACGTGCTGGACCCGGAGGCGGAGGAGTACACGCTGGACCTGCTGTCGGTCGTCGAGTCCGTGCTCGAAGCGCCGCGGCAGATCCTCGCCCAGCAGCAGTACGTCGCCCGCGGTCTGGCGGTTGCCGAGATGAAGGCCGACGGGATCGAGTACGAGGAGCGGATGGCTCTGCTCGACGAGATCACCTGGCCCATGCCGCTGGCTGAGCTGCTGGAAGCGACGTACGCGATCTACCGCGAGACCCACCCGTGGTTGTCCGAGGATGCGCTGTCACCGAAGTCGGTGGTCCGGGAGATGTACGAGCAGGGCATGAGCTTCAACGACTTCGTGACCCGCTACCAGCTGGCGCGCTCCGAGGGCCTGGTGCTGCGATACCTGACAGACGCCTACCGGACGCTTCGGCAGACCGTCCCGGACGAGCACCGCACCCCTGAGCTCGAGGAGCTCTCCGAGTGGCTGGGCGAGACCGTCCGCCAGACCGACTCCTCGCTGCTCGACGAGTGGGAGGCACTCACCGACCCCGAGGCAGTCCACCGACACGCCCTCGAGCTGGCCGAGCACCGCCTACCGAACAACCCGCGGCCGATCTCGAAGCAGGAGCGGGCGTTCGGCGTGATGATCCGCAACGCGATGTTCCGCAGGGTGCAGCTCGTGGCCCGTGACGACCTCGACGGGCTGATGGCGCTGGAACGGGCAGCCGCTGACCGGACAGATCCGCCCGGTGAGGTGGTGATGCCTCGATCGGCCTGGGACGCGAGCATCGAGGCCTACTACGCCGAGCACGGCGAGGTGCTGCTCGACGGCGACGCGCGCGGCCCCGACCTGTTGCGGATCATCAAGAGCGGGCGGGAGTGGCCGATCACCCAGACCCTCCACGACCCCGCCGGTCACCACGACTGGGTCATCGAAGCGCTCGTCGACGTGGACGCCTCCGACCAGACCGGCGAGCTGGTGCTCCGCACACAGGCATTCCGCAGGCTCGACGCCTGACCACCTCGCGCGCGTTCGTCGAGCGGGCGCGTCAGCTGCTGGACCAGGGCCACGCTCGGGACCCCCCATCCCAGAGCGGCTAGGTGCGGTCAGTCCAGCGTCGACAGAGCGGTGGCGATCACTTGTGCTGTCTGGTCCGGAGCCTCGTCCGGGAGGAGGAACACCGATCCCGGGACCGTCACCAGGGTCACGTTGTCAGCCGAGTCGAGGGTGGCTCGCTCAGCTTCGGTGAGCCCACCGTCGCCGTTCTTCTCGGCGTGCACGACCCACGCCGAGCTGCCCGAAGCGGCGAGCTCGGCGGCGTAGTCCCGGTCGCTGGCGATGTAGTCGAGGTACTCGGTGCACACCCGGACCGCGTCGCCGGCCCGGTTCTGCTTGAAGTCCTCGATCAGGTCCTTCTTGTGTTGCTCAGACGTCTTGGCAGATCTGGCCATCAGCGGCATCAGCCGGAACAGGACGGCCATCGGCCACCTGCCCACCTTCTGTGACGCCCGCACGACGACGCGGAAGAACCCGGCCTCGTCCGGTGTCGTCACGGCGATCCCGAGCAGAACGACCGGGCCTTGGAAGTGTCCCGAGAGCACCATCTCCAAGGCGATCGTGGCGCCATGGGAGAAGCCCACGACCACGTCGCATCGATGTTCCTTGGCCAGGTCCCCCGCCGTACGCGCCAGTCCCGCGACGGAGATGTCGCCGATCAGCGGTGCACCCGCCATGCCCGGCAAGGTCGTGGCGACCAGGCGAACCCCGGACAGCGCCGGATCGGCCATCACCAGGTCGTAGGAGCGGGCAGCGTTCGCTCCACCCGGAAGGAGCAGCACCGATCGGTCCGCCTCCTCAGGTCCCGCAATCAACAGCTCCCAGGCTTCCCGCATGGCCTCCTCCTCACCGTCGTCGCAGCACCGGTCGCGGCCGCACCAGCCCCCACGTGCGCCTCGTCAGGGTTGGGCAACCCCGACCCATGTGCGCCTCCGTCCTGGGGCCCAATGTAGGAAGGTCGGTGCGTCGCCCGCGTGGGGCAGATGCCTCATTCGTGCGGCCGGGTCCCTGCCGGTCGAGCCGAAGCACTGACAGACCGAGGAACCCGACCCACCATCGCCGCTGTCCGAGCTCGCCCACATGCCGTACGCGTGTGCGTCAACCATGCGCAGGCCCTCCCCCGGAGCACCCGCGGTTTGGTCCCAAACCGCACGGATCCGACGGTCGAGCGTGCGGTTCTTGACCAACCGGTGCACTTTTCGTCGGTCTCGGTCGCGTCCAGCTGGAGTGGTCCACACCGCCGGGAGCGGAACGACCACTCCTGCCGCTGGCCGACTCACGAACCTGACGTCGCTGCTGGTCTTCTTACGGGGTCACTCCCCCGTCACGCCGTCGATGCTCTGGCGGATCAGGTCGGCATGACCGTTGTGGCGGGCGTACTCCTCGATCATGTGGACGATGATCCGGCGCAGGCTGAACGGCGTTCCCTCGCGGCCGTCCATCTTCTGTGACTCGGCGTCGAGCCCGACACGGGCGATCGCCTCGTCGATGATGGCGTCGGCGCGACGCACTGCCTCGTCGAAGAGGGCGAACAGCTCCTCCGGGGTGTCGTCCCGAGCGGTGTGCCACTCCCAGTCCGGGTCGGCGTCCCAGTCGACGGTGTCGAAGGGCGGCATCGCCGAGCCGCCGGCGAACGTGTCCTCGAACCAGTCGGACTCCACCAGTGCGAGGTGCTTCATCAGCCCGCCCAGGGTCATGTCGGTCGGTGGCAGCGTCTGGGCGAGCTGCTGCTGGGTCAGCCCACCGCACTTCCAGCGGAGCGTGTGGCGGTGGTAGTCGAGGAAGGCGCGGAGCGTCGTCTCCTCGTCGGCGCGGAGCGGCGGGCGGACTCGGTCATCCGCGGAGACGGTCGGGACGGCTCATAGATCGACGCTAATGGACGGCGTCGGGCACCGACTGGATGATGCGCCCGAGGCCCTGACCCGTCGAACTGCGGGTCAGGAATCCGATCGCTCCACGAATCAGACGTTCCTCCTGCCGCTGAGACCGCGCTGATCTGAGCCGACGAGCGTATGCGTCGACCATGCGCGGGCCCTCCCGCGGAGCACCCGCGGTTTGGTCCCAAACCGCACGGATCCGACAGTTGAGCGTGCAGTTCTTGACCAATCGGTGCACCTTTCGCCGGTCTCTATCGCGTCCAGCCGAACGGCGTGCTCATGCCGCCGTCCGCACCGAAGTGGCGGAGGCAGCCGAGCCCAGCTCCCTGTTGGCGTGAGCGCATCCTGAGTAGGTTGCCGCTGAGGCGTTCGCCCTCAGCCTAGGAGGTACCTGCCATGCCCGAGTTTCCGTCCCTGGCGCACATCGCCGTGACAGTCACCGACCTGGACCGCAGCACCCAGTGGTACAGCGCGTTGTTCGGTTCGGACCCCGTTCTCGACGAGGATGAGGAAGGCGGCGCGTTCCACCACACGGTCTATGCGCTCTCGGACGGACATCTGTTCGGGCTGCACACTCACACCGAGCCGACCAGCGCAGCCTTCGACGAGCGCAACACCGGTCTCGACCATGTCGCCTTTGCCTGCAGTGGCCGCGGCGAGCTGCAGCAATGGGCGGATCGCCTCACCGAGCTCGGCATCTCCCACGACGGGATCAAGGACGCCGGCTACGGTTCCGGCGTCTCGTTCCGCGACCCCGACGGCATCGCGCTGGAGTTCTTCGCACCCCCGGGAGTCGACTGAGCGACAGGGGGGCCGACGTCCTGAACGGCGAGCCCCGGAGGCGCGATCCCGAGCCTCAGCGCTTGGCCGAGGAGATGCTCGCTCGCCGGCACAGGGTGGATCTCGCGTAGCCGTTGCGTGCCCGTTTTCGTCAGGAAGGTGGCAACCTGACTGCCTCATCGCCCACCAGCGTCAGGTGGCTGAGTCCACCGGTCCAGAGGTGCGACGTGCCCCTCCTGTCACCCCCCGTGCACGACCCGGACGGAGACCAGCTGCCGGTGGACCTCGGATGGTGTGAAGGCGAAGGTGACCCACTGCTTGTTCGAGAACATGCGGGTCTGGTCACTCGAGTACGGCGACGTGGGGTCCTCCGACTGTCCGTAGGTCAAGATGGTGTGGGCGTTGACCCTGCCTCCGGACAGGAAGGCGACCGCCTGGATGTGGGACGAGCCGTAGGTCACGGGACGGTAGTAGTGCTTGTTCGACCTCGGTTCGTACGACGCGAGCGCGTTGGCGTTGCCGGCCGCGTCGCCGGAGCCGCCGCCCAGCGGGATCGGCGGTGCTCCGCGGTCTCCCGCGACCTGCAGCGAGCCCCATGGCGCGCCCAAGCGGACCTTCGCCTGGTGCAGGGCGTGGATCGCATCCGACATCGCCTTGACCACGCTGGGGTTGCTCGCGATCAGACCGCGAGGCGTGTCGAGGGGGTGCTTGTAGTCGAACGGCACCTTCCACACTCCGGTCGTAGGCACCCTGGCCGCGAACGCGTCGAAGATCTGGTAGCCGGCGGAGTCCTTGTTGCTGCGGCCGTCCCAGGCCGCGAGGATCTTGCAGGCCTTCGTCTTGCCGGTCCTGGCGCACGCCTTGTTCAGAGCACCCCCGGCGCGCATGACCTCGCCGGCCCGCACCCGGTTCTGGTACTCGCTGGCGCGGAGCGTCCTGGGCGACTCCTTGGTGCCCTTGGCCAGGCCATCGCGGCCAGCGAGTCGATCCATCACGTAGGCGTCGACCATGCGGGTCCGCATCGTGCGCTGGCAGCGCTCGCAACCGATGATCGAGGCGTATCCCTCGAGCGGTGACTTCGGGTTGGGCAGCCAGTAGGAGTCGTTGGCATTGGTGACCCAGTCGCGCCGTACGACCGCGGGCAGGTGGTGGGGGCCGAAGATGCCGGGGCGTTCTGCTCCGGGGTCGGTCCCCCAGGTGCACGCCGAGTCGGCGCGGGTACCGTCGAGACCGGGCAGCCCCGCCACCGCGTTCAGCACCCGACCCGTCGGCGTCATGCATCGGTCGGCCCGGGCGTTGGACACGTTGGGTACGACGGAGTGGTCTGCGTACAGCACGTGCCCGTCGCGGTCGGCCGCCGTCGTGTTGACCCACGGCATCCCACCGCCGGCGTCCTGGCGCCTCAGGAGGTCGCGCACGTCATGTGCCTTGCCCATGTTCAAGAACGTGTCGATCGTGCGCAGCTGCTCGGCGTTGGCGTCGCGGATGGCCCAGAAGCTCGACGTCGACCAAGGCATGAGGATGCTCGGCGCGTTCACGACGAACCCCTGGGGGGTGCGGTAGAGGTCCTCGGGGACCTGGCTGATCGAGCCGTCCTTCTGCCGTGCGGCGATGCTCACCACGTCGTGCATGAGCTCCTGCGGACCGTGGTCCGTGGCGTAGGAGAGCCCGCCGAGCGAGGTGTACTGGTACGGCGTGAACCGGTAGGCGGTCGAGACCGTGTGGCTCCACGCGACGTTCTTGTTCCAGCCGATGTTCACCACCGGCGACCCGATCAGCGACGCACCCGCGACGTCGTACCTCCCGGGGATGGTGAGTTGCTGCTGGGTGAACCGGTAGCGGCCGACCCACGGGAAGTGCGGGTTGCCCAGCAACATGCCCTTGCCAGTCGTGGTGTCGCGGCCGCCCACCGCGGTGGCGTTGGACCCGAAGGCGGGGCCTCGGTCGCGACCGAGCGCCTTGAGCAGCCGCGCCCGGTTCACGGACCGAGGGCTCGTCGGAACGAACGGCGCCTTCGCCCCGGGCGCCGGCGGTGCCGCGGTCACGATGGCCGGGATGAACTGAGCGTCCGAGGCGTTCAGGTTGGCGATGTAGATGCCGTACCAGATGTCGAGGGGGGTCACGACCTCCTTCAGGTACGCCGCCCCGCGGCACGCCGGATCGGTCACCTGGTGGGTCTTCTTCCACCTCTCGATGCCCGCCGCGTATCCCGTCACCATCGCCCGGGCCTGCCTGCCGGGCCCGGCCAGCGGGTCGGCCAGGAGGTCCTCGACGACGTGCCGGTCGCGCAGGTCCGTGACGAACGCGTCCACCTGGAGGTTGGTCGCATTGATCGCCGTCTGGTCGTCGTAGCGCCCGTCGGGGCCGAAGTAGCGGGACCGCTCGCCGCGTCCGGTGAGGAAGGTGTCGGCAAGGGTGCAGATCGACGACTGGGCCGCGGCGTACCCGGACCCGAAGCCGAGACTCCCCCAGCTATCGGCGGTGATGTGTGGGATCCCGTGCTCGGTGGTCCGAATGGTCGCGTGGTAGCGCGGACCCTCCGCCTTCTTCGTCGCATGGCTCTTCAGCGGAGCGACAGTGCCTTCCGCGGAGGGTGTCTGCAGCGCCAAGCCGGCGAGGGCGAGGCCGGAGACGGCGGCGATCAGGGCACGGGAGACCACGGTCATGGCGTGATCATGCACGACTTCGACGGTGCGGGACAGGCGCCTCACCGTCTGACCTGGCCTGTGGCCCCGGACCTGAGACAGCACGCGGTGTGCCCCCATCCCGGACAGTGATCACGCGTTGTGGAACGCCCTTTTCCCCCACCAAGACGGCGGAAACCCGCATGGTGAAACGCGGTGTTCCACAAGATTGCTCACGTTGCGGGTCGGGGAGGACGGCGACGTTGAGGTCCGTGGGTCGATGACGCCTTCCTCGACAGACAGCTCGCGGCAGTCCGGTGCTGGCTGCGCCGAGTAGAGCCAGTGCGCGAACTTCCCTCGGACCAGGCCCTTGTCGACCTACGTCATACCACCGGGATCGGGCGCTACGTCGACAGGTGGCATGCCGCTCCGAGCCGGCAGGAGCCGGACGCACTCATGCGCGGCCTGGGTGGGGCCGGCTTGATCGCGTCCTCGACCAACACGATGATGCCCGATGTGTGGGGGCGACAAGGGAGCAGTGACGAGGGGCGACGGTAGTCCTAGTCTGGGCCAAGGAGGTCGCTGTGGCCGCTGTGTCGCTCTCGGAGCGTGATGTCGTTGCGATGCGCGAGATCGTGCACGCCGCGACGTCCGAAGACCAGTCCCTGCGCGATGGCCTGGGCCTTCCGCTCTCCGTGCTCCGGGCGCTGCAACTCCTGGTGCCGTGCGACGAGCTGTGCGTGGCGGGGGCCGACTGGAAGGTGCTGGGCCACTACCTCGACGACGCCGTCTACGGTCCCGAGGACGAGGAGATCGTGCGGTTCACGGCGCGGGAGCCGATCGCGTTCGACGGCGCGGGACCCGAGCACGGGTTCTGGGGCACATTCTGGGTGAACGTGTGCAGCCTGCCCGAGCGCACGGGCGACTACGCCAGCGTCACCCGGCTCTCGGACTTCATGTCCGAACGGGAGCTTCGCGACACCCAGGGATACGCCGAGAACCTGGGGCCGCGGGGATTCCTCCACGAGACGATGGCGGTGTGGCCCGACGGGCAGGGACGGACTCTGCGCGTCCTGTTCTTCCGGTCCCCGGGACGCGACTTCGACGAGAAGGACCGGTTCGTCCTCGAGCTGCTGCGGCCGCACCTGATGGCGGCGTACACGCCGTCGGTGGTCGCCGCGGATCCGGTGGCCCACCTGACGCCCCACCAACGCACGATCTTGCGTTTCGTCGCAAACGGGTACACGAACGCGCAGATCGGCCGGCGGATGAACCTCGCGGAGGGCACGGTCCGCACTCATCTCAACCGCATCTACCGCCGCCTCGGCGTCGCGAGCCGCACCGCGGCCGCACAGGCGTACCTGCGGGACGAGGAGCTGAGACGGTCAGGGTGACGCACGGATCACTCCTCGACAACCAGGGGTGAACGCGGCGGAGCGACGCTCGAAGCAGCTGCTGGCACAGCACACCGAGCAGGAGGATCGGCCAGGCTGGGTTGCAGCAGAGCTCGTCGCTCGACGACTCGACGACCTGCCGCAGGCCCGCCGAGGTGAGCGACCTCGGCGGACCCGCGGTCCCCGTTCAGTGGCCGAGCCCCCAGGTGTCGATCTCACCGTTGAGGGTCACCACGTACGCCGTGTGTCCGATGACCTGCACCGACGAGGGGCGGTCGAGGCCCTCCGCGACGGGCGTCATCGAGCCGTCTTGGTGCACCCGCAGCAGCGCGCCCGTGTCCGGGATCGCCGGGTCGCCGGGCTGACCGCCGGCCGGGAACTCACCCTGCGACAGCGCGTAGAGAGCAGGACCGGAGCCCACGACGTCCACAGCGAGGCGTGCACCCGCTAGCAACCTCCGTCGCGGTGTGGGCGTGCGGTTGGAGGCGCACGACGCGGCCATTCTCCGGCTGGTGGGGCACCGCGCCTGCCTCTGCCAGGTAGACGCGGCCGTGCCACCTGTTGATGCCGGTCGGCACGATGTCACCGAAGGTCTCCACCTCGGAGACCGCGCCTGACGTGGTGGCGAAGTACACGCGGTTGTGGTGCCCGTCGGTGATCAGAAAGCCACCGCGGTACGGCGTCATGGCGAACTGGACCCCACTGGGGATGAAGTAGTCCGTGGTGGGCGGATGGGCCAGGGTGAACGCACCGATGTCCGCGACCACGGTCTGGGTGTGTGGTCCGTCGATCCGGTAGATGCCGTCGATCGAGCTGCCACCGACGTCCGGGCTGACCAGGGTGACCAGGACGTACGCCGTGTGACCGAGGAAGGCGACATCCATCGCGCCGCCGACCGGAGCCACCCGCCTGGGGAGCCCACTGGTGACCAGGCGCGTCGCCCCGGTGCACGGGTTCACCTTGGTCACGGTGCCGGCCACGCCGTCGGCGACGTAGATCCAGCCGTCCGGACCGACCGTGCTCCCGAGGGTCCCGCCAAGGCCGGACACGAGGACCCTCGGGTGGCCGTGGTGACTGTGTTGGCCCTGTGGCACCCCGGCCGCGGCCGAGCCCGAGGTGAGGGCCAGGGCTGCTGCACCAAGGAAACCAGCGACGGCGAGCACCGGCCTGCGATGTGCTGATGAGAGTCTCATGATGGTTCCCCCTCCGCCCGCCGAACGCTCGTCGCCGGGTCCCTTCGACCCTACGAACGAGGCGCCGGAGGAAGAAGTACGACGTTCCGCGTACACCCGGGCCACCCTCGAGCAGTGACGGCGGAACGCGAAGAGCCTTGGCCAGGACTCGGGGGGCAACCAACTCCGCAATATTGCCGTCCGAGCGCGCCGCTGACCCGAGTCGGCACCTCCCGAACGCACTCAGCTGCCGATGAGCGGACGAGCCCGGCGTCGGCTCGTGGCATGCGATCCTTCGGAGAGTTCTCTGGAGCGACGAACCTTTTCGGGGTCCCACCTCGTCTGGGGCAGTGAAGCGGCACCGGGGACCGCTCGGGACGGAGGATCACGGTGGGTCGAAGGGACAGGTCGGAGTTCGCCGAGTTCGTGCGTGCGCGGGCCGGCGCTCTGCACCGCGCGGCGTACCTCATGATGGGTGACAGCCAGCTCGCCCAGGACCTCGTGCAGGAGGCGCTGACCAAGACGTACGCCGCCTGGCCGCGGCTGCGTGACCCGCAGAACGCCGAGGCCTACTGCCGCAAGGCGATCACCACGACCGCGACCTCCTGGTTCCGGCGCAAGGGCTGGAACAACGAGCGCCCGACCGAGCACCTGCCCGAGGACACCCGTGGCGTCACCGGGCCGGAGCCGTCCGTCTCCGAGCGCGATGCGGTCTGGCGGGCGCTGCTGGCGCTGCCGCCGCGGCAGCGCGCGACGCTGGTGCTCCGCTTCTACGAGGACCTGACCGAGGCTCAGACGGCACAGACCATGGGCTGTGCCGTCGGCACGGTCAAGAGCCAGGTCTCGGCCGGTCTGGCCAAGCTGCGAAACCTGCTCGGCGACGACGTCGAGCTGCTCTCCCCCGACGACTTGCACGACGGGAAGGCGATGACCCGATGACCGGACAGCTGCGCTCCACCTTGCAGACCCGCGCCGACGACCTCGAGCCGTGGGAGGTCGATGTCGACGCCGTCATCTCTGCCGGCAACCGGCGACTCCGCAGGCGCCGCGTGGCCCTGGCCGGAGGTACGGCGATCGCCCTCGCCGTGGCGGCCAGCGCCATCACTCTCGGCATCCGGCACCACGACACGTCCCTCGCCCCCGCCGATGACACGGCGATCCCGCTGGCCTATGCGGTCGGCAGCGTCATCCACACCGGCGACTCGCAGATCGACGTCGGCGTCCCGATCCGCTCGATGGTCGTGCTCGACGACGGCTTCGTGTACACGGGACCCGACCAGACGGTGTACCTCTGGCAGGACGGCGGCGCTCACGCACTCGGCCACGTCGCCGACGCGTCGACCCGCCTGTTCGCCTCCGACGACGGGGTCAACGCCCTCTGGTTGGACAGCCAGAACACGATCGACTGGTGGCCCGGCTACCGCGACCGCATCCTCACATTCCGGGGGCACACGGTCGAGGCAGTCTCCGCCGGTCACCTCTGGTGGTCGGACGGGCACCAGACGAGGATCGCCGAGCTGCCGCCGCTGACGACCCACGCGACGTGGCCCGACGACGGTCTCGGAGACCAGCCGATCGTCAAGGACGCCGCGGGCGATCGCATCCTGGTCGAGGTCGGCGGTGGGCTCGCCGTGGTGCGAGCCCACCTGCTCCCGAGGCCGTACGACCCCGGCTGGGCGGACTTTCAGCCGGGCACCGACCTGTCGGGCGTCACTCCTCAGGTCACCGGTGTTTCTACGGGCGACCTCGCCCCCGACGGCCAGCACTGGTTCACCAGCGACGACGGCCGGTTCGCGGTCTACGACTCCACGACGGGCGACGAGCAGGATCCCGCACACCCCGGCTTCGACACTGCGGTCCCCGCCGAGTGGCTCGGCGACGACACCATCGCCGCCGTGGGGTACGTCCACGCGGACCAGCCCGGAGCGGCGGTGTCGCTGCTCACCTGCCGGCTGTCGACGAACCAGTGCGCGGTGGCGGTCGCCGACGCCGGGACAAGCGACGACGTCGTGCTCGCGAACGGCCAGCCGACGGGCTAGCCGCGAGAGAGCCGCTCGGAGCTCGGGAGCGACTCGTGCCCCTCGCCGGCGAGCCGCTCGACGGTCGGGCGTCGTGATCAGCGGTCCGCCACCGCACACGGTCTCCGCCGCGGATCGTCAGCGGGACCTGAGCTCACACACTGGCCCCTTCCACCTGCGCTTGAGTCCCGTCGGCAACGTACTCACATCCGCTATCCGCGCTCGCAGCCGATGACCGGGAGCACGGTCACGGTGGGAGTCGGAGATAGACCTCGCCCTCGGGGGGATCGAACGACGTCTGCCACGGGACGAAGCCGAGTGCCACACACAGCCGTTCCATGGCGGCGTTTCCGGCCCGATGGCTGGTTGCGACCATCTCGACGTCAGGGTCCATCCGCAACCGCCGCACCAGTGCAGCCATCGCTGCCCGACCATAACCCTTGTGTTGGTTCTGTTCTCCGATCAGCAGCCGCAGGACGAAGCCCACGGACGCCACCACCTCGGTGACCGCGAAGCCGACTGGTGGCTCCTCCGGATCGGGCAACCCGAGTTGAGAGCCGTCAAAAATGGCAAACGCAGTCAACGTGGGGTTGGCGTCCACCTCAGTACGTGACTTCTCAACGGTGGCGATGAGGTGTTGCTGATCGGGTGCTGCGCGCAAGGTGAGCACGCTCGCCCAATCGTCGGGGCCGAGTTGGCGCAGTGACACCTTCATGCCTCGAGTCGACCACAAGCGACCGAGTGCCCGCTCACCGCTGTCGGTGCGCGTGCAGCCGATGTGAGGATGCCGCCGTACAGCGCGAACGGATGAGCGAGAAGCGAGTTTGGTTCATCACCGGCGCGGGTCGCGGGATGGGTGTCGACATCGCCCAGGCTGCGTCTGAGGCCGGGGACTCTGTGGTTGCCACGACCAGGAAAGCGGTGGTCGGCGCTAGCGGAGGTCGATCTGTAGGAGAACCCGAGGAAGCCCTCGCCAAGCAAATCGGGGAAGGCGTCAGGTGGATGGACGATCAGCGGCGGCAAGACAGGGCGCGCGAGCAGGTGGGCCCACTCGAGGCAGACACCGAGCTGTGCGGATGGACCGACAGCTCGCGGCCCTTCGTGCGCGCGATACGGCCTGGATCCGGGCAAGCTCGGCGAAGTCTTTGCCTGAACTTAACCATTCGACTTCTTGACGGAAAAGGTCAAAACGCGTACGCGATGCACGTCGCACCCCCAGACTCAGGTGCATCACTCAGTGCCGACCTCTCGGTGCCGACGTCTCGGGGCGATCTCTATCGAAAGAGACAACTTTCCCATGCCACAGCCCGATCTCGACGCGCGCCGCGAACGCCACACCTACCTCCTGTGGACAGGTGGCCTGGTAGCGGCAGCCGTTCTCCTGCTGGGCGTGAACGGGACGCTCTCAAGCTGGACCACCGCCATCATCAACAACAACCACAACGAGGTCGCATCAGCCAGTTCGGTGAGTCTTCTCGAGACAGGCCCCGGAGGCACCTGCGACACCTCGGGCTCCCCAGACAACACCGACACGTGCTCGACGATCAACAAGTTCGGCGGCACGTCGTCGCCGCTCTCCCCGAGCGGCAGCCAGCAGGTGACGGTCACTCTCCAGAACACCGGTACCACTGCCGGCGACCTGGTGCTGTCCGCGGACGCATGCACCAACAGCGCGGCCGGACCCAACGCCCACCTCGGCCAGGACCTGTGCACCCGGATGGATGTCCGGGTCGCGTGCACGACACCGAGTGCCTTCGACTCCGGCACAGGCCTCCTCGCGGACTTCACCGGTGGTGACGTCGGCACCCTCGCCGCGGGCGAGTCCACCGGATGCGCCTTCACGCTGTCGCTCCCGGACGGCACGCCCGCGGAGTTCTCGAGCCAGGTGGCTTCGCAGGTGCTCCATTGGACCCTGACGGCGGCCTGAGATGCGAAGAGGAACAGGAACAGGTATGAGGGACAAACGGGGCATCTCGATGCTGTGGGCGGGGGGCGCCGTCGCCGCTCTCGTCTTGACGCTCGGGGTCAACGGCACGCTGTCCTCGTGGACGCAGGCGATCATCACCAACGACACCAACAACGTGGCTACCGCCGGGGCGCCGATCCTCAAGGAGGCGAGCGGGGCTGCCACCTGCTTCTCGAGCACGTCGTCCACCAACAGCTCCACGTGCAGCACCATCAACAAGTACGGCGGGACGGCCACTCCGTTGTCGCCGGGCACCAACCAGACCGTCGATGTCACGTTCACCAACGTGGGCAGCCTCGCCGGCTCGTCCTTCGTGCTGGCCCCTGCCGCATGCACGCAGAGCCCCGTCGCGGGTGCGGGTACGCCGCCTGCGAACAACGTGTGCACCGACGCTGACCTCACGGTGTCTGTGAGTTGCAGCAACGGCGCGACGTACGTGGCCGGCAGCGCCTGGGCCGATCTCGTCGTTGCGGCCGGCTCACCGTCAACCTTCGCCAGCACGACGTACACCCATACGGCCGGTATCTCAGCCGGCGCCTCAGCGACGTGTCGCTTCACCGTGTCGCTGATCGGCGCAGCAGGCATTCTCAGCCAGGGCATCACCGTCTCCCAGGTCATGAGCTGGACCCTGAACAAGTGATGCGAGGGTCGACGGGCAGGTCCCGGTGGATGTGGCTCACCACGACCTGCCTCGCCGCCCTGCTGATCGTCTTCACACTCACGTCGGTCACCCAGTCCGGATGGACGGCCGCAAGCGTCAGCAACACCGCGGACTCCACCGTCACCGGTGCCCTCGCCTTCCAGCACGTCGGAACCGCCGCCTGCTCCGCGGGCCCGGCCGCGTCGTCCACCACCTCATGCGTCGGCACCGTGGCGCCTACCGCAGCCACGTCCGGCGCGGGTGCCGTGACCGGCACGGACGCGATCACCGACAACGGCACCATCGCCACAGCACGACTCAACCAAACCGTCTCTGCCCCGTCCTGCGCGCCGGTGCAGCTCGCCAACGCCAAGTCGACGGCCGACCCGATGCTGGCTCGGTACAGCACAGCGTTCCAGCAGACGGACAAGTGGGGCACCACTGCGGCGGTCAGCCTGAGCGGTTCGGCATACGCCGCCGATGTCAGCACCGCATCGAGCGCCGCTCCGCTTTCGATAGGAGTCTGGTTCAAGACGGCCAACGGCTACCCCAATGGAGGTGGACTCATCTCCCTGGCCACGAGCCCGGCGAACGCGGCATCGGCGGCACCACCCGCAGCTGTATGGATGAACGCCGCCGGCAAGATCTCGATGTACGTCAAAGGCAACGGTGCGCAGACGTCGACCGCGACGACGGCCACCGCCTACAACGACGGCGCTTGGCACCTCGCCGTGCTCAGCATCGCCACCGGGAACTCCGCGCCGTCCCTGTACGTCGACGCCGGATCCTCCTCGGGCAACTCGATCAATGCCGCCATGGGGGCAACCGGCTACTGGCACCTCGGCTGGGTCGACACGACCGGACTGGTCGGTGCCCCAGCCTCGGCGACACTCACCGGATCCCTGTCCGGCGCGTTCGTGACCAACAGCGTGCTGACGCCGGCCAACGTGACCACCCTCAACGGGGCATCGAGCGCAGCGGCCTACAAGACGTTGGTGCTGGCTCTCGCCGGCATCCTGCACCTCTGGATGCTGGACGACTCGGGCACGACCACCTACAGCGGGACGCTGCCCGCGTCGATGACCGCGCCCTGCGCCCAGATCGACGTCGCCTTCTCCTTCACGAACCCACCCGCCTCCATCGCCATGCAGACGCTCGCTGCCTTCGCGAACGGCACAGCCAACACCGTGGCCTCTCCAGCGCCGGGCACAACGCAGACCATGACGATCGGCGTCACCCGCCACGCGGGGTACAGCACGGACATCGCAGGGCTGCACCTGTACGCGCCCCTGACCGCCACCGAGAAGGTCTCGTCCTCGAGCACGTGGTCGCTGTCCTTCACCTGGACCGGCGCACAGGCGGTGTTTCTCGCATGACCACGCAGCGGATCGTGCGCGGCTGCGCCTGGGCGTCGCTTGCGGCCATCCTCGCGCTCGCGGCCTTCGCGGGACTCTGGCGCCTCCAAGGCGGCCGGATCGAGCGGGTCGAGACCCCCTCGATGGGAACCGTGGCACCGGTCGGTTCCCTGCTGTGGGTCAAGCCGGTGGACGCCTCCCGACTCCGGCCCGGCGACTTCATCACCTTCCATCCTCCCGGCGAGCCGCAGACGACGTACAGCCACAGAGTTTTCCGCATCTACCCGGACGGCACGATCGGCACCAAAGGCGTGATCAGCGCCCCGGACCCGTGGCGGCTGACGTCCCAAGACATCGTGGGACAGGTGCGGATGACGTGGCCGATGGCGGGCTGGCTGGTCCGGACCACCCCGGTGCTCGTCATAGGCAGCTTCCTCCTCGCGCTGGGAGTGGGCCGGCTGCGACGCCGCTGGCGCGGAGCGGCCGCGATGGTCGGCGCCAGCCTCGTGCTCTGCACAGCGATCGTCGTCTACCGCCCATTCGTCGCCGCGGAGCAGCTAGCGTTCGCTCCCCATGGCGACGGAGCACGCGCGACCTACGTGTCGACCGGGCTCCTGCCGATCCGGCTTCAGGCCGACCAGCCCGGCGGTGCCCATGTCGACCTTCGCGACGGACAGGTGGGCTCTGTGCGGGTCGCCGCCGCCGGCCGACGGTCGCACTACGCCGTCCGCTTATCGCCCGCGGTACCACTCCGGTTCTGGCTCCTGCTCGTGGGCGCCTGCTTCGCACCGGCACTCGCAGGCTCGTGCAGAAGGATGCAGGCGCAGGCCGATTGACCACGAGAGACGCGGTCGCGTCCATGCGTGGGTGGGTCAGGGGTGCGGACCAGAGGAAGGCGCGCGACCACGGGCTGTCAGCAAAGCCTCTCGGCTCGAGCAGGTGCCGGGCTGGGAGTGGAATCCGATCGAAGCCGCGTTCCGTGACCGGGTCGATCATCCTTGGGCGGACGTGGAGGAGAAGATGGCGTGACTCCCCGACTCATTCGTGAGCCCGGACGGCTTCCCTCTCGGGACGTGGCGGTCGGCAGCATCGCCGTGACTCGGTCAATATGCCGCCGGACCACATCCGGCGGCCTCTCGACGCGGGGATGCTTTCGAGGCGCCACCTCTCGAAGAGCGACCGAAGGTTCCGGCCGAGGCAGAGCCGCTTCGGCAGCCGAGGTCAGCGCTGTCCGCGGCAGCGGCAGCGGCCCGGTCGCGGGCGCACAGCCTGAGCCTGAGCCTGAGCCTTCGTGAGCCTGCTCACGAAGGGGGTCCGGGATTCTTCGCCAGCCAACCTCGCTGCTTACCTTGGATAGGTGCCTCGGAGTTCGGGGCCCGCCTTCGTAGCACGCCGAGTCCTGTCCGAGCGAGGGTGCCTTGAGCCATTGGGCAGGAGCGGAGAACCCGAGTTCGTCGGGCCGGCAGAGCTGGCCCTTGGGGTGAAGTTCGCACCTCTCGTCGAGGTGCGGCCGGGCATGTGACCCGAACCCGACAGCCGAACTCCGCAGGCGCTTGGAGGACCCCTATGCGCCTGCGCACTGTCATTTCGTCTGCCCTCTTGGTTACGGCTACCGCTGCCCCGGTTGTCGCGGCCGCGGCACCGTCGAACGCCGCATCAGTCGGGCCTTGGGACCGGATCGCTCAGTGCGAGTCCGGCGGCCGGTGGCACATCAACACCGGCAACGGCTACTTCGGCGGCCTCCAGATCAGCCGGGGCACCTGGGCTGGATACGGCGGCCGTCGGTACGCAGCCCTGCCTTCCGGGGCGAGCAAGGCTGCGCAGATCCGCATCGGTGAGCGTATCCGTCACGGGCAGGGCTGGGCAGCGTGGCCTGTGTGCTCTGTGAGGGCCGGCGTTCGCTGAGCCGCTGCCCAGGTCAGGCACCGACCGGGTGCAGACTCAGGAGCGATTGCGGCGCTCGGCGAAGTAGGCGTCGTCGTCCACGCCGAGCAGTGCAAAGTGTGTGACGGTCTTTCGAGCCGGACCGCTTTCTTCAGGCAACCCAGCTGCGAACTCCCGCACAAGCCGTGTCTTCCGGTCCCCGGCTCGCCGCTCACGACCACGACCTGGGCATGACCTGACTCGGCCCGAACGGCTCTTTCGCCCGTCGACGGGAAAGGATCGTCATACGGCGAGAGTACGCCCGAGGTCACCAACCGGCGGTTGAACAGGACGAACTGTCCGCTCATGTTCTGAGCCCAGCGCTGTGCGGCTCGACGGCAGAGCGTCCTATGCCGATGTGAGTGAGCGTCGCGAATCTCCTCGACGGCAGAGGCGCAGGCTCAGAGGTGTTCGCCGTACCCGCCGATCGACTTTGTCTCCTGCTGATGGGCGAGGCCAGCGGGGTCGAAACTGCTGGTCCCGCGGCGACGACGTCGCCGGAACGCGGCGGCAGCCGTGACCAGTACCACGACGATTCCGACAACAAGCCACGACATAGCAGCCCTCTCAGGGGTGAGCACGTCACCAAGACGCCTCACGTCCCAGCGTAGACCGATGGAAAGGTTGCTCGGAGGGACAACGGCCTCACATGCCGCTGTCCGCGCTCTGGCATTCGTCCGGTGACTTTCACAGGCACTTGAGTCCCCCCAGTGACGGGGAGCAGTTCATAGCGGTTGGCATCACGTGCGTCTAATGTGCGGAACATGGAAGCGGTTGTGCTTCGTGTCCGACTCATCAGCGGTGACAGCATGGATGTCACGTACGAGGATCGCGATGCGGGCAGCAAAGGCGCCGTCATCGACCACGTGGTCTCCACGCTGTCTGAGGCCTCCGGGGTTCTGCGCTGTCGACACGGCGAGCGACTCGTGGTGCTGTATGCGAGGGGTGTCGCTGCTGTGGAGGTCGAGCCCCGCGGCGCAGTCCTGTAAGCGACTCTGGTACTTCTCGCGCTGCGGCTCTTCGGCGACGCGCCGTGCCGGGGTCGCGTCTCCGCAGACGCAGAAACCGCCCCCTGGAGGGCGTGCCTCGGAGACGGCTTCGCATGCGGGAGAAGAGCTAACGTTGCGTTCCGCCTCGACGGTCGGCGCGGCCACTCTCGCCACTGCAAACATACTCCGATTCCCCAGGGTCTGCTGCGTGGTCGGTGATGGGCCGAACAGGTAGAGCAACGCGGGCTCATGCCGCTGTCCGGGCGCACGCCCGTGCCGATGAGCGTGAGTGCAACGTTCCGGGGTTGACTCCATTTCAGATGCCTGGCCGAGCGGTCGGGAATCCGTGGTCGGCCGCCCAGCCGACGGCCTGGGCTCGGGTCGTGACGCCACTCTTGGCGTAGCCGGTGCGGATGGAGGACTTGACCGTGTTTGGGGTGAGGTGCAGCTCGGCGGCGATGTCGCTGTGAGAGCGGCCGGCCACGACCAACGCGAGGACTTCTCGTTCCCTCGGGGTCAGGTTCTCGTCGCTGCCGAGGAGTTGGTTTCGCTCCGGCTCGTTGGCTAGGTCGATGCTCGCGGGGTCCGCGGGCGTAACCGCAAGGTGGGAACGATGGTGCGCTCGAAGTCGGGTGCGAAACCGTTCGCCAACGCCCAGAGCACTGCGTGCGTGCGCCGCTCGATGCCGATCTTGCGGTAGGCCGAGCGGATGTAGCTCTTGATGGAGTTCACACTCACGTGGGCGCGCTCAGCGATCTCCTCGTTGCTCAGCCCCCGGGCGATAAGGGCTATGACCTCTGCTTCGCGTGGAGACAACCCCACCGATCGTCCGGGCCAGTCACCTGCGCCGCCGACGCTCGTCTCATGATCTCCAGTCAGGATGACGATCTCGCCGCTGATGATCCGCTCCAGAGCCTCAACGATGGCAGGTCCGGTGAGCACTTTGGAGAGGTAGCCGCTCGCGCCCTCTGCGATGGCTTGCTCTATCAAGTCAGGCCTCAGGTTCCAGCTGTAGAGGACCACCTTCGCGCCGCTGTCGCGGACGAAGTCGGTGAGGTCGACGCCTCGGTGGTCCACTTGGGCGAACGTGTCGTAGAGGACAACATCAACGTCGGTGCTGATAGGCAGTCCGGCAGCGGTCTCGACTACCTCGATGCGCTCCTCGGCGAGGAGGGATGCGACTCCGGCGACGACTACCGCGTAGTCATCGACAATGGCCAGCCGGAGGGGAGCATTCACGGTTGCACCATGCGCCGCACTCTAGACCTCCATGCGATCCAGCCCGTGCCCAGCCGAGACGGCCCGACTCAACGGCTTCCACGCCTGCCGCTGGAGCCCTGAAACGCCCTCACATGCCGGTGGTCTCAAAGGGTCAGCGCAACACTTCCTGATCGGAGGAGGTTGCGATGGCGCGCGAGTATCGGAGGCTCTCGCCTGCCGAAGAGGATGAGATCTGGGCAAGGTTGCGGGCCGGCTATGCGGCGAAGCCCACGGCTCGGGCCTTGGGGCAGACACACCTGCCGCGGCTAGACCTTGAAATCCGCCTCGCGTCCTCCCCCACCGCGTGCCTCGGCGACACCTGGCAGCACGGGCATTGAAGTCACGACGGCCAACGCTGCGCGTTGCCTTTCGAGCGGTGCACGACCACTCGGTCCGGGTCGGGCGCCGAGGCCGCCCCGTCCGCGGAGCAACTGGCACGGGAGAAGCGCACGCGTGGGAGACATTCGGCGTCGCCGTCCCTCTCACACACCCGATGTCGGACCTGCCGCCCCTCGACGGGCCCGGGACCGGCACCCCGACCTGTCGCGGGAAGACTGCTGTCAACACTGCTGTCAGTGGTGCCATCCGGGAAAGGAAAGAGGCCGCCCCCTTTGCGGAAACAGCCTCTGACCTGCGGAAACTCGGTCGGGCTGACAGTGTGCTGGTTCAGGACATCGGAATGGGGTGTCTCACGACATCGGAATAGCGTGTCGCAGGTCATCGGAATGGCCGGGTCCCGACAGGCTCGGTCATGTCGAACTCCTCCAAGCGGCGGCTGGTCATCACTGCCGTGCTCGCCGGTTCCAGCCAGTCCGAGGTAGCCCGCACCTACGGTGTGTCCCAGGGGTGGATCAGCCGCCTGATGAAGCGTCTACGCCGCCGAGGGTGAGGCGGCGTTCGAGCCCCGCTCCCGGGCTCCGAAGAACTCACCTACCGCTACCCCTGAGGCGACCGTCGAGCTGGTCCTCGAGCTGCGCAAGAAGCTGTCCGAGGCCGGCCTGGACGCCGGCGCGGACACCATCGACTGGCATCTTCAACATCACCACCAGATCACGCTGGCCCGGGCCACGATCAACCGGATCCTGGTCCGCGCCGGGCAGGTGAGCCCGGACCCGTCCAAGCGACCCAAGAGCTCCTACATCCGCTTCGAAGCCGAGCAGCCCAACGAGACCTGGCAGTCGGACTTCACCCACTACCGGCTCACCCGAACCGACGGCTCGACCCGGCGCGGACGTCGAGATCATCAGCTGGCTCGACGACCACTCCCGCTACGCCCTGCACGTCTCCGCACATGCCAGGGTCACCGCCCCGATCGTGCTGACCACCTTCACCCGGGCCGCTGACCTGCACGGATACCCCGCATCCACGCTCACCGACAACGGCATGGTCTACACCGTCCGGCTCGCCGGCCACGGACGCCAAGGAGGCAAGAACTCCTTCGAAGCCGAGCTCAGCCGCCGCCACATCATCCAGAAGAACTCCCGGCCCAACCACCCGACCACCTGCGGGAAGGCCGAACGGTTCCAGCAGACGATGAAGAAGTGGCTACGCGCCCAACCCGTCCAGCCGAGCACGATCGCCGAGCTCCAGACGCTCCTCGACCAGTTCCGCGACGAGTACAACCACCGCCGACCACACCGCTCACTCCCCCACCGCGCCACCCCGGCCACCGCCTACAACGCCCGCCCGAAAGCCGCCCCCGGCACCAAGCCGGACAACGACACCCACGACCGCGTCCGCCACGACAAGATCAGCAAGGCCGGCACCGTCACCCTGCGCATCGCCGGCCAACTCCGCCACATCGGCGTCGGCCGAACCTACGCCGGAACCTACGTCATCCTGCTCGTCCAAGACCTCGACGTCAGCGTCGTCCACGCCGCCACCGGAGAGCTCCTCCGCGACCTCACCATCGACCCACGCCGCGACTACCAACCCACCGGCCGACCACCCGGACCCACCAAAAAGAACTAGCCCGAACCTACGAAACGTAGGTCCGGGCTATTCCGATGTCCTGAGACATCACACGGTCGGGCTGACAGGATTTGAACCTGCGACCCCTTGACCCCCAGATGTCCCTGAGAGTGTTTTGAGGTGTTGCGCTTTGTTGCAACATAGCACGTCTTCCCAGGCCAGAGGGGTTGTGCAAGCGGACGGCAATCCCCTGCAACATTCTGCAATTCCGCAACTTCGAGGGTGTCGCGTAGTCAAACGCGTAGTCAGACCGCGAGTCTCCCAGGAGCACCCGCGAAGACCCGACGCCTACCGTCCTGGGGGAGCTGGCCGGCACTCACCGACGCCCACTTCGGCCCAGTTTGACGCTACACACCGCCAGACGCGGGTTGTGGTGCACTGCCGTGCACCGCGGTGCTCCGCGTAGTCATCGGCGGGCGAAGGCGAGGTTTGCGACAGCCTGCGCGTGCAGTGCGTCGGCGGCGGCGACCCTTCGTTCCAGCACTTCGCTCAGTTGCTGTCGCCGCCGTAGGGAGAGCCGGTCAAGGTCGGCCGCGAGTGGTGACGTGAGGAGCGTGGCGCCGAGTTGAGCGGCGGATTCGAATCTCAAGGGCAACACCTCGCTGCGCGACGCGAACTTCGTTGAAACCCGACTTCTGGAGCAGCTCTAGAAGCCCGTTGATGTCTGGCATCCCCCATGGGCCACCGCGATAGCGATCTGCGAGTCCGTTGCCGGCGATTTCCCTTATTGCACCTTCGAGGGCTGCGAACGGAGGAGACTGCTCGATCTCGGCCCACACAGCGATCCCTATCCGGCCGCCCGGCCGCACCGCGCGGCGGATCTCCGCAAGCGCGGCCGCTCGGTTCGAGAAGAATTGCAGTCCCTGTTGACACACTGCGACGTCGAAATCGGCATTCGCCACCAGCAGTCGCTCAGCTGACGCGAGGCGAAAGTCAATCTCCGCGGCGCCCGGGAGTAGCGGCTTCGCCCGCGCGATCGCGAGCATCGCTGGGCTCAGGTCGACACCGGTTACGCGGCCGCTAGAGCCGACTTCTGTCGCGGCCAGCTGAGTCACGGATCCGGGCCGCACGCGACGTCGAGCACCGCCTCCCCGGGGCGGAGGCCGAGACCGTCGAGGAGCAGCCGCGCCCAGGGCGTGAACAACCTCGGTACGAGCACGTCCTCATAGATCTGAATGGCTGAGAGCGACGCCTTGGCGAACGATGCGGCCCAAAGTGATGAAGCCACCTGCCATCCTCCCGTTCGTAGGCAATGGAAGGGGGCGCGCCGTGGTGGCGCGCCCCCTTCCTGGTCGCCGTTCTAGCCGACGGGCTGGAACGCGTGTTTGAGGTCGTACTTTGCGACGTCGCGACCCAAGGCGACGCCGGCGACGCCCGAGAAGCGGTAGTGCAGTCCCGCCCAGATTCGCGCGTTGATGATCCCGCGCCGAAGCTCGTTCGCGGTTCGGAAGTGGAGCACGGCATTGAGATTCCCGGCCGGCCCCGCGGGATCGAAGCCGTGGATGTCGAGGTCGATCCGGTTGGTGCCGAGGAAGGTGGTGAAGACCTCGGCCATTGCTGATGTGATCACGCAGTGCGCGCAGGGGTATTCGGGGTGATTGGGCGTGGTCAGGAGCGGCCGCCACCCTGGTTCCTCCACGGTGGCCGGATTTCCGTCGTCGTAGCCGGGCACTGGTCCAAAGCCGTCCGTGGTCACGGCGGTGGGGTCGATCGCGGTGACCGGCCGCCAGAACTGGAAGTGGTACTTGGCGTACAGGGCGGACCCCAGCGCGTCGGCGCCGACCAGGTTCACCATGGCGGACAGCCGTGCTGTCTCGAGCAGATTGAGACTGCGCGCGGAGGCGATGTCGCGCGCGACGCCGTTGTACTGGCGGACGACGTTCGCCAACTCGAACTTCGCGATGTTGGTCTGCTCCACCGTGCGCACGCTGCTGGTGGCTCCGCCGTACGCCTTGATCTCGTTGAAGGCGTCGACCCACTCGTCGCTCTGGAGCGACGGGGGCGGGTCGGGCAGGAACTGGTCGACTCTCGCCAGGATGAATCGGCGCACGCTGCCGACCCACGGCGTCTGCGGCGCAGCGAACGGCGGGGTCAGCCGCCACACGCCCGGTCCTGGCGGCAGCGCCGCGAACGGCGTGCTCACACCGATCGGCGTCATCCGCCCGTCGGGATTGGGACCGGTGGTGCGGTTGTAGATCACCTCGTTGGCAGCCGCCAGGCCGACAGCAGTGCCCGCACCGCCGTCTGCTGTGCACCCGTTCAGGTTCGCGGGCGAGAGCGCTTCGGCCAGGTCGGCGTCGAGGTTCGCGAGGAGAACCGGGAACGACGAGAAGTAGTAGCGAAGCGTGCGGTAGGCGGCCTCGGTGACCGCGCAGCCGACTGGAGGCTCCCGCGGGCGCGGTGATCGTCGAGTCCTGGGGCTCATACCCGCCCTCGATCGCAACGACGGCGTTGTAGACGGCGGTGGCCGCGTACGCCGTGTAGATGAAGCCCTCTCCCTGGAACGCACCGGAGCCCACAGCCGTGTCCTCGGCGATCTTGTTCCACTGTGCAACCGTGTTCCCCGGCGGCAATACGGCCCCCGCGGGGTTTCCCGCCGGCAGCGCAGCCGCTGCGGGAGGTGCCGTGCCGGCCGAGGCCGGAACGGCGAGGGCCGTCATGGCGACGACCGCGATAGGCAGTGCTCGGACTCTCATGCGAAACCTCCTCCAGCTCGGCGGTTCCGTCCACCGACGCGACAGGTAGCATGTTGTGCGGGCCTTTGCGCCCACATTGCGCTGCTTTGCGCAGATCGCGTCGTAGTCTCGAGGTGAATGTCCTGAGCGTGGCGCTGGAGTTCCGGGTGCTCGGCCCGATCGAGGTCGTCCACGACGGGGTCGCGACGAGGATCGGCTCGTCGACGCAGCGGACGTTGCTCGCTTTGCTCTTGCAGCATCCCGGCAAGGTCGTGTCGACGGACAGGATCGTCGACGTGCTCTGGCCAGGGAACCCACCGGACGCCCGCCGAAAGCTCTGGTTCCACGTCTCCAAGCTGCGGCGGATCCTCGAACCTTCGGGAGCCGAGGATGCCACGGGCAAATTGCTAGGGACGCGCCCGACCGGCTACTTCCTTCGGATCGAGCTGGATCAGCTCGATGCCACGCGCTTCGAGCACCTCGCAGGCGCCGCGCGCCGTCTGCTCAGGGACGAGCCAGCCCGCGCAGGCGAGATGCTCCGAACGGCGCTTGCCCTCTGGCAGGGGGAGCCATTCCAGGACGTCCTCCACGAGGAGGCTCTCTCCCCCGAGGTGGCGCGCTTGAACGAGCTCCGTCTCGCAGCGGTCGGCGACCGGCTCGAGGCCGATCTCGCGCTCGGGCGGGCTGGCGACCTGATCCCCGAACTCGAGGCCCTCGTTGCGGAACATCCCTACCACGAGCACCTGCTTGCCCAACTCATGCTCGCCTACTACCGCGCGGGACGGCAGGCGGATGCGCTCGCTGGCTACCGGGCGGCGCGGCACACGCTCGTCGAGCAGCTTGGGGTCGAGCCCAGCGAGCGGCTGCAGGAGCTCCACAGAGGCATCCTCGGTCACGACCGGGCTCTGGCCGGCACGCACGCTTTCCCTGTTCGCGTAGTCCTGCGGCGGGAGGAGCGAAAGGTCGTCACAGTGGTCTTCGCTGACCTCCTCGACGCCGGGGCCAAGGCCAGGGCGGTCGATCCGGAGGAGGTTCGCGCCTTCCTCTCGCCGCACCATGCCCGCGTCCGCTCTGCGTTGGAGCAGTTCGGCGGGACGGTGGAGAAGCTCATCGGTGAGACGGTCCTGGCGGTGTTCGGCGCCCCCGCTACGCACGAGGACGATCCAGAGCGAGCGGTCCGCGCCGCGCTGAGCGTCCGCGATCTCTTGACCGACCAGGGCGAGAACCCACACGTGCGCATCGCCGTTGCGACCGGCGAAGCCCTCGTCACGCCCGGCGCCTCCGCGTACGAGCGGGAACCGATTGCCGTCGGCCAGGTCGTCCAGACTGCCGCCCGCCTCCGGCACGCCGCCCCTGTGGACGTGGTTCTCGTCGACGGTCCGACCTTCCGGCGGACGAGCGACGCGATCGAGTATCGAGAGGCGGCGCCGATCGCGGTGGCAAGCACGAACGAGGCGATCAGCGTGTGGGAGGCGATCCGCCCGCTGGCAGGTCCCGGCGTCGGCCTCTCGCGTCATCGGACGCCGTTCGTCGGCCGCGAGCGGGAGCTCGCCTTGCTCCACGAGCGGCTCGAGTGGGCTGCGTCCGAACGGTCGCCGCAGCTCGTGACGATCCTGGGCGTTCCCGGCATCGGCAAGTCGCGGCTCGTCTCGCAGATGGAGGAAGCAGTCGTCCGGCGCGACGAGACTGTGACCTGGCGCAAGGGCCGCGCGCTCCCGTATGGGGACGGTGTGGGCTTCTGGGCGCTCGGAGAGATCGTCAAGGCGCAGGCGGGGATCTTGGAGAGTGACCCGCCTGCGAAGGTGGAACGAAAGCTCGCGGCAGCGGTTCGCCGCGTCATCGACGACCCTGCCGAAGCCCACGGGATCACGACGCACCTTGGCCTGCTCGTGGGCCTTGGCGGGGACGAGGCCACTGCGGGCGATCGCCGAAGCGCGACGTTCACGGCCTGGCGACAGTTCCTCGAGGCGCTCGCGGACGAGCGCCCCCTCGTGCTCGTCTTCGAGGACCTCCATTGGGCGGACGCCGGCCTGCTCGACTTCGTCGATGAGCTTCTCGATCGCGTTCGGGCGTGCCCCTCCTCGTTCTGGCGACGACGCGACCGGAGCTCCTCGAGCGCAGGCCGGACTGGGCGGGAGGCAAGCCGAGTGCCCTCACGATCTCGCTGCCGCCACTGTCGGAGCCCGAGACCAGGCGCTTGGTCGCGACCATGCTGCGAGCGGCCGGTGCTCACCAGCGAGGATCACGGCGCCCTGCTCCCTCGAATCGGGGGTAACCCGCTGTACGCGGAGCAGTTCTGTCGGATGCTGGCCGAGAGAGGCCGACTCGAGGCGCTGCCGGAGACGCTTCACGGCATCATCGCGGCGCGCCTGGACGGGCTGGCCCATGCCGAGAAGCGGCTGCTGCAGGACGCCGCCGTTCTCGGCAAGGTCTTTTGGCTCGGCGCGCTCGAGGCTGTCGGCCGGGTCTCGCGCACCGAGGCCGAGGCGCTCCTTTCTGCGCTTGTACGCAGAGGGTTCGTACAGCGCGCGCGTCGCTCCTCCGTCGCAGGCGACATCGAGTATGCGTTCGTCCACCAGCTGCTCCGCGACGTCGCCTACAGCGAGATCACGCACACCGACCGGGCCGAGCGCCATCGCTGGGCGGCCGAGTGGATCGATTCGCTGGGGCGTCCAGAAGAACATGCCGAGCTGGTGGCCCACCACTACGTCGTCGCGCTCGACTACACGCGCGCCGCGGGTGAGGATGTCGCCACCCTGGCGCAGCAGGCTATGCAGGCACTCCACCGTGCCGGCCTACGAGCGATCCGGCTCTCCGCGAACGAGCGCGCAGTCGAACACTTCGCTGGCGCGATCACGCTGGTGGGGCAGCTGCCGGAAACCGACGAGCGCAGCCGCACCGAGGCTGAGCTGCAGCTGCAGCTGGGAGTCGCGCTGCTTGCAGAGCGCGGGCTGGGCGCCCCCGAGGTGGAGCAAGCGTATATACGGGCCACCGAGCTGATGATGGACAGTGCCCCCGCCGCCGAGCACTTCCCGGCCCAGGTGGCCCTCTCCATCTATCACGGCCATCGGGGGGACTTCGACCGGTCGATGCGGCTCGTCGAAAGGCTGACCGAGCTGGCGTCCCAGGGCGACGACTCGATGAGGCTGCAGGCCCTCCACGCCCGCTGGATGAACTGCTTGTTCGCCGGGCAGATCGACGCGGCGATCGCAGCCGCCGATGCGGGGCGCGCCATCTACCGCCCGGACGTCCATCACTCGCTCTCGTATCTCTACGGGAACCACGATCCGTGCGTCTGCGCGCTGGCGCTCCAGGCGCTCGCCCTTGCATTGCGAGGCGATTCGGTGAGAGCGGTGAGCCAGATGCACGAGGCGATCGATCTCGGCGAAGCGCTTGGACACGCTGTCCACCCTCGCCCAGCCGCTCACGCAACTCCCGTGGGCGCTGCAGATCAACGGCGACGCGGAAGCGACCCTGCGCGTACGCGGAGCGCGCTCTGACACTCGAGCGCGAGATTGTCCATCCCCAGTTCTTCGGCGTCGCCCACGCGATGCGCGGTTGGGCGCTCGCACGCTTGGGAGACGAGGAGGAGGGCGTCGCCGAGCTCGAGAGGGCGCTCGCGGACGAACTCCAGGCCAGCCACATCTGGGCCGCGATGATCGGCGGGCTCCTGGCCGAGGTCCACCTGCGTCGCGGTCGACGCGACCTCGCCCGCGACCTGCTCGTCAGGACGCGGACGCTCACGGCGTCGATGCCCGCGTACTTCTTCGAGCCCGAACTGCTCCGAGTCGAGGCCGGGCTCCTTGCAGCTGGGCGGGCACGAAGCGGACGCAAGGGCACTCCTGCTCGAGTCGGTCCAGGCAGCGCGACTGCACGGATCATGGGCCTTCGCAGTTCGCTCCGCGCTGGTACTCGCGCGACTGCCCTCGGCCGAGGACGAGGCCGATCTGAGGTTGCTCGCCGAGCTCTACGACCGCCTCCCTCGCGAGAACGACACCGACTACGGACGCGAGGCACGAGCGCTCCTCGGTCGAGACGCCACGCCGACAGTGCCGCCCACGGTGGCTGAGCGGGGCTATCGAACGCCATTCACCGCCTAGCCCCGCCACCGCCACCGCCCTCGATGGCGACCCAAGGGATCTTGTGCAGGCAGGTCCTACCCGGCTCAGGGTCACGCCCAGCGTCTGACTCCGCCGGGCAGATGGAGACGCCCCACCACCTGACCGGGTCCGCGATGCATTCAGCGCGGTAGAGCCGTCCACCGTTGAGGCCGAGTAGCTCGTCGATGCGGAACAGCAAGGGGAGTGGGGGACCGTACTCGTCGTAGTACGCCTTCGCGTACGTTCGTAGAGGTTGGTCCGGCTGTGCGGTTCGCGTACCGGGACACGCTCCATGACCTGCACCTGCTCGGGAAGCTCGCGCCAGGCGATCGTGTGGCCGGCGAGCAACCGCCAGAGGTCATCGACGGCAAGGGATGGCTGGCACAGCCGGGAGGAAGGCGCAGGAGTCCCGGGCCACCAGAACTCGTCGAAGCGGCCGTGGACACGGACCCATTGGAGGAAGGCTTCCCACAGCAACGGGAGGTGTTCGCTTCGAACTTCGGTGTGCAGTCCCAAGAAGGTGTGCAGGAATTCGATGGGAGGCTGCATACGGTCGGTCAGATCGTTCCAGCCATCGATGTCACGAGGCGAGAGAGTGAAGTGAGCACGTAGCCACGTCCGCGGAGTCCGACGCGGTGGCAGGCGGACCATGGTGACCTCCTCAGCCGAACTCGTCCGCGGACGACTTGGGACCATCACTTCCTCAGCAAACGATATGCCCGCCGGCCGCCGACCCTCCGTGAAGTCATTGCATGGGGCGGGATCGGCGCGACGCTGTCGTCGGGAAACGCACTCTCATACCGCTGCGGGGCGCGACCGTGTGGTTCGTACATTGGCTGCCGTGAACCACGCGCAGCCCCTGTCCGAGACCTGGCGTGCTGACTGGTACCTATCCGTCAGCCTGGTGTCCCGTTCACAGGGCCGATTGACGAGGGCTCGCCACGTCGTCACCGCCGTCATGCTCGATGTCTCTCAACTGGGATCGGGTGGGGTGAAGGAGCCCACTGAGCTCGTGGTCACCCGCCCCTGGGCCGGCTCCGGTCATTCGTCGTTCGCAGGACGCGCCGGGACGGACTGACCTACCGTTTTACGCATGGAAGCGGGACACCGTGGCGGCGGGCAGGCGCCGAAGCATCGCGGGCCGATTCCCCTCGACGAGATTCGGGTGGCCGCCGAGCGGAAGCAGCGAGACGTGATGCCTCCGGTCAGCCCCACCTTCGGTGCCACACACCGGGCACTCGTCGCCGACGTTCTCCAACCGTTCGCCAACGGGCCGGCCGCCGCCGACGAGCTCCGCCACGAGGCTGCGGAGCGTGCACTCGCTGCGGCGGAAACTCAGCGGATCAGGGCGCAGCACGAGCGCCGAAGCCGGCGCGTGGCCGCTTGGACACTCGTTGCGTCTCTTGCGACTCTCGCCGTCGCCATTGTGACGCTCGTGGTTTCAGCACGATCCTGAGGCTTTCGACACCTCGAGCGAGTCAGCATCACGCTCCAGTCGACCAGCTCGATCGCGTCATCCATCCGGGCAGAGCCGGTGGCGCGGCGGTGCATGGGCTCGTTCGCATCACGCTCACAGCCGATGAGCGTGCGTGGATGCCTACTGATGGTTCATGGTCAGCATCACGGGTTGTCCGTCCCATCGTGCCGCCGGGCTGCCCCGCCCGATGGGAGGCAGCAGCCCTGCCTTCCGGTGAATCCAGCAGTGCCCTTCCAAAGTCCCGACCGACCACTCTGCCCTGGACTTCCACGACGCCGTGACGACCAGGTCGTTCAGGTCCTTGCGTTGGGCGACGACCTTCGCGCAACCCAAACGGCCCTTCTTGGCGAGTGTCGCCGCAGAGGGATAGCGCGTCACCTCTAGCTGCATAAACTCGGGAAGGATCTCGGTTCGGTGGCGCTTCTTGCACGACGTCAAGGGCTGGTTGCGGGCCGGGTCAGGAAGCTGGTCAAAGCACATGAGGAAGCGGACTGGGTCCGAGCTCCCTTGGCCGCGCATGGATGTGGTCTGCGGTGCCAGCAGCGCCCGCGGGGTGCAACAAAGCACCGTCGCCCTTATCCCGACGTCGCAACGCAACCAGTTCTGACCTGCCGCCCTCTGCGCGGGCGATGGCCAGAAGGCCAACGGGAGGACGAGGTTTCTGACAACGGAGGTGGAGATGCCGAGGTAGTCGTAGGTGGGCCTGATGCACTCATCGTCCAGCGTCTTCACCTGAGCCAGGGTGAGCTTCTCGACCGGCTTGATGACCTCGGCGGTCTCGAGGGTGTGCCGCTTCGAACAGTCGACAACCGGTGTCTGGTCGACCCAATTGGCCACAGTGAGCTTGCTGGCAGGAGTGTTGCGGCACTGGCCCACCTTGGGCGGTGGTGGCACATCTGCCGCTACCTGGGCGCGTGTCGACGATGCACCTGGGGAGGGGGTCTTGCGCAAGGCCGCTGCCCCTGAACTGGTGTCGCTCGCGCACGCCGCACACGTGGTGGCGACGAGAACTGTGACCAGCAACGCTACGAAGCGACAGGGTTTCGTCATCAGGAGTCCTGTCTTCGACCATGACCCCGGGCGCTCGCCGTGACAACCGTTGTAACGCCCTCATCTGCCGCTGTCCGCGCTCGGATCTGCCGATCAACTGACGCCGAATCGGAATCAAGGGCCCCGGACGTGCAGTGGGCGAACCTCCCGGAGCGGACACATACGAAACGATGCCGAGGCCGTAGCTCAGAGGGGACTCAAGGGAGGTGCGCCATGAAGGTGCCGCTCGGCCCGATCATCCTCGGGATCTCTGGCTATCGGCTCTCCGGGTAGCCAGGAAATGTGCCCCTCGACGTGAATGCCGAGCGGATGATCGCGACGCTTCCTAGGCTGGGGCCATGCCCCTGACCACGCGGCTGCTCACCCGGGACGACTTCGACCAGTCGATGGCGCTCATCCGCGAGGCGTTCGGCGATCGCCCGCCGGGCGCGACGCCGCCGAGCGCCGACGACTTCCCGCGCCCCGGCTATTGCGCGTTCGGCACGTTCGACGACGACCACCTCGTGGCGCGATTGGCGACCCGCAGGTACCACTCCTGGTTCGGCGGTAGCGCCGTACCCACCGGAGGCATCGCCGGCGTCGTGGTGACCGCCGAGCGGCGGGGCGAGAAGCTGCTCGATGACCTGTTCCGGGTAGCGCTCGACGACGGCCTGCGGGAGCGCGGGGAGGCGGTGTCGACGCTGTTCTGCACCGCGCCCGGGGTCTACCGCAAGTTCGGCTACGAGTTGATCTGCTCCTACGACACGGTCGAGGTCCCCGTAGCAGCCCTGGCCCGGATCGGTGCCCCGGCCGGCGTGCGCACCCGCCGGGCGACGCCGGCCGACTTCGACGCGGTCTGCGAGGTGTACGACGCCTGGGCGGCCGCGCAGAACGGCCCGCTCACGCGCCGCGGTCCGTCGTTCCCAGCCGATGCCAGGGCTTTCGTCGACGCGTTCACCGGGATCACGCTCGCGGTCGACCACGCGGGCGACGTGATCGGCTTCGCGAGCTGGCGACGCGGCCAGGGGACCGGCGACTCCGCGACGCTCGAGGTCGTCGACCTGCTCGCGCTGAGCGGCGACGCCTACGGCGCCCTGTGGCATGTGCTCGGGTCGTTCGGCAGCGTGGTCGGCCAGGTGCGGCTGTGTACGTCGGGCCATGACGTGGCCCGGCTGTGGCTCCCGTCTGCGCACTGGAAGGTTGTGGAGCGCGAGCCGTACATGCTGCGCGTGCACGACGTGCACGACGTGCCCGGCGCGTTCGCCGGCCGCGACTGGCCGGTGGACGGCGACGTCTCGTTCTCCGTCGCCGGGGATCAGGTCGGGACGACCAACGGGGCCTGGCGTCTGGTGATCGAGCGGGGGAAGGCCACCTGCGCGGCGCCCTCGGCGGCCGCGGCGGCCGACGGTCCCGTCCTGACGCCCGGCGGGCTCGCGCTGGCCTGGGCCGGCGCCCAGACCTGCGCCAACCTCCGGATGGCCGGGCACCTCTCAGGAGGCAGGGAGAACGACGAGGCCCTCGACCGGGTGCTGGTACCCCGGCCAATCCACATCCGCGACTTCTTCTGAGTCGCGACGGGTCAGCCGCAGGTTTCATGCGGAGGGAGCAAGCGGTCGCACCACCGTACGACGTCCTAGGTCAACCGCCGGCCGCGGCATCACCGCCGCCGCTGCCCCTCTCATCAGCGTTCCGCTCAGTCCTCGGCCGCGGCCCGGAAGGGCCATCGGCGCCCGCCGGCTGGCGCACGCTCATGCTGTCGGTGCTCGCTCAGCCGATGAGCGGGTATTCGGTGGTCCCCAGTCCTCGCGCCGAGCGTAGCGGTGGTCCACCTCCCCTGCCGCTTGGCTCAAGTGTGAGTCGTCGGCTTCGCCCGCGCAGACTCGGCCACCTGGAAGCCCCGAGCCTCGGCGGCCTGTCGCGGCGGCACATAACGGGGCTCGGACGTAGACCCGCATCGTGGTAGTCGCGAGACTGGACGTTCAGCCGGCGACCAGGAGGTGCCGTGTCCCGACTCCCAGCCGACGACCCTGCGTGAGCGTGCCTCTCGCCTGGGCTGGTTGACCGCATTGCTCGGGGGGATCAGCGGACTGCTCATGCTGGCCGCTGTGCTGACGCTCCTGAGTCGCAGCGAGCGAGCCACTCGCGCTCCGACGCTCCCTCTCGGGCTGGTGGACGCATTGCCGGGAGGCGGGGTCGTCCTGGCCGCAGCGTTCGGCCTCGCCGGCACCTTTGTGGGCGTCGCCGCGCTCGACACGGCTGCCGCCATGCGGATTCTCAGCCGCACGCGGCGCCAACCACGCCGACCGCAGGGGGCGGCCCTCGTGACGCGGCAGCTGCTGCTCGGGCCAGGCGTCCAGTACCTGGACCTGGACCATCTCCCGGACTGGCCGGCCACCGCACTCCCTTCCCGCGAGGACGCCGCGGCAGTCGAGCGAGTCTGGGTGACCGTCCTGGTGCCCGCTCACAACGAGGAGGCTGTCTTGGGCCTCACGCTGGAGTCTCTCGCCGCGCAGAGCCGGCCTCCGGACCGCGTTCTGGTCGTCGCCGATAACTGCACCGACCGGACGGTCGAGGTCGCTCGCGCGCACGGCATCGAGGTGCAGGAGACCCTCGACAACACCGAGAAGAAGGCGGGTGCTCTCAACCAGGCGCTGGCCCACTTCCTTCCTGAAGCAACCGCGGCAGACGTTGTCCTCGTCATGGACGCCGACTCGACCATCGCGACCGACTACCTGGCCGTTGCGCTCGGCCTGCTGGAGGACGACCCGGACCTGATGGCGGTCAGTGGGTTGTTCTACGGCGAGGAGGGTGGCGGCCTGATCGGGCAGTTCCAGCGTAATGAGTACTCCCGCTACCAGCGAGTGGTCTCGAGGCGCCCCGAGCGCGTGTTCGTGCTCACCGGCACTGCGTCCGTGATCCGCGCTTATGCCCTGCGCACGGTCGCGGCCGCGCGAGGTCCGCTGATCCCGGGGCCGGCGGGCAGCGTCTACGACACCTTGGCGCTGACGGAGGACAACGAGTTGACTCTGGCGCTCAAGACTCTCGGCGCGAAGATGTACGCCCCGCCGCAGTGTGTGGTCACCACGGAGGTGATGACCACCTGGCGGGACCTGTGGCGACAACGGCTGCGGTGGCACCGTGGAGCGCTGGAGAACATCGGCGTCTACGGACTCACCCGGACCACCGCGATGTACTGGCGTCAACAGGCCGGGCTGGCCTACGGCGTCGTCGCCTTCTTGTCGTACCTGGCGCTGTTCCTGATCACCATCCTTGCCGCTACCTCGCTGCGCTGGTCCACGTTCTGGATCGTCATCGGCTGCGTCTTCCTCGCCGAGCGCCTGGTCACCGTGTGGGCGGGGGGATGGCGGGCCAGGCTGCTCGCGGCACCGATCGTGATCGAGCTCGGCTACGCACTGTTCCTCCAGTTCTGCTTCCTCACCTCGTTGACCCAAATCGGAACGGGCAAGAAAGCGGACTGGAACTACGTCCCACGCCCGGTACAGGGCCTCGTCGTCGCCGTCGGGCTCGCGTTACATGACCCAGCGGTGTTCACCTACGGCATCGTGCTCCCGGAGTCGGTTCTCTTCACGGACTGGTACGAGGCCCTGGCGGTCTGGGTCGCGTTCAACACTCTGGTATACGTCGGGCTGAGCCTGGTCACCCTGGCTCCACCGCTGCCCCGCCACAAGACCCGCGAGGCCCGCGCTGCGATCGCCGACATGGTCGCCCGGCTGCCCGAGAGCCCCGAAACGGGAGGCACCCCTGACCCAGACGAGCGTCTGTCGAGCCGCGACATTCCCACTACAGACTGACTGGCGCGAACGTCCTCACACCGCTGTTCGGGCGCACGCTCAGCCGATGAGCGGTCGACGGAGTGGGGCCTCGCTTTGCCGAGCGGAACGTTCCGGTGATCGGTCTGAGACAGCGGCATGATCGTTGCGGGGCGGGTGGCTGTAGTTCGTCAGCGCCAGATGGCCGAGACCGGGTGTGCGGTCCTGGCGTGGGCCAGATGGGACAGACCGAAGGCGTCCTCGACGGTGCGCAGGAGGCTGGCCTGGTTCCAGCGTCCGCGGTAGTCGCCCGGCTTGACGTGCGCCCCGATCCACACGCTGCCGACTCGCCGGTCGTGCGGCGTAGCGTCGCCCTGCTCGTCCCAGGTTACGTTGATGACCGACCTCCGGTTCCAGGCTGGCGACGCCATGATCTTCGGGATCTCGCGTCTAAGAAACCGGTCGAACTGTCCGACGCCACTCCGGGTGCCGCAGAGGTCGTGGCCGTTCTCGCAGTCGTTGGGTACGAGGTAGTTGAACCGCGGGACGTGACCGCTGGCCAAGGCCCGGTCGAAGCGCCGGGTGTTGTTCGGGGCAGTGGTGCCCATCGGCAGGTCGTGGTGGAGACATACCGCCTTCGGAGGGTTCCCGAAGTCCTCGACGTAACGGTTGCCCTCGATGTCGTCGTAGTAGATGGCGGGATTGTGGTGCGCGCCGTAGACGTCGCCCGCCCAGTTGGTCCCGTCGTCGTAAAAGGCGCAGGGGTGCGGCATCGACTCCTGCCAGTCTGCCCACGAGATATGACGGCGCTGCAGCTGGTGGAAGATGTTGTTGACCTTCTGATGGCAGATCGACTTGTCGGTGTTGGGGTTCACGGGGTTGCTGTCGTTGCGCTCACACGCGATCGACTGGCCGCTGGTCATCTTGATGTAGTTGCCCGTCGAGCTGCTGTGTCTTACGGCGCGTAGTCCGTGCAGACGAGCGGAGCGACCGCGGAGAACACCTGCCAGGTACGGCGCGGACCCGCGCGTGACCTGCCGCAACGACGTGTTCTCGCCGACGATCACGAACACGTGCGACGCGCGCGGCACTCCGTCGCGACCCAGGGCGGCTGTACGCTGCGGAACACTCCCGGAGCCCATCTCGGAGGCCGTCTTGGTCACCCCATCAGCACCGGCTGCCGACACCGGAGCAGCAACCAACAGCAGAAACGCGAGACCAGCCAGTCCTGTTCGCCCGGACCCTCTTGGTGCGCTCACCCGAACTCCCTTCCGCTCAGTCGCCGGACCCCCTCAGCGGCGTGCAGGAAGGCTAGACCGCTGCCGCTGATCGCCACCTGATCACGCCTGATCGCGCCCTGGGGCCAAGCTTGCGACCATCGCCACAGTCCCACCCGGACTATCGACCGCTCATGCCGGCCACCCGTAAGCCGATGTCGGGTCGTGGGTTAATCCTCCGAAGATGTGAGCTGCTCGTACAGCGCGCCTCCGTCGGCTACAACGAACGCCTCCGTCAGCTGGCCCGCACTGAGCCGGAACCAATCGCATCCGACCCAAGCGACTCGACGTCCGGTCGGAGCCACATCAGCGAATGCCCCCTCATGCGTCCCCCTTGCCGTCCAGCGCACCACCACGCGGTCGCCGTGGCTCACCAAGTCGTCGATCTCGAAGTGCAAGTCAGGAAATGCCGAGCGCAGCCACGAAACAGCTCCTTTGACTCCATCAGGACCATGCAGATCGTCGTCGCCGAGGTGATGGACATGATCCATTGCCACCAGCTCACCGATGGCGGCCAAGTTTCCGTCGCTCCAGACCTCGTCCATGAAGCGACGGACTACTGCTTCATTCTCCGACACAACCATCTGGCCTCCTCCACTTCGATGCACGGGTCCAGCCTGGCACCACTTGCCGGACTTCGAATGCCAACAATCGCCCTGCCATGCCGCAGCTCGGGGCGAGCGTGATCGCTCTCAGGTGGCCGTTACTCGGGTTGGTGGTCGAGCAGGTGCGCGCTGAGCGTGGTGGCGAACCAACGCTGGAATCGGTCGGGTGACCAGCTTCGGTCGATGACGAGTCGGTGGTAGAGGCTGTTGTCGATCAGCACCCAGATGATGTCCGCTGCCTCGTTGATGGACAGCCCGTCCGGCCGCGGTGACTTTGCGGAGAGCATTTCCGCGAAGCGGGTGGCGCCGAAGTGTCGTTCGTCCTGGATCTGGGTCCACATCGCGCGCACCTGAGGGTCGGCGCCTGCGGCGGCGCGGAAGACCTCGTAGATCGGGCTGACTCTGGTGCCGATGGCGGTGATGATGGCGGCGTAGCGGGTGATCGTCGCGCGGGGGTCGGGTTCGGCGAACATCGCTTGCATCTCGGGCCGTGCGTAGATCGGCAGGGGGGTGTCGTCGCCGACGATCGCGATGTCGTAACACGCCTTGAGGACATCGGCCTTGCTGCCGACGGAGTTGAACACGGTCGCGCGGCTCACGCCGGCAACATCAGCGATGGCCGGCATGGTTGTCGGCACGTAGCCGTCGCGGAGGAACAGCTCGCTGGCCGCGGCGAGGATCTTGGCGCGGGTGGCTGAGGCGCGGGCGCGCCGCCTCGGCCATGCCTCGGTCCCATTGACGTCGTCAGTCATTAGACCTACAGTCTAAGCATCGGCGACGGCTTCCGAAAGTATCTCGGTTGCGGCTCTGTCCGACCGACCATTTGGGGAGTCATGTTCACACACACGACCGAGATCGCCCGGCCTCCCGAGGACGTGATGGCCTACATGAACCAACTGGCTCGCCACGGGGAGTGGCAGACAGACATCAAGCGCGTCGTCAACGTCACCCCTGGACCGGTCGGCGTCGGCACCCGCGCCACCGAGTTCCGCAAGATGCCAATCGGCACCGCGAAGGTGACGTATGAGATCGCCGAATACGAACACCCGAGCAGGGTGGTGTTCGTCGGGGTCAACGGGCCGGTCCGCCCACACGGGGTCGTGACCATCGAACCATTGGACGGCGGGACACGTTCCAAGCTGAGCTTCGACTTCGAACTGGCTGGACACGGCATCGGCAAACTCTTCGCACCGATGGCGAACAAGAAAGCGACCAGCCTCATCCCCGAGGCCCACGCCGAGCTGAAGCGGCGCCTGGAATCCGGGGCCTAATCACGGCAGCTCAACCCGCGGAGGACGCTTCCTAACCCATTCCGAGGGGCAAAGTCGGCGCGGCGCTTCTTCCGTCCGCGGAGCCTCGGTCTGCCGTGGTTCACGATGCACGGACATGCCGCTGTCCGCGCTAGGGATCTGCCGACCGGGGGAAGTGCGCCGGGACTACAGCTCAATCGTTTCAACAGTGTCGGTGATCCAGGCCCGAGGATTTTGCATGACGTCTTTGCCGGGGCCGAGCCAGATGCGCTCCATCTTGGCGAGCAGTCCGCGGGCTTCCTCAGTGCTGTCGAAGAACAAGTCGATCATTACGAGGTTCGGTTCATCCACCGACCGCGAGACCGCGTAGTGCCGGACACCGGACCCCCTGCGGTCGGCAGGGTCGCTATCGAAGGCGCGCTTCCACCCCTCGAAACTCGGTACCGAATGTTGAATTCGCAACGTTGGCATGGCTGGCCTCCAGAGGCCTAAGGGATCACTCAGTATGCACCCGCGCCCAGTGGCTCCCCGGCGTCTGACGTCCTCACATGCCTGCGGGCTCAGGCGGTCAACGCAACACCTCGGCCAGTACTTGTGATGGTGTCTTGAAGCCGAGGGTCTGTCGAGGGCGTCCGTTGAGCTTGTCGGCGATGGCGTCGAAGTCGGCTTGGGTCAGGGTGCGGAAGTCGAGGGTTCTGGGGAGGTACTGGCGCAGCAGGCCGTTGGTGTTCTCGTTGCTGCCGCGCTGCCAGGGCGACCTGGGGTCGCAGAAGTAGACCTCGATCCCGGTCTCTTGGGTGAACCGGACGTGTTCGGCCATCTCGTGGCCCTGGTCCCAGGTCAGGGTCCTGGTCAACGCTGCGGGCAGGGTGGTGATCTTCGCGGCCAACGCGTCGGCGACGAGGTCTGCCTTGTGTCCGCCGGGTAGCGCCACCAGCATCACGAACCTGGTGGAGCGTTCCACCAGAGTGGCGACCGGGCTCATGCGTTTGCCGAAGACCAGGTCGCCTTCCCAGTGCCCGGGCACCGCTCGGTCGACGGCCTCGGCTGGTCGTTCGGAGATGTTGAGGATCCCCGGCCGGCCACCACGCCCATCGGGCAGCCGGGTCCCCGCCGGGCGTCGGATCACCCGCCCGGTCCGCAGATGAGCGGTCAGCTCCTTGCGCAACGCGCCGCGGGACTGGATGAACAGGGTGCGGTAGATCGTCTCGTGCGACACCTGCATCTCCGGGTCGTCGGGGTAGGTGGTCTTCAGCCAGCCGGCGATCTGCTGAGGTGACCACTGCTCGTGTTGGAGCTTCTCGGCCACGATCGCACGCAACGCCGGATGAGTTGCCAGCTTGCACGCCTGCGGACGCCTCGCCCGCGCCCACGCCAGCTGATCGGCCGGTGCGGCACGGTACCGATCCCGCCCGCCATGAGCGGCGACCTCTCGACTGATCGTCGACGGCGCTCGACCCAAGCCCGGCCGCGATCGCCCGCAACGACAGGCCGGCCGCCAGACCACGCGAGATCTCCTCCCGCTCAGCCAAGCTCAACCGTCCCGGCGACCGACGCCGGGGCGCTGGTCGGATCCCACCGCATCGCACCAGGTAGCCCCGCACCCCTGAGGTCGACCAGCCCCAACGCCCGAGCCGTCGGCTTCGCCGCATGACCGGCCCGCAACCGCGCCCAGATCTCATCCTCATCCGCCGGCGAGAACCGCCGATACCCACGCACCATCGCAACCTCCTCAAATCAGGAAGTGTTGCGCTGACCCATTGAGACCACCCCGCTGTCCGGGCTGCGCGCATGCCGGTGAGCGGATGCTGCGCACGGTGCCCGCTCGATGCGTCTGCGGCATCATCAGGCCATGCCAGACGAGCGCGACCGTAGTCAGTATCGATATCTGATCGACGCGATGGTGGAGGAGTGCCGCGACGGCCAGGGACAGGTCCTCCCTGGTTGGGTACGTCGTGGGGTGTGGAACCGGGAGGCGCTCGAACGTCCAGATGATCTTCTGGAAGAGGCCCGGATGAGCACGATGCTGGCGCGCTTGGGAGACGCTGACCGGGCCGTTATCGCCCGGATGGTGGAGCTGTCATACGCGGGTGGGGTTCACGACATGCTTCGCGTTCTTCACGAGAACAACGTGCCTCCGTTCGAGGATGGCTACGAGAGCACACCTTGCAACGACTTCATGGGCAGGCTCGAGACGGACTGGGACTGGCCGACCTGACGGCAACGTCCTCACAAGACCCGCTGTCCGCGCTCGCACTCATGCAGATGAGCGCGCACTCGCGCCATCGGGCTCGGTCGGGCCGGATCCTCCGGTGAGCCGGCTCGGGAAGCATTTGCGTCGATCTGCGGGTCGTGCCCGAGCTCCAAGACTTCCTGGTCGCAGCGGCATGCAGTGACCCAGGCGGGAGCGGAGGGGGTGTGTTTGGTGGGTGCCGCCTTCGCTGAGGCAAGGGTTTCTCGGTCGGCGGGCCCGCGCCGATACAGGCGCGAGTCCTAGCCGACCAGGTGCCGTGCGAGGGCTGCAGCGGCGCCGCGGTTGGGGACGCCGAGCTTGCCCAGGACGTTCGAGACGTGCACGCTCGCAGTCTTCTCGGTGATGAACAGGGCGGTCGCGATCGTCTTGTTGGTGGCTCCGGTGGCGAGGAGGTCGAGCACCTCGCGTTCCCGGGGCGTGAGCCGGCTGAGGGGTCCTGGGACTCGCGACACCTCCGGAAGAGGGACTCGGGTGCGAGTGGCCAGCCGGAGCGCGCGGCGTTCGATGTCGTGCGCACCCATGTCGTGCGCGGCGCTCCAGCACTCGACGAGCAGCTCGCGGCCCTCGTCCCGACCGCCGTGAGCGAGGAGCTCCTCGGCCAGGTTCAGGCGCGGTTCGAGGGCGAAGTAGGCACCGAAAGGTTCCGCCAGGTTCGTCGCCTCCGGAACTGCGCGACGGCCGGTTCTCCGGCGCACCTGCGCGGCGTAGGCCTCGGCGAGTGCCAGCTGGACCCCGAAGTAGGCCGCCGCGCCACTCCTCGGTGAGCCCGGCACGAGCCGTCTGGAGTTGAAGCGCTGGCCCGTTCCCGCAGCCCGTCGATCCTGGACTCCGGCGTCGACTGGGCAAGGGCGAGGGCGTGGAAGCCGATCCGGGCCGCCGCAGGCAGCGTGGAGCGGGGAGTCGCGTTCGTGGAGCGTGCCCTTGGACGATCTAGCAGCTTCGATGCCGACCGATACGTCGTCGAGCATCGCTGCGAGCTCGAGCTCGGCGCAGGGTGTCTAACTGGTTTGGGCTTGCGTGGGTCTTGCTCTTGATCTCGCGCATCAGAGGGCGGAGCAGCCTCGGCGTCGCCACGCGCCAGCAACAAGTCGACGTGAGGCGTGCTCCAGCCGTCGCCCGAGATCCCGAGCTCAGGAAGCTCATCGAGCAGCAGCTCCGCCTCCTCGAAGCGGCCAAGCCATGTTAGAGCTGTGTGCACCTGCGCCCCACACGATGCCGCTTGCACCGGAAGCCCCTGGGCCATGCCTTCTTCGAACCCGCGGCGTCCAACCTCCAGACCACGATGGACGTTTCCCGCGTAGTAGTTGTAGAACTCGGCCAACTCTGCCGCTTCCACGATCGCTCCACCTATCCGCCCGGCGTCGCGATTCACCTGAATGACCTCCCGCTGCACGGCTAAGCCCGCCTCAATGCGACCGAGATCGGCAAGCGCCCAGGCGCAGTGGCTCAGTGCATCGATGAGCACATCGGGACTCTCCGCCAGCTTGGCAACTTCGACAGCTCGCGTGGCAGTCACGAGACACTCAGTGAAGTTGCCGTCGCAGTACATGTAGTAAGAGGACTGGGCGACCAGGGCGCGTGCCAGTTCTTCGGTGGGCTGCTCGCCGGCGTACACGACGGCGAGCCGGATCGCCTCTTGCCTTCCGACCGTGGCGTCGGTGAATACATGGCATTCGCCCAGCGCGGAGTAGACGCGGCTGGCCAGCAACCGGTCGGGGTCGGGCCCGAGCATGTTCACCGACTCTCGGATCAGGGCGTGCCAGCGCTCACGGTCACCTTGGGCGAGTGCCGACTCGCCCAAGAGGACGATGAGCTCGGCGCGTGGATGCTGCGCGAATGCCTCCGCGTCCGGGACCCGGTCCCACAGCGCCAGGGCCCGTTCGAGCTGTGGGATGGCCTCGGCGGCTCCCAGTCGCTTCGCAGCCAGCCCGGCCCGGACCGATGCCGCCAGGGTGCGGGGCACGTCGTGGGCGGCGTTCCAGTGGAAGGCGAGCCGACTCAGGGACGCGCTTCCGGGATCGGGCTCGGCCTCGACCCTGGCCTGGAGGATCTCGGCCAGCCGGCCGTGGATCCGAGTCCGTTCGTCGGGCATCAGGTCGTCATAGGCCACCTCGCGGAGCAGCGGGTGCCGAAACTCCAGAGACTCATCGGTCTGGCGCAGGACGTTGGCGTCCAGAGCCTCCCGCAGGTAGCCCTCCGTCTGGGTCCGATCGAGGCCCGCCAGGTCGCCGAGGGTCTCGGTGTCCAGCCGAGTCCCGTTGACCGACCCAACTCGGAGCAGTGCCCGCGGACCCTCGTCGAGGCCGTCGATCCGGGCCAACAGCAGATCCGACAGATGATCGGGAACCCCCTGTTGGTTTGCGGCCAAGAGCTCCTCGGCGTACAGCGGGTTCCCCTCGGACCGCGCCAGCACAGAGTCGACCACCGACGGGTCGGGTGGCCCGTCGGTGTGGGCGGCCACGATCCCTGCGATGTCGTCGTGGTCCAAGCCGCCGAGGTCGATACGTCGGGACCCGAGGGTCCGGCTGATCTCCGCCACGGTCTTCCGGAACGGGTGGCGGCGGTGGAGATCGTCGCTGCGGAACGTCAGCACGAACAACAGGGCTCCACGCGCTGTCCGAGACAACGTGGCCGCGAAGTCCTGGGTGGATTGGTCCGCCCAGTGCATGTCCTCCAGCACCAGGAGCACCGGGCCGGCCGCCGCCGACTCCAAGGTGGCGGCGGTGAGGTCGTCCAACAGATGGAGACGCTCCCGACTCCTCGGTGCTTCTGGGTCCAGCAGGGTGAGCATCCGCCGCGCCGCCGGCCTCGTCTGAACGTCGACCTCGCCGAGGAGGGAGCGCACCGCCTCGACCACCGGGGCGAACGAGATTCCAGCCTGAATGTCGAGACAGTGCCCGGTCGCCACGCTGAACCCCAGCACGGCCGCGCGGCGTTCGAGGTCGGCCACGAGCGTCGTCTTGCCGATGCCGGCGTCGCCGCCGACGAGCACGATCTGCGAGGTGCCTTCTGTCGCCAACGCGAGAGCCTCATCCAGCTCTGCGATCTCAGGCTCGCGCCCCAGAAGCAGAGAAGACCCGACCCTTGGCACGGGCATGGTGCACCGCCCTCAACGTGGGTTGGGACGAGAGGTCCCACCCATGATGCTAAGCGCCCCGGAGCGCCTTGGCGACCAAGATCGCGGCCGGGCACCCGGCCCGCTACCGGAACAACGGTCAGGCCGGACGGCTCGGCTCCGGCAACCGGCCGGGAAGCAACCACGCCGGACTCCAGGGGCAAGTCGCTGGCTGTCGAGAAATCTGGCTCTTAGCGTCCTGGGTCCGCGGGTCACCGAGGACTAGTGATTCTCCCCATGTGGAAGCCGGTTCTTAGCGTCAGCGTGAGGGTTCTCCAGGCCGCCCATCCCGGCCATCGAACAAGGGAAACGCTCATGACCAGGACCACCGTCCACCGCCCCACCCCATCGATCAACCACCACCGCGCCCTCCCCGCCGCCGCAGCCGCTGGGCTGCTCTGCACTCTGCTGGCCGTCACGCTCGGCAGCGCCTCGGCCATGCCCGGACGCGGCGACCCGCCACCCGCTCCCGCCGTCCAGACCCAGCACGGCCACTACGTCGCGCACGGCTGCTCCATCACACCGCACACCATGAACCAAGCCCTGCTCCAAGAGCTGCCGGTCTGTTACACCTACGTCCCCTGACCCGTCATGGCTGACGTGAACGCACACCTGCGACAGCGCACGCCGGGGGCTCTCAGGCCGTCGGTTGTTGGCGGACTTCGGCCGGGGCCTGTCGACGGGGTTCGAGGCCGGATCCACGACGGCCGCGGCCGTCGTCGTGTCGCCGCGGCGCTGACATCGGTGAGTGGTCCCTGAGCCCACGCCAGGTCGATCCAGGGCCGCAGATGCCGGGACCACGTCATCAGCGCAGACCCGAGAGCGAACGGGGATCGGCAGTATCAACGAGTAGGTGAAGTAGACGACGATGCCGGCTGGGGAGTTGAGGAACAGGGCTCCGAGCGCGAAGCCGCCGACCATGGTCACGATGAAGTCCAGGAGGTAGGTGAGGACGAGCTTGCCCGCGTCTCCCTGCATCAGGACGCGTCCCGAAATGGCGCCGTAGAGCAGATTGGCAAAGGCACCGAGCTGAGCTTGTCGACCTACTCCTCGGGCCGGTGCGCTGACAGCGACCACGGCCTGGACCCTCAACCTGCGGACGGACGGCGGTGACAGCGTCAAGGAGGCACGTTGCCACTGTCACCGCTCGCCAACTGACGGGTCAGCCGATCTTCAGGATCTCGACGGCGACACCGCCCTGGCCCGCTGAGGTTCCTCGGATGCTTCCGACGACAGTCACCACCGTGTTGTTGGCGGGGATGGTGAAGATGCCTGCTGCTGTGGTTTGGCCGGGATTGGGGAAGGTGTCGGGGATGTCGGAGGACACGGAGTTGCCGGGCTGGATTACTCCGTTCAGCTCGGTGCCGAGAACGCCGTAGTCTTCACCGGGGGTTAGTGCTGGGGTCAGGTGGAAAAATTGGGCCGAAGCCGACATGTAGTACTTCCCGGCATCCAACGTGAAGGTCAGCATCGGGGTCCTGTTGTCGTTGCTGGCGTTAATCGGACTTGGCGCGATGTCCACCACGTTGGCACCGCCGTACGTGGCGTTTGGCGGTGTGATCTCGGTCCTGTTCGCGATGACCTTCAACGAGTCCTGGGCAGCAGCGCTCAGGTCTTTTTGCTCGATGGTGCCGTCCTTGATCTTGGCCGAGGTGACGGCGCCGTCCTTGAGACGGTCGCCCGGGACGGTCCCCTTCTGGAGCTTGTTGCCGGAGGTCGACTCACCTTTGAGGCGGTTTCCGTTGACGCCGCCTTGCTTGATGTCGTTCGTCGTCAGAGTGCCGTCCTTGATGTCCGCTGAGGTCAAGGAGTTGTCCTTCACGTCAGCGCCGGTGATGAGGCTGGCGGCCGTAGCGCCCCCACTCATCCCGATCAAGAGGACGGCGACCGTGAACACGATCCACGGGACCTTCACGCGTTGCAGCTTCATGACGCCTCCCAAGAAAAAACCCACTTGTCTCGACACCCTGCCGGGCACGCGTTCACCGTATGTCACCAGGGCGCGCGTCGAACAGGCTCACCCGGCAGAGAGGCCACCGCGCTAGCACCGAGGCTCGCGGGAGAAGCCGACACCACCGGGGGAGCGCACTCCGCGCGGCTCAGTAGCGGTGTCCGGCCCCCAGATCCCGTCGGTGGAGGGGAGAGGCGCACACTCATAGCCGCTGAGTGCGCGACTCCCGCGACGGGTGCTTCCGTGAGGCAGCTCGGCTGAGAGGCGGCGTGTGGCCGTGGCTCGTGATGCGACGAAGTGGGTCTGGGATGCCGTCTCGCTGCCGAATACCACGTTGACATTCTCTTCAGGTTGCGCGCGGCCGGGCTGAAGCTCACGGGGGCTCGACAGCGTTTTCGGCGCTCTGGTTGCGGCGCGCGGAGGGGCGGCCGACAGGGCTGAGCATCACCTGGTCGTGATCGCCCACCCCATCGGACCCTGGTTTCTCACGGATGCCCGATGTAGTCCTCGATGCGCAGTACCTCACTGTCCGTTGGGGTGCCGGTCTCCCGAACGACGACGTCCCAGTGTCGTGCCTCCACCGTGAGGGGTATGGCGGTGAGACGACCTGGGGTGAGCAGCTTGGGCGGCCTGTTGCCGACTACGACCTCGAGTCGTGATCCTGGTCCAGCGCCGGTTGCGCCGACCAATATGAGATGTGGCCCGGAGGCTCCGCCCGTCGACATACTCAGGTCGAGGTTCTGCCCGTTGGCGGCGTTGACGGGCTGCGAGCCACCTTGGGTGTCGCTGAACAAGTGACCTCGATAGCTCAGGAGCGCCGGCACGGCGCAGCCGCCGAGTTGCGGACGATTGCACCGGACCCCTTCCCACCCCGCGCGGGCGGGTGGTCGCTCTTGCGTGGGGGACGCCATGGGGGTGCGGTTGGGCTGGAGATCGGCGCCGCTTCGTGAACCCACCGATCCGGCAGCCCAGACGACCGGCAGGAGCAGGGCTACCGCAATGGCACTGCCCGCCATACGTCGGCGGCGTTCGCGCGCACGACGGTCGCGCAGCTCCGGCATGCTGACCGTCGAGCTCGTCATGACCTCGTCGGCCTGGGCGTGCAGCTCCTCGATGAGCTCTTCCAACCTCATGGCCTGACCTCCGCAGCCGGTGGGCTTCCCTGGTCCTGTCGGGCAAGAGTCTCGTCCGCGCCCAGCCGAGCGAGGGCCTTACTGGTCTGGCTCTTGACCGTTCCCTCGGCGCAGCCCAGCAGGTTCGCGACCTCCGACACCGACAGGTCCTCGTAGAACCGAAGCACCAACACAGCACGTTGGCGCCGCGGCAGTCTTGCGAGCGCCGCACGAAGGTCAGCGCGCTCGTCGAGCTGGTCGTCTGCGCCTGCCACATGGATTTCGGGCAGCTCATCCAGTGGAAGCTCACTGTTCCACTTCCGCCGCCACCAGGAGGTGTAGGTATTCACCATCGCCCTGTGTAGGTAGCCCTCCGGACTCTGGACCCTTGACCAGTGTTTCCATGTTCTCAGCAGTGCCGTCTGCACGAGATCCTCAGCCAGAGCGCGGTCTTGCGTGATGAGGTACGCGGTGGCAAAGAGGCGCCGCCCCCGCGCGGCCACGAACGCCTCGAACGACTCATCCACCCGGCATACCTTCCGTTTGCTGTGTCGCTAAGAACGACATCCTGAACGCTCTGTTCGGTTGCCTATGTGGCCCGATTTGTCTGCCTCCTCGCCGCATGGGTGGCGACGTCCGATGACGTGCCGTGCCGAGCCACCGGAAGCCCTGCCCAGGCCAGCAGCACGAAGCCGGAGCCGATCCCGGCACACCAGGCGATCGCGGTCGCGCCCGCACCGGCGGGTCCGAGAGCGGCGCCGGCGACGCCGAGCGCCATCAGCACCAGGCCCAGCGGGAGGAAGGACGGGGTACGGAAGGCCCAGGCGAACGGCAGGAAGTGGAAGCCCACGACGACCGCCACCCAGGCGACGCCGTACTCCGGGCGGTCCTGGTCAGCCAGGAACCGGGTGCCCAGGGCCAGCGCCACGACCTCGAGGATCACGCAGGTCCAGTACACGCGGAGTGCCGCGGGGCGTGGCTGTATTACGACGTCATCGCGGCTCCAGGCGAGCTTGATCACCGTCAGGAACACCAGGACTCCGAGCGCCCGTAGCAACCAGGACCACGGCGAGCCGATGACGCCGGCGTTCACCAGGACGAACACCAGCCCGAACCCTGCCCCGATGGTGCGCGCCATCGTCGTGCTGCTCATCGGATGGCGCTGTCCCCCGGGATCGGCCACGGAGGCGAGTCAACCAGACCCACCGATCGGCCCCGCTAGTTCCCCGTGACGTTGTGGACGCGGGTCGCGGGAACGATGACGTGGTCGGGGCTCGGTCGCCCTGGACCACGCCGTACACGTCCGCGGACGTCCCGAGGGTGTCCATCAGCCGACAGGTCAGCGCGGTCGCCTGCTCGATCTCGCTCCACGACTCCTCGGCGATGGCGCCGGTGGTGGTCAGGACGTGGAGGTCGGCGGGGGCCTGCTCCAGGTGACGCCGGTCGTAGTGCACGGCTCCGGCGTCCTTCGCCTCGCGCTGCTCGGAGAGGACGCGCCACCGGCCCAGCAGCCGGCCGACGACCGCGAGCTCGGACCGCCCCTCGCCCTCGCCTTGCGGAGCGTGGACCTTGAGCAGCAGGCGTCTGGCAGGCGACCCCCGAGTTGTGTCCCAGGAAGAGCACCTCGTGAGTGGCCACGCCGAAGACCCCGAGGGCGGAGGTCACCTGCTCGTCGTAGGCAGCAGCGCGGTCCACCTCCGGCGATGCCCTCAGCAGGTCACCGAGCGCACTCACGTCACTCTGGGTCCCCGGTGGCGACCGGACGGTCCGGGTCGGTGAGCCAGCCGCTCCAGCTGCCGGGGTAGAGCGCGGCGTCGTCCAGGCCGGCCAGCCGGAGCGCGAGCAGGGTCTGGCAGGCGGTGACGCCCGAGCCGCAGTACGCCGCCGACCGCGACGCCCGCCCGACGCCCAGTCCCGCGAACCGGGCTCGCAGCTCGGCGTCGGGCCGGAAGCGCTGGTCGGGCCCGGTCGACGTCCGCAGCGGAGCGTTGACGGCACCGGGGATGTGGCCGGCGACCGGGTCGACCGGCTCGATCTCGCCGCGGAAGCGCGCGGCGCGCCCGCACGTCGAGCAGGACGCCGTCGGCGGCCACGGGCGGCCGCGCCGTCGCGCGTCGACCACCGGCAGCCGCCCGGGTGGCCGGTGAAGTCACCCGGCTCCGGCGTGACCGGCTCGGTCGCGAGGCGCGACCGGCGGCCGTCCAGGCCGCCAGCCCGCCGTCGAGCACGAGCACGTCGTCGTGGCCGTGGTCGCGCAGCAGCCACCACAGCCGGGCCGCGGCGGTGGCCGGCCCGTCGTCGTACACGACGACCGTCGAGACCGCGGAGACCCCGGCGCGCCGCATCGCCGCGACGAAGCCGGTCCGGGTCGGGCAGCGGGTGCCGGCCGCCGGCGCCGCGGCGGGTCGGCGAGGTCGGCGTCGAGGTCGACGTACGCCGCGCCCGGCAGGTGGCCCGCGTCGTAGCGCTCGCGCGCCGGCGGCCCGGTCAGCGGCCAGGCGGGTGTCGAGCGAGCACGTGCGTCGCCCGGCGACCGAGCTCGACGTCGACGAGGAGGCCGGGACGCAGCATCAGGAGCCGAACGGCAGTGGCTCGGGGGACAGCGCGACCGCCTGGGCGCGGGCGGCCGTCAGCCGGCGGCGGTGGTGCTGGCGGCAGAGCACCTCGTAGCCCACCTCGCCGGGCGGCGCCCTCGGGGTGTCGACGTCGCCGACCACGATCACCTCGCCCTCGACGACCATCACGCCGTCCTCGGTGCGGGCGTTGTGGGTGGCCCGCTTGCCGCACCAGCACAGCGCCTCGACCTGGAGGACGTTCATCCGGTCGGCGAGCTCGACGAGTCGGGCGCTGCCCGGGAACAGCCGGGTGCGGAAGTCGCTGAGGATGCCGAAGGCGAAGACGTCGATCTGGAGCTCGTCGACGACCTTGGCGAGCTGGTCGATCTGGTCGGGGGAGTAGAACTGCGCCTCGTCGCAGATCAGGTAGTCGATGCGACCGCCGGCGGTCAGCGAGTCGACGACGTAGCGCCAGAAGTCGAAGCCCGGCGTCGACCTCGATGGCGTCGTGGGCGAGCCCGAGCCGGCTGGAGAGGATCGCCTCACCGGCGCGGTCGTGGGTGGTGAAGATCCGCCCCGACCGGCCGCGCTGCGGCGTGGTTGTGGTTGGTCTGCAGGGCGAGCGTGCTCTTGCCGGAGTCCATGGTCCCGGTGAAGAAGTGGAGTTCAGCCATCGCGTCGGGATTGTGCCACTCCGGGCGCCGAACGGGCGGGCGGGCCCTCCCGCACTCGTCCCGGCGGTCACGATGTCCGGTAGGGCTCGGCCTCCCCGTGTCGGTCGAGCCCTCCGGTGATCGTGGGCCTCTGGGCACCCCTCCGCTCAGAGAACTGACTCGACAGTAGGGCTGTGGGGAGGCCGTCGTGCGACAACCGGGCAGGAGCGACCGATCGGTCGCCGGGGACTAGTCGCGGGGGGTCACATGACGGCGACAAGCGGCTCTCGCCCGGGGCGCGCCACGGTCTACCAGTGCACGCCCTTGAACATCTTGGCCATCATCAGCTGCTCGGACTCCCGGGTGCCGGAGGCGGCCTGGCCCTTGGCCGCGGCCGAGTCGGGGAAGACCTGGTAGGCCATGTTCAGCACCCGGAACGCCAGCTTGGGGGCGACGGTGTGGGCGACCGCGCCCACGTTGCCGAGCAGGGTGTTGATCTCGTGGGGCTTCTCCACGATCGCCCGGATCACGAGGTCGGCGGCCTGCGCCGGCGAGATCGTCGGGAACTTGTCGTAGATCTTGGTGGGGGCGATCATCGGCGTCCGCACCAGCGGCATGTGGATGCTGGTGAACGTGATGCCGTGGCCGACCACCTCGGAGCGACACGACGTTGCTCCAGGCGTCGAGCGCGGCCTTGGAGGCGACGTACGCCGAGAAGCGCGGCGGGCTGGTCTGCACGCCGATCGAGGAGATGTTGACGATGTGGCCGCCGTGGCCCTTGCGCATCGAGCGGCATCAGGCCCATCACCAGCCGGATCGCGCCGAAGTAGTTCAGCTGCATGGTGCGCTCGAAGTCGTGGAACCGGTCGTGGGAGAGGCGCAGCGACCGGCGGATCGAGCGGCCGGCGTTGTTGACGACCACGTCGACCTGGGGGAGGTCGGCGGCCAGCCGCTCGCAGAGGCCGTCGATGGCCTCGAGGTCGGACAGGTCGCACTGGTAGACGTAGGCGGTGCCGCCGCGGTTCTCGATGGTGGCGCGGGTCGCCTCGAGCTTGTCCTTGCCGCGGGCCACCAGCACCGGGATGCCACCGGCCTGGGCGACCTTGAGCGCGATGACCTGGCCGATGCCCGACGAGGCGCCGGTGATCACGACGTACTTGCCGGCCAGCGCCGCGCGCGCCGCGGGGTCGTGGGCCGTCGACTGGTCGAGGTGGTCCTCCCAGTAGCCCCACAGGGTGCGGGCGTAGGACTCGAAGTCGGGCACCGCGACGCCGGACCCGGCCAGCGCCTTCTCGGTCAGCCGGGACTCGAAGACCGGCCGGAACGACGAGTGGCCCAGCACCTCGGCCGGGACGCCCGATGCCGACCGACGGTCTGGTCGAGCACGGCCTGCACGGGGCCGGTGCGGACGAAGGACTCGGCGAGCCGGAGCGGACGCAGCCCGGACGGCACCAGCGACATCAACCCGCTCGCCGTACGTCGGTCGACCGGCGTTGCGAACCGGGGGGCGCCGGCAGCGCCGCAGAACGTGTTGATCACCTCGATCACCGGCTGCGGCTCGGGGTTGACGAGGTGGAACGCCTCGCCGTCGTGGCCCTCGAGGTGGGCGAGGTGGTCGATGGCGGCGGTGACGTAGTCGACCGGCACGACGTTGGTGTCGCCGAGGTCGGCCCCGACCAGCGGCAGCCAGGCCGGCAGCCGGTCGCGCAGCATCTTGATGAGCGGGAAGAAGTAGTAGGGGCCGTCGACCTTGTCCATCGCCCCGGTCTCGCTGTGACCGACCACGATCGCCGGCCGGTAGACCCGCCAGGGGATCGTCGCCTGCTCGCGGACCAGCTTCTCGGACTCGAACTTGGTGCGGTGGTAGGGCGAGGGCAGCGCCTGGCCCATCGTCGAACATCGTCTCGTCGAACGGCCCGTCCAGCTCCCCGGCGACCGCCACCGAGCTGCACCAGGTGGAAGCAGCCGGCGTCGAGCGCCTCGGCCAGCTCGAGCGCGTGCCGGGTGCCACCGACGTTCATCGCCTCGTTGGCGTCGTCGTCGGCGGTCATGTCGTAGATCGCCGCGAGATGGAGGACGTGGTCGACCTCGCCGCGGTGCTGCGCCACCCACTCGGCGTCGACGCCGAGGCGCTCGGCGGTGAGGTCACCGACCACCGGGACGACCCGGTCGGTCTCCCAGAGCTCGATCATCTTCTGCATGCGGGGGAGCGAGCCCTCGCGCACGAGCACGTGGATCGTGCCGTCGCGGTGGTCGAGCAGTTCCTCGACCAGATGACGCCCGATGAACCCGGTGGCGCCGGTGACGAAGTACGACATGCGTGGACCCTACTCGGGTCACGCGCGGTCGTCCCCGCCGTCCGCGTCCTCCGTCGTCCGCTCGCGCAACGACCTCCGACCGAGCGCGGCCGTAGCCTGGGAGGGCAGCACTCCACGCCGACTGTTCCTGCGACGTTCACCGGCCGGTGGTCCGTCGGAAGGACACCGCCGCCAGAGTCGACTCGGGCATTCCAGAGCGAGGAGAGACAGCATGCGACCCAGGATCCTGATGGCAGCCGTCGCCGGTGCAGCAGTCTGCACCGCGATCGGGGTGGCGGGCGCCTCGCCCGGCAGCGCGACGCCGGGCAACGGCAACCGGTCCTTCACCTACGGCGGTGTACGGCGACGCGCCGTACGGCACGACCCCGACCGACACCTCCGAGACCGACGCGACCCCGGCGTTCATCGACTCGGTCAACGCCGACCCGGACGTCAGCACCGTGGTGCACGTCGGCGACATCCACTCGGGCAAGCAGTTCTGCACGCGAGGCCTACGACCGGCAGATCGCCGGTCTCTGGAGCCGCTTCGCCGACCCGCTGGTCTACACCCCGGGCGACAACGAGTGGACCGACTGCCACAAGAAGGCCGAGGGCGGCGGCGTCTACAACCCGGCGACCGGCCAGGTCGACTACGTCATCGACGCGCCACGGGCAACCCGGTCGACTACGCGGCGGCGACCCGGTCGCCAACCTCGACCTGGTCCGCTCGATCTTCTTCCCGCAGCCCGGGCGCGACGCTCGGCAGCGGCACACTGCACGACGCTGTCGCAGGCCACGGTCGTACGACCCGGCGCACCCCGGCCGACGCAGCAGTACGTCGAGAACGTGATCTGGCAGCGCAAGGGCGTCGCTGTTCGTCACCCTCGAACATCCCGGGCGGCTCGAACAACGACACCGACCCCTGGTACGGCGCCCCGACGGCGTCGCCGGCGCAGCAGCAGGAGGCGGCGCAGCGTACGGCGGCCGACCTGCGCTGGCTCGACCGGCGTTCGGCTCGCGCACGCGCCGAGCGCGCGCAGGGCGTCGTGGTGATCGAGCAGGCCGACATGTGGGACCTCGACGGCAAGGCCGCGGCCCACCTGAGCCAGCTACGAGCCGCATCGTGTCGAGCCTCGCCGACCACACCGCCGGCGTTCGGCCAAGCCGGTGCTGCTGCTCAACGGCGACTCCCACGTCTACCGCTCGGACAACCCGCTGTCAGCAGGGCGCTCCGTGCACCGGTGACGACGGGGTCTGCGGCTACGACGCCTGGAACAGCCACCCGTCGTACGACGTCGCGCAACTTCCACCGGGTCACCGTGCACGGCAGCACGGTCCCGCTGGAGTACCTGCGGCTGACGGTCACCCCAGGAGGGCACGCCGCCACGACGGCGACCAGCTTCGGACCGTTCAGCTGGTCGCGGGTGATGGAGAACTGATCGCACCACCACCCCCACGCGGTCGTCCGCCTGAGCACCCGCCACAGGTGCTGCTCGGGCGGACGACCCGGGCCAGGGAGAGGGTCAGGCGCCGCCGTCGTCGCGTCCACCGAACATGATCTCGTCCCAGCTCGGGACCGAGGCGCGGCCGCGGGTCTTCTTGACCGGCTTGCGCGACGGCGGCTCGTGCCGGCGGGCTCGTCGGGTCCGTCTGCGTCGTCGAGGTCGTCCTCGGCCGCGTCGTCGGTCTCGTCGGCCGTCAGGGTCGCGGCCTCGTCCGTCGTCGGCGGCGGGTCGTCGAGGGAGGCCTCGACCGGCTGCTCGGCACCCAGGGCGGCGTTCTCGTCGGCGCGGTCGTGGGCACCTCCGGGCCAGGGCACCGGGCCGTCTCGCTGACCAGCTCGATGCGCGTCCTCGCCGAGCGGCAGCTCGTCGGGAGGTACGGCGGACAGGCGGCGCCGGCGCGCGTCGGACAGGTCGTCGCGGTCGACGGCGGCGGCTCGCCGGCTCGGGCGCGTCCGGCATCTCGCCGAGCAGCCAGTGGGCGTCGTCGTCGTCGGCCACGACGTAGTTGCCCGGGGCGTCGAACGAGAAGTGGGCAGCGCCGACCCGGCCGCTGGCCGTGTAGGAGCGCGGTCAGGGTCCAGCGGCCGTCCTCGCGCCGCCAGGCGTCCCAGGCGACGGCGTCGGGGTCGACGTTGCGGCCGCGCAGGTGGGTGCCGACGGCGTCGCCGAGGGTGCGGGCCGTCGAGGTCGGCCCGGCCTCGCCGGGGCGACGGCGGATCGAGGCGCGCTGGGCGCGCTGGGCGACGTGGGCGCGCTCGGCGAGCACCGGCGCGGCGTACGGCATCACCTTGTCGACCGACGTGCCGGCGCACCAGGGCGACGGACTCGGGGGTCTCACCGGCCCGGATCCGGGCCTGGATGTCCCGCGGGCGAAGCGATGATGTCCATCTGTGTCTCCCACTGGCCGGCCGGTGCCTGGTCGCCGCCTCGGTCGGGCCTGCGCCTGATGCGGCGGCCCGGAGCCGGTCGTCGAGGTCGACGGTGAACTCCACCCCTGCGTCGCTCGACGAGCAGCAGCGTCCGGCCGTCCTCGCTCAGCCCCGGTGAGGCTGAGGTGCACCATGACGACGTCGCTCCTGCCTGCGCTCCCCGCCCGTACCTGCTCCGGTGCCGCCGAGCCTACGCCAGCGCGCCGCTCGCGCCCCGCTCCCGCGACGGCGCGCCCCGCACGTGCCCCAGCCCGTGCACGAGCCCGTGCACCAGCCCGTGCACGAGCGGGGGTCAGTCGCCCAGGACCCGTCGCAGGTAGTCGTTGGCGAACACCCGGTCGGGGTCGAGCCGGTCGCGCAGGGCCAGGAAGTCGTCGAAGCGCGGGTACGCCGGCGCGAGGTCGGCCGCGGTCCGGCTGTGCAGCTTGCCCCAGTGGGGGCGGCCGTCGTGGGCGCGCATCACCGCCTCCATCGCGCGCGAGGTAGGCCGCGTGCTGGCAGTCGGAGCGGTGGTGGGTGTGGAAGGCGAGGTAGAAGGAGTCCCGGCCGTACGCCGTCGACAGCGGGATGTCGTCGGCGGGCGCGACCCGGATCTCGACCGGGAAGCTGATCTGCCAGTCGGAGCGCGTCGACGACGCGGCGTACCTCGCGCAGCGCCTCGAGGCCGGCCTCGCGCGGGCACGGCGTACTCCATCTCGCGGAAGACCACCCGGCGCGGCGAGGTGAACACGCGGTGGGCGACGTCGCTGTAGGTGCGGGCTGACAAGCGCCCGCGCCGCCACCCGGTTGAGCCGCGGGATGACGCCGGGCGCGCGGTTGCCGGCCGCGGTGAGCGCCCCGAACACGGTGTTGGACAGGAAGTCGTCGTCGAGCCAGCTCCGGAACCGGGAGAGCGGCTGGGCCTCCGAGAGGTCGGCGTCGAGCCGGGTGTCGCGCTTGACCAGCAGCCGGTCGGTGTGGGGGAACCAGTACATGTCGGCGTGGTGGCTGCCGGCGACCATCTCGTCGAAGGAGCCGAGGGCCACGTCCCACGACATCGGCTGCTCGTCGGCCTCGAGCAGGAAGAGCGGCTCGACGGCGAAGGTGACCCGGGTCAGGATCCCGAGGGCGCCGAGGCCGACCCGGGCGATCTCGAGGACGTCGGCGTTGTGCTCGGGCGAGGCATCGAGGACCTCGCCGGTGCCGGTGACCAGCTGCAGCCCGGCGATCTGGGCGGACAGGCCGGCGGCCACGCCACCGGTGCCGTGGGTGCCGGTCGACGTGGCGCCGGCCAGCGTCTGCTCCGCGATGTCACCCATGTTGTGCAGTGAGAGGCCGAGCCGCTCCAGCTCGGCGTTGAGCACCTTGAGCTGGGTGCCGGCCCACGCGGTGACGGTCATCGCGTCGCGGTCGACGGCGACCAGGCCGGCCATCCCCTGCGGGCGGAGCATCGCGTCCTCGGGCGCGGAGATCGCGGTGAAGCTGTGGCCGCTCCCGACCATCTTCACCGTGCCCCCCACCCGACGGGCACCGGTGACGGCGTCGACGACCTCGTCGACGGAGGTGGGCGTGATCACGGTCCGGGGCTCGGCGGACTCCAGGCCCGCCCAGTTCTGCCACTGCACGGGCGCAGCCTAAGGGGCGTGGGCGTGGACCGGGACCGGAGCGCCGGGTCCACGCGGCACGAGCCGGGGGATCCAGAGCCCGATCACGGCGGCGACCACCCCGCCGCCCAGCGCGACGAGGTACGACGCGCGACGCACCGTGGGCGTCGATCACCAGCCCGGCCAGGGCGGCTACCGGGCGCCAGGCCGGCGGCCAGGCCGGTGTGGATCATCGCGATGCCCTCGGTCAGCCGCGGGCCCGGCACCGTCTGCTCGACCGCCGCATCGTGGCGATCAGGGTCGGGCGCGATCGCGACCGCCGGCGACGAACAGCGCGATCCCCATGCCGACCATCGAGTCGATGAACGACATCGGCACCATCACCAGCGCCAGCGCCACGTGCCGACCCGCACCCGCTGCGCCGACGACCAGCGTCCAGCGGAAGGTGCCGGTGACCAGGCCGGCCAGCAGGCTGCCCGAGCGCCCAGCTGGCGAGCAGCACCCCGGCGTACGGCTTGGCGTGCTGCTCGGCCGAGAACGCGATGGTGCTCACCTCGGCCGCCGCGAACATCGAGCCGAGCGCGAAGGCACACGACGGCCAGCGCGACGACCGGCACCCACGGCATCGGCGGCCGGGGGCCGGCGTCGGGCGCCGAGCGCTGCGGGGTCGGCTGCGTGCTGCGCTGGAACGACGAGGGCCAGCGTGCCGAGCACGCCGGTGACCAGGCGCCAGCCCGAGCGCCGACCAGGGATGCCACTGCGTCGCCAGCACGGTCGCGACGGTCGGGCCGACGATGAAGATCGCCTCGTCGACCACCGACTCCAGGGCGTAGGCGGTCTGCACCTCGACCGGGCGCCCCGCCAGCACGAACGACCAGCGGGCGCGGACGGCCGAGCCGATCGGGGGGTACGACGCCCCGGCCAGGGCGCCGCAGAGGAAGGCCAGCCCGTCCGGGCCGCCCGACTCCAGCCACGGCGACCAGGCCCACGATGCCGACGGCGAACAGGGTCGCGACCACCGGGAGCACCCGGGACTGGCCGAGGTGGTCGAGGAGCGCGGCCCTGCACGACCGAGCAGAGCCCGTTGGCGATGGTGTAGGTCGCCGACAGCGCCACCGGCGAGCCCGTAGGAGCCGCCGATCCCGGTGACCAGCAGCACGATGCCCAGGGTGTCGATCGAGATCGGCAGCCGCGCGACGAAGGCGGTCAGGCTGAACCGGAGGGCACCGGGGTGGGCGAGCACGGTCCGGTAGCGGGTGAACATCGCCTCGCGAGCGTAGGGCACGATGGAGCGGTGAGCCCCACCGACGCTGTCCCGCGACGTCACGCCGTACGACGCCCTCCTGCTGGTCTCCTTCGGCGGGCCCGACAAGCCCGAGGACGTCGTGCCGTTCCTGGAGAACGTCACCCGCGGCCGCGGCATCCCGCGCGAGCGGCTCGAGGAGGTCGGCGAGCACTACTTCCTGTTCGGCGGGAAGTCGCCGATCAACGAGCTCAACCGCGACCCTGCTGGCGGCGATCCGCGCCGACCTCGCCGCCCACGGCATCGACCTGCCGGTCTACTGGGGCAACCGCAACTGGGACCCGTACCTGACCGACGTCGTCGCGCAGATGAAGGCCGACGGGGTGACCCGGGCCGCGTGCTTCGTGACCAGCGCCTACTCGTCGTACTCCTCGTGCCGCCAGTACCGCGAGAACCTCGCCGAGGCGGTCTCGGGCGTCGACGACGCGCCGGCGCCTCGACCGGCTGCGGCTCTACTGCAACCATCCCGGCTTCCTCGAGCCGGTCGTCGACGCCGTCGTGGACGCGGTCGCGCGAGCGCCCCGACGCCCACCTCCTCTTCGTGACCCACTCGATCCCCGACGTCGATGAACGACGGCAGCGGGCCACAGGGCGGTGGCTACCTCGCCCAGCACCGCGCCGGCTCGGCGTACGTCGTCCGAACGGGTCGCCGAGGTGACCGGGCGCACCCACGAGCACGACCTCGTCTTCTGCTCGCGGTCGGGGCCGCCCCACGTGCCGTGGCTCGAGCCCGACGTCAACGACCACCTCGAGAAGCTCGCCGGTGACGGGGTCGGCTCGGTGGTGATCGTGCCGATCGGGTTCGTCTCCGACCACATGGAGGTCGTCTACGACCTCGACACCGAGGCCCTCGCGACGGCCGAGCGGCTCGAGCTGGACGCCGTCCGCGTGGCGACCTCGGGCACCGACCCGCGGTTCGTGGCGATGGTCCGCGAGCTGCTGGTCGAGCGGGCGGCGGTCGAGCGCGGTGAGCCGGTCGAGCGCACCGCCGTCGCCGGCCAGCCCGCCTGCTGGGACGTCTGCGCCGCCGGGCTGCTGCCCCAACCCGCGCGGACCGCGACCGGCGCTCAGCGAGAGGGAGTGAGCACCTCGGCGACCGGCCCGGCGCGCTCGCCCGACCCGGCGGAGCTGCGCGACCTGGCGGTGGCCACGGCGCGGGAGGCCGGCGAGCTGGTCGTGCGGCTCCGGCGCGAGGGCGTCGAGGTCGCCGGCACCAAGTCCAGCGACATCGACATCGTCACCGAGGCCGACCGGCCTCCGAGGAGCTCGTGGTCGAGCGGCTGCTCGGCGCCCGGCCCGACGACGGGCTGGTCGGCGAGGAGGGTGACGACCTGCGCGGCACCAGCGGGGTCGTCTGGATCGTCGACCCGATCGACGGCACCGTGAACTACCTCTACGGGCTCCCGCACTTCGCGGTCAGCATCGCCGCCGAGGTCGACGGCGTGGTGGTGGCCGGCGTGGTGCTGGCCCCGGCGCTCGGCCTGGAGTACGTCGCCACCCTCGGCGGAGGCGGCGACCTGCAACGGGGAGCCGGTGCGCCCGCGGCCCGTCGTACCGCTCGGGCAGCGGCTGGTCGGCACCGGCTTCAACTACGAGCTCGACGCCCGGACCCGGGAGGCGGCGGCCGTCGCTCGCCTGCTGCCGCGGATCCGTGACATCCGCCGGCTCGGGTCGTGCGCCCTCGACATCTGCGCGGTCGCCCACGGCCGTCTCGACGGCTACGTCGAGGAGGGGGCCCACATCTGGGACCACGCGGCCGCAGGGCTCGTCTGCACGGAGGCCGGGGGAGTGCTCGAGGTGACCCGCTCACCGATCGGCAAGCGGCTCCTGATCTGCAGCCCGGCCGACGGGTTCGGCGAGCTCCGCGAGGCCGTGGTCGACGCCGGGTTCGTCGGTGGCGAGGGTCCGGACGCGCCTGCGGGCCGGGCCTGACCGACCGCCGGAGCTTCTCGGCCGTGCCGAGGGGTTGAGCGGGCGGTCGCCGGGGAATAGCACGACGACAGCGTCTGTTCATGAGACACGTCGCGACCGATGATGCGGTCTGCTCGGGCATCGGGCACAATGCGGCGCGCCGACGAGGGCGCCGGGGCACCGGCGCAAGGATGGGGAGAGAGAACACAACGCATGGCCACCGACTACGACGCACCTCGCAAGAACGAGGAAGACCAGTCCGAAGAGAGCATCGAAGAGCTGAAGGCGCGTCGGCACGACAAGAACTCCGGGAAGGTCGACGAGGACGAGGCGGAAGCCGCCGAGTCCTTCGAGCTCCCCGGTGCCGACCTCTCGCACGAAGAGCTGGCCGTCGAGGTGATGCCCCGCCAGGAGGACGAGTTCACCTGCATGAGCTGCTTCCTGGTGCACCACCGCAGCCAGCTCGCCGACGAGAAGACGGCTCATCTGCCGCGACTGCGCTGCTTGAGGCTCTGACACGCCGCACGACCGGGTCCGCCGACCCGGCCTGACGATCCATCGAAGCCCGTCCGGGACAACCGGGCGGGCTTCGTCGTACGCCGAGTCGGCGCGAAAGGACATGACAAACACGCCGAGTCGTCACGTGCCGACTCGGCGGGGGTCAGTCTTTCGCCAGCTGGGGCGGCAGGTGACCGGCCGAGCGGCGGTAGTAGTTGGCCGCCCGACGCTGGGCGAACATCCGGGCGAGAGCGACGAACGTGCCGCTGGCCACGGCCCAGGCGATCGCCTCGCCGGTCTGGACGTCGGGGTCCGCGGGGTTCTCGGGGGGGTGCTTGCCGGTGGCGGCCTTCCACCCGGTGTCGAGGGCCTTCTTGGCGACCGCGGCAGCCAGCAGCGCGGACACGAGGGAGAAGGCGGTCCAGATCTTGCTGCCGCCGTCGGATTCAGCCATGGTCGAGAGGCTATCGCGAGGCCTGGTCGCCCGAGATCACCCGGATGGCGGTGGCCAGGTGCTCGGGGTGCCGCGAGCTCACCAGCCAGTACGGCGCGGGGTCGCGGTCGTCGTGCAGCGTCACCCGCACGGCGCGCTTCAGGTAGGGCCGGAGCAGCAGGTACGCGCGGGCGTCGGCACCCGGGCCGGCGACCCGCCGGGTCTCGGCCGGGTCGAGCGGCTCGGCCTCTCCGAGGTAGTGGCCCGGGATGCGGGCCCGGCCGGCGCGGAGGCAGCCGTCCTCGACCACGACCCTCGGGGCGCCGTAGCCCACGAACAACGCCGTCATCGCCAGCGCCAGGACCGCCGTCGCCGTCCAAGCGGCGGCCGCCGGCATCGACACCACGAACGCGAGCCAGAACATCGCCAGCAGCATCGTGCCCTGCACCCACCAGCGCAGCGGGACGCTGAGGCGCTCGTGGTGGGTCCCGACCGGGTCGGGGGTGGGCTCGGGCACGAGGACCAGCCTTCCACCCTCGCCCGGAGCCGCCCGGGGATAGGGTCCGATCCGTGCCCGACCCCGGCCTGCCCGTCGCCGTCCAGCGGCTCGACCCCGACCTCCCGCTCCCGTCGTACGCCCACCCCGGCGACGCCGGGGCCGACCTGATGACGACGGTCGACCTGGTGCTCGCGCCGGGCGAGCGGGCGCTGGTGCCGACCGGCATCGCGCTCGCTCTTCCCGAGGGGTACGTCGCGCTGGTGCACCCTCGCTCGGGTCTCGCCGCCCGCCACGGGCTGTCGATCGTGAACACCCCCGGCACCATCGACGCCGGCTACCGGGGCGAGATCAAGGTGCTGCTGGTCAACCACGACCGCACCCAGCCCGTGGAGCTGCGCCGGGGTGACCGGGTGGCCCAGCTGGTCGTCCAGCGCTTCGAGCGCGCGGTGTTCACCGAGGTCGAGGCCCTGCCCGAGTCGGTCCGGGGCGTCGGGGGATACGGTTCAACCGGAGTCCAGACCCAGGAGACGACACACTGATGTTCCGCCGCAGGCGCTCGGCCGACGAGCCCGACGATTCCGACGAGTCGTACGAGGCCACCGCCGACGAGATCGACGAGGAGGCCCAGCCGGTCTTCGAGCCGCCTCAGGGTCCCTGGGACTCCGACGACCCCCTCGACGACGGGCTCGACCGGATCGACCTCGGGTCGCTGCGGGTCGCACCCCTCGAGGGCACCGAGCTCCAGCTCCAGGTCGACGAGCAGACCGGCGACGTGCAGGCGGCGATGCTCGCCTCGCCCGACGGCGCGCTCGAGCTGCGTGCCTTCGCCGCACCCCGCAACGGTGACCTGTGGAGCGAGGTCCGGCCCCAGATCGCCGCCGACGTCGCCCAGCACGGCGGCACCGCGACCGAGCGCGACGGGCGCTGGGGGGTCGAGCTGGTCTGCCAGATGCAGGTGGTCGGGGCCGACGGCAGCCGTGGCATCCAGCCGACCCGGATCCTCGGCGTCAACGGCAGCCGCTGGCTGCTGCGGGCGACGTTCCTCGGTCGCCCGGCGGTCGAGCCCGACGACTCCCAGGCCTGGGAGGACGCCCTCGCCGCGGTCGTCGTCCACCGGGGCACCCACGCGATGCCCGTCGGCGACGCGCTCCCGCTCGTGCTGCCGTCCGACGCGCAGCGTCTGCCCTGACGCCCACCGACGCGAACTACGCTGGGGACCATGGGCGAGAAGAGCAAGCTGCGGCGGACGATCAGCAAGTGGGCCAGCGCCGACGAGCAGCACGCCCGTGAGCTGCGGGCGACCACGCGAGCCGGGCGCTGCGACCTGATCTCCCAGTGCGCCGACCGCGCGCCGGTCCGGCTCCGCGGCACCCTCAAGACGGTCACCCTGCGCCCGCGCGGCGGCGTACCCGCCCTCGAGGCCGAGCTGTGGGACGGCTCGGGCTCGCTGGTGCTGGTCTGGCTCGGCCGCCGCGAGATCGCCGCGATCAGCCCCGGGCGCGCGATCGAGGTCGAGGGACGGATCGGTCGGCACGGCTCCGACCGCATCATCTACAACCCGCGGTACCAGCTGCTGCCGTGACGACTCCCCCATCCGGGCCTGACGCCGGCCCCCACACCGGCTCCGGCGCGACCCCACCGACCACCGAGACGGTCGAGGCGCTCGTCCGCCGCCAGCTCAGCACGGCGCTCGGCGGCCGCCGGGGGATGGTCGAGGCGGCGATCCCGACCCTGGTCTTCACCGTGCTCTGGCTGACCACCCGCAACCTGACCGTGGCCGTCGGCGCCAGCGTCGCGGTCGCCCTGGTCGAGCTCGCGGCGCGGCTGGTGCAGCGGCAGACGGTCAAGTTCGTGGTCAACGCGCTGGTCGGCATCGGGATCGGGTGGTTCTTCGTGCACCTGTCCGCCAGCCGGGGCGGCTCTGCCGACGACCAGGCACTCGCCTACTTCCTCCCGGGCCTGCTCTACAACACCGGGTACGCCGTCGTGTTCGGCCTGACCTGCCTGGTCGGCTGGCCGTTCGTCGGCTTCATGATCGGCAGCGTCACCGGCGACCCGACCGCCTGGCACGAGGACCGCCAGGTCGTCCGGCTCTGCTCCCAGCTGACCTGGCTGCTGGTGCTGCCCTGCGTGCTCCGGGCCGTCGTGCAGTGGCCGATCTGGCTGGCGGGCCACTCCGGCACGATCTCGGCCGGCACCGCGGTGGCCACGATCGGTGTGCTCAAGGTGGTGATGGGCTGGCCGCTCCAGCTGGCCGCCTTCGCCGCGATGTCCTGGCTGCTGGGTCGCAACCACACGCCGCTCCAGCTGCGGCCGGGTCAGCCCTTGTCGTGAGTGCGCGGTGAGTCCGACTTGTCGGGGCTGAGCAGCTCCTCCAGCTCCGACTCCACGTCGGCGCCCGCCACGAACAGCAGCTCGTCGCCGGCCTCGATCGGCTGCTCGCCGTCGGGGGCGTAGACCTGGCCGTCGCGCAGGATCGTCACCAGCGCGACGTTCTCGGGGAACGGGATCAGGCCCGACGGCTTCCCGACGTACGGCGAGTCCTCGGGCAGGGTGAGCTCGACCAGGTTGGCGTTGCCCTGACGGAAGGTGAACAGGCGCACCAGGTCACCGACCGTCACCGCCTCCTCGACCAGCGCCGACATGATGCGCGGGGTCGAGACGTTGACGTCGACGCCCCACGCCTCGGTGAACAGCCACTCGTTGTTGGGGTGGTTGACCCGGCCGACGGTGCGCGGCACCGCGAACTCGGTCTTGGCCAGCAGCGAGGTGACCAGGTTGGCCTTGTCGTCGCCGGTGGCGGCGATCACGACGTCGCACTGGTCGAGGTGGGCCTCCTCGAGCGACGACAGCTCGCAGGAGTCGGCGAGCAGCCACTCGGCGTCGGGCACCCGCTCGGGGCGGATCGACGCAGGCTCCTTGTCGATGAGCAGCACCTGGTGACCGTTGGTGATCAGCTCGCGGGCGATGGAGCGGCCCACGGCGCCGGCTCCGGCGATGGCGACGCGCACGACTACTCCTCGGGGCCTTCGTTGATGATCTGGTAGGCCGTGGCGGCATTCTCCTCGCGCATCACCAGGTGGAGCAGGTCGCCCTCCTGGATCACGGTGTCGCGCGAGGGCAGCATGCCCTCGCCGAGCCGGTCGATCCAGGCGATCCGGGAGCGCGACTGGGTCTGGAAGTCGATCGGTCTGGTGCCCCACCCACGGTGTCGGCGCCGGCACCTGGTCGACCCGGATCGTGCCCGAGGGGTCGCGGAAGTCGGGCTCGGCGCCGACCGGCAGCAGCCGGCGGAGCACCTGGTCGGCGGTCCACTTCACGGTGGCGACCGTCGTGATGCCGAGCCGCTGGTAGACCTCGGCACGGCCGGGGTCGTAGATCCGGGCCACGACCTGGCTGATCCCGAACGTCTCGCGCGCGACACGCGCGGCGATGATGTTGGAGTTGTCACCGCTGGAGACCGCTGCGAAGGCGTCGGCGCGACGGATGCCGGCCTTCTCCAGGACCTCCTGGTCGAAGCCGTATCCGGTGACCTTGTCCCCGTTGAACCCGGGTCCGAGGCGTCGGAAGCTGTCCGGCTCGCTGTCGATCACCGACACGGTGTGGTGGCGGTCCTCGAGGCTGCGGGCGAGGGTCGAGCCCACTCGGCCACAACCCATGATCACGACGTGCACGCTTGGAACCGTATCGTGTCCCCCCGTGGGTGTCGGCGACGTCTCCAAGCGGGTCCTCCTGGGCCGCAAGCTGAGGAGTTCACAGCTGGGCGAGACGCTTCTGCCGAAGCGGATCGCCCTTCCTGTGTTTGCCAGCGACGCCTTGTCCTCGGTGGCCTACGCACCGGACGAGATCTTCCTGACCCTGTCGCTGGCCGGAGCCTCGGCCTACGTGTGGTCGTGGAAGATCGGCATCGGCGTCGCGATCGTGATGCTGACCGTGGTCGCCTCCTACCGCCAGACCGTCCACGCCTACCCCAGCGGCGGCGGCGACTACGAGGTCGCCTCGGTCAACCTCGGCCAGACTGCGGGTGTGACCGTGGCCTCGGCCCTGCTCGTCGACTACGTCCTCACCGTTGCCGTCTCGGTCTCGTCCGGTGTGCAGAACGCCGCCTCGGCGATCCCCTGGGTGTCCGCGCACGAGGTGCTGATCGCCGTCGGCCTCGTGGTGCTGCTCGCGGCGCTCAACCTGCGCGGCGTACGGGAGTCCGGTGCGTTCTTCGCGCTCCCGACGTACGGCTTCATGATCGGCGTGCTCGGCATGGCCGTGTTCGGGGCCATCCGCGCCTCGCAGGGCAGTCTTCCGCAGGTCGAGAGTGCCGACTTCACGATCATCCCCGCGCCGGGCTACGCCTCACCCTTGACCGGTCTGGCCCTGGTGTTCCTGCTGGCGCGGGCGTTCTCGTCCGGCAGCGCGGCGCTGACCGGCGTCGAGGCCATCTCCAACGGGGTGCCGGCGTTCCGCAAGCCGAAGAGCCGCAACGCCGCCACGACGCTGCTCCTGCTCGGCACCATCGCGATCACGATGATGCTCAGCATCCTCGCCCTGGCCAACAAGATGGGCCTGAAGTACGTCGACCCGACCGACACCTCCCGGCTGCTCGGTCCCGACGGCAAGCCGATGCCGGCCGGGTACGACGAGCCCACGGTGATGGCGCAACTGTCCAAGGCTGTCTTCGACGTCTTTCCGCCGGGCTACTACTTCGTGCTCGCGATGACCGGGATCATCCTGATCCTGGCCGCCAACACGGCGTTCAACGGCTTCCCGGTGCTGGGTTCGATCCTCGCCCGCGACGGCTTCATGCCGCGGGCGCTCGGCTCGCGGGGCGACCGGCTCGCCTACAGCAACGGCATCCTGGTGCTGGCCGGCTTCGCGGTCGTCCTGATCGTGGCCTTCGACGCCCAGACGACCCGGCTGATCCAGCTCTACATCGTCGGCGTCTTCGTGTCGTTCAACCTGAGCCAGCTCGGCATGATCCGGCACTGGACGCGCCACCTCAAGACCGAGACCGACCCGGCCCAGCGGCGACACATGATGCGCTCGCGGGGGATCAACACGTTCGGTCTCTGCATGACCGCCGTCGTGTTCGTGGTCATCCTGCTCACCAAGTTCCTCGCCGGTGCCTGGATCGCGATCCTGTCGATGGTCGTGTTCTTCGCGATCATGAAGGGCATCCACGGCCACTACGAGAGCGTCAACCGTGAGCTGGCCGCCGACGAGGAGGACCGCGTCCTACCGACCAAGGTGCACGCCATCGTCCTGGTCTCCAAGCTGCACAAGCCGACCCTGCGCGCGCTGGCCTACGCCAAGGCCTCCCGGCCCAACGTCCTCGAGGCGGTCTACGTCGCCGCCGACGACAAGGCCACCAAGCAGCTGATGACCGAGTGGGAGGACCGCAACCTCGGCGTCCCGCTCAAGGTCCTCTACTCGCCCTACCGCGAGATCGTGCGGCCGATCATCGAGTACGCCACGCAGATCCGCAGCGCCAACCCGCGCGGTGTCGTGGCGGTCTACATCCCCGAGTACGTCGTCGGCCGGTGGTGGGAGCAGCTGCTCCACAACCAGACGGCGCTGCGGCTCAAGGGCCGGCTGCTCTTCACGCCGGGCGTCATGGTGACCTCGGTGCCCTACCAGCTGCAGTCGTCGCAGATCGCCCGGGCCCGCGAGGAGCGCGAGCGGGCGCGGGTCAAGGCCGGCGACCTGCGTCGCGGCCGGGTGGAGTCCACCGGCAGCCAGGTGCCGCGGCCCCGCAACCAAGAGCCCCAGTGACCGCTCCTCGCTCCTCCCGTCGGCAGCGGCGCGAGCGCGCTCCGCGGGGTGCCTCCCACGTCGGCGAGCGCTTCGAGGCCGAGGTCGGTCCCGTCGCGCACGGCGGCCACTGCGTGGTCCGCCACGACGACCGTGTCGTGTTCGTCCGGCATGCCCTCCCGGGGGAGCGGGTCGTGGTCGAGGTGACCGAAGGCCGCGACGGTGACCGCTTCTGGCGCGGCGACGCGGTGTCGGTGCTGTCGGCCTCGCCCGACCGGGTTTCGGCGCCCTGCCCCTACGCCGGTCCGGCGCCTGTGCGGCGGCTGCGACTTCCAGCACGTGGCGCCGGCCGCCCAGCGCGACCTCAAGGCGGCCGTCGTGCGCGAGCAGCTGGCGCGGCTCGCCGGCCTCGACCTGCCCGTCACCGTCGAGGAGGTCCCGCCGGCTCTGCGCTGGCGCACCCGCATGCGCTACGTCGACCTGCCCGGCGGCGTGCGCGGGCTCCACGTCCACCGCTCCGACGAGGTCGTGGAGATCGACGACTGCCTCCTCGACGCCGGCTCTCCTCGTCGGTCGAGCGACGTCGAGACCAGCGAGTCGGTGGAGACGTCGTACGGCGGTCACGACTTCGTGGTCGACCCCCACGGGTTCTGGCAGTCCCACGTCGAGGCGCCGCGGGTGCTGGTCGAGACCGTGCTCGAGATGCTGGCGCCCCAGCCGGGGGAGCGGGCGCTCGACCTCTACGCGGGCGTCGGGCTGTTCGCCGCCTTCCTGGCCGACGCGGTCGGGCTGGCCGGGCGGGTGGTGGCCGTCGAGGGCTCGTCCCAGGCCTGCCGCGACGCGCGGTCCAACCTCCCGCCGACCGTGCGCGTGACGCAGGGGCCGGTCGACCGGGTGCTGGGGTCGTCGTACGACGAGCCGTTCGACCTCGTGGTGCTCGACCCGCCGCGCGAGGGGGCACGCCGTGCCGTCGTCGAGCAGGTCGTCGACCGGGCGCCGCGCGCTGTCGCCTACGTCGCCTGCGACCCGGCCGCGCTGGCGCGCGACCTGGCCACCTTCGCCGAGCTGGGCTACCCCCTGCGCCGGCTGCGGGCCTTCGACCTGTTCCCGATGACTTCTCATGTGGAGTGCGTTGCGCATCTGGTGAAGAGCGACTCTGACTTGCGGCGGAGCCATTCGCGCTGAGGTTTGCTGACTCCCATGAACTCGCTATTGCCCCCTTGGAGGCGCCCCACCACGATCCGCGACGTGTCGACGCGTTCCGCGCCGAGCTTCCCGGCGCCCTGACCCTCGGGATCGGCGGTGACCACGTCGCCGCGGACGCCTTGAACGCCGGCTGCGACGCCTGGTACGGAGTCCTCCGGGGGAACCCTGCCGCACACCTGTCGAGCCATCGTTGACACCGCCGCCGCGGGGGACATGGCCCGAAGCATCCAGCTGCCCAACCAGCTCGCACCGCTGTGGGCACTCTTCTCCGAACGAGGCAGTACCCGTCGTTCCGCGATCGTCGAGGGGCTCGACCTGGTGCAGCACCCGAACCTTCCCCGACCCGTCCAGGGCCTCGACCCGACAGCTCCGCAGTGACGGTGCGGCGGAGATCTGCTAGGAATCCGCACGCAGAACCGGTCGAACGCCTGCGACGGAGCCGCACACGGTTTCTTTGGCATCCTTGACCAACAACTGCTGGGATGTCACCATCGCCACACCATCAACACGGGCGGCGCCCTCAGTGGGGGCAGTCAAGGTCGGGAGGCCTCTCATGAACCATCCCCTGATCCCCGAGAAGCGGCGAGCAGGGCGTCGTCGGCTGATGATCGGCTGCTCCCTGGTCACGCTCGCGCTGGCGGCCGCGGCCTGTGGAGGTGGTAACAGCAGCTCCGGTGAGAACAAGGCCGGTGGCTCGTCCAGCGAGCTGGTGAACACCAGCCCCCCGGCTGCGGGTGCGATCGACAACCTGACCTGGGACCTGCCGACGGGCGAGCCCACGTCACTGGACTACGCGAAGGCGGCCGACTACAGCCCGGACACCGTGGTGTCGAACCTGTGCGACTCGCTGCTCCGTCTGAACCCGGACTTCAGCTACAGCCCGAACCTGGCGAAGTCCTGGAAGTACAGCCCGGACCACCTCACGCTGACCTATACCCTCCGCGATGACGTGAAGTTCTGGGACGGGAAGCCGATGACCTCTGAGGACGTCGCCTACAGCCTCAACCGGACCGCCGACCCCGACACGTCGTTCAACGCCACGTTCTTCAGTCGCGTCAAGTCGATCACGGCCGATGGCCCCACGCACGTCGTGGTGATGTTCAAGACTCCTGACGAGCTCTTCAACAAGGAGATGTCCACCGTGTCGGGGGCGGTCTCCGAGAAGGCCTTCACCGAGCAGGCAGGCAAGAGCTACGGTACCGCCCAGGGCGGTGTGATGTGCTCGGGACCGTTCGAGCTGGACAAGTGGACGCCGGGTCAGAGCATCACCATGAGCGCGAACCCGGACTACTGGAACAACCAGCTCGTCCCGCGGGCCAAGAAGGTCACCCTCAGCTTCATCACCGATACGGGCAACCTGGTGCAGGCGCTGAAGTCCGGCGAGATGGACGGTACGTTCGAGGCACCGGAAGCCGCCTTGCCCGCGCTCGAGTCCGATCCGAACGGGACGGTGTACCAGGGTCCGAGTCTCGCGATCTTCGAGCTCGCCACCAACGCGACGCCTGCGGGCAAGGACCCGAAGGTCCGCCAGGCGCTGCGCATGATCATCGACCGCCCCGCCCTGGTCGAGGCGGTCCTTCACAACGCCGCGGAGCCCAACTACACGCTGCTCCCGAAGACCTCCTGGGACCCGACGGCCACCGAGATCTACCAGAACGCGTTGGACAGTCTCGACGTCCCCAAGGAGCCCGACCCGGACGGAGCCAAGCAGGCGCTGGCAGGGTCCCCGAACACCAGCATCACGATCGGGCTGCTCGCCGGCGACCAGACCGAGATCAACACGGCGACGCTGATCCAGCAAGAGGCCGAGCAGATCGGCCTGAAGGTGACGCTCAAGCAGCTCCAGCCGATTCAGTTCGCCAACGCCTTCTACGACCCGAACGCGCGCAAGGGGCTCGACTTCATCGTGACCAAGGGCTTCTTGGACATCGCCGACCCTCTGGACTACATGGGCCTCTTCATCTACCCCGACAGCCTGTTCAACTGGATCGGCCTGGACTACGGGAAGGCGAAGAACCTCATCAACAAGGCGTACGGCACCTTCGACGACAAGAAGCGCGCCGAGTACATCACCCAGGCGCAGGCGATCTACGAGAAGGGCAATGCGGCGATCCCGATCGCTGCCTTCCACGAGACGTCGTTCATGAACAACAAGGTCTCGGGGGCACCCACGTCGTTCGCCTACATCATGTCTCCGTCGCTGGCCACCGTCGGCGCCAAGTAGGAGCGGACACAGCCGCCTTTCACCAGGTGTGCTCGACATCAGCCTTCTTCATCGCAGGCTGATGTCGAGCCGGCGGGGCCTTACGGTTGCTGGACGTTAGCGAAGTCGCCGCCGAGACTCACGGCGTCGACCGCGATACCCGGGAGGTCGTCCACCGGCAGGCTGAACGGGTCGGCTCCCAGGACCACGAAGTCGGCCAAGCGGCCGGGTGTGAGAGAGCCGCGGTCCGGCAGGTGGCAGGCGTACGCTGCGTCGGCGGTGTACATGCGCAGTGCCGACTGCAGGTCGAGACGCTCGTCGGGGCTGAGCACGGTTCCGAGGCGCGTGGTGCGGGTCATGGCACACCAGATCCCGTGGAACGGGTTGGCTGCCTCGGGCTGCGAGCCGGTGCTGTCGCTGTTGCCCGGGACCCGGAACCCCCACTCCTGCAGGCTTCTCAGTGGGGGTTCATTGACGTCGGGCTTGGCGTCGGCGTAGCTGTAGAGGAACTGGGCGGTGCCGACAGGGATCACTCCCAGCTCCTTCATCCTCGTCAGGCGCACCGGGTCGAACGGAAGGTCCCCGGCATGCTCGAGGCGGTGCCGCATGTCGTCGCATGGCCACTGGGTCTGTGCTCGTTCGACAGCCGCCAGCGCCATGTCGATCGCCTCGGTCGACTGCACGTGCATCATCAGCTGGAGCCCCGCCCGATGCGCCTGCTCGACCTCGTCGTCGAGATCGGGTTGGGACCACTTCAGGTCCACCACGGTGTTGCCGGAGAAGTCGTGGCCGGCTCCGTCGATGAACAGCTTGATCCCGCCGATCCGGATCCACTCGTCCCCGAAGCCTGACTCGAGGCCGGTGGCGGCGAGATCGCGCGAGGTGAGGATGGTGGGGCTGTGGTAGCGCAGGTCGACCCGGAACGGCAGCCGACGCTCACGACTCAGCAGTTGATAGGCGCGTACGCCGTCGTTGGTCGCCACGATGTCGGTGACCGTGGTGACGCCTCGCGCGGCGAACATCCGGGCGCCGAGCGTGTGGATGGCCTCCGCGGTGGCCCGGACGCCGAAGTTCGGGTTGGGTAGCCAGTGGGCGAGCTCCAGGCCGCGACCGGACGCGATGTCCACGGAGGAGCCTCGAGGGAGCTGCGCGCCGTCGAGGAGACCGGAGGCCCTCAACCCGGCGGTGTTCAGGGTGCAGACGTGCATGCCGGAGTACACGACCGTGGGGATGTCGGGGACGACGGCGTCGAGGTCCTGACGGGTGAGCGGACGCTGCTCCTCGACGTACTGGTGGAGTCCGAAGTCCGCCCGGCCGACGAGCCACCCGCTCGTCGGGCACGTCGACCGCACGTGCGCGTAGCGTCTCGCAGATCTCTGCGAGGGATCGGTGTGGCGGCGCGAAGCACTGGACGGCGTAGCTGAGGTGGGTGGTGCAGAGCTCCAGGTGGCAGTGCGCGTCGATGAAGCCCGGGAGCACGGTACGGCCCTGCAGGTCGACGACCTCGAGGTCGTCGCCGTCGGGTACGTCGCGTGGTCGCCGGTCGAGAGCCACGATGCGCCCGTCGCGGCACAGGAGGCTGGTCGCCCGGGCATGCGAGGGATCCATCGTGTGGAAGTCGCCGTTGAGGTAGAGGGTGGAGGAGCTCATCGGTGGTACGCGACCCTTCCGCCGACCATGGTGGCGTCGACGAGGTCGGCTGTGTCACTCATCGGTGCGGAGCACCGAGAGCTCCAGGTGGGGGAGGACCCCAGGTGCGCTGAGCAGGGTCTGGATGCTCGGCTTGGTGGTGACCGCGAGCCAGGGGTTCTCGTCCGTTCCGGGGTGAGGGACGAACTCCGGGAAGTCGCTGCTGAACAGCGCGAGGCGTAGCCGATGTCCGGGGCGCACTCGATACCCGGTGTGCCCGAGCTCGATCCGCAGCAGCCGCTTCCCGCTGGTGTCGAGCAGCTCAGCCTGCCCGCGCACGATCAGGCGGCATGAGCCCTGAGGGTCGACGTCGTAGAGCTTGGCGAACAGGTGGGTGGTGGGAGCCGACGAGCGCAGCGCGACGTGCAGGTCGATGGGCCCGGCGAGGTCCAAAGGCTGCTCGGAGGCGGCGAGCGTGAAATGCACGACGTCGTCGCGGTCGATGATCTCGCGCTCGTCCGGGTACTCGTGGAGGAAGGCGAAGCTGTTGGGCACGGCCGCAGGGATGAGCTGCTCCGGGTCGTGCGTCCACTCGACCTGGCCGGAGTCGGACGGTGCTTCCCGGACGAGCGCGCCATCGGACCCTGCGGACGCGCCCAGATCGTCGAGGTACAGCCGCAGGGGTACGGCGTCCGCAGGCGGCCACTGGTCGGACTGGCGGCGGCCGACGTGCCCCAGGTGCCATTGCACGCGCGGCAGCTCTGCCGCAGGACGCTCCCCCTTGAGGAAGACGTCGTAGAAGTCCAGGGCGGGGTCGATGTAGCCGTCGAGCATCCGCTCGAGGGCGGCCTCCTCGACGCCGTGGTCGTCGGCCTCGCCGATCGGCGCCAGAGACAGGTGATAGTTCTCGTGGTCGTGGGAGTCGGCGATGAGGTACTGGGTTGCGGCCCACGCAGGATCGGAGCGCAGTGCCACGTAGTCGCGCATGGACAAGGTGGCCAGGTTGTCGAACCAGCCCACGGCGTGCAGGACCGGCACCGGGCGCGCGTCGAACGGGTGGCCGTCGGGGTAGACGGGCACGGGCAGGACCCGCGGAGCCATCATGTCCAACGTCGCGGACCGGGTGCCGAGGGCGTCGTAAGCGGGCTCGAACACGTCCATGAGGGGCCGGATCGTCCAGTCGAGCTGGTAGTCGTAGATGTAGCGATCGGCCCAGTAGTGGGACATGTACTCGCCGAGCACGAGCCAGTCGATGTCACGGACGCCGTCTCCTTCAGCCGGGGCCAGCCCCAGCTGAGCGCTGGTGACGCGCGGCACGATCGCCCGCAGCGCCGGATGACTGCTGCTGACCGCGGCCCACTGGGTGAAGCCGTAGTAGGAGTCGCCGAACATGCCGACGATCCCGTTGCACCACGGTTGTCTGCTGACCCAGTCGATCGAGTCGTAGCCGTCGTTGGCCTCGTGGACCCAGCCGAGCGTGGCCCCCTCAGATCGGAACTTGCCCCGCACGTCCTGGACGATCATCGCGTAGCCACGGGCCGTGGCCCGCGCGGCGATCCGGTCGAAGAAGACGTAGCGACTGTTCTTGTCGTAAGGCAGACGCACCAGGATGGCCGGGACCCGATCTCCACCGGCGTCCGGGAGGTACACATCGGTGGCGAGCCGGATGCCGTCGCGCATCCCGACGAGATGCTCTGTCGCGGAGTCCGGCACCGCCTCGGGCTCGACCCGGATGAACTCCATGAGGGCGCTACCATCCTTCCGCGTCAAGAAGCCGGCACACCCCGGGTCCTGCTGACGTCGGATGTGCGCCGGGTGACTGAGACGGACGATGACAGAGCGCCGATTAGATTGTCAATGCTGCCGAACTATGTGGGATGCTCTGGGTTCAGCGACACCGAGGAGAGACGATGGGCCGCCCGAGCATGGCCGAGCAGCGCCGCGCCGAGATCCTTGCCGCGGTGGGTCGGTGCGTCTCTCGGTATGGCGTGGCCGGGACCACCCTGGAGCGCGTCTCGAGCGAGTCGGGCTTGAGCCGGGGCCACGTCCGCCACTACCTCGGCAACCGCGACGAGCTGATTCTCGCGTTCGTCGATCAGGTCTTCGCGAACGGCGACTATGCCATGGACAGCGCTCGCGCAGCGGCTCCGGGCGGAGGCCAGTCCAAGGCGTTGATCGGGATCCTGTTCGGCCCGGCCTGGGAGCCCGCCGATGACAACCCCGCGATCGATGCGCTGCTGAGCGCGGCGGCCACCGATGAGTCCTTGTCGGATCGGATGCGCCTGGTCTACCTGGAGCTCGAGTCGACGATGACCAAGGCGCTCCGGGCCGACTTCCCGTCCGCCCCGTCGGCGCTGTGCATCCAGACGTCGTACGCCCTGCTGTCCATGGCGTTCGGGAACTCGACTCTGTCCCAGCTCGGCTTTCCCGCCAATCGGCGCAAGGCTGCCCGGGTCATGGCCGAGGCCCTCCTCGAGCAGGTCAGCCGGTACGAGCAGGCGTAAGGGCGCGAGCAGGCGCGATCTGAGCGTTCGCTGGGACGCCTTCGGGGCGCTCCGATCATTACTTAGGCACCCTTGACTAACAACTCTGGGTCGTGTCAACATCACCGCACCGGCAGCACCGCTCGTCGCAGCTCGGCTGCGCTGGCCAGTTGGGAGGAGTCCATGAACGATTCGTCGTTCGACGGAAGTTTCCGCGGACGCCGCCGGACCTGGTGGGGAGCGCCCCGGTGAGGGCTCTCGGTCGGATCCTGGGTGGCGCCGTCGCCACCTTCCTGGTCGCCAGCTTCGTGATCTACTTCGCGCTGGGCCTCGCGCCCGGCGACCCGGCGACGGCGCTGGCGGGGAACCGGGCGACCCCGGAGACGATCGCCCACGTCCGACACGAGTTCGGCCTGGACCGGCCCCTTCCCGTCCGCTATGTGTCGTGGCTGGGGGACGCGCTGCACGGCGACTTCGGTCAGTCGTTCCAGTTCCAGCAGAGCGTCAGCTCGGTGCTCGCGCCGAGCGTGGGGGTGACCCTGTGGCTGGTGGTCTACGCCTCGTTGCTCATCCTTCTCGTCGGGATCGGGGCGGGGCTCCTGCCCTCGTTCATCCGCCGTAGCAACATCGTGGTCACCATCCTCGCGAGCGTCGGGATCGCGATCCCCACCTTCGTGGCGGCGATGATCCTGATCCAGGTGTTCGCCCTCAACCTCGAGTGGTTCCCCACGACCGGGAGCGGCTCCGGGAGCTTCGGCCAGCGCATCTGGCACCTGACCCTCCCGGCCATCGCCCTGGCGCTGTCCTGGTCGGCGTACGTCGCGCAGATCACGCGGGCGAGCGTGCGGGAGCAGGAGCGTCTCGAGCACGTCGACACGGCCCGCGGTCGCGGGCTGCCCTCGATGATGGTGTTCCGCCGACACGTCCTGCGCAACGCGGCCGTGCCGATCGTGACCATCTCCGGTCTGACCGTCGCCGGCCTGATCGCCGGCTCGATCGTCGTCGAGACCGCGTTCAACCTGGGCGGGATGGGATCGCTGCTGGTCAAGTCCGTCTCGGCGAAGGACTACAACGTGGTCCTGGCGATCAGCCTGATCCTGGTGGCGGCGTTCGTGATCGCGAACACGGTCGCTGATCTGGCGCAGCTCGCGCTCGATCCGCGCGTCCGTGGGAAGGGGGCGCCATGACCGTCGTCGTCGACCCCACCGCGGTGGTCGAGAGCGCCGAGACCGACCGCGGCAGGCGGGACTATGTGCTGATCCTGCTCGTCGCCCTGATCGGACTGATCGTGGCTGCCGCGATCCTCGCGCCCTGGCTGGCGCCGTACCCGCCGAACCAGACCGACATCCTCAACACCAATGCCGCTCCGAGCGCGAGCCATCTGCTCGGGACCGACGCCCTCGGCCGCGACATCTTCTCGCGCCTTCTCTACGGCGCGCGGCTGAGCCTGCTCGGGCCTGCCCTGATCATCGTGTTCGCGACCGTGGCCGGCGTCTTCCTGGCGATCAGCTCGGTCTGGATCGGCGGCTGGTACGACCTCGTGGTCTCGAGGTTCCTGGATCTGCTGTTCGCGATCCCCGGACTGCTGGTCGCGATCCTCGCGGTCGCCGTGATCGGTCCCGGTCTGCTGGCACCGGTGATCGCTCTGTCGGTGGCCTACACCCCCTACATCGCACGGGTCCTGAGATCGGTCGCGCTGCGCGAGCGACAGCTCGCCTACATCGAGTCCAGCACGCTGATCGGCTACTCGGGCTGGGCGATCTGCACCCGACAGCTGCTGCCCAACATCACCTCGCTGATCCGAGCGCAGGCCACGATCGCCTTCGGCGCCGCGCTGGTCGACCTGGCTGCGATCTCCTACCTCGGACTCGGCGTCCAGCCGCCTACCGCCGAGTGGGGGATCATGGTCGCCGGACGGTCAGTCCTCGCTGCTGAACGGATATCCCTGGGAGTCGGTCTCGGCCGGCGTGATGATCGTGATCGTCGTGGTCCTGGTGAACCTGATCGGCGAGCGACTCGCGAGCCGGGCGGAGGAGGCGCTGATGACCTCGAGCCTGCTGGAGATCAAGAGCCTTCACGTCGACATCCCGATCCGGCGCCGACTGCGCTCGGTGATCCACGACGCGAACTTCGCCATCGACCGCGGTGAGTCCCTCGGCCTGGTCGGGGAGTCCGGCTCGGGCAAGTCGATGACGGCCCGCACCATCATGCGTCTGCTCATGCGCGGGTCGGTCGCCCGCGGCTCGGTCACCTACGACGGCGAGGACGTCCTCGCGATGAGCCCCGGCGCGGCTGCGCCGCTACCGAGGCGCCGACGTGAGCATGATCTACCAGGACCCGCGGGTCCACATCAATCCGGTGCGGACCATCGGCGACTTCCTGCTCGAGGCTCCGCATCGCCCAGCGGAGAGCCCCGCCAGGAGGCACTCGAGCGAGCGGTGGACCTTCTCGGCCAGGTCGGGATCACCGACGGCGGGCGCCGGATGCGGCAGTACCCGCACCAGCTCTCCGGCGGCCTGCTTGCAGCGGGTGATGATCGCCTCGGCCCTGCTCGACCAGCCCCGAGCTGCTGCTCGCCGACGAGCCGACCACCGCGCTCGACGTCACCACGCAGGAGGAGGTGATGGCGATCCTCGACGAGCAGCGCGCAGAGCCGGCAGCTGGCGATGCTGTTCATCACCCACGACCTCGACCTCGCCGCGGCGGTCACCGACCGATGGCGGTGATGTACGCCGGGATGATCGTCGAGGTGCGGTCCCTCGGCGACCCTCCACACCGAGGCCAAGCATCCCTACACCGTCGGGCTCCTCGGGCTCCCGTCCGGTCATCGGCGAGCGGTCGCGCATCCACACGATCCCCGGACGTCCGGTGTCGGCGTTCGAGGCCGGACCGGGCTGTGTCTTCGCCGCCCGCTGTCCCTTCCGGATCGACGCTGCGTGTCGGAGACGCCCGCTCTGCGCCCGGTCGGCGGTCGCGAGGTCGCCTGCCACCGAGCCGAGGAGCTACAAGGCAGGATCGAGTTCGCCGAAGGCGGCGCTGCACGTGACCACCGACCAGTCCCAGCGCTTCGGCAGCCGTCCCCGCGCTCGAGGTGGCGAGCTGCGCAAGGTGTTCCGCGTCCGCTCGGAGAGCACCCGCGGCGACCGACGAGCTCGTCGCGGTGGACGACGTGTCCTTCACTCTCCACGACGCCGGATCGCTGGCCATCGTCGGCGAGTCCGGCCGGGCAAGACGACCGTCGCCCGGATGATCGCGGGACTCGAGACCCCGACCTCCGGCAGACGTCCACATCGCCGGCCTCCGCAGCCGTCCGGCACGGAGCTCGACCGGGTCGCGCGTGGCCCGGCGCGAGCGCTACCGCCGGGTCCAGATGGTCTTCCAGGACCCCTACTCCTCGCTCGACCCCCAGCACACGATCCAGCGCTGCCTCGACGACGTGCTCCGGCTCCACTTCCGCGACCTCGACCGGGACGGGCGGGCCGCGCGGGTGGCGCAGCTGCTCGACGTACGGTCGGCCTCGACGACCGCCACCTCGCGCTGAAGCCGCGCTCCCTGTCCGGTGGGCAGCGCCAGCGGGTCGCGATCGCCCGCGCCCTCGCCTGCGAGCCGCGCGTCCTCGATCCTGGACGAGGCGGTCTCGGCGCTCGACGTCTCGGTGCAGGGGCAGATCCTCAACCTCCTCAGCGACCTGCGCTCGAGCTCTCGGGGTCGCCTACCTCTTCGTGTCCCACGACCTCGCCGTGGTCCAGCAGGTCACCGACGACGCGATCGTCATGCATCGCGGTGTCGTGGTCGAGCGGGGTACGACGGACGCCGTCCTCTCCAGCCCCTCCGCGGCGTACACCCAGCGTCTGCTCGACGCGGTACCGCGACCGGGATGGAAGCCCACCCGCCACAGCCAGCTCGAGCGTCCGCTCACGAGACTTGCTGCCGATGCCGGAGCGCTCGCGCTCGAAGAGCGCAGACCAGGCACCCGAACCGGAGCCACCCACCCCGACCGCGAGCGAGGAGTAGACATGGACCGACATCGCCGTTCCCGGGCTGCGCTTCGCCTTCGAGGCACGCGTCGACATCGCCCCGAGCCGGCACGTCGGTCACGCCGGGTCCGCGCCGCTCGGATTCACGCCGATCACCGGTGGCACCGTCGCCGGCCCTCGCCTGCAGGGGACGGTCGAGCCCGGTGGCGGGGACTGGGCCATCTCCAGAGACGGGCACGCGGTCGACCTCGACGCCCGCTACCTCATCCGCGCGGAGGACGGCGCGCTCATCGACATCGTCAACCGGGGCTTCTGGGTCGCCTCGCCCGAGGTGGAGGCGGCCGTGGATGCCGGCGAGCAGGTCGACCCGTCGCGCTACTACTTCCGGACCCAGCCCGTCTTCCGCACCGATGCCCCGCAGCACAGCTGGCTGACCCACACGGTCTTCGTCGGCGTCGCCTTCGACGACAACCAGTCCGATCAGATCAGGATCCAGTTCTTCGAGGTTCTCTGAGCACACCGGAGAGCGGCGGCGTGGCCACGTCCGCAGCGGTCGCCTCATCGCCTTTAGTTAGGCAGTTATGACTAAGAATTACGGAAGGGACAAGTCGTGGACAGCTCGGCTCGACGCACCGCCTTCGTCGGGGGGAAGGTGTGGACCCCCGGGTACGCCGCCCCGCGCCGCCTCGACGTCCTGGTGGAGGGGCGCCACGTGGCCGCCGTCGCCCGCTCCGGCGAGCTCGAGCACGACGCCGCCGAGGTGGTGGATCTGGCCGGCAGGCTGCTCGTTCCGGGCTTCCAGGACGCGCACGCCCACCCGCTGACCGGCGGGGCGAACCTGCTCGGCTGCGACCTGGCAGGGGTCACCACTGTGGACGGGATGCTCGAGCGGGTGGCCACCTACGCCGCCACCCTGCCCCGCGGACGCCTGGGTGATGGGTGGGGGCTGGGATCGAGAGGTCTTTCCCCGGTCCGGGCCCACCCGAGAGCAGTTGGACCAGGTGACGGCCGGGCGCCCCTCGCTCCTGCGGTCCTACGACTGCCACGGTGCGTGGGTCAACTCCGAGGCCCTGCGGATCGCCGGCGTCGTCGGTGACACCCCGGATCCCGAGCACGGCTTCTTCGTGCGGGACGCCGGTGGTGAGCCCACCGGGATGCTCGAGGAGCGGGCCGTCGGCGTCGTGCTCGCGTATGCGCCGCCGGAGACGCACCGAGACCCAGGAGCGCGCCCTGCGATGCGCCAACGAGCACCTGCTGTCCCTGGGCATCACGTCGGTGCAGGACGCGATCGTCGGGGGCGGCCTGGGCATCGACGACCAGATCCCGGCGTACCAGAGCCTGCTGACCGACCGGCGCCTGGCAGGGCCGGATCACCGCCGCCCTGTGGTGGGACCCGGACCGCGGGCTCGACCAGATCCCCGAGCTGCAGGCCAAGCGCCGACTCCTCGAGGACTGTGCGGACGAGTCACGCATCCTCGCGGACACGGTCAAGATCATGGTCGACGGCACGAACACGGTCTTCATCGACCAGGACGCCATCCGTGAGGCGACGGTCGCTCTCGACACGCTGGGCCTCACCTGTCACTACCACTCCTACGGCGAGCTCTCGACGCAGCTGGATCCTCGACGCGGTGTCCGATGCCCGGACCGTGAACGGTCCGGGCGGCGGTCGTCACCACATCGCTCACCTGATGGTCGTCGCCGCCGGGCGACTTCGCGCGCTTCGCCGAGCTCGACGTGACGGCGAACGTCCAGGCGGCCTGGGGGTACACCTCCGTGGCCCACGACATCATGGCGCTCGACGACCTGCAGCCACGATCCCGAGCTGCGCGAGTACGCGTTCGGTCGCCTTGCCATCGCGGGAGCGCGGCTCGCGGCGGGCAGCGACTGGCCGGTCACGACCGCCGACCCGCTCGAGGCGATGCGACTCGAGGCGGCCAGGGGGCGGGTCCGTACCCCGACCGTCGCCGAGGGGGAGCCGGACGAGCTGGACCGGCTGGACGTGCCGACCCTGATGACGGCCTTCACGGCCGGCTCCGCCTTCGTCAACGGCCGAGCGGGAACCACGGGCCGCGTGGCACCCGGATTCCTGGCCGACCTCGTGGTCCTCGCCGGGACCCGTTCGAGGGGGCCGCGGCGCTGGCCGAGGCCCGCGTCGACGCAGACCTGGTTCGACGGCGCGTGCGTCCAGCCGTCAGTCCACACCACCTAGGGAGGAGGACACGATGACCGGACTGGCTCTCATCAATGCCACCATCCACACCTGCGACCCCGCCAGGAGGTCGGCCAGCGTGGTCGTGATCGAGGACGGGCTGATCACCCACGTCGGTGACGCACGACTCGTGGGACGACCCGCGAGGGCTGCCCGTCTACGATCTCGGCGGCCGACGCGTCGTCCCCGGATTCGTCGACTCCCACACCCACCCGGCATGGTCTCGCAGAGCTACTGGCACGTGCGGCTGCCGTGGACCACCGACGTCGACGAGATCCTGCGCTTCATCCGGGAGTACGCCGAGGCGCATCCGCCGGAGGAGGTGCCGTTCCTGTACTTCGAGTACTACCCGAGTGCGATCTTCCGCGACGGCGCGCCCACCAAGGAGCTGCTGGACACCGCGGTCTCCGACCGGCCCTGCCTCTGCCAGGACTTCAGCGAGCACGAGCACTGGGTCAACAGCAAGATGCTCGAGCTGATGGAGATCACCAGGGAGACACCCGATCCGGTCCCCGGTCTGGAGATGTTCGTCCGCGACGAGAACGGTGAGCCGACGGGACTGCTGCGCGAGATCGTGCACCTGCACTTCCTCGACCGGCTCTACGAGAAGATCGGCTGGACGCCGCCGCAGGAGCTCACCCCGGAGCGGGTCGGCGACGTTCTTCCGGTTCATGACCGAGCACGGGGTGACGGCCGTGTTCGAGGCCCTGGTCGACGACGACGAGATCGTCGACGTCGGTCGCCGAGCTCGACCGGCGCGGTGAGCTCAACGTGTACTACGAAGGCGCGCTGCGCTTTCGTGGCGCCGGAGGACCTCCCCGACGCGATTCGCGCGGCTGCAAGCGCTACCAGGCGAAGTACGGCGAGCGCCCACGTCGGCATGAACACGCTGAAGCTCTTCCTCGACGGCACCAACGAGAGCGGCAACAGCGCCGTGCTCGCGCCGATGTGCAGCCACGCGTCGGGCGACGCGACCAGGCGAGATCGGCATGGACGTCGACGAGCTCACCGACTGCTTCCGAGCTGTGCAACGGCGAGGGCGTCGACGTCCACATCCACCTGGTCGGTGACCGCGCCTTCCGGGTCGCCTGCGACGCGGTGGAGGCAGGTCCAGCGCGCGACTCCTCGCCGAGCGGCGACGCCTGGACGATCCAGGTGACGTTGGCGCACTGCGAACTCGTCGATCCGGCCGACATGTCACCGCCCGGCCGAACTCGGGATCATCGTCAACTGGACGACGCACTGGTCCGGCGGCTACTTCGGGGAGGGTGCCCAGGAGCATCTCGGGCGACGAGCGCTGGAATCGGATGTACCGCTTCAACGAGATCGCCCGGAGCGGCGCCGTCGTCGACGTTCTCCAGCGACGTCGTGACGTCGTACGAGCTGCACCGGGCGAGACCCGCTGTTCGGCATGCAGGTCGCCACGACGCGGGTCGACCCCGAGTATCCCCTCGACCCGGCGGCGTATCCCGGGCAGCGTGCGGCCGGACGGCGGCGCCGCGCTGTCGCGTGAGCTGCTGCTGGCCGGCTACACGATCAACGGCGCGCAAGCAGCTGCGCCTGGACGATCGGATGGGCTCGATCGACCGTCGGCAAGGTCGCCAACCTGATGGTGCTGAGTCCACGACCTCTTCGACCGTCCCGGCCGGCTCGATCGGCGAGATCAAGGTCGACGCGGTGCTCTTCGAGGGAGAGCTGGTACACGGGTCGATGTAGCCACCGAGAAGGGAGACACCTGTGAAGAGCGATCAGCCCACCGATGACGATGGCATCCGTCGGGTCCACCTTCGTCCCCTCCTGCGCATCGCCGTCACTGTCGCCGACCCCGTGGAGGTGACCGAGGGGCGTCGTTACGTGCCGCTGACGGGCGGAACGTTTGCCGGTCGCGACGGCCTGCGAGGGACCGTCCTCGCCGGCGGAAGCGATTGGCAGCGCATCCGCTCGGACGGGTCGGTCGAGATCGAGGCGCACTACGCTTTGCGGACCGACGACGGGAGCGGCCTCGAAGTGGACTCTGTCGGGGTGCGTCGCGTCAGCCCCGCGGTAGCAGCGCGGCTAGCCGCGGGAGATGCGGTGGATCCGGACGAGTACTACTTCCGCTCCTTCATCCGGCTCACGACGGCGGCCCCGAGCCTCGGGCACCTCGACAACCTTCTCGGCATCGCGACCGGACAGCGCGACCGGGACGTCGTCCACATTCACGTGCACGAGGTCTTGTGATGCTGCCGCCGGCAATCGTCATCGGCGCAGGCATCGCCGGACTCAGCACCGCTCTCAGCCTCCACGCGGAGGGGCTACCGGTGTCGGTCTACGAGGCGGTCCCCGACGTACGAGCGTTGGGGGTCGGCATCAACCTGCAGCCCCATGCCGTTCGGGAGCTCGACGCGCTCGGCCTGAAGGGAGACCTTCTCGAGCGAGGCATCGCCCCGACCGAGCTGAGGTACTTCACCAAGCGAGGTCAGGAGATCTGGCGAGAGGCCCGCGGTCACGCGGCTGGCTACCCCTGGCCCCAGGTCTCGATCCACCGCGGAGAGCTGCAGAGCATCCTCTTGGAAGCGTTCCTCGGACGCATCGGCAGCGAATGTCTGCACCTCGACCACCGCCTCACTCACGTCGACCAGTCCGGCGGGCAGCCGGTCGCCTTCTTCGACAACGGCACCAGGGCAGAAGGCGATGTCCTGGTCGCAGCCGACGGGATCCACAGCGCCCTCCGAGCCCAGCTGTATCCGCTCGAGGGGCCACCGAAGTGGAACGGATCCCTTCTGTGGCGCGGCACCGCCGAGGCTCCAGCGCTCTTGGACGGGCGGACCCTGGTCTGGGCCGGACATCCCGAGCAGAAGTTCGTCGCCTACCCCATCCGCGACCTGGGGAACGGACGCCAGCTGCTCAACTTCATCGCCGAGCTGCGCCGTCCCGACACCGAGCTCGCCCGCAAGGAGGACTGGAACAGGCGCGGAAGCCTCCCCGACTTCCTCCCGGCCTTCCAGGACTGGAGCTTCGACTGGCTCGACGTACCCGCCACGATCGAAGCCGCTGAAGCCACCTACGTGTTTCCCATGGTTGATCGCGACCCACTTCCAGCCTGGCATGACGGTCGCGTGACGCTCGTGGGCGACGCCGCTCACCCGATGTATCCGATCGGATCCAACGGAGCCTCGCAAGCCATTCTGGACGCGCGTGTTCTCGCAGCCTGCCTAGCAAGATCAGCGGACATACCCGCCGCTCTCAGCACGTACGAAGCGGCCCGACGCCCCACGACCGCACGGCTCGTCGAAGCGAACCGCGGTCTGGGTCCCGAGCTCCCCATGAAGATCGTCGAAGAGCGAGCTCCCGAGGGTTTCGACAGGATCGGCGACGTCATCTCCCCCGACGAGATCCTCAGCGTGACCAATGGGTACCGAGAGTCCGCCGGCATGGCTCTCGCAGCTCTCCAATCCGGAGACTCAGTGGTGGACACACTTGACCTCGACCAGTGAGGGTCCTGCCACCCCACCCGTCGTTTGCCGCTCCCTGGATCTGTCCTGACACGTCCGGAGCAGACGTGATCTGTATCTCCCCGACAAGTCCGGACACTCCGGGGCGGTTCACCTGGCGCCGAGCGTCTCCGTGTGCGGTGCCAGGGCGGCTGGCTGCAGTCCCTTGTCACCGTCGGCGTGCGCTGACAGGAAGGCTCGGAATAGGCTCGCTTTGATGCGCACAGGCCCGCAACACCGCTCCGGCGCCCTCAGTCCCGGAGGACGGTGTCGCCGCAGGTCAGAGGCCCGGTTTCGCCTCCTGAGCGCAGCTGCTCACAAAGGATCGCGTTGACGCTCGTGATGATCGGTGTCTTCTCGATGACGCACCACGTGGAGTGCGTCGCGCTGTTCGAGCGCGGCTGAACCTCCGGCCGGGAGGTCAGCCCTCGCCGGGGAACCTCACCCCGAGCTGGCTGCGGACGTCGTCGAGCACCCGCATCAGCTCGAGTGTCACGTCGAGGGTCAGCAGGTCGGACTCGGTCTTCCCGTCGGCCAGGAGCCGGGCGAACTCGGCCGACTCGTAGGCCAGCCCGTGCTCGCGCGACGGGGACTCGAAGCGGTCGAGCTCGCGGTCGTCGGGATCGAGGAGGCGCACGGTGTTGGGCTGGTAGAACCAGCCGTCGACCTCGAGCCGGGCGGCGGTGCCCGACACCGACGCCGCGCAGGGGGTCTTGGCGCACATCGTCGAGGAGAGCGTGCCGACGGCGCCCTGGGCGCTGGTGACGGCCACCGTCTCGGAGGCGTCGACGCCCGTCTCGGCGAGCGTGCCGGTCGCCCGCACCTCTGCGAACGACCCGAGCACCAGGTGGGCGAACGAGATCGGGTAGATCGCCAGGTCGAGCAGCGCGCCACCGGCGAGGGCGGGGTCGGCCATCCGCTGGGGACCGTCGGGGTAGAGCAGCTGACCGTGGTCGGCCTCGACGGCCACGACGTCGCCGAGCAGGCCTTCCTCGAGCGAGCGCCGTACGACGTCGTAGTGCGGGAGGAAGCGGGACCACATGGCCTCGACCGTCAGCAGGCCTCGTGACCGGGCCGCGTCCACGACCGCCGCTGCCTCGGCCGCGTTGCGGGTGAACGCCTTCTCCACGAGCACCGGCTTCCCGGCCTCGAGCGCGAGCAGGGCGTGGTCGTGGTGCTCGGAGTGCGGGGCTGGCGACGTACACGGCGTCGAGGGCGGGGTCGGCGACCAGCGCCTCGTAGCTGCCGTGGGCGCGTTCGACGCCGTACTCCGCGGCGAACGCCTCGGCCCGGTCGACCGAGCGTGAGCCCACGGCCACGACGCGCGACGCGGTGAGGGCGTGGAGGGCGGCGGTCCAGTCGCGGGCGATGCCGCCGGGAGCCAGCACCCCCCACCGGATCGCGGGGGCGTCGAGGGGGTCGGGAATGCGGGAGGCTGGCAGTGTCGGCACACCGACATCTAACCCCTCCTGGGCATGATGGGTGTCCCATGACACCCACGCTGGTCTACCTCCACGGCATCGGCAGCCGAGCACGACGACGCCTGGCGCGACGTGGTCAGCGCGGCGCTGGTGGAGGCGGGCTACCCCGGTCTGGACGGCGTGGACTGCCGCGCCCCGAAGTACCCCCACACGCTCCGCTACCCCAGCGACGAGCGTCACGACCTGCCGCCGCAGACGACGCCGCAGCTCTCACGCAGCGAGCGCGACGACCTGCGGTGGCGGGTCGAGCGGTCCACGGCCGACCTCGAGCGCGCGCTCGGCGCTCCATGCCGCGGGTCGGGCGGTGCCGCTGGCCGCGGAGACGGTGCCGGCGGTGATGAAGGTGATCCCGCAGGCGCGGCGCTACCTGGAGGACGACGCCACCCGCGCGAACACCCTCCACCGGGTGCTGGCCGCGCTCCCGGAGACCGGGACCGATCGTGCTGCTGGCGCACAGCCTCGGCACCGTCATCGCCGCCGACCTGCTGACCCGGCTGCCGCCCGGGCTCGAGGTGGCAGGCGTCGATCACGGTCGGCTCGCCGGCCGGTCTGCTCGGGGTGCACCGGGGCAGCGACCGCCTGGAGGTGCTGCACGACCCGCTGCCGCAGGTCGCGCTGGTGGCTCAACGTGTGGGGTGGCGCCGACCCGGTGACGGGCCTGCGCGGGATCTCCCACCGGTTCCCCTGGGTGCTCGACATCGACGCTGCCCGGCGTGCGGCACCCGATGGAGAACTACCTGGGCTCGGCCACGGTCGTGGCCCGCGCGTTGGGGCGAGCCCTGTTCGGGAGCCTGGGCCGGAGCTGTCGGTCGCCGAGTCGCTGCCCGAGCCGGAGACGGACGACGTCGAGCTGAACGCCTACCTGCTGCTGACCTACGCCCACTTCGTCGGCCGAGCACCTGCCTCCTGCCAGCAGGCCCGGTTCCGGGGCGCCGCTCGCGGTCGTCCGGTCGGAGCTCACGACGCGGCTCGGGCTGACCGACCAGGGGGAACCACCCGACCCGGCCCGGCTGCGCACCCTGTCGAAGTCGACCGCGCTGCTGCCGTTGCTCGGCGTGGCCATCACCAACCCGGTCGCGCCGTACGACAGTGCGATCCGCGCGTCGGCACGCCGCGACGCCCTGCACGACCTCGTCGGTGTGGGTAGGGCTCTACAGCGGCTACGGGCGCACCCTCCAGCGGTCGCTCACCCAGGCGTCCGTGGCGGTCTCACCGACCTGGGCCGACCGGCTGTGGCTCCGGCCGCGACGTCCACGGGCACCCGAGGGGCTCGACCCGGTCGAGCTGACCGCGGTCCGCCTCGTCGCCGCCGAGCTCGCGCGGCAGCGCGAAGGCCTCGAGTCCGACCCTCGGGTGTACGCCGCCCTGGCCCGCGCCGAGAGCGAGCTGCTCCGCGAGCGCGCCCGCCTGGCGCCGTACTCAGACCCTCGCGGGCCGGCCCTCCGCCTCCTCGACCGTCAGCTACGTGCGCTCGGCCGGGCGCTGAGGCTGCTGGTCCGGCGAGGTCTGGCGCCGACCTGAACGCCAGGGGAACGTTCGATGACCTCTTGCCCTGCGTCGTGTCCTCCGCGCCGGTGACCTGAGAAGATGCCGGGCATGAGCATCGGCGCCGTCTTCGCCAACGCGCGGGAGCAACGAGAGGTGGCCGCGGGGGACGCGGTCTTCGTGGAGGGTGACTCGGGGCGGGAGATGTTCGGGCTGATCTCCGGCACCGTCGAGCTGCGCAAGGGCGACCGCGCGGTGCGCCTGCTCGGGTCCGGCGAGACCTTCGGCGAGATGGCGATCGTCAGCGACGCGGGCCGCAGCCTCAGCGCGGTCGCGACCGAGGACGCGGTGCTGGCCGTGATCGACCAGCGGGAGTTCCTGTTCCTCGTGCACGAGACCCCGACGTTCGCGATCCAGGTCATGCGCTCGCTTGCCGAGCGCATCCGCGAGCTCGACGCGCTCGGCTGACCCAGGCGCGTCGGTCAGGAGCCCTCGTCGATCCTGGCCCAGCGCATGCCGAGGCGGACACCCGCGGCGATGATCCCGACCGAGGTGACGACGGCCCCGGCGATCGCCACGAGGTAACCCAGGAGCGCCAGGAGGCCGACGTCGCCGGCACTTCCGATCACCATCAGGAACCCGCCGAGGACAACGCTCACGAACAGTCCCGCCGCGATCAGGCCGCCCGGGGACTCGCCGCGCTTGCTGGGCCTCGATGGCGGGCGTGGTGTCGTCGAGACCGGACGGGCGTCGCCCAAGGGGGGCAGCGCCGAGGCCGGCAGCTCGCGCTCGCGTTCGCTCACACGCCGATGCTCTCACAGCGGCCGGACTCGGGGCGCGGTTCGAGCGCCCCACGGCTCGGTCGTGAGCTCCAGGGTCACTCCTGGCGGCCCGGAACGGCGTACCCGGACTCGTAGGCGTACCTCACCAGCTGGGCGCGGTCGCGGCAGCCGAGCTTCGTGAGCAGGTGACTGACGTGGGTCTTCACGGTGCCGTAGCCGAGGTGCAGACGGTTCGCGATCTCGTGGTTGGACAGGCCCTGGGCGACCGCGAGGAGCACGTCGCGCTCGCGGTCGGTCAGCACGTCGTCGGACGTCGCGCGCCGGGGCTCGGGCAGCGTGGCGAACCGTTCGATCAGCCGTCGAGTCACGCGGGGGTGCAGCAGAGCGTCTCCCGAGGCCACGACCTCGACCGCCTCGAGCAGCTGTTCCGGGCGGTGTCCTTGAGCAGGAAGCCGCTGGCGCCCGAGCGCAGTGCCTCGAGGACGAGATGGAGGCAGCCGTGCGCGAACCCGGTCCCCACGCCGCGCGTCGTTTGCCGGTCACCTGCTGGAAGCGCGGGAGCAGGTAGCCCCGCCAGCCGACCGGCTCCGACGATCAGCGCGGTGCCGTACGCCCCCGCGACCAGCACGAAGGGCAGCACGATGGCTGCCGGCCAGGAGTGCCGTCCGGCTCGGCGCTGGCGCTCAGGGTGCGGCTACTACCTCGCGAGGAGGGTGGCGGTGTCCAGGAACGTCGCCGACTCGGCGGCATGGCCGAACCACCGGAGGTAGAGGCCGGTCGTGACCCGCTCGACGAACGCCCATCGCCACACGCGTTCCGGTTCGACGTCGGCCGACCCGGCGATGTGGAGGCACTCCTTCCGCAGCAGGACGCGTGCCGCTCCGGGCTCGGCCGCCTCGGCCTCCTGGAGCTCCCGGCAGCCGTCCCTGATGACGACGCCGAGGTCGTAGGCGCGTTCCCCGACGAAGCCGTCGGGGTCGATGAACACCCAGCCGGCGCCGCGGCGGAGCACGTTGCCGCCGTGTGGGTCGCCGTGGCAGACCACCTCAGCCTGTTCCGACGCCGCCAGCCACCCGGCGTACTCCGTCGCGACGGCCAGCACCTCGGAGTGCCGGGCCCCGTAGCGCGACCCCAGGTCGGCCAGGATGGACAAGAGACCACGAGCCTTCCCCTCGAACGAGCGACCACACGCAAGCGGCACCCGCCAGGCGTCGCGCAGCAGGGGCACGAGCACCTCGCCCTGGTCCCGTACGGTGCGCGCCTCGGCCCAGAGCGAGTCACCGAGCCGTTCGAGGAGGAGCGCCCCGCGGTCGGCGTCCCACGCCAGGACCCGGACGTAGCCGAGGCCGCCGCCGGCGTCGAGGACACGCACGGCCTGGTCGAGCGACCCGGGCCTGTCCAGCTTGAGCACGGCCGGCGAGCCGTCGTCCCGTGTCACTGCCAGGGGAGGGGTGCCGGCTCCGCCCTCGAGCCAGCGCTCGACGGTCAGGCCCCAGTCGTGACACACGCTCCGCACGACCGCACCGAAGTGCTCCACCGAGGCCGAGAGGTCCCGGTCGGAGATCGCCTGCCGGCGCTCGGCCTCGGCCACCGCGTGATCGATCGCGTCCCTGGCCACCCGAGCACGGTAGCGAGGGGCGTACGTCGAGGTGGGGCTCGGCTCAGAGGTCCTCGTCGGTGAGGAAGGCGCGGACCTCGGACTGGCTGTAGGTGAAGAACTGGAGGATCGCCGCCCGGCGGACCTCGAGTCGTCGCGGACCCGGGTCGGCCGACATGGTGACCGGGTCCACGCAGCGCCAGAGGGCACTCAACGTCTGGCGGAGCGTGAGCGAGGGCCACGGGGAGCGGACCAGCCACCGGTCCAGCACCTCGTCGTACTCGTCCTCCCCGGACGTCGGGCCCAGCTCCTCCAGCCAGCGGGAGTGCGCCGCAGGCCACAGCGGACCCAGGTCGTGCGCCACCCCGGTCAGCCCACGCAGCGGGACGAACCCTTCCTCCCTGGCCGCGGAGATCGCCGGATCCACGGGGTCGAACCGATGAGGCCCGAGGTCGGCTCGACGGAAGACTGCCAGCGGCGTACGGAGGCTCTCCGCGACGTCGGCGTCCTCCACCCACGACCACGCGGACGACCGCATCAGCTGCCCGATCGCCTCGTCGTCGCCCGTCGCGTAGAGACGCTCGCAGGAGTCGCACAGCGCCCAGGCACCGGGCAGCGTGTACCCCTTGCCGTGCTCGCGATAGGACGCGAGGTCCGGGTCGAGCGGGTGGTCCCATGTGACCTCGTGGGAGCCGCAGAAGGCGCAGCTGTTTCCCATCGCAGTCCTCCGCGTCGACACCGGAGGCAGGGTAGTCGCGGCTGTGGTGGGGCAGCGAGGTCGCTTCTGCACAGGACCAGCGAGGGTCTTGCGGTTCGAACAGGGGTTCGATACCATACGTGTATGACCAGTTCCCTCCTCGAGCGGCCCGCCACGGTGGTGGTGGAGGAGGCGTCGGCGCCGGGTCTCGACGGGTTGGTGGCGCAGGTCTCTGGGCTGTTGGAGCGGGCGGCTGGGGGTGCCGAGGTCGCGGTGGCGGGTCTGGACGCCGAGGCGTTGGGCTCCCTGGTGGCGGGGTTGGCGGTGGTGGAGTCGCGGGCGGCGGCATTGCGGATGTCGTTGTCGGCCGAGGCCGACCGGCGGCGGGTGACCGACCGGACCGGTGAGACCGGGACCGAGGTGTGGGTGGCCCGGTTGACCGGGTCGACCCGGGAGCAGGCGGCGGGTGGGTTGCGGCTGGCCCGGCTGCTCCAGGAGAAGTACGACGCGACCCGGGAGGCGTTCGCGGCCGGAGCACTGCGGATCGACCAGGTCCGGGTGATCGTGAACGCGGCCGAGCAGGCCCCGGTCGAGGCCACGACCGCGCAGGTCGGGTTGGCAGAGCGGTGGCTGGTCGACCGGGCGACCGGAGCCGCGTCCCGCACCGGGCGGGGTCTGGACGCCCGGCGGCTGCGGCAGACCGCACGACGGATGTTCGCGCCGGTCGACCCGGTGCTGGCGGCCCGGCACGAGGCGATCCTGCTGGGCCGTGAGTCCCGCACCGCCCAGGCCGAGACCTTCCTGACCCTGCACGACAACGGCGACGGGTCCTACTCCGGCCGGTTCCGGATCCCCGAGCTCAGCGGCCACCTGCTGCGCCAGGCCCTGGACCGGCTGACCTCACCGCGGCGGCTGACCCGCGACCGCACCGGCCACCCGGTCACCGACCCGTCCGCACCCGGCGCGGACTGGGGATCTCGGGCGCCGAGAGCTGCGGCGCAGCGTTCTGCGAGCTGATCGAGCACCTCCCCACCACCGGCTGGCCCGGCTCCGCCCCCAACGGCTGCGAGGTCCTGGTCACCCTCGACCTCCACGCCCTGCTGACCGGCCTCGGAGCAGCCAGGCTCGACACCGGCACCGCGATCACCGCCGGCGAGGCCCGCCGCCTGGCCTGCAGCGCCGGCCTGGTCCCCGCCGTCCTCGACACCGACTCCCAACCGCTCGACCTCGGCCGCTCTCGCCGCCTGCACTCCCGCACCCAACGCCGCGCCCTCGCCCTGACCCACCACACCTGCGCCATCACCGGCTGCCACCGCCCCTTCGCCTGGTGCGAGATCCACCACCACCGCCTCTCCTGGCACCACGGCGGCCACACCGACCTCGACAACGGCCTTCCCCTCTGCGGCCACCACCACCGCAAAGCCCACGACCCCACCTTCGACCTCCGCCACCACCCCACCGGCGACTGGATCCTCCACCGGAGGACGTGAGGGGCGAGAGGCGGTGTCGGAAGGGTGTGCCAGGCTCGGCCCATGCCGTGCGACCTCCCTGATGCGCGCGACCTGGTCGGCCAGCTCGACCGGGCGGCGACCGTCGAGCTCCTGCACTACGCCAAGCTCGAGGTCGAGGGCCGCACGTTCGGCTACCTGTGGGAGCCCACCTGCACGATCGGCCTGCGCCAGACGATCGCGGAGCAGCAGGCCTTGGTGGCCGAGCGGCCCGACGTCTTCGAGGTGCAGTTCACCGCCTACGGCTACGGCTGGGTGGTGTGCCACCTCGAGGGCATCGAGCGCGACGAGCTGGCCGAGCTGGTCTTCGAGGCCTGGCGGCTGACCGCTCCGGCCGAGCTGGTCGAGGCCCGCGGCGACAAGCTGCCTCTCTAGGAGCCCGTTTCGCAGGTCGCCCCCACGTCAGGTATCTTGACGTCAAGAGATCTACCCGCCTACCGGCCCCGCGCCGTACGGCGGCAAGATGGGTAGCGACGCGACGATCGAGGAGATGTGACGGATGGCGAGTCAGGACAGCTTCGGGGCCAAGGGCACGCTCGAGGTCGGCGACCAGAGCTACGAGATCTACCGGCTGTCGGCCGTCACGGGTGACGACGTCGACGTGGAGAGCCTGCCGTTCTCCCTCAAGGTCCTCCTGGAGAACCTCCTGCGCACCGAGGACGGCGCCGACATCACCGCCGACGACATCCGCGCGCTGGCCGGGTGGGACGCCGAGGCCGAGCCCGACAAGGAGATCCAGTTCACGCCCGCCGCGCGTGATCATGCAGGACTTCACCGGCGTCCCCTGCGTCGTCGACCTGGCCACCATGCGCGAGGCCATGGCCGACCTCGGCGGCGATGCCACCAAGATCAACCCGCTCGCGCCCGCCGAGCTGGTCATCGACCACTCGGTGATCGCCGACGTCTTCGGTACGCCGGGCGCCTTCGAGCGCAACGTCGAGATCGAGTACGAGCGCAACCGGGAGCGCTACCAGTTCCTGCGCTGGGGACAGGGCGCCTTCGCCGACTTCAAGGTCGTGCCCCCGGGCACCGGCATCGTGCACCAGGTCAACATCGAGCACCTCGCCCGCGTGGTGTTCACCCGCGAGGTCTCGTCGGGCTCGACCGACGCGGGCTCGACCGACGGCTCGGGCTCGACCGGCGGACGGAGCTGGTCGCCTACCCGGACACCTGCGTCGGCACCGACTCCCACACCACCATGGTCAACGGCATCGGCGTCGTCGGCTGGGGCGTGGGCGGCATCGAGGCCGAGGCCGCGATGCTCGGCCAGCCGGTCAGCATGCTGATCCCGCGCGTGGTCGGCTTCAAGCTGTCCGGCGAGCTGCCCGAGGGCTCGACCGCCACCGACCTCGTGCTGACCATCACCGAGATGCTGCGCCAGCACGGCGTGGTCGGGAAGTTCGTGGAGTTCTACGGCACGGCGTCACCGCGCTGCCGGTCGCCAACCGCGCCACCATCGGCAACATGAGCCCGGAGTTCGGCTCGACCATCGCGGTCTTCCCGATCGACAGCCAGACCATCGAGCTACCTCCGGCCTCACCGGGCGCCCCGACGACCAGCTCGCGCTGGTCGAGGCCTACGCCAAGGAGCAGGGCCTCTGGCACGACCCGGACGCCGAGCCGCGCTTCAGCGAGCAATACGTACTGAGTCGAGCAACAA
>CAVPUF010000004.1:0-219936 GCA_963708885.1 uncultured Actinomycetota bacterium
TGGGGATGCGCCCGGGTTCCGGTCTGGGTTGGTCCACGCCCGCATCGAGGCGCCGAACGCGGACCGTGCGACCGCGGGTAGATGCGTCACATCGCCGCGAACGCGTGCTCTTCCCGGCCAGATCGCCGAAACCGAAGGACCTCAGTGCTGAGCCGCGGAAGGCGCCTGTCGGAATGTGACTCTGATTCCGATGACTACCTCAGCGTGCTGACTTAACCTGCTGGACTATGGGCTGGTTCAACCGCGAGAAGTCTTCGCAAGCGTCCCCGAATCCCGTTACACCGCCCGCTGGCTGGCACCCCGACACCGGCGGCTCCGGGTTGTTGCGCTGGTGGGATGGCACAGCCTGGACCGAGCACTTTGCAGACAGCACCCGATCCGCCACCGCGGCCTCCTCCGTGGGTGCCAAACCGGCACAGGTCGCCACGCCCCCGGGTGTCAAGCCCCACGGCCGGCCGGTTCCACCTTGGTCCGAACATCTGGTGCACCAGAACATCGTGGGTGAGTCCTTCCACGAGGACGCCTTCAAGTCCCTGGCAGCTGACTACGGCAATCGGACGGTGCCGGATTATGGCGTCGAGCTTCCAGACGCCCGTGCCGCAATCGTGCGTGACCCTGAGAACCCATGCGACTCGAACGCCGTAGCGGTGTGGATCGATGGACGGCACCTCGTGGGGCACCTACCGCGCGACGTCGCAGCCCAGTACGCCCCCCGCCTCGAGGGCCTCGATCACGGCACCTACCTGCAAGTTCCGGCACGCGTGTGGATCGGGACCAGCTACGACTGGAACGACCGCACCGGTAGCGAGACCAAGGGAATCAGGGGCAGTGTCTCCGTCCGCCTTCCCGAGCCCGACGGGATCATCCCTTACAACGACCTCCCCGACGAACCCCACACCGTGCTGCCCTGGGGACGAGCGGTGCAGATCACCGGCGAAGAGCACCACATGGACATACTGCGCACCTTCGCCCTCGGCGGCGACCCACGACACGTTGCCGCGACCTTGCACGTAATCGAAGAACCACGACGCTCGGGTGATCCTTTCCGAGTCATCGAGGTCCGCCTCGACGGCCAGCCTGTCGGAGTGATGAGTAAGGCAATTAGCGAGCAGATCCACGACCTCGTTACTTACGTCGCAAGTTGTGGTCGAGTCCCGGTCTCGAGAGCAATCGTGAAGGGCTCAGACCTGCGAGCAGACGTCGTGGTGCAAGTGGCGAGGACGAGCGAAGTGCCCCGGAAATGGCTCGACTCCGTCAACGGCACGTGATCTACCACCACTCAAGCCGCAGCTATGGCGCCCCATTCCGGGATGGGGCGCCAGTCGAGATGCCTCAGTCCCTACGTCGGGCGCTCTCTTCCAGAGATGAGGCACCTCATGATGTCGTGCACCGAATGCAGGTCCGCGCCGTCGGTCGAGCATCGAGGCGCTCAGTTGCGATCGGTCTACCGCATGTCTGACACAGCCCATAGGTCGCGCCATGGATGCGGGACAACGCTGATTCGACCTCATCGAGATGTTGCCTGGCTTGTCGGGCGAGGGCTGCGATCTGTGATCGCTCGAAGGCGATCGTCGCCCCCTCGGGATCGTGTTCGTCGTCTGCGTTGGTATCCCGGGAAGCTGACACAACCGACTCGAAGTCTCGGGTGAGGTCGCTTAGACGCCGCAGGGTGCGGTCCCGCTCGACGGCAAGCCGCTCGGCCGCGCTGTCCATGGCGCCATCCTGACCCGCCGCCCCCAGGGCCGAGACAAGGGGCTGCTGGCCTCCTGCTTCGACAAGCCACGCCACTACAACGATCGTTGCCCGCTCACCGGCCCGGCTCAGCCAGCGGGGGAGCCTAGGATGGCTGGCCTCGGAACTTCGCGACACCCACGGCGAGGGGGTGGACCCAGATGCCGCCCGGACCGAACCACGCGCCCCTGCTTCTGGGTCGCGATCGGGAGATCGCAGCATTCAGAGACGCGCTCGTCGTCGCCGAGACGGGTAGTCCCCAGACCGTCCTCGTGGGTGGGGATGCCGGGATCGGGAAGACGACCTTGGTGACGGAGGCGGCCCGGTATGCCGCCGAGCTCGGATACGCGGTCGCCATCGGGCACTGCCTCGACCTCGAGGCAGGCATCTCATTCGCCCCCGTGGTCGAGGCGGTGGGGGTCCTCCTGTCCGGAGTCGAAGATCTCGGGGCGCGACCGTCGGCTCGACGGATGCGCACCCTGCTGGACCCAGACTCGCCGAGAAGCACCGAGCCCTTCCGGGTGATGGAGGACCTTCGTCAGACCATTCTGGAGGCCGCTGCCGCTGGGCCCGTGATGGTGGTGCTGGAGGACATGCACTGGGCGGACCGCTCCACCCAGGACCTCGTGTTGGCGCTGTCCCGTACCGCTCGGGGGCAGCTCCTGCTCGTGCTGAGCTTCCGCAGCGACGACCTCCACAGACGCCATCCCTTCCGCAAGTCCCTCAGAGAGATCGGGCACGCGCCCGGAAGTCAGCGACTGGACCTGGACCCCTTGGACCGCGCCAGCGTCGCGGGCATCGTCGCCGCCCACTCCGCAGGCCAGGCCGACGCCTCCGTGGTGGAAGTCGTCCTCTCACGCTCGGAGGGAAACCCGCTGTACGCCGAGGAGCTCGTCGCCGCCGTCAACCAGCCGCGGATGCCGGAGCACCTCTCGGACCTGTTCCTGGTCAGGATCGACGCCCTCGGCAAAGAGGCATGGACGCTGCTGCGCGCAGCCTCGATCAGCGGGACCCGGCTCGACACCGACAACCTCGCCGCCCTGAGCCGCCTGGACCAGGAGCGGGTCGACACCCTTCTCCGCGAGGCCCTGGATGCCAACGTGCTGCGCCACGGCGCCGACACCCTGGAGTTCCGGCACGGCCTGCTGCGGGAGGCTGTCTACGACGACCTGCTGCCAGACGAGCGGACCCGGATCCACACCGACCTCGCCGCGATCCTGCAGGCCACGGCCGACTCCGAGCAAGACCCTGGTCTCTTCGTCCTGAGCCGGGCCGCGTTCCACTGGGACGCCGCACACGAGCTGCCGCGGACCCTCGCCGCGTCGATCCGAGCCGGCCTGGCCGCCCAGCGGATGGGGGCGGCCGAGGCCGTGACGCACCTCGAACGCGCGTTGGCTGTCTGGGACCAGGTCCCGGACGCCGAAGCTGTGGCTGGGCATCCCCGAGCCGAGCTGATGATCGTCTTGGCGAGCGCACTCATGGACCAGGGCGGCTTCGAGCGGATGCACACGCTGGTCCATGAGGCAGTGAACCTCATGGGACCCGATACCGACCCGTTGCTTGCCTCTCGCGTCTACTCGGCCCTGGGCGAGTGTTGGATCACCAACGACAACACCGTCAACACGGATGAGGCGATCCGCCTGGCCGTCGAGTTCGCCGGTGACCACCCGACCGAGGAGCTCGCACGCGCCCTGGTCGCCCAGTCCTCCTTCCACCTGGTAAGCGACCACCGCGTCGTCTGGTGTCTGGAGGCTGCGACACGAGCTGCCGAAGTCGCGGAGATCGCCGGCTGCGTCGACGTGCGGGTCGACGCGCTTCGCAACAGCGCCCGCGCGTTGGCGCTCCTGGGCCGCGTCGAGGAGGCGATCGACACGCAGAAGCTCGCCATCCAGATCTCCCGGGACGCCGGGTGGCCCGGACGCGTGATCTTCGACACCGGCGAATTGGCAGGGCTCTACCTCTACTCGGGCCGGGTCGACCGGGCCTGCGACATCGGGCGTCAGGGCTACAAGGACGGCCGGGCCCTCGGACTTGGGATGCAAGCGGGGATGTGTGCAGGCAGGGTGCACGAGGCGCTCACTTGGGACGGCTGTTTCAGCGAGGCAGAACAGCTGCTCGAAGAGCTCTTCGGCCATCGCGCCTTACCCCCGGTGGCGCGCGTTGAGCCTGAGTCTGCTGATGGCCCGCGGCGACGCCCGAGCCGCCCTCGCCGCATTGCGCGACATCATGAGCGGATACGTCGGTGAAATGGCGCACCTGGACCAAGTCTTGATCGCCGAGATGATGGAGGACGCCTCAGCCGCACTCGACGCGGCCCAACGGTGCCTCACCGAATACCGCGAATGCGACTCTGCGCTCCTGTCGGCGTCAGTGGCGCGCATCGCGTACCACGCGCGTTCCCTCGCCCCGACGATTCCCGACGCCGCTGTCGAAGACTTCGAAGCCTCTTCAGCCCGGCACCTGGCACAGGCTCGGGCGGGACTGACCGCCGAGTGGCGCGGCAGCTACGACGGTGTCCAGCTCGCTCTCGCCGAGGCCTACGCCGCACGAATCGCCGGCCAGCCCGCCGTCGACCAGTTCCGCGAGGCGGTGTCGCTCGCGGAACAGTTCGGCGCCTTCCTCGCCCTCGAACCACGACTGAACCTGGCAGAAGAACTCTTGTCGCACGGTGGCCGCGACGAGGGTCGGGAGCTGCTCGTCGACTGCTGGAACACCGCCCACGACATCGGCGCTGGCCACCTCGAGCGCCGGGCGTCCCACCTCGCTGCCCGCACCCGGGTCCCGCTCCCGGCGTCAGGTGCACAAGAGGGACCGTTGAGCCGGCTGACTCCGCGCGAGCGCGAGGTCCTCGCCCTCCTCGCCACCGGCGCCACCAACAAGGCCATCGCCGGCACCCTGTTCATCAGCGAGAAGACCGCGAGCGTGCACGTCTCCAACCTGCTCGGCAAGCTCGGAGTCGAGAACCGCGGCGCCGCCGCCGCGCTTGCTCGACGACTCGTCGGGTGACAGGACGACCCGAGGATGCGACGCCTCCGGCAAGCTCTTCCGCTCGCGCACGAAGGGCGTATGCGGTAGTACGAGGATCCGGTCATCCGTCCTCCGGGACAAGCCACAAGCCGCACATGGACCCGATCCCCCATGGTGGCGCAACCAGACGTGCGCACATACCTGGCACAACCGAGGTACTCCAGGTACTCCAGCCCGGAGGATCCGCCATCGCCCAGATCGCAGACGTGGTTGGCGGCAGGCGACCCGTTAACCGCATGCCGCGGTTCGTGCACCCCAAGTAGCCGCGATGAGGTACCCCATTCAGCCGGGAATCGGCGCCCATTCCAACGACCTCTCATGCCCGCACCTCTGTCCGGGTTAGAAACGTGCCGAGAAGCCACCGTCCACGTGTAGGAGTTGGCCGGATACCCAGCGGCCAGGCTTGGAGACGAGGAAGGCGACGACGTTGGCGATGTCGGCGGGCTCTCCCAGGCGACCCTGGGGCTGGTCGGCCAGCACGATCCCGCGGATGTCGTCGTTCATCCAACCGGTGTCGATCGGGCCTGGGTTGACGGCGTTGGCGGCGATCCCAAGCGGCCCCAACTCCCGGGCAGCGGAGATGACGATGCGATCGAGGGCACCTTTGGAGGCTCCGTAGGGAAGGTTCCCGGTGGTGGCGTCGCTGGTGAGCGCGACGATCGCGCCGCCGTCGGGTAGGTCCTGGCGGGCGAACGCTGCGATCAGCAACAGGGACGCTCGGGCGTTGACCGCGACGTGGTGGTCGAAACTCTCGGCGGTGGTGTCGAGGATCCCTGTCGCCGTGTCGTGGGCGTGGCTCAGGATCAACGCGCTGATCGGGCCTTTGTCCCTGACAACCGCGTCGATCAGAGCCTGAGGCCCGTCCGCAGTCGCCAAGTCGCATGGGTAGTCGGCGTCCGCCAGGTCGCTCGTCGCAACCTCCCACCCGTCCGAGACAAGCCGAGGGCGATGCCCGCCGCGATGCCGTTGGCGCGGGCGGCTCCGGTGATGAGTGCGAGAGGCATGGCGGGAACCCTATGGGTTGGATCGCACTTACGTGCCGCTATCCGTGAGCCTGCTCTCTGGCAGGTCCCGATGGAGGAGGGAGTCACACGACGATGGGGAGTTGGAAGGTTCCGTCGGACATGCGGCCGATCATGAAGAAGGTGACGATCAGCTGGTTGACCGCGTGTTGGTAGTGGTGGTTCTCGAGGATGTGGTCGACGGCGATCCGGCACATGAGGTCGTCCATGAACCGGCCGAGCAGATACGGGTCTTGGACGATCTCGTCGAACTTGGCGCCCTCGGTGGCCCAACGATCTAGGACGCTCCCGGGGACCGGTGGGGGCGCCTCGACGGAATCCCGGTCGAACCTCTCCTCGAGACGCTCCGTGTAGGCCAGGTTCCGGCAGCGGTCACTGCAGTACATGCGGCGACGACCGCGGCCCTTCCTCGTCGGCAACGCGTTCCCGCAGACCTTGCACTCGCCGAGCCGCTGCTCCATGTCATTCAGGTGTGCGCCGGAGCCCGTCCCGAACGGGTATCCCTCGATCTGCAAACCGTGTGACGTTATTGACGAGGGGGAAGCGGGCGATGGGAGAGACGGGGCCCAGGAGTCGAGGAGAGGGCTGATGTTAGGCGGCGAGGGGCGGGATGGGAGCGGGGCTCGAGTAGGCAGTGACGCGGAAGAAGAGATGAAGGCGGCGAGATCCGGGGGAAGGAGCTTTGGCGCTCACGGTGCCGGACAATATCCGGCACAGGAGGCTCCCCCGGGCGGCGCAGATTCGCCGACTCTCGGGGCGGCACTCACAGGTGTGCTCGTCTGTCCAGAATGCGCCGGCGAAAGCCTGCCGTCAAGGCTGCAACCTGACGCGGGTGGCCGGCCCATCGCACCTTAGGGTATGAGCACGCAACAGATGGAAGCACCCATCCTCATCTCGCAGCCCGAGGCGGCACGGCTCCTCGGTGGAATCGATCGGACAACGATCTGGCGCATGGTGAAGCACGGCGACCTCACGCGCGTCACCATCGGCAGCCGCAGCCTGATCACCCGCGCCAGCGTCGAGGCCTACGTCAGATCACAGGCGAAGCGCCGCTGACACGGTGACCGCAGCCGCCTGGGACGCCTCGTCCGTGAGGTGGCCGTAGATGTCGGCGGTGATCGCGATCGAGGAGTGACCGAGGTTGCGGCTGACGACGTGGAGCGGGACCCGGTTGAGCAGCGCGACGGTCGCGTAGGTGTGGCGGAGCGTGTGCACGCCGATCTCGCCGAGCCCCGACTTCCAGAAGCGATCTTCACCGCCCGCAGCAGGTTGCGGGGGTCGGCAGGGTGGCCGAGCTCGGTGGTGAAGACGAATCCGGTGTCGGTCCAGAGGTTCGCGGCGCGCAGCCGCTCGGCCGCCTGCGCCGCACGGTGCGAGCTGAGCAGGGCCACCATGGCCGGGCTGAGGGAGACCACGCGCCGGCTGCGGGCGGTCTTGGTCTCGGCCACGGCCAGACGACCGTCGACACGGACCAGCGAGCCGGTGATGCGTGCCTCCCCACGGTCCAGGTCGACGTCCGCCCACCGCAGCGCCAGCGCCTCCCCTCGACGCAGACCGGTGCCGAGGATGAGCCGGAGCACCGTGGCGTAGCGCAGGCCGGCTCCGCCGCGCAGCAGTGACGCGACCTGGTCGGGCGTCAGGGAGGTGGCCTCGGGCGTGGACGCGCGGGGTCGCTTGACCTTCTCGACCGGATTGGCCGCCAGCAGCTCGTTGTCCACCGCGTCGGCCAGGGCTCCGCGCAGGGCTGCGTAGGCGCTGCGCCGGGTGCTCCCGGACATGCCCACCTTCTCCATGCCGAGCAACATCCGGGTCACGTCGGCGGGCCGGAGCCGGTCCAGCGGGATCGAGCCGATCTGCGGGTCGACGTAGTTCCTGGTCAGCCCTGCGTAGAGGACCTTCGTCGAGCGAGCCCGGTCGCTGGCCAGCAGGTACGTCGCTCGCCACTCGACCAGCCAGTCACTGAGAGTCCGGGACGCGTCGCGCACCGGCGCACCCGCCTCGAGCCGGTCCCGGGCGGCCTTGGCCTTCGCGTTCGCCTCGGCCTGGGTCTTGCCGTAGACGAAGTGGCGGCGCTTGGCACCCTCGCTGTCTTCGTAGGTCACCGTGACGACGTAGCGACCGTCGGCTCGCTTGCGCATGCGTGCGGCCATGGCAGGTACCTCCTCGGTTATGAGGTACGACGCTGAGGGCCAAGTTGAGGCAGATTCGCGTAGTCAGCCGCGTAGTCAGAGCCGCCGGAAAGTCGAGAGGCCGCCTCCCACCGGAGTGGAAAACAGCCTCTGACCTGCGGAAACTCGGTCGGGCTGACAGGATTTGAACCTGCGACCCCTTGACCCCCAGTCAAGTGCGCTACCAAACTGCGCCACAGCCCGATGCCCGCTGGCGGTGGCCGCCGCTGGGCGGTGTGAAGGTTACCGCAGGTGACCGGGGCCCCCGAATCCGCCCGGCGCCGCGAGGAGCCCTCGAGACGGGGTAGCGCTCAGGAACTTTTTCCGGGCCGGATACCGTCGTCCCAGCGGGCTCACAGGATTCTCACCGGTTCGAGGTGCTTGATGGACCCAACCGAGAGGGGATGTCCATGGACGAGTACGACGCACCGGCCCACGAGGCACCGGTCGACGACGCATCAGCCGCGTACGACGCACCGGCGCCGCCGTTGCTGCCCCCGCCTCCCCCGACCGAGCATGAGGGCGCGCACGCGGGCCGCCGGAGGCCGCGCCTGCTGGCGGCCGGCGCCGCCCTCGCCCTCCTCGTGGCCGCCGCCGGCGCCGGCGCGGGGTTCGCGCTCGGCCGGTCGCATCACGATGCTGGGTCGGCCGGTCGTGCACCGAGCCAGGGCTACGGCTCCGGTGGTCAGTCACCTCGGTCCGGACAGGGGGGCACCTACCCCTTCGGCGGCACCCCGTTCGCCGGGCCGGGAGCACCCGGAGGGGCCCCGTTCGACTCCTCCACCGCGACCGGCACCAAGGCGTCCGCCGGCCAGCTCACCGGCCTGGTCCGGATCACCACCACCCTGAAGTACGCGGGTGGGCGGGCGGCCGGCACCGGGATGATCCTCACCAGCGACGGCGAGGTCATCACCAACCATCACGTCGTCGCCGGCGCCACCAGCATCCAGGTGACGGTGATGAGCACGGGACAGCACTACAGCGCGGCGGTCATCGGCACCGACGCCACCGACGACGTGGCCGTGATCCAGCTGACCAACGCCTCGGGTCTCGCCACCGTCACGACCGACACCGCCGCGGCTAGTCTCGGCGACGACGTGACCGCCGTCGGCGACGCCGGAGGCTCGAGCACGAGGTTCACCGCGGCCAGCGGCAAGGTCATCGGCATCGGGCGCCAGATCACGACCGAGAGCGAGGGCGGCAGCGCCGGCGAGAAGCTCGCCGGCCTGATCGAGATCAGCAGCGACGTCATCTCCGGCGACTCCGGCGGCGCGACGTACGACGACCAGGGGCAGGTCCTCGGCATGACCACCGCCGCGTCGACGGGGGGCAGCGACGTCGTCGGCTACGCGATCCCGATCGCCAAGGTGCTGCGGATCGCCGACGACCTGGAGAACGGCACCCAGAACACCCGCTACGTCTACGGCACCCCGGCGTTCGTCGGGCTCGGACTCCAGAGGAGCAGCACCACCGTCTCGGCCGTCTTCCCGGGCACCCCCGCGGCCAAGGCCGGTCTCGCGCCCGGAGACACCGTGACCCGCGTCGGCGGCACCCGCGTCCGCACCTCGGACGCCCTGCGTCGCGCGATCACGTCGCACTCCCCCGGCGACCGCGTGTCCCTGACCTGGACCGACACCCAGGGCACCACCCACATCGCGACCGTCACGCTGATCCCCGGTCCGGTCGCCTGACCGGACGGATCGACCCGGACCACGTGACCAGGACAGGGGATGTTTGACAGGGGTGGACGGGGGCACTCTAGGTAGTACGCAGCCCGGCGTGGCTCAGACGTCGGTGCGCGTACACAACGAGGACGTGCCCCATGTCGAATCTGACGATCGCGAACATCTTCCTCTTCCTGGCGATCCTGTGTCTGGCCCTCAGTGCCGAGTTGATGATGCCGCTGTACTTCATCTACTCCATGGTGGCCGTCACGCTCGCCGGAGCGGTGCGCTACGACCAGATGCCACACGAGAAGAAGGCGCCCCGGGAGCACTGACACTCGGCGGAGGAATGACCTCCGCATCCGATCGGTTGCCCCGGTAGCCAGAACCGACCCGACCGAGGAGTTCGCATGCCCACTCGTACCGCACGCACCGCCTGGACCGGCACGCTCGAGGAGGGCTCGGGCCAGGTCGAGCTCACCAGCTCGCAGCTCGCGACGTACGAAGTCTCGTTCCCCAAGCGCGCCGCGGAGAACGCCGACGGCACCACCAGTCCCGAGGAGCTGATCGCGGCCGCCCACTCCTCGTGCTACGCGATGCAGCTGTCCTCCCGGGTCGCCGCGGCCGGCGGCACCCCGGTCGCGCTCGACGTCCAGGCCGACGTCTCCCTCGGTCCGGACCCGGCCGGAGGCTTCCGCCTCACCGGCATCCTCCTCACCGTGCGCGGCGAGGTCGAGGGTCTGGACGCCGCAGGCTTCGAGCAAGCGGCCCAGGAGGCCAAGACCGGCTGCCCCGTGAGCAAGGCGCTCACCGGCGTCGAGATCACCCTCGACGCCGCCCTCGAGAGCTGAGGCTCAACGCGTCGCGCCGCTGCCGTTCGAGACCTTCAGCGACGACGTGTCGACGGCGACGAACTGCCTGGCCGGGATCCGCTTGAGCGCATCGACCAGGTGGATCGGCCAGTGGCTGTTCTGCTCGCCCTGGAAGTACCACGGCGACCCGTTGTCGGCCAGCACCAGCCCGTAGACCTTCATCGCGTGCACGACGGCGCGGGCCATCGGGCCGAGTCCCGTGGGGTGGTACGACGCGCGCAGGCGGAAGCGGGCCCCCATCGGCGGGTAGGCCCAGCTGCGACCGTGAGCCGGCGTCGTGCCGGGCCGGCCACAGGTGGTGGCGCGAGGTGACGTCGGTGGTGAACCGGATGGCGTGGTCGATGTGCCGCGCCTTCACCTCGTTCCACCGCAGCAGCCCGGGCAGGATCGGCAGGCCCGCCGCGTCGGCCGAGGTCCAGCCGTTGGGGCGGAGCCGGTCGGACGTCAGCGACCACGTCGCGCCGGAGCCGGCGTACCAGCGTCCGTTGCGCTCCCGGGTCGCGAACGTCTCGTAGAGGCGGCAGGTGCCTCGGTCGACGATGACGGCGTGCCGGTCGCCGGTCGAGCTGCGGCCACCCTCGATCCGGGTGTCGCTTCCCAGCGGGTAGCGCACGTGGTCGCTCTCGGTGGAGTAGTCGAAGCGCACCCGGACCCGGGCGTGGGTGGGGCCGACCACGGTGACCGGGATGCCGTAGTTGGGGCCCTGCGCCGAACGACGGCCCGAAGTCGGGATGCAGGTCGACCGACGTGGACATGTGCGAGAGCCACTGCCGGCTGCGCGGGTCGACCGGGAGCTTCCGGATGTCGGCGTGCCAGTAGTTGTCGGCCGGGAAGGTCGGGCAGTGCGTCCCCGCGATGGCCTTCCCAGCGGTCGGCGTGGAGGCGGCGGGACTCGCACCGGACCGGGCGCCGTACGCGGCCCCGCTCACCGCCAGTGCCGCCACGACTCCCAGGATCACCGCACGGGTCCTCATCGGTCCGGCCTCCCACTCAGGGCGACGGCCACGCCGAGCCCGATCATCGACATGCCGCCCACCGTACCGAGCGACCTCCCCCGCGACGGGGAGGCGCTGAACCAGCGGCGGAACTGACTGGCGAGCAGGGCCCACAGGCTGTCCGAGCACAGGCCGATCACGAAGGCGACCAGGCCCAGCACGAGCATCTGCGCGGTGCCGTGACCGCGCCCGCGGTCGACGAACTGCGGCAGCACGGCCGCGAAGATGACGTAGGCCTTGGGGTTGGTGAAGCCCACGACGAACCCCTGGCGGAGGGCGCGCGGGCCACGGACGGGCGGGCCGCCGTCCGCCGACGGCACCTCGAGGCCGTGGCGCTGGCGGAGGGCCTGGACCCCGAGCCAGACCAGGTACGCCGCGCCGGCGAGCTTCAGCACCTCGAACGCCGTGTCGGAGGTGGCGACCAGGTCACCGAGCCCGAACGAGACCAGGACCAGCGCGAGCAGCAGGCCGAGGGAGTTGCCCACGACGGTGGTGAGGGCGACCGCACGCCCGTAGGTGAGCGCGCGACCCACCGTGAACACCACGCTCGGCCCGGGAATCGCGATCAGGATGAGCGCGACCAGGCCGAAGGCGAGCACCTGATGGAGCGAGACCATGCCCGGCATGCTCTCACGCGCGGAGCGGCTCAGCGCTTGCGTTTCTCCCGGACCCGCTGGGTGAGCACGATCGGCGTACCGACGAACCCGAAGTCCTCACGCAGGCGCCGCTCGATGTAGCGCTCGTAGCCGGCGTCGAGCTTGCCCGAGGTGAACAGCACGAACGTCGGCGGTGCGACGGACGACTGCGTGCCGAACATGATCTTGGGCTGCTTGCCGCTGCGCACCGGGTGCGGGTGCTCGGCGACCAGCCGGCCGAGGAAGGCGTTGAGGGCGCCGGTCGAGACCCGGGTCTCCCAGCCCTCGAGCGCCTTGTCGAGCGCCGGCACCAGCCGGTCGACGTGCCAGCCGGTGCGGGCGGTCACGTTGATCCGGGGAGCCCACTGCACCTGGACCAGCTCGCGCTCGACCTCGCGCTCGAGGTAGTGGCGACGGTCCTCGTCGACGAGGTCCCACTTGTTGAAGGCGATCACGAGCGCCCGGCCGGCGTCCCGGACGGTCTGCAGGATCCGGACGTCCTGCTCCGAGATGCTCTCCGCGGCGTCGAGCACCAGCACCGCCACCTCGGCGCGGTCGATCGCGGTGGAGGTACGCAGGGAGGCGTAGAACTCGTGGCCCGAGGCCTCCTTCACCCGCTTGCGGATGCCGGCGGTGTCGATGAAACGCCACTCCCGATCGCCGAGCGTGACCATCTCGTCGACCGGGTCGACGGTGGTGCCGGCGACGGAGTCGACGACGACCCGCTCGGCACCGGCGAGCCGGTTGAGCAGCGACGACTTCCCGACGTTGGGCTTGCCCACGATGGCGACGCGGCGGGGCCCGGCCTCTTCCTCGAACGACTCCGCGGGCGGCTCCGGCAGCACGGCCAGGACCGCGTCGAGCAGGTCGCCCGAGCCGCGCCCGTGCAGCGCCGACACCGGGATGGGCTCCCCGAGGCCGAGGTTCCACAGACCGTGCGCCTCGGTCTCGGCGCGCTGGTCGTCCACCTTGTTCGCGGCGAGGATGACCGGCTTCTTGGACGCCCGCAGCACGCGGACCACGGCCTCGTCGGCGTCCGTGATGCCGACCGTCGCGTCCACGACGAACATGACGGCGTCGGCGAGCCCGACCGCGATCTCCGCCTGGGCCTTGATCCGCTCGGCCAGGCCCCGGGCACCGGGGTCCCAGCCGCCGGTGTCGACGACCGTGAAGGCGCGACCGGCCCAGGTCGCGTCGTAGGAGACGCGGTCGCGGGTCACCCCGGGGACGTCCTCGACGACCGCCTCGCGGCGTCCGAGGATCCGGTTGACCAGGGTCGACTTGCCGACGTTGGGCCGGCCGACCACGGCCAGCACCGGGACCGGGCCCGTGGTCTCGGGGTCGAGGGGGGTGTTCATGACATCTCCTTGGCGGAGTCCGCCGGGATCGGTCCGGGCATCGACTGCCCGGTCAGCGCGAGGCCCGCGTCGAGATCGTCCCGCATCCGGGCGTGGAGGGCGGCGGAGGTGTCGGCGACCAGCCGGCTGGTCCGCGGCCATGGGTGTCTCGCCACGGGGAACGGTGCGCCGTACACGAGGTCGAGGACCGCACCGCGAGCGGGCATCGCGTCCTTGCCGCCGCCGGGAGGGCGGGTGCCGTACATCATCAGCGGCACGACCGGGGCACCGGTCACGAGGGCGAGGTACGCCGCCCCGCGGTGGAAGCGGGTCAGGTCACCGGCACCGCGGTTGCCCTCCGGGAAGATCCCCACGGCCCCGCCGTGCTCGAGCACGTGCAGGCACGCGCGGACGGCGGCGAGGTCGGTGCGGACCCGGTCGAGCGGGATCTGGCCGGCCTGCCGCAGGAACGCGCCGAGGCGACCGTCGAACATCTCCTGCTTGGTCAGCGCGTGCACGGGACGCGGCCCGAAGATCGCCAGCAGCGGGCCGTCGATGACGCCGGTGTGGTTCGCGGCCACGATCACCGGCCCCTGAGGGGGCACGTGGCCGCCGCCGTGCACGCGCACGTCGTAGCGACGGCGGATCAGCCAGCGGCTGGTCGGCCGGCCCCCGTGGAGGAGCCACGTGGGCGGGTGTCGCCGGGGCGGTCCGGACAGCGTCATCGCGCGTCCTCGACGAGCCCGACGATGAGGTCGACGACCTCGTCGAGGGTGTACGGCGTGCTGTCGAGGTGGACGGCGCCCTCGGCCATGGTGAGGGGCGAGGCCGTGCGCGTCGAGTCGATGCGATCGCGCGCGAGCAGCGACGACTGGGTCGCGGTGACGTCCGAGCCGCCCTCCTCGGCGGCCCGACGAGCGGCACGCGCCTCGGGGTCCGCGGTGAGGTAGATCTTCACGGTGGCGTCGGGCGCGACGACCGAGCCGATGTCACGGCCCTCCACGACGATGCCGCCGTCGCCGATCACCTCGCGCTGGAGCTCGAGCAGGCGGGCGCGCACCTGCGGGACCGCGCTCACGGCCGAGACCGCCTCGGTCACCTCGGCGGTGCGGATCGCGGCCGCGACGTCGGCGCCGTCCACGGTGATCGTCGGCGCCGCCGGGTCGGTGCCGGACGCGATCACGGGCTCGCCGCAGCGGGACGCCACGGCCTCGGGGGCGTCCACCGGGACGCCGTGGCGCAGCATCCACCAGGTCATGGCGCGGTACATCGCGCCGGTGTCGAGGTAGCGCAGTCCGAGCCGGACGGCGACTCCGCGCGAGGTGCTGGACTTGCCCGAGCCGGAGGGTCCGTCGATGGCCACGACCACGCCGCTGGGTGCGGGAGCGCTCACGTGAACCTGTCCTGACCTGTGGGTGGGGTTGTGGTCGGGTGGTCGACCACCGGCTGCGCCCGAGCCGCCGGACCGGGGCCGAGCAAGCGCCCAGCCTACCGGTGCGCACCGGCCGGGGCGGATTCCGCGAGGTCGCCCACGGGGTGCCCGCTGCGGGTGCGGACCCAGAAGTTCCGGCGCCGGTGTCGAAGCAGGCGTCCCTCGTTCGACGTACGGGTGAACGCAGTCCACGACGCCACCGGAAGGACCCGCCATGACCCCCACCGACCGCCGCCGCCGGCTCGCGCTGTACACGCTGTGCGCGGGCGTCCTGATGATCGTCCTCGACGCCACCATCGTGAACGTCGCGCTCCCGAGCATCGCCGGTGACCTGGGGTTCTCCGCCTCCGGCCTCAGCTGGGTGGTCAACGCCTACCTGGTCGCCTTCGGCGGGCTCCTGCTCCTGGCCGGGCGCCTCGGCGACCTCGTCGGTCAGCGCCGCGTGTTCCTGGGCGGGCTGGCCGTGTTCGTCGGGTCCTCCTTGGCGTGCGCCCTGGCCGTGGCACCGTGGATGTTGGTCGTGGCCCGGCTGGCGCAGGGCGTCGGTGGAGCGCTCACCTCGGCCGTCGTCCTCGGCATGATCGTCTCCCTGTTCCCCGACCCCCACGAGCGGGCGAAGGCGATCGGCGTGTACGGCTTCGTCGCCTCGGCCGGCGGCTCGGTGGGCCTGCTGGCCGGCGGCGTGCTCACCTCCGTCCTGGACTGGCGGTGGATCTTCCTGGTCAACGTGCCGGTCGGGCTGGCGACCGCCGTGGCCACGCTCCGGTACGTCGACCCGGTGGTCCCCCCGCGCGCGGACCGCACCGCCGACGCACCGAGCGCCCTCCTGCTGACCGGCGGGCTCATGGTCGGCGTGTTCACCATCGTCGAGGCCGCCCAGCGGTCGGCGTCGGCGACGCTGGTGACCGGGTGCGTGTCGGCCACGCTGCTGGTCGCGTTCGTGGTGCGTCAGTCCCGGATCCCCGAGCCCCTGCTCCCCCTCCGGGTCTTCCGCTCGCGGGTGGTCACCGTCGCCAACCTCGTGCAGGCGCTGCTCGTCGTCGGGATGTTCGGCACGTTCTTCCTCGGCGCCCTCTACCTGCAGGAGGTCCGGGGCTACGGCCCGCTGCAGATCGGGCTCGCCTTCCTGCCGTCGACCGTGGTGATGGGCGTGATGTCGCTCCGGCTGGCCGCCGACGTCACCCGGCGGCTGGGCGACCAGCCCACGCTGGTGCTGAGCCTCGTCGTCCTCACCGCCGGCCTCTTGCTGATGACCCGCGTCCCGGTGGCCGGCTCGTACGTCGTGGACGTGGCGCCCGCGATGGTCCTGATCGGGCTGGGTGCCGGGCTCGGCTTCCCGGCGCTGACAGGGATGGCCATGTCTGCCGCCACCCCCGAGGACTCCGGCGTCGCGTCGGGCCTCTACAACACGACCGTCCAGGTGGGCGGCGCCGTCGGGCTCGCGGTCCTGTCCAGCCTGTCGAGCACCCGGGCGCACGAGCTGGCGGCGGCCGGAGCGGGCAGCGCCTCCGCGCTCACCGGTGGGGCCCACGCCGCCTTCCTGGTGGCCGCGGGCGCCGCCGTGCTGGCCGTCGGGCTGGCGGTCGTCGGCCTCCGGCCGTCGCGGTCGCCTTCTCCGTCTTCGTCGCCGACGCCGTCGCCTTCGCCGTCGCGCCGCACGGTCGAGCTGGTGGGCACGTCGGACTGACGCCCCTGGACCACCGCTACCGGTGGGTCTCCCAGCCCCTCGACTCGAGCGAGACCAGCAGGTGCTCCGTCCGCGTCTCGTCGACGACGAGCTCGACGAGACCGGTCTCGCGGGCCGGGTCGTGGTCGATCCGTACGTCCTCGATGTTGACGCTGCTGGCGCCGGCATCGGCGAAGAGCCGGGCCAGCTCGCCCGGGTGGTCGGGGACGGAGACGAAGACCGAGCCGGTGGGTCGGGTCGGCCCGCCGTGCTTGCCCGGGATGGCGAGCGTGCCTGCGACGCCCAGCTCCAGGATCTCGGCGAGCGGCTCCCGCTCCCCTCGGCTCACCGCATCGATCAGGACGTCGAGCTGGTCGCGTACTTGCGTCAGCAGCCCGGCGACCGCCGCGGAGTTGCCGGTCACGATCTGCTGCCAGAGGACGGGGTCTCCCCCCGCGACTCGGGTCACGTCACGCACACCCTGCCCGCTGAGAGCGAGGTGATCGGCGGGCGCATCGGCCAACCGACCCGCCACCAGCACGGCCAGCAGGTGCGGCAGGTGGGAGGTGCGGGCCACCGCGAGGTCGTGCTCCTCCGGACTGAGCCGTACGACGCTCGCGCCGGCCAGGCGGGCCAGCGCGGTCACCGCGTCGGTCGCCGAGCCGTCCGACGTCTCGTGCGGCGTGACGGCCCAGGGCCGACCGTCGAACAGGGCCGCGCTCGCGGCGAGCGGCCCCGAGCGTTCGCTGCCCGCCATCGGGTGGCCGCCGACGTACCGTTCGACGCCCTTCAGCCCCTCGAGCACGCGCAGCGGTGCGGTCTTGACGCTGCCGACGTCCGTCACGATCGCATCGGTCTCGGCGAGGGCCCGCGCCACCTCGGCTCCGACGTGGTCGGGCGGGACGGCGACCACCACCAGGGCCGGGCGCTCCCCGTCGTACGCGCGGCCCGCGCCGAGGCCGGTCGCGGTGCGGACGTGCTCGGGGACGCGGTCGGTGAGGATTACGTCGACGCCGTGCCGGCGCAGGGCCAGGCCGAGGGACGTGCCGAGCAGACCGGTGCCGACGATCAGCACCGGCTGCGGCAGGTCACTCATCGGGGAGCGCGCGCACGCGGGCCAGGTCGCGCCTCAGCGCGGCCGCACCGTGCAGGTAGACGTGGGTGATGTCGGCGCGCGGGAGGTCGGTCTCGACGTGGGCCATCATCCGGACCACCCGGGGCATCGACCCCTCGATCTCGAGCTCGCGCGTGCAGATCAGGGGGACGTCGGTGAAGCCGAGCATCCGGGCGGCGTACGCCGGGAACTCGGAGACCAGGTCGGTGGTGGCGGTGAAGATGATCGAGATGAAGTCGTCGACCAGCCAGCCGTTGGCGTCCATCACCTGGGTCACCATCTCCGCGACCCGCTCGAGCATGTGGTCGCGGGAGTCCTCCTCGAGCTGCGTCGCGCCCCGCACCGCTCTCACTGCCACGAGGGAAACCCTAGCCGCGGGAGCCCCTCGTCCCGGATCGGTGTCCGTCTGCGGGTGGTGGGTGTTGAGTGTTGCTGATTTCCCCGCTCGAGCGGGGAAAGCTTCAAGCGCAACGGGCCAACACGTGTGACGGGAGTGGCGACCAAGCGCCGGCGTCGGAGCAGCGATCGCGCCCGTCACCGAGGCGTGGGAGGAAACGTGGCCCCGCGGACCGCCCGCTGTCAGGAGGTCACAGCTGGGCGCTGTCCAGCAGGCTGCCCAGCTCGTCGTTCGTGAGCTCCCGCAGCTCGCCGGACCGGAGCCCCGTCAGCTGCACGGGGCCGATCGCCGTGCGGGTGAGCTTGCGCACCGGGTGGCCGACCTGGTCGAGCAGCCGCCGGACGATGCGGTTGCGGCCCTCGTGGATGACCAGCTCCACGATCGAGCGGTCGGCGGTCGCCTCGCCCACCAGCCGCGCGGAGGACACGGTGACCGGACCGTCGTCCAGCTCGACGCCCGCCGACAGCGACTCCAGGGTCGCCCGCGACACCCGCCCGTCGACCTCCGCGACGTACGTCTTGTCGACCTCGTACGACGGGTGGGCCATGCGGTGGGCGAACTCGCCGTCGTTGGTGAGCAGCAGGAGCCCCGAGGTGTCGGTGTCGAGCCGGCCGACGTGGAACAGCCGCTCGGGCCGGTCCGCCACCAGGTCGGTGAGCGTGGGGCGGCCCTGCGGGTCGGACATCGTCGACACGACGCCCGTCGGCTTGTTGAGGACCAGGTAGACGTGGGGCGAGATCGGCGGCAGTCGCCGCCCCTCGACCCGGATCACGGCGGTGACCGGGTCGACCTTGGTGCCGAGGCGGGTCACCACCTCGCCGTCGACGGTGACGACGCCGGCGAGCATCAGCTCCTCGCACTTGCGACGCGACGCGACGCCCGACCGGGCGAGCAGCTTGTGGAGGCGGACCAGGCCGTCCTCGTCCGGTTCGACGTCGGGGCCGGTCACTCCCCCGCGCCCTCACCGGCGGCACCGGTCGCCGTGGCACCGTGGCCGGCCGCGGAGCCGACCAGCTCGTCGTCGTAGTCGTCGAGATCGTCGAGATCGGGGAGGTACGGCGCGAGCTCGGGCAGGTCGTCGAGCGAGGTCACCCCGATCCGCTCCAGGAAGTACGACGTCGTGCGGTAGAGGTGGGCACCCGAGGAGTGGTCGTGACCCGCCTCCTCGACGAGCCCGCGACTCAGGAGCGTGCGCATCACGCCGTCGACGTTGACGCCGCGGATCGCGGAGACCCGGGCCCGCGACACCGGCTGCTTGTAGGCCACCACCGCGAGCGTCTCCAGTGCCGCCTGCGTGAGCCGCGCCTGCTGCCCGTCGAGCACGAAGGCCTCGACGACGGGGGCGAGCTCCTCGCGGGTGTAGTAGCGCCAGCCACCCGCGACGTTGCGCAGCTCGAAGCCACGCCCCTGCTCGGCGTACTCGCGGGCGAGCTCGGACAGGGCGGCCGCGACCTCGGCGACGGGATGCCCGACCGCGGTCGCCAGGGTGGTCTCGTCGAGCGGCTGGTCGGCGATCATCAGCAGCGCCTCCAACGCCGGGCGCAGCTCGGCGACCGCCACCTCCAGCACGTCGTCGCTCATGGGGTCTCCTCGGTGTCGTGGTCGGGGCCCGGCGACGCGTCCGCCGGCTCCGCCGGGGTGGCGGCGGGCTCGGCGGGGGCGCCCTCGAACTCGTCGATCTGGAACTCGGCCTCGAAGTCGGGGTCGTCGGCGCCGGTCCAGCGGACGCTCAGCTCTCCGAGCGGCGACATCTGGTCGAAGGCGACGGCGTTCTCGCGGAAGAGCTCGAGCAGCGCCAGGAAGCGCGCCACCCTGGTCAGCATGTCAGGCGCGTCGCCGCACAGCGCACGGAAGGTCATGGTGCCGGACCGTCGCAGGCGCTCGACCACGAGCTCGGCCTGCTCCCGCACGCTGACGGCCGGGGCGTGGATGTGCTGCAGCGAGAACTCGGGCTCCGGCTTGGGCTCCAGCGCCTTGGCGGCGAGCGCCGCGAACGCGTCGAGCCCGATCCCGATCAGCACCTCCGGCAGGAGGCCGGCGTACCGCTCCTCGAGACCCACCGCGCGCGGGTGCCGTCGCGACTCCCCCGCCAGCCGCTGCTCGAGCACGGCGGCCACCTGCTTGAAGGCGCGGTACTGCAGCAGCCGCGCGAACAGCAGGTCACGCGCCTCCAGCAGCGCGAGGTCCTCCTCGTCCTCGACGTCGCCCTGGGGCAGCAGCCGCGCGGACTTGAGGTCGAGCAGGGTCGAGGCGACGACCAGGAAGGAGGTCGTCTGCTCCAGGTCCCAGGCACCGTCGGCGGAGGCGCCGGCCTTCACGTGCGCGATGAACTCGTCGGTGACCCGCGAGAGCGAGACCTCGGTGATGTCCAGCTTGTGCTTGGCGATCAGGCTCAGCAGCAGGTCGAACGGGCCTTCGAAGTTGTCGAGGGTGACCTCGAACCCGGCGTCGGCGAGCGTGTCGGCGCCGTCCGTGTCGGGAGCGGCAGCGAGTGTCATGCCGGCACCCCGGAGGGTCTCGTGGCTCGGGTCATTCCTCGACGAGCCGCTGCACGAGCAGGCTGTCGTACCCGTGCTCCTCCAGGTCGGCGAGCACCAGCGCGATCGCCTCGCGCACCACGCGGCCGCGGTCGACGGCGAGCCCGTGGTCGCGTCGCAGCGCCAGCCGGGCGCCCTCGAGGTCGAGCAGCTCGTCGGCCGTGACGTAGACCGTCATCTTCTCGTCGTGCCGCACGCGTCCGCTGGGTCGGCGCGCGCTCGTCTCCTCCGCAGGGGGTACGGCGCGCACCCGGCGCTCGGGGCGGCCGAGGTCCGCCTCGGCTGGATCGGTGGGGCGGAACAGGTCGTCGGCGGCGGGGAGGTTCACACGTCGAGACACCGCAGCGCCACCTCCTTGGCCAGCTGGCGGTAGGCCTCCGCGCCGGTCGAGGCCGAGGCGTAGGACGTGATCGGCTCACCGGCGACCGTGGAGTCCGAGAACTTCACGGTCCGCCGGATCACCGTGTGGAACACCTTGTCGCCCCAGGCCTGCACCAGGCGGTCCATCACCTCACGGCTGTGCAGCGTGCGCCCGTCGAACATCGTGCCGAGCACGCCGTCGATCTCCAGGCGCGGGTTGAGCCTCTCGCGCACCTTGTCGATCGTGGTCTTGAGCAGGGCGACGCCGCGCAGCGCGAAGTACTCGCACTCCAGCGGCACGATCACCCCGTCGGAGGCGGTGAGCGCGTTGACGGTGAGCAGCCCGAGCGAAGGCTGACAGTCGATCAGGATCACGTCGTAGTGGTCGATGGCCGGCGCCAGCACGCGCTGCAGCGTCTGCTCGCGCGCGACCTCGTGCACGAGCTGCACCTCGGCGGCGGAGAGGTCGATGTTGGAGGGGAGCAGATCCATCCCCGGTACGCCGGTCGGCACCACGACGTCGTCGAGCCGGACGTCGCGCTCCATCAGCAGGTTGTAGACCGTCAGCTCCATCTCGTGGGGGTTGAGCCCCAGCCCGACGGAGAGTGAGCCCTGCGGGTCGAAGTCGACGAGGAGGACCTTGCGGCCGAACTCCGCCAGCGACGCTCCGAGGTTGATCGTCGTCGTGGTCTTGCCGACGCCGCCCTTCTGGTTGCACATGGAGATGACGCGGGCGTGCGTCTGTCCGGTCACCGGCCGGGGGTCGGCGAAGAACGGCATCGGCCGTCCCGTGGGCCCGGCCGGCGCAGCCTCGTCGGCGACGGGTGCCTCCGTCTCCAGGGGTCGTGCGAACGGCAGGGGCTGGCTCATCAGGGGCTCCGCTTCCTCGGTCACGGGCGGGGCGGGAGCCTCGACCTTCGGCGGCATCGCGGGTGCGGTGGTGCCGGTGCGGCCGCTCCAGAAGGTCCCGCTCATGTGTGTTCTCCCCAGTGATCCGAAATGTCGACTTTCCGACATGTTGCCCCACGTACGGCGCGACTGTAGGAGGCGCGCCGGGTGGCCACAACACGTTCCGGGAATCCCCAGGCCGGGCGGCCAATCTGTTGATGGAGTGTGCACGAGGTCCCCCGTGAACTGCACAGGCGGGGGCCTCCTGTGCACAACCCTGTGCACTCAGCCGTCGGGTCTGGCGCCGCTCAGGACGCGTCGTACAGTCCCGGGCGCGGCTCGCGCGGCACCTCGACCCGGCCTCCGCCGCGCAGCGACTCGACGGCCGCGAACGCGGCCAGGCTCGCGAGATGACCGTCCCAGGCCGTGGGACCGCTCGGCGCTCCGGTGCGGATCCCCTGGACCCACGCGCGGAGCTCGATCCGGTACGCGTCGGCGAAGCGCCGCGTGCCGTCGGCACCGACCAGCCGGCCGTCCACCCCGGCGCGGCGCACCGAGACGCCGTACGGCGGCAGCAGCGACACCGTGCCCTCGGTGCCGGTGACCTCGGTGTGGATGTCGTAGCCGTACGCCGCGTTGATCGACACCTCCACGGTGACCACGGCCCCCGCCCGGGTCTCGAGCACGGCCACCTGGACGTCCTGCAGCGCGCCCTCGGCGACCCGGGGCGCGAACACCGTCACGGCCGCGAGCGGGTCGTCGAGCAACCAGGGCACGCAGTCGAACTCGTGGATCATCGAGTTCACCAGCACCCCCTCCGAGGTGTGGCTGGGGTGAGCGTGGGCATTGCGGTGGAGGCAGTGCGCGGCGCGTACCGTGCCGATGCCACCGCCGACCACGGTGTCGCGGAGCTCGACGTACGCCGGGTCGAACCGCCGCATGAACCCGAGCTGGATCAGCCGACGCCCCCCGGCCACCTCGGCGTCGACGATGCGCCGCGAGCCCTCCAGCGAGGAGGCCAGCGGCTTCTCGCACAGCGTCGGCTTCCCGGCCGCGAGGCACGCCAGCGCGAGCTCCTCGTGGAGCGGGTCGGGCGCGGCGATGAGGACGGCGTCGACGTCGTCGTCCTCGATCAGCGCCCGCGTCGACCGGGCCGGGACGGCCCCCACCCCGCCGGCCACCCCCTCGGCCCGCTCGCGGTCGACGTCGAAGACCTGGGCCACCACCGCACCGGGGACCCACCGGGCGAGGCTCTCGACGTGCGCGGCTCCCATCGCCCCGGTGCCGATCACCCCGACCCGTACCGGGTCCTCGGTCGTGCCCTCCGCCGTCACGTGGTCACCCATCGTCTCTCGTCGTGGGAACGCACCATCGCCTCCACCAGCCGCGCGGCAGCCACCGCGTCGTCGATCGTCGCGCCGTGCGGCACACCCGTGTGGATGCTCTCGACCAGCCGGCGACACTCGATCACCTTCAGGTCGTCGTAGCCCATGGCGATCCCGGCCCCGGGCTGGAAGGCGCCCAGGTCACCGTCGCCCGGTCGCACCAGCCGGGTCTGCCAGGCGGCGTCGGCGAAGTCCTGGTCCAGGCAGAGCCGCAGCTCCCCCATGCGTCGGAAGTCCCACGACAGCGCACCCTCCGTGCCCCGCACGTCGATGCCGTAGCCGCACTGCTCCCCCACCGCCACTCGGGACGCCGTCAGCGACCCGTGGGCGCCGGACGCGAACCGGAGCAGCGCGGAGGCGAGGTCCTCGTTGCCGACGACGGCACGCGGCCCCTCTCCGCCACGCGCGTGATGCGAGACCGAGCCCGCGACGACCGGCCGCTCGTGGATGAAGGTCGCCTGATCGGCGACCAGCTCCGAGATGCCGCCGAGGGCGTCTCCCACGACGTGCAGGGCCAGATCGAACCCGTGGCTGGCGAGGTCGCCGAGCACGCCGGTGCCGGCGTACGCGGGATCGAACCGCCATGTCAGCGCGCCGTCGGGGTGCGCCGCGTAGTCGGCCAGCATCCGCACGTCCACCGTCTCGATCCGACCGAGCCGGCCTGCCGCGACCAGGTCGCGGGCGAGCGCCACGGCCGGCGGGTTGCGGTAGTTGAAGCCCACGGCGGACCTGACCCCGGCCCGGTGCACGGTGTCGGCGATCGCGGCGGTGTCGTCCGCCGTGCGGCCCGCCGGCTTCTCGATCCAGAGGTGGCGCCCCGAGTCGGCGACGGCGCTGCCCACCTCGCGGTGCACGGAGTTCGGGCCGCACACGCTGACGACGTCGAGGTCGTCCCGCGCGAGCAGGTCGGCCCAGTCCGCCACCGCGTCGCCGAACCCGTAGGCGCCGACGGCCAGGTCCCGCCGGCCCGGGTCGGGGTCGGCGACCGCCACGAGACGCGGCCGCAGCGGGGTGTCGGGGTAGTGGTGGGGCAGGCGGGCCCACGCCCGCGCGTGCACCTCCCCCATCCACCCGAAGCCGACCACCGCGACCCCGATCTCCCGCGTCTCCGTCACGACGGAGGGCTCTCCGGCACCGCGTCGCTCATCGCGCTGTGGGGAAGCTGAACTGGGCCTGCTGGTGCTCGGCGAGGTCGACGTGCGGCCAGCGGGCCGTGACGACCTTGGCGCGCGTGTAGAACGCGACGCCCTCGGGTCCGTGGATGTGGTGCTCGCCGAAGAGGGAGTCCTTCCACCCGCCGAACGAGTAGTAGGCCATGGGGACGGGGATCGGCACGTTCACGCCGATCATGCCGACGTGTACGCCGCGCTGGAACCGTCGCGCGGCCTCGCCGCTGGAGGTGAAGACGGCGGTGCCGTTCCCGTAGGGGTTGGCGTTGACCAGCCCGATGGCCCGGTCGACGTCGTCCACGTGGAGGACCGAGAGGACGGGACCGAAGATCTCCTCGCGGTAGACATCCATCTCGGGCGTCACCCCGTCCACGACCGTGGGCCCCACGAAGAAGCCGCCGGCGTGGTCGGCCACCTCGATCCCTCGGCCGTCGACCGTCAGCCGTGCTCCCTGCTCCTCGCCCGAGCCGATGAGTCGGACGATCCGGTCGCGCGCCTCCGGCGTGACCACCGGACCCATCTCGCTGTCCTCGGACCTGCCGGAGCCGACCTTCACCGCGCGGGCGCGCTCGGTCACCAGCGGGACCAGGTCGGTGCCGGCGCCGCCGACCCCGATCGCCGCGGAGATCGCCATGCACCGCTCGCCGGCGGAGCCGAAGGCGGCGGCGACGAGCTGGTCGGCGGCGTACTCGAGGTCGGCGTCGGGGAGGATGACCGCGTGGTTCTTGGCGCCGCCCAGGGCCTGCACGCGCTTGCCGTGCTCGGTCGCCTTCCGGTGGATGTAGCGGGCGATCGGGGTCGACCCGACGAACGAGACGGCGGCGACGTCGGGATGCTCGAGCAGCGCGTCCACGGCCTCCTTGTCGCCGTGGACGACGTTGAAGACGCCCTCGGGCAGCCCGGCCTCCGCCCACAGCTCGGCCATCAGGAGCGAGGCGGAGGGGTCGCGCTCGCTCGGCTTGAGCACGAACGTGTTGCCGCAGGCGATGGCCACCGGGAACATCCACATCGGGACCATCGCCGGGAAGTTGAACGGCGTGATGCCGACGCACACGCCCAGGGGCTCGCGGAACGAGTAGAGGTCGACCCCGGTGGACACCTGGGCCGAGAAGTCCCCCTTGAGCAGCTGGGGGATGCCGCAGGCGAACTCGACGATCTCGAGGCCGCGCTGCACCTCGCCCCGGGCGTCGGAGAGGACCTTGCCGTGCTCGTCGGTGATCGCCTCGGCGATGCGTCCCGCCTGGGCGTTGACGAGCTCGCGGAAGGCGAACAGGACCTTCGTGCGCTGGCTCAGCGAGGCCTGCGACCAGTCGACGTACGCCTCGCGGGCCGCGGCGACCGCGGCGTCCACGTCGTCGCGCGTCGCCAGCACGACCTCTGCCTGCTGCTCGCCCGTGGCCGGGTTCCACACGCGCCCGCGCCGGTCGCCGCCCCCCGACGTCGGCTTGCCGGCGACCCAGTGGTCGATCGTTCTCATGTCTCGTCCCTCTCCGTCGGTGCGGGGCTCAGGTGGCTGCGCTGCCGCGCCTTGTTCTTCTCGTACGTCGCCCGCGCGTCGCGCGTCGACTCCAGCGTCGCGGTCTCGGCGACAGGCACATCCCACCAGGCCGGGCTCTCCGGGGAGGGCACCAGTGGGTCCGTCTCCACGTGGATCACGGTCGTCACGTCGGAGGACCGGGCCTCAGCGAACGCCTTCTCGAAGCCCGCCAGGTCGGTCACCGACATCACCGTCGCGCCCAGACTCGCGGCGTTCGCGGCCAGGTCCACGGGCAGCACCTCGCCGTCCAGTCCGGTGGGGGTGCGGTAGCGGTACCGGGTACCGAAGCGTTGCGACCCGAGGGACTCCGACAGCGCGCCGATCGACGCGAAGCCGTGGTTCTGCACGAGGACCACGATCAGCTTGATGCCTTCCTGCACCGCGGTGACCAGCTCCTGCGCCATCATCAGGTAGGAGCCGTCGCCGACCATGACCACGACGTCGCGGTCCTCGGCCGCATCGAGCACGGCCATCCGCACGCCGAGCCCACCGGCGATCTCGTAGCCCATGCAGGAGAAGCCGTACTCCACGTGGTAGCCCTTGCGGTCGCGGGTGCGCCAGAGCTTGTGGAGGTCTCCCGGCATCGATCCGGCTGCGCACACCACGACGTCCTGGTCGCGGGTGAGCCGGTTGACGACCCCGATCACCTCGGACTGCGCCGGCAGCGGGGTGTGCGCGAGGTCGTACGAACGCTGGACCTCGGCGTCCCACGCGCGGGCGAGGCGCGCGGCCCTGGCGGAGTGCTCGGCCGGAGCCCGCCACCCCGACAGTGCTGTGGTGAGCTGTTCGAGTCCCACCCGGGCGTCGCCGACCAGTGGCACGGCGGACAGCTTGTGGGCGTCGAAGGACGCGACGTTGAGGTTGACGAAGTGGACGTCCGGGTCGGCGAAGACGGTCCTCGAGGCCGTGGTGAAGTCGCTGTAGCGGGTGCCCACGCCGATGACGAGATCGGCCTCCGCCGCGAGCTCGTCGGCCGCGGCCGTGCCGGTCGCTCCGATCGCGCCCACCGACTGCGGGTGGTCGTAGGGCAGGCCGCCCTTGCCGGCCTGGGTCTCCGCCACCGGTACGCCGGTCGCCTCGGCGAAGGCACGGAGGGCGTCCGACGCCTGGGCGTAGACCACTCCCCCGCCGGCCACCAGGAGCGGTCGGCGAGCATCGCGGACGACTCGGACGGCGCGGGCCAGGGCGTCGGCGGCCACCGGCCGGCGGTCCACGTGCCACACCCGGCGTGCGAACAGGTCGTCCTCCCAGCTCCACGACTCCGCCTGCACGTCCTGCGGCAGCGACAGCGTGACCGCCCCGGTCTCGGCGGGGTCGGTGAGCACCCGCATCGCGGACAGGAGCGACAGCGGCAGCTGCTCGGGCCGGTCGACCCGGTCCCAGAAGCGCGACACCGGCCGCAGGCAGTCGTTGACGCTCACGTCGGGCGACCGGGGGTCCTCGAGCTCCTGCAGGACCGGGTTGGACACCCGGGTCGCGAACACGTCGGACGGGAGCAGGAGGACCGGGATGCGGTTGATCGTGGCCAGGGCCGCGCCGGTCACCAGGTTGGTCGAGCCCGGACCGACCGACGCCGTGCACGCGAAGGCGGCCAGTCGGTCGCGGTGACGGGCGTAGCCGACGGACGCGTGGACCATCGCCTGCTCGTTGCGCGCCTGGTGGTAGCGCAGCGCGCGTTCGCCGGTCGCCAATGACCCGCGCGCCGCGTGCTCGCGCTCCAGGAGAGCCTGGCCGACCCCCGCGACGTTGCCGTGCCCGAAGATGCCCCAGCACCCCGCGAAGAACGGAGTCACCGCACCGTCCCGTTCGACGTGCTGGACCTCCAGGAAGCGCACGATCGCCTGGGCCACCGTCAGCCGGACCGTCATCGCGTCCCCTCCCCGCCGAACGGCAGCCGTGGGTCGACGGGCTGGTCGGCCCACGTGTCGCGGACCCACGCATGCACGGGGTCGTCGCGGATGCGCCAGGCCCGCTCGTCGCCGGGGCCCGCCATCACGTTCAGGTAGTACAGGTCGTAGCCGGGGACGGCCATCGACGGCCCGTGCCAGCCGTAGGGAACGAGCACGACGTCGCCGTCGCGCACCTCGGCGAGGACGTCGATCTCGTGCCCCGGGTGTCCGTAGACGCGATGGAAGCCGACGCCCGGGCCGTGCGGCCCGGTGGCGACCTCGAAGTAGTAGATCTCCTCCAGCACGCTCTCGGTCGGACTGGCCTCGTCGTGCTTGTGGGGCGGGTACGACGACCAGTTGCCGCCGGGGGTGAGCACCTCGCACGCGATGATCGCCTCGGCCTCGAAGGCCTCCGGCGTGCAGAAGTTGTTGACCTGTCTGCTCGCCGGCCCGGCACCGCGCAGCTCCACGGGGACCGCATCGGCGGGCTGGTGCCGGAACGGCAGGCGCCGGGTGCAGACCGCCGAGGGGAGCGCGAAACGACCGCCCCCCGCACTCGACAGCTCGACGACGGCGTCGCACGGCACGTACACGAAGTCGCTCGGGCCGCTGAAGACGTCCCGGCGCCCGGCGACGACCAGCGTCTCGCCGTCGCAGGTCACCGAGCACGACCCCGTCAGGGACAGGACCAGCGTCTCGGCAGCACCGGTCGCCCAGGACCGGACCTCTCCCGGCTGGAGCTCGACGACGGCCAGCCCGCACTGGCTCCACCCCGCGGACTCGGGCGTCACGAGCACCGCGCACCCGTCCGCGGCGGCCGACCCCGCACGCACGTGCAGGTCGTCGGAGCCGGGCGCGCTGCCGGCGAGGGAGCGCCGCATCGCACCATCACCACGACCGGGGTCCCGGACGCCAGGGCCGACGCTCACGACACCTCCTGCAGGAGCTCGTCCAGCTCGTCGCTGGTCGGCATCGCATCGGCGCAGGCCATCCGGCCGGCCACCACAGCCCCGGCCGCGTTGGCGAACCTCAGGACCCGCCGCAGGTCCCAGCCGGCGAGAAGGCCGTGGCACAGCGCGCCGCCGAAGGCGTCGCCGGCGCCCAGGCCGTTGACCACCTCGATGCGCACCGGGGGGACCACCACCGACTCGTCCTCGCGCACACCCAGCACGCCCGCCGGTCCCTGCTTGACGACGGCGAGCCCGACCCCCGCTTCCAGGAGCGCCGCGGCGGCCCGCTCGGGCTCACATTCCGCGACGGCCACCTCGCACTCCTCGCGGTTGCCGACGGCGACGTCGACGAGCGGGAGGGCCGCCTTGACGTGGGTGTGCGCCTCCTCCGCGGACGACCAGAACATCGGGCGGTAGTCCAGGTCCAGCACGGTGGTGCCGTGGGAGCCGCGTGCCTCGAGGGCGGCCATGGTCGCGGTGCGCGACGGCTCCTGGCAGAGACCGGTCACGGTGACCCAGAAGATGTCGGCCGCCGCGATCGCCTCGAGGTCGAGCTCCTCGGCCCGGATCTGGAGGTCGGGCGCGGTCGGGAACCGGTAGAAGTACAGGGGGAAGTGGTCCGGTGGGAAGACCTCGCAGAACGTCACCGGGGTGCACAGGCCGGACACCGTCGTCACGAACCGGTCGTCCACCCCGAAGGACCGGAGTGCCCGGTGGACGTAGCGCCCGAACGGGTCGTCCCCGGTACGGGTGATCACACCGGTCGCGCGACCGTGCCGGGCAGCGGCCACCGCTACGTTGGTCGGGCTCCCGCCGAGGGACCTGGTGAACGTCGCGACGTCCTCGAGCGACCTGCCCGCCTCCTCGGGGTAGAGGTCGACCCCGACCCTCCCCATGGTGAGCAGCTCGAGGTGATGCGCCGTGGGCGTCATCCGGCGATCCTCTTCAGGAAGGCGAGACTGGTCCGGACGTCGGCCAGCGGGCCCTCGGCCTGACGTGGCCCGTCCAGCACGACGTCCTGCTCCAGGACGTACCACCCGCGGTATCCCGCCCCTTCCAGGGCGCCCACCATGGCCTCGATGTCGATGTCGCCCTCGCCCAGGGGGCGGAACATGCCCTCCCGCACGGCGGCGCCGAACGTCGTGTCTCCTGCGCGCACGCGCGCCGCGGCAGCGGCGTCGACGTCCTTGAGGTGGACGTGGACGACCCGCTGCGGATGTGCGGCCGTGAGCGCGACGGGGTCGGTCCCACCCACGACCAGGTGCCCGGTGTCGACGCACAGCCCGACGGCCGACCCCGCCAGTACGCGCTCGGTCTCCTCGCCGGTCTCGACCATCGTCCCCACGTGGGGATGCAGCGCGGCCACGACTCCGCGGCTCCCAGCCCGTTCGGCGATCCGGTCCAGGTTCCCGAGCAGGGTCGACCAGCCCGCGTCGTCCAGGGTCGGCCGCCCGTCGTAGCCCTCCACTCCCGCGCCGGCCGCCAGCACCAGGACGCCCGCGCCGCAGGCGATGCAGCCGTCGATGAACTGGTCCACCTCGACCAGCGGGTCGTGCCCGGGATCGTGCAGCAGCACCGGCAGGAAGCCTCCGACCGCCTGGAGGTGGTACGACGCCAGCTGCTCGGCCCTCGCCGACGGCTCGGTCTCCAGGAACCCCACGGGGCCGAGCTCCGTGGCCGCGAGGCCGAGCTCGCGCATCTGGGCGAGCACCGTGCGCGCCTCCAGCTGGTACCCCCAGCCGGGCACCTCGCAGACGCCCCAGGAGATCGGGGCTCCCGCGATCCGGGCGCGCAACCGCGCCTCCGGACCGGGAAGGTCGTGGCGGGTCGCCGTCTCCCGCGTCACGGGTGCGAATCTCGTCACACCCAAGTTGACCATACGAGCTCCCTGCGTCAGGTGCTGGTTCCACGGCGGCTCGAGGCCCGGGCCTCCGGGGGAACCGACGAGGCTTCGGCGGCGTCCCGCAGGTCGTCCACCGCGGCGCGGCCGGTCAGGCCGGGTCGATGCGGAGGAGCCGGCGCCGACGGCCGACCCGGGTCCGACGGACGCGCCCCCGACGCGACCGGCGCGCCGCCGACCGGGCCATGTCCGCGGCACCGATGAAGCCGGCGCTGGGCCCGAGCTCGGCTCCGAGGATGACCGGCTCGTCACGATGACCGCGACCCGTGAGGGAGCGCGAGAACGCCTGCCGCGTGGGACCGATCAGCAGGTCGCCCGCCTCGGACAGACCGCCGCCGATGATGATGCAGCCGGGGTCGAAGGCCGCGGCCATGCCGGCGAGCCCGACCCCCAGCCAGGCACCGACGTCGGCCAGCAGCTCGATCGAGAGCGGGTCCCCGTCGCGGGCCGCCTGGGTGATCTGGGGGCCCTCGAGGCGCTCCGCGTCACCGCTGACCAGCCCACGGAGGTGGTGGGCCATCGGGGAGGCCGCACGCACGAGCTCCCGCGCGTCGCGGACCAGCGCGTTGCCGGAGGCGTACTGCTCCCAGCAGCCGCGGTTGCCGCACTCGCAGCGGCGGCCGTCCGGCACCACCTGCATGTGGCCGAACTCCCCCGCCATGCCGTTGGCGCCGCGGTAGACCCGCTGGTCGAGCACCAGGGCCCCGCCGATGCCGGTCCCGAGCGTCACGCAGAGCACGAACCGGTGTCCGCGACCGGCGCCGAAGCGGCACTCGGCGAGCGCGGCGGTGTTGGCGTCGTTGTCGACGACGACGGGCAGGCGGATCCGCTCCGCGACGCGGGCACGGAGCGGCTCTCGCCGCCAGTCGAGGTGGGGAGAGAACATGACGACGGTCCGGGTGACGTCGACGAACCCGGCGGCGCCGATCCCGACGGCCGCGATCTCGTAGTCACGGGCGAACCCCTGCACGAGGTCGACGATCGTGTCCTCGACCGCCCGCACGTCGTGCCCCTCGGTGGGGCGACGGTCCACCGTGACGACCGAGCCGGCCTGGTCGACGACGGCGCCGAGAACCTTGGTGCCCCCGATGTCGATGCCCACGGTCAGCGGCTCCCAGCGCGAGGCGCGGGCGCGGCGAGGGACGACATCGGACATGCGCTCAGGGTACTGAGGCAGCGCGTCGGGATGCCGCAGGCGGCGCGAAGGCCCCGTGAAACCGCGGTGTAGCCGGCCGGTCCCACACTGGCTCCATGAACGAGACCACGCTGGCCGTCCGGGCCGAGGGCCTGCTGAAGACCTTCGGCGACCAACGCGCCGTCGACCGGATCGATCTCGACGTGCACCGCGGTGAGGTGTTCGGCGTCCTCGGTCCCAACGGCGCGGGCAAGACGACGATGCTCAAGATGCTCGCGACGCTGCTCCCGATCGACGCCGGCCGGGCCGAGATCTTCGGTCACGACGTACGTCGTGAGCCGCACGTGGTGCGCCAGCTCCTCGGTGTCACGGGTCAGTACGCCTCCGTCGACGAGAACCTCACCGCGACCGAGAACCTCTGGCTGTTCGCCCGGTTGCAGGGACTGGACCGGAGGACCGCCCGGTCGACCGCCGCGACCTTGCTCGAGCAGTTCGACCTCACCGAGGCGGCCGCGAAGCCGATCTCGGCGTTCTCCGGTGGGATGCGTCGGCGGCTCGACCTGGCGGCCAGCCTGATCACCCGGCCTCCGCTGATCTTCCTCGACGAGCCCACCACCGGCCTGGACCCCCGCACCCGCGGTCAGATGTGGGACACCATCCGCGACCTCGTGGCCAACGGGTGCACGGTGCTGCTCACCACGCAGTACCTCGACGAGGCCGACCAGCTGGCCGACCGGATCGCGGTCATCGACCGGGGTCGCAAGGTCGCCGAGGGCACCTCCGACGAGCTCAAGTCGTCGGTCGGCCTGTCGACGCTGCAGCTCACGCTGGCGGACCGCGAGCAGCTGCCCCGCGCAGCCGCGGTCGCCGAGCGTCTCATCGGCGAGGCACCGTCGATGTCGCCCGAGTCGCGCCGGCTCACCGTCCCGCTGCAACGCAGCGACCAGGCCGTCGACGTCCTCGTCGCCCTGCGGGAGCAGAACCTGGTCATCGACTCGGTCATCGTGCAGAAGCCGTCGCTCGACGAGGTCTTCCTGGCGCTGACCGGGCACGACACGGGCCAGCACACCGATCCCGCATCCGAGCCCACCCCCGAGCTGGAGGCCGTCCGATGACCGCTCTCACCACCTCCCTGCGGGATCCCGCCGCCGGGCTCTCGAACCGCGTCGGGCTCCGGGCCACGGTCCACCAGGTCCTCACCCTGGCCTGGCGGGCCACCATGAAGATGCGACGCAACTTCGAGCAGCTCTTCGACGTCACCATCCAGCCGCTGCTGTTCACGGCGATGTTCGCCGGCATCTTCGGCGGGGCGATCTCCGGCAGTGTCGACGGCTACCTGCCGTGGATCATCCCCGGCCTGGTCGGCCAGACCGTGATGACCGCGTGCGTCGCCACCGGCGTCCAGCTCCGGGAGGACATGGACAAGGGCGTGTTCGACCGGTTCAAGGTGCTCCCGATCGCCCGCATCGCGCCCCTGGCCGGACCGATGGTCGCCGACATGCTGCGCTACTTCATCGCCAGCACCCTCACGTTCGCCACCGGGATGCTGATCGGCTACCGCCCGGGTGGTGGCGTCCTCGGAGTGGCCGGGGCGATCCTGCTCGGCGTCGTCGCCGGCTGGTCGCTGGCGTGGATCTTCACCTGGTTCGGCACGGTCGGTCGCAGCGCCCAGGGCGTGCAGGCGATCTCGCTGATGGTGATGTTCCCGCTGACGTTCCTGTCCAACGCGTTCGTCCCGACGTCGACCATGCCCGACTGGCTGCAGGCCTTCGCCGACGCCAACCCGGTCTCCCACGTGATCTCGGCGATCCGCGACATGGCCAACCACGGCCAGGTCACCGCCGAGACCGGGTGGGCCTTCCTGGGCTGCGCGCTCGTGGTGGCGGTCTTCGCGCCGCTGTCGGTGCGCAGCTTCAGCCGGAAGATGTGACGCCCAGGCGCGAGGCGACCTCGACGGTCTCCTCGCGCAGCTCGCGGCCGAGCCGGTCGCCGTACTGCTCGAGGACGGCGGTCAGCCGGCCGGGAGCGGCGTCCTCGGCCAGCTGGACCAAGGGCTCCCAGGCCATCACCGGGAACCACCGGTTGTAGCCGTAGCGCCGGGCCAGGGCCAGGAGCCGTACGCCGTGCTCCACCGCCTGGGCCGTCGGCCGCTCCCGCAGCAGCCACCCGGCCATCGCCGCCAGCGTCATCCCCGTCACCGGGTAGTCGAGCGCACCCTCGGGACCGGCCAGGAGGCCGACGAGGATCGCGTGCACCTGGGTCGCGAGATCCGCGGTCCGGGCCAGGTCGTCCGCGCCGCCGCCGAACCGGACGTGCGCCATCAGCGCGGTGGAGGCGGCCAGGGCGGTCCACGGTTCGAGGCCGTTGGCGTCCACACCGGGGAACCGGACCGCCCGCACCCCGGTCAACGCCTCGTCGAAGGCCGACAGGCCGCCGGGCAGGTCGCCCCGGGCCAGCAGCAGCTCCGCCCGCACCTGCGTCTTCACCATGCTGCCGGTCACGTCCGTCGGCGCCGGCTCCCCGGCCTCCGCGAGGATCTGCTCGGCCTCCGCCAGGGCTCCGTCGCGGAGCGCGGCGAGCGCCAGCGTGGTGCGCATGGTGAGGGCGTCCTCCTCGGCATGGAGCTGGACCAGCATCGGGACGGCGATCCGGGCGTGCTCGGCGGCGACCCCATGGTCGCCCTCCTGGAGCGCCAGCATGGCCACCTGCGTGTGCAGCGTGGCCACCTGCCAGAGCGTGGTGCCCGCGTCGACGCGAGCCAGGGCCGCTTCGGCGTAGCGCCGAGCCGCGGCGAGCTCGCCCGCGTTCTCGGACAGCACGGCGGCCCACTGGAGGCCCATCAGGGCCGCCCGCGGGTCGGGGTCGTCGCTGAGTGCGACCGCCGCGCGGACCCGGTCCTGGGGGTGCTCCACCTCGACGAAGACCTGGTGGAGGACGCGGGTCCAGGGCTGCTGCGGGACACCGAGCCGCGCCATCAGCGACACCAGGTCGGCGACCCCGTCCGGCCGCACGAACCCCGTGAAGACGACCAGCAGGCCCAGGGCGTCCTGCGTCGTGCCCACCAGCCCGGGCGGGGGCTCCCAGTCCAGCAGCACCTGTTCGGCGAGGTCCGCGAGCGCGAAGAAGCGCGCATGGTTGCCGGTGACCGCCCACAACGCTCCCAGCGACGCGAGCAGGCGGACGGCGGACGCGGGGTCGCCGGCGGCGAGGCTGCGTCGGAGGACGTCGGTGAGGTTGCTCTCCTCGACCGACAGGAGATCCATCGCCTCGACCTGCCGCGGTCCCCACACGTCCCGGCTCACGGAGTCTGCGATCCCGACGGCCCACCCGGTCTGCGCGGCCCGAGCCTCGTCGACAGACCCCTCCTCGACGAGCCGCTGACCCGCGAACTCGCGCACGGTCTCGAGCATCCGGTAGCGGGACACGCCGTGGTCCTCGATCACGGACAGCAGGGACTGGTCCACCAGGGCATCGACCAGGTCGTGCCCGTCGTGGCCGAGCACGCCGACGGCGGCCTCGCCGGAGACCCCGTCGTGGAAGACCGACAGCCAGGCCAGTGCCCGCTGCTCCGCGGGGGCGAGGAGGTCCCACGACCAGGAGATCACCGCGGCCAGGGTCTGGTGGCGTGCGGGTGCGGTCCGGTCGCGGCCGCGCAGGAGCGCGAAGCGGTCGCCGAGCGCGCGTCGTACCTCGTCGGCGGACATCGTCCGCATCCGCGCGGCGGCCAGCTCGACGGCCAGCGGCAGGCCGTCCAGTCGCTCGACGATGGCGTCGACCGTGTCCGCCGGCAGCTCCGCGTCGGGCCGAGCGGCCCGGGCCCGTAACCGGAACAGCTCGGCGCTGTCGGTCGGCGCGAGCTGGCTGAGCTGGAACACACGCTCGGCCGCGATCCCGAGCGGTGCCCGACTGGTCGTGACGACCCGCAGGTCGCGCGTGGTCGCGAGCAGGAAGGCGACGAGGGAGGCCACGGCGTCGAGCACGTGCTCGCAGTTGTCGAGGACCAGCAGGGTCGGCACCGCGTCGAGCTCCTGGGCGACCCGCCCGCGTACGTCGGCCAGCTGGGCAGGGGTGAGACGGCGACGTCCGGTCACCGAGTTGCGCACGCCCAGGGCCGACCCCACCTCCGAGACGACGTCCTCGGGCGAGGCGATCCCGACCAGCTCGACGAAGTGGACGCGGGGCTGGGTGGCCTCGCGGGCCAGCACGTGCGCGATCCTCGTCTTCCCCAGGCCGCCCGGCCCGAGGATCGAGGTGAGCCGGCCGGAACGGACCAGGGCGCGCAGCCGGACCAGGTCGTGGTCCCGGCCGAGGAGCTCGTCCGCGTCGTAGCGGAGGCCGCTGCGGACCGGTTCGTCGGCCGCCAGCAGCTCCCGCTGGACCCGCTGGAGGCCCTCGTCGGGATCGAGGCCGAGGCGGTCGGCGAGCCCGCGCCGGTAGGCGTCGTAGCGGGCCAGCGCGAGCGGGACGCCGACGGTCGCCGCCTCGCTGCGGAGCAGCGCCTCGAGCACCTCCGAGTCGTCCGCGTCCCGGCCGTGGGAAGTGAGCAGCAGCGGCACCGCCTCGGCGTCCTTGCCGCACCGACTCAGCGCCAGACCGTGGTCGCGCTGCACGTCGGTCGCCACGCAGAGCGCCTCGCGCCGCAGCATCGCCAGCGGACCGCTGCCCGACGGCTCGCCGACCGCCGAGACCAGCTCGCCGGCGCGGCCGGTCGCCGCGAGCGCCGCCTCGGGATCCCCGGCCCGCAGCGCCGCCCGGCCGTCGCGGGCGAGGCGACCCAGCAGCAGCGCGTCCACCTCCTCGGGGTCGAGGCCCAGCCGATAGCCGGAGTCGTGCCGGACCACGAGTCCCGGCCCACCCAGCGCTCGCAGTCGTGAGACGAGCACGTGCAGCGCCTTGGCCGGCGAGGCGGGACGCTCCGCGCCCCAGACCGCCTCGACGAGTCGGGAGTCGGGCAGACCCGGGCGATGGAGGGTCAGGGCCGCCAGCAGGTCCGCCGGCCGGCCCCCGGTGATCGGCTCACCCGCGAGCGACACCCGGTCCAGGAGCCGCAGCACGATGGTCACCCGGCCAGCATAGGAAGCCGCCTGCAGCGAGGGGTGCGCCATCACCGGTGGCGGGGGAAGATGGAGCGCGACCGGCCCGGCCGGTGCCCACGACGCCCGTGTCCCGAACCCGAGGAGCCACCGTGAAGAGCACCATGCAGGACGTCCCTCTCACCATCGGCCGGCTCCTCGAGCACGCCGCCAGGGTCTACCCGGACACCGAGGTGGTCACCGCGACCGCGGAGGGCACCCGGCGCCGGACCTACGCGGAGGTCGTCGAGCGGGCGGGCCGGCTGGCGAACGCGCTGCGGGGGCTGGGCGTCGACGGGGACCAGCGGGTCGCCACGTTCATGTGGAACAACGCCGAGCACCTGGAGGCGTACCTCGCGGTCCCGTCGATGGGTGCGGTCCTGCACACCCTCAACATCCGACTCTTCCCCGACCAGCTCACCTACATCGCCAACCACGCCGAGGACAGCGTCGTCATCGTCGATGCCTGCCTGCTGGCTCCGTTCGCCCAGCTCCTGCCCACCTTCGAGACCGTGCGACACGTCCTGGTGGCGGGCCCGGAGGCGGCCGACGCGGACCTGTCCGTGATCGAGTCGTCGGGGGTGCAGGTCGGGCGGTACGAGGAGGCCTTGGCGGCGGCCGAGAGCGCCTTCGCCTGGCCCGACCTCGACGAGCGCGACGCGGCCGCGATGTGCTACACGTCCGGCACCACCGGCAACCCCAAGGGCGTGGTCTACAGCCACCGCTCCGCCTACCTGCACTCCATGGCGGTCGCGATGGGCGACGCCATGGGGCTCACGCCCTTCGACAGGGTGCTCCCGATCGTCCCGATGTTCCACGCCAACGCGTGGGGTCTCCCCTACGCCGCCCTGATGGTCGGCGCCGGGCTGGTGATGCCGGACCGCTGGCTCCAGCCCGAGCCGCTGGTGCGCCTCATCCAGGACGAGCAGGTGACCATGTCCGGGGCGGTGCCGACGATCTGGAACGACATCCTGGGATACGCCGACCAGCACGACTCCGACCTGTCCTCGATCCGGCTCGTGCCGTGCGGTGGGTCGGCGGTGCCGAAGAGCCTGCAGCAGGCGCTGCTCGACCGGCACGGCGTCCGGGTGATCCAGGCCTGGGGCATGACCGAGACCAGCCCGGTCGCGTCGGTGGCCTGGCCGCCGGCCGGATCCGAGGGCGACGAGGAGTGGCACTACCGGTCCAGCCAGGGCCGGACCGGCTCCTCGGTGAGCGCGCGCATCGTCGGCGACGACGGAGCGGAGCTGGCACGGGACGGCCGGTCGGTCGGCGAGCTCGAGGTGCGCGGGCCCTGGGTGACGGGCAGCTACTACCGCCCGGACGACCCCGAGGCGGAGCAGAAGTTCCACGACGGCTGGCTCCGCACGGGTGACGTCGGCACCCTGGACCGGCTCGGCTACATCACGCTGTCCGACCGCGCCAAGGACGTGATCAAGTCGGGCGGCGAGTGGATCTCGTCGGTCGACCTGGAGAACGCGCTGATGAGCCATCCGGACGTCGTCGAGGCGGCGGTCGTCGGCATCCCCGACGAGAAGTGGCAGGAGCGGCCACTCGCCACCGTCGTACTCCGGGAGGGTGCGACCACGACCCCGGACCAGCTCCGCGACCACCTCGCCGAGTCCTTCGCGAAGTGGCAGCTACCGGACGCCTGGGCCTTCCTCGACCAGGTGCCGCGCACCTCCGTCGGCAAGTTCGACAAGAAGGTGCTGCGCAAGGAGTTCGCGGACGGGAGCTACCAGGTACGCCGTACCGGCTCCTGAGTCGACCCCGCTGCCGGGTGGCGGCCTCGGGTCAGACCACGGCCTGGCGCTGCGCCGACGCGAGCCGGGTGAGGGAGAACTCGGTGATCCTCACCAGGGCCCGCTTGGCCGACTCGCGGTCCCGCGCGTCCACACTGATCAGCGGTACGTCGTCCGGCAGGGCGAGCGCCTCGGCGATCTCGTGGAGCGGGTACTTGGTCCGGCCCTCGAAGTCGTTGACGGCCACGATGAAGGGGACGCCCTTGGACTCGAAGTAGTCGACCGGCGCGAACGCGGCATCGAGCCGCGCGGTGTCGACCAGCACGATCGCGCCGATCGCGCCGCGCACCAGGTCGTCCCACATGAACCAGAACCGCTTCTGGCCGGGGGTGCCGAACAGGTAGAGCACGAGATCCTCGGCCAGCGTGATGCGACCGAAGTCCATGGCCACCGTGGTGGTCGACTTGCCCGGGGTCTGGGCGAGGTCGTCGACGCCCTCGGACTCGTTGGTGACCAGTGCCTCGGTGCGGAGGGGCGCGATCTCCGAGACGGACCCGACGAGGGTCGTCTTGCCCACGCCGAAGCCACCGGCGACGACGATCTTCGTCGAGGCGGCGGCACGGCTGCCGTTAGAGAGCACGGAGTCCACGGAGGGTCCTTTCGAGGAGGTCGAGTCGTTCGTCATCGGTGGAGTTCTCGGTCAGGGTGGCCTGCACGTGCACGTAGCCCTGCTGGACCAGATCGCCCAGCAGCACCCGGACGACGCCGATGGGCGACTTGACCAGGGCGGACACCTCCGCCACCGAGTGAGAGTCGCACAGGGCGACGATCCTGCCCTGCAGGTCCTCGCCCCAGGCGCGTCGTGTCGCGGACGTGTCGAGCCGCAGGGTGGCCTCCAGGGGGAGGTCGACCGCGGAGCGGGTGCGTCCCGCGGTCAGGGCATAGGGCCGGACGATGCGCGCCGCCGGTGGGCTGACGTGCGGCTGCTCGACCTCGGGATTGTCTGCCGACATGACACTTCCTAGAAGCCGTGGACGCGTGCCTGGGCCTGGACCATCTGCCCGACCCGCTCGACGAGGAGGGCCATCTCGTAGCCGACCTGTCCGATGTCGGCGGTGGCCTGGGTCAGGACCGCGAGATGTGAACCGTCGCCCACGCTCATCAGGAGCATGAAGCCGTTCTGCATCTCGACGATCGTCTGCAGCACGGCTCCGCCCTCGAAGAGGCGCGCCGCACCCGTGGCGAGGCTGGCGAGTCCGGACGAGACCGCCGCCACCTGCTCGGCGCGCTCGGCCGGCAGGCGGCCGCTGGCCGCCATCAGCAGGCCGTCGGCGGACACGAGGACGGCATGCGCGGCACCCGCCACACTGTCGACGAAGCGGTTGACGACCCAGTCCAGCTCGCGGGTCTCGGTCTCGACGGTGGTCATCTCTGCCTGGAGGCTCTCGGTCATGCTGGGCCAGTCTCCTCGTGCGCGTAGTCGGTCGTGATGGGTTGTGCCGCAGCGGCCGCGCGGCCGCGTGTCACCCCGGCCGCGTGGGCGGCCAGACGGTTCCGGATGGCTTCGGGGTCACGCGTGACCACCGTCGGTTCCGAGCTCACGCCACCGGGCACGAGCCGACCACCGGGGCGGCGGATGGGCAGCCCCGTACGGGTCGTGCTGCCGTCGGCGTCGGCGTTCTCGGCCCGGTCCGCCGCGTTCCAGCCGCGGTCCACCTCCGGGTCGACCCACGAGCTCTCCTCCTCGTCGTTCAGCCAGTTGGAGCGCAGCTGACCGAAGATGGGCGTCTGGAGCTGGCCGTCACCGTCGGGCACGTGGTCGCCGTCCAGTGCCGACGCCGCCGGAGCCGCGGACAGGGGCCGGCGGATGGTGAGCCGGACCGGTGAGTCGCCGGGCACGTAGGCCTCGCCGGCTGCCGGCTCCTGCGACTCCTCCGTCAGGGCTGCGACGGGCGCGAACGCCACCGCCGGCTCCGGGTCCTGCGTCGGACCCTCGTCCGGCACCGGCTGGACCGCGACCGGCCGGTCGCCGCCCAGCGGGTCGTCGCCCCAGTCGTCGTCCTCGGACGAGCTCGGCTCCCTGACCGGCTCGGCCTCGGCGACGGGCTCGTGGCCCCCGTCGTCCACGGTCGACTCCACGTCGACCTCGTCCTCGTCCTCGTGCTCGTGCTCGGCGAGGATCTCGTCGGCGTCGTCGTGGTCGGCGACCTCGTCGTCCGCGGCCTCCTCGTCGTCGACCTGCTCCGGGTCGACCTGCTCCTCGTCGAGGGTCGACTCGTCGAGCCTCGCCTCGTGGCGGTCGGCTCCGAAGTCCGGCGTCACGACCTCGGCCAGCGTCTCGTGCTCGTCGACCTCGTCGATCTCGTCGTGCTCCGCGGCGGGGAGGGCGATCGGCTCGGAGTCCCAGGGCGAGGTCGCGGACGGCTCTTCGCCGACCAGGCTCGGCAGGGCCACCGGCTCGGGCAGTCCGTCGATCGCGGGCGTCGCCGGGACCCCGAACATGCTGACGGCGGCGGCCGGCGTCGCGACGGGTTCCGGGCTCGGGCCGTTGGCGCCCGGACGACGCCGGGGCAGGCCGGTGACCGCGGCGATCGCCTCTTCGATGCGCTCGAGGTAGGGGTCGTACTCCTCGTCCGCCTCGACCTCGACGACCGGGGCCGGCTGGTCGACGGGCTCGGGAGCGTCGAGGACCGATACGTGCTCCACGACGCCGTCGGACGCGAGCACCGACGTGGGCAGGACGATCGAGGCGATGATCCCGCCGCCGTTGACGTTACGACGGAGCTTGACCTTGAGCCCGTGCTCCTCGGCCAGGCGGCTCACCACGAACAGGCCCATCCGGCGAGCGGTGTCGACGGTGACCTCGCCACCGTTCTTGAGCTGCTCGTTGGCCTGTGCCAGCGCGTCGCCCGCCATGCCCAGCCCGGTGTCGATGATCTCGATCTCGACCCGGCCCTCGTCCTCGGCGGCCTGGATCGTGACCGGGCTCCCGGGAGGCGAGTAGGCCAGCGCGTTGTCGATCAGCTCGGCCATCAGGTGCACGACGTCCGCCGCGACCCGGCCGGCGATCATCCGGTCCGGGGCCGCGTCGATGCGGACGCGCTGGTAGTCCTGGACCTCGGACACCGCGGCGTGGATCACGTCGGAGACGCTCAGCTCCTCGAAGCTGGCGGTGCGGCCCGTGGTGCCGCCGAGGATGACCAGGCTCTCCGCGGTCCTCCGCATCCGGGTGGCCAGGTGGTCGAGGCTGAACAGGTGCTCGAGGCGCTGCGGGTCCTCCTCGTCCTGCTCCAACGACTCGATCAGCGCCAGCTGCTGGTTGACCAGGGTGGTGTTGCGGCGCGAGAGGGTCACGAACATCGCGCCCACCTGCGACCGAAGCTGGGCCTCGCCGGTGGCCAGGTTGACGGCCTGGCGGTGCATGTCGTCGACCGCTCGGGCGAGCTGACCGAGCTCCTCGTGCGAGTGCACGTCGATCAGCGTCAGCTCGTCGGGCTCCTGGCCCTGGCGGATCCTGCGGACCGTCTCCGGCAGCTTCTGGTGCGCCACCTCGAGGGCGCCTGCCCGCACCTTGCGCAGCGGGTTGATCAGCGCGCGGGCCACGAGCAGCGCGAGCACCAAGGAGGCGAGCAGGGCCGCGAGGATGACGCCGGTGTCGGTCAGGGCGCGCGACTTGGACGCGGCCGCCCGCTGGGCGAGCAGGTGGTGGATGTCGCCGAGCAGGTGCGTGTTCACGAAGTCGTACTTCGCGAAGAGACCGGGTCGGGCGGCCAGGTCGCTCACCTTGCTGCTGGTCGCCTCGCCGAGCCGCGTGCCGTTGGCCGCGGTCAGCGTCGACACGCGCTTGCCCGCGCCACCGGTGGCGTTGATGTTGCCGAGGGCCGAGCCCTCGACGCCGATCTCGGCGGCCAGCCAGACCGAGTCGAGGAGCGACGAGCCCTGGCTCGTGCTCTGGATGAGCAGCTGCTGCTTGACCAGCGACAGGCGGGCGTTGACGGCCTGCACCAGCGACTGCACCGTCGGGTCCGGGGTGCCGTTGGTGTTCAGCGTCGAGTTGATGAGCAGCGTCGCGTTGCGCGTGATGTCGCCCAGCTGCACCGGTGCGGTCGCGGTGAGGCCCACGCCCGACCCGTTCCGCAGCTGGTCACCGATCTGGATCATCGACGACACGTTGCTCTTCTGGGTGGCCGACAGGTTCGCCGAGGCCGCCGCCCTCTTCAGGTTCGCCTCGGCCGTCGTGTACTGCTGGTCGGCGGAACCCGCCTGGTGGAACCCCAGACGGTCCGACAGGGTCGTGGGCAGCGCCAGCCGCTCGGTGGCGGCGACGTAGTCGACGGCCGGGCCGAGGACGCTGGTGCGCTGCAGGTTGGTGTTGTAGTCGCTGGCGGAGGTCAGCTCGGACCGGACGCGCAGACCGCCGAAGACGGCGGCGAGCACGACGGGGATGGCGAGCACCGCGATGACCTTGCGGCGAACGGACCACTCGGACACGCGCAGGGCTGAGAACGCACCCGGGACTGCGTCACGGCGATTCTTCGGCAACGGAACTCCACTGAGACTCGAGTAGCACCCGCATCCGCGACATAGATCAGGGATGGTCGGGCCTCGGGCGCCCGGCGTTTGCCACGATAGGCATCCGGCGACTTCCACGAAGGCCGTTTGGCAAAGAAGTAGGCCGAACGGACAGGGGGCATGGCCCGAACGGACTAGTCGGCGTCCAGGCGCGCTCGTGGATGGGCCGCGGCGAACACCTCGCGGAGGTTGTCCACTGTCACCAGGGTGTAGATCTGGGTCGTGGTCACGGAGGCGTGCCCGAGCAGCTCCTGCACGACCCGGACGTCGGCACCCCCTTCGAGGAGGTGCGTGGCGAACGAGTGCCGCAACGTGTGGGGTGAGACGTCGCGGGTGACCCCGGCCCGATCGGCCGCCTTCACCAGGACCGCCCAGGCCGACTGGCGCGAGAGGCGGCCGCCGCGCGCGTTGAGGAACAGTGCTCCCGCCCGCTCCGCGGAGCCGGTCGACGCGAGCTGCGGACGTGCCCGGGCGAGATAGGCGTCCACCGCGTCCAACGCATAGGTCCCCACCGGGACCAGTCGCTCCTTGCCCCCCTTGCCGTGCAGCAGGACCGTGCCGTCCACCCGGTCGAGGTCGTCCACGTCGAGTCCGACGGCCTCGGAGATCCGGGCCCCGGTGCCGTAGAGGATCTCGAGCAGGGCCCGGTCGCGCAGTGCCAGCGTCGTCCCGGGGGCGCCGGCCGCGTCCAGGATCGCTTCGACATCGGCGAGCGGCAGCGCCTTCGGCAGACGGCGCGCGGGAGCAGGGGGCCGGACGGACGCGGCGGGGTCGACCGTGGCGATCCCGTCGGCGACGCAGAACTTGTGGAACCCGCGCACCGCGACCACCGTCCGGCCGGCGGAGGTCGCCGACAACGGCGGATGCTCGGCGTCCCCCTCACGCAGGCCCATCAGGAACGCCGCGACCGTCGCCTCGGTCACCGCATCCAGGTCGGCGATCGAGGCCTGGTCGAGGAAGGCCACGTAGCGTCGCAGGTCGCGTCGGTACGACGACAGCGTGTTCGCGGCGAGCCCTCGCTCGACCGCCAGGTGGTCGAGGTAGGTGCGCAGCGCCGCGCGAGGCTCAGCCAAGCCCCGCCAGGACCTCGTCCGGCTCGACCGCGTCGATCCCGACCGCCTCGCCCACCGGCCCGTTCGTCAGCTGTCCGGCATGGGTGTTGAGGCCCAGCGCCAGGCTGTGGTCGGCCCGGCACGCCTCGGCCCATCCCTTGTCCGCCAGCGCGACGGCGTACGGGAGCGTGGCGTTCGTCAGCGCGTACGTCGAGGTGTTGGGCACCGCGCCGGGCATGTTGGCGACGCAGTAGAAGATCGAGTTGTGGACCTCGAAGGTGGGGTCCGCGTGGGTCGTCGGATGCGTGTCCTCGAAGCAGCCGCCCTGGTCCACGGCGATGTCGACCAGCACCGAGCCCGACTTCATCTCCGAGACCAGCTCGTTGGACACCAGCTTGGGTGCCTTCGCTCCCGGGATCAGCACCGCGCCGATCACCATGTCCGCCTCTCGGACCTGCTGCTGGATCGCCAGCTGCGACGAGGCCAGGCCGTGCACCCGGTTGTTGTAGCGCCAGAACGACATCCGCAGCTTGTCGAGGTCGGTGTCGAGCAGGGTGACGTCGGCACCCATGCCCAGCGCGATGTTGGCCGCGTTCTGTCCGGAGACGCCGGCCCCGATGATGACCACCTTGGCGTTGGCGACCCCGCCGACCCCGCCCATCAGCACGCCACGGCCGCCCTGCGCCTTGAGCATGGAGTAGGCGCCGACCTGGGGTGCCAGGCAACCGGCGACCTCGGACATCGGGTAGAGCAGCGGCAGGCCGCCCGACGGCAGCTGCACCGTCTCGTAGGCGATCGCGGTGACCTTGCGCGCGATGAGCTCCTCGGTGAGGGGCTGGTCGGCGGCCAGGTGCAGGTAGGTGAAGAGGGTCAGACCCTCGCGCATCCGGTGGTACTCCTCGGCGATGGGCTCCTTCACCTTCAGCACGGTGTCGGCGGTGCCCCAGACGTCGTCGGCGGTGTCGAGGATCTTGGCCCCGGCCGCGACGAACTCCGCGTCGTCGATCTGGGAACCGACACCGGCGCCCTTCTCGACGTACACCTCGTGCCCGTGCGCGGTGAGCTCATGAACGCCGATCGGCGTGATCGCGACGCGGTACTCGTGGTTCTTGACTTCCTTCGGGACGCCGACCTTCACCGGACACACTCCTTGTTCTGGCCCGCCTCCGTGCGGGGCGTCTCCGACCATATCCGCATGTGACTCGTACCACCCGTCCGGGTGACGGTCACCCGGCGCCGGCGACGTCCTCGACGGCCCTCATCGTGCGCAGGACGTTGCGGCAGGTGAGCTTCGCGAGGTCCTGGTCGGACCAGTGGCGGTCCCGCAGTGCCGCGAGCAGGCGCGGGTAGCACGAGACGTCCTCGAGCCCCTCGGGGAGCGCGGGGACGCCGTCGTAGTCACCGCCGAGGCCCACATGGTCGACCCCGGCGACCTCGCGCACGTGCTCGAGGTGGGCCACCACGTCGGCGATGGTCGACGGCGGGCTCGGCCGCTCCGCGCGGTGCCGCTCCTCCACCACGTGATAGGCCTCGAGGTCTCGCGGGTCGACTCCCTCGGCGAGGGCCCGCTCGTGCGTGGACCTGGCCCAGTCCCGGACCGCCTGGGTCACGAACCGGGGGACGAAGGTGACCAGGCAGGTCCCCCCGTTGACGGCCAGGCGGGCGAGCACCTCGTCGGGCACGTTGCGCGGGTGGTCGCACACGGCGTACGCCGAGGAGTGGGAGAAGATCACCGGCGCCCGCGTCGTGTCCAGCGCGTCCCGCATCACGTCGGCACTCACATGGGAGAGGTCGACCAGCATGCCGAGACGGTTCATCTCGCGGACGACGTCGCGCCCGAACTCGCTGAGCCCGTGCAGCACGGGCTCGTCGGTCGCGGAGTCCGCCCACGGCACGTTGTCGTTGTGGGTGAGCGTCAGGTAGCGGACACCCAGCCGGTGGTACATCCGCAACACCGCGAGCGACCCGGCGATCTGGTGGCCGCCCTCGGCTCCCATCAGGCAGGCGATCCGGCCCGCGGCCCAGGCCGCCTCGATCTCGTCCGCGGTCGTCGCCAGCGCGAGGTCGTCGGCGTACCGCGCGACCATGGCGTACGCCGCGTCGATCTGCTCGAGCGTCGTCGTGACGGCGCGTTCGCCCTCCTGGGTCGGGACGTACACCGACCAGAACTGCGCACCCACTCCCCCGGCCCGCAGCCGCGGCAGATCGGTGTGCGTCCGGTTCTGCGGCTGGGTGAGGTCGTACCGGTCGAAGTCGTATCCCACGAGGTCACGCAACGCCCACAGCAGGTCGTTGTGCCCGTCGATCACGGGATGGGCCGCGAGCAGGTCCCCGATGCCGCTCATGCGAGGAGACCGCGCGCGTGGGTGAGCAGCACCGTCTGCACCAGGGGACCGTCGCCGAGCCTGCCGGCCAGCACGGCGTCCACGAGGTCCGAGAACGGCACCCACTCCCTGGTCATGTCCGCCTCCTCGTGCGCAGCGACGAAGCTGTCGTCGTCCGTCGGGTGCAGCCCGCGGGCGAGGTACAGGTGCATGACCTCGTTGGTGATACCCGGGCTCGACCACGTGCTCGCGAGCAGGGTCCAGTCGTCGGCCTCGAGGCGGGCCTCCTCCCGCAGCTCCCGGCTCGCGGTCTCGCGCGGGTCCTCGCCCTCGACGTCGAGCAGGCCCGCCGGCAGCTCGACGAGGCGACGCTCCACCGGGTGGCGGTACTGGCGAAGGCACAGCGCGCGCCGCTGGTCGTCGACGGCGAGCACGATGACGGCGCCGGGGTGCTCGAACACCCAACGGGTGAACCGCTCGGGTGAGCCGGGTGCGGTGATCTCGTCCTCGCGCAGCGCCATCACCCAGTCCGCCCGATAGAGGTCGCGGGTGGCGGAGACCGGCCAGGACTCGGGGGTGTCGACGAGTTCGGTGGGCACGGCCCGACGCTACAGCGGCCCGACCGTGCGGCGGTCCGACGCGGTGCTGACGCGGCCCCTCGCGGTGGGGCGATACGGTGGCCCGATGAGCGATGTGGCGAGCCTGACTCGGGAAGAAGCGGCCCACCGGTCCGAGCTGATCTCGGTCGAGAGGTACGACGTGGCGATCGACCTGCGCGATCTCTACGAGGGCGACCTGTGGTCGGCCACCTCGACGATCTCGTTCACCTGCACGCAGCCGGGGGCGAGCACGTTCGTCGACTGTGTCGGACGGGTCACCTCGGTGACCCTCAACGGTGAGCAGCTCGACCCGGCGACGGCGGAGCGCGGGCGCATCCCGCTGCCCGACCTGCATGCCGACAACGTGCTCGTCGTCAGCTCCTCCCAGCCCGACACCCACAGCGGCAACGCGATCCTGAAGACCGTCGACCCCAACGACAAGCTCGTCTACGTCTGGTCGACCTTCGAGCCCGACATGGCTCGCTTCGCGTTCGCCTGCTTCGACCAGCCCGACCTCAAGGCGCCGCACGGTTTCGTGGTGGACGCCCACGAGAGCTGGACGGTCACCAGCAACTCCGCGCCCGACCGGGTCGAGGACCTCGACGACGGCGGCCGGCGCTGGACGTTCGGCGACACGCCGCGGCTGTCGACGTACGTGACGGTGGTCAACGGCGGCCCCTTCCACGAGCTCCGCTCCTCGCGGGGCGGTCACGACCTCGGGCTGTACAGCCGCCAGTCGCTCAAGCAGTTCCTCGAGCGCGACGCCGAGGAGCTCTTCGACCTCACCGAACGGGGCCTCGCGTTCTTCGGCGAGCGGTTCGGCCAGCCGTTCCCCCAGGAGCGCTACGACCAGGTCTTCGTGCCCAACATGGGCGGCGCCATGGAGAACTGGGGCTCGGTGACCTGGACCGACAGCGTCCTCTACCGGAGCACGCCCACGTACATGCAGCGCGCCGTACGGGCCCAGATCCTCCTGCACGAGATGGCGCACATGTGGTTCGGCGACCTGGTCACCATGCAGTGGTGGGACGACCTCTGGCTCAACGAGGCCTTCGCCTCCTGGGCCTCCAACTGGGCGGCGGTCAACTGCACCGACTTCACCGACGAGTGGGCCACCTTCCTGGCCGCCGGGAAGATGGCCGGCTACCGCCAGGACATGTCCCCCGCCACCCACCCGATCCGCGGTGAGGTGCCCGACGTCGCCCAGGCGATGGCCAACTTCGACGCCATCACCTATACCAAGGGCGCGAGCGTGCTCAAGCAGCTGATGGCCTACGTCGGCGAGGACGCGTTCGTCGACGGGCTGCGGTCCTACTTCCGCGAGCACGCCTGGGGCAACACGGTGCTCGACGACCTGATGTCCGCCGTGGGTGAGGCGGCCGGGCGCGACCTCTCGGAGTGGACCGTGGCCTGGCTGGACCGCGCGGGCACCGACACCCTGCACCTGTCCGACGGCCGGATCACCGTGACCTCGCCCGACGACCAGCCTCCCCGACCGCACCGGATCAGGGTCGCGTCCCACCAGGTCGCCGACCACGACGTCTCCGACCCCGGAGTCACCCTGGTCGCCGTCACCGAGGTCGAGACCGAGGGCACCACCACGGCAGTGGACCTGCCCGGTGCGGACCTCCACCTGCTCAACGCGAGCGACCTGACCTTCGCGGCCGTGCGGCCCGACGCGGACTCGGTCCAGGTCCTGCTGGAGCGTGCCGCGGACCTGCCGGAGGCGGTGGACCGCGCGCTCGCCGTGGTCACCGGGTTCCAGATGATGTACGCCGGAGACCTCGGCGCCCCCGAGCTGTTCCGGTGCGTGCTCGAGGTGCTCCGGCGCGAGCACAGCCCCGCCGTGGTCGAGCCGTTCCTGAACGTGGCCCTGGAGATCGCCCAGCGCTGGACGCCGCCGGCCGCGATCGGCACCCAGCTCGGGCAGCTGGCGGACGTCGCGGCGACGCTCGCCGACGACCCGGACCTCGCGACCCCCGCCCTCCGCACGCTCGCCGCCGCGGCCTCCTCGGAGGAGCACCTCGGACGGCTCGACGAGGCCGCGCGGTCGGATGTCGACCTCGCCTGGCGGGTGTCCATCCGGCGTGCCGCTCTCGGGCAGTACGACGAGGCCGCGGTCGAGGCGCTCCTCGAACGCGACCCCGACCCCGACGCGGGCATGAGGGCCCTCGCCGTCCGGACCGCGCGACCCGACCCGGCCGCGAAGGACGAGGCCTGGGTCGAGCTGTTCGAGAAGAAGCAGGTGCCCGGCGGCCCGATGCTCGGCGCCATCGTCCGTGCGTTCTGGCAGCCCGAGCAGGAGGACGTGCTGAGCGCCTACCCGCGGCGCTTCCTCGACGAGGTCCCCCAGCTGGCGGGCGGCGGCATGCTGATGGTGTTCGGCCTGATGTTCGGCATGTTCCCGCAGGTGGGAGACGACGACTTCATGTCCCGAGCCCGTGCGATGGCGGCCGAGCCGGACTGCGACCCCACGGTCCGGGCCGCGCTGCTGATCGGCACCGACACCCTCGAGCGGACGACGCGGGCCCGCGAGGCCTGACCGACGACGGTCAGCCGGGCGGACCGGCGACGGCCTCGAGCACCGACATCCGGCTGCGGGTGTGCACCTCCCGGGTCGGCTGGAGCCCGGCCGCCTCGAACAGCACGGCGTACTCCCGCTCGGTGCGTTCGCGACCGCCCGGCAGCACGAGCATGTTCAGGTCGGAGAAGGCCGTCTCCGCCTCGAACCCGGGACGGTCGAGGATCGCCTCGACGACCAGGACCACACCGTCGGGACGGAGGCTGCGTCGGCAGGTGGCCAGGATGTCGACGCATCGCTCGTCGGGCCAGTCGTGCAGCACCGACTTCAGGAGGTAGGCGTCCGCCTCCGGGACCTCGTCGAAGAAGCTCCCCCCGACCGACGCCCAGCGCGGGCGGAGCTCCTCCGAGCCGGGCGATCGGGCGACGACGTGCTCCTGGTCGAACACGGTGCCGGTCAGCCGCGGATACCTGGCCAGCACGGTCTCGAGGAGGAGCCCCTGCCCGCCGCCGACGTCGACGATGCTGCCGAGCGCGGAGAAGTCGTAGGCCTCGGCGACCGCCTCCGCCACCAGCGAGGTCAGGGCGGTCATGTTCTGGTTGAAGTTCTCGTTCTCCGCGGGGTGCCCTCGGCGGTGGGTCCAGACGTCGTGCCCGTGCAGGGCCTCGAAGGCGTTCTCGCCGGTACGCACGCTGTGGCCCAGATGCGCGTACGCCGACCAGAGGGCGTGGCAGTTGAGGGTCCGGGCCAGGGGACGCAGCGAGCCGGACACGTCCGAGCGGAGTCCGTCGCCGAGCTCGGTGCCCGCGTAGCGCCCGTCGGCCAGCTCGTCGTACACGCCCACGGTCGCGAGCGCGTGCAGCAGCCGGTGCAGGGTGTCCGCGTCGGCGGAGACCTCCGCGGCGAGATCGGCGACTGTGCGCGGGCCGTCGGCGAGCAGGTCGGAGATGCCGAGGTCGGCCGCGACGTTGAGAGCCGCGGACAGCCGGAACCCGGTGATCATGGCGCGGAGCTCCGGGCGGTCGGGCACGTGCCCGATCCTCCTCGGACGCCCGTCGGAGCGCCAGGGCCGCGCCGCGGGACGGATCAGTCGTCGTCCGGCTCGCGCCGGAGGCCCGACTCGTCGATCGGGAACCGCTCCGCCTTCTGCCGCTCGATCGCGGCGCCGACCAGACCCGCGAACAGGGGATGCGGCCGTGTCGGACGCGACCGCAGCTCCGGGTGGGCCTGGGTGGAGACGTAGTAGGGGTGCACGTCGCGCGGGAGCTCGACGAACTCCACCAGGTCGAGGTCGGGGTTGGTCCCGGAGAACACCAGGCCGGCCGCGGCGAGCTGCTCGCGGTAGTGGTTGTTCACCTCGTAGCGGTGACGGTGGCGCTCCTGGATCCGGCCCTCGCCGTACGCCTGACGCACGAGCGTGCCGGCCGCCAGCTCGGCCGGGTAGAGCCCCAGACGCATGGTGCCGCCCAGGTCGCCCGCCCCGTCGACGTAGGACTTCTGCTCCTCCATGGTGGCGATCACCGGCTCGGGGCAGTCCGCGTCGAACTCGGTGGAGGCCGCCTTCTCGAGACCCGCGACGTTGCGGGCGAACTCGATGACCATGCACTGGAGGCCCAGGCACAGACCGAGGGTGGGGATGCCGTGGGTGCGGGCGTAGGTGAGCGCGCCGAGCTTGCCGTCGAGCCCGCGGACGCCGAACCCACCCGGGACGCACACGGCGTCCACGTCGTGCAGCTCACGGGCGGCGCCCGCCGGGTCGGCGCACTCGTCGGACGGGACCCAGCGGAGGTGGACGGCGGCCTCGTGGGCGAACCCGCCGGCCTTGAGCGCCTCGGCCACCGAGAGGTAGGCGTCGTGCAGGTCGACGTACTTGCCGACCAGCGCGATCGTCACCTCCTCCTTGGGGTGGTGCACCTTGCGGAGCAGGTCGTCCCACATCGTCCAGTCGACGTCACGGAACGGCAGGTCGAGCCGGCGTACGAGGTAGGCGTCGAGCCCCTCCCGGTGGAGGACCTTCGGGATGTCGTAGATCGAGGGGGCGTCCGCCGCGGTGACCACGGCCTCCTGGTCGACGTCGCACATCTGCGAGATCTTCTTCTTGATGCCCTCGGGGATCTCGCGGTCGGCCCGGCACACGATCGCGTCGGGCTGGATGCCGATCGAGCGCAGGGCCGCCACCGAGTGCTGGGTGGGCTTGGTCTTGAGCTCCCCGGAGGGCCCGATGTAGGGCACCAGGGAGACGTGCAGGAAGAAGCAGTTGTCACGCCCGATGTCCTGGCGCACCTGGCGTGCCGACTCGAGGAACGGCAGGGACTCGATGTCGCCCACGGTGCCGCCGATCTCGGTGATGACGACGTCGACGTCCGGGGTGCCGCCGTGCCCGCCCATGGCGAGGATGCGTTCCTTGATCTCGTTGGTGATGTGGGGGATCACCTGGACGGTGTCGCCGAGATAGTCGCCGCGGCGCTCCTTGGCGATCACGCTGGAGTAGACCTGCCCGGTGGTGACGTTGGCCCGCTGGCCGAGGTCGGTGTCGAGGAACCGCTCGTAGTGACCGATGTCGAGGTCGGTCTCGGCACCGTCATCGGTGACGAACACCTCGCCGTGCTGGAAGGGGTTCATCGTCCCGGGATCGACGTTGAGGTAGGGGTCCAGCTTCTGCATGGTGACCCGGAGACCGCGGGAGCTCAGCAGCCGTCCGAGGCTGGAGGCCGTGAGCCCTTTCCCCAGAGAGGAGGCGACGCCTCCGGTGACGAACACATGCTTGGTGACAGGCGCCTGCTTCACGGGGTTCCATCCTACCCGAGTGGGACCGCGCCGTCGGATCCCGACGCACCGAAGGCACCGCCGCGGGTGTGCCAGGCGCGGATCAGGGCCAGCACGGCGGCCACCCGGCCGGCGCTGGTCTCGGTGCCGTCGACCGTGGTCACCGCCCGGGTGACCCCGTCGGCGTGCAGACCCGCGAGGTTGGCATCGCCGGTCGGGCCGACCGCGACCACCCCGCGCGCGCTCGCGGACAGTCCGGAGAGCAGGCCGTCGGCGATCGCCTGGTTGAGCGGCGTCCCCAGGACGACCAGGACCAGCGGGGCGGTCGGCGGCGCGCCCGGGGGTACGACGAGGAGCCGGGCCGCCACGAAGCTCTGCCGCACCGCGGTGACGTCGCCGTTCGGCTGGCCGACGGACGTCCCCCGGTTGGCCACGGCCACGGCGAGCAGCTGACCCGTCCGGGGGTAGGTGCTGGTGGTCTTGGCGACCTGTCCGTGCAGCTGGGTGCGGAGCTGGGCGCCCAGCGTGTCGACGAGGTTCTTCTGCTCGGGGTCGACCATCTGGGGGTCGACGGTGTAGCGGGCGGCGAGCTGCCCGCCCGCCCCCTTGATCTGCGACGTCAGCGCGGACACGGTGGCCGGGTCGGCGCCCGGCATCGTCACCAGCGCGACCGGCCTGCGCGACAGGCCGTTGGCGTAGAGGCGAGCGGCCACCGTGGCGGCGAAGAGGTCGGGGTAGCGCGTCTGCGGCGGCTGCGACACGACCGTCGGACCGGGCGCGGCGCTCGACCGGGTGTCCGTGAGCGGCCCGGCGCCCAGCGCGACACCGGTCGCCAGGGCCAGGAGCACCGCCACCAGCGGTACGGCGTACGCGCGCGAGCGGATCACGAGAGCCGCCCGCGGAGGTCGGTGAGCACCCGGTCGAGCTGGTCACGCAGGTCCAGCGCCCACTGGTGCCCGACCTGCGTCGCCGCGATCGCGGCGGCGACGGCCAGCAGCCCGACGAGCAGCACGAGATAGACGTGCCGGGCCCGTAGCTGGCCGGAGTAGAGCATCGGCACCGCGGACGCGTCGACGAGTCGCGGACCCACCTTGAGGCGGGTCATGTAGCCGCTGCCGAGTCCGTCGCGGTTGCTGTCGAGGTACTCCTCGATGGTGCCGCGGACGCCCACCGCGACGATCGGCGTCGCGCCTCCGGCATCGGCGAGGAGCAGGGCCGCGTCGGCGGGCGCGGCGGTGGTGCGCATGGACACGGTGCGCACGCCGATGCGCTCGAACCGCTCGGTCGCCGTGCCACCGCGCAGCGCGCCGGGAGGCTCGGTGACCACGACGTCACGGGCGGCGCGGAGGGAGCGTGCGGCTGGGAGCTCGTCGATCCGGGAGTCGAGCACGACCACGTCGGGGGTCAGGCCGGCGGCCCGGGCCACCTCGAGCCCCTCGCCGGTCGCGACGATGACCGGCCGCACCTCACGCAGGTAGCGGCGCAGCCGCCTCAGCTCAGCGGCGTCGTCCGGCCCGTGACCGATGACGACGACGGGGCGGCGGCCGATCCTGGTCCGGAGGCGGGGCACGCCCTCGCCGTGGAGGAGCAGGGACTCCTCCCGCCGCAGGAACTCGGCGCTGTTGTGGGTCAGCGTGTGCAGTTGGGTGATCAGGCCGGCCTGGGCGTCGGCGAGCTGCTCGGCCACGTCGTCGGCGCCGAGCTCGCGTCCTTCGGCGACCACCTCGTCCCCGACCACGACCGAGCCACCGACGACCCGGACGCGTCGTCCGTCGCCGATCACCGCCAGCGGGTCCTGTCCGCCGACCCCGCTGAGCTGGTCGACCATCCGGATCCCGGCGTCGACCAGGAGCTGGGGTCCGCGGTTGGGGAACCTCCCGGAGATCATCGCGGAGCGGTTGAGCACCGCGACCACCCCGGCGTCGACCAGGGCTTCGGCCGTGGGCCCGTCGAGGTCGACCTGGTCGAGCACCGCGACATCACCCCGGGACAGCCGGGTCAGGAGGGCGGGGGTACGGCGGTCGGTGCGGGCCGTGCCGGCGACGCCCGAGGCGTCCGTCCGGGGGCGCGTCCTGAGCTTTGCCACCGCCTCATCCTGTCAGCCGGCGGCCCCTTCTCCGGGCAGGCCGGAACCCCGGCGCGTCGGGCCCCGCGGCCGGCCCGCGCCGCCTCAGGTGGTCGCGCGACCGGCCGACGCGAGCAGCTCGCGGGCGTGGGCGAGCGCGGTCTCGGACTCGTCCATGCCCGCGAACATGCGGGACAGCTCGCGCTCGCGTCCCGCGGGGTCGAGGACGGTGAGACCGGACGTGGTGACCGAGCCGTCCTGGGACTTCTCCACGACGACGTGCCGGTCGGCGTACGCCGCGACCTGGGGCAGGTGGGTCACCACCAGGACCTGCGCGGACGCCGCGAGGCGTGCCAGGCGACGACCCACCTCGACGGCGGCCCTGCCGCCGACGCCGCTGTCGACCTCGTCGAACACGAAGGTCGGCACCGGGCTGGTGCCGGCGAGGGCGACCTCCAGCGCCAGCATGACCCGGGAGAGCTCACCGCCCGACGCGCCCTTGTGCAGCGGCCGCGGGTCGCTGCCGGTGTTGGCAGCGAGGAGGAACTCGACCTCGTCGACGCCCGAGGACCCGAACCGGAGTCGACGGTCGCCGACCGGGAGCCCGTCTTCGAGCACGGTCTGCCGCACCACGACCTCGAGCACCGCGTGCCGCATCGCCAGCAGGTCGAGCTCGCCGGTGAGCTCGGTCGACAGGCGAGCGGCCACCTCGGCGCGCGTGGCCGAGAGCGCCGCAGCGGCAGGGCCGAGCCGCACCCGGAGGTCGTCACGACGCTCGCGGAGCCTCGCGATGCGGTCGTCGGTGTCGTCGAGCTCGGCGAGCCTCGCCGCCGCCGTCTCCGCCCAGGCCAGCACCTCGGCCGCGGTCTCGCCGTACTTGCGGGTGAGCCCGGTCAGGGCCGCGCGACGCTCCGAGACCGCGGCGAGCCGCGCCGGGTCGGTCTCGAGCCCGGTGGCGTAGGAGGCGACGTCGGCAGCGAGGTCCGAGAGCAGGTAGGTGAGCTCGGTGACCCGGTCGGCCAGCTCGCCGGCGTCGGCGTCGTGATCGCGTACGCCGTCGAGCATGCTGCGGGCGGCCGCGACGGCGGCCAGTGCGTCGGGACCGCCGTCGTCGGACGACAGGGCGGCGCGGGCGGACTCGGCGGCCGTGCGGAGGGTGTCGGCATGGCCGAGCCGCCGCTCCTCGTCCGCGAGGTCGAGGTCCTCTCCGGGCTGCGGCGAGACGGCCTCGATCTCCCCGAGCCCGAACCGCAGCAGGTCCGCCTCGCGGACCCGCTCCCTCGCGGTCGCCACGACGTCCGCGAGGTCACGTTCGGTGGTGAGGAGCTCCGCGTGGAGGGTGCGGTAGTCGGCCAGCAGCGGGGCGATCTCGTCGCCCCCGAAGGCGTCCAAGGCGTCACGCTGGGCTCGCGGCTGCAGCAGACGGTGCTGGTCGGCCTGACCGTGGATCGCGACGAGGGGCTCGGCCACCTCGGCGAGCTGGGACACCGGCACGGAGGCACCCCCGACGAACGCTCGCGAGCGGCCCTCCGCCGAGACGTTGCGCGCCAGCAGCACGTGCTCGCCCTCGACCTCGCCCCCGGCCCTGTCGACGGCGTCCGCCACGTGCGGCAGGTCGGTCACCCGGAGCGAGCCCTCGACGCGTGCGGTACGGCTTCCCGAGCGCACCGCGCCGCTGTCGGCGCGCCCGCCCAGCAGGAGGCCCAGCGCGGTCACCACCATCGTCTTGCCGGCCCCGGTCTCCCCGGTGATGACGGTCAGCCCGGGGCCGAGCTCGAGGGTCGCGGCCTCGATCACCCCCAACCCGGTGATGCGGAGCTCCTCAAGCATCGCCGTCTCCTCGACGGCGGCGCTCGCCGGCTCCGCGCCACCCCTCGACCGACAGCCCGAACTTGGCGACCAGCCGATCGGTGAAGGGTGCCTCGTGCAGCCGCACCAGGCGCACGGGGCGGGCGCCGCGGCGTACCTCGATCCGGGCACCCGGTGGGAGGTCGACGAACCGACGACCGTCGCACCAGAGCACGCCGGACGCCTGGGTGGGAGCGATCACCTCCACCGCCAGCACCGAGGTGGGCGCCACCACGAGCGGCCGGGCGAACAACGCGTGGGCGCTGATCGGCACCATCAGCAGCGCCTCCACGCCGGGCCAGACGACCGGACCGCCGGCACTGAAGTTGTAGGCCGTCGAGCCCGTCGGCGTGGCGCACACCACGCCGTCACACCCCCAACGGGACAGCGGACGGCCGTCGACCTCGACGACCACCTCGAGCATGCGTTCGCGGGCGGCCTTCTCCACACTGGCCTCGTTGAGGGCGAAGGTGCTGGTCACCAGCTCGCCGTCGCGGAACACCTGGACGTCGATCGTGAGCCGGTCCTCGGCGGTGTAGCGCCGCTCCACGATCGCCTCGATGGTGGAGCCGACGTCGTCGTACTCCGCCTCGGCGAGGAAGCCGACGTGCCCGAGGTTGACCCCCAGCAGCGGGGTGCCGCTGTCGTGGGCGAGCTCGGCGGCGCGCAGGATCGTGCCGTCCCCACCGATCACGACCACGAGCTCGCAGCCCAGGCACGGGTCGCCCCCGTCCGTCAGCTCGACGCCCTGCCCGGTGGGGATGCCCAGGGCGACGGCCTCCTCCGGGATCACCCGGACGCGGATGCCGTGGCCGGTCAGGGCGTCGACGAGCTTGCGCGCCACGTCGCGTGCCTCCGCGCGGCCCGGGTGCGCGAGCAGCAGCACGCGGCGCTCCTCGGTCATCCGGGATTCCCGCCGCGTCGCGTCTCGCCGGAGGCGTCCGACGGACCCGGGAGGGTCCCGAGCGGAGGAGACGGAGAACGCCGTGGGGTGCTCACTCCCCCACCTTCTCACCCGGCGCCCCCGCCGGACCGGCCGACACCACCGCGTCGATGAGGGCACGGTCGACCGCGGCAGGTCCCCGCCTCAGCCACAGGAAGAACTCCACGTTGCCGGAGGGCCCGGGCAGCGGGCTCACGGTGACGGCCCGCGCGCCCCACCCGCGCGCTGCCCCCGCGTCGGCGACCAGGGCCACGGCCTCGGCGCGCAGGCCCACGTCGCGCACGACGCCGCCCTTGCCGACCCGCTCGCGTCCCACCTCGAACTGGGGCTTGACCATGAGGACCAGGTCACCGTCGGCCGAGGTCACGCCGGTCAAGGCCTCCAGGACCAAGGTGAGCGAGATGAACGAGAGGTCCCCGACGACCAGGTCCACCGGGTCCCCGACCGTGCCGGGTGCGAGGTCGCGGACGTTGGTGCGGTCCCGCACCGTGACCCGTTCGTCCTGCTGCAGACGCCACGCCAGCTGTCCGTAGCCCACGTCGACGGCCAGCACCTCGCGGGCGCCGTGGCGCAGCAGCACGTCGGTGAACCCACCCGTGGACGCCCCCGCATCGAGGCAGCGGCGGCCCGCCACGACCAGTCCGCGGGGCTCGAACGCGGCCAGGGCCCCGGCCAGCTTGTGGCCGCCCCGGGACACGTACTCCTCACCGCCCTCCAGGACCGGGTCGGCCGCGACGACCAGGGCCGCGTCCGTGGTGACGGCGGTCGCCGGCTTGGTGGCGGCCGATCCGGCCACGGTGACCCGTCCGGCCGCGATCAGCTCGGCGGCGTGGTCGCGGGAGCGCGCCAGGCCACGGCGTACGAGCTCGGCGTCGAGCCTGAGGCGACGCGGCGACACGGACTAGTCCGGCTCGCCCGGCTCGTCCGGCCGGCTGTCGGCCGTGCGGCTCGGAGTCGAGGGCGGACCTCAGCGACTCCTGCGCGCGCTCGAACGCGGCCAGGTGCTCGTCCAGCGGCTGGTGGTGCAGCCGCTCGATGTCGGCCAGGACGTCGTCGACCGCCGGGACGCCGGTGCGGGTCGGCTCGACGTCGGGGTCGGGCTCGTCGGCTCCGGGCGGTGGCACCTGCTCGGTCATGGCGGAAGGCTACCCCGCGCGGCGGTCCCGATCGGGCGCGGTCAGGCTCTCCACATCGGGCGGGTCGCCCGTGTCGTCGAGGTGGCTCCAGCCGGCCGCGGCCACGACCGTCCACCACCCGTCGGGGCCCCCCGACCCGTCCACGACGACCGCTCCGTCGGCGACCGTGGCCGACCAGCCGTCGGCCTCCCAGCGCCCGTCGCGCCCCGACGCCCGACACCCGGTCCGGGCGAGCGCCGACAGGTCGTGCGCGATCCAGGTCGGCCGTTGGTCCGTGCTCGCCGCCACGAGGTCGTCCAGACCGGTGACGCCGGTCATGACCAGCAGGGAGTCGGTGCCGGCGTTGTGCGCTCCCGCGATGTCGGTGTGGAGGCTGTCCCCGACCATCAGCGGATGGTCTCCGCCGACCCGCCGCAGGGTCTCGTCGAAGAGGGGCTTCTCCGGCTTGCCGGCCACCTCGGGCGTGACCCCGGCGAACTCGCTGATCATCCGGACCAGGACGCCGTGCCCCGGCGCGGGCCCGTCGCCGGTGGGGAGGGTCGGATCGGTGTTGGTCGCCACCCAGGGCAGGCCGTTCCGGATCCGCACGGCCGCCTGCATGATCGTCTTCCAGCGCACCTCGGGCGCATAGCCCGAGACGATCGCGACCGCGCGCTCGACGTCGACGTCGACCGGCTCCAGACCCTCGTCGCGGAGTGCCTCGAGCAGCCCGTCGGCGCCGAGCACGGCGATCGCGGCACCGGCCCGGTGGCGGGAGCGGAGCAGCCGGGCGGCCGCCTGGGATGAGGTCACGACGTCGTCGGCGGCGGCACCGACGCCCAGATCTCGGAGGTGGCCGGCCACCTGCTCCGGCGTGCGGGAGGCGTTGTTGGTGATGAAGGCGACGTGGGTGCCGGCCCCCCTGGTGTCGGCGATGCTCTCGGCGGCCCCGGCCACCGCGCGTCCGTCGACGTACACGACACCGTCCAGGTCGAACATCACCAGGTCGTACGACGTCGCGAGGCTGCCGCCGCCGGGGTCTGCCACCGTCTCGCTCCTTGGGTCGGTACCCCTACGATGCACCGATGGAGTCCGGTCCTCCCACGGTACCGCCGTATGTCGCCGGCCCGCTCCGACTGGCGCCGTTCCGTGCGGTCTCGCTGGCTCCGCGACGGGTCGGGGATCCGGCGTCGGCACGTGCCTTCGCGCGACCCTACCGTGGCGTCCCGCAGCGGCTGGCGACCTGGCAGCGGCGTGGACTCGCGGTCCGGGACGACGAGCCCGCGGTGTATGTGCACGAGTACTCCGAGTCGGGGCTGACCGTACGCGGCCTGGTGGGGTGCCTCGACCTGTCGCACCTCGCGGAGACCGTGTCCCGGCGGCAGGTCTTCCCCCACGAGGGGGTGCACCCCCAGCAGGTGACCGAGCTCGCGGATCGGATGGGCACGATGCGGCTGAACCCGGCTCCGATCCTCCTGGTGCATCGCGGCCCGGCGGCGGTGCGCGAGGTCAGTCGCAAGATCCGCACCGGAAACCCGGAGCGGGAGTTCGTCGACCACGCGGGTCAGCAGCACCGGATCTGGGCGATCCGTGACCCGGACCAGCTGCAGGCTCTCGATGCCGGTCTCGCGGATGCGCGGCTGCTGGTCGCCGACGGACATCATCGGTACGCCGCCTACGTGGCGCTGCATGCCCGGGACCCGGCGCCGGCACGCCGTACCGGTCTGGTGATGGTGATCGACCAGGACGAGACGCCGCTGTTCCTCGGGGCCATCCACCGTCTGCTGCACGGGGTGAGCCTGCAGGACCTCAGCGAGGCGGCGACGGCCTCGGGCGCACACGTCCAGCGGATCGAGGAGCCGGACGCCGTCGCCGCCCTGGCCACCGACACCCTGGTGCTCACCGACGGTGCGGACTGGGCGACGGTGCGACTCGAGGTGCCGATCGGCCACGCCGTGGTGCAGCTGGTCGACTCGGTCCTCCTGGCCCGGCTCGCGCGGCGGCCGACCAAGGTCGACTACGCGCACTCCCTGGCCCAGGCGATGGACCAGGTGCGTCCCCGACGCGTCACCGCGGCCCTCCTCCCGGCCGTCGACCTCGACCTGGTCGTCGACGTCGTGCGCGCGGGGGGCCTGCTCCCGGAGAAGGCGACGTCGTTCCAGCCCAAGCCCAGTCTCGGCTCCTTCATCCGGCTGCTCGACGAATGATCCGGGCCGACGACACCTCCACCTCGCAGCGTGACACGCGACCTCCGCCCGCGGGGGCGAAGAAGCGTCTGCGCAGGCTGCCCTTCACCTCGACGACGTCTCCGGCCCGCCACGACGCCACGGACCGCGCCGGCCGCCGGGCCCAGACGACGCAGTCCAACGCGTCCACCGTGACCCGTGACGCGCCGGCCACCGGCCGGCCCACGATCACCCGGAACTTCCAGAGCTCCGCCCCACTCGGGAGCACCTGCTCCTCGGCCGGCTGCGACAACCTCCCGACCAGGGTCACCGCGTTCACCTCGTCGACCTGACTCTCGTGTGCGCTCATACGCATCACCTCCTGCCGCGAGCCTCGACGCGGGCGCCGACAACGGCCCGCGGGACGCGCCGCCGCTGTGGAGGATGCGGAACCGGAGCGTCGCTGGGGAGGGATTCCGGCCCGAAATGCACTGAAGGGGCCACCTCGCGGTGACCCCTTCAGCCAAGTATGTTCGGCGGCGTCCTACTCTCCCACATCCTGTCGGGTGCAGTACCATGGGCGCTGGCTGGCTTAACTTCCGGGTTCGGGATGGGTCCGGGTGTTTCCCTGCCGCTATGGCCGCCGTAACGGTGTGAACCTTGTTCTGTTGTGACAGGTCAACCCTTCCCCGTTGTTCCCCGCCGTGTGGTGGGGGGTGGGGGTGGGTTGTTGGTTCAGATTCTGGGTAGTGGACGCGTAGCAGCTGTCGTTGGTGGGTGTGGGTGACAAGCCCTCGGCCTATTAGTACCGGTCGGCTGGGCATTGCTGCTGTACACCTCCGGCCTATCAATCCCGTGGTCTGCGGGTGGCCTTACCCCATCGAGTGGGTGGGAAACCTTATCTTGAAATGTGCTTCCCGCTTAGATGCGTTCAGCGGTTATCACGTCCGGACGTAGCTAACCAGCGGTGCCCCTGGCGGGACAACTGGCACACCAGAGGTTCGTCCATCCCGGTCCTCTCGTACTAGGGACAGCTTTTCTCAAGTTTCCTGCGCGCGCGGCGGATAGGGACCGAACTGTCTCACGACGTTCTAAACCCAGCTCGCGTGCCGCTTTAATGGGCGAACAGCCCAACCCTTGGGACCTGCTCCAGCCCCAGGATGCGACGAGCCGACATCGAGGTGCCAAACCATCCCGTCGATATGGACTCTTGGGGAAGATCAGCCTGTTATCCCCGGGGTACCTTTTATCCGTTGAGCGACACCCCATCCACATGGTGGTGCCGGATCACTAGTTCCGACTTTCGTCCCTGCTCGACATGTCTGTCTCACAGTCAAGCTCCCTTGTGCACTTACACTCGAAACCTGATTGCCAACCAGGCTGAGGGAACCTTTGAGCGCCTCCGTTACATTTTAGGAGGCAACCGCCCCAGTTAAACTACCCATCAGGCACTGTCCCTGGTCCAGATCATGGACCTAGGTTAGACATCTAATACGACCAGAGTGGTATTTCAACGTTGACTCCACTCCCACTGGCGTGGGGGCTTCACGGTCTCCCACCTATCCTACACAAGCCGTACCAAACACCAATACCAAACTATAGTAAAGGTCCCGGGGTCTTTCCGTCCTGCCGCGCGTAACGAGCATCTTTACTCGTACTGCAATTTCGCCGAGTCCATGGTTGAGACAGCGCCCAAGTCGTTACTCCATTCGTGCAGGTCGGAACTTACCCGACAAGGAATTTCGCTACCTTAGGATGGTTATAGTTACCACCGCCGTTTACTGGGGCTTAAGTTCAAAGCTTCACCCAACAAGTTGGGTTGACTCGTCCCCTTAACCTTCCAGCACCGGGCAGGAGTCAGTCCGTATACATCGTCTTGCGACTTCGCACGGACCTGTGTTTTTAGTAAACAGTCGCTTGGGCCTGGTCTCTGCGACCCTCCCCGCTTCCCACCGCAAGGGTGTTGACGGTTCGGGTCCCCCTTCTCCCGAAGTTACGGGGGCATTTTGCCGAGTTCCTTAACCATGGTTGTCTCGATCGCCTTGGTATTCTCTACCTGATCACCTGAGTCGGTTTGGGGTACGGGCGGCGCATGGCTCGCTAGAGGTTTTTCTTGGCAGCATAGGATCACCCACTTCGCCCCTACGGGCTCCGCGTCAGATCTCACAGTCCACATCGAAGTGAGGGCGGCGGATTTGCCTACCACCCCTGCTACGTCCTTGCCCGTGGTCTACCATCGCCACGGTTGGGCTACCTTCCTGCGTCACCCCATCGCTTGACTACTACCGGTTCGGGTCCCACGCTCCGCCCCGCCGCCGCCCCCCGAAGGGATTGGTCGACGAGGTTTCGGATGGTTAGCATCACCGGGCTCGTCAGGGTCGCCATGTTGCCGGTACGGGAATATCAACCCGTTGTCCATCGACTACGCCTGTCGGCCTCGCCTTAGGTCCCGACTTACCCAGGGCAGATTAGCTTGACCCTGGAACCCTTGATCATTCGGCGCACGTGTTTCTCACACGTGATTCGCTACTCATGCCTGCATTCTCACTCGTGCCGCCTCCACCCCTGGATCACTCCGGGACTTCACTGGCGGCACGACGCTCCCCTACCCATCCACACACCTGAACCAACCGGACATGCCGGCGGCTTGGTACACGCGTGAATGCCATAGCTTCGGCGGATGACTTGAGCCCCGCTACATTGTCGGCGCGGAATCACTTGACCAGTGAGCTATTACGCACTCTTTCAAGGGTGGCTGCTTCCAAGCCAACCTCCTGGTTGTCACTGCGACTCCACATCCTTTTCCACTTAGTCACCGCTTAGGGGCCTTAGCTGATGGTCTGGGCTGTTTCCCTCTCGACTACGGAGCTTATCCCCCGCAGTCTCACTGCTGCGCTCTGACTTACCGGCATTCGGAGTTTGGCTAACGTCAGTAACCTGGTCGGGCCCATCGGCTATCCAGTGCTCTACCTCCGGCAAGAAACACGCAACGCTGCACCTAAATGCATTTCGGGGAGAACCAGCTATCACGGAGTTTGATTGGCCTTTCACCCCTATCCACAGGTCATCCCCCCAGTTTTCAACCTAGGTGGGTTCGGTCCTCCACGTCGTCTTACCGACGCTTCAACCTGCCCATGGATAGATCACTCCGCTTCGGGTCTTGATCGTGCTACTCAACCGCCCTGTTCGGACTCGCTTTCGCTACGGCTCCCCCACACGGGTTAACCTCGCAACACAACACAAACTCGCAGGCTCATTCTTCAAAAGGCACGCCATCACCCACCCACCCCCAAAAGGGGCGCCAGGCTCTGACGGATTGTAGGCACACGGTTTCAGGTACTATTTCACTCCCCGCCAGGGGTACTTTTCACCTTTCCCTCACGGTACTTGTCCGCTATCGGTCATCAAGAAGTATTTAGGCTTGACGGGTGGTCCCGCCAGATTCACACGGAATTTCACGAGTTCCGTGTTACTTGGGAATACGCGTTCACGAAGAGTGCGGCTTACACCTACGGGACTATCACCCTCTACGGTGCCACTTTCCAATGGACTTCAACTTCACCACACCTTGATCACTCCGCAACCGGCCGGCAGCCCGGTAACAAACACGCCCCACAACCCCGCACACACAACCCCTGCCAGGTATCACGTATGCACGGTTTAGCCTCCTCCGCTTTCGCTCGCCACTACTCACGGAATCACTGTTGTTTTCTCTTCCTGTGGGTACTGAGATGTTTCACTTCCCCACGTTCCCTCCACACACCCTATTTCATTCAGGCGCGGGTAACTGGACATGACTCCAGCTGGGTTTCCCCATTCGGACACCCCCGGATCAACGCTCGGTTGCCAACTCCCCAGGGCTTATCGCAGGCTCCTACGTCCTTCATCGGCTCTTGATGCCAAGGCATCCACCATGTGCCCTTCACAGCTTGTCACACACACCACCAACCCCCACCACCCCACACACACGCACGGACGACACCCAGACCCCCGCCACCCACAAGATGACAGCTGCCACCGAAATGACAAAGAGGCCCGGACGCCACCCCACGAAAAACACGCGTGAGATGACACGGGCAGGCAGTGCACACAACACACTACAAAGATGCTCGCGTCCACTATCCAGATCTCAAACAACAACCCCACACCCGACCACGCCACCCCCACCGGGGCCACGCACTCGAGCCGGGTCAACGGCCCTTCCCGGGCGTCCCCGGCACCATCCGACCCCACCCCCACTCAGGGGGACCCCCACACGGGGGACCCCACATGGGGGACAGGGACCGGGCCGGCACCACCGACGCGGGAAGGGCAGCCGAAGAAACAAACCCCCACACACACCCCCACACCACCGCCACCCGGATACCTAGATATCCAGACGGCTGGTGCAGGGGGGTGTCCGGGTCTGATTCCTCAGAACCCCAACAGTGTGCCCCCACCCGAGCTCGGATGCCCCCGGCACCGGGTCGGCACGAGCCGACCCCACCGGGGATCCCGACACCCACACCCACCACCCAGAGGGCGGCGTGTGTGAACGGGGCGGGGGAATGTCGATGATTCCACTAGTGAACACCACCACGAACGGGGCCGCACGAACGGCGACCCCCGGGGGTGAATGCTCCTTAGAAAGGAGGTGATCCAGCCGCACCTTCCGGTACGGCTACCTTGTTACGACTTCGTCCCAATCGCCAGCCCCACCTTCGACCACTCCCCCCCGCAAGCGGGTTGGGCCATGGGCTTCGGGTGTTGCCGACTTTCGTGACGTGACGGGCGGTGTGTACAAGGCCCGGGAACGTATTCACCGCAGCGTTGCTGATCTGCGATTACTAGCGACTCCGACTTCATGGGGTCGAGTTGCAGACCCCAATCCGAACTGAGACCGGCTTTTTGGGATTCGCTCCCCCTCACGGGATCGCAGCCCTTTGTACCGGCCATTGTAGCATGCGTGAAGCCCTGGACATAAGGGGCATGATGACTTGACGTCATCCCCACCTTCCTCCGAGTTGACCCCGGCAGTCTCCCATGAGTCCCCAGCCACCCCGAAGGATGCTGCTGGCAACATGGGACGAGGGTTGCGCTCGTTGCGGGACTTAACCCAACATCTCACGACACGAGCTGACGACAGCCATGCACCACCTGTACACCGACTAAAAGGGGCTCTATCTCTAGAGCTTTCCGGCGCATGTCAAACCCAGGTAAGGTTCTTCGCGTTGCATCGAATTAATCCGCATGCTCCGCCGCTTGTGCGGGCCCCCGTCAATTCCTTTGAGTTTTAGCCTTGCGGCCGTACTCCCCAGGCGGGGCGCTTAATGCGTTAGCTGCGGCACGGAACCCGTGGAATGGATCCCACACCTAGCGCCCAACGTTTACGGTGTGGACTACCAGGGTATCTAATCCTGTTCGCTCCCCACACTTTCGCTCCTCAGCGTCAGGACATGCCCAGAGAACCGCCTTCGCCACCGGTGTTCCTCCTGATATCTGCGCATTTCACCGCTACACCAGGAATTCCGTTCTCCCCTGCATACCTCCAGTCTGCCCGTATCGAAAGCAAGCCACCAGTTAAGCCAGTGGATTTCACTCCCGACGCGACAAACCGCCTACGAGCCCTTTACGCCCAATAATTCCGGACAACGCTCGCACCCTACGTATTACCGCGGCTGCTGGCACGTAGTTGGCCGGTGCTTCTTCTGCACATACCGTCACCACCTTCACAGGCGCTTCGTCTGTGCTGAAAGAGGTTTACAACCCGAAGGCCGTCATCCCTCACGCGGCGTTGCTGGATCAGGCTTCCGCCCATTGTCCAATATTCCCCACTGCTGCCTCCCGTAGGAGTCTGGGCCGTGTCTCAGTCCCAGTGTGGCCGGTCACCCTCTCAGGCCGGCTACCCGTCAAAGCCTTGGTAGGCCATTACCCCACCAACAAGCTGATAGGCCGCGAGCACATCCCCCACCGAAAAAACTTTCCACCAACACACCATGCAGCAGTTGGTCGCATCCAGTATTAGCCACCCTTTCAGGCAGTTATCCCAGAGTGAAGGGCAGATTACTCACGTGTTACTCACCCGTTCGCCGCTCGAGTACCCCCGAAGGAGCCTTTCCGCTCGACTTGCATGTGTTAAGCACGCCGCCAGCGTTCGTCCTGAGCCAGGATCAAACTCTCCATCGAAAAAACAATGAAAAACTATCTCCAAGCCAAAAAACGAAAAACTAGCAATCGCCAGAATCATCGTTCATCAACTCAAAAAGAAACCACCACCACAACCCCAAAAGGCCATGGCAACGGGATCATACAAACCAATTCATCGACAAACACACTGTTGAGTTCTCAAAAATCAGACGCGCACCGAAGGACCTCTCTCGAGGTGGACTCGGGGGCAACCTGAGAAAACTTACCGGTCCGGCGCCAGGGGCGTCAAATCCGATCCATGCTTCCTCGTGCCGCGCGTGGAGGCCCGTTCCGGAGACCGGCGGACGCCGCCCGCAGCGACCTCTCCAGGCTACCCGATGGGTGGCAGGACCGCGGCACAGGGGTCAGCCCTCACCGACCGCCGCGACCTGGTCGGGCTCCGGGATCCGGTACCGGTAGAAGGACGGCACCAGGGCGACCGAGACCGCCAGGAAGAACAGCACCAGGAGCCCGCCGATCGCTGCCGTGAGGGCGGTCCCGATCACGGAGGCGGCCGCTCCGTGGAGCACGTCGGCGATGCGCGGGCCGCCGGCCACCACCACGATGAACACGCCCTGGAGCCGCCCGCGGACGGCGTCGGACGCCGCGCCCTGCAGCATGCTCGTGCGGAACGCGGCCGACGCCATGTCGGCCGCTCCCCCGACGACGAGCATCAGCACGGCCGCGACCAGCATCGCCTGTTGCGCGCGGGGAGCCAGTCCCACGGCACCGCCGAACGCCGCCATCGCCAGCCCCCAGACCGCGATGGCCGCGACCACGGCGCGACCCTGGCGGCGTACCCGGGACACCCAGCCGGAGAGGATCCCACCCAGCACCGCACCCGCCGGGATGCCGGCGAACAGCAGCGCGAAGGCCACACCGCCGTCGATCGGGCCACCGAAGCTCTGGTTGGCGATCTGGGGGAAGAGGGCGCGCGGCATCCCGAAGACCATCGCGATCAGATCCACCACGAAGCTCATCAGGAGCACCGGGTGTCCGCGCAGGTAGGAGAAGCCGTCGAGCACGGCGGCCAGCCCGGGGGTGCCCGCGAGGGCGCCCTTGATCGGCAGCGCGGGCAGCCGGATCACCGCCCACAGCGTCGCGAACAGGGTGATCGTGTCGACCAGGTAGAGCGCGGAGAAGCCGAGCACCGGGATCAGCGCGCCGCCGACCAGGGGCCCCGCGATCGCGCCGGCCTGCATGACGGTCATGCTGAGCGAGTTCGCGGCGGGGAGCTGGTCGAGCGGCAGCAGACGCGGCAGCACGGCGCTCCGGGTGGGCTGGTTGATCGCGAAGAAGGCCTGCTGGACCGCGAACAGGCAGAGCAGCAGCCAGACGTTGTCGGCGTGGAACGCGGCCTGCGCCCAGAACGCCGCACTGGAGAGGATCAGCCCGACGGTGGTGACCTGGAGGATGGTCCGGCGGTCCATGACGTCGGCCAGCGCGCCGCCCCAGAGCCCGAAGACGACCAGGGGGACGAGCCCGAAGACGCCGGTGAGCCCGACGTACGCCGACGAGCCGGTGATCGTGTAGATCTGCGCGGGGACCGCGACCACGGTGAGCTGTGCCCCCACGACGGTGACGATGTTGGCCAGCCACAGCCGGCGGAACGCGGGGGTCGCGAGCGGCCGCGTGTCGGCGAACAGACCCCGGAGGTGCACGGGTGGACCCTACGACCGGGCCCGGCGCGGCGACGCAGGGCGGTACACGCTGACGGTGGGGTCGTCCCGGAGCCAGAACCTCCACGGTCGGTCCGCGGCGGCCCGGAGGCCGACGCGGGGCCCGGTGGCGACGGCCCCGACGGGTCCGTCGCTCGGGGTCAGCGTCAGCGGCGGGCTGGTCAGGTCGTGGCCGTTGTGCTGCGCCCCGATGGCGAGGGCCTGGCACAGCCGGGCGGGACCACGGGCCAGGTCGCGGTCGCGTCGCGCCGCCGGACGGCGGGTGCGGGCCGTCTCGAGGCCGTCCACGACCTCGCCCGCGCGCAGGAGCACGGCCCGGGGGTCCCCCTCGGGTCCGCCCACCACGTTGCAGCAGTGGTGCATGCCGTAGGTGAAGTAGACGTAGAGGTGTCCGGGTGGCCCGAACATCACCGCGTTGCGTGCCGTGCGTCCGCGATACGCGTGGGAGCCGGGATCGTGGGCGCCGTCGTAGGCCTCGACCTCGGTGATGCGGACGGCGACGTCACCGTGCCGGAGCACGGCGCCGAGCAGCGTCGGCGCGACCTCGAGGATCGGCCCCTCGAGCAGGGCGCGCAGGTCAGTCGAGGGCGGCACGGAGGGTCCGGAGCCGGTCGGTGACCTCGGCGAGCTGCTCGCGCACGCGCACGGGCGCGGTGCCCCCTCGACCGGTGCGCGAGGCGACCGACCCCTCGACGGTCAGCACCTCGCGGACCTGCGGGGTCAGGTGCGGCGACAGCTCCGCGAGCTGCTCGTCGGTCAGGTCGGTCAGCTCGCAGCCCAGCTCCTCGCACCGACGGACGCAGGCGCCGGCGAGCTCGTGCGCGTCGCGGAACGGCACACCCTGCCGGACCAGCCACTCCGCCACATCGGTGGCCAACGAGAAGCCCTGCGGGGCCAGGGCGGCCATCCGCGCGGCATCGAACGTGAGGGTCGCCAGCATCCCGGTCATCGCCGGGAGGACGACGAGGAGGGTGTCCACGGAGTCGAAGACGGGCTCCTTGTCCTCCTGGAGATCGCGGTTGTAGGCCAGCGGGAGTCCCTTGAGGGTCGTCAGCAGGCCGGTGAGGTTGCCGATGAGCCGTCCGGACTTGCCGCGGGCGAGCTCGGCGATGTCGGGGTTCTTCTTCTGGGGCATGATGCTCGACCCGGTCGACCAGGCGTCGTCGAGCCGCACGAACCCGAACTCGGCGGTCGACCACAGGATCACCTCCTCGGCGAGGCGGCTGAGGTCGGTGCCGGTCATGGCGGCCACGAACGCGAACTCAGCCACGAAGTCGCGCGACGCGGTGCCGTCGATGGAGTTGGCCGTCGAGTCGGTGAAGCCGAGCTCGCGGGCGACCGCCTGCGGGTCGAGGCCGAGGCTGGTCCCGGCGAGGGCGCCGGAGCCGTACGGCGAGTCGCCGGCCACGCGGGCGTCCCAGTCGCGGATCCGGTCGGCGTCACGCAGGAGCGGCCACGCGTGGGCCAGCAGGTGGTGGGCCAGCAGGACCGGCTGGGCGTGCTGGAGATGTGTCCGACCCGGCATCACCACGTCGAGGTGGTCCCTGGCCTGCGCCGTCAGCGCCTCGACGAGGTCGAGGATCCGGGCGGTGACCACGCGACCCTGGTCGCGCAGGTAGGCCTTGAACAGCGTGGCCACCTGGTCGTTGCGCGACCGACCGGCCCGTAGCCGGCCGCCGACCTCGGCGCCGACCCGGGCGATGAGCAGCCGCTCCAGCGCCCCGTGGACGTCCTCGTCGGACGGTCCGGGGGCCAGCGAGCCCTCGTCGTACGCCGTGCCGAGCGCGGCCAGGCCGTCGAGCAGCGCCCGGTGGTCCTCGTCGGTGAGGAGCCCGGCTGCTCGCAGGGCGTTGGCGTGGGCGCGGGAACCCGCCAGGTCGTAGGGCACCAGGCGCCAGTCGAAGTGCGTCGAACGGGACAGCGCCTCGAGCTCCGGCGACGGCCCTCCGGCGAAGCGACCGCCCCAGAGCCTGCCCTCGTCGGTGCTCACCCGTCGTACTTCCTGTCGCCGAGGACGGCGCGCACGGCCGACCGCATGATGTCGGGCAGGTCGTGGGCGACCGCGGTGCCGTCCGCCTCGAGGTCGTCGGCGGTCCACCAGCGGGCGGCGACCACGTTGCCGACCTCGGCCGGCTCGAGGTGCTCGAAGGTGACCTCCACGTCGGGCTCCGTCGGCAACGCGAAGAACGAGGCGTCGCTGACGTACGACCTGCCTGCCCACGAGAACGCGTACGTGCCCTGGTGGAACGCCCCGGTCAGTGCGTCGGGGCCGACCTCGATCCCGGTCTCCTCCCAGAGCTCGCGGAGCGCCGCGTCCTCGAGCGACTCGCCGGGGTCCGCGGCACCGCCGACGCTCCCCCAGCGCAGGACCCCGGGGTGGGCCGGATCCTGGTCCTGCAGCAGCAGCACCTCGCCCGCAGGGTTCACGGGCAGGACGCGCGCGGTCGGGCGGAGAGTCGCAGACACGTGGTCTTCCTATCAGTCGGGGACGTCGGCCCCATCCAGTCAGTGCCGTTCGGTCGGTGCCGGGTCAGTCGGTGCCGAGCTCCATCGCGGCGTGGTCGAGGGCGGCCTCGCGGTCGTCACCGGCCAGGGCCGGGTTGCTGGCGATCCGATCCGCACCGCCCGAGGGCAGCGCCCCGAACAGGTGGCCGTGCTCGACCAGGACCTGGCCCTCGTCGAGCGGCTGCGTCGCGTAGAGCTCCAGCTTGCTGCGGGAGTCGGCGATGTCCAGGTTGCGCAGCGTCAGCTGGCCGATCCGGTCGGTCGGGCCGAAGGCCGCGGACTCGACCCGCTCCATCGACAGCTTGTCGGGGTGGTAGGAGAACGCCGGTCCGTCGGTGCGCAGGATCGAGTAGTCCTCACCCCTCCGCAGCCGGAGCGTGACCTCGCCGGTGACCAGCGAGCCCACCCAGCGCTGGATCGACTCGCGCAGCATCAGCGCCTGCGGGTCGAGCCAGCGACCCTCGTAGAGCAGCCGTCCGAGCTGGCGTCCCTGCTGGTGGTAGTTGGCCAGGGTGTCCTCGTTGTGGATCGCGTTGAGCAGCCGCTCGTAGGCGATCCAGAGCAGGGCCATGCCCGGTGCCTCGTAGATCCCCCGGGACTTCGCCTCGATGATCCGGTTCTCGATCTGGTCGCACATGCCCAGCCCGTGCCGCCCGCCGATCTCGTTGACGGCGTGCACGAGGCGCACCGCGCCGTCGACCCCGTCGTACGGCGTGCCGTTGACGGCGACCGGCCGACCGCGCTCGAAGCGGACGGAGACGTCCTCGGGCTCGACCGGGACGGTCGGGTCCCAGAACCTCACCCCCATGATCGGCTCGACGGTCTCCAGCGAGACGTCGAGGTGCTCGAGGGTCTTGGCCTCGTGGGTGGCGCCCCAGATGTTGGCGTCGGTGGAGTAGGCCTTCTCGGCGCTGTCGCGGTAGGGCAGGCCGTGCGCGGTCAGCCACTGGCTCATCTCGTGCCGGCCGCCCAGCTCGGCCACGAAGGCCGCGTCGAGCCAGGGCTTGTAGATGCGCAGGTCGGGGTTGGCCAGCAGGCCGTAGCGGTAGAACCGCTCGATGTCGTTGCCCTTGAACGTCGACCCGTCGCCCCAGATGTCGACGCCGTCGTCGTGCATCGCGCGGACCAGCATCGTGCCGGTCACCGCGCGCCCGAGCGGGGTGGTGTTGAAGTAGGCGCGCCCGGCCGAGCGGACGTGGAAGGCGCCGCACGCGAGCGCCGCCAGCCCCTCCTCGACCAGCGGTCCCTTGCAGTCGACCGAGCGGGCGATCTCGGCGCCGTACTCGACGGCCCGTCCGGGGACGCCGTCGACGTCCGGCTCGTCGTACTGCCCGATGTCGGCGGTGTACGTGCACGGGATGGCGCCCTTGGCACGCATCCAGGCCACGGCCACGGACGTGTCGAGGCCGCCCGAGAAGGCGATGCCGACGCGGCTGCCGACCGGCAGGGCGGTGAGGACTTTGCTCACGGGAGTTCCTTGGGTAGCAGGGAGGTGGTCTCGACTTCGCTCGACCACCGAACGGGGGTGTGTGGTCTCGACTTCGCTCGACCACCGAACGGGGCTCGACCACCGAACGGGGGCTCGACCATGGCTGGCTGGGTCAGGGCGCCGGCTGGTGGGCCAGCGCCAGGAGTCGTCGGGCGAGCTCGTCGCCGCCGGAGGGGTCACGGCCGATCAGCAGGACGGTGTCGTCGCCGGCGATGGTGCCGAGGACATCGGCGTACTCGACCTTGTCGAGCGCGGAGGCCAGGAACTGCGCCGCTCCGGGCGGGGTGCGCAGCACCACCAGGTTGGCGCTCGCGTCGGCGCTCACCAGCAGCTCGGCCAGGAGGCGGCCGAGCCGGTGCCCCGATGCCGCGGTCTCGCCAGGTGCGGCCGGGCGACGGTCGCCGCCCTCACCGGGTACGGCGTACACGAGGGCGCCCGAGTGGGCACGGACCCGGACCGCGTCGAGCTCGACCAGGTCACGGGAGAGCGTCGCCTGGGTGACCTGCATGCCCCGGCCGCGGAGCAGCTCGAGGAGCTCCGGCTGCGAGCGCACCTCGTGCCCGGCGAGGAGCTCGACGATCAGCCGGTGCCGGGAGTTCTTGGTCGTCGGGCGTCGCGCGGTGCCGTTCACGGGGTCTCCTCGCGCTCGAGCAGCTCGCCCGAGGCCTCGAGCAGCCAGGTGATGACCGCCTTCTGGGCATGGCGGCGGTTCTCGGCCTCCTCCCAGACGACGCTCTGGGGTCCGTCGAGCACGTCGGCGTCGATCTCCTTGCCCCGGTAGGCGGGCAGACAGTGCATGACGATGGCGGTCGGGGACGCGAGCGCGAGCAGGCGGGCGGTCACGGTGTAGTCGGCGAACGCGGCGAGGCGGGCCGCCGCCTCCTCCTCCTTGCCCATCGACACCCAGGTGTCGGTGACCACCACGTCCGCGCCCTCGACGGCCTCGCGGGCGTCGGTGAGCACCGCGACCGAGCTCCCGGTGTGCCTTCCGATCTCGTGGGCGCGCGTGACGTACTGCGCCTCGGGCTGGTGCCCCGCGGGAGCCGCGATCCGCACGTGCAGGCCAGCCGTGGCCCCGGCCAGCAGCCAGGAGTTCCCCATGTTGCAGGCTCCGTCCCCGACGAACGCGACGGTGAGCCCGGCCAGCTCGCCCTTGTGCTCCCGGATGGTGAGCAGGTCGGCGAGCAGCTGGCAGGGGTGGAACTCGTCGGTGAGGGCGTTCACGACCGGGACCCCGGAGTGGAGCGCCATCTCCTCGAGCGCCGTCTGCGCGAAGGTGCGCCACACGATGACCGAGGCCTGGCGACCCAGGACGCGGGCCACGTCCGCGACGGACTCTCGCTTCCCGATGCCGGCGAGGGAGCCGTCGACCATCATCGGGTTGCCGCCCAGCTCGGCGATGCCGGCCGCGAAGGAGGCCTGGGTGCGCAGGGTCGGCTTGTCGTAGATCGTGGCGACCGTGCGCGGCCCGGCCAGGCTCTGGGAGTCGTAGGGCGACTGCTTGAGCGTGGCCGCGAGGCTCAGGACCTCGTGCTGCTCCGCGGGGCTGAGGTCGTCGTCGCGCAGGAAGTGTCGGGTCATGGTCGCCCCTCCGTCTGGTCGGCCGCGGCGGCGGCATCGTCGAGGATCGCGGGCCACGCGGCCGCGAACGCGTCGACATCATCGTCGTCGAGGACGAGCGGAGGGGCGAGCCGCACCGTGCGGGGTCCGGTGGCGTTGACGAGGAAGCCTCGCCCGCGGGCCGCAGCCACGACCGCCGGGGCGTCGACGGTCACGTCGATCCCGACGAGGAGGCCCCGGCCGCGGACCTCGGTCACGCGGGGGTCCTCCGCCAGCAGCGCGCGGAGGCGGGTCCCCACGACGGCCACCCGCTCGAGCAGCATCCCGTCCTCGATCGTGTCGAGCACGGCCAGGGCCGCCGCGCACGCCACCGGGTTGCCGCCGAACGTCGTGCCGTGGTGGCCCGGCTGGAGCAGAGCGCCGGCCGCTCCGAGGCCGAGGCAGGCCCCGATCGGGATGCCACCCCCGAGGCCCTTGGCCACGGTGACCACGTCGGGCTCGACCCCCGGGTGCGTCGCGCCGGCGAACCACTCCCCCGTCCGCCCGACGCCGGTCTGCACCTCGTCGAGCCAGAGCAGCGCCCCGTGCTCGCGGGTGATCCTGCGGGCGTCGACGAGATAGTCGTCGGGGGGCACGACCACCCCCGCCTCGCCCTGGATGGGCTCGAGGACCACCGCCGCGGTGTCGTCGGTGACCGCGGCGGCCAGGGAGGCGGAGTCGCCGTACGGCACGAAGATGACGTGACCGGGCAACGGCTCGAAGGGCTCGCGGTACGCCGCCTTGGCGGTCAGGGCCAGGGCACCCATGGTGCGGCCGTGGAACGAGCCCTCGGCCGCCACGAGGTGGGTGCGGCCGGTACGACGGGTGAGCTTGAGCGCCGCTTCGTTGGCCTCGGCCCCGGAGTTGGTGAAGAAGACCCGGCCGCGCGCGTCCCTGGGAGCGACCTCCCCGACCTCGGGGGGGCTCGTGAGGTCGAGGAGGCGCTCGGCCAGGGCGATCTGTGGCTCGGTGGCGAAGAAGTTGGAGACGTGCCCGAGGGTCGACAGCTGTCGGGTGACGGCCTCGACCACGGCCGGGTGCGCATGGCCGAGGGCGTTGACGGCGATGCCGCCGAGCAGGTCGACGTACTCGTGGCCGTCCTCGTCCCAGACGTGGCTGCCCTTGCCGCGGGTGAGGACGAGCTGGGGCGGGCCGAACGTGTTCATGAGCGCGGCGGCGTACCTCTCGCGGCTGCTCGCGCGCGACGGTGTGGTCATGACCGTGCCTTCCTGATCTTGGTGGCGACACCGGGGAGGACCTGGGTGCCGACGCCCTCGTCGGTGAACAGCTCGAGCAGCACGGCGTGCGGCTCGCGGCCGTCCACGACGGTCGCCCGCGGGACGCCTCCCTGCACCGCTTTGAGGCATGCGCCCATCTTCGGGACCATCCCGGACGCGAGCGAGGGCATCAGCTCGGCCAGCGCCTCCGGCGCGATCTCCCCGATCACGTCGTCGCTGTCCGGCCAGTCCCGGTAGAGCCCCTCGACGTCGGTGAGCACGAGCAGCTTCTCGGCGCCGAGGGCGACCGCGAGGGCGGCCGCGGCCGTGTCCGCGTTGACGTTGTGCACCGTCCCGGCCTCGTCCGGGGCCACCGACGAGATGACCGGGATCCGCCCGGCCTCGACGAGGTCCAGCACGGCCTCCGGACGGACCCGGGCGACCTCGCCGACGAGCCCGAGGTCGACCTCCTCGCCGTCGACGATCGTGTTCGTGCGCTGAGCGGTGAACAGCCCGGCGTCCTCCCCGGACAGGCCGACCGCGAGGGGGCCGTGCTCGTTGACCAGGCCGACGAGCTCGCGCTGCACCTGCCCGACCAGCACCATCCGGACGACGTCCATGGCCAGCGGCGTCGTGACCCGCAACCCGCCCCGGAACTCCGACTCGATGCCCAGCCGGTCGAGCATCGCCGAGATCTGCGGGCCGCCGCCGTGGACGACGACCGGCTTGAAGCCGGCGAAGCGCAGGAACGCGATGTCCTCGGCGAACGCGCGCTTGAGGGTGTCGTCGGTCATCGCGTTGCCGCCGTACTTCACCACCACGACCTTGCCGTGGTACCGCTTGAGCCACGGCAGCGCCGCGGCCAGGGTCTGCGCCTTCGAGACGTCCGCGGAGATCATGAGCTGTACGCCGAGTTCTCGTGCACGTAGGCGTGGGTCAGGTCGTTGGTCCACACCGTCGCGCGGGCGTCCCCCGACTTGAGGTCCACCGTGACGGTGACCTCCCTCGCCGTGAGGTCGACCGTGGTGGGGTCCGCGGCCGGCGTGGAGGCGCGGCAGACCCAGACCCCGTTCATGGCGACGTCGAGGTCGGCCGGGTCGAAGGCGGCGGTGGTGGTGCCGATCGAGGCCAGCACCCGGCCCCAGTTGGGGTCGTTGCCGAAGACCGCGGCCTTGAACAGGTTGCTCCGCGCGATGGACCGCGCGACCTCGACGGCGTCGTCCTCCGTCGCCGCGTGCAGCACCGTGATCGCGATCTCGTGGTCGGCGCCCTCGGCGTCGGCGAGGAGCTGCATCGCCAGGTCGGTGCAGGCGCGGGTCAGGGCGTCCGTGAGGTCCGGCAGGCTCGGGGTGATCCCACTGGCCCCGCTCGCCAGCACGGCCACGGTGTCGTTGGTCGACATGCAGCCGTCGGAGTCGAGCCGGTCGAAGCTCACGCGGGTCGCGGCGCGGAGTGCCGCGTCGAGATCGGCGGCGGGGGCGACAGCATCGGTGGTGAGGACGACCAGCATCGTGGCCAGCTGCGGCGCCAGCATCCCGGCACCCTTGGCCATGCCCCCGACGGACCAGCCGGGGCCCTCGACGACCACCTGCTTGGGCACGCTGTCGGTCGTCATGATGGCGCGCGCCGCGTCCTCCCCCCCGGCCGTGCCCAGCGCGTCGTACGCCGCATCGACGCCGGCGAGCACCTGCGAGCGGTCGTTGGCGAGGCCGATCAGCCCCGTGGAGCAGACGACGATGTCGACCGCGCCGGCGCCGACGTGCTCGGCGACGCGCTCGGCCACCGCGTGGGTGGTCTGGAACCCCTCCGGGCCCGTGTAGCAGTTCGCCCCGCCGGAGTTCAGGACGACGGCGCGCACGACGCCGTCCTTGACGACCTCCCGGCTCCAGAGCACGGGGTTGGCCAGGCACCGGTTCGCGGTGAAGACGCACGCCGCGTCGTACGCCGGGCCGTCGTTCACCACGAGCGCCACGTCCGGGGCTCCGGTCGACTTGAGCCCGGCCGCCACCCCGGCGGCCCGGAAGCCCCGGGGTGCGGTGACGCTCACGGGGCCACCCCCACCGTGCCGAGGCCCAGCGTCTCGTCCAGCGAGAGCGCGAGGTTCATGGACTGGACCGCACCACCGGCCGTGCCCTTGGTGAGGTTGTCGATCGCCCCCACCGCCACCAGCCGGCCGGCCGGCTCGTCGACGGTCACCTGGAGGTGGCAGGCGTTGCTGCCGTGCACGGCCTTGGTCTGCGGCCACTCCCCCTCGGGCAGCACCCGCACGAACGGCTCGGCGTCGTAGGCCTTGAGATATGTCTCGCGCACGTCCGTCGCGGTGACGCCGGGCGCGAGCGGGGCCGAGCAGGTGGCCAGGATGCCGCGCGACATCGGCACCAGGACCGGGGTGAAGCTCACCGTCACCGGCCGGTCGGTGAGCCCGCCCAGGTTCTGGACGATCTCGGGCGTGTGCCGATGGACACCGCCGACGCCGTACGCCGAGGCGTTCCCCATCACCTCGCTGCCGAGCAGGTGGGGTCTGGCTGCCTTCCCCGCACCGCTGGTGCCCGACGCGGCGACGACCACGACGTCCGGCTCCACCAGTCCGGCGGCCACGGCGGGGGCGAGCGCCAGGGTGGAGACCGTCGGGTAGCAGCCCGGCACGGCGATCCGCCGTGCCCCGCGCAGCAGGTCGCGCTGGCCGGGCAGCTCGGGGAGCCCGTACGGCCACGAGCCGGCGTACGTCCCGCCGTAGAAGCGCTGCCAGGAGTCCGCGTCCCGCAGCCGGAAGTCGGCGCCGCAGTCGACCACGACCGTCTCGTCGGGCAGGGCCGCGGCGATCTCGGCGGACTGCCCGTGGGGCAGCGCGAGGAAGACGACGTCGTGACCCGCGAGGGTCGCGGCCGAGGTCTCCGCGAGCTCCCGGTCGGCCAGCGGGGTCAGGTGCGGCTGCAGGGACCCCAGGGTCTCACCGGCGTTCGCGCCCGCCGTCAGGCTGCCGATCTCCACCGCCGGATGGCCGAGGAGAAGACGGAGGAGCTCACCCCCGGCGTAGCCGCTGGCGCCGGCGACGGCCGCTCTGTACGTGCCCATATGCATGAGTATACGTTGGACCGGATGTTCATCCTACTCAGCGTCTCGCACGTCGGGAGATCTCCGGGCGTCGGACCAGCGGATGCGCATGTCGGCACGGCTCGCTAGGTTCGCTGCATGAGCCGCCTCGACCACTCGACGTACCTGCGACACCTGCACGACGAGTCCCGGAAGTTCCGGACCGTGCTGGCCGACTGCGACCCCACGGCCGACGTCCCGACGTGTCCGGACTGGCGTGCCGACGACCTGTTGTGGCACCTGACCGAGGTCCAGCACTTCTGGGCCTGGATCGTCGCGCACCGCCCGAAGGGCCCCGACGACTACGCACAGCCGGAGCGGCCGACGGGTCGTGACGACCTGCTGGCCGCGTTCGACGAGGCCTCGGCCGCCCTCACCGACGCGTTGGAGGCGGCGGACCCGACCGACGAGGCCTGGTCCTGGTCCAGCGACCACACCGTGGGCTTCATCTCGCGCCGGCAGGCTCACGAGGCGCTGATCCACCGCCGCGACGCCGAGGTGGCGGCCCACACGATCTCGCCCTTCCCGGCCGACCTCGCGGCCGACGGCGTCGACGAGGTGCTCGACGTGATGTACGGCGGGTGCCCTCCCTGGGGCACCTTCTCACCGCTGCCGCACTACGTGCGCCTCGACCTCACCGACACCGGCGACCACGTCTGGGTGCAGCTGGGCCGCTTCCACGGCACCGACGACGACGGCATCGATCACGACGAGGACGACCTCCACGTGGTCGGCGACCCCGGCGTCGAGCCCGACGCCGTGATCAGCGGCACCGCCGAGGCCCTCGACGCCCGCATCTGGCGTCGCTCCGACGGCGCCGACACCCGCCTGACCGGCGACCTGAAGATCATCGACCGCTTCCGCGCGGTCATCCACCAGCCCATCCTCTGATCGGCCGGCGGGCGACGGTCCGCTCCTACTCGGCGAGCCAGGTGGCGAACGACTCGAACCCGAACGGCCGGCCCAGGAAGTCCTCGACCAGGTCGGCCGCGTCCTTGCGGCCGCCCTGCGCCAGGATCCGGTCTCGGTACCGGCCGGCCACCTCGGCGTCGAACAGGTCGTCGCCCGAGAACGCCGAGAACAGGTCCTTGGCGATCACCAACGACCACATGTAGGTGTAGTAGCCGGACGAGTAGTCGTGGAGGTGGCCGAACGCCGCATGGAAGTGGGTGTCGGGCAGCGGCGTGACCATCGAGTACCGCGCCTGCAGGTCGCGCGACTGGGCCGTGATGTCCGCGGGCGGCTCCTGGTGGAGCCAGTACGAGAAGGCCGCGTAGAACATCTGCGTGCGCGCCTGCAGCCCCTTCGCGAAGTCGTCGGCCTGTCGCATCCGGGCGACCAGCGCCGCCGGGATGGGTCGGCCGTCGTCGTCCGTGGCGAACCCCTCCAGGACGTCGGCGTCCCACGCCCACTCCTCGAGCAGCTGGGACGGCGCCTCGACGAAGTCCCACTCGGTCGCGACCCCGGAGAAGCGCACCCAGCGCTGGTGACCCCCGAGCACGTGGTGGACGAGGTGCCCGAACTCGTGGAAGAGCGTGACCACGTCGCGGTGCTCCATGAGTCCCCGGGGGAAGTTGCAGACCAGCACGCCCTCGGGCAGCTGCCGCCCCACGAGGCCGTCCGCGAGCGCGAACTGCGCCGCGTGGGAGAACTTGTTCGGGCGCGGGTGCAGGTCGAGGTGGATGCGACCCAGGGGCAGACCGCCGAGGGACACGTCGTACGTCGCGACGTCCTCGTGCCACGTCGGTGCGTCGACCCGCTCGTAGGCGAGCCCGAACAGGCGCCCGGTCACGTCCAGCAGACCCTGCCGCACCTTCTCGAACGCGAAGTAGCGGCGCACCTCCTGGGAGTCGACGTCGTGCCGCTCGCGGCGCAGTGTCTCCAGGTAGAAGTTGACGTCGGCGGCATCGAGCACCTCCACGTCGGGCCGGTCCTGGCGGATGCGCTCCAGGACGATGTCGCGGTCGCGGAGGGCCGAGCCCTCCGATGCCTTGCTGATCTTCTCGATGAAGGCGTCGATCGCGTCGCCGGTCTCGATCATCTTGACCTCGGCGTCGTACGACGGCCACCCGGCGTACCCGAGCAGGTCCGCGTGCTCCTGGCGGAGCGCGAGGAGCTCGGCCAGCACCGCGTCGTTGGCCGGCCACGCCCGGTTGTTGAAGCCCTGCGAGACGGTGCGACGCGCGTCGCGGTCGGTGCCGAACTGCAGCATCGGGATGACGTCGGGGTACTCCAGGGTCAGCTCCACCAGCCCGTCGTCGCCGGTCGGGTGTGACTCGACCCAGTCGGCGGGAAGGCCGGCGAGCTGCTCGGGACGGAGCTTCACCGTGGTGCTGTCGTCGCGGATGTTGCGCTCGAAGGTCTGACCGAGCTCGGTCTCGCGCTCGTTGATGACCCGGATCCGGTCGCGGGTCTCGGGGTCCTGGTCGACGCCCGACCGTCGGAAGTCGCGCAGCGCGAAGTTGCGCACCCGTTCGGCGTCGTCGTCCAACCCGGACGTGCGCTGCTCGGCGTCGTCGACGACCATCAGGTCGTAGACGTCACGGTCCAGCGACAGGTCGGTGAGCAGCCGGTGGGCCTCGATCTGAGCCGTCTCCGCCTGCTCCCGGATCGCGGCGTCGGGATGCACCTGCTGGAGCAGCCCGCTGGCCGAGAAGGCGTTGCTGAACGCCAGGCCGATGTCGTTCCAGCGCTCGAGCAGGACGGCCGCGTCGCGAGGTTTGTCGGCCTTGAGACCCGCGATCAGCCCGCGGGCGATGTCGAGCTGATCGGTCGTGCGGGTCGTCAGCCAGGCGGCCCAGGCGCCGGTCCCGGCGTCGGCAGCGGGCAGGGTCTGCGGGCGGAGGTCGGTCACCCCGCCGACGCTACCGGTCACGGTCCACCCACGCAGAACCCAATTTCGGCGACGCTCCCGTCGACCCGCGCCTCGTGGTTCGTTGAGCCGCGGGTTGTGGTCCGTCGAGCCGCGCGTTGTGGTCCGTCGAGCCGCGGGTTGTGGTCCGTCGAGCCGCACGTTGGTCGAGCCGTCCCGCTGGTCGAGCCGTGCCCGCTGGTCGAGCTTGTCGAGACCAAGGGCACCCCGATCGGCCGAACGCGGTACGTCGGCGCCACACGCTGACACCGGAATACCGCTGTCTTCGGGAATGCCGCTCGGGCGCCGCTCAACGAACCAGAAGGCGCGGCTCAACGAACCACAAGGCGCGGCTCAACGAACCACGAGGCGCGGCTCAACTGACAGGGGCGGGTCAGCGCTGGACGGCCCCGACGGCTTGCGTGGCCGCGGCGACCGCGGCGTCGCGCGCGGCCGCGGTCTCGGTCTCGGTGAGGGTCCGGTCGTGGGCACGGAACCGGAGCGCGAAGGCCAGCGACTTGCGGCCGGCATCGACTTGGGGCCCGGTGTAGACGTCGAAGAGCCGGACCGACTCGAGCAGCTCCCCCGCGCCGGACCGCAGGGCCGCCTCCACGTCGGCGGCCGGAACGGACTCCTCGACGACCAGCGCCACGTCCTCCTTGGCCACCGGCTGGTTGGAGTGCGACGGGGCGCGGGGCACGTCGACCGCGTGCTTCATGAGCAGGTCGAGATCGATCTCGAGCGCCGACGTACCGCGCGGCAGCCCGAAGCGCTGGCAGACACGTGGATGCAGCTCCCCGGCGTGGCCCAGGACCTCGTCGCCCACCAGGATCCGACCGCACCGGCTCGGGTGCCACGGCATCCGAGCGGCAGCCTGGACCCGCACCTCGACCCCCAGCTCGTCGCCCAGGGTGCGCACCGCCTCGAGGGCGTCCGACCAGTCGGCAGCCCGGCCCGGACCCCACCACCCGCTGGGCTCGCGCTCACCCGCCAGCACCGCGGCCAGCATCAGTGGCTGGACGGGGATCGCCTCGAACAGCTTCTCCAGCTCGGCCTCGGTCGGACGCCAGTCGACGCCGTAGACCGGGGCCGGACCGCGGTCGACGGGGAACGCGACGGTGCCGGTCTCGAAGATCGCCACCCCGGCTGCGCCGCGGCCGAGGTTGCGCGCCGCGGCGTCGAGCACGCCCGGCAGGAGCGTCGTCGTGTAGAGCGGCTTCTCGGCCGAGAGCGGGTTGGACAGGCGTACGACGTGACGCAGCGGGTCGTCGGCGGGCAGCCCGAGCGCGTCGAAGGTGTCGGTGCCGACGAAGGGGAAGCTGACCACCTCGACGCAGCCCAGGCCGGCGAGGGTGCGGCCGATGCGGCGGCGCAGCCGCTGGACCCGGGTGAGCCCCCGGCCGGTCGGGGCGGTCGGCAGCACCGAGGGCACCTGGTCGTAGCCGACCAGTCGGACGACCTCCTCGACCAGGTCGTAGGGGTCGGTCAGGTCCGGTCGCCACGGCGGCGGGGTCACCGAGAGCGCGTCCTCGCCGGACACCTCGGCCCCCACGGCACGCAGGGTCTGGACGACCCGGTCGCCGTCGATCGGCAGTCCGGCGACCTGGCCGGGCAGCTCGCGGGTGAGGGTGATCGAGGCGGGGGTGGGCGGGGTGCCGACCACGGTCACGCCGGGCGCGACGGCGCCGCCGCCGTAGGTCGTCAGGAGCTCCGCGACGCGGTCGGCGGCCGCCTCGCAGATCGTGGGGTCGACCCCACGTTCGTTGCGCTTGCCGGCCTCGGAGGTGAGTCGGTGCCGCTTGCCGGTGCGGAACATCGCGACCGGGTCCCAGTGGGCGGCCTCGATCACGACGGTGGTCGTGGCGGCCGACATCTCGGTGGCCTCGCCGCCCATCACGCCACCGAGGCCGATCACGCCGGAGTCGTCGGTGACGACGAGATCCTCGGTCGAGAGGGGGCGGGTGACGCCGTCGAGGGTCGTCAGCCGCTCGCCGTCCTTGGCACGTCGTACGACGAGCGGTCCCTGCAGCCGGTCGCCGTCGTAGCCGTGGATCGGCCGACCGAGCTCGAGCATCACGTAGTTGGTGACGTCGACGGCGAGCGAGATGGGCCGCATGCCGGCGAGCCGCACGCGATCCGCGAGCCAGGCCGGCGTCGGGGCCGACGGGTCGAAGCCGGTGACGGTGCGCGCCACGAAGACGGGGCACCCCTGCGGGTCGTCGACGACCACGGGATACCCCTGGTCGTCCGCCGGCGGGACGTCGCGCAGCGCCGGGTCGGTGAACGGCGCGTCGAACCCGAGCGCCGCCTCGCGGGCGACCCCGCGCAGCGACAGCGCGTAGGCCCGGTCGGGGTTGATCTCGAACTCGATGACCTCCTCGTCGAGGCCGAGCACGGCGCGGGCGTCCTGCCCCGGAACCCCGGCGTCGGCGGGCAGCACGATGATGCCGTCGTGGTCGTCGCCCAGGCCGAGCTCCCGCTGGGAGCAGATCATCCCGGTGGACACGTGGCCGTAGGTCTTGCGCGCCGAGATCTCCGATCCGTCGGGCAGCACTCCCCCGGGCAGCACCACGACCACGAGGTCGCCGGCGCCGAAGTTGTGCGCCCCGCAGACGATGCCCACGCCGTCACCGGTGCCGTGGGCAGCATTCAGCTCGGCGCCGACGTCGACCGTGCACCAGTTGATCGTCTTGCCGTTCTTCTGCGGCTCGGGATCGGCGGTCACGACCCGGCCGACGACCAGCGGGCCGGTGATCTCGGCACCCGGCCGGTGCAGCGACTCGAGCTTGAGCCCGAGGGCGGTGAGCTTCCGGGCGAGCTCCTCGGTGGTCAGGCCGGCCGGAAGGTCCGCCAGCTCGCGGATCCAGGAGACAGGTGCCTTCACGACCTCACCACTCCGTCCCGAACGCCGACGAGAACCGGACGTCGCCCTCGAAGAGGGCGCGCAGGTCCTCCGCGCCGGTGCGGAACATCAGCGACCGGTCGATGCCCATGCCGAAGGCGAAGCCGCGATAGCGCTCGGAGTCGATGCCGCAGGCCGTGAGCACGCGCGGGTTGACCACCCCGCAGCCGCCCCACTCGATCCAGCCCTCGCCCTTGCAGGTGCGGCACTGCTCGACCTCCCCGGGCACTCCGCGACAGACGAAGCAGACCAGGTCGACCTCGGCGGAGGGTTCGGTGAACGGGAAGTACGACGGGCGGAACCGCGTCGTGATGCCGTCGCCGAACAGCTGCTGCGCGAAGTGGTCGAGGGTGCCCTTGAGGTGAGCCATGGTGATCCCCTCGTCGACGACGAGGCCCTCGACCTGATGGAACATCGGCGAGTGCGTGGCGTCGTACTCGTCGGTGCGGAACACGCGGCCCGGACAGATCACGTAGATGGGCGGCCTGCGCCGCAGCATGGTGCGCGCCTGCACGGGTGAGGTGTGGGTGCGCAGCACGAGGTGGTCGCTCGCCGGCTCGGTCCAGAACGTGTCCTGCATGGTCCGTGCGGGGTGGTCCGGACCGAGGTTGAGGGCGTCGAAGTTCAGCCACTCCGCCTCGAGCACGGGACCCTCCGCGACCTCCCAGCCCATCGCCACGAACAGGTCGGCGATGTAGTCGGACATCAGCGTGATCGGGTGCCGCGACCCGCGCGGGTGACGGTCGGTCGGCAGGGTGACGTCGACGGTCTCCTCGACCAGCAGCCGCTCCTCGGCCTCGGCCTCGAGCAGGGCGGTGTGCTCGGCGAGCGCCTCGGCCACGGCCGCACGGGCCTGGCCCATCCGCTGCCCGGCCTCCTTCCGTGCCTGCGGCGGCAGGGCCCCGATCTCCCGGTTCGCGAGCGCGAGCGGCGACCGGTCACCGGCGTGGTCGAGCCGGGCCTGCTTGAGCGCGTCGAGGTCCGGCGCGGCCTGGATCGCGGCGATGGCCTCGTCACGCATGGCCGCGACCTGCTCAGCCTGGAGCGGCGTGACCTCGACCGGGTCGTACTGCGTGTTCGGGCCCGACATGGGTGCCTTTCGCGGGGGCTGGACGGGGAGCGGCTGCGCCGGACCAGTCTAGGAAGCGCGGTCGAGGTGCAGCGACGGGGTTTCGCCGGCGAGACGCGGGACGGCTCAGCCGGGCGAGAACGTCGGCCAGGTCATCACGATGCGCGCACCCCCGGACGGGGCGTCGTCGATGGTGACCGTGCCACCGTGGGCGCGCACCAGCCCGTTGACGAGATAGAGCCCCAGGCCCGACCCGCCGCGTTGGCCCGTGGTCCAGAACTTCGTGAACGCGCGCTGCCGCACGTCGTGGGGGATCCCGTCGCCCGAGTCGTCGACCCGGACCGCGACGAGGTCGCCCTCGGTCACCGCGCTGACGCTCACCGGGTCGGAGCCGTGCCGGATCGCGTTCTCGAGCACGTTGGTCAGCACCTGGGTGAACTTGTCGGGGTCGGCCCACACGCCGGGCAGGTCGTCGGCCGCCTCGAACTCGATCCGGTGCGGCGCCCCCGCCCGGACGCTGTCGATGACGCGGTGCGTGAGCTGGCCGACGTCGCACGGGCGCGGGTGCATCGAGAGCCGGCCGGTGTCGAGGCGAGCCACGTCGAGCAGCTCGGTGATCAGGCGGCTGAGCCGGTCGGAGTCGGCGTGCACCGTGGTGAGCATCAGCTTCTTCTGCTCGTCGCTGAGCCGGTCCCACCGGTTGAGGAGGGCCTGGACGAAGCCCTTCACGCCGGTCAGCGGGGAGCGCAGCTCATGGGCGACGGTGGCCACCAGGTCGGAGCGCTCGCGGTCCAGCCGGGCCCGGGCACGGCCCGAACGCAGGCTCACCGCGACCAGGGAGACGGGGCCGCGGCCGGGGCCGCGATGGATGCGCGCGGTGACGAGGACCTCCTCGCCGGTCGGCAGCACCCATGACTGCTCCGGGACCCCGGTACGGGTGTTGAGCCCGGTGTACGGGCGGACGCAGGCGACCCACCCGGCGCCGTCCTGGTTGGTCACGGCCAGCACCTCGTCGAGGGGCCGGCCCTCCGCCTCGGCGGACCGGACGCCCAGCATCGCCGCGGCGCGGTCGTTGACCAGGCGGACGCGACCCTCGGCATCGGCCACGACGACCCCGTCCGACAGGAGATCGACGGCGCTCTGCGCGCTCAGGGCACCGTCGGACAGGTCCACGCGCGGCAGCCTAGTCAGGAGTTCGTTGCCGGGGCGGCCCCTCCCCCCGGTGGGGCCGGCCCGCAACGAGATGTGGGCGGCCCCTCCCCCGTGGAGTCCGCCCGAGTGTTCACGTCTCGGGATTCGCGAACAAGCAGTAAGATAGTTCCACTATCCACTCGGGCACAACTGATTTCGCAGATTTTTGCGGATTTTGCTTTGGAAAGCGTTCTCCCATGATCGTATCGGAACTCGCCGAACAGGCCGATGTGCCGGTGGCGACGGTCAAGTACTACCTCCGCGAGGGCCTGCTGCCCGCCGGTCAGGTGGTCGGCCCGCGCCGGGCGGAGTACGACGAGACGCACCTGCGCCGGCTGCGCATCCTGCGAGTCCTGCGCGAGGTGGGCGGTGCCCCCGTGTCCGCGCTGCAGGCGATCCTCGATGCCGTCGACGACGAGGCGCGGCCCTCGCACGAGGTGCTCTGCCGGATCTCCGACGCGCTCAGTCCTCCGCTGGCCGTGGAGGAGCCGGACCCCTCCGCCCGGCAGCTCGTCGACGACGCGCTCGAGGGCGTCGGCTGGAGCGGAGTGCGACCCGACGCCGCCGGCCGGAACAGGCTGGCGGCCCTGATCCAGCTGGTCGCGGCCGACCTGCTCACGGTGGATCGGGACATCCTGGGCTACTACACGCACCTCGCCGACGAGCTGTGCCGCACCGAGGTCGACCTGATCGACACCACCAAGGATCGCGCGGGACGGCTGGAGGACATGGTCACCGGAGAGGCGGTGTTCGGGGAGATCCTGACCCTGCTCCGCCGGATGGGGCACGAGCACTATCACCTGCACGGGCGCGGCGAGACCGTCGACCGACCGCTCAGCGCCGCCGCGAGCTCTCGTGCAGACAGATCGCCGCAGCGGTCGCCAGGTTGAGGCTCTCGGCGCGCCCGCGGATCGGGATCCGGACCCGGTGGTCGGCGAGGGCGCCCAGCTCGGGGGGCAGCCCCCACGCCTCGTTGCCGAACAACCAGGCCGTCGGTCCCGCGAGGACGTCCGTGGCGTCGTCGAGGGACAGCTCGCCCGCCCCGTCCGCGGCCAGGACCACGAGGCCCGCGTCGCGGGCCGCGAGGACGGCGGCCGCCGCGTCGGGCTCGAGGGCGACCGGCAGGTGGAAGAGGCTGCCGACGGTGGCACGGACGGTCTTGGGGTTGTAGGGGTCGACGGAGTGCCCGGCGAGCACCACCGCGTCGGACCCCAGAGCGTCGGCGGTGCGGATGAGCGTGCCGGCGTTGCCGGGGTCGCGGACGTCGGCGCAGATCGCCACCAGCGACGCGCCTCGCCGCGCGGTGTCGAGTGCCGACGCGAGCGGCACGTCCACGAACGAGCAGACGGCCACGATCCCGGCCGGGGTCACGCTGTCACTCAGCGACGCGAGCGCCCGCTCCTCGAGGACCGACACGTGCGGGGCTCGCCCCACCAGCGCGTCGTACTGAACGACGGCGGGGGCGGTCGCGAAGACCTCGACCACACAGCCGCGCTCGAGCGCGCCCTCGACCGCCTTGGGGCCGTCGGCGAGGAACAGCCGCCGCTCGGTTCGTACCGAACGGCGGCTGAGCTTGCGTGCCTCTTTGACCCGGCCGCTCTGGGCGGACAGCGGCGTGCCCGGCGTCAGCGGCTCCTGTGGTCTCGACAAGCTCGACCGACGGCGCTCAGGAGGCCTTGGGCGCGTTGACGTCCTCGGGCAGCGCGGCCTTGGCGGTCTCGACGAGGGCGGCGAACGCCGGCGCGTCGTTGACCGCGAGGTCGGCGAGGATCTTGCGGTCCACCTCGACCCCGGCCAGGTTGAGCCCCTGGATGAAGCGGTTGTAGGTCATCCCGTTGGCTCGCGCCGCGGCGTTGATGCGCTGGATCCAGAGCCGGCGGAAGTCGCCCTTGCGCGCCTTGCGGTCGCGGTAGCTGTAGACCAGCGAGTGGGTGACCTGCTCCTTGGCCTTGCGGTACAGGCGCGAGCGCTGGCCGCGGTAGCCGCTGGCGCGCTCGAGGGTGGTACGACGCTTCTTGTGGGCGTTCACTGCCCGCTTGACGCGTGCCATGGTGATTACTCCTTGCGATTCGGTTCCGGCTCGACGCCGGTGGTTCTCAGGACGGCTGGCGCGCAAGCGCGCTTCGCCGTTCGCTTCGCTGAGCGGCTCGGACCCCGTCCGATCCGCTCAGCTCCGCTCTCAGCGGCCGAGCAGCTTCTTGGCGCGCGGGACGTCGGCCTTGGCGACGTCGGTGGTGCCGGTCATGCGACGGGTCACCTTGGAGGCCTTCTTCTCCAGGTTGTGCCGCTTGCCGGCCTTCTCGCGCAGCAGCTTGCCCGAGCCGGTCACTTTGAACCGCTTGCTCGAGCCGGAGTGCGTCTTGTTCTTCGGCATCGCTTCTCTCTTCCTCTTCTACGTCGTGTGGTCTCGACTTCGCTCGACCACCGAGCTCTGGTGGTGATTCAGGGCGGCACGGCACGCTCTGCTCACCGAAAACTGGATACGTCCTGGCTCTTCTCGATCGAGTCCTGAGCTCCGCTCAGGCCTCGATGTCCTCGAACAGGTCCTCCTGGAACGTTGGTGCGTCCTGGCTCTTCTCGATCGAGTCCTGAGCTCCGCTCAGGCCTCGATGTCCTCGAACAGGTCCTCCTGGAACGTTGGTGCGTCCTGGCTCTTCTCGATCGAGTCCTGAGCTCCGCTCAGGCCTCGATCTCGGGATCCAGGTTCTCGGAGCGCCCGTGCGCCTTCTTCTGCGCCACGGCCTGCCCGGCGTTGTGGGCGGTCCGCTCGGCGCGCTCCTCGGCCTCCTCGGCGGCGCGGGCGGCCATCCGGTCGGCCTTGGCCGCCTGCATCTCCACCTTGGCCTCGGCCTTCTTCTTGTGCGGCCCGAGCACCATGATCATGTTGCGGCCGTCCTGCTTGGGCGCGGACTCCACGAAGCCGAGCTCCGTGACGTCCTCGGCCAGACGCTGCAGCAGCCGGAACCCCAGCTCGGGGCGGTGCTGCTCGCGGCCACGGAACATGATGGTGATCTTCACCTTGTCGCCGGCCTTGAGGAACCGCACGACGTGACCCTTCTTGGTCTCGTAGTCGTGGGCGTCGATCTTGGGACGAAGCTTCATCTCCTTGATGATCACGTTCGTCTGGTTCCGGCGGGCTTCACGGGCCTTCTGGGCGTTCTCGTACTTGAACTTCCCGTAGTCCATGAGCTTGCAGACCGGCGGACGTGCCATCGGGGCCACCTCGACCAGGTCGAGATCGGCCTCCTGGGCGAGCTTGAGGGCCTCCCCGGTGGGGACGATGCCGACGGTCTCGCCATTGGGTCCGACGAGCCGGACCTCGGGTACCCGGATCCGGTCGTTGATGCGTAGCTCGGTGCTGATGTGTCCTCCATGGGTTGTCCGGCTGGGTGACCGCCACGGAGACCTCGTACATGACGAGAGCCCCCGCGCGACGCACGGAGGCTCCAGGGACGCATCGCGGGAACGGCAACGCCAGAGCGTGCCGCGCACCGTGGTGCGGACCGTACCCGACGACCTGGTGCGGTCGGTGCGGGTGGGAGTGAGCCTCCACTTGTCTGACCGGGTACGGCCGTCGAGGACGGACGGACCCGATCGGTCGCTGACCAGGGTACAAGGCGCGAGGGGCGCTTGCCTATTCCGTGGGTTCGGCCCAGGCCGGCCCGTCGACGGTGTCGACCAGCGTCCAGCCCCGGGCCAGGCCGTCGAGCAGGTCGCCCTCCACGGCGTACGGCGTCGGGCCGGCGACGTCGACGACGAGGGCGGCGGCACCCTCCTGGAGTGCCGACCGTGCCGCCAGCACGGCCGCCACCGGCACCGGGCGGGCGTCTGGACGCCACGCGGTCAGGCTCTCGAGCCCGGTGAACGCGAGGAGCGCCATCCGGCCGTCCTGGCCGGTCAGCAGAGCGGTCGCCATGTCGCTGGTCTTGTCGTGGGCGAGGCCCGCCTCGTCGTGCTCGACCTCGCCGAGCAGCGCCACGACGGGCACGAGCAGCCGCGCCTGCTGGAGGACGCGGAACACCGCGAGGTGCCGGTCCGGAGTGCCGTCGTACGCCGCCAGGGCGGCCGCCAGGGCCGGCTCGGGGGCGCCGTCGTCGCCTGCGAAGCCGGGGTCCGGGATCCGCCGTTCGAGCGGCTCGTGGGTCTCGGGGTCGTCCGGCATGGCGGGGATCCTGTCACGCGCGGGTCGCGCGACCTAGGCTGGAGGTGTGAACGACGTGTCCTGGGGTGCGCTGGCGATGTCCCTGACGGTCCTGGGTGGCATCTACACGTGGTGGGCCCTCCGCCATCGCGGGGTCGTGGCGGCGGTGCGCGCCGCCGGGCTGACGCTCCTGCCGATCGCTGCGTGGCTGACCGGGCTGCTGCAGGTGTTCGGCACCATCACCGACGCGCTCGGGAACTGGCTCGCCCGCCTGGTGTTCAGCCCGTCGGTGTGGCTCGGGATGCTGGTCTTCTTCGTGGCCTTCGTCCTGATCGGCGGCGCCAACTGGGTGGCCCGCCGGGGCAAGCCGGACGAGCCTGCGAAGCCCCAGGCGGCTCGCGGCGCGTCGACGCCGAAGGCCGTCGCTCCGACCTCCGCTCACGACCCGCTGATCGACGACGAGATGGCCGAGATCCAGGCGATCCTGAAGAAGCGCGGCATCTCCTGATGCGCGCTCCCACCTCGGGCGACTCCCATGTCGCCCGGAACCGCCTGTGGTCGCGCCTCTCCGGGGCCGTGGCAGCGTTGGACCAGCCGCCCCCGACCCCCCTGATGGTCGTCGACCTCGACGCCTTCGACGCCAACGCCACCGATCTCGCCCGTCGGGCCGGCGGGAAGCCGATCCGCGTCGCGTCCAAGTCGCTCCGGGTACCGGCACTCATCGAGCGGGCCCTGGCCGCGCCCGGGTTCCACGGCGTCCTGGCCTACACGCTCCGCGAGGCCCTGTGGCTGGAGCGGCAGGGGATCTGCGACGACCTCGTCGTCGCCTACCCCACCGTCGACCGCGGCGCGCTGACCGAGCTGGTCGCCTCGCCGTCCACCGCCGCTCACATCACGCTGATGGTCGACGACGAGGCCCAGCTCGACGTCGTCGACTCCGTGCGCTCCTCGCGGGCGGTCCGCGTCCGGGTGGCCCTCGACATCGACGCCGGGCTGTGGGTGGGCGGTCGGCACGTCGGGCCCAAACGCTCCCCGCTGCACGACACCGATGACGTCCTCCGCCTCGCGCGGCGCATCCACGAGCGACCCGGGTTCGCGCTGGTCGGGGTGATGACCTACGAGGGGCAGGTGGCCGGGGTGCCTGACGACGTGCCCGCGCACCGGGCCCGCTCGCTCGTCGTACGACGGATCAAGTCGGCCTCCATGGCCCAGCTGGCCGAGCGCCGGCACGTGCTCGCCGACCGGCTCGCCGAGCTCGTCGAGCTCGAGTTCTGGAACGCCGGCGGGTCGGGCTCGGTCGACGCGACGTCCGCGGACCCGGCCGTGACCGAGATCGCGGCGGGCTCGGGGCTGCTCGTCCCCGGCCTCTTCGACCACTACCAGTCCTTCTCGCCGCGGCCCGCCGCCTTCTTCGCGCTCCCGGTCACCCGCCACCCCTCGCCCACCATGGCCACGGTGCACGGCGGCGGCTTCATCGCCTCGGGTGCCGCCGGCGCGGACCGCGTCCCCATCCCCTGGGCGCCTCCCGGGCTGCACCTGACCGGGCTCGAGGGTGCCGGCGAGGTGCAGACCCCGTTGACCGGCCACCCCGCGGCGCTGCTGCGGATCGGCGACCTCGTGTGGTTCCGCCATGCCAAGTCCGGTGAGCTCTTCGAGCACACCACCACCGTGCGGCTGCTGGCCGGGGACTCCTTCGTCGACGAGGTGCCGACCTACCGCGGCTGCGGCAACGCGTGGTGAACAACGCCGAGCAGGTGCTGGCGCTGGCCCGTTCCCGGCCGCCGACACTGGGCACGGCCCGGCTCATCTGCGTGGACGGACCAGCGGGGTCCGGCAAGACGACCCTGGCCGACGAGCTCGCGACGCTCTCGGGCGCGCCCGTCGTGCACATGGACGACCTGTTCGAGGGCTGGGGCGGTCTGACCGGGATCGCCGACCAGCTCGACACGTTGCTCACGCCGCTCGCCACCGGCCGGTCCGGGACGTACCGGCGCTGGGACTGGCCGGGTCATGCGTGGGCCGAGACGGTGCTGGTGCCACCGGCGCGCCTGCTGGTGCTCGAGGGTGTCGGGTCGGGCTCGCTGCGGCACGCCTCGCTGATCACCCTGCTGGCCTGGGTCGAGGTGCCCTACGAGCTGCGGATGGCGCGGGGGCTCGAGCGGGGCGGTGTCGGGGTCGCCGAGAACTGGCGGCAGTGGGCCGTCGACGAGCAGACCCTCTTCGCCCGTGAGCGGACCCGCGAGCGCGCCGACCTCCTCCTGGACGGCCGGGTCGGGTCGCTCCACGCCTGACGCCGACGGGATCGGCGCCGCGGTCGGATCCGGCGCGCCGACGGGCCGTCGGAAGCCGACGGAAAGGCGGAACGGATCGACCCAGCCATCGGCGACTCGCCTCATCTGTTCCGCGTTCTCCGCAGCGAGGGGCCGTGGCAGGGTCGGGGCATGGACCCGCGCATCTCGTTCGTGACCCTGGCCGCCCACGACCTGGCGGCCACCCGCGCGTTCTACGTCGACGGGCTCGGCTGGACGCCGGAGCTCGACGTGCCCGGTGAGGTGGTGATGATCCGCACCGGTGAGCGACTCCTGCTGTCGCTGTGGGCCGAGTCCGGCTTCGAGCAGGAGGTCGGGCCGGTGCGTCGCGGAGCCGGCGTACCCCCCTTCACGCTGGCCCACAACGTCGCGACCCGCGACGAGGTGGACCGGGTGCTGGACGAGGCCCGGGCCGCGGGCGCCACCGTCACCGGACCCGAGGCGCGTGAGTGGGGCGGATACACGGGCTACTTCGCCGACCCCGACGGCGTGCACTGGGAGATCGCCTGGAACCCGGACCCGATCGGACAGCTCGTGCTGCCGTAGCCGGGGAAGGCTAGTCTCCGAGGCATGGGGGCACCGTCGGGAGACCAGTTCGAGGTCGCGGCTGCGGGCTACCGCGCGGTGGTCACCGAGAGCGGCGCCACCCTGCGCGTCCTGGAGTACGACGGGTGGCCGCTGCTGGACGGCTTCGCCGACGACCAGATGGCCCGCGGCGGCCGGGGTCAGCTGCTCGCGCCCTGGCCCAACCGCATCCGCGACGGCGCCTACTCCTTCGACGGCCGTGACCTCCAGCTCGCCCTGTCCGAGCCCCCGCTGGGCAACGCCATCCACGGGCTGGCCCGCTGGGCGGCGTGGACACCCGAGGAGCACACGCCGACCTCGGTGTCGCTCGGCTACCGGCTGATGGCCCAGACCGGCTATCCCTGGACCCTCGACCTGCACGTGCTCTACGACCTGTCGGCCGACGGGATCACCGTCACCCAGACGGCGACGAACCTGAGCGACCGGCCGGCGCCGTACGCGTCGGGTGCCCACCCCTACCTGAGCGCCGGTCCGGGGCCGGTGGACACCTGGGAGCTCACGGTGCCGGCGTCCCGGCGGCTGCTGTCCGACGAGCGTCAGCTGCCGGTCGGCGAGGAGGACGTGGGCGACACTCCCTTCGACTTCCGGATGGCGCGGCCGGTGCGCGACACCGTGCTCGACGACGCCTTCGGCGAGCTCGCGCGCGACGCGGGCGGCGTGACGACCGCACACGTCCGCGACCCCGCCACCGGCCGCGGTGTCACGCTGTGGGCCGACCGCCACCATCCGTGGCTGATGGTCTTCAGCGCCGACGACGGGTCGGCCACGGCCCGGCACTCGATCGCGATCGAGCCGATGACCTCGCCGCCGGACGCGTTCCGCACCGGACGAGACCTGCTCACCCTGGCGCCCGCCGGTGAGAGCGGCGACGAGGTCTCAGTCTCCTGGGGGATCCGGACGCTCGAGTGACTCCGCCGCCGTCCGCGCGAGCAGGAGCCGCAGCTGGCGGACCGCCACCCGGGCCCGGTCGCCGTCGGCCGACTGGATGGCCAGCGCCAGGCAGCTGGTGCCGTCGGCGAGGTCCAGCGTCGCGAACGGTGCTCCCGACGGCAGGTGCACGGCGAGCACCTCGGCCCACTCGTACTCCCGCTGCCGGTAGCCGTTGACGATCACCAGGCCCCGGTCACTCGCGGTGACCCGGCAGCGCATGAGCCCCCACGCGACGGCGGCCCCCAGCGCCGCGATGAACAGCAGGGTGAGCTGCTGGTAGAGCGTCACCCTGGCGCGCACGTCCGCACCCACGGCGACCCACGCGGCCACGCAGACGACGACCAGCAGGCCGCCGAAGAACAGCAGGGCCAACCGCACACCGAGAGGGCGCCAGGTGTGCGGCAGGGTCGGTTCAGAGACGGCAGGCATGGATGTCGGTCACCAAGATGCCCCTGGCCCCGATGGTCCACAGCTCGTCCATGACCCGGTGGGCGCCGGCCCGGGGCACCATCGCCCGGACCGCGACCCAGCCCTCACGGTGCAGGGGTGAGACCGTGGGGCTCTCGATACCGGGGGTCAGCCCCACGGCGTCGGACACCCGGTCCTCGGGGATGTCGTAGTCCATCATCACGTAGCTGCGGGCCACCATCACGCCCTCGAGCCGGCGCCGGAAGACGTCCAGCCCGGCCGGCGTCTCGCTGCCGCGCGTGATGAGCACCGCCTCGGACTCCAGGATCACCTCGCCGAAGGTCTCGAGCCCGGCCTTGTGCAGGGTGCTGCCGGTCTCGACGACGTCCGCGATCACGTCGGCGACGCCGAGCTGCACGCTGGTCTCGACCGCCCCGTCGAGGCGGTTGACCGTCGCCTCGATCCCCCGCTCGGCGAGGAACTGCCGCACGATCCCGACGTACGACGTGGCGATGCGCGTCCCCTGCAGCTGGGCCAGGTCGTGGAAGGCCCCGATCGGGCCGGCGAACCGGAAGGTGCTGCGGCCGAAGCCGAGACCGAGCACCTCCTCCGCCTTGGCCCCGGAGTCGAGCAGCAGGTCGCGTCCGGTGATGCCGACGTCGAGCGTCCCCTCGCCGACGTACAGCGCGATGTCGCGCGGCCGCAGGTAGAAGAACTCCACGCCGTTCTCGGTGTCCAGGAGCGCGAGCTCCTTGGTGTCCTGGCGCTGGCGGTAGCCGGACTCCCGCAGCATCTCCACCGCGGCCAGCGACAGCGTCCCCTTGTTGGGGATCGCGATCCGGAGGGGCATGGTCATCGGGTCCTCACAGGTGGGCGTAGACGTCGTCGAGGGTCAGTCCGGTCGCGAGCATGAGCACCTGCGCGTGGTAGAGCAGCTGGCTGATCTCTTCGGCGGCCCGCTCGGGCGACTCGTGCTCGGCCGCCATCCACGACTCGGCGGCCTCCTCGACCAGCTTCTTCCCGATCGCGTGCACGCCCGCGTCGAGCTGCCGCACCGTGCCCGACCCGGCGGGACGGCGCTCGGCCTTGTCGGCCAGCTCGACCCACAGCTGCTCGAACGTCTTCACGCGGGTCAGCCTAATTGTGAGTTGACCACGCCCCGGCACCGCGTCCAGGGTGACCGGCATGACCCCCACCGAGACCTTCGAGCGGATCAGCTGGCCACGACGCACCGCCCGGCTCACGATCCGGCCGGCCCGGCCCGCGGACCTCCGTGCGGTCTTCGAGATCCGGACGCTGTCTGCGGTGGGCCAGTGGATGCCCGAGCGCCCGGACTCCTTCGAGGGGTTCCTGATGCGCCTCGGTCGCCACGACGCCCTCGCGCGCACCCTGGTGCTGGAGCTCGACGGCGCCGTGATCGGCGACCTCTACCTGCACGTGACCGACGCCTGGGCCCAGGCCGACGTCGCCGAGCAGGGGGTCGGCGCGCAGGCGGAGATCGGGTGGGTCCTCGATCCGGTCCACCAGGGCAACGGCTACGTCACGGAGTCCGTGACGGAGCTCGTGCGCGTGTGCTTCGAGGAGCTCGGCGTCCGACGTCTCACCGCGGCCGCCTTCGCCGACAACACGGCCTCGCTGGCGGTGATGGAGCGGCTCGGCATGCGCCGCGAGACGCACGGGGTCCGCGACTCGTTCCACCGCGACCTGGGCTGGGTCGACAGCGTCGTCTACGCGTTGCTCGTCGACGAGTGGCAGGCGACCCGGCCGGTGGCCGGATAGTCCCCGACGTTTTGGTCGTGAAATCGTCGTTTCGACGACCAAAACGTCGGGGACTATCGGACCTCAGGCCTCTTGGTGGGTGGGGAGGGCGCGCAGGGTCAGCGCCGTGCGCAGGGCGGCCGCGGTCGCCTCGTAGCCCTTGTCCTCCCGTGAGCCCTCGAGCCCGGCCCGGTCGCGGGCCTGGTCGTCGTCGTCGCAGGTGAGGACGCCGAAGCCCACCGGCACCCGGTGGTCGAGCGCGACCCGGGTCAGGCCGTCGGTGGCCGCCGAGCAGACGTACTCGAAGTGGGGGGTGCCGCCGCGCACCACGACCCCGAGCGCCACCACCGCGTCGTGGGTGCGCGCCAGCTCGGCGGCGGCGAGCGGCAGCTCGAAGGTCCCCGGCACCCGGACCTCCGTGACGTCGTGCACGGCGTACGCCGCCAGCGCCCGCCGGGCGCCGTCGAGCAGCCCGTCCATCACCTCGGTGTGCCACTGCGCCGCAACGACCCCGACCCGCAGGTGTCCGCAGTCCACCGGCTCGTCGGCCGGCGCCCCGTGGCCGCTCACGGCCGGACCCCCTGACCGGGTGCCGACTCCTGCGGCTCGGAGGCGGCGAGGTCGGGCAGCTGGTGGCCCATCCGGTCGCGCTTGGTCCGCAGGTAGGCCAGGTTGTGGGGGTTGGGACGCGGTGTGAGCGGCACCTGGGCCTCGACGTGGATCCCGAAGTCCTCCAGGCTCTCGGACTTCTCGGGGTTGTTGGTCAGCAGCTGCACCCGTTCGATCCCCAGGTCGCGCAGGACCTGCGAGGCCGCGCCGTAGTGCCGTGCGTCGGCCGGGAGCCCGAGGTCGAGGTTGGCGTCGACGGTGTCCCGCCCGGTGTCCTGCAGGGCATAGGCCTGGAGCTTGGCGACCAGGCCGATGCCGCGGCCCTCGTGGCCGCGCAGATAGACGACCACACCGCGACCCGCGGCGACCACGCGTGCCAGCGCCTCGTCGAGCTGCGGCCCGCAGTCGCAGCGCTGGGAGCCGAACACGTCACCGGTGAGGCACTCGGAGTGCACCCGGGTCAGCACGGCCTCGGTCACCTCGCCGGCCGCGCCCCCACCGCCGCCGGTCGGGCCACCGCCATGGGTCGAGCCACCGCCGCTGGTCGAGCTCGTCGAGACCACGTCGCCGTAGACCAGCGCGAGGTGCTCGGAGCCGTCGATCGTCGACCGGTACCCGTAGGCGGTGAAGTCGCCGTGCCGGGTCGGGAGCCGGGTCACCGCGACCCGCTCCACCAGCGGCTCGGTGCGGTGCCGGTAGCGGACCAGGTCGTCGATCGAGATCATCGCCAGCCCGTGCTCGTCGGCGAACTCGCGCAGCTGGGGGGCACGCTTCATGCTGCCGTCGTCGTTGACCACCTCGACCAGCACCCCGGCCGGGGTGAGGCCCGCCAGCCGGGCCAGGTCCACCGCCGCCTCCGTGTGCCCGCGCCGGACCAGCACCCCGCCCTCGCGGTAGCGCAGCGGGAAGACGTGGCCGGGTCGGGTCAGCTCCCAGGGCTCGGTGGCCGAGTCGGCCAGCACCCGGGCGGTGTGGGCGCGGTCCTTCGCGCTGATCCCCGTGCTGACGCCGTCCCGGGCGTCCACGGAGATCGTGTACGCCGTGCGCATCCGGTCGCGGTTGTGGGGGGTCATCAACGGGATCTCGAGGCGGTCCAGCATGTCGGCCGGCATCGGCACGCAGATCACCCCGCTCGAGTGGCGGATGGTGAAGGCCATCAGCTCCGGGGTGGCCTTGGCGGCGGCGAAGATGAGGTCGCCCTCGTTCTCGCGCTCCTCGTCGTCGACGACGACGACGGCCTTCCCGGCCGCGATGTCGGCGAGGGCGCGTTCGACGGTGTCCAGTCGGGTGCTCACGACATGCCTCCTGCGATCTGGTGGTCCCGGCTCCGCGCCGTCACCGACGGGTCCTGCTCGTCGCGGCTGGCGCGCAGCCAGACCACGAAGCCCCAGACCACGAGGCCGCCGTACACGACGTAGAGGATCGCGGTCGGGTAGTAGTGGCTGTGCCAGAGCAGCGGTACGCCGACGAGGTCGACGGCGATCCAGGCCAGCCAGAAGTCGGTCCAGCCCCTCGCCATCGCGAAGGTCGCGACCATCGAGCCGACGAAGATCCAGGCGTCGCACCAGTAGTACCAGCGCGGAGCCGGCCAGCCGGCGCCGATCACGGCGAACAGCCACTGACACACCAGCACTCCCCCGACCCAGACCGCGAGATAGGCCAGGCGTTCGGCCGCCGTGGCCCATCGCGGCGTGATCGCGGGCGCGGACTCGGCCCGCTGGGACTTGAGCTGGTGCCAGCGCCACCAGCCGTAGACGCTGGTGATGATGAAGAAGACCTGCCGCCCGGCCTGCCCGAACAGCGGCTGCTGGGCGCCGGGCTGGAAGGTCGCCGCGATGAAGACGCTGAACAGCAGGACGTTGCCGACGATGCCGACCGGCCAGGCCCACACCCGGCGGCGCAGGCCCCCGACGGCGGACGCGAAGCCGAACGCGTTGCCGAGGATCTCCCGCCACGTGATGGGGTGACCGGCGATCGTCACCTGGGCGTCGTAGAGCCATTGCAGGAGGTTCATGCCGAGGTTCCTTCGGTCGGGCGGAGTCGGGCCAGCTGGGCCTCGACCTGGCGGGCGACGTACTTGCCGATCACGTCGACCTCGAGGTTCACCGGGTCGCCGGGACCGCGGAGGCCGAGCGTGGTGCGGCGCAACGTCTCGGGGATGAGGCTGACCGTGAAGCTCTCGTCGCCGGCCTCGACCACGGTGAGGCTGACGCCGTCGACGGTGATCGAGCCCTTGTCGACGAGGTAGGGCGCCAGGTCGGGCGGCAGCGAGATGGTGACGACGTCCCAGTGCTCGCCCGGATCGCGGCGTACGACGTGGCCGAGGCCGTCCACGTGGCCCTGGACGAGGTGTCCCCCGAGCCGGGTGCCGGCGGTGACCGCCCGTTCCAGGTTGACCCGGTCGCCCGGCGCCAGGCTCCCGAGCCCGGTCTTGTCGAGCGTCTCCGCCATCACGTCCGCCGTCCAGAGGTCGGCGACCTCACCGGTGGTCGAGCCCGTCGATGCCACCGTGAGACAGCAGCCGTTGACGGCGATCGAGTCGCCCAGGCCGACGTCCTCGAGGACGAGCGCCGCACGCACGGTGAGCCGGACCGCGTCCGACTGCCGTTCGACGGTCTCGACCGTGCCGAGCTCCTCGACGATCCCGGTGAACATTCAGGGCCTTCCCGTCATGGTGATCCGTACGTCCGTGTCGTCGCCCTCGTTCAGCGGGTCCAGCACGGTGACGTCGGTGACCGTGAGGTGAAGCGCCGCAGCGACGGTGCTGATTCCCAGGTCGGCGACCGCGCTGCGTCCCGCGCCCAGCAGCATCGGGGCGACGTACGCCACGACCTCGTCGACGAGGCCCGCGGTGAGGAACGCCGCGGCCAGCGTGGGTCCGCCCTCGAGGAAGACGTGCTGCCGGTCTCGGGCGAAGAGCTCCTTCAGCGCCGCCTCCGGTTCGCGGGTGCGGAGACGGACGGTCTCGGTGGCGTCGTCGAAGATCCGGCGGCCCGGGTCGAGGTCGCGCTCCCCCATCACCGCGCGCAGCGGCTGGCGCGGCAGCAGCCGTCCTTCCCCGTCGCGGACGGTCAGGTGCGGGTCGTCCACGGCCACGGTGTTGGTGCCGACCAGCATCGTGTCGCAGAGCGCGCGGAGCCGGTGCGTGTCGAGCCGTGCGGCGGGGCTGGACACCCAGCGGCTGGTGCCGTCGGCCGCGGCGCTGCGCCCGTCGAGCGTGGTCGCGAACTTCCAGGTGACGAAGGGCCGGCGGTGCTCCACGGCGAACGTCCAGACCCGGTTGAGCGCCCGGGCCTCGTCGGCGAGCAGACCGGTCTCGACGTCGACACCGGCCAGGCGGAGGGTCTCGACCCCGCCGGTCGCCACCGGGTTGACGTCACGCTGGGCGACGACCACCCGGCGGACGCCCGCGACCACGAGCGCCTGCGCGCAGGGCCCGGTGCGGCCGGTGTGGTTGCAGGGCTCCAGCGTGACGACGGCGGTCGCTCCCCGCGCGGCGTCGCCCGCCTGGCTGAGGGCGTCGGCCTCCGCGTGCGGCGTGCCCGCCCCCCGGTGGTATCCCTCCGCCAGGATGCGCCCGTCGGCGTCGACGAGGACGCAGCCGACGCGCGGGTTGGGACCCAGCGGTACGCCGTCGGAGGCGGCCAGCGCGAGGGCGCGGCGCATCGCCGCCCGCTCGTTCTCGCTGAAGCTCATCGCGCCCCTCAGGTCCGTCTCACGGACTCCGGGGCGACCGGTCGACCGGTGGTCTCGACCTGCTCGACCACCGAACGCCTGCGTGCACTTCCCATCCGGACTTTGACCGTCGGTCCAGGAGTTCCACCTGGTCAACCGGTCACTGGCGGTGACCGGGTCGCGGACTTCCGAGCGAAGCTTCCACTCAGTCACCGCCGGTGCGGAGTTCCACCGCCCCCAGAGCACGCGAGCACTTGGCTCTTGCTGGGCAGGAGTCTACCGCTGCCCGGGACGTCCTCTCACGTGGCCGTGCTCACAGCCCGGACGGGACCTAGCCTGGGCGCATGACGACCGCCGAGGAGCTCCGTGGCCTGCAGGCACCCCTCAAGGAGCGCTACCGCAGCGATCCGCCGTCCGCGGTGACGCCTCTTCGCGCTGCCGGAGCCTTCGCCGACCCGGGCGTCACCTGCACCGTCGTCACCCGGGCCGGCCGGGTGCGGGCCGGGCTCCATCCGGCGACCGGCGGGGACGGCTCGGACGCCTGCTCGGGCGACATGCTGCTCGAGGCGCTGGTCGCGTGTGCCGGCGTCACCTGTCGCAGCGTCGCCACCGCGATGTCCGTCCCGATCCGCGCCGCCAGCGTGACCGCCGAGAGCACGTTCGACGCGCGAGGGACGCTCGGTCTGGACCGGACCGTCGACGTCGGCGTCACCCCGATCCGGCTCACCATCGAGGTCGACAGCGACGCCGACGACGCCACCCTGGCGAAGCTCGGACAGCTCACCGAGCGCTACTGCGTGGTCGGCCAGAGCCTGCGTCATCCGCCCGAGATCGTGGTCCGGCGGCCGTGAGCCGGTCGCGCTGAGCCGTCGGCGCCGGGCCGTCGTCGCCGGGCCGTCGGCCCGGGTCAGGACCCGGCGGCCTCGCGCAGGGCCTGCACCATGGCGTCGGGGTCGTCGGCGTCGAACACCGCGGACCCCGCCACGAAGACGTCCGCCCCCGCGTCGGCGCACCGCTCGATGGTCTCCAGGCTGACGCCGCCGTCCACCTGGAGCCACGTCTCCACCCCGTGCTTGTCCATGAGCTCGCGCGCGCGCCGCAGCTTGGGGAGACACAGGTCGAGGAACTTCTGCCCTCCGAAGCCGGGCTCCACGGTCATGATCAGCACCATGTCGAGCTCGGCGAGCAGGTCCTCGTAGGGGTCGATCGGCGTCGCCGGCTTGAGCGCCATGCTCGCGCGCGCGCCCTGGCGCCGGATCTCGCGGGCGAGGCGCACCGGCGCCGCCGCCGCCTCGACGTGGAAGGTCACGCTGGCGGCACCGGCCTCGACGTACGCCGCGGCGTTGCGGTCGGCGTCGGAGATCATCAGGTGCGCGTCGATCGGCTGGGGCACGGCCCTGCTGAGGGCCTCGACCATCGCCGGCCCGAAGGTCAGGTTGGGGACGAAGTGGTTGTCCATCACGTCGACGTGGATCCAGTCGGCGCTCGGGATGCGGGCGATCTCGGCGCCGAGGTCGGCGAAGTCGGCGGTCAGGATGCTCGGGGTGATCTGGATGCCCACGCGCCGATCCTAGGAGGTCAGGACCCCAGCTTCTCGAGGCGGGCGCGCAGCGCCGCCGCGCGGTGCGCGTTGCCGTGCAGCGCGACGTACGTCTCGCCGTACGTCGCGAGGAGGGCGTCGTCGAGGCGTCGGACGGCCCCGGGCGGGTAGCGGTAGCCCATCCGCTCCCGGATCATCGCCTCGTCGGTGGCCCGCAGCACCTCGCCCAGCTCGTCGAGCGAGGTGATGCCGAGCTCGAGCAGGAGGCCCGACACCCAGGCGTAGTGGTCGCTGCGAGACCAGCCCGCGTCGGCGTACTGACCCGCCAGGAACGCCGCCAGCTCCCGGGCGTCGAGGCGGGGGTCGTCGTCGCCCCCGCTGACCGGCTCGAGGTGCTCGGCATGGGCCACCGGCCCGCGCAGCCGGTCGCGGATCGTCGCGAACTCGTGGTCGGCCAGCTCCAGCAGCCCGGCCGCCAGCGTGAAGCGCCGGTCGAAGTCGTGGGCGTGCTCCGGCGGCACCGTGCCCTTGTAGCGGATGTCGTGCTCGAACTCCGCCCACGCGTGCTGGAGGACGGTCCGGATCTGGACCTGGACGTTGCGGCCCACGAGGTGGGCGTAGGTCGGCTGACCCTCGCGGGCGGCGTCCAGGGCGATCTGGAGGTGCCGGCTCGCGTAGCCGAAACGCCCCTCACTGGCGGTCTCGCGGCCGAGGTCGCGGTCGTCGGTGACGACCACCTGGTCCGCCAGGAGCTCGGCGACGGCGGCCACGTCGTCGCGGACGTAGGTGATGACCCGGACGCCGAGCTGGTCGCCGATCTCGCGCAGCGGGTCGAGGTAGAGCCGGGTCCCGTCGACGGAGCGGATCGCCTTCTCGGCGAACGACGCGACGCTCTTGGTCCGACCCGACACCGTCAGGTAGTTGATGCCCGCCTCGTCCAGGACGCTGGTGACCAGCTCGACCGCCTCCGCGCCGGCGAGGACCAGCTCGTCGTGGGCGGCGGCGTACGACGCGACCGCTGCCGCCGCGGGGTCGGCGGCCCCTCGTGCCTCCGGCGCAGGGCCGAGGTGGAGGTCGAGGCCGAGTCTCGGGGTGACGATGTAGCCGGTCTCGAAGTCGCCGTACGTCATGACGTCGTCGGGGCGCTGCTCGGCGAGCAACCCGACATAGGCGCACAGCACCGCGTCGAGCTGGTCCTCCACCCGGCGCAGGTCGACCTTGCGGGTCGCCTCCGTCACCTGCCCTCGGAGGGCCTCCCACGGCGCGCCGAGGACCAGCGGCGGCTGGGCACCGACGAGCCGGTCCAGGTGGCCCATCAGCAGCAGCATCTGCTCCCGCAACAGCTCGAGGTCGCGGCCCGGCTTGTTCTTGTACTTGAGCGTCCGCGGGAGCCCGAACAGGGCGACCGTGGCCGGGTGGGGGTACACCTCGAGAGCCCGCCGGTCGCGGCCGGACCGGGGGTTCATGTCGAGCCCGAGCAGCGCGCACAACCGGGCCCCACGGGTGCCGTCGCTGAACTCGGGCTTGCCCGTGTTGCTCGGGTGGGCCCCGGCCTCGAAGGAGCGGAAGTCGCGGTTCAGCGCCGACTCGGCGGGCCTGTTGCCCGTCTCGTTGCGCACGATCAGGGGCGCGTCCAGGGCCACCAGGCACGGTCCGTCGACGTACGGCGCGAGCGCCGTGGCGATCTGCTCGTCCGTGCTCGCCGCCGACACGTGGACCAGCCGCCCCGCGTCGTCGAGGACCGCCAGCCCGGTCGGCTTCTGCTCCCCCCACGCGAGATCGACGCCGACGACGTACCGCGGGTCACGCACGGGCATCCGGACCGTCGAGGACCGAGTCGTCGTAGCGCGGCGTGAGCTCGTCGGCCTCGTCCCGGTCGGCCCACTGCCGCAGGGGCGTGAGGTCGAAGACGTGGTCGTCGATGTCCTCGTGCAGGTCGCCCAGCGCGGCGTACCGCCCGGGCACCGTGAAGATCGTGAAGTCGTGGGGGTCGCACGCGTCGATCTCGTCCCACCGCACCGGCGTGGAGACGCGGGCGTCGGGGAAGCCACGCACGGAGTACGCCGCGGCGATGGTGTGGTCGCGGGCGTTCTGGTTGTAGTCCACGAACAGATGATGGGGGTCGCGGTCCTTGCGCCACCACAGGGTGGTCACGTCGTCGGGCATCCGGCGCTCGACCTCCCGGGCGAACGCCAGCGCCGCACGTCGTACCTCCTTGTGACCGTGGTCGGGACGGATCCTGACGTAGACGTGCAACCCCTTGCCGCCGCTGGTCTTGGGGTAGCCGACCGCGCCGAGCTCGTCGAGCACCTCGTGGACGACCTGAGCGACCCGCTGCACCTGGGCGAAGTCGCTGAGCGGACCCGGGTCGAGGTCGATGCGCCACTCGTCCGGCTTCTCGGGGTCCTCCCGGCGGCTGTTCCAGGGGTGGAACTCGACCGTCGACATCTGCACGGCCCAGATCACCGCGCCGAGCTCGGTCACGCAGAGCTCGTCCGCGGTGCGGTTCCAGCGCGGGAAGTGGAGTCTCACGGTCTCGACCCAGTCGGGCGCTCCGGCGGGCAGGCGCTTCTGGTGCACCTTCTCCCCCGCCAGCCCGGTCGGGAAGCGGTGGAGCATGCACGGACGCTCGAACAGCGCGTTCACGATCCCCGGTCCGACCGAGAGGTAGTAGTCGACGAGGTCGAGCTTCGTCGCCCCGCTCTCGGGGAAGTAGACGCGGTCGGGGTTGGTCACCTTGACCACCCGGTTGTCGACCTCGATCTCGGTGAAGGGCGACGCCATGTCAGACCCGACTGTCCAGGCCGGGGCGTGCGTCGACCCGGGATCGTCGCGGTCGTGTGTCCGTCACGGGGCCAACCTAGTCAGTGACCCTCGGTCGTGGGGTGGCCGTCGTCGGTCACCCGCGTCGGAGCAGCGCCAGGAACATCGCGTCGGTGCCGTGGCGGTGCGGCCACAGCTGGACGGTCCGGGCCAGAGGGCCCTCGCACGCGGGGACGTCGGCGCGGAGCCCGGCCTCCCTCGTGAGCAGGGGGCCCACCTCGACCAGACGCGCGTCGTCGCGCCCGACCAGCACGGCGCCGACCACGTCGCGGGTCTCGGCGAGCACCGGGCGTGCAGGTCGCGTAGAGGACGACCCCGCCGGGCCGGACCAGGTCGAGGGCGCGGTCGAGGAGCCGGCGCTGGAGCGGAACCAGGTCGCGGAGGTCCTCCGGTCGTCTGCGCCAGCGCGCCTCGGGCCGACGGCGGAGCGCCCCGAGCCCGGAGCAGGGAGCGTCGACCAGCACCCGGTCGAAGGACCCCGGCTCCCACGGTGGGGCGGTGCCGTCCTCCACCGTGACCGCCTCCACGCCGTCCGCGCCGCCGAGGGCCCGGCGTACGAGCTCCGCACGGTGGGCCTGGCTGTCGTTGGCCACCAGGCGCGCGCCGCGCGGAGCGGCGAGGGCGGCGAGCAGGGCCGCCTTGCCGCCGGGGCCGGCGCAGAGGTCGAGCCAGCGTGCGTCGGGACCGTCGACGGGTGCGGACGCGAGCACCAGGGCGACCAGCTGCGAGCCCTCGTCCTGGACGCCCGCCCGACCCTCGGCGACGGCCGGGACCGACCCGGGGTCGCCACCGGGCGAGACGACCCCGAAGGGCGAGTACGCGGTCGGCTCGCCGGGCAGCTCATCGGCGCTCTGCCCGCCCGGGACGGGCGACGAGCGTCACCGAGGGGGGCGCGTTGTCCGCCTCCAGGAGCGCGTCGATCTCGGCGTCGCCGACCGCCTCGGTGAGGGCGTCGACGACCCACTGGGGATGCGAGAACCGGGTGGCCCGGTCCGCGTCGACCCGGGCCAGCCAGGTCTCGAGGTCGTGGGCGGACACCCGGCGCAGCACGGCGTTGGCGAACCCGGAGGGGCCCGGCCCGACCTCCGACCTGACCAGGTCGACGCTGGTGCTGATCGCGGCGTGGGCGGCGACCCGCATCCCGAGCAGCTGGTGACAGCCGAGCCGGAGGATGTCGAGGACCTTGGCCTGGGTGTTCGCCAGCGGCCGGTCGGTGCAGGCGGCCAGGATCGCGTCGTAGGTGCCCTGGCGGCGGATCGTGCCCGACGCGAGCTCCGTCGCGAACGCCGCGTCCCGCCCGGTCAGCCGGTACTTGCCGAGCAGGTGCGGGAGCACCAGGTTCGTGTACGCGCCCTTGACGCGCACCGCCTTCAGCACCTCGAAGGCCGCCCGTCGGGCGGGGTCGGGGGCGGTCATGGCCCCGGCGGTCGAGCGGACCTGGGTGGTCGAGCGGACCCCGGTGGTCGAGCGGAGTCGAGACCACCACCGCTCTCCAGGAACGCCTTCGCCAGTCGCTTCGGCGCGACCGCGAGCCAGGCTTCGGTCAGCACCTCGCGCAGCTCGCCGACGTCGAGCTCGCCGATCCGGCTCTGCTGGAGCAGCACCGCGTTGTAGTTGCGGAAGTGGTCGATGGTGAAGAACGGCCCGTCGTCCTCGACGAGCGCCGCCTTGTCGCCGGCGTTCGCGGTCCGGATCACGAGGAGGTCGTCGTACTCCTCACCCGTCTCGGGATCGACGGCGTCGTGGCGGGGCGCCCGAGCGAGCACGAAGCCGCGGGGCTTGGGCTTCTGCACCACGAGGTACGTCGGCAGGTCGCCCCACGACGTGCCGAGCTCGACCTCCGGCAGCGACCGGCAGATCGCGTCGACGTCCGCGATCCGGGCCTTGCGGCTCATGCCAGCACCTCGCCACCGGTGAGCCGGAGCCCCCGAGCCCAGTCCGAGGCCGCCATCGGACGCTTCCCGACCGCCTGCACCTCGCCCAGGCTGACCGCACCGCCGCCGGTGCCCACCACCACGGCCCGCTTCCCGGCCATCAGCTCCCCCGGCGGCAGCGCGCCGTCCACCGGCGTCACCGGTCCGAGCTTGAGCCGCTCCCCCGCGTAGGTCGTCCAGGCACCGGGGGCCGGCGTGCACGCGCGCACCTGCCGGTCGATCGCCGCGGACGGCTGCGTCCAGTCGACGCGGGCGTCGTCGACGGTGATCTTCGGTGCGAACGACACCTCTTCGCCGGTCTGGGAGCGCTCCTCGAGCGAGCCGTCGGCGATGCCGTCGAGCGTCGCGACGAGCAGTCCCGCGCCGCCCTCCGCGAGCCGGCCCAGCAGGTCTCCGGCCGTGTCCCGCGGTCGGATCGTCTCGGTCATGAGTCCGTACGTCGGGCCCGCGTCGAGCTCCTGGACGATCCGGAACGTCGTGGCACCGGTGACGTCGTCCCCGGCCCAGATCGCGTGCTGCACCGGCGCGGCCCCGCGCCACAACGGCAGCAGCGAGAAGTGCAGGTTGACCCAGCCGCGTGCCGGGATGTCGAGGGCCGACTGAGGCAGGAGTGCGCCGTACGCCACCACCGGGCAGACGTCCGGGGCGAGCGCGCGGAGCGCGTCCTGGAAGGCCGGGTCGCGCGGGTGTCGTGGGGTGAGGACCGGCACGCCGAGTGCCGCCGCGGCCTCGGCGACCGGCGACGGGGCGACCTTGCGCCCGCGGCCGCTCGGCGCGTCCGGGCGGGTGACCACGCCGACCAGGTCGTGTGCCGAGGCCGCCACCGCCGCCAGCGACGGGAGAGCGACCTCCGGGGTACCCGCGAAGACGACCCGCATCACAGGCCGAGGCCGCGGGTCGGGTGCGGCGAGACCTTGACGGTCGGGGCGCCGCCCAGGCCGAACCACTCGGACTCGCGGATCTCCTTCATCGCCAGCTTCCGGTGGGCCGTGTCGAGCCGGTCGACGAAGAGGATGCCGTCGAGGTGGTCGGTCTCGTGCTGGATCGCCCGGGCGAGGAGGTCGCTGCCCTCGATCACGACCGGTTCGCCGTACATGTCGAAGCCCTTGGCGACCACCGAGAGGGCGCGCCGGCAGTCGATCGACAGGCCCGGGATCGACAGGCAGCCCTCGGGGCCGTCCTGCTGCTCCTCGGAGAGGTCGAGGACGGGGTTGACGAGGTGGCCGGGCTGCCCCTCGACGTTCCAGGTGAACACGCGCAGACCCACGCCGATCTGGGGCGCGGCGAGCCCCGCGCCCGGGGCGTCCAGCATCGTCTCGGTGAGGTCCTCGACGAGGCGTCGCAGCTCCTTGTCGAAGTCGACGACCTCGATCGCGGGCTTGCGCAGGATCGGGTCGCCGAACAGGCGGATCGGCTGGATGGCCACGGGGCTCCGTTCAGTCACGGCTCGTCCGGTCGGGGCCGGAAGGCAGGATCCAGTCTAGAGATTCCACGCCCGGCTCCCGTCACTCGGCCGCGCATGGTCCCGAGCGAGGCCCACCGGGACGCCGGGTCCGGCAGGAGGTCATCGGAGATCGTCGTCCGGGCAGCCGGAACGCAGGACGTCCCGCAGGTGAGCTCCGAGCGAGACGGCCCCGGGTACGCAGCAGCGGCGCGGCCGGTTCCTCAGCCGATCACCGTCGGGTCGACCTGGATGCGGACCGCGTCGAGCTTGCGCGCGGAGCGGACCCGCTGGACCTCCCGCAGCGCCCGCGACAGGGCCGGTCCCTGGGGGCGCGGCACCCGCACCACCAGGCGCGAGTCGCCGTCGCCGACCTCGACCGGCCCCAGCACCTCGGCCCCCGGCGGGCGGTCGAGCAGGGTCAGGGCGTCGTCCACCGCTCCCGGCTCGCCGGTGATCGTGGCGAGCCTGCTGGCCGGGGGCAGGTGGGCCTCCGCCCGGGTCTCGGCCTCCCGCCGGGCGAAGCCGGCGGGGTCCCACCGGACGAGCGCCTGCAGCGCCGGGTGGCCGGGGTCGCCGACCGCGAGCACGGTGCCGCCGCGGGTCACCAGACCGGCCGCATCGAGCCACCGCCGCAGCGCCTCCTCCTCGGAGCGCAGGTCGGCGCGGGCGAGCGGCAGCCAGGTGTCCAGCAGGACGACGGCGGCGTAACCACCCTCGGCGACGGGCTCGGCCCCGGGTGTGGCCACCACGATCGCGGGCTGCGCGGGCACGCCGGCGACGACGTGATCACCACCGGAGGCCACCACCGTGACCGCAGGGAAGGCGCGGCCGAGCTCCTCAGCCGTACGTCGCTCCCCCACGACCGGCGCGCGCAGCCCGCGATGGCCGCACTCCGCGCAGGACCAGGCGTCCACGGCCGTGCCGCACCAGCGGCAGGTGGGAGGAGCGGCGGGCCCGGCCACGGCCAGCGGCCCGGTGCAGAGCGCACAGCGCGCGGGCGTGCGGCAGCGCTCGCAGGACAGGGTGGCCGCGTAGCCCCGACGTGGTGTCTGCACCAGCACCGGACCGCTCTCGAGGCCCGTGGCGACGGCGGCGTGCACCTGGCGGGGCATCCGGGCCGCCCGGGTCTGCGGATCGCGCACCAGGTCGTGCTCGGTGGCTCCGGTGACCGCGACGGTGACCATGTCGCGCAGGGTCTCGCGCGGCGCGGCCAGCTCCTGTGCCCAGCCGGTCGCGAGGAGCTGATCGGCCTCGACGCTGCGGGCGAAGCCACCCACCAGGGCCGCGGCGTGCTCGACGTGCGCGCGGGTGAGCAGCACTTCGCGGACATGCGGGTAGGGCGCCCGGGGCTCGGCGTGGAGGTCGTCGCCGTCGTCCCAGATCGCCACCAGCCCCAGGTCGTGCACCGGGGCGAAGGCTGCCGCGCGGGTGCCCACGACGATCCGGCGGGTGCCGCGGGCGACGGCCAGGAACTCGCGGTAGCGCCGCGCCGGCCCGGCCCCGGCGGTGAGGACGACGTGGTGCCCGGCCCCCAGCACGTCGGTGAGCGCGTGGTCGAGGCGTGCGACGTCGCGGCGGTCGGGGACGCACAGCACGCTCCCGCGGCCGCCCTCCAGCGTCACCGCTGCGGCCTGGGCCAGCAGCCGTGGCCAGTCCTCGCCGGGCGCGGCCGCCCAGACCGCGCGGGGCGCCTGACGCTCAGCCACGTGGGACAGGAACGCCTCGGCAGCCGGATAACGTGCCCACGCCGCGCGCGCCGCCGCCGCGTCGACCGAGACCGGGGCCTCCGGCGGCGAGGTGGCCTTCTCGGTCGCCGCATGACGCGCGGGGATCGCGAGGCGCAGGACGTCGGAGCGGGTGCCCGCGTAGCGCTCGACCATCAGGCTCGCGAGCTCGGCGATCGCCGGGCGCAGCACCTGCTCGGAGCTGACCACCCGTCGGAGGGGGGTCAGCGCCCCCGTGTGGTCGGTCTCGTGGGCGCGGGCGAGCACGAACCCGTCGAGATCCTTGCCGGCGAAGCGCACCTTGACCCGGGCGCCCGGCCTCGCCGTCTCGGCCATCGAGGCGGGGACCGCGTAGTCGAAGGGCCGGTCGAGATGGGCGAGCGGTGTGTCGACCAGGACCCGGGCCACCGGGTCGACCGACGCGGGAGGCTCCGCGGGCGTCGTACGGCGGGGGCGGCGCGCGGCGCGCACGGTCGCCCGGAGGCCCGGGAGGGCCTCGGGAGGAGCGTGCCCGCGGTCGGCCATGGCCGCAGTTCTACCAGCGGGCGCCGACGCCGCGGCGGCCGGTCGGTCAGGGGCGGCGGACGATCCCCGTGCCCGCCGAGGAGGTCGAGGCGTGCCCGTGTCCGGTCTTGAAGGCGGTCACGCGCACGCTCAGCCTCGCCCGGAGGTCGCGTGGCCGGATGCGGTAGTGGCGCCCCGTGGCGCCGGCGATCCGGTGGCCGTCGGCGAACCATCGGTACGTCGTCGTGACGCCCGGCAGGGACCACGCGCCGGGCGTCGCGGTCAGGCGCTCCCCCACGCGCGTCTCGCCGGTGACGAGCGGCACGGCCGTGGGCACCAGCACACCGCCGCACGTGTAGACGCGGATGTCGTCGAGGTACCAGCCCGGGTACGCCACGCTGTTGTCGGTGTACATGGTGAAGCGCGGTGTGACCGCGTGCCCGGCGTACCGGGAGAGGTCGGCCCGGCTCGCCAGGTAGCCCCGACTGTCGCGGCCGAACCCGAGCTGGCCGCCCCCCGGGTTGCCGTACCGGTCGTCGATCCGGTTCACCGGTCCGTTGACCCACGGGAGGCCGGCCGCGTTCTGGGGGCCGCTGCGCAGGGTGGAGTCGGCCACGCCGACGGTGCCTGCGTCGAAGACGCCGTGACCGATGAAGTCGAGCACCCGCCACTGCTGGAACCAGAGATAGGCGGGCCGGCCGGCGGGGAGCGCCACCGGCACGCGGGCGATGAGCGGGCTGACGCCCGGGTCCTCCGGATCGAGGGAGAACCATGACGCACGGCCCGAGGTGGCGTTGGCCGGACCGGCGGCGTCCGGTGCGCGGCTCCAGGTCGGTCCCGCGAGGAACTTCGCCCGGGGCGCGCCGGTCTCGGAGTCGAAGAGCACCCGGACCGGGCCGGCGCCCGGCGGGCAGGTCATCGGCGCGTCCGGCGGCTGGGGTGCGCCGCGCGGGGTGGTCCGGAGCCGCGTCGCGAGGGTCGCCTGGTGGACCGCGGTGCAGTCGGCGGTGGTGAACCCGACGGTGCCGGCGGCGGCCAGGTCGGCGCAGCTCTGCTCGAGCACGGCCGCCAGGTCGGCGTAGTCGCTGCCGGACACGAGGTGCTGGATGACCGAGAGGTAGAGCGTCGCCGACTTGGTCAGGGTCGCGTCGTCGATCCCGGTGACGGTCTGTCCCCCGAACGTGCCGCCCTGCGAGATCAGGTAGAACGTCTTGTTGCCGACGCCGCTGTCGGTGTGGACGCCGCCGTTGTCGTCGATGCCGCCCACGTAGCGCCGGCTCGTCATGGCGGCGGGTTGCCCGAACAACGACGGCTGCGACAGGCTGCGGATGGCGCCGATCGGCAGGTCCTCGCCGATGGTCCAGCTGTTCGGGGTGTCTCCGGGGCTGGGGTGGCGGTGGTCGATGATCTCGCCCATCACGTCGGCCAGCGACTCGTTGATGGCCCCCGACTGGCCCCAGTAGAGCAGCGCGGAGTTGTGCTGGATGACCCCGTGGGTCATCTCGTGCCCGACGACGTCGTCCGCGCCCGCGAACCCGTCGCCGTAGAACATCTGGACGCCGTTCCAGAAGGCGTTCTGCAGCGGGCACTCGGCGCCCGGTTCGCAGAACCTCACGGTCGCGGCGAGCTTCCGCGCGCCGCTGACCTCGACGCCGAGCAGCCGGGTGAGGTGCAGGCCGCCGATCTGCCGGTAGAACCGCGACACCGGGCCGGCCAGGTCGAAGGCCTGGTTCACGTCTCGGACCGGGCTGGCCGGGCCTCCCTCGACGCGCGCGAAGTCGCTCGTGCAGGGGATGTCCACGGCGTAGAAGTCCTGCCCGTCGCACACCACGCGGTCGATGTTCTCGACGAGGTCGACGTCCTGCACGACGGCACCGGAGCGGTCGTCGACGAGCACGAGTCGTCGGTACGCCGGCCCGCCGCGCACCACCACCCACCACACGCCGCGGGCATGGGTCCGGGGGTCGCCGGTCCGGGCGACGCCCAGCACGGCCGGGTCGTAGAGGCGCCGTGAGGGCCGGTCGGCGTGGAGCGCCGTCCGGGGCGGGTGGCCCGGGTGCCGCAGGGCCAGTGCGATCGCCTCACGGGCGGCCGCACGAGCGGCGTACGTCGCCCGCGGCACGGAGGCGCGTGAGACCGACGCGGCGACCGAGCCGAGCTGGCGGTCCGGCCGCAGGTCGACGGCCACGGACCCGCCGACCACCGGAAGCCCGTCCCGGCGCTCGGCGAAGCGGACGACGTCGTCGCCGGTGACGCTGCGCACCGTCCGCCCCGGGACGAGGGTGGTTCCGGGTCCGCTCAGGCCCAGCGCCGCGCCGTACCGGTCCAGGTGCAGGCGCGCCGCTCGGCGGGGGCTCGTCGCGGGCACCACAGCCGGGTCACGGGACTCCCCCGAGACCCCGATGAACCTGGCCAGGCCGTCCGGGCCCCTGGCCACGTGCAGCCGGCCGCCGGACTCGGTGAAGAGGCGCGCGAGCACGGCGCCGCCCCGGTTCGACGGGCGGTCGGGCGCGCCGGCCGCCGCGAGCTGGGTGAGGGCGGTGACCGAGAGCGCGAACGCGGCCACGACTGCTGCCGGCTTGGTCCCCACCCGATCGCCCCCTCTCGGGGCAATCTAGTCAGCGCAGGGACACCCGGGGGGCCACCTTCGGGTCAAGAACTGGTAACGGTCCGGCGCGCCGAGGGGTCGACGACGCCCGTGGGGCGGGCCGTTCTCGTCCGTGCGACCGTGCCTCAGCCGGTGACGCCCGCGGCCTTGCGGAGCTCGTCGACCCGGTCGGTGCGCTCCCAGGTGAACTCCGCGAGCTCGCGGCCGAAGTGGCCGTAGGCCGCGGTGAGGGCGTAGATCGGCCGGAGCAGGTCGAGGTCCTCGATGATCGCCGCGGGGCGCAGGTCGAAGACCTCGAGCACGGCCCTCTGGATCTCCTCGTCGGGGATCACACCGGTGCCGAAGGTCTCGATGAACACGCCCACCGGCTGCGCCTTGCCGATGGCGTAGGCCACCTGGGCCTCGCAGCGCCGGGCCAGGCCGGCGGCCACGACGTTCTTGGCCACCCAGCGCATCGCGTAGGCGCCGGACCGGTCGACCTTCGACGGGTCCTTGCCGGAGAAGGCGCCGCCCCCGTGACGGGCCATACCGCCGTAGGTGTCGACGATGATCTTGCGCCCGGTCAGGCCGGCATCGCCCATCGGGCCGCCGACGACGAACCGGCCGGTCGGGTTGACCAGCAGGCGGTAGCCCTCGGACGGGATCGTGAACGACGCGAGCACCGGGTCGATGACGTGCTTCTTGATGTCGGGCTCGAGGGTGTCGACGAGGTCGACGTCGTCGGAGTGCTGGGTCGAGAGGACGACGGTGTCGACACGCACCGGCCGGTTGTCGGCGTCGTACTCGATCGTGACCTGGGTCTTGCCGTCGGGGCGCAGGTAGGGCAGCGTGCCGTCGTTGCGCACCGCGGTGAGCCTCTCGGCCAGGCGCTGGGCCATCGTGATCGGCAGGGGCATCAGCACGTCGGTGTCGTCGCAGGCGTAGCCGAACATCAGCCCCTGGTCGCCCGCGCCCTGCTTGTCCATGGCGTCGATCGAGCCCGTGCGCGACTCGTGGCCGGTGTCGACGCCCTGGGCGATGTCGCCGGACTGGCCGCCGATCGCCACCATGACGCCGCAGGACTTGCCGTCGAAGCCCTTCTCCGACGAGTCGTAGCCGATCGTCAGGATCCGCTCGCGGACGATCTGCTTGATGTCGACGTAACCGGTGGTGCTCACCTCGCCGGCGACGACCACGAGCCCGGTGGTGAGCAGGGTCTCGACGGCGACCCGGCTGTGGGCGTCCTGGCGCAGCATCTCGTCGAGGACCGAGTCGCTGATCTGGTCGGCGATCTTGTCGGGATGCCCTTCGGTGACGGATTCGGAGGTGAACAGGCGTCCGGTCACGGTGTCGATGCTCCTGGTTCGGCGGTATGGCGTTGCGGCGTCCGGGTCACGATAGCGGGCCTCTCGCGCCCGTCATCCGGTCGGTCGCCGGGTGGGCGTTCACGGAAGTCTGCGGGCCACTTCGTCCCAGATCACGTGGGCGAGGGCGGTCTTCGAGCCACGGGGTACGTCGACGGGCTCGCCGCCGTCCGCGGACAGGATCACGGCCCGGTTGTCGGGCGACCCGAACACCGCGCCGCCGGACACGTCGTTCACGACGAGCAGGTCGCACCCCTTGCGCGCGAGCTTGGCCCGCGCCAGGTCGAGCACCGAGCCGGTGTCGTCTCCGGTCTCGGCGGCGAACCCGACCACCACCTGTCCCGGCCGCGACCGGTCGCGCGACAGCTCGGCCAGGATGTCGGGCGTCTGGGTGAGCTCGATGGTGGGGGCGGCGTCGCCCGACTTCTTGATCTTCGACTCACTGACCCCGATCGGCCGGAAGTCGGCCGGCGCTGCGGCCATCACCACGGCGTCGGCGGACCCGGCGGCCGACACGACGGCGTCGCGCAGCTCCTCGGTCGTCTCGACGCGCACCACCTTCACCCCTGCGGGGTCGGGCAGGGCGACGTTGGCCGCGACCAGCGTGACGTCCGCGCCGCGGGCCGCGGCGGCCCGCGCCAGGGCGACGCCCTGCAGCCCGGACGACCGGTTGCCGAGGAACCGCACCGGATCGAGGGGTTCGCGGGTCCCTCCGGCGGACACCACCACGGTGCGCCCCGCCAGGTCGGCCCAGCTACGGGGGTCGAGTCCGCCGAGACCCCGGCTGAGCAGGTCCTGGCAGACGGCGAAGATGTCCTCGGGCTCGGGCAGCCGGCCCTTGCCGGAGTCGGCGCCGGTGAGCCTGCCGACCGCGGGCTCGAGGACGAGGGCACCGCGCTCACGAAGGGTCGCCACGTTGGCCTGCGTGGCGGGGTGCTCCCACATCTCGGTGTGCATGGCCGGGGCGAACAGCACCGGGCACCGAGCGGTGAGCAGGACGTTGGTGAGCAGGTCGTCGGCCCGGCCCTGGGCCGCCCGCGCCAGCAGGTCGGCGGTGGCGGGCGCGACGACCAGCAGGTCGGCCTTCCGGCCCAGCCGGACGTGGGGCACCTCGTGGGCGTCGGTCCAGACGTCGGTCGACACCGGCTTGCCGGAGAGAGCCGCCCAGGTCGCCGCACCGACGAACCGCAGGGCGGCGGCCGTCGGGACCACGGTCACGTCGTGGCCGCTCTCGGTGAGGAGCCGCAGCAGCTCGCAGGCCTTGTAGGCCGCGATCCCGCCCGCGACGCCGAGGACGATGGTGCTCGAGGAGGCGCCTCCGCCGACCCGGTCCGGGACGACGGAAGGCCGCCCCTCGGCCTCGGCGGAGGCGTCGGAGGCGGCCACGTCGGTCATGGTCGGGTGGGGGTCAGCTCACTCGCCGGTGAACGCCGCGTCGAGGGCGGCGGCCTTCTTGGCCTCCTCCTCGGCGGCGAGCTCCGCCGGGTCGACGTCCTCACAGGTGAGGAGGTCGTCGTTGATCTCGCGGAGCGCGATCGACAGGGGCTTCTCCTGGACGTGCGTCTCGACGAGCGGGCCGACGTACTCCAGCAGGCCCTCGCCGAGCTGGGAGTAGTAGGCGTTGATCTGCCGGGCGCGCTTGGCGCTGTAGAGCACGAGCTTGTACTTGCTGTCGGTCTTGGTCAGCAGGTCGTCGATCGAGGGGTTGGTCACGCCCTCGGCGGCGGGAGTGGGTGCGGACACGCAGAAGCCTCACAAGTCTTGGGAGTCGGGGTGCAGCACCATCAAGGCTACCAACTCCTCCGCGGCAGCGTGAATTTCGCGGTTCACGATCGACACGTCGAACTCCGGCTCGGCGGCCAGCTCGAGCCGGGCGCTCGCCAGCCGACGCTCGCGCTCCTCGGCCGTCTCGGTGCCGCGCCCGACCAGCCGCCGGACGAGCTCCTCCCACGACGGGGGCGCCAGGAAGCAGAAGAACGCGTCGGGCATCGCCTCGCGCACCTGCCGGGCGCCCTGCAGGTCGATCTCCAGCAGCGCCATCCGACCGGCCTCGAGCGCCTCCTCGACCGGCCGTCGCGGCGTGCCGTAGCGAGCCTGCCGGTGGACCACCGCCCACTCCAGCAGCTCGTCGTCGTCGACCATCCGGTCGAACTCCGCGTCGGAGACGAACCAGTAGTGGACCCCGTGCTGCTCCCCCGGTCGCGGCGCGCGGGTCGTCGCCGACACGGAGATCCACACCTCGGGGTGGTGGGCGCGGATGTCGGCGGAGACCGAGCCCTTGCCCACCGCCGTGGGACCGGCCAGGACGGTCAGCCGGCTACGCCGCGCGCCGAGTCCCGGTCCGCTCACTCGCCCGGCGCGAACTCGCGTTCGAGCGCCGCCACCTGCTTGGTGCCCAGGCCTCGGACGCGACGGCTCTCGGCGATCCCGATCCGCTCCATGAGCTGCCGGGCGCGCACCTTCCCCACCCCGGGCATCGAGCAGAGCAGGTCGACCACCCGCATCTTGCCGATGACCTCGTTGCCCTGACCCTCGTGGAGCACCTCGGAGATCGAGGCCCCGGAGTTCTTGAGACGGTTCTTCACCTCGGCACGCTCACGACGTGAGGCGGCCGCCTTGTCGAGGGCTGCCTGGCGCTGCTCGGGGGTGAGCGGTGGGAGGGCCAAGGCACGTCCTTCAGGTTTCGAGAGTCGGCGGGTCGGCCGCCAATCTAGTCAGCAACTGCGGGGAGCGGCAACGCCGTCTCGGCGTCACATCTCCAGCGGGGTGTGGCACACGTCGAGCACCTCCTGCTGGACGTTCGTCAGCGCCTGCTGGGTATCCGCGGCGGCGATGCCTGCCGCGGCCCGCAGGATCTGGGTGCGCTCGACCCCGCTCAGGCCAGGCGGCGGGTGTTTCGGGTCGTACGACGCGGGGTCGACGTGAGCGTTGGTGAGGGCGGTCTCGAGGGCGGTGATCCGGGTGACCAGAAGCTGCCAGTCGTCCGCGACGTCGCTGGGCGCCTTGCCCTGGAGATCCTGGAAGACCGGCAGCGCCTGCAGGAGCGCGGTACGGCTGCTCCCCTGGGCCAGCGCACCGAGGCCGGCCTGGTGGGACTTCACGGCCTCGCAGTAGCTCTGGCCCCCACAGGCGGTGAGCAGCGGAACGGTCAGCGCCACGGCGGTGACCGCGGCGAGCCGACGACTCATGAGCCGAGCTCGCGGAGCCGGTCGTTGAGCCGGTCCGCGGCGTCGGCGAGCCCCGTCGGGCCCGCGCTGAGCAGCTCGCGAGAGGTGCTGGGCAGCACCCGGTGCAGGTCGCCGCCGAAGATCCGGTGCAGGTCGGCCACGGTGCCGCCCTGGGCGCCGTACCCGGGAGCCAGGATCGGCCCGTTGATCCCGAGCCGGTGGCCGGTCCCGTCGACGGTCGCGCCCACCACGGCGCCGAAGGAGCCGAGCGGGGTGGCGTCGCGGTTGAGCTCGCGCAGGTGGTCGAGCACGACGTCGGCGACGGTGCCGTGGCCGACCCGGGCCTCCTGCACCTCGGGGCCCTCCTGGTTGGAGGTGAGGGCCAGCACGAACACGCCGGCCCCGTGGGCGCGGGCGGTGTCGATCATCGGGGACAGGGAGCCGAAACCGAGGTAGGGGCTGGCGGTGATGGCGTCCACCGCGAGCGGCGAGGACGGGTCGAGGTAGGCGTCGGCGTACGCCTGGCTCGTCGAGCCGATGTCGCCGCGCTTGACGTCGAGCAGCACCAGGGCGCCCGCCTCGCGGCAGGTCGAGACGAGCCGCTCGAGCACCGCGATCCCCCGGCTGCCGAACCGCTCGTAGAACGCCGACTGCGGCTTCACCACCGCGACGCGTGGGGCCAGTGCCTCGGCCGCGGTCAGCGCGAACCGCTCGAGGCCGGCGGCGTCGTCGGCCAGGCCCCACTCCTCGATCAGCGAGGGGTGGGGGTCGATGCCCGCGCAGAGCGGGCCGCGCGCGCGCATCGCGCGGTGGAGTCGGGCGCCGAACGTGGTCACGTGCCGATCCTGCCAGGGGGCTCGTCGGCGAGCGCGGCCGCGATGCGGTGCGCGACCGTCGGGTCGTGGAACAGGGCGGTGCCGACCTGCACGGCCCGGGCGCCGACCGCCAGGAACGCCCGGGCGTCGTCGGCGCCGGAGACGCCCCCGCACCCGACCACGGGCGTGCCGGGGAGGGCCCGGCACACCTCGTCGACGCACCGCAGCGCGATGGGCAGGACCGCCGGCCCGCTCAGGCCCCCGGGGCGCCCGTCCGGCATGGCGGCCGGCTGGGCGTTGCCGACCACGACGGCGTCCGCCCCGGCGTCGACGACCGCGCGGGCCGCCTCGACGACGCGCAGCACGTCGCTGCGCAGCTTCGCCAGCAGGAGGACGCCGCGCGGCAGGTCGCGCCGGCAGGCGGCGACCACGCTGGCGGCCTGGAAGGGCTCCCGGACGTCGCTGACGCCGCTGCCGATCGGGTCGGGGGCCGAGACGTTGACCTCCAGCGCGACGATCCCCGGTGTGCGGCCGAGGGTCCGGGAGACTTCGGCGTACTCCCCCAGCGAGTGCCCGGCCACGCTCGCCACGACGGACGCCCCGAGCTCCAGCAGGACCGGCAGCTCCTCGACCAGGAACCCCTCGACGCCGGGGTTCTGCAGGCCGATCGCGTTGACGAGGCCGCTGGGGGTCTCGGCCAGCCGGGGGCCACGCGCCCCGGGCCGGGGATGGAGCGTGATCGAGCGCGTCACGAAGCCGCCCAGCGCGGCCAGCTCGCCGTACGACGCGAGCTCGCGTCCGGTGCCTCCGCAGCCGGAGGCGGTGAGGACGGGGTGGGCGAACGGCCACGCGACCGCGTCGCTCACAGGGACTCCCAGTCGAGGCGCTCCGCGCGGAAGACCGGGCCGTCGACACAGTCGCGGACGACGTGGCTGGACCCGTCGTCGTCCAGGACCGGAACGGGGCAGCCGTGGCAGAGGCCGGTCGCGCAGGTCAGGGGACGTTCGAGCGCGACCTGACAGGACACGCCGGCCCCGGCCGCCGCCTCCGCACACGTGCGCAGCGTGGGCATCGAGCCGGCGGCGTAGAGCACGTCGGAGCCCGGGATCGCCTCCGCGACCGCCGCGCCCGGGTCCCCGACGACGACATCGACCCGGCCGACGGCGCGGCGGGCCTCGAGGACGTCGAGGAGGTGCGACTCGTCGGGAGCGCAGAGCACGAGCCGGACCGTGCAGCCGCGCTCCCGGAGGCGCTCGGTGAGGGCGAGCAGCGGTGCCGCGGCGTAGCCCTCGCCGACCAGCAGGCAGCGGGCCTGCTCGCGCGGCAGCGAGAAGGGACGGCCCAGTGGCCCGGTGACGTCCACGGGCGCGCCCGGGGCCAGGTCCGCGAGCCAGCGGGTGCCGACCCCGCGCGGGTCGACGACGACGTCGAGCGTCGCGCGGTGCCCCCCGGCTGCCCGGACCCGGTGGATCCAGAGGGCGCGGCGGCCGAGGTTCGCCTCGCCCACCGAGAGGGCGACGAACGTCCCCGGCCGCGACCGCTCGCCGATCCCCGGCGCGAGGAGGGTGAGGTGGCGGTGGGCGCCGATGGTCTTCGCGGCCAACAGCTCGCCCCGCACGTGCAGCGGTGGGAGCGGAGCCGACCTCATCCGGCGAGCCCGCGCAGGATCCGCCGGGGCCAGAGCGGCCCTCCGTAGACGAAGCCCGTGTAGGCCTGGACCAGGGTCGCGCCGGCCACGAGTCGTTCGCGCGCGTCGTCCGGCGTCGACACCCCGCCCACCGAGATCAGTGCGATCGCGGCGTCCTCGGCGCGCAGGATCTTCAGCACGTCGAGCGAGCGCTGCCGCAGCACGGGCCCCGACAGGCCACCCGGGCCGAGGGCCTCGACCTCGGCCGGGTCGCTGGTGAGCCCGTCGCGCGAGACCGTGGTGTTGGTGGCGATCACCCCGTCGAGCCCCTGGGCCCGGGCCAGCCGGGCGACGGCGACGACGTCGTCGTCGGAGAGGTCGGGGGCGATCTTCACGCACAAGGGGACATGGCGCCCGGCCTCCTCGTCGGCGACCCGTCGTACCTCGTCGAGCAGGGGTGCCAACCGGTCGACGGCCTGCAGGCTGCGCAGGCCCGGCGTGTTGGGCGACGACACGTTGACCACGAGGTAGTCGGCGTGGGGGGCCAGCAGACGGGCGCTACGGGCGTAGTCGGCCAGCACCGCACGCTCGTCGTCCTCGGGCACGACCTTGGTCTTCCCGATGTTGACGCCCACGACGACGTCGCGCCGTCTGCGCTCGGCGAGCCGGCCGGCGACGACCTCGGCGCCGTCGTTGTTGAAGCCCATCCGGTTGACGATCGCCCGGTCGTCGGGCAGCCGGAACAGCCGCGGCGCGGGGTTGCCCGGCTGAGGATGGGCGGTGACGGTGCCGATCTCGACGAACCCGAAGCCGAGCGCCGCCAACCCGTCGACGCCCACGGCGTTCTTGTCGAACCCGGCCGCCAGGCCGAGCGGGTTGCGGAACGTGAGACCCCAGGCCTGCACCGTCGCCACGGGCGCGCGGCGGCCGAGCACCGGACGCGTCACCGGTGCGGCCGCGCGCACGGCGCGGAAGCCGAGCCGGTGTGCCCGCTCGGGGTCGACGCGGGTGAAGACCCGGTCGAACACCCGGTCGTACGCCGTCCGCGTCGACTCGCGCCCGGCCCGACGTCCGGCGAGGCTCACCGGGCGGCCCAGTCCTGGAGCGACCTCACCCCGATGTCGCCGCGGATCCGCGCCTCGATCCCCTGGACCGCGGCGCCCAGCCCCTGCACGGTCGTGATGCACGGGACGTTGGCCCGGACCGCGGCGGTGCGGATCTCGTAACCGTCGACGCGCACCGAACCCCCGCTCCCCGACGAGCCGTGCGGGGTGTTCACCACCAGGTCGACCTCGCCCCCCGCGATCAGCTGAACGGTGGTGGGCTCACCGTGGGGACCGGGGCCGTCGAAGTGCTTGCGGACGACGGTCGCCGGCACGCCGTTGCGCCGGAGCACCTCGGCGGTGCCCTGCGTCGCGAGGATCTCGAAGCCGAGGTCCGCCAGCACCTTGATCGGGAAGATCATCGACCGCTTGTCGCGGTTGGCCATCGAGACGAACACGCGCCCGGAGGTCGGGAGCGGTCCGAACGCCGCGGCCTGGGCCTTGGCGAACGCGCGCCCGAAGTCGGCGTCGAAGCCCATCACCTCGCCGGTCGACTTCATCTCGGGCCCGAGCACCGTGTCGACGTAGCGGCCGTCGGGCTGCCGGAAGCGGTTGAACGGCATCACCGCCTCCTTCACCGCGATGGGGGCGTCCGCCGGCAGCGAGCCCCCGTCACCCGAGGCGGGCAGCAGGCCCTCCGCGCGCAGCTGCTTGATCGGGTCGCCGAGCATCACCCGGGCCGCGGCCTTCGCGAGCGGCGTCGCGGTGGCCTTGGACACGAACGGCACGGTGCGGCTGGCCCGCGGGTTGGCCTCGAGCACGTAGAGCACGTCGGAGCCCAGCGCGAACTGGATGTTGATCAGCCCGAGCACCCCCACGCCGCGGGCGATCGCCTCGGTCGCCTCGCGGATCCGGCCGATCTCGCGGTCACCCAGGGTGATCGGCGGCAGGGCGCACGCCGAGTCGCCGGAGTGGATGCCGGCCTCCTCGATGTGCTCCATCACCCCGCCGAGGAAGAGCTCGTCGCCGTCGAACAGCGCGTCGACGTCGATCTCCACGGCGTCGTCGATGAACCGGTCGACGAGGACCGGGTGCTCGGGACTGATCGCGGTCGCCCGCGCGATGTAGCCCTCGAGCGCCCCGTCGTCGTACACGATCTCCATGCCGCGGCCACCGAGGACGTACGACGGGCGGACCAGCACCGGGTAGCCGATGTCGCCGGCGATCGCCACCGCCTCGTCGTACGACGACGCCAGGCCGTGCATCGGCGCGGTGAGCCCGGCCTCGGCCAGCACCCGTCCGAACGCGCCGCGCTCCTCGGCGAGGTGGATCGCCTCCGGCGTGGTGCCGACGATCGGGACGCCGTTGTCGGCCAGCCCCTGCGCGAGCCCGAGCGGCGTCTGGCCGCCCAGCTGGCAGATCACGCCGGCGACCGGCCCGGCCTGCTGCTCGGCGTGCACGATCTCGAGCACGTCCTCGAGGGTCAGCGGCTCGAAGTACAGCCGGTCCGAGGTGTCGTAGTCGGTGGAGACGGTCTCGGGGTTGCAGTTGACCATGATCGTCTCGAAGCCGGCGCCGCCGGGACCGGAGCCGAGCGCCAGGGAGGCATGCACACACGAGTAGTCGAACTCGATGCCCTGGCCGATCCGGTTCGGGCCCGAGCCGAGGATGATGACCGCGGCCCGCTCGCGCGGGGCGACCTCGCTCTCCTCGTCGTACGACGAGTAGTGGTAGGGCGTGGCCGCGGCGAACTCGGCGGCGCAGGTGTCGACCGTCTTGAACACCGGCCGGATGCCGAGGGCGTGGCGCACGCCCCGGACGACGTCGGGGGTCATCCCGCGGATCTTGCCGATCTGGGCGTCGCTGAAGCCGTGCCGCTTGGCCAGCCGGAGGAGGTCGGGCGTCAGCTCGTCGGCGGCGGTCACCTCGGCGGCCACCTCGTTGATCAGTGCGAGCTGGTCGACGAACCACGGGTCGATCGCGGTCGCCTCGAAGATCTCCTCGGGGGTGGCTCCGGCCCGGATCGCGTCCATCACCAGCTTGAGCCGGCCGTCGTGCGGCACCCGGATGCGGTCCAGCAGGGTGTCCTTGTCGAGCTCCACCCATTCGCGGTGCCAGTCGAAGACGGCGTCGGGGCTCTCGAGGGAGCGGAGCGCCTTCTGCAGCGCCTCGGTGAAGTTGCGGCCGATCGCCATCGCCTCGCCGACCGACTTCATGTGCGTGGTCAGCGTCGGGTCGGCGCCCGGGAACTTCTCGAACGCGAACCGCGGGACCTTCACCACGACGTAGTCGAGCGTCGGCTCGAAGCTGGCCGGCGTGCTCTGGCCGTCGGGACGCGTGGTGATGTCGTTGGGGATCTCGTCGAGGGTGTAGCCGATGGCGACCTTCGCGGCGATCTTGGCGATCGGGAAGCCGGTCGCCTTGGAGGCGAGCGCGCTCGACCGGGAGACCCGGGGGTTCATCTCGATCACCACGACCCGGCCGTCGGTCGGGTTGACGGCGAACTGGATGTTGCACCCGCCGGTGTCGACGCCGACCTCGCGGATCACGCCGATCGAGATGTCGCGGAGCCGTTGGTACTCGCGGTCGGTGAGGGTCAGCGCCGGTGCGACGGTGATCGAGTCGCCGGTGTGCACGCCCATCGGGTCGACGTTCTCGATCGAGCAGACGATGACGACGTTGTCGGCCCGGTCGCGCATCACCTCGAGCTCGTACTCCTTCCAGCCGAGGATCGACTCCTCCAGGAGCACCTCGGTGGTCGGGCTGGCCGCGAGACCGGCGCCGGCGATCCGGTGGAGGTCCTCCTCGTCGTAGGCCAGGCCGGAGCCGGCCCCGCCCATCGTGAAGCTCGGGCGCACGACGACGGGGTAGCCCAGCTCCCCCACGGCGCCGAGGCAGTCGTCCATGGTGTGGCAGATCCGGGACGCGGCCACCTCCGCGCCCCACTCGTCCGGCAGCCCCTCGACGATCCGCTTGAACGACTCGCGGTTCTCGCCCTTCTCGATGGCCTCGATGGACGCGCCGATCAGCTCGACGCCGTACTTCTCGAGCACCCCGGCGGCGGCGAGGCTCATCGCGCAGTTGAGGGCGGTCTGGCCGCCGAGGGTCGCCAGCAGCGCGTCGGGGCGCTCCTTCGCGATCACCTGCTCGACGAACTCCGGGGTGATCGGCTCGACGTACGTCGCGTCCGCGAACTCCGGGTCGGTCATGATCGTGGCCGGGTTGGAGTTCACCAGGATCACCCGGATGCCCTCCTCGCGCAGCACGCGGCAGGCCTGGGTGCCGGAGTAGTCGAACTCGCAGGCCTGCCCGATCACGATCGGCCCGCTGCCGATGACCAGGACGCTCCGCAGGTCGCTGCGCTTCGGCATCAGACCCCCTCCCCGTTGAGCCGCGCCTTAGGGTCCGTTGAGCCGCGGGTCGGGGACGCGGCTCGACGGACCACAACCCGCGGCTCAACGGATGACATGAGGTCGCAGAAGCGGTCGAAGAGGTACGCCGCGTCGTGGGGGCCGGCGGCCGCCTCGGGGTGGTACTGGACCGAGAAGGCGACCAGGCGCCCGTCGCGCCGCAGCTCCAGGCCCTCGACGACGTCGTCGTTGAGGCACACGTGCGACACCGTCGCCTCGCCGTACGGCGTGCTGGTCGCCGCGTCGAGCGGGGCCCGGACCGCGAACCCGTGGTTGTGCGCGGTCACCTCGACCTTCCCCGTGGTGCGGTCCATCACCGGCTGGTTGATCCCGCGGTGGCCGTAGGTCAGCTTGTAGGTGTCGAACCCGAGCGCCCGGCCGAACAGCTGGTTGCCGAAGCAGATGCCGAAGTAGGGAACCCCCCGGTCGAGAGCGCCGCGCAGGAGCTCGACCTGGCCCGTCGTCGCGGCGGGGTCGCCGGGACCGTTGGAGAAGAACAGGCCGTCCGGTCCGACCGCCATCACGTCGTCGAGCGTCGCGGTCGCGGGCAGCACGTGGGTCTCGATGCCGCGTTGCGCCATCATCCGCGGGGTGTTCGCCTTGATGCCGAGGTCGAGGGCCGCCACGGTGAACCGTCGCTCCCCGACGGCGGGCACGACGTAGGCCTCGGCGGTGGAGACCTCGCCCGACAGGTTCGCGCCGGCCATCTCGCCGGACGCCCGGACCCGGTCCAGCAGCGCGTCGGCGTCGCGCTCGGCGGAGGAGATGCCGACCCGCATGGCGCCGCGTTCGCGCAGGTGCCGGGTGAGGGCACGGGTGTCGATCCCGGAGATGCCGACGACCCCCTGGTCGCGCAGGGCGTCGCCCAGCGGGCGCCGCGAGCGCCAGCTGGACGGGATGCGCGCCGGGTCGCGGACGACGTAGCCGGCCACCCAGATGCGCGACGACTCGGGGTCGTCGTCGTTCAGGCCGGTGTTGCCGATGTGAGGGGCGGTCATCACCACGACCTGGCGGTGGTACGACGGATCGGTGAGGGTCTCCTGGTAACCCGTCATCCCGGTGGCGAACACCGCCTCGCCGAAGGTCTCGCCCTCGGCGCCGAAGGCCTCCCCACGGAAGGTCCGGCCGTCCTCGAGAACCAGCAGAGCGGGCGGATGCACCGGCACGCCGTACCTCCTTCTCCGCCTCACAGGACGGATCGTTAAAGGATGTCGAGCGGTGCCGACCCTATCAGCGGGCCGACCGGCATGCGGACCGACGTCCCGTCACACGCCGGTGACGAAGGCGGCGATCGCCTCCAGGGTCCTCGCGTCGCGTTCGAGGTAGGGCAGGTGGGCGACCCCGGGCAGCTCGACGAGGCGGACGTCGGGGACGGCGCCGGCGGCACGCGCGCAGTTGGCCTTGATGTACTGGAGGTCGTGCTCGCCGACCAGCACCAGCGTCGGCACCGCGATCTCGCCCAGCCGGTCCCACGCCGCGACCTGGTCGTCCCGCTCGCCGGGCTCCTCGGCGGCCAGGGCGCGTCCGTTCATGTCCAGGAACAGGTCGCGGGCGGCACCTTCGACCCGCCCCTCGGGTGCCGTCGGCCCGTCGAGCCAGACGCGAGCCTCGAGTCGGTTCAGCGCGTCGAGGTCGCCCCGCTCCTCCGCCGCGTCCCACTCCTCGTCGAGAGCGAGCACCTCCGGTTCGTACGTCGGCTCGGGTGCGCCGCTGAGCGCCGGCGCGACGAGCACGAGGGCCCGGACCCGCCCGGGGTGGCTCAGCGTCAGGTCGACGGACGTCCGACCTCCCATCGAGGAGCCGACCACGACGGCCCGGTCGACGCCGTAGGCGTCGAGCACGGCGACGGCATCGTCGACCGCCGACCAGCCGTCCTCGGACTCGTACGTCGTCCGCCCGTAGCCGCGTGCGTCGTAGGAGAGACAGCGGTGTCCGGGCAGCGCGTCGACGACGTGCCGCCAGCTGCGCTGGTCGGCCACGCCGGCGTGCACGAGCAGCACGTCCGGGCCGGACCCGTGCTCCTCCGCGGCCAGCACGGCCGATCCTGAGGTGATCTCCATCGCGGGTAGTCAACCGCCCGGGAGCACGGGGGCTCAACCGGTTTACGCAACGGGGACCGTCGGGACGCTGGGTTAGCGTCGCGGCATGCCGGTCCACGAGCTCTCCCGTCAGGAGGCGCGGCGCATCGCCGTACGCGCGCAACGGCTCGACGCCGTGCGGCCCACCGACCTCCTGGGACTGGTCGCGCACCTCACGGCGCTGCCGGTGGACCGGACGGCGGCGATCGCGCCCGGCCCCGACCTGGTGGCCTGGAGCCGGCTGGGATCCGCCTACGACCCCGCTGACCTGGTCGACGCTCTCGCCGCGGGCGACCTCTACGAGGACGGCTCCGCGATCCGGCCGATGGCCGACCTCCCGCTGCACCTGGCCGAGATGGCGACCTGGCCGCCGTGGGAGGGCACCCGTGACTGGCTCGACGCGAACGAGCTGTTCCGCAACGAGGTGCTCGACGCTCTCGACGCCGACGGGCCGATGCTCTCGCGCGACGTCCACGCCACCGCCCAGGTGCCCTGGAGGTCGAGCGGGTGGAACGCCGACCGCAACGTCCGGATGATGCTGGAGTGTCTGCTCGGACGCGGCGAGGCGGCGCTCCACGGCCGCCGTGGCAGCCAACGCCTGTGGGACCTCGCCGAGCGTGTGTACCCCGCCGACGTCGAGGCCGTGCCGCTCGAGGAGGCGGCGAGGGTCGCGAACGACCGCCGGCTGCTCGGGCTCGGCATCGCGCGATCCCGGGGCACCGTGCTCCCGGGCGAGCCGATCCACGTCGGCGACGCCGGCGAGCCGGCCGTCGTGGAGGGCACGGACGGTGAGTGGCGGGTCGACCCCGCCCAGCTCGACCGACCCTTCCGCGGCCGCACCGCGCTGCTCTCGCCCTTCGACGCCCTGGTGCGCGACCGCCGGCGCATGGAGGACCTCTTCCAGTACGACTACGCCCTGGAGATGTACAAGCCGGCGGCGAAGCGACGATGGGGCTACTTCGCGCTGCCCGTGCTGCACGGCGACCGGCTGGTCGGCAAGCTCGACGCCACGGCCGACCGCAAGGCCGGGCGGCTCTTCGTCGATGCCGTGCACGAGGACCTGCCGTTCACGGCGGAGATGACCGAGGCCGTCGACACCGAGATCCGCGCGCTCGCGGACTGGCTCGCCCTCACCCTCGAGCGCTGACGCTGCCGTCTGTTGACGTCAGGCGCAGCTCGGCGCCGTCCCAGCGTCGCCGGAGCCACCGGTCGTGGGTCGCGACCACCACCGTCCCGGGTGTCGTGCCGAGCGCCTCCTCGATCTCGCCGGCGAGCGTCAGCGAGATGTGGTTCGTCGGCTCGTCGAGGAGCAGCAGGTCCGGCGCCGCGGCGATGGCGACCGCGAGCCCGAGCCGGCGCCGCTGACCGACCGACAGCAGGCCGACCGGCGTCGCGTGCTGGGCCGGCGGGAGCAGCCCGAGCTCGCGCAACGGTGTCCGCTCGGCGCGCTCGGCGCCGACCAGCGCGTCGTACGTCGCACGGGCGCCGCGCGCGGGCCGGTCGAAGCGCACGTCCTGGAGCAGCTCCGCGACGCGCCGAGCGGTCACGGCCACGGAGCCGGAGTCGGGCGCGATCCGTCCCGCGAGCACGCCGAGCAGGGTCGACTTGCCGGACCCGTTCGCCCCCGAGACGAGCAGGTGCTCCCCCGTCGTCACGTCCAGGCGGGCGAGGCACAGGCGCCCCGTGACGTTCAGGTCCCGCGCCTGCACGATCCGTCCCGCGGCTCCGCCGCCGGTCAGGTCGGCCCTCAGGCGCAGCGGCGGCCGCGGCTTGCGGACCTGGGCGCGCTCGGCGACGTCGAGCCGTCGCTGGGCGTCCTGCTTGCGACGGGCCAGGGCTCGATCGACGTTGGCTCCGTGGAAGTGGTAGCCGTGCTTGTCGTTGTCCCGCGGTGGCCGGTTGTGCGCGATCGTGGACGTGCCCGCCCGTGTGGCTGCCCGCAGCCGCTCGAGCTCCTCCTGCTGCGCGTCGTACGTCGCCTCCCAGCGGCGCCGAGCCGCGCGTCGGTGCTCCTCGTACGCCGTCCAGCCGCCGCCGAACCTGCGCCCGCCCCGGCCGTCGGTCCCGAGCCCCGCAGGGTCCAGGTCGAACAGGTCCGTGCACGCGTCGTCGAGCAGCACCCGGTCGTGGCTCGCCAGCATCACGACGCCCGGGAGACCACGGAGGAACGCCGTCAGGTGGTCGGCCGCCTCGTCGTCGAGGTGGTTGGTGGGCTCGTCCAGCAGCAGACACGCCGGGCGCGTGGTCATCACGGTGGCGAGGGCCAACCGGGTCCGCTGGCCGCCGGACAGGGTGCCGATGCGCCGCATCGGGTCCAGGGCGCCCAGTCCGAGCCGGTCGGCGGCTTCCGCCGCGCGTCGGTCGGCCTCCCAGGCGTCGTGCGCGACCGCGAGCTCGAGGGCCTCGGCGTACGCCGCGTCGACCGGCTCGTCGGCGAGGCAGCCCGAGAGTCGCTCGACGTCGGCGACCATCCGTCGCAGCGGGTCCAGGCTGCGAGCCAGCACGTCCGCGACCGTCTCCTCATCGGCGAACGGTGGCTCCTGACCCAGCATGACCACGTCGGACGGCGCGTCGACCGCCCCCGACACGACGGCCCGGGAGGGGAGCGTCCCGGCGACGGCTCGCAGCAGGGTGGACTTGCCGACGCCGTTCTCGCCGACCAGACCGATGCGGCGACCGGGTGGGGCCGTCAGGTCGATCTCGTCCAGCACCCGGCGGGTGCGGAAGGAGACGGTCAGTCCGGAGACGACGACGGGCGTGAGGGTGGGTGCAGACATGGGGCAGCGCCTTCGCGACGGCAGAGGACTCGCCGGGCCGGGGCCGCGGGCACGAGTCGGGTCAGCGCGAGATCCACATGATGGTCGCCAGCGTAGACGCTCGGACGCGGCGACCCGAAGTGGTTTTCCGCGGGCGGGCGTTGACAGACCCGGTGTCGTTGCCGTCCTCCCCACCCGCGTCAGAGGACCTCGGCGACCAGGTCCGCCGCCCGGGCGGCGCCGTCCTCGGGCACCGGGCGGTAGGCGCGTGGGTGCTCGAGCTCCGTCACGAGGGCCTCGGCGATCGTGTCCGGGTCCGCCGTGTCGTAGTCCATGGCCGCGCCGGCGCCGTGCCGGTCGAGGCGGTGGCGGACGTGGTACTGCTGCTCGAAGTGGTGCCGCAGGGGGAAGTAGAGGAACGGGCGTCCGGACGCCGTGAGCTCCATCGTGGTCGACAACCCACCCTGGACGATCGCGATGTCGCACGCCGCATGATGGAGGTCCAGGTCGGGCAGGAAGCCGTGGACCGCGACCCCGTCCGGCGCCCTGACCGACTCCGGATCGAGCCGGGGCCCGGTCACCACGTGCATCCGCAGCGACGGCACCCGGGCTCGGCACGCGTCGTACGCGTCGACGACGCGTCGGATCAACGGCTCGCCGACACCCGAACCGCCGACCGACACGACGCACACCGTCTCGTCCGGCCGGTACCCGAGTCGCCGGCGAAGTCCGTCCCGGTCCGCCGGGTCGGGACGCTCCCCCATCACGTAGCCGCTGAAGGCGAAGTGCTCCTCGGTCCACGCACGGATGCCGGGCAACCCCGGGCCGAGCCCGTCGGGCACCAGGTCCTCCGGGTCGCCGACGAACACCGAGCGGTCGCGCAGGCGCGGGTAGCGCGCGACGTGCTCGACCATCTCCGCGTTGTAGTCGGCCGTCAGTGCGGCCTCCGCCTCGCCGCCATCGGGCATCGGCAGCCACCCGACGAAGTCGGTCATCCACACGAACGGCGCCCGCTTGAGCCGGGGGTTCTCGTGCAGGAAGTGGTCGAGGTCCCAGGCCTCGTCGCCGACCCACGCGTCGTACTCCTCCTCGCGCACGAGATCGTCGAACACGTGGAAGTTGTTGACGAGGATCTCGTCCATGCGGCGGATCGCCTGGAACGCGTGCAGATCGTGCTCGCCGGCCTCGGACTCGATGTGTCCTGACTCGTTGGCGAGCCACTTCGACGCCGGGTGCACGTGCTCGCCGTTCGCCTCGAGGAACTCCGTCACCGGCGACTGCGACAGCCAGTCGACCCGTAGGTCGGGCTCCCGGCGGCGCAGGGCCTCGGCGACGGCGAGGTCGCGGCGGACGTGGCCGAGGCCGATCGGGGAGGACAAGTACAGGACGCGCCGCTCCCGGTGACGCCGGGTGGGTCGCACGGCGAGCTCGGGGGCGACGCCGCCCTCCACCGTGACGATCGCGTGCGCCGGGACCGACACCTCCTGCGCGCGGTCGTCGACGACCACGATCGTCGGCCGCGACGACCGCTCACCGGAGGTTGCGCCGAGCCCGGTCACGACCGCGGTGGGCGGGACGGCACCGGAGAGATGGTGGAAGAAGAACGCCAGGAGCCCCGGCTGCTCGGCCAGCGCCGCGGGCGCCTCGACGAGGACGACGCCGGCGACCCGCTCATCGTCCCGGGCCACGGCCGCGAGGTCGCCGCTGCCCGGCGGCGCCAGGACCACCAGCGGGTCGTGGGGCGCGTCGAGCGCGGTCGTCAGCGAGGCAGCATCGTCGAGCAGCAGCAGCGGCACGTGACCGGCGAGCGCGGGGAGCTGGGCGGACCAGGAACCGCTCGCAGCACCGGTGTCCGGGATCACGACCACCACCGGTTCCCCCTCCCCGTACGCCGTGCCGCCGGCCACGCGTCGTCCGTCGTGCAGGGGCGGGGCCGGGTCGAGACGGGTGCTCAGACGGGCGCGCACCACACCCGGGCCGTGGCGCCGGCGGACGACCTCGCCGGCATGGACCCGCCGCAGGAAGTCCGCGATCGCGTGGTTGACGGCCACCGGGTCCCGGCCGTTCGGGACGTGCCCGCACCCACCGAGCGCGAGCAGCTCCCCGCCGGTCAGGCCGGCGACGTCCCCGCCGCGTCCGAAGGCCTCGCAGAAGTCATGGGTGCCGTGGATGCAGAGGACCGGGCACTCCACCCGGGCCAGGAGCTCCGCGGTCGCCGCGGGCGTCTCGGCCAGGAACTCGGTCTCGTTCGCATCCGCCTGCGCCTCTCCCGTGCTGCGGCAGGCCCAGTCGACCATGTCCTCGTAGACCTTGGTGGCGTGAGCGTCGTTGACGATCTTGCTGAAGAAGAACGCCGGCCAACGGGGCCACTCGGTGAGCCAGAGCTCCCGGTTGAACTGGTACCAGCCCTGCTGGTCCGCCAGCGGGGCGGTCCAGGTCCGCTCGAGATCCTCGAAGGCGTCCGAGCCCCGATCCGGGCGCGGGGTCCCGGTGATGGCGGCGACCCCGATGGTCACGACGCCGTCCACCCGCTCGGGATGGGTTGCCGCGAGCGCGAGTGAGACGTAGCCGCCGTCACAGATCCCGGAGATCACGGCGCGTGCGACGCCGAGCTCGTCCATCACCGCGAGGACGTCCCCGATCTGCTCGACGTCGGTGTACGCGTCGGGACCCGTCGGACGGTCCGAGCGGCCGTTGCCCCGGGGGTCGAGCACGACCACGCGGTACGACCGGGCGAGGTACGGGACCTGCGCCTTGTAGGCCTCCGAGGTGATCATCACGTCCGGGACGAACACGATCGTGTGCTCCCCGGCGCCGTACGACTCGTAGTGGATCCGGACGCCGTCGCGCTCGGCGTACCCGGCGCGATCGGGCGGGCGTGCTCGCATCGTGGTCTCCCTCGTTCGGCTTCGCTCCCACGCTGGCCGGCACCGGTCGCCACGCGTGACGACCCCCGAGCTCGATGCTCCCGAGCACCAGCATCCACCTCGGGAGGGGTTCACACCATGGCCGTCTGGCTCCCGGCCGGAGGGACTCGTCGGACGGTCGGCGGACGACCGGCACGTGCCTCCGGCCCGTCGAGGTCGAGGTGGCGCGTCAGCCGGCGTCGACGTCTCGCAGGAACCCGATCAGGCCCTCGAAGTAGGTCTCCTGGTCGTCGATGATCGCGACGTGGCTGCCGTCCGGCGAGTGGTGGTAGCGACCCTGCGGCAGCTGCTCGGCCATCCACGCGAGGTGACGAGGATCCATGGTGTCGTGCTCGGCTCCCATCACCAGGGTGGGCACCCGGATCCGGGCCAGGTCGGCGGTGCGGTCCCAGTCGAGGAGCTTGCCGCTGAGCCCCAGCTCGCTCGGGCCCTGCATCGGGACGTAGATGTCGGGGTTGGTGTGGGAGAGGGCGCGGACCAGGGGGTCGGGCCACTGCTCGACCGGCATCCGGCACACGTGGTGCACGTAGTGGTGCTCGAAGAGCAGTGCCTCGTACGACGGGTCGTCCGTCGCCCCGGTCGCCTCCAGGCGCTTGATCTCGGCCAGGACGCCCGGGTCCATGGTCGGCATCAGCACGTCCTCGGCGTAGGCGTTGTACGCCGGGCCGCTCGCCATCATGTTGCTGACGACCAGGCCCTTGAGGTGCTCCTGGTGGGCCAGCGCGTACTCCATCGCCAGGACGCCACCCCAGGACTGGCCGTAGAGGAAGAAGTTGCCCGCCTCGAGCCCGAGGGCGGTGCGGACCTGCTCGACCTCGTCGACGAAACGGTCGATCTCCCAGAGGGACGGGTCGTCGGGCCGGTCGCTGTAGAAGGACCCGAGCTGGTCGTAGTAGTAGTACTCGATCCCGGCGGCCGGCAGGAACGAGTCGCAGGGCTCGAGGTACTCGTGCGTGCTGCCGGGTCCGCCGTGCAGCAGGAGCAGCTTGATCCGGGGGTTGTTGCCGACGCGCTTGGTCCAGACCTTGAACTCGCCGGAGGGCGTGGAGATCGGGATCATCCGGACGCCCCCCGAGATCCGGTCGGGCCGACCGGTGGTGTCCAGGTAGTCGGTCATGGCCAGGAGCATGTCACGGGCGGGCGGGCGTGGGTCAGTACTGTGACGCGCCCCGGATGGGGCCGGGCCGCCCGTCGGGGTCGTGCAGCACGTCGAGCGGGAGCTTGGCCCAGGTGCGGGTGAACCGCGAGAGCTCCGGCACCGGGATGGGACGGAGCCGACCCGGAGGACGCTCCCCGCCCCGGCCACGTTCGTGCCACAGCTGCAGCCGGGCCGCGGCCGCGGCGTAGGCGTCGTACATGCCGACGGGGTCGACGCAGTCCTCCATCGCCTCGTGCAGGCCCCGCTCGGCGACGTCGCCGAGCCGGTCGAGGTGCTCCGCGGCCAGGGTGAGCCGCAGGTCGCGGGCGTAGTCCTCGTCGAGCACGACCGCCGAGAGCTCGGAGTCATGGGTCCAGGACCGGCGGTTGAAGTTGTCGGACCCGGCGCTCGCCCAGAGGTCGTCGATCACGCACACCTTGGCGTGCACGTAGACGGGCGTGCCGGCGTGGTTCTCGATGCCGTACGCCGCCACCCGTCCCGGTGCCGCGTGCATCAGCCGTCGCAGCGAGCGCTCACGACCCAGGTACTGGGGAATCCGCTGGACCCCGTCGATGTCGGGCACCAGCGGGATGACGACGATCAGCCGCAGCTCGGGATGGTCGGTCATCGCGGCCTCGAAGGGCTCGGCGACGCCGTGCCCCCAGAAGTACTGGTCCTCCACGTAGGCGATGCGCTCGGCGCGGGCGATCGCCTTGGAGTAGCCACGGGCCACGCTGCGCTCGCCACCGCGCGCGAACGGGTAGTCCCGGCCGTGCCGCAGGTCGGGGTAGGTCCGGAGGAGCTGGATGCGGTGGGGCCCCGCCGGCGGCGGGGGCGGCCACTGCTCGGGCAGCCCGTCGGGCGATGTGTCGAGGTGGCGGACCAGGTCGACGGCCTTGCGGATCGGGCTCCGGGACAACGGCGTGGGGTCCTCCCACCGCTCGCGGAAGACCGTCTCGACGTCGTGGACAGCGGGGCCCCGGATCTCGACCTGGACGTCGTGCCACGGCGGGTGGGCGCCGTACTCGTCGGTGAGCGGCTGTGGCTGCGGGTCTCCCCCGTGGTCGGCGTCGTCGCGCCGGTTGTGGGCCAGGTCCATGCCGCCGACGAACGCGACGTCCCGGGTGGGGTCGTCGCGGTGTCGCACCACCAGGAACTTCTGGTGGTGCGAGCCCCCGGTGCGCACCCTCATGTCGAGCAGGACCTCCGCCCCGCGTCTCTGCAGCTGCTCGCCGAGGTGCCGGTTCTCGGTGGCGAAGAAGCCGGTCTGGTCCATGTGGGAGCGCCACACCAGACCGCGGACGTCCACACCCCGGCCGTCGGCCCGGGCCAGCACCTCGACCACCTCGCTCCCGGGCTCGCCGATCAGCTGCTCGTCGGCGTCGCCCTGCCAGTCGGTGAAGTAGATCAGGTCGCCCTCACCCGTCGCCTCGATGACGTCGTACAGCTCACGGAAGTAGGTCGCGCCGTGGATCAGGGGCCGAGCCAGGTTGCCCTCGGACCAGGCCTGGTCACCGGGGTGCTGGTCGTCGAGCGCGGTGTCGGGGTTGGCGCGCTCCGGCTTGGTGAGGAACCAGTCCCCCGGGTCGGTCATGCTCGAAGCATGCCCCATGGGCGGTGGTTCAAGCAGTCGACCGCGCGCCGGGGAAAAACGCGGAACGGTCCCGCGACACGCCCGAGCCGGTGTGTGAACGGTTCCGCGTTTTCCGCAGGCGTCAGGCCAGCTTGCCGTCCAGCACGGTCGGCTTGCCGCGCAGGAACGTCGCGACCACCCGACCGGGCAGCTCCATCCCGGCATACGGCGTGTTGCGCGACAGCGAGACCGAGTCCGCGGCGTCGACCACCCGGCGTACCGACGGGTCGTAGAGCACCACGTTGGCCAGTCGCCCCCTCCTCCAGCGGCTGGCCGTGGTCGCCGACGCGACCGATCCGGGCCGGGGCGTAGGACATCCGCTCGGCCACGTCGGCCCACGTGAGCAGTCCGGGGTCGACCATCGTCTCCTGGACGACGGACAGGGCGGTCTCCAGTCCGAGCATCCCGAACGCGGCAGCGGCCCACTCGCAGTCCTTGTCCTCCAGGGGATGCGGTGCGTGGTCGGTGGCCACCACGTCGATGGTCCCGTCCGCGAGCGCCGCACGCAGGGCCTCGGTGTCGGTCGACGTCCGGAGCGGCGGGTTCACCTTGAAGATCGGGTCGTACGACGCGGCCAGGTCGTCGGTCAGCAGCAGGTGGTGCGGGCACACCTCGGCCGTGACGTTCCACCCCGACGCCTTGGCCTGGCGGATGATCTCCACCGACCCGGCCGTCGACACGTGGCACACGTGCAGCCGCGACCCGACGTGGGCGGCCAGCAGGCAGTCGCGGGCGATCACCGCCTCCTCGGCCACCGCGGGCCAGCCGGCCAGGCCGAGCCGTCCGGAGAGCTCGCCCTCGTTCATCTGGGCACCCTCGGTCAGCCGCGGCTCCTGGGCGTGCTGCGCGACGACGCCGTCGAACGCCTTCACGTACTCCAGCGCGCGTCGCATCAGGACCGCGTCGTTCACGCAGTGGCCGTCGTCGCTGAAGACCCGGACCCGGGCGGCCGAGTCGGCCATCGCGCCGAGCTCGGCGAGCTGCTGGCCGGCGATCCCGACGGTGACGGCGCCGACCGGGTAGACGTCGCAGTAGCCGCCCTCGCGCCCCAGTCGCCAGACCTGCTCGACGACGCCCGCGGTGTCGGCGACCGGGTCGGTGTTGGCCATGGCGTGGACGGCCGTGAAGCCACCCATCGCGGCCGCCTGGGTGCCGCTGAGCACCGTCTCGGCGTCCTCGCGTCCCGGCTCGCGCAGGTGGGTGTGCAGGTCGACCAGGCCGGGGAGGGCGATCAGGCCGGTCGCGTCCACCACCTCGTGCCCGTCGTCCGACGCGGCCGTGTCGAAGGAGATCCGCCCGTCCGCGAGGACGAAGTCGGTCGCCTCGTCACCGAGCACCCGGGCGCCCTTGATCAGGTAGCTGGTCACGCGTCTGCTCCTTCGCTCGCCTCGGCCGGCGAGGTGTCCGTCGCACCGACCGCCGGTTCGCTGCCGCCGAGCAGCAGGTAGAGCACCGCCATGCGCACGGCGACGCCGTTGCTGACCTGCTCCACGATCACCGACCGGTCGGAGTCCGCCACGTCGGCGGTGATCTCCATGCCCCGCACCATCGGCCCCGGGTGCATGACGATCGTGTGGTCCTGCAGGGTCGCCATCCGGCGGCCGTCGAGCCCGTACCGGCGGCTGTACTCGCGCGGCGTGGGGAAGAACCCCCCGTTCATCCGCTCGCGCTGGACCCGCAGCATCATCACCGCGTCCGCCTTGGGCAGCACGCCGTCCAGGTCGTACGACGTCTCGACCGGCCAGCTGTCGATGCCCACCGGCAGCAGGGTCGGGGGCGCCACCAGCGTCACCTCCGCACCGAGCGTGTGCAGCAGCAGAGCGTTCGACCGGGCGACCCGGGAGTGCAGCACGTCACCGACGATCGCGATCCGCTGCCCGTCGAGCGTGCCGCCGTTGCGCGGACCGAGGTGTCGCCACATGGTGAACGCGTCCAGCAGCGCCTGCGTGGGATGCTCGTGCGTCCCGTCGCCGGCGTTGACCACGGAGGCCCGCACCCAGCCGGAGTTGGCGAGCCGGTGGGGTGCCCCGCTGGCGGAGTGGCGGCAGACCACCGCATCGCAGCCCATCGCCTCGAGCGTCAAGGCGGTGTCCTTGAGCGACTCGCCCTTCGAGAGCGACGAGCCCTTGGCGGAGAAGTTGATGACGTCGGCGGAGAGCCGCTTCGCCGCCGCCTCGAACGAGATCCGGGTACGGGTGGAGTCCTCGAAGAACAGGTTGACCACCGTACGGCCGCGCAGCGCCGGCAGCTTCTTGATCGGCCGGTCGGCCAGCGAGCGCATCTCCTCGGCGGTGCGGAGCACCAGCTCGGCGTCGTCGCGGGTCAGGTCGGCAGCGGACAGCAGATGCTTCTTCATCGTGCCTCCCCCTCGATGATCACCGCGTCCTCGTCGTCGACGCCGGTGAGGTGGACCCGGACCCGCTGCACGAGCGAGGTCGGGAGGTTCTTGCCGACGAAGTCGGCGCGGATGGGCAGCTCGCGGTGCCCGCGGTCCACCAGGACGGCGAGCTGCACCGCGCGCGGCCGGCCGACGTCGTTGAGCGCGTCGAGCGCGGCCCGGATGGTCCGGCCGGAGAAGAGCACGTCGTCGACGAGCACCACGATCCGGTCGTCGATGCCCCCTTCGGGGATCTGCGTGGGCAGCAGGGTGCGAGCGGGCTTGAGGCGCAGATCGTCGCGATACATGGTGACGTCGAGCGAGCCCGCCGGCACCGGACGGCCCTCGACGGCGGCGATGCGTTCGGCGATCCGCTCGGCCAGCGGCACGCCGCGGGACGGGATGCCGAGCAGCACGAGGGCGTCGGCGCCCTTGTTGCGTTCGAGGATCTCGTGGGAGATGCGGCTCAGGGCCCGGGAGATGTCACCCGAGTCGAGCACGGTGCGGCCGGTCTCGGGACCGGGCGCCGGGGATGCGGCAGGCGCAGGCATCTGCGGCCAGACCTCCTTCTCCGCCTCACCGGACGGCTCGTTAAAGGATGTCGATCGCGGTGACCCTACCAGCAGGGAATCGGCGGACCCCATCGGCGCGACGGGCGCGCCGGAGGTCGTCGCATGGGCTCACCGGCCGCCGAGCTTCTCGGCCAGTTCCTTGAGGACGCTCTCGATGGCCCGGTGGTAGGTCGGGTAGGCGAAGTGCATGTGCAACAGCGTCTCGATCGGCACCTCGGCGTGCACGGCGAGCGCGAGGACCGACATGATCTCGCCCCCGGCCGGAGCCACCACCGTGGCGCCGACGAGCACGTCGCGGTCGGCGTCGGCGACCAGCTTGATCATCCCGGCCTCCTTCGCGAGCCAGCCGCGCGCCCCGAGGTCGCCGGTCGCCACCGCGACCTCGAGACCCTCGTCGCGTGCGATCTGCTCGCTCCTGCCGACGGACGCCACCTCGGGGGCGGTGAAGGTCACCCGCGCCACGGCGCGGTAGTCGGCCCACGGACCGTCCCGTCCGAGCAGGTCGTTGACGACCACCGCTCCCTGATACATCGACACGTGGGTGAACGCGCCCTTGCCGGTGATGTCGCCGATCGCCCAGACACCGTCCGCCACCCGCATCCGCTCGTCGGGGTCGAGCACCCGGGCCTCGGGGTCGAGCCCGACCGTCTCCAGCCCGAGGCCGGCCAGGTTGGTCCGGCGCCCCGCTGCCACGAGCAGCTTGTCGGCGTTCAGCTCCTGGCCGCCCACGTCGACGGTGAACCGCCCGTCGCCGTAGGACACCGAGCCGATCGAGGCCCCGGTGAGGACCTGGATGCCGCCCTCGGCGAACGCCTGCTCGAGCGCCTCGCTCGCCTCCGGCTCCTCCAACGCCACCAGGCGGTCGGCGACCTCGACGACGGTGACGCGCACCCCGAAGAGCGCCATCACCTGCGCGAGCTCGCACCCGATCGCGCCCCCACCGATCACGATCACCGATGCGGGCAGCTCGGTGAGCCTCACCGCGTCGCGGTTGGTCCAGTACGGCGTGTCCGCGAGCCCGTCGATCGGCGGCGCGGAGGGCGCCGTGCCGGTGTTGATCACCACACCCTTGGTCGCCGTGTACGTCGTGTCCCCGACCGTGACCCGACCAGGTCCGGCGAGCACGCCGTGACCGCGGACGAACGTCGCCCCACTGTCCTCCAGCCGCTTCACGGCGACCTTGTCGTCCCAGTCGTCGGTCGCCTCGTCGCGGATCCGAGCGGCCACCGGGGACCAGTCGGGACTGACCGTCGCGGACCCCGCCAGGGTCGAGACGCGGTGGGCCGCCCGCAGGGTCTCCGAGGCGGCGATCATCATCTTGGAGGGCACGCAGCCGAAGTAGGGGCACTCGCCGCCGACGAGGCGCTCCTCCACACCGAGCACGCGCAGGCCACCCTCGGACAGCTTGATCGCCACGTGCTCCCCGCCGGGGCCGAGGCCCACCACGATCACGTCGTACTCGGTGCTCTCGGTCATGGCCTCACTCAATCACGGTGCCGGAGCCGGTCGACAGGTCACCGCGAAGCGACCTCGCGGAACCACGACTCGGTGACGTAGTCGGTGGTCCACCCCAACGAGACGTACAGCTCGTCCGCGCGCGTCGGGGAGTCGGCGTCGACCTCGAGCGCGACCCGGTTGCGCCCCCGCTCGGCCGCGTCCGCGATCGCCATCTGCAGCAACCCCTTGGCCACGCCTCGCCCGCGGGCGGCCCGGTTGACCCCGATGTAGTCGACGTAGCTCCCCTGGGCGCCGGTCGCGTCCGCCGGCAGCACCGAGCAGACGATGGCGCCGGCCGGGATCTCGCCGTCGCCGGTGTCGAGCGTCGTCGAGACGAAGGCGAGCCACCAGTGGTCCCACCGGTGTCCCGGGTCCTCGCGGAGCCGCTGGACGAACTCCGGGAAGCTCTCACGGTAGGAGTTGAAGTGGTCCTGGAACGACTCCTCCAGCATCCGATGGACGATCTGGAGGTCCTGCGCCACGGGGACGCCGTTCGCGTGCGTGGCCACCGTCCGGACGCTCACGCCCTCGCGCAGCGGAGGGAGGAGCTCGGTCGGGTCCACGGGCCTGGTCATGTGCAGCCACCGCCGCCTGCGGGCGTACCCGGCCGCCTCCAGCCAGCCCCGCTGCACGGTGTCGTCGGCGAACGGCGAGGCATCCATCCGGGTCTGCTCGAGTCCGCGCAGCCGCGCCAGGGCCCGCCCCTGGCCGTCGGCCCAGGCGTAGAGCGCCACGGCGACCTCGTCGACCCCCGGGTGGTCGCGCTCGAGCCAGAGCGACACGATGGTGCGTCCCGCCGCCCGGTCCTGCACCGAGATCCAACCCCGCGGCCGGCCGTCCGCCCCGGACACGACCAGCTGTCGGCGGGTCCACGAGGCCTGACCGACCACCTCGGAGCGGACTGCCTGCTCGTCCACGGCGTGCTCGCCGGTGTACGGCGCACGGTCGGCCAGGCGCAAGGCGGTCAGCGCCGGCAGGTCGTCCTCCCCGGGGGTCCGGGCGGCCCAGCCGCTCGGCAGCTCGGGCAACCCGTGCTCGGGCGGGGTCACCGTGACAGGTGCCGCGCCCGAGCGAAGCAGAAGATGCCGTAGCAGGCGAGCCCGGCGGCGATCAGGATCAGCAGGATCTGGCCGAACGGCTGCTGCAGCACGGTGTGCAGCGCCTGATCGAGGCCCCCGGACTTGCTGGCCTTGTGGGTGACCGCCGCAGCGACGAAGAGGCCGCCGATCACCGCGAACGCGACGCCCTTGGCGATGTAGCCCGCCTTGCCGATCATGCGGTAGGCCTTGCCGGCGTCGCCCATGCTGCCGCGGGCGTCGAGGTTCTCCATGAACTTCTCGGTCCAGCCCCGCCGGATGTTGAACAGGCCGTAGCCGATGATGGCGACACCGATGGCACCGACGAGCCAGCGGCCGAACGGCTGGTTCATGAGCTTGGCGGTGTAGTTCGTGCTGTTGGAGCTCGAGTGGGCACCGATCGCGAACTTGAGGGCGGTGTACCCGACGTACCCGTAGAGGATCGCCTTGCCGAACGAGACGACGCGTTTGCGCAACCGCTTGCCGCCGTCGTACTCCCGGTGGCCGACGAAGGCCTCGAGGAGGCGCCACAGCACCAGCACGAACATGCCGATCGCGACCAGCCACAGCACCACCGGCCCGAACGACTGCTTGGACAGCGCCTGCATCGCGCCCTTGCTGGAGGCGTTCTTGTGGGCGCCGAGGGCCAGCTGGACGGCCAGCCAGGCGATCACCAGGTAGACGACACCGTAGGCGACCATGCCGAAGCGCACGCCGCGGTCGAGCCACTCGTCGTTGTCGGCGTTCCGTCCGACCTGCTTCGCCTTGTCGCCGATGTCGGTCATGGCTCCGACCCTAGTGCCGGGGGGAGCGGAGGCCCTCACACCTAGGGGTGGGGGGCCGTCGCCGGTCAGCCGACCAGCGAGTCCCGGTCGCGGAGCATGCTCCCCAGGACCCCGTTCACGAAGCCGGGCGAGTCGTCGGTGGACAGGTTGCGGACCAGGGCGACCGCCTCGGTCACGGCCACGGCGTGGGGCACCTCGTCGGCGTACAGCAGCTCGAAGACGCCGATGCGCAGGGCGTTGCGGTCCACGGCCGGCATCCGGTCGAGCGTCCAGCCCTGGGAGTACGTCGTCAGCAGCTCGTCGATGCGGGTGCGGTGCTCGACCACGCCGCGGACCAGCGTCTCGGTCCACGGGTTGGTCGGGCCCTCTCCGTCAGCGATCGCCTCGTCCAGGGCCGCGACCGGGTCCTGGCGACGCAGCTCGGCGGCGTAGAGGATGTCGAGGGCGCGTTTGCGGCTCTTGGAGCGGGCGGACATCAGGTGTGGTCGCGGCCGGTCAGGACTTCACGCGGCCGAGGTACGACGAGTCGCGGGTGTCGACCTTGACCTTCTCGCCCTGGGTGATGAACAGCGGCACCTGGATCTCGTGCCCGGTCTCGAGCGTCGCCGGCTTCGTGCGTCCGGTGGCGCTGTCACCGACGACACCCGGCTCGGTGTAGGTGATCTCCAGCTCGACCGACGCGGGGAGCTCGACGTAGAGCACCCGGCCGTCGTTGGTCGCGACGATGGCGTCCTGGTTCTCCAGCAGGAAGTTCTTGGCGTCCCCGACGATCTCGGGGCCGATCTCCAGCTGGTCGAAGGTGCCGGTGTCCATGAAGACGTAGGAGGAACCGTCGTTGTAGAGGTACTGCATCGTCCGCTTGTCGACGTTGGCCACGTCCACCTTCACGTCGGAGTTGAACGTGCGGTCGACGGTCTTGCCGGACTCGATGTTCTTCAGCTTGGAACGCACCACCGCACCGCCCTTGCCCGGCTTGTGGTGCTGGAACCAGATGACCTGCCAGAGCTGGCCGTCGAGGTTGAGGACCATGCCGTTCTTGAGGTCGTTGGTGGTGGCCATGCGGGAGTGCCTCTTCTGCCGGGAGTCGGGGTGCGCCCGCGGCCGCGTCGGCCGGGCGGGGCGACCTCCCAGTCTAGTACGGCGGCGGCCGGCCTCCGGAATCGTCGCCGCCGGCGATCGTGGCTAGCGGAACGACCAGACGATGCGCACGGTCACGGCCAACCGGTCGCGGCCGGCCCGGATCGGCAGCGCCGCCTTCACCGAGTCCATCGGGAAGCGCGCGCCGGCGAGCGGCCGCAGGACCGGGGTCGAGGCGTGGACCTCGCGCAGTGAGAGGACCGGCCCGAGGGTCTGCCCGGTGGCGTCGGCGTACTGCCGGGCCTTGGCCGTGGCCTCCTTCACCGCGGCCGTCCGGGACGCCGCCAGCAGGCTCCGGGTGTGCGCGATCCGGAGGCCGATGTTGCCGACGCGGACCTCGTTGCCACCGGCCGCGACGGCGGCGGACACCGCCCGACCACCTCGGGCGAGGTCGCGCACGAGCACCTGTGCGCGCTGGCCGACGTGGTAGCCGCGGAGCGTCGGCGGGCCGTAGGCGTGGTAGTCGTAGACCGCGTTCATCTGCAGGCCGGTGGTCTGGACGTCGGCCCGCCGGACGCCGAGCCGAGTCAGGGAGGCCAGGACCCGGTTCATCGTGGCGTCGGCGTCGGCCAGGGCGGTCCGGAGGTCGGGCCTCACCAGTCCGACCGAGAGGGAGAACGTCAGCTCGTCGGGGACGCCGACGGTGCGACCGGTGCCGGTCATCGCGATGGTCCGGGCGGCTCCCGGGGCTGTCGTCTGCTGCGGCGCGGCCTGCGCCGTACCGCCGCCGTTGCCCAGCAGGTAGGCGACGACGAGAGCGAGGGCCGCGAGCAGCGCGACGAGCGCACCCTTGGCGCTGAGGGTCACCGAGCGGTTCATGAGGGCTCCTTCGTCCGGATCGTTGCGGATCGGACGCCCGGTGCCGCCTCCCGGTTCCGTCGATCCGAGCGGCCACGCGCTGGTCGTCGCCCCAGGGTGCTGCTGGAGGAACACCTCGGGCGGACGACCGGGTCAGTCCAGGAGGGCGGCGAGCGCCTCGCGGTAGCCCTCGACGCCCCGGCCCGCGATCACGGTCCGGGCGTACGGCGTCACCACGGACGTGTGGCGGAACTCCTCGGGACGCGACGCGGGGTCAGTGAGGTGCACCTCCACGAGGGGGGCGGTGAGCTGGGCGCAGGCGTCGGCCAGGGCGTAGGAGTAGTGCGTCCACGCGGCCGCGTTGAGCACGACCGGCGTGTGATCGTCGGCGGCGGTGTTGAGCCAGTCGAGCAGCTCGCCCTCGTGGTTGGTCTGGTGGACCTCGACCTGGAGCCCGAGCGTGTGGCCCCAGTCCACGCAGAGCTCGACCAGCTCGTGGTACGTCGTGTGGCCGTAGATCTCCGGCTGGCGACGCCCGAGGCGCCCCAGGTTGGGGCCGTTCAGCACGAGCACTCTCACGATCCCGCTCCCGTCATCACGTCGTACGCCGCCCGGAGGTGCTCCTCGCTCGGCCCGGCCAGGATCCGCGGCCGACCCACGTCCGAGAGCACCACGAAGCGCAGCTCCGAGCCGCGGGACTTCTTGTCGACCGCCATCCGCCCCCTCAGCTCGTCGTAGGACGCGCCGCTCCAGCCCGTCGGCAGCCCGACCCTGCTCAGCACCGCGCGGTGCCGGTCGGCCACCGCGTCGTCCAGCACGCCGGCCGCGCGGGCGAGCTCGGCGGCGTACACCGTGCCGATGGCGACCGCCTCGCCGTGCCGGAGCGCGTAGCCGCTCGCCAGCTCGACCGCGTGCCCCATGGTGTGGCCGTAGTTGAGCACCTCACGACCGGGATGCCCCTCCGCGCCTCCGGTCTCGGTGAGGTCGGCGGCCACGACCTCGGCCTTCACCCGGACCGCGCGCTCGACCAGGTCGCGCAGCACCGGCGTGCCGACGGTGACCTCGTCGGCGCCCTCGACGAGCCGCAGGATCTCCGGGTCGGCGATGAAGCCGCACTTGACGACCTCTCCCAGGCCGGAGCGCAGCTCAGCCGGCGGCAGCGAGTCCAGGAAGCCCAGGTCGCAGAGCACACCCGCCGGCTCGTGGAAGGCGCCCACGAGGTTCTTGCCGGCCGCGGTGTTGATGCCGGTCTTCCCGCCGATCGCGGCGTCGACCATGCCGAGCAGCGTCGTCGGCAGGTGGACGACACGGACGCCCCGCAGCCAGGTCGCCGCGACGAAGCCGCCCAGATCGGTCGTCGCTCCCCCGCCCAGGGTGACCACGGCGTCGCTGCGCGTGAACCCGGCCCGGCCGAGGGACTCCCAACAGTCCGCGGCCACCGCCGCGGTCTTGGCGGCCTCGCCGGCGGGGACCGGGAGGTCCAGCACCTCGAAGCGGCCCGCGAGCACGGCTCGCGCGCGCGCGGTCGGCCCGGCGAGGTCGTCGGGTACGACGAGTGCGACCCGCCGAGCCCTCGGCCCCACCAGGTCGGGCAGGCGGTCCATCAGGCCGTCGCCCACGACGACGTCGTAGGGCGCCGCGGTCTCGACCCGGATCACCGTGGCCCCGCGCTGCTCAGCCACCGAGCACCTCCACGACGACGTCGGCCACCTCGTCCGGCGTCCGCCCGTCGGTGTCGACCACGGTCGTCGCCAGGGACTCGTACACCGGGGTGCGCTCGTCGAGGAGTGCCTTCATCGTCCCCCGCACGTTGCCCAGCAGCAGGGGCCGCGAGGCGCCGAGCCCGACGCGCGCGGCCGCGTCGGCGAGCCCCACGCGCAGGAACACCACGCGATGCCCGGCCAGCGCCCGACGGGTGTCCGGGGACATCACGGCTCCCCCGCCCAGTGCCAGGACTCCCCCGTGCTCCGCGAGCGCCTCGGCGACCGCCGTCCGTTCGAGGGCGCGGAAGTGCTCCTCGCCCGAGTCCACGAAGATCTCGGGGATCGGCCGGCCGTCGACGCGCTCGACGTCGTCGTCGGTGTCGCGGAACGGCACGTCCCAACGCGCGGCCAACAGGCGTCCGACGGTGGTCTTGCCCGCGCCCATCGGCCCGACCAGCACCACCCGTGGTTTCCGGTCGTGCTCCCCGTCGAGGCTCACGCGAACCTCAGGTGGTCGAGGTAGCCCCGCACGTTCCGCCGGGTCTCGTCGACCGAGTCGCCGCCGAACTTCTCCAGCGCGGCGTCCGCCAGCACCAGCGCCACCATCGCCTCCGCGACCACCCCGGCCGCCGGCACCGCACACACGTCCGACCGTTGGTGGTGTGCCACCGCCGCCTCGCCGGTCGCGACGTCGATGGTCCGCAGCGCCCGCGGCACCGTCGCGATGGGCTTCATGGCCGCACGGACCCGGAGGATCTCACCGGTGGACATGCCCCCTTCGGTGCCTCCCGAACGGCCGCTGGTACGACGGATCCCGTCGTCCGAGGGCACGATCTCGTCGTGCGCGAGGCTGCCGCGCGTGGCGGCCAGCTCGAACCCGTCGCCCACCTCGACCCCCTTGATCGCCTGGATGCCCATCAGGGCGCCGGCCAGCCGTGAGTCGAGGCGGCGGTCCCAGTGCACGTGGGAGCCCAGCCCCGGCGGGAGTCCGTGGACCACGACCTCGACGACTCCGCCGAGGGTGTCACCCTCCTGGTGCGCCGCGTCGATCGCCGCCACCATCGCGGCGCTCGCGTCCGGGTCGAGGCAGCGCACCTCGTCGGCGTCGAGGCGGCCGACATCGTCCGGTTCCGGTACCACGCCGGCGGGCGCGCGCACGCCGCCGAGCTCGATCACGTGGGACACGATCCGCGCGCCGGTCGCCTGCTCGAGGAAGGCGCTCGCCACGCTGCCCAGCGCCACCCGGGCAGCGGTCTCGCGGGCCGAGGCCCGTTCGAGCACCGGACGCGCCTCGTCGAAGTCGTACTTCTGCATGCCGACCAGGTCGGCGTGGCCGGGCCGGGGCCGGGTCAGCGGCGCGTTGCGGGCGAGGTCCGCCAGCACGTCCTCGTCGACCGGGTCCGCGGCCATCACCTGCTCCCACTTGGGCCACTCCGTGTTGGCGATCTCGATCGCCACCGGGCCGCCCATGGTCCGGCCGTGCCGCACGCCACCGAGGATGGTGACCTGGTCCTGCTCGAACTTCATCCGGGCACCACGGCCGCGGCCGAGCCGACGCCGTGCGAGGGCCGCGGAGACGTCGTCGGTGGTGATCCGGACGTGCGCCGGCAACCCCTCGAGCACGGCGACGAGGGCAGGGCCGTGGGACTCCCCGGCGGTGAGCCAGCGCAGCATGGGCGTCAGTCTCCCATGGGCGTCGTCCCGGTCGTCCCGCCGTCAGCGCGTCACGAGACGCGACCAGAGGTCCGCGCCCCACAGCAGGCCGGTGAGCGCACCGAGGAACATGAACGGGCCGAACGGGAAGCCCTTCCGCTCCACGATCCGCAGTACCGACAGCAGCCCCCCGACCACGCCGCCGAGCAGGAACCCGGCGTACACCCCGACCAGGAGCTGGCCCCAGCCGAGCCAGCCGAGCGCGATGCCGAGCACGCCGGCCAGTCGGACGTCGCCGAACCCGAGCCCGCGGGGGTAGATGAACCACAGGATCGCGTAGAGGCCGCCGCCCACCAGCCACCCGAGGGCGGCCCGGACCGCCGCGTCGGTGTCGCCGGTCACCGCCCACCCCACGAGCACCAGGACGACGAGCACGGCGTACGTCGGGCGGATCACCGCGGTGGGGAGCAGCCGGGTCCGCCAGTCCACCACCGCGAGCGCGACCGACACGGGCACCAGCGGCACCCACAGCACGAGGGCCCAGGTCCAGCCCAACCCGGCACCCACGAGGGCGCCCGCGACGGCCGCGACGAGCGCGCTCCTCCAGCCGAGCCCGGGGAGGCGGGCGATGTCGGCGAACGGCTCCGGCGGGCCCTCGACCGGTGCGGCGTCGACGGTGGCATCGGCCTCCGAGCCGAGCTCGGCCTGGTCCGGCCCGTGTCCGTCCTGTCCCGCGTCCTCCGGCTCCACCTCCGGGATCCGGGCGATCAGCGCCGGGACGAACAGCCCCCCGAGTCCTGCCAGCACGGCCGCCACGACGACGGCCACCACGGACGAGTCCATGGCGGGACCCTAGGCGAGCCGGGCCTCGCCCGCGGCGCGCATCGCCGCGACGGGGATGTCGAACCGACCGGTCATCGCACGCACCTGGTCCACCGCCTGCCACAGGAGGAGATCGAGGCCGGTGACGAGCGTCCGGCCGGACGCCGTGACGGCGGCACCCACCGGGGTGGGCCACGGGTCGTAGACCACGTCGAACACGACCGGGACCTCCGCCAGCGCGGCCACCACGTCGGGCGTCTGCGCCTCCGCCGGGACGGTCGACACCGCGACGTCCGCCGCGTGCCGCGCGAGATCGGCCAGTCCGACGACCTCGAGCAGCGGTGCGCGTGGATGGCGCCCCACCGCCTCCAGGGTCTCACGGGCCCGACGCGCGTCGCGGACCGCGAGCGTGGCGTGCCGGCACCCGAGCTCGGCCAGCGCCAGCAGCACCGACGTGGCCGTCGCGCCGCCGCCGAGCACCAGCGCTTCCTCGACGGTGGCGTCCGTGGCCTCCCGCAGCGCCGCGATCGCACCGGGTACGTCGGTGTTGAGCCCGTGCGGCCCGTCGTCGTCGAGCAGCAGGGTGTTCGCGGCGCCGGCGAGCTCGCGCCCAGGGGTCTCGCGACCGGAGCAGCGGCATCGCCTCCCGCTTGAGCGGCATCGTCAACGAGAGTCCGCGCCACTCCGGGTCGAGTCCCGCGAGGAACCCGGCCAGGCCCCCGCTGGGCACCCGCACCGCGTCGTAGGTCCAGTCGAGCCCCAGCGCGACGTACGCCGCCCGGTGCAGCGCGGGCGACAGCGAGTGGTCGATCGGGTCGCCGAGGACCGCGCAGCGCATGACCCTCCTCAGCAGGCGCTCGACGTCTGGCAGTACTGGGTGTACTCCGCCTTGTACTGCAGGAACTGCTGGTACGTCGTGGCGAACTTCGTCTTCCCGGTCCGGAGGTTCACCGTCACGTAGTAGTACCAGCCGCCGGTGGCCGGGTGTGCCGCCGCCTTGATCGCCGCGTCACCCGGAGCCTCGATGGGCGACGGCGGCAGGCCCGGGTTGAGGTAGGTGTTGTAGGGCGACTGGGTGTTCTGGGTCTCCGCCGTGCTGACTCCCACGACACCCTTGCGATGCAGGGCGTAGTTGACGGTCGCGTCGATCTGGAGCAGCCCGTTGGTGCCGCCCTTGTCGCCGGGACCGTCGAGGCGGTTGTAGATGACCCGGGAGATCTTCGCCATGTCCGACCCACGGCCCTCGGCCTGCACCAGGCTGGCGATGGTCATCAGGTCGGCGGGCGTCTTCCCCAGCTTCTGAGCGGCCGACACCAGCCCGTCCTGCTGGGCCGCCTGCTTCCACCGGACGACCATGTCCTTGAGCATCTGGGCCGGCTTCTCCTTCGGCCCGAAGCCGTACGTCGACGGGAACAGGTAGCCCTCGGGGTTCCCGTGGGCGTACGCCGGGAGCCCCAGCGACGAGGTGTTCCGCAGGGCCGCCTGGAAGGCGGAGGCCGGGTACTTCGTGTGCGCGGCGAGCAGGGAGACGATGTCGACGACCCGGAGCCCCTCGGGGATCGTCACCGCCGTGGTGATGATGTTCTTCGGGTTGCTGAGGACGTCGAACGCGTCCTTGGCGCTCATCTTCTTCTTCAGCTGGTAGTAGCCGACCTGGATCCCGGTGTGGCCACCGGAGGCGTCCATGAACGACTGCACCGAGGCGACGACGCCCTTGGCCTTGAGCTCCTGCCCCATCTCGGTCACGGTCTCGCCGGACTTCACCTGGAACAGCACATGGCCGTGCCCCGGACCCGGGTAGTCGGCCGAGGAGGTCAGGTGGTCCTTGATGTAGTGCAGGCCCTTGGTGCCCACCACGTAGGCACCTCCCACCACCACGACCAGTGCCACGAGCACGGCCAGGCAGCCCGAGAAGCCGCGCTTCTTCTTCTTGCGGTGACCGCCGAGGTAGTAGGGGTCGTAGCCGTCGTCGTCCGACCCCAGGTCCTCGTCGGTGAGCGGTCCGGCGGTCTCCTGCTCGAGGTCGTACTGCTCGTACTCCCGTGCGTTGTCGCTCATCCGAGGCCTCCACGGGCTCTCGGGCACAGCGATCGGTGTCGTCGGGTGGTGTTCATGACTCTCCTGGGACGATCTCTCCTGGTGGACGACCGGTCTCCCGCTCGGTGTCCAGGGCGTGCTGCAGGATGAGTACCGCCGCAGCCTGGTCGACCACGGCCCGCCGTTCGGCACCCTTCTTCCCCCGGTCGCGCAGCATAGCCTCCGCTGACACGGTGGACAGCCGCTCGTCCTGCAACCTCACCGTAACCGGAGCGACGCGCGCGGCGAGATTCGCGGCGAACTCGCGGACCCGCAGCGCGGCCGGCCCCTCCGCCCCGGAGAGCGATCGGGGCAGGCCGACGACGACCTCGACGGCCCCCTCCTCGCGCACCAGCCGGGCCAGGCGGGCGAGGTCGCCCTTGCCGCGACGGACCGTCTCGACCGGGGTCGCCAGGAAGCCCGACGGGTCGCTCCGGGCGACGCCGATGCGGGCGTCTCCTGGGTCGATCCCGAGCCGTGTGCCGGGCCGCAAGACCTCAGGCTCCGGTGGCGCGGGCGACCGCGGCACCCGCCGCCGCCAGCGCCTCGTCGATGCGGGAGAGGTCGGTCCCGCCACCCTGGGCGATGTCCTCCCGTCCCCCGCCGCGTCCCCCGAGCATCGGCGCCACCTCGGCGACCAGGTCGTTGGCGCGGATCCCCCGGGCCTGTGCGGCGTCGTTGGAGGCGGCCACCACCGCGACCTTCCCGTCGGCCACTCCGATGATCACGGCGGCCCCGGGCTGCTCCTGGTTGAGCCGGCTGCGCAGGTTCAGCGCCAGCGTGCGCACGTCACCGCCGTCGGCGCCGTCGACCCGGAGGGTGACCAGCTTCACGCCGTTCACGTCGACGGCGTCCGCGGCCAGCTGCGACCCGCTGGCGAGGAGCTGGCTGATCCGGGTCTGCTCGAGCGCCTTCTCGGCCGCCCGCAGCCGCTCCACCAGGTCGTTCACCCGCTCCGGAAGCTCCTCCGGGCGCGCCTTGAGCGCCTCGGACAGCTGCGCCACCAGCACGTGCTCGCGCGCCAGGAACCGATAGGCGTCCGCACCCACCAGCGCCTCCACGCGTCGTACGCCGGAGCCGATCGACGACTCCCCCAGGAGCTTGATGACGCCGAGGTGACCCGAGCGCTCCGCGTGCGTGCCTCCGCACAGCTCGCGAGCCCAGTCGCCGACCGAGACCACCCGCACCTCGTTGCCGTACTTCTCACCGAAGAGGGCCATCGCCCCCGACCGCACCGCCTCGTCCTGGGTCATCGTCTCCGCGTGCACCGACAGGTCCGCGAGCACCAGGTCGTTGACCCGGGCCTCGACGTCGTTCATCACCGACACCGGGACGGCCCCGGTCGCGGAGAAGTCGAACCTGAAGCGGCCCGGTGCGTTCTCGGAGCCGGCCTGCGTGGCGGTCTCGCCCAGGGCCTCGCGGAACGCCTTGTGCACCATGTGGGTCGCCGTGTGGGCCCGGGAGATCGACTTGCGCCGCTCGACGTCGACGACCGAGTGGGCCCCGACCCCGGGCGTGACCTCGCCGCTGAGCACCTTGACCGCGTGCACCACCAGCCCGGTGATCGGCGTCTGGACGTCGCGGACCTCGAGGCGGGCGCCGTTCTCGAGCTCGATGACGCCCTGGTCCGCCAGCTGCCCGCCGCCCTCGGCGTAGAAGGGCGTCCGGTCGAGCACGAGCTCCACCTCGTCGCCCTCGCGAGCGGCATCCACCACGCCGCCCTCCGCGATCAGGCCGCGGACCGACCCCTCGCTGACCACCTCGCGGTACCCGGTGAACTCCACCGGCCGCCCGAGGGTGTCGGCGACCCGGCGGTACGCCGTCGCATCGACGTGGGACCCCTTCTTCGCGCGGGCGTCGGCCTTGGCCCGCTGCCGCTGCTCGTCCATCAGCCGACGGAAGCCGACCTCGTCCACCTCGAGACCCTGCTCGGCCGCCATCTCGAGGGTCAGGTCGATCGGGAAGCCGTAGGTGTCGTGCAGCGAGAACGCGCGCTCCCCGCTGAGCGTGGATCCGCCCGACTGCCGCACCTGCGACGTCGCCTGGTCGAAGATCGCGGTGCCGGCCCGCAGGGTCTGCCGGAACGCGTCCTCCTCGGCATAGGCGATCTGCGAGATGCGGTCCCAGTCGCGGTAGAGCTCGGCGTAGGTCTCCCCCATCTTGTCGCGGCTGATGGGGAGCAGCTCGGGAAGCGCCCGGTCCTCGTAGCCGAGCAGGCGCACGGACCGCACGGCCCGGCGGAGCAGCCGGCGCAGCACGTAGCCGCGACCCTCGTTGCCCGGTGTCACCCCGTCGCTGATCAGCATCATCGAGCTGCGCACGTGGTCGGCGACCACCCGCATCCGCACGTCGTCCTCGTGGGTCTCCGGGCCGCCGCCGTAGCGCCGACCGGTGAGGGCCTCGACCCGCTCGATCACGGGATACATGACGTCGATCTCGTACATGTTGTCGACGCCCTGGAGCAGGTAGGCGACCCGCTCGAGGCCCATCCCGGTGTCGATGTTCCGCTTGGGCAGCGACCCGGCGATGTCGAAGTCCTCCTTCGACCTCACCGCGCTGAGCTCGTCCTGCATGAAGACGAGGTTCCAGATCTCGAGGTAGCGGTCCTCGAGCTTGGTCGGCATCACGGTCCGCTCCGTGGTCTCGAACTCGCCGTCCGGCCCGTGCTCCGGGCCGCGGTCGTAGAGGATCTCCGAGCTCGGGCCCCCCGGCCCGGGCACACCCATCGACCAGTAGTTCTCCCGGGGCCCGAGCTTGACGATCCGCTCGCTCGGGCAGCCCGGTCACCCTCATCCAGATCCGGAGCGCCTCGTCGTCGCCCTGCAGGATCGAGGGCCACAGCCGGCTCTCCTCGAGCCCGAAGCCACCGTCGGCCTGCGAGGCGGTGACCAGCTCCCAGGCCAGCTCGATCGCGCCTTCCTTGAAGTAGTCGCCGAACGAGAAGTTGCCGCACATCTCGAAGAACGTGCCGTGCCGGGTCGTCCGGCCGACGTCCTCGATGTCGGGTGTGCGGACGCACTTCTGCACGCTGACGGCCCGCGAGTACGGCGGCGTCTCCTGACCGAGGAAGTAGGGCTTGAACGGCACCATGCCGGCGTTGACGAACAGCAGGTTCGGGTCGTCGAGGATCAGCGACGCCGACGGCACGGCGGTGTGCGCGGCGCGCTCGAAGTGCGTCACGAATCGTCGCCGGATCTCCGCGGTGTCCATCAGTCCGTGCCTTCCTCGTCGATGGGCCCCCGGTCGAGGTGCCGTCCTCGCAGGGGGGTGGGGTCCGAGCCCACGAGCTCGGGTAGTCCATGAGGCACGAGCCCGAAGCGCTCGCGCAACTCCGTTTCGGCCTCCGCCTGGCCCTGGGCGACCTCGTCGCGGAACATCCGGGCACCGAGCGTGAGGGCGTGCCACCGGTCGCTCAGGCCGTCGGCGGTGAAGGCCTCCGCGAGGCGGCGTCCGCGGACCATGGCATAGATCCCGGCGCCGGCTCCCGCCATGAACCAGACGCCACGCCTCACGAGGCCTCCTCGCGGAGGGTGGCGCGCTGCCGCGCGTGCAGGTCGCGCTGGGCGGCCTTGAGGTCGGCCCGCCGCTGCTTGCGTGCCCGGCGGACCTCCTGCTTCATCTCGAAGCGGATCCGGTTGCGCGTCGCCGGCGCCAGGCCGCGTCGTACGCCGTGGGCGAGCGAGGCGGCCTTCACCACCGTCTCGCGCAGCACGAGGTCGGCGAACAGGGCCCCGTCCACCGTCGCGGGCTCGTCCGCGGGCGTGGGCTCGTCGCCGAGGTCGGTGATCACGAACTCGACCGGCTCGGCCGACGTTCCCCGGAGCGATCGGACCGCGCTCGAGCTCCTCGAGCCGGGCGCGCAGCCCGGCGACCTCGGCCAGGGTGTCGAGCGCGCTCACGCCGCCACCCCTGACGCAGCCGCACCGTCGTCACCAGCAGCACCAGGCACACCACCGCCAACCCGCCGACGGCGAGCCACACGGCCTGGTCTGCACTCATGCTGCCCGACCCTATCGCCCGCGAATCCGGCGCCGAATCCGCTCCCAGCGCTCCTTGACCGCCGCCTCGGCGCCCAGCGAGGTCGGCTGGTAGTACGCCGCGTCCGCGCACCACGTCCGGCGCGTACTGCTGCTCCGCGATGCCGTACGGCGCGTCGTGGCTGTAGGTGTAGGACGTCCCGTGGCCCAGGGACTTCGACCCCTCGTAGTGCGCATCCCGCAGGTGCGGCGGTATCTGCCCGATCTTGCCCGCACGCACGTCGGCGCTGGCCGCGTTGATCGCGGTGATCACCGCGTTGGACTTCGGGGCGACCGCGAGGGCGATCGTCGCCTGGGCCAGGTTGAGCCGAGCCTCGGGCATGCCGATCAGCTGGACCGCCTGCGCCGCGGCGACCGCGGTCGTCAGCGCAGTCGGGTCGGCGAGCCCGATGTCCTCGCTGGCCAGGATCACCAGGCGGCGGGCGATGAACCGCGGGTCCTCGCCGGCCTCGAACATCCGGGCCAGGTAGTGGAGCGCCGCGTCGGCGTCCGAGCCGCGCACGGACTTGATGAACGCCGAGATCACGTCGTAGTGCTGGTCGCCCTGACGGTCGTAGCGGACCGCCGCCCGGTCGACCGCGGTCTCGGCCGTGGCCAGGTCGATCGAGGTCTGGCCGGTGGCGCGCGCCGCGCCGGCGGCGGCCTCCAGGTAGGTCAGCGAGCGTCGCGCGTCGCCTCCGGCAAGACGCACGAGGTGGTCGCGCGCGTCGTCGTCGAGCGAGACCGCGCCGCCGAGCCCGCGCTCGTCGGCGAGGGCCCGGTCGATCACCTCCGCGACGTCCTCGTCGGTCAGCGAGTCCAGCTGGAGCAGGAGGCTGCGCGAGAGCAGCGGCGAGATCACCGAGAAGAACGGGTTCTCCGTCGTGGCCGCGACGAGCGTCACCCAGCGGTTCTCGACGCCGGGCAGGAGGGCGTCCTGCTGCGCCTTGCTGAACCGGTGCACCTCGTCGACGAAGAGCACGGTCTCGCGGCCGCGGCGGGTGAGGTCCGACCTGGCCTGGTCGATCGCGGCGCGTACCTCCTTGACGCCCGCCGACACCGCGGACACCTCGACGAAGGCCCGGTCCGTCTGCCCGCTGACGATGGCCGCGATCGTGGTCTTGCCCGTCCCGGGGGGTCCCCACAGCAGGACCGACATCGACTGCCGGCCCTCGATCAGCTGCCGCAGCGGCGATCCGGCCGCCCGCAGCTGCGGCTGCCCGACCAGCTCGTCCAGCGTGCGCGGACGCATCCGCACCGCCAACGGCGCCGAGGCGTGCGTGTTGGCCTGCAGCGAGCCCGACCCGGGGGTGGGGCTGCGCTCGGGCCGCAGCGCCTCGGCGTCGAAGAGCTCGTCCACGTGGTGCAGCGTAGGCGGTGGTCTCGACACCCGCCGGGCGGCCTCAGTCCGTGCGGACCGAACGGCTCTTGACGTCGAACCAGGTGTCGGAGAAGTCCGGCTGGTCGTGCATGACCTCGTGCGGTGTCGCGCCGGGGTCCGGGTTCCCCTGGTCGTCGACGCCCAGGAGGCCGGCGGTGACCGGGCGGTCGGGTACCTGGTTGAACTCGCCGGCGAAGTGACAGGCCACCTTGTGGCGCTTGCCGATCTGCATCAGCGGCGGCTCCTGCTTGGCGCAGATCTCCTGCGCCATCCAGCAGCGGGTGCGGAACCGGCAGCCGCTCGGCGGGTTGATCGGCGACGGCACGTCGCCCTCGAGCCGGATGCGCTCGCGGCGTCCGCCGATGGCGGCCTGCTTCACGTCGGGGGCCGAGGAGAGCAGGGCCTGCGTGTAGGGGTGGTGCGGGTGCTCGTAGATGGTCTCGCGGTCGCCGATCTCGACGATCTTGCCGAGGTACATCACCGCGACGTCGGGGCAGAAGTGCCGGACCACCGCGAGGTCGTGGGCGATGAACAGGAACGCGATCCCGAACTCGTCCTGGACGTCGCGCAGCAGGTTGACCACCTGGGCCTGGATCGAGACGTCCAGCGCGGAGACCGGCTCGTCAGCGACCAGCAGCTTCGGCTGGAGCGCGAGCGCGCGGGCGATGCCGATGCGCTGCCGCTGACCGCCGGAGAACTCGCTCGGGTAGCGGTTGTAGTGCTCGGGGTTGAGTCCGACGACCTCGAGCAGCTCCTGGACCCGTGGGAGGATCTTCTTCTCGGGCACCATGTTGTGGACCTGCAGCGGCGTCCCGACGATCGTGCCGACCGTGTGCCGCGGGTTCAGCGACGAGTAGGGGTCCTGGAAGATCATCTGGATCTCCCGGCGGATCGGCATCATCTGCCGCCGCGAGAGGCCGGCGATGTCGGTGCCCTCGAAGTTGATCTCGCCCGACGTGGGGTCGTAGAGACGCGTGATCAGCCGGCCGGTCGTGGTCTTGCCACAACCCGACTCGCCCACGAGACCCAGCGACTCGCCCTTGCGGAGCTGGAACGAGACCCCGTCGACGGCCTGGACGTGCGCCACGGTACGGCGGACGACGCCGCCGGACTTCACCGGGAAGTACTTCTTGAGGTCTCGGACCTCGAGCAGCACGTCACCTGACGGTGCCCCGGTCTGTTCCGGGGCACGCTCGACGTCTGCGTTGCTCACAGTGCTCATCCTGCCCTCAAATGTCGTCGGGGTCGACTGCGGCCAGCTCCGGGATCATCTCACCCGTTTCGGGGTCGATGAGGTCCGGGGCGATCTCCGGCAGAATCTCTTCGGTGTAGATCTCCCCTGGGTTGGCCAGGTGGCAACGCTTGACGTGGTTCTCGCCGCGGTCGCCCGCCACCAGCTCGGGCAGGGTCGTCCGGCACAGGTCGCCGGGCACCTTGTCGACGTGGGGGCACCGGGGGTGGAACGCGCAACCCGGCGGCGGTGAGAGCAGGCTGGGAGGGTTGCCCGGGATGGGGATCAGCCGCGCATCCGGGTCACCCGACACGTCGGGGACGCTTCCGAGCAGGCCCCAGGTGTAGGGCATCTCCGGGTGGGTCAGGATCTCGCGGGTGGCGCCGTACTCGACCGCGCGACCGCCGTACATCACCATCGTCTGGTCGGCCATCTCGGCGATCACGCCGAGATCGTGCGTGATCATGATGACCGCGGAGTTGAACTCCCGCTGGAGGTCCTGGAGCAGGTCGAGGATCTGCGCCTGGACGGTGACGTCCAGTGCGGTGGTCGGCTCGTCGGCGATCAGCAGCTGCGGGTCGTTGACGAGGGCCATCGCGATCATCGCGCGCTGCCGCATGCCCCCCGAGAACTGGTGCGGGTAGTCGTCGACGCGTCGGACGGCCTGGGGGATGCCGACCCGGTCGAGCATCTCGACGGCCCGCTTCTTCGCCTCGGACTTCGACACCTTGTGGTGGATCCGGTAGCCCTCGGAGATCTGGTCACCGATGGAGTAGAAGGGGTGCAGCGCGGTGAGGGCGTCCTGGAAGATCATCGCGACGTCGTTGCCGCGGATCTTGCGCATCCGCTCCTCCGAGGCACCGATGACCTCGAAGCCCTCGACCCGGATCGAGCCCGACAACCGCGTGTGCTTGGGGTCGTGGAGGCCGAGGACCGCCATCGAGGACACGCTCTTGCCCGAGCCCGACTCCCCGACGATGCCGAGGGTCTTGCCGCGCTCGACGGTGTAGGAGAGATCCGTGACGGCCTGGACCAGGCCGTCGTGGGTGGGGAACTTGACGGTGAGGTTCTCGACGACGAGGAACGGGTCGTCGGGGTTCGCCGGCGCCGCCATGTCGTCGGGGCGCTCCGAGATCTCGGCGCTCATGCGGGTCCTCCGTTCGAGGCTGGACGAGGCGACAACACGAAGCAGGCGCTCATGCCACGCTCACGCGGGGGTCGAGGAAGCTGTACAGGATGTCGACCAACAGGTTGGCGACGACGATCAGGATGGCCGCCACGAGCACGGTCGCGCTGATGACGTTGATGTCGATCGGGGTCGACAGGGCCTGGAGGCCCCAGTGCCCGATGCCGTCGATGCCGAAGATCTGCTCGGTGAAGATGGTGCCCGCGAGCAGCGTGGCGAAGTCGAGGCCGAAGATCGTGATCACGGGGACGATCGCGGCGCGGAGCGCGTGCCGGAACAGCACCCGGTTGGTGCGCACGCCCTTGGCCGATGCCGTGCGGATGTAGTCCTCGTTGAGGGTCTCCACCATCTGCCCGCGCGTGAACCGTGCGTACTGCGTGCAGTTGGTGAGGCCGATCACCAGCCAGGGCAGCATCATCCAGGCGACCGTCTTGGCTGGGTTCTGCGTGATCGGGTAGTAGCCCGTGTTCGGGAAGATCTTCAGCTGGAGCGAGAGATAGATCCACGCCAGCAGCGCGATCACGTAGAAGGGGATCGACGAGACGATCAACGTGCCGCCGACCATGAGTCGGTCGGCCGGTGTTCCTCGCCATCGCGCGGCCATCGCGCCGAGGAAGACACCCAGGGTCAGGTAGATGGTGGCGCCGCCGACCGCGAGGACGATCGTGGCTGGATACTTCTGCTTGAGGTCGTGCCAGACCGTGTTGCCGGTCATGATCGAGATGCCGAGACACGGGGCGGGGCAGTTGTAGTCCTTGCCGTCGACGTAGACGTTCGAACGGCCCACGAAGATGCCCTTGGCCCACTGCGCGTAGTTGTAGGCCACCGACTTGTCGAAGCCCATCTGGTGCTTGATCGAGTCGAGCTTGGCCGTCGTGCACTTGCCCGGCCCGAGCTTCTCGCAGTAGTTGACGGCGGGACTGTCGCCGAGCCCCTTGAAGAAGAGCACGAAGACGAACATCGAGGTCAGGATGACCACGAGCAACGAGCTGAGCAGCCGGCGAACGATGAATCCCGTCATCTCTGCTTCCTGGTGGTTGAGTTCTGGTGGTGGGTGGTGGGGTGCGGCTGCGCCGCACCCCACCACCCGGGTGACCTGTCGGTCAGGAGACCGACCTGTCGACCGGAAGGGTCATCAAGAGACCCAGATGTCCTTCCAGGTCGGCATACCGAGGGTGTTGTCATCGTTGTCGCCCATGATCTTCGATCCGTGGGCCTGAGCGATGCCGGTGTAGTAGGTCGTGAACAGCGGGAAGTACTTCTGGGCAATGGTCTTGTCCAGGCTGTTCCACGCTGCGGCCTGCTTGTCCAGCGGCAACTGCTGAATCGCGTTCATCTGCGCGTCGACAGACTTGTTGCTGAACGCGGTGTAGTTGGTACCGAACGAGTGGGTCTTGTTCGGGTTGGTCGACCCGAAGAGGGTCGGCAACCAGGTCGAGCCCGACGGCCAGTCCGAGCACCATCCGGCGGACCGGACGTTGATGTTCTCGGTGGTGTTGTCACGTGCCGCGACGTAGTTCGCGGTGGTGGTCGGCACCGGGGTGGCCTTGAAGCCGGCCTCGGTCAGCGCCTTGACCACAGCGTCCTTGACCTTGACGTTGATCGGGTCGTCGGTACGGAACAGGAACCGGATCTCGTAGCCCGTGGCGTTGGCCGACTTCAGCAGGGCCTTGGCCTTGGCCGGGTCGGTCTGGAACGCCTTGTGACCGGTCACGTTGTACGCCGTGCGACCGGGCAGGCCCGGAGGCATCAGGTTCGTCGCCGGGATCGCGTTGACTCCCGGGATCAGACCGCTGGCGAGGATCACGTTCTTGTAGGGGTAGGCCAACTGCAGCGCCTCACGCACCTTCTTGTTGGTGATCTTCCGGTTGTCCGGCGCCCAGTAGTAGGTGCACGGCGAACCGCCCAGGGTCAGGCGCGACGGGTCCTGCGTCTTCATCTTCTGGAAGTCGGGCGCCAGCAGGTCGTCGTAGGTCAGCGTGGTCTGGCCCGAGCCGGAGTTGGCGAGCAGGATCTGGTCGATCTTCTCCGACTGCTGCTGCATCTTGAAGTCGTACCCGTCGGGGTACTGCGTGCGAGCCGGGTCCGTCGCGGAGCTCCAGTACGGGTTCTTGACCAGCACCAGCTCCTTGGACGGGCTGAAGCTCTTGATCTTGTAGGGACCGCTGGCCATCGGGTGGTTCTTGTACGTCTTGGGGTTCGACGCGTTGCCCAGCGGGATCGGGCCGTTGGCCGGGAAGGTGCCCCAGTACGGCATGTCCGGGAAGGGCTTGGCCATGTTGATCGTGATCGTGTTGCCGCTGACCTTGATCCCGTTGAACTTCGCACCCTTCGAGGTGTAGGGACCCTTGTAGGACGACCCGCCCTTGTAGTACACGTTCGAGTAGTACTGGCAGGCACCGGTCGGGAACGTCGCGGCGTCCATGCACCGCGTCATGCCCCAGGCGACCTCCTTGGCGGTGACCGGCTTGCCGTTCTCCCACTTCACACCCGGGCGGATGGTGAACTTCCACTGGGTGTAGTTGTCGTTGTGGGTACCGAGGTCGGTGGCCAGGTCGGGCACCAGGATCATCTGCTTGGACTTCGGGTCGTACTTGTACTGCGTCAGCGACCGGGTGATCAGACCGCTCAGGATCGAGGACGTGTCGGTGTAGTAGGCCTCGCTCGGGTCGATCGTGGTCGACAGGCCGGTCAGGGTCAGCACCGTGACGGTGCCACCCTTCTTGGCGCCGGCGATGGTGACCGGGCCCTTGGCCGTCGCATCCTGGCCGTTGCCGGTGTTGCCCAGCTGGCCATTGTTCTGGCCGTTGCCGCCCGCGCTGGTTCCTGATCCAGAGCCGCCACATGCGCTCAGGGCCAGCAACCCAACGGCGGTGACGGCGATCAACGGTGATTTGAACCGCATAGCCCACCCTTTCCGTGGATGTTGCATTTCTCCCGGTGAACCGATCACCGGCGAGTCTCGGGGTCGAAGGCGTCTCGGATCGAGTCGCCCAGGAGGTTGAGAGTCACCACCAGGAGACAGATCGTGATCACGGGCGCCCAGAGGTACAGCGGGTAGGTGTCCCACCACTGCTGCGCGTCGTTGATGGTCTGGCCCAGCGACGGGAAGCCCGCGATGCCGATGCCGAGGAACGAGAGGCCGGCCTCGGCGGTGACGAAGCCCGGGAGCGCCAGCGAGGTGGCGACCACGATCGGCGCGACGAGGTTGGGCAGCAGCTCCTTGAACAGGATCCGCCGGGTCGGCACGCCCATCACCTGGGCGGCCTGCACGAACTCACGCTCGCGCAGCGACAGCACCTGCCCGCGGATCAGACGCGTCAGGCCCATCCAGCCGAAGACGACCAGGATCCCGATCAGCGCGAAGAGCTGGACCTTGTAGAGGGTGTTCAGGTTCCCGTTCTGGAAGTGCTCGACGATGATCGGGGCCATCGCCAGCGCGCCCAGCAGGAAGGGGAACGACAGGAACAGGTCGGTGATGAACATGATGATCCGGTCGAGCCAGCCGCGGGAGAACCCCGCGACCAGGCCGAGGATCACGCCGGTCACGGTGCTGAACAGACGTCGCCACCGTGGCCACGAGGAGCGAGGTGCGCAGGCCGTAGAGCAGGCGCGCGAGGTTGTCGACGCCGGTCGTCGGCGCCAGACCCAGCGGGTGGGCCGGCCAGAAGCCGTCGTTGGGCGGTCCGTGCTTCGGCAGCCCGGTGTCGAACGCGAGGACGTCGCTGGCCTGGTAGGGGGCCGACGCGGTCGTCGGGTAGATGTTCATGATCTTGCAGATCAGCGGCGCGAAGATCGCGGCGAGGACCAGGAGCAGGACGATGATCGAGCAGATGACCGCCATCTTGTCCTTGCGGAGCCGCTCGAACGCGATCTGAGTCGGCGACCGGCCGGCGAGCTTCTTACCTTCCGGTTCTTCTGAGCCCGGAGGGGACTCGGCCACAATTTCGGCCGCAAGGATCTGGCCCATGCTGTTCCTTTCCAGCGCCTTGAAGATCGTTCGTCGCCGCGGGTGCCCCGGTCCGCACGTTGCCGGGTGAGGCCGTTCGCTGCACCTGGGCCGAGACGGACTCTAGAACACGGTCAAGCGATTTCGTCGCGGCGCGAGGTAACGATTCTGTCTCATGCCTTGACCGGACCCCGGCCGGCGTCGACGCCCGCTTCGCGGCGCTGCGCGGGCGTGATCGGCGCGGGAGCACCGGTCAGCGGGTCGTACCCGCCGCCGGACTTGGGGAACGCGATGACGTCGCGGATCGACTCGGAGCGTGACAGGAGCGCCACGATCCGGTCCCAGCCGAAGGCGATGCCGCCGTGCGGGGGCGCGCCGTACTGGAAGGCGTCGAGGAGGAATCCGAACTTCTCCTGCGCCTCCGCCTCGTCGAGCCCCATCACCGCGAACACGCGGCGCTGGATGTCGCCGCGATGGATACGGATGGACCCGCCGCCGATCTCGTTGCCGTTGCAGACGATGTCGTAGGCCCACGCGAGCGCCTGGCCGGGGTCCCGGTCGAACGTGTCGAGGTCCTGGGGTGAGGTGAACGCGTGGTGGACCGCGGTCCACTGGCCGCTGCCGACCGCGACGTCCCCCGCGGCCGTGGCCTCGTCGGCCGGCTCGAACAACGGCGCGTCGACCACCCACAGGAAGCTCCAGGCGCTCTCGTCGATGAGGTCCCCGCGCCGCCCGATCTCCAGCCTGGCCGCCCCGAGCAGCGCCCGGCTGGCCTTGACCGGTCCGGCGGCGAAGAACACGCAGTCCCCGGGTGCCGCGCCGGTGTGCGCGGCCAGCCCGGCCCGCTCGCCGTCGCTGAGGTTCTTCGCGACCGGGCCACCCAGCTCGCCGTCGGCACCGACGGTGACGTAGGCCAGCCCACGGGCCCCCCGCTGCTTGGCCCACTCCTGCCAGGCGTCGAACTGTCGGCGCGGCTGGTCCGCCCCGCCGGGCATGACGACCGCGCCGACGTACGGCGCCTGGAAGACCCGGAACGGGGTGTCGGCGAAGTACGACGTGCAGTCGACCAGCTCCAGGCCCATCCGCAGGTCCGGCTTGTCGGTGCCGAACCGCGCCATCGCCTCGGCGTAGGTCATCCGCGGCAACGGCGTCGGGACGTCGTACCCGATCAGCTTCCAGAGCGCGACCAGGACGTCCTCGGCGACCGAGATCACGTCGTCCTGGTCGACGAAGCTCATCTCGAGGTCGAGCTGGGTGAACTCCGGCTGCCGGTCGGCGCGGAAGTCCTCGTCGCGGTAGCAGCGCGCGATCTGGTAGTAGCGCTCCATCCCGGCCACCATCAGCAGCTGCTTGAACAGCTGGGGGCTCTGCGGCAGGGCGTACCAGCTGCCCGGCTGGAGTCGGGCAGGCACGAGGAAGTCGCGCGCACCCTCGGGGGTCGAGCGGGTCAGGGTGGGGGTCTCGATCTCGACGAAGCCGCGCTCGTCGAGCACGTCGCGAGCGGCCTTGTTGACCTTGCTGCGCAGGCGGATCGCGGCGCTCGGCCCGCTCCGGCGCAGGTCGAGGTAGCGGTGGCGCAGCCGCGCCTCCTCCCCCACGTCGACGTGGTCGTCGATCGGGAACGGCAGGGCGGCGCTCGGGCTGAGCACCTCGACCTCGGAGGCGATCACCTCGATCTCTCCCGAGGGCAGGTGCGGGTTGGCGTTGCCCTCGGGGCGCAGGGCGACCTCGCCGACGACCTTGAGGCAGTACTCGTTGCGCAGGCTGTGGGCCAGCGCCTCGTCGCGGATCACGACCTGCGCCACACCGCTCGCCTCGCGCAGGTCGAGGAACGCCACCCCGCCGTGGTCGCGGCGGCGCGCCACCCAGCCGGCCAGCGTCACCCGGGTCCCCTGGTCGGCGGCGGTGAGCGTCCCGGCATCGTGCGTGCGGATCACGGAGAGGTCTCCTCGGGGTCGGGGGTGGAGGTGCTGACGATCCTGGGCAGTCGGTCCTCGTCGGGAGGACACCAGGAAGCGGCGTCCGCCTCGACCTGGTCGCCCGAGCGGATGTCCTTGACCTGGTCGTTCCCGTCGGGCGTTGCCGCCGGGAACCACACGAACGGGATGCGGCGGCGTTCGGCGTAGCGGATCTGCCGACCGTACTTCTGGGGTTCGGGCGCCACCTCGCACGGGATGCCGCGCCGCCGCAGCGCGTCCGCCACCTGGTTGCTGAGCAGGCGGCTCTCCTCGTCCGCGAGCGCGACCAGGACCGCGCTCGGCACCGCGCGGCTGCCCGCGAGGACGCCTTCCGCGATCAGCGGCAGCAGGGTGCGCGACACCCCGAAGGAGATGCCGACACCGGGGTACGTCGTACGCCCGTCGTCGGCGAGCGCGTCGTAGCGTCCGCCGCCCCCGACCGACTTCAGACGCTCGTAGCCCTCCATGAAGATCTCGACGACGGTGCCGGTGTAGTAGTCGAGCCCGCGGGCGATCCGCAGGTTGGCCTCGACGGTGACGTGCTCGTCGACCACGTCGGCGCAGCCGTCGAGGACGGCCGACAGCTCGCCCAGGCCCCGGCTCAACAGCTCGTCGGAGACGCCCAGCGCCTGCACGCGCTCCACGAGCGTCCGGTCCGAGACCCGGATGGACGCGAGCTCCAGGCACCGGGCCGCCTGATCGGGCGTGGCGCCGGCGTCCTCCACGAGCAGCGACGCCACGGCGTCCGCGGGGAGCTTGTCGAGCTTGTCGATGGTCCTGATGGCGGCGGTCACGTCCGGGATGCCGAGCCCCCGGTAGAAGCCCTGGATGAGCTTGCGGTTGTTCACCTGGAAGGAGAGGGGCGGCACCGGCAGCGTCCCGAGCGCGGCCACCATCACCCTCATCACCTCGACGTCGTGGTGGAACGGCAGCTCGTCGCGCCCCACGATGTCGATGTCGGCCTGGGTGAACTGCCGGTAGCGGCCCTCCTGCGGGCGCTCGCCGCGCCACGCCGGCTGGATCTGGAAGCGCCGGAACGGGAACTCGAGGTGACCGGCGTTCTCCAGCACGTAGCGCGCGAAGGGCACGGTCAGGTCGAAGTGCATCCCCAGCGTCCGGTCGGGTGACGCGCTGTCGTCGTCGCCGGCCGCCTGGAGCCGCCGCAGGACGTAGATCTCCTTGTCGATCTCGCCACCCTTGGCCAGCCGGTCGAGCGGCTCCACGGCGCGGGTCTCGATGTTGGCGAAGCCGTGGAGCTCGAAGGTGCGCGACAGCGACGAGATCACCTCGCGCTCCACCACGCGGGCGTCGGGCAGCAGCTCGGGGAAGCCGCTGAGCGGCGTGGGGCGCGGCATGGTCAGAGTCCCCGGGTGACGCGTCCGGCCACGCCGTCGTCGGCGAGGTCCAGCAGGAACGGGTTGGTGGCGCGCTCGCGGCCGATGGAGGTCTGCTCACCGTGCCCGGGCAGCACGACGACGTCGTCGGGCAGCGTGAGCACCTTGTGGCGCAGCGTCTCGAGCATGGTGGCGTGGTCGCCGCCGGGCAGGTCGGTGCGCCCGATCGAGCCGGCGAAGAGCAGGTCGCCGGCGAACATCACCTGCGAGACGTCGGCTCCCTCGGGGGGCGGGCCGGCCGACTCCCACGGCGTACGGAACGTGACCGACCCCTGGGTGTGGCCCGGCGTGTGGTCGACGGCGAAGGACACGCCGGCGAGCTCGAGCGTCTGTCCGTCCCCGAGCTCGGCGACGTCGTCCGGCTCGGCGAACTCGTAGTCGCCGCCCAGCACCATCGCGGCCGTCTCGCGGGAGATCCCGGCCATCGGGTCGGTCAGCAGGTGCCGGTCTGCGGGGTGGATCCAGGCGGTCGCGTCGTAGGTGCCGGCGACCGGCGCCACGCACCAGATGTGGTCGATGTGCCCGTGGGTGAGCAGCACGGACACCGGCTTGAGACGGTGCTCGCGGACGAGTTCGGCGACGCCGGCCGCGGCGTCCTTCCCCGGGTCGACGACCACGCACTCCGCGCCGGGGCCCGTGGCCACGACGTAACAGTTGGCGGCCCAGGGACCCGCGGGGAAGCCGGCGATCAGCACCCCGGCAGACTATCGAGCACCACCAGGCGTGATGGCATCGGTGCACGGAGGGCTGTGTGGGCCTCGGTAGCATGGGGCGTTGCCCGACGGAGTGAAGAGGATCAGTGTGACGACGAGCGAGTGGGGACGCGTCGCCGACGACGGAACGGTCTTCGTGAGGACGCCGGACGGAGAGCGGTCGGTCGGTCAGTACCCCGAAGGCTCCCCCGAGGAGGCGCTGGCCTTCTACGCGAAGCGGTACGACGAGCTGGCCGGCCAGGTGCACCTGCTCGAGCAGCGGGTGCAGGCAGGCGTGGTCACCCCCGACGAGGCCACCGAGTCGGTCCGCACGCTGCGCGCCCAGGTGCTCGAGGCCAACGCCGTCGGAGACCTGGTCTCCCTGACGGGTCGCCTCGCGGCGCTGGGCCCGGTCATCTCGCAGCAACGCCAGGCGCGGCGGGCCGAGCGCGCCGAGAAGACGGCCGCCGCCAAGGCCGAGAAGGAGCGCCTGGTCACCGAGGCCGAGAAGCTGGGTGAGGGCGACGACTGGCGCAACGGCGCACACCGCCTCCGCCAGCTGCTCGACGAGTGGAAGGCGCTCCCCCGGATCGACCGCGCGTCCGACGACCGGCTCTGGCACCGCTTCTCGACGGCGCGGACCTCCTACACCCGGCGCCGGAAGGCGCACTTCGCCGAGCAGAACGAGAAGCGTGACGCGGCCCGGGTGACCAAGCAGCGCCTGGTGAAGGAGGCGGAGTCGCTCTCGCGGTCGCGTGACTGGGGGCCGACGGCGTCGGCGTACCGCGAGCTGATGCGCCAGTGGAAGGCCGCGGGTCCGGCGCCGCGCGACGTCGAGGACGAGCTGTGGACCCGGTTCCGCGGTGCCCAGGACACGTTCTTCGGGGCTCGGGACGAGGCCATGGCGGCCCAGGACTCCGAGTTCGCCGCGAACGCCGAGGCGAAGGAGAAGCTGCTCGTCGAGGCGGAGGCGCTGCTCCCCGTGACCGACGTGGCCGCCGCCAAGCGCGCGATCCGCGACCTGGCCGAGCGCTGGGACGCCATCGGCAAGGTGCCGCGCGACAAGATCCGGACGCTCGAGGACCGGATGCGCGCCGTGGAGCAGGAGATCCGCGGGCTGGAAGAGGAGCAGTGGCGCCGTACCGACCCGGAGAAGTCCGCCCGGGCGGACGACATGGTGGTGAAGCTCCAGGAGGCCATCGGCAAGGTCGAGGCCGACCTGGAGCGCGCACGCGCGGCCGGGGACCAGAAGAAGATCGCAGACCTCGAGGACAATCTCGCCTCGCGACGGGCGTTCCTGGAGATGGCGATGCGCGCCTCCGCGGACTACGGCGGCTGAACGAGCTCGCCCCCACTCGGTGGTCGAGCGAAGTCGAGACCACCTGGCGGCCCGCTGGTCGAGCGAAGCCCGCTGGTCGAGCCCGAGCGCACGGTCACCCGGCGGCGGAGGGGCTCGCCCCGTTCGGTGGTCGAGCTTGTCGAGACCAAGGGCACGGTCGCCCGGTGGCGGCAGGGGCTTCGCCCCCGTTCGGTGGTCGAGCGAAGTCGAGACCACCCGGCGGCCCGCAGCCGTCACCTGTTGAGGCGTGGTCGATGTCGGATCCATGCGGGTGGGATGCCGGGTTTGGGTGGTGGTTTGAATTCGGGTCGTTTGTCGTGCGGGGTTGAGCCGGATCTGCCAGGGCGTGTGGTGGATGACCCGGTGGTGGTGGCCGCAGAGCAGGGCGAGGTTGTCGAGCGACGTGTCGACCGCCGTCGGCCCAGTGGATGGAGGTGGTGGGCGTGGCACATCACCGGGGGTCGGGTGCAGCCGGGGAAGGTGCAGTGCCGGTCCCGCAGCACCAGGGCGGTCCAGAGGACGGCGGTGACCGGGCGTCTGGTGCGGCCGATGTCGAGGACCTCGCCGCGGGTGCCGAGGACGGCGGGGATGATCTCGGCGTCGCAGGCCAACCGCCGCACGCGTGGCGGGTGAGAGCTCGGCGCCGTCCTCGGTGGTGCCGATCCCGCGGGCGCCGAGCTGGTCGAGGAGGGTCTGGTGGTCGAGGGTGACCAGGAGTCGGGGTGGGGTGGCGTGGGTCTCCGGCGGCAGGTGCGGTGGTGAGGGCGTGGTGGGCGGTGGTGATCAGGGCGTCCCAGAGCCGGGCGCCGTGGTCCCGGGGATCCCGCACCTCCCCGCCGCCTCGTCCTCGTCGTCGGTGGTGCGGGGTGGGGCAGGTGAGGGGGAGGAGGGCGGCCTTGAGGAGGGCGGCGTCCTCGGTGCTGCCGTAGCCCTTGATCCGGACCCCGCCGGCCCGGTCCTCGGTGATCGCCAGGAACCGGTTCAGGTGGGCGGCCCGGTCCTCCCGGTCCAGCGCGGCCTCGAGGCGGCGGTCCTCTTGGTCGGGGTCGACCACGTGGGCCAGGTGCCGGCCCAGCCGGGCCAGCTCCGTGGCATCCAGGCTCTGGGCGTGTTCGAGCATGGCCTGCTCCCCGCGGGCCCGGACCAGCTCGCCGGACGGGAGGCCGTGGACGGCGTCGAGGATCGGGTCGACCTGGGTCGCCGACACCTCCCCCGCCACCAACGCCGCCCGGGTGCGGGTGAGGGGGCCGGTCAGGGCGTGGGCCCGGACCACCCGCCGCTTCCCCTCGCCCCGGCGGAGGCCGCCGGTGTGGGTGAGCCAGTCCCCGGTCGAGCCGTAGTGCAGCTTGTCCTTCGCGAGCCCCCTCGGAGGTCGGCCTCGGCGACCGCACCGGCTTCGACCGCGGCCAGCACCGAGGACAGGACGCTGGGCCTGCTCCACCACGGCGATCAGCTCGTCGTCCGACCTCGCCGACCACAGCGTCTCCGCCACACCCCGGAGCATCGCGACCGCCTCGGCCAGCACCGCCGGCGGCGCGGCGTCGGGGTGGTGGGGGTGGATCGACATAGGAATATCGAATCAGCGACCACCGACAATCGGGTGGGTTATCCACAGGGTTTATCCCACGATCCGAGACATTTCCGCAGAAGTTTCTTGAAAATACTTTCCAGCTGACCTGGGAGAGCCAAGAAACCGCAACCGAAGCGAGTAGCCCAACCAACGGCGAACCGGAAAGCAAACGGTGAGAGGCACCGCAACCAAACGCAAACCGCAACCAGCGTGAATCAATAAAAGGAAACCGCAACCAAAAGCACGCAGCGAGGCCCGAGCAAACCCCGGTGGTGGTCTCGACTTCGCTCGACCACCGAGGCGAGCTCGACCACCGACAGCGCCCTTGGTCTCGACAAGCTCGACCAGCGGGCGCGGCTGGTCTCGACAGCTCGACCACAAAGCGCGGCTCGAACGCACCACAAGGCGCGGGTCGAACGACACCACAAGGCGCGGCTCGACCCACCACAAGGCGCGGCTCAACCGACCGGGGCCAGGGGTGGTCTCGACTTCGCTCGACCACCGAGGAGACCCGACCAGCGGGCGGACTCTTACTGGGTGACCCGGTAGGCGTCGAAGACGCCGGGGACGCCACGGACGGCGCGGAGGACGGTGTCGAGGTGCTTGGCCTCGGCCATCTCGAAGGTGAAGCGGCTCTTCGCCACCCGGTCACGACCGGTGGAGAGCGTGGCGCTGAGGATGTTCACGTGGGCGTCGGACAGCACCATGGTGATGTCCGAGAGCAGCCGCGCCCGGTCGATCGCCTCGACCTGGATGTTGACCATGAAGGTCGAGTGCGCGTTGGGGGCCCACTCGACCTCGAGGAGCCGCTCGGGCTGCCGCTGCAGCTCCGAGGCGTTGGTGCAGTCGCGCCGGTGGACCGAGACTCCCCCGCCCTTGGTCACGAAGCCCAGGATGGCGTCCGGGGGCACCGGTGTGCAGCAGCGGGCGAGCTTCACCCAGACGTCCGGAGCGCCCTTGACGATGACACCGGCGTCACCCGGGGCCGCCGTCTTCGACCGGGCCCGCGGCGCGGTGATGCTGACGCCCTCGGAGAGGTCCTCGGCAGCGCCGTCCTCCCCGCCGTGCAGCTCGATCACCCGGCGTACGACGGCCTGGGCGCTCAGGTTGCTCTCCCCCACCGCGGCGTAGAGCGCCGACACGTCGGCGAGCCGGAAGTGCAGGGCCGCCTCGGTCAGCGACTCGTGCGACAGCACCCGCTTGAGCGGCTGGCCCTCCTTGCGCATGAGCTTGGCGATCTGGTCCTTGCCGCGCTCGATCGCCTCCTCGCGCCGCTCCTTGGTGAACCACTGCTTGATCTTGCTCCGCGCCCGCTGGGACTTGACGAACGTCAGCCAGTCGCGGGACGGAGCCGCGGTCGGCGCCTTGGAGGTGAAGATCTCGACGACGTCGGAGTTGTCGAGCGTCGACTCCAGCGGCACGAGCCGGCCGTTGACCCGCGCGCCGATCGTGTGGTGGCCGACCTCCGTGTGGACGGCGTAGGCGAAGTCGACCGGGGTGGCCCCGACGGGCAGCGCGATGACGTCGCCGCGCGGGGTGAAGACGAAGACCTCGGCCCGGTTGATCTCGAAGCGCAGCGACTCGAGGAACTCCCCCGGGTCCTCGACCTCGCTCTGCCAGTCGAGGAGCTGACGGACCCAGTTCAGGTCGTCGAGGTCGCCGAGCCGTTCGGTGTCGACGCCGTTGCGACCGTTCTCCTTGTACTTCCAGTGGGCCGCGACGCCGTACTCCGCGCGGCGGTGCATCGACTGGGTGCGGATCTGCATCTCCACGGGCTTGCCCTGCGGCCCGATCACCGTCGTGTGCAGCGACTGGTACATGTTGAACTTCGGCATCGCGACGTAGTCCTTGAACCGGCCCAGGACCGGGTTCCAGCGGGCGTGGATGACGCCGAGCGCGGAGTAGCAGTCGCGGTCCTCCTCCACCAGGATCCGGAGCCCCACCAGGTCGTAGATGTCGGTGAACTCCCGGCCGCCGACGATCATCTTCTGGTAGATCGAGTAGTAGTGCTTCGGTCGCCCGCGCACGACCGCCTTCACCTTGGCGTCCTTGAGGTCCTGCTCGACCTGCTCGATCACCTGGGTGAGGAACTGGTCGCGCGACGGCGCACGCTCGGCCACCATCCGCACGATCTCGTCGTAGATCTTGGGGTGGAGCGTGGCGAACGCGAGGTCCTCCAGCTCCCACTTGATGGTGTTCATGCCGAGCCGGTGGGCCAGCGGCGCGTAGATGTCGAGAGACTCGGTCGCCTGCCGCTCCTGGGTGGACTGCTTGACGTAGCGCACCGTGCGCATGTTGTGCAGCCGGTCGGCCAGCTTGATCACCAGGACCCGGATGTCGCGCGACATCGCCACGATCATCTTGCGGATCGTCTCGGCCTGGGCGGTCTCGCCGTACTGGACCTTCTCGAGCTTGGTGACGCCGTCGACGAGCACGGCGACCTCGTCGCCGAAGTCGGTGCGCAGCTGGTCGAGGGTGTACGGCGTGTCCTCGACCGTGTCGTGGAGCAGCGCAGCCACCAGGGTCGGCTCGGTCATGCCGATGTCGGCGAGGATCGTGGCGACCGCGAGCGGGTGGGTGATGTAGCGGTCACCGCTCTTCCGCATCTGGGTGCCGTGGAGCTCCTCGGCCGTGCGGTAGGCACGCTCGATCAGGCCCAGGTCGGCCTTCGGGTGGTTGGCGCGCACGGAGCGGAACAGCGGCTCGAGCTCCGGCCGGTCCGCCTGGTTGCGGGCGCCCATCCGGGCCAGCCGGTTGCGCATGGCGCGCGGCGAGGGCACCCGGTCGCGGGCGGACGTGCCGGACCGCTCACGGGTGACCGGCACGGCGGCGTCGTCCGCCGTCGTGGAGCCGCCCTCGATCGCCATACCCCGAGTCTACGGGCCGCCGACGCTTCATCCGGGGCGTCGGACGGACCTCACACGGTCATCAGGCTGGTGAGCGGGAGGTCTCCGATGGTCTCCCGCCCGGGCAGGAAGCTCAGGTCCATCAGCACCGCCACTCCGTGGGCGACGGCTCCGCCCCGTTCGACGAGGCGTCGGGTCGCGGCGACGGTGCCGCCGGTCGCGAGCACGTCGTCGATCAGCAGCACCCGGTCACCCTCGGCGAAGGCGTCCCGGTGGACCTCCAGGCACGCCTCGCCGTACTCGAGGGCGTAGGACTCGGCGTACGTCGCTCGGGGCAGCTTGCCGGCCTTGCGGACCGGGACGAACCCGGCCCCGAGGGCCAGCGCGACCGGGGCGGCCAGGATGAAGCCGCGCGCCTCCATGCCCACGACGTGGTCGACGACGGTCGTGCCGGCGTCGTCCCGGCCCGCGTCGGCCAGCGCGTCCACCACCGCGCCGAAGGCGGTGGGGTCGGCCAGGACCGGGGTGATGTCCTTGAACACCACGCCCGTCTCGGGGAAGTCCGGAACGTCGACGACCAGGCGGCTCAGGATCGCGGCGACGTCCGGACGGGTCACTTCTTGCCCCGTTTGGACTTCGTCTGCCGGGTGGGCTGGACCCGACCGCTCGACGAGCTGGGTCCGACCGGACCGCGCGAGGGGGGTGCCACGCGCCCGCGACCGAGCGGGTCGGTGCTCGGGGTCGGTCGGTTGCCGCCCGTCCGCGCCGCGGCAGGCGTCTCGGCCACGTCGCGCGTCGGAGCCGCATCCGGCTCCAGGATCGGCATGTCCTCGGTGAACGCGGGCACCGACGCGTAGCGGTCGGCCTCGTGACGACGCCGGGCCTTCAGGCGCCGCTCCAGCTCCTGGACGTCCGGCTCCCGCGACTTCAGGTGCGCCAGGAACGGCGTGGCGATGAAGATCGAGGAGTAGGCGCCGGCGGCCATGCCGACGAACAGGGCCAGCGCCAGGTCCTTCAGGGCACCCGATCCGAGCTGCACGACCCCGACGTAGAGGATCGCGCCGACCGGGATCAGCGCCACGATGGAGGTGTTGATGGAACGCACCAGGGTCTGGTTGACCGCCAGGTTGGCGGCCTCGGCGTAGGTCCGGTGGGACTCGCGGAGGTTCTTGGTGTTCTCGCGCACCTTGTCGAAGACCACGACGGTGTCGTAGAGCGAGAAGCCGAGGATCGTGAGCACACCCGTCACCGTGGCCGGTGTCACCTCGAAGCCCGACAGGGCGTAGATGCCCACGGTGATCACGAGGTCGTGCACCAGCGCGACCATGGCGGCGAGGGACATCTTCCATTGTCGGAAGTAGCCCCAGATCAGGAGCACCACCAGGATCAGGAACACCACGAGTCCGATGGCCGACCGCTTGGCGACCTCCTTGCCCCAGCTGGGCCCGATCTCGTCGAGCGAGAGGGCGGCCTTGGGGACGCCGACGGTCTGCTCGATGGTGGAGGCGATCTGGTTGCTCTCGACCGGGGAGAGGGGCTCGGTCTCGACCAGGATGGAGTTCTTGCCGGCGGTCGTGACGATCACCTGCGAGGCGGCCTTGATCCCGGTGCCGGAGACGGCGTTGCGGAGCTTGTCGGCGTTCGCCTGGGTGGCCTGCCCCTGCGGCATGGTCACGGTGTACTGCGCGCCACCGCGGAACTCGATGCCGAAGTTGAGGCCGCGGAAGTACAGCCCCAGGACGGCGGCGATGATGATGACGCCCGAGGCGGCGTACCAGACGTGGCGTCGGCCGACGAAGTCGATCGACCTGCGCCCGGAGTAGAGGTCGTTGCCGAGACGGCTGAACCTGCCCATCAGACCCTCCCTCCTGCCGGGAGTCGATCGAGCCCGAGGTTCTCCGCGTCGAGACCGGAGAGCTTGTGACCCTGGTTGAAGAACGGGAAGCGGGCGAGCCACGACACCATCGGGTGGGTGAACCAGAAGAACACCGCGAGGTCGATGATGGTCGAGAGGCCGAGGGCGAAGGCGAAGCCCTTCACGACCCCCGCGGCGAAGATGTAGAGGACGAGGGCCGCCAGGATCGAGACCGAGTCGGCGGCCAGACACGTGCTCCGTGCCCGGATCCAGCCGGCTTCGACCGCGACGCGCATCGACTTGCCGCCTCTCATCTCGTCACGGATGCGTTCGAAGAACACGACGAACGAGTCCGCGGTGATGCCGACGGCCACGATCAGGCCTGCGATGCCGGGCAGCGTGAGCGTGAAGCCGGCGCTCTTGGCGAGCAGCAGGACCAACGCGTACGTCGTGGCGGCGGCGACCACGAGGGAGCTGACCACCACGAGACCCAGCCCGCGGTAGTAGATGAGGCAGTAGATCATCACCAGGACCAGGCCCGCGATGCCCGCGGTGAGGCCGGCCTTCAGCTGGTCACCGGCCAGCGACGGGCCGATCGTCTGGATCGTGGTCTTGGACTTGTCGAACGAGATCGGGAGCGCGCCGTACTTGAGGCCGGTGGCGAGGCTCTTGGCCTCGCTCTCGCCGAAGTTGCCGGTGATCTGCGACGTGCCGTCCGGGATGACGCTGGTGAACACGGGTGCCGAGATGACCTGCCCGTCCAGCACGATCGCGAACTGCTTCTGGGTGCCCGCGATGGCGGACGAGATCTGCCGCTCGACGTTGGCGCCGTGGCTCTTGAGCTGGATGTTGACGGCCCACTGGACCTGGCCCTGGCTGCTGCCGGGCGCACTCGCCGAGGCCGAGCTGATCTCGGTGCCCTCGATCAGCGCCGGTGACAGCAGGTACTTGTTGCCCTGCGGGTCGCAGGTGACCAGCGGCAGGGTCGGGTCGTCCTTGACCTGTTCCTTCGGCGGACAGGTGAAGTTGTTGTAGACCTCGACGGACTGGGGGTCGGGGTTGGTCATCCAGGTGAGACCGTCCTGGAAGGCCTTCTTGTTGGCCGCCGTGTAGGTGACCTGGGTCGTGGAGGTGGGCCCGGTGCTGGCGGGCGCGCTCGGCGTCGCGCTCGGGCTCTGGCTGGGCGACGCGCTCTTCGACGGGTGCTTGCTCTTGCCGAGCAGCGCCGGAGGGCGGTTCTTGCCGCTGGGCTTGCTCGTCGCGCTCTTGTGCGGCTTCGGCGACGTGCTCGGGGGGAGGGTGACCCCCGCTCCAGGAGCCGGGGCGGTCGACGACGGCGCGGTCGTCGGGGCCGGCGCCGTCGGTGAGTTCGGCACCTGGGCCACCAGGCGGAACCGGAGCCGCGCCTGGCGGATGACCGTCTGCACGAGGCTGTTCTTGGTGCTTCCCGGCACCTGGACGACGATCTCGTTGTTGCCCTGGGTGATCACCGAGGCTTCGGAGATGCCGGAGCCGTTCACCCGGTTGTTGATGATGTCGGCCGCCTGCTGGAGGTCGCCCTTCGACACGTTCCCCTGGGCGGTCAGCGTGATCTGGGTGCCGCCGCGCAGGTCGAGGCCGAGCGCGGGCTTCCACGTGCCGATCAGCGCGACCAGGCCGTAGGCGATCGCCAGGCCCAGGAAGAACATCGAGACCGTGCGCCCGGGACGGGCGCTCTTGCGTGCCATCTACTGCTTCTCCTCCGGCTCGTCGACGACGAGCTCCTCTTCATCGTCCCTCGCCGGGGCCTCCGGCCGCACGACGGAACCGATCGCGGCCCGCACCACCTTGAGCGTCACGCCCTCGGCCACCTCCAGCGACAGCGTGTCGTCGTGGAGGTTGCGGACGGTGCCGTAGACGCCCGAGGTCAGGACGACCTCGTCGCCCACGCTGACCTCGCCCTGCATCCGTCCCAGCTCCCGCTGACGCCGTTGGGCGGGGCGGATGAGGATCAGCCAGAACAGGGCGGCGATCCCCACCAACGGCAGGATCGACAGCAGGTTGTTCACGTTCATCCTCGAGTTCTGGGGTGAGAGGCAGAGATCGACGATGTCCGGCCGACCGAAGGTGAAGTGTAACCGGGAGGGTGGTCACCCTCACCAATCAGGACTCGAAGAGCGTGGGGTCGACGGGCCCCGCCGGCGGCGGGGTCAGGCCGAGGTGCTCCCACGCCGCACGCGTCGCGACCCGGCCCCGCGGCGTACGGGCCAGGAAGCCGTTGCGGACCAGGAACGGCTCCGCGACCTCCTCCACCGTCTCGCGCTCCTCGCCCACGGCGACCGCGAGCGTGGAGATGCCGACGGGGCCACCGCCGAACCGGCGACAGAGCGCGTCGAGGACCGCCCGGTCGAGGCGGTCGAGGCCGAGCGCGTCGACCTCGTAGAGATCGAGCGCCCGGTGGGCGATGTCGCGGGTGACCACGCCGTCGGCGCGCACCTGGGCGTAGTCGCGGACGCGCCGGAGCAGACGGTTGGCGATCCGGGGCGTGCCGCGCGAACGGGAGGCGATCTCGGCGGACCCGGCCGGCTCCGCCTCGACGCCCAGGAGCCCGGCGGAGCGGCGGATGATCGTGTCGAGCTCGTCAGCTTCGTAGAACTCGAGCTGTGCCGTGAACCCGAAGCGGTCGCGCAGCGGACCCGGGAGCAGCCCGGCCCGGGTGGTGGCCCCGACCAGAGTGAACGGCGGGATCTCCAGCGGGATCGCGGTCGCCCCCGGCCCCTTGCCGATCACGACGTCGACCCGGAAGTCCTCCATCGCGAGGTAGAGCATCTCTTCCGCCGGACGCGACATCCGGTGGATCTCGTCGACGAACAGCACGTCGCCGTCGTTGAGGCCGGACAGGATCGCGGCCAGGTCGCCGGCGTGGGTGATCGCCGGCCCGCTGGTCACCCGCAGCGGCGTCGACATCTCGTGGGCGATGATCATCGCGAGCGTCGTCTTGCCGAGGCCCGGTGGGCCCGACAGCAGGACGTGGTCGGAGGCCCGACCGCGGCGCCGGGCGGCCTCCAGCACCAGCCCGAGCTGCTCCCGCACCCGCTGCTGACCGACCACCTCATCGAGGGTCCGGGGCCGGAGCGCCGCCTCGACGGCGCGTTCGTCACCCTCGGCCTCGGCCGTGGTCAACGAGGCCAGATGGGCCTCCTCGTGGGCGTCCAGCTCGTCGCTCAGCTCGCGGTCGGGGCTCACGATCAGGCCCTGCTCAGGGTGCGGAGCGCGGCGCGGAGCAGGGCACCGACGTCGACCTGGCCGGTCGTGCTCGTGGCGACCCCGGCCTGGTCGGCCACCGACTCGATGGCCCGGTCGGCGTCCTTGGCGGACCACCCGAGCCCCACGAGCCCCTGCTGCACCTGGTCACGCCAGGGCTCGGAGACGACCGGTCGGGCCGCCGCACCACCGGGCACCGGCGCGCCGATCCGGTCGCGGAGCTCGAGGATGATGCGTTGGGCGCCCTTCTGGCCGATGCCGGGCACCGCGGTCAGGGTGCGTACGTCGTCGCCGGCGACCGCTCGACGTACGGCGTCGGGCGTGAGCACGGCAAGCATGGCCTGGGCGAGCTTGGGTCCGACCCCGCTCGCGGTCTGCACGAGCTCGAAGACCTGCTTCTCGTCCTCGTCGGCGAAGCCGAAGAGGGTGAGGGAGTCCTCGCGGACCACCATCGACGTCGGCAGCAGGGCGACCTGGCCGTGCCGCAGCGTGGCCAGCGTGTTGGGGGTGCACATCAGTTCGAGCCCGACTCCGCCGACCTCGAGGACGGCGCTGTTCAGGGTGACCTCGGCGACCTCGCCGCGCACGAACGCGATCATCTCCGTGCGCCCTCCTTGGTCGAGCCCGCCGACACCCCCGCCGCGGCCAGCGCCGCGTCGATGCGGGCCTGCGCACCTCCCCGCCAGATGTGGGTGATCGCCAGCGCGAGCGCGTCCGCGGCGTCGGCCGGCCTGGGCGGGGCGTCGAGCCGCAGGATGCGGGTCACCATGGCACCCACCTGGGCCTTGTCGGCGCGTCCGCTGCCGGACACGGCCGCCTTGACCTCGCTCGGAGTGTGGAGGGCGATCGGGAGACCCCGCCGGGCCGCCGCGACCATGGCGATGCCGCTGGCCTGGGCGGTGCCCATGATCGTGCTGGAGTCGGACCGCGCGAAGACCCGCTCGATCGCGACGGCGTCGGGCCGGTGCTCGTCGAGCCACGCCTCGATCCCCCGCTCGAGATGCATGAGGCGGAGCGAGACGTGCTGGTCCGAGGAGGTGCGGAGCACGTTGACGTCGATCAGGCTCAGCGGCCTGCCCACGCTCCCCTCGACCACGCCCATGCCGCAGCGGGTCAGACCGGGGTCGATCCCCAGCACGCGCATGTCTCCGCCCTTCGTCCGAACACCTGTTCGTACGTCACGCTAGCCGGACCCGCCCCGCGAGCGACGGACGACACGCGGTCGGGGCCGGGCACCGCTCCGAGCAGTCGTGTGCCCCACGGCCCGCCCAAGCGCGTGCTCAGGCACACGACCCTTCTGGGCCCTCGCTCACGCGTCCAGTTCGGCCATCACGGCGTCGGGTACGTCGAAGTTGGCGAAGACGTTCTGGACGTCGTCGCTGTCCTCCAGCGCCTCGATGAGGCGGAACACCTTCGCAGCACCCTCCTTGTCGAGGGCGACCTGCATGTCGGGGACGAACTCGGCCTCGGCCGAGTCGTAGTCGATGCCGGCGTCCTGCAGCGCGGTGCGCACGGCGACCAGGTCGGTCGCCTCCGTCACGACCTCGAAGCTCTCCCCCAGGTCGGTGACGTCCTCGGCTCCGGCCTCGAGCGCGGCCTCCAGGAGGTCGTCCTCGGTCACGGTGCGGCTCTCCTGCGCCTGCGGGACGAGGATCACGCCCTTGCGGTTGAACAGGAAGCTGACCGAGCCCGGGTCGGCGAGCGAGCCGCCGTTGCGGGTCATCGCGGTGCGGACCTCCATGGCGGCCCGGTTGCGGTTGTCGGTCAGGCACTCGATGAGCATCGCCACGCCCTGCGGGCCGTACCCCTCGTACATGATCGTCTGGTAGTCCGCTCCCCCGGCCTCGGCGCCAGAGCCGCGCTTGACCGCGCGGTCGATGTTGTCGTTGGGGACCGACGACTTCTTCGCCTTCTGGATCGCGTCGTAGAGGGTCGGGTTGCCGGTCGGGTCACCGCCACCCATGCGCGCCGCGACCTCGATGTTCTTGATGAGCTTGGCGAACATCTTGCCCCGGCGGGCGTCGATGACCGCCTTCTTGTGCTTGGTGGTCGCCCATTTGGAGTGGCCGGACATGCTTCCTCTTCGTCAGTCGGTGGTCGAGCTCAGTCGAGACCGTCGATCAGGTCCAGGAACAGCCGGTGGATGCGGTCGTCACCGCCCACCTCCGGATGGAACGACGTCGCCATCAGCGGGCCCTGCCGGACCGCGACGATCCTACCGGCGGCCGGGCCGTCGTCGACCCGGGCGAGCGTCTGGACGTCGGGCCCGGCGTCCTCCACCCACGGCGCCCGGATGAACACGGCGTGCACGGGGTCGTCGAGCCCGGCGAAGTCGAGGTCGCCCTCGAAGGAGTCGACCTGGCGGCCGAACGCGTTGCGCCGGACGGTGATGTCGAGGCCCCCGAGGGTCTCCTGGTCGGCCGTGCCGTCCTCGATCCGGTCGGCCAGCATGATCATCCCGGCGCAGGTGCCGAACGTCGGCATGCCTTCCTTGATCCGCTGCCGGATCGGCTCGAACAGGTCGAAGGTGCGCGCGAGCTTGAACATCGTGGTCGACTCGCCGCCGGGGATCACGAAGCCGTCGCAGGCGTCGAGCTCGGCCACCCGGCGTACGCCGATCGCGGTCGCGCCGAGCGACTCGAGCATGCGCACGTGCTCGCGGACGTCGCCCTGGAGGGCGAACACGCCGACGGTGGGGCTCATCGGGTCGTGCGCGGCCTACCAGCCGCGCTCGGCCAGGCGGTGGGGCTGCGGGATCTCGTCGACGTTGATGCCGACCATGGCCTCGCCGAGCCCGCGGCTGACCTTCGCGACCATGTCGGCGTCGTCGAAGAACGTCGTGGCCTTGACGATGGCCTCGGCGCGCTGGGCCGGGTTGCCCGACTTGAAGATGCCGGAGCCGACGAACACGCCCTCGGCACCCAGCTGCATCATCATCGCGGCGTCGGCGGGGGTGGCGATGCCGCCTGCGGTGAACAGCACGACGGGCAGCTTGCCGGCGGCCGCGACCTCGCGCACGAGGTCGTAGGGCGCCTGCAGCTCCTTCGCCGCGACGTACAGCTCGTCCTCGCTCAGGCCGTGGAGGCGGCGCAGCTCGGCCCGGATCGTGCGCATGTGGGTGACCGCGTTGGAGACGTCGCCGGTGCCGGCCTCGCCCTTGGAGCGGATCATCGCGGCGCCCTCGGTGATGCGGCGGAGCGCCTCGCCCAGGTTGGTCGCGCCGCACACGAAGGGAACGGTGAACTGCCACTTGTCGATGTGGTTGGCGTAGTCGGCGGGCGTGAGCACCTCGGACTCGTCGATGTAGTCGACGCCCAGGCTCTGCAGGACCTGCGCCTCGGCGAAGTGGCCGATCCTGGCCTTGGCCATCACCGGGATCGAGACGGCCTCGATGATGCCGTCGATCATGTCGGGGTCGCTCATGCGCGAGACGCCGCCCTGGGCGCGGATGTCGGCCGGGACGCGCTCGAGCGCCATCACGGCCACGGCCCCGGCGTCCTCGGCGATCTTGGCCTGCTCGGCGGTGACGACGTCCATGATCACGCCGCCCTTGAGCATCTCGGCCATCCCGCGCTTGACGCGGTTCGTGCCGGTGCCCGGGGTGCTCTCGGTGGTGCTCTCAGCCATGCCCCGATCCTACGGCGGAGGGCCGTGCCTCCCCTATTCGGTGGGGGTCCTCGCGGCTACTCGCCGGGGGTACCGGCCGCGAGCGCCTGACGTCGTACGACGAGCACCCGCTGGACCACCGTGATCGTGCTGGCCACGGCCAGGAGCCCCAGCGTGAACGGGATCAGCCCCATCACGCGGTCGTCGACACCGAGATGTCTCAGCAGGTCGGCCAGACCCGTGGCGAAGAGGATGGCCACCAGCCGGTCGGCGCGCTCGGCGATGCCCACCTTGGCCTGCATCCCGAGCGACTCGGCGCGAGCGCGGGCGTAGGACGTCACCGACCCCATCGACAGGCAGTAGACGGCCAAGGCGGCCCACCACTCGTTGTCGCCGGGGCCGACGTAGTACATCGCCAGACCGCCGAAGATCGCGGCATCGCCGATCCGGTCCAGCGTCGAGTCGAGGAAGGCGCCGAACGGCGACATCTGGCCGCTGGTGCGGGCCATGTAGCCGTCGATCATGTCGCTGAACACGAACGCCGTGATCACCAGCACGCCGGCCAGCAGCCAGCCCTGCGGGAAGCAGATCAAGGCCCCGGCGCAGACGCCGAGCGTGCCCACGAACGTCACCGTGTTGGGGCTCACCCCGAGCCGCAGCAGGAGGTCGCCCACGGGGGACCAGAAGTTGGTCCAGAACTGGCGGAAGCGTTCGAGCATGGCGGGAGCAGGGTAGCCGTCCGCGGCTGGAGGGCGTCAGCCCGCCCGGCTCCCACCGCGTGGGGCCGGGGAAATCTCGATTCCGGGGACTCGGCGCGCCCGGCGCTGCCACCATGCCGTGTGGGGAAAGCGGGGGCTGGCTCCGGCCTGACGGTCGTGTTCGTGGGTCCGCTGCTGGCATGTTTCGAGCAGCTGGCCGCGTGCATCCGGCGCGAGGGCGTGCGCACGGTGTGGATCGGCTACCCCTACGGCCACGTGCGGCGGCTGCGGTCGCGCCTCTTCATCGATCACGTCGCCACGGCGTACGACGTCCAGAGCCTGGCGGCCGCACTGCGCCGCATCGGGCCGGAGTCGATCAGCGACATCCAGGCCTCCGAGCACGTGCTGGTGGACACCGCGGCGGCGGCCCGGCTGGCCGGCGTACGCCGTGAGCTGCTCGGCGAGCTCGATCGACGCGTGCGCCTCGGCGACAAGCTCGTGATGTCCCGAGCCCTGGAGGCTGCCGGGGTCCGCGTCCCCTGCGCCCTGGGCGCCACCGAGACGACGCCGGACCAGGCGGTCGCCGCGCTGGGGCTGCCGTTGGTGGTCAAGGGTCGCCTCGCCAACGGCGGCGTCACCGTGCACATCGCCCAGACCCTCGACGCCGTGCGTCACGCAGCGGCCGTGGTCGCGCCCTTCGGTGGGGCGATGTACGAGCAGTTCGTCGCCGGCCGCACCGTCAGCTACGTCGCGTCGTACGACGGAGAAGGCCGCGTCCTGCACGAGGGCGCCTACCTCAGCAGCCGGGTCGGGCACGCCGACGTGGCGCCGCCCGACCGCGTGGTGACGCTCCACAGGCCGGCACACCAGGCGACCGGACGCGCCGTCCTCGCGCTGATCGGCGGCTCCGGCCTGGTCAACATGAACATGATCGAGGACGACGAGGGACGCGGCTGGGTGCACGACGTCAACCTCCGCCCCTGGGGCACGGTCGTCGCGCTCCGCAGGGCGGGCGTCGACTTCACCACGGACTACCTGCACATCCACGGCGGCCGGCGCGGCGACGACTCCCGCGCGCTCCGCGTCGGCCAGACCGTGGACGTCTTCCCCTCGGCGGTCCTGGGGCTCGCGACCCTCGACCTCAGGCGCGCCGCGGCGCTGTATGCACGGCTCGTGCCCCGGTACCTGCGCTGGACCGGACCGGGATACGTCCTGGCCGAGACGATCCGCTCCGTCGGGATCGTCTGCCGGGACCGCCTCCGGGCCCGACGCGGGCCACGCTGAGCGCGGACCACCTGCGCAGCGGGTTGTTCCGGTCACTCGTGCGCGAGGGCGTGCCTGCCCCAGTCCGGCGCCTCGTTGGACTGGGTCGCATCGCCGTGCGTGACCTGCACCAGGCCGCTGCCGTCCCGATTGACCGTGTAGATGTTGCGGCCGAGGGCGTCGTCCCCGCTGCCGAAGACGATCCGAGTACCGTCAGGTGACCAGCGAGGGTCGAAGCAGCCCCCCGCATTCGGATCGGCGTTCGGTCCTCCGCATCCGTGGGCGGGATGGGCCGGGACCTCACGCATCCCCGTGCCGTCCGCGTGCACGATCCACAGCGAGCTGTGCACGTCCGGTGTCACGTGCCGGGCGAACACGATCTCGTTGCCCTGAGGGGACCAGCCGCCGTTACAGCACGTGACACCGGCCGGCGCGACCTGGCGCAGGTGGGTGCCGTCGCTGTGGACGACGAACAGGCCGTCGGAGTTGCCCTGCGCGTCCAGGCGGACGAACGCCAGACGTCTGCCGTTCGGTGAGTAGGCCACCGGCGCTACGTCGCCGTCGGGGTTCGCGACCACCTTGCGCAGGTCCTGCCCGTCCGAGGTCCGGATCGTGTACACCCCGTTGCGGCTCGGATCGGTCTCGCTGAAGCCGTCACAGGCCATCCGCCTGGCGTCTGGGGTCCACAGGGCACAGAAGGTCAGCAGAGTCGGGTCCGGCATCGGCAGTGTGCGGTAGCCGCCGGTGTCTATGTCGATGATGGTCGCCGCGCTTCCGCCGGGGCCGCCGGAGCCGGCCAGCTGGGTGCCGTCCGGCGACCATATGGGACCTTCGAGGGCGAACGGCAGAACTTGCTGCTCATGGGTGCCGTCCGGATTGATGGTGTAGAGCACTGTGTCGTCCAACGACGGGTCGTATCGCGCGAATGCGATCTGCCCGTTGGGATGGATCGGGTTCGCGGCCGCCATGGGTGGGGCGAGCGCGAGAACGGCCGCGCCGCACGTGGCCACCAGCGCGCCCACCGTTCGGTTGCTCATGTGTCCTCCGGGGTTCCTGGGTCTCCTGAACCGCGCACGGCGCTCTATGAGTGGCCAGGTCATCGGGGCCAGAGCTCCGCGCGCAGGAACGACGGCAGCTTCGACTCCAGCCGATGACGCTCGTCCACCGGCAACGGCGGCGCGAGCCGGGGCTGCGGCGTCGCTGCTGACGCTGGGAGGAGGGGCGCGGTCCCCCACCGCGGCCAGACCACGGCGCCGGACCCGACATCGACCCGATGGGCACCCGAGCCGTCGGGTTTGGCGATGAAGAGCTGCGGCTGGTTCGGGGCTGCGGAGTCCACGTCACTGATGAACGTCAGCGCCTCCCCGCTCGGGCTGAGGTCGGGCAGCCAGTCCTGGTGCCAGTACCGCGGTTGGAGCAGCCTGGTCGGTCGTCTACCGCTGATGGGCACCCGGTAGATGCCCTCCCCCAGGTGGAACCAGTGATCGGTGACCAGCAGCGCCTTGCTGTTCGGGGTCCACGAGTACGCGTCGGCTTCGAGAGCGGGGGCTGTGACCGGATGAGCGTCACTTCCGTCGGGACGGCTGATCCAGACCTGGGCATAGATGCCGCCGCGCTGGAACTCGTCGTACTCGAGGTGTCGACCGTTCGGAGAGAGGGAGGCAAAACCCTCGTCCGCCGGGTTCCGCGGCGAGTGGTAGTGGGTGATCGGCTGGCGATGCGACCCGTCGAGCCGCATCTTCGCAATGATGCATCCTCCCGGCGGATCCGGCCGACACCGCTGGAAGTACAGCCAGTGACCGTCCGGTGTCACCCGTGGCCCAGAGTCGTTGTAGCCCCGTCGGTCGCGCGCGACCAGACGCCGGTGGGTTCCGTCGGCCCGAACCTCGTAAAGCCGGAAGGCGCCGTTGTTGATCGATGCCGCGTAGACCAGAGTCCTGCCGTCCGGCGTCCAGTCGGGCGTCAGCGCGTACCCGGCGACGTTGGGATCCGTGACCTGCACCAGGGCCGACCCGTCGGGGTTCACCGTGAACAGGGCACCGCTGTCGTTGTCGGTGAACGCGATCCTTCCGTCGATCACCGCCGCTCGGCCGTCTCCTGCGTGGCCGCCGGCGCCCGCGGCTGCGCCTGGTCCGAGCATCGCGAGCGCAAGTCCCGCACCTGCAGCGACACCGACCAGGCCGTGCGCGACTCGGGTGTTCATCTGTGCTCTCCTCTCGATCGGGCGGACTCGGGTGCCCGTCCCCAACTGCAGAGGAACACCGGCTGATGGGTCGACTCGATCCGATGCAGCTGACTGCCATCGGCGCGCATGGTGAACACGTCCAGGGCGGCGCTTCCCACCCTTCGCCGCACGCTGCTCACGAGGACGATGCGACGGCCGTCCGGTGAGTACGACGCGAAGGCAGCGTCATGACCGACCCGCACCCGGGTGAGCTTCGTCAGGTCCGTTCCGTCGGGCCTGATCGTGTAGACGTTGGAGTGGATCTGGCAACAGTTGTCGGTGAAGATCAGCCGGTGTCCGTCGGGTGACCAAGAGGGGATGAACGCCTCGAGGCGTGGCTCAGTGACGCGCCGGGGCCTGCCGCCCGATGCACGCACTACCCAGATTGCGCCCTCGAAACCGTGTCGGTCGCTGCCGAAGGCAATCCACTTCCCGCCCGGTGAGTATCGACCGTAGTAGTCGTACCGGTGATCATGGACGATCGTCCGCGCGTGCGACCCGTCGTCCCGAACGGTCACGAGGTCACAGAAGTCCTCGAATCCGCCGGAGCGGACGTGGCAGGCCGCGACCACGAGTCGTTGACCGTTCGGCGACCAGCCAGGCGTCAGGTAGTCCCTGTTCGGGGAGCTCAACACCTGGCGCTGGTTGCGCCCGTTGGTGTCCATCAGCCACACGCCGAACTGGCCGGACTCGTTGCTCACATAGGCCACTGTCCTGCCGTCCGGCGACACGCTGGGGTCGCCTGCGACAGAGGTGTCCGGAACATGCGTGAGCTGGCGGATGTCTGATCCGTCCTTCCTCATCGAGTAGATCTGCCAGTTCCCGCTCGTGTCCGGGAAGGGCGGAACGGCGAACCCTGTCGCGAAGAAGATCCGGCCGTTGCGCGGTCCTACGCTTTCCCGTGCCGCCGCTCTGCCGGCATGGTGGCCGGTCCCAGTCGCGGCGGCCGTCACCGAACCACCGGCGACGGTCGCGCCGCACACCGTCGCGAGCAGGACCGCTGCGAAGCCTCGAGCGGTGATCGCCATCGCCGTTTCCTTCCTCTGGACGCCTACGAGGTCGACCGGATCTGTCGCGACCTGCGAGGAGCCGTGGACCTCACCCGGCTGCACAGGGCCGCTCGACGGCCACCAGCTGCACTTCCACGACGCGATCGAACGGGATCTCGGCGAGGGGGCCCTCCTGTCGCACCAGATCCGGTCCGTCTGCCTCGAACAGCAGCAGAGCCGTCGCCTCCGAGGGGATGACGATCGCGCCGAGCGAGCGGACCCCGGGCACGTGGGATCGTTCGGACCCTGACCCGGCCAACACCTCCGCGATCTGATCCACCGTCACCAGTGGCCAGTAGCACTCGACCAGGTACGTGCTCGTCATGGCCTGTCATCGGCCGTCCTCGTCGCACGCGGGCGGAGGGCCTGCGATCGCTGGATCGCGGTAGTCGTGAGCACGTCTTCCTCCACTGCATGAACCCCTCCGGGACTCGCGGAGCTTGGGCTTGCCAGACTCGTCGGGGGCAGTCGCAGATTGCTCGCACCTGCTCGCAGTTCTCTGGCAGAACCCCGAAATGCGGGTGGCCTCGCTCGGTTGGACGGCAGTAGCCTCGAGAGGCGTTTCCGCCGTCTGAGGTGGGGGATGGAGCTACTGCTTCTCGGGCCCGTGGAGCTCCGAGTCGAGGACCGTGTCGTTCCGCTCGGGGGCACGAAGCAGCGCGCCCTGGCCGCGATGCTGGCGCTGCACGTCAACGAGGTCGTGTCCCGAGAACGCCTGGTGGATGGGCTCTGGGGCGATTCACCACCTCCCAGCGCCATCCACACCGTGGAGAGCTACGTCTCGCGTCTGCGCCGGATCCTGCGCAATTGCGGGAATCAGGACGTCCTGCAGACCCGCAGTCCCGGGTACGTGCTGACCCTGGACCCTGACTTGGTAGACGTCGATCGCTTCGAGAGCCTCAGCCGGGACGGGAGGCGAGCACTGAACGACGGCGATCCGGAGCGCGGCGCGCGACTCCTGAGCGCGGCCCTCGACCTGTTCCGCGGGCCACCGTTGGACGACGTCGGCTTCTTCCCGTTCGCGGCGGCGCCCCAGGCGCGGCTCGCGGACGAGCGGCTCGCGGCGCTCGAGGACCGAGTCGAGGCGGACCTGGCAGCGGGCCGTGCAGGCGAGCTCGTCGGCGAGCTGCAGGCCATGGTCGACGCCCACCCGTTGCGGGAGCGTGCTCACGGCCAGCTGATGTTGGCGCTATATCGCGTCGGCCGCCAGAGCGACGCTCTCGCGGCCTTCCGACGGGCACGCACGCACCTGCTCGAGGAGCTGGGTGTCGAGCCCGGCTCCGCACTCCAAGAGCTCGAGCAGGCGATCCTCAGACACGACTCCGCGCTCGACGCCCGCTCGCTGCGGGGGAACGCCGAGGCCCAGGTGCGGGCGGGGTCTGGTGCCGCTCGCCTCGCGACGTACACCCGAGCCGTCGGAGTCGTGGGTGGCGACCCGACGGCGCTCGCTCCCGCCCAACAGGACGACACCGCCCGTACCCGGCAGCTGACGTGGCGTACGCGCCCGGTGGTCCTCGGCCTCGTAGCGGCGGGCCTGATCCTGGTCGTCGGTCTGGTGACCTGGCCGGCTCACGACTCCGACCATGCTTCCCCGTCGTCCAGCCGCGCACCGATCGACGCTGGCTCCGTCGGCGTCCTCGACGCAGCCACCGGCGCCCTCCTCGGCCAGCTCCGTCCCACCGGAGAACCCGCCGACGTGGCGGCGGGCGACGGCGCTGTGTGGATCGCCGACCAGTCGACGCACACGGTGACGCGTGTCGACGTCGCCCGCAGGCGGACGGAGGACTCGATCCCGTTGCCTGGCGACGCGGACGCCATCGCCTCTGGCGGCGGCTCGATCTGGGTGGCCGAGGAGACGGGTGGCACCGTCCTGCGGCTGGCGCCAGCCACCGATACGGTCGTGCAGCGGATCACGGTCGGGCGCTCGCCCTCGGCCATCGCCTACGGCGACGGACGGGTGTGGGTCACCACCGCCGACGACCGCTCGCTCGTCGGCCTGTCGCCGCGTACCGGCGTCGTGCTGAGGCGCATCCACCTGGACGTGCGGCCGACCGCCGTCGCGGTGGGGTTCGGATCGGTCTGGGTCACCAGCGCGTCAGGGGGCGCGGTCTATCGGGTTGATCCCCGTGGGAGCGACATCGCGACGATCCCGGTCGGCACCGGGCCAGGCCCGATCACCATCGACGGATCCGGCGTGTGGGTGGCCAACACCCTCGATGGCACCGTCTCGCGCATCGACCCCGTTCGCGACGTGGTGACGGCGACCTTGGTCACGGGAGACGACCCGGACGGCATGGTCGCCACCCCCGCCGGCCTCTGGGTGGCCGACCAGTCCGGCGGCACCGTCGTACTCCTCGACCCGCGGACAGCGAGGGTGACCCGTACTGTGCGCGTCGGTGCCTCGCCCAGGGGGCTCGCGTACGTCGGTGGGTCCTTGTGGATCACCACCGGTCGGTCCCCCGCAGCACATCGCGGAGGCACCCTGCGCGTGGACGCCGCCATCGGCCGTCTGGACTCCATCGACCCGGGACGCGCCTTCCTGCTCTTCCCACCCCAGCTGCTCGGAATGACGAACGACGGACTGGTCACCCTCAGGCACGTGGACGGAGCGGACGGGACGCAGGTGGTGCCCGACCTGGCCAGCACGGTGCCATCACCCACTGACCACGGACTGGCGTACCGCTTCGCCGTGAGGCAGGGGGTCCGGTACTCGAACGGTGAGCCGGTGAGAATCGGGGACTTCCGGCGCGGCCTGGAACGGGATTTCCGGATCGGCTCGCCCGGAACCGGCTTCTACAGCGGGATCGTCGGAGCGGGCGCCTGCATGCGGGCGCCGCGTCGGTGCCGGCTGACCCGCGGCGTCACGCTCGACCCTGCGACCCGCTCCGTCACGTTCCACCTGACCCATCCTGACGCCGACTTCCTGTACAAGCTCACCCTCACGTTCGCGGACGCCGTACCCCCCGGAACCCCCGACCATGACGTGGGTCGACACCCGATCCCGGCCACAGGTCCCTACGTCATCACCCGCTACGACCCCGGCCATCGGCTGGTACTTCAGCGCAACCCGGAGTTCAGCCAGTGGTCGAGCGCGGCGCAGCCGGACGGCTACCCGGACCGAATCGTGTGGCGGTTCGGGCAGTCACCGGAGTCGGCGGTGTCCTCCGTCGAACGCGGCACCGCGGACTTCGGGCTCTATCAGTTCCCGTTCTCGCCACCCGGCGACCGCCTACCGGAGCTGCGCACGCGCTACCCCGCCCAGATCCACGCGAACCCCCTGCCCGAGACCGAGTTCTTCACCCTGAACACGCGTGTGCCCCCCTTCGACGACGTCCGGGTACGGCGTGCTCTCAACGACGCGGTCGACCGGAACGTCGTGGCCCGGCTGGACGGAGGGCGATTCCTGGCGTCTCCGACGTGCCAACTGCTGCCACCGGGCCTCCCGGGGTACTCCCGCTACTGCCCCTACTCGACGGGCGGTCAGCCGCGTGGGCCGTACCGCGGCCCGCGTTTGGCGGCCGCGCACCGACTTGTGGCCGCCTCAGGCACACGGGGGATGCGGGTGCGAGTCATCGCCGATCCTCATGTCCGGGCCGCCCACTATGTGGTCTTGGTGCTCCGCCATCTCGGGTATCGGGCGACCGTGCGGCTCGCCACGGGCCCTCGGCTCGATCTGCTCGAGAGCAACTCGCGGTTCCGTTCCCAGGTGGACCTGGTCGGCTGGGCCGCCGACTACCCGTCTCCGGCGGAGTTCCTCGACTACTTTCTCTCCTGCCGCGCATTCCGACCGGCGTCGAACACGAACATCAACACCGCGGAGTTCTGCGACCGGAGGGTGGACGCGGGCATCGCTCGCGCCGAGCGACTCCAGCCCGGCGACCCGGCCGCGGCGACGCGCGTCTGGCAGCGGGTCGACCGTCGGGTCACGGACCTGGCTCCGGTCCTCTCGACGGTCAACCTGAAGGCCGTGGACTTCGTCTCCCGGCGTGTCGGGGGCTATGAGTTCAACCCGCAGTGGGGGATCCTCCTCGACCAGCTCTGGGTGCGCTGAGCTCCCGGGGCGTAGCGTGGGGACGCGGAGCCATTCAGGCTCCCGACGATGGAGCCAGCATGAGCGACAAGTCGCCGCGGCAAGGCATGTCCAAGAAGTCCTCGAAGTCGATCAAGGAGAAGCGCGCCGAGAAGCGCGCCAAGGGCCACACCGAGACACTCTCCGAGACGATCCACCCGACGAAGAAGCGGTGAGCCTGCTCGAGCTCGGGGTGATCGGACGGTCGGCCAAGGAGAACGAGTACCGGCTCCCGATCCACCCCGACCATCTGGCGCGCCTCGACCCCGCCATCGCCGGGCGGATCACCCTCGAGGAGGGGTACGGCGAGAAGTTCGGCCGCGCCGACGAGGCCCTCGCCCCGTTCGTGCGCGGGTTCGCGTCCCGGCAGGAGGTCATCGACCGGTCGGACGTGATCCTGCTGCTGAAGCCCCAGCTCGAGGACGTGGCAGCGCTTCATCCCGGACAGACGCTGTGGGGCTGGCCGCACTGCGTGCAGAACCGGGAGCTCACCCAGCTCGCCATCGACGGCGGCCTGACGCTCATCGCCTTCGAGGCCATGAACCACTGGACCCGCGATCGAGCCGTCGGCCTCCACGTGTTCCACAAGAACAACGAGCTCGCCGGCTACTGCTCGGTCCTCCACGCGCTCCAGCTCGCCGGATCCACCGGCGACTACGGCCGGCGGCTGACCGCGGTGGTCATCGGCTTCGGCGCCACGGCCCGCGGCGCCGTCACGGCGCTCAGCGCGCAGGGCGTCCACGAGGTGTCGGTCCTGACCACCCGGGGCGTGGCCGCGGTGGCCTCGCCCATCCACTCGGTCCGGATCGTCCACTTCGACCACGACCCGGACGGGGGGCCGAGCCACGCCATCACCGACGGCGGTCGGGTGCCCCTCGCGCCGTTCCTCGCGGCGCACGACGTGGTGGTCAACTGCACGCTCCAGGACCCGGCCGATCCCCTGATCTACCTGCGCCACTCCGACCTCGCGGCCTTCCGCCCCGGGAGTCTGATCGTGGACGTCTCGTGCGACGAGGGCATGGGCTTCGACTGGGCACGCCCGACGACCTTCGACGACCCGGTGTTCGACGTCGGTGACCACGTGCACTACTACGGCGTCGACCACACCCCGTCGTACCTCTGGAACTCGGCCACGTGGGACATCAGCGAGGCGCTGATCCCCTTCCTGCGCCCGGTGCTGGAGGGACCGGTCGCCTGGGCGTCGGACGAGACCCTCAGTCGCGCGATCGAGATCCGCGACGGACGGGTCCTCAACCCCGGGATCCTGGACTTCCAGAACCGCAGCGAGGAGTACCCCTACCTCGTGGGCTGACCCTCGCCGTCCCAGGAGGTCGCCAGCAGCTCCCGGGTGTCCTGGAGGAGCTGCGGAAGGGTCTTGGTGTGCCCGATCACGGGCATGAAGTTCTGGTCCCCGACCCACCGGGGTACGACGTGCTGGTGCAGGTGAGCGGCGATGCCGGCGCCGCCGGCCGCTCCCTGGTTCATCCCCACGTTGAACCCCTCGGCCCGGGAGACCGCTCTCAGCGTGTTCATCGCGTCCCGGGTCAGGGCGGAGATCTCGGCCGTCTCCTCGACCGTGGCCTCGGTGTAGTCGGCGATGTGTCGGTAGGGGCAGATCATGAGGTGGCCGGGCGCGTACGGGTAGAGGTTGAGCACCGCGTACGCCAGCTCCCCGCGGCGTACGACGAGCATCGTCTCGTCGTCGTCCGCGGCCCCGATCCGGCAGAACGGGCACTCCGCCGGGGAGTCGTCACCGGGCTTGTTCTCCCCCCGGATGTAGGCCATCCGGTAGGGCGTCCACAGCCGCTCCAGGCCGTCCGGGCCGCCGATCCCGTCCTGGTGCGTCGGATCCATGCCGTCACTGTAGGGAGCGCCCCGGCCCGGGCGGGACAGCGGTACCGAGGTGTCAGCCCGTGGCACCGGCGTACCGCAGCGAGGTCCGCACGCTCCTAGGCTGGGCCGGTGACCGACCCGATCCTGCGTCCCGCCACCGCCGACGACGTCGACGCGGTCGCCGCGCTCTTCCACCAGGGCTGGCACGACGTCCACCCCGGCCGGGTGCCCGACGGGCTGACCGCGCGACGCACGCCCGAGGCGTTCCACGACCGGGTCGCCCGGCGGATCGACGAGACCGCCGACACCACGGTGGCCGAGGTCGACGGCACGGTCGCCGGCTTCGTCATGGTGTCCGGCGACGAGGCCGAGCAGGTGTACGTCGACCGGGCGTTCCGCGGCACCGACGTCGCGACGCTGCTGCTGACCGAGGCCGAACGGCAGATCGCCGCGGCCGGGCACGACGTCGCCTGGCTCGTCGTGGTCCGTGGGAACGACCGGGCGCAGGCGTTCTATGCGCGGCAGGGCTGGGTGGACGAGGGCGACCACGACTACCCGGTGACCGCCCTCGGGGAGGACTTCATCTCGCCGTGCCGCAGGTTCACCAAGCGCGTCCGCTGACGCCCCGTCAGACCTGTTCGCGCGACGCGACCGCGGCGGCCACCCGCTCGATCGCCTCCTCGATGGGGACGCCGTTGTCCTGCCGGCCGTCGCGGTAGCGGAAGGACACCGCTCCGGCCTCCATGTCCTGGTCACCGGCGATCACCATGAACGGCACCTTCTGCAGCTGGGCGTTGCGGATCTTCTTCTGCATCCGGTCGTCGGAGTCGTCGACCTCGACGCGCAGCCCACGCTGCTCCATGCGCCGCGCCACGTCGTACAGGTAGTCGTTGTGCCGCTCCGCGATCGGGATGCCCTGCACCTGGACGGGCGACAGCCACGGCGGGAACGCGCCGGCGTAGTGCTCCACGAGGACGCCGATGAACCGCTCGATCGAGCCGAACTTCGCCGAGTGGATCATCACCGGCTGCTGGCGGGAGCCGTCGGCCGCGGTGTATTCCAGCCCGAAGCCCGCCGGCTGACCGAAGTCGTACTGCACCGTCGACAGCTGCCAGGTGCGGCCGATCGCGTCGCGGGCCTGGACCGAGATCTTCGGTCCGTAGAAGGCGGCGCCCCCCGGGTCGGGGACCAGGTCGAGCTGTGAGTCGACGCCGACCTGCTGGAGGATCGCGGTCGCGGTCTCCCAGTCCTCGTCGGAACCCTGGAACTTGTCCTTGTGCTTGTCGTCGCGGGTCGAGAGCTCGAGGTAGAAGTCGTCGAGCCCGAAGTCGCGGAACAGGCCGAGGCAGAAGTTCAGCAGGTGCTTGACCTCGTCGGCCGCCTGATCGGGGGTGACGTAGGAGTGCGAGTCGTCCTGGGTCATCCCGCGCACACGGGTCAGACCGCCCACGACCCCGGACTTCTCGTAGCGGTAGACGCCCCCGAACTCGAACAGGCGCAGCGGCAGCTCCCGGTAGGACCGGCCCCGCGCCTGGTAGATGAGGTTGTGCATCGGGCAGCTCATCGCCTTGAGCTGGTACCTCGCCCCCTCGAGCTCGATCGGCGGGTACATGGTGTCCGCGTAGTAGGGCAGGTGCCCGGAGGTGTGGAAGAGCCCGTCCTTGGAGATGTGCGGCGTGCTGACGTAGGAGAAGCCCTCCTCCATGTGGCGCTGGCGGACGTAGTCCTCCATGACCCGCCTGATCACGCCGCCCTTGGGGTGGAAGACGACCAGCCCGGGGCCGAGCTCCTCGGGGAAGGAGTAGAGGTCGAGCTCGCGGCCCAGCTTGCGGTGGTCGCGCTTCTCGGCCTCCTCGAGCTGGTGCAGGTACGCCGCCAGCGCGTCCTTGCTCTCCCAGGCGGTGCCGTAGATGCGCTGGAGCTGCTTGTTGCCTTCGTCACCACGCCAGTACGCCGCGGCGGTGCGCATCAGCTTGAACGCCGGGATCCGCTTGGTCGTCGGCAGGTGGGGCCCGCGGCAGAGGTCCTTCCACGCCAGCTCGCCGTCGCGGCGGAGGTTGTCGTAGATGGTCAGCTCGCCGCCGCCGACCTCGACCGACGCGCCCTCGGCGGCGTCCTCGACCCCGCCTTGATCCGAGCCGGCGAGACCACCCTTGAGCCCGATCAGCTCGAGCTTGTAGGGCTCGTCGGCGAGCTCGGTCAGCGCGTCGGCGTCGCTGACCGCGCGCCGCGAGAACCGCTGCCCCTCCTTGATGATCTTGCGCATGGCGGTCTCGATCCGGTCGAGATCCTCCGGCACGAACGGGGTCTCGACGTCGAAGTCGTAGTAGAAGCCGTTCTCGACCGGAGGCCCGATGCCGAGCTTGGCGCCCGGCCACAGCTGCTGCACCGCCTGGGCCATCACGTGCGCGGTGGAGTGGCGCAGGATGTCGCGCCCGTCCGGGCTGTCGATCGCCACGCCCTCGACCTCGTCACCGTCGCGCAGCTCGTAGGCGAGGTCCCGCAGCGCTCCCCCGACCCTGGCCGCGATGACGCGCTGGTCATCGGCGTACAGCTCCCAGGCCTTGGTGCCCGTCGTGACCGTCCGCTCCTCACGCGCATCGGCGTGGGTGAGGACGATCTCGAGGTCGGGCACGACTGCTCCTTGGGTACGACGGACGACGGGCCGATGCTATCGAGAGGCCCCCCTGGGCTTCGCGGGGATTACCGTGGAGTCAGGTCTCACCGTGTTTACTCTTGCCGTGCAGTTGCGTCCTTCCGAGCCCCAGTCCCCCGCCGAGCCCGTGCCGAGCGACGACCCGATCGAGGTCTCGTCCCCGCCCAGGCGTCGGCGTTTCCGGCGCGGCCGGGTCATCGGGCTCCTGCTCCTGCTCCTGGTGCTGGTCGTCGTGGCCCTGGCAGTCGCCGCGATCCCGCTCCTGCACGCCCGTAGCGAGGCCAAGGCGGCGGAGGGCGACCTGAGCGAGGCTCACACCGCTCTCTCCGCCCATCAGCTCGGGACCGCCCGTCAGGCGGTCAGCGCCGCTGAGTCGCACATCTCGTCCGCCCAGCACGACGCCAACGGGTTCGGAGGAGATGTCTGGAGCCACGTCCCGGTGTTCGGGAGCGCCGTGACCGACGCCCGCCACCTCGTCGATGCTCTCGACGAGGCCACCCAGGTCGCCTCCCTCGGCGTGAAGGCCTACTCCGGCGCGACGGGTCCCCACAGCAAGCTGATCACCGGCAGCACGGTCGACCTGCCGGCGTTGGAGAAGCTCTCCGCGACCGTGTCCAGCATCGGGCCTCACCTGACCGCAGCACAGGCGGACGTCGCCTCGATCAAGGCGAACGCCCCGTTCCTCGGCTCGAAGATCGGGACCCTGCGCGACGAGGCGAGCTCGCAGCTCACCTCGGCTCAGAACTCCTACCAGACCTTCCAGCCCCTCCTGCAGCAGATGCCCAAGGTCCTCGGCGCGGACGGGCCACGCCAGTACCTGATCGCCATGATGAACCCGTCCGAGCAGCGCTACTCGGGCGGGGCGACGCTGACGATGTCGATGCTCCACTTCTCCCAGGGCAAGATCTCGTTCGGCCAGAGCTACTCCGTGGCCGAGGTCGAGCACCTGCAGCCCTTCCTGCACTGGCCCCGCGTGCACGGCAACACCCTCCTCAGCAAGAGCGACCGACGCCTCACGGCGGCGACCTTCTCGCCGTGGTGGCAGGTCTCGGGTGAGGAGCTCAGCCGAGCGTGGCAGGCCCAGACCGGCCAGCGCCCGAACGGCGTGTTCGCCATCGACCTGCAGGCGCTCGCGGGGCTGTTCCGCCTGACCGGACCCGTGCAGGTCCCGGGCTACGGCCAGCTCACCGCCGACAATCTCGTCAGCACCTTGGCCGGGAGCTACAGCCAGTTCCAGGACCCGGTCCAGCGCCATGCGCTGAACCTCGCGATCATCCCGGCCTTCCGCTCACGGTTCATGAGCGGTGGCAAGTTCGTCCAGAAGGGCCAGCTGCTGCGCACCGAGGCCGAGGCACGCCACGTCGCGCTGTACTTCCGCGACCGGGGCGCCGAGAAGGCGTTCGCCGGCCTCGGCTTCAGCGGCAACCTGTCGACCACCCCCCAGGACTACATCGGCGTCTTCAGCCAGAACCTGAACGGCAGCAAGACCGACTACTACCAGCACCGTGTCGTCAGCTCTGAGGTGCATCTCCGTGCCGACGGCAGCGCTGCGGATCATCTGCACGTGACGATCACCAACGCGGCGGCGCCGTACAGCCTGCCCGGCCTGGACCCGCAGACCGGTTACGCCACGAGCTGGCTCGGGGCATCGATCGGCGTCTTCCTGCCCAACCACCCCGTCGTGGGGAGGGTCGCCGCGAACGGCAAGCCCTTCAAGGCGCACCTGCACAAGACCCAGGTGCCGTTCGTCCACAACCGTCCCTACTTCCACCACGGGATCATGCTCGACGCCGGGCAGAGCGCGACGATCGATGCGCGCTACGTCGTGCCGCAGGCGGCCGTCGTCAACTCCGACGGCACGATGACCTACCGGCTCGACGTCGACCCGCAGGACCTGGTGGTCCCGGAGACGCTCCGCGTGGCCATCACCTGGCCGCAGGGCTGGTCACCGACGTCACTTCCCAGCGGCTGGCACAGCACGTCCGGCGGCGCCGAGTACGACGGTCCGGTGAGCACCGCGCTGTCGTTCGAGTTCCCGCTCGCGCATCACTGACGGCGCCTGGCCGACGGGGATCGCTGTCAGGGGCGTTCCCAGTGCGGGTGGGAGTGGCTCCCCTTGCAGACCCACCGACGTCCCTGAGCGTCCCACCCACTGTGGCCGTAGCTCGCCTTCGGGCAGAACTGACCGCCCCTGATGCAGTTGCCACCGGAGTTGCGGGTGCAACCGTGGCGATCCTGTGCCGGGGCAGCGTGGGCCGCTGCCGTCGTGCCGCCGATCGTGGTCGCGACCGCGAGAGCGGCGGCGACGAGAGTCGTGCGAATCTTCATGGGTCCCCCGTATGTCGGTGAGCCCCACCACGTGCCGCGCCGGCCGCGCCCGAGACTCTGGTGCGACGCACCCTGCCATCGCCTCATGGGTGGCGCAGCCGATCGGCCGAAATGAGAGGTCGTAGGTTCCTCGCGGCGGGAGTCGCGACGGAAACCGCGTGTGACCTGCGGAAACGTGGGTGGGCGATACTGGGTTCGAACCAGTGACCTCTTCGGTGTGAACGAAGCGCGCTACCACTGCGCCAATCGCCCCGCAGAGCGCTCGTGGCGCTCCGATGACTGCGGCGGAGACTCTAGCGCACGGGTCCGGCCCCACCACATTTGCGGTGCGTCACCGACCGAGCAGCTCCGGCTCCCGCTCCTGCCAGACCTTGCGGACCTCGGTGGTGACCGGCCCCGGCGCCCGCAGCTCGCGTCCGTCCCAGTGGTGGATGCCCTGCACGTCGCGCGTGGTCGACGCCAGGAAGGCCTCGCTCGCCTCCGCGAGCGCCTCGATCGGCGCGTCCACCTCGACCGCGCCGAACCAGTCGAGCACCAGGCGCCGGGTGATCCCGGCCAGACAGCCGCTGGCCAGGGTGGGCGTGCGGAGCTCGCCGTCGACGACGTAGAACACGTTGGTGCCGGTGCCCTCGCACAGCTGCCCCTGGAGGTTGCTGAAGACGGCCTCGCTGGCCCCGCGCTCGTGCGCGTGGGCGAGGGCCCGCACGTTCTCGCCGTACGACGTGGTCTTGAGGCCGGCGAGCGCACCGCGCTCGTTACGGGGCCAGGGCACCGTGGCGACGGCGGTCGTGTCCGGCCACGGGTCCATCGCGTCCCCCACGACGACGAGCGAGGGCGGGCCGTCGCCCCGGTCGGAGCCCAGCGGCGAGGGTCCACCGGTCCAGGTGATCCTGACCCGGCCGAGGCCCAGCCGCTCGCCCTCCAGGACCGCGGCGACCGCGCGTCGTACCTCGTCGTCGGAGACGTCCGGGAGCCCCAGCCCGCGCGCCGAGCGCGCCAGCCGGGCGAGGTGCAGCGAGAGCGCGAACGGCTGTCCGTCGACGACCTTCAGCACCTCGAAGACGCCGTCGCCGACCGTCAGTCCGTGGTCCCGTGCGCCCACCACGGGCGCGTCCGGGTCGTCGAGGAGGTGGCCGTTCACCCAGGTACGCATGGGCCGAAACTACCGGTGCTGCACCCGAATTGGTGGTGCTGAGGGCATCGGCTATGGTTCTGTTCGCGTCTCCGGGAGCGCCTTCGGGTGCGGAGAAGCAAGCGGACGTAGCTCAGTTGGTAGAGCGCAACCTTGCCAAGGTTGAGGTCGCGAGTTCGAGCCTCGTCGTCCGCTCGGAGCGGGTCTCGAACCCATCCAGCGGTGGGTTGGCCGAGAGGCGAGGCAACGGACTGCAAATCCGTGTACACGGGTTCAAATCCCGTACCCACCTCGGAGCAGTACCCGACCACGGGCGATTGGCGCAGCGGTAGCGCGCTTCCTTGACACGGAAGAGGTCACTGGTTCAAACCCAGTATCGCCCACCAGCATCACCGCAGGTCAGAGGCCTTTTCCCGAACCCCCAGTGAGGTTCGTGGCCACGATGTGGTCACCAGCCCACTTTCACGGTCACAGCTCGTGGTCGTCGTCCTCGTCGCCGTCGGCGATCCACGTCAGGCCACAGCGCCGGCACTTGCGGTCGTAGCCCGGATGGATGCATCCCGTGGACTCGACCCAGGTCGGCGCGGTCTCCATCGCCTCGGGGTGGACGAGGTAGCCGATGACGAAGTGCTTGACCGCGCCGCTGCCACACTCCGGGCAGGTGCCGCGGGGGACGTCGTACGGCTCGACCTCGAGATCTTCGAACCCACTGGGTGGGGGCAACATGGCGCAGATCCTCTCACCTCGAGTCGACAGACGCGCGGCTTTCGTCGACCCGTGCCGCACCTGCGTCCATGAGCGCGGTGCCGTTCGGCTGGACGCGACCGAGACCGACGAAAGGTGCATCGATTGGTCACAAACCGCACGCTCAACCGTCGGATCCGCACGGTTTGGGACCAAACCGGTGCTCGCGGGGGCCGTGCGCATGCTCGACGGCCCACGGACTCGGGTGACCCCGGGCACGGGCGTCAGAGTGAGGCACGTGGGGTCCCGACGTGATGCGCCCCGCCATCCGGGACGGGAGGCGGGGCGCTGCAGTCGCGTGATCGGCAGGGGGGTCCGCTCGCCGCGACCGGGTCTGGGTCGCTCCTACCCACCGTCGCCACGGCTCAAACCTCTGATGACACGAAATCCCAGGCGCTCCCCCGTGGCGCCCTCGGGTGACGCCCCGCGGAGTGTTGGGCCCGCACCCACGAGACGTCGCCTTTCCGGCACGTGTGCACCGGTGGGCCAACCTCAGCACATGGTCCGCGCCCCGCACATCACCCGTGGGGACCAAGGGGTGCAGGGGCGCGCCCTGTTGCGGACCCAAGGCAACAGGACGCACGCTCCCGCACCAGTCGGTGGGCGCCCGATCGCCGAACCGAGCAGGATGGTGCCCGCTCCGGGACAGCGCGAAACCCGACCGATCCGGGTACGAGGGCCGGGTCGCCATGCGAGGCGACCGCGGCTAGCGGAGATCGAGGGCGGCGGCGACCAGCACGATCAGGGCCGCGACCCCGATGACCAGCAGCGCGTACTCCACGGTGGAGAAACCCCGGTCATCCAGCTTCGCCGCTGGGGCTCGGGGCACGTTGGCTGGGCGGTCGAGCATGTCCGCGTTCCCCTTGTGATCGGGACATCCACCTGAGGTCCCGGAACGAGAGTGGCATCGAGCGGACGGCGTGCACCATGGGTCATTCGGGCCGTGCGAGGTGGCCCGATCGGACCAGGGGAGAGGAGCGCGCCGACGTCCGGCGGTGGCCGTCCCCGCCGGACTCAGCGAACGTGGTGCGCGCCCCTACCGTCACCAGGGGAAGGAGTCGGGGCGCGCTGCACCGAGGCTAGAACTCCCATGATCGAGCGCGCGACCACCGCATTGATGAAATGGGTGCGCCCCGCCGGCTGGGTGATGTGGACAGCAGGCGGGGCGTCCAGCCTCTGTCACACGGGGTGGACTCGGCTGGGGGCCCTGGAGGGGGCTTCGGGCCGGTCGTACCCACGACCGGGTGGGCCCAAACCTGAGCGACCGGGCCGGCACGCATCGACACCACGCTGAACAGTCAGCGCACATCCGATGAACGACCTTCACGCCGAGCAGGGCGCTGGATTACGTTCGTCACGGAACGGGGAACCCAGCTCCACAACTGAAGATCACGAAGTGCAACGGCCGCCTCACCTCCGTCCTGACGAGCTCAGTGATCCGGGGGTGAGGCGGATTGCGCGCTGCCCCACACGACGTGCTCACCCTGGGCCCCTTTCAGGGTGAGCGAGTAGAAACAGCCCATGGGCACCGACCACGTCGAGACCGAGGAGCGTTTCGACCTCGACGAGACCGATGCGCTGCCCGACTTCGCGACACTGCCCGACGTCCGGTCGGTCTCGACGGTGCACTACGGCCTCGTGGCGACGTACGTCGACACCCCCGACCTGAAGCTCGCCGCGACCGGGATCAGCCTGAGCCGGCGCACCGGCGGCGAGGACGCCGGATGGCACCTGAAGCTCCCGACGGAGCGTGCCCGGCTCGAGGTGCACCTCCCCCTGGGCCGCGCGGTCAAGACCGCTCCCGTCGCGCTACGCAGGGTCGTGGCCGGGATCGTACGCGGGCAGGGACTCGCACCGATCGTCACGATCCGTACCGACCGCCGGGTGCTGCGGCTCCACGACGAGCGCGGCGACGTCCTCGCAGAGGTCGCCGACGACCGCGTGTCCGCGGAGCCGCTCGGGGCCGCCGCCGACCTGGCCCCGTCGTCCTGGCGGGAGGCCGAGGTCGAGCTCATCGCGGCAGACCCGTCACTGCTCGTGGCCACAGGACAGCTGATGACCGCGGCCGGATTCGTCAGATCCGACAGCGCGTCGAAGCCGGCGCGCGCGCTGCGAGACCGGCTGTCGGTGGACGCAGGTCTCGACGGGCCGACACCGGGGAAGAACGATGCGGCGGCGGAGGTGATCCGACTCCGGCTGGCGAGTCAGCTGGCGGGGCTGCGTCGGCTGGACCCCTGGGTCCGACACGGTGCACCCGACGCGGTGCACGACATGAGGGTCACGGTCCGTCGGCTGCGCAACGCCCTGGCCAGCTACCGGCCGTTCCTCCAGCGGGACACGACCGAGCCGCTGCGCGACGAGCTCGGCTGGCTGGCCGCACTGCTCGGCGGACCGCGCGACTGCGAGGTGCTGCACCAGCTTCTCTCGAGCATGCTCGACGGCGAACCCGCCGACCTGGTGCGAGGCCCCGTGCGGACCCGCATCGATCGCGACCTCGACGAGCGGTGGGCCGCGGTGCGGGCCGAGCTGCTGGCGGGCATGGCGTCGCCGCGCTACTTCGACCTGGTCGACCGTCTCGACGCGTTCGCCCAGGCGCCGCCCTGGACCGCTCGGGCGATGAAGCCGGCGTGCCTGGTGCTGCCGCAGCGGCTCGACCATGACTGGAAGCGCCTCCGGACCCGGGTCCGTGCCGCGCAGGGACCCGACGCCGCCGGCGACCACGCCGCGGGCCTGCACGAGGTGCGCAAGGCTGCCAAACGCGTGCGGTACGCCGCAGAGGCGCTGGTGCCGCTCTACGGCACGGATGCCGCCCGGATGGCCGAGGTGCACGAGCGCATCCAGACCCTGCTCGGAGACCACCACGACGGGGCGGTGGCCCAGGCAGCACTCATCGAGCTGGCCGACCGCGCGTCCGCCGCGGGCGACAACACGTTCACCTTCGGGATCCTCCACGGCCGGCTCGAAGCGCGCGAGGCCGCCCTGGCAGCGGCGTTCGAGCCAGCCTGGCGGGACTCGGTGGCCGCTCGTGGCCGACATCGGGTCGGCTCACCGCAGGTGTCAGCCGACCGGTAGGCCGACCGCGATCTTGGCGGCGGTGCTGCTGGTGGTCCCGGCCGTGGTACTCGATCGGCCGTGTCGGTAGGCCGCGAGCCGGGCCCGCTGCCAGGCGAGTTCCGGCCCGATTTTCCAACCCGAGGTTTGAGACCACCGGGACGGGGTACATGTCTACCTGATCCACGTGACGCCGACTCGGGGGGCGCCACGTCCGGCTCGAACGCTCGGGACAGGGCTTCTCACGAACGAGGCCCGGTGTGCCCGGCTCGGCGTAAGGCGGTCCCCCCGTGCCGCCCGTCCGCCGCCGGGCACGCCACCCCTGTCCCGCTGTGGGCATAGGCTGCGAGTCTCAGCGTCGAGCCCCGGGAAGCCGCTTGCCGTGGATGCCCACGACGGTCAACCAGTGTCAGGTCCCACGGCCTGGAGTCGTGCGCGCGACGCACTCCGCGATGCTGAGCCCGACGCGTCGCTCTCCGGTCGGTCCGCCGACCTCCAGCGCGTCTGCCGGGCCGCGTCGGCGTCGCTCTCGCTGGCGGGCGCGGTCGTCCACGTCGTGAACCGCTCGGGCGAGGGGGTGGTCGTCGCCGGCTCGGACGAGGCGACCCGCCGCATCGGGGAGGTCGCGTTCGCACTCGGGGAGGCGCCCTGCCTGAGCGCCTTCGAGCTGGCCCGGCCCGTGCTGGTCCCGGATCTCCTCGGAGAAGGCCAGTTCCGATGGCCGGGCTACGTGTCGGCCATCCGCGGCGAGGGGGTTCGAGCGTCGTACTCCTTCCCGTTGCACGTCGGAGCGGTGCGTCTCGGCGTCCTCGACCTGTACGGCGCGCAGGTGGGGACGCTGTCGCCCGAGCTGATGTCGCTCGCCTTCGTCTTCGCCGAGGTCGCGACCGAGCATTTGTTGGATGCCCCGCCGGGGTCGTCGCCGTCGCTGTTGAACGGCCACTCGTTCGGAGCCCTCGAGCATCGCGCCGAGATCCACCAGGCCCAGGGAATGGTGACCGTCGACCTGGGGGTCGACCTGGCCGCGGCGCTGGCGCTGATGCGCGCGCACGCCTTCAGCAGCGACCTGCCGCTGCTCGAGATCGCCCGCGGGATCCTGGCCGGAGAACGCCTGCCGACCCCGGAGGAGGAGTGATGCGCGGACCGTGGAAGGGCCCTTACCCTGGTGAGTGGGAGGAGATGAGCAACCGATGATCAGCAAGAGCCGTCTGTCGGACCTGTTCGTCGAGGTCGCCGACACATTGGTCGACGAGTTCGACCTGGTCGACTTCCTCCACCACGTCACGACCAGTGCCGCGGAGATCACGGAGAGCAGTGCGGTCGGCCTGATGCTCGCCGACCACGACGGGCGCCTCCGCTTCATGGCCTCGTCCAGCGAGGAGGCGCGCCTGCTCGAGCTCTTCCAGATCCAGAACGCCGAGGGTCCCTGTCTCGACGCCCACCGCACCGGTGAGGAGGTGGCGGACGTCCTCATCGCGGACGCGGTGGACCGCTGGCCGACCTTCGCCCCCCGGGCCGTCGAGCTCGGGTACACGACGGCGCACTGCTTCCCGCTCCGGCTCCGCAGCCACGTGATCGGCGCCGTGAACGTGTTCCGCACCGACGGCCGGCTGCTCGACTCCGAGGAGCGACGGGTCGTGCGAGCGCTCACCGACGTGGCCACGATCGCCCTGATGCAGGAGCGCGCCCTCCGCGCCGCCGAGGAGCTGACCGAGCAGCTCCAGTTCGCCCTCAACAGTCGGATCGTGATCGAGCAGGCCAAGGGCGCGATCGCCCGCTCCCTCGAGATCGGGGTGGACGAGGCGTTCGAGCGCCTCCGCAGCTACGCCCGGCGGCACCGGCTCGGGCTCACCGACGTCGCCCGCGGCGTGGTCGAGGACCACGTGACCCTCCGGGCGGTCGTCGAGGCCTGACCTACGGCAGCACGGGGAGGAGCGCGGATGGAGTCGGCGGCGTACTCACTCGGGTCCGGCGACCCGGAGATCGAGCGTCTGGACGCCCAGGCGGCCTTCCTGAGCTCGCCGACCCGCGTGCTGCTCGGAGCGTCGGGGATCCGGCCCGGGATGAGAGCGCTCGACCTCGGGACCGGTCTGGGACACGTCGCACGCGCCGTGGGTGAGCTGGTCGGGCCCGAGGGTGAGGTCGTCGGCCTGGACAACTCCCCCAAGATGCTCGAGATCGCCCGGAGTCGCACCGAGGGACTCCCCCACGTCCGCTTCGTCGAGGGCGACGTGCTGACCTGGCGCGACGACGCACCCTTCGATGTCGTCGTCGGGCGGCTCATCCTGTTCCACCTGCCCGACCCGGTGGCCGCGCTGCGGCACCACCTGAAGGCGGTCCGGCCGGGCGGCCTCGCGGTCATGCTCGACTTCGACATCGGCGCCGCCCGGGCCGAGCCGCCCGCGGCGTTGGTCAGCCGGATGGCGGACCTGATCATGTCCGCGTTCCGCAGGGCAGGGGCGGACCCGACGATCGGCTCCAAGCTGCGCGGGATCCTCGACCGCGCGGGGTTGGTGGACGTCGGCGGCTTCGGGCTCCTGCAGTACCTCCCGGCCGACGACCCAATCGGGTCGGTGCTGCTGAGCGGCGTCGTCCGGTCCCTGGCGCCGGTGATGGTGGCTCATGACCTGGCCACCGCCGACGAGCTCGAGCTGGACACCCTGACCGATCGCATCCGCAGCGCCCTGCTCGAGTCAGCGTCGGTGATGGTGCCGCCGGTGCTCGCCGGCGCCTGGGGCAGGCTGCCCTCGCCCGGCACTTCCGCCTGAGGGTGCCCCGTCAGTCCCGCCACCGCGGGTCGGAGTCGCGGGCGCGAGCGTGCACGAGGCAGAACGGGTGGCCGGCCGGGTCGAGGAAGACCCGGTAGCCGGTCTCCGGAGCCCCCGGAGCCCGGGTCGCGCCTCGCGCCAGCACCTGCTCCGTCGCCTCCTCCACGTCGTCGACGTGGAGATCGAGGTGCAGCCGAGGCGACCCGCCGGGCCACGCCGCCGGCGGCTGTGGCTCGGTGGGGCGCTGGAAGGCCAGCTCGCGCATCCCCGGCTCCCGGCCGATCACGACCCAGTCGTCGCGGTCCTCGAGGACCTGCATCCCCAGCAGGTCGGCGTAGAACCCGGCGAGCGCCCGGGGCTCGGCACACTCGACCACGGTCTTCTCGAGGCGGAAGGACATCACTCCTCCTCGTCGGTGTCCTCGTCGTGGGTGCCGGGCCGGGGCGCCCAGGGCAGCTCCTTGGCCGGGCGGATCACGATCAGCCGGTCGCCCCGGGCCAGCTGGGTGACCACGGGGTCGAAGTAGCGATACACCTGGTCGTCCCGCACCACGGCGATGACCTGGTCGGGCAGGCTCTGCGGCTGCAGCCCCACCTCCGCGACCAGCAGCTCCCGCTCCGCGACCTCCAAGCCCTCGCCGAACGACATCAGGTCCTCCATCACCATGCCCAGCGTCGGCGACAGGGACGAGAGCCCCAGCAGGCGACCGACCGCGTCGGCGGAGGTGATCACGGTGTTGGCACCCGACTGCTTCATCAGCGGGGCGTTCTCGTGCTCCCGCACCGACGCCACGATCAGCACGTTGGCGTTGAGCTGGCGCACGGTGAGGGTCGAGAGCACGTTGGAGTCGTCGCGGTCGGTCGTGATGATCACCTGGCTGGCCACGTCGACCCCGGCACGCTGCAGGACCTCGCGTCGCGTCGCGTCGCCGGTGACGACGGCGAGACCGGCCGCGTGCGCATCGGACACGGCCTGGCTGCCCTTGTCGACGATGACGATCGCGTCCCGCTCGATCCCGTTGTTGACGAGGGTCTCGACGGCACTGCGCCCCTTGGTGCCGAACCCGACGATCACCACGTGGTCGGTCATGTTCTTCCTCCAGCGAGCGATCCGGATCGTGCGCCGGCCCTGGACAGCCAGCACCTCGAGCGTGGTGCCGATGAGCAGCACCAGGAACGCGATCCGCAACGGCGTGATCACGAACGCGTTGACCAACCGGGCGGTCTCCGAGACCGGCGCGATGTCGCCGTACCCGGTCGTGCTCAGCGTGACGGTCGAGTAGTAGATCGCGTCGACCAGGTTGATGCCGTACGCCGGGGGGTCGTTGGCGTCCCGGTAGCCGCCCCGGTCGACGTACACGAGCAGCACGGTGACTGCGGCGATCCCGAACGCCAGGAACAGCCGGCGACTCAGCGACCACCACGGGGAGCGCACCCGGTCCGGCAGTACGACGTACCCGTGCGAGGGGTGGTCGGCATCGGGCGGCACGACGCGAATCTAGTCCACGGGTTCGTCGGTGCCCGACCCGCGTGCCCGCCGCTGCCGGAGGCGCTGGACGAGCTCGAGCCTGGCCCGCGTCGTCTGCTGCTGGGGGAAGACCGTGTCGAAGGCGGCGTTGAGGGCGGCGCCGACGAGGACCGCGAGCGACAGGATGTAGAGCCACAGCAGGACCGCGATGGGCGCTGCGAGCGGGCCGTAGATCGAGCGCGAGTCGGCCGCCGTGACGGTGAGGAACTCCCGCAGCAGGAAGCTCCCGAGCAGCCACACCGAAAGGGCGAACGTGGCACCCGGCAGGTTGATCCGCCACTTGGTGCGCACCGGGATCGAGACGTGGTAGAGCGTGGCCAGGAAGCAGATGCTGAGCACCAGCACCGTGGGCCAGTAGAAGCTGACCAGGAAGTCCGCCCGGTCGGGCAGCCAGTGGTGGACCAGGCTCGGCCCGGCGACGACCAGGGGCAGCGCCACCACGCCGGTGACGATCGCGAGCAGGTAGAGGCTGAACGACAGGGCCCGGGTCTTGACGATCCCGCGGTGGCCGCCGAGCCCGTGCATGATCGTGATGGTGTCGACGAAGACGTGCATGGCGCGCGACCCCGACCACAGCGACAGCACGAAGCCGACCGAGATCACGTCGAACCGCCCGCCGCGCAGCACGTCGTCGATGGTCGGCTGGATCACCCGGTCGACCGCGGAGTCGGTGAGGAAGCGCGCCGCCAGGTCGAGGATCGCGGTGCGCACGTGCTCGACCTGATCGGGACTGAACGACTGGGTCACGTAGCCGATCGCACCCGCGAGCGCGAAGATCAGCGGAGGCACCGAGAGCACGGTGAAGAACGCCGCCTCGGCCGCCAGGCCGGTGACGCGGTGGCGCATCGACGAGGCGACGGTGGAGACGATGATCCGCCACGTGGTCTCCCGCACCCGCAGCACCCACCCCGGCCAGGCAAATCCCTCCCCCGCCGGGGGCTCGGCCCCACGAGAAGGCTCGGCCCCGTGCATGGGCCTACGGTAGCCACATGAGCTCCCCCAACCGGGCAGCCACGAACCAGCCGCGACCGCTCGTCGGCCACAACGTGGTGACGTCGGACGCCGCGCTGGTCGAGGCGGTGACCCGCCACGCCGGGCCCGAGGTGCTGGAGGACCTGGTGGCGCTGGGCGCGGCCGCAGGCACTGCCGAGGCGCGGGAGCACGGGATGCTCGCCAACCGCCACGAGCCGGAGCTCACGCCCTACGACCGCTACGGCAACCGGATCGACGAGGTCGTCTTCCACCCCTCCTGGCACTGGCTGATGGAACGGGCGGTGGGGCACGGCCTGCAGGCGGCACCCTGGGAGCAGCAGGCGGCGGGCGCTCCCGCCGCGCACGTACGACGGGCCGCCGGTTTCATGGCGTGGTCGCACACCGACCCGGCACACGGATGCCCGATCTCCATGACCTACGCGGCGGTCCCCGCGCTACGGGCCGACGAGGCGCTGGCCAAGGAGTGGACACCGGCGCTGGCGGCGACGGCGTACGACCCGGGCATCCGACCCGTCTCCCAGAAGCGCGGCGCCCTGGCCGGGATGGGGATGACCGAGAAGCAGGGCGGCTCCGACGTCCGCGCCAACGTCACCGAGGCGCGAACCACCGCGGTCGACGGCGAGTACACCCTGCACGGCCACAAGTGGTTCACCTCGGCCCCGATGAACGACGCGTTCCTGGTCCTGGCCCAGGCTCCGGACGGCCTGACCTGCTTCCTGGTGCCGCGGGCCCTCCCCGACGGCGCTCGCAACCGGCTCGACATCGTCCGGCTCAAGGACAAGCTCGGCAACCGCGCCAACGCGTCCGCGGAGCTCGAGCTCGTGGGCACGCTCGGACTGCGGCTCGGCGACGAGGGCCGCGGCATCCGGACCATCATCGAGATGGTCGCCGCCACCCGCCTGGACTGCGTGCTCGGATCCACCGCCCTGATGCGGCACACGCTCAACGAGGCCTCGTGGCACGTCGCCCACCGGTCCGCGTTCGGTGGCCTGCTCGCGGACCAGCCGCTGATGCAGAACGTCATCGCCGACCTCGCCGTCGAGACCGAGGCCGCCACCGCGCTCGCCATCCGGCTCGCCGCGGCGGTCGACGCCGGCGACGACGCCCACGAGGCCGCGCTGCGGCGGATCGCGCTGCCGCTGGCGAAGTTCTGGGTGTGCAAGCGCACGCCGGGCTTCGTGGCAGAGGCGCTGGAGTGTCTCGGCGGCAACGGCTACGTCGAGGAGTCCGGCCTCCCGCTGCGCTACCGCGAGGCGCCCCTCAACTCGGTCTGGGAGGGATCCGGGAACGTCAACGCCCTCGACGTGCTGCGGGCCCTGTCCCGCGAGCCCGAGGTGCTGCACGCCTGGATCACCGAGGTGGGGCACGCCCGAGGCGGCGACGCCCGCCTCGACCGCGCGGTCGACGACACGCTCGCGCTGCTCGGCGACACCGGGTCCCTCGAGGTCGGCGCGCGCCGGCTCGCGGGCCGGATGGCCGCCTGTCTGCAGGGAGCCCTCCTGGTGCGGTTCTCCCCGCCCGAGGTCGCCGACGCGTTCTGCGGCTCGCGCCTCGGCACGTCGTACGACGGGACCTACGGCGCCCTCGCCGGCCCGGTGTCGGATCTGGCGACGATCGCGCACCGGGCCACCCCGGAGGTGCCGTGACCGTCGTCCCGATGCTGACGTACGCCGACGGGCCGGCCGCCATGGACTGGCTCGCCCGAGCGTTCGGCTTCACCGAGCGGACGCGATGGCTCGACGACGCGGGCCGGGTCGCCCATGGCGAGATGCTCGCCGGCGACGGTCTCGTGATGATCGCCTCCACCAACCCGGCGTACGAGGGGCCGACGGCGCATCGCGCGCACTGCTCGGCCGCCGACCGATGGCTCGACACACCCTGGGTGGTGGACGGCGTCCTGGTCCACGTCGACGACATCGAGGCCCACTTCGCCCGGGCGATCGCCGCGGGCGCACCGACGCTGTCCGAGATCGAGGACGCGCGGCCCCGGCGCCTCCTACCGGACCGAGGACCTCGAAGGGCGACCGCTGGATGTTCTGCAGCCGGGTTGAGCTCGGATCGGCTCTCGACCGGCCGAGCGGGCGACCTACTGTGGCGATCACAGCCGTCGCCACCTCGTCAGGAGCCCCGCATGAGCACCACCGCAGACGTCGACCAGGTCCGCCAGTCCATCGCCTACGGCGCCATCGGCTTCGGTGCCCTGGCGGTGACGGCGCCCGGGGCGTTCAACGCCCTGTACGGGCTCGAGGGCGACGGCAACCTCCGGACCATGGTGCGCCTGTTCGGGACGCGCAACCTCGTGCTGGGCGCCCTCACCCTCCTCACCGAGGACCGCGGGCAGCGCAAGAAGTTGGCCGTGCTCACGGCCGCACTCGACGTCGTCGACACCGCCATCATCGCCAAGGCGGGCTCGGACGTCTCGGCACGGACGCATCGGCGGCGCCCTGACGACCGCCGCCTTCGCGGCCGCATCCGCCTACGTCGCGGCCAACCTCTGACGCAAGGCCGACGTACCCGGGCGGGCACAACCCTCGGGATACCCGCGACGCACGGGTAGTCGGGCGCGTCTCGTCGAGCTCGTGCCCGCGCGGCTACGCACCTGTGGAGAGGCACGACCTGCCGGGACCGATCGGCGCGATGCTGGGGGCGTGTCCGTGGTCGAGGTACTCGTGGAGCTCGGTGGCGTCGCCACGCGAGCCACCTTGATCCGGGCCACATCTCGAGCCGAGGTCGACCGAAGCCTCCACCGGGGCGCGATCGTCGCCGTGGGCCGGGGCGGCCGCCCGCGACCGATGAGGCCGCACGTCTCGCGCACGCGATCGGTGGAGTCCTGAGCCACACGAACACGGCCCTGCACCACGGTTGGGAGGTGAAGCACACCCCCGATCGGCCGCACGTGCTGGTTCCTCGACGGAGACGCGTCGACCCGCAGCTCGCGGCGCGGGTCACGCTGCACTACGGCGACCTCACGCCCGACGAGGTCACCGACGGGATCTCGACGAGTCCCGAAGTCACGCTGCTCCAGTCGCTGCGTGCGCTTCCCGACGACGAGGCCCTCGTGATCGCGGACTCAGCCCTCCGGCACGGTGTGACACCGGGCGTCCTGCGTCGGGTGACGCAGATCGTGCGCGGGCCCGGCGCCGCGAAGGTCCGCCGCATCGGCGCCTGGGCCAGCGGTGATGCCGCCAACCCCTTCGAGTCCTGCGTTCGGCACGTGGCCCTGGGCGTCGAGGGACTGAACCTGCGGCCCCAGATCACGCTCCCCGGACTCTCGGTCCGGCCCGACCTCGTGGACGCTGACCTGGGGATCGTCCTGGAGGCCGACTCGTTCGGATGGCACGGCGACCGGGCGGCGCTGCGCCGTGACGCTCGTCGTGACAACCTGATGGTGGTCAACGGCTGGCTGGTGCTCCGCTTCGCGTGGGAGGACGTGATGTTCGACCAGGACTATGTCCGCTCTGTGCTCGTCGACGTCGTAGGGCTGCGGACACAACCATCCTGTGCTCGCCGATGCGTCGCGTGACGAGCCGCCGTCGTCGAGCTTGTGCCCGCGCGGCTACGGGTCAGCCGAGGTCGAGGCCGGGGTAGAGCGGGTGCGCGTCGAGGAGCTCGGCGCTGGCGGCCCTGACCCGGTCGGCGATGCCGTGCTCCAGGGTGTAGGAGGCCTTGGAGGGCGCGCCCGCCTTGGTGGTCCCGGGCTGCGTGTGGACAGCACCTCGACCATCAGCTCGGCCACCCGGTCGAAGTCGGCGGCACCGAAGCCGCGCGTCGTGAGCGCCGGCGTACCGAGGCGGATGCCCGAGGTGTACCAGGCGCCGTTGGGGTCGGCCGGCACGGAGGTGCGGTTGGTCACCACGCCGGAGTCGAGCAGCGCGGACTCCGCCTGCCGACCGGTGAGGCCGTACGACGACACGTCGAGCAGCACGATGTGGTTGTCGGTGCCGCCGGTGACCAGGCGGGCGTCGCGCTTCAGGAACCCCTCGGCCAGCGCCTTGGCGTTGTCGGCGATCGACTGCGCGTAGACCTGGAAGGACGGCTGCCGGGCCTCGGCCAGCGCCACGGCCTTCGCCGCCATCACGTGCGAGAGCGGGCCGCCGAGCACCATCGGGCAGCCGCGGTCGACGTCCGCCGCGAAGTCCTCCTGGGCGAGCACGAGGCCGCCGCGCGGCCCGCGCAGCGACTTGTGCGTGGTGGTGGTGGTGATGTGGGCGTGCGGCACCGGGTCCTCGTCACCGGTGAACACCTTCCCGGCGACCAGGCCGGCGAAGTGCGCCATGTCGACCATCAGGGTCGCCCCGACCTCGTCGGCGATCTCGCGCATCTTCGCGAAGTTCACCCGCCGGCAGTCGAGCGGCCACCGGCCAGCGACCAGCGCGGCCGGAACTCCTTCGCCTTGGCTCGGACCACGTCGTAGTCGAGCAGCCCGGTCTCGGGGTCGGTGCCGTACTGCTGCTGGTGGAACATCTTGCCGCTGATGTTGGGCGAAGCCTGGCCAGGCCATGGACCGCATCGAGCGACATGCCGAGCAGCCGCTGGTTGCCGAACTCGTGGCGCAGCGACTCCCAGTCGCCCTCGCTCGGCCTCCTCGTTGACGTTCTTGGCGCCCAGCCGCTCGAGCGCAGGCGTCTCGACCCGATGGGCCAGGATCGACCAGAAGGCCACGAGGTTGGCGTCGATGCCGGAGTGCGGCTGCGCATAGGCGTACGGCGCACCGACACTCGCGGCGTGCTCGGCCGCGATGGTCTCGACGGTGTCGACGTTCTGGCAGCCGGCGTAGAAGCGGTGGCCGACCGTGCCCTCGGCGCGCTTGTCGGAGAACCACGTGCCCATCGAAACTTGCTCCGCTGCGTACATCGGACTCCTTCGTCCTGTGTGGTTCCCATCGTGCCCTCTGGGCTCGTCCCACAAGGAAACCACCGGTGCGGCGTGAAGTAAATAGATTCGGGCACCCGTTTCTGTGGTTTCCAGACGGCGATGTCGGCGAAACGGGCAATGCGGGCGGCCGGCCCGACGCCCGAGCCACCTCGTGGGCAGACGCTCCCCCGAGACGCGGCGGACGGCATACGCTGCCGCTCGACGGCCAGTCACCGAGCAGATCGAGGACGATCATGCAGAGCAGCACCTTCACGCTCACCGCTCCCGACGGCACCGAGGTGTTCGTCAACCGATGGCTCCCCGACGGGGAGGTGAAGGCGGTCGTGCAGATCTCGCACGGGGTGGGCGAGCACTCGGGGCGTTATGCGCGCCTCGCGCAGCGCCTGACCGACCACGGGTATGCCGTCTATGCCTCCGACCACCGCGGCCACGGCAAGACGTCGGGGACGCGGGCGTCGTTCGGCGAGCGCGACGGGTGGCAGGCCGTCATCGACGACCTCCACTCGGTCACCGCGCGGGCGCGCCACGAGCAGCACGGCGTGCCCGTGTTCCTCCTCGGCCACAGCATGGGCTCGTTCCTCGCGAGGGGGTATGCCGCGCAGTACGGCTCCGAGCTCGCCGGGCTCGTGCTCTCCGGAACCGCCGGTGGGGCCGGGGCGCTCGGCAAGATCGGCGTCTTCGTCGCCATGACGCAGGCACGCATCCGGGGTCACGACCGAGCGAGCGGGCTCCTCAACAAGCTGAGCTTCGGCCAGTACAACGCCGCGTTCAAGCCGATCCGCACCGAGTTCGACTGGCTCTCGCGGGATCCCGCCGAGGTGGACAAGTACATCAACGACCCTGACTGTGGATTCGTCCTCAGCGCAGGTGGATTCGCTGACATGCTGCGTGGTCTTGCCCAGGCCAACGACGACCGCACGGTCGCCCTCGTGCCGAAGGACCTGCCGATCCACCTGACGTCGGGCGACCAGGACCCGGTGGGTGCCAGTGGCAAGGGGGTCCAGCAGGCTGCCGACCAGTTCACGCGGCTGGGCGTGCGCGACGTCACCGTGACGCTCTGGCCGGGGGCACGGCACGAGATCCTCAACGAGACGAACCGCGACGAGGTCGAGGTGGACATCCTCGAGTGGCTCGACGCGCACCTCGCCGCTCAGGGCTGACCCACACCGCACGCGCACGGCCGCGCCACTCGACCACGAGCGGCGAGTGGGCGCTGCCGTGCCGGAAGTGCGCGGGGCAGGTCCGAGCGCGGGCCGACCGTGCCGGTCGCCGGCGAGAGGCGGCGTGTGCCCGCGAGCGTCTGGAGGCTACGCGTGTAGGTGGGCACGATCGTCGGGACGACGCGCGGGTCGGGCTGGGCGCTCGTCGGCACCGGGGTGTGGTGGTAGTCGGCCTGCACGCGCTCGGGCGTCACGTCGATGACGACGTAGCCGTGGCTGACCCCGTCGATGTAGCGCAGCCACGGGTTGAGCGGCTGCGCCGCGCCGATGGCCTGCCGGGTCACGGCGACGACGACCTCGGGCGGCTGTCCGGCGAGCTGCGGCGTGCGGCCGAGCACCTCGAAGAAGCCGTCGCTCGTCACCGACGGGCAGACGAACTCGACCCCCGCGGAGGCGTATGCCGTCTGGCCGGGCGACGACGTGACGGGCAGGTCGCACGAGAACGACGCGTGGATGTCGCCGGTCAGCACGACCGCGTCGCCGGCGGCCGGGGGCTGCGCGGCGAGGTGGTCGAGCAGGCTCCTGCGGTCGGCGGTGTAGCCGTCCCACTGGTCGGCGTTGACGAAGGTCAGACCGGGGGCGCCGAGCGCGGCACCCGGGTAGAGGACCGGCGCGACCATCGACCTGGTGGCCGAGCAGGTGCCACTGGCGCCCCTGCTCGGCGGGGCCGTCCTTGGGCGCAGCGGCTCCGGTTCGGCAGGTGCCGGGCCGCCGAGGCGATCGCCCCGTCGATCGCCGGGCTGACCCCGATCGGGACGAACCCGTCGAACGGCAGGCATCGGCACGGTCACCTGGCGCTGCGGTTCTGCCTCGTCTGAGGATCGACAGGTCGCCAAGGGCTCCGAACGTGAACCGCTTGAAGAAGCGCGTGCCCCGGTGCGGCACGGACTGGTCGGACGTCCGGAACGGCGTCCACTCGAGGTAGGCCTGCATGGCCTGCGCCCGGCGCGCGAGGTAGTCGCCCTCGCCCGCCTGGTGGTTTTGGGCGCCACCGGCCGACGCGTGTTGGCGACCTCGTCGTCGTCGAAGATCGTGGTCCACGGCAGCTTCGGTGCGCGGCCTGCGCGTCGGGTCGGCCTTGTGCAGCGCGTGGCGCAGCCGGTAGCCGGTCAGGTCGATGGTCTCGGTCGCGGGCTGGCCGTCGCGGACGCCGATGAGCGCGGCGCGCCCGTAGCGGTCGGCGCGTTGCCGTACTCGTAGATGTAGTCGCCGACGTGGAGCACGAAGTCGAGGTCGTCGCGGCGGCGATGGCGCGGTAGGCCATGAAGAACCCGACCGTGAGTTGCTGCAGCTGACGAGGGCGATCCACAGCGCGTCGGTCTCACCCGCGATGTCGCCGGCGGTGTGGGTGCGCCCGACGTCGCTGAACTCACCGAGCGACTCGAAGCGGTAGAAGTAGCGCGTGTAGGGTCGAGCCCGGTGACGTCGACCTTGACCGTGTGGTTCCTGTCGGACGAGGTCATGACGGTGCCGTCGGCGGCGATCCGCGTGAAGCCGCTGGTCGCGGGCGACCTGCCAGCGCACCGGGATCGACCGGCCCAGGCCGCTGCCCGGGGTGGCGACGGGCTCTCCGGGGCGGGCCGGTGGCGTCGCGCGGGTCCAGATCATGACGGAGTCGGCGGTGGGTCGCCACTCGCGACCCCGTAGCCGAGATGCCCCGACTCGCCGGCGCCGCAGCGGCGGCCGGGTCGAAGACGCGGGGGACGGCGAGGGCGGCGGTCGCCGCGGCCACACCCTTGAGGGAGGGTGCGCCGGTCGAGGGACGGCGTTGTCATGCTCCGGAGGCTATGCCCGCCCGGTCACCGACAGGGGCGTTCACGTCGATCGGCGTCGGGCCAGCGCGTGACCGATGGTCGTCGGCGACGGCGTACGGCTTCGGTTCGCCGCTCGCGCGTGGGGTGACGGGGCGGGTCCGGCGACGTAGCGTCGGCACATGAGCACCTACCTGCGGGTGCGGTCATGACCCGCCCGGTCCGCGTCGTCGTCGGCGTCCTCGTGCTGCTCGTCGGAGCGCTGTGGACGCTGCAGGGTCTCGGCTACGTCGGCGGCAGCGCGATGTCGGGCAACACGCTGTGGGCCGTCATCGGTCGGATCGTCGCCGTCGCGGGTCTCGGGCTCGCACTGTCGCGACCTCGCGCCGCCCCTGACCGAGGCGGCAGGAGCGCTGCGGCGAGGTCAGCCGGTGAGCGACCCGGGTGGGGCCGGTCGGGCGGACGGCGTCGTCGGCCACCGGCGGCGGGAGCGTCGGGGGTGGCGGCGGTCCCGGCAGTCCCTGGGCACCTCGGCACCACCCTGGTCGAGCTGGAACGGCGGGTAGACGTCCGTCATGAGCGCGGCGTAGGCGATGACGCGGTAGACCCACCGGTTGAGGCCGGCGACGAGGTCGAAGAGCGCTCGCGGGTAGTGGCCGGCGAAGAGGAGCGACAGCCCCGCGACGAGGACGAGCAGTCCGAGGAGGCTCCGCTCGGAGTCGAGGCGACCGTTCCCGTCGGTGTCCCTCGCCCAGGCCCACGCCCACGAGCCGCCACCGACCAACAGGCCGACGATGAGGTAGTGCGGGATCGCGAGCAGCCACCACTTGACGAGGACGAGACCCCGCGAGAGCCGCCCCGGTAGGCGATGTCGAGCCGCGCCGGATAGTCGGGCTCGTCGTCGAGGCTGAACGACGGTGGCGGTCGGTGCCGAGGCCGCCGCTGCTGGCGTAGTAGGACGCGCCAGGTCCACCGGAGCACCCCGAGGTTGAAGTCGAAGAGCCCCGGGGGTAGCGCCCGGTGACGAGGATCGCGAAGAACGCGAAGACACTGACGACCGAGAACGCGATCCACAGGAAGCCGAGCACGATGACGTGCGGTATCGCGAGGAACCACTTGACGAGCCACAGCCACCGCGAGAGCGGCTCGTCGAGGCGCGCGTCGAGCGCGACCGGACTCACGGCTCGGGGGTGCGTCGGCAGCGACGCCGGTGCGGCGACGGGAGACGCCTCGACGGTCGGGGCGGGCAGGCCGCCGTCCGGCGGCGCGATGCCGCCGGCCTGGGGCGGCCTCGTGCCGTTCGCGCCGCGGACGATCAGGGCCACGGCGATCCCCGTCAGGACGAGACCGATCCCGAGCATGACGAGAGCGAGGGGCAGGAGGAAGCCGGCCCGCACCCCGACGGTCGCGGCGACGGCGACCCCGGCGCTCCCGTCGGCGTTCATGATGACGGCGGCCCACTGGCCCCCGGTGACGCGCCAGGACAGCTGCTGCTGGGCGGCACCGGTGGCCGAGGTGGTCCAGAAGGTCTGCGTCGTCGGGGCGGCCACGGTCGAGGCGCCCGGAGTCGCCCGCAGCACAGCGGCGCTCGCGCTCCCGTCGCGGGCCCGCGCGATGCCGACGACCTGCTCGTGGGCGACGCCCTGGAGGTATGCCGTGAGGTCGCCGGACGGTGCCACGCCGAGGAACACGTCGGTCCCGGACGCGAGCGGACGTGCCGTGAGCCGGAGGTCGAGGTCGAGCCGGTCGAGCACCCAGGCGGGCACGTCGGGACCCGTCTCGACGACGATGTCCTCGGCCGTGATGGCCGGCGACTGGCTCGTGAGGGGCAGGGAGCGTCAGGGAGAGGTAGCCGGCGTCGTCCCGCCCCACGGCATACGTGATGGCGAGGCCGGCGCGGCCGACGAGCAGACCCAGCCCGGGCAGGATCAGCAGGCAGCCGATGACGAGGGCCGCGATGTGGCGCCCAGCGGGATGGAACCCACCCGTCGTGCCGGGAGGGGCCATGGGGTTGGAGGGGTTGGAGGGGTTGGAGGGGTTGGGACTGGTGGCGGTCACGACGATCACATCCTCGGGAAGCGGCCCGTGACGAGCCGCACGATGGCCTCGACGATCCCGACGACGCTGCCGACGACGCCGATCGCGAGCAGCACGCGCGCGACGACCTCCCAGCCGGTGCCGATGACGTCGAGCGGGAAGACCTGCCACATCTGCACGCGGGCGATGAGGCCGAAGCCGATGGAGATGATGTCGCCGAAGGCCGCGGTCGTGGTTGTCGACGACGACGTTGACGAGGTCGGCGATGGCTCTCGCGATGATCGAGGCGTTGATCGCGCCGATGACGAGGACGGTGCGCGGGGTGAGGAACGGCACGACCTCCCAGCCGGGCCAGACGTTGATGAGCAGGAGCATGACGAGGCTCTCAGGAGCGACCCGGCGTAGCCCGCACGCCGCCCTCGCTGGGGTACGGGCGCACGGGGGTCGAGCTCGTGGCCGCTCCGGTGGTCGCGAGAGTCGGAGGGCAGGTGTTCGGTCGGCGTGGTCATGACGCGCTCCCCGCCAACGTGGAGTCCGCATGGGTGCCGAGGACGTCCTGGACGTCGAGGGGCAGCGCGGTCCGGAGCGCGGCCGCGAGGCCACCGGGCACGATCTCGCGCAGCTCGTAGCGAGCCCGCACGAGGGGTGCGGGCACCGTCAGCACCCGGGTGAGGTCGATGGGCGTGCCGCTGACGACGGCTTCGCACTCACCCGCGACGACGGCCGACCGGATCGTCGCCTCGAGGTCGCGCACCTGGCCCTCGCCGTAGCCCATGGCCGGCAGGACGCCCCGCGCGTTCGGGTACTTCGCGTAGGTCGCGGCGATGGACCCCACGGCATACGGGGTCGGGTCGACGATCAGGGCGGCACCGGCCGCGCGCGCGCCGACGACGCCGGCGCCATAGGTCATCGAGCCGTGCGTCAGGGTCGGTCCGTCCTCGACGACCATGACGCGGCGGCCGTGGACGGCGGCGGGGTCGTCGACGGTGACCGGGCTGTCGGCGCGCAGCACCGTGGCACGGGGGTTGAGGGCGCGCACCGATGCCTCGACCGCCTCGATGTCGGCGGTGCGTGCCGAGTCGCACTTCGCGATGACGACGACGTCGGCCATCCGGACGTTGGCCTCGCCCGGGTGGTAGGCCGCCTCGTCGCCGGGTCGCAGCGGGTCGGCGAGGACGACGTGGAGGTCGGGGACGTAGAAGGGGAGGTCGTTGTTGCCGCCGTCCCAGAGGATGACGTCGGCCTCCTGCTCGGCCTCGCGCAGGATCCGCTCGTAGTCGACACCGGCGTAGACGACGACGCCCGCGTCGAGATGCGGCTCGTACTCCTCACGCTCCTCGATCGTGCAGTCGTGGCGGTCGAGGTCGGCGTAGGTCGCGAAGCGCTGGCACGCCTGGGCGGCGAGGTCGCCGTAGGGCATCGGGTGCCGGACCGCGACGACGCGCTGGCCGAGGTCGAGGAGCAGCCGGGCGAGGTAGCGCGTCGTCTGGCTCTTGCCGACGCCCGTGCGCACGGCGGTCACGGCCACCACGGGCTTCGTGCTGCGCAGCATCGTGCGCCGCGCGCTGTGGAGACGGAAGTCGGCGCCGGCAGCGATGCAGCGTGATGCGAGGTGCATGACCTGTTCGTGCCGCACGTCGGAGTAGGCGAAGACGACGACGTCGACGTGCTCCCGCTCGACGAGGTCGGGCAGCTCGGACTCCGCGACGATCGGAATGCCTTGCGGATAGAGCGATCCCGCGAGCTCGGGCGGATAGCGGCGGCCGTCGATGTCGGGGATCTGCGTCGCGGTGAAGGCGACGACCTCGGAGGCAGGGTCGTCGCGGAAGACGACGTTGAAGTCGTGGAAGTCCCGGCCGGCAGCGCCGAGGATGACGACGCGAGTCCGGGCTGCACGGTGAGTGTCGGTGCTGGGGCTGGTGGTGCTCATGGCCATCTCCACGGCTGGGTCACCGACGTGACCGACACACCTCACCACGGGTAGTCCTGGCTGCGGGACCCGCCTCTCCGAGTGTCCCACCGGGGCGTCGTGGCGGCGATGGTCCGAGAGCGGGATCACCCCGGTTTCGAGTCACATTCGGCCACCACCGAAGCGGTCCGGTGCCACGATCGAAGGGTGAGCGACACGGCGGCACGAACCGGGACCACGCACGAGCACGTCTCCTTGGCGCAGAGCTGGATCGCCAACAACTACAGCCCATTACCCGTCGTCATCGCGTCTGCCGAAGGCGCCTGGGTCACCGACGTCGACGGTCGCCGCTACCTCGACGCGCTGGCCGGCTACTCGGCCCTCAACTTCGGTCACCTCCACCCGACGCTCGTCGCCGCGGCCCGGTCGCAGCTCGACCGGCTGACGCTGACGAGCCGCGCCTTCCACAGCGACCGGCTCGGACCCTTCTGCCGGGACCTCGCGACCCTCGCCGGCAAGGAGCTCGTGCTGCCGATGAACACCGGCGCCGAGGCCGTCGAGACGGCGATCAAGACGGCGCGACGGTGGGGCTACGAGGTCAAGGGCGTGCCGGACGGACGGGCCCGGATCGTCGTCATGGCCGGCAACTTCCACGGCCGCACGACGACGATCGTCAGCTTCTCCGACGACCCGCTCGCGCACGACCACTACGGCCCCTACACACCCGGCTTCGACATGGTGCCCTTCGGCGACCTCGCGGCGGTCGAGGCCGCGATCACCGACGAGACCGTCGCCGTGCTCCTCGAGCCGATCCAGGGCGAGGGCGGCGTCATCCTCCCGCCCGACGGGTGGCTGCGCGACGTGCGCCGGCTGACCCGGGACCGGAACGTGCTCATGGTCGCCGACGAGATCCAGTCGGGGCTCGGTCGCACCGGCACGACCTTCGCCTGCGACGTCGAGGGCGTCGTGCCCGACATCTACGTCCTCGGCAAGGCGCTCGGCGGCGGCATCGTCCCGGTGTCGGCCGTCGTCGCGGACCGTGACGTGCTCGGCGTCTTCACGCCCGGCAGCCACGGGTCGACCTTCGGCGGCAACCCGCTCGGGGCGGCGGTCGGGCAGGCGGTCGTCGGACTGCTCTCGACCGGCGAGTTCCAGCAGCGGGCGCGGCACCTCGGCGCGCTGCTCGACGACGGGCTGCGCGACCTGATCGGGCACGGCGTCGACGCGGTGCGCTGCCGCGGCCTCTGGGCCGGCGTCGACCTCGACCCGGGCCTCATGACCGGGCGCGAGGCGTCGCACCGACTTCTCGAGCACGGCGTCCTCGTCAAGGACACGCACGGCTCGACGGTGCGCATCGCTCCCCCGCTCGTCGTCGGCGAGATGGAGCTCGAGATCCTCCTCGACGCCTTCCGGGCGATCCTGCGTTGAGGGTCGATCCTGCATCCGTCTTGCCACCCGCGTTCCAGCACCGAGAGCTCCACCGTCCCTGAGGAGGGGTCATGGCACAGAAGAAGTGGTCGGACCTGACGAGCGGCCAGCAGCGGGCGATCCTCGTCGCGGGCTGCGTTCAGCTGTCGCTGGCGGCGACGGCCTGGGCCGACCTGGCCCGACGGCCGGCGAGCGAGATCGTGGGGAGCAAGGGAAAGTGGGCCGCGATCATCGCGATCAACTTCGTCGGACCGCTCGCCTACTTCGCGCGGGGACGGCGGGTGGTCGCCACGGAGGCGTCGGCCGCCTGATTCGCGATCGCACGCGCACGGAGAC